>NZ_CM178736.1:325000-3578536 GCF_058681355.1 Brevundimonas sp. AVps31 | reverse complement strand
TAGGGGTTGGCTTCCGGCAGGTTCAGGCTGACGCCGGGCAGGCCGTTGAAGCTGCGGCTCTGGTTGTTTTCCAGGCTGCCGCTGACCGTCAGCTGGGTGGTGCTGTTGAGGTCGCGCTTCATGGTGCCGCGCACCGTGGTGCGGTCGCTTTCCGACAGCAGGGTGCGATAGGCGCCCAGGTCGCCGGTGCGGATGCCGCCGGGGGCGGCGGCGACGAAGTCGGCCAGGGTCGGGTTGGTGATCCCGCCGGGGACCGGCGTGACCGCCGTGCCCAGGGCCGGGTCGATCACGGCGCAGCTGTTGGGCGTCGTGGCGCAGGCGGCCGTATAGCCGGGGATGGTGACGTTGCCGATGAAGTCATAGGGCGTCGAGCCCGCGTCGCGGCGGATGTCGCGCTCGGATTCGAACAGCGGGCTGGAGTGCTCGTATTCGGCGTCCATCGACCAGCGGTTCGAGCCGCTGATGCGCAGGACGTTGCCCTCGATCTCGGCCGTGGTGCGACCGCCCTGGGTCGGACCGCGGCCGGTCAGTTCGCCGGTGATGGAGTTGAAATTGGCCTTGAGGACGAAGTTCACCACGCGCTGCTCGGCGCGATAGCCGAACTGCAGGGCGACCTGTTCGGGCAGGATTTCCGTGCGTTCGATGGCCTCGGTCGGGATGCCCTGGATTTCCTGGAAGCCCGAGATGCGGCGGCCGTTGACGAGGAAGACCGGCTGCAGGTCGGTGCGGCCGCTGGAACTGCGGGTCAGCGGCTCCAGATAGGTCATCAGCTCGGAGATGTTCGAGGCGCCGTAGGCCTGGATCTGCTCGGCGGTCAGGGTGACGTCGGCGGGGATGTCGGTGTCGACGGCGCCGCGGGGGCGTGAGCCCGTGACGGTGGCGGTGCCCAGGTCATAGGCGTCGTCGTCGGCTTCCGTCGTCGCCGGGGCGTCCGCGGTCGCGGGCGCAGGCGTCTGCTGTGGCGGCGTCGTCTGCGGCGGGGTCGGCGCGGTCTGGATCGCACCGGCCATGAGGCCGGAGAGCGCGGTGGTCACAAGCAGCATACGAAGAGCCTCGGGGAGCGGAAATCAGAGCGGTAAACGTACAGCTCGCGTGTTTCCGTCGCATTTCAGCGATGAAACCGAAAGTTGCCCGTCCGCAGCGCACCGGTCTTCGGCGGGGTCGCGCGCGGACGCCAATGAACTTTCGTTCAGACTCCGGGCTTCCCCGGGGCGTTGCCGAAATACAGCAGCCCGGGAAAGGGGCTCAGCCCGCGTCCCTGAGCGCGCCTTCCAGCCCCTGTTCGCGGACCTTGCGGTACAGGGTCGAGCGGCCGATGCCGAGGCGGCGCGCGATTTCGGACATGTGGCCGGCATAGACCTCGATGGCGTGCTGGATCAGGTCGCGCTCGATCTCCTCCAGCGTGCGCAGATGGCCGCGCTCGTCAAGGATGCGGATGGGCGTGTCCGGCAGGGGCGGCAGGTCGATGTCGGAGAGCCGGGACTGGGCGGCCGCCGATACCCCTTGCGGCTCACGGCTGTCGCCGTGAGCCGCCTCCCCCATGGGCGGGGAGGAGATGCCGGAGATGGCGGGGAAGTCGTGCGGCTGCAGGAAGGGGGCGTCGGCCAGGACGATGGCGCGGTAGACGGCGTTTTCCAGCTGGCGGACGTTGCCGGGCCAGTCGAAGGCGGTCAGCAGGGCGAGGGTCTCGCCCGACAGGCCGGCGACGCGCTTGCCTTCCTCGATGTTGAAGCGGGCGATGAAGTGATCGACCAGGGCCGGAATGTCCTCGCGCCGCTCGCGCAGGGCCGGGGCCTCGATGGGGAAGACGTTGAGCCGGTAGAACAGGTCCTCGCGGAAGCGGCCGTCGCGGACCTGTTCGGCCAGGTCGCGGTTGGTGGCCGAGACGATGCGGACGTCGACCTTGACCGACCGCTTGGAGCCGACCGGGTCGATCTCGCCTTCCTGCAGGGCGCGCAGCAGCTTGACCTGCATGTCCAGCGGCAGCTCGCCGATCTCGTCGAGGAACAGGGTGCCGCCCGAGGCCTCGGCGAACTTGCCGAGATGCTTGTCGGACGCGCCGGTGAAGCTGCCCTTCTCGTGGCCGAACAGGATCGACTCCACCAGATTGACGGGCAGGGCGCCGCAGTTGACGGCCACGAAGGGTTTGCCGCTGCGGTCCGAGGCGCCGTGCAGGGCGCGGGCGATGACTTCCTTGCCGACGCCGCTTTCGCCGGTGATCAGCACCGGAATGCCGGATTTGGCGGCTCGGGCGCCGAGCGATTTGACCATCCGCATGGGGGCGCTGTTCCCCACCAGATCATCGAAGGAGGTGCGGCCGGAATGGTGCTTCTTCAGGCGACCGACCTCGGCCGTCAGCTGGGTCAGCTGCAGGGCGTTGCGGACGCCGACCAGCAGGCGTTCGGCGGACACCGGCTTGACGAAGAAGTCCTGGGCCCCGGCCTGCATGGCGCGAACCACGGCCTCAACCCCGCCCGAGGCGGTCAGGACGATGACCGGGGTGGTGACGCCGGCGGTGCGGATTTCGGCCAGGGCCTCCATGCCGCTCATGCCGGGCATGACCATGTCCAGCAGAACAACGTCGGCTCCGCCGCCCCTGGTCAGACGGTCGATGGCCTCGCCGCCGCTTTCGGCGTGGACGACGAGGTAGCCCTCGCGCTCCAGCACCGCCTGCGCGATGCGGCGCTGGGTCGGATCGTCGTCTACGACAAGTACGGTCTTCGCCATGCGGGCGGCCCCTGTTCCATCACGTCCGGCCGATCCTCGCGTCGCGGGACTGGCTCATTCCGGGACGTTTTAACCGTCACAAGGTGAAGATCGCGTGGTCGGGCAGGGTGAGCGGGGGGTTAACGGGGGCGGCGGCGGCGGTGGTGCGCGTGCGGTGCGGACCCGGTGGGGGCGGCGTGGGGAAGTGGCTAGTGGCTAGTGGTTAGTGGCTGGCCGGCGCCGGTGTGTGTGCGCGATGTGAGCCGCCCTTCCGCTAACAGAGGACCGGTCATTTGTGCGCTTGCAGCGTTAGCGGAAGGGCGACGCGGAATGGTCCGCCGCACACTGCTGGCCAGCCACTAACCACTAACCACTAGCCACTAGCCACTTCGCAGCCGCCAGAGCCCCACCGCCCGTGGCGCGGCCGTCACCGCATCACCGCCCGGCCATGAACTCCCGCTGGGCCAGCATCATGGTGGTGATGAGCGTCTTTTCGCCTTCGGACAGCCAGGGATTCCAGACGTCGAAGATCAGGATGACGCGCATGGCGTCGGCATCGTTCCAGGCCTCGTGCTCGATGGTGTCGTCGAAGATCCAGGCCTCACCCATCTTCCAGTCGCGGGTGGTGTTGCCGACGCGGAAGCGGGCGGGGCCCGGCAGGATCAGCGGCAGGTGACACAGCAGCCGGGTATTGGCCGAACCGGTGTGGGGCGGGATGTGGGTGTGCGGCTGAAGCGCCGAGAAGACGGCGGTGGGGGCGAAGCCCTGCTGATCCGCCATCGGCAGGGATTCCAGCAGGGCGGTGGTCTCCGGGCAACGGTCGGTCACCGACAACTGCTTCTGGCCGTCCCGCCACAGCCAGAGCGAGGTCCATTTGCGCGAATGGTTGAGCTCGCCCCACTGATTGACCGGCGCGCCCTTCGGATAGGCGATGTAGGGGGCGAAGTCGTCGAAGGCGCTGTCCACCAGCTCGGCCAGCTCCTTCCGGATGACCGGGGTGGCGGCCTCCAGCGTCTCCAGCCACGGGAACAGCGCCCGGTCGTAGAAGGGGATGGCCGGCAGGCGGGGATAGTTGAGCAGGAGCGGCTCCTGTTTCGGGGTCTTCATCACCCCCGCATAGATCTCCAGCCCCTCATCGAAGCGGTCCAGCGTGGCGGCGTCGATCGCCCCGCGCTGGCCGGAAACCGCGGCGCGCAGGTGATCCCGCAGGGCCTCGGCATGACGGCGGACGATGGTGTCGGCGTGGTCGATCTGGGCCGTGACGGCGGGCGGACAGCGCTCGCGCGGCGGGGCGATCTTCAGCGCATTCCTGTAGGTGTCGGCGGCGACGCGCTCACCGCCCAGCTTTTCCAGCAGGGTGGCCTTGGCCAGCAGGGCGACGAAGTCATAGGGCTCCATCGCCAGCGCATCATCCAGGGCCCGCAGCGAGCCGTGGAAGTCGTCGAGCAGGCGCAGGGCCAGAGCGCGGTTCAGGTTGCCGTCGTGGGTGCGGCCCATGGCGTCGGCCTGGTCGAGCAGGGTCAGGGCGCCCGCCGCGTCCCGGCGTGCGATCGCCTCCGCGGCGCGCCGCAGCAGCTCGTCCTGACCGCCCTGGCCGTTCATGCGCGATCCCCCGATCCGCGAAACATGAACTGACTGTAATGTGGTCCCGACCATCCGGGTCAAGAGCGCTTTTGTGCGGCGCCGCAGATTGGCGGAGGGTGTGGCCGGAAAGCGGTGTCAGCGAGCCGCTGTGGCGACGGCCGAGCAGTCCCGGTTCTGCACCAGTCCCGTCGAGCGACGGCCCGCGATTTCCAGGTCGGGCCATTCCGGGGCGAGGGCGCGCACCTTCCCTTCGCGCAGGGCGACGCGAGGGTCGCTGCGCCGGTCCGGGCCGTTCGGGACGCACCCATCCGGCGTCCAGCCGCCGACGATGGTCCATCTGGCGTCGCGGAAGGTCCAGAGCTGGATCGCCCCGCTGTTGGCGACCAGAACTTCCGGACGGCCGTCGCCGTTCAGATCGACCGGGCTGGCCACACAGCTCCCGGCGGTGCGGCAGACCTGGACGCGTTCGTCGGTGGGCGGCAGGGCGTTCGCGAAGCCGTCAGGCAGGCGGGCGCCGGCCGGCACGACCTCATAGATCGGCGTGAAGTCGGGTGCGCCGACTTCGGCGTCATCCCATCGGGCGTCAATCGCCTTCGTGTTGCGGGCGCTGCGGGCGACGAGGGGGTCCGAAGAGCGTGTCAGACGGTCCAGCGCGGCCTCGCCGGCCTTGCCGCTTTCAAAGCGCAGGAAGCGGTAGTCGAACTGGTCCGGCTTGACCGCGCCGCGCTCCAGCCGGGCGACCTGATCGGCGACGGACAGGCGGGCGGGGTCGGCGAGGGGGCTGAACAGGGCGAGGATGACCGCGACTTCCAGCACGGCGGTGATGACGTTGGTGCGCTCCAGCGGCTGCATCCAGCCGGCGCCCTTGCGCCAGAAGGGCCGGAGGGCGGCGACGCCATAGCCGACGGCGTAGGCGGCCCCGATCAGGGCGCAGGCGACGGCGATGATCCGGTCCGGCGTCAGGCCGTGCTGGCCGATCCGCAGGGCCAGACCCCAGCAGGCGAGGATGACGAGCGGCGTGAGCAGGACGGCGGCGACGCGCACGGCGACGCGCAGGATGACGGGCGGCAGGTTGTCATCGCGCCCGTCCTGATAGGCGGTATTGATGAGGATGATCAGGGCGGCGGCGGCGGACAGGACCAGGGCGGTGGCGCTGCCGGTGTCCCACAGGCCCGACAGGCCGGTGAAGGGCAGGGCGGCGAGGAAGCCGGCGGCCAGCACGGTCATCAGCAGCAGCAGCCACGACAGCAGCATCAGGGCCACGCTGCGCACGCCCCGGATCAGGCCGTCGCGTACGTCGGTCAGGTGGACGGCGACAGCGAACATCAGGGTGGTGACGGGGATGGAGAACCATTCCTGCTCGACCAGGTCGCCGAGCGCCCGGATGCCGATGACCTTGAACAGGGCCGCGCCGAGGAAGAGCAGGATCCAGAAGGCACCGGTGAAGCCGATGGACAGGGCCAGCTGCACCCCGGCCTTCCAGGCGGTGTCGAAATAGGTGGGGAAGGCGGCGATCCATCTGCGCTCCAGATCGGCGGGCAGGATCAGGTGATGGCCGATGAACAGGGCCGCCGCGGCGAACAGGGGCATGGGCCAGGGCAGGAAGGGCGGCCGGGTGCGCGGGCCGTACTCGACAAGCGACTGGGACGCGACCCCGTGCCAGCCCAGCAGGGCCAGGAAGGCCGTGGCGCCCAGCGCCCACAGCGCCAGTGTTCGCCAGCGCATCCGCCCCGCGCCCGCCAGCAGCAGGACCGGGACCATGACGAGGATCATCGCCAGCGGGCCGAACAGTTCGGGGATGGTGGCGGGCCCGTGCGGGGTGAAGCATTTCGACTCATCGGCCAGACTGCACAGTCCTCCGAGCGATGAGGCCGAGGCGTACAGCCACCACAGGGCCAAGCCCTGCAGCAGGCCGACGGCCAGCCGGAAGCCGACCAGGACGGGCGGGCTCCTGCGGCCCAGACTGTTGCGGCCGGTGGCTTCGATGGTGTCGGTCATGCGGGGCTCCCCACCCTTGGTCGCGCGACCCTGCGCCGGTTTGGCCCCCACGTCTTGAGGATTTCCCGTGCAGACGGTCTGCATGTGCGCAGCGGCTTGAGTTTCCACCGATTGCGTGTATAGAGCGCGCCTTCTCCGTCGCAGCCCTCGGGACGCGGCGGTCCTGTCCGAGAACTTCGGGGCGTGGGGGCCACCCACTGCCATAACTGTCAGAGAGCCCTCTGACGCCGTGGGGAGATGGGGATGCAGACGACCGCCGTCACCCGGTATCCGGGGGCACGGGGTTTGAGCTTCCTTCGGACAATACGACCGGCCTGAACGCTTCGCAGCGATGCGCGGCGATCGAGCCACATCCGTCGTCGGGAATAAGCCCGGCGGCGAATACAAGACTGGAGACCGCAATGGACCGCGCACAAAAAGCCGAGTCGATCGAAACGCTGAAGGGCGTTTTCGCCGACGCGGGCGCCGTGGTCGTGACCCACAACCTGGGTCTGACCGTTGCGGAAATGGAAGATCTGCGTGGACGTCTTCGCAAAGAAGGCGGCACGTTCAAGGTGGTCAAGAACCGCCTGGCGCTGAAGGCGCTCGAAGCCGAAGACGGCAGCGACTACCACGGCCTGTTCAAGGGTCCCGTGGGCATCGCCTATGCCGACGATGCGGTGACGGCCGCCAAGATCACCGCTGAATACGCCAAGGCCAACGACAAGTTCGTCGTCCTGGGCGGCTTCATGGGTGACAAGGTTCTGGACGCGAAGGGCGTGGAGGTTCTCTCCAAACTGCCGTCGCTGGATCAGATCCGCGCTTCGCTGCTCGGCCTGCTCAACGCTCCCGCGACCAAGATCGCCGGCGTCGTGCAAGCTCCGGCGGCCCAACTGGCCCGCGTTTTCAACGCCTACGCCACGAAGGACGCCGCGTAAGCGGACCCGCCTCTTTCATCTCTGCAAAATCTCTACTGAACCCCATCCTACCGAAGGAACTACCCCATGGCTGATCTCGCCAAAATCGTTGAAGACCTGTCGGCTCTGACCGTCCTGGAAGCCGCTGAACTGTCGAAGCTGCTGGAAGAAAAGTGGGGCGTCAGCGCCGCTGCTCCGGTCGCCATGGCCGCTCCGGCCGCTGGTGGCGGTGCTCCGGCTGAAGCCGCCGAAGAGCAAACCGAGTTCACCGTTGTCCTGCTGGACGGCGGCGACAAGAAGATCAACGTGATCAAGGAAGTCCGTGGCGTGCGTTCGGACCTCGGTCTGAAGGAAGCCAAGGACCTGGTCGAAGGCGCTCCGCAGAACGTCGTCGAGAACGTCTCCAAGCAGACCGCCGACGAAGTCAAGAAGAAGCTGGAAGACGCCGGCGCCAAGATCCAGATCAAGTAAGATCTGGCCTCATGGCCTGAGGGTGCGTTTCGCGCCCTGAGATTGCGGGTCCGATGGGAAACCATCGGGCCCGTTTTCGTTTCCGGTGGCGGACGGCGCGCGAGACCCCATCTTGTGGCTCCCCCGAACGGAAGGATCTCCCCCCATGAACATTCTGATGGTGCTGACCTCGCACGACCAACTCGGCGACACCGGCGAGAAGACCGGTTTCTGGCTCGAGGAATTCGCCGCGCCCTATTACGCCCTGAAGGACGCGGGCGCGGACATCGTGGTCGCGTCGCCCAAGGGCGGCCAGCCGCCGCTGGATCCGAAGAGCGACGCGCCGGACTCCCAGACCGACGACACCCGCCGCTTCAAGGACGACGCCGACGCGAAGGCCGTGCTGGCCGAAACCGTGCGGCTGGACAGCGTCAAGGCGTCCGATTTCGACGCCGTCTTCTATCCGGGCGGTCACGGCCCGCTGTGGGATCTGGCCGAGGACCGGACCTCGATCGCCCTGATCGAGGCCTTCGTGAAGGCGGACAAGCCTGTCGCGGCGGTCTGCCATGCGCCCGGTGTGTTCAAGTCGGTCAAGGGCGCGGACGGCGCCGCGCTGGTGAAGGGCCGCAAGGTCACCGGCTTCACCAACAGCGAGGAAGAGGCCGCGGGCCTGACCGACGTCGTCCCCTTCCTGGTCGAGGACATGCTGAAGGCCAACGGCGGCGACTATTCCAAGGGCGCCGACTGGTCCTCCTGTGTGCTGACCGACGGCAAGCTGGTCACCGGCCAGAACCCGGCCTCGTCGCGCGAGGCGGCGGAGGCCCTGCTGAAACTGCTGTAGGCGGTGCGAAGGGGCGGGCTGAAAGGCTCGCCCCTTCGGCGTTTCAGCGACGGCGGGGCGCGAAGATGTCGGCCAGTCGGTCGCGCGTGCCCTCGATGCGGACCAGACGCGGGTAGCGCAGGCCGTCGTGGTAGGCGAAGGACAGGGTGCGGAACTCGTCGCCGCGCTTCAGCACCAGCCGGATCGGCTCCGTGCCGCCCTTGGCGGCGGTGACGGCGTTGCGCAGGGCCTCGGCCGAGCCGACGCGATCGCCGACCGCCACCAGTTCCCAGCCGGCGCCCAGTCCCTGGGCGAAGGCCGGGGAGCCCCAGCGGACGCCGGTGATCCGCGTGCCCGAGACGTTGAAGCCCAGGGAGTACTGGAAGTCGCCGGCCCAGCCGCCGAACATCCGCTTCTCGACCGGCGTCAGCTCATCGACATAGGTCAGCCGCCAGCCCGCACGCTCGATGCCGTCCAGCGGCGCCCTCGCGTCAGGGCCGACCGCGTCCAGCCGGGTGCGCAGGAAGGTCGCCCAGTCATGGGGATGGACCGCGTTCAGGGCCGTGACCACGTCGTCGAAGGTATAGGGACGGGCCTCCCAGACGCCGTCCTCGATCCCGAAGAAGACCTTGGCGAAATCATCCAGTGACTTGCGCTCGTCGGTTTCGGACCGGATCAGGGTGTCGGCGTCCAGCCAGATCAGCAGGGCCTCGCGGTAGTAGTCGCCCGTGCCGCGCATCCATGACGACCACGGATTGGTCGTGCGATAGCCCAGCAGGTTGTGGTTGGTGGTGTCCTGCAGGGCGCGCCACTGGCGGCCCGGCTGCTGGTCATAGAAGCCCGCCACCTCGGCCAGGTTGATGACGGCTTCCTCGACCGTGCCGAGGCCTGAACGCGGGGTCAGGACATCGCCCCAGTATTCGGTCTGGCCCTCATAGACCCACATCAGGGTGTTCTGGGTCGGGACGTTCAGGTTGGCGACGTACTCGTCCGACGGGCGGCGGAACTTGCCGTTCCAGCTGTGGGTGAACTCGTGCGGCAGCAGGCCGCGCGCGCCATAGGCCGGGTTGGCGCTGCTGAAGTAGTTGGGCGCGCCGGTGTTCTCGGACGAGCGGTGGTGTTCCAGCCCGATGCCGCCCAGCTTGTCGGTCATGGCGAACAGGAAGTCGTAGCGATCGAAGTGGCGGGCGCCGAACAGGCGGTCGGCCTGATCGACCAGCGCCTCGTATTTCGCGGTCCACTCCGGCGTGATGTTGATCGAGGCGGCGGTGTCGCCGACGAGGTTCAGGTGGATGGGGGAGCGGCCGCCCGGGTCGATGTCCACGCGGCGATAGTGGCGGCCCGCGAACATGGGGCTGTCGGCCAGATGCTCCAGATTGATCGGGGCGAAGGTCGCCACGTCGCCGTCGCGGCCGGTGGTGTCCAGCGCCACGCCGTACTGCCAGCCGGTGGGCAGGACGACCGAGGGCGCGAAGGTGATCCGGTTCTGGTTATAGCCCGCCGGATACAGCAGGGCCTTTTCCCACTGCAGGTTCACGATCTCGGGCGTCATCACCACCCGCCAGGTGGCGTTGTCCGGCTGGGTCAGCCATTCGAACGCGACCTCGATGCTGCTCACGCCCGCCGGGATGTCGAGGTGGAAGGCGTGGGGATCGACCGTGTCGCGCACCCACTCGATCCGCTGGCCGTTGCCGGTCACGGTCAGGCCGGAGATCAGCTGGATCGGGCCGGTGTCGGCGTGATTGCCCGGAATGAATTTCGGATACTGGAGCACCAGATGCCCGGCGCTGACCGGAATGGTCTGACGGGTGCGGATGACCTTGTGGTCGAGGTCGGTCAGGTCCACGCGGATGCCGATGACGCCGGGATAGTCGCGGTCCTGCGGCGCCGGGATGGGCGGCAGGGCGCGCGGCAGGCTGGTGGGCGCGGGCAGGGGCGCGGCGGCCTGGGACGGCGCGACGCTCTGGGCCATGGCCGGCAGGGCCGCGGAGGTGAGCAACAGGGCGAGGGCGGCGGGTTTGATCATGTCACGCATACTCTGGATCACCGGCGGCGCGGGCTGAGGATATCGCCCAGCCGGTCAGGGGTTCCCTCGATCCGCTCGAGGTGCGGGTAGCGCAGGCCGCCGTGGTAGGCGAAGTCGATGGTGCGGAAGCGGTCGCCGCGCTTCAGCATGATCTGGATCGGGGTGGTGTTTCCCTTTGAGGCCGTGATGGCCTCGGACAGGACGGTCGCGGACGCCGCGCGGCCGTTGACGGCCACGACCTCCCAGCCCGAGGTCAGGCCGGCCTCGAAGGCGGGAGAGCCCCAGCGAACGCCGGTAACGCGGTTGGCGGCGTTCAGCGACAGGCCCAGCGAATACTGGAAATCCACCCGGCCCAGTTCGGTGTTGAGGGCGCGGGAATAGGCGTTGGGCGCCTCACGCCAGACCAGCCGGTAGCCGCCGCGTTCGATCCCGGCCAGCGGCCCGTGCGCCTCGGGCCCGACCTCATCCAGACGGGTGCGCAGGAAGGTCGCCCAGTCGTTGGCCTCGACCCCGTTCAGGGTCGAGGTGACGTCGGTGAAGGTGTAGGGCGCGGGGTCCCAATTGCCGTCCTGAACGCCGAAGAAGGCCTTGGCGAAATTGTCGAGCGACTTCCGCTCGCCCGACTGCTCGCGGATCAGGGTGTCGGCGTCCAGCCAGATCATCGCGCCTTCGCGATAGTAGTCCTCGCTGCGCTGCAGGCTGGGCCAGGGCTGCGGCCGGCGCTGGGCGATGATCGGGTCGTTGGTGGTGTCCTGCAGGGCGCGCCAGTCGCGACCCGGGTTGTCGTCGGCATAGGTGGCGGCGGTGTTGGCGAAGACATCCAGCGCCTGCTGTTTCGTCATCAGGCCCGCGCGCGCGGTCAGGATCAGGCCCCAGTACTGGGTCTGGCCCTCATAGACCCAGAGCAGGGAGTTCTGCAGCGGCTCGTTCAGGTTCGGGGTCAGCTGGTCCGCCGGCCGGCGCCATTTGCCGTTCCAGCTGTGGGTGTATTCGTGACCCAGCAGGTCGCGGTCGGCCAGCGTCCCGGTCGGGTCCGTGAAATATTTGGTGTCGACGCTGTTCTCGGACGAGCGCTGGTGCTCCAGCCCGATGCCGCCGAGGCGGTCGGTGACGGCCAGCAGGAAGTCGTAGTGGTTATAGTGGCGCGCGCCGAACAGGCGGTCGGCCTGCTGGACCAGGCTGCGGTGCTGGGCGATGTGGGCGTCGGTGGCGGCCAGCTGGTCGGCGCTGTCGGCGACGACGTTCAGGCGCACGGGCGAGCGTCCGTTCGGATCCAGATCGATCTGCCGGAAGAAGCGACCGGCGAACAGCGGGCTGTCGGCGAAATGATCGAGCGTGATGGGGGCGAAGACGGCGACGCCGTTCTGGAACGAGCGGGTGTCGAGCGCCGTGCCGTACTGCCAGCCGGCGGGCAGCTTCAGAGTCGGCTCGAAGGTGATGCGGCGCGAGAAATAGCCCGCCGGATAGAGCAGGGCCTTCTCCCACTGGATGTTCAGCATGTCGTCGGTGATGACGATGCGGCCCTGCGCGCCCTCGATCGGCGTCAGCCATTTGAAGGTCAACTCGATGGCGCTGACGCCGGTCGGCACCTCGATCTGGAAGCCGGTGGTCTGGACCGTGTTGCGGACCCAGGGCAGGGGCCGGCCGTTGGCGGTGATGCGCAGGTCGCCGATGTCGTCGACCGGGCCCGAGGGGCCATGGTTGCCGGGAATCCACTGCGGATAGAGCAGGACCATCGGGCCGGGGCCGGCCACCGGAATGGTCTGTTTCACCGAGACGATGCGCCGGTCGATGTCGGTGGCGTCGACCTCGATCCCGATCACACCGGGATAGGCGACGTCCCTCGGCGCGGGAATCGGGGCCAGGGCGACCGGCAGGGCCGGCGTGCCGACCTGGGCCAGGGCGGGCGCGGAGCCCAGAAGCAGCGCGGCGGCGCAGGCGGTGACGAGCAGGCGGGCTGACGGACGCATCGGGCACTCTGGACTTGAACGGGGGATGTGCAGATCACCGCGCGCGGACGCGGGGGTCAACCCGACGAGCAGACCACGGCATTAAATCCCTGTCATGTTCGGAATCCGTCGCGGGGTCAGGCGGCGGGCTTCACTTCCAGCAGTTCGACGGTGAACAGCAGGGTGGAGTTGGGCGGCAGTTCATCGCCGCCGACCCAGCGCTCGCCGTAGCCCAGCGACGACGGAATGACGAATTCGAACTTTTCACCCTCGCGCATCAGGGCGACGCCCTCGGTCCAGCCCTTGATGACCCGGTTCAGCGGGAACTCCGCGGGTTCATTGCGGTCATAGCTGCTGTCGAAGACGCGACCGTCGACGAAGGTCCCGCGATAGTGGACCTTGACCGTATCGGTCGACACGGGCTGGCGACCCTGGGGATGGGCGCGACCGATGCGGCGGTACTGGAGGCCGCTTTCCGTCGTGGTCCAGCCCGCGCGTGCGCCGTTGATGCGCAGGTATTCAAGGTTGCCGGCGGTCCAGCCCTCGATCGTTCCGGCGCCCACTGCGACAGGGGCGGGGGCGTCCGGCGTGGTGGCGCAGGCGGCGAGCGTAAGGGCGGCGAGCAGGGCTGCGGCGGGGGCGATCAGGAGACGGGTCATACGGCGACGCTATCAGCCCGACAGCGGTTGCGAAACCGGATGTTGCGCCACCTAGACAGGAAGAGGTGTTGTGCTACCACCCCTGCCTTGCAAAGCGTTCACGGGGCGGGGAACAATGTCGGACGGAAATGGCCTGAGCGCCGATACACAGGCGCTCATGGCGTTCGAGGCGGGCAAGAAGTCGGCCGGTCTGGCTTTCGTGCTGTGGTTCTTCACGGGCGGCCTCGGGGGACACAGATTCTATCTGGGGCGAACAGGCTCGGCTGTCGCGCAGCTGATCATGTCGATCCTCGGATGGCTGACGGTCTGGGTCGTCATCGGCATTTTCCTGCTGATCCCGTTGGGGATCTGGCTTCTGGTCGATCTGTTCCTGATTTCGGGGATGGTCCAGGAGCACAATACCGCGCTGATGAACCGTCTGAACGCCTCGTCGCGCGCTCCCGCCGGCTCCAAAGTCGACGACCTGGCGAAATTCGCGGCGCTGCGTGACAGCGGGGCGATCTCGGAAGACGAGTATCAGGCGGAGAAGGCGAGATTGCTCGGTGTCGCGCCGGCTGCGCCTGTCACGGCAAGCCCGGCTCCGGTCGACCTCTGACCGGACGCGCGGGTCGCCGCCGACGCTGGCGGTCAAGTCCTACCTTGCGGATCGCCAAGTTTTTCCACAGCGACCTTTATTTCGCCGTCAAAGCGAGTATATCCACCCGTTCCGCTATCTCTGAAATGAGTCCTGCGCGAAAGCGCCGAGGCCCGGTTTGTCGCCCTCCGACCGGTGCGAAGGCGCGCTCCTCCCCATAGGAGCCATACAATTCAGGTGTCCTGGGACCGCAAGGCCCGAGGGTGGACGCCGAAACCGATTGTCACGGGGCGCCGTCCGGCGAACCGTGGCTGCTGCATTTAAAGCAGGCTGCCCGGCCTGCATTGGGAAGACAGAATGGCCAAGTCCAAAGCGGAACTCACCGTCAGCGGTCAGTTCCTCACCGCCACCTCGTTCACCGGCAAGAAGCGCATCCGTCACTCGTTCGGCCGCATCCCGGAAGCGGTGCAGATGCCGAACCTGATCGAGGTTCAGCGCGCGTCGTACGAGCAGTTCCTTCAGCGCGAGGGCCGTCCGGGCCTGCGCACCGATGAGGGCATCGAGGCGGTCTTCAAGTCGGTCTTCCCGATCAAGGACTTCAACGAACGCGCTATCCTGGAATACGTCTCGTACGAGTTCGAAGAGCCGAAGTACGACGTCGAGGAGTGCATCCAGCGCGACATGACGTACGCCGCGCCGCTGAAGGTGAAGCTGCGCCTGATCGTCTTCGAAATGGACGAGGAGACCGGCGCGCGTTCGGTCAAGGACATCAAGGAGCAGGACGTCTACATGGGGGACATCCCCCTGATGACGGACAAGGGCACCTTCATCGTCAACGGGACCGAGCGGGTGATCGTGTCCCAGATGCACCGTTCGCCGGGCGTCTTCTTCGATCACGACAAGGGCAAGACGCACAGCTCGGGCAAGCTGCTGTTCGCCGCCCGCGTGATCCCGTACCGCGGCTCGTGGCTCGACTTCGAGTTCGACGCCAAGGACATCGTCTACGTCCGTATCGACCGTCGTCGTAAACTGCCGGCCTCGACCTTCCTGATGGCCCTGGGCATGGACGGCGAGGAAATCCTCAAGACCTTCTACGAGACCGTGCCCTACGAGAAGCGCGGCGAAGGCTGGGTCACGCCCTACAAGGCCGAGCGCTGGCGCGGTGTGAAGCCGGAGTTCGATCTGGTCGACGCGGAAACCGGCGAAGTGATCGCCGCCGCCGGCACCAAGATCAGCGCCCGTCAGGCCAAGAAGCTGGGCGACACGACCACGTCGCTGTCGCTGGCCGCCGACGCCCTGCTGACCCGCTACCTGGCCGCCGACGCCGTCAACTACGAGACCGGCGAAATCTACGCCGAGGCCGGTGACGAACTGGACGCCCCGACGATCGAGCTGCTGGAGTCGCACGGCTTCACCACCATCGACGTGCTGGACATCGACCACGTCACGGTCGGCGCCTACATGCGCAACACCCTGCGCGTGGACAAGAACACCGGCCGCGAGGACGCGCTGTTCGACGTCTACCGTGTGATGCGTCCGGGCGAGCCGCCGACCCCGGAAGCCGCCGAAGCCATGTTCAACTCGCTGTTCTTCGACAGCGAGCGCTACGACCTGTCGGCCGTCGGCCGGGTCAAGATGAACATGCGCCTGGAAACGCCGGAAGTGTCCGACGAGACCCGCGTCCTGCAAAAGGACGACGTGCTGAAGGTGCTGCAGATCCTCGTCGGCCTGAAGGACGGCCGTGGCGAGATCGACGACATCGACAACCTGGGCAACCGTCGCGTCCGTTCGGTGGGCGAGCTGCTGGAAAACCAGTACCGCGTCGGCCTGCTGCGCATGGAACGCGCCATCAAGGAGCGCATGAGCTCGGTCGATATCGACACGGTCATGCCGCACGACCTGATCAACGCCAAGCCGGCCGCCGCCGCTGTGCGTGAGTTCTTCGGCAGCTCGCAGCTGTCGCAGTTCATGGACCAGACCAACCCGCTGTCGGAAATCACCCACAAGCGCCGCCTGTCGGCGCTTGGGCCGGGCGGTCTGACGCGTGAGCGCGCCGGCTTCGAAGTCCGCGACGTGCACCCGACCCACTATGGCCGGATCTGCCCGATCGAGACGCCGGAAGGTCCGAACATCGGCCTGATCAACTCGCTGGCCACCCACGCCCGCGTCAACAAATACGGCTTCATCGAGAGCCCCTACCGTCGCGTGAAGGACGGTCAGGCCCAGGACGAGGTGGTCTACATCTCGGCCATGGAAGAGGCGAAATACACGATCGCCCAGGCCAACATCGAGCTGAAGGACGGCCAGATCGTCGAGGACCTGGTCCCCGGCCGGATCAACGGTGAATCCCAGCTGCTGATCAAGGCGGACGTGGACATGATGGACGTGTCGCCGAAACAGGTCGTTTCGGTCGCCGCCGCCCTGATCCCGTTCCTGGAAAACGATGACGCCAACCGCGCCCTGATGGGCGCGAACATGCAGCGTCAGGCCGTGCCGCTGGTTCAGTCGGACGCGCCGCTGGTCGGCACCGGCATGGAAGCGGTCGTGGCCGTGGACTCCGGCGCCGTCGTGGTCGCCCGTCGTGACGGCGTCGTCGAGCAGATCGACGGCACCCGGATCGTCGTGCGCGCCACCGGTGATCTGGAAGCCGCCCGCTCGGGCGTCGACATCTATCGCCTGTCGAAATTCCAGCGCTCCAACCAGTCGACCTGCATCAACCAGCGCCCGATCGTGCGCGTGGGCGATGAAGTGAAGACCGGCGACGTGATCGCCGACGGCCCGTCGACGGACCTGGGCGAACTGGCCCTCGGCCGGAACGCGCTCGTCGCCTTCATGCCGTGGAACGGCTACAACTTCGAGGACTCGATCCTGATCTCGGAGCGCATCGTGCGCGACGACATCTTCACCTCGATCCACATCGACGAGTTCGAGGTGATGGCCCGCGACACCAAGCTTGGGCCGGAAGAAATCACCCGCGACATCCCGAACGTCGGCGAGGAAGCCCTGCGCAACCTCGACGAAGCGGGCATCGTGGCCATCGGCGCCGAAGTCCAGCCGGGCGACATCCTGGTCGGCAAGGTGACGCCGAAGGGCGAAAGCCCGATGACCCCGGAAGAGAAGCTGCTGCGCGCCATCTTCGGCGAGAAGGCTTCGGACGTCCGTGACACCTCGCTCCGCCTGCCGCCCGGCGTGGCCGGCACGATCGTCGACGTGCGCGTCTTCAACCGCCACGGCGTCGACAAGGACGAGCGCGCCATGGCGATCGAACGCGCCGAGATCGAGCGTCTGGGCAAGGACCGCGACGACGAGCTGAAGATCCTCGAGCGCAACGTCTACGGCCGCCTGCAGCCCCTGCTGCTGGGCAAGACCGCCGTCTCGGGTCCGAAGGGCCTGGGTCGCGGCGAGGTCACCGACGCCAAGCTGGGCGAACTCTCGCGCGGCCTGTGGTGGCAGATCGCCCTCGACGACGAGAAGGCGATGGGCGAGCTGGAAGCCATGAAGAAGCAGTTCGAGGACGCCCGTAAGGCCCTCGACCGTCGCTTCGAAGACAAGGTCGAGAAGCTGCAACGCGGCGACGAACTGCCCCCGGGCGTGATGAAGATGGTCAAGGTCTTCGTCGCCGTGAAGCGCAAGCTTCAGCCGGGCGACAAGATGGCCGGCCGTCACGGCAACAAGGGCGTCATCTCCAAGATCCTGCCGATCGAGGACATGCCGCACCTGGAAGACGGGACCTCGGTCGACGTCGTTCTGAACCCGCTGGGCGTGCCGTCGCGCATGAACATCGGCCAGATCTTCGAAACCCACCTGGGCTGGGCCGCGGCCGGTCTCGGCAAGCAGATCCAGGGTCTGCTGGAAGCCTGGCAACAGGGCGGCCAGAAGCAGGCGCTGATCGATCACCTGAGCAGCATCTACGGACCCGACACGCCCCTGCCGCAAGGCGAGGACGATCTGGTCGAGCTGGCCCGCAACCTGTCGAAGGGCGTTCCGTTCGCGACCCCGGTCTTCGACGGCGCGCACATCTCGGACATCGAGGACCTGCTGGAGAAGGCGGGTCTGGACCGCACCGGCCAGTCGATCGTCTACGACGGTCAGACCGGCGAGCAGTTCAAGCGTCCGGTCACGGTCGGCTACATCTACATGCTGAAGCTGCACCACCTGGTCGACGACAAGATCCACGCCCGCTCCATCGGGCCGTACTCGCTCGTCACCCAGCAACCGCTGGGCGGCAAGGCGCAGTTCGGCGGCCAGCGCTTCGGTGAAATGGAAGTGTGGGCGCTGGAAGCCTACGGCGCGGCCTACACCCTGCAGGAAATGCTGACGGTGAAGTCCGACGACGTGGCCGGCCGTACCAAGGTCTACGAGGCGATCGTCCGCGGCGACGACAGCTTCGAGGCGGGCATTCCCGAGTCGTTCAACGTGCTCGTGAAGGAAATGCGCTCGCTGGGCCTGAACGTGGAGCTGGAGAACAGCTGATCAAGTGAAGCGTGAGTGGTGAGCAGTGAGGAGCCGGCGGTCGCCGCAGCCTCACTCTCCCACTCACCGACACTTTTCACTTTTCACCTGATCCACACTGAATTTTACGCGGCCCCCTCGCCGCAGAAGGAACTCAAGATGAACCAGGAAGTCCTGAACATCTTCAACCCGGTCCCGGTCACCCCGACCTTCGACCAGATCCGGATCGCCCTGGCCTCGCCGGAAAAGATCCGCTCGTGGTCGTTCGGCGAGATCAAGAAGCCGGAAACCATCAACTACCGGACGTTCAAGCCCGAGCGTGACGGCCTGTTCTGCGCCCGTATCTTTGGCCCGACCAAGGACTACGAATGCCTGTGCGGCAAGTACAAGCGCATGAAGTACAAGGGCATTATCTGCGAGAAGTGCGGCGTTGAAGTCACCCTGGCCCGCGTTCGGCGCGAGCGGATGGGTCACATCGAGCTGGCCTCGCCGGTCGCCCACATCTGGTTCCTGAAGTCGCTGCCGTCGCGCATCTCGCTGATGCTGGACATGGCGCTGAAGGACGTGGAGCGCGTGCTCTACTTCGAAAACTACATCGTCACCGAGCCGGGCCTGACCCCGCTGAAGCAGAACCAGCTGCTGACGGAAGACGAGTTCTACCGTTACCAGGACGAGTTCGGCGATGACGGCTTCACCGCCGAAATCGGCGCCGAGGCCGTGCGCAACCTGCTGATGGGCATCGACCTGCACGCCGAGGCCGAGCGCCACCGTGGCGAGCTGGCCGACAGCCCGTCGGAAATGAAGGCCAAGAAGGCTTCCAAGCGCCTGAAGCTGATCGAGGCCTTCCTCGAGAGCGGCAACAAGCCCGAGTGGATGATCCTGAACGTCGTTCCGGTCATCCCGCCGGAACTGCGTCCGCTGGTGCCGCTGGACGGCGGCCGCTTCGCGACCTCCGACCTGAACGACCTGTATCGCCGGGTCATCAACCGGAACAACCGCCTGAAGCGCCTGATCGAACTGCGCGCGCCGGACATCATCATCCGCAACGAAAAGCGGATGCTGCAGGAATCGGTCGACGCCCTGTTCGACAACGGCCGTCGCGGCCGCGTCATCACGGGCGCCAACAAGCGTCCGCTGAAGTCGCTCGCCGACATGCTGAAGGGCAAGCAGGGCCGCTTCCGCCAGAACCTTCTGGGCAAGCGCGTCGACTACTCGGGTCGTTCGGTCATCACCGTCGGTCCCGAGCTGAAGCTGCACGAGTGCGGCCTGCCCAAGAAGATGGCGCTGGAGCTGTTCAAGCCGTTCATCTACGCGCGCCTTGACGCCAAGGGCCTGTCGGGCACCGTCAAGCAGTCCAAGCGCATGGTCGAGCGCGAGCAGCCGCAGGTCTGGGATATCCTCGACGAGGTCATCCGTGAGCACCCGGTCCTGCTGAACCGCGCGCCGACGCTTCACCGTCTGGGCATCCAGGCGTTCGAGCCGAAGCTGATCGAGGGCAAGGCCATCCGCCTGCACCCGCTGGTCTGTACCGCGTTCAACGCCGACTTCGACGGCGACCAGATGGCCGTCCACGTCCCGCTGAGCCTTGAGGCCCAGCTGGAAGCGCGCGTCCTGATGATGTCGACGAACAACATCCTGTCGCCCGCCAACGGCAAGCCGATCATCGTGCCGTCGCAGGACATCGTCCTGGGTCTGTACTATCTGTCGCTGGTCAAGGAAGGCGAGACGGGCGAAGGCAAGCTGTTCGCCAACATGGGTGAAATCGACGCCGCGCTCGACGCCGGCGCTGTGACCCTGCACACCAAGATCAAGGCCCGCTGGACCGAGATGAATGCGGAAAGCGTCGTCGTCACCAAGGTGATCGACACCACGCCGGGCCGTATGAAGCTGGGCGCCCTGCTGCCGCACAACGCGAACATCGGCTACCGCCTGCTCGAGAAGAACCTGACCAAGAAGGAAATCGGCAACCTGATCGATCAGGTCTACCGTCACTGTGGTCAGAAGGCGACGGTCATCTTCGCCGACCAGATGATGCAACTCGGCTTCCGCGAAGCGGCCAAGGCCGGCATTTCGTTCGGCAAGGACGACATCGTCATTCCGGCCGCCAAGGCCGGTCTGGTCGCGGAAACCCGCACCCAGGTGGAAGAGTACGAGCAGCAGTACGCTGACGGCCTCATCACCAAGGGCGAGAAGTACAACAAGGTCGTCGACGCCTGGGCCAAGGTCACGGACAAGATCGCCGACGCCATGATGGGCGAGATCGCCCAACCGCGCGTTCTGGCCAAGGGTCAGAAGCCGGACATCAACTCGGTGTTCATGATGGCCAACTCCGGAGCCCGTGGTTCGCAGGCCCAGATGAAGCAGCTGGGCGGCATGCGCGGCCTGATGGCCAAGCCCTCGGGCGAGATCATCGAGACGCCGATCATCTCGAACTTCAAGGAAGGCCTGACCGTCCTTGAATACTTCAACTCCACCCACGGCGCCCGTAAGGGGCTGGCCGACACCGCGCTGAAGACCGCCAACTCCGGCTATCTGACGCGTCGTCTGGTCGACGTGGCGCAGGACTCGATCGTCACCGAGGACGATTGCGGCTCGACGCGGGGCATCACCCTGCGCGCCGTGGTCGAAGGCGGCGACGTGCTGGTCTCGCTGGGCCAACGGGTTCTGGGTCGCTATGCGGCCGAGGACATCAAGGAGCCGGGCGGCGACAAGGTTCTGTTCCCGGCCGACACCTACCTGCAGGAAGAAGAAGTCGAGGTCATCGACAACGCCGGCGTCCAGTCCATCAAGGTCCGTTCGGCCCTGACCTGTGAAGCCGAAGCCGGTATCTGCGCCTTCTGCTACGGCCGTGACCTGGCCCGTGGCACGAACGTCAACATCGGTGAAGCCGTGGGCGTCATCGCCGCCCAGTCGATCGGCGAGCCCGGCACCCAGCTGACGATGCGGACCTTCCACATCGGCGGCACCGCGCAGGTGGCGGAAACCTCGTTCTACGAGGCGACCAACCCCGGCACGGCGAAGATCAACGGCCCGACCGTTCAGGCCGCGCACGGTGATCTGGTGTCCATGAGCCGCAACGTCACCGTCGTCGTGACCGTGGACGGCAAGGACCGCGAGACCCACAAGGTCCCGTACGGCGCCCGCATCCGCGTCAAGGAAGGCGGCGACATCGCCAAGGGCCAACGTCTGGCGGAGTGGGACCCCTACACCACCCCGATCCTGACGGAAGTCGCCGGTACGGTGCGCTTCGAGGACCTGGTCGAAGGCCTGTCGGTCAAGGAAGAAACCGATGAAGCGACGGGCATCGCCCAGCGCGTGGTTTCCGACTGGCGCGCCAGCCCCCGCGGTTCGGACCTGCGTCCGGCCATGGGCGTGACCAACGGCGACGCCTACGCCAAGCTGGCCTCGGGCTCTGACGCCCGTTACCTGCTGCCGGTGGGCGCGGTTCTGTCCGTGAACAACGGCGACCAGGTCAAGCCGGGCGAGATCATCGCCCGCGTTCCGACCGAAGGCGCCAAGACCCGCGACATCACCGGCGGTCTGCCGCGCGTCGCCGAACTGTTCGAAGCTCGCCGTCCGAAGGACTGCGCGGTCATCGCCGAGATGGATGGTCGTGTGGAGTTCGGTCGCGACTACAAGAACAAGCGTCGCATCAAGATCACCCCGGAACTGGACGCCGACGGCAACCAGGGCGAAGCGGTGGAATTCCTGATCCCGAAGGGCAAGCACATCTCCGTCCACGACGGCGATCTGATCCAGAAGGGCGACTACATCATCGACGGCAACCCGGATCCGCACGATCTGCTGCGCATCCAGGGCGTCGAAGCGCTGGCCGAATACCTCGTGAACGAAGTGCAGGAAGTCTATCGCCTGCAAGGCGTGCCGATTAACGACAAGCACATCGAGGTCATCGTCCGTCAGATGCTGCAGAAGGTCGAAGTCCTGGATTCGGGTGAAACCACCCTGATCCGCGGCGACACCGTCGAAGTGGCCGAGGCCGTTCTGGAGAACCAGAAGGTCGAGAAGCGCGGCGGCCGTCTGGCCATCACGCAGCCGGTCCTGCTGGGCATCACCAAGGCGTCGCTGCAGACCCGCAGCTTCATCTCGGCGGCGTCGTTCCAGGAAACGACGCGCGTGCTGACCGACGCTTCGGTCAACGGCAAGCGCGACACCCTGGAAGGCCTGAAGGAAAACGTCATCGTCGGCCGCCTGATCCCGGCCGGTACGGGCGCCTACCTGCGCAGCCTGCAGAAGATCGCCAACGAGCGTGACGCCGAGCTGACGCAAGCCCGCGAAGACGCGGTCGAGCCTCTGCCGGCCGACCTGGCCCTGGAGCTGGAAAAGTCGGAAGGCTGATCCGGGTTCAGACCCTGAACTGAAAGAAGGGCGGCGTCGAAAGGCGCCGCTCTTTTTTGTTGGGCGCTACCGCGCGCGCCGCGCGCGCGCGGCTTGAGCGCGGTTTCGGGCGCGACGCCCATGACGCGGTCG
The DNA here is from genome assembly GCF_058681355.1 of Brevundimonas sp. AVps31. Lineage (NCBI taxonomy): Bacteria > Pseudomonadati > Pseudomonadota > Alphaproteobacteria > Caulobacterales > Caulobacteraceae > Brevundimonas > Brevundimonas sp. AVps31. The sequence continues at coordinate 3,555,934 of NZ_CM178736.1, read as the reverse complement.
CTCGTGACGCGGAAATGCGACGACGAGTTCGGCTACCCGCCTGACCTACTCCCGGTCGAAGCCGGCCCCCGGGGTCATCGGCTGGCCGGTCGCGCGGTCGCCGTCGCGGCGGGTGCGGACATTGCGGGTCGAGTCCGGCTGCAGCGACTGATCCAGATGCGCCCCGGCGACGCCCATGCCGAAATTCGAGCCCGGCCCGTCCTGGGGGCCGACAATGCCCGTGCCGCCCGACAGCGGACGGCGGCGCGCTTCATACCGGGCCAGGGCCGCCGCGCCTTCGCGGGCGAAGCGGGCGTCGCGCTCGGGGTTGCCGGTGCCGGAGATGGGCGGGGCGGCGGCGGCGCGTTCGCCGAAACGATCCTCGCAGATGGCGCGCTCCTCGCGGCTCAGGAGTTGCGGGCTGGCGCAGCCCGGACCGCGGGTGCGCATCCCCCGCCCGACGCGGTCGCCCAGGGTCTCGGGCCGGACCTGCCAGCTGTCCGCCGTGGCCGGCGGCGCGGGCACGCCGGGGGCCGGGGTCTGCAGGCGGGGAGACGGCTGGGGCTGATCCTCATCCCGGTCTCGCGGCCGGGGCAGGGGCAGACCCAGGAAGGTGGGGCGGGACTCGGTCGGGGCGGGGGCCGCCTCGGTCGGCGCGGCGACGGGCGCGGGCTGGGGACGGGGCTGCTCGTCCGCCAGGAGAGGACGCGGCTCGATCTCGACGAAGATGACCGGCGGAGCCGGGGGCTGGAACGGTTGGTCGGGCGCCAGCACCCGCAGCGCCAGCCCGCCCAGAATCACGACGTGGGCGGCCACCGAGGCGCCGATCAGCAGCGGCTTGCGCCAACGCTGCCCTGAGGGCCCTGTCCACGCGCGCCCTGTCATGCCGTCTCCCTGTCCGCACGGCAGATGAAGCGGCTGGCGTGGCCGTAATGGGGCCTGAACCTCATCATCGTTCCCCGAAGAGGGACCGGAGGCCGGGATAGGCGCCCTCGCCGCGGGTATAGGACCGCCACGCCTCGTTCGCCTGCGCCTGACGATCGAAGCCCTCTTCACGCGCCTGGTCCGAGGCGGAGGCCCGGGATGGCGCGACCTCGGCATAGGTTTCGGGCGGGCGGTCCCGGTCGGGGGCGGCGCCGACCAGGCAGAGCCTTCGGCCCAGCCGGTCGCCGGGCGGGGCGGGGCAGGGCAGGCGCGCGGGCGGATTCAGGCCTGCCCGGACGCGCCAGCCGTCCTCGATGGTCGGACCCGCCTCGGCGGTGGCGGGGGCGGCCGGGCGGGCCGGACCGGACCGGGTTTCGGACGGCGGCGGCGCGGGGACCGCGGCGGCGTCCACAGTCGGGCGGCGGGGGCGGGGCGGGGCGCCGGACACGCGGGCCGGCCGTCCGGACATGGCGGGCGTCAGGTCCAGCGGCAGGACGATGAGATCGGGCTGGGCGGGTGTCGGCAGGACGCGCGGCACGCTGAGCGCCATGGGCAGCAAAACCGCGACGTGGATCAGCAGGGCGGCTCCGACCAGCGGCGCGCGCGTCCTGAGCTCCCTGTATGTCCAGCCCCCCAAGTCGCGCCCCCGTCCGACCGATGTGCGGACAGGGGAGGTGGCGAGCGTGGCTGTATTACGGCGCGAACCGGACCTTTCCGGACACGGCTTCGTTGTGCGAGGTTGAGGGGATGATCATCCTGCTCGCCCTCTTGCCCCTCCTGCTGCCGCCACAGGACGCGCCGCCGCCGCACGCCGTGACCGAGCTGTCCGAAGGAGTCGTTACCGGAGCGCGGGAAGGGCGCGTGACTTTAGAGTGCGTGATTCGGCCGGATGGCGGGCTTCGCGATTGCCGGGTCATCTCTGAAAGCCCGCGTGGCGCTGGTTTCGGACGCGCCGCTCTGGACGCGGCGAGTCGGACCCGGCGCAGCGTGCTAGGCGCCGGCGGTGGCGGGCGGGTGCGCTGGACGCAGCGTTACGTCGTCCCTGCCGAACCGTCGCCGCCCGTGCACCCGACGGACCCTCCCAACCCTTGACCTCACGGCCCTGCGCGCGTAGAAGCCGCCCACTTTCGAGAAGGATGTCCCCGGACCTCCGTCGCGATCGTGACAATCCAGCGAACGGGCTGTTGCCCGCCGGAACGCCCAAAGCGCGCGTTCCGGCTTTTGTGTTTGTCCCGACCACGGCTCGGAAACTCCACCCGGGGCGGCCTCACCGCCGTCCGAAAAGAAGGCTCACCGGGGCGCTCCGGCCGAAAGGCACACGCCCCCATCGACCAAGAAGAGAACGAGTACTCGATGCCGACTATCAACCAGCTGATCCGCAAGCCGCGCCAACCCAAGCCGGTCCGTAACAAGGTCCCGGCCCTGAAGGGTTGCCCGCAACGCCGCGGCGTCTGCACCCGCGTCTACACCACGACCCCGAAGAAGCCGAACTCGGCTCTGCGTAAGGTCGCCAAGGTCCGTCTGACCACCGGCATCGAAGCCGTTTGCTACATCCCCGGCGAGGGCCACAATCTGCAGGAGCACTCGGTTGTGCTGATCCGCGGCGGCCGCGTGAAGGATTTGCCCGGCGTTCGCTACCATATCCTGCGCGGCGTGCTCGACACGCAAGGCGTCAAGGACCGCAAGCAGCGCCGTTCGCACTACGGCGCCAAGCGTCCGAAGTAAGCGTTCACCGCGTCATTCCATTCGCCGGTCCATGCCTTCGGGGCCTGGACCGGCCGTTCGATACCGATTTAGAAGGCCTAGCCCATGTCCCGTCGTCACCGCGCACAGAAGCGCGAAGTCCTGCCGGATCCCAAGTTCAAGGATCTGACCGTCACCAAGTTCATGAACTACGTCATGTACGAAGGTAAGAAGGCCGTCGCCGAGAACATCGTGTACGGCGCCTTCGACATCCTGGCTGACAAGAAGAAGGACCAGGAGCCCGTCGCGACCTTCCACACCGCGCTGGAAAACGTCGCCCCGGCGGTCGAAGTCCGTTCGCGTCGCGTCGGCGGCGCCACCTACCAGGTGCCGGTCGAGGTTCGTCCGGACCGCCGCAAGGCGCTGGCCATCCGCTGGCTGGTCAACGCCGCCCGCAAGCGCGGTGAAAACACCATGACGGAAAAGCTGGCGGCCGAGCTGCTGGACGCTTCGAACAACCGCGGCACCGCCGTGAAGAAGCGCGAAGACACCCACAAGATGGCCGAAGCCAACCGCGCTTTCAGCCACTACCGCTGGTAACGCCTTCAAGGGGCCATACCTGGTCCCTATCTAGTGACTATCCGGCGCGGGCGGTTTGAGCTAAATCGCCCGCGCTCGCTTATCCGCACAGATCGACATCTCCCCGAGGGCGCCCATCGCGTCCTGAACTCAAGGCACGCTTCTCATGGCCCGTCTCAACAAGATCGAGGACTACCGCAACTTCGGCATCATGGCGCACATCGACGCCGGCAAGACGACGACGACCGAGCGGATCCTGTACTACACCGGCAAGAACCATAAGATCGGCGAAGTCCACGACGGCGCCGCGACCATGGACTGGATGGACCAGGAGCAGGAACGCGGCATCACGATCACGTCCGCCGCGACGACCGCTTTCTGGAAAGACAAGCGCCTCAACATCATCGACACCCCCGGACACGTGGACTTCACCATTGAAGTCGAGCGCTCGCTGCGCGTCCTCGACGGCGCCGTGACGGTGCTGGACGGCAACGCCGGCGTCGAGCCGCAGACCGAAACCGTCTGGCGCCAGGCCGACAAATACCGCGTGCCGCGCATCGTCTTCGTCAACAAGATGGACAAGATCGGCGCCGACTTCGACGCCTCGGTCCAGTCGATCCGCGACCGTCTGGGCGCCAAGGCCGTGCCGATCCAGTTCCCGATCGGCGCCGAGTCGAACCTGACGGGTCTGGTCGACATCGTCGCCATGAACTCGGTCGTCTGGGACAACGACGCCCTGGGCGCCAACTTCACCGTGGGCGAGATCCCGGCGGACCTGGTCGACAAGGCCAATGAAGCCCGCCAGTACCTGATCGACAACGCCGTCGAACTCGACGACGAGGCGATGGAAGCCTACCTCGAAGGCACCGAGCCCTCGATCGAAGTGCTGAAGAAGTGCATCCGCAAGGCCGTGCTGACCGGCGCCTTCTATCCGATCCTGTGCGGCTCGGCCTTCAAGAACAAGGGCGTGCAAACCCTGCTGGACGCCGTCGTCGACTACCTGCCGTCGCCGGTCGACATCCCGCCGACCCCGGGCATCGACTACAAGACCGAAGAGCCGGTCGTGCGTCGCGCCTCGGACGAAGAGCCCCTGTCGGTTCTGGCCTTCAAGATCATGGACGACCCCTTCGTCGGCTCGCTGACCTTCTGCCGCCTGTACTCGGGCAAGATGGAAACGGGCATGGGCCTGCTGAACTCGACCCGTGACCGCAAGGAACGTGTCGGCCGCATGCTGCTGATGCACTCGAACAACCGCGAGGACATCAAGGAAGCCTACGCCGGCGACATCGTCGCCCTGGCCGGCCTGAAGGACACCCGCACGGGCGACACCCTGTGCGACCCGCTGAAGTCGCCGGTCATCCTGGAGCGTATGGAGTTCCCGGCGCCGGTCATCGAGATCGCCGTCGAGCCCAAGACCAAGGCCGACCAGGAGAAGCTGGGCGTCGCCCTGGCCAAGCTGGCGTCGGAAGATCCGTCCTTCACCGTCTCGACCGACCACGAGTCGGGCCAGACGATCCTGAAGGGCATGGGCGAGCTTCACCTGGACATCAAGATCGACATCCTGAAGCGCACCTACAAGGTCGAGGCCACCATCGGCGCGCCGCAGGTCGCCTACCGTGAATCGATCAGCCGCAAGGCCGAGATCGACTACACGCACAAGAAGCAGACCGGTGGTACGGGCCAGTTCGCCCGCGTCATGCTGACCTTCGAGCCGGGCGAGCCGGGTTCGGGCTTCGTGTTCGAGTCGGGCATCGTCGGCGGCGCCGTGCCGAAGGAATACATCCCGGGCGTCGAGAAGGGCCTGGAATCGGCCAAGGAAAACGGCCTGCTGGCCGGCTTCCCGCTGATCGACTTCAAGGCGACCCTGACGGACGGCAAATACCACGACGTCGACTCCAGCGTGCTGGCGTTCGAAATCGCGGCCCGCGCCGCCTTCAAGGAACTGCGCGAAAAGGGCGGACCGAAGCTGCTCGAGCCGATCATGGCCGTCGAGGTCGTGACCCCGGAAGAGTATCTGGGTTCGGTCATCGGCGACCTGAACGGCCGTCGCGGCATGATCCAGGGTCAGGACATGCGCGGCAACGCCACCGTCGTGAACGCCTTCGTGCCGCTGGCCAACATGTTCGGCTATGTGAACACGCTGCGTGGCATGTCGCAGGGCCGCGCCGCCTTCACCATGCAGTACGACCACTACGAAGCGGTGCCGCAACACGTCGCCGACGAAGTCATCAAGAAGTACAGCGCCTAAACCCCAACCAAACCCGACGGGCCCGAGGGCCCGTCGGACCCCTGAAAATTAGGATCAGCCCCCTGTTCAGGGGACGGAGAGAAGAGAATGGCCAAGGAAAAGTTCGAACGTAACAAGCCGCACTGCAACATCGGCACGATCGGTCACGTTGACCACGGCAAGACGACGCTGACGGCGGCGATCACGATGACGCTGGCCAAGGCCGGTGGCGCCAAGGCCATGGCCTATGCCGACATCGACGCGGCTCCGGAAGAAAAAGCGCGCGGCATCACGATCAACACGGCGCACGTGGAATATGAGACGGCCAACCGTCACTACGCCCACGTCGATTGCCCGGGCCACGCCGACTATGTGAAGAACATGATCACCGGCGCCGCTCAAATGGACGGCGCGATCCTGGTGGTTTCGGCCGCTGACGGCCCGATGCCGCAGACCCGCGAGCACATCCTGCTGGCCCGTCAGGTCGGCGTGCCGGCCCTGGTGGTCTTCATGAACAAGGTCGACCTGGTCGACGACGAAGAGCTGCTGGAACTCGTCGAGATGGAAGTGCGCGAGCTGCTTTCGTCCTACCAGTTCCCGGGCGACGACATTCCGATCACCAAGGGCTCGGCCAAGGCCGCGACCGACGGCGTGAACCCGGAAATCGGCGAGCAGCGCGTGCTGGCCCTGATGGAAACCGTCGACAGCTACATCCCGCAGCCGGAACGTCCGGTCGACCTGCCCTTCCTGATGCCGGTCGAAGACGTGTTCTCGATCTCGGGCCGCGGCACCGTGGTCACGGGCCGCGTCGAAAAGGGTATCGTCAAGGTCGGTGAAGAAGTCGAAATCGTCGGCATCCGTCCGGTCCAGAAGACGACCTGCACGGGCGTCGAAATGTTCCGCAAGCTGCTGGACCAGGGTCAAGCCGGTGACAACGTCGGCGTTCTGCTGCGCGGCACCAAGCGTGAAGACGTCGAGCGCGGTCAGGTTCTGTGCAAGCCGGGTTCGATCACCCCGCACACCAAGTTCCTGGCCGAGGCCTACATCCTGACCAAGGAAGAGGGCGGCCGTCACACCCCGTTCTTCACCAACTACCGTCCGCAGTTCTACTTCCGTACGACCGACGTGACTGGCATCGTGCACCTGAAGGAAGGCGTCGAGATGATCATGCCCGGCGACAACGCCGAGCTGAACGTCGAGCTCATCACCCCGATCGCCATGGATCAGGGCCTGCGCTTCGCCATCCGTGAAGGCGGCCGCACCGTCGGCGCCGGCGTCGTCGCCAAGATCATCGAGTAGTAGAACTCGAGGATCTGACGATCTGAAATGAAACGGCCCCCGGAGCGATCCGGGGGCCGTTTTCGTTGGGGCGGCCGCCCCGCGCGCCGGTCGGTCGCGTCAGCCCCCGAGGTAGCTGGCGTAGCCCGGGATTTCGCGGGCGAGGGCGTAGAAGTCCCGGGGCTCGAAATAGTCGGGATGGGCCGAGCCGACGCCGGGGAGGCCTTCCTGCGCGAAGGCCAGCTTTGTGCGCGGGATATGGAAATACTGGCTGACCACGATGGCGCTGTGCAGGTCATGGGCGCGCATGAGGGCGGCGGCGTTCCGGGCGGTGGCGCGGGTGTCCACGCCTTGATCGTCGACGATGACGGCGGCCTCCGGCACCCCCTGCGAGACAAGCCAGCGCTTCATCGCCGTGCCTTCCGGCACGCCTTCCACGCCCGTGCCGCCGCTGACGAGGATGCGTGACGTCCAGCCCTCTCGATAAAGCTCCAGCGCCCGCCCCAGGCGGGCCCGAAGACGGGGGGAGGGCGTGCCGTCCGGATGGACCTTCGAGCCCAGCACGACGGCGACATCGCTGTGACGAACCTCGTCCGTCAGGCCGTCGGCGACGATCAGGCCCGCGCAGGCGGCAAACAGGACGGCGCCCGCGGCGGTCGCGCCCGCCAGTCCCCGGATCACGTTCATGCTCGTCCAACTCCTGTGGTTCGCCTGTCAGGCGGCCTGACGCGGTTAACAGCGCAACCGCGGGGAGGCTTGCCCTTGCCGAAACCCGAATCCTCCGTCTTTGTGCGAGACAGTTGTTAAGGTTTCGGTAACCACATGCGTCGCGCGATCCACATCGGACTGTTCATCGGCACCCTGATCGGGATGTCTGCCTGCGCGAGCGTGAAGCCGGACGACGGCGCGTCGCGCGGGCCCTACGGCGGGGTCGAGATCGGCCGTCGCGGTTAAGCCCGCCGGAAATCCGTGGCGGTTTCAGCGAAACGCCCCTATCATTGGTGTTGCGGATGCCGACTGTTGCGCCGCGCTGGTCCTCCCCACCTAGATGTTAGCCATCGCCATCGTCGTCGTTCTGCTCCTTGTGGTGCTCAACGGCGTCTTCGCCATGACCGAACTTGCGGTCGTTTCCTCCCGTAAGTCGAAGCTGCAAAGCCGCGCCGAACGCGGAGACCGGGGCGCCCGCGTGGCGCTGAAGCTCTCCGAGAACCCGACCCATTTCCTGTCCGCCGTGCAGGTGGGCATCACGGCCATCGGCATTCTGGCCGGCGCCTACGGTCAGGCGACCATCGCGGGGGAACTGGACAAGATTCTCGAAGCCGCCTTCCCGGCGCTGACCGCCTACACCCAGATTTTCTCGACGGCCCTGGTGGTCATCTGCATCACCTATGTCTCGCTGATTGTCGGCGAGCTGGTGCCCAAGCGGCTGGCGCTGATCTTCCCCGAGTCGATCGCGGCCAAGATGGCCGGGCCGATCTCGACCCTCGCCATTGTGCTGAAGCCCTTCGTGATTCTGCTCACGGCCTCCACCTCCGGGATCCTCAAGCTGCTGGGGGTCAAGGACCGGGACGGTTCGGACGTGACCCAGGAAGAGGTCGAGATCATGATCGCCGAGGGCACCTCGGCCGGTCTGATCGAGCCTGAAGAGCAGACGATGATCGAGGAGATCCTGACGCTGGGGGACCGCCCGATCCGGGTCGCCATGACCCCGCGTCACGAGGTCTTCTGGATCGCCCTGGACGACACCGACACGCAGCTGCGTGATGAAATTCGCACCTGCCCCTATTCCCGGATCGTCGTGGCGCGCGAGAGCGACGTCGATAACCCGCTGGGCGTGGTCCACAAGAAGGACCTGCTGGACAGTCTGCTGACCAACGGCAAGTTCGATATCGAGGCCCTGGTGCAGACGCCGGCCTTTATCCCGCAGTCGACCTCGGTGCTGAAGGCGCTGGAGATCCTGAAGGGGTCGAAGGTCCATATGGCCTTCCTGGTCGATGAGTTCGGCGCCTTCGAGGGCGTGGTCACCGCCACCGACCTGCTGGAAATGATCGCCGGCGACTTCGACGAGAGCCATGATGAGGCGGACGCCTATATCCACCAGCGCGAGGACGGCAGCTGGCTGGTCGACGGGCAGACCGATCTTGAGGACCTGTCGGACGAGCTGGGCGAGGATTTCGGCGAGGCCGAGGGCTTCCACACCGTCGCCGGCCTGGTGCTGCACCAGTTGTCGCGCGTGCCCGACGAGGGCGAGGTGCTGCAACTGGGCCGCTTCGAGGTGGAGGTCATCGACATGGACGACCGCCGCATCGACAAGCTTCTGTTCCGCCAGGTCGTGGACAAGAACGACGAGGCGCAGGCCGTCGCGGCCCATCTTGAGGAACAGGGATAACGACGGTTCTTGCGACGATATGGCCTCAACGCCGTAACGACGCTTGAAAAGGCCGTCGGGGTGGGGCATAGCCCCGCCTCTGGCGAAAGCAACTGCGTTCGGGACACCCCGCCGCCTTTGACTTTCTGCTCCAGGAGTTTAGCTCAGCTGGTAGAGCACCGGTCTCCAAAACCGGGGGTCGTGGGTTCGAGTCCCCCAACTCCTGCCATTTTCCCCCTGTCGCAACCGGATGGGACTTCCCATCTGGTTGTGACAGGTTCGATTGTTTGAAGAGACGCCGCATGGCCAAGGCCAAGACTCCTTCGGGACGCCGTCCCCAGAACGCTCAACCGGCCATCGCCGGCAGCGCCGTCGCGGCTGACGCCCCGACCCCGAAGAAGCGCACGTCGATTCCCCAGTTCGCCAGCCAGGTCCGCGCCGAGGGGCGCAAGATCGTCTGGCCGACCCGCAAGGAGACCTGGATCACCTCGGTGATGGTCTTCATCATGGTCGCGATCGCCACCGTCTTCTTCGCCGTTGTCGATTTCGGCCTGACCAGACTGTCCCAGTTCGTCCTCGCGCTCGGCCAGTAAGAGAGACCGCTCCCCAATGACCGACGTCGCCAAGCCCGCCAACTCGCGCCACAAGTGGTACATCGTCAACGCCTACTCGAATTTCGAGAAGAAGGTTGCCGAGCAACTGCGCGAGCAGGCCAAGCAGCAGGGCCTCGCCGACCAGTTCTCGGAAATCCTGGTCCCGACCGAAGAGGTCGTCGAGATCCGCCGCGGCCGCAAGGTGAACTCGGAACGCAAATTCTTCCCGGGCTATGTGCTGGTGAAGATGGAAATGACCGACCAGGCCTATCACCTGGTCAAGAACACTCCGAAGGTCACGGGCTTCCTGGGCGCCGCGGGCGGCACCAAGCCGCTGCCGGTCTCGGAACGTGAAGTTCAGCAGATCGTCGGTCAGGTGGAAGAGGGCGTCGAACGTCCGAAGCCCACCATCCGCTTCGACATCGGCGAGACCGTCAAGGTCATCGATGGCCCGTTCGCCAGCTTCGACGGTCAGGTCGAGAGCGTCGACGAGGACGCCGCCCGCCTGCGCGTCGCCGTGTCGATCTTCGGCCGTCCAACCCCGGTGGATCTGGAATACAATCAGGTGGAGAAGGTCGCGGCCTAAGCCTCGACCCCATCACGGATTTCGCAGCGGCGGCCCTCGGGCCGCCGTTTGCATTTCCACCCCTTGTCCGCTATACGCGCGCCTCGCTCTGGACAGGGCGACGCGAGCAATCGCGCAAATCCGTGGGAGGCAGCCATGCCAGACCACGGCTCACCGGTTCCGATTGAGTTCGGAATCACCGTTTAGGAGAGACCAATGGCCAAGAAGATTCTCGGCTACATCAAGCTGCAGGTGCCCGCGGGCTCCGCCACGCCTTCGCCCCCGATCGGGCCGGCTCTGGGTCAGCGCGGCGTCAACATCATGGGCTTCTGCAAGGAGTTCAACGCGCGCACCGAGAAGGAAGCCAAGGGCACCCCGCTTCCGACCGTCATCACCGTCTATCAGGACAAGTCGTTCACCTTCCTCACCAAGACGCCGCCGGCGACCTGGTACCTGAAGCAGGCCACCGGCCTGAAGTCGGGCGCCAAGCTGACCGGCCGTGAAACGGTCGGCAAGGTCACGCGCACCCAGCTGCGCGAGATCGCCGAGAAGAAGATGAAGGATCTGAACGCCAACGACCTGGATCAGGCCGCCAAGATCATCGAAGGCTCCGCTCGCGCGATGGGCCTCAACATCGTGGAGGGCTAAGAGCATGGCCAAGCAAACCAAGGCTTTCAAAGCCCGCACCGGCGTCAGCGAAGACCTGATCCCGTTCACCGACGCGATCAAGCTGGTCAAGGACAACGCCAAGGCCAAGTTCGACGAGTCGATCGAGATCGCCGTCAACCTGGGCGTCGACCCGCGTCACGCCGACCAGCAGGTCCGTGGCGTCGTCAACCTGCCGTCGGGCACCGGCCGTGACGTTCGCGTCGCCGTCTTCGCCAAGGACGCCAAGGCTGATGAAGCCCGCGCGGCCGGCGCTGAACATGTCGGCGCGGAAGATCTGTACGAGAAGATCAACGGCGGCTTCATGGAGTTCGACCGCGTCATCGCGTCGCCCGACATGATGGCCCTGGTCGGTCGTCTGGGTAAGGTGCTGGGCCCGCGCGGCCTGATGCCGAACCCGAAGGTCGGCACCGTGACCCCGAACGTCGCCCAGGCCGTCAAGGACGCCAAGGGCGGCGCGGTCGAGTTCCGCGTCGAGAAGGCCGGTATCGCTCACGGCGGCATCGGCAAGGCCTCGTTCACCCAGGAAGCCCTGGAAGCCAACGTGAAGGCTTTCGTGGACGCTCTGGTCCGTTCGAAGCCGTCGGGCGCCAAGGGCACCTACGTCAAGAAGATCAGCCTGTCGTCGACGATGGGCCCGGGCTTCAAGATCGACCCGGCTTCGCTGGGCGCCTGATCGGCTCCTGCGAACTGACATGATGAAGGCCCCGGAAGAGCGATCTTCCGGGGCCTTTTTCGTTTTGGCCTGGCGCCTGTCGGCGGCTTGAGGCTGGGATGGGCCGATCACGCGGGGACAGGGCGGCCGCGTCTCAGTAGGCCGCGGTGAACCGCGCGCGGCTGTGCCGGTGCTGCTCCAGTTCGTCGATCATGGCGATGGCGTAGTCGGCGAAGCTGATCCGGCTGTCGCCCCTGGCGTCGGTGATCAGCTGGTCCGTGCCGGTGCGGAAGGCGCCCAGACGTGGACCTTCCTCGATCAGGGCGGCGGGGGAGAAGAAGGTCCAGTCCACCCCGGTTTCACCACGCAGATCGTCGAGGAAGGCGATGCCGGGCAGGGCGTAGGGCCTGAACGCCTCCGGGAAGGCCGGGGTGTCGATCAGGCGGACGCCCGGCGCGACCTCAAGACTGGCCGCGCCGCCGGTGACCAGCAGGCGGGGGACGCCCGCGGTTTTCAGGGCGGTCAGGAGGGTTTCGGCGGTGATGTCGTGATGAAGCGCGCTGATCACCGCATCGGCGCCCTTGAGCAGGGTGGCGAGGGCGGTCGGGTCGGACGCATCACCGGCCACGGCCGTGACGCCGTCGGCGGCCGGGATGGTGTCCGGCTTGCGGGCGACGGCGGTCACGGCGTGCCCGCGCGCGGCGGCTTCACGGGTGATTTCAGAGCCGGCGCGACCGCTGGCGCCCAGTACGACGATCTTCATGGGGTGGGTGTCCTTGGTGGTTTCCAATGGATACCAAGTGCGATATGGATATCGGCCATGCAAGAAGGCACCGAAATCTCATCTGGTCACCCGCCGGTAACCGCCCCCGCTTTCGAACGGGGCGATGTCTATGCCGCGCAATGCCCGACGCGGCTGCTGCTGGACCGGATCGCCGACAAGTGGACGACGCTGCTGCTGACCACGCTGGACGAAGGGGCCATGCGCTTCAATGCGCTGAAGCGGCGGATCGACGGGGTGTCGCAGAAGATGCTCAGCCAGACCCTGCGTCAGATGGAGCGCGACGGGCTGGTGCTGCGCCATGTCGAGGCCACCGTGCCGGTCAGCGTGACCTATGAGATCACGCCGCTGGGCCGGACCCTGGTGGTGGCGCTGCGTCCGATGATCGACTGGGCCGAGACCCGGATGGGCGATGTCGAGGCTGCGCGTCAGACTTACGACGCGCGGCGGGTCTGACTCCGTGACGGGCGTGTCGGCATTTGTGAAGAACGCTCCGCGACCTGACGGGTTGACGCACGCGCCCTGACGCGGGAGTGAGCGCAAAGGATCGCGACCGCGGTTCGGGGAGGATCGTCGATGTTGGGCTGGTTTCAGAGTCTGCTGCCGAAGGAAGAGAATTTCTTCCGGCTGTTCGACGCCCATGCGGCGACCCTGATCCAGGGCGCGGAGGCGCTGCGCAAGGTTCTGGAGGGCGGCGATGACGTGCCGCGCTGGTGCCAGCGGATCGTGGACCACGAGCATGAGGCCGACGCCGTCGCGCGCGAGGTCCTGTTCGCCGTCCGCCGCAGCTTCATCACCCCGTTCGACCGGTCGGACATCCGCGGCCTGACCAACTCGCTGGATGACTCCATCGACCAGATGCAGAAGACGGCCAAGGTCATCACCCTGTACGAGATCCGCGACTTCGCCCCGCATATGCGCCAGCTCGGCGACATCGCGGTGGAGGCGGCGACCCTGACGGTCGAGGCGGTCGGCCTGCTGCCGGCCATGCGCCGCAACAGCGGCCGTCTGAACGAGCTGACAGAGAAGATCGCCCGGCTGGAGAGCGACAGCGACGCCCTGTACGACGCGGGCATGAAGGCGCTGTACGAGCAGCACAAGGCGGGCAACGCCATGGCCTTCATCACCGGCGCGGAGGTCTATGACCACCTCGAGAAGGTCGTCGACCGGTTCGAGGACGTGGCCAACCGGATCAACGGCGTTCTGGTCGAACACCTGTAGGGAGCGGCCCGGATGGACCACGCTCTGCTGATCCTGATCTTTCTGATCGCCGTCGCCCTGCTGTTCGACTTCCTGAACGGCCTGCACGACGCCGCCAACTCGATCGCCACCATCGTGGCGACGCGGGTGCTGCCGCCGGTCTATGCCGTGGGCTGGGCGGCCTTCTTCAACTTCATCGCCTTCCTGTTCTTCGGCCTGCACGTGGCCAATACGATCGGGAAGGGCATCATCGATCCGACGGTGATCTCGGATCAGGTGATCTTCGGCGCCCTGATGGGGGCGATCAGCTGGAATGTCATCACCTGGCTGGCCGGCATCCCGTCGTCGAGTTCGCACGCCCTGGTCGGCGGCTTACTGGGCGCGGGCGTGGCCAAGGCGGGGACCGGGGCCATCGTCATCTCGGGCGTGACCAAGACGGTCGCGGCCATCTTCCTGTCGCCCGCGGTCGGCTTCGCGCTGGCGCTGCTGCTGGTGTTCATCGTGTCCTGGCTGTTCGTGAAAGCCAATCCGTCCTTCGCCGACAAGGTGTTCCGCAAGCTGCAGTTCGTCTCGGCCTCGGCCTATTCGCTGGGGCATGGCGGCAATGACGCGCAGAAGACCATGGGGATCATCGCCGTGCTGTTGCTGTCACGGGCGCCGGCAGGGTCCGAGTTTCATGTGCCGTTCTGGGTGGTGCTGAGCTGTCAGGGCGCGATCGCGCTGGGCACCCTGTTCGGCGGTTGGCGCATTGTGCACACCATGGGATCGCGCATCACCCGACTGAGCCCGCAGCAGGGCTTCTGCGCCGAGACGGGCGGGGCGATCACCCTGTTCCTGGCCACCGGTCTGGGCATTCCGGTTTCGACCACCCACACCATCACCGGCGCCATTATCGGCGTGGGGGCGGCGCGGCGGGCCAGCGCGGTGCGCTGGGGCGTGGCGCGCAGCATCGTCACCGCCTGGTTCATCACCATGCCGGCGGCGGCGGCCATCGGCGCGGCCTTCTTTTGGGTCGGCGGGTTCTTCCTGACCTGATGGCCAGTGATGTGATCCGCACCGAACGGGCCGAGCGGCGTCAGGTCGCGGCCCTGCCATGGCGGCGGGGCGAGGACGGGCTGGAAATCCTGCTGGTCACCTCGCGCGAGACGCGCCGCTGGGTCACGCCCAAGGGGGGGCGCATGCCCGGCAAGACCGACCCCGAAGCCGCCGCCATCGAGGCCATGGAGGAGGCGGGGGTCGAGGGCTTCATCGGCGACGAGCCGCTGGGCACCTTCCGCTATCTGAAGGTGCTGAAGCGCCGGGCGCCGCGCTGGTGCGTGGTCGCGGTCTATCCGCTGGAGGTCTCGGCCATGCATCCGGTCTGGAAGGAGCAGGGCCAGAGGGATCGGGTCTGGATGTCGGCCGAACAGGCGGCGGCCTGCGTTACCGAAGCTGATCTCGCGGAGATTATTCGCGCCTTCTCAGGCTGATCCGGGGTTGTGCCCGTCCGGCCTGTTTGGGCAAGATGGGCGCGAACGGGGGACACCATCATGCGTCTTATCACCGCCTGCGCCGCTGCCGCGCTGGCCGCATCCACGCTGATCGCGACACCCGCGACTGCCCAGGAGGGGGAGCGCCTCATCCAGGTCCGGCCCGCGCCGTCCGCCGCTGCGCCGTCGCCGCGTCAACTGGAGCTGAGCCGCCGCTATCTCGACCTGATGTTCACCGACCAGTTCGAGAGCGTCATCCAGCAGATGCTCGGGGAGCAGATGGCCTCGGACCAGGCCATGCAGAATGTGCCGGATGCGGACCGCCAGTTCGCCGTTGATCTGACGGCCGAGCTTGTGACCGACATGGTCCCGATGATGATCTCCGAAATGGTCCCGGTCTATGCGGCCCAGTTCACCGAGGAGGAACTGCAGGCGCTGGTGGACTTCTTTGGCTCGCCTATGGGCCAGACGATCGCGCGGAAGAACGTCGAGGTGATGCCGGAGGCGAACCGGGCCGTGATGGCCGTGGTGCCGCAAATGCTGGAGAAGATGGCCGCCCGGATGTGCCAGCACTACGGCTGCACCCCTGCGGAACTGCAGGAGCTGCGTCGCGGCATGCGCGAGGGCCTGACCGACAGCGCTGACCCGCCGCGCCGCAGCAAGTAACCGCCGCGGCCAGACACGGCGCGCGTCGGCCATGACGCCGGTCCGCGGGGATGGATGCGGACGGTCGCGCGCGTCTCATTTCGACGGCGCGGGCGAATGTCCGGCGGCTTCCCGCGGTTGCGCCGGGGCCTCGCCGTCCCCACAACGGAGGGCATGAACGCGCCCTTCAAAACCCCCGCCGATCCGCTGGACGCCCCGCTGTGGGACCTGTCCGACCTGTACGCCTCACGTGAGGACGCCCGCATCGAGGCCGATCTGGAGCGCACCCGCGCCCTCGTCGCTGAGCTGAACACCCTTCAGGGGCAACTGCTGGCGGCGCAGGCGGAGCCGGCCGTGCTGGGCCAGCGGCTGGACCGGGCCATCACCCTGTACGAACAGGCGTCGGACGGTCTGGGGGCCTTGGGCGCCTACGCCTTCCTGGCGGCCTCGACCAACCGCAACGATGCGGGCGCGCAGGGCTTCGAGGCCACGGTGCGCGAGAAGCTGACGGCCATCGCCACCCCGACCATCTGGGTCACCCTGGAGATCAACCAACTGGACGACGCCGCCGTCGAGGCGGCGCTGAAGGCCTATCCGGCCGCCGCGCGCTGGACGCCCTGGCTGCGCCGGACGCGGGCGATGAAGCCGCACGAGCTCAGCGAGGAGCTGGAAACCTTCCTGGCCGAGCGCGGGCCGATCAGCGCCCAGTGGCCGCGCCTGTTCGACGAGACGCTGGCGGCGATGAAGGTCAGGGCCGGCAAGGACGAGCTGACGCTGGCGGAGGCGCTGAACAGGCTGTCCGATACGAAGAGCGCCAACCGCAAGGCCGCGGCCGAGGGCTTGAACGCGGCGCTGGGCGCCCGGGCCTCGACCATGGCGCTGGTGCTGAACACCGTCGCCGCCGACAAGGCGCTGGAAGACAAATGGCGCGGTTTCAAACGGCCCGCCGACGGCCGCCATCTGTCGAACGAGGTGCATGGCGAGTCGGTGGATGCGATGGCCGAGGCCGTGGCCGCCGCCTAT
Source organism: Brevundimonas sp. AVps31 (assembly GCF_058681355.1). NCBI lineage: Bacteria > Pseudomonadati > Pseudomonadota > Alphaproteobacteria > Caulobacterales > Caulobacteraceae > Brevundimonas > Brevundimonas sp. AVps31. Next base: position 3,539,299 of record NZ_CM178736.1, on the reverse strand, counting down.
CCCCGGCTGTCGCACCGCTACTATGCGCTGAAGGCCCGTGTGCTGGGCAAGGACAGGCTGGACCAGTGGGACCGCAACGCGCCGCTGCAGACCACGGCGCCGCGGGGCTACGACTGGGCGGCGGGCAAGGCGCTGGTGCTGGACAGCTTCGGCGATCTGGGCGGTGAGTTCGCCGAGCGGGCGCGGGACTTCTTCGACAAGCCGTGGATCGACGGCAGGGCGCGGCCGGGCAAGCAGTCCGGCGCCTACGCCCACCCGGTGACCTCGGACAAACATCCCTATGTCTTCCTGAACTGGATGGGCGAGCGGCGCGATGTGCTGACTTTGGCGCATGAACTGGGCCACGGCGTGCACCAGACCCTGGCGGCGGGGCAGGGGTCCTTGCTGGCCGATACGCCCCTGACCCTGGCCGAGACGGCGTCGATCTTCGCCGAGGGTCTGACCTTCGACCGGCTGCTGAAGACCGCGCCGAAGGAAGAGAAGCGCGGCCTGCTGGCCGGGCGGATCGAGGACGGGCTGAACACGGTCGTCCGCCAGATCGCCTTCCACCGCTTCGAGACGCGGTTCCACGATGAGCGCGCGCAGGGCGAGGTCCCGGTCGAGCGGATCGGCGAGATCTGGCTGGAGGAGATGGGGGCGTCTCTGGGCCCGGCGGTGACTCTGAACCCCGGCTACGAGCACTGGTGGAGCTACGTCAGCCACTTCGTCCACTCGCCCTTCTACGTCTACGCCTACGCCTTCGGCGACCTGCTGGTGGCGGCGCTGATGGAGACGCGGGCGAAGGACCCGGAGGGCTTTACGCCCCTGTACCGCGAGCTTCTCGCGGGCGGCGGGTCGAAGGGCTATGTCGAGGCGCTGGCGCCGTTCGGGCTGAACCCGCGCGATCCAGCCTTCTGGACCATCGGCACGAAGCGGCTGGAACGGTTGATCGACCAGTTCGAGGCCCTGGTCTGAGTTGACGGTCGGGCAGGGGCGGGCGACCGTCCCGGCCATGCGCCTCCTGATCCTCGCGGCCGCCGCCGCCTTCGCCCTGCCCGCGGTCGCCCAAACGCCCGCTCCGGCCCCCTCAGCGGCCACCCGCGCCATGGCGGCGGGGTACAAGGCGCTGACGGTGTGCAGCGCTGTGCTGAACGCGAGAGCCGCCGGCGCCGAACGTACGGTGGAGAGCGTCGAGGCGAACGAACTCGTCGGCATCTATCCGGAACTGGATGCGCTGGTGCGCGAGATGCCGGTGGAGGTGTGGAACGGTGCCGCCTCCGTTCGCTGGGACGAGGCCATGCCGCCCCGGATCGCCGTCTATGGCGACAACGGCTGCTCGATCATGCCGGTGGGCTGGCGGGGCGACGCCGCCGAGTCTGGACACCTCGCCCCGGGAGCTCTGCGCGAAGAGGTCGTGGAGGCCTCGTCCCGGGAAGGGCGAGACGCCCTGGATGCGGTGATCCGGCGGGGGGCGGCAGAGGGCTACGGGGAGGGGACCAGAACGACCGCGGTCGTGGTCCTGAACAACGGCCTCCAGGTCGCGGAATGGTATGCGCCGGGCTTTGGCCCCTACACGCCGCAGCGGACCTGGTCGGTGGGCAAGTCGATCGCGGGGACCCTGATCGGCGCGGCTGTACAAAGGGGCGAGGCGGATGTGAACGCGCCGGCCGCCATCGCCGACTGGAGCCGCGACGGCGATCCCCGCGCGACGATCAAGCTGGACCAGTTGATGCGGATGGCGTCAGGCCTGACCAGCGACACGGCGGGCAATCGCACGGACGCGCTCTATTTCGGCGGAGTCGGGATCGATGAGCAGGCGACCACCTGGCCGCTCATCGCGCCGCCGGGAACACGGTTCAGGTATGCGAACAACGACACCCTGTTGGCGGCGCTCGCCATCGCGCCGACGTTCGCGCGTCATCCCCCTGCTGATCTGTTCCGGCGACTGGGCATGAACGACACGCGCGCCGAAACCGACTGGCGCGGCAACTATATGCTGTCCAGCCAGGTGTGGACGACCGCTCGCGATCTGGCGCGGTTCGGTCAACTGTATGCAGACAACGGCGTCGCGGGCGGCGCGCGCATCCTGCCGGAGACCTGGCTGGAGTATGTCTCCACCCCATCAGGACCCCAGCCGGACGGTCCGCAAGGCTATGGCGCGACCTTCTGGCTGATGAACCGGTCCGAAGGCGTCCCGTCCGACACCATTTCGGCCAACGGCAACCGGGGCCAGTACGTCATCATCGTGCCCAGCCGGAACATCGTCATCGTGCGGCGCGGCGAGGATCCGGCCGGCAAACGCTTCGACCCGATCGCCTTCACCCGCGACGTTCTGGCGGCGCTGGACTGAGCCGAAATCGCCGCGCCCGCTTGAGCCTGAGCGCCGCGCCGCTATAAGGGCGGTGAACGTTCTTTTCCCGAATCCGGACCCGACCCATGGCCGACCAAAACGATCACGATGACTATGTCCGCGGCACGATGGAAATCGGCGAGCAGTCGTCGACCTACCTGCTGTTCCTCGACATGGCCAAGTACGGTTCGCTGTCCATCGCGGCCCTGCTGGCCTTCCTGACGCTCTGGTTCATGCCGGCGGGCAGCTTCATTCTCGGCGCCATCGTCGCCGTGGTCATGATGGCGGCGGGCATCTACTTCCTGCGGTCGCCGAAAAAGCACTGACACGACAAAGCCCGCGCGGTGGCGCGGGCGGTTGTGTCTATCGAGATTTGAGGAGCCGGGCTGTTCAGGCAGTCCGGCTTTTTCGCGTCTGCGAAGTCTGCCGGGCCGGGAGCCGGGTCCACGGCCCAACCCTGAACCACCATCCGGAGATGGAGATCGAGGCTGTTGGGCCGTTTCCCGCCTTCTGAAAGCGGGATCAGCCTATCAGCGGGACGCCGTTCGGCCAGAGCCGAGGCGCGAAAATATGCTGCGCCGCAGCATAATCGGGGCGGATGTTGCGCGGATGCACCATGACGGCGCGCCCGCCGGAACGATCACGCCCCGGCGACGGCCCGCAGCACCGACGACTGGGTCGAGCTGGGAATGGTGCTGACGCTGACGCCCGCTTCGTCCGGCACGGCGAGGAAGCCGGCCTTGGCGGCGGCGTCGCCGAGGCCGCGGCGCGACGTGAAGACCACCAGCGGGACGGAGAACAGCAGGGGCAGGACCACCGGAGCGAACCAGGTGACCAGGTCGGGGCGGAAGCCCAGCCCGACGCAGAACAGCAGGCCCGTCGCCATCTGCCAGCGCATCGCCCGGAAGGCGTCACGCCAGCTGACGCCGTCGGCGTTGCGGTCTTGGGCTTTCCAGCCCGCGTCATGGCCCGAGGCGATCTGGATGATGGCCTTGGTGCTGGCGACCATCATGATCGGCGCGATCAGGGCCGACAGGAGAATCTCCATGGCCATGCCCTTGGCGATGCGGCGACCGCCGCCGAAGGCGCGCCGCTCCCGCGGACGGCTGAGAACCAGCAGGCCGCCCATGACCTTGGGTCCGATCAGCAGCACGCCCGACAGCAGGGTGGCCAGCATAAAGGGCGAGAACTCGGGGTGCAGCAGATAGGCGAACGACGACCAGTCGGTCGGGTATTGCAGCTGGATGACCATGCCGGCCACCAGCGACGCCAGCCACAGGGGGGAAGAGAAATAGGCCATGAAGCCCATGGCCATCTGGATACGGTTCATGACGGTCATGCTGCGGGTCTTCAGCAGACCCAGGTGCTGCATATTGCCCTGGCACCAGCGGTGATCGCGCTGGATGAAGTCCAGCATGGTGGCCGGGGTTTCCTCGCAGCTGCCGTCGAGGGCGGCCGTGACGTGCACGGCCCAGCCCGCGCGGCGCAGCAGGGCGGCCTCGACCGTGTCGTGGCTCAGGATCGCGCCGCCGAACGGCTCGCGCCCCTCAAGGATGGGCAGGTGGGCGCTGGAGGCGAAGGCTTCCGTGCGCAGGATGGCGTTGTGACCCCAGTAGCTGGCTTCCGAACCGGCCCACCAGGCCAGGCCCGCGGCGGCCACGCGGCCGTACAGGCGCACGCTGAACTGCGAGACGCGGGCGAACAGGGTCTGGCCCTTGATGATGGTCGGCGTGGTCTGCAGCAGGCCGATGCCCGGATTGCGTTCCATGGCGTCAACCATGCGCAGGATGGTTTCACCGGCCATCGTCGAGTCGGCGTCCAGCACCAGCATGAATGGATAGGCGCCGCCGAAGCGGTGGGTCCATTCGGCCAGGTTGCCGCATTTGCGCTCGATGTTCTTCTCGCGACGGCGATAGAAGACGCGGCTGTGGGCGTGGGCGCGGAAGCCCAGATAGGCCTGATGCTCCTGATCGGCGGCCTCGGCCTTGGTCGAGTCGCTGAGCACGAAGATGTCGAAGGCGTCCGAGACGCCGAGGCGGGCCAGCGAGGCGTCGATCAGCGCCAGACGGGCGAAGGCGGCGCGGGCGTCCTCATTGTACAGCGGCATCAGCAGGGCGGTGCGCTGGGTCGGCTCGGCCGGATGCGGCGCGAAGGCGAGGTCGTCCTGTTCACGACCGGTCAGCAGAACCCAGAAACCGATGGCGGCGCTGGAGAACCAGCAGCCGATGGCCGTGATCAGCACGCCGAAGATGGTCAGGGACGCCAGTTCCAGCGCGTCGAACCCGTGACGGGCGAACAGCGCCACCGGCGCGATCAGGGCCAGGGTTGTAACAAGGGCGGTCAGGACGGCGAGCAGCAGGCGGCGGCCGCCGACGTTGGCGGGAGAGGTGGCGGGCGTGGGGACGTCAGGCGTGGCGTCCCAGCCGTTCAGCGACTGGCGCGGCATGGCCATCGGGGATTCGTCGGGCAGCCAGGTCCAGGCGGGGCGCGCGTTGAGGCCCTGCTCGGTGTTGGCGGCGTCGATCCGGATCGCTTGATTGTTCATTCGTCGGCCCAGCGTCTGTTCCCGAGCAGCCGAAGCGCCGACGGGAAATGTTGCATTGCAACAGTTCCGCAATGTCGATCACTTCCGCGCGATTTTCAATCACGCAATGGTGAAGACGCGAAGATTCTTTGGATCAGGTCGGGTTTGTGGCGACGGCGTGGCGGGAAGCCGACGATTCAGGCGTCGTCCTGCTCCGCGTGGGCCTTCAGGCGGCGGTCAAGCACCCAGGCGGCGACGCCGACCCAGCCCACGAGGATAACCGCATAGCCGCGCTCCCACCAGCCGACATTGGCGTCCGTGACGGTGCCCGGAAAGACGAGATGCTTGGTCAGGACGGTCAGCACGGCCATGACAACGAAGACCACGGCCAGGAAGAGTTTCAGCCGCTTCAGGTTCATATGTTTCCATAGCCCCCAGAGCAGCAGCAGGGGCGCCAGCTGGATGCCGAGGCCCAGGTTGATGGCCATGTGGCGCGGGTCGGGCCAGGGGAAGAGGCTGGACGCCGACAGGCCGATCCCGGCGAGGGTGAAGACCACCGCTGTCAGGGCCGCCACGACGCGCCCGCCGGTGAGGGTGTGGATGGCCAGCCCGAAACCCACCCCGGCGGCGATGCACATGGCCCCGGCGAGGAAGACGCCGCCGTTGAAGATCAGGGGCATGGGGGCCGAGGCGCCGCCCAGCTCGCTCAGATACTGGCGGGCGTGGTCGAAGCCGGGCCAGGTCGCCACGCCGATCAGCACCGCCGCCAGCGCCAGCACCGGCGCGCCCATGGCGATATGCAGCAGGCGACGGCGGCGGTGATAGCGCGGAGTCCCCGGCCGGACCGGGAAGGGCTTCAGGCCCCAGATCGGTCGGATCACGGGAATGCGGCGCATGATCTCGTAGATCAGCAGGCTGACCCCGAAGGTTATGCCGACCAGACAGGCGGCTTCCAGCGGCGCGGGCAGGTTGGCCGGACGGAGGAACCAGACCCCCACGACCAGCACGGTCTGATGGGCGAGGTAGAGGGGGAAGGTGGCGTCGACCAGATAGGGCAGGGCCGGGCCCGTGGTGTTGCGCAGATGGCGGCTGGCGTAGCCGAGGATGGCGGCGATCATCGCCCACTGGTCGATGGCGAAGACGACGGCGCGCGGGATGCCGAACCAGGCGCCGCCACCCGGGTGCGCCGCCTGCAGCATCATGATCGGCAGGGCGATCAGGGCGATGACCAGCGCCAGGTGGCGCCGCCGCTCCAGCTCGGCCCATAGCGCCGCGTGCCGCACCATCAGGAAGCCGAAGAGGAAGGCGCCCAGCGACAGGAAGTGGTTGTAGAAGTCCCAGGTCAGCTTGTTGGTGATGCCGAAGATCGGGAACAGCACGATCCGGATCACGATCAGCCAGGCCAGCGGTACGACCAGCAGGCGCCAGCCCGCCGTGTTGCGCACCAGCCAGGCCTCGGCCCTGGCCATCAGGGCGGGACGGGTCATAAGGCCGATGGTGATCAGGCTGTAGACCGCGATGTAGACGATGAACCACAGGTGGTTGACCGGCACCCCGTTCGACAGGCCCGCGGGGCTGAACTCGTGCCACAGCCAATCGGCGAAGTTCCCGGTGAAGCCGCCCTTGTCGATCGCCTCGACGAACGACTGGATCGGCACCAGCAGCAGGGCCCCGAACAGCAGGGGGGGGATCAGCCGCTCGGCCCGGGCGCGAAGGGTCTGGGCCGGGGATCGTCGGGCGGTCATGAAGCGCAGGGCCGCGCCCGAGACCAGGAACAGCAGCGTCAGTCGCCAGGGGTTGGTCAGCAGCAGGGCTTCGTGCAGCCACGGGAAGGTGTGGGTGCTATGGATGTGCCAGTCGTACGGGGCGTAGACCAGGGCCACATGATACAGGATCAGCAGTCCGAACGCGGCCACCCGGATCCAGTCCAGGTCATTGCGGCGCAGGGTCGGGGCGGGGCTGTCTGACACGCGGCGTCTATGGTCGAGGGCGGGGCCCGTGTCCATCAGGGTGCGTCTTTGACGCGCCGCGCCGGAACGGCCTAACGTCGCTCAACAAAAGAACGAGGGAGGGATTCGCTTGGCCGTCGCCATCGCCGTGACCCGCGAACGCCGTGAAGGCGAGACGCGCTGCGCCGTCACTCCCGAAACCGTCAAAAAGCTGATTGCGCTGGGCGCGACCGTGACGGTCGAGGCCGGGACCGGCGCCGGGTCCTCCATTCCCGACGCGGACTATGAAGCCGCCGGCGCCACCGTGGCCGCCGACACCCGCGCCGTCCTGTCGGGCGCCGATCTGGTGTTGAAGGTCCGGGGCCCGACGGCGCAGGAGACCAGCGCGCTGAAGTCCGGCGCGATTGTCGTCGCCATGCTCGACGCCTGGCGCGAGAAGGACACGGTCGAGGCCCTGGCCCGGGCCGGAGTCACCGCCTTCGCGATGGAGTTCGTGCCGCGCATCACCCGGGCCCAGGTGATGGACGTGCTGTCGTCCCAGGCCAACCTGGCCGGCTACCGCGCCGTGATCGAGGCCGCCTATGCCTATGGCAAGGGCTTCCCGATGATGATGACGGCGGCGGGCACGGTGGCCGCGGCCAAGGTCTTCGTCATGGGGGCCGGGGTCGCGGGTCTGCAGGCCATCGCCACGGCCCGGCGTCTGGGCGCGGTGGTCACCGCCACCGATGTGCGTCCCGCGTCCAAGGAACAGGTTGAGTCGCTGGGCGCCAAGTTCGTCGCTGTCGAGGACGAGGAGTTCAAGGCCGCCGAGACCGCCGCCGGCTACGCCAAGCCGATGTCGCCCGAGTATCAGGCCAAACAGGCCGAGCTGACGGCCACACATATCGTCAAGCAGGACATCGTCATCACGACGGCCCTGGTCCCCGGCCGTCCGGCGCCGCGGCTGGTCACGGCGGCGCACGTCGCCTCGATGAAGCCTGGCTCGGTGCTGGTCGATCTGGCCATCGACAACGGCGGCAACGTCGAGGGCGCGAAGGCGGGCGAGATCGTCACCACGGCCAACGGTGTCCAGATCGTCGGCTGGTCCAACCTTCCGGGCCGCATCGCGGCGGACGCCTCGGCCCTCTACGCCCGCAACCTCGTCGCCTTCGTGGGGCTGCTGGTGAAGGACGGAGTGCTGGCGGTGGATCTGGACGACGAGATCCTCAAGGCGTCGGTGGTCACCAGCGGCGGGGCCGTGGTGCATGAAGGAGTGAAGGGATGACGGCGATCCGGAAGTATCCATGGCATCTCGTCGCGATTGCCGCCGGAATGGCTGCGGTTGTCGTTGTTCTCTGGAAAATCGATCCCTCGGGTCAGCATTTCGCCGCGTATGTCGGCCTGTTGATCGCGATGTTGGCATCTGTTGATTTGGCTCGTCGTCTTGGACTGGAGCCAAGTGATGATCCGGCCAGACCGAAGAATAGGACGTAGCGCCGTGGAACACGTCGATCCCACCATCTTCCGGCTGGCCATTTTCGTGCTGGCGATCTTCGTCGGCTACTATGTGGTCTGGAGCGTCACGCCGGCCCTGCATACGCCGCTGATGGCCGTGACCAACGCCATTTCGAGCGTCATCATCGTGGGCGGCCTGATCGCGGCGGCCGCGACCGCCTCGGGCGGTGACGGCTGGATCGCCAAGGGGGCGGGCGTGGCGGCCGTCACCCTGGCCAGCGTCAACATCTTCGGCGGCTTCATGGTCACGCGGCGCATGCTGGCCATGTACCGCAAGAAGGAGAAGCCCAGGGCCGTGGAGACCGGCGCCTCGTGACCTTCGACGCCCATCAGTTCGCCCTCATCGTCTCGCTGGCCGGACTGGTCGTCGGCGTGGGCCTGTGGCTGCGGTCCTTCTTCGAGAAATTGCCCCTGCGTCGCCTGCGTCAGGTGGACTGCGGCACGGTGCTGGTCTTTTCGTCCATCCTGCTGCGGTTCGTCGGCCAGACGCGGCCGCTGGGCGTGGTCGAATGGGCGCTGGCGCTGATCTCGCCGCTGTTCGTGGCCGGGGCGCTGTGGCGGCTGTCGCGCACGGCCTGTCCGCCGCCGGGAGCCGGACGATGAGAGCGCTTCCGGCCGGGCTGGCCGCCCTGATGCTGGCCGCGCCGGCGGCCGCCCAGACCCATGTCGGGCGCAGTCTGGAGACCGGGCTGCACTGGGCGGTGTCGGCGCCGCGGGGCGCGTCATGGCGGCTGGTCTGCCGGTTTCCGCCGGTGACCTATGAGCGCAACTCCTATGACCGGAACGCCTGGATCAACCAGCTGGACGATGAGGGCTCCGGGCCGTCGCGCGGGCGGCTGCCGCTAGACACCGGCTCGTGTGAAGTGACCAAGACCGGCGGGCCGGGCCCCGTCGGCATCGCGGTCGGCCGGACCGGTGAGGTCCAGACCGGCGTGGCGAGAGAGACCGGACAGACGGCGGCCGCCGGACTGTTCGCCAGAACGAACGGGGCAAGGGAATGAACGCATCCATCGCGGCGCTGGCCTATCTGGTCGCGGGCGTCCTCTTCATCCTGTCGCTGCGTGGGCTGTCCAGCCCGGAGACCAGCCGGCAGGGCAACACCTTCGGCATGATCGGCATGGCGCTGGCGGTCGGGGTGACGGTGCTGACGCTGTGGAGTTCGGACGTGCTGGACCTGCTGACGGCGGGACTGATCGTCGGCGGCGTGGTGGTCGGCGGCGGCGCGGGCGCGCTGATCGCGGGCCGGGTGCAAATGACCCAGATGCCGCAACTGGTCGCCGCCTTCCACAGTCTGGTCGGCATGGCCGCCTGTCTGGTGGCGATCGGCGCGGTCTACGCCCCCGACAGCTTCGGCATCGCCACCGCAGCTGGCGGCATCAAGACCCTGTCGATCATCGAACTGAGCCTCGGGGTGGCCATCGGCGCCATCACCTTCACCGGCTCGGTGATCGCCTTCGCCAAGCTGAACGGGAACATGAGCGGCGCGCCGATCATCCTGCCCGCGCGGCATCTGATCAACGTCGCCCTGGCGCTGGGGCTGGTCCTGCTGATCGGTGTGATGATCGGGTCGGGCGGTACGGCGACCTGGGCCTTCTGGGGCGTGTTCGCCATCGCCCTGATCCTGGGCGCGACCCTGATCATCCCCATTGGCGGCGCGGACATGCCGGTGGTGGTGTCGATGCTCAACTCCTACTCCGGCTGGGCCGCGGCGGCGCTGGGCTTCACCCTGGAGAACATCGCCCTGATCATCACCGGGGCCTTGGTCGGCAGCTCGGGCGCGATCCTGAGCTACATCATGTGCAAGGGCATGAACCGCAGCTTCATCTCTGTAATTCTTGGTGGTTTCGGCGGTGGAGATGCGGCTGCCGGGCCCGGCGGCGTGGTCGAGACGCGGCCGGTCAAGCAGGGCTCGGCCGAGGACGCGGCCTTCATCCTCAAGAACGCGTCCAAGGTCATCATCGTCCCCGGTTACGGCATGGCCGTGGCCCAGGCCCAGCACGCCCTGCGCGAGATGGCCGACAAGCTCAAGGAGGAGGGCGTCGATGTGAAATACGCCATCCACCCCGTCGCGGGCCGGATGCCGGGCCACATGAACGTCCTGCTGGCCGAGGCCAACGTCCCCTATGACGAGGTGTTCGAGCTGGAGGACATCAACAGCGAGTTCGGCAGTTGCGACGTGGCCTTCGTCATCGGCGCCAATGACGTGACCAACCCGGCGGCCAAGACCGACCCGACCAGCGCCATCTACGGCATGCCGATCCTGGACGTGGAGAAGGCCGGCACCGTGCTGTTCATCAAGCGCGGCATGGCGGCGGGCTATGCGGGCGTCGAGAACGAGCTCTTCTTCCGCGACAACACGATGATGCTGTTCGCCGACGCCAAGAAGATGGTCGAGGGGATCGTGAAGGCGCTTTAGTCGTCTGCGTCGAAGGTCTCTGCGCAGATGGATATCGTCTGTCCTTGCTGCACGCGGCAACGCCGGCCGCATTCGAACGTCGGCGTTCCGCTATCGCCCAGGTCAATCAGGGTGCGAGGTCCGGGCGCTTGGAGGTACGACTGGACAGCCTCTCTGCCAGCGAACCTGCACATATCATGGCTGAATCCTGGGGTGATGATCGCATAGCCGCTGCTACCCGCCGGGTAGACGAACAACGTCCAGTCATTGGGTCTGCCGCACGAACCGACCAGTGCAATTGAGGACAACGCTATCGCAGCGAGTATGCACTTCACGCCGCCGCGTTCTCGACTTTCAGGACACCCGCCGCCGCCATGTCCGAGTGCAGGGCGTCGGGGGCCCAGTCGTAGCCGCTGGGCCAGGTCAGGGCGCCGAACTCCAGGAAGACGCGGTCGAAATAGGCCGGATCGCGGAAGGGCAGTGTGACGGGCGTGTCGCGGCGCGCCAGTTCGGAAAAATCCCATTCACCCGCCCGGCCGTCGGAGAACCAGAGCTTCAGGCGATAGTCGCCCAGCCGCTGAAGCTTCCGAATGCGGATTACGTCAGTTGTCATTGTCGGCGTCCGGTCCGGGAATCCGTTCTGGCGAAAGGTCGTGCCGCACGGCGCGCCACGCCTCGCGTAACTCCGACTTATACAGCGTGATCCACTTCTGGACGAGCTTGCGCTGGGCGGAGGGCAGTCGCCCGCCGATCACCTCGCCGGTTTCGATATCGAACTTCGCCTCGTGGTCACCATGGTAGGCGTGGAAATGCGCCGGCGCATGATCGTTGAAGAACATGCGGATGGCGATGCCATGGAAGAAGGCTATGGTCGGCATAATGGTTACGGATAACACGTAAAGATTGTATTCGCCATGCCCGCTGAACCCAAGACCAAACCCACCGACGTGCCCGTCGCCGACTTCATCGCGACCGTCGAGAACCCGCGCCGGCGAGCCGACGCCGAGGCCGCCCGGGCGATACTGACCGAGGTCACGGGCGAGGAGCCGGTGATGTGGGGGCCGTCGATCGTCGGCTACGGCAGCTATCGCGGCCCGACCGGTGACTGGCCGATCATCGGCTTCTCACCGCGCAAGGCGCAGCTGGTTTTCTACATCATGCGGGGGTTCGCCGGGAGCGGCGACCTGCTGGCGCGGCTGGGCAAGCATAAGACGGGCGGCGCCTGCCTTTACGTGAACACGCTGGATGACGTCGACCTGTCCGTCCTGCGGGAAATCGCGGCGCAGTCCGTGGCGTGGGTGCGAGCGACGCACCCGCCCACAGGTTCGCCGTAACAAGGCTCTATCGCCGGTCATCGGGCGGCGCTATCACGCGGCTGTGAACCCGACAGCCGCCCCCGCGAACCCCGCCCATCGCCGTTTCGAGGCGCTGGATTCCCTGCGCGGGGTCTGCGCCATTCTGGTGGTGCTGTTCCACATGCCGGTGGCGGCCCACTGGCGCGACTGGGGTCTGATCCAGCACAGCTATCTGTTCGTCGACTACTTCTTCGTCCTGTCCGGTTTCGTGATCGCCCACGCCTACAGCCAGCGGCTGAAGACGCCGACGGACGCGGGCCGGTTCATGGTGCGGCGCCTCGGCCGGGTCTGGCCCCTGCACGTCCTGATGCTGGCCGCCTTCATCGGGCTGGAGCTGGTGCGGTTGTGGACCCATTTCGACAGCGTCACGCCCTTCGCGCGCGACCGGTCGGTCGAGGCGATCTTCTCCAACCTGTTGCTGATCCAGGCCTTCAACATCCATCCGTCCCTGACCTGGAATGGTCCGGCCTGGACCTTGAGCGTCGAGGTCGGCTGCTACGTCGTCTTCGCCCTGCTGGTGCTGGCGACGCCGAAGGCCTGGCGCTGGATCGGCGCGGTCCTGGCGGTCATCGGGGCGGTGATCGTGCTGACCCAGGCCAGGCGGTACATGAACACCACCTATGACTTCGCCTTCCCGCGGGCGGTCTACGGATTCTTCCTCGGCGCCCTGTTGCAGGGGGGCTGGACCCGGATGCCGCGCCTGAAGGGGCACGCGGCGACGGTGCTGGAGATCGCGACGGTGGTCGGCGTCTGCGCCTTCATCGGCTATGCGACCGGGCCGGTGACGGTGCTGGTGACGCTGCTGTTCGTCTTCTCGGTCTGGGTGTTCGCGGGCGAGGAGGGGGCTCTGTCCCGCCTGCTGGACACCCGCCCGCTGGTCACGCTCGGCCGGTGGTCGTTCGCCATCTACATGGTGCACATGTTCGTGCTGGTCGTGACCCTGATCATCGGCCGCAAGCTGGACTGGCTGCCGGGCGGACGGCGCATCGACTTCGGCTCGGTCTGGCTGAACGATCTGTTCGGCATCGCCCTGTTCGGCCTGATCGTCGTCCTGGCCGTAGTGGCGCACCGGTTCGTCGAACAGCCGGCCCAGCGCATGATCGACCGCTGGACCAAACCCAAGACCGCCTGAACTCAGGCCGCCAGGCGGAAGTCGCCGGCCGGGTCGAACAGCGGGCGGGCCTCGTCCCACAGGGCGTCCTCTTCGGCGTAGCGGGCCGACTGGCGGGCGTCGATGACGTCGATCACCTGTTCCTCCAGACGATCCCAGATGACGGCCAGGCCGGCTTCGGCCTCGCACGGAACGATCAGGTAGCGGCTGGCGGCGATCTGGGCGGCGGGATTGAAGCGGGCCATGGGTGAACTCCGTGAAGCGATGTCGCTGTCGATGGAGAGAGTTCTAAAACAGCGTTGCGTCATTTTTGGTCGTATGCTCTGGTCCGGCCATGAGATTTGACAAGGCGGCCCTGGTTCTGGATCTGGCGCGGCGCATGGCGGCCAGCGCCGAAGGCGTGACCATGGAAGAGATCATGCGCGAAACCGGCACGGCCCGGCGCACCGCCGAGCGCCTGCGTGACGCGGTCGTGGCCATGTATCCGCAGGCGGAGGAGGTCTCGGACCCGCCGTTCAAACGCTGGCGCATCCGGGGCGGCCTGTCGGCGTTTGAACAGGCCCCCACGGCCGAGGAGTTGATCGAGCTGACCCGGGCGGCGCAGGGCTTGCGGGCGACCGGCGAACCGGCGCGGGCCGAGGCGCTGGAGGCGCTGGAACGCAAGCTGAAGTCCGCTGTCCGCTCCACCACCCTGAACCGGCTGGCGCCGGATCTGGAGGCGCTGGTCCGCGCCGAGACGCTGGCCGTGCAGGCGGGACCGCGCGCCTCCGCCGACGAGGTGGTTCTGGCCGAGGTGCGGCAGGCGGTGCTGGCGGGGCAGCCGCTGGGCTTCATCTACAGCCGCCCGGGCGCGGAGGCGCGGCGGCGGGTCATGATTCCGTGCGGGCTGATGTTCGGTCGCGCCAACTATCTGGTCGCCGCTGAACGCGAGGGCGGAGCCATCAAGACCTTCCGTCTGGACCGGATGAGCGCCGTCAAGGCCGAGCCCGGCGTGGCCGTCCCGCCCGCCGACTTCGACCTGCAGGTCTTCGCGGGCCAGTCCTTCGGCATCTATCAGGACGCCATCGAGGACGTGGTGCTGAAGATCACGGCGGAGGGGGCGGATGAGGCGCGCGGCTGGCGCTGGCACCCGACCCAGTCGTTCGAGGAACAGCCCGACGGCGGCGTCATCGTCCGCTTCCGGGCGTCCGGCATGCGGGAACTGGCCTGGCATCTGTTCAGCTGGGGCGAGCAGGTGGAGATCGTAGCGCCGCCACGTTTGAAGAGCGTCATGGCCGGCGAACTGGCGGCGGCGACGCGCGCCCTTGACCGGTCGCAAGCGTGACCAAAGCTTAAGCTGACGGCCGCCCGCCCGCATGGCTAAGCTCCGGGTGCAGAGGGGAGCCTTCGATGCGTTCAGCCTTCATCGCCGCCAGCGCGGCCGCCGTCCTGCTGACCGGGTGCGCCACGACGTTGACGCCTGAGGCGGCCCGATCCGTTCCGCGGGTGGCCGTCAGCCGTGACGGCGAGCGCTGGACGGCGGACTTCGCCCTGCCGTCGGACTCCCCGACCTGGGTGTTTGCGCGATCGGCATTGGCGCGCGAGAGCGGCCAGCCCTGGCGGCCGGGGCAGTGGACGGTCGAGACGCCGGGCGTGGTGCTGGAGCGCCGCGGATATTTCGACATCCTCCGCGCCGTGAACGGTGGGCCGGTCCCGCGCGAGATCCGCATTCGCATGACGCCCAGGGCCGAGGACCTGCAGGCCGACTATGACCCGGCCCTGATGTTCACCGATGGATCCGCCGCCCTGTTCTCGGGCCAGTTTGATGTGTTTCCGGTGGCGTCGCCGGGCGAGGTCGAGGCGCTGCCGATGGATCTCAACGAGGTCGAGATCGCCTCCGAAGCCTCGCGCATCACCTGGCGGGACCGCGCCGGCCCCGTGCTGTTGCAGGGGGAGCGACAGGCCAATCCGACGTCGGAGCAGAGCGATATCTATGTGCTGTTCGGCCGGGCCGATCTGGTCGACAGCCCCGGCCTGGCGACGGTGATCGATCCCGGGCTGCCGGCCTGGATGGGCGATGAGATCAAGAGCTTCGCGCCGCGTGTCGCAGCCTATTATGCGCGGCGTCTGGGGCCGGGCGAGACCGACAAGCCGACCGTCATGGTCAGCTGGAACGGCCCGACGCCCCGGTTGCGCAGCATGGGCGGCAGCGTCCTGCCGGGCCTGATCACCATGGCCTTCGAAGGCGACAGCGTGGTCAGCGAATCTGCAGAGATGCGCGACCACGCCCGCTGGTTCATCGCCCATGAGAGCGCGCATTTCTGGCTGGGGCAGACGGTCGGTTACGCCGTGGCCCGCGACGCCTGGATCACCGAGGGCGGCGCCGATCTGATGGCCGTTCGGGCCCTGTCGCACATCAATCCGGCCTATGACGCCCGTTCCGAACTCCAGACCGAAATCGACGACTGCACCGCCTTGGCCGTCAAGCCCGTGGCCTCGGCCAATGAGCGGGGCGAGCATCGCGCCTACTACGCCTGCGGCGCGGTCTTCGCCCTGGCGGCGGAAGCGGCGCAGAAGCGGGCGACCGGGGGGGACTGGTTCGATTTCCTCAAGCCCCTGATTGACGACAATCGCGCGGAAGGACACCTGACACGCGACGAATGGCTTGAGGCCCTGTTGCAGGTGACGGGCGACCCTGATGTGCGTCGTGAGATCGAGACCCTGCTGGACGCGGGCGCCGCCGATCCGGCGTCCCTGATCGCCCGATTGTTCGACCGGACGGGCGTCGAATACCGGATGGAGGGCGGAAAAGTCAGGCTGATCTGACGGCTACGCTCGACAACGGCGCGGGGCGCGGGCGATCCTGCAGCCCTGTGAAGGAAACGCCGTGACCGCTTTTGACCGCCGCAGCCTGCTGATCGGGGCCGCCGTCGCCTCAACGACCGCGACCTCGGTCCGCGCTCAGGCGGCGGGCGAACCCCAAGCGACTAACCCGCTCGGCAATGGCCGCCCCGGTCCGGACAGTCGCCATTTTCGCTGCCGCGCCGTTGATCGCGCCGTCGAGGAGGTGCAGCGCCACCTCGGCCGTTCGGGAACGCGCGGCAAGCTGGGCGCGCTGTTCGGCAACTGCTTCCCCAACACCCTCGACACCACGGTGGAGCAGGAGACGCTGGACGGCGGCCCGGACACCTTCGTCATCACCGGGGACATTCCGGCCATGTGGCTGCGCGATTCCTCGGCGCAGGTCTGGCCCTATGTGGCGCTGGCGTCGGAAGACCCTGCGCTGAAGACCCTGCTGGCCGGCGTGATCCGGCGTCAGGCGCGGCAGATCCTCCTCGATCCCTATGCCAACGCCTTCAACAAGGGGCCGACGGGGTCGCCCTTCTCGACCGACGAGACTGAGATGAAGCCCGAAGTCTGGGAGCGGAAATACGAGCTGGATTCGCTCTGCTATCCGGTTCGTCTGGCGCATGGCTACTGGAAGGCCACCGGCGACGCCTCGCCCTTCGACGACGCCTGGCGCATGGCCTCGCGGCTCAGCGTCGAGACGATGCGGGTGCAACAGCGCAAGCGCGGCCCAGGCCCCTATCATCACAAGCGCACCACCAGCTGGAGCCCGGACATGGCGCCGGGGCAGGGCTGGGGCAATCCGATCCGGCCCGTCGGCCTGATCGCCAGCATGTACCGCCCGTCCGATGACGCGGCGATGTTCCTGTTCCTGGTCCCTTCCAACATGTTCGCGGTGGTCTCGCTGCGGCAACTGGCCGAGATGCATGAGGCCCTGTTCGCCGACCCGGTCTTCGCCGCCGACTGCCGCGCCCTGGCGGACGAGGTCGATGCGGCGTTGAAGGCTCACGCCCTCGTCCAGCATCCGACGGCGGGCCGGGTCTGGGCCTATGAGGTCGATGGTTATGGCGGGCGGGTCTTCATGGACGACGCCAATGCGCCCAACCTGATCTCCGCGCCCTATTTCGGCTACGGGACCGCCGAAGACGCGGACTACAGGCGCACGCGGTCCCTGATCTTTTCCGACGGCAATCCGTATTTCCATGCGGGCCGCGCGGCCTCTGGCGTCGGCAGTCCGCACACCCCGGGCCGCCGCATCTGGCCCATCGCCATCGTCATGCGCGCCCTGACCAGCCGCAACGACGAGGAAATCCTGACGGCCCTGCGCGTCCTCGCCGCCACCGATGCGGGGACCGGCTTCATGCATGAGGCCTTCGACGTCGACGATCCGGCGACGTTCAGCCGCCCATGGTTCGCCTGGGCCAACACCCTGTTCGGGGAGCTGGTGCTGACGCTGTACCGGGAGCGGCCGGAGCTTTTGCTGCGAGTCTAGCGGTCCTCGCGCATGTGGAGCACGCGTTCAATGTGCACCTCGACCCCGACGATCCGGTAGTCGGCGAGATAGCCAGATTGGCCAAATGGGATAACGAGGCGTCGTCCGTACCCGTGTTCCGCGCCGCGCTCGGGAAATGTCACGAGGCTGCGTAGGGCGGCTTCTATGGCGTCCACCGCAGCCAGAGCGGCACGCGGATTGTCGTTCACGAGGAAATCACCCAATCGGATCAGATCGCGTCTTGCCCGGCTCTGGACGATGACGCGGAAGGTCACCCGCGGGCGGCCAGCTTTGCCTCGACATGCCCGCGAAACTCGCTGAGAGCGTCTTCGAGGGGGAGGGGGGCGTCGAGCGACAGCGACGCCGACAGGCGATCCGCCGCGTACTCTTCGGGCGAGACGCCTGCTTCACGCGCGGCTTCTTCCAGACGGCGCACCGTTTCGGGATCGAGCTGAAGGATCAAAGCGCCGTCGGCCATGCGGTTACCCTATCACAGAAGCGGGGCGCTCGCGACGTCTCAGCCCGCCGTCTCCTGCACGAACGGCCAGGGGCTGACCGATTTGGACCAGTCGTCGACAGCCGGCGCGCGGTCCACCGGCGGTGCGGCGCGTTCGGCGCAGGGGTGGCGGTGGCACAGGCGACAGGCCGGGCCGATGGGCGTGACCTCGGGCGCCGCCAGGTCGAGGCCGCGGGCGTGGATCAGGCGGCGGGCATATTTCAGCTCGCACCCCAGGCCGATGGCCAGGTCGTGCCCCTCGGTGAAGGCGTCACGGCCCTGACGCTCGACGGTGCGGGAGAGGGTGAACCAGCGCTGGCCGTCGGGTGTCTCGATGATCTGGGTGACGACCCGCCCCGGCGTGCGGAAGGCGCTGTGCAGCCGCCAGCGCGGGCAGGCGCCGCCGAAGCGTGAGAAGGGGAAGGCCCCGGAGGCGAAGCGCTTGGAGATATTGCCCGCCTGATCGACCCGCATCAGGAAGAAGGGCACGCCGCGCGCCGTCGGGCGCGACAGGGTGGTCAGGCGGTGGGCGACCTGCTCGAAGCTGACGCCGAAACGGGCCTCCAGTCGCGCCATGTCGTAGCCGTTGGCCTCGGCCGCCGAATGGAAGGCCGCATAGGGCATCAGGATGGCGGCGGCCAAGGTGTTGGTCAGGGCCACCTTCAACACCCGCCGCGTGGCGTCATCGGGCATGTCGGCGGCGGTCGCCAGCGCGGTCAGCTCCGCATCATGTTCGGCCAGGGCCAGTTGGAAGGCGACCGCGAAGGCGCGGGAGGCGGGGCCGAGGGTTTCGGACAGATGCAGCCGCTTGCGATGCGGGTCATAGCGGCGCGTCCACTCGACCATCACATCGTCGGGCAGGGTGCGGACCGTCAGGCCGTGGCGCGCCAGCAGACGGGCGCGGGCGCGGGCTTCGAAGGTCTCGCCGGGACTCTCGGCCTCGAGCGCGGCGGCGAGAGCCTCGCCCATCGCATCCAGATCGGGGAAGTGGTTCTGCCGCGCCTGGACATAGTCGCGGACGCGGTCGGCGGGCGTCTCATCGCCCCCGCCCCCGGTGATGTCGGCCTCCGCGCGGTCGCGGGTGCGGCGGTCGCTGAAGGCGCGGTAAAGGCGCAGCACCGCGTCGGCGACGGCGGGCTGATCCTCGGCCAGCTGAACGATCTCGTGCCGGGGCACGGACAGACCGTTGAACACCGGATCGGCGAAGGCCTCGGACAGGGTGGCTTCGGAGGCCGGGCCTCCGGACTGGCCCAGCGCGCGAAGGTCCACGTCATAGGTCTCCGCCAGACGCAGCAGCAGCTGGGCGGACACGGGGCGCTGGTTGCGCTCGATATGGTTCAGATAGCTGGGAGACACGCCCAGATCGCCGGCCATGGCGGTCTGGGTCAGGCCCAGATCCCGGCGCAGCCGCTTGAGGCGGCCGCCCAGGAACAGCTTGCGGTCAGCGGTGTCCATCCCGCTACGATGTCACAAAATGACTTAAGAACAAGTGTCATGTTGTGACTCAATGACGCGATATGTCTGCCTCGCCGTGTGTCGTTTGTGACCGGCGCATGTTTCTCTGCCGTGACCCGCCGCGCATCGACGGCCCACTGGACAGAGACCCGCCATGACCACCTTCGCCGATCTGGTTCCTTCGCCCTCCGGCCGCTTCGACGGCATTGAACGTCCGTACACGCCGGAAGACGTGCTGCGCCTGCGCGGCTCGGTCCCGGTGACCCATACCCTGGCCGAGCGCGGCGCCAACCGCCTGTGGCAGTTGCTGCACGACGAGCCCTTCATCAACGCCCTGGGCGCCGTCACCGGCAACCAGGCGATGCAGATGGTCCGCGCGGGCCTGAAGGCCATCTATCTGTCGGGTTGGCAGGTCGCCGCCGACGCCAACACCGCCGGCGCCATGTATCCGGACCAGTCGCTGTACCCGGCCAACGCCGCGCCGGAACTGTGCCGCCGCATCAACCGCACCCTGCAGCGCGCCGACCAGATCGAGCATGCCGAGGGCGGGGCCAAGCGCGACTGGTTCGTGCCGATCGTCGCCGACGCCGAGGCCGGTTTCGGCGGGCCGCTGAACAGCTTCGAGATCATGAAGGCCTTCATCGAGGCCGGCGCCGCCGGCGTCCACTTCGAGGACCAGCTGGCCTCCGAGAAGAAGTGCGGCCACCTGGGCGGCAAGGTGCTGATCCCGACCCAGGCGCATGAGCGCAATCTGGTCGCCGCGCGTCTGGCCGCCGACGTCATGGGCACGCCGACCATTGCGGTCGCCCGCACGGACGCCGAGAGC
Organism: Brevundimonas sp. AVps31; assembly: GCF_058681355.1. Lineage (NCBI taxonomy): Bacteria > Pseudomonadati > Pseudomonadota > Alphaproteobacteria > Caulobacterales > Caulobacteraceae > Brevundimonas > Brevundimonas sp. AVps31. Next base: position 3,519,047 of record NZ_CM178736.1, on the reverse strand, counting down.
GCCCAGTTGATCACCTCGGACATCGATGAGCGCGACCAGCCCTTCATCGACCGCGAGAACCGCACGCCCGAGGGCTTCTTCCGCCTGAAGGAGGGCACGGGTCTGGACCACTGCATCGCGCGGGGCCTCAGCTATGCGAAGATCGCCGACGTCCTGTGGTGGGAGACGTCGCACCCCGATCTGGATGACGCCAAACGGTTCGCCGAGGCGATCCAGAAGGAGCATCCGAACAAGTTGATGGCCTACAACTGCTCGCCGTCCTTCAACTGGAAGGCCAAGCTGGACGACGCCACCATCGCCAAGTTCCAGCGCGAGCTGGGGGCCATGGGGTACAAGTTCCAGTTCGTGACCCTGGCCGGCTTCCACAGCCTGAACAACGGCATGTTCGAACTGGCCGACGGCTACCGCGATCGCGGCATGGCGGCCTATTCGGAGCTGCAGCAGCGCGAGTTCGCCAACGAGGCCCGCGGCTACACCGCCACCCGCCACCAGCGCGAGGTCGGCACCGGCTATTTCGATCAGGTGGCCACGGTCATCTCGAACGGCCAGTCGTCGACCACGGCGCTGAAGGACTCCACCGAAACCGCCCAGTTCGTCGCGGCCGAATAAGGCCGCCAAACCTCAAGGAGAGACCCATGGAACCGCTGAACAACCCCACGGCCATCATCGACTTCTGCCTGGCGCCGCTGAATCTGGACAGCCAGACCGAGGCGGAGCGGGAGGTGCGGCGTCGTCTCGAGCATGTGCTCAAGACCTTCCGGGCCAAGAGCGTCCAGCCGGTCAGCGTGGACTTCTCGGAGATGCCTTCGCAGGTCATCAACGAAGCGGCTCACGGGTACGAATAGTCGAAGGCGAAGCGATCGCCGTCTGAATTCAGGCGGCGATCGCGGCGTCGGCGGCGCGGGGCAGGGAGATCACGAGCTCCAGCAACTCCCCCGCGTCGAAGGGCTTGGCCAGATGCCGGTCGGTCCCGGCGGCCTCGGCCGCGGCGATATGCTCGGGCAGGGCGTTGGCGGTCAGCATCACGATCGGCGTCCGCGGCAGGCCCATGGTCGCCTCATGCAGGCGGATCTCACGGGTGGCCGTCAGCCCGTCCATCACCGGCATCTGCATATCCATCAGGATCAGGTCGTAGTCGCCGTCGCGGACGGCGGTCAGGGCCTGTGCGCCGTCTTCCACCGAGGTCAGATCGATCTCGGCCTGGGCCAGGATCATCTCCACCACCTTGCGGTTCACCGGATGGTCGTCGGCCAGCAGGATTCGCAGGCGTCGATCATCTCCCGCGGCGAGCGCCGAGTGGGGCACCGAGGGCGCAGCCGGGGCTTCCGCCACGCGCATCGGAATCGTCAGCATGAACGACGAACCGCCGCCGGGCTCGCTCTCGCAATCCAGTTCGCCGCCCATCATCTCGGCCAGCTGGCGCGAGATGGACAGGCCCAGACCCGAGCCGCCGAACTTGCGGGTGATGCCGCCGTCGGCCTGTTCGAAGCGGCTGAACAGGCGGGCGCGGGTCTCGCTGTCGAAGCCGATACCGGTGTCTTCGATGGAGAAGCGCAGCGTCGGTTGCCCCTTGCGGGTCGGCCCGGGCGCGGCCGTCAGGCAGACGAACCCCTCGCCGGTGAACTTGACCGAGTTGGAGACCAGATTGGTCAGGATCTGCTTGAGGCGCACGACGTCGCCGGCGATCCAGCGATCCACTTCGGGCGCGATCTCGACGAAGAACTGCAACCCCTTCTCGCGGGCGGAGGCTTCATACAGCTGGGCGGCCTCGCGAACGGCGCGGCCCAGATCGAAGGCTTCCTCCGACAGCTCCAGACGGCCGGATTCAACGCGGGCCAGATCGAGGATGTCGCTCAGCAGCACCTGCAGGGTCTGGCTGGATGACTGGATCAGGTCCAGCATCTCGCGCTGCTGGGCCGACAGGTCGGTGTTGGCCAGCGCCTGCGCCACGCCGATGACGCCGTTCAGAGGCGTGCGGATCTCGTGGCTCATATTGGCCAGGAACTGGCTCTTGGCGCTGTTGGCCTGCTGGGCGGCGTCCCGGGCGTCGGCCAGGGCGCGGGCGTCGTCCTTGAGCTCGGTGATGTCGGTGCAGATGGTCACGGTGCCGCCGGCGACGGCGCGACGGTCCGAGACCCGCAGCCAGCGATCGCCCGCGATCTTCTGCTCCATCGTCGTCGACAGGGCCTTGCGCACCTTCAGGCGCTCCTCGACCCAGTCATTCTCGCGGCCGATGGCGTCGGCGTAGAGGCCTTCGTCAATGCCGATCTGGAGGATTTCCCGGAAGGTCATGCCCGACTTGAGGGCGGAGGCCAGTTCGGGGTTCACCTTGGCGTAGCGGTTGTTCCACAGCACCAGCCGGTCTTCGGCGTCGTAGAAGGCCAGGCCGTCGGGCATGGCTTCGATGGCCTGGCGCAGCTGGCCCAGCGCGTTGGCCCGCGACATCCACCACATCCAGGCGACCATGCCCGCGATGGCCGCAACGCTTACCGTCATGGCGGCCAGAACCAGACCCATGACGCCGCCCGACACGCTCCAGGCCGTATTGGCAGGGGCGAACCGGGGTTCGATGGACATGGCGCTCATGGCCGTAAAGTGCAGGATCACCACCGCGATCGCGCCGCACAGACCCGCGACCGAGCGCGCCCAGGTCCCGCGTCCCGGCAGGAAGGCGGCGCTTCCCGAGGCGAGGGCGACAGAGCCGGCCACGGCGACGGCGACGAGCTCGGCGCGCCAGACGATGAGACCCGGCAACTGCATCGCTGCGACGCCGAGGAAATGCATGGCGGCCACGCCGGCCATGGCGAGGGCCGCGGCCAGCGCCCGCTCAACCGGGCCATGGCGCGACAGGAAGACCAGACAGGCCAGACCGATGCTGGCGAAGGCCATGAAGAATGAACTGATGGTGGACCAGACGGCGTACCGCACCTCGGCGCCCGCGTCGTAGCCCTGCATGGCCATGAAGTGGGTCGAAAAGACCGCCAGGCCGCCGGTGAGAGCGGCCAGAATCGCCAGATTACGTCGCCGTGCGCCGGCAGCGCCGCGCGCGCGACCCAGCAGCTGGTAGACCGTGCCCACGCCGAAAACGCAGACCAGGCCCGCGGCGAGGGTCCAGCGCCAATCGTGCTGGAACGCGATGCAGTACAGGATCTGGTCCAAGGCGCCCCCTTTCGGCGGGAGCGACTATCGCGGAAAGGGGTGAAGAAAGCGTGGGCATATGTAAGCCAACCGACTCAAATCAGCCCTCGGCGACCACCATCGCGAATTCCCGACCCATGACCTTCACCGGGTTGACCTGACGGTCGCCGCGGCGGACCTCGAAATGCAGGTGAGGTCCGGTGGAGCGTCCGGTGGAGCCGACCAGGCCAATGCGCTGGCCCGAGCCCACCGCGTCGCCACTGGCCACGTCCACGCGGCTGAGGTGGCCGTAGAGGGTGCTCATGCCGTTCGGATGGCGAACCTCGATGAAGCGGCCATAGCCGCCGGCGTCGTAGCCCGTGCGCAAGACCTGCCCCTCGGCGGCGACCATGACGCCGGTGCCGGTCGGGGCGGCGATATCGACGCCTTCGTGACGTCGGGCGTTCTGGCCGGGCAGCCGCCGCATGCCGAAGGCGGAGTTCACCTGATAGCCGCGGATTGGCTCCTCGAACGCGATTACGCGGGTGATCGGGCCCGCCGGCGCGGCGACGGCGGAGACGGGCGGGGCCTCGGGCACAGCGAAGCCGTCAAGCGGGACCGGATCGTTGGCGGGAGCCAGCGGTGCGGCGGCCATGGCAAGGACGGCGACGGCGCCGAGCACGGCGGCCTGGCCGGAGTGGATGAGAAACGACCGGGCGGTCGGCAACAGGCGTCGCATGGGCGGCGTCGGCTCCGTCTTCGGCTCGGATGAGCGGGATGGGGGCGCAGCGGTGCGCCACATTCGCGGCGCGACCGGGCTCTGCGCCTCGGGAAGACGGGAGATAGGGGAGGGCCCGGGCGACTTTGGGGCAGCCGGGGGTGGCAGGTCGTCGCAGGCGGGCAACGAAAAGGGCGCGCGACCGTAGCCGCGCGCCCTTCGTGGCTGTCTGAAAGCCTTACTGCAGCGCGATGCTGTAGGTCAGGGCGCCGACGTGGCTGTCGGCGTTGTCCCCGAACCGGCCGCGATAGCCGAGGGTCAGCTTGCCCGGACCGACTTCGGCTTCGACGCCGGCCGAGGCCAGCAGCGATCCGCCGAACGGGTCCTCGATCTCGCGCTCGAGGATCTGGGCGGGGTTGCCGAGGATGCCGACGTGGACGCCATCGCTGCTGTCGGCGAAGGAGTCGCGATAGCCGCCCTCGACGAAGAAGCCGATGCCGTCGCCGCCGCCTTCGGCGCGCAGAGAGATTTCAGCCGCGGCGGACTGAACGGTGCGGTCCTGATAGTTGTACTGGGCCGCAAAGCCTTGTTCCGCATAGCCATTGACGTCGGTCGAGCCCCAGCTGACGGCGGCGCGGGGCGACAGGGCGATACCGCCCATGTCGAACCACAGGCCGCCCTGGATGCGGGCGCCGATGCTGCCGCCGTTGGTCTCGCCCGTGTGGACGATGGGCGCCAGGGAGGTCACGCGGGTGATGTCGTCATAGTTGTCGATCGACCCGCCGACGGCGGCCCCGAGGAACATATTGCCCGAGCGCCAGCCGCCCCAGGCGTCAAAGGCATAGGTCTCGACGTCGAAATTCATCGGACCGGCCTCGACCTCGGCGGTGCGGAACGTGCCGGCGATGCCGAAACGGAGCGACTCGGAGGCGACGTGGTCGAGGGCGAGGCGGCCGCCCCAGCCGGTGGCCTTGGCTTCAGCGACCACGCCACGGGCATCGGTTTCGACGCTGTCGGCGACGGCGCCGAAGGTCATGTGGGTGCCCGCTTCCCACGGTCCGCGACCGGCGAAGGTCTCGGTCGAGAGGTCCAGCAGGTCCTCACGCTGGCGGAAGGCCGTCTCGGCCTGCACCGCCGACTGGGCGCCGATATCGCCGTAGTACAGGTAGTCCACCGCCAGCCGCGCGATCAGACGGTGGCCTGCGGCTGTCGGGTGAACGCCGTCCCAGTACAGGTAGGTGTCCGGCGTGGCGCAGACCGTGGCGCCCACGAGGCAGCTGTTGGTCGCGTTGGTCAGGCCGAAGCGGCCCGGGTTGGCGGCCAGCGGGTCGCTGATCTTGTAGAGGTCCATCAGGATGATGTTGGTGTTCGGCTGGTTGGCCGCGGTGGTCATCAGACGGCTGAGCAGGGCGCTGTTGAAGGTGCTGCCGGCATAGTCCGCCAGCCCCGCGCCGCTCGGGCCGGTGGCCGAGAACTGCGGCGTGATGCCGAGGCGGGGCAGGTTGGTGACCAGCACGGTGCCGGCGCCCGCCGTGGCGATGCTGTTGACCATCAGGTTGATGTCGGTGGCCGCCGCGTTGGCGACGCCCTGCATGGTGGACTGGGCCGTGGCCGGGCTGGCCGCGGCGCCGGGGAAGGCCTGGAAGATGTTGTTGGCGCCCCCGAGGACGCTGACCAGATCATTGCGGCCGAAGGTGCCGCCCGCGCCGGTATAGGCCAGCAGCTGGGCGCGCATGCCCGGAGGGCTGGCCGACAGGTCGGTGCGGGCCCCGCCGAAGGCGTAGTTGACGCTGCCGGTTACGGGCGCGCCGGCGGTGAAGCGACCGGCGTTGAAGCCCAGCAGCTCCGTGAACACCGGCCCGTTGGAAAAGCGGCCCTGATAATAGGGCGGCGACAGGGGATTGGTCCCGCCGGTGACGGCGTAGAGGTTGCCGTTGTCGCTGAGGCTGTCGCCGAAGACGACGAGGCGGTTGTAGGTCTGGGCGCTGGCCGTCGAGGCGACAGCGCCCACGGCGGCAACCGCCAACGCGGCGCAAGCCGCGTTACGCAGAAAACGAGACATTGATTTCCTCCCTCGGCCGTCAAAGCGCGACCGTTAACCGCACTCTGCGCCCGTTTGGCGGGTATGCAAGATGCCGCGAGGTAAGCTTTCTAATACAACATCCGGAAGCGAAGCGTCCCGGCCACACCCCGCAGGGTCTGCACCGCGTCCGGATCATAGTCGCGGTCCACGTCGGTGATGACATAGCCGGTGCGTTCGTCCGTCTTCAGATGTTGTCCGAGGATGTTCAGACCCGCCTCGGCCACCGTGCGGTTCAGCTCGGCGAGGACGCCGGGCTGGTTGCGGTGGATGTGCAGGATGCGGTGCGCGCCGGACACCTCGGCCAGCTGCACATTCGGCAGGTTGACGCAGAAGGTGGTGTCGCCCCGGTTCAGATAGGCCAGCAGGCGTTCGGCCGCGAACTCGCCGATGGCTTCCTGGGCCTCCTCGGTCGAGCCGCCGATGTGAGGCGTCAGGATGACGTTCTTCAGGCCGCGCAGCGGGCTGTCGAAGGGGTCGGCATTGGTGGCGGGCTCTTCAGGGAAGACATCCACCGCCGCGCCGCCGATGCGGCCCGAACCCAGGGCCTGGGCCATGGCGCCGATGTCGACGATATGGCCGCGGGACAGGTTCAGCAGCAGGGCGCCGTCCTTCATCTTCGCGAACTGGGCCGCGCCCATGACGTTGGCGTTGTCGGCGCGCCCGTCCACGTGAAGGCTGACCACGTCGCTTTCGGCCAGCAGGGCGTCGAGAGACGGCATCCGCCGCGCATTGCCCAGGGCCAGCCGTTCGGTCAGGTCGTGGAAGATGACCCGCATGCCCAGCCCCTCGGCCAGCACGGACAGTTGGCTGCCGATGGCGCCGTAACCGACGATGCCCAGGGTCTTGCCGCGCAGTTCGCGGGAGCCGGTCGCGGACTTGTTCCATTCGCCCCGGTGCATGGCGGCCGACTTGTCGGGCACGTCGCGCATCAGGTTGATCATCACGCCGACGGCCAGCTCCACCACCGAGCGGGTGTTGGAGTAGGGGGCGTTGAACACCGCGACCCCGTGATCCGAGGCGGCGGCCAGGTCGATCTGGTTGGTGCCGATGCAGAAGGCGGCGACGGCCATCAGCCGGTCAGCGGCGGCCAGAACCCGCTCGCTGACTTGGGTCTTGGAGCGGATGCCGAGGACGTGGACGCCCTTGATGCGGGCGATCAATTCGTCCTCGCCCAGCGCGCCCTTGACCGTCTCGACGGTGTAGCCGGCGTCCTCCAGCCGTTCGACGGCGGCGGGGTGGATGTTCTCCAGCAGAAGGATGCGCATACGGCTGCGCGGGTAGGACCAGCGCCCGGTCAGGCCCTCGGCATGGAGCAGTTCGTCCATTGAAGCGACCTCCGCATCGGCGACGGCGACGACGGTCGGGCGGCGGACGATCTCGGTATAGGCGTAGAAGCGGTCGGCGGCCCCGGCCTGTCTGACCTCTGCATCGGTCCAGCCGTCGCCGACCATGACCACGGGCGAGGGCAGGTTCAGAGCCTTGATGACCTGGGGCTTTCCGCCCGCGTGCGACAGGGGATTGGCGTCGTCGACACCGGTGACGCGGCCGTCGGCGTCGTAGATCAGGTCGTTGCACAGCACCCGCTCGGGCGCGATGCCCAGACGCTCGGCGACCGGGGCGATGATCTCGCGGAAGCCGCCGGACAGGATCAGGATGTTGGCGGCGTTGGCGCGGAAGAAGGCCAGGTTCTTGCGGACCGACGGCGCGCCCTCGTCGAGGATGCGATCAGCGAGCGCGCGGACGTGGTCGCGGGTCAGGGGCAGGAGGGCGAGGCGGAGGCGAAGGGCCTCGCCGAACGGCAGGTCGCCCGCCATGGCCTGTTCGGTCAGGGCGGCGATCTGCGCGCGGACGGTCGCGGCGTCGGACGCGCCTTCCAGCGCGATATCGGCCAGGACCTCGAGCGTCTCCACGCGCACGAGGGTCGAATCGAAGTCGAAAACATAGGTCGCGTCAGCCATGGCGGGACCTTGGCCCACCTTCGCAGTTGCAGCAACGGACGCGGGGGCACGCACGCGAAAAACAGGGTGCAATGGGTGCAATGGGTGCAATCCGTGCAGCCGGGTGAGGCGCCGCAGAGGATCGAAAACACACCGTCTTATTCCGCTTGTTCGTCGCCGCGCGTGAAAACGCCGGCCGCTCCGTAAGGAACGACCGGCGCTTTTGTATCAGGCGTGTGCGTCAGAAACGGACGTGCGTATCAGAACTTGCCGATGTTCCGCAGGCGGCTGTCGGGGCGACGGGCGTCCAGGGCGGCGGCGCCGATGGCGGCGGCGATGGTGGCCAGGGCGATCAGGCCGGCGCCTTCCTTTGCGTGGGTCCTGGCGTAGTCGCCGGCGTCCTCGGCATAGTGACGGACCTTGCGGCCGTGCTTCTTCAGCGCCTTGCGCGACGACTTCTGCGTCTGGTTCCACCAGCGGCCGCCGCGGTCGCGGGCGTCGTCGGTGAGGTCGTGGGCGCGCTCGCCCGCCTCGCTGAGGCTGTGGCGGACCGTTTCGGCGATGTCCTCGAACCGGCCGCGCAGGCCGTCCGTGTCGACCCAGCCGCGCGGGTTCAGGCGGCCGCGCAGATTCTCGTAGCGGGTCGGTCCGGTGCGCTGGTTCAGCAGAAGGGTGGCGAGGCCGACCCCGGCCAGAACCGCCACGACGCCGGCGGTGATGCCGGGATGTTTGCGGACTTCGGCGAGGGCGGAGAACTGGCGAACCATGGGATAGTGAACCTCTTCATCGAGGCCGTCTTCGGTCGGGTCATAGAGCCCGTCGTCGTACGGCGCATAGGCGGAACCCCTGTCCCGCATCAGGGAAGGAGCGAACCGGGCGAGAAGAGGTTCCGCGACACCGGGCAGGGCGTTGTAGAGGCTGGCGATCAGACGGCCGCCCCCGCCGACGGTGATCTCGCGGATCGGATGGCTGGCGCAGTGCAGGATGGTGTCGGCCGCGATGCGGGTCGCATAGACCGGCTGGGGATTGTGCACCGCATAGCCGGTCAGGTTGCGGGCATGCTTGCTGTAGGGCGTGTCCAGGGCGGCGGGTTTGACCAGGGTCAGGCTGATGGGCGACTGGTCGCGGATCAGCTCCATCCGAAGGGCGTTGGTGAAGCCCTTCACCGCATGCTTGGACGCGGAATAGACGCCCTGCACGGGCATGGGCGCGTCGGACAGAATGGACCCGACATTGATGATGGCCCCGCCCCAGGGCCGTTCGCGCAGGCGTTCGGCGGCCAGCAGCGAGCCGTTGACCACGCCCCAGTAGTTGGTTTCGAACAGCCGACGCTGGTCCTCCAGCGTCGTCTCGCGGATCGGGCCGAAGATCGAGACGCCCGCGTTGTTGATCCAGGTGTCGAAGCCCCCGAACAGCCGGCGGCATTTGTCGGCGGCTTCGGCCAGGGCCCCGGCGTCGGCCACGTCGGCGGCGGCCCAGGCGATGCGGGCGCCGGTGGCCTGAAGCTCCTCGCACAGGGCCTGAAGATCCTTTTCGCCCCGCGCGATCAGGAAGACGCAGGCGCCGGCCCTGGCCGCCCGCCGCGCCACCGCCAGACCGATTCCCGAGGTCGCGCCCGTAATGACGATCGTCTGCTTGTTCAGGGGCTTGAGATGCGCTCTGGACATGAAATCACCGGTGTCTGTTCGGGGATGACTATAGCCCCGGACGCCGGTCGCGCGAGGGGGCCTTATCATCGCCCCTCCGGCCCCCTATCTAGCCGCCTTCGTATTTCCAGATCGAGGATCGCCGTGACCGATCACGCGCATACCCATTCCACGCCCTCTGACGACCTGGCCGCCGCCTTCCAGATCGAGGGCTGGCCCGTGCGCGGTCGTCTGGTGCGGCTGGGCGAGACCATCGACGCCATCCTGTCGGCCCACGCCTATCCGGAGCCGGTCGCGGCCCTGCTGGGCGAGGCGTGCGCGCTGGCGGCCCTGATCGGGTCCAGCCTGAAGTTCGAAGGTCGTCTGATCGTGCAGGCGCAGGGCAATGGTCCGGTCCGCTATGTCGTGGCCGACTACGGCACCGACGGTTCGATGCGCGGCTACTGCCGGTTCGAAGCCGATGAAGTGGCGGCCGCGTCGCAGGGGTTTGCTCGGCCCGGCGCGAAGACCCTGCTGGGCGAGGGCGTGTTCGTGATGACGCTCGATCGCGGTCCGGACTTCGAGCGCACCCAGGGCATCACGCCGATCGAGGGCGAAAGCCTGTCGCTGGCCGCGGAACACTATTTCCAGCAGTCGGAGCAGATTCCGACCAAGGTGCGTCTGGCCGTGGGATCGGTGGAAACCGCCGCCGGGTCGCAATGGCGCGCGGGCGGGGCGTTGATCCAACTGATCGCGGGCGATGACGCGCGCGGCTCGACGGAAGAGGTGTGGGACCGCTCGCGCGCCCTGTTCCAGACCCTGGCCGACGACGAACTGATCGATCCGACCATCACGCCTGAAGTCCTGCTGTTCCGCCTGTTCCATGAGGATGGCGTGCGGCTGGAAGACGCCCGCGCCCTGAAGGCCGAATGCCGGTGTTCCAGGGACCGGATCAGCGCGGTCCTGTCGTCATTCGATCCGGCCGAGCGCGCCGACATGGTCGAGGACGACGGCAAGATCCGCGTGACCTGCGAGTACTGCGCGACGGTCTATGAACTGGAGCCGGAAGAGGTCTCGGCGGGCTGAGCTCCGGCGGGCGGCGAGGCGGTGGTCGGACCCACCGCCAGCACGCCGTCATAGGCCCCGTCCTCGACCGGGCCGAGGATGATCCCGCGGGCGTCGGGGTCGTAGCGGCCCATACCGGTCTGGACACCACAGGTCTGTTGGCATTGCCAGGCCGTTCCGCCCTGCTGGGCGATGTGGAGGGTGAAGGTGTCAGAGGCGTGCAGATGCCCGGCAGCGGGGACGCCGATGTCCGGGAGGCGGGCGTAGCCCTTTTTCCGTGCGTGAAGATCGCCGACGAAGACGATCACCCGGGCCTCGGGTCGGTCGACGAGGGCGCGACTGATGCCATAGGCCATTTCCAGTTCCCTCCAGGCTTGATCCCGGCCCGCGATTCGGGACTCGACGGCGACGAAGGGGTGGATGACCACGTCATGTCCGGCGGCCTTCAGCCGCCAGAAGTCGACCATCATATCCAGCATGGCCACGCTGTTGCGGCCGTCGTCATTGCGGGGATTGCCAAAGTCACCGTACAAAAAAGTCGCGCGGGCGACCGCCTCAGAGGGCGCAGAAAGCGCGTTCCGGAACAGGGCGCGATGGGTCTCCGGCATTTCCAGCGCGATGGTCACGGGCCCCTGTTTCGCCGCCTCGCAGACGATGCCGAGGAAGGCGGCGGGGATTTCGACCGTGCCGTGATCGTCGCCGACCACAAGAATGCGCTCGGGTCTCGCCAGCAGGGCGTCGGTCCCGGCGGGCGCCGCGCAATCCATTTGAGCGGCCGACTGGGCGGGCGGGGCCGCGAACAGGGCGGCGGCGGCGAGGAGTTCGAGCATCCGGGGAGCCTTGGGGCTGAATCAGGGGCGGGATACGGGCGGGGAGGCGGTTGCGGGGCCGACAGCCAGATAGCCGTCAAAGGCCCCGTCGGCCTCGGGCGCGATGACGACGCCGCGACGGTCGCCGAGACCAAGCGAGGGGACGGCGCTCGCGCCGCATTCGTCCCGGCAGTTCCAGGCTTCGCCGCCATCGGAGGCGACGTAGAGGGACAGGATCTCTTCCGGACGGAAATGGGCGGCGGCGGGCAGGCCGAGGCCTGACCCCGCCCGGCGGGCCTTACCGGCGTGGACCGAGCCGACGAAGATCATCATGCGTCGCTCGGGCGCGGCGCGGGCGGCGGAGGACCACAGCTGGGCGCGGTCCAGTTCGGAATGGGACTGGGTGAAGCCCTCCACGCGCGGACTGTCAGGGACATAGGCCAGAAGGTTCAGGTCGCCGCCAGCCTGATGCAGGCTCCGGAACCGCTGAAACATCGCCAGCATCGCCTCGCTGCCGCGCCCGTCGTGATAGCGGAACGGCCCGTACGGCCAGGCCAGCAGGATATCGCGCGCTGCGTCGGCGTCCGGCTCGGCCATGAAGGCGTCGAAGGTCGGCTGCATCTGGACCGGGTATTCCAGCAGGACGGTGACCGGCCCCCTGTCCAGCGCCAGACAGACCAGATCGGCGAAGGCAGCGGGCGCCTCGACCGTGCCATGCATCTCGCCGACGGCGACAAAGCGCAGATCGTCTCGCCACAGGGCGTCCGAGCCCTCGACCGGCGCGCAGGCGGGCGCGGACGCCAGCAGGCCGGCGGCGGCGAGAAGCGAGATCATGGAACCCCCGGTTGGCGCGCCGCCCTACCGGCGCGTGTTCAAGCTCGGCAGACAATATGGCGGGGCTGTGGCCGGTCAGAGCAGCAGGGAGATGCTGTTGGCGAAGTTGTGCATCAGGACCGGCAGCAGCAGGCTGCCCGTCTTCTCACGCAGCCAGACCAGAAGCAGGGCCGGACCGCCGGTCAGGGCCATGGTCAGGGCGTCGAAGGTGAAGCCGCCGTCGCTGTAGCCGAGGGCATGGGCCAGCCCGAAGGCGACGGAGGTGATCAGCGCGCCCCAGCCCATGGGCGCGCCGAGGATGCGCCACGACCGGGCGAAGGCTTCGTTGAACATCAGCAGCAGGACGCCGCGATAGAAAAGCTCTTCGTCCAGACCGGGCATGGTCAGCTGGAAGGCCAGTTCATCGGCGTTGATGGGCGTGTTGGGGGACCACAGGGCGAGTGCGAGGAAGACGGCGATCAGGGCGCCGCACAGGACCAGGGCGCCGGGCAGGCCCTTGCGGTCCTGCTTCAGCGTCAGGCCGGTCCGCCGCGCGCCGAGGATCAGGGCGACGGTCAGGGACAGGGCGATCGCCAGCGTCTTGCCCTCCCAGTTCCAGTCCGAGGGCCAGAACTGGATCGGGATCTGGCCATAGCCGCGGGTCAGCAGGGCGTCATAGGCGGCCATCAGAATGAGGGCGCCGGCGAACCAGCTCCATTTCACCTTGCCGCGCAGGCACAGGGCCGCGACCAGCCCCAAGGCCGCTGTCGCGCCGATCCACCCCGCCAGCGCCATGATCGCATCCGGCATCCCGCCCTCCGAGAGATATTCGAGGAGAGAGGCCGCGAAGCGGGGCCGTGGATGCGGGCGGGAAGATGAAATCGCGGTGAGGCGGCCGTGTCGGCTGTCTAGACGGGATCAGGTCAAGTTACCGGGGATGTGCCTTTCCCTGCTCCCAAGCCCGCTCAAACTCGGCACGACTGATCTCCACCGGTTCGAACTGTGGGTCACTCGCGATGTCTTCGATTGATGGAAGCGGTTCGATGCTCAGTCCGGTGTCGCCATGCTCCTCATGTGCATCCGCGAATATCGCTGTGCCGTCAGTGAACAATTCAACTTTCCGGTGCTCCCAGCGTTCGCCATCGATCTCGCTGTAGAGGAGAACAGGCTCATCCTGTGAAGAGTGGATCCATCTGACTTTCAGGTACTGCATCATCAGTATGCCAGCGCGATGCCGTCCTTGCGCATCTCCGTGGCCGCGCCATAGGTCCAGCGCCCGCCGGGGTTCTGCTGCATGACCACGTTCTGATAGCCGCCGAAGCCGCCGTCGGGCGGGCCCAAGGTCCAGCCCATGGCCTCGAGCTGGGCCCGGGTGGCGGCCGGGACGCCGCTTTCCAGATGCAGCCGACCGACGCCCTCGGCCATTTCGCCGGTGGGTTCGGATGAGCCGTAGTGCTGCCAGCGCGGGGCGTCGCCGGCCTCCTGCGGGTCGAGGCCGTAGTCGACCATGTTGATGATGATCTGGGCCTGCCCCTGCGGCTGCATCCCGCCGCCCATCACCCCCATGGCCATCCACGGCTTGCCGTCCTTGACCGCGAAGCCGGGGATGATGGTGTGGAAGGGCCGTTTGCCGGGCGCATAGACGTTGGGGTGGCCGTCGGTCAGGCTGAACAGCTCGCCGCGGTCCTGGAACATGAAGCCCAGGGTGCCGCCGTTCCCGTCGTCGGGGACGAGGCCGGAGCCCATGCCGCGGTAGTTGGACTGGATCCAGCTGACCATCATGCCGTCCTTGTCGGCGACGCTGAAATAGGTGGTGTCGCCCTGGGTCGGGGCGTCGCCGGGGAAGGCGCGGTCCATGACCCGGTCGGGGCGGATCAGGGCGGCGCGCTGGCGGGCGTAGTCCTTGGAGTTCAGCCATTCGACCGGGGTGCGGCTGAAGCGGTCGTCGGCGAACCATTTCGCCCGATCCTCGAACGCCAGTCGCTTGGCCTCGGCCTGGTGGTGGATCGAGGCGGCGGACTGGAAGCCCATGCCCTTGAGGTCGAACTGTTCGCAGATGTTGAGGATCTGGTTGGTCGACAGGCCCTGGGTGTTGGGCCCCAGTCCGTAGACGTCGACGCCGCGATAGTTGGTCCGGATCGGCTCAACCCATTCGGTGCGGTGGGCGGCCAGGTCGGCGCGGGTCATCCAGCCGCCGATACGACGGAAATAGGCCTGGATCGCATCGGCGATGGGACCGTCATAGAAGGCGTCGCGCCCGTGTTCGGCGATCAGGCGCAGGGTGCGGCCCAGATCGGGGTTGGCGAACATCTGGCCGACCTTGGGGGTCTCGCCGCCGGGGGCGTAAACCCGCTTGCGGTTGTCGTTTTCCTCGATGATCGCGGCCGAACGGTCGAAGCCCGCCATGTTGCGCTCGAGGTAATAGGCGATGACCTGCGGGATCGGCACGCCTTCCTCGCACAGCTCGGCGACCGGCAGCAGGACATCCTTCCACGGGAGCTTGCCGTAGCGCTGGTGAGCGCTCCACCAGGCGTCGACCGTGCCGGGGACATTGACCGTGACCGCGCCGTAGGAGGGCAGCAGGCCGTTGGGCCGGGCCTTGGTGCGGGCGGTCTCCAGCGACAGGCCGCGGGGGCTGTTCCCCGAGCCGTTGAAGCCGACGACCTTCCTCTGGGCCGGGTCCCACAGCATGCAGAAAGCGTCGCCGCCGATGCCGTTGGCGACGGGCTCGAGGAAGCCGAGCGCGGCATTGATGGCGATGGCCGCGTCGATGGCCGAGCCGCCGCGGCGCAGGGTGTCGATGCCGATCAGGGTCGCGCGCGGATGGGCCGTGGCGGCGGCGCCATTGGCCCCGTACACCGTCGAGCGACCGACGAATTTGGGACCGGTGATCCGGTCGCCGGGGCCGATGCCGGCATAGGGATCCGGCCGCGGCGCAGGGCGGGGCGGGGCGGTCGTGGGAGCAGGGGTCTGCGTCGGGACCTGGGCGGTGGCGGCGCCGGCAAGACCGCTCCCCGCCAGAAGCGCTCCGGCGGGCAGGCTCGACAGGAAGGTGCGGCGACGCATGGGCGAACTCCTTCGGAACTGAGGGATGGAGCCTAGCGGGATTGGGACGAGAGGGAAGCGGGTCATTGGGGGCGCCGCCGAAAATCGCCTTGTTCCTTACGGCGTTGTAACGGGCGCTTTCTGAAACGGCCAAGCTAGGCTCCCGGTCAGTCAGGGAGTGTGGAATGCGGTATCGGGTCGTCCTGTCGTGCCTCGCGGGTCTGCTCGCCGTCGGCGCCCTGCCCGTCGAAGCGTCGGTCGCATCGGCAAGCGTGGGGCAGGTCGAGGACATCGCGCCCGGCGCGCTGATCAGCGTGACGCGTGACGGCGACCTCTGGACCGCCGACTACCTGCTGTCGCAGGACGCACCGGTCTGGGCCTTCTATCGATCCTCGCTGACGAACCGGACGCGTGTGGCGTGGCGGCCCCGCGACTGGCAGGTGCTGACGCCGGGCGTCACGCTGGAGCGGGTCGGGGATCTGGATGTGCTGCGCGCCGCGGACGGCGGGCCGGTTCCCCGTCGCCTCAGTCTGAGGCTGACGCCGAGCGGGGAGAATCTGGAAGCGGACTATCCGGTCCTGAAATTCACGGACGGGTCGGTGGCGATGCCGACCGGCGCATTCGATGTCTTTCCCTTGCCGTCGGTGGAGGCCATCCGGTTGTCCGACGAGGCGCGCGCCCCGTTCCGGCGCTCGGTCAGCAATGCCCGCGTCACGTGGCGGGATAGGGCGGGACCGGTGCTGCACCATGGGCGTCGACAGGCCGAGGTCGAGAGCGATGACGGCAGCACCTATGTGCTGTTCGGCCAGACCGAGGTGAGCGAGAGCGAGCGGCTGGTGACGGTTGTCGATCCGGAGCTCCCGTCCTGGGTGGCCACCTCGATCCAGACCTTCGCGCCGCGGGTGGCCGACTATTACACCGCGCGTCTCGGCGCCGGGAAGGCGGATCGGCCGACCGTCATGGCCACCTGGTACGGACCGACCGTCGGCACGACCAACTACGGCGGCAGCGTCCTTCCGGGCCTGATCGTCATGACCTTCGAGGGCCAGGAACTGCTCACGTCCAGCGCCACGGTGCTGGATGAAAACCGCTGGTTCATCGGGCACGAGAGCGCGCATTTCTGGCTGGGACAGACGGTGCGGGCCGAGCGGTCGCGCGAGTCCTGGATGACCGAGGGCGGCGCCGACCTGATGGCGGTGCGGGCGCTGCAGGCGTTGGACCCGGCCTTCGACGCGAAACCGGTTCTGCAGGCGGAGGTGGATGACTGCGCGCGCCTGGCGGTGCGTCCGGTGGTGGAAGCCGCGCAGCGCGGCGAACACCGCGCCTGGTATGCCTGCGGGGCGGTCTTCGCCCTCGTCGCCGAGGCCGCGGAGACGCGGGCGAGCGGGGGCGACTGGTTCGACTTCCTGAAACCCCTCATCGACGCGGGCCGTACGGAAGGCGTCGTGACCCGCGAGGCCTGGCTGACGCACCTGACGGGCGTGTCGGGCGACGCCGGACTGAGGATCGACATTGAAACCCTGCTGACGGAGGGGGCGGCTGATCCGGTGGCGACGATCGCCGCCCTGTTTGATCGGGCAGGGGTCGCCTACGGGGCCGCCGACGGGAAGATCGTGCTGGACTGAGCGAGGCGCGCGGTGGGGGCGCCGCCTTGCTTTCGCCGCCTCCCGGGCGCACAGTGATCACTGTCATACAGCCCCGCAACGCTTTGGTATCCTGCGCGTTCTGTCGGGGATCACAAGCGATCCGATCCGGAGACGAGCAGGCGCGATCCCGCGCCGGCGCCCTCCACTGGAAGCCATACCATGTCACGACGATCTGTGAGCCGGCGCCTGCCGACGGCTCGATCCCGCGCGAGGGGCGCCTGAGGACAAACTCGCGACCGCTGTCCGCACCTACGTGGCCCAGGCCTTCAGGCGACCATCGCCCCCGCTGTCGGACCGCCGCCAAGGCATGAGCGGGCATGATCAGCCGACCGTCCTGCCGTTGGCCCAACGTCCGATCGCGTTCTGGCTGGTGGTTCTGCCCATGCTTCTGCTGGTCGCCGCCCTTGTCGGCGGGATCTTCATGAAGGAGCGGGCCGCGCAGGCCCTCCTGACGGAACGCGCCCTGCGTTACGCGGTCGACGCGCGTGCGATCGACCAGGCTTACGAGCAGCGGGCCGTCGAAGAAAACGCCCGTCGCGCGGCGTCCATGCAATGATTTATCCCCCTGAGGAGACCCCGATGGTCGAAGAGAATTTCGTTCGCCTTTACGCCCGTGATTTCGTTCAATTGGCCTGGCGCAGCGAGATCGGCCAGGCCGTGGACGACTCCCTCCAACGCCGGATGACCGAGGTGCGTCGTCACTCCGACCTCATGCAACTGCGGAAGGGCGCCGATCACCTTGTCGCGGTGATCGACCGCCTGCGTCTGGAGGCGGAGCGTTACGATCCGCGCCTGCTGCAGAAGGGTGTCGATCCGGTCGATGCCGGGAAAAGACACCGGACCTTCCTGCTGAACGTCATCGAACGGCTGTCAGCGGCTCCGGTCGTCGAGGAACCCTCGATGGCCCTGCCGGCGATCAAGGCCCGTCGTCAGCGCTGAGGCGCCGACGACGGCGCGCGCTCAGCCGCCCAGATCCAGCGAATAGCCGGCCGAGCGGACCGTGCGGATCGGATTGACCGTGCCGTCGACGTTGAGCGCCTTGCGCAGGCGCCCCACGTGGACGTCGACGGTGCGCGCCTCGACATAGACATCCGAGCCCCAGACGGCGTCCAGCAGCTGTTCGCGGCTGAACACCCGGCCGGGGTGCTGCATGAAGTGGTCGAGCAGGCGGAACTCGGTCGGCCCGAGGTGGATTTCGAGGCCGGCGCGGCGGACGCGGTGGGCGACCCGGTCGATGACGATGTCGCCGTGGTTGATACGGTCATCGGCCAGGCCCGGACGGATGCGGCGCAGCACGGCGCGGATGCGGGCCGTCAGCTCGGTCATCGAGAAGGGCTTGGTCAGATAGTCGTCGGCGCCGGTGTCGAGGCCGCGGATGCGATCCGATTCCTCGCCGCGGGCGGTCAGCATGATGATCGGCAGGTTGCGGGTCTCGGACCGGCCGCGGATGCGACGGCAGACCTCGATGCCTGACAGCTTGGGCAGCATCCAGTCCAGCAGGACGAGGTCTGGAAGACGCTCGTCGATCTGCAGCATGCCTTCCTCGCCGTCCGAGGCCACCACGACCTTGTATCCCTCTTTTTCGAGGTTGTAGGACAGCAGCGTGGCCAGCGCGTCCTCGTCTTCCATCACCAGAATATAAGGCTGCACGTCAGGCTCTCCGGTCGTCAGGCAGTTTGCTTAGGCGGGGGTCGGCTGGTCGGGGGCGTCGATCTCGGTATCCGGGTTCCAGCGCGGGCGTTCGCCCGTGAACTCCAGACCGGTGATCTCGTAGTGGATGGTCTCGGCGATGTTGGTCGCGTGGTCGCCGATGCGTTCGAGGTTCTTGGCCATGAACAGCAGGTGGGTGCAGGCGCTGATCGTGCGCGGGTCGCCCATCATGTAGGTCAGGAGCTCGCGGAACAGGGCGTTGTAGTGCTCGTCGACCTCGTCGTCCGTGTTCCAGACGGCGATAGCGCGGTCGACTTCCCCGACCGCATAGGCGTCCAGCACGTCGCGCAATCTCATCGAGACAAGTTTGCCCATCCGCTCGATGGAGCGGGTCAGGGGCTGCATCGGTTCGCCTTCGGCCAGGATCAGCGCACGCTTGGCGATGTTCTTGCCGAGGTCGCCGGTGCGCTCCAGATCGACCGCCAGCTTCATCGCCGCCAGCGTCTTGCGCAGGTCGCTGGCGACCGGCTGGCGCAGGGCGATCAGGCGGATGGCCTTCTTCTCGATATCGCGATGCATGGCGTCGAGACGGGCATCCCGCTCGACCACGGCCTTGGCGAGGGCCACGTCGCGGCGGGCGACGGACTCGACGGCGTCGGCGACCTGGGCCTCGGCCAGGCCGCCCATGCGGGCGACCTCGGCGGTCAGCTGGTTCAGCTCGTCCCCGTAGGCCTTGACGGTGTGCTGGTTCATCAGCCGAACCGCCCGGTGATGTAGTCGAGGGTGCGTCGTTCGCGGGGATTGGTGAAGATCTCTTCGGTCGGGCCGGTCTCGACCAGGCGGCCGAGGTGGAAGAAGGCGGTGCGTTGCGAGACGCGCGCGGCCTGGGCCATCGAATGGGTGACGATGACGATGCAGTAGCGTTCGCGCAGTTCGTCGATCAGTTCCTCGATCCGCGCCGTGGCGATCGGGTCCAGGGCCGAGCAGGGCTCGTCCATCAGGATGACTTCAGGCTCGACCGCGATGGCGCGGGCGATGACCAGACGTTGCTGCTGGCCGCCCGACAGGCCGGTGCCCGGCGAGTGCAGGCGGTCGGCGACCTCGTCCCAGAGGCCGGCGCGCTTCAGCGAGGCCTCGACGATGACGTCCAGTTCGGCCTTGGAAGAGGCCAGGCCGTGGATGCGAGGGCCGTAGGCGACGTTCTCGTAGATCGACTTCGGGAAGGGGTTCGGCTTCTGGAACACCATGCCGACGCGGGCGCGCAGCAGGACGGGATCGACGGAGCGGGCGTTGATGTCCTCGCCGTCCATGTCGATGCGGCCGGTCACCTTGGCGTGGCTGATGGTGTCGTTCATGCGGTTCATGGTCCGCAGGAAGGTCGACTTGCCACAGCCCGACGGGCCGATCAGGGCCGTGACTGTCTTGTCCGGGATGTCCAGCGAGACGTCGTACAGCGCCTGTTTGCCGCCGTAGAAGACCGACACGTCGCGCGCGCTGATCTTGGTCGGGCCGACGGGGCCGCCGCCGTGGGTGACGGCGGGAGCGGCGATGACAGGGGTTCCGGCGGCGGTCGCGCCGCTTTCGGAGCCGTCCGCGGCGCGGAAGATTTTCGAGAACATGGGGCTTACCACCGGCGTTCGAAGCGCCGGCGCAGCAGGATGGCGGCGGCGTTCATGACGATCATGAAGGCGAGCAGGACCAGGATCGCGGCGGCGGTCCGCTCGTGGAAGGCGCGCTCGGACGCATTCTCCCAGATGTAGATCAGCGAGGGCATGGCGCCGCCCGGCTCGACGATGCTGTGCGGCAGGCCCGGCACGAAGCTGACCATGCCGATCAGCAGCAGGGGGGCCGTCTCGCCCAGGGCGTGGGCCATGGAGATGATGGCGCCGGTCATCACGCCGGGCATGGCCAGCGGCAGGGTGTGCTGGAAGACCGTCTGGGTCTTGGAGGCGCCCATGGCCAGCGCGGCCTCGCGGATCGACGGCGGCACCGCCTTCAGCGAGGAGCGGGTGGCGATGATGATCGTCGGCAGGGCCATCAGGGCCAGCACCAGACCGCCGACCAGCGGACTGGCGCGGGGCAGGTGCATCCAGTTGATGAACAGGGCCAGACCCAGCAGGCCGTAGATGATCGACGGCACGGCGGCGAGGTTGTTGATGTTCACCTCGATGATGTCCGTCAGCCGGCCCTTGGGCGCGAACTCTTCAAGATACAGCGCCGCGCCGACACCCAGCGGGATGGCGATCAGGGCGGTGACCAGCAGCATCAGGGCCGAGCCGATCACGGCGCCCAGGACGCCGGCGAGCTCGGGCTCTGTCGAGTCGCCCTTGGTGAAGAGGGCGGAGTTGAAGTGAGCCGAGACGTGGCCCTCGGTCTTCATGCGGTCCAGCCAGGCGATCTGCTGATCCGAGAGTCGGCGCTGGTCGGACGGCGTGGCCCGGGAGATCTCGCCCTTGAAGTAGAGGTCGGCGTCGTCCGATGCCGGGGCGGCGATCATCACCGTCTGCCCGATCAGCGCGGGCTGGCGGGTGACGCGGTCGGCCGCGGCGAACTTCAGTTCCGACGAGAACAGGCCGCGCATGGCCCGCGCCTTCGTGCCCGCGGCGTCGTCCTGCTCGCCCATGCGGGCCAGTTGCTGTTCGGCGACCAGAAGTTCGAAATTGCTGCCCTGCGGATAGGCGCGGTCGACGCGGGCCGGGTCCATGTAGACCGGCACGGTCATGGTGTGGGTGTAGAAGGCCGTGTGGCCCTGATCGATGATCCGGCCCAGCAGCAGCAGCAGGAAGCCGACGGCCACGCCGATGGCCAGCAGGCCGTACAGGCGGAAGCGGAACTCGCGCGCATAACGCTTCTTCAGGCCCGCGCGCAGGCGATCCGTGCGAACGTCCGCGACGACGGGGGTGTGGTCGGCGGCGTCAGTCATATTGCTGCCGGTAGGTCTGGACGATGCGCTGGGCGACGATGTTCAGCAGCAGGGTCACGAGGAACAGGCTCAGTCCGAGACCGAAGGCCGACAGCGTCTTGGGGCTGTTGAACTCCTGGTCGCCGGTCAGAAGGGTGACGATCTGGACGGTGACGGTGGTCACGGTCTCCAGCGGGTTCAGCGTCAGGCGGGCGGCGAGGCCGGCGGCCATGGTCACGATCATGGTTTCGCCGATGGCCCGCGACATGGCCAGCAGCATGGCGCCGGCGACGCCGGGCAGGGCGGCGGGCAGCAACACGCGCTTGACCGTCTCTGACTTGGTCGCGCCCATGGCGTAGGAGCCGTCCCGCAGCGACTGGGGCACGGCGTTGATGATGTCGTCCGACAGGGAACTGACGAAGGGGATCAGCATGATGCCCATGACGCCGCCCGCGACGAGAGCCATCTGGTTCTGGACCAGCATCAGATACTGGCCGAGACCGTCCAGCGGTCCGCCGATAAACCAGCTGCCGATGGTGTTGAAGAAGACCCGCATGAAGGGGCCGACGGTCAGGGCGGCGAAGAAGCCGTAGACGACGGTGGGGACGCCCGCGAGGATTTCGAGGATCGGCTTGACCGTCGCGCGGAACACCGGACCCGCATACTCCGACAGGTAGATGGCCGAGAACAGGCCGACCGGCGCCGCGACGATCATGGCGATGATCATGATCAGGAAGGTGCCGGCGAACAGCGGCAGGGCCCCGAAGGCGCCCGAGGAGCCGACCTGATCGGCGCGGATGGCGGTCTGGGGGCTCCACTGGGTTCCGAACAGGAACTCGGTGATCGGTACGGAGCTGAAGAAGCGGATCGAGTCGTAGACCAGCGAGGCCACGATGCCGACCGTGGTCAGGACCGCGACGGCCGAACAGGCGAACAGGGCGCCGACGATCCAGCCCTCGACCCGGTTGCGGGCGCGCATCTCGGGCCGGATCTGGCTGAATACGAACAGGGCGCCGAGCAGGGCGGCCAGCGCCGCGCCGACCACGCCCGCCAGCGACAGCATCAGATGGATGCGGGCGGCGCGCTGGCCCTCGGCGGGCAGCAGCTCGGAATAGGGGGCGGGCCAGATCTGCATCGTCTGACGCCCGGCGCCGACGGCCTGGGCGTCGGCGTAGAAGGCCTGACGGCGGAAGGGCTCAAGCTGCTGGACGGCTTCAGGCGCGCCGGAGGCCATCAGCTGATGCTCGACCGGAGCCGAGAAGATGGAGGCGCCCAGCAGGACGACGAGGGCGGGGACGGCGGTCCAGATCAGGGCGTAGGCCCCGTGCTGGGCCGGCCGGGAATGGGCCTTGGCGCTCCGGGCGCGACGCGTCGCAAGGGTCCGCGCGCCCAGATAGGCGGCGACGGCTGCGGCGATCAGAATCGGCAGAAAGAGCCAGGTCATGCGGGTCCGGGAGGAGAATCGGAACAGTCCGGTCGCCCGGTTCGCCCCGCGGCGGAAACTGCCCTTGAATGGTCAGCGGATTAAGACGGCTACGTGACAGTTCTGTTACGCCGTCAGGCCCGTTGTCGCAGGGGCGTCACGTTGCGGGCGTGTCGCCGGCCTCGGGGCGTTTCGGGGCGACCGGGAAATAGGCCGTGAAGACCGCGCCCTGACCGGGTGCGCTCTCGACCGTCAGCCCGCCGCGGTGGCGGTTGACGATGTGTTTGACGATGGCGAGGCCCAGGCCCGTGCCGGATCGGTCGCCGCTTTTCTGGCCCTCCACGCGATAGAAGCGCTCGGTCAGGCGGGGCAGGTGTTCGCGGGCCATGCCCGGGCCGTGGTCGCGCACCGTGATGGCTGCGTAGCGGTTGCCGGGCTCCCGGTCCGGCGTGACCAGCGGCAGACGGGTGACGCCCCCTTCGCGATTGCCGCCTGACCAGGGGGCGGCCGCTTCGTCCAGTGTCACGTCGGGTCGGATGACGATGTCGACGGTGTCGCCGGCGGTCGAATATTTGATCGCGTTGTCGACCAGGTTCTGGACCACCTGAACGATCTCGTCGCGATCGCCGTGAACGGGGGCGGACAGGGCGCGGTCTTGCATGACCACAGTCACGGACCGTTCGGCGGACAGCAGACTGACGGCGTCCATCACGTCATCGGCGGCCCGCGCCAGATCGACCCGGCCCGACGGCGGCACGTGCTCGTTCAATTCGATACGGCTGAGCGACAGCAGGTCGGCGACCAGCCGGCTCATGCGATCAGCCTGGACCGCCATGATGTCGAGGAAGCGGTCGCGGGCCTTGGGATCGTCGCGGGCATGGCCCTTCAGCGTTTCGATAAAGCCCGACAGCGAGGCCAGCGGGGTCTTCAGTTCGTGGCTGGCGTTGGCGAGGAAGTCGACGCGCATCAACTCCATACGGCGCACGTCCGTTTCGTCGCGCAGCACCAGCATGGCGAGGCTGCCTTCGCCCGCCGGGGCGGGCAGGGGACGGGTCAGGGCGCGCCAGTGACGGGTCTGGGCGCCGACGCCCGAATAGTCGGTGGTGCGGGCGATGCCGCCGAACAGGGCCTCGTCCACGGCTTCCAGCACGGTGGGCTCCCGCACGGCGGAGACCAGCAGGGCGCCCTCGCGCTGGATGCGGAAAAGCTCGCGCGCGGCGGCGTTGGCCAGCACGACCCGGCGTCCCGCGATGTCGTCCGCCTCGCCGCCCGACACCACCAGCACCGGATCGGCCAAGGCCTCGAAGGCATTGTCCAGAAGGCGCGGATCCGCAGCCTCGACCCGCGGAGGCGCGGCGTCCTCCGGGACCTCATGGAGGGCGCCGGCGCGGCGGGGGCGCCGGTTGACGGCCCAGGTGAAGACGCCGACCAGCAGGGCGCCGCCGATCAGTTCCGGCGCCACTGTGGGATTGAAGACGGCCAGCAGCAGCATGACCGTCACCGATACGCCCGCACCGGCGCCGACCGTCCAGAGCCGGGAGGCCGAGGACGGGGCGACGGGAGACTGTGCGGCTTCGTAGGGCATCATGCGTCCGGCACGGCGCACGGAAAGCGCGACTCGTATGACTGTGAACATGACACGGAATTCATGACAAACGATCCGGGGGATGCGCCGGATCGGGTTGTCAAACGTCCTTTACACCCCTACAATTCCCTTCATCAGAGATGGAGGGGGCTATGACGGCGGCATTGACGCTGGAAGGCGTGAGCAAGCGATACGGGGAGTTCCAGGCCGTGCGCGACCTCAGCTTTGAGGTTCCGAAAGGCTCGATCTGCGGCTTCCTGGGGCCGAACGGGGCGGGCAAGACGTCGACCTTGCGGATGATCCTGGGTCTGCAGCCCGCGACCTCGGGCCGGATCCAGATCCTCGGCGCCGACGACGGCCGCAAGGTGCGCGACCAGATCGGCTTCCTCCCGGAAGAGCGCGGCCTCTACAAGAAGATGACGCCGGTGGACGCCATCGCCTTCTTCGGCTCCCTGAAGGGGCTGCCGCTGAGCGAGGGACGCAAGCGGGCCAGGGAGATGCTGGACGCCCAGGGCTTGGGCGCCTCCAAGCGCAAGAAGATGAAGGAGTTGTCCAAGGGGATGGCCCAGAAGGTGCAACTGATCTCGTCTGTCGTGCACCGCCCGGAGTTTGTGATCCTGGACGAGCCGTTTTCGGGGCTCGACCCGGTCAACCAGCAGGGACTCGAGCAGATGATCCGCGGCCTTGCCGCCGACGGAGCCACGGTGCTGTTCTCGACCCATGTGATGCAGCACGCCGAGCGGCTGTGCGACAAGGTCGTGCTGCTGGCGAGGGGGCGGAAAGCCTTCGAGGGCACGGTGACCGAGGCGCGGGCGACCTCGCGCCGGTTCCTGGAGTTGGAGGGCGCCATCGATCCGGATCAGGCCGCGCGCCTGCCGGGCGTGAGGGAAGTCGAGATCGTCTCGGAAGCCGACGGGGTGCGGGTGCTGAAGGCCGCGATGGCCCAGGGCGCGCATGGACAGGAGGCGCTGAAAGCCGCCTTCGTCAGCGGCATGGACGTGCGGCGTTTCGAACTGCGCGAACCGACCCTGCATGACGCCTTCATCGACCTGACCGGCGATCGGCCGGATGTCGACCAGACCGTGAAGCCGACCGCCGTGGAGGCCGCCCGATGAAACGCACGCTCCTGATCGCGCGGCGCGAGTACGCCGCCTACGCCATGACCGTCGGCTTCTGGCTGTCGCTGCTGGCCTTCCCGCTGTTCGCGGTGCTGGGCGGCGCGCTGCCTGTGCTGATGCGCACCTCCGAGCCTGTCCGCGCTGTCGCCATCGTTGAGGACGGGCCCGCCGCACAGGGGCTGGCCTCGGCCATCCGGGAATCGCTGCAACGCGACGCCGACCGTCAGGCCGAGCGTGCGCGCGAAGCCGCCGATAAGGCGCAGAAGGCCGGCGCCCCGCCGCAAGCCGGTGTGGGCGACGGCGCGATGGCCGCCCTGTCCCGCCCGCGCCTGCGACTGGTTCCGACCCCGGCCGAGATCACCTCCACCACGGGTGAGGCCCAGGTCCAGGCCGTGCGTGCCGCGCTGTCGGAAGACAAGCCCAAGGGCGAGCGGCTGGACGCCGTGGTCTTCCTGACCCGCGAGGACGGCAGGCCCGGCGCGCGCGTCTGGACCGCCCGCGCCACCGACGACACCGTCGAGGACTTCGTGCGTGACTCGATGAAGTCCGCCAATCGGCAGGCCGTCTTCGGCGCGGAAGGCATCGACGCCTCGGTCGTCGAGCAGACCGAGCGCTTCCGGCCCGAGGTGACGGCCTATTCGCCCAAGGCGGCGGAGGGCGGTCAGGTGTCGCTGCGCGACCGCCTGCCGGTCTTCATCGGTCTGGGCGGCGGCTTCCTGCTGTGGTCGCTGATCATCACCGGCGCCTCCATCCTGCTGAACAGCGTGATGGAGGAGAAGTCGAACAAGATCCTGGAGGTGTTGCTGTCCTCCGCCTCGGCCACCGAAATCCTGGCGGGCAAGGTGCTGGGCGTGGCCCTGCTGACCCTGACGGTGCTGCTGGCCTGGGGCGGGATCGGGGCGGCGGGACTGCTGTCTACAGTGCCGGACGTGGCCTATGAGATCGGGCAGGTGCTGCTGCATGGCGGCCTGATCGGCTGGTTCGTGGCCTTCATGGTCGGGGGCTATCTGATGTACGCGGTGCTGTTCGCGGCCATCGGCTCGTTCTGCGAGACGCCGCGGGACGCCCAGACCCTGATGGGGCCGATCATGATGATCCTGGTGATCCCCATGATCACCATGCAGATGGCCATCCGCACGCCGGACGCGCCGCTGGTGACCATCCTGTCGCTGGTGCCCTTCTTCACGCCCTTCCTGATGATGGCGCGCCTGCCGTCTGATCCGCCGATGATCGAGCTGGTCGGCGCCATGGCCGGGATGGTGGCCTTCGCCCTGCTGATGATCTGGGTCTCGGGCCGGGCCTTCCGGGCCGGCGCCCTGTCGGACGTCAAGCTGAGCTGGAAGAGCTTCGTCGGAGCGATCCGGGGCGGGGGGCGCTAGGGGCGTCTTCCGTTTCCCCATCGCCTCAGAGGGGCGATGGGGGCGGTGAAGCCAAAAGAAAAGGGCCGCTCCGGTTTCCCGGAGCGGCCCTTGATCTGTCTGCCTTGCGGCGGGGTCTTAACGACCGCCCGGCACGCGGGGCTTCGGAGCCGGCAGCAGGCCTTCGCGCTGCATGCGCTTGCGGGCCAGCTTACGGGCGCGACGGACAGCTTCGGCCTTTTGACGGGCGCGCTTTTCCGACGGCTTTTCGTAATGCACGTGGCGCTTCATTTCACGGAAGCTGCCTTCGCGCTGCATCTTCTTCTTGAGGGCTTTGAGCGCTTGATCGACGTTATTATCGCGAACGAAAATCTGTACCAGGTTGAACTCTCCTTTGGCCGCCCGCCGCGTCCTGTGAGGGAGACGGGCGAACAAATAAAAATCGTCTTCCGGCGAACGGGGTCCGCGGATGAAGGCGGGCTGATACACGAGCCTGCCCGGCCTGTCCAGATCGTCGCGGCACATTGTGAAGGGTCGAAACGCCCGCAGGACGGGCTTATGGTGGGGACATGACCGACGCACCACACCTGTCGAACGAAGCTTCCGCCGGGGATTGGGCGGACGCGATGGAGCAGGCCGTTCTGGACGCCGCCATCGCCCGCGCGCCCGCGCTGGGCTGGAATGCGCGGCTGGTGCGGGCCGCCTGCGCCGACAAGGGGCTTTCGGTGGGCGACGAGGAGCTGCTGCTGCCCAACGGCGCGCGCGATCTGGCGGCCCTGCTGTCGCGTCGGCATGACGACCGGGCGCTGGCCGCCCTGTCGCAGGTGGAGGCCGGGTCGCTGAAGATGCGCGAGCGAATCGCCCGGGCCGTGTCCGAACGGCTGGAGGCGGGCGCCGCCGATCTGGAGGCGTCGAGGAAATGCGCCGCCTTCCTGGCCCTGCCGGTCAATGCCGACCTGGGCCTGAAGCTGGCGTGGGAGAGCGCGGACCATCTGTGGGTCTGGGCGGGGGACACGGCCACCGACTGGAACCACTTTTCCAAGCGCACCATCCTGTCGGGCATTCTGATCCCCGCCCTGACCATGCGCCTGTTCGACGGCCGGGAGCGCGCCGAGGCCTTCGTCGCCGCCCGCATCGAGAACGTCATGACCTTCGAGAAGTGGAAGGCCGGCAAGGACTTCGACGCACCGCTCCGAAAGGTGGCGGGGGTGCTGAGCCGGATGCGGTACGGGGCGAAGGGCTGATCCTTCTCCCGGTGGGAGCGGGAGAGCCTAGAGCGGCTTCAACCGGTTCACATGCGCCATCTTACGACCCGGCCGGGCTTCGGCCTTGCCGTAGAGGTGCAGGCGCATGTCGGGCTTGGCGGCCAGCTTCGTCCACTGGTCGACCTCGTCGCCCAGCAGATTGGTCATTTCGACACGGAAATGGGCCGTGGTCGGGCCCAGAGGCCAGCCGGCGATGGCGCGGATGTGCTGTTCGAACTGGTCGCAGACGCAGCCGTCCTGGGTCCAGTGGCCGGTGTTGTGGACGCGCGGCGCGATCTCGTTGACCAGCAGCCTTCCCTCGCCGAGATCGAACAGTTCCACGCCGATGACGCCGACATAGTCGAGGCCGTCGAGGATGGCCCTGGCGATGGCCTTGGCCCGCTTCTCGGTCTTCGCATCGACGGCGGCGGGGGCGAGGGTGGTCTTCAGGACCCCGCCCTTGTGGATGTTCTCGCCCAGCGGATAGACGGCCAGGGCGCCGTCGCGGCCCCGGGCGGCGATCACCGACAGTTCGCGGGTGAAGGCGGCCTTGGCCTCCAGAATGGCGGGGCGTTCGCCGATGGCGTGCCAGGCGTCGGCGGCTTCCTTCGCCGAGCGGACCCAGACCTGCCCCTTGCCGTCATAGCCGTCACGACGGGTCTTCAGCAGGGCGGGGGCGCCCAGACGCTCCAGACCGGCCAGCAGGTCGTCGAGGCTGTCCACCGCGGCGAAATCGACCGTGGTGGCGCCGACGCTGTTCAGGAAGGTCTTTTCCTCCACCCGGTCCTGCGCCACGGCGAGTGCGCGGGGGCCGGGGGCTACCTGAGCGCCGCTGCCGGCGAGGGTTTCGACCGAGGAGGCGGGGACGTTCTCGAACTCGAAGGTCACGGCCTGCGAGGTCTGGCCCAGCACGGCGAGCGCGGTCGGATTGTCGTAGGCGGCGACGATCTGACCCTGTGAGACGCGGCCCGCAGGGCTGTTCTCCTCCGGATCCAGGATGACGACGTTGAAGCCGAGGCGTGAGGCGGCTTGGCTGAGCATGCGGCCGAGCTGGCCGCCGCCGAGGATGCCGATGGTGGAACCGGGGGGCAGGGGCAGGTCGGCCACTCAGTCCTCTACCGTTTCGAGCACGGAGGCGGTCTGGGCGTCGCGGTAGGCGGTCAGCCGGTCCATCAGGGCCGGATCGTTCAACGCCAGGATCTGGGCGGCGAGGATGCCGGCGTTCTTCGCGCCCGCCTCGCCGATGGCCAGGGTGGCGACCGGCACGCCGCCGGGCATCTGGACGATGGACAGCAGGCTGTCGAGACCCTTGAGCGCCTTGGACTGGACCGGCACGCCGAGGACGGGAAGCTCGGTCATCGAGGCGGCCATGCCCGGCAGGTGGGCCGCGCCGCCGGCCCCGGCGATGATGACCTTGAAGCCCGCGGCCCGGGCGCCGGTCGAGAACTCGACCAGCCGTTGGGGGGTGCGGTGGGCGCTGACGACCTTCGCGTCCCAGGCCACGCCGAGGGCGTCGAGGGCGTCGGCGGCGTGTTTCAGGGTCGGCCAGTCTGACCGACTGCCCATGATGATCGCTACCGGCGGGGTTTCGGTCGCCATACACACACCCTCTCGCGGAAAGCGGCGCGATACAGGACTCGCGTTGCGCCCGCAACCGACGGCGTTAGGCTCCGGTCGGGCCGGACGTGTTGAGTCGCCGGTCGTAGAGCGCCTTTCCCCTGTGACCGACGCGGCCGCCATCGACCCCTATGCCGAGATCGAACGGCTGCGCGCCGAGCTTGAGGCGCTGCGTTCGCGCGCCGAGGCGGCGGAGGCGGCGGCGGATCACGACGTCCTGACGCCGGCCCTGAACCGGCGCGGCTTCGTGGCCCAGATGAAGAGCGCCATGGCCTATTGCCAGCGCCACGACACCCCGGCGGTGCTGCTTTACCTCGACCTCGACGGCTTCAAGGGCGTCAACGACCGGCTGGGCCACGCGGCCGGCGACGCGGCGCTGGTGCATGTCGCCGAGCTGATGAAGGCGAACCTGCGCGAGTCCGACGCCCTGGGCCGACTGGGCGGGGATGAGTTCGGCCTGCTGATGCTCAGCGCCGGGCTGGACGAAGGCCGCGAGAAGGCCCGCCGTCTGGCCGCCGCGCTGGAGAGCGAGCCGTTTGAATATGAAGGGCAGGTCGCCGGACTGGGGGGCTCTTTCGGCGTGCGGGCCTATGCCGGCCAGGCCGATCCGGAAACCTGGCTGGCCGAGGCGGACGCCGCCATGTGGGTGCGCAAGAAGGGGCGGTAAGCCCCTGAGCGTCAGGCGATAATATCCGGCAGGATGCGGTTCTCGACCTTCACGATCTCGTCGCGCAGGGTCAGTTTCTTGCGTTTCAGGCGCGCGATCATCAGCTGATCGGGAATGGGCATACGGCCGAGCGCGTCGATGGAGGCGTCGAGGTCGGCGTGCTCCAGCTGGAGCTCCTTCAGCCGCGCGCGAAGCGCGAGGTCTTCCTCGGACAGAAACGGTTCGTCGTCGTTCATACTGGCACCCCGGACCGGACGGTTATAGCGCGCCGCCGGTCAGGCCGGAAGGCGTTCGGCGAGGAGTTCGAGTGACCGGCGCGGCGTAATCGGCGACCACGCCCGCGCCACCGCGACCAGAGCGCTGAAGACCGGCCTGGGGGCGCCCGAGACGGCCGGAGCGACAGCCTGAAGCGCAGCCAGAAGGCGTTTCTCGGCGTCCAGTTCGATGGCCTTGACCTGGGCCCGGATCGCTTCGCGGTCGTGGTCGTCATAGTCGGGGATGCGGGCCTTCAGGGTCCGGCGAATCGTGCGCAAGGGCGCGACGGTGGTTTCCTGCCAGACGCGGGCGGTGTCGCAGGCGGCGTCTATGTCGTCGGCGTCCGGGGCGCGGCCTGTCTGCGCGCACCAGGCGGCCCAGAGCAGCAGCGGCAGGTTCTGGCCCTGCGCATCCTGCAGATCGAGACCCGCGGTCGGAACGCCCTCAGCGTTCCAGACACGGAGAGACCAGTCCCACAGACTTTCGGCGCCGGCGTCGCCGCTCATTTCAGGCCGTCCCAGCGCTTTACCGCCGACCAGTCCAGACCGAACACGTCCAGCGCCCGACCGACCGACTGGTCGACCATCTCGGCGATGGACGCGGGCCTGGTGTAGAAGGCGGGCAGGGGCGGGGCGATCACGGCGCCCATCTCGGCCAAGGCGGTCATCGTGCGCAGGTGGCCGAGGTGGAGCGGAGTCTCACGCACCATCAGCACTAGCGGGCGGCGCTCCTTCAGAACCACATCGGCGGCGCGGGTCAGCAGGGTCGAGGTCACGCCGGTGGCGATCTCGCTCATCGTCCGCACCGAGCAGGGCGCGATCAACATGCCCATGGTCCGGAAGGACCCGGAGGCGATGGTGGCCCCGACGTCATTCAGCTTGTGCACCACGTCCGCGCGACCGGTCAGATCGTCTGCGGACAGATCGGTCTCCTGCGACAAAGTCAGCAGGGCCGCGCGGGTGAGGACGAGGTGACTTTCGACCCCGAGCTCCCTCAGGGCCTCGAGAGCGCGGACGCCATAAGTTATTCCGGATGCGCCGGAAATTCCGACGATAAGCCGGCGGACGGGGTTCCGTACGGCTCCGTTCACATCTTCGGCCAATTCGGGCTCCAGGGTCGGGCGGTCCGGAAGGCCGCCAGCCTCACCGGAATGTGATTCTACAGGCGGTCAAGCCGGGCGCTCACTCTAGTGATCCCTTAGACATGGAGGCGCAAGCCATGACCATCGAAGCTCGTATCCGCGAACTGGGAAACCGTCACCGCAGCCTGGATGACACCATCCAGCGGGAGACCCGAAACCCGGCCACGGACCCGCTTCGTGTAAGGGAACTGAAGCAGAAGAAGCTTCGGCTCAAGGAAGAGATCACCAGTCTGGAGGCGCGGAGCTAAAGGCCCACGCTTTCTGAAATGACGACGGCCCCGGAGATCGCTCTCCGGGGCCGTTTTTTGTTCCTCCCACCTGGGGGAGGTGGGTCGTCGGCGAAGCCGGCGAGACGGAGGGGTGTCGATCAAGCGCTCGGATCCGCCCCTCCACCGCTGCGCGGTCCCCCTCCCCCGGCGGGGGAGGCACTTTGTTCTAGTCGCGCGAACCGAAGACCGATTCGGCGGTCGGCTCGGCGCCGCGGCGGGTGCGTTCTTCCGGGACGAATTCCGGCTCGACCGGTTCGACCGGCGCGTCGACGGCCTGCAGGGTGGCGCCGCCCTTCTTGGCGTCGTCCTTGGCCTTCTTGTCGGCGGCCTTGCGGACCAGATCGTCCAGGGCCAGCTGACCCACGAGGCCGAGGGTCACCGGATCGACCGGCTTGATGTTGGCCGAGTTCCAGTGGGTGCGGTTCCGCACGGTCTCGATGGTGGCCTTGGTGGTGCCGAGCAGTTTGGAGATCTGCGCGTCAGTCACTTCCGGGTGGTTGCGGACGAACCAGGCGATGGCGTCCGGACGGTCCTGACGGCGCGACACCGGGGTGTATTTCGGCGCCGGCTTGGCCTGTTTCATCAGTTCGGCGTGGCGGCTGACCACGGCCTTCATCATGTAGCCGGAATCGGTCTGGGCCTTGTCCAGTTCCTCGCGGGTCAACTGGCCGCCGGTGATCGGATCGACGCCGCGGATGTCGCGCGCCACGTCGCCGTCGGCGATGCCGCGCACTTCCAGCGGATGCAGGCCGCAGAAATCGGCGATCTGCTCGAACGTCAGCGAGGTGTTGTCGACCATCCAGACCGCGGTGGCCTTGGGCATCAGAATGTCGGTCATGCGCGTGTTCGCTTCTCAGGTTTGGAGCCGCCACGACCGAGGTCTGGCGGCTTCCGGATACGACGGCGCCCGACCTTTCGGCCGGGCGCGATGGTATGGATATAGGCCTATTCGCGAGAAAAAGAAACGATCCCGAACAGAGCCATACAGCTACGGTTCACCTTGGCTGTTGAACATTGGGTCCATCGACGCGTTCATGCGTCAACCGGGCTCTGGGAGGACCACATGATTATCGAGACCCTTGCGGCGATTGCGTTGATGTCAAACGGCGGCCCGGAACGGGCGCCGGCGACGGGCGGTGGCCAGGAGCGTGTTGCGCCCCGCGGCGACTACCGTGACTCCTGCAGCGGTGAATATGTGAATCGCGGCCGGCTCTACGCCGACTGTCAGACGCGCCGCGGACAGGTTCGCGGCACGTCGATCGAGCTGAACCGCTGCGGCAACTACGAAATTCGCAATGACGACGGCCTGCTGGTCTGCGGCCCGGTTCGGGGCGAGTACGAGGATCGCCCGGGACGTCCCGGCGGTCCCGGCAATGGCGGCCCCGGAAATGGCGGCGGCTGGGGCGGCCGGTCGTCCATCACCGTCTATCGCGACGCCGACTATCGCGGCGGCAACCTGACCTTCCAGGACGGCGTGCCGAACCTTGCGAATTCCGGCCTGAACGACCGCATCAGCTCGATGCAGCTGCGGGGCGCCTGGGAGGTCTGCACCGACGCCTACTACCGGGGGACCTGCCGGGTTCTTCAGGGGGACGTCCGCAACCTGAACAACTCGGGCCTCAACGACCGGATCTCGTCGCTGCGCCCTGCGGGCCGCGGCAACGGCGGTCGCTGGTAGGTCGATCTGAAGGGCTTCTTCCCGGGGCGACCTGGAAGAAGCCCGTCGTGATTCAGGTCGTCAGCACGATCTTGCCGATGTGGTCGCCGCCCTCCAGCCGCCGATGCGCCTGTGCGGCCTCTTCCAGAGGGAAGACGGCGTCAACGGGGGGGCGCAGCGCGCCGGACGCGACCCAAGGCCAGGCTATGGCCTCGACCGCCGCGATCAGTCGGGCCTTCTCGTCCGCCGGACGCGCCCTCAGCGTCGAGCCGGTCAGGACGATCCGCTTCAGCATCAGCTTCATCAGGTCGATCTGCGCCATCGCCCCGGTCAGTGTGGCGATGACCACCCAGCGACCGAAGGGCTTCAGCACCGCCTGATTGAGTTCGGCATAGTCCGCGCCCAGCATGTCCAGCACGACATCGGCCCCGCCGAAGTCGCGGATGGCCGCCGTCATGTCGCCCGCCGTGGCGTCAAGGCTGAGGTCCGCACCGAGCGCGCTGGCGGCTTCGGTCTTGGCCGCCCCACGCGACGTCGCGATGACCCTGGCTCCCGCGGCCTTGGCCATCCCGATGGCGGTGACGCCGATTCCGCTGGTGGCCCCGTGAATCAACAGGGTTTCGCCCGCCTTCAGCCCGCCCGCCTCGAACACATTGGCGAAGACGGTGCAGACGGTTTCGGGCAGGCCGGCGGCCTGAACGACGTCGAGGCTTTCCGGGACGGGCAGGGCGTGACGCGCGTCCACGATCACGAGGTCCGCGTAGCCGCCGCCGCCCAGCAGGGCGCAGACGCGGTCGCCGACAGTCCAGCGGGTCACGCCGGCGCCGATCTGATCCACCTCGCCCGCGACCTCCAGACCCAGAATATCGGGCGCGCCCGGCGGGGGCGGGTAGAGGCCGTTGCGCTGGAGCAAATCGGGACGGTTCACGCCCGCGGCGCGCACACGGATGCGAATCTGTCCCGGCCCGGCGACCGGATCAGGCCGGTTCGAAAGCGTCAGCGCTTCCGCAGGGCCCGCGCCGCCCGCGATCTCGATCACCCGCATGAGCCGTCTCGTCCTTGCAATCGTCCGTGTCCGGGGGTTCAGATAGGGGCTGGCGTCCCTGTTGGCCACGAAGGAGGCGATGATGTTCGAGGATCTGGAGCCCCGGCCGGCGCGCGGCGCGCCGCTGATCGCCCTGACACGCGAAGATCTGGACGGCTATTCTGTCGAGGATCTGAAGGATCGGATCGAGACCTTGCAGGCCGAGGTCGCGCGCTCGCAAGCCGCCATCGACGGCAAGTCATCCCAGCGTAACGCCGCGGATGCGCTGTTCAATTTCAAGGGCTGATCGTTTTCCCCGGTCGCGTGCATGGCACGGGCGTTGCAGTCGGCTGTCCGACCGCGCGCAACCGTGCCGGCCGTGATACGGATGCTTGTATTCCATGAGTTTGGCTGAGTTCATGTCTAACGACGACCCCACCCTCCTGACGTCGACAGGCCGCAGCCGCGAAGCGGTGGTGGACGATTTCGCGCGTTCGGAACTGTTCGACCGCACCTTCCGGGAGGGCATGGAACTGGTCGAGGAGACCGCCGCCTATCTGGACGGGGACGGCCGCCGGGAGTCCAAGCTGCTGTCGCGCGCGGCGGCTCTGGCCTATGCGGGCGAGAGCATGAAGCTGACGACGCGGCTGATGCAGATCGCGTCCTGGCTGCTGGTGCAGCGGGCGGTGCGGGAAGGGGACATGTCAGCGCGGCTCGCGTGTGAGCCTCGCTATCGTCTGGCCGAGCGCAAGATCGAGGCCGAGCCGACCCACGCGGAACTGCCCATCGCCCTCGTCGAGTATCTGGTCCGGTCCGAGCGCCTGTACGACCGCGTCCTGCATCTGGACCGCAAGATGTACGTCGACGCGCCCGAGGAAGAGGCCATCAATCCGGTGCAGAGCCAGCTTGATCGACTGACGGCGGCGTTCCGTCAGTGAAGGGCAAGTGGCGACTGCTGATCGCTCTGGGCGTCACCGCCGCCGTCGTGGTCGGTCTGGCGATGGCGTGGGTCTTCAGCGGGCGCGCGCTGGTCATTATCGATAACCGCAGCGATACGGCCCTGAACCTGTCGGTCGAGACCGCCAACGCGGGCCAGTTCTCCTGGGCGGGGGAGCTTGCGCCGAGGCGTCGGGTGATCCGGACCGCCCGCTTTTCGGACAACAGCTTCATCATCGTCTGCCGGGATGCCGAGGGCATCTACCGGCAGCGCGGAGGCTATATAACCAGCCGCATGCTTCAACGCGTCGATATCGTTGCGGCAAGCTGCAGTTCGGTAAGGATCGACGTTCGGTCGATCCCCTGAACCCTACGGCCCGACGTCGTTGGCGACGTTGCGGCCGTCATCGACCGCGCGGGGCAGGCTGACGCCGATGCCCAGCGCCTGCGCCAGCTTGGAATCACGCTCGTAGACGTCCTCGCGGAAGGCGACGCGGCCCTGACCGTCGACGAAGGCGGTCCAGTAGAGCAGACGCACGCCGATCTCGCGACCGGTCTGGATCCGCTTGGTCTCGCGCGTGTCCTGGGCCGTGTCGAACTGGCCCAGCAGGGCCGGATCGGGGGACAGCAGCAGGCGGGCGAAGTCGACCGCATTCTGGACCCGCACACAGCCGTGGCTGCGCTGGCGCATGGACAGGTTGAAGGCCGCCTTGGACGGAGTGTCGTGCAGGAAGATGGCGTAGCTGTCGCGCAGTTCGAACTTCACATAGCCGAGCGCGGCGGTCGGACCGGCGCGCTGGATGACCGTGCCGTTCTGGACGTACATGTTCTGGCTGGCCAGATAGCCGGGGCCGCGCGGCAGGATCTCGCGACGCGCGATGCCGGCCGGGACGTACCAGGGCGGATTGGCGACGACCGAGGCGAACGGCTTCTCAAGGCTGGGCGTCTGGTTCTCGGGCGAGCCGACGACGACGCGGTTGGAGTGAACCGGACGGTTGTCCTTCCAGTAGACCATGATGGCGGCGGCGGTGTTGACCTCGATCCGTTCGGCCTGGACTTCGCGCTTCAGCCAGCGGCGGCGTTCCAGGTTCAGGGCGATCTGGCGGGCGCGGTCCTCGGCGGAGGCGGACAGCGAGCGCTGGGTGCCCGTGCCGATGCGACCGTCGGCGCCGAGGCCGTGGCGGGCCTGGAAGCTGCGGACGCCGGCTTGCAGGTCGGGGCCGTAGACATTGCCCATGGCGCTGATCCGCGCGCCGTCGGCGGCGGACAGGTCGCCCTCGGCCACGAGGCGCTGAACGATGGCGGGGATGCGGCTGTCGCTGCCGCCCGGTTCGATGTTGGCGCCGACGCGGAAGGCGGGCCAGCCGCCGCCGCTGCTGATCAGGCGGCGATAGCGGACATAGCCCGCGGACAGGTTGGAATAGCCGATGTCAGTCGGGGCCAGGCCCTCGAACCAGTCGAGCAGGCGGTTGGTGGCCAGGGCGTCGTTCAGACCGGCGGGCAGGTCGACGCGGTTCTTCTGCATCTCCCACAGATCCTCGACCGTCTCGGGCCGGACGCGGCCCTCGGCGAGGACGCGGGCATAGGTCAGAGCCGCGGCGGTGGTCTTCATCTCACCGCTGTTGCGGTCGGAGGACAGGGCGGCGAAGTCGAAGAAGTCGGCCTGGGACAGGCCGTGCCGCTCGGCGCGGCCGGCGGAGGACTGGAGCGCGCGCAGGCGATCGGCGGTCCAGACCGGGCGCCAGCCATTGGTTTCGTAGAAGGTGCGCACGTCCGGCTGGATCGCGGCGGGAAGGCGGGCCAGCTGGTCGTTGAAGCTGTCGTAGAAGGCGACCGCGCCCGGATCACGGGTCTGCGCCAGCGCGCCCGCGCCGACCGAGGACGCCAGCGCCGAAATCGCCGCGCCCAGACCCAATTGCCGTCGATTCATCACGTCGCTCTTCGTCCGTTTCGTCGCACGGACACAACGCCCACGCCCCGAAGGTCCAACGCCGGGACATTATCGGCGTTCCGGCCAAACAGAAAGGCGCCGGTCCGCGGGACCGACGCCTTCTGTGTCGTGTTGCGCTGTGGGTGTGGCTGGAAAGCCAGACCCGAAGCCGCCTACTTCTTGATGAAGCCGGCGAACTTGTTGTTGAAGCGCGAAACGCGGCCGCCGCGGTCCAGCATGTGCTGGTTGCCGCCGGTCCAGGCCGGGTGGGTCGAGGGATCGATGTCCAGGTTCAGGGTCGCGCCCTCTTTCCCGTAGGTCGAACGGGTCTGGTAGGAGCTGCCATCGGTCATCACCACGGTGATGAAGTGGTAGTCGGGGTGCGTATCCGCCTTCATGGTCGTCGTCCGGTCGCTGCGCGGTGACGATGCCGACCGTCGGTGCGCGTAAAATGAGAAACCCGCCACGGAAGCGGCGGGAGTGAGCGGCGGCGTTTACACCGGGGGCCGATCCGGGGCAAGAGGCGCGGCCATGACCGATACAAACGCGCCCACGACCCACGACGCCGACCTGCGGGGACGGCCCGGAGCGGGCGCCTTGCTGGCCGAACAGATGTCCGAGGCGGGCGACCGGCGCGAGAAACGCCGCGATGTGCGGCCGCTGGGCCGGCTTCTGCCCTACGCCCTGAAGCACAAAGGCCATCTGGCGATGGCGGCGGTCTGGCTGATTCTCTCGACCGCGGCCTCGCTGGGCCTGACGGCGACGGCGCGGGGGGCCATCGACCAAGGGTTCGAGAACGGCGGCGCGGGGCTGAACGTCTGGTTCCTGGTGCTGGGCGCCAACGCCGTCTTCCTGGGCTTGGCGACAGCGGTCCGCTATTTCTATGTGACCAAGACGGGCGAGCGCGTCGTGGCCGACCTGCGCAAGGGGCTGTTCGACCGCATCCTGACGCTGGATCCCGCCTTCTATGCGAAGATCCGCACCGGCGAGGTCCTTAGTCGCCTGACCACGGACATCGCCCTGGTCGAGACGCTGATGACGACCTCGGTGTCGTTCGCCCTGCGCAACTTCCTGACCCTGATCGGCGGCACCATCCTGCTGTTCGTGGTCAGTCCCAAGCTGACCGGGCTGGTGCTGCTGGTGGTGCCGCTGCTGCTGGGGCCGATCTTCCTGTTCGGCCGCCGGGTACGCAAGCTGACCGTGGCGACCCAGGACCGGTTCGCCAGCGCCGTCGGCTTCGCGGGCGAGAGCGTGGACGCCATCGAGACGGTGCAGGCCTTCGGCCGGGTCGCCACCTCGGTCAACCGCTTCGGCGCGGCGGTCGAGGATGCGTTCAGCGCCTCGCTGATCCGCATGAAGGCGCGGGCGCTGATGACCGCCATGATCATCGTGGTGATGTTCGGCGGCGTGACCCTGGTGCTGTGGCTGGGCGCGCAGGACGTGATCTCCGGGCGGATGAGCCCGGGCGCCCTGTTGCAGTTCGTGCTGCTGTCGGTGTTCGCGGCGGGCGCCGTGGGAGCGCTGGGCGAGAGCTGGGGCGATGTGCAGAAGGCCGCGGGCGCCATGGAGCGGATCGACGAACTGATGCGGGCGCAGGCGGCCATCGCGGCCCCCGCGACGCCCACGGCCCTGCCGCAGCCGGCGACGGGCGAGGTGTCGATGTCGGCGGTGGGGTTCGCCTATCCGGGTCGTCCCGACCTGCCCGCCCTGAAGGGTTTCAGCCTGACGGTGCGACCGGGCGAGACGGTGGCGCTGGTCGGGCCGTCGGGGGCGGGCAAGTCGACCGTCTTCCGCCTGCTGCTGCGCTTCTATGATCCGCAGTCGGGCGTGGTGTCGGTGGACGGGGTGGACGTGCGCGACGCCGATCCGGTCGAGGTCCGGGATCGCTTCGCCTGGGTGTCGCAGGAGGCCCCGCTGTTCTCGGGTTCCGCGTTGGAAAACATCCGCTTCGGTCGCGAGGATGCGAGCGTGGACGAGGTCCGCGCCGCCGCCGAGGAGGCCCAGGCGCTGGGCTTCATCGAGGCCCTGCCGGAGCAGTTCGACACTCCGCTGGGCGAGCGCGGCAAGAGCCTGTCCGGCGGCCAGCGGCAGCGTCTGGCGATCGCCCGGGCGCTGGTGC
Organism: Brevundimonas sp. AVps31; assembly: GCF_058681355.1. Classification (NCBI taxonomy): domain Bacteria; kingdom Pseudomonadati; phylum Pseudomonadota; class Alphaproteobacteria; order Caulobacterales; family Caulobacteraceae; genus Brevundimonas; species Brevundimonas sp. AVps31. The sequence continues at coordinate 3,479,294 of NZ_CM178736.1, read as the reverse complement.
GCGAGGCGCCGATCCTGCTGCTGGACGAGGCCACCTCGGCGCTGGACGCCGAGAGCGAGCGGCTGGTGCAGGCGGCGCTGGATCAGGCGATGCAGAACCGCACGACCATCGTCATCGCCCACCGTCTGGCGACGGTGCTGCGCGCCGACCGCATCGTGGTGATGGAGGACGGCCGGGTGGTCGAGGAGGGCACGCACGCCGCCCTGATCGCCAAGGGCGGACTGTACGCCCACCTCGCGGAGCTGCAGTTCAAGGGCGGGTGAATTCGTTTTTTTTCAATTCCGGTCGAAAACGAGAAGACTCCAACTTCAAATCAAACACGACCGCGCAGGGCGAAAAGGCGTGGTGAAGGACGATGTCAAAGACCCGGACGGGCATCCTAGGGCATTGATGCGTCAGATTTGGACGTGCGGCTTCCGCGGCGGCCTTGCCTTGGGCGAGAGTGTTGCCGAGGTTTGACACCGCGTCCTTGGGCGAAGGCGGCGCGATATTTGCTCATCATGTTCCGGGGATCGTGCGCCAGTTGGCGAGACTGCGGGGTTCGGCCGGGATGAACACTCTCCAGAGCTCCGCCCGGACGGTCAGATTCCCATCCGGTCGATCAGGGGGCGGGCCTTGAGGGCGGCGACGGCGCGGGTGAGGGTGTCGAACACGGGTCCCGCCTCCGCCTCCATTTCCGCATAGGCGCGCTCGAAGGCCGCATCCAGACTGTCGAGCAGCGCCAGTTGCTCGCGGCCCTTGTCGGAAATCTCGATCAGGATGACGCGCTGATCGTCCGGGCTGGGCCGGCGGCTGATCAGGCCCAGTTTCAGCAGCTTGGGCATCTTCTGCTGGATGAGCTGGTGCGAGCGATCCAGGGCGCGGACGAGGTCAGCGGCGGAAACGGGCCCCAGCGTCGAGATGGCGCCCAGCAGGGAAGAGGACTTGACCGGAATGATGAGGCCGGCGCGCGCGAACACCTGAGCCGACTGCTGCTCGATCAGGTCGCTGAGTTGCTCGCTGAGGCGCCCCAGGAAGGTGCGGTTCAGTTCGATCATCGGGCCCACAGCTCCTCAATCCAGGCGGCGGTACGTGGTTGTGTCGCCGGCTTTGAAGACCCGCTGGAGACCGCTGACACGACCGTTGTCACGCACCAGCCGGAACCGGTAGTCATCCGTTCCCTCGACCGCAAACAGATCCTGTCCAATCGGTGCGAGGGCGACAACGAAGCGATCGCGCCAGTGATAGGCCAAGCCGGTTGAGGTGCGAACCAGCGCTCGCCCCTCATAGGTCCCGGCCGCCTCATCCAGATCTGACGCGCTGACGAGGCGGCCGGCCATGGCGAAGTCGATCGGGGTGAGCGCCCAGCGCGCGTCGGCATCGCCCGCCTCGGCGCGGCTTTGGAGCAGAAATTTCTGCGCCGCCAGAAGGGCGCCCGAAGCCGGGACGAGGATATCGGGCGTGACGCCGACGCCCTCAAAATCCCCGCCGTCCACCGGATCGCGAATCTGACCGAACGGCACCTGCAGCATGAAGTGGTCGTCGATGGGGACCTGGGTGACCGGATGGGCGCCGCCGGCGGTCTGTTCGCCGATGAGGGTCGCCCGGCCGAGCTTCTGCAGCGAGAAGGCCATCCATTCGGCGGCGGAGAAGGACGTTGATCCGGTCAGCACGACGACCGGGATGTTCGGCGACCGCTGACCGGTCACCGCGGCCAGATTCCACTGGCTGCGCTCCACGCGGACCCCATTCTCATTGTAGAAATAGTCGAAGAATTTCTGCTCTTTGCCTGCGGGGTAGAGGTAGCTCATCAGCAACTGCGCCATCTCCAGCGTGCCGCCGTTGTTGTAGCGAAGATCGATAATGAGCCCGTCTGCGCCTTCGGCGAAGCGCATGGCCCCGGCCGCGATGTCCTGGGCGTATTGCGGATCGGCGAAGAAATCGAACCGGATGTAGGCCAGCCCGCCGTCGAGGAGACGGGCGTCGCGGAAGCCGAAACTGGCTGCGCGTTCGCGGTCGCGCTGCGCCTGAGTGGTCGCCTCATCCGCAGATCTGGCCCGGTCAGCGGTGACTTCGCCCGGATCGAACGTGACCGCGAAGTGAAGATCGTCGCTGGCCTTGAGCAGCCCTTGGGTGAGGGTTTCGGTGAACCGCCGACTGTCGACGGGTTCGGACTGAACCCGCGTGGCCAGTTCGGCGGAGATGGCGGGGATGCGGTCCGGGAAGACGTACTGCGCGCGTAGCGCGGCCTCGAGGCGAGAGAAAAGCTGTCGCTGGGCGGCGCGGTCAAGGGTCTGGGCGGCGACCGCAGCCGGAGCGAGGGTCATGACCGCGAGCAGGCAGGCGAAGAGGCGGAGAAGCATCGGATGGTCCACTCTAAAACATATTGCGCAATATGTTGTGCAGTAGCTTGATGTCAATCTCGCATTGGCTTCGACCAGAAGGCCGCCCCGCACGGGGCGCGCAGATAAATACGAGTTCATTGGGTTTCCGGTCCGGCACTGGTTAAGGCAGGTCGGGTTCGATCGAGATTTCCGGGGGGAGACGATGTCTGGAGTTTGCTGGAGTTTGTCAGCGGTGCTGCTCGCCGGTCTGGGCGCGCTGGCGACCGGCGCCGCCGCGCAGGACCCGGCGCCGCCGCCCTTTCAGGCGCACCTCGCCCAGTTGCTCGAACCTCTTGAGGTCAGTTCGACCGGGTTTTCGGGCGCGGGGGCGACGACCCTGTCCGAGGCCGTCGCCGGCAGTCGTTATGTGCTGATCGGCGAGAGCCATTTGAGCCGGGAGATCCCCCTGTTCACGACCGGGGTCTGCCGCCTGATGGCGCCGGCCGGCTTGACCGCCATGGCCATCGAGACCGGTCCGGAGGCCGCCCGCGTCGTGGACTCCCTGATGCGATCAGCGGATCGTGAGGCCCGGATGGACGCGTTCGCGCGTCGGCACCCGGACGGGGTGGCCTTCTACAACGGGAGCGATGAAGTCCGGACGGCGGGCGACTGCGCGGCCGCCGCCGGCCCCGACTTCGCGCTGTGGGGCCTCGATCAGGAATTCCTCGGGGCCAGCGGTCACCTGCTTGAGCAGATGCTGGCTTCCAACCCCGGCCCCGTCGCCCGCGCCGCCCTGACGGGGCTGGCCGAACAGGATCAGGCCGCGACCGTCGCGGCGCGCGCCTCGGGCTCTCCTGTCGACCTGTTCCTGCTGTCGGCCTCGCAGGATGCGCTCGATCAGGCCGCCGCCGCCATCGCACAGGACGGAGGAGAGCCTGTCCGGTCCCTGTTCGGCCTGCTCACAGAGAGCCGCGCCATCTATCAGGCGTCGCAGAGCCGACAGGGTGACCCCAACGGCCGCCGGGCGCGGTTGATGAAGCGCACCCTGGCCGCCCATCTCTCTGACCATCCCGGCGCGCGGGTTCTGATGAAATTCGGCGCCTGGCACGGTTACAAGTCGCTCAATCCGCTCGATCAACGCGATCTCGGCGCCTATGTGGCCGAGCGAGCCGAGGGCGAGGGCGTCACGGCCCTGCATGTTATCGTGCTGGGGGCCGCGGGCGCCGAAGCCGGCTATAATGGCGTCGGCCGCCCGAGGGCCGTCCACGCCTTCGATGTCCTGACCGACGAAGACCCGGACTGGCGCAAGGATGTGACGCTGGCGCGAGCGCCCGACGTCGCGCCGGACGCCTGGATGCTGATCGATCTGCGCCGGTTGAGGGCCCAGGGGCTGGCGTCCCTTCCGACGGAATGGCGCCAACTGGCGCTGGGATATGACATCGCCATCCTGGCCCCGACGTTCACCGCCTCCAGCGTGCTCGGGGTCGAGGCGGACGCCCGCTGATCCGGCCCTGTCAGGGGCGGTCCCGCGCCCCCATCGCCCGGAACAGCGTCCCGGGTCCGGACGTCACGCCGTCAGCGCCGGGTCGAGATATTTGAGGTTCTCCTCGCGCACCCTGGCCGACGCCTCGTCGTAGAGGAAGGGCAGGAAGGCGAAGCGTTCGCCGCGGGTGACCGGGGTGGCCTCGTGCAGGATCGAGCAGGAGAAGACGCAGGCGCCGCCGGGGGGCGGGCGGTAGGTGCGGTCGCCGAACTCGGGGAAGCGCAGGTCGCCGCCGTCATAGTCGCTGTTCAAATTGATCGAGACGGCGAAGCGGCGGTGGGCGGTGCCCTTGGTGGTGTTGTCGCGATGCGGGCGGAAGAAGCCGCCGGTTTCGGCGTCGTAGCGGGCGACCAGATAGCGCTCGATGCGCGTCGGCTGGAAGTTGAAGGCCTTCCGGATCTGGGGGATCAGGCGGCGGGTCAGGCGGGCGACGACCTGTTTCTGAAGCAGCTCGTCCTCGACCAGGACGTCGGAGCGGCGCTTGTGCTGGTCGTTCATCATCAGGGTGGTGACGCCGTCGATCTCGCGCATGAAGCCCGACGGTTCGCCGCCGGTCCGGCGATAGAGGTCGATCAGGCGCTCGCAGAAGCCGGGCTCGAAGATGCGCGGGGTGACCAGCACCGGGGCCATGGCCGGGAAGCCGCCGTGGTGCGAGGGCGGGGGCAGTCTGGCGATGCGGTCGAGCAGGGCGGGCGCGCCTTCGGGCCCGACCGTGCCGATGACGTGCAGGGCCGGGTCGATGAGGAACCAGCGCTCGGCCTCGACGGCGCCGTACAGGGCGGCGGCGGAGGCGTCGGGGTCGAACAGGAAGCGCAGGCCGGGCAGGCTGTCCTGACGGCTGTCGCGCTGGTCGTCCTCGCCGACGATCAGGACGAAGGCGCTGGCGTGCAGGTCGTTGAACGGCGCGCGGGCGGCCTCGAGGGCGGCGACGGCGCGAGCGACGGCCGGACCGGCCGGCACCACGGCAAGGACGAGATAGCGACCCGCCGCCGTGTCGAGGACATAGCGGGGATTGCTGACCCCCTGGGCGGAGAAGGTCGGTGCGGGGTCGCCGAAAAGCAGGGCCATTCCGCTACGATGCGCGGAATAGCCCTGACCTTTCAAGCCCGAAGGTTCAGGAGACGGGTTCGAACACGCCGCAGGCGATGCGGGCGCCCGCGCCGCCGATGGGCTGGCTGACATGATCGTCGGCATTGGCGTGGACCAGGAAGGACAGGCCCTCGGTCGACGTCACCTCGGTGGAGCCCAGATAGACTTCGGCGTGGGCCGAGCCGTCGGCGGCGGCGTGGACATTCTGCAGGTCGCCCAGGTCGGGGCCGGCGCTGTTCAGCAGGCCGTGCGGCATGGCGTGCTCCGCGTGGTTGACGTGGGCGCCCGCCGAGGTGAAGCCCGGGCCTTCGCACTTGCCGACGGCGTGAAGGTGGACGCCGTGCCAGCCGGCCGGCCAGCCCTGACCCTCGACCCGGAACAGCAGGCCGCGCGGGCCCTGGAAGGCGGTCACGGTCCCGGCGGCGGCGCCGTCGGCGGTCTTCAGCTCGGCCCGCGAGACGGGTTCGGGCGCGGGGGCGGGAGCCGGCGTCGGGGCGGGGGCGGCGGACTGCGCCAGGGCCGCAGCGCAGCCCATCGTCAGAGGCGTGGCGAGGGCGGCGGCGAGAAGGAGCTGGCGCATGGTCGAAAATCCCTGTGTGTAAGCTCGGAACGGGGGCGTTCCTTTTGCGTAAGGAGGCCCCGGATGCTAGAAAACCGGACAGCGGATCACGTTCCGATTCCGGCCATTTAAAGCCCGATTTCCTTGACCGACGACACCTACGATAACGCCGCAGCCCCGAAGGGCGGCGACATCTCCACCATCACCATCGAAGACGAACTGCGCCGTTCGTATCTCGACTACGCCATGAGCGTGATCGTGAGCCGGGCGCTGCCGGACGCGCGCGACGGCCTGAAGCCGGTGCATCGCCGCATCCTGTATTCGATGCACGACCTGAAGATGTCGCCCGAGAAGTCGTATTCGAAGTGCGCGCGCGTGGTCGGTGACGTTCTGGGTCGCTTCCACCCGCACGGCGACGCCTCGGTCTATATGGCGCTGGTCCGCATGGCCCAGCCGTTCTCGATGGGGCTGATGCTGGTCGACGGCCAAGGCAATTTCGGCTCGGTCGACGGCGATATGCCGGCCTCGATGCGTTACACCGAGGCCCGGATGGCGCCGGCGGCCGTGGCGCTGCTGGCCGACATCGACAAGGACACCGTCGATTTCCAGCCGAACTACGACGAGAAGGAGCTGGAGCCGGTCGTCCTGCCGAGCCGGATTCCGAACCTGCTGGTCAACGGCGCGGGCGGCATCGCCGTCGGCATGGCGACCAACATCCCGCCGCACAATCTGGGCGAAGTCGTCGACGCGGCCGTGGCGCTGCTGGACGACGCCGACATCACCGACGACGCCCTGCTGGACATCGTGCCCGGTCCGGACTTCCCGACCGGCGGCGAGATCATGGGCCGCACCGCGCCCCGCAACGCCCTGCGGGACGGCCGCGGCTCGGTCATCGTGCGCGGCAAGGCCTCGATCGAGACGATCCGCAAGGACCGCGAGGCGATCGTGGTCACGGAACTGCCGTTCCAGGTGAACAAGCAGACCCTGATCGAACGCATCGTCGAACTGGTCCGCGAAAAGCGGGTCGAGGGGATCGCCGACGTGCGCGACGAATCCGACCGCGACGGCATGCGGATGGTGATCGAGCTGAAGCGTGACGCCTCGGGCGACGTGGTGCTGAACCAGCTGTGGCGCTTCACGGCCATGCAGTCGTCGTTCGGCGTCAACATGCTGGCGCTGAACCACGGCCGGCCGGAGCAGATGGGCCTGCGCGACCTGCTGCAGATCTTCCTCGACTTCCGCGAGGAGGTGGTGGTCCGCCGCACCAAGTACGAACTGGCCAAGGCCCGCGATCGCGGCCACGTGCTGGTCGGTCTGGCCGTGGCCGTGGCCAATATCGACGAGGTGATCCACATCATCCGCTCGTCGGCCGATCCGACCGAGGCGCGCGAGCGTCTGCAGGCCAAGTCGTGGCCGGTGGGCGACATGATCGCCCTGATCGAACTGATCGCCGACCCGCGCTCGATGCTGGTGGACGGCGACAAGCTGAATCTGACCGACGAACAGGCCCGCGCCATCCTGTCGCTGACCCTGAGCCGCCTGACCGGCCTGGGCCGGGACGACATCTTCTCGGAGGCGCGCAGCCTGGCCGAGACGATCCAGGAGCACCTGACCCTGCTGTCGGACCGCGCCAACATCCTGGCCGTGATCCGCGAGGACCTGATCAAGGTTCGCGACGAGTTCGCCGTGCCGCGCCGCACCCTGATCGGGGAAGGCGACGGGGAGATGGAGGACGAGGACCTGATCCCGCGCGAGGACATGGTCGTCACCGTCACCCACGGCGGCTACGTCAAGCGCGTGGCCCTGAACGCCTATCGGACCCAGCATCGCGGCGGCAAGGGTCGCTCGGGCGTGGCGATGAAGGAAGACGACGCCGTCGTCGGCGTCTTCTCGGCCTCGACCCATACGCCGGTGCTGTTCTTCGCCACCAACGGCAAGGCCTACAAGCTGAAAACCTGGCGTCTGCCGCTGGGCAATCCGCAGTCGCGCGGCAAGGCGTTCGTCAACCTGCTGCCGATCGAGCCGGGCGACAGCATCATGAATGTGCTGCCGCTGCCCGAGGACGAGGCGGACTGGGGCAATTACGACATCATGTTCGCCACCAGCTCGGGCGACGTGCGCCGCAACAAGCTGTCGGACTTCGCCACGGTGAACCGCGCCGGCAAGATCGCGATGAAGCTGGAAGACGGCGACCGCATGGTCGGCGTGGCCCTGTGCACCGGCGAGGACGACGTCATGCTGACGACGGCGCTCGGCCGGGCGATCCGCTTCAAGGCCGACGACGTGCGCGTGTTCAAGGGCCGGGATTCGACCGGGGTGCGCGGCGTGCGGCTGCAGGCCGGGGACGAGGTCATCTCCATGGCCGTGCTGGCCCGCGTGGACGCCACGCCGGAAGAGCGCGCCGCCTACGTCAAACACTCCAACGCCATGCGCAAGGCTCTGGCCGGCGCGGACGCCGAGGATGAGGCGCCGGCGGTCGAGGCCGATGATGAAGCGGTCGCCGACGCGGTGCTGAGCGTCGAGCGGATCGCCGAACTGGGGGCCGCGGAACAGCTGATCCTGACGGTCACCGAAACCGGCTTCGGCAAGCGGTCGTCGGCCTATGAGTATCGCCGCACGGGTCGCGGCGGGCAGGGGCTGACGGCGCACGGTCTGGGCGGTCGCGCGGGCACGCGCCTGGCGGCGGCCTTCCCGGTGCAGGAAGGCGACGACCTGCTGATGGTCACCTCGGGCGGTCAGATGATCCGCACGCCGATGGATCAGGTCCGCATCGTCAGCCGCTCCAGCCAGGGCGTCACCATCTTCAAGACCGGCAAGGACGAGAAGGTCGTCTCGGTCGAACGTCTGCCGGACTCCGGCGGAAGCGGCGAGGATGTGATCGAAGGCGAAGGCGGCGAGATCGAGGGCGGCGAGGACTGATCGCCCGGATCGGCCGCAACTCAGGGTAAAGACTCAACCCTGAGTTTGGTGTAACTCTGTTCTCTGATGTGTTGACGCATCGGGGGATGGGGCATGCCCGACTTGGCGAAGGCCGGAAAGGCCGAAATCTGGCGTCCGGTGCCGGCCGATGAGGCGGGTCTGCCGCGCTACAAGCGGATCTTCCTCGTCAACGCCTATCAGAATGGCGAGTTTGTCAGCCGTGGCCTGGGCTGGTCGGTAAACGGCGCACGGGCGGCCACCGCCGCTCACGTTCTGTCCGGCGACCAGTTCAGGGCCGACAAGTGCGAACTGGTCTGGCTCGCGGCCGGGACCACCGTCACCTCCGCCCTGTGGCAGGCGGACGATGGCTATATCTCGCCGGTCGGAGCGCGACAGAAGGGCTCCGGGTCCGACGTCGCGCGCATCGCGGTCGACCTTCCGCCGCCGCCGCCCTCGAACCCCCTTCCGGCCGTCGCGGTCCTCGAGTTCGTGCGCTGGCGCGATGGCGGGCTGCAGCGGGCCTACAGCGCCTTCAACGAGGTGCTGCCCTTTCTCGGCCATGGCGTGGCGACCGAGCCGGGCGACAGCGGCGGTCCCGTCTTCCTGGGCGATCGCGTCGTCGGGATGGTGCTCGGCAACGCCGCGATCTCGCGAAAATATCTGCCGAAACCGCTGCGGCCCCGGCTCAGCGAGCCGGGCAGCGCGCTGGCGATCACGCCGAATGTCCTGAAATTCCTTCTAACCTGACAGGAGAGCGTCATGTCTCGCATTACCCTCGCCGCCCTCGTGCTCGCTGTTCTCGTGAGCGGCTGCACCCACGTCACAGGGGGCGGATCGCCGCCGAACGGACTGAGCCGCGACAACGCGGTCTATGACACGCGAACAAGCATGGGGCCGTGCCTTGGGCAGGCGCACGCCAGTCTGGCGGGCGCGATCGCGTCCTCGATCGTCGCCAGCGGGGTCAACCGGATTGGCGCCGCCCTGGAGGAAGCCGCCAAGGCGCGTACGGACACCGCCCTGGCCCAGCGCAACCTCCTGCTGAGCAACGGCGGCCAGCTGGGGCCCTGTGTGTTCGTGGCCCGGGGTTGGTTCAACTCCGGCAATGGAAGCGGGAGCGGGCTTGGCGAGTTCGCCGGCGACGCCGCCGCTCTGCGCGGGCTGGGGCTCGATCTCGCCGCCGAGCCCGACTTCTATTTTGAAGGACAGGTGTTCAGCACCCGAAATCGCACGGTCCACACCATCGCGCCGCTGCGCACCTGGTTCGGGGAGCCGCTGGTGACCAACGACATCCGGGGCGACCGGCGTAGCCTTTCGGTGTCCTTCGCCTTCGTGCCCCAGGGCAAGACGGTCACCACCGCGACGGGCGGGACGACGGTGGTCCTCGGAAACATGGAGCCCGGCGACACGCGGGAAAGCGATGCGGTGTGGTGCGCCATGGCCCTGGGCGCCGCCGCCGCCACCGCGCCGTGCACCGGCGCCGAGACCGGCGCCTACGGCTTCGTCCTGGGACAGGAGCAGAGCGAATGGTTTTCAGTGGAGCTGACGCCCGATCTGCAACCGATGACGCTGGCGGCCCTGGTCACGGAGACGCGCGAACCCTCCGCCTTCCTCGGTTTCGTGGCCGCCATCTTCAAGGAGAACCAGGCCGCCATCACCAGCGAAGCCCAGGGCGCGCTTGTCCCGTCCGTGGCCGAGGCGAACCGGGAGGCGGAGCTGACCGCCCGCGATCAGGCGGAAGCGACCTACGATGCCGCCTGGAGCAAGGCCTCCACCACGCTGACGACCTGTGCGGCGGCCGGGAGCGCGCCGGCCACACGTCTGACGGCGCGCACGGACCTTCGGGCCTTCATTCAGGTGGCGAGGCGGGCGGATCGGGTCGTCACGTCCCTGGAAACGCGGCTGGCCGCGATCCGGCTGGACGACGAGACGCACTTCCGTGAGGCCTGCCAAACCGCGTCCACCGCACTGGCGGGTTTCGCGGCCTGAGGCTAATCCGTCGGGGCGCAGGCCCCAACGGAGACGTTCTTGACCGAGATCCACATCGACGGCGAGGCGGCGACGGTCCAGGCGCTGGCGCCGGTGCTGCTGTCGAACTACGGCGCCTTCACCTCCATGCAGGTGGAGGACGGCGCGGTCCGCGGGCTGGACCTGCATCTGGAGCGGCTGCAGCAGGAGGCGCTGGCGCTGTTCGGCGTGGCCGTGCCCGAGGCGCGGCTGCGCGAGCGGATGCGGACGGCGCTGGACGGGCGGGGCGGGCGGCATAGCCTGCGGGTCCAACTGTTCCTCGCGGCGGCGACGCTGCGGACGCCGGACGCGATGGGCCAGCCGAACGTGCTGACGATCGTGACGGGCCCGGCCCATCCGCTGTGCGATCCGTTGCGGCTGCAGACGCAGGACTATGCCCGCGAGGCGCCGGAGCTGAAGCACAACGCCACCTTCGGCCTGATGCGGGCGCGACGGACGGCGAAGGAAACGGGCTTTGACGACGCCCTGTTCGTGGGCGCCGACGGCGTGGTGTCGGAAGGCAGCATCTGGAACATAGGCTTCGTCGAGGACGGGCGAATCGTCTGGCCGCGCGCGCCGATGTTGCGGGGCGTCGGACAGCGGCTGCTGGAGAACGGGCTGGATCTGGTCGGTCTGGACAGCGAGCATCGGGTCATCGACCGGGCCGCGCTGACGGGCATGCGGCAGGCCTTCATCTGCAACAGCGCGACCCCGGCCTGTCCGGTGGGCAATATCGACGGGCGAGCGCTGGACGTCGATCCGGGCCTGATGGACCGTTTGCAGGCGGCCTGGGCGTCGAACGCGCCGCAGACGATCTAGGCCGCCGGTTTCGCACCTGCTAGACCGGGTTGAAGCCGGGGAGGATTTCGATGCGCATTGGCCTGTATCCGGGCACCTTCGACCCGATCACCAACGGCCATATGGACATCATCGGGCGGGCGGTGAAGCTGGTCGACCGGCTGGTCATCGGCGTGGCCCAGAATGATGACAAGGGGCCGTTGTTCACGACCGCGGAGCGGGTCGAGATGGTGCGGGCCGAGGTGGCGAAATTCGGTGCGACCGTCGAGGTCCGGCCCTTCTCCAGCCTGCTGATGCATTTCGCGGAAGAGCTGGACGCGACCGTGATCGTGCGGGGCCTGAGGGCTGTCGCGGACTTTGAATACGAATTCCAGATGACGGCGATGAACCAGCGCCTCAATGCCGACATCGAGACCGTCTTCCTGATGGCCGACCCGCGGCATCAGGCGATCGCCTCGCGGCTGGTCAAGGAAATCGCCCGTCTGGGCGGAGATATCGGCAGTTTCGTCAGCCCGGCGGTCTCCGCCGCGGTGCTGGACAGGGTCAAGGGATAGAATGCGCTTCAAGATGACCATCGCGGCCGCCGTGGCCGCCGCTTTCGTGACGGCCGCCGCGCCGACGGCGATGTCCCAGACCGCCGCGCCCGCCTCGGCCGAATGGCGCACCATCGCGCCCGAGAACCTGCTGGTGATCGACACCGTGCACGGCCGGATCGTGGCCGAGTTGGACCCGCGCGCCGCGCCGCAGTCGGTCGAGCGTGTGCGCGCGCTGGCCAACCGGGGCTTCTACGACGGACTGAAATTCCACCGGGTCATCCCGGGCTTCATGGCCCAGGGCGGCGATCCGCAAGGGACCGGCGAGGGCGGCAGCGACCTGCCGGACGTCCCGGCCGAGTTCACCTTCCGCCGGGGCCGCGCGGATCCCTTCCTGAGCACCGGTCCGGGCGCCACGGGCAGCAGCCTGCTGGGCCTGACCGGCTCGATGGCGGTGGAGACCCAGCCGGACGCGCAGATGATGATCACGGCCGACTTCAAGGTCGACGCCGTCGGCCTGTTCTGCCCCGGCGTTCTGGGCATGGCGCGCAACAACAATCCGAACAGCGCCAACAGCCAGTTCTTCATCATGACCGCCCCGAACGACAGCCTGAACGGCCAGTACACCCCCTTCGGGCGTGTGCTGTCGGGACTGGACGCCGTGAAGGCGCTGAAGCCGGGCGCCGGCCAGGGGGGCGCCGTGACGGACCCTGATCTGATGACGCGCGTCCGTCTGGCGTCGGCCATGCCGGAGGGCGAGCGGCCGACGGCGCGGGTGCAGGCGGTCAACAGCCCGGCCTTCGCCGAGCAGCTGGCCGCGACGCGCACCCGTCTGGGCTCGCGCTTCAATGTCTGTGAGATCCAGCCGGCCGCCGAAGTCACCGGCGGCTGAGCGGAGCACGAGGGGAGGGGATGATGACGCTGACGTTCGCAGCCGCCGCGGCGGCGCTTCTGCTGGCCGGGACCGCGACGGCCCAGGACGCGGGCGGTCCCCCGCCCCCGCCGCCGCCCACGCCCGGCACCACCATCACCCAGACCGACTGGCGCACCGTCACGCCCGACAACCTGCTGGTCATCGACACGACCAAGGGCCGGGTGCTGATCGAGCTGACGCCGCAGATCGCGCCTCTGCATGTCGAGCGCGTGCGCCTGCTGGCGCGCAACGGCTTCTTCGACGGCCTGCTGTGGCACCGGGTGATCGACTGGTTCATGGCCCAGACCGGTGATCCGCTGGGCAGCGGCGAGGGGCAGAGCGCCTGGCCGGACCTGAAGGCCGAGTTCACCTTCCGCCGCGATCCGGCGATGCCATTCGCCGCCGTGGCCGAACCCGCCGGGGCCCGCGTGGGCTTCCTCGGCGCCCTGCCGGTCCAGACCCAGCCCGACGCCGCCTTCGCCCAGACCGGCGACGGCAAGGTGCACGGCTGGGGCCTGTACTGCCCGGGCGTGGTCGGCATGGCCCGCGACGAGGGCAATGACACGGCCAACAGCCAGTTCTTCATCATGCGACAGGCCTATCCGGCGCTGGACAAGCGCTACACCATCTGGGGCGTGACCCTGTCCGGGCTGGACGTGGTGCGGTCGCTGCAGGTCGGGGACGGCGAGAACGGCATGATGGCCGCCGCCCAGCCGGACCGGATGACCCGCGTGCGCGTGGCCTCGGACATCCCGGCGGCCGAACGCCCGACGGTGCAGGTTCTGGCCACCGACTCCGACCGCTTCCGCGCCATCGTCGGCGAGGCCCGCACCGCGCGCGGCGCGGATTTCTCGGTGTGTGACGTGACCTTGCCGGTTCAGGTGACCGGGTAGGGCAGGCGTAGGGCAGGCGGCGTCGCAACGGCTGCGGCCGACCCGGTTTCAACAGTTTGCGCCGCAAAGGGCCTTGGATGTCGAGATCGACGACAAGGCCATGCTCACCGGCCCTGAGCAGGGTCTCGCGTTGAAGAGTCCGGCCGTCTTTTGCTGCCGTTCGGTTACGCCAAGGCCGGGCGCCGGACGTGGAGCCAGCCCCGCAACCTGCCCCATAGCGGACGTCGCTGAAGGCCGTAAGGTAGCTGGATGCACACCACACTCATCAGCATCCCCACCAGACAGATCGTGGACTGGACGACCTTTCATGACGTCTTCGCGGAGGCTCTCGGCTTCCCGGCGTTCTACGGACGGAACATGAACGCCTGGATCGACTGCATGACAGACGCAGATGATCCCGAGACGGGAATGGTCCAGCGCGCGGTTCAGCCGGGTCATCTGATGACGTTGCAGATCGACGACGCCGACGATTTCGCGGCGCGCTGCCCTGAGCAGTTCAGCGCCGTAATCGAGTGCACCGCGTTCGTGAACTATCGCAGGGTCGAAGTAGGCGGGACGCCTGTCCTCTCGCTCCTGTTGACGGGGCAGATACCGGCTGCGCGATGACTGTTTGCCTGCGATAGGCCGCGGTCCGCTCCCGACCCCTTAACGGACCTTGGCGGCGACACCTTCGTATCCAAGCGGAAACCACACCCCCCGAACAATCATGCTCCCCATGTTCGGGAGCACATGGCCCTGCTCTAGCGAGGCGGCGTCATCCGCGACGATGACAGTCGCAATCTTGGCCGTCGCAAATGCAGCGTTTGCGATCCGGCGTGCGTCACCATCCGACCGCGCCGTCACCCCCGCACCCATGTTCAGGGCCGTCGGCTGAGGCATTGGTTCGAAAGTTATCCAGTAGGGCTTCATCATGCCTTTGTGCACGCGACCACAGCCGCTTCCCACCTCTCGCAGACTCCCGGAGCGTCCGCTCGCAGGCATCCAGGCCGAAAGTCCGCACTCGGGACCAGTGCGAATGCCCCATATCGACCCAAATCGGACGCTATGAGGTTTTCGCGGTCTCCGACAAAATCCCACGCATCTCGGCAAGCTGAGGTTCAGTCAGGCTGCGCTTCGGAAGATAGAAATATCGTCTGTCACTGAGCCAAAGGAGCAAGCCGTTAGGGCTTTCCTCCCATTTGTGAAGGTCGGTCCAAGGCCAGTGGCCTTCACCGTTGCTATCGCTGATCCTGAACTGCGCAGTGTCCCAAGCCACCACCTTCTCGCTCTGCAAACCCTTGTCGCGGGAAAGCTGCTTGCGCGCAGAAGGCGGCAGCAGCACAGCGTTGCCAACAACCCCCCAGACGCAAAAAGCGATTGCACCACAAAGCCACAGTGCAGGTGCCAAGGTAGAACCCCAGTCTTGCTGAACGGCAAGGAAGAGGATGCGGAGGAGGCTGCCCGCCGCGACAGCGGCCACCACAACCCAGATGACCCTTACCAGCGGTTTCCGATTGTGGACATACAACCGCGCGTCAACGAGGTCAGCGCCAGTAAGCTGAAACGATATCGGCTGCATCTGGATAAACCTCCACCTACTCAGACCCTAAGCTGTGCATTTAGCTCCGCCAAGTCGGCGGATGTCTGCTTCCCACCCAAAGCCGACGTCCAGAGAAACCGCCCTGGGCCGACCTTATGGTGACGGAACCGCGTGGGGTTGGTCTGGTCGGGACGCCGGACGTGACGGGGGAAGGTGGGCCCGTTTTCAAAACCGACCGTCCGAAAGACGCGTCAGAGCGGGTTCAGGCCTCAGACTCCGCGCCTGATTTCGCGGTCTGCGCCTTCACCGGTCGTCCAGACACACGACGGTCACTCGCCGCCGCCTCCGCCGCCGTTGCCTGAGCCCCGGCCCCGCCGACGCCGTTTGCGGCGGCCCGGCTTGCGGTCGTCGCGCATCCGCTCCAGCAGCAGGCCTTCGCGCAGGCCGCGGTCGGCGACGCGGACGCGCTCGGACGGCCAGGCGCGCTGGACGGCTTCCATGATGGCGGCGCCGGCCAGCACCAGATCGGCGCGGTCGGGACCGATGCAGGCCTCGGCCGCCCGGCCAGCGGGGCCGAGGGTCTTGAGCCTTTCGGCCGCCGCCTCGCAGTCGCCGCGCGTCATCCACAGACCGTCGACCAGATTGCGCTGATAGCGGCGCAGGCCCAGGTGGATGCCCGCCAGACTGGTGATCGCGCCCGAGGTGCCGACCATATGGGCCCGGCCCTGGACGAAGACGTCGCGCAGGGCCGGATCGACCGGGGCGTGCGCGATCGCGGCGCCCATGTCGGCGACCATGGCCTCGTACCAGGGATGCAGGTCGCCGCCGACCGGCTCGGGATGGCGCTCGGCCAGGGTGACGACGCCGATGGGGGCGGAGATCCAGCCCTCGAGCTGGAAGCCCGTCCCGGTGCTGCGCAGCCAGTTCAGCTCGGTCGAGCCGCCGCCGACATCGACGACCAGAATGGCGTCCACCTTGGGATCGAACAGGTTCAGGCAGCCCTGAACCGCCAGCCGGGCCTCTTCCGCCGGATCGATGATGCGCAGCTTCAGACCGGTGCCCTGACGCACGCGCTCGATGAACTCGGCCCCGTTGTCGGCCTGACGGCAGGCCTGGGTGGCGACGGCCATCAGGCGGTCGGGGTCGATGCCGCGCTTGGCCACCCGCTCGGCGCACATCATCAGGGCGTCGTAGGCCCGCTCCATCGCCCCCCCGTCGAGGCGGCCGGTGCGGGACAGGCCTTCGCCGAGCCGCACGATGCGACTGAACGAATCGACCACGCGGAAGCCGTCCTTCGCCGGACGGGCGATCAGCAGACGACAGTTGTTGGTCCCCAGATCGAGCGCGCCATAGAGGGGCGCCTCGCGACCTGACGCCCCTGCGCCGCCGGGCGCGCCGCCGCGGGCGCGCTGACCGTCGGGCCTCCGGGGCTGGGACCGCGAGCGCGAGGACGCGCCGTCGGTCTCCGGCATGGGCCGAACCTTCAAGGTGGGCGGTCCGAAACGGCGCCCGTCCCCGACAGCCTAGACCGTGAATCCGATCCGCGCCAAGCGTGTCTGTCGTGAAAATGAACGGGAGGAGTGTGATCCGGCTCAGGTTGGGGGGCGTAACTCTTGTGGCATGACCCATTCCGTCTCAGCCCGCTTCGGCCTCGGCCAGATCGTCCGGCATCTTCAGGCCGGCTTTCGGGGTGTCGTGATCGACGTCGATCCCGTGTTCGCCGGCCAGCCCGGCGCAACGGGCGCCATCTCGCCGGACCAGCCCTTCTATCAGGTGCTGGCGCTGGGGCCGGATGGCGGCTTCATGGCCTATGCGTCCGAGGATTCGCTGGAGCATGACCCGGCGCAGTCGATCCTGACGCACGAGGCCGAGCGGCGGTACTTCACCCTCGACGACAGCGGCCACCACGCGCCGCGCGAACGGGCGATCCATTGAGGCGGCTGGCGTGGGCGTGCGACGGGCTCTAGATTGCCGACGAAGGGGCCGCCAGAGCCCGGTGCGCCAGGAGCCGCGTCATGTCCGACTTTGAACACGTCTTCGACAAGCCGCCCGAAGGGGCCGCCGAGGACTGGACCATCCCGCAGGACTGGCGCGCCTATACCGAGACCGAGCACAAGACCTGGGACACCCTGTACGCCCGGCAGATGAAGATCCTGCCCGGCCGCGCGGCGGACGTCTTTCTCAAGGGGCTGGAGGCGCTGGACCTGAACACGGGCGGCATTCCCGACTTCTCGCTGATGAATCCCAAGCTGCAGGCCCTGACCGGCTGGACGGTGGTGTGCGTGCCCGGACTGGTGCCGGATGAGGTCTTCTTCGACCACCTGGCCAACCGCCGCTTCCCCTCGGGCCAGTTCATTCGCAAGCCGGACCAGTTGGACTACCTGCAGGAGCCGGACATCTTCCACGATGTGTTCGGCCATGTGCCGATGCTGACCGACCCCGACTTCGCCGCCTATATGGAGGCCTACGGCAAGGGCGGCCAGAGGGCCGCGGCGCTGGGCATGCTGCCCAATCTGGCGCGGCTGTACTGGTACACGGTCGAGTTCGGCCTGATGCAGGACGCGGGCGGGTTGCGCATCTATGGCGCGGGGATCGTCTCGTCGGCGACCGAGAGCGTGTTCGCCCTCGAGGACCCGTCGCCGAACCGGCTGGGCTTTGACCTGGAGCGGGTGATGAAGACCCTCTACCGGATCGACGACTTCCAGCAGGTCTATTTCGTGATCGATTCGATCGAGGCGCTGAAGGGCGAGACGCTGAAGGATTTCGCGCCGATCTATGACCGGCTGCAGGGGGCGGACGCCATTCCGATCGAGACCATCCTGCCGACGGACCAGGTCTTCACCGAAGGGACGCAGGCCTATGCGGCCAGGGGCGGGCGGTTCGCGGCCTGAGCGGCGGCTGACGCTATCTGACGTCAGGCCGGGGCGGGCTTCGGCGCGGGCCGGCGGTCTGTTAGCTCCTGGGCCATGAAGATCTGGCCGGGACTTTCCGCACTGTTGTTCGCCCTGATGTCGGGCGGCGTCGCACAGGCGCAGGATCTGACGCACGTCCTGCAGGACGGGCGGACGATCGTGGTGGCCTCGACGCCGGCTTGCAGTGCGACGACACCCGCCACCGATCCCCGCTTCGCCATCGCCCTGGCGCTGGAGTGCCGGGACCGGATCAGCGGCGTCGGGGGATCGGGCCATGCCCTGATCGGCCGCGAGGGCGGCGAGACCACGCCGCGCGAGTATCTGGCCTCGGTCGCCGCCGAGATGTTCCCGGACGCGGACGCGGCGGAGCAGGCGGCGCAGATCCGGCCGGTGCAGACCGAGTTTTCGGGCGGAACCCATGACATGCTCTGCGTGTCGGGGCGTGACCGCGAGGCGACGTTCGCCGCCGCCACCTGCGTGCTGTCGCAACCCCGGACGCAGGTCATCGTGCACGGCCAGGGCGCGGGGCTCGAGCAGGCCTGGAGCGTGATCGTGATGTTCCTCAGCGGCGTGACGATCCGGCCCTAGGCGTCAGTCGTCGTGCGAGATCAGGCTCCGGTGCTTGGTGTCGCGCATGAAGAGATAGACCAGCAGCGAGACGCCGATCATGGCGGTGACGTACCAGAAATAAACGCTCTCGATCCCGGCGTCCTTGAACCGGAGGGCGACATATTCGGCCGTGCCGCCGAAGGCCGCATTGGCGATGGCGTAGGGCAGGGCGACGCCGAGCGCGCGGATGTGGGCGGGGAAGAGCTCGGCCTTCACCACGGCGTTGATCGCGGTATAGCCGCTGACGATCACCAGCGCCGCCAGGGCCAGAAGGAAGGCGACGAAGGGATTGTCCGCCGTCGCCAGCGCCGACATCAGCGGCACGGTGAACAGCACGCCCAGCACCCCGAAGGCGATCATCACCGGCTTGCGTCCGATCCGGTCGGACAGGGCGCCGACGGCGGGCTGCAGGCACATGAACAGGAAGAGGGCGGCGGCGCTGATCTCGGTCGCGGCGTCCTTGGTGAAGCCGGTCGTGTTGACGAGGAATTTCTGCAGGTAGGTCGTGTAGGTATAGAAGGCCAGCGTCCCGCCGGCGGTCAGGCCCATGACCAGGAACGCCTCCTTCGGGTGTTTCGCGAACAGCAGCAGGGCGCTGGATTTCGGGGCTTCGTCGGCGTCGGAGGCGATGAAGGCGCGGGTCTCGTCCAGCCGGCGACGCAGCCAGAAGACGATCACGGCCAGCGCCGCGCCGACGAAGAAGGGAATGCGCCAGCCCCAGGCGGCCAGCGCGCCCTCGCTGAGGGTGTTCTGCAGCACGATGAGCAGCAGCAGGGCCAGAAGCTGGCCCGAGATCAGGGTCACATACTGGAAGCTGGACCAGAAGCCGCGGTGGTTCTTGGCCGCCATCTCGGACAGATAGGTGGCCGACGAGCCGTACTCGCCGCCCACGCTGAGGCCCTGCATCAGGCGGGCGAGCAGCAGCAGGGCGGGGGCGGCGATGCCGATGGTCCCGTAGCCGGGCGTGCAGGCGATGATCAGACTGCCGCCGCACATCAGGGTGACCGACAGGGTCAGGCCCGCCTTGCGGCCCTTGCGGTCGGCGTAGACGCCCATGATCCAGGCGCCGACCGGGCGCATCAGGAAGCCGACGGCGAAGATGGCGGCGCTGCTCAGCAGCTGGGCCGTCGGCTCGCCCTCAGGGAAGAAGACGGGGGCGAAATAGAGGGTGAAGGCCGCATAGGCGTACCAGTCGAACCACTCCACCAGATTGCCCGCCGAGCCGCCGATGATGTTGCGCAGGCGGCGGGCGGGAGACATCGACTCCGTCGGGCGCGCTTCGGGACTTGGGGCGGTCATGCGGTCAGTCCCTCTGGAACGGATAGAAGCCGGAGCCGAGGCCGAGGATGGCGGTCAGTTCGTCCAGCGCGCCGCGGCTTTCATCGAGCAGGGCGGGGTCGGCCAGATCGGCGACGCCGAGCCGGTCACGGTACCAGGTCGCGCCCCAGACGCTGAGCGCGCCGTGCAGTTCGTCGGTCAGGCGCATGTTCGGATTGGTCGCGGCCAGTTCGGCCTCGTTCAGGACGACGCGGAGACGCAGACAGGCGGGACCGCCGCCGTTGCGCATCGACTGCCGGACATCGACGTACTCGACCCTGCCGATGGGCCCGTTGGAGGACGCCAGCGCTTCGGCCACCGCATGGCTGCGGGCGTTGTCGCGGGTCTCGGTGGGGCAGATCAGGGTCAGGCGGTCCTCGCCCGGGATCCGCACCAGCATGGAGTTGAACAGATAGCTGGAGATGGCGTCGGCGAGGGGGAGATCGGCGGACGAGACTTCGACGAAGACGGGGTCAAACCCCTGGGCCGCGGCGCGGATGGCGGCGTGGGTCCCGGCGGTGTCCTCGAAGGCCAGGTCGTGATGGAACAGGGTCTCCAGCGCGCCGACGCAGACCACGTCATTGTGGAAGGTTCCGCCGGCGATGGCGGCCCTGGACTGGCGGGCGAGGACCGCGCCGGACGCGCCGTGGCGGCGGGCGAGGGCTTCCGAGGCCTCACGGGTCTGGCGGGCGGGGAAGGGGCCGGACCAGGGCTCCCAGGCCTCTCTGCCCCAGACCAGCAGGTTGACGCCGGGCGCGCCGTGATCGGCGCAGAGACGGACGTGGTTGGCGGCGCCCTCGTCGGCCAGATGGGCGACGGAGGGCAGGGCGTCGTGCACGGCGAAGTGCGCCGGGTTGGGGAAGAGGGCGTCCAGCGCCCGCTTGGTCTGCTGATGCTCGAGCGAGCGGTGCAGGTTGGTGACGAGATTGGCGGGGGTGAAATGGACCCGGCCGTCGGCGCTGTCGGCGGACGGCGTCACCGTCGCGGCGTTGGCGGCCCACATGGGCGAGGCCGAACAGGCGGCGGCGGCGAAGGTCGGGGCGTCCTTCCAGGCGCGTTCGATGACCTGGGCGTCGGTACCGCCGAAGCCGAGACTACGCAGGAAGGGGATGTTCGGCCGCTCATGCGGCGGCAGGACGAACTGGGGCAGGCCGAGGTCGGCCAGCCGCTTCATCTTGTCGAGCCCCTGCAGCACGGCGGCGCGGGGGTTGGACGGCTCGCCCTTGTTCAGGCTGGAGGCGAGGTTGCCGGGGCTGAGGCCGGCGTAGGAGTGCGTCGGGCCGATCAGGCCGTCGGCGTTGGCTTCGAGAGCAGTCATCGGGGGCTCGTTACGATGATGGCGTCAGGCAGGAGGCCGATCGCTGAGAGCACCGGGAGGGCGAACAGCCAGACCAAACCGATCAGTGCAGCCGATAGCCCCAGAAGCAACCAAGCCTGCGTCCAGCGACGGGCACGAAGGACGCTGGTGATCGCTGTAAAGTCTAAGACGACAAAGGTTATGCACCACGACAAGACCATACCCGCGGGGCTGTAACGCTCGCCGAAGAGCAGGCGAACACCCAAGACAACTGCACTCACGACAGCCATGAACACGATGGCGACCAACGGCTTTCTGATCTCAGTCGAGAGGATTTCTCCCAAGCCGGGGCGACCGATCCGTCGTTCTCCTCTCCAGTCTGAGATCACGCCGACAACCCTTTGATCTCGCCTTCGATATTCTTGACCGCCCCGGCCTCGAAACTGGCGACCGGATAGGCGCAGTAGTCGGCGGCGTAGTAGGCGGACGGGCGGTGGTTGCCGCTGGCGCCGAGGCCGCCGAAGGGCATGTCGCCGGCGGCGCCGGTGGTCGGGCGGTTGAAGTTGACCACGCCCGCGCGGATGCGGCGGATGAAGCGGTCCCAGTGGGCGGGATCGTCGCTGACCAGACCGGCGGACAGGCCGTAGCGGGTGGCGTTGGCCTGCGCGATCGCGGCATCGAAGGATCCGACGCGGGTCACCGACAGGAAGGGGGCGAACATCTCCTCGTCGGGGACGGACACCCCGGTGACGTCGATGATGGCGGGTTTGACGAAGGCGCCCGGCAGGTTGCCGACGGGACCCGAGGCGCGGATGACCCGGGCGCCCGCGTCGATGCGGTCCTGCAGGGCGGCGAGGGCGGCGGCGGCGGCCTTCTCGGAGATCAGCGGGCCGGCGTAGGGCTCGGTCGGGCTGTTCCAGGGGGCGAAGACCAAGCGGTCGCTGAGGGCCGCGACGGCGTCGAGGATGGCGTCGCCCTGCGGCCCTTCCGGCACAATCAGGCGACGGGCGCAGGAGCAGCGCTGGCCGGTGGTGATGAAGGCGGACTGGACGACGATGCCCGCGACGGCCTCGGCGTCGGCGGCGTCCCAGACGACCAGCGGATTGTTGCCGCCCAGTTCGAGCGCGAGAATGACGTGGGGGTCGTCGGCGAATTTGCGCCGGAAATGGGCGCCCGCCGCGCCGGAGCCGGTGAACATCAGGGCGTCGATGCCGCTGTCCAGCAGGGCCGCGCCGGTCTCGCGCCCGCCCTGCACGACATTGACCACGCCGGTGGGAAGGTCGGCGGCGGCGAAGGCCTCGGCCATCAGCTGGCCGGTCAGGGGCGTTTCCTCGGAAGGCTTGAACACCACGGTGTCGCCCGCGAGCAGGGCCGGGACGATGTGGCCGTTGGGCAGGTGTCCGGGGAAGTTGAACGGCCCGAGCACGGCGGCGACGCCGTGCGGGCGGTGGCGCAGGGTGGCGGAACCGAAGGCGGTGGCGGCGGTGCGCTCGCCCGTTCGCTCGTCATAGGCGCGGATCGAGATGTCGACCTTGCCCTGCATGGCCTGGAGCTCGGTGGAGGTCTCCCACAGGGCCTTGCCGGTTTCGCGGCTGATGGCCTCGGCGATCTGCGGGGCGCGCTCTTTCAGCACGGCCTGGTAGCGCTTCACCGCGTCGATGCGGTCCTGACGCGGGCGGTCGGCCCAGTCGGGGAAGGCGGCGCGGGCGCGATCGGCGGCGGCCTGCACCTCGGCGGGAGAGGCGGCGGGGCCGTCCCAGACGGTTTCGCCGGTGGCGGGGTCGATGGACTGGAACTGCATTTTTTTACCGCTCATCCCCGCGAAGGCGGGGACCCAGTGATTTGGACGAAGACCGGCGCGAGTTGGCCCACGAACCCAGGTCCTGATGCGCCGGCGTCAAGCTGGACAGGACTGGGTCCCCGCCTTCGCGGGGATGAGCGGAAGAGAGAGTCACGTTTTCACGCGAACCGTATCCCCGGCGCGCACCTTCAGCGCATCGGCGGTTTCGCGGTTGAGGGTGGCGGTGTCGCCCTCGATATGGGCGCGCTGGCGGACGGCGCGGAAGCCGCCGACGCTGTCGGTCGAGATCAGGGCGGGCAGTTCGGCCTCGACCTCATCCGCCACGGCGACGGTCAGGGGGCGGGCGTCGCGGACGGTGCGGATATTGTCGCGCTGGCAGGCGACGGTGGGGCCGGCGTCGAAGATGTCGATCAGGCCGTTGGGACGGAAGCCCTCGCTCTCCAGCAGGGCCATGGCGGGGACGCCCTGCGGATGGACCTTGCCGATGACGGCGCGGGCGGGCTCGGGCAGCAGGTCGATGTAGATCGGGTGGCGCGGGGCCAGGTCGAGGATGAACTGCTTGTCCGTCGAGCCGGTCATGCGGTCGGCCTCGTCGAACTCCATCGGGAAGAATTTGTGGGCCACATGGTCCCAGAAGGGGCAGGCGCCGTCGGGGGTGAAGACGCCGCGCAGTTCGGCCAGGACGTTGTCACTGAACAGCTCGGGCTCGGCGCCGATCAGCATGTAGCGCGACTGGCTGAGCAGACGGCCCGCGCCGCCCTTGCGCCGGTCGGCCTTGAGGAAGAGGGAGCCGACCTCGGTCCAGCCGGTGCATTCGTTGACCAGCACCAGGGTCTTCTGTTCCAGCTTGATGCCGAGCGAGGGCGACGACTGGGCGTTGTTGACGACCCGGAAGCTGAAGAAGGGGCGCTTGAGGCCCACCGCCGCCTTGACGGAGCCGATGCCGTCGACGTCGCCGGTTTCGCTCTCCTCGAGCATCAGGGTGTACCAGCGCTCCTGCGGCGTCAGGGCGCCCGCGAAGCTGTCGCGGCTGAGGTCGAGACGTTCGGCCAACTGGTCCGGGTCTTCGGGCAGGCTGGTGAAGCCGGGGCCGCTGAGAATGGCGAGCTCCAGCAGGAAGTCGAGGTCGGCGGGGGCGGCGGGGCGGACGACGAGCATGGGGGTTACATCGTCTCCAGACGCAGGGATTTCAATTTGAGGGCGTCGATCTCGCCCGACGCGATCTTGCACAGGATCAGGGCGCTGAGTTGCGCCCGTTCAACGAAGCTGGCGGGCCAGGCGAACTCCTGATCCGAATGGATGTCGCCGCCGAGGACGCCGAGGGTGTCGATATTGGGCAGGCCCGCGGCGTGCAGGTTGTTGCCTTCGCAGACCCCGCCGGACGGCTTCCACGCGAGGGTCTGGCCCAGCAGGGCGCCCGTGTCGCGGACGGCCTCGAACAGGGCGGTCTGGCTGGCGTCCATCGGCTTGGGCGCGCGGGTCATGCCGCCGTGCAGGTCGAGGGTCAGGCCGGGGAAGGGGGGCTCGGCGGCGATCTGCTGCACCGTTTCCGAAATCCACGCGGAGGCCTGGGCGTCGGGGACGCGAACGTTGAAGCGGACGACGGCGTTGTCGGCGACCACGTTCAGGGCCCCGCCGCCGCTGATCTTCGCCACATTGACGGTGACGCCCTCGCGCTGGCCGTTCAGGGCGTGCAGGCGGGCGGCGATCATGGCGGCGCCGGCGACGGCGTTGGCGCCTTCATGGAAGGCGCGGCCCGCGTGGGCGGCCTTGCCGGTGACGATCAGGTGGTAGTTGCCGCTGCCCTTGCGAGCGCCCGCCAGGGTGCCGTCGGCCAGGGCCGGCTCATAGGTCATCCCGACATGACCGCGCGCGCCGAGCTCGGCCAGCAGGGGGGCGGAGGCGGGGGAGCCGATCTCCTCGTCGGGAGACAGCAGGACGGTCCAGCCGACGCGGTCGCGGTCCGGATGGGTCTCGAAGGCTTCCAGCGCGGACAGCAGGACCGAGATGCCGCCCTTCATGTCGGCGATGCCGGGTCCGTTCAGGGCACCGTCGGCGCGGCTCACGACGGTCTGGAAGCCGCTTTCGGCCGGGAAGACGGTGTCGTAGTGGCCGGTCAGCACGACCTGCAGCGGCGCGTCGGGTCGGCAGGTGATCTTCAGGGCGTCGGCGTGCGCCTCTTCCCGCACCGCGCCGTCGTCGGCGACGGTGGTGGAGCCCCGGGTGGGGATGCGCTCGACGATCGCGGGCAGGCTGCGCGCCTCGGCCTCAAGCAGGGCCAGGACGGCGTTCAGCCCCACGGCGTTGCGGCTGCCGGAGTTGACGTTCGCCCACTCCACCGCACGGCCGATGATGACGGCTTCGCGCGCCGCGACGTGATCGAGCACGGACTGTTCAGAAGGCAGAATCCGCATCGGCGGGACCCTAACGGTCCGCGCGGCAAAGGTGAAGCGAGGTCGGGTTACGACTCGTCACGGGATCAGGTTAGGGTTGGGTCTCGATCCAATGGAGGACATGGATGACCGATATCATCAAGGCGATGAACCCCACCGCCCCACTCAAGACAGAAGAAGCCGCGTTCGCAGCCGCCCGGGTCAGCGCCGTCGGCATGGTGATCGGCGCGGTCTTGCAGGCCGTCGGCGGCTGGTACGCCTCGACGCCCGAAGCCTCCGCGGCGGCCGGGCGGCTGATCGAGAGCCTGACCGGCCAGACCCCGTCGGCTGAACAACTGGCCGCCAGCGCCCAGCAGGGCATCATTATCGCCGGCGTCTTGACGGTGCTGCAGCTCGGCTTCGCCGTGTGGCAATGGAAGAAGCCGAATATCGCCCTGCCGATCATCTTCCTGGTGCTGTGCGTCTGGGCGCTGGGCACCAACGCCCTGAGCCTGACCATGGGCGCCCAGCAGCCGCTGTACCTGAGCATTTTCGCCATCGTGGCCATGCTGATCGCCTCGGTGACGCACATCGCGGGCATTCGCGGGGCCAGCGCGCTGAGCAAGATTCGCTTCGCCGCCGCCAACGCCTACAACGACTAGGGCCTACCGGTTCGGGCGGCGGTCTCCGGATCCGTCGCCCGGCTGCCGGCTTTGCCGGCGCCAGCGGATGGACAGGCTGGCGTCGCCCTGGCCGCCGAACTTCGAACTGACCGTCAGATTGCGGCGCACCTGCCACTCGACGTTCACTTCGGCCCCGTCCTCGCCGCCGCCGATGATCTCCAGATAGACGTCGTCCGTGATGTAGCGCCCGCCCGCCACCGTGATGCTGGACGCCTCGCCGCCGAAGGACAGGCGGTCCAGTCCGGCCAGCTGGCGCAGATTGCCGATCACATCAAAGCCGCCGCCGCCCGCCAGCGCGGCCACGCCCGCCGCCAGCTGGGCCGCCTCGAAGGCCGACAGCTGGGAGGCCGAGCGCCCGAACAGCACCTGCGACAGAATCTCGTCCTGCGGGAGGGCCGGGGTGGAGGTCAGGGCGATCTCGGGCCGCGCCGCCGTGCCGGTGACGCGGATGGTCGCGGTCAGGGCCGGGTCCTCACGGGTGGCCGACAGGTTCAGACGGATCTGGTCCGGGTTGGTCGACAGGGTGACCGATCCCGTGTCGTCAAAGATGAAGCGCTTGCCCGCGAAGTCGTAGTCGCCACGCACAACGCGCGCCGTGCCGGTCAGGACAGGACGGCTGATGGTGCCGCTGACGCGGGCGTTGACGCCCATCTCGACGTTCAGGCCGCGCCCGACGACATTCACATTGCCGCCGGTGGACCGGATGGCGATGTCCATGCCGATCTGCGGACCGGCCGAGCGGTTCTGTTCGGCCTCGGGCACGTCGCCCCCGGGGCGGTTGATCTCGACCACATCCATGCGGACGATGCCGTTGGAGCCCGGCGGATTGGCCTCGATGCGCGCCTCGTCGATGTCGATCTGGCCGCCCAGACGGATGTTGCCGTCCTCGCCGCGGATGACCGTCAGCGGGCCGGAGGCGCGGGCCTCGGCGATGTCGTTGTCGATGATGCGGAAACGGCGCAGCAGCAGCTGGAAGCTGGAGCCCGAACCCTGCCGCAGCCCGATGCGGCCCGAGCCGCTGACCTGACCGCCCGCGCCGTCGTTGGCGTTGAAGGTCTCGATCAGGGCGGTGGTGTCGTCGAACCGGCTGTTCAGCGTCACACCTTCCAGCCGCAAGCCCGTCGCGTTGTCGCGGAAGGCGCCCTGCAGCAGGTCCAGACGGCCATTGATGCGGGGCTCGTTCAGGGTGCCGCTGAGCGTGGCGTTGGCGTTCATCTGGCCCGACAGGGACCGCTCGCCGCCCAGGAACAGGTCCCAGATCGGCTGGATCTGACCCTGGATATTGACCGTGCCCTCCATCGGGCGGGTGCGGGCGATGGCGAGGCGCAACGGCGCCGCCGAGGCCTCGACCGGCAGGGTGACGTCGGCGTTGGCCTGGACGGCGTTCTCGTCCGTCGCGCGGGCCTGGAGGCGCAGGGTGTTGTTGACGAGGACCGCGTTCAGCGTGCCGTCGACGGCGAGGCCGCGCGGGGCGTCGATGCTGCGCAGGTTCTCGAGACTGACATTGGCCGAGCCGGACAGGTCATCGCCCGAGCCGCGCAGGGACAGGCGACCGGTGACGCGACCGCGCACATCCGGCGCGATGGACCCTAGCTCGACGCTGGTCAGATTGGCCTCGATGACGGCGGCGCGGGAATCCTGACGCAGTTCGCCGGTCAGGACGCCGCCGCCGACCGACAGGTCCACGCGGGCGACGCGACCGTCGCCGGACAGGGCGACCACGGCGGGGCTGCGGGTGGTGAAGTCGATCTCGCGCACCGAGCCGGAGCCTTGCAGGGTGACCGACTGGGCCCGACCGTCGCGCGAATAAACGCCGGAGCCGTCGAACGACAGCGGGGTCGGACCGCCGACGTCGGCTTTCAGTGTGAAGGGCAGGCGGTTCAGCGTGCCGCGCCCGTCGAGGTCGAGCGTGCGGATGACATAGGGCGAGCCGGCGAAGCGGACGTTGCGACCGGTGACGTCGAGAATGGCGGTTTCGGCGCCGCCGCCCTCGGTCAGGCGGACGCGGCCCGAGGCTTCGCCCGAGGCGAGGAAGGCGCCGGGACGGCCGTTGAAGGTCAGGTCCGCGCTCGACGGAATGCGGTCAGACAGGGCGATGTCGCCGCGCGCCGTGATCCCGCCCGCGTCCAGATCAACGTCGGTGAGGCGGATACGCGGCCCGCCCAGATAGAAGTTTCCGCTGGCCCGGGCCGGGCCGTAGTTCGATCCGGCGGTGACGGCGATGCGCCCGTCGGAGGCGTCAGGCCCCTTGCGGAAGCTGAGGATCAGATTGGCGTCAGTCAGCTTCAGCGCGCCCGCATTGACGTTGGCGAAGGCGGCGCGGAGGTCGGCGCGGGGGGCGGCCAGGGTGCCGGTCAGGGCGCCGTCCCCGGTCATGGCGCCGTCGATCTCGACCGGGCCGACGCCGAAGGGGCCGCGCGCATTCCAGTTCAGGGCCAGCCGCAGACGGCCGTCGCCCTCGATCAGGCCTCTCGCGCCCGCCGACCCTTGAGCGCCGGTCAGGGCCGCGCGCTCCACCTCGATCCGGCCGCCGTTCAGGGCGCCGGTCAGTTGCAGCCGGGGCGAGGCGCCCAGCAGGCGGTCCAGTTCGCCCAGACCCGTCGCGAGGCCGCGCCCGCGTCCGTCGAAGGTCAATCGCCACGGCGCGCCGCTACGCGCGGTCGAGGCGGCGACGGGGCCGCCGAAGGCGCCGCGCGCGCCAGAGTGAATCTTCGAGGCGTCGGTGATGCGCGCCTCGCCCCGGAAGCCGAGGCCGCCGACCAGATTGCGTCCGCCCGATCCGGTCAGGCGGATGGCCTGACCCTTCACATCGACCTTCTCCAGCAGGATGGCGCCGTCGGTCTGACGCGCGGCCTCGAAGGTCAGGCGGGGGGCGGAGCCCAGCAGGCCGCCGATGATGCCGGCGGTCGAACCGCCGTCCGCCTGGATGTCGCCGTCCAGGTCCAGGCGACCGGCGCGCACCTGGACGTTCAGCGGCCCGCGCAGGCGGCGCACACGATAGCTGGAGGCCTCGACGCCGAGCAGGTCCACGCCGCCGGTCAGCGACCAGTTCGACGCATCGCCCTTGAACAGGCCGGTGTAGGCGGCAGGGCCCGCGACGGGGCTGCCGACCAGCCGGGTCAGCGAGGGCGTAGCGACATCCAGCCGGATTCCGTCGCGGCTGGTGCGATCCTTGACGCTGATCTGGCCGATGGCGTTCGAGGTCAGGTTTTCCGCGATCAACCGCCAGGCCACGCCCTGCTGGCCGTCGCCGTCGGTGTCCGGGGTGGTGGCGAAGCCGAATTTCGCGGTCCGGCCGATGCGGGCGGCGAACGGGGCCAGCAGATCGGAGCCGGAGAAGTCGAAGAAGCCGCTGATGCGGGCGTTGTCCTTGCCGTAGCGACCCTTGATCGTCAGGGGCACGAAGTCGCCGGTACGCACGACGGCGTCCACGATCTGGCCGTTGACGATGGCGCTGGCGAGGAAGGGCTGGTCCGGCGAATACCCCATCGCCCCGGCCAGAGGCCCGCCCTGGGCCTCGACCGCCCGCAGGTTCAGCCGGGTTTCCGACAGGGCGCCGCCGAAGGTGGCGTTGATGCGCAGATGGTCGCCCGGGCGGCTGAGGCTGTTGGCGTTGACGATGGCGGACTTGGCGCCCGTGCGCGGCACATTGGCCTCGCCCGACAGGTTCCAGCGCCCATACTCCTTGCTGAAGCCCTCCAGCAGTTCGACGTTGGCGGCGAAGCGGTCGATGTCGATGGCCAGGGCCTGTGGTCCCGGCGGCTCGGTCGAGGGCTCGACCAGGGGACGGCGGATCAGGCGGATGACGCCGGCCTCGATATTGGTCGCGTGGAAGCGGCGGGTGATGAGGGGCAGCCAGCTCCAGTCGACCCGGACCGCGCGCGCCTCCAGCCACATCCCCTCGGCGTCGGTGACGGTGACGCGGTCGATGGTGAAGTCGTTGAACAGGTCGCCGTGGACGCCCTCGACATTGATGCGGCCATAGCGGCCGATCTTCTTGCCGGTGACGAAGCTGGTGACCAGTTCGCGGCCCGCGTCGCTGACCAGATACAGCCGGCCGCCGACCAGCACCGCGATCAGAAGGGCGGCGAGGATGGCGAAGGTCACGCCGCCAAAGAAGGCCAGGGCCTGCAGGCGCGTGCGCTTGCGCTTCGCCTTCTTCGCGGGCGTGTCAGGCGTTTCGGAGGGCGGCGGCGTCTCGGTCAAAACGCCTGACCGATGCTGACGTAGATCTGGAAGTCCGCATCGCCGTCACGCTTCTCGAGCGGGAAGGCGATATCGGCGCGGATGGGGCCGAAGGGCAGTTTGTAACGGACGCCAACCCCCGCGCCGTAGCGCAGGTTGTTGAAGTTCGGCGTTTCCTGGAAGCCGATGGCGCCCGCATCAACGAAGGCGACGGCTTGGAAGCTGCGCCAGACATCGCGGCGAATCTCGATCGAGGTTTCGAACAGGCTGAGCCCGCCGCGGGGGGTGTTGTCGGGCAGGCGCGGGCCGACGCCCTGGTATTCAAAGCCGCGGACCGACCCGCCGCCGCCGGAATAGAACAGGCGGTCCGAAGGCACCGTCAGCTCCTCGCCGCCGAGGATGGAGCCCAGCCGGACCCGACCGGCCAGAACCGTTTTGGCGCCGGCCTGCAGAGGCAGGTAGGCGGTGGCCTGGGTCTCGGCCCGCAGGAACAGGATGGTGTCCTCGCCACCCACCACGGTCGGCTGGACCCCGGCGGTCAGACGCCAGCCCGTCGTCGGGTCGAGCGGGTCGTTGGAGTTGTCCAGATAGAAGCTGCCGCGACCGGTCAGGATGTAGAGGTCCCGGTCGAAATTGATCGGCAACTGGGTCACCGGATCAAAGCGGTTCTCATTGTAATGGCCCGCGTCGAAGCCGACGCCGTAGCTGAGCCAGGAGGTCTTGCCGATGCGCTGCTGCAGGTCGGCGGACAGGGTGGCGGCGGCGCGGTCGTAGGCGTCGGTATTCTCGTTCACCAGCGCGGCCGAGAGCTTCAGCGTCTGACCCGGGTTGCGCCAGTGCGGCAGGCTGAGGTCGACACCGAGACGGCTGTCGACATCGGCCACGCGCGCCTCCCACACCAGGGTGTCGGCGCGCTTGAAGCGGTTGTGCCAGGTCCAGCGCAGGTCGACGCCGGAGCCGTCGGCGGTCGAGAAGGTGGCGCCCGCCTCAAGGATGCGACGCGGACGGTCGGTCAGGGTGACGATGACGGGGCGGTTGCCCGCGCCATTGGTCTGGTCCGCCGGCGCCAGGGCCACGCCGACGCCGTCATAGACCCCGGTCTCCAGCAGACGACGTTCCAGCTCGGCCACGTCCTCGGGGTCGTAGACGTCGCCCTCGGTCCAGGGCGCCAGACCGGCGACCCAGTCGGGATTGGTCAGGCCGCGGGTCTCCAGACGAATGCCGTCCAGGTTGACCAGTCGGCCCGAGGCGATGTTGTAGGTGGGCTGAACGGTCAGGGCGGCGTGGTCGACCACGACCCGGCGCGGCTCGGCGCGGGCGTCGGCATAGCCGCTACGGACCAGTCCGGCGACGACCCGGCCCTCGGCGGCGATGACATCCACGGCGCGACCCGGATCGCCGGGTTTCAGCCGGATATCCTCGATGACGGTCTGCGCGGTGTCGGCCCGGGGCTCGGGCGCGACCCAGCGGACGGAGGGATCGGCGATGTTGAAGCGGGGGCCCGTGACGACGCTGACGATGGCCGCAGGCGTCTCCTCGCCCTCGACGATGTCTTCGAGGACGGGTTGGTAGTAGCCCTCGGATCGCAACAGGGCCTCGACGGACTCCATGGCGCCGCGGGCGCGCCGGCGCGCCTCGAAGCGGTTGGACGGCGCATTGTCCACCTCGCCCACGGCCCGGACCAGCTGCTCGCGCAGGGCCCCGTCCATCTCGCCCCGAATCTGGGCGCGCGGGTCCGCGACGGCGGAGGACGCCACGGCCATGCCCGCCAGACCGAAGAAAAAGAGGGCAGGCCTCTGCGTCAAACTCGAACCTTCGTCAGAGGCCGTCTGGCCCGTCGATCTGAACGGCGCACCCCCGCCGTGAACTCATGCGCCGGTTGCCGGCGCAGCCTTGGACCCTAGTAGAACAGGGTTTCGCTCTCGGGCTGGACCGACTGTTCGGAGGTCCGTTGCTCGGGCGGGAGGGTGGTGGACTCGGTGGCCGGCGGCGGCGTCGGCGCGACGACCTCGGGCGGCGGCGGCTCGGCCACAGGCTCCAGCGGCTGCTCGGCGGCCTTGTCGGCGAGGCTGTCCTCGTCGGCGGGCGGCGGATTATCGCATGCGGCGACGGCAAAAGCTCCCGTCAGGGCCAGCAGGGCGGCAAGGCGTTTCATTGTCGAAGTCTTTCCCCGGAATCGGCCTTTCAACGCACGGCCATTTCTCCCGTTCCATAAAGTGTTTCGCGGCGTCGCACACCCTCTGTGCGGCCCTGACGGCGCGCAAGTGGAAGTTACCATGCATGGCAACCAATCCTTTCACATTTCGGCGCAATGTGGAGGCAAGGGGGAAACCGGCCATGTCCGTCACGGCCTATGCTCTCGTATCGCAGGTGCGGTACCGGGAACTGAAGACACGCATCGCGCTGGCGGCCGTGATCGGCACGACGGCGTGGTTCGTCGCGCCCGGCGTCTGGCCCGTCGTCTGGTTCCTGGCCGTGCTGTTCAGCCAAGCCTTCGACTGGGTTGTTTTCCGCCGCTACCGACAAAGGCCCGCGTGGATGCCGGACCGTCGCTATCTGATCCTGTCGTGCGTCACGACGGCGGTCGGGGTGGCGATCTATTCGTCGATCGCCGCATGGCTGTGGATCGCGGGCGGCGAGGTGGGGCGGATATTCGCCATGGTGCAGGTCGCGGGCGGCCTGCTGCATGTCAGCCTGCACATGCATCAGGCCCGACCCATCCTGATTTCCGCTGTCGCGCCGCACGGCGTCTATTTCCTGAGCCTGCCGATCGTGACGTCCATCGTCACCGGGCGTTGGCAAGAACTGCTGATCGCCTTCGGCTGCCTGCTCTACATGAGCCATCTGGTGGTGGCGGTGCGTCAGAGCTCGACCACGACGGGCATCCTTCAGGCCGCCAAGGACGAGGCGCAGGAGGCCCGCGAGCGGGCCGAGGAGGCCAGCGCCGCCAAGTCCGACTTCCTCGCCGTCATCAGCCACGAAATCCGCACCCCGATGAATGCGGTCATCTCGGCCGCCAATCTGCTGCGCCGGACCGAGCTGACCGAGCGTCAGGGCGAGCACGTGTCGATGCTGACCGATGCGGGCGAGGTCTTGCTGGGCCTGCTGAATGACGTGCTGGACGTCTCCAAGATCGAGGCGGGGAAGATGGTGCTGGAGACCGACGACGTCGACGTCCGCGCCCGTCTGGCCTCCCTGGCGCGACTGTGGGAGCCGCGGGCGACGGCGGCGGGCGTGGCGCTGGTGGTCGAGGTGGCGGACGCCGTGCCCGAATGCGTGCGCACCGATCCGCTCCGCTTCCAGCAGATCCTCTTCAACCTGATTTCCAATGCGGTGAAATTCACGGCGCACGGACGGATCACCATCGCCGCCGACTGGGACGGCGCGGCCCTGAAGGTGGCGGTGGCCGATACCGGCTGCGGCATCCCGGCTGATCGGCTGAGCCATGTCTTCAACAGCTTCGAACAGGCGGATGCGGGGACGACGCGTCGCTATGGCGGCACCGGTCTGGGCCTGGCGATCAGCCGCAAGCTGGCCGAGATCATGGGCGGCGCCCTGACGGTCAGCAGCGTGGTGGGGCAGGGCTCCGTCTTCACCGTCGCCCTGCCGGTGCAGGTGTCGGCGTCCCGTCCGGTCGAGGCCGCGACGAAGACGCCGGAGGCGGGCTCGTTGAACGGCCGGTCGATTCTGGCCGCCGACGACCATGACGTGAACCGCCGCATCCTGACCCTGCTGCTTGAGCCGCACGGCTGTCGCCTGACGCTGGTCGAGAATGGGGCGCAGGCGCTGGACGCCGCCCGGGCCGAGCGGTTTGACGCGATCCTGATGGATATGCAGATGCCGGTGATGGACGGGCTGGAGGCCACGCGCCGCATCCGCACGGGCGGCGAGGCCAATGCCGCGACGCCGATCATCGCCCTGACCGCCAATGCGCTGGACGTGCACCGGCGGGCCTGGGAGGCGGCGGGGGTGCAGGCCTTCCTGACCAAGCCCATTGATCCGGCCCTGCTGGCCCGGACCCTGGCGGAGGCCTGCATGGCCTCCGATGGGGCCGAGGTGCTTGTCGAGCTCGCCTGAGTTCAGGCCCAGCGGCTGCGGGCGTCATCCAGCGTCAGGGGCGGCGGTTGTGGCGCGGGGGTGGCCTGTCCGTCGAAGCGTGGGGCCGGGGCCGGCTGCATCACACCCTGATCGACGAAGGTGGCGCGGGCGGCGTTATGCGGGTGCTGCGGCGCTTCGCCCATGGTCAGCACCGGCGTGACGCAGGCGTCCGTGCCGTCGAAATGCGCGGCCCAGTCGTCGCGATCCCGGGTGGCGAACAGGGCCTCGAAGCGGGCGTGCAAGGCGGGCCAGCCGGCCATGTCGAACTGCGGCGCCTCGTCCGGCGTCAGGCCCAGACCGGCGATCAGGGCGGCGTAGAATTGGGGCTCCAGCGCGCCGACGGCGACAAAGCCGCCGTCCCTGCAGGTGAAGCAGCGGTAGAAGGGAGCGCCGCCGTCCAGCAGGTTCGCGCCGCGCGTATCGCGCCACAGCCCGCGCGGGCGGAAGGCGTGGAACAGGCCGGTCAGCAGGGCCGAGCCGTCGGTCATGGCGGCGTCGACGACCCGCCCCTTGCCCGTGGCCCTGGCCTCCAGCAAGGCCGCCAGCACGCCGGCGACCAGGAACATGGCCCCGCCGCCGTAGTCTCCGACCAAGTTCAGCGGCGCCCGGGGCGGGCGGTCCGGCTCGCCCATCGGATGCAGGGCGCCCGACAGGGCGATGTAGTTGATGTCGTGTCCGACCCTGTCCGCCATCGGGCCGGTCTGGCCCCAGCCGGTCACCCGGCCGAACACCAGCCGGGGATTGCGCCCCGCCAGAGCCTCGGGCCCCAGTCCCAGCCGTTCCATGACGCCGGGCCGGAAGCCCTCGATGATCGCGTCCGCCCCGTCGATCAGATCGAGGATGCGGGCGTGGTCCGCCGGATCCTTCAGATTGACCGCGACCGCGGCGCGGCCCCGGTGCAGGACCTCGCCGCCGACCTCGCTGAAGACCGCGGCACCGGCTGACGCGCTGCGGGTCAGCCGCAACACCTCCGCGCCCATATCGGCCAGCACCATGCCCGCGAAGGTCACGGGACCGAGGCCGTCGAACTCAAGGATACGGATGCCGGAGAGGGGTTTTGCCGGGGCTGTCATCCGCCCTGCGTAACCGGTTCTTGCAGAACCTGTCGAGCGGACCTTGACCCGCGCGGCCTGATGTCGGAAAAGCCGCGCCTCCGGATTCGCAACCGCGGCCGGAGAAACGATGTGCGTCCTTAGCTCAGTTGGTTAGAGCATCTGACTTTTAATCAGAGGGTCCTCGGTTCGAGCCCGAGAGGACGTACCATCTTTTCCGCCTGTCGCTTGCGACAGGCGCGGGCTGCCAGTCCCGGCATGCCGGATCGGACGCGCATGCGTCAGTGATGTTCCGGCGTATCGCTGCCTTCGAATGTTGCGACGCGCGCGGGTTCAGGTCGCCTGCTTCGGGCTGAACGCCCTCCCGATTCGTTTCGAGGACGGCATCACCGCCTCAATAGGTCAGAACGGCTTCAATCTGATCACTGTAGGCGCCGACGCTGGCCAAGGTCTGGCGGGCGAGAATCCGGCCATAGAGGGTGATGGTTTGACGGTAGGGCGCGTTGGCCCCCGCCGTTCCGGACACCGGGGCCGTCTCGCCGCCTCCGGTTCCGTCGCCCCATGGCCTCGATCGCGCCGGGTCGAGGTAGAGCTGATACCGCAACTCTGCGGCTCCGGACGTGAGACGCCGTCCCGCCGCATCGCCCAGCAGGGCGACCGAGCCTTCGACGGCGACCGGGTCGACACCCTGGCTTGAACAGGTGACGGTGACCGTGGCGGTGAAGTCCGCCGGTGAACCGGACTGCGGCGTGTAGCGGCCGAACGCGAGCGGTGTGGCGGTCATTTCACAGTTCGCGCCGCCCGCGGCCTGTGACAGGGCGGGGGTCGCCGCCGCGAGCATGACGACCGCCATCGTGGGGGCCAGGGGCCACTTCATCGACATGGGACAGGACCGATCTGGGGGATGTCGCCCTGCACGCGTTGATAATCGAACAGCGCCACACAGAGCGCGCCGTCCGGTCGCGTCACCTCCAGGCGATTGGCCGCCCGAAGGCCGGTGACATAGGCCTGACCGTCATAACCGACCGGCCGGTCCGGGGCGCCCTCTAGCCGGGCGATCGAGCCGATCGGAAGAGGGCTTCCCCGATCGTCAACGAGCGTAAGGACGGCCGCGCTCACCATCGCGACCTCGAAGTCGACGATCACTCCCGAGCGGTCGGGCGGGCGGATCAAGCGGAATGTCTGGCTGACCTCGACATCGGGCGGCAGTCCCGCGGAGTCGATGGCCAGTCTGTTGTTCTGGTAGGACAGAAGCGAAGGCACCAGCAGCAATCCCTGCGCGTTTGTGGTCCCCATGGGACGATTCTCGTAGAGCACGGGGACGTCGGCGATCCGACCGGTCCGCACCACGGCGAAACTGTCGTGAATCTGATCGCTGGCGAAAAACCCGCCGCCCATCCAGATCAGCGAACCGCGGGCGCCGGCGCGGGCGGCCAGACCCGCCGAAGACTGGTCGACGCCCGCCGTGACCTGACCCCAGCGTCCGAGAGAGACGCCGGTCGCGCTCAGACGCGTCGCGTCGCCTGCGCTGGCGAGGATCTGATAGCCGAACTCGCCCGGCTCGAAGGCGGGACGGGACGCGGAGACAAAGGCGCTGGAACGCCCGTTGTCGATGGAGACGCCGGCTGACGCGTAGGTCGAAGCGCCGAAGGTCATGCTGAGGCTGAGCCCCAATCCGTAGGTGTCGGCGCGGCGCAAATCCTTGAAACCGGACGCCCGCAGGGTGACCCGACCCGCGATCGGAACGCTGTAGCCCACCGTGACGAGTTCCGTCCGGACGCTCCGTCGCGCGTCGACCCCGACGCCGACAAGCGACGGTCCGTAAACCGCGGGACGCGCGTGCTGGGAGACATAGGCCACCCCCAGGCTTCCGTAGGATCCAAGCTGTCGACCGAAGCTGGCGTTCAACGTCGAATGCGGCGCGGGCGCGCCGCTGACGGCCGCCAGGTCTCGATATCCGTCGGAGGCGACTGAGCCCGAAAGGTTGAAGTTAAAGCCTCTGGATCGGCGCTGGAACCCGAGCGATGCGGATCCGCCGCCCGTGGCCTCGCCGGCCATGGCGTCCAGGCCCCCAAAGCCTGTACTGGCCGAGACGGAGGCGTTGACCACGCCCAGCGTCCTGACCCGCCAGGCGGCGCCGATGCCCGCCAGGGCCAGGCCCTCGGTCGCTTCCCCGTGCGCCTCGACCGTCAACTGATCGAACAGGCCGTAACGAACGGCGCCGTTGGCGGCCCAGCCGGAGTAGCGGTCGGTCGCCAGGCCGTAGTCGCGCCGGATCGATCCCAATTCGGCGGAGTAGCTGGCGAGCCCCGGCGTCAACAAGGTGGCGCTGGCATAGAACGGGAGGGTGATCAGCGTCTGACGACCGACGGCGTCCTCGACGGCGACCGCGACTTCGCCGGCCCCCGTCACAACGGGCAGGGTGCGGACCACGAAGGGGCCGGACTGAACCTGCTGGCTGAACTGGCGGACGCCGTCGACCAGGATGTTGACCGTCGACGGCACCGCGGCCGAGGAGCTGATCGTCGGCAGGGGATAGGTGATCAGGTCGGGCCGCAGATTGAAATCGCTGCTGATCTGAACCCCGCCAAGCCGCACGGCCCGGCTCCAGCCCAGGGCGCCGCTTACGACGTCGCCCGCCCGCCAGCGTCGCATCTTCCCGGGCTCCGAAAAGGTGTAGGTGGTGTCGAGCCGAACGAAGCCTCTTTGTCCGGCGTTGGGCGTGAAGTTGGCGAGGCCGGTGCTCTGGAGCACGCCATAGGCGCCGAAAACGCGGCCATCGATCAGGGCGCCGCCGTCGACACGTCCGTCCGTCAGGGTGGCGAGAACATCGTAGTTCAGCACGGCGCCGGCCTCGGAAGCCGTCAGCGGGGCGAGGGTTGTCGCTGTTCCGTTTCGAACCTCGGCCGGCTGCAGAGCCGAGTTTTCGGCGGCCATGATCAGTCTCTGGCCGGGCTGGTCGATCAGAACGCGAAGACCGGCGACCGTCGACAGGGCGATCGGCTCGTCGTTCAGCGTCGGCGACAGGACCAGGCCGAGGCCGTTCAGATCCGAGGGGCGGGCATACAGTGCGCCGTTTCGCTCATGGAATTCCGCCACGCGGCCCGTCGCGCGTCCGTTCAGGATCACCTCGAGAACGAGGGTGCGGTCGGCTAAAGCTTCGATGGAGGAGGGCGTCAGCCCGATCAGCGCCGCGGCGAGGTAGGTGAACGTCAAAACGTCAACGTCACATCGCTTGTACCGGCCTGGGTGGTGGTCCGCACCGACACCGGGGAATCGCGGGCGACGGCGGAGCCCTCGATAACCCAACGACGTCCGGCGCCCGGAAGCACATAGGGGCTTTTGCCCTGAGCCGTGAGGCGAGGGTGGCTGCCATCCGCCAGGGTCACCTGAAGATCGTTGACCCGGACATGGCCGCGACCCGTATTGGTCGCCGTCAGAACCACGTCGCCGTCGACGGAGCGCGCCGCCGTCCAGCCGAGAGTCGGCGCGGGTTGCGCGGAGCCGGCGAACACCGGCAACGACATCCGCAACGTCACCTGGACCTGTCCGGACCCCGCGCCGGCGGTCGGCACCTCGTCCAGCAGCAGCCGATAGCTGCGCTCCTGATCCGCGACGCTCCGGGCGTCGCCCCTGAGCATCAGCCGCACGGTTTGCACCCCGTTGGCGGGCACGGTGAAGATCGGCGGCGACAGAATGATTTCGGAGGTGGGCGTCAGGACATCATTGTCCAGCGCCTGGGACCAGTCGTAGGGGCGCGCCTGGATGGTCACCGGCGCGGCGCCCTGATTACGCACCTCGATCGTCGCCGAGACCTGGCCGGGATCAAGGTTGAGCACGACCGGCGCGATCTCGAGCTGGGACGCCGCCGATTGCGGGACCCCGGCCTCGCCGACGGCGGGGCCGACGACGAGGATCATGGTGATGAGGAGAAGGTATTGCATCAATGTTTCGCGCCATTCTCCACCCGGAGTCCGCGCGGCGGTGGGCCGGCGAAGGCGCTGCAGTCCAGATCGGGGCGTCGCTCAGCCTTCGACAGCGGGCGATCTGGCCCGCAGCGGGACGGCCCGGTAGACGGTGTCGATGTGGGTAAGCATGCGGCGGTCGTCCGGCCCTCTTGCCGGGCCGGATCTCGCGTCGGCGATGATCGCCGGGCAGCGATCAGCCGCCGCCCGTCCAATTCCGGCATCAGCCTGTGTGAGGCGGCGTCGTCCCGTCAGACCTTCAGCGTGCGGTTCCCGGCAAGCGTGACCGACAAGGTCGGGCGAGGACGCGGGCGCGCTCCGGCCTTGGTTGCGTCGTCCGCCCTAGCCGCCGTAACTCCGGCCGCCGCCGCCGAAGCCGCCCCTGGAGACGACGGTGGTGCGGCTCTGCACCCGGGTCGGGGCTTGGCGTGCGGTCGGGGTGTGCTCGCGCGCATTGGTGACGGTGCGTCCGGTGCGGTAGTCCCGCGACAGGTAGCCCCCACCGTAGCCGTTGGAATACTGGCCATCGCGATCGCGATACAGCGGTCCGCCGCCACGATAGCCGCCGCCGTTCAACATCTGGCCGATGATGAAGCCCGTGGCCAGGGGGCCGAAGAACGAGCCGCCGCCCGAGTTCAGTGGCCGGCACTGGTCGGGTCCCCACTGGCCTTCACATTCCGAACGGGTGGCGTAACGGGGGGCGGTTTCTTCGGCCTTCTGGCCGGCCACGTTGGACGCGACGACGCATTCCTCGTCCGGAATGTCGTTCGCCGCGCGGCAGTCGTCGAGCGAGGTATAGGCCAGCACCGGCTCCGCCGGCGCCTCCGGCACGGCGCGCGGAGGTGATCCGCAGGCCGCCATCGAGAAGCTGACCGTGGCCATCAGGCTGGTGACCTGAAGGGTCCGCGAGCGCTTGAGCCGGCGCAGGGTGGTGGTCTGGGCGAGGATTTCGTCGGTCATGATACGCCTCAGGCCGTCATGCAGGCGGCGTTAAGCAGGCCGACGCCGACGGAGATCGACGCCAGATAGACGCCGGCTGCGAGTTCGCCCGCCTCGATCCGGGCCGCGAGCGCGCGGTAGACCAGACGGCTGACGATGACGAAGGACACGATCTGGATCACGCCCGCGAGCAGCGCCCAGGCGGCGAACTCGGGCAGGCTGACCGTGTGGGACAGGGCTGAGGCGAGGGGCAGGACATAGCCCAGCAGGGCGCCGCCCAGCGCCACGGCCGCGGCGACATTGCCTTCCCGGATGAGGGCGCGCTCGTTGTAGGGCGTCGCCAGCTGGTACAGGAATTTGAAGGCGACGAAGAACGCCACCGCCGCGACGAAGGCGATGATAAAGGCCGTGGCCCCGTTCTGGAATGCAAACCAGTCCATGAGTGTCTTCCCCCTCGATTGCGCCTAGGCGCGAAATTCGGCCAGTTCCAGCGGAATGCCGATCATGATCTCGTGTGTGGTCTCGCCGCCGTCCGGCTGCATCTCGAGGGCCAGCATAAGCTCCCGGCCCCCCGCCAGATCGCGCGCGTACAGCATGCACGTCTGGAAGATGCGCGCATAGGGCGTGGTCGCCGCGCGGTCGTCGTAGACCGTCTCCCACAGCGTCACCGGGGCCTGGCGGACGTCGCTCTCGGCGAACCACAGTCGCGGGTAGGCGGGCAGGTCCTCGGGCGCGCCGTCGAAGGTCGGTTCGGACAGCCGGTCGGACCACAAACGACGCTCGCGCTCGCCGGGCGGGTAGGCCGAAGACCAGGGAATGAACAGGGTGAAGTCGTAGGCGGCCTGGCCCTCTGCGTCGTCGCTCATGGCCTGAAGCATGATGTGGTCATCGGTATAGAAGCGATGCACATACTGGCCGCCATCGAGGGTGATCACGCCCTGGGCGGTGATCTCCAGGGCGTCGCGGTCGAGGGTGAAGCGCGTCTCGTCGCCCAGCCGACGCCAGGCGAGGGGATCCAGCGACACCGTCCGACCCACGGTGATGTTGCGGACCTGAGCCAGCCCGGGGGCGGGCGGACCCTTGTCGACGGTACCGAACAGACGCTTGAACATGGCCTGTCTTAACCTGCCAGGCTCGCGGTATCGAGCCTTGTCGCGGCGACATAGAACAGGCGGTCGCCGGGCGCGATGAGCCGTTCGGCCCCCGGGTTGAAGGTCGGGGTGGTGTCGCTGCCCGGCTGAACGGCCAGCAGCGTCGCGCCGCGGTCCAGAAGGGTCTGCGCCAGATCGGCGAACGAGCGGGGGCGGCTGTCCGGCCACGCCAGGCTGAACAGGGTCGCGCCCTCGTCGAGGTGGCTGGTCAGGGCGCTGATCACCTGGCTGGCGCCGGGATCCTTGCAGGCGCGGGCGACCATCTGGGGGCCGGAGGACAGGATGACCTCGACCGCCGGGCAATGTTGATCGATCAGCCGGGCGTGGTCCTCGTCCTCGAAATGGCAGACGATATGGGCCGTTTCCGGGGCAAGGGCGGTTGCGGCCAGGGTGGCCGAGAGGGTGTCTGAATCGGAATCCGTGAAGACCAGCACCCGACTGGCGGTGGGAACGCCCGCGCGGAGCAGGGCGGCGGTCGAGGTCAGGCTCTCGGACTGGACGTAGCGGATCCGGGCGTCGAGGTCGGTCAGGGTCTGGCGGGTCAACAGCACCAGGGTCTGATCCGGGGACAGGTCCGCGCAAAGCTCGTCGATCATCTTGGGCGTGCGGGCGGGGTGGTAGCCGATCAGGACGATCGAGGCGGTCATTCTTGAATAGTCTCCCTTGCCGGCCCGGCGGACGCGCCAGACCTCGCCGATGGCGGCCAGAACCTTGGCGACGATGGTGGTGAAGGCGGCGATGGCGCCGGGAAAGACCCAGAGCGCGGTGATCAGGCGGCCGGCATCCGTCTGCGGGCTCAGATCGCCATAGCCGACGGTGTAGGCGGTGGTGGCATACCAGTAGAAGAAGGTGGCCGCCCCATGCAGCTTGGCTTCGTGAGCGATGGCCAGCATGATCCACGTCAGCAGGGCATGCATCGCGATCAGCGTGAACAGCACCGTCCAGTGGAGATCGGCCATGGCGTGAAAGGCCCGGTCGAACAGGCGCGCCAACTTCAATCTGGGCAACAGCATGAGGGCTCGCACACGCCGGGCGGCATGCCCGGACTGCGTCAAGGTTTCGCAGAGCCCTAGCGGATGTCAATCGTTCCTGTTACGCGTTACATGAAACATGCGTAATCCGACTTCAAATCCCTTGCCCTCGGCGAACGATCGTATACGTGCTTGGCGCAAGTCCCGGCGCGAGGCGGGCATGGTCAAGGTGGAGTTCTGGATTCCCGAGGCCGCGAAGGATGATGTGAAGGCGGCGGTCCA
The DNA here is from genome assembly GCF_058681355.1 of Brevundimonas sp. AVps31. Taxonomy (NCBI): domain Bacteria; kingdom Pseudomonadati; phylum Pseudomonadota; class Alphaproteobacteria; order Caulobacterales; family Caulobacteraceae; genus Brevundimonas; species Brevundimonas sp. AVps31. The sequence continues at coordinate 3,436,587 of NZ_CM178736.1, read as the reverse complement.
CGCCATCGTCACCGAGTCGACACGCGGCCCTGTTCTTGTCCGGCGTTCGCGTCGCAGTTCTCTGCTCGATCCCTCAGGAGTGAAACATCCCATGGACGCCGTTATCGAAACCGCCTGGACAATCCCCGCCATCAAGGCCGCGCTTGAGGCCTCCGACCTGGTTCGCGAGGGTGAACTGACCCTTCGCGTGGTCGAGGGTGCGGAGCCGGTTCTGCTGGCCACCATGCATGAGTATGGCGATCTGCCGATCTATCTGAGCGTGGGCGCTTCGCAGATCGTGGCCTCGGTGCTGCTGTGGCCGGTGGCCGAGCAGGCCGACACGGCGCGGTTCAACGAGTTTCTGCTGAAAGCGCAGCGCATCGTGCCGTTGTCGAACTTCGCCATCACCACGGTGTCGGGCGAGGACGTCTATGAACTGATGGGCGAGCTGTCGTGCAAGACGACGCTGCAGACCATATTGATCGAGCTGCGCACCCTCGCCGAGAACGCCATCGACGCGACCGAACTGCGCGAAACCTTCGGCGCCGACGCCGCCTGATCCGGAAAGACAGACCCATGTCCATGCTCGCCAAACTGTCCGCCCTGTTCCGCGGCACCGCCCATGACGCCGGCCAGTCGGTCGTCGACGCCAACGCCCTGAAGATCCTGGATCAGGAAATCCGCGACGCCGACAATGCGCAGGGCAAGGCCCGCGACGACCTGGCGGGTCTGGTGGCGCGCCGCCGGATGGCCGAGACCGAGATCAAGAGCTTTGGCGACCAGATCGCCAAATACGAGAACTCCGCCCGCACGGCCCTGACCCAGGGCAAGACCGACCTGGCGCGCGAAGTCGCGCAGCGGATCGCCGAACTCGAAACCGAGATCGGCACGCGCGGCCCGCTGATCGAGAACATGAAGACCGCCGAGGCGCGCCTGCGCACCGCCATCGCCTCGACCGACCAGAAGATCGAGACCCTGCGGCGCGAGATCGACATCGTGAAGGTCAATGACTCGGTCCAGAAGGCCCAGACCTCCGTGGCCCTGCAGTCGGCCGGCGCGCAATCGCGCATCGGCTCGGCGGCCGACAGCCTGCAGCGCATCAAGCAGCGGCAGGCGGTCAACGAGGAGAAGCTGCGCGCCGGCCAGGAGCTGGAGGACAGGCGCACCGGAGCCGACCTCGACGCCAAGCTGAGGGATGCGGGCATTCTGCCCGGACAGGCCTCCGCCGATGACGTGCTGGCCCGGTTGACGGCGCAGGAGGTCAAGGTTGTGACGCCCATGATCGGGACCTCGGTCCCGGCGTCCAAGGACCCGGCGTAAGCCCACCATGGAACGCCTGACGCTGGATCCCCGACCGGACTGGGAAGCGCGCGCGGACGCCATGGGCTTCACCTGGCACCATACGTCCGGAGAGCGCTACTGGGACGAAAGCGCCGCCTACGCCTTTTCGATCGAGGAGATCGAGGACGGCCTCGAGGCGCCGACGGCCGAATTGCACCAGATGTGCCTGGATTTGGTGCAGGAGACGGTGAAGTCCGAGCGGTTGATGACGCTGCTGGAAATCCCCGAGGCGTCGCGCGACTATGTCGCCGACAGCTGGGCGCGGGGCGAGCCGTCGCTGTATGGCCGCTTTGACTTCGCCTATGACGGCGCGGGGCCGGCCAAACTGTATGAATACAACGCCGACACCCCGACCAGCATCTTCGAGACCGCCGTCTTCCAGTGGCTGTGGCTGGAGGACCGCATCGCGGATGGGACGCTTCCGCCCGGAGCCGATCAGTTCAACAGCCTGCACGAGAAGCTGGTCGAGCGGTTCCGGGCCATCTTCCCGGACGGCGGCTTCGTGCATTTCTCGTCGGACGCAGACTTTGTCGAGGACCGCCAGACGGTGCGGTTCCTCGAGGATCTGGCGCGGCAGGCGGGCCTGGACCCGAAATTCGTCGCCCTGGAGCAGATCGGGCTGAACGCCGACGGCCGCTTCGTGGACGATGAGAACTGGCTGATCCAGGCCATGTTCAAGCTGTATCCGTGGGAGCAGATGCTGCGCGACGACTATGCGGAGCCTCTGCCCGATGCGCAGGTGACCGTGCTGGAGCCGGCATGGAAGGCCCTGCTGTCCAACAAGGGGCTGTTGCCGTTGCTGTGGGAACGCCATGCGGGCCACCCCAATCTGCTGGCGTCCTTCTTCGAGAGCGACCCGGCCCACACCACGCTGGGCGACGCCTATGTGCGCAAGCCGCTGTTCTCGCGCGAGGGCGCCAACGTCACGATCGTCGAGGGCGCGACCCGTGAGGACGGTCTGGACGGGGGCTATGGCGAAGGTCGACAGATCCGCCAGGCGCTGCACGCTCCGCCCCGCTTCGACGGCCAGCATGTGATCGTCGGCTCATGGGTCGTCGGCGACGCGCCCGCCGGCATTTCGCTGCGTGAGGATCCGGGACGAATCACCCGCAACACCTCGCGCTTCGTCCCGCATTTCATTCGCGACTGACCGGTTCCCTGCGCGGCCTGCAGGGTCGGCACGGGGCCGAAGTCCCGCGTTCAGGCCGCTTCCGCCAGGGCGTACTGCCGACAGTGTTCGAGGTAGGCGGCCTCGTGCAGCGAGACCAGTTCGACCACGCTGCGCCACAGCCATGACGGCGCGTCCAGCGCGCCGCTGTGGCTGCGTGAGAGGTCCCGGCCCCAGCCGGTGCGAACCTCGGCCTCCATCTGCCGTCCATGGGCACGGCCGAGCACGCCGCCGAGATAGCGGGCCATGGCTTCCGCCTCGCGTTGCGTCGTGCGCGCCATTTCCAGCTTGAGGTCCTGCGGCGCCAGTTCGCGCAGGACGACAGCACGGTCCATGAGCCGCCCGGCGACCATGCGGTCGCCGAGGTGAGGGGACAGGGCCTTGGCCCCGGTCAGGACCCGGATCCCGTTGTCGCGTGGCATGGTGATCAGGGCCGAGCGCGGCGCGGCGGCCTTGTCGGCTTCCTTGACGTCGATCAGGCCGAGCCGCGTGCGCTTGCCGTCGCGCAGGCCAACCAGCACGGCATACCGCACCCGGCCAAGCGAGCTGCAGCCCTTCATCCAGTAGGCGGCGTCGACGAGTCGGACGGGCGCTTCGGACAGGCCGTCCGCGCCGGCGATCAGTCCGCGAAGATCGACGCCGCGCAGCAGCGCCGTCAGACCCTCCCGCTCTTCCGGCTCCAGCGACCAGAACCGCTTGCCGCGCGGCAGTCGGGGTCGGTCCCGGTCCAGCCGTTCGGCCGCGAGTTCGGGCCAGCGGCGTCGAACCGAGCGCGCCAGCAGGCCCTGAATCAGCTCCGGCCGGTTCGAGCGGTCGCTCTTGCGGTCAAAATCACCGGCCAGCCCGGCCTGATAGCCGGCCATCAGACCCTCCAGCATCCGGGCCGTCGTGACGCCGGGAAGGTCCGAACCGCGCGCCGCCGATGCGAAGGACAGACCCAGTCGGATGATGTCATGAACCGGATTGCCGATCACGGTCTGGTCCAGGTCCCGGATCTGGATCGCCACCCGGCCCTTGCCGTCCGCCAGAGGGCCGAGGTTGCCGAGGTGGCAGTCGCCGCAGATCCAGATCGGCGGTCCTTCGGGCAGGTCTGCGGGCGAGTTCTCCAGCCAGGCGTAGAACTGCCGTGTGCTGCCGCGGACATAGGCGTGGGCCGAGCGCGCCATCTTCAGGCGGCGCGTCTGCGTCAGGATGCGCTGACGGTCCGCCGGCGGCATGGACGAGCGGTCCGCGCTCATGCCGCCGCCAGTTCGCCCAGAACCGCCTCCATGAATTCCTGGTCGTGAGGCGTGGCGTCATTGGCCTCGACGATCAGCCGGTCGCCGGACCAGCGCCGGTCGTCAGCGGGCGCCATGCGGCCGGACAACCGTTCGGCCTGGCGCGCGCCGAAGCTGAAGGCGGTGGCCTTCGGTCCCGACACGACTTCGGTTACGCCTGCCGCCAGCGCGAGGGCCGTCAGGCGGCTGGCCGCCATCAGGGCCACCGCAGGATCCGGCAGGGGGCCGAAGCGGTCCTCGATTTCCTCGTGCAGGGCGTCGATCTCCTCGGCGGAGGTCAGTTGGGCGAGGCGAGCGTAGAGGTTGATGCGCACCGCGGCGTCCGGGACGTAGTCCGCCGGGATGCCGCCCCCCAGCGGCAGGTTCAGTTTGGGCCGGACGGGGTCGGCATCGGCTTCGCCCCGCGCGGCGCGCAAGGCGCGGCCCAGGACACGCTGGTACAGGCTGGCGCCGATCAGGCGGATGTGCCCGGCCTGCTCATCGCCGACCAGATCGCCCCCGCCCCTGAGGTCGAGATCGCGGGCGCTGATCGCGAAGCCGGCGCCCAAGCGATCGAGCGCTTCCAGCGTCTGCAGCCGCGTTCGGGTGCTGTCGGCGATCGGTGTGTCCGGGTCACCCAGCAGATAGGCGAACCCTTGCCGCCGGCCGCGCCCGACCCGGCCGCGGAGTTGATGAAGCTGTGCCAGGCCGAAGCGGTCCGGCCGCCAGACCAGCATGGTGTTCGCGCGCGGCACGTCCAGCCCGTTCTCGATGATGTTGGTGGCCAGAAGCACATCGCCCCGGCCATCCGCGAAGCCGGTCATCACCGCATCCATCTCGTCCGCCGACAGCTTGCCGTGGGCGACCGCCACCTCAAGCTCCGGAACCAGAACGGCCAGTCGACGGGTCAAGGGTTCGATGTCCTCGATCCGGGGCGCGACAACAAAGCTCTGTCCTCCGCGGGCCTTCTCGCGCAGCAGCACGGTCCGGACCGAACCGCCGTCGAAGTCGGTCAGGAAGGTGCGGATGGGGCGCCGCCGCGCCGGGGGGCTGGCGATGATGCTGACGTCCTGGATGCCGACCATGGCGCCTTGCAGGGTGCGGGGGATGGGGGTCGCCGACATGGAGAGCAGATGCGGCGCCCGGGCCGACAGGTCAGCCTTCAGCCTGGCGCCGAAGCGGTGCTCCTCGTCGATGATCACCAGCGCCAGGTCGGCGAAGAGCAGCCGGTCGTCGGCCAGGGCCTGGGTGCCCACCACGACGCGGACCGAGCCGTCGGCAAGTCCGGCGCGCACGGCTTTCGCCTCGGCTCCGTCCACCAGCCGGGACAGATGGGCGACTCCGACGTCCGTGCCCTCGAAGCGGCGGCGGAAGGTTTCATAATGCTGACGGGCGAGCACGGTGGTCGGCGCCGCCAGCAAAACCTGTCGACCGGACAGGGCCACCGCAGCGGCGGCGCGCAGGGCCACCTCCGTCTTGCCGAAGCCGACGTCGCCACAGACCAGACGGTTCATCGGCCGTCCCGCCGACAGATTGGCCAGCACGGCGTCGATGGCCGCCAGTTGATCCACGGACTCCGGAAAGGGGAAGCGGGCCGTAAACCGGGCGTAGGCGGCTTTCGGCGGTGAGACGGGCGGGGTGGTCGCCGCCTCCCGCGCCCTGGCCATGTCCACCATCCGCGCCGCGGTCGCGTCGATCTGGGCGCTGACCTCGGCCCGGCGCTTGTGCCAGCCCTGGGTGTTCAGTCGATCAAGGCTGACCGCGGACGGCTCGGACCCGTAGCGCCAGATGCGACCGAACTCCTCGACGGGCGCCAGCACGGTGGCGCCGCCGTGATACTCCAGCCGCAGCACGTCGCGTCTTTCGCCGTCGGCCTCGATCTCCTCCAGCGCCTGCAGGACGCCCAGTCCGTGGTCCTCGTGGATCACCACGTCGCCGGGCCGGATTTCGGTTTCGCCGAAGGGATTGCCCGCCGTTCCGGACGCGCGGGCCAGACGGCCGCCGGTGATGTCGGTCGGGGTCAGCACGGTTCGCCCGGCGGGATGATCTTCATAGCCGCCATCGAGATCGGCGATGACCGCGAGGAGGCCGCCCGGCGCGACCGCCGCAATATCCTGCCAGGCCTCGACCCGCGTCGGCGCCTCGACGCCGTTCCGCTTCAGCAGCCGCGCGATGACCCGGTGTTCGTGCGCCAGACCGGCGATGACGACCGTTCGCCCCTCCGCCCGCTGGGCCTGGACATAGCGTTTCAGGGCCGCGCCGGGGAACCGTTCCCGGGCGAACGCCGGCGCGGGGGCAACGCCCTCGACGTCGACGTCGACGGCTCGGGCGTGGGCCAAGGCGGCCGAGACGTCTTCAGCGGTGAGATAGATCCGCTCGGGCGGAAGCGGCCGCGGTCCGTCCGCCTCGCCGAAGCTCCGGCGCGCCTCGAAGGCTTCCGTGATCTGGGCCGCGACGCGGTCGACCCGCTCCGGAACGCCCGTGTCCAGACAGAGGTCGGCATCGGGCAGGGCCTCGAACAGGTTGCCCAGCGCAGCGTCATAATGATCGGACAGGCGATGCGCGTCGGCGGCGGGCGTGAGGCTATCGGCCTCGGCGTCCTCGCCGATCTGTTCGGATGCGGCGGTCAGGGACAGGGCTGGGATCGCGTCCTGGGAGCGTTGGCTGACGGGATCGAAGGCCTTGATCTCCATCACAGCGCCACCCTCGTCGGTGAGGATGCGGAAGGGCGAGGCGGCCGCGGGCGGGTAGACGTCGATGACCTCGCCCAAAATGGCGATCTCGCCCGGCTCGTCGATCCGCTCGTCATGGACGTAGCCGGTCCGTTGGACGAACCGGCTCAGCGCCTCGCGGTCCAGCGGGTCGCCCACGGCGATGTCGAACCGGACGTCAGCGACCCCGGCGGGCGGTGTCCGTTGCATCACGGCTTCCGGGGACGTGATCACGAGCCGTCCCCTGACGGCCGTCGCGCCGAGATTGGCCAGCACCGCCATGCGGCGGCCCATGCTTTCGCGGGACGGCGGCGCACGGTCGTAGGGCAGGCAGTCCCACGGCGGAAACACCAGAACGGTCGGGCCGTCAGCCGCGGCCATGGCGTCCAGCGCGCGCGCCACCTCGTCCGCACGGCGCTCGCTCGCGGCCACAAAGATCAGGTCTCGTCCTTCGCCGGCGCTCCAGGCCTGCATCAGCCGCGCGGCCATGGCGGCGGGCGGCGTCCGACGCGCGGGTGTCCAGACCTCGCCCTGCGGCGCGGGGCCGTCAACCAGTGCGAGGGGGCCGGAAACCGGCGTGGTGGCGTCTGTCATTCTGATAAGGTCCGGCTCCCGATCCACAGCAACACAACCGGAGCCTTCGGGTTCTGTCGGTCAGCCGACGCAGCGGTGCGAAAAGGCCCCGCATGGGAGTTGCGGCGGGCGACCGCGGGCGTCGGCGACCGTGAAAATCCTTCAGACCGCCTGGACGTCGCCTCCGACAGACGGCGCGCCTGTGGGACGGACAGACTGCATTTGGGACGCAGGTGCATTCCGCTGTCCCTCATTCAGACGCATCCTGACGCGGGCACGTGAGTTTGCGCGTCCGGGCGCGGTGATCCTTTCCGAACCTTCATTGGCTCCGGGGGGGATTGCCGCCTCCGCCTTTCGTCCGCCGCGCAGGCGTGATTGATAGGGGCATGCGCGCCCTGTTCCTGCTTCCCGCCGTCTTCCTTGTCGCCGCCTGCGGAGCGGGTCAGGCCGCGCGCGATTTCGGCGCGGGACTGGGCGCGGCGGCGACGGCGCCGCTGGACGACTTCAACCTGCGCCGCGAGTATATCCCCACCGTGCTGCTGCAAGCCGAGGCCAATCCCTACGACCTGCGCAATCTGAACCAGTGCACCACCATCGGCGCCGAGATCGCGCGGCTGAACGAGGCGCTGGGGCCGGACACGGACGAGCCGCCGACGCCGGATAATCCGCATCTGAGCGAGCGGGCGGCGGATGCGGCGTCGAAGGCGGCGCTGGACGCGATCCGGGACGCCACCACCGACTTCATCCCCGGACGGGCCTGGGTCCGCCGTCTGAGCGGCGCCGAGCGGCACCGTCTGCACGTCCAGTCGGCGGTGCAGGCGGGGCGGATGCGCCGTGCCTTCCTGAAGGGGATCGGGATGCAGCGGAACTGTGCGCCGCCCGCGGCCCCGAGCTGGTTCCGGCCGCGGGGCGGGAGCCGGCGTTAGGCGCGGTCAGCGGCGGAATTTGTCGCTGCGGTCGCCCCGGATTTCGACCCGGCCATCCCTGGTGAAGGCCTCGAAGGTCGACTTGTCGATGTTCCTGAACTCGCCGGTCCGGTCCCAGTCCCAGTCGAAGGAGATCAGCTCGCCCTTGTGCGCGAACTTGCCGGACCAGTGGGCGAAGAACGAATATTTGTCGCCGCCGATGATGATCACATGGCGATGCAGCGCGCGTTCATTGCCCTCAGGGCGGGGCGGCTCTTCCAGATAGGTGTTGTAGGCGTGGAAGCCTGACTTCTCGATCCGCATGACGCGCACTCCTGCGGGCTAGTTCGAGGTATGCCGAGCGTGGAAGTCCGCGCGGAATTGGTCGAAGCGACCCTCGCTGATGGCCGCGCGCATGGCGGCGGTCAGGGCCTGGAAGAAGGCGATGTTGTGCCAGCTGAGCAGAATCTTGCCGAGGATTTCGTCGGTCCGGATCAGGTGGTGCAGGTAGGCTTTTGAATAGTCCTGCGAGGCGGGGCAGGGGACCTCGGGGTCCAGCGGGTCCTGATCCTCGGCGAAGCGGGCGTTCTTCAGGTTGATCGGCCCGTTCCAGGTCCAGGCCTGACCATGGCGACCGGCGCGCGTGGGCAGGACGCAGTCGAACATGTCGACGCCGCGCCACACCGCCTCGACCAGATCGACCGGCTTGCCCACGCCCATCAGATAGCGGGGGCGGTCGGCGGGCAGCATGTCGGGGGCGTAGTCCAGCACCTCGCACATGGCCTCATGCCCCTCGCCGACCGCCAGACCGCCGATGGCGTAGCCGTCGAAGCCGATCTCCTGCAGGCGCTCGGACGACTCCTTGCGCAGGGTCTGGAAGGTCGAGCCCTGCTGGATGCCGAACAGGGCCTGCGTGTCGCGCGTGCCGAAGGCGGTCTTCGAGCGCTGAGCCCAGCGGGCCGACAGCTCCATCCCCTCGCGGGCGCGCTTCTCCTCGGCGGGCCAGGCGACGCATTCGTCCAGCTGCATGACGATGTCGGAGCCGATGCGGTCGGCCTGGATCTCGATCGACCGCTCGGGCGTCAGGACGTGTTTCGAGCCGTCGATATGGCTGGAGAAGGTCACCGCCTCCTCGGTCAGCTTCGAAATGCCCGACAGGGACATGACCTGGAAGCCGCCGCTGTCGGTCAGGATCGGCTTGTCCCAGTGCATGAATTTGTGAAGCCCACCGAGCCGCTCCATCCGCTCCGGCCCGGGGCGCAGCATCAGATGGTAGGTGTTGCCCAGCAGGATGTCGGCGCCGGTCTGCTTCACCTGATCCACGGTCAGGGCCTTGACCGTGGCGGCGGTGCCGACGGGCATGAAGGCGGGCGTCCGGATGTCGCCGCGCGGGGTTTTCAGCACGCCGGTGCGGGCGCGGCCATCGGTCTTCGAGATTTCAAACGGGAAGGTCATCAGTCAGTCAGCTTGTCCAGCGCCTCGGCGCGCTGCAGGTCCTTGGGGCGTCCGAAGCGGCGCGCCATCTGCGCCTGCTCGGGGGTTCGGGCGGTGGGGATGTGGCGGTCCTGCACCAGACGGTCAACTCGGGTCCGGAAGGAGACCGGCGTCCAGCCATCTTCGGTCTTCACCTCGAGCCCGACCATGATTTCGATCGGGACCGGCGTGTCGTCGATCCGGGCCAGCAGGCGCGAGCGGAACCGGTCCTGCGTCGCGGGCGTGATGATCCGCCCGCCGAAAGCGTCGATCAGGTCTTCGGCGGTTTCTTCGGAGGCCAGCACGTCAATGTCTGGCACGGGCCAGTCGGGCAGGCCGGACAGCGCCATGGCCGCTCCGCCGAAGACAAGCCAGTCATCGCGAAGCTCGAGCGCTTCCGCGGTCGCGGCAAGCATCTCAAGGCTCTGGATCAGGGGGCGGGGAAGGGGGCTCATGCCGCGGGGCTCCGGAACAGCAGGCTGCCGTCCCCGTAGGAATAGAAGCGATAGCCGTCCGCGATGGCATGGGCGTAGGCGGCGCGCATCGTGTCCAGCCCCGCGAAGGCGCTGACCAGCATGAACAGGGTCGACTTCGGCAGATGGAAATTGGTCATCAGCACGTCCACGGCGCGGAAGCGGTAGCCGGGTGTGATGAAGATGGCCGTGTCGCCGTGGAAGGGTTTGATCACCCCGTCCTCGTCCGTCGCGCTTTCCAGCAGGCGCAGGGAGGTGGTGCCGACGCAGACGATGCGGCCGCCCGCGGCGTGGACGGCGTTCAGGGCGTCCGCGATGTCGGCGGAAACCTCACCCCACTCGCTGTGCATCCTGTGGTCGGCGGTGTCGTCCGCCTTGACCGGCAGGAAGGTGCCGGCGCCGACGTGCAGGGTGACGGCGTGGGTCGAGACGCCCTTGGCCTTCAGCGCTTCCAGAAGGGCCGGGGTGAAATGCAGGCCCGCTGTCGGCGCGGCGACCGAGCCGTCATGCTGGGCGAAGACGGTCTGATAGTCGGACCGGTCGCGGTCGTCCTCGGCGCGCTTGGCGGCGATGTAGGGCGGCAGGGGCATGACCCCGACCTCGCGGATGGCGTCGTCCAGCGCCGGGCCGGACAGGTCGAATGTCAGCGTGACCAGGCCGTCGTCGCCCTTGCCGGTGACGGTGGCGTCCAGCAGGCCTGACGCGCAAGCGCCGTCGGTCCTCGCGCCGAAGCGGATGCGATCGCCGTCCTTGATCCGCTTGCCGGGCTTCATGAAGGCCGACCAGACATCGGGCGCGTCACGGTGGTGCAGGGTGGCTTCGACCGCGACGGTCAGGGTTTCGCCCTCGGGGCCCCCGATTACGGGATTTGGGCGCTGACGCACGCCGGACAGGCGGGCCGGGATCACGCGGGTGTCGTTGAACACCAGGGCGTCGCCCGGACGCAGGAAGTCCGGCAGGTCGCGGATGATCCGGTCCTCCAGCCCGTCCTGACGCACGACCAGCAGGCGCGCGGAATCGCGCGGCTCCGCGGGGCGCAGGGCGATGTTGTCGTCGGGCAGGTCGAAGTCGAAATCAGCGGTCTTCATCAGGCGGCGCAAAGGCCATGCGTCTGCGGCGCGGTCAAGGCGGGGCGGCGGTGAGACCTTGTGTCAGCCTGACGGCGCGGCGGCGTTCGGGCAGGGTGGCGATATGAAACTGATCCCGATCCTCGCCGTCTCCGCCCTGTTCGGCCTCGTCGCCGGCTGTGACGAGGCCGTCTCCACCCTGCAGGAGATCGAGGACACCGCCGCCAAGGCCTCCGCCACCGCGGCCGAGATCAACACCCGGTCCGACCAGATCCAGCAGGCCGTCAACGACCCCGTCGGCGCCTTGCGCGGCGTGGTGTCGGCCAATCTGACGAAGACGCCGACGGACCAGCCGGGCATCTATGTGCTGACCGACCTGCAGACCGGCTGCCAGTTCCTGGCGACCTATGCGGCGGACGGCACGACCGTCAGCTCCGTCGCACCCCGCGTGGAGGCCACCGCCGACGGCGGGACGCGCCAACGCTGTATCGCCGTTCCAGGAGGCGGCGCGGGAGAGGCGCAGGCCGAGGTCGAGGGCTGATCGTCTCCCGGGATTGAACCCTCGTCCGCCCCGGCGGTTGGGCGGGTATGAAAGCCATTGAACTCCTCCCCTCCGCCCTAATCGGCGCCGTCGCCAGCGCCCGCTCGATGACCCCCATGGCCGCGCTGGCGAGCGCGCATCTGGCCCACCGGGAGACGCCCGGACGCCTTCGCCTGCTGACCCATCCCCTGTTCACGGCGGGGGCCCTGTTCATGGGCGTGGGGGAGTTGTTCGGCGACAAGATGAAGTCCGCGCCGGACCGCACCGTCTTCCTGGGCCTGCTGGCCCGGATCATGAGCGCGGGCATCGCCGGCTCCGCCCTGGCGCCCAGGGGGCGGGAACGCGTCGGCGGACTGGTCGCCATCGCGACGGCCGTGCCCCTGGCCTATCTGACGCTGGCGGACCGCAAAAAGGCGATGCGCAAGATCGGCCAGACGAAGAGCGGCCTGATCGAGGACCTGCTGATCGTGGCGTCCGGCGCGGCTGTGGTTGCCGGGACGGTGCGGCGACGTCGGTGATCCTGCTCGCAGCCGTTGACCCCGCGTCCCTGAGGCTGCAAACCCCGCCCATGCTGCAGAACATCGAACTCCTCGCGCGCGACGCCAGGTCGTGGCCGTTTGAACAGGCCCGCAATCTTCTGAACCATGTTCTGAAGAAGCGGCTGGGCGATGCGGATCGCGCGGCGGCGAAACTGCTGATCGATGCGGGCAAGGCCGACGAGGCGCTGGCGACCTTCGAGGCGTTGCAGCGATCGGTGGTGCTGGAGACGGGCTACGGTCCGTCGGGCCTGCCGCACATGGGCACCTTCGGCGAGGTGGCGCGCACGACCATGGTGCGCAACGCCTTCCGCGCCCTGACCGGCGACCACTGGCCGACGCGGCTGATCGCCTTCAGCGACGACATGGACGGCCTGCGTAAGGTGCCGGAGGGCATCCCCAATCCGGAGATGCTGCGCGAGGACCTGCACAAGCCCCTGACGGTGGTGCGCGATCCGTTCGGCACCCACGACAGCTTCGGCGCGCACAACAACGCCCGCCTGCGCGCCTTCCTGGACAGCTTCGACTTCGAGTACGAGTTCCTGTCGTCGACCGAACAGTACCGGTCGGGTCGCTTCGATACGGTGCTGCTGCGCCTGCTGGAGCGGTTCGATGCGGTCATGGCCATCATGCTGCCGACGCTGGGCGAAGAACGCCGGGCCACCTATTCGCCCTTCCTGCCGGTCAGCCCGATCACGGGGCATGTGCTGCAGGTGCCGACGCTGGCGCGCGATGTCGAAAAGGGGACCATCACCTTCGAGGACCCGGCGGGCGAGCCCGGCAACCGCACCGAGGTCCCGGTCACCGGCGGCCATGTGAAGCTGCAGTGGAAGCCCGACTGGGCCATGCGCTGGGTCGCCCTGGACGTCGACTACGAGATGGCCGGCAAGGACCTGATCGAGAGCGTGCGCGAGAGCGGCAAGATCTGTCGCGCCCTGGGCGGCGTCCCGCCCGAGGGCTTCAATTTCGAGCTCTTCCTCGACATCGAGGGCAAGAAGATCTCCAAGTCCAAGGGCAATGGCCTGACGATGGACGAGTGGCTGCGCTACGGCACGCCCGAGAGCCTCAGCTGGTACATGTTCGGGTCGCCGAAGTCGGCCAAAAGCCTGCACTTCAACGTCATTCCGCGCGCCATCGACGACTATCTGGGCTTCATCGACCAGTACCAGACCCAGGAGCCGGGAAAGCAGATCGACAACGCCGTCTGGTCGATCCACGCGGGCGCGCCGCCGAAGGTCGCCAGCCCTGTGTCCTTCAGCCTGCTGCTGAACCTTGTGGGCGTGGCCAACGCCTCATCCAAGGCGCAGCTCTGGGCCTATTTCGCCCGGTATTTGCCGGACGCCACGCCGGAGAATGAGCCGACGCTCGACCGGCTGATGGGCCATGCGCTGAACTACTACGAGGATTTCGTGAAGCCGACGAAGTCCTATCGCCTGCCGACGGAGCAGGAGAAGGCGGCGCTGCTGGACCTCGCGGACCGGTTGAAGGCCCTGCCTGCGGAGACGACCGACGGCGAGATCATCCAGAACGAGGTCTATGCAGTCGGCAAGGCGCACGCCTTCGAGCCGCTGCGGGCCTGGTTCGGAGCGCTGTATGAGGTTCTGCTGGGCGCCTCGCAGGGGCCGCGCTTCGGTTCCTTCGCCGCCATCTACGGTCTGCCGCAGACGATCGCGCTGATCGAAGCGGGCGCGAACGGCCAACTGACTGAGGGATAACCCTTATTCCGGGAAACGAGAGTCCTTAAGGCGCGAGCGGTAACCTGTGCGCGTCTGAGGAGGCTTGCGTGCAACACCGGTTCTATGCCGACGAACGGATCCTGCATCTGGATTTGAACAACGGCGTCACGGCGCAACGGGCGCTCGCGCATTTGGTCCCGCTGCTGGAAGACCGGCCGGACTTGTGGGGGTGGGACTGGGTCGTCGATGCGCAGGCGGTGCCCGCCGACGCTTCGGTCGAGCAGATCGCCCGATTGGCCGAGATGTTCCGCAGACCGGAAACACCGGTCGTCACCGCCTTCGCCACCGACGACCGTTTCATGCACCTCTGGGCGCGGGTGATGGATTTCCAGTTTCCGGGCCGCCAGCATCTGGTCGTGGCCAGTGCAGTGGCGGGTATTCGTCTCATCAACACCCGCCGCGCGGCAACGAAGATGAACTGAATATAACGGCGGAGCTCCGGGAGCCTTCAGGTGAGATGGGGCATTGTGCATGACATCGACCAACTCGATGACAGGAGCAGAGCCATGTCGAACAAGAAATTCACCGTCGCTATCGCCGCCGCCGCCATGCTGGGTGGTCTGGCCCCGATGGCCCTCCCGACCGTCGCCTCGGCCCAGGCCAATGGCGTGACCAACTGTGACGCCCCCGGCGGCCGTCAACGCGCCGGCGCCCTGATCGGCGCCGTAGTGGGTGGTCTGGCCGGCAGCCAGATTTCCAGCAACGAGCGCACGCTCGGCGCTGTCGGCGGCGCCGCCGCCGGTGCGGCCGCGGGCTCGTACATCGGCTGTAACCAGCAGCGCGCCCGTGCCGAGTCCGCCCAGAGCGGCGCCCAGTACCGCGCCACCTCGAACCTGAACATCCGTTCGGGTCCGGGCACCGGCTACCGCAGCGTGGGTCGCCTGTCGGCGGGCCAGCCGTTCTCGGCCACCGGCTCGCAAGGTGAGTGGGTGCAGATCGCCGGCGGCGGCTGGGTCAACGCCCGCTACGTCACCACCAACTAACTTCATCTCCTTCGCGGATGAAGATGAGAGCCGTCCCGAAAGGGCGGCTCTTTTCTCTTGGGGCGCTAACGCTCGCCGCCTGAGCGTTCATCGGTCCCGGGGCCCGGCGCTTGCGACGCGGTCGCTTGCGGGGTGAGCGCGGGAATACGGTTGTCGAGAGTTACTGGCTGACCCAGAGGATGCGGCCCATCCAGAGGATGTCGCTGCGGGGGATGGTGCGCGGTGGATAGGCCGGATTGACCGAGGCCAGCGTCACCGCCCTCGCCGTCAGGCTCGCGACCTCCTTCGCGAGGGTCTCGCCCCCGGCGGTGCGGACCACGACGCGGTCGCCCCGTCGCACGTCCGACGCTTCACGGTCGACGATAACCTTGTCGCCTTGCCGGTACAGCGGCGCCATGGAGTCGCCCGTGATACGCAGGCTGAGCAGGCTGTCGGAGGGGCGCGGCAGTTCGGTCTGCTCCCAGCCCTCGGCAAGGGGCAGGCCGGCGTCATCAAAGAAGCCGTCCAGACCGGCCTGGGCCATGCCGAGCAGGGGAATGGTCCGGCTCCGCTCCCCTGCATCCTGGGCCAGGGCGGCAAAGTCGCCGAGCGACACGCCTGTGGCTTCGAGAATGCGCGTCAGGCTTTCCGTTGAGGGCCAGCGCGGACGGGGCGGTTCGCCGGGGCCGAACCGTTTGGACGGGTTGAAACTGGTCGCATCCAGTCCCGCCCTCCGCGCCAAGGCTGAGGCGGTCAGCCCTTCGCGTCGCGCAAGGCGATCGATGGCGGTCCAGATCTGGGCGTGCGACAGGGGCAAGACGGCTCCGAAGACGAGACCATAGGAATGTCTGCCTATTCGCCTTTGCGGTCAACGACGATGACGGAGCCGGCCGCGAAGGGGCCGCCGACGATCGACCCCTTCGGCCCCGCGAGCGCGGACACCGCGCCGTCCAGGAACAGGGCGTCGGGACAGGCGAGAGCATCCCGGAACAGCCGGGCGAAGGCCCCGAAGCTGACCCGGCGGCGGGAAATGGCCAGCACGACGGCGCCGTCCGTCCGCACCCCGACGCCGTTGCGGCGATAGCGGGAGACGCCGTCAGGCTCGAACGCCGGATGCAGGGCGCCGCCGATGACCAGCAAGGGGCCGGACTGGGTGGCGAAGGCTGTTTTAGGGGGCGTGGTCCAGGCGGCGCTGTCGACAACGCGGGCGCGACCGGACCGATCGACGGCAAAGACACCGTTCGGCTTCAGATGGAAGTTTCCCGGCCCGTCCCGCAGGTTCAGCGGTTTCAACTCGCGGCCGTTCTCGATCAGCAGGCCGATGGCGTTCAGGTCGACGTCGTACATCCCGCCGTTCATCGCCAGGACGGGCGGGCGGCCGGCGGCCACGCGGGCGCGGACGAGGTCCGTCACCTTGGCGGCGGCGTCCGCCTGGCTGTCGGTATGCGCCAGCGAGATCGCATAGCGGTCCGTCGGCAGGACGCAGACGACGTAGGCGTCGCCCTCGAACACCTGCTCGCGGCACGGCTCGGGGAGGGCGGGCGTCACCTGTGGGAGCGGCGGAACGGGACGTCCGTCCCACACCACAGCGCCGATGCCGAGAGCCAGCGCCGCGCCGATCAGCAGCAGGCCGGCGCGCCGGGTCACAGGCGGACGCGGGGCCGAGCCCACGAGGCGTCGCTTACTCGAGTCCGGCGGCGCGCCGCTCTTGCCAGGCCCAGAAGGTGCCGACGGCGATGGCGACCAGCACGCCGTAGCTGGCGATATTGATGACGGCGAAGAAGGCCGCCATGGACGGACGCAGATCGACGAGGGTCAGCAGGTGGCTCATCACGATGAGGGACTGCAGGGCGCAGACCCAGACCGGCCATGTCCGACGGCTCTTCCAGGCCAGCCCGATGCAGACCGCCAGGAAGACCGCGTCGATCGCCATCAGCCCCCACTGGGTGCCGTGGAGCGCGGTCTTATCCTGAACCAGTTGCGAGGCGAACAGACCCAGCATGTAGGCGCCGGCGCCCACACGTTCGGGTTCGTCCCCCTTGAGAAACGCAAACGCCGTCACCAGCACCGCGATTGCGAAGCCGATCTGCGATGCGAGGGTGTCAAACATGAAATCGCCCCCATGCCATTCGGCATGGAGGCGACTTTGCATCGAGTCTGCGCAAACCGGAATGACCGGCGGCGGACATTACATCGAATTAAACCGCGCGGAGACGGCCCACGGGGCGCTGCGACGGACCCGTTTCAGCGGGCTTGTCCAGAACGCCGATGGCGTAGGTGCCCCAACCGAGGCGGCGGTGGTCCTTGGCGAGTTCCTCGTGCGCGGCGACGATGGCCGTGCGCGCGGCGCTGAGGGCGGCGATGGCCTCCATGGCCTTCGCTTGCGACTCGGCGCCGGTCACCGGGGAAAGGCTGAGCGTGGTGCGCGCACCGATCATCGCCTGGACCAGGGTGGTCGCTTGAGCGATGGCGGCGTCAACCGCCTGTTCGGTTGCGTTGAGGTCGCCGGCGACGCTGGCGATTACTTCAGCCTTATCCATAAAACCCTCCAGAACAAAAACGTGGTAACCGAAGTCTTAACACGGAACGGTAGTGCTTGGTAGTATTTTGTTTGCCTTGTTTGTCAGTGCTTTGTTTACTTTTGAAGCAACGCCGGTGCGGATTCCGGAGGCTCCGGTGATCGGCGGCTGCGCTCCGGGCTCGTCGCGCGGACCGGCCGGAGCGTGTCCAAGCCGAGGGTGGGGGCGCGAACCGCTAGGGCGGTGTGGGTTTGCAGGGCATGACAGGGCGCCTCGCCGACGCCTTGTCCGGACAGGATGAGTCGCCCCGGGACCAGGCGTCACGAGGGTCATCCATCACAGGCTGTAAAGCTGACCGGCTAGGAGTCGTCTTCGGCGACCAGGAAGTGGGCGCTCAGGCTGGCGATAGGCTGGGCGGGGTCGTCCTGCCACGCTTCAGCCTGAACGTGTGCGACCCGGCGCCCGGCCTTGCTGATCCGCGCGCGGGCATGGACGTCCTGCGGTCGGCCCGAGCGCAGGTAGGTCACGGTCACATTGATCGGCCGGGGCAGTTTGAGCCGCGGATACAACAGGGCCACCTGCGCGACGGCCGTCAGCTCCAGCATGGCGGCGGTGGATCCGCCGTGAAGGGCGGGCAGGACGGGATTGCCGATCAGCTTGTCCGCGAACGGCATGGTCACGGTCAGAAGGTCCTCATCCTGACGGCTGATCAGCCCCAGGAAGCGGGCGTAGGGCAGGCTGCCGAGAGGGTCGCTCATGCGCCGGCCTCCCGACGGGGCTTGAGGTTGGCGCCCACGCCCCGGGCATCCTTGGCGTTCAGGATATAGGCCGCCTGGGCCGCGGCCACCGGGTCCTCCGGATCCTCCTCGAACGCCCAGGCGCGGACGAAGGCGATGGAGTGGGTCAGGCGATAGCAGCGCGCCTCGGCGATCAGGCCGGTGCGGGCGCGGGCGGCGCGCATATAGTCGACGCGCAGGTCGAGGGTGGCGATCGGCTCGAACCGGTCCAGCGCGACCCAGACGGCCATGCCGCCCGCATGATCCAGCAGGGCCGTGACCAGTCCGCCGGCCAGGACCTCGGTGTCCGGGTCTCCCACCAGATCCTCGCGCCAGGGAACCTTGAGACGGACACGGTCGCCGACCACGCCGTCGTAGGCGAAGCCGAGCGCGTGGGTGTGGGCGGAGGCCGAGGCGAGCTGCGGCAGGATGGCGGCGAGGGGCGAAGCGGACATGACCCTGTTGTCCGCTGCGTTCGCGGTTGAGCGCAAGCGCGCCTCGTGCGTTCTGGTGTCATCGGGAGGGCGAAAACGCCGAATGATCCGCTTTGAAGACCTGCTGAAGCCGACGCCGGCCGGGCTGTACTGTCCGCCTGGGGATTTCTACGTGGACCCGGTGCAGCCGGTGGACCGGGCGGTGGTCACCCACGGCCACTCCGACCACGCCCGATCAGGCCACGGTGCCGTGCTGGCGACGCACCAGACCCTGGCCATCATGGCCGAACGCTATGGCGAGGAATTCACCGCGCGGCGAGACGGTGTCGCCTATGGCGAAACGGCCTCGCAGAACGGGGTGGAGATCACCCTGGTCCCGGCGGGGCATGTGCTGGGTTCGGCGCAGGCCGTGATCCGCTGGAAGGGTGTGACCATGGTGGTGTCGGGCGACTACAAGCGCCGCCGCGACCCGACCTGCGCCCTGTTCGAGCCCGTGCCGTGCCATGTGTTCATCTCGGAGGCGACCTTCGGCCTGCCGGTCTTCGTGCACCCGCCCGATGCCGACGAGATCGGGCGGCTGGTGCGCTCCTTGCACCAGTTTCCTGAACGCACCCACCTGATCGGCGCCTATGCCCTGGGCAAGGCGCAGCGGCTGATCCGGCTGCTGCGCGAAGCGGGATGGGACCGGACGATCCATGTCCACGGGGCGCTCGACCGGCTGAACCGGTTGTATCAGCGCGAGGGCGTTGATCTGGGGCCGCTGGCGCTGGTCGAGGCGGGCAAGGCGCGCAATGTCCTGCCGGGCGAGGTGGTGATCGCCCCGCCGTCAGCGACGCAGGACCGCTGGTCCCGCCGGTTCGCCGATCCGGTGCTGGCGTTCGCGTCAGGCTGGATGCTGGTGAAGGCGCGCGCGCGCCAGCGGGGCGTCGAGCTGCCGCTGGTGTTGTCAGACCACGCTGACTGGCCCGAATTGATCACCACCTTCACGGAGCTGAAGCCGGAGGAGATCTGGATCACGCACGGGCGTGAGGAAGGCCTGCTGCGCTGGTGCGAGCTCAACGGCCAGAAGGCGCGGGCATTGCGGCTGGTCGGCTATGAGGAAGAGGACGACGAGGCAGACCCGGTCGCCGCCGGATTAGGCGACTGAGCGTTCGCCGTCGGCCATGTTCGCGGCATCGGCCATCGCGGCCTGTTCCAGCGCGGCGTTCATCGCCATGCGAAGACGCTCGGGCTTGATCGGCTTCTCGACCACGGCGGCCATGCCGATCGACAGGTAGCGACGCGCGTCTTCCGGATCGGCGTTGGCCGTCAGGGCCACGATCGGAATGTTGCGGACATCGCCGGGCAGGGCGCGAATGGCCTGCGTGGCCTGGACGCCGTCCATGCGCGGCATCTTGATGTCCATCAGGATCATGTCGAAGCGGCGTTCCTGCACGGCCTCGACGGCCTCGACGCCGTCCTCGGCGGTTTCTGAGGTGCAGCCGAACATCTCGCACAGGGCCTGGGCGACGACCCGGTTGGTGGCGTTATCGTCGACGATCAGGATGTGCGGATTGTCCTGCAGATCCAGGTCCGGCAGGCTTTCGACGTTTGAGGTCTGGGCGGATTCCATCTCGGCCCGCTCGACGTTCAGGTCGAAGGCGAAGGTGGCGCCGCGACCCGGGTTGTTCTCGGCCCAGATACGGCCGTCCATGCGATCGACGATCTGGCGGCAGATCGAAAGGCCCAGACCCGCGCCGTCGGGGCCGGAGCCATGCACGAAGGGCTCGAAGATCACATCGACGCGGTCAGCCTCCACACCCGGACCATCGTCGCGGACGCGGGCTTCCAGACGAATGCGGTCGCCCTGGGCCACAGCCTTCAACCCGGCCTCGACCATGCCGTTGCGGGCGAATTTCAGGGCGTTGCCGATCAGGTTGTTGAACACCTGCTTGACCCGGATCGCATCGATCATGGCGGCCAGTTCGGTGTCGCCCTCATAGCTGACCATAAGGGTGACGTTGTCCTGCGAGGCGCGCGGCGCCCACATGGCCTCGACGTCGTCCATCAGGGCGCGCAGGGGGGTCGGTTCGGCGTTCAGTTCCAGCTCGCCCGCCTCGGCGCGCGACAGGTCCAGAGCGTCCTGCAGAATGCGCAGCAGGGTTTCGGACGACTCGACGATGGTCGCGACGTGCGCCTGGGCCTGCACGTTCAGGGGCTGGCGGCGCAGCAACTCGGCCACGGCCAGCACGCCGTTCATCGGGGTGCGCAGTTCATGGCTCATGATGGCGAGGAACTGGCTCTTCGCCCGTGCGGCGGCCAAGGCCTGGGTGCGTGTGTCGCTGAGTTCGATATTCTGGAGCCGCTGACGTTCATTGACCGCCTGCAGCAGGGATACGGCCGTGCCGACCCCGTGATACTTGCCGTTTCGCGTGACGATGAACCCGCGCATCAGCGCGCCGGGGCCGCCTTGCAGAAGGATGTCGCAGAAGGCGTCTATGCCGACCCCGGCCTCAACCACGGCGGGCTCATTGTCCATCACGTGAACCACGGGGCGGCCGGCGTAAAGCGCGTGACCGAAGGCGCCAGCGATCTTCAGAAGGAAGGCGTTGCGCTCGATCAGACCGACGGGGCGGTCTCCATCGACGACCGGGATGACAAGCGTGTCCGGTTCGCGCTCGAAACGCGCAAACACATCACTGCCCGACGTCTCGGGCGTAACCGCCTCGGCGCGTTCGGTAAGGGTTTCGATTGTCGGCATACTGGCCGGCACTCCACTGGGACCGGTAGACATTGCCCCGAAACGGTTTGCAGAAGGGTTAAGACGGTGAAGGCGCCGCTTTCCGGCCACTTTTGCCCCCGCCCGGGGGGTGGTGTAGAAGGCTCGTCCGCCGGTTTTCAGGCCCCCATCCCTTTTTGCATGCGCGCGGCCGATCGGCCGACCGCAGGTTTGTCATGAGCGAATTGTCCCCGAACACCCGAAAATCGGCCCTCGTTCTCTTCTCCGGCGGGCAGGACAGCGCGACCTGCCTGGCCTGGGCGCTGGAGCGATTTGACCGGGTCGAAACCGTCGGTTTCGACTACGGCCAACGGCATGCGGTCGAGATGGAGGCGCGCCTCAATGTCCGCGAGGGCATGGTGAAGGTGCTGCCGCAATGGGCCGGGCGTCTGGGGCCGGATCATGTCGTGGACCTGACCGGCTACGGCAAGATCGCCGACAGCGCCCTGACCGCCGAACGGGCGATCGAGATGGACGCCCGCGGCCTGCCGACCACCTTCGTGCCCGGGCGCAATCTGGTCTTCCTGACCTGCGCTGCGGCGCTGGCGGACCGGCGCGGGCTGGACGTGCTGGTCGGCGGCATGTGCGAGACCGATTTCTCGGGCTACCCCGACTGCCGCCGCGACACGATCGAGGCCATGGCGCGGGCGCTGAGCCTCGGACTGGACAAGCCGGTGGTGATCGACACCCCGCTGATGGCCCTGACCAAGGCCCGGACCTGGGAATTGGCCGACCGCATCGGCGGCGCGGCGCTGGTCGAGCTGATCGTCGAGGCGTCGCACACCTGCTACCGCGGAGACCGCGAGCATCGTCACGCCTGGGGCTATGGCTGTGACGACTGCCCCGCCTGCGAACTGCGCGCGGCGGGCCATGCGGAGTGGGTCGCGGGCCGATGAGCTATACGGCCAAGGAAATCTTCCTGACGGTGCAGGGGGAGGGCGGCCAGGCCGGCCGACCGGCCGTCTTCCTGCGCTTCGCCGGCTGCAATCTGTGGAACGGGCTGGAGCGGGACCGCGCCACCGCCGTCTGCACCTTCTGCGACACAGATTTCGTGGGGACGGACGGCGACGGCGGCGGCAAGTTCGCGACCGCCGATCTTCTGGCCGCCCACGTCGACGGAATGTGGCGGGGACGGGCGGGAGATCCGAAGCTGGTGGTCTGCACGGGCGGCGAGCCCCTGCTGCAACTGGATGCGCCCCTGATCGAGGCTCTGCACGCGCGCGGCTTTGAAATCGCCATCGAGAGCAACGGCACGCTGCCCGCGCCCGACGGCATCGACTGGATCTGCATCAGTCCCAAGGCGGACGCCGGGGTGGTCCAGATCAGGGGGCAGGAGCTGAAGCTGGTCTATCCGCAGGCCAAGGCCATGCCGGAGCGGTTCGAGGGTCTCGATTTCGAGCGCTTCTGGCTGCAGCCCATGGACGGCCCGGATCAGGCGGCCAATACCGCCGCCGCCATCGAATACTGCCTGACCCACCCGCAGTGGCGCCTGAGCGTCCAGACCCACAAATACATCGGCGTCCGCTAATGCCCGTCTTCGAGATCACCAAACAGGCCACCTTCGACGCGGCCCACCACTTCCCGAACGAACCCGAGGGCAGCATCTATCGTCGCGTCCACGGCCATTCGTTCACGGTCGAGGCGACCGTCCGGTCGGAAGTGCTTGATGCGGAACACGGCTGGGTCGCCGACCTCGGCGCGCTGGACCGCGCCCTGAAATCCGCCGCCGAAAGGCTGGATCACGGCATGCTGAACGAGCATCCGGGGCTTGAGCTGCCGTCGCTGGAGAACCTGTGCCTTTGGTTCGTCGGTCAGTTGAAGCCCGACTGGCCGGGCCTGTGCCGCATCCAGGTGGCGCGCCCGACGATCAACGAGCGCTGCGTTCTGAGCCTGTAGGGCCTAGCAGTCCTTGCCCTGACGCTGGCGTCGCTCGCAGCGGCGCTGCTCACGCTCCCATTCGCGCTGTTCGCGCTCGCGTTTGGCCCGACTTTCCTCGTCGGACGTGGTGACGGCGTCCACGCCCGCGCCGACGACAGCGGCTCCGGCGCCGACGACCGCCGCGCCGGCGCCGACAGCCGCCCCGACCAGGCAGCCCTGAAGCATCAGCGAGCCGGCGAGAAGGGCAGACAGGGCGGCGACGCGTTTGACGATATGCATGGTGATTTCTCCCGACCGGACAGGGTTAACCCGAAAGGGGTGAACACAGTCTGACAGCGCGCGGGGGCGAGGCGCGCCGGGAAGGTGGTGGGCGGCGAGGGGTTCGAACCCCCGACCCCCTCGGTGTAAACGAGGTGCTCTGACCAGCTGAGCTAGCCGCCCGATCGCGCAAGGCGAGGTGCGCCTTCTAGGCCGGACCGCGGAAAAGAAAAAGGCCCGCCGGTGATCCCGGCGGGCCTTTTGTTGCGTGTCGTCCGACCGGTCCTAGAACCGGAAGCTGGCCCGCAGGAACAGCATGTAGCGGACGTAGTTGTCGAGCATCTCGGCGTCGGCGCTGACCGACAGCATGCCCAGTTCGTTGCCGACGTTCAGGCGGAAGCCGACGATCGGACCGCCGCCCTCGATGGTGTCGGGCGACAGGGCGAAGTCCGGACCGCCCGAGCTGAAGCGGGCAATGGTCTCGCCCGGATCGACCGAGATGTTCTGACGCCAGCCGAGGCGCAGTTCCGGCTTGAGCCAGCTGTTCTGGCCCATGGACATGCCGAGGTTGACCGCGGCGGTGGCCGAGAACAGGTGGCCCTGACGGTCGTCGATATCCAGATCGAAGCCGTCGCCGCCGCCCTCTTCGGTGTGGCCGTCCTCGTTCAGCGAGAAATACTCGGCATAGACTTCGGGGCGGATGCTGAAGCGACCGAAGTTGCGCTCGTACGACGCGCCGCCGGCGGCCGACAGCGTCAGGCCGTTCCACTTCGAACTGTTGCTGAGGTTCAGGCCGGCGCCGACGAAGCGGCGTTCCGATTCGAAGGTGGCGTAACCGGCGGCCGCACGGGCCCAGGTCGTCCAGTACTGGCCCTGGGCGCGCCAGTAGAGACCCAGCTCCAGAAGGTTGGCGGACAGGACTTCTTCCGCCTCGGCTTCCGGGTCGGTCAGGTCCGAGGAGGTGAAGGCGACGGACAGACCCACGGCGCCGAGGCCCGTGCCCCGCTCCACGCCGCCGGCGACGCCGAAGCCTTCCGAGCGGAAGCCGTAGGAGTCGGTCTTTTCCTTGTCGGCGTAGAAGTTGATCTCCTGCACCCAGGCGCTGGTCTCGCCCGGCGCGGCCGAGGCGTTACGGCCGGTCAGGGCGCGGGTCACGGCATCGACGCCCGAGGACAGCGACAACAGCGGACCACCCGAGTGATCGGGCAGCAGTTGTTCGTACAGGTTGATGAACTCGTCGCGACCCAGCTGCGACAGGAAGGCCGCACGCATGTCGGCGTCGCGGCTGAGCGAGCTGTAGAAGGCGTCGTACATCGACGCCTCGACCGAGATCAGGCCGGCTTCCTGCGTCGTGCGCTGGCGCACGTCGGCGTAGACCGTGTTGTTCGCCGCATCGATACCGCCGTTGACGACGTAGAGGTAGGGCGAGCTCGCCTGGAAGTCCGTGTTCAACGTCCCGGCGTTCAGCGTGCCGGCGGTGATCAGGTCAAAGCGGGCAGGGGCGTCGAGCAGAGAGTTGAAGCGCACGCCGAGCTGGGCGCCGGTCGCCAGATTGGCGGCCCCGGAGACGTTGATGACGCCCGAGCTGTCGGCGACCGGATCGACCGTGATGACCAGCCGACCGGCGGCGCCGACGTCAAGGCTGGTGGCGTTCAGGGCGGTGTTCTGGCGGGTTTCCAGAAGCCCGTTGGCGACGTTGATGGCCAGATTGCCGTCGCTGTCCGACAGGGCGCCGCGCACCTCCGCCCCGCCGGTGATGCTCAGGGTGTCGGCGCCGGCGCCGAACGCGATGGCGCCCTGCACGAGACCATTGCGGATATCCAGCGTATCGGCGCCGGACCCCAGGCGAATGTCGCCGACGATCGTCGGCTCGCGCGAATCAAGGACGCCGTCGCCGTCCGTATCGGGATCGGTCGCGGTCGCGGTGCCGGCGACGCCGGTCTGGAGCACGGTCACGCCGGTGGTGTTGGCGCTGACGTCGATGGCCGTGGTCGTGCCGGTGATCGCGTCACCGTCCGCGTTCGGCGACAGGCTGGCCTGGATCGACCGGGTGTTATTGATGGTGGTCAGCGTACCGCTGAGGTCCTGGATCGCGACCAGGTCGGCGACGCCGCCCCCGGCCGAGGCCAGGATGGTGCCGCTGTTGGTCAGCGTCGTCAGGGACGCGCCCGCGTCGATCCGGATGGCAGTGACGTCCACCTCGACATCCGAGGATGCTGCGGCCGTGATCCCGCCGGTGTTCAGCAGTTCCGTGCCGATGGCGCCCTGGCCGAAGCGCACGGCCGTGGCGTTGCCATCAATGGCGAGGGCGGCGATGGTGCCGTCGTTGCGCAGACCGCCACCGATGTTGGCGGTCTGGCCGGCGTTGCCGCCGATCACCACGGCGTTCGCGTCGACTTCTTTATAGATTCCCTGGCCCGTGATCGCCCCGCGATTGATCAGGCCGTAGGCCTCGGCGCCCGTGCCGGCATTGGCGACCGTGATCGACTGGGTCGCCGAACCGACCGCCAAGGCCGCGGCTGAACCGTAGCTGTTGATCGTCGAATTGCCTTCGCTGGTATCCAGCAGTCCATCGCCGTCCCGGTCAGTGTCGTCGCGGTTCTTGATGCCGTCGCCGTCGTCGTCCTCGTCGCCGTTCTTGATGCTGTCGCCGTCGGTATCGCCTTCGATGCCGTCGGCGTAGGCCGGCGCGACGTCCAGCACGATGCCGCCGCTGATGTTGCCGGCGATCTGGACGGTGGGGCCACCTTGCAGCAGGTCGCTCGCGTCCAGTTCGTCGAGGAAGATGACCGAAGCGTCGTTCTCCGTCGTTTCGACATACCCCTCGGGGCGCGTGCCCGGCGACTGGGTATAGCGATATCCCGTGCTCGTGATGGCGCCGGAAAGGGTCAGGCGACCGCCGACGTCGCCGGCGACGGAGACGGCGCTGCTGTTTTCGCCGCGGACCGTGATGTTGCCGGTGACCTGAACCGTGCCGGTCACGTCGCCGGTCGTGCGGATGCCGTAGCTGTTGTTGCCGATCACCGTGATGTTGGCCTGGGAAACAAGCTTCCCGTTCAGTCCGGCGCCGAGAAGGATGCCGTAGGACTCGTTGCCGTCAACGGAGACCGAGGCCGTATCCTGCAGAATGATGTTTCCGGTCAGAGGCGTGGCGCCGACCAGACGAATGCCCGCACGATCCGTGCCGTTTGCGAACGGTCCGTCGGCGGTGCCGTCATTATCGGTGTCGAGATCGTCCTCCGGATCGATGTCGTCGCTGGCTGTTATCGAGCCGGCGAGGGTGATGTTGGAGGTGTTGCCGCCCTGGATCAGCAGCGCCGTCGAGCCGCTGGCCGATTCACTCATGGTGATGCCCGCGCCGACGGTCGACTCGAAATTGTGGCTGGAGTTCACGGTGACGGCGGCGCCGCTGGTGACGACAACGCCCCCGCCATTGGCCAGGCGGATGGAGTCCGGACCCGTGCCTGTCGCATTCGCGGTTGTAATCGGGGTGGTGCGGGCCGTGCTGATGACGACCTCGGCCATCGCGCCGGAAGCGGCCATCAGGGGAGCGATCGCCACCGCGGTCGCAAGCAGAATACGCATTCGAGAAAAACCCCTGTGGACGAGACGCCATAGACGCCGGTGGTCCTCTAACAGGGACCGTACCAGACTGCCTCAAGTTTCTCGAATTTGAGGCGAATGCAAGGCCGAAGGCGGTCCGGTTTCCCGACAGGGAAGCGTGGCTATTGCCAAATCCGACATCAAAGTGATATCACTTTCGTATCGACAACGGAGGGGCTCATGACCGACACCACTCATTCGAAATCCACTGAACGCCCGGCGGCCACGGCCAACGGGGTCCTGGTCCTGCTGATCGGCCTGCTTCTGGTCATCGGCGGTCCCGTTCTTATCGCGCAAGATCCCGAAAACCTTGTCTTCCTGATCAGCGGAATCACTTTGGCGACATTCGGCCTGCTGCTGATGTGCGGCCTCTATTCGCTGCAGCCCAACGAAGGGTCGGCCATCCTGCTGTTCGGCGACTACCGCGGCACCGACCGCAAGACGGGACTTCGCTGGGTCCTGCCCTGGTACAGCCGCAAGAAGATCAGCCTGCGCGTCCGCAATCTGACCAGTGACAAGCTGAAGGTGAACGACAAGCGCGGGAGCCCGATCGAGATCGCCGCCAACGTGGTCTGGCGCGTCGAGGACTCGGCCCAGGCCCTGTTCGACGTCGACGACTACCAGGCCTTTGTGAACATCCAGGTGGACACCGCCCTGCGCGACATCACCTCCCACTACGCCTATGACCATGGCGAAGAAGACGCCGCGCCGGAGATGACGCTGCGTTCGGACGCCGAGGACGTGGCCGCCCGCCTGCGGGACGAGCTGGTCGGGCGGGTCAAGGTGGCGGGGGTCGCCATCGACGAGGCGCGTCTGGCCCACCTGGCCTATGCGCCGGAAATCGCCGGCGCGATGCTGAAGCGCCAGCAGGCCGAGGCGGTTCTGGCCGCTCGCCGCCTGATTGTGAAAGGCGCCGTGGGCATGGTCGAGGCGGCCCTGACCGACCTGGGCGAGCGCGGCGTGGTCGATCTGGATGAAGACCGCAAGGCGGCCATGGTCTCCAACCTGCTGGTCGTGCTCTGCGCCGACCGCGAGGCCCAGCCGGTCGTGAACACCGGAACCCTGTACGGCTGATCATGGCGGGCAAACCCCGGAAACCCTTCCTGATGCGTGCGTCCCCGGGCGTGATGGCGGCGGTCGAGAAATTGGCCGCCGCCGAGCTGCGTTCGGTCAATGCCGAGCTCGAGATTCTGCTGCGGGAGGCGCTGAGCCGCCGGGGTGTTCCGATCCCGGACAATCCCCGGCCCGCAGAGGACGCTTGAGCTTCACCGCGAGCAGGTCTACGGGCCGAACCATGGTGAAGTCGCATATGTCCCGGGTTCGCAAAGCCCGTCGCATCCAGAAACGGGTCCAGCGCGTTGGCAATGCCAACATAAGCGCCACGGAGCGGGAACTGATGAATCTGGCGGGGCTGGAAGTCCAGGAAGGCGAACTGCGCCTGATCCCGGGCTGGGACGAGGAAGTCTCCGACACGCTGAAGGCGACCAAGCGCGCGGGCGAGGACGGACGGCCCCGTCTGGTCGACACCACCATGCTCTATGCGCCCAAGTCGGGCGGGGTGAAGCGGTACCTGCTGTCCAAGAAGGCGTGGCTTGAGGAGAACCGCCCGGGCGTCGCGCATTCCCTGGTCGTGCCGGGGGCGCACCACAAGGCGGGCGATGACGGGATCATCCAGCTTCACGCCACCAAGCTTCCGTTCGGCGACGGCTATCGCTGGCCGACCTCGGTGCGCCGCTG
Organism: Brevundimonas sp. AVps31; assembly: GCF_058681355.1. Lineage (NCBI taxonomy): Bacteria > Pseudomonadati > Pseudomonadota > Alphaproteobacteria > Caulobacterales > Caulobacteraceae > Brevundimonas > Brevundimonas sp. AVps31. Next base: position 3,407,903 of record NZ_CM178736.1, on the reverse strand, counting down.
GGCGGCCTGGGTCGCGTCCTTGAACCCGTCCATCATTGAGGCGGGCGACCCTTATACACCGGGGCAGGGCGCCCTGGAGGCCGGGCAGCGCGCCGGCTGTCCGGTCGTCGGCTTCTGCCACTCGGATCCCGCGGGTCTGGCGGCGCTGCATTTCGGCGAATGGGCCAAGAAGCCGGTCGAGAAACGCTGGGCCCGCCTGTTCGGCCAGTTCGACCGCGTGGTCTCGCCCAGCCGCTATATCGCCCGCCGTCTCGAAGAGGCGGGCATCAAGGATATCGTCATCCAGCCGCTGGGCGTGGAGATCAACACCTTCCGCCCGGATCGCCGCGATCGCGACTGGCTGCTGAAGAAGCTGAACCTGCCCGCGTCCGCGCGCCTCTTGTGCTTCGCGGGGCGTCCGGCGCGCGAGAAGAACATCGATGTGCTAATCGAGGCCGTCCAGAAGCTGGGCGACCCGTATCATCTGGTGCTGGTCGGAGCCGGGCAGGGGCTGCCCGCCGAGGATCGGGTGATCTCGCTGCCCTATGAGGCCAACCCCAAGGCCGTGGCCAAGATCATCGCCTCCTGCGACGCCTTCGTGCACGCCAACGACAAGGAGCCTTTCGGCCTGATCGTGCTGGAGGCCATGGCCTGCGGCCGTCCGGTGGTCGGCGTCGATGCCGGCGGCGTCAAGGAGACGGTCGACCACTCCGTCGGTCAGCTGGCGACCGCGGCCGAGCCCGGCGTCTATGCCGAGGCCATCGAGGCCCTGTTCGCGCGTGACATCGAAGCCCTGGGCGCCGCCGCGCGCCAGAGGGCCGTCGAGCGCTTCGCGTGGAACCGGGTGTTCGAGGATCTGTGCATGACCTACGCCGACGTCAGCGGCGAACGCGCCTTCGTCGAGCCTTCAGGCGACTGGGCCGAGCACTAGCGCTCGACAGGCCGGGCGGGCGCGAGCATTCTTCCCGGACACGGGGAAACACCATGAAACGCCTGCTGCTCGCGATCACGATGATCGCTGTCTTCACCGCGACCGCTGCTACGGCGCAGACAGTGATTCTGGTGCGTCATGCCGAAAAGGCGGAAGGCGGCGGGTCGGATCCCACGCTGTCGGAAGCCGGACGCCAGAGGGCGACAATGCTGATGCTGGCCGTCGCCAATGCGAGGCCACGCTACATCATCACCACGCCGCTGCGCCGGACGCACGAAACCGCAGAGCCGTTGGCGCAATATGCCGCGCTGACGCCGGAAGTCATCGGGTTTGATGACGGCGTTGCAGCGCATGTGGAGGCTGTCGTCGCCCGCATCCGCGCGCTGCCCCGTAGCGCCGTCGTGCTGGTGGTCGGTCACAGCAATACCGTGCCTCTGATCGCGAGGGCCTTGGGCTATGCCGAGGCGGCGGATATGCCGGACTGCGAGTTCGACCGGCTGACCGCGCTCCAGATTACCAGACGCGGCGTGCGAGGCATGGTCGATCACTATGGCGCACCGTCAGTCTGTCCGTAACAGATCCCGGGGCGACCGCCTCGATGGCCTTGCCCCGGGTCATGTCGGGACCGGTCGCGGTCAGACGTCCAGGTCGGCCACCGCGAAGCGGGCGTTGTCCTGGATGAACTGGTAGCGGGCCTCGGCCTTCTTGCCCATCAGGCGCTCGACCAGATCCTCGATCTCGGTTTCGTCCTCGGGCAGTTCGACCCGCGCCAGCGTGCGCTTCTTCGGATCCATGGTGGTCTCCTTGAGCTGGGAGGCCATCATCTCGCCCAACCCCTTGAACCGGCCGATCTCGGTCTTCTTGCCCTTGAACACGGTGGCCAGAAGCTCGTCGCGGTGGGCGTCGTCCCGGGCGTATTCCGACAGGGGGCCGGCCGAGATCCGGTAGAGCGGCGGCAGGGCCATGAACAGGCGGCCCTGACGGATCGCGTCAGGCATCGAACGATAGAAGAAGGTGATCAGCAGGGCCGCGATGTGGGCGCCGTCCACGTCGGCGTCGGTCATGATGACGATCCGCTCGTAGCGCAGGTCATCAATGTTGAACCGGTTGCCCGGCTGCACGCCCAGCGCCAGAGCCAGATCGGACAGTTCGACGTTGGCCCGCAGCTTGTCGGCGGTGGCCGAGGCGACGTTCAGGATCTTGCCGCGCAGGGGCAGGATGGCCTGGGTCGTGCGGTCGCGCGCCTGTTTGGCCGAGCCGCCGGCCGAGTCGCCCTCGACGATGAACAGCTCGGTGCCCTGCGCCGACTGGCGGCTGCAGTCGCTGAGCTTGCCCGGCAGGCGCAGCTTGCGGGTCGCGGCGGCGCGCTGGACTTCCTTGTCCTTGCGGCGCTTCAGCCGGTCCTCGGCCCGCTCGATGACGAAGCCGAGCAGGGTGTTGGCCTGTTTGGGACTTTCGGTCAGCCAGTGGTCCAGCGGGTCACGCAGCAGTTGCTCGACCAGTCGCGCGCCTTCCGGGGACGACAGGCGGTCCTTGGTCTGGCCCTGGAACTCGGGGTTGCGGATGAAGACCGAAATCATGGCGCCGGCGTTGGCGATGACGTCTTCCGCCGTGATAAGGCCCGCGCGCTTCTCGTTCGTCAGCTCGCCATAGGCCTTCAGGCCCTTGACCAGAGCCGCGCGGAAGCCCGCTTCGTGCGTGCCGCCGTCGGGCGTGGAGACGGTGTTGCAGTAGGAACTGACAAAGCCGTCGGCCTCCCCGAAGCCGATGGGGGACCAGGTCACGGCCCATTCGACCGCGCCGGCCTCGCCCTTGCGCTCGACACGGCCGGCGAAGGCCGGGGTGACGGTGTCCAGTTCGCCGATCCGTTCGGCCAGCGCATCCGCCAGACCGCCGGGGAAGTGCAGGAGGGCGCTGGTCGGGGTGGCGTCGGTGATCCGCTCCGCCGCACAGGTCCATTTGATCTCGACGCCGCGGAACAGATAGGCCTTGGACCGGGCCATCCGGAACAGGCGGGCGGGCTTGAAGGCTGCGCCGACGCCGAAGATTTCCTCGTCCGGGTGGAAGCGGATCAGGGTGCCGCGCTTCTTCGACGGCTGCACCTGCTGGATCGGACCCAGCACCAGCCCCTTGGAGAAGGACTGCTTCCACTCGAAGCCGTCGCGCCAGACAGTGACGTCCAGATGGTCGGACAGGGCGTTGACGACCGAGACGCCGACGCCGTGGAGGCCGCCCGAGGTCTCATAGGCCTTGCCCGAGAATTTGCCGCCGGAGTGCAGCACGGTCATGACGACTTCCAGCGCCGACTTGCCCGGGTGTTTGGGGTGCGGATCGACCGGGATGCCCCGACCGTCGTCGTAGACCGACAGGAAGCCGTCGGCGTCCAGGTCGACCTTGATGATCTTGGCGTGGCGGGCCACGGCCTCGTCCATCGCGTTATCGAGGACTTCGGCGAACAGATGGTGCAGCGCCCGCTCGTCGGTGCCGCCGATATACATGCCAGGGCGTTTGCGGACGGGCTCCAGCCCCTCAAGCACCTCGATGGACGAGGCGGAGTAGCCGGTGGCGGCGGCGGACACGGCGGCCGGCGAGGGCACATCGGCGGGTCTGGGCGCCGGCGTGGGCGCAGGCTCCGGCGGCGTCACGGGCGTGACGGCCGCGGGTGTCGGGGCGGGTTCGACGGCGGGCACGGCGACGGGTTCGGCCGGACGCGGCAGCGTCGGCTCGTCATCGAACAGCGAAAGGAGGTCGGCGGAGTTGGCCATTCAACGATTGTGCGGCGATTCGGGAGCCGGTCTGGTAGGCCCGACGGGGCTTTGGAGCAAGCGGGACCGCCTGCGCTGTGGACGACGGCAGGAAGGCGCGCGTGATCACGGCCATGAACAGGACGAACGGCAGGCTCTGATGAGTCAGCAGGATCGATTCCGACAGGCTGAGCATGAAGAAGCTGGCGAGGAAGCCCAGCGCCCACCAACCCTCGCGCAGGCCCGCGCCCCCGCTACGGAACAGGGTGATGACGAAGGTCAGGGCCAACTGGCCGCCGACCAGAATCGCGCCCGGCCAGCCCAGTTGCACCAGCAGGTCGATCCAGCCGTTGTGCGCCGACGGCACGATCCAGCCGGTTTCCTTGCGCACCCAGTCGGCGGGCGGGCTCTCGCCGATCCGGCCCCAGAAAGCGCCGTAGCCGTAGCCGGTCCAAGGGCGCTCGGCCACGCGGCGCATGAGACTGGCCCAGATGTCGGTCCGGCCGGTCAGCGAGGGATCCTTGCCCAACGCCTCCAGAACCTCGACCGAATGCGTCTCCCAGATCCAGAGCCCCAGGCCCGCCACGACGACGGCGGTCCAGATCGCCACCACGGCGAAGGCCGCACCGCCTTTGCGCAGGGCCCAGAAGCCGCCGACCACGCCGACGCCCAGCACAAGGCAGAGCAGGGAGGTCTTGGACTGGGTCGCCAGCACCAGGCCGCTGGACAGGGCAAGGGAAATCGCGGGCAACAGGCGGCGTGGATCGGGGGAGGCGAGACAGGCCGCGGCGGCCGTCGCCCCGATGACCATCACCGCCCCCATCTGGTTCTTCTCGTACCAGAGGCCGCGCCACAGGCCCGCGTTGACGTCATGGTGGACGCCGATAGACGGGAAGGCGAACACCATCACCAGACTGCCGACCGCCATGATCAGGCTGGAGATCATCAGCAGGCGCGGCAGATGTGCCCCCCGAAAGGCCGCGCCGAGGTAAAGGGCGAAGACCCCGCTGATCGCCAGCGCGATCACCCGGCGACTGGTGGTGTGATAGTCCAGCGACCAGTATTTCGAGGCGAAGCACAGCCCGACCAGCATCGCCACCAGAAGGGCCGCCGGCCAGGCGCGCCACACCCGGTCCATCCGGTAGATCAGCAGGCCCGCGATCACCGCATAGGCGGGCAGCCAGACCAGACGCAGCAGCGGCGTCTCCTGCTGCAGGGGCGCGAACACCGGCCCGATCAGGGCGCCCGTCAGCATGGCGATCAGGCCGACGCAAAGCGCCGTCTCCCACCAGGCAGGAGACGGGTCGGTCGCAGGCATGGCTGGACGGGACTCGCGCACGGATACAGGGTCGGCGTTCAGGCTTAACGAAGGGTTGGGAAAATGGTCGGCGCGCTGATGAGACGGCGGGACGGGCATCATGCGCGGGTGGGCTTCGTTGAACTGTTCTTCGACCTCGTCTTCGTCTTCGCCATCACCCAGATCAGCCATAGCCTGCTGGTCCACCTCAGCTGGCTAGGCGCGCTGCAGGCGGCGATCCTGCTGGGCGCGGTGTGGTGGGCGTGGATCGACACCAGCTGGATCACCAACTGGCTTGACCCGGAACGCCCCCTGGTGCGGATCATGCTGTTCGGCCTGATGGGGGCCGGACTGGTGCTGTCGACCTCCCTGCCGGACGCTTTCGGTGAGAAGGGCCTGGTCTTCGCCGTCGCCTTCGCGGTGCTTCAGGTGGGGCGCGGCCTGTTCACCCTGCGCGCCGTCCGGGGCGATCCGGTCCTGAAGCTGAATTTCCAGCGCATCGTCGTCTGGGCGACCGTCGGGGGCGCGATCTGGATCTGGGGTGGACTGGCGGACGGCCAGACGCGCCTGCTGATCTGGGCCCTGGCGCTGACGCTGGAGTTCCTCGGACCCATCAGCACCTTCTGGGTGCCGGGCCTCGGCAACGGCAGCACCCGCGACTGGGATGTCGAGGGCGCCCACATCGCCGAACGGGTCGGCCTGTTCGTCATCATCTGTCTGGGCGAGTCGATCATCATCACCGGCGCGACCTTCGCCGAACTGGCCTGGACCCCGACCACGGTCGGCGCCTTCATCAGCGCCTTCCTCGGGACCATCGCCATGTGGTGGCTGTTCTTCAGCGCCAAGCACGAGGCGGCGTCAGAGGTGATCGCCGGCGCGGGGAACGCCGGAGCCCTCGCGCGCGCCGCCTATACCTATGCGCCCATTCCGGTGGTGGCCGGGATCGTCGTCACCGCCGTCGGAGACGAGATGGTGCTGGTCCATCCCGCCGGTCACATCGGGGCGGCGGCGGGCTGGGTTTTGCTGGGCGGGCCGGCCCTGTTTCTGGCGGGCACGGCGGTGGCGGCGTTCGCGGTCTGGGGCAGTTGGCCCCGGTCGCGCGTCGTCGGACTGGCGGCGCTCGGCGGTCTGGCCGTCTTCTCGCCCCTGCTGACGCCGCTGCTGCTCGCCGCCGGATCAACCGGGGTGCTGATGGCGGTCGGCGCATGGGAGACGCTTGTTCCGTCGCGCGAACAAGCCGGTTAGGAAGAGGGATCAAACGGGGGACATACGATGGTCAGGTTCATTTTCGCCGGTGCGGCTGCGGCGATCATTCTCGCCGGTGGGGCGCCTGCCGCCGCGGTGACCGTTTCCCCGCCCGTCGCCGCAGTTCAGGATTCGGACATGGCCGCCCGGGAGGCTCTGGTCCGTCGCTTCTTCGAAATCAGTCAGATGGAGAAGCTCATGAACACCATGATGGAGTCGATGGTCGCTCCCATGCTGAACGACAGCCGGATCCCGCCGGACAAGATCCCGATCGTTCGCGAAGCGGTGCTGGAAGGCTTCGGCAATGTGATGCCGCAGATGATGGAGGCCTATGTCGAGCAGTACGCCGCCGCGTTCACGCTTGAAGAGCTCGAGCACCTCGTCGCCTTCTACGACAGCCCGCTCGGGCGCTCGGTCATGGCCAAGACCGTGACGCTCAGCCGACAGTCAGGCGAGATGGTGGAGCGGTTCAACCCGATCATGGAGGCTGAGATGAGGCGTCAGCTCTGCTCCCGGATCGAGTGTCCCGCGCCGCCGCCGGTCGTGGTCGTTCCTTCGACCGGCGCGAGGGCGAAACCCTAGATCGCCGCCAGCGCCGCCGCCCGCGACCGGATCACCGCCCGGGTCGAGGCGTCCGCATCGAACACGCCGTACCAGCCCTGCGGCTCGTGCGGCGGATCGCCGACGAAGGCCGTGTCGCCCGACCTGAACCGGAAGTCCTCGTGCTGGGCCCGGCCTTCGCCGTTCCACGCCCAGAAGTTTGAGCCGACCAGCGGACCGCCTTCGCGGGCGCTGGTGATCACGGCGTCCTGGATCGTGGCGTACAGCTCGTCCCGCATGGATGTGGGGGCGTTCAGACTGTAGACGTCGCCGTTGCGGGGATAGCCGAACTCCTCGACCACCAGCGGCTTGCCTGCCTGTTTCGCCAGATCGACGTGTTGCTGCACATACTCGGCCGACAGAGCCAGGGCGCGGGCGTGGGTGCCGGCCATGTCGGCGCGGTCCAGCCAGCTCCAGTTGCCGGGCCAGACGTGGGCGGTGTGGTAGTCGATGGCGTCGTCCGCCTGGGACGACAGCACCAGTTCCGGCCGCTCCATCGAGCCCTTCAGCCCTTCACCGCCGGTCGACACCAGATGGTTCGGCGCGATGGATTTGATCAGGCGCGCGGTGGAGGCGATCCAGCCATGGAACTCCGGCAGGGTGCGGTCCACGACCGGCACAGTGCCGCCCGGGCGCGGTTCATTCGCCAGCTGCCAGGCCATGATGGCGGGGTCTTCGGCATAGGGTTTGCCGGTCACGGTGTTCACCCGGCCGACGATGCGGCGAACGTGGGCGTGATAGCGTTCGATGGCCGAAGGGCTGCGGTAGAAGCCGGAGACGAAGTCCGGGAACTCGGGCCAGGGATGGGCCGGATCGCCCATGTCGATGTAGTGGCCGCCGTTGGTCCACAGCAGGTATGTGGCCATGCCGCCCGACCATTCCCAGAAATTGGTCAGATACAGCACCGCCTTCATGCCGCGCTTGCCGATCTCGGCCATGGCGTGATCCAGCCCGGTCAGCAGGGCTTCATTGTATTCGTCCGCCTGGTCGTGGAAGGCCGGGCGCACCGAGTTCTTCAGCGGCGAATGCTCGGCCGAGGCGGCGATGCGCAGGTTGGTGACGCCGTCAGCCGCCAAGGCGTCCAGCTCACGCCCCAGCCGCGCCTCATGCCCGATCCAGGCCGCATACCAGAGGTTCGAGCCTACGAACCGGTACGGCTTTCCGTCCAGAACCAGCGCCGTCCCCTCGCGCCGCACGAAGCCCGCAGGGCTGCTGCGCGCCAGGACGGGCAGCGCGGGCAGGGCCGCAAGGGCGACGGAGGCGGCGAGGAGGGAGCGGCGGTTCATCATCGGCGGGTCATCCGGATTGACAGGCGACGCCTGTTCTCGCCGGTAAATCGCCGAGCGGCCAGTCGCCATGCGCGCAATCGGCGATGATCGCGATCACGATTGACGACTAGGGCTCCGACCAGCCGTCCATGGCCTGGTCCAGCCGCGCCTGTGCTTCCGGGGCTCCTTCGAAACGCGCTCGCTCGAAGGCGGCGTCCTTGGCCAAAGTATCGCAGCGCAGCTCGGTCAGGGCTTGCTCGATGTCGGCGCGGCGCGCGTCGTCATAGGGCTCCTCGCCCGCGAAATGGACGCAGCCTTCGGCGCGCTCGACCAGTTCGTTGAGCCCCGGCGCCAGCGCGAGAATCTGACCGAGGCTCAGTTCAGCAGGGTAGGCCTGCAGCGCCAGCGGAACCGAGTTCAGCTCCAGCGAATGGCCACAGTTGCTGACGGCGCGCTCGATGCGGGGCGGCTCGGCGAAGCCCACGCCGTATGGCGGTCCCACGAAAACCAGATACCAACCCGTGACCGCCATCGGGAAGCGGCCGGTGCTGTTCTCGCTATAGAGCAGCAGGTCCGAGGGCGGCTCCCCCTTGAAGACCTTCAGCGGCCGGACGGTGTACTCGACACCGTCAAAACCTTCGGGATCCGCGGGCGTCCGGTCCATCCGTCCCGCCGTCACCTCCGCGACGAAGACATAGTCCGCCGCGGCAAACTCCTCGGCGACCGTGGGATAGCGCTCGCACGCGGCCGCGGCCGCCGAGGCGAAGAAGAGCAGGCCGGCGAAGGTCAGGAGGAACGCCGGCAGACCCGCGCGCATCAAGCCTTCTCCACAAACGTATCAATCACCTTCTTCTCGCCCGCCTTCTCGAAGGCGACGACCAGCTTGTTGCCTTCAATCGCTTTCACGGCGCCGTAGCCGAACTTCTGGTGGAAGACGCGGTCGCCCTTCGACCAGCCTGATCCGGCCTTCGGGTCAGCGGTGGCGACCAGACGGCCTTCGCCCTCGATGATCGTATGGCGTGCGGGACGGGCCGCCGGCGTCTTCGAGGCCGTGAAGGTCTGGGCGCGTTTCCAGCCCGGGGAGGAGTAGCCGCTGCCGAAGCTGGGCATCTCATCCCAGCGGGACTTCGCTTCCTTCATGCCGGACGAGACGCCGTAGTAGCCGGTGTCGGACTCGGCCTCGACGTGGTCGATCGGCAGCTCATCGACGAAGCGGCTCGGCAGTTGCGAGGTCCAGCGGCCATAGACCAGCCGGTTGGCGGCGAAGGAGATGCGCACATCCGCCTTGCCCCGCGTGACGCCGACGTAGGCCAGCCGGCGCTCCTCCTCGAGACCCTTCTCGCCCTTCTCGTCGATGCTGCGCTGGCTGGGGAAGACGCCTTCCTCCCAGCCGGGCAGGAAGACCAGCGGGAACTCCAGCCCCTTGGCCCCGTGCAGGGTCATGATCTGCACCGACTCCGCGCTCTCGCCCCGGTCCAGATCCATCACCAGCGAGACGTGCTCCAGATAGGCCGTCAGGGTGTCGAACTGCTGCATCGATTGCGTCAGCTCTTTCAGGTTGTCGAGCCGGGTCTGGCCGGTCGCCCGGTCCGCCTTCTGCATGTCGGTGTAGCCGCTCTCTTCCAGAACGGCCTCGGTCAGCTCCCAGTGGGTCGTGGTCTGGGCCAGGGCGCGCCAGCGGTCGATGTCGCGGACGAAGTTGGAGAAGGCCGTACGCGTCCGGGCCTGAAGCTCGTCCGTGCCGATCAGGTGGCGCACCGCCGCCATGGCCGGGACGCCGTTTTCCCGCGCGATCTGCAGCACCTTCTGCACGCTGGTGTCACCCAGGCCGCGCTTGGGCACATTGACGATCCGCTCGAAGGCCAGATCGTCCTCTTCGGACAGGATCAGGCGCAGATAGGCATGGGCGTCGCGGATTTCGGCCCGCTCGAAGAAGCGCGGCCCGCCGATGACGGTGTAGGGCACGGCCAACATGACGAACCGTTCCTCGAACGCCCGCATCTGGAACGAGGCGCGCACCAGCACCGCCATGTCCTTGTAGGAGACGCCGGCCTTGCGGGCGGTTTCGATCTCGTCGGCGATCAGCCGGGCCTCGGCCTCGCCGTCCCAGACACCCCGCACGCGAACCTTGTCGCCGGTCTTGTCCTCGGTCCACAGCGTCTTGCCCAGACGGCTGCGGTTGGCGGCGATCAGGCCCGACGCGGCGCCCAGGATGTGGCTGGTCGAGCGGTAGTTGCGCTCCAGCTTGACGATCTTGGCCCCGGGGAAGTCCTTCTCGAAGCGCAGGATGTTGTCCACCTCGGCCCCACGCCAGCCATAGATCGACTGGTCGTCGTCGCCCACGCAGCAGACATTGCCGGTCGAGGCGGTCAGCAGGCGCAGCCACAGATACTGGGCCACGTTCGTATCCTGATACTCATCGACCAGAATGTAACGGAAGCGACGGCGATATTCCTCAGCGATATCCACATGCTGGGACAGGATCGTCAGGTTGTGCAGCAGCAGGTCGCCGAAGTCGCAGGCGTTCAGACTGGCCAGTCGCGCCTGATAGGCGGCGTAGAGGGCATGGCCCTTGCCGTTGGCGAAGTCCTCGCTGGGCGGCAGCTTGTCGGGTGTCCAGCCGCGGTTCTTCCAGTGGTCGATCAGATTGTTCAGCGACTTCGGCGTCCAGCGCTTCGTGTCGAGCCCTGCGGCCTCCAGCAATTGCTTGCACACCCGCTCCTGGTCGTCGGTGTCCAGGATGCTGAAGCTCGACTTCAGCCCGACCAGCTCCGCATGTCGGCGCAGGATTTGCGCCGCCACCGAGTGGAAGGTGCCCAGCCAGCGCAATCCTTCTGACGACGGGCCGATCAGATGGGTGATGCGTTCGCGCATCTCGCGCGCGGCCTTGTTGGTGAAGGTGACGACCAGCAGTTCCCAGGGCTTGGCGCGGCCTGTCGCCAGAATGTGCGCCAGCCGGGTGGTCAGCACACGCGTTTTCCCCGTGCCGGCGCCCGCCAGCACAAGCACCGGGCCTTCGGTGGTTTCCACAGCCTCACGCTGCTCGGGGTTCAGGCCGGACAGATAATCGGTCGCGCCAGAGGGCGCGATGCCGCCGGGGCCGCGCGAGCGGGCGAGATCGGAAATGCGGGGAGGGGCTGAATCAGTCATGGACCGGGGAGAACATAAGGAGACCGGAGGAATTTGTCAGCCTCGACGCGACACCTGTCCGGAACCCTTACGGCAACGCCTCCGTTCCTTGCCCCGGGACAGGGTCCATAACAGGAGGGTCAGAACATGGCCGAGAACACCAACAGCAGCGGCGGCGGCAATTCGGGCCTCGCATTCATTGTCGGCGGCCTGCTGGTCGTCGTGGTCGTCATCGCCTTCTTCGTCTTCCGTGGCGGCATGCCCGGCGGCGACACCAAGAAGGTAGATGTCGACATCAGCGTGCCCGAGGTTTCGGCGCCGGCGGCCAACTAGATGACCGATCCGAACGTACCGCCGCCGGAACGGCCGGGTGACCGGCCGGAAGTCGTGCATCACACGACGATCAACAACCCTCCGCAACGCAGCGGGGGCGGCGGCTTCCTGGGCTTCCTGATCGGCGGTCTGGTCGTGGTGGTGATCATCATCGCCGCAGTCCTGCTGATGCGGGGCGGACCGATCGAGACGCCTAAGGCGACCGACGTCGATATCGACGTCAATCTGCCGGACGCGCCCAGGATGCCGGATCTGCCGACGCCTCCGCCGGTCGAGCCGCCCGCCTTGCCCGGTGGGCAGCCCGCGGGCTGATCAGCGCAACTGGTAGGTGACCGTCGCCACCACGCGGACGCGCTTGTTCAGCGAGGTGGATTCCGTGTCGATGTCCTCGCGTGCGAGAATTTCGAAGGAGCCTTGGGTCGCCTGCCGGATGGGGCCGAGCGGTGCGCCAGAATCCTTGGCGAACTGCTCGGCGCCCGACCGCGCCGAGGCGGTGGCTTCCGCGATCATGGACGGGCGGACGTCATTCAGTTTGGTGAAGACGTAGTTCGGCGCCGCAAAATCCAGTTGCACGCCCTGACGCACCAGATTGTTCAGCGACCGCTCCGTGGTCGCGACGCGCTGTACGTCATTTGTTCGGACGACCACGCTCTGGCTGACGATGTAGCGGATGGTGTTGTCGGATGAGCCATACTCCCGCGCCTTGGTGTCGGTCACCTGCATCCGCCCTATAGAGACGGTGGCGTCGGGATAGCCTTGCTGGCGCAGAAAGCTGCGCACGATCGCCAGATCGCGATCAATCTGCGCCTGAGCGGTCGGCAGGTCATCGTTCGCGGCCTTGAAGCTGAGCGTCAGGACGGCCAGGTCGGCGACGACGTTGCGCTCGGCCACGCCGCGCACCGTCACCTGCCGGTTGCCCACCTGGGCATTGACGACGCCGGACCCGATCAGCGCGCCCCCGCCGATCATGCCGATGGCGATCAGGCCGCCGAAAACGGCGGCGGGAAGCAGGGATTTGTCAAAGGTGACGGCCACGGCGGGGCTCCATGAAGAGACCCTGACCATGCGCTCGCCATTTCGACTGTCAATCCGTCGAACCCTGATCCGCGAAGCTGTGATCGCCCCCCGCCCAGGCCAGGGCCAGCAGGCGGCAGGCCGAGGCCAGCGGGGTGCGCCCGCGCGTCTGGTCGATCCGCTTCATCAGCCCCGCATGCGAAAGGCCCATTTCCGCGCCGACCCCGTCCAGAACGGCCCAGAATTCAGCCTCTAGCGCCACCGAGGTGGCGTGCCCGGACAGGGAGACGGAGCGCTTCTTCAGCATCCTGCCTTCGTAGGCTGATCAGCGACCGGCGACCAGAACGATGTCAGCGCCGGCCGGGGCGCCGTTGGTCAGGACCGTGTGGCGCGTGTCGGTGGTGAAGCGCAGCGCGCCGGACGGATCATGGATCTCGCCCCGGACGATATAGGTGTGGCGTTGATCGATCAGGCTGGACGGGAAGCCCACCGTCGCCCGGTAAGGTGGCGCGCGCCCGTCGAGGGTCTCCCTGTGCTCGCCCAGAATCAGCGCAGGCGCATCGGCCCGGGTGACGTCTTCGACGGTCACCGTCAGCACATGGCCGGGCGTCAGCCGGATCCGCTCTCGATAGGTCACGGTCGCGGTCACCACGGTCATGCCGTGTCCCATCTGCGTGGGCTCCCCGGGGGCGGGCGATGGCGTGGGCGCGCAGGCCGCGAGGGCCAGCGGCAGCAGGGACAACAGGATGGCGCGGCGCATGGGACGGTCTCCGAACAACTCAGCCACCCCTAACGCCTCGCGGCGCGACAGGCTGCGGCGCTGTCGCCATTCCTGAGCGGATCAGTTCGCGATAAGATGTGTGCGTCGTCCAGGGGATCGCCCATGACTGTCGCCACTTCCGGCGAGTTCGCGGAATTCGTGCCGCTGAAGCCGCAACGCCTCGAGCCGTTAAGCGCCCTTCGCGCTTTTCGCCGGCTGGTGAAAAACAAGGAAGACACCGCGCAGGTGTTCGAGATCATGCGCGCCCTGTCCGGCCGCTCTCTCGGCAAGGGCTATAACCGGATGCTCCAGAGCATGGAGGGCGGTCGTCAGGCCTTTTTGCGCGACGAGCTGGCGCACCGGCTGGACGATCCGGAGTGGCTGGGCCGGTTTGGTCCCGGGACGGTGGGCGCCGCCTACCGCGAGTTCCGGGAGAGCCGCGGCTTCACCGCCGAAGGCCTGGCCGACGAGGCGCGCAAGGTGGCGCCGCTGGCCGACGCCGAACACCCGATCATCTGGTATTCACGGCGCCTGCGGGACGTGCACGACGTCTGGCATGTGCTGACCGGCTACGAGACGGACGCCTTGGGCGAAGCCTGTGTGGTCGCCTTCTCCTATGCCCAGACCCGCAATATCGGCTTCGCCTTCATCGGCTGGGGCGCCGCGCGTGAAATCCGGCGCGAGAACCGCGCCGTCCCGGCCCGCAAGGCGGTGTGGCAGGCCTACCGGAACGGCAAGGCTGCGCGTTGGCTGCCGGGACTGGATTACGAGGCCCTGTTCGCCCGGCCTCTCGATGAGGCCCGTGCGCGCCTGAAAATCCGTCCGGCCGGGACCTATCACGCGATTCCCCACGAGGTCCGGCAGGGGCTGAAACTGCGCGCCTGAGGCGGTTTCCGGACGTATAAGGCCGCCTTGTGCGGGATGCGGGACAACCGCGCTTGTGCGCTTCACCGGGCACGGGCATTCCCGCGGGATGACCACCCCCACAGAAGCGCCCGTCGCCCGTCCGCGCCTGTCCCGCACGACCCTGCTGGGCATCGGCGGGGTGATCGTCTGCGCGATGATCTGGGGGACGACCTGGTACGCGATCACCCTGCAACTCGGGACCGTGCCCGCCCTGGCGTCCATCGTGTGGCGCTTCGGCCTGGCCGCCATCGTGCTGTTTCTGGGCTGCCTGATCGCGCGCCTGCCCCTGAAGCTGACCCGCGCCCAGCATCTGGCCGCGCTGGGGCAGGGGGTGTTCGCCTTCTCGATCAGCTACAGCTTCACCTATGCGGCGGAAGGCCATGTCGCCTCGGCCATCGTCGCCGTGACCTTCGCCTCCCTGACCTTCATCAACCTGGTCCTGTTCCGCCTGATGGGCGGGCAGAAGGCCGCCGCGGCCTCGTGGGGGGGCGCGCTGCTGGGGATCGCCGGGGTCGCCGTCCTGTCAGGCGGCGAGGTTCTGGGCGCGGGCTTTGACCAGCGCGCCGCCATCGGCGTCGGTCTGGCCCTGATCGCCACCACGGCGTCGGCCTTCGGCAATTTCTTTGCCTGGAAGGGCCAGCAGAAGGGCTCGGCCGCCATCCCTTCGACCGCCTGGGCCATGGCCTACGGGACGGCGCTGCTGGCGATCTACGGGCTGGCGACCGGGGTGGAGTTCAGCCTCGCCCCGACCCCGGCCTACATCGGCTCACTGCTCTATCTGTCGCTGTTCGGATCGGTGATCGCCTTCGGGCTCTACTTCACCATCGCCCGCACCATCGGCTATGCGATGGCCAGCTATATCTCGGCCCTGACGCCGCCGATCGCCATGTTGGTGTCTGTCCTGTTCGAGGGCGCGCGCTTCGGCTGGCTGGCTCTCGTCGGCCTGCTGCTGGTGCTGTCGGGGCAGGCCCTGCTGATCCGGGCGCCGAAAGCCTAGCGCCGGAACCAGCCGGTCTTCTTCTGCTTGCGATCCGCCTCGACCAGGGCTTCCGCATCGGCCGGCGTGCTGGCCGCCGCCAGTTTCGCACGTCGCATCGACTCGGCCTTGATCCGGCGCATGGCGATCAGGGCGATCAACCCTTGCCGTGTGTGAGGGGCATAGCCGCCCATCTCAGTCCTCCAGCTTCGATCCATCCAGAAGCTTTTCGGCGTGCGCGCGTTCCTTGGCCGTTTTGGTCTTTTCGGCCTTGCTGCGCCCGTGGGTGACGCGGTTCGCGGTCGCCGCGTCCTTCGCCTCGACCTTGGCCCGATCCTTCCGGAACCGGTTCAGGTTCACGACCTCGCCCATGACGACCTCCGTGATGCAACCCGACGCGTGCCGGGCGGTTGGCTTTCCACACCCCCCAAAGCCTGAGGAGATTCCCATGGTAGACGCCTCGCAAATCCGCGAACACCTCGAAGTCGTCGGTTCGGACGGCGAACATGTCGGCCGCGTCGATCACGTCGTCGGCGACCAGATCGAACTGGCCAAGCTCGACCTGGCCGGCGGGTTCAAGCACCACATGATCCCGGTCAGCTGGGTCGAACGCGTCGATGAGCACGTCCATCTGAACATCACCAAGGACGAAGCCAAGTCGCGCTGGACCGAAAAGCCGCACTAGGCGGCCGCTCTCGCCTGTCCGCGAATTCATGAAGGCCCCGCTTACACAGGCGGGGCCTTTGCCTATGTTGAGGACATGATCCGTCTCATTCTCAACGTCCTGTGGTTCTTCTTCGGCGGCTGGATTTCCGGCCTGCTCTGGCTGCTGGGCGGGGCGATCCTGGCCCTGACCGTCGTCGGCCTGCCGTGGACCTTCGCGGCCTGGCGCATGGCCAGCTACAGCTTCTGGCCGTTCGGCCGCGAAGTGGTCTGGCAGGACGATCTGAACCCCGTCACGGGCGGGGTCGGCGTCATTCTGAACGTGATCTGGTTCGTCTTCGCGGGCTGGTACATCGCCCTGTCGCACCTGGTCATCGCCGTGGCCGAGTTCGTGACCATCATCGGCATCCCCTTCGCCCTGAAGGATCTGGAGCTGGCCAAGCTGGCGCTGGCCCCGGTCGGGCGAACGATCCGCGACAAGCGCTAGGCGTCGTCCCGCATCGCCACGGCCACCTTCCTGTACCAGGCTTCCGCCAGCGCGGCCTGCTGGCGCAGGTAGAGGTTCTGCGGGTCCAGTCCCTGTTTGCCGCCATTGGCGAACAGGATGACGTGGTCGCCCGGCTCCGGCGCGTCCACCGTGATCCGCAGACCCAGCGAGCGGATCATATGCGGCGGCAGGGCTTCGGGATCGGCGGGCGGAGGCGGGACGCCGTCACGGGCCGTGCGGACCATGACCGCGCCGTCCCTGAGCCCCTCGACCGCCCGAATGGCCGCGAAGGGCAGGCGCTGCGGCGTCTCGACCCGGCCGACCAGCAACTCCCGCTTCGCCATGGACAGACCGACGAAGCTGTCGTCGTCGCCGGAGACATAGGCCTCGTCCAGCCCATAGGTCTCGATCAGCCTGTCCCGCACCCCCTTCGCCGCCGCCGCCGTCGTCCGCTCACGGCGAAACCAGAACCCGATCAGGCAGATCAGGCAGCCGAGGGAGATGGCGAAGACGATGGGGCCCATACGGTTGCGATCAGCCCGGTGAGATCATGTTTTCGGGACGGACATACTGGTCGAACTCCTCGTTCGTCAGATAGCCGCCGCCGACCGCTTCCTCGCGCAGGGTGGTGCCGTTTTTGTGCGCGGTCTTGGCGATCTTGGCGCAGGCGTCATAGCCGAGCTTGCCGTTCAGGGCCGTCACCAGCATCAGCGAGTTGTCCAGGCCGCGCTTGATGTTGTCCTCGCGCGGCTCGATGCCGACGACGCAGTTGTCGGTGAAGCTGATCGCCGCGTCGGCGACCAGACGGACCGACTGCAGGAAGTTGTAGGCCATGACCGGGTTGAAGACGTTCAGCTCGAAATGCCCCTGCGAGCCGGCGAAGGTGATCGCCGCGTGGTTGCCGAACACCTGGACGCAGACCTGGGTCAGGGCCTCGGACTGGGTGGGGTTGACCTTGCCTGGCATGATCGAGGAGCCCGGCTCGTTCTCCGGCAGGGCCAGCTCGCCGAGGCCCGAACGCGGGCCGGAGCCGAGGAAGCGGATATCGTTGGCGATCTTGAACAGCGAGGCGGCGACCGTGTTGATCGCGCCGTGGCTGAAGACCATGGCGTCGTGGGCGGCCAGGGCCTCGAACTTGTTCGGGGCGGTGGTGAAGGGCAGGCCGGTGATGCCGGCGATCTGCGCCGCGACCTTTTCGGCGAAACCGACGGGGGCGTTCAGGCCGGTGCCGACGGCGGTGCCGCCTTGGGCCAGTTCCATCAGCTTGGGCAGGGTCTGTTCGATCCGCTCGATGCCGTTGGCGACCTGCTGGGCATAGCCGCCGAACTCCTGACCGAGGGTCAGGGGCGTGGCGTCCTGCGTATGGGTGCGGCCGATCTTGATGATGTGGGCCCAGGCCTCCGACTTGGCCTTCAGCGCCGTATGCAGGTGCTTCAGCGCGGGCAGCAGGTCGTTGACCACCTGTTCGGCGCAGGCGACGTGCATGGCCGTCGGATAGGTGTCGTTGGACGACTGGCTCATGTTGACGTGGTCGTTGGGATGGACCGGCTTTTTCGACCCCATCTCGCCGCCCATCATCTCGATAGCGCGGTTCGAGATGACCTCGTTGGCGTTCATGTTCGACTGGGTGCCGGACCCGGTCTGCCAGACGACCAGCGGGAAGTGGTCGTTGAGCTTGCCTTCGATGACTTCATTGGCGGCGGCGATGATGGCGTCGGCCAGGTCCGGCGACAGCTTGCCGAGGTCGCGGTTGGTCTCGGCGGCGGCGCGCTTGACGATGCCCAGCGCCCGCACGATCGGCAGCGGCTGCTTCTCCCAGCCGATTTTGAAATTGCCCAGCGACCGCTGCGCCTGTGCGCCCCAGTAGCGGTCCGAGGCGACCTCGATGGGGCCGAAGGTGTCGGTTTCGGTGCGGACGGTGCTCATCGCGGTCGGCTCTCTCAGGCGTGGCGGGAAGATGCGCGGCGGTGTAGCACGGGCAGGCGAGCGGGCAAGGCTCGCGGCGGAACCCATGAATGACCCCGGGCTGGATCGGTACAGGCAAGGTGCGCGCGCGTGAGAGCGGCGAGGCGGTCGAGATCACCATCGACGGCCTGACCACCCAGGCCAAATACTACAAGCCGCTGGTCTATGAGTTCATGCGCAAGGACTGGAACTCGCGACCGTCCTACGGTGACTATGTCGTCGAGATCGTCATGGAGCACATCGGCGATCCGCCGTGGATGGACCTCGACAACCTGGCCAAGGCCCTGCTGGACGCCATCAAGGGCTATCTGTTCCACGACGACAGTCAGGTCGCGCGCCTGCTGGTCGAACGCCGCGAGGGCGAGCGCGAGCGGATCACGATCCGGGTGTTTCCCAGGCGCTGACGGCTCAGGGGATGATCTTGAACCCCGGCGGCGCGGCGGTCTCGACGTGGTCCGGATGATACATGTCGAGGTACAGTGTGCTGGTTGCGGGCGTCGAACCCGGACAGCGGACGTCATAGCCGTCGATGATCATGCCATAGGGGCCCATGCCGAAGCTGCCGATCCGCTCGACCTGCGGTGCGCGTTGGTCGGCGCAGCGAAGACGCGCCAGATAGGCGCGCTCGCCGGCCGGAAAATGGACCCGGATCGGGTTTTGCTGGCTGCCGAGGGGATGCCCGGTCAGGCCGGCGGCGGTCCGGTCGGAGCGCGCGGCGGGTACGCCGCTGAACATTTCCGCAAGAAAATCGGGTTCCGAAGCCCGGGTCGCGCAGCCCGCGGCGAGCAGGGCGAATGCGATGATGGCGGCCTGTTTCATGGTGTCCCCTCCCGGTGAACGGTGAAGGTATCGCAATCGCCGCCGCTTGGAAGTGTAAACGTCAGCGACCTCTAGGGAGGGTTGCTGCGCTGAAAGCGCAGCGTCGGCAGCCGCATCTGCATCTCCGCCCCGACGAACAGCTGCGGCTCGGACGGCAGTTCGACCGCCGCCTCCGTCTCCTTTCTGACCACGCAGGCGCGGGTGTCCGCCGCCAGTGCGAGGAAGTCGGCGGCGTTCGGCAGGCTTTCCAGAATACAGCCGTCAAACCACGGGTAGCGCTCGTCCGCGCCGCAGCCGAAGGAGGTCCGGTCGCGGCGGGCGGCGGTCATCACCATCCGGTTCGGCCCCTGCAGGGCGTTGAGGAAGATGCCGGAATAACAGGCCGAGACGATCACCACCGTCGGACGGGCGCCGCAGGTGTTGCGGACCAGATTGGCCATCACGTCCGGGGTCATGCGTGGCGCATCCCCGAACACCAGCCCGTCCGGCCCGCCGTGTGAGGTGACGTAGATCAGGCAGCCGCGCGTGGCCCGCGCGGCTGCCGCGCGCACGCCCGCCATCACCGCCGACGGCGTGGTGGGTTCGGGAACATCCGTACGCAGTGAATAGTCGACCATGTCGGCGCGGCTGAACCCGGCGTCGAGGAAGCCGCGCACCAGATCGCGTCGGGCGTTGTCGAAGGCGGGGATCGGATGCCCGCGCCCGTCGCGCCAGTCGGCCTGGATGATGGCCGAGATCCAGCCTTCGAACCGGCTGGGCGGACGGAGCGTGCGTGACTGCGCCGTCGCCGATCCCGCAAGGCCGAGCATGGCCGCCAGAAGAACGATCAGACCCCGAACCATGCGCACCCCCGCAGCTCCAGCCCGCCGAGGTTAGCGGAAGGCGCGGGCAGGGGAAGGACTACTTCTTCCGGAAGTGATCCAGCGACACGACCTTGGGCGCGTCATCGCCACCCAGCGGCGGGACAGGCGTGTCGTCGGGCTCGGCGGCGGCGACCTCGGCGGCGATCTCCTCGATGGTCGCGGGCGCTTCGAACTGCAGCAGGAACTGCACCGAGGGGTCATAGAAGCGGGTCACGGCCGCATAGGGCATGGCCAGCACCTTGGGCATGCCGCCGAATTTCAGCATGACCGAGAAGCGGTTCTGTTCGACCTTCAGGTCCCAATACTGGTGCTGCAGCACCACCGTCATCTCGTCGGGATATTTGGCGATCACGTCCGGCGGGACGCTGACGCCCGGCGCCCGGGTCTTGAAGGTGATGTAGAAATGGTGCGCGCCGGGAATCCCGTCCGGTCCCGCCGCCCGCTCCAGCGCGGAACGGATCACCCCGCGCAGGGCGTCCTGCGCCAGCTGCTCGTAGTGCATGTCGTCGACGGGGGGCGTCTCTTCAGCCATCGGGTACGGGTCTCACCTGTGCAGGGGCGGTGATAACCTCCGACGGGCGCGGGCGGAAGACGGCATCAAGGTAAAAGGCGGGAATGGCGGTTTTACAGCCCCGCCGTCGCCTCGGGATCCGAGCCCCGGCGGCAGGTCAGGCCACAGGACAGCACCACCAGGAAGGCGGCCAGAAGGGTCAGCATCGAGATCGGCTCCGCCACGACGTCCGGCAGGGTCGCCCAGACGCCGGCGACGGTCAGGCCCGCCAGGGTGATCGTCCATCCGCACGCGCGCAGGGCCGACTGGACCCTCTGTTCGGCGGCGATGGTGTCGCGCGGCCTCTTCAGCTGTTTGGGCACGACGTTGCCGTAGCCGGCGATGACCAGGCCGATCAGGACCATGAAACCGCGGCCGCCGAGGTCGTCGGCGATCAGGCCGTTCCGCTCCGCGACCTTCAGCGCGACGGCGATGCCGAGGAAGACGGCGCCCAGCACGAGGGCGGAGACGACAGGTTTGAGCTTCATCGGGACGATCCTTCATCGGAAGCGGAAGCGGAAGCGGGCGCGGCGGCGCCGATCCCGAACATCTGGCCGAAGCCCAGCAGGGCCTCTTCCAGCACGGACAGTTGCAGGCGGTAGGTGATGGTCGTGCCCTGTTTGCAGGCGTCGATCAGACCCGCCTCCTTCAGCACAGTGAAATGGGCGGACATGGTGGGGCGCGAGACCTCGAACCGGTCGGCCAACTCGCCCGCCGTCATCGGACGGCGACGCAGCAGCTCCAGCACCTTGCGGCGCGTCGGGTCTGCGAGGGCTTTGAAGACCATGTTCATAAGTCGATGTTTAGCTAATCATCGAAATAAGAGTCAAGCGGCTCGTGAGGGGAGGGCGCAAACGCGATGTCAGGAAGGTGGAGGGCTTCTGTTGCCAGACGCTCGCCGATTCTTTCTGGAAAAGAAAAGGCCGCTTCGCGATGTCGGAAAGTGCCAGGGGTTCTGTTGGCAGGCCCCCTGGCGGCCCCGCCCCAGGATCTGAACCCTGAGGACTTAGTTTGGAATTACCGGAACCGCATTACGCGGCGACAGCGTATTCCCCAGCGAAGTTATCGTTCGCAGTTAGAAAATGACCCGATACGGTGGGTCAGGACGAGCGAAAGCAATCCTCTTTACACGTCCGTCGATGCTAGTCGGCCCCGTACTAACCCGCTGATAACCGGGAGAGAATGGTGGAGCCGCCGGGAATCGCACCCGGGTCCGGTCCGCTTATTACAGGCACGTTTATCGCCATAGTCCGGCCGAAACCGGACAGGACCAATATAGGGGAGCCGCGGGCGAAATTGAAGGGTAATCGGCGATCAGCGGCGACCGATGCACGCTGGACCGCAGGGGATTGATCGCAGGACGCCGCTTCGTGGGCGAAGGCTGTTTGCCGGACCCGCGCGCAGGGCGAGTCTCCC
This sequence comes from Brevundimonas sp. AVps31, assembly GCF_058681355.1. Classification (NCBI taxonomy): domain Bacteria; kingdom Pseudomonadati; phylum Pseudomonadota; class Alphaproteobacteria; order Caulobacterales; family Caulobacteraceae; genus Brevundimonas; species Brevundimonas sp. AVps31. The sequence continues at coordinate 3,385,958 of NZ_CM178736.1, read as the reverse complement.
GGCTTGGCAGGGGAGTGGCCGTCCGATGATCGCGATCCGTCCGTCGAGGGGGCTGTTGCTGCTTTACGGCCTGCTGTCTCTGGCGGCTGTGGCGCTTGGCGCGTGGGTCTGCGCCGTCTCCGGCGTGCCGTCAGGCTCATGGCTGCGCAATCTGGCCGTCTGGCCCGTCGGCCTGTTGCTGGCCGCCGGACTGGCCGTCTTCGCAGGCGAACGGATCGCTGCGCTGCTTCTGCTCTGCGGCGTGGGGCTCCTCGGCGCCAGTTTGGGCGGTATTCCCCAGGAGGGCGTCCGCCGCTGGCTGGACCTCGGCCCGCTGCACATCAACGTGGCCTTCGTTGTTCTGCCGCTGGCGATCGTCGTCTTGGCCTGGACCGTCGGTCGTTGGTGGAGCTGGGCGCTGGCCTTCGCCGGACAGGCCGTGCTGGTGGCGCAGCCGGACGCGTCGCAGGCCACGGCGTTCGGGGCGGCGCTCATGGTTCTCGCGGTCAGAGCCCCGGCGTCCCGCCCGGTGCGGATCGGCCTGATCCTGCTGGCGGGAGGGCTTTCCACAGTCAGCTGGCTGCGCCCCGACCCGTTGGCTCCGGTCCCGGAGGTGGAGGAGATCGTGGGCCTGGCTTCCGCCGTTTCGCCGATCCTCGCCGGGCTCGCGGTCCTGCTCATCACGGCCGTGGCCCTGACGCCCGCCGTAACAGCGCGGAACACGCCCGCCCGGCCCGCGGGCCTGGCCCTGTCCGCCTATATGCTGATCGCCGCCGCCATCACGGTGTTCGGCGCCTTCCCCATGCCGCTGCTGGGCATCGGGATGAGCCCGATTCTCGGCCTCTGGCTCGGCGTCGGCCTGCTGGCCGCGCGCCTCAGGCCCGCGCCCAGCCCGGCGTCTGGTTCCTGAACCAGGTCAGCTGGCGTTTGGCGTAGTTGCGGGTGGCCTGGCGGGTGGCGTCGATGGCCTGATCCAGCGTCGTCTCGCCGGCCAGGTGGGCCGCGAACTCGCGCACGCCGACGGCCTTCATGGCGGGCAGGTCCGGCGACAGGCCTCGCGCCATCAGGGCCTGAACCTCGTCCAGCGCGCCCTGTTCGACCATCTGGTCGACCCGTCGGTCGCAGTTCGCATAGAGCGCCGCGCGGTCCGGCTCGACCACCAGACCGGTCCACGACCCCGGCGGCAGCAGGGGGGTGGTGTCGGCGGTCCAGTCGCTGAGGGCGCGGCCGGTGTGTTCGGCCACGGCCATGGCGCGGGTCAGGCGCTGGCGGTCGCCGCTTTCGATCCGCTCGGCGGCCCGGGGGTCGCGCACGGCCAGACGGCGGCGGAAGGGGGTCTCGCCCTCGGCGTTATAGGCCGCCGTCACCGCCTCGCGCACCGCATCCGGCACGTCGGGAATCTCCGCCAACCCCTTGATCAGGGCACTGAAATACAGGCCCGTGCCGCCGACCAGCAGGACCGGGCGCCCCGCCTCCGCCAGCTCCGCCAGCAGGGGCGTCGCCGCGCGGCTCCAGCGGCCGACCGACCAGACCTCGGCGGCGTCGGCGACGCCGTACAGCCGGTGCTCGATCTCAGCCTCGTCCGCCGCCGATGGCCGGGCGCTGAGCACGCGCAGGTCGGCGTAAAGTTGCTGGCTGTCGGCGTTGACGATGACGGCCCCGGTCCGCGCCGCCATCTCCATCGCCCGCCGCGACTTGCCCGAGGCGGTGGGGCCGGCGATCAGGGTGATGGGGGGCAGGGTCAAGATGAGGGCTCGCGGGGCGGGTCGTCCGGCGATAGAACGCGGGCCTCGCAGCCGCAACCCGCCCGGCCCAGACTGGAACGCCTCCCTTGCCCCATAAAGCCGCCGTCATCGCCGCCTTGGACGCCATCACCGACCCCCGGACGGGGCAGGGACTGGCCGCCGCCGGACTGGCGCAGGGGCTGACGGTGACCGAGGATCGCGCGGGCTTCGTGATCGAGGTGCCGGCGGGCGAGACGGCGCGTTACGCCCCGGTCCGCGACGCCGCCGAGGCCGCGCTCAAGGCGCTGCCGGGCATGACCCGCGTCTCCGTCATCCTCACCGCCGAGACCGCCCCCACTGCCGCGCCGCGCCGCACCGCCTCCCTGTCGCCGCAGGCCGTGGACCAGACCCGGCCCAAGGCGCCCGTCGCCACCGACCGCCCGGCCCATGTGCGCAAGGTGCTGGCCGTGGCCTCGGGCAAGGGTGGGGTGGGCAAGTCCACCGTCGCCGTGAACCTGGCCGCCGCCCTGGCCGGGCGCGGCCTGTCGGTCGGGCTGCTGGACGCCGACGTCTATGGCCCGTCACTGCCGACCATGCTGGGCGTTTCGGGCAAGCCGGACTATGTGGACGGCATGATCCAGCCTCACGTTGTGCAGGGGCTGAAGGCCATGTCCGTGGGCCTGCTGACGAAGGCTGAGGACGCCATGATCTGGCGCGGCCCGATGGCCTCGCAGGCCCTGACGCAGATGCTGACCCAGACCCGCTGGGGCACGGCGGAGCAGCCGCTGGACGTGCTGGTGGTGGACCTGCCGCCCGGCACCGGCGACGTGCAACTGACCCTGATCCAGAAGACGCCGCTGGACGGCGCCGTCATCGTCTCGACCCCGCAGGAGGTGGCCTTGGCCGACGCGCGGCGGGGCCACGCCCTGTTCGCCAAGGTCGGGGTGCCGACCCTGGGGCTGATCGAGAACATGACCGGCCCGATCTTCGGCAAGGGCGGGGCCAAGGCCGAGGCCGGGCATCTGGGCGTGGCCTACCTCGGTGATATTCCGCTGGACGCCGCCGTCCGCGAGGGTGGCGATGCGGGGCTGCCGGTGGTGCTGGCCGATCCGCAGGGAGACATCGCCGCCCGGTTCGCGGGCTTCGCCGAGGCCGTCGCCCGGGCGCTCGGGCTGACGGGCAGAGCGTGATGCGGGCGACCGGGGCGGTTCTGGCGGCGGGGCTGATGCTGGTCGGGTGCGCACCCGTCGCTCCGCACCTCCCGAATTCCGGACTGCCCCGGTTCGATCCGCAGGCGCCGGATCTGGCGGGCTTTGCGCGGACGCTCGAGGTCCATTGTGGCCTTCGGGCGGGCGATCTTTTGTCGGCTGACGCCCGGCGATACACGCTGACCTTCGAGGCTGGACGGTCCGTGACCTATGAGCAGTTCCGCTGTGTGCAGGACGGCGTGCGGGCAACGGATTTTGGCGGCCGCGCGGTGTCGATCCTGCTGATCGGCGAAGACGCGCCCTGACGATTTTTTGCGGATAGGGTTTTCAAACGCAACGGGAATGGCCACCTTGCCGGTTCCAGTCCTCCGCGCGAGCCTTTCCATGTCCGTCGACGCCCTGTTCACCCCCTTCACCATCAAGGGGCTGACCCTGCCCAACCGCATCGTCATGGCGCCGATGACCCGGTCCTTTTCGCCCGAGGGCATCCCGTCGGACGGCGTGCCCGGCTACTACCGTCGCCGCGCCGAAGGGGGCGTGGGCCTGATCGTCACCGAGGGCACGGTGGTCGAACGCCCCGCCGCCCGCAATGACGCCGCCGTCCCTGTCTTCCACGGCGAGGCCCTGCCCGAGTGGAAGAAGGTCGTTGAGGAGGTCCACGCCGCCGGAGGCCTGATCGCGCCGCAAATCTGGCACGTCGGCGCCGCCCGCGGGCAGGGCCCGGACTGGCAGCCGCTGGGCAAGGTCGACAGCCCGTCCGGCCTCGTCGCCCCGGACAAGCGGAAATATGAGCCGATGACCGAGGAGGATGTGGTGGACACCATCGCCGCCTTCGGCCGCTCGGCCCGCGCGGCCAGGGAGCTGGGCTTCGACGCGGTCGAGATCCACGGCGCCCACGGCTATCTGATCGACCAGTTCTTCTGGGGCGGCGTCAATGTGCGCGAGGACCGCTGGGGCGGCCCGACCATCGCCGACCGCGCCCGCTTCGGGGCCGAGGTCGTCAAGGCCGTGCGCGAGGGCGTGGGCGACGACATCCCGGTCATCCTGCGCCTGTCGCAATGGAAGCAGCAGGACTTCACCGCCCGCATCGCCGAAACCCCGGACCAGATGGTCGAGTGGTTGACGCCGCTGTCGGACGCCGGCGTGGACGTCTTCCACTGTTCGCAGCGCCGGTTCTGGGAGCCCGAGTTCGAGGGCTCGGACCTCAATTTCGCCGGCTGGGCCAAGAAGCTGATGGGCAAGCCGACCATCACCGTCGGCTCGGTGGGGCTGGACGGCGAGTTCATCGCGGCCTTCGGCGGCGCGGGCTCGAAGCCGGCCTCGCTGGATGGCCTGCTGCGCCGTCTGGAGAATGAGGAGTTCGACCTCGTCGCCGTGGGCCGCGCCCTGCTGGCCGACCCCCAATGGGTGCAGAAGATCCGCGACGGCCGTCACGACGACCTGCAGGCGTTCGAACGTCAGGCGATGCTGACGCTCTCGTAAGGGCGAATGATGCGGGATGGGTGGTGAAGGGTGAAGATTGAGGGTGAGTGGCCGCGTGGCTCACCGGCTCACATCGTCGCTGCTCACCACTCACTTTTCACGACTCACCGCCGTTCGAAGACCTTGAAGACGAAGGCGTGGTCGTCCTTCGCCCCGGCGGGGTGGGCTTCGGACGACGCTTCCGTCCACTGCCCCGGATCGAAGGCCGGGAAATACACGTCGCCGTCGGGCGCGGCGTCCACCTCGGTGATGTACAGTCGTTTGGCGCGGGGCAGGGCGGCTTCGAACAGGCCCGCGCCGCCGATCACGCAGACCTCGTCGAGATCGTCGTCCTCGGCCGTCTCGCGCGCGATCTCGATGGCTTCGTCCAGCGTCCGGCAGATCACCGCGCTACGAACCTGATCATCGTCGCCCCAGCTTTCGTCGCGGCTCAGGACGATGTTGAGTCGGCCGGGCAGGGGCTTCAGCGGCAGGCTCTCCCACGTCTTGCGGCCCATGATGCAGGGCTTGCCCATGGTGATGGCCTTGAAGCGCTGCAGATCGCTGCGCAGCCGCCAGGGCAGGTCGCCGTCGCGTCCGATCACGCCGTTGGAGCCACGGGCGACGACGAGAACGACTGAAGGAACGGCCAAGGTGTTTATCCGCTTTGGAGGGACCACTGTCATGAACGCGAGGCTCCGCATGGGCAAGTACGTCCCCGCCATCATCACCGGCGTCATCGTGATGTTCGTGCTGTCCCTGATCCTCGGCGCGGTCGGCTTCAGCGGCTTCGCCCTCTGGTACATCCCGTTCTTCGTCGGCGGCATGACCGCCTATCTGATGGCCAATCTGCAGGGGACGAAGGGCGGGCCGGTCGCCTCGGACGCACAGAAGACCGCCGTGCTCGGCCTCAAGCCATCGCCGGGCAAGGGGCTGATCCTGATCCACCGGCAGGGCTTCGTCGGCAAGATGGCGGGCATGGAGGTGACGCTGGACGGCCGCGTCCTGGCCCAGCTGAAATCGCCCCAGTTCACCGCCGTCGAGGTCGACCCCGGCCCTCACAGCCTCGGCTTCGGCTTCGTCGGCCTCGCCGCCGCCCAGAACAAGCCGGAGGTGGTCCAGACCACGGTGGTCGAGGGTCAGGTCGTCGCCTGGCGCGCCACGGTCGCCATGGGCATGACCTCGAAAAACACCATCAAGGTCGAGCGCGACGATCAGGTGCAGGCGCTGGTCGATGATCTGCGCCGGATGAAGATGGTGGTCTCAGCGGCGTAACGACCGGTGTCAGCGGCTGGCCTGATAGACAACCCGGGCGAGTCCCACGCTCTCATCAACCGGTTCGATCACGGTCACCAAGCCGAGGATCTGCCCGGCTGCGTCCTTCTGCTCGAAAACCGTTTGCACCGAATCACCGTCGGCGTCGCTTATCTGTTCGCGCCATGTGCGGAGAACGAGTTTCGGCTCCCAGTCGTTCAGGCCAGCCTCAACCGCCCGGGCCAGTCGGTCTCCCTGGGGCCGCCATTGAAGCGTCTCAATCACGCAGACGCCGCGATCACTACGGCCCTCCGTTCTCGTTCCGTCATCGAGACGTCCGGTAAAGGATGATCCGGCCGTGAAGCTGGCTCCAATGGAGCTGGCGTAAAGCCGCTCATTATTGCCGCACCGTCTAATCTCTCTGCGGGCGGCCTCAGCGAAATCGCTCGGAGCCGGCATGACCAGAACCGGCGGTGGTTGTTGAGCGAGGGCAAGCAGTTCGATCACGCACTGTTCTCCAGCCAGTGCAGCCACTTCCGCTGCATCGCCGCCTCGATATCGATATTCGCCGCGCGGCAGTAGATGAGCAACATGCCGAGCACGTCCGCCGCCTCGTCGCCCAGCTTGTCCGCGTCCGCCGCGCCGCGCGCCCGGCCGGTCATGCGCAGATGTTCGGCCACCAGTTCACCCAGCTCCTCCTGAACCTTCAGCAGGGCCCAGTCGCCGGACGCGGCCTTGTCACGGTCGATGCCGTGCTCGCGGGCGTAGATGTCGGAGATGCGCAGGACGGAGTCCTGCAGGCCTTTCAAATCCAGCGGCATCAGACCGCGACCGGCGCCTTGATGTGCGGCCACGGCTGGTACCCATCAAGCACGAAGTCCTCCAGCCGGTAGGCGAACAGGTCGTCGCGCGGCGTGATGGTCATGGTCGGCAGGGGCAGGGGCTCGCGGCTCAGCTGCAGTTCGGTCTGCTCGATGTGGTTCAGATACAGGTGGGCGTCGCCGAAGGTGTGGACGAACTCGCCCGGCTCCAGCCCGCAGACCTGCGCCATCATCATGGTCAGAAGAGCATAGCTGGCGATGTTGAACGGCACGCCCAGGAAGACATCGGCGCTGCGCTGGTACAGCTGGCAGCTCAGCTTTCCGTCGGCGACGAAGAACTGGAACAGGCAGTGGCAGGGCGGCAGGGCCATGTCGTCCACGTCCGCCGGGTTCCAGGCGGACACGATATGCCGGCGGCCGTTCGGATTGGTCTTCAGCCCGTGGACCAGCTTTTCGATCTGGTCGATGACGCGGCCGTCCGGCGCGGCCCAGGACCGCCACTGCTTGCCGTAGACGGGGCCCAGCTCGCCCTCGGCATTGGCCCATTCGTCCCAGATGCTGACGCCGTTTTCCTTCAGCCAGCCGATATTGGTCTCGCCGCGCAGGAACCACAGCAGTTCGACGATGATGGAGCGCAGGTGCAGCTTCTTGGTCGTCAGGACCGGGAAGCCCTTGGACAGGTCGAACCGCATCTGGCGGCCGAACACGCCCAGCGTCCCGGTGCCGGTGCGATCGTCACGGCGTGCGCCATTGTCCAGGATGTCGCGCAGCAGATTCAGGTACTGCCACTCGGGGTGGTCAGCGGGCACGGCGCCCGTGCGGGCCTGAATGTCAGCGGCGAGGAATTGCGCGGTCATGGACCGACAGTGCCGCTGATTCGGGCCGAGGGGCAGGTCATCGATTCGGTTGCTCACAGGAACGTGGCTTCAGACACCGATCACCTCTCCACCGAAGGTGGGGAGGGGGACCACCCGAAGGGTGGTGGAGGGGTAGGCCGTGGCGCGTTGCAGACCCCTCCGTCTCGTCCGCTGACGCGGCCGAGCCACCTCCCCACCTTTGGTGGAGAGGTGAGGCGGTTGGCTCAGCCCCCGAACCCGCCCTCATCCAGGAACGCCTGCTCCTCCGGCGTCGTCGCCCGGCCCAGACTGGCGTTCCGGTGCGGGAAGCGGCCGAAGCGGACGATGATGTCGCGATGGAGGTGGCCCCATTTTTTCAGATCTTCATCGTCGCCGATGAGCGCCAGATAGCGGTCCTGATCCTGCAGACGTTCGGAATGCTCGAACGGCAGCAGGATGAAGTTCCGCAGGTCCGTATCGAACGCCAGATGATGGCCGCGCGCGACCGCCTGTTCGGCGAAAGACAGGGCCAGCGGGTCGGTGGCGAACTGGTGGGCCGTGCCGCGGAAGGTGTTGCGGGGAAACTGGTCCAGCAGGATCAGCAGGGCCAGCGCGCCCTCGGGCGTGTCCATCCAGTGATCCAGTTCCCGCCGCGCCGCCATCATGTGGCCGTGGGCGAAGCGCCGGCGGAAGTCGTCGTCGAAGGCGTCGTTCTTGGCGAACCACTTGTCGGGCCCGGCCTCTTTCCAGAAGCCGATGACGTCGGAAGGCTGTAGGTCTGTGCTCATGACCCAGACCCTAGCCAATCCGCTTCCCGCCTACCACGACGCCGACTGCGATCTGTCCATCATCCGCGGCAAACGCGTCGCCGTGATTGGCTACGGCAGTCAGGGGCGGACCCATGCGCTCAACCTGCGCGACTCGGGCGTGACCGACATCGTCATAGGGCTGAAGGCGGCGTCGGCGACGCGGGCGAAGGCGGAGGCCGACGGCTTCCGCGTCCTGACGGCGGGCGAGGCGACGGCGGGGGCGGATGTGGTCGCGGTCATGGTCTCGGACGAGGCGCATCGCGATCTGTGGCGCGACGAGCTGGAGCCGAACATCCGGCCGGGCGCCGCCCTGATCTTCGCCCACGGCCTGTCGGTCCGCTTCGATCTGGTGACGCCGCGCGCCGATCTGGACGTCATCCTGGCCTCGCCCAAGGGCATCGGCCCACGCATCCGCGATCTGTACGAGGCGGGGGAGGGGGTCTTCTGCCTGTTCGGGGTCCAGCAGGACGCCACCGGCGGCGCCCACGCCTTGGGCCTGTCCTACGCCGCCGCCCTGGGCTGCGGGCGCAAGGGTATCCTGGAGACCACGATGAAGGACGAGTGCGAATCGGACCTGTTCGGCGAGCAGGTGGTTCTGTGCGGCGGGGTGGCCGAACTGGTCGACGGCGCCTTCATGAAGCTGGTCAACGCGGGCTATCCGCCCGAGGTGGCGTGGTTCGAATGCTTCTATGAGCTGAAGCTGGTGACCGACCTGATGTTCGAAAAGGGAATCGCCGGGGCTTTCGGGCGGATTTCCAACACGGCCGAGTACGGCGCCTATCTGACCGGGCCGCGCATCATCGGCGACGCCTCGAAGGCGGCCATGGACGAGGTGCTGTCCGAGGTCCGCTCGGGCGCCTTTGTCGACAGGCTGATGGCCGATTACGACGCGGGCTCTCCGGACCTGCTGGCCCACCGCAAGGCCTTGGGCGAACGCACCATTGAAGGCGTCGGCGCGCATCTGGCGGCGGTGGCGTCAAAAGCGGGGGGCTGAAACGAAAAGAGCCTCCCGAAGGAGGCTCTTTCGCTCGCTTCCGGGGTTTCGGGAAACCCTTGGGAAGAATGGTCGGAGTGAGAGGATTCGAACCTCCGACCCCTGCGTCCCGAACGCAGTGCTCTACCAGGCTGAGCCACACTCCGACTTGAGGAGGGGGCTTATAGCGACGGCTTTTCCGCCCCGCAAGCGCCGAAACGGCCTGTTTGAAAATAGTCCGCCCGCCGCCGCTCGCCGACCGCCGCTCCCCCGAAGGCCCTCGAAACCGCGATGTCGCACTCGCTTCAAAAGACCTATTGCGTCCGGCGCAGCCTTGGCGTATCCGACCGCCTCCTCGCCGCAGGGCGGGGGTTCGCCGGACCTGCTGGGGAATGGTGTAATGGTAACACTACGGTTTTTGGTACCGTCATTCTAGGTTCGAGTCCTAGTTCCCCAGCCATCCGCCGCCTTGGGATTTGAAGCTTTTCAGCCTCGTCCCGGATGTCTCTCTCGACCGTCTCATCCGGCCGCTCTAATCAGGGCGGCATGAGCTTCGTCACCGCTGCCTATCCCTCCGCTTCGGGCGGCTGTCGTTGTCAGTCGGGGCTGACGGCGCGGCAGTGCTGCGATCTGGCCCTGACGCCCGTGGCGGGCGGGGGCGCGTCTGCGGATGCGGCCGGGGTTCGGGGAATCACCGAGGTGTTGCGGCGCGGCGACCGGATGGAGGCGCGGCGGATCGCGGTGGCGGTGCTGGAGCGCAGCCCGCGCGATCAGGACGCCCTGATCGCCTTTGCAGGCGTGCTGAAGGCGGAGGGCGCGCCCGCGGCCCGGATCATCGCCGAGCGGGTGTCCGCGCTTCATCCGGACAGCCCCGTCGCCCGGGCCGCGACGGCGCGTCATCTGCTGGAGGTCGGGGCCGTCCGCGCCGCCGAGCCGCACGCCCGCGCCGCCCTCAGGCTGGCGCCCCTGGCGCCGGGCTCGCACCTGCTGATGGCCCGGGTCTTTCTGGCGCTGGACAACGCCTTCGCGGCGGAACGCCAGCTTCGCGCGGGGCGCGCCCGTCTGGCGCCGGATGCGCCGTCCGAGGCCTTTGATTTCCAGCTGGCCATCGCGTTGACCGGACAGGGCAAGTTCGTGGAGGCGCGCGAGGTGTTCGCCCGCCTGTGCGCCGGGGCGGACCGTCTGGATGTGCTGATCCTCTGGGCGGATATGGAGGAGCAGGACCGGAAGTTCACGCAGGCCGGGGCGCTGCTGGATCGCGCCGAGACCCTGTCGCCCGGTCATCCGTCGATCGCGCGGATGCGGGCGGTGGTGCTGGATCGGCTCGGCGAGCGCGAACAGGCCTTGGCTCTGATCGAGTCGGAAGAGCAGCGGCCCGGCGCGGGGTTCGATCCCATCCGGCAGCGGTTGAAGGGTCAGGTCCTTGATCGGCTTGGACGATATGACGAGGCCTTCTCCAGCTTCGAGGCGTTGAAGCGCTACCAGAGCCAGGTGATGGGCCTGACCTATGGCGAGGCGGAGGCTGGGCGGCTGGTCTCGACCCTGAAGCGGTTCTACCTGCCGGCGGTGGCGGACAGCCTGCCGCGGGCCACGGTCGCGTCAGGCCGGCCCCAGCCCCTGTTTGTGGTGGGCTTTCCCCGCTCGGGGACGACCCTTGTCGAGCAGATGCTGGCGTCCCATCCCCAGGTCGCGGGCGGGGGAGAGTTGCCCTTCATCCTCGAAGCCGCCCAGCGCAGCCAGACCGTGCTGGACAGCCCGTCCGTCTATCCCTTCTCCCTGACGGAGCTCTGGCTGGGTGATCGGGCCGGGGAGCTGGACCTGCTTCGCGATCTGTACCTGACCCGGGCGGAGGAGATGGCGATCTCGGATCCGGAGCGGGCGTGGTTCACGGACAAGATGCCGCTGAACGAAACCCATCTGGGCCTGATCCACCTGCTGTTCCCGCAGTCGCCGGTGGTGCACCTGCTGCGCCATCCGCTGGACGTGGTGCTGTCGGTCTTTTTCAACGGCATGACGCACGGATTCAACTGCGCCGCCGCGCTGGAGACGGCCGCGCGCCACTATGTGCTGATCGCCGACCTGATCCAGCACTACCTGTCCGTCCTGCCGGTCCGGTATCACGCGGTCCGCTACGAGGATCTGATCGACGATCAGGAGGGGCAGGCGAGGGCGCTGCTGTCCTTCGTCGGCCTGCCGTTCGACCCCGAAGTTCTGGACTTCCATCGCAATCCGCGCGCCGCGCGCACGGCCAGCTACGCCCAAGTCACCCAGCCGCTCTACGACCGGTCGCGGTTCCGGTATCGCCACTACCGGAAGCAGCTGGAGCCGGTGATTCCGATCCTGCAGCCCGTGATCGAGCGGCTGGGCTATACGATCTGACGACGGTCAGTGCGTCTGCGCGGCTTCCAGCGGCAGGCGGATGCGGATGCCGACGCCGGCCTCGGGCGCGGTCTCGATGCTCATCGAGCCGCCCAGATGCTCGACGAGGCCCTGCACCAGCGACAGGCCTTCGCCGGGCTCGATGACGTCGGCGCCGATGCCCGAATCACGGACCACCAGGCTGACGCCGCCCACGGCGCGTGAGAAGGCGACGGCGATGGAGCCGCGACGCCCGTCCGGGAAGGCGTGGCGGCAGGCGTTGGAGATCAGTTCGTGCGTGATCATCGCCATCGGCAGCAGGTGGCTGTCCGGCAGCAGGGTGGTCTGGCCGCGCACGTCGATTCGCACCGGCCGACCTTCGCAGGTGCGGCTCCAGAAGGCGGCGACGTCGTCCAGATAGCCGGCGAAGTCCAGCGGACCGCCCCCGCTCATGCGGCGGCTGATCAGCTCCATCGCCGCCGTGACGTCGCTGAGCCAGGTCAGATGGCGCACGCTCTCGGGGTCGTTGACGCTGCGAAGGCGGATGCCGACGAGCGTCTGCAAAAGCTGATATCCGCCGAGCAGACGCCGCTGGAGCTCGATGATCCGGTTTTCCGCTGTCGCGGCCATCGTTCCCCCGACGATTGAAAATGCGGGGAATTCTTACGACAGACTGAACCAAATAGCCAATGCGGCGTTTCGCTGTCCGCTGGCGGACACAACGGTGTTAATGCGTCCCGTCAGTCTTGGGGGATGTTGCGTGCCCGACCTACCTGACCTTCGGGTCATGATCGTTGAGGACCAGGCTCTGCTGGCCATGGAACTGGAGCTCGTCCTCGGCGAATCCGGCTGCGACGTCGTGGGCTGCGCCATGGACAAGGCCGGCGCCTTCGTGATCGCCGAGCGGGAGCGGCCCGATCTGGCGCTGGTCGACGTGAACCTGCTGGACGGGATGACGGGGCCCCAGATCGCCCAGAAGATCGTCACCGAGTACGGGGCGGCCGTGGTCTTCCTGACCGCCAACCCGGAACAGATTCCCGAAGGCTTCGCGGGCGCCCTGGGCGCGGTGTCCAAGCCCTTCGATGAGCAGACCATCCGGGCGGTGGTCGGCTTCGCCCGCCAGTTCATCCTGCACCGGACGGTCGGCGAGCCGCCGCGCCGGTTCCGGCTGGCCCCGTGGCTGACGACGCCGCCGGACGACATCGCGCCGCATTAGTCGGCCCGCCATAGCCGTCGGCTTGCTACGATTACTATTGTGAGCGGGTCGAATTTTTCGGCGAAAAATTCCGAAGACTCCAACTCGAACAGGTTCGGTCCGGCGAAGGTCGGGGTGGGTGTCGCACGCTGTCAAAGACCGGCGGGCAGTGTGGCATGCGCCTGCGTCAGAAATGGACGTATGCGGCGACAGGCGAGGCGGCGTGAGGCCGCCCCGCCCGTCGGCGCATCGCAGCAGGGCTACTGAACCTTGATCCGCATGAAGATCATGCCGCCGTCAGGGTCGCCGCCGTAAAGGGGCTCCAGGGCCGCCGGGACCCGGTTGACGCTGTAGAGGGCGCCCAGGCCGAAGCGGACGTTGTCGGCGACCCGCCAGTCATGCACCGCGCCGATCGAGGCCTTGGCGACGGTGTAGAGGTCGCCGTGGCCGCCGCCGACGCCGGGAACCAGTTCGTCCGTCTCGATCCGCTCGGCGCGGGCGAAGACGGTCCAACGGTCATCCGGGCTGAAGGCGCTTTCCAGAAGCCAGCCGTCCTTGGACTCGTCGTGGTCATTGGTCTTGCGGCCCCAGGCGAGGGTGGTGGACCACCAGCCGTCGGAGCCGATCCGACGGGTATGAATGGCGCTGGCCGAGAGCTTGCGGTCGTTCTCGTCGGGCTCCAGCTGCTCGGGGCCGGTGACGTCGGCGTAGGAGGCCTGCAGCGACCATTCCGCCGTCGGGTTCCAGCTGCCGCGGACGGCCCAGCTGTCGAGGTCGGGCGGGTCGAAGTCGAAGCGGTTCTGGTCCGGCTCGCGCCCGGTGAAGGCCGAGGCTTCCAGCTTCAGGTTCTCATGGGCCCAGCCGAGGGTGGTGACGCCGAAGACGATGTGGGTCGAGTCGAGCCAGTGGTGGGTGATCGGCGCCTCGGGACTGTCCATGGCGCTCATCCGGTGCATGAAGGCGGGCGGGCCGAAGGCGGGCTCGCCCGGATAGCCGATGTAGGCGAAGACCGTGTCCTTGTCGGTCAGGGGGCGGGCGTAGCTGGCGGACAGCTCCATGACCAGTTCGTGCGGGTGCTGGCGATCAACCAGCGGCGTGACGCCGTCCGCGGTCTCGCCCGCGGCGAGCAGCAGGGGGAAGCCGTCCTTGCCCATGAAGGGGTCGGGACTGACCATGGCGCGCAGGTTCAGGGTCGAACCGTCGGCGAAGTCGCGGCGGGCCGAGCCCATCAGCATGCCGCTGACGAAGGTCTTGTCGTCGCCGCGCGGTCCGTTCTGGCGGTCATAGACCAGGTTGAGCTGGGCATGGCTCATGAAGGTCCAGTCGCCCGAGCCCCAGTGGACGCCGCCGTGATGGGAGGCGTCGGGCTGCCAGGCCGTGCCGGAGGCTTCACGGGTCATGGGCCAGGGACCGAGGACGCCGGTCATGGCGTGGGTCTGGCCGTGGTCCATCCCCGACATGTCGTGGCCGGACGCGCCCATGCCGGCGGGGGCCATGCCGGACATGTCGTGTCCCGCATGAGGATCGGCGGCGGGCCGGGGCGGAGCCTGATGCGCAGGCGGGTGAGTGGGGGACGGCGCCTGTTGCGGGGCAGGCGCGGGGTGATGGTCGTGCTGCTGCGCCGCCGCCGGGAGGGCGAGCGCGAGCAGGGATACGCCGACGAGCGGCGCGAGGAGACGTGCCATAAGTGGCTCCTGAATACGAGGCTGATCCGACGCCGGCGAGGCGGCGCGTGCAAGGTCTTGCGGGATCAGGCGCGTGGAGGGCCGTGCTCGGGAGCGGGGCCGCGTCCGGTCAGGCGGGCGGCGGGCAGGGGGTGATGATCGCCCGCATCGGCGCGGGCGGCGGCCGGCTGAACCGGCGGAACGGCGGGCGCGGCGACGCACATGACGCAACAGGCCATGACCTTCATCGCCTTGGAGGGCGCCTCGGCGGGGGCGTCGCCGTGTTGCATCTGGCCCGACGTCTCATGGCCCGACATCTCGTGACAAGGCGGCGTGGCGGGACCGGCGGCGGCGGGCAGGGCGCCGAGCGTCAGCACCGCAAGGGCGCCGGCCAGCATCAGCAGGGTCCGCAGGATCACCATGGGTCAGAGGTAGGCCCTTCGCCGCCGCGCCGCAACGCCGTCAAAGCCGCAGGCCGTCGCTTTCGGGCGGGCGGCCGTCGGGGGTCAGGTCCAGCTGCATCAGGACCACGTCGATCCAGCGGTCGAACTTCCAGCCGGTCTCGCGCCAGACCCCGGCCTCGCGGAAGCCGGTGGCCTTGTGCAGGGCGATGGAGCCCGCGTTGGCGCTGTCGCCGATGACGCCGATCAGGTGACGCAGGCCCATGGCGCGCGCGCGGTCGATCAGGGCCTCCATCAGCGCCCGACCGATCCCCTGACCCCGCGCATCGGGCGCCAGATAGACAGACAGTTCAACGCAGTAGCGATAGGCCGGGCGGAGCCGGAAGGGGGCCAGATAGGCGTAGCCGACGACCTGACCGTCCCGCTCCGCGGTCAGCCAGGGCAGGTCCAGCTTGCGAACCGCGGCGAGGCGGGAGGCCATTTCGGCGGCGTCCGGCGGGTCGAGCTCGAAGGTCGCCGTGCCGTGCAGAACCTCGTCCGCATAGAGGGCGGTGATCGCCGCCATGTCGTCAGGCCGGGTGTCGCGAAGGCTGGCAGAGGCTTGTTTCATCGTCAGTCTTTGTCAGTGACAGAACGCAGTTACGGTGATTACCGTGTTCCGTGAGTGGCGAACGGGAGGCGCATCATGAAATCCATTCATCTCATTCTGGCGGCGGCCCTGATCGGCGCCGCGGGGCCGACCGGGGTCGCCGCGCAGACCAAGCCGGGCGCCCAACCCGGCAAGCCGGGCGTGACCCCCGGTCGGGCGACGATCGACCTGAAGGTCTGCAACCGCAGCGGCCGAAGCGCGACGGTCGCCGTCTCCTATGTCCAGCCCGGCGAAACCGGCTTCATCAACCGCGGCTGGTACGACGTCGCCGACGGCGCCTGTCGCGATCTGGTGACGACCGACAACGCCAACTTCTACTTCTACGCCGACGCCACCGATGGATCGGGCCGGAATTGGAAGGGCGGCCATACGCTTTGTGTCCAGTATCCGGGGCCCTACACCTTCTATTCCACAGGCGGGTCCGAGTGCGCCTCGGGCCAGGAGACCCGGGACTTCGCCGCCTTCCACGCCGACGAGCCGGGCTCGTGGACGTGGACTCTCGATCCCTAGGCGTCCGGGCCCGCCGGGGTTCAGGCCTGCTCCCAGCCCTTCCGGATCGACCAGATGGCGAAGGCGTAAACCACGGCGATATCCTTCAGATAGTCGAACCGGCCGGATGAGCTGAAGTGGCCGGCGGTCATGTTGATCTTGAGCAGGACCGGCTTGCCCGAGGTGGTGGCCGGACGCAGCTTGGCGACCCACTTTTCGGGCTCCCAGTAGGTGACGCGCGGGTCCGACAGGCCGCCTGTGGCCAGCACCGCCGGATAGGCCTTGGGCTCGACCTGATCATAGGGGCTGTAGCTGAGCATATAGTCGTAGGCGGCCGGGTCGGTGATCGGGTCGCCCCACTCGGGCCATTCGCCGGGCGTCAGCGGCAGGCTGACGTCGGACATGGTGTTGATCACGTCCACGAAGGGCACGTCGCCGATGACGCCGGCCCAGAGATCGGGCCGCATATTGTTGATCGCCCCCATCAGCAGGCCGCCGGCCGAGCCGCCGTGGGTGACGATGTTTCCGGCGCGGGCGTAGTTCTTCGAGATCAGGTGTTCGGCGGCGGCGATGAAGTCGGTGAAGGTGTTCTTCTTCGTCATCCGGCGCGCGGCCAGGAACCAGCCCCAGCCCTTGTCCGACCCGCCGCGGATGTGGGCGATGGCGTAGATGAAGCCGCGATCCACCAGCGACAGCCGGTTGGTGTTGAACCCGGCGCCCATGGGGATGCCGTAGGAGCCGTAGCCGTACAGCAGAACGGGGGC
This sequence comes from Brevundimonas sp. AVps31, assembly GCF_058681355.1. Lineage (NCBI taxonomy): Bacteria > Pseudomonadati > Pseudomonadota > Alphaproteobacteria > Caulobacterales > Caulobacteraceae > Brevundimonas > Brevundimonas sp. AVps31. Next base: position 3,369,373 of record NZ_CM178736.1, on the reverse strand, counting down.
GGAGCCGTCCACCGGGGTCGATTTGCGGCGCAGCAGGGTTATCGGGACCAGGGCGCCGTCGGACGCCGGGGCGTTCAGCCGCTCGACAACATAGTCGTCGATGTTGTGGCCGGACGGGACCTCCTGCGTCTTGCGCAGGGTGCGCTCGCGCGTCTCCATATTGTAGTCGAAGGTCTGGTTCGGCGTGGACGGCGAGTTGTAGCCGTACCGGGTCATGGGGCTGTCGTATTCGTAGGTGCCCATCAGCCCCAGCACATAGGCGGGCTCGTCCACCGCGATGGCGTGCTCCTCGCCGGCGCGGGTGCGGATGACGATGCGGGTGTTGGCTTCGTAGCGCTCGACCCGGGCGAGGTGGCCCGAGAAGGGGGCGATCGACTCGATCAGGCGACCGGCGGTGAAGGGCACCAGATCGGTCCAGTTGGCGCGACCCGGCGCGTCGGTCGGGGCGGTGACAATCTTGAAGTCCACGGCGCCGTCGGCGTCGGTACGGATCACCCAGCGGTCGCCCCAGTGGTCGGCGTCATAGCGCAGGGCCTCGCGGCGCGGCTCGATGACGGTCGGGGTGGCTTCCGGCTGGTCGGCGGGGACGAAGCGGTATTCGGTCTGCTCGCCATTGCCCGAGGTGATGAGGATGAACTTGTCGTCGGAGCTGAGGTCCAGCCCCATATACATGCCGTCGTCCGGCTCCTCGTAGACGGTGGTGATCTCGCCGCCGCGGGTGGGGCGCTTGAGGATCTTGTCCGAGCGGCCGTTGTCGTCGCGATTGACCCAGAAGATCCATTCGCCGTCCGCCGAGAAGGTGACGCCGCCCATGGCGCTCTCGACCGGCTCGCCCAGGAAGGCGTCCGAGGCGATGTCCTTGATGAAGATGCGGTAGACCTCGGACCCCTGGGCGTCCTCGCTGTAGGCGAACAGGGCGTGGTCGCGGCTGTGCTCGGTCTCGCCGACCGAGGAATAGGCCTTGCCCTCGGCCAGCTTGTTGGCGTCGAGCAGGACGACCTCGCCGGTCGTCTGGCCCCGCGGGCGGCGGCAGTAGAGCGGGTGCTGCTGGCCGGTCTCGAAGCGGGTGTAATACTCCCACGGACCGTCGGGCAGGGGGACGGAGCTGTCGTCCTCCTTGATGCGGCCCTTCATCTCCTCGAACAGCTCCTGCTGCAGCGGCAGGGTGGAGGCCATCATGGCCTCGCGATAGGCGTTCTCGGCGGTCAGATGCTCCTTGACGTCGGCCTTGATCAGCGACGGATCGCGCAGGACCGCCTGCCAGTTGTCGTCCTTCATCCACTGATAGTCGTCGACGCGGGTGCGGCCCAGCTGCTCGATGGTGACGGGGATCTTCTTGGCGACGGGCGGCACGGGCGTGTTGGGCATCGAGGCTCCGGGAGGGGATTTGGCGTTCGCCAGGGCGGGGAGGGCGGTCGCGGCGAGCGCGGCGGCGGACGTCGTGAGCAGGTCTCTGCGGTTCATCTTGGGCTCCCCCGAATTGGCAGCGAACCTTGGGCGCGGGCGGGGGCGGGCGTCAACGCTCGACTTTCGGACCGCGTCGCGCGCCGTAGCCGATAGCAAATTCCAAAGCTAAGGTTGGCGTCCGGACCCTCAGACTCTTTTCGAAACGATCGGTGCGCCATGGATGAGTTCGTCGCCTATCCGTCCCGGTTGAAGATCGCCCTGATCCTGTTGGGCGGGCTGGTTTTCGTGGGTCTGGGATTGTGGATGGGCGGCGTGTTCGGCCCGGCGCCCGCGTCGCATCGGTACTCGCCCGAGCTGGTCCGCCTGATCGGCTGGATCGCCGTCGTGTTCTTCGGACTGTGTTGCGCCATCGGGGCCGGACGGCTGTTCGACCGGCGCGAGCAACTGAGGATCGGGCCGGACGGGATAAGCGCGCGAAACTGGTCCGACCGGACCATCCCCTGGGCGGAGATCGTCGACATCACGACCTGGAGCTATCGCCGGCAGACCTCGATCATCCTGCACCTGCGCGACCGGAGCCTGTTCCCGGGCCGCGGCCTGGCGGCGCTGCTGGCGGGCGCCAATCGGGGCCTGACCGGCGGGGATGTCGCGATCTCCCTGACCGGGACGAATCGCACGACCGAAGAGGCGCTGGCCGCGATCGAGCTGTTCCTGCCGGTGAAGTAGACCCCTCCGTCTCGTCGGCTTCGCCGTCGAGCCACCTCCCCACTGCGTGGAGAGGCAGACCCCTCCGTCACGGCGCGAAGACGCGCCGCGCCAGCTGCCCACCTTCGGTGGAGAGGTAGACCCCTCCGTCTCGTCGGCTTCGCCGTCGAGCCACCTCCCCACCTTCGGTGGAGAGGTGAACGCCAAATCACCTCTCCACGCAGTGGGGAGGGGGACCATGCGAAGCATGGTGGAGGGGTTGGTCTGCCCTTACCCCGCCAGCACGTCCGCGCTCATCCGCTCCAGCAGGGCGCCGCCCTGGCCGACGGCGGCGAGGCGGCTGGAGACGTGGCCGAGGACGTTGGCGGCGTAGACTTCGTAGAGGGCGATCTTGCCCTCCAGCCAGACCGTGTCGCCGGTTCCGGCGTCGAGCTCGGCTTTGGCGGCCAGCGCGCCCTTGGCCAGCATCCAGCCGCCGGTGACGTCGCCCAGCAGCTTCAGATAGGCGTCGGCGGCGGTCAGGACGTCGGCGGCGCGGTCCTTGTCGGCCTTGGCGTCGAGAATCCACAGGGTGGCGTCCTCGACGGCCTCGACGGCGTTGGCGAAGCGGTCGACGGGCTTGCCGGTGTAGAGCCGGCCCAGCAGGGGCAGGGTGGCCTTGAAGTCGGCGATCAGGTCGCGCGCCGACTGCCCGCCGTCCTGCGACAGCTTGCGGCCGACGAGGTCCATGGCCTGGATGCCGTTGGTGCCCTCGTAGATCGGGGCGATGCGGGCGTCGCGGTAGTACTGGGCCGCGCCGGTCTCCTCGATGAAGCCCATGCCGCCGTGGATCTGGACGCCTTGCGAGGCGACCTCGCAGCCGATGTCGGTGGACCAGGCCTTGGCGATGGGGGTGAACAGGTCCTCGCGGCCCTTCCACTTGCGGCGGTCGTCCTCGGTGGCCGCGTGGCGGGCGAGGTCGGCGGCGACGCCGGTGGACAGGCAGATGGCGCGGGCGGCGGCGATCTTCGCCTTCATCACCGACAGGGTGCGGCGCACGTCCGGATGGTCGATGATCGGGGCGTTGGCGACGCCGGTCCAGACGCTGCGGCCCTGTTTGCGCTCGCGGGCGTATTCGAGGGCGTGCTGGTAGGCGCGCTCGGCGATGCCGACGCCCTCGACCCCGACGGCGAGGCGGGCGGCGTTCATCATGACGAACATGTGCGACAGGCCCTGATGGGGCTGGCCGACCAGTTCGGCGGTGGCGTCCTCATAGGCCATGACGCAGGTGGGCGAGCCGTGGATGCCCAGCTTGTGCTCGACGCTGACGGGATGGAAGCTGTTGCGCTCGCCCAGCGTGCCGTCCGGCTGGACGCGGAATTTCGAGGCCAGGAACAGGCTGATGCCCTTGGGGCCGGCGGGGGCGTCGGGCAGGCGGGCGAGGACCAGATGGACGATGTTGTCCGTGGCGTCGTGGTCGCCCCAGGTGATGAAGATCTTCTGGCCCGACAGCCTGTAGGTCCCGTCGCCGTTCGGGACGGCGGTGGCGGTCAGGGCGCCCAGGTCCGAGCCCGCGCCCGGCTCGGTCAGGACCATGGCGCCGGTCCATTCGCCGGAGACCAATTTGGTCAGGTAGATGTCCTTCTGCGACGGCGTGCCGTGCTCCTCCAGCGCCTCGATGGCGGCGAGCGACAGCATGGGGCAGAGGCCGAAGGCCATGTTGGCGGCGTGGACGGTCTCATAGGCGGCGAGTTCGAGCGCCTTGGGCAGCTGCTGGCCGCCGGAGTGGGCCTGGGCGGTCAGGCCGGTCCAGCCGCCGGCGGCGAACTGGCGGTAGGCGTCGGAGAAGCCGGGGGCGGGGGTGACGTTCCCGTCCTTGCAGGTCGAGCCCTTCTGGTCGCCGATGCGGTTCAGGGGCGCGAGGACGCCTTCCGAGAACTGGCCCGCAGCCTCCAGCACGGCGCCCATCAGGTCGGCGTCATAGTCGGGAAAGGCGCCGGTGGCGGCCACCTGGTCGATGCCGGCGACGGCCTGAAGGGTGAAGGCGAGATCACGGATCGGGGCGCGATAGGTCATGGGGCTTCCGGACGGTTCAGACGGATACGGGCCGGTCATGGCGCCGCCCGCGCCGGTTAGGCAAGGGGCGTATGACCGCATGGCCCTGAGTCTGGACCTGTGCCGCGACGGAAGGGAAGCCCGCAGGCGTCCGGCGCGGCGCGGGGGTTGCGCACCCTGTGTCGGGAGGCGCACATGGCCCGCGACTTCAGTGCGAGGGCTTTGGACGCGTGGAACGGTCGGACGGCAGGACGGAACGGGGGCACGGCGCCGAGGCGGCCGCCGCCCGGGCGCTGGCCGAGGGCAAGCTGATCCTGCTGCCGACCGAGACGGTCTATGGACTGGGCGCCGACGCGTCGAACGCGAGCGCCGTGGCCGCCATCTTCGAGGCCAAGGGCCGGCCGCGCTTCAACCCCCTGATCGCCCATGTCGCCGACGCGGCGGGCGCCGAGCGGATCGCGGTGTTCGACAGTCCTGCGCGCAAGCTGGCCGACGCCTTCTGGCCGGGCCCCCTGACCATCGTCGCCCCTGTGCGAAGCCGCGAGGCGGTGTGCGACCTGGCCCGCGCCGGTCTGGACAGCGTGGCGGTGCGGGTGCCGGGCCATGCGAAGGCGCGCGAGGTACTGGGCCTGTTCGGCGGGGCGGTGGTGGCGCCGTCGGCCAACCGCTCGGGACGGCCCAGCCCGACGACCTTCCGGGACGCCATGGACGAGACGGGCTTCGCCGCCGCCGAGGGCGTGGACGGCGGCCCCTGCGCCGTGGGGGTGGAGAGTACGGTCGTCTCGGTGCTGGGCGGCAAGGTCAGCCTGCTGCGCCCCGGGGCGGTGACGCGCGAGGAGCTGGAGGCGGTGGTCGGGCCGCTGGACACCGGCGACGAGGGCCACCGCTCGCCCGGCCGCCTGACGCTGCACTATGCGCCGGACGCGCCGGTGCGGATCAATGTGACGACCCTGCACAGGGGCGAGCTGTTGCTGGGCTTCGGGCCGGGCGTGGGCGATCCGCGCTGGAGCCTGAGCCCGACCGGCGACCTGCGCGAGGCGGCGGCCAACCTGTTCCGGCGGCTGAGGGAGGCCGACCGGGAGAAGCCCGCCGGGATCGCGGTGTCGCCGATCCCCAAGGCGGGTCTGGGCGAGGCCATCAACGATCGGCTGAGCCGGGCGGCGGGGCATATCGGGTAGCTCTACCCGGCAGGGGACGGCTACAAAAACCGCGCCCGGATATCCACGCTCGACCGCTCGCCCACGGCGTCGAAACAGTCCGCCAGCCAGTCTTCCGCGGCCTCCCGGCCATAGCCCTTGAGGCGGTTGAGGAAGGTCCATTCGGTGTCGAATTTGGAGCCGAGCGACAGCGCCCCCAGCCACCGGTCGCTTTCGATGGCGTGCATGCGGATGGCCTCGACGCGGTGACGGCCGCCGGCCTTTAGCTGGCCGTCGGTGATGAGGGACTGAAGCAGGGCGAAGGCGCGCAGTTCGGAGACCAGCGGGGCGTTGAAGACGATCTCGTTCAGCCGGTCCATGATCTCGCCGGCGGCATGCGGCGTCTCCTCGCGGGCGAAGGGATTGAGCGGCAGGATCAGGATGTCGTCCGGCGTGTCCGGATGGATCAGGGGCCACAGGGCCGGGTTGGCGAGATAGCCGCCGTCCCAATAGCTTTCGCCGTCAATCTCGACCGCCTGGAACAGGTGGGGCAGGCAGGACGAGGCCAGCAGGACCTCGGGCGTGATCTCGGCCGTGCGGAAGATGTGCGCCCGGCCCTGCTTCACGGCGGTGGCGGAGATGAACATCGCGATGGAGGAGGCGCGGACGGCGTCGAAGTCGACCGCCGTGTCCAGCACCCGTTTGAGCGGATTCAGGTTGAAGGGGTTGAAGGCGTAGGGGCTCATGGACATGGCCATGTTTTCCGCCGACCGCCACAGGCCGCTGTCCTTGAGCCAGCCGCCGGGCTTGAGGGCGGCGCTCCAGATCGCGCTGTCGCCGAAGACGTTGCGGCCGCCGGACTGGTTCACCTCGCGCCAGAGCCGGTCGAGCTGTTCGCGGGCGCCGGCGGGGCCGCCGGTCTCGAGCCCGCTGACCAGGGCGGCGGCGTTCATCGCGCCCGCGGAGGCGGCGGTGACCGCGCGGACGTCGAGGCGGTCATCCTCAAGCAGGCGGTCCAGAACGCCCCACTGGAACGCGCCGTGGGCCCCGCCGCCCTGAAGGGCGAGGCAGACCGGACGACGTTTCGGAGCCGCCGGTCGAGCCATGGCCTATTGCGCCGTCCAGCCGCCGTCGATGGAGAAGCTGGCCCCGTTGGCGGACGCGCCGAGGTCGCTGACGAGGTAGAGGAACATCCCCGCCAGTTCGTCGGTGGTGACGAAGCGTTTGGTGGGCTGGGAGCCGAGGATGACGTCCTTGAGCACCGCCTCCTTCGACATGCCGCGTGTGCGGGCCTGATCGTCGATCTGTTTGGAGACGATGGGGGTTTCGACGAAGCCGGGGCAGATGGCGTTGCAAGTGATGTTGTCCTGCGCCAGCTCCAGCGCCACCGTCTTGGTGAAGCCGATCACGCCGTGTTTGGCGGCGACATAGGCCGACTTGAACGGGCTGGCGACCAGGCCGTGGGCCGAGGCGATGTTGACGATCCGGCCGCGGCCCTGGGCCTTCATGATCGGGATGGCCGCCCGCGTCGCATAGAAGGTCGACGACAGGTTGATGGCGATGATCTGCTCCCACTTGTCGGCTGGGAATTTCTCGACGGCCTCGACGTGCTGGATGCCGGCGTTGTTGACCAGGATGTCGACGCGGCCGAGTTCGTGTTTGGCGTAGGCGACCATGTCGGCCACCTCGTCGCCGCGCATCATGTTGGCGGCGTGGTAGCGGACGCGGACGCCGCAGCTCGACTCGATCCCGGCGCGGGTGCGCTCGATCTCGGCCGGGTCGCCCAGACCATTGATGACCACGTCGCCGCCCCGGCTGGCCACGGCCCGGGCCAGCGCCAGTCCGATGCCCGAGGTCGAGCCCGAGATGACCGCGACCTGGCCCTTCAGATCACCGATGTCGCGGAACGGCTCGCTCTCGCTGGAGGCGGCGTCACCGCGCTTGGGCCACTGGAACATACTGTTTCCCCGTTGGAAGGTCTTTGCGACTCTACCTTTGGTCATACGCCATGGCGACCGTCAGGCTCAAGTATTTCCCGACCTGATGAATATCCACTCGGTCTCGGTCGAGGCGGCCTTGTCGAAGCGGTAGCCGTCGCGGTCGAAGGCCTTGAGGTCTTCAGCCTTTTCGAGGCGTTCGTCGATGGCGTAGCGGGCCATGGTCCCGCGCGCGCGCTTGGCGAAGAAGGAGATGATGCGGCGCTCGCCGTTCTTCTCCTCATAGAAGTTCGGGGTGACGATCGGCAGCTTGAGCGCGCGGGCGTCGACGGCGCCGAAATATTCCTGGCTGGCGAGGTTGACCAGGGTGGGGTCGGGCTGGCCTTCCGCATCGGCGTTGAGGCCTTTCGACAGGCGGTCGCCCCAGAAGTCGTACAGGCTGGACCCGCGACGGGTCTTCAGCCGCGTGCCCATCTCCAGACGATAGGGCTGGATGCGATCGAGCGGGCGCAGCAGGCCGTAGAGGCCGGACAGGATGCGGACGTGTGACTGGGCGTAATCGAGCCCGGCGGCGTCCAGGGTGCGGGCCTGCAGGCCCTCATAGACGTCGCCCGCGAAGGCGAAGGCGGCCTGCACCCCGTCCAGCGAGTCGGGCTTGAAGGCCTGAAAGCGTTCGCGGTTCAGGCGGGCCAGATCGTCCGAAATGCTCATCAGGCTGCGCAGTTCGGCGATGGTGCGGGCGCGCGCGGTCTTCGACAGCGAGGCCGTATCGTCGAGGAAGCGGCGCTCGGACGCGGGCAGGGCGGGGTCGGCTTCGGTGAAGTCCAGCCGCTTGGCCGGGGAGAGGACGATCAACATGGCGCCCTGTTAGGCCGGTTCGGTGACGATTTGAACCGGGCGTCGGGTCGCGGCCCCCCAAGCGGTTCTAGCGGCGCTGTGCATAAAGCCCCGCCAGTACGGCGGGCAGGCCCTCGGGCAGGTCTTCGGCGATCAGGCCGGGGCCGAAGGCGCGGGCGGCCTCGGCGTGCATCCAGACGGCGGCGCGGGCGGCGTCGAAACTGTCCATGCGCTGGGCGACCAGACCGCCGATCATGCCCGCCAGCACATCGCCGGTCCCGGCGGTCGCCAGCCAGGGCACGCCGTTGTCGTTGCGGGCCAGACGGCCGTCCGGCGCGGCGATCAGGGTTTCAGCCCCCTTGAGCACCACCACGGCCCCGGCGCGCGTCGCGGCTTCCCGCGCGGCGGCCTCATGGCCCTGATCGAGCAGGCCGGGGAAGAGGCGTTTGAACTCGCCCTCATGCGGGGTCAGGACGTCGTCGCGGTCCAGCAGGCCGAACAGCTCCCCGGGCCAGTTCTGGAAGACGGTCAGGCCGTCGGCGTCGACGATCAGGGCCGCGCCGGTCTCGGCCAGGGCGCGGACGTTGGCGGCGGTGGCGTCATTGACCCCGGCGGCGGGGCCGATGACGACGGCGTCCATGCCCTTGGCGGCGGCGGACAGGGCCTCATCCGAGGCGAAGGGGCTGACCATGACGGCCTCGATCGCGGCGGCGATCACCGCCGCCGCGTCCGGCGGGCAGAGGAGGGTGACCACGCCCGCGCCGATGCGCAGACCGGCCCGCGCGGCCAGCCGGGCGGCCCCGGTGCGGGTGGCCTTGCCCGACACGACGCCCAGTCGGCCGCGGGCGTGCTTGTGCGCCTCGACCCCCGGCCAGGGGAAGGCGGCGCGCCAGTCGTCCGAAGGCGTGGGCTGGTCGGTCATGCTCACTTCGCTTCTTCTCCGTTCACGGATGGCGTCAAAGGCGGAAAAGAGCTTGCCTTATTGTGCAATGCAATGTCCCTTTGGTGCCCGAGCGCGAGGCATCAATAGCCCGTCCGGGAACACCGATGAAAAAGATTGAAGCCGTCATCAAGCCGTTCAAGCTGGATGAAGTGAAAGAAGCCCTGCAGGACGCCGGCGTCCAAGGCATGACGGTGCTCGAGGCCAAGGGCTACGGGCGTCAGAAGGGGCATTCGGAACTGTACCGCGGCGCCGAATACGTCATCGACTTCCTGCCCAAGATCAAGATCGAGGTGGTCGTGTCCGACGACCTGGCCCCGTCGGTGATCGAGGCCATCCAGACCGCCGCCCGCACCGGCAAGATCGGTGACGGCAAGATTTTCGTGTCTGACGTCCTCGACGTCATTCGCATCCGAACCGGTGAGACGGGCGCGCAAGCGGTCTGATCGCCTGAACTACCGGCCGTCCCTCGGGGGGGCCGTCACGACCTCCCCATAAGAAACAGGACCTCGAAGAATGAGCGACGCAGGTAAGATCCTCAAGGAGATCAAGGAGAAGGACGTTCGCTACGTCGATCTCCGCTTTACCGACACCAAGGGACGCATGCAGCACGTCACCTTCGACATCGACCTGGTGGACGAGGAGTTCCTCGAAGAGGGCACCATGTTCGACGGGTCGTCGATCGCGGGCTGGAAGGCCATCAACGAGTCCGACATGCTGCTGAAGCCGGACCTGTCGAACTTCTGGATCGACCCCTTCTACCAGCAGACGACCCTGTTCCTGTTCTGCGACGTGCTGAACCCCGACACCGGCGAGGCCTACAATCGCGACAGCCGCTCGATGGCCAAGAAGGCGCTGGCCTATGTCCAGTCCTCGGGCGTGGGCGACACGGTCTTCTTCGGCCCGGAAGCCGAGTTCTTCATCTTCGACGACGTGCGCTGGTCCACGGCCCCGCATGACACCGGCTACACCTATGACTCGATCGAGCTGCCGGCCAATACGGGCGCCGAATACTCGGAAGGCAACATGGGCCACCGCCCGACGCACAAGGGCGGCTATTTCCCGGTGAACCCGGTCGACAGCGCCCAGGACCTGCGCGGTGAAATGCTGGGCGTCATGCGCGACCTGGGCATGCAGCCCGAGAAGCACCACCACGAAGTGGCCCCGGCGCAGCACGAGCTGGGCCTGAAGTTCAGCGACCTGCTGACCATGGCCGACCGCCTGCAGCTGTATAAGTACGTGATCCACAATGTGGCGGCGTCGTACGGCAAGTCGGCCACCTTCATGGCCAAGCCGACCTTCGGCGACAACGGCTCGGGCATGCACGTGCACCAGTCGATCTGGCGTGACGGCAAGCCGCTGTTCGCGGGCGACAAATACGCCGGCCTGTCGGACATGTGCCTGTGGTACATCGGCGGCATCATCAAGCACGCCAAGGCCATCAACGCCTTCTCGAACTCGACGACCAACAGCTACAAGCGTCTGGTCCCGGGCTATGAAGCCCCGGTCAAGCTGGCCTATTCGTCGCGCAACCGCTCGGCCTCGATCCGTATTCCGTGGGTCAACTCGCCCAAGGCCAAGCGTATCGAAGCCCGCTTCCCGGACCCGATGGGCAACCCCTATCTGACCTTCGTGGCCCTGCTGATGGCCGGCCTGGACGGCATCGAGAACCGCATCGATCCGGGCGCGGCCGCCGACAAGAACCTGTACGACCTGCCGCCGGAAGAGCGTGGCAACATCCCGGAAGTCTGCGGCTCGCTGCAGGAAGCCCTGGACAACCTCGACAAGGACCGCGCCTTCCTCAAGAAGGGCGGCGTCATGGATGACGACTTCATCGACAGCTATATCGAGCTGAAGAAGGAAGAAGTCGCGCGGCTGCAACTGCACCCGCACCCGGTCGAATTCGACATGTACTACAGCTGCTGATCGACAGCAGGGGCTGATCGGGGAGGGCGCCGGACGAGAGATCGTCCGGCGCCCTTTTCGTTTGGGGCGGGGCCCTAGTGCAGGCTGTGGCTCAGCGGGTCCCAGCGGGGCGGGGGCTGGAGGGCGGCGGGGAAGGCGATGCGGATGTCGCAGCCGGTGGCGCTGCGGGTGATCCGGAGGGCGCCGCCCAGCTGTTCGGTCATGGCCTCGACCAGGGCCGGGTCGCGCGGCGAAGGCAGGTCCGGCGCGCCCGAGGCGGCCAGCATCAGCACCCGTTCGGCGTCGCGCGCCTCCAGCAGGACCAGCAGGCGGGCCGCCGGGCTGTGGGCCTGCAGGGTGGTCAGATATTCCAGCAGGACGAGGCCCAGGGCGGTGGCCTGTTCGACCGGGACGGCGATGCCGGTGTCGCCGAAGCTGACGTGAGCCGCGTCCAGCCCGCCCCGCTCCGCGACGGCGACGGCGAGGCGGCGGCCGAAGGCCTCGAACTCGATGGTGCGCGCGTCATCGCCGGTGAACGCCCGGTGGGTGCGGGAGATCAGCAGGGTGCGCGAGGCGGCGTTGTTGAGCACCTGGGCCGCCACCGGGTCCTCCTCGCCATAGGCCCGCATCTGCAGGATGGCGGAGATCAGCTGGAGGTGGTCGGTGGTGCGCTGGGCGTGGTCGCGGAACAGCTCGGCCTGACCGGTGGCGAGGGCCTCGACGCGGGCATGGCTGCGGGCCAGATCGCTGAACCGCTCGCGGATGCTGGACAGCACATGGACCAGCAGACCCGAGGAGATCAGGAAGAAGGCCAGCGACAGCAGGGCGCGGCCGTCCTGCAGGAAGCTGAACGGGGTCGGGCCGAAGGCGCAGACCATGACCGTCGACAGGGCGGTGGCCAGCAGGGCGGGGCGTCCGCCCCACCAGTAGGCCGACAGGATCACCGCCGGATAGAAGAGGATGAAGCCGTAGCCGTTGGCGAGGATGGGCGAGAACAGCAGCCGCATGCCCAGCGAGGCCAGCACCAGCGCGACCGCCCCCCACCAGGGCGCGCCCGGCAGGGCGTGCAGACGTCGGCTCAGGCGGGAAACACGGCGGTCGGACGCAAGGTTGGGCGCGGGCATGCTCATTCCGATAACACGCACGGCGACGCTCGTCCCGTCGTTCGCCGATCCGCGCTCGTCAGGCGGGGGTCAGACCCTCGGCGTCGTCGGCCTTCTTGCGGCGCAACTCGATGACGCGGACGCACCAGATCGAGATCTCGTAGAGCAGCACCAGGGGCACCGCGAGCATCAGCTGGCTGATGGGATCCGGCGGTGTGACGATGGCGGCGACGACGACCACGGCGACGATGGCGTAGCGACGGCCCTCGACCATCAGTTTCGAGCTGATGATGCCGGCCAGGCCGAGCAAGGTCATGACGATCGGCAGCTGGAAGCACAGGCCGAAGGCCAGCAGCAGGGCGGTGACGAGGTTGAGGTATTCGGAAATCTTGGGCAGCAGGGCCACCGACACGCCTTCGCCGGTCACCTGCTGGCCCAGCGAGAACCACATGACGAAGGGCAGCATGACGAAATAGACCAGGGCGGCGCCCAGCATGAACAGCAGGGGGGCGGCGATCAGGAAGGGCAGGAAGGCGCCCTTTTCGTTGCGGTAGAGGCCGGGGGCGACGAATTTGTAGAGCTGCCAGGCGATGACCGGGAAGGCCACGACGACGGCGCCGAAGCCCGCGATCTTCATCTTGGTGAAGAGCTGTTCCAGCGGGGCGGTGGCGATCAGCTGGACCACGTCCTTGCCGCCCTCGGGCACGGATTTGAGCCCGGCGGTGACGGCGATCAGATCGAACGGATTGACGTGGTGGCCATTGCCCGCCGAGGCCGCATGCATGGCGGCGGCGGCCTGGAACGGGTGGATCAGGATCAGCTGGATATCGGCGGCGTAGTAGAAGCAGCCGAGGAAGGCGACGGCGAAGGCGATGACGCAGACGACCAGCCGGCCGCGCAGCTCGATCAGGTGATCCATCAGAGGCGCGCGCGACGCCTCGATGTCGTCGTCTTCCCGGTCGGTGGCGCTCACTGGTCAGCCGCCTTCTTGCGGGTCGTCTTCTTCGGTGCGGGCTTGGGCGCGTCGGGCGTCGCCTTGGCGGATTTCGCGGAGGCTTTGGCCGCGGGCTTTTTCGCCGGAGCCTTGGCCGATGCCGCCTTGGCCGCGACGGACTTTGCGGCGGTTGGGGTGGCTTTGCGGGGGGCGGGGGGGTTGGGGGCCGGTTTCGCCTCGGGCTCGTCCAGCGGCGCCATGACGGGCGGGCTGTCGGGCCATTCGTCGGGGCCGGTGAGGGCCGGGGCCGGCGCGGCGGTGGTGACGGGGCGGTTGAGGTCGTCGCTGATGCTGCGGAAGGTCGCCTCGGCGTCGGCGCCCAGGGGCATCATATTGGTCTGGCTGGTTCGCAGGGCCTCAACCTCCTTGCGCAGGTCGTCGAGCTCGGACTGGCGCGCCATCTCGTCGAAGCTGTGCCGGAACTCATTGGCCATGTTGCGCGCGCGGGCGACCAGCTTGCCCAGCTTGTGCAGCATGGCAGGCAGACGTTCGGGCCCCACGACAAGCAGGGCCACGACCGCGATCACGACATATTCCATGCCCCCGATACCGGGGCCCAGACCACCCATCCGTCAGTCTCTCCGGCGCGAGCGCGCGATTACGACTTCAGGTCTTCTTTTTCCGCGTCGGTGCGCGGCAGGGCGCCGGCGCGTTCGTCGGCCGGTTTGTTCTCGTCGGTGTCCTTGAGGCCGTCCTTGAAGGCTTTCACGCCCTTTGCGGCGTCACCCATGATGGACGACAGCTTGCCGCGGCCGCCGAACAGCACAACCACGATCAGGGCGACGATGGCCCAGTGCCAGATGCTGAAAGAACCCACAGCGACATCTCCTCAGGCGGGCCGATGCGCGGCCCGATCACACTCTCAAGCCGCATATAGGCCGTTCGGTGGCGCGACGCCAAGGGAACCTGTAACAGCGCGCGGATGAGTCACGTCATCATCCACACCGACGGCGCCTGCAAGGGCAATCCGGGCCCCGGGGGCTGGGGCGCCATCCTTCAGGCCGGCGAGGGCCGGGAGAAGGAATTGTGGGGCGGGGAGCCCAACACGACCAACAACCGCATGGAGCTGATGGGGGCGATCATGGCGCTGGAGGCCCTGACCCGGCCGTGCCGCGTCGATCTGCATACCGACAGCAAATACGTCATGACGGGGATCACCGAATGGATCCGGGGCTGGAAGGCGCGCGGCTGGAAAACCGCCGACAAGAAGCCGGTCAAGAACGAGGACCTGTGGAAACGGCTGGACGCCGCCCGCGCGCGTCACGAGGTCAAATGGCACTGGGTGAAGGGCCACGCCGGCCATGAGCTGAACGAACGGGCCGACGGGCTGGCGAACCGCGGGATCACGGAGATGCGGAAGGGCTGACCCCTCCGTCTTGTCGGCCCCGGCTGGAGCGGCATCACCCCTCCACCATGCTTCGCCTGCGGCTCGCATGGTCCCCCTCCCCAGCTTCGCTGGAGAGGTGAGAAACGCGGTTTACCTCTCCACGCAGTGGGGAGGTGGCTCGACGGCTAAGCCGTCGAGACGGAGGGGTTACGCCGCCCGCACCTTCAGCTTCGGTCCGTCGATGCTTTCGACGATGACGCTTTCACCGGCCAGCGGGGCGGGGCCGTCGATCTCGGCGGACCATTCGGCGCCGGAGACGAAGACCCGGCCGCGGCCGTCGACGAAGGCCTGGACGACCTGGGCCCGCTGGCCGACGAGACGGCCTTCGCGGGCGTTGATGTCCGGGCTGTCGGTCGGGTTCACGCGCTGGATCAGGCGACGCGACAGCAGGGTCGCGGCGACGGTCAGGGCGGCGAACAGGGCGACCTCGCCCCAGAAGCCGAGCGGCAGGCCGACGGCGGTCAGGACCGCCACCACGCCCGCGGCCACGGCGGGCCACAGCAGCCATTCGGTCGAGAAGGCCGCCTCGACCGCCAGCAGGATCACGCCGAGCGCCAGCCAGACCCAGAAGGGTTGAGCGCTGTGGAACTGGATCAGGGCGTCCATGGATCAGGTCCTCGGAACAGTGGGACGGGGCGGGCGCGGGGGCGAGGGCGGACGCGGCGCGACGGGCGCCGCGGCCTGGGCCGGCGCCGGACGGTGCTGCTGGTCCTGCGCCAGGTTCACCAGTTGGCCGATGCCGGCGATGGTGCCGACCAGGGCGCCCATCTCGGCGGGGACGATGACCGTCTTCTGCTGCGGGCTGCGGGCCAGTTCGGCGAAGGCCTCGACGTACTTCTGGGCGACGAAGTAGTTGATCGCGTTCACGTCGCCGGCGGCGATGGCGTTGGACACCATTTCGGTGGCGCGGGCCTCGGCCTCGGCTTCGCGTTCGCGGGCCTCGGCGTCGCGGAAGGCGGCTTCACGGCGGCCTTCGGCCTCCAGAATGGCGGCCTGTTTGGCGCCCTCGGCGCGGGCGATCGCGGCCTGCTTTTCGCCCTCGGCCTCGGTGATGACGGCGCGACGCTCGCGCTCCGCCTTCATCTGACGCGCCATGGCGTTGGTGATGTCGACGGGCGGGGTCAGGTCCTTGATCTCGATCCGGTTGACCTTGACGCCCCACGGCTCGGTCGCCGCGTCGATCACGGTCAGCAGGCGCGAGTTGATGTTGTCGCGCTGGAACAGCACCTCATCGAGGTCCATCGAGCCGACCACGGTACGCAGGTTGGTCGAGCAGAGCTGGGTGATGGCGTAGGGAAGGTTCTCGACCCGGTAGGCCGCGCGTCCGGCGTCCATGACCTGGATGAAGACGATGGCGTCGACCTTCACCATGGCGTTGTCCTTGGTGATGACCTCCTGCTGGGGCACGTCGAGGACCTGCTCCATCATGTTCATGCGTCGGCCGACCCGTTCGACGAAGGGGGTCAGCAGGCTGATGCCCGGCGCCAGGGTGCGGGTGTATTTGCCGAAGCGTTCGACCGTGAATTCACGACCTTGCGGCACGATCTTCACAACGCTGAACAGCAGGACGAAGGCCAGAACGACCAGCCCCACGAAGAAGAGAATAGAAAAGTCCATCAAAAGCCTCCCAATTCCCGTCAGGGTATCAGGCTGGGGGGCGCGCGCCATCGAAACCGGACCGAGGGTTGATGACATCCCCGTAATCTTCGCCGTTTCAGGCCGGTGGGGCCCGGTCCTGTTCCCTGTCCTGTTCACGGGCCCGGTCAGCCGCCAGTGCGATGATCCGCCGCGTCTCGGACCAGTCGATCAGGGCCTCCACCTGATCCAGCGGCACGAATCGCGCCTCCAGCGCGTCGTCTCCGGCCACCGGCTCGCCCGATCGCCACTCGGCGGCATAGTCGATCAGCACATAGTGGCGACCGGCCTCGGGGAAGAGGCCGTCGACCACGTCCAGCAGGCCGGTGATCCGGGCGGTGACGCCGGTCTCCTCCATCAGTTCGCGCAGGGCGGCGTCGACCGCGCGCTCCCCCGGCTCGATGCGGCCGCCGGGCAGGCTCCACTCGCCCATCCGCGGCGGCTTGCCGCGACGGATCAGCAGGACCTCATCACCGCGCAGGCAGACGACGCCGACGGCGGGGACGGGGGCGGGGAAGAGAACGGTCAGGGGCGAGGCCATGGACGCATATCCGGGCATTCGCGGGCGGCTGTCCACCGTTGCGGCGGCCCGGGACGGCCCTATGCTTCTGTCATGACGCCCCTGGAGACCGAACGCCTGTTGCTGCAGCCACTGACCCAAGCGGATGCGCCCGCCATCCAGGCGGCGTTTCCGGTCTGGGAGGTGGTGCGCTGGTTGGCGAACGTGGTGCCCTGGCCCTATCCGGAGGACGGGGCGGAGGCCTTCGTGTCGCAGGTCGCGCTGCCCGCGATGGCCGAGGGGACGGCCTGGCACTGGAGCATCCGCAGGAAGGCCGAGCCGGAGCGGTTGATCGGGGTCGTCACCCTGACCGACAAGGACGACGACAACCGCGGCTTCTGGATCGATCCCGTCCAGCAGGGTCAGGGCTTCGCGACCGAGGCCAGCGCGGCGGTGACCGACTACTGGTTCGACGTGCTGGGCAGGCCCGTCCTGCGCGTGCCCAAGGCGGTGGCCAATCCGGCCTCACGGCGGGTCTCAGAGAAACAGGGGATGCGGGTGGTGCGGCGGCTGGAGCTGTCGCTGGTGAGCGGGATCGAAGAGGCCGAGTTGTGGGAGATCGATCGGGAGCGCTGGCGGGCGAGCCGATCCGGGCGGGGCTGACCGGATCCGCCCGCCGGCCCCTCAGCCGACCGCGAAGGTCGGCGGCGGCAGGGTCAAGGTCGTGTCGGCCACCGGCTCCTCGCGGAAGAAGCGCACCAGCAGCGGCTGAACCTCCGGGTGGGATTCGAAGACATTGTGGCCGGCGTTCTCGACCAGCACCTGCGACCGGTTCCGGAACTGGGCGATGACCTCGGCCTGTTCCTCCAGCGGGGTGCGGCCGTCCAGCGAACCGGCGACCAGCAGGGCCGGGGTGTCGATGCGGATCGGGGCGCGGAAGTCCGGGCCGAGGTCGATGCCGGGGATGGCGCCGAGCAGGTGGGGCATGGGGAAGTTGAAGGCGTCGCCGAGGACGGCCGTCTTCCGCTCTTCCTCGACCAGGGCCAGCCGGGCGGGCGAGATGCCGGACGCGATGTCCATGGCCTCGGGCATTCCGGAGAGGCTGAACAGGCCGGAAGGATGCGGCATCAACGGGGCGAGCGCCTCCATCCTGCCGGCGTCCAGCGCCAGATAGAGGCCCGGCAGCAGGGACAGGCTGGGCGGGTTGGCGACCATGCCGCCGGCCGCGAGCTGGACCCCGAAGCCGCCGAGCCGGATCTCGGCCGAGCCGGCCGGGCCGGTCACGGTCATCGGCGCCGGATCGGCCTCCAGCCGCTCATGGACGCGCCGCATGAGGGCGGGCAGGTCCGGGACGGCGGCGCGGACGACCGGATCGGCGTCGAGCAGCCGGTCCACGCGCCGCAGGAAGGCGTCGATGTGGGCGGGGCGCTTCACCGTCTGGTCAGCCCCCTCGAGGCTGGCGAGGGCGACGCGTCCGATGGACTGCGGGTGACGCTTCAGGACGGACAGGGCCAGGTGCGTGCCGTAGCTGATGCCCCACAGATTGAACCGCTCGACGCCGAGATGGCGGCGCAGATCCTCGATGTCGTCGGCGTTCTGTTCAGTGTTGTAGCCGGTCATGGCGACGCCGGCGCGGGTCCAGTCGACCCAGGCCTTCTGGATCTCGTCGCGATACCAGCCGGTCATGCCGTCGCGGGTCAGGGCGGGCCAGGGGCCGGCCCCGGCGGGACGGTCGGGGATGTGGGCCGACAGGCCGACGCCGCGCTGGTCGAGGGCGATGACGTCCGCCACCTCGCGCAGGGCCATGAAGATCGGGAAGCGCGGCCCCATCGCCGTGCGCACGCCGGAGCCTCCCGGTCCGCCGGCCAGATAGACGATCGGCGGCCCCGGATTGGGCGAGGTCGAGGGGAAGCGGACATAGCCGAGGCGGATGCGGCGCGCGCCGGGGAGGCGGCGATCCTCCGGAACCTCGAGGAAGCCGCGCTCGGCGTCGGTTCCCTGACCGTTGCCGGCGGTGAACCGGAACGGGCCGGGCTCGGCCGCGGGCGGGGTCTGGGCGTGGGCGGTCCATGGCAGCATCAGGCCGGGGGCGGCGAGGCCGGCGGCGGAGAGCAGGGAGCGGCGGTTCAGCGAGATGTGGGTCATGCGTCGGGTGAAGCGGACTTTTCGACGGCGGGAAGCGCGTTTCGGCCAACGGTGCGTCCGCATCGGTGAATGGCGGCGCTTTCCGGCGAATGACACGGTATGGCTTGCGGCCATGTGGCGGCTTCTTCTTCTCCTTCTTCTTGTGACCGGCCTGCCGACCGCCGCGCGAGCGCAGGACGGGGCGTGGCAGACGTGCCGGGGCGCGCCCGGCGCGGCGGCGCCCGTGCTGAGCGATTGTCACCCGGTCGCCGGGGTCATCGACCCGCAGGGCCGGGAGCTGTGGCTTCGCTCGGTCGTGGCGCGGCCGACGGGGCAAGAGCCGGTCGCCTTCTACGTCGTGGGCGTGGCCTCGTCGGAGGTCTGGCTGAACGGCGAGCGGCTGGGCGCCAACGGCCGGCCGGGCCCATCCGCCGCGACGGAGGTCGCCGGACGGTATCAGGTCAGTTTCCCGATCCGGGAGGGCCTGTGGCGGGCGACGGACAATGTCGTCGTGGTCCGCATGTCCTCCTTCCACGGGGCGGTGCGGCTGGACGCGCCGGTGGCGGGCCTGATGGTCGCGCCCTATCCCTGGCCGTCGCGGGCGCCGTTCCTGGCGGCGGCCTTCATCGCGGCGGGCTGCCTCTTCGCCGCCGCCTTTGGATTCGGGGTGATCCACGGCCTGCGCCGCACAAGCTCCAGCCTGATGCTGGCGGGACTGGCCGGGGTGGCGGGGCTGCAGGCGGTTCTGGAAAGTCTGAGAGTGCTGATTCCCTACGCCTATCCGGTGCACGGCTGGCGGCTGGTCGGAATCTGGGGGTTGGGGGCGGCGTTCGCGGTCCTGCTGGCGTCGTGGATGCTGTCGCGGTTCTGGCCGCAGGCGCGGCGGCCGGCGACGGGGATCGTCGGCGTGGCCGTGCTGGCGACCTGTCTGGTCCCCGGCTTTGACGCCAAGACCTGGCTGGCCCTGATGGTCGGCGTCGGAGTCTCGGCGGTGGTGGCCGCGGTCGCGGTGTGGCGCCGGCAGCCGGGGGCGCGGCCGATGCTGGCCTATCTGGGCCTGTTCATCGCGGCGGGCGCGGCCTTTCCCGAGTGGTTGGTCGACCTGTCCTACTTCCTGTTCGCCGCCGGGCTGGTCCTGCCGTTGCTGATGGTCGAGGTGGTGCGGCTGGGGCGGGACGACCGGGCGCGCGAGGCCGTGCTGACCGAGGCGGCGGCGCGTCCGAACTGCCTGACCGTGGCGTCGTCGCGGCGGGTCGAGCGGGTGCCGTTCGCCGACATCGTCGCGGTCGTGGGGGCGGACGACTATGTCGAGCTGAGGCTGGCGGGCGGGCGGCGGCTGCTGCACGCGGCGCGTCTGGATGGGCTGGAGGCAGACCTGCCGGAGTGCTTCCTGCGGGTCCACCGGTCGGTGATCGCCAATCTGGACCAGGTGCGCGGGCTGGAGCGGGAGGGCGGCCGGGGCCGGCTGCTGATGACCGAAGGCGAGGCCCTGCCGATCAGCCGCAACCGGATGGCCGCCGTGCGCGCGGCGCTGGATCAGGCGCCGCCCTTCCGGCCCGGGGTCTGAGGGCTCACCGCGCCCGGGCCAGCAGACGGCCGTCGCCGTAGTCGCCGTCGAGGCGGCCGGTGCGGGCCCAGTCCAGCACGGCCTGATAGTAGCCGGGGGCATAGCCCAGCATCGTGCGGGCGCCGTCGGCGGCGGTTTCGTAGCGCAGGATGCCGTGGTCGGTGTCCGGATATTCCAGCAGGGTGATCGGACGCCCCTGCGCGGACAGATCGATCAGGCGGCGGCGGGTGGCGTCCGGCGGGGCGCCGGTGTCGTCTTCGGCCTGGATCCACAGCATGGGGGCGTTCAGCCGCGTCAGGACGGGCAGGGGGTCGTAGTCCCAGGAGGTCCCGGCATCGAGCTGCGGGGCCATGGCGATGATCTGCGCATTGGGCGCGGTCAGCAGCAGGCCGGTGAACTCGCCCCGGATGTCGGCGTACCAAGGCTCGGCGCGGTAGCGGGCGCGGATGGCCTCCAGATCGCCGAAGCCGACGGCCCCGCGCGAGGCGACGAAGGCGGCGGTGACATCGGTGATGTGACGCGCCTGTTCGAGCACGTCCGGCCCCCAACCCCTGGCCGTCAGGTCCTGCGCGACCTGATCGCTGTCCTCGGACAGGACGCCATAGGCCAGGCCGAAGCCGATGATGACGAAGTCGACGGGCGTGCGGTCGGCGGCGAGGGGGGCGACCCAGCCGCCCTGACTGGCGCCGTGCAGCCCGACCCGGCCCGCGCGGCCGCCCGCCAGCCGACGCGCCTCGATCACGGCGGCGGCGGCGTCCCCGGCCAGGACCTGGAAGTCCTGGGTGTAGCGGCCCTCCGACCCGCCCGAGCCGCGCTTGGCGTAGACGAAGACGCCGACGCCGGACGCCGGGGCGAACCGCTGGAAGGCGTTGAAGGTCAGGGCGTCGGCGCCCTCGGAGCCGTGCACCTCGACCATGATGGGCACGGGGCCGTCGCCCGGCGGCAGGATCAGCCGGCCGTTGAGGCGGACGCCGCCCTGACCGGTGAAGGTGGTGTCCCGGACCTGAAGCGTCTCGCGGACGCCGGTGTGGCCCTCGAAGGTGATGCGGCCCTGGTCGCAGGCGCCGAGCTGGGGCTGGGGGCCTTCGACGCGGCGGGTGGAGCCCGTGGTGCTGACCCAGCGGCCCTCGGCGTCGAGGGTCATGCGGGCCGTGGCGCCGTCCAGCCGCCGCCAGCGCAGTCCGCGGCTGACCAGCGGCGCGACGTCGACCCAACTGCCGTCGTCCAGACGATAGAGGCCGACGTGGCAGGTCACGGCCGGATCGGGCCGCGCATCGACATCGGCGCCCGGAAGCTGGGCCAGGGCGGGAGAGGCGACGATGGACAGGGCGACGGTGAGGGTGGCGGCGAGCCGGGCGTGGGGCATGGATGGTCCTGTTGGCGGGAGGGGCGTTTCGCGGACCGTCCTTGCCGGGCGTGCGGCGGCTCGCTAGGCCCGATTGCGTGAACGGCGCCGGGGCTGCGCGAACGGGACGGCATGGGCGACAGGGCGGGACAGCGGATCGGAACGGCGACGGCGCGGCGGTGGGCGACCGACCTCGTCCTGCTGGTCGCGATCGGCCTGCTGATGGGCTTTCTGGGTCCGTTCGACTCGGAGCGCGCGCCTGTCGCGGAGCGGTATGTCTACTGGCTGATCTGCATCGTCGGAGGCGGACTGATCGGGGTGGTTGCGGACGAACTGCTGAGCCGGCGGATCGCGCGGCCCTGGCGGCGGGTGGCGGCGGTCTCGGTGCTGATGACGCCGCCGGTGACCCTGCTGGTGCTGGTCACCCAGCATCTGCTCGTGGGCCAGCCGATCCTCTGGTCCGCCTATCTGTGGCTGCTGTGGCAGGTGTGGCCGATCATGCTGGCGGTGATGAGCGTGCGGGCCCTGATCTGGCGACGCCCGCCCGTGCGGGTCGAGACCCGGACCGTCATCGCCCCGCCGCTGCCCGAGGCCGAGGCGGCGTTCCGGCGTCGGCTGTCGGCGAAGCGCCGTGCGGCGCGGCTGATCGCCGTCGAGGCGCACGACCACTATCTGAAGGTCCATACGGACGCGGGGGTTGAACTGCTGACCCTGCGGTTCGCCGATGCGCTGGCGGACCTGGCCGCGGCTCACGGCTGGCGGGTGCATCGGTCGTGGTGGATCGCCGCCGAAGCGGTGGAGTCCGTGCAGTGGCGGCGCGGCGCGGGGGAGGCGCATCTGGTCGGCGGCCTGATCGCGCCGATCAGCCGGACCCATGCGGCGGTGCTGAAGGCGGCGGGCTGGTTTTAGGCCTTCCGCCATTTCAACTGGCGCAAGCGGCGACGCTTTGCCACAAATCCCCATGACCTCCCCGTCGCCAGAAGCTCTCGCCGCCCTCAAGGCCGCCGCCGGACCTGGCGGGTGGACCGATGATCCGTCCGATATCGCGCCGTGGCTGACGGAGTGGCGGAACCGGTGGTCGGGGAATACGCCTCTGATGCTGACCCCGCGCTCGACCGGGGAGGTGGCGCGACTGATCTCGATCTGTGCCGAGCATCGGGTGGCCGTGGTGCCGCAGGGCGGCGACACCGGTCTGGTCGGCGGGCAGATCCCGTTCGGCGAGGTGCTGCTGTCGACGCGCAAGCTGAGGGCGGTGCGTGATGTGACGCCGCTGGACGACGCCATGACGGTGGAGGCGGGGGTGACGCTGCTCGAGGCCCAGCAGGCCGCGACGGCGGCGGGACGACGGTTTCCGCTGAGCCTGGCGTCGGAGGGCTCGGCCACCATCGGCGGGGTGATCTCGACCAATGCGGGCGGCACCCAGGTGGTGCGCTACGGCATGATGCGCGACCTGGTGCTGGGCATCGAGGCGGTGATGCCGGACGGGCAGGTCTTCCACGGGCTGAAACGGCTGAGGAAGGACAACACCGGCTATGACCTGAAGCAGCTGCTGATCGGGGCCGAGGGGACGCTGGGGGTGGTGACGGCGGCGACGCTGAAGCTGTTTCCGATCATGCGCTCACGGGCCACGGCGATGGTGGGGCTGGAGACGGCCCACGCGGCGATCGAACTGCTGGCGCGGGCCAAGGCCGAGACGGGCGGGGGCGTCGAGGCCTTCGAGCTGATGAAGCGGATCGGCATGGAGTTCGTGCTGCGCCACATCCCCGACACGCGCGAACCGCTGGACAGCGCGCCGAACTGGTATGTGCTGATCGAGCTGGCCTCGGGCGAGCCGGGGGCGGCCGACGCGGCGCTGGAACGGCTGCTGTCGGACGCGTTCGAGGCGGGGCTAATCGTCGACGCCGCCATCGCCCAGAACGACGCCCAGCGCGCGGCTTTCTGGAAGGTGCGCGAGGAACAGTCGGCGGCCCAGAAGCCCGAGGGCGGGGGCTGGAAGCACGATGTCTCCGTGCCCGTCTCGCGCATCGCCGACTTCCTGGATGAGGCCTCGGCGGCGGTGGAGCGGTTCGAGCCGGGCGCGCGGATCAGCGCCTTCGGCCACGTCGGCGACGGCAATATGCACTACGATGTCCTGTGCCCGCCGGGCGCCGACCACGCCGCCTTCATCGGCCGCTGGATGCAGGGCTCGGAGATCGTCCACGACATCGTCGCCCGCTACGACGGCTCCATCTCGGCCGAGCACGGGCTGGGCCGGCTGAAGACCGAAGAGGCGCGGCGCTACAAGACGCCGCTGGAGGTCGCGACCATGCAGGCGGTGCGGGCGGCGATTGATCCGCTCAGGATCATGAACCCGGCGGTGCTGTTCTAGGGCCGCCGTTCACATCACAGCGGTTCGATCATCGCTGTGGATATGAGAACAAAGACGGAACATCAAGCCTTGTGACTCACCGACCGGCCCGGCTAGCTTGCGGGTCCGGGAGGACTGAATGGCCGAATCTCAAATGGATGCGTCGCGCGGACGGATGATCGTGCGCTGCCTGTCGCCGGGCTGCGTGCACGTGGCCCTGATGGACGCCCGGACGATGTTCGGCGCGACCCGCGACTGGCCGACGGCGGGCGCGTCGCAGCGGTTCCGCTGCGTCTGCGGCGGGCGCGAGAGCCGGATCAGCTATGCGGGCGAAAGCGCGCCGGTGGAGACGCAGGCCGCGCCGGACGCGATCCACCTCTGGGGCTGAGGGCGCACCGCCCGGCTTGCCCCTGCGTCACGCCCGGCTTATCGCTGCGGCCCTGATTCACGGCTTCGGAGCCCTCTCATGACCCTCGCCCTTCTGTTCCCCGGCCAAGGCAGCCAGTCGGTCGGCATGGGCGCGGCGCTGGCCGACGCCTTCGCCTCGGCCCGCGACGTCTTCAACGAAGTGGACGAGGCGCTGGGCCAGAAGCTGTCGGTGCTGATGCGCGAGGGGCCGGAAGACCAGCTGACCCTGACCGAGAACGCCCAGCCGGCCCTGATGGCCGTTTCGGCCGCCGCCGCCCGGGTGCTGAAGGTCGAGTTCGGGGTGGACGTCAGCCGCGCCGCCTTCGTGGCCGGCCACTCGCTGGGCGAATATTCGGCCCTGTGCGCCGCCGGTTCGATCTCGCTGGCCGACACGGCCCGCCTGCTGAAACTGCGCGGTCAGGCGATGCAGCGCGCCGTGCCGGTGGGCAAGGGCGCCATGGCCTCGCTGATCGGGCCGAAGACGGACCTGGCCCTGGCCGAAGCCGCCGCTGCCGCCGGGTCTGAAGTCGGCGTCTGCGTGGTCGCCAATGACAACAACGCCGGCAACATCGTCATCTCGGGCGACAAGGCCGCCGTGGACCGGGCCATCGAGAAGGCCAAGGAACTGGGCGCGCGGGCCATCCCGCTGAACGTCTCGGCCCCCTTCCACTGTCCGCTGATGCAGCCCGCCGCCGATGAGATGGCCGCCGCCCTCGCCGCCGCGACCATCCTGGCGCCGGTCGTGCCGGTGGTGGCCAATGTCACCGCCCGTCCGGAAACCGATCCGGAAGTCATCCGCCGCCTGCTGGTCGAACAGGTCACCGGCCGCGTCCGCTGGCGCGAGTCGATGGAGTGGATGGCCGGGGAGGGTGGGGTGACCCGTTTCGTCGAGATCGGCTCGGGCAAGGTCCTGACCGGCATGGCCAAGCGCATCGCCCCGGACGCCGAGAGCCTGTCGCTGAACACGGCCGAAGAGCTGGAAGCGTTTGCGCGGTCGGTGACCGGAGGCTGACGCCGGCGTGTCGGGAGTGGCGAGTGGCGAGTGGCTGGCCGCCATCCAGCGACGGCGCTGTCTGCGCCGCCCTTCCGCAACCCGCGAATCCGCAGATCACTCGTCACTGGCCACTGGCCACTCGCCACTCAGGCCGCCCGGACGATCCCCAGATCCGCGTCCAGCGCGGGCCGGAGCTCGGTCAGGATGTCGACGGCGCGGTAGGGCATGGCCTGGATCATCATCGTGGCGGCGAAGCGCTGTTCCGGGTCGATCCAGCCTTGGGTGCCCGCCGCGCCGCTCCAGCCGAACTCGCCCTGACGCGGGTGGCCCGGACGGGCGACCCAGCCGCCGAAGCCGAAGCCGCCGCCTTCGGCCGTCAGGTCGGCGGGCAGGATGTCGGTGCGGATCATCCGTGCGGTCTCGGGCCTCATGACCCGCACTCGTCCCGCGCGGCCGTCGTTCAGCAGCATGGACAGGAAGTCGAGGTAGTCGCGCGTCGAGGAGATCAGGCCGCCGCCGCCGGAATAGAGGGTGACGGGGCGGGCATAGTCCTCCGCCGACAGACCCGGCACGGCCGCGGGTGGCGTCCCGCCGTTCCGGCTGAAGGCATAGACCTGCATCAGCCGCGCCGCATCGCCGTCGCGCAGCCGCCAGACGGTGTCGCCCATGCCGACCGGATTGAGCAGGCGGCGCTGGACGAAGTCGGGGAAGGCCATGCCCGAGACGCGCTGGATAACCAGCCCCAGCACATCGAGAGAGGCGCTGTAGTGATAGGCGGTCCCCGGCTCATTGGTCAGGGGCAGTTCGCCCAGCTTCTGGACCAACGTATCGAGGTCGCGGACCTGATTGGTGTCGCCGCCGGGCGCGCCGGGGGTGATTCCGGCCTCGCGATAGGCGCGCGGGATGGGGCCGTCGCCGGCGATGGAGTAGCTGAGCCCGCTGGTGTGGGTCAGCAGGTGGCGGATCAGCATCGGGTTGCGCGCGGCCCGGCCGTCGAGGCCGCGGTCCGGATTGGCGGCGACCTTCAGATTGGCGAACTCGGGCACGATGTCGGCCACCGGCGTGTCCAGCGTCAGTTTGCCGTCCTCGATCAAGAGGGCCGCCGCCGCGCCCGTGATCGGCTTGGTCATGGAGAAGATGCGGAACAGGCTGTCGGGGGTGACGCGGTCGAAACTGCCGTAGCCCAGCGTCCCCGCCTGAAGGAACAGATCGTCGCCGTCGGGGGTGCGCACGCCGACAGAGACGCCGGGCAGTTTCCGCTCGATGACGAAGCGGTTCAGCACCGTCTGGGTGCGGGGCAGGCGGTCCAGACCGCGAATCGTCGGGGTGGCTCCACCCCCGAAATCGAGGGTCCCGCAGCCGCTTAATCCAAGGGCGCCCGCGCCCAGAAGCAGGGTGCGGCGGCTGGCGGTGAAGCGGTTTCGGTCCATCGGGCGTTCCTTCTGGAGATATGACGCGGGCTCGGTTAGACCCCTCGCACGAAATGGCGGAGCTTTGAAAATGTTCAACCTCACTGGAAAGACGGCGCTGGTGACCGGCGCGACCGGCGGCATCGGCGGCGCGGTCGCCCGCGCCCTGCACGCGCAGGGCGCGACAGTCATCCTGTCCGGCACGCGCGAGGCGGTGCTGGCGGATCTGGCGAAGGACCTCGGCGAGCGCGCCTTCGCCGCCGCCGCCAACCTGTCGGACCCCGAGTCGGTGGACGGTCTGGTCGCGCGCGCCGAAGAGGTGGCCGGCGCCCCGCTGGACATCCTGGTGGCCAATGCGGGGATCACCAAGGACGGCCTGCTGATGCGGATGAAGGACGAGGACTTCCAGTCGGTCATCCAGATCAATCTGGAGAGCTATTTCCGCCTGTCGCGCGCCGCGATGAAGGGGATGATGAAGCGCCGCTCGGGCCGCATCATCGGCGTGACCTCGGTGGTCGGCGTCACCGGCAATCCGGGCCAGACCAACTATGCGGCCTCCAAGGCCGGCATGATCGGCTTCTCCAAGTCGCTGGCCCAGGAAGTCGGGTCGCGCGGCATCACGGTCAACTGCATCGCCCCCGGCTTCATCGCCTCGCCGATGACCGACGTGCTCAACGACCAGCAGCGCGAGACCATCCTGAAGAACATCCCGGCCGGCCGCCTGGGCACCGGCGACGAGATCGCGGCGGCGGCGGTGTATCTGTCGTCGGATGAAGCCGCCTACGTCACGGGGCAGACGCTGCACGTGAACGGCGGCATGGCGATGATCTGATCGGGGGACTTCACCCCTCCCCATCTTCGATGGAGAGGTGAGGGTGCGGATCACCTCTCCACGCAGTGGGGAGGTGGCGCGTCGCGTCTTCGCGACGTGACGGAGGGGTCAGCGATCCGTTCGCGAATGACCCGGATGATGAAGGCCAGAACGCCGTCCAACTCATCTTTCACATCGATCGCGGCGATGCGGATGACACGGATGCCCTGTGAGGCCAGCCAGCGCGTGCGACTTCGGTCGTGCGCGGCGCGATCCGGGTCGTCATGGCATCGACCATCGACCTCGACCGCCAGCCGTGCGGCGGCGCAGTAGAAGTCGAGGATGTAGGGGCCAACGGGATGCTGGCGGCGGAACTTGTAGCCGCCCAGGCGGTGGGCGCGGACGCGGACCCATAGGCGCGCTTCGGGCGGTGATAACGGGCGGCGCAGGGTGCGGGCGCGCTCATGTGTGATGGCAGGCGTCATGCGCGCAAAAGTTGCATGAGGATGGTGGTCACGCAACCAACCGGAACGGGTTGGCGACCCCTCCGTCACGGCGCGAAGACGCGCCGCGCCACCTCCCCACTGCGTGGAGAGGTGAACCGAACCTCACACCTCACCTCTCCACCGAAGGTGGGGAGGGGGACCGCGCGAAGCGGGGTGGAGGGGTTACTTCAGGCCGGCCGCGAACCGCTGGATCCGCGCACACGCCGCTTCCAGCACGTCCTCCGACGTCGCATAGCTGATGCGGAAGTACGGGCTCAGGCCGAAGGCCTCGCCCTGCACCACGGCCACGCCCTCGGCGTTCAGCAGTTCGGCGGCGAAGGTGGAGTCGCCGTCGATGACCACGCCGCCTTCGGTCGTCTTGCCGATCAGGCCGGCGATGGAGGGGTAGACGTAGAAGGCGCCCTCGGGCGTGGCGCAGGTGACGCCCGTGGTCTGGTTCAGCATCGAGACGACCAGGTCGCGGCGCTTTTCGAAGGCGGCGCGGCGTTCGGCCATGAAGTCCTGCGGGCCGTTCAGCGCCTCGACGGCGGCCCACTGGCTGATGCTGGCGGGGTTGGAGGTGGTCTGGCTGGCCACCTTGCGCATCAGGTCGATCAGCGGCTTGGGCCCGCCCGCATAGCCGATGCGCCAGCCGGTCATGGCATAGGCCTTGGACACGCCGTTGACCGTCAGGGTGCGATCGTAGAGGTCCGGCGCGACTTGGGCGATGGTGGTGTATTCGAAGTCGCCGTAGACCAGATGCTCGTACATGTCGTCGGTCAGCACCCAGACGTGGGGGTGGCGACGCAAGACCTCGGCCAGGGCCTCGAGCTCGGCGCGGGTGTAGGCGGCGCCGGTGGGGTTGGACGGGCTGTTGAGGATCAGCCACTTCGTCCGGGGCGTGATCGCCGCCTCGAGCACGGCGGGCAGCAGTTTGAAGCCGTCCTTCTCCTCACCGATCACGGTGACGGGCTCGCCGCCGGCCAGCAGGACCATGTCGGGATAGGAGACCCAGTAGGGGGCGGGCACGATGACCTCGTCGCCCGGGTTCAGGGTGGCGACGAAGGCGTTGAAGATGACCGGCTTGCCGCCCGGGGCGACGTGGATCTGGGCCGTCGAATAGTCGAGGCCGTTCTCGCGCTTGAACTTGGCGGAGATGGCGGCCTTCAGCTGCGGCATGCCGTCGGCGTCGGTGTATTTGGTCTCGCCGCGCGTGATGGCGTCGATGGCGGCCTGTTTGATGTTGTCCGGAGTGTCGAAATCCGGCTCTCCGGCGCCCAGGCCGATGACGTCGCGGCCTTCGGCTTTCAGCTGACGCGCCTGAGCGGTCACGGCGAGGGTCGCCGACGGCTTGACGCGGGCGAGGGCGGAGGACTGAAGGCTGGACATGGCGACTCCCGGGAAGGCGCACCTCATTACGCAGTTGCGAAGGGGGGATCAAATGACGAGACGCTACGCCGTTCTGCCGGACACAGTTCCGGTTCCCACCGCCGCCGCATCCCCCTAGAACCGCTTCAACAAACAGCGCTTCGGGGAGGAAGTGATGGGGTGGGGAAACGCGGTCCGGGTCGGGCGGGCGATGGCGGCGGTGCTGGCTGTGCTGGGGCTGGCGCAGCCGGCGACGGCGGCGGCGGTGCGGAGCGAGCGAAGCCTGCCGCAGACGGTGAACACCTTTATCGGCACGCGGGACGAGGGGAACACCTTCCCCGGGGCGTCGGCGCCCTTCGGCCAGATCCAGGTCAGCCCGATCGGCTCGCACTATGCGGGATACCGCTATGACGACGAGACGATCCGGGGCTTCGGGCGGTCGTTCGTCTCCGGCGCGGGCTGCTGGGAGCAGGGCGGGCAGGTGTCGGTGCTGCCGGTGACGGGGACGATCGCGCCGGGCGGGGCGTTCGACACGACCAAGACCGCCAGCTTCGATCACAAGACCTATGCGTCCCGCTACACCCACGAGGGCGAGGTCGGGCAGGCGGGCTATTACAGGGTGCGGCTGACCGACTACGGCGGCATCGATGTGGAGGCCACGGCCCGGACCCGGGCGGCGGCCGAGCGCTACACTTTCGCGGCGGGCCAGACGCAGGGCCATGTCCTGATCAACGTCAGCCAGGCCAATGAGCGGCACCGGGTGATCGGCAGCCAGGTCCGCGTCGTCGGCGACCGGGCCGTCGAGGGCAAGGTGACGACGATGAGCTTCTGCGGCGGCCACCAGTATTCGACCTGGTTCCGCATCGAGTTCGACCGGCCCTTCGCCGGTTTCGGCGTCTGGGGACAGGCGGGCGGGACGCCGGGCGCGCGCTTCAGCATGGAGAGCGAGCACGATCCGCGGAACGGCGCCTGGGTGACGTTTGACCTGTCCCAAGGGCCGGCGGTGACGGCGGTCAGCGCCATCTCCCACGTCGATCAGGCGGGCGCACGGGGCAATCTGGACGCCGAGGGACGGCGCGACGGACGGCTGCTGGGCTTCGACACCCTGCGCGCGGACGCCGAGGCGGACTGGGCGCGCGAGCTGGGCTCTGTGCGGGTGAAGGGCGGACGCGCCGATGACCGCGCCGTCTTCTATACGGCCCTGTATCACGCCCTGCTGCAGCCGATGACCGGCAGCGACGCCGACGGGCGCTATCGCGGCTATGACGACGAAATCCACGTCGCCGAGGGCTGGACCTATCACGAGTATTTTTCGCTGTGGGACACCTACCGGTCCCAGAACCAGCTGCTGGCCATCCTCAAGCCGGAGCGGGCGCGGGACATCGCGCGCTCGGTGCTGGCCATTGACGAACAGGGCGGCTGGCTGCCGCGCTGGGGCTACGCCAGCTTCGAGACCAATGTGATGACCGGCGATCCGGTCACGCCCTTCCTGGTCGACCTGTGGCGCTTCGGGGCGCTGGAGGGGCGGGAGCAACAGGCGTGGGCGGCGCTGCGGCGCAACGCCTTCGGCAATCCGCCGCTGAACTCGCGCCACGACGGCCGGGCGGGCAATCCGCACTATCTGACGGACGGCTACGTCCAATTCGACCGGGCCCATCCGTCCAAGGGGATGGATTCCGATCCCCACCATGCGGGCTCGGCGACGATGGAATATGCGCTGGCCGACTGTTCGCTGGCGATCATGGGCGAGGCGCTGGGACAGACGGCGGACGCGGCGACCCTGCGCCGCCGGGGCGGGAATTGGCGCAGGGTCTGGGACGCGAGCGTCACGGACCCGGAGAGCGACTTCACCGGCTTCCCGCGTCCGCGGATGGAGGACGGGACATGGTTCGCCCCGCCGTCGGGCGCCTATGATCCGACCTCCCACTATGGATTCCATGAGGGCACGGCCTGGCAATATCAGTGGCTGGTCCCGCAGGACGTGGCCGGGATGAGCGAGGCCATGGGCGGACGTGAGCGGACCTTGGCCCGGCTGGACCGCTTCTTCGCCTTCGACAAAATCTCGGCCGACCCCATGAGCGCGCGGGCCGAATGGGTGGCGGGGCCCTACGCCTACTACGGTCAGCATCGGTACAATCCGAACAACGAGCCGACCATGCATACGCCGTGGATCTACACCCTGCTGGGCCGGCCCGACCGGACGGCGACGGTGGTGCGCGCGGCCCAGACCCTGTTCACCAACGCCCCCAACGGCGTCACCGGCAATGATGACCTGGGCACGATGTCGGCCTGGTACCTGTTCGGGGCCATGGGCCTGTATCCGGCCATGCCCGGGACGGGTCAGATTTTGATCGGCGCGCCGCGCTTCGAACAGGTCGAGATCGATCTGGGGCAGGGGCGAAGCCTGCGCATCGACGCGCCGGGCGCGACGGGCGAGGGGGTGCAGTATGTCTCGGGCGCCCGCCTGAACGGGCGGGCCCATGACCGCGTCTGGCTGGATTGGGACCAGCTGAAAGCCGGCGGCCGGATCGACCTGCGGCTGACGGACCGGGTGGAGCGGACGACCTGGGGGACCGGGGCAGGGGATGTGCCGTCGGGGACGTGCCGGGCGGGATGAAAACGCGGTTTACTGGACGGGGTGACTATGCTCACGGTGACGCTTCGAAAGGTTAGCCCATGATCCTGACCGCCGTCGCCTTCGCCGCCGCCCTGGCCGGTCAGGATCCGGACTGGCCCGCTGTCTGTGATACGGAGCGCGAGGTGGAAACGCCTGAATGCTCCGCTGCGCTCCAGGCGCAGTTGCTCGAGATGTTTCGCGCGACGCCTATTGAGGCCGAGGCGGCGACGGGCGCCCATGTGTATCGCGCATTCTATGCTGACGGCTACGGACGCGACATCCTGTGGATCAGCTTTGAGATGCGGCAGGACAAGCCGCCGATGCTGGTCGTTCGAGGCGCCAATGAGGGGGAGATCGTCCACGATATCCGCGCGGAGGTGTGGGACCGGGTCGTCGAGGAGGGGCGCAACGCCGATCGGACGTTGGAGCCGATTGCGAATGCGGTGACGCCCTCGGGCGAAGTTTACATCTGCGGACACCCCTGGTCGGCGCAGATCGAAATGGCCAATGCGGCGAATGCCAATGGAATGTCGGTTCCGGTCCGGTCCCGTTCCGAGAACAGCTGTGAGGGGAAGAGCCTGGCGCTCCGCTACGCCTTCCTGCTGGCAGAACTGGCGGTCGAGGCTATTCCCGCCTGCGAAATGCTCGATCCCAAAGAGCATCGCAATGATGTCTCCCGGTTGCGGGCCTGCCTGAGCCTGTCG
The DNA here is from genome assembly GCF_058681355.1 of Brevundimonas sp. AVps31. NCBI lineage: Bacteria > Pseudomonadati > Pseudomonadota > Alphaproteobacteria > Caulobacterales > Caulobacteraceae > Brevundimonas > Brevundimonas sp. AVps31. The sequence goes on along the minus strand of NZ_CM178736.1, from coordinate 3,336,675 downwards.
GGGAACACCGTGGCGGCCGCCAGCCTGATGAACCAAAAAGGTGATCCGCCTGCTGCATACGGCGGCAGCACCATCACCCACGCGGCCTGGGCGGCGTGGCTCGCATCGGGTATCGATGGGACGCTGGATTGGAATGGTGATGTGCGCACGGGGCGGGGGCGAAGCGGCGAGATCGCCAGAATCGAACTGTCGGATATCGTCTTGGAGCGCGCCGAGCCGCTGAAGAATTTTCGGATTTGGCAGGGCGTCATAGGGGCGCACGCCGCTGATGAGGGCTGGATCGAAGGGCAGTTGAGTTGGGACGAGCCCGGCGAGGGCGGTAAAACCCGCCTCATCATCGCTGACTACCGGCAGGAGTGGGTACGCAGCGGTGGTGAGACGTGGAGTCTTCGCAGGTGGTCGGTCGGGCCGTCCCGACCGGCGCCTGAACAGGAATAATCGCCCATCTCGCGCTCGCTTCGGCGGCCTGCTAGATCGGCCTGATGCGTCGCTTCCTCGACTTCATCCTGAACATGGAGGGCCGCCGGTGGCGGGCCTTGCTGGCGACGGCCCTGCTGCTGGCTGCGGTGACGGGGCTGTTCCTGGTGGGCAAGCACCAGCTGGAGTTGGGCGCCGAGGGGCAGCTGGAAGCCTGGATGAGCGGGTTCAGGACCGGGCCGTGGGGCGTGTTCGTGGCCATACTGGTGTTCACGGCGGCGGCGTTTCTGGGCCTGCCTCAGTTCCTGCTGATTGCCGCCTGCGTGGTCGCCTTCGGGCCGTGGTTCGGCTTCCTGTACAGCTGGATCGCCACCATCGCCTCGGCGGGCGTGACCTACTGGCTGGGCCGGGGACCGACGGCGCGGGCGCTGGAGCGGTTCGGCGGGCGTACGGCGGACCGGTTGAAGCGGTTCGTGGGCGACAACGCCTTCTACGCCAGCTTCATGATCCGCAATGTGCCGTCGGCGCCCTTCATCGTGGTCAATATGGCGTTCGGGGCGACGCGGGCGAATTTCTGGGGTTTTCTGTCCGGATGCGCGCTGGGCGTGCTGCCCAAAACGGTTCTGGTCGCCTTCTTCGGCGGGGCGGTGGTGTCGGCGGTCTCGGGCGACGGCGTCTGGACCTCGGTCATTCTGGCGGTGATTTCCGTGGTCTGGCTGGGGCTGATGCTGGCGGTGCGCGAGTTCGTGAAGCGCCGCGAGAAGGCGGCGGGCGTCATCGACGCGTGAGGGGCGCGGCGTCCGCCTGACACTATCGTGAACAACCTGTCCCCCTTCCGGGACCATGCGGCGTAGACGGGGCTTGTATTCGCCTGCGCACACGGGCAAACGAGCCCTCGGTCAGTCAGGCGAAGACGATCAGGAGACGGTGCGTATGGGGATGCGCACGGTCAGGGCGTCGCCGAAACCGATCAAGTCAGACGCACGCCGCCAGGCCCGCACGAACGGTATCCCAAGCCCATGTTCTCCCATGTATTCGGTTCGATTTCGAACGACATCGCCATCGATCTCGGCACCGCCAACACCCTGATCTACATGAAGGGCAAGGGCATCGTTCTGAACGAACCGTCCGTGGTCGCCCTGCGCAATGTCGGTGGACGGAAGATCGTCCACGCCGTCGGCATCGAGGCCAAGCAGATGCTGGGCCGCACCCCCGGTCACATGGAGGCGATCCGCCCCATGCGCGACGGCGTCATCGCCGATTTCGAAGTCGCCGAAGAGATGATCAAGCACTTCATCCGCAAGGTGCATAACCGCCGCGGCTTCGTGAACCCGAAGATCATCGTCTGCGTGCCGTCGGGCGCCACGGCGGTCGAGCGTCGCGCCATCAATGATTCCTGCCTGAACGCCGGCGCCCGCCGTGTCGGCCTGATCGACGAGCCGATGGCCGCCGCGATCGGCGCCGGCCTGCCGATCCACGAGCCGACCGGTTCGATGGTCGTCGACATCGGCGGCGGCACCACCGAGGTGGCCGTGCTGTCGCTGTCGGGCATCGTCTATTCGCGTTCGGTCCGCGTCGGCGGCGACAAGATGGACGACAGCATCATCAGCTACATGCGTCGCAACCATAATCTGCTGATCGGCGAAACGACCGCCGAGCGCATCAAGAAGGACATCGGCACCGCCCGTATCCCGGCCGACGGCGAAGGCCTGTCGATCGACGTCAAGGGCCGCGACCTGATGCAGGGCGTGCCGCGCGAGGTCCGCATCTCGGAACGCCAGGCCGCCGAAGCCCTAGCCGAGCCGGTGTCGCAGATCGTGGAGGCCGTGAAGGTCGCCCTGGAAGCCACGCCGCCGGAACTGGCCGCCGACATCGCCGACAAGGGCATTATGCTGACCGGCGGCGGCGCGCTGCTGCGGGGTCTGGATGTCGAAATCCGCGATCACACCGGCCTGCCGGTGTCGGTGGCCGACGATCCGCTGTCCTGCGTCGCCATCGGTTGCGGTCGCGTTCTGGAACACCCGCGCTGGATGAAGGGCGTCCTCGACTCGGCCCTGTAAGGACCGCGTTCGAAAGATTGCCTCAAATCCCTGTCATCCCGGGGATTCAGTCGGTTTCCAACGAACCCGGATTTTGCGATAGGCTCGGCTGTCGGCAGGGAGCGTCCCGCTGATTCCCTATTTTGAGGAAGGCGCGCCGTGGCGTTTCGCGACGGACCGTTCGAGAACATCAAGGTGCCGCTGGTCTGGACCGCAGCGGTGGCCGTGGTCGTTTGCCTTGTGGGCGCCGTCGTCCTTCTGATCACCGACGCGCGGGCGCAGGCCTCTCCGTATCAGCCCGCCCGCGCGGGCGTGGAGACGGTGGCCGGTCCGGTCGGCGGCGTCTTCGCCGCGCCGGTGCGCTGGTTCGGCCATGTCAGCGACTATGTCGGCGGCTATTTCTTCGCCGTGTCCGAGAATCGCCGCCTGAAGCGTGAGTTGACCGAGCTGCAGCCGTGGCGCGACCAGGCCATCGCCCTGAAGAACGTCAACGCCCGCTATGAGGCCATGCTGGGCATCCGGCCCGAGCCTGATGTGCGGATGGTGACGGCGCGGTCCGTGCTGGATTCGCGCGGCCCCTTCTCCAACGCCCGCCTGCTGGACACCGGCGCCGCCCGCGGCGTGAAGATCGGGAACCCGGTCATCAACGAGCACGGCCTCGTCGGTCGCATCATCGGCGCCTCGGGCAATGTCAGCCGCATGCTGCTGCTGACGGACGTGGCCAGCCGCACGCCGGTGCTGGTCGACCGCACGGACGCGCGCGCCATCCTGAGCGGCGACGGGTCGGGCAATCCGCGACTGGAGTTCGTGCGCGGCGTCGGCTCGGTGCAGGCGGGCGACCGGATCCTGAGCTCGGGCGACGGCGGCGGCTTCCCGCGCGGCGTGCCCATCGGCGTGGCCGCCAAGGGCATCGACGGCACCTGGCGGGTCAAGCTGTTCAGCGACCGCGGCGCCATCGACTATGTCCGCATCATGCTGTTCGAGGACTTCGGCCAGCTGGTCGGGGCCGACGACCTGAACGCCGCGCCGCTGGCCGCGCTCAACACCCTGCCGGAAGCGACCGGCGCACAGACCGCCGCCATCGATGACGCCGCCGCGCGCCGTACGGTGGCCGCCGAGGCCCAGGCCGCGCGCGTCCGCGCCGCCAATACCGCGCCGGCCCCGGCTCCGGCCCCCGCGCCGGTGCAGACGCCCGCGCCGGCCCCCGCCCGCACCCGCCCGCCCGCCGCTCCGGCGCCGACGCCGGTGCCGCCCGCTCCGCAGGAAACACCGGGGGCGGACGAATGAGACGCGCCGTCACGGTCCGCGTCGTCGGGCCGATGCAGTGGATCGTCTATCCGGCCCTGATCACCGCCGCGGTCACCTTTTTGCTGGCGACGCCGGTCAAGGTGTTCGGCCTGAGCCTGCCCGAACCGATCATCCCGATGGTGCTGGCCTTCGCTTGGCCGCTGATCCGTCCGTCCATTGTGGCTCCCGTCGTGCTGATGGTGCTGGGGCTGTTCCTGAACTTCATCCTGGGCGGGCCGCTGGGGCTGTGGTCCCTGTCCCTGCTGGCGATCTATGCGGTGATCCTGGGGGCGCGCAGCATTCTGATCGGGCAGGACACCATGGTGCTGTTCATCTGGTACGCGGGCTGCTGTGGCCTGGGTTTCCTGCTGGCCTATCTGATCGTGACGGTCATCACGGGCACGCCGCCCAGCCTTCTGGCCCTGATCGGACAGGTCGTGCCGACGCTTCTGCTGTTCCCGTTCGCGAACAGCATGATCGAGCGCTTCGATGACGGCGACGTGAGGTTCCGATGAGCTCGGAGCCCTCCATCATCTTTTCGGATCCGAACGAGCGGCAGGGATCCTTCCTGCGCCGGACCTTCGTGCTGGGCGGCCTGACCACCTTGGGCGGACTGGCCCTGACCGGGCGTCTGGCGCAGCTGCAGGTGTTTCAGGCGAACGAGTACGCCACCCTCGCCAGCCAGAATCAGTTCAACTTCCGTCTGGTGCCGCCGCCGCGCGGGCGAATCCTGGACCGGAACAATGTGCCGATCGCGGGCAACCGGCCCAGTTTCCGCGTGCTGGTCGTGCGGGACGAAACCAAGGATCTGGACCAGACGCTGGACCTGCTGGGCCGTCTGCTGCCGGACACGCTGGACCGTCGGCGCTCGATCATCCGTGACGTGAACGCCGCGCCGCGCTTTTCGCCGGTGCCGGTGAAGAGCGACCTGACGTGGGAGGAGTTCGCGCGGGTCAACCTGTACGCCAATGAACTGCCCGGCGTGATGGCCGACATGAACGAGGCGCGCTTCTATCCCTACGGCGGCGCCTTCGCCCACGTCATCGGCTATGTGGCCAAGCCCAACGAACGGGACATCAAGGCCATCGAGGCGCGGGGCGAGGACGTGCCCCCCATCCTCTACAACCCCGGTTTCCGCATCGGCCGTCAGGGCGTCGAGAAGGCCCTGGACAGCGATCTGCGCGGCGAGGCCGGGGGCACGCGGGTCGAGGTCGACGCCCGGGGCCGGGTGGTGGCCGAGGACATCGGCGGGTCGCGTCCGGCCGTGCCGGGCAAGGACGTGGTCCTGACGCTGGACGTCGACGTCCAGAACCGCGCGCTGGAGGTGTTCGGCGACGAGTCCGGCGCCTGTGTGGTCATGGATGTGCGCAATGGCGACATCCTGTGCATGGTCTCCGCGCCGTCATTCGATCCGAACCTGTTCGTCGGCGGCGTGCCGTCCAGCGTCTACCGCGCCCTGTCCGACTATGAGCGCAAGCCCTTGCTGGACAAGGCCATCGGCGGGGTCTTCCACCCGGGTTCGACGTTCAAGCTGACGACGGCGCTGGCCCTGCTCGAGGCGGGCGTGGATCCGAGCGAGCGGGTCGTCTGCACGGGCGGCTATCGCTTCGGCAACCGCGTGTTCCGCTGCTGGGAACACCGCGGCCATGGCGCGCAGAACATGCACGACGCCATCAAGAACTCTTGCGACGTCTACTTCTATCACCTGTGCAACCGCGCGGGCGTGGACAAGATCCAGGAGGTCGCCAAGAAGATCGGCTATATGCAGACCTACGATATCGGGGTCGGCAACCAGAAGACCGGTTCGGTCCCCAGCCGGGCCTGGAAGGCGAACTACAACCGCAACAACCCCAATCCGGACTCCCGCACCTGGTATCCGGGCGAGACGCTGTCGGTCGCGATCGGGCAGGGGGACGTCAATGTCACCGCCCTGCAACTGGCCGTGACAACCGCCCGCTTCGCCAATGCCCGCAAGGCCATTCTGCCCCGTCTGATCAAGTCGGTCGGCGGTGTGGATCGCCCGTCGGGCGCCGCGGTGCCGGACCTGCCGTTCTCGCGCGAGCATCTGGAGATCGTGCGTCAGGGCATGGTCGCCGTGGCCAATGACCGGACCGGCGGCGCCTATCGCCAGTCGCAACTGGGCCTGGGCGACATCCAGATGGCCGGCAAGACCGGCACGGCGCAGGTGCGCAGCTATGGCACCGGATCGCGCAAGAGCAACATCTGGGCCCTGAAGGATCACAACCTGTTCGTGGCCTTCGCCCCGATTGACGAGCCCCGCTATGCGGTGGCGGTGATCGTCGAGCACGGCGGCAAGGGCGGCGCGACGGCCGCGGCGCCGCGCGCCCGTGAAATCATGCGCACCGTCCTGCTGAAGGATCCGGAGATGCTGGCGCGCATCCAGCGGCCCCTGCCGCCCGAGGCTCTGGCGCCCGAGACGCCCGAAGGCGTGGAGGTCGGCGCCGCGCCGGAGGATCCGGTGGCCGCGACGGCCGCACCGGCGCCATCGACGTCACAGCCCGCCGCCCCCGCCGCGACTTCCGGGCCGCGGCCCTATGTTCCGGACGCCCCGCAATGACCGCCTCGGCCCTGACCCGTCCCGGCGAGCGCGAGCGGCTGGTCGTCAAGATCGGCCAGATCGACTGGCGCTTCGTGGCCCTGCTGTGCGCGGTCGCGGGCATGGGCGCGATGATGCTCTATTCGGTCGCCGGCGGCTCATGGGAGCCGTGGGCCGCCAAACACCTGATGCGCTTCGGCTTCCTGCTGGTCGTCATGCTGGGCCTGTCGATGGTCAGCCTGAAGTGGTGGTTCCGCCTGTCCTATCCGATCTACGCCGTCGCCCTGCTGATGCTGGCGGCGGTCGAGGTGCCGGGGCTGGGGTATCGGGCGCTGGGCGCCACGCGCTGGCTGGACTTGGGGGTGACCCGCATCCAGCCGTCCGAGATCATGAAGATCGGTCTCGTGCTGGCCCTGGCCCGCTGGTACCACAGCGCCAGCGCCAAGGAGGCCAGCTTCCACTGGAAGCTGATCGTGCCGGCCGCGATGATCGGCCTGCCGTTCCTGCTGGTGGCGCACCAGCCCGATCTGGGCTCGGCCATGCTGCTGGGTCTGACCGGGGCGGCGATCATGTTCATGGCGGGACTGAGCTGGAAGATCATCGCCGGGGTCGCCGTGCCGACCGCCATCGCCGTGCCCTTCTATGTGATGTTCGGCATGCACGAATATCAGCGCCACCGCGTGCTGACCTTCCTGAACCCGGAAGGCGATCCCAGCGGCACGGGCTACCACATCACCCAGTCCAAGATCGCGATGGGCTCGGGCGGCCTGCTGGGCAAGGGCTATGGGCTGGGCAGCCAGAGCCAGCTGGAGTTCCTGCCCGAGAAGCATACCGACTTCATCTTCGCGGCCCTGTCTGAGGAGTTCGGCTTCCTCGGCTCCTTCACCGTGATCGTCTGCTATCTGACCATCATCCTGATCGCCCTGCGGATCGCGTCGCTGTCGCACAGCCATTTCGGTCGCCTGGGCGCGGCGGGGGTGACGGCGACCTTCGCCCTGTATGTGCTGATCAACGGGGCGATGGTGATGGGGCTGGCGCCGGTCGTGGGCGTGCCCATGCCGCTGTTGTCGAACGGCGGCACGGTGATGCTGACGGTGATGATCGGCTTCGGGCTGGTGCTGGCGACCCGCGTGCACCGCTACGTCGAACTGCCCAAGGGGCACAGCCTGTTCTAGCCGGCGTTCAGCCCCTAGGTTGGGGCATGACCGATACGCCCGACGCCCCCGCGACCGCCCCGCCGTCCCTGTTCTCCGACTGTGGCGACACGCCCTGTCCCGAGCCCGTCCTGCCGACCGCGACGCCCGAGCAGAAGGCGGCGCTGACCGACGGCGTGCGGATGCGCGAGAACCCGGCGGAATGGGCCTTCGTGCGACTGTCCAAGCTGATCGAGGACTATGAGAAGGGCCTCGACAAGGACGAGGAGATCGCCGCCCGCATCGTCGGCCTGCCGGGCGACGGGGTGATGCAGATCGAGGACGTCGGCTTCTGGGGGCCGGACTTCATCCTGTTCCTCGGCAAGAACAGCGAGGGCAAGCCGGTGCGGCTGATTCAGCACTACGCCCAGATCAATGTCCTGCTGGACGCCCGGAGAAAGCCCGAGGAGCGTGAGGCGAAACGCATCGGCTTCCAGCTGTCGGAGCTGGTGGGGAAGACGAATCCGAAGTGAGCGAGCAGGCAGTAGGCAGTAGGCAGTAGGCAGTAGGCAGTAGGGAAGCCTTGGCCCTGTTGCCTACTGCCTGTTCCCTACGGCCTTCAGAGCGAAGCGGCCCAGTCGGTGGCGCGGACCAGGCTGTCGATGATGCCGGGTTCGGAGGAGGCGTGGCCGGCGTCGGGGATGACGTCCAGCTTCGATTCCGGCCAGGCCTTGTGCAGGGCCCAGGCGCTGGTCATCGGGGTGACCACGTCGAAACGGCCCTGGGCGATCCAGCACGGGATGTGTCGGATGCGGTGGACGTTGTTCAGCAGCCAGTTCTCTTCGGGGAAGAAGCCGCCGTTGGTGAAATACCAGTTCTCGATGCGGGCGAAGGCGACGGCGAATTCCGGCTCGGCGAACTTGTCGGGACGGGCCGAAGGGCCCTGAACGCTGACGGTGTCGCCCTCCCAGCTGGACCAGGCGATGGCGCAGCGCTCGCGCTCGGCCTTGTCGTCGCCGATCAGCCGCTTGTAGTAGGCGCCCATCAGGTCGCCGCGTTCGGCCTCCGGGATGGGGGCAAGGAACTGCTCCCACGCGTCCGGGAAAAGGTGCGAGGCGCCGTCCTGATAGAACCAGTGCAGTTCCGGCTTCGTCAGCAGGAAGATGCCGCGCAGCAGCAGGGCCGTGCAGCGTTCCGGATGGGTGATGGCGTAGGCCAGCGACAGGGTCGATCCCCAGCTGCCGCCGAACACCGCCCATTTGTCGATGCCGAGCAGGTCCCGCAGACGCTCGATGTCCTCGATCAGGGTCCAGGTGGTGTTGTCTTCCAGCGAGGCGTTCGGGCGGCTGTTGCCGCAGCCGCGCTGGTCGAACATGACGATGCGGTATTTGCCGGGATCGAAGTAGCGACGCATGCCGGGGTTCACCGCGCCGCCCGGACCGCCATGCAGCACGATGACCGGCAGGCCCTGAGGGTTGCCGCTTTCCTCGTACCAGACCTCGTGCACGCCGTCGGTCTTCATATAGCCCGAGGCATAGGCTTCGACTTCAGGATAAAGCTCGCGGCGCGGGGCGTCGGGCAGGGGGAAGGCCATACTGTAATCCGGTCTTTCTGCTCGCCTGCGTCAGGCTTTGGAGCTGGTGGTTCGCAATGCGGCAACGATGAGCAAAAGCCAAGCCACGATCATCAGCACGCCGCCGATCGGCGTCACCGGGCCGAAGGCGCGGATGCTGAGCAGGCCCAGACCCATCAATGAGACGGAGAAGATCAGGCCCCCCGCCGTCGACAGCCAGCCGGCGATCGTCACCAGCCGGGGGTGCGCGGGCCACAGGGCGCAGGCGATGCCGAGCAGGGCGTGGGTCAGCTGGTACTGGGCGCCCGTGGTCAGCAGGCTCTTGATCTGCGGCCCGGCGCCATGGGACGCGAAGGCGCCCAGCGCCACCGCCATCGCTCCGTTCGCGGCGGCGAAGACCACCAGATTTCGATTCACTGTCATGACCCGACGCTAGCCGACAGAAGCGTCGCCGTCTGCTATCTGGCCGGCATGAATTCCGCCGCCCGGATGGGCCTGCAATATGTGTTGCTCTTCGGCGCCAGCGGCGTGAGCCTTCCGTTCGCCAGCCTGTGGTTTCGGGCGCAAGGGCTGAGCGGGGCGCAGATCGGCGTTCTGCTGGCCGCGCCCATGCTGGGGCGGATCGTGACCGGGCCGCTGCTGGCGGTGTGGGCCGACGGATTCCGGACGCGGCGGGCGCCGATCGCCCTGCTGGGGCTGGTCATGGCGCTGGGCTATGGCGGGGCGGGTCTGCTGGACGGCTTTGCCCCGAGAGCCGTCTGCTGGTTCATCGGCGCGACCGCGGCGGCGGCCCTGATCCCGCTCAGCGACGTGCTGACGTTGCGGCTGGCGGCGCGGGACGGCTTCACCTTCGCCCTGCCGCGCGGCTGTGGGTCCGTGGCCTTCGTGGCGGTCAATGTCGGCATGGGCGCCCTGCTGTTGAAGGCGCAGGTCGATGTGATCGTGGTCTGGGTCACCCTGATGGGGCTGGCCATCGCCGTGACGGCCGCGCTGTTCCTCCCGGGCGAGCCCGTCGGCGAGGGGGCGACATTGCGGAAGAGGGACCGGTTCCGGGGGCTGGGCCGGCTGGTGGTCGATCCGGTGTTCATGACCGCCATCTTCGCGGTCGGCGCGGTGCAGGCGGCCCACGCCTTCCAGTACGGCTTCTCGGCCCTGCTGTGGAAGGCGCAGGGGATCAGCGAGGCGGTGACCGGCCAGCTGTGGGCGTTTGGGGTGGTGGTCGAGGTCGCGCTGATGTGGCTGGTCGAGCCGTGGCGGCGTCGGGTCGGAATCGGGCCGTGGATCCTGCTGGTGATCGGGGCGGGGGCGGCGGTGTTGCGCTGGACGGCGATGAGCTTTGCGCCGCCGCTGTGGCTGTTGTGGCCCCTGCAGGCGCTACACGCCCTGACGTTCGCGGCGACCTTCCTGGCCGGGGTGCAGATCGTCGAGACGCTGGCGCCGCGCGACAGCCAGACGGCGGCCCAGACGCTGAGCTCGGTCCTGTCGGCGGGTGTTCTGATCGGGGGAGCGACGGCGCTGTCGGGGCCGCTTTACGACCGGTTCGGCGCGGGCGGCTATGCGGCGATGGCGGTGATGTCGGCAGCCGGTCTGCTCGCCGCCCTGCCGCTGCGGCGAAAGCTGGCCTGAGGGTCAGATCGCGCGGGACCGCGGCAGGGGCGACAGATGGCGCGCCATGGCCTGGGCCGCGGCCTTGACCGCGCGCTGGACGGCGGCGTCAGGCTCGTTTTCGGGCGCCCGCAGGAGGCCGATGGCGGGGGTGTCCAACCCGTCCGGCAGGTTGGAAAGGACGCGGTAGAGCAGGTAGCTGCCGGCGTCCTCCTCGGCGTCAGAGGTTGCGCCGGCGATCAGGCCGGCCTCGGTCAGGGCGCGGACCATGTCGGCGACCGGCGCGGTCGCGCGGGCCACGCTGGGACCGACGCCGTCCAGACGGGTCGCGCCGTCGGCGGACCGGTTTTCGGCCCTCATCTGCAGGCGGAAGCCGTCCGCCCGGCGTGTGCGCCCCACCAGAAGCAGGGCCCGGCAGCGGTTGTCGCTCAGGTGGGCGGACAGGGTCGAGGCGAGGGCGTCCGGATCAGCGGAGGGGACCGGCACGGTGCGGGCCCCGTTCGGGCTCCAGGGTTCGCCGGAGAGATCCTCAACCGGATCCCAACCCGACTCGCCGGCGTCCCAGGCGCAGATCACGATCCCGGGGCGGGTGTCCGTCAGCGTCTTATCAAGCTCGGCCATGGGTCCGGACTACTTCGTGACGGTTACGTGACGGTGAAGGGCACGGTGTCGCCATCGCCCCCTTCGCGTCAAGATGAAAAGACGGCGTTGACGCCCGGCCGGACGCAGATTCACCGGTCGCGCGAACGGCATGTCAGGCCAGGTCGCCGATGGCGGCGTCCAGCAGCATGAAGGCGCGGCCGCCGTCGGAGGTCAGGCGGCCCAGCACGGCGGGGCCGTCGCCGACCGCGGCATGGCCCGCGACGTCGCGACTGAAGACGCGGACGTAGGCTTCGGCGTCGGCGCGCAGGTCGGGATCGGTCAACACGCGGCGCGAGACGCTGCGCACGGCGGCCGGGGCCACGCGACGCACGATCTGGCGCGCGCGGTCCGGGTCACGCTCGGTCAGGGCGCGCGCGGCCTCCTCGACCCGGGAGCGCGGCAGCAGGGCGTTGGGATCGACGCCCATACGCCGGATGGCCGCGACGATCCGTTCGCTCAGCACCTCAAGATTGCCTTCGCCACCGCCCGTGGGCATGACCGGCGTGTCCAAGTCCAGCGGGGCTTCGCCTTGCGGATCATCGACCAGATCGGCCCAGTCCAGCGACCGGTTTGACGCCGGGGTGCCCGGGGTCGGCTCCAGCTTCAGGCGACCCCGCAGACCGAAGCCCTTGTCATCGACGCGGGGCTCGGACCGCGGCTCGGGGCGCGGGTCGGACCGGGAGGCGCGAACGGGTTCGGGCTCCGGGAGCGCTCCGGTTTCGCGGCGACGGCTGGTCGGGCTTTCGCCGGAGACCACGCCCATCAGGCGGACGGCCTCGGTCAGCATGTCGTAGTTGCGGCGGACGCGCTCCTGGAAGCCGGCGTCCAGGGCTTCCGTATCGGCGGCGGCCTTCTGCGACGCGGCGGAGAGTGCGGCGAGGCCTTCCTCGACCGTATTGCGAACCTCCTCAACCCGTCTGCGCGCTTCTTCGGGGAGACGACCGGCACGGTCGTCCAGATCGCCGATGGCCTCGTCGATGCGGGCGAGGGCGGCGTCCATGCGCTCGACGGTGTGCTCCAGCTTCTCCAGCGCGCGATCGCCGGATTGCTCCAGCAGGGCGCCGGACTCGGTGACGATGCGGCGCGCGCTTTCCAGACGGGAGTCGGCGGCGGCGTCCGCCTTCTGGGCAGCCTCGAACATGGCCTCGCCCAGACGGTCGGCGCGCAGCTGGGCCTGATCCGCGGCTTCGCCGGCGGCGATCCTGGAATCCTCGGCGGTGGCCTGCAGGGCGGCCAGCGCCCGGCGGGTCTCCTCGACCAGGGCGTCGCGGGCGTCGGCGGCCAGCGCCTCGAACCGATCCAGCGCGACCTTGGTGGCGGCGTCGAAGCCGTCGGCCTCGCGCTGGGACATCTCGATCAGCGCCTTGAACTGATCAGCCGCGGCCTCGACCAGATCCTTGACGGTCTCCGTCGAGCGGGTGGCGGTGTCGCCCAGATCGCCGGCGGCGCTGCGGGCGGCGGACAGTTGTTCGGTGAGCTGGGCGCGCTGGCTCTCGACCTGGGCGGAGAAGTCCTCCTGATCGGTCCGCAGGGCGTAGGCGGCGGTGACCAGGGCGGCGCGCTGTTGGCCCAGCCCTTCCTCGACAGACTGGATCTGCTCAGCGACGCCGGAGCCGGCGTTTTCGAGCCGGATGGTCTGGCGTGCCAGATCGTCGGCGGCGGCGCGAGCGGCGTCCTGCGCCTCACCCGCGGCGGCGGCCAGATCGGCGGCGCGGGCGGCGAGGGCGGCTTCGGCCTCGCGCAGCTGGGTCTGGGCCAGGTCGGAGGCGTCCACGACCATGCGCGATTGCCGCTCGACGGCGTCGAGGACCCCGGTCGCCTGTTTGTCCAGCGCGGTCCCGAGCGTCTGCATCTGTTCGCGCTCACCGCCGAGCTGTTCGGTCAGGCGGCGCGCGGTGAGGCCGGCGGTTTCGGCGGCTTCGTTCAGGCGGGTGGTTTCCAGGGCCAGCGCTTCGCGCAGCAGGGCCATGTCGTTGCGGGCGCGCTCGGCGGCGAGCGACGCCTGATCGATATCCATGCGCAGGGTCTGCAACACCTCGCCGGTGCGCTGGGCGGCAAGCGCGGTCGGGGCGATCAGGGCTTCGGACAGGTCGCGGGCGCGCTTGGTCTCGGCGGCCAGGCCGGCGCCCTGGCGGATGGCGTGGGCCAGCATGATCGCCAGGCCGGCGGGGGCGAGGGCGATCAGGGCGTAAAGGGCGAGACGCAGCGGTTCGAGGTCCACCGAACCGGAGCCGATCTCGAACGCGGCCAGGGCTGCGACGCCGCCGATCCACAGGGCGGCGGCGATGCCGGCGACCAGATAGGCGTGACGGCCGGACGGCTGTGGCGTTTCGCGCTTGCGGAGGGCGGGCGCGGACGCCGGGGTGAAGGCGACGGGCGGGGCCTCGGCGCTCTCGGCGAGGGCGCGGACCTCGACCGGAGCGGGTTCAAGGACGGGCGCCGGGTCGGCGACGGGGCGCGCGGCCCGTTCGGCCTCCGCGGCCGCGCGCTCGGCGGTCAGGCGCTGTTCTTCGGCCAGACGGCGGCGGCGGCGCTCGGACATGGGACGCTCCGCGCGGGTGGGCGCAGACGCGGGGACGTCTTCAGCCCCGGACGACGCCTCGGCGATCGGTTCGACAGCAGGCTCGGCGGCAGGCTCCGACACGGGGTCGGACAGGTTCAGCGGCGGCCGTTGGCGGGGAGGCTTCATCAGGCGTCGATCTCGTCTCGGTCAGCGTCATGCGGACGCGCGCTGGGGGACGAGGAAACCCTAGCGGGTCAACGGCGGAGAGCAAAGGCGAGCCCGGACGATTCCGGTGGGCTTCAGCACTCGCGCCGGGTCTCACCGGTCACGGCGACGATGGAAGACGAGGCATTGTCGGAGCAGTCGCGGACGCGGTGAATTTCACGCTCGGGCTTCTGCGGGGTGTGGAGGTCCACGCCGAACTGCGACAGAGCCGCAGTGGCGAGCATGGCGACGATGCTTGCGATCAACTCGATCAGCGCTTGCATCGCCGATCTCCCCTGTCCCGATAACGGACAACGTTATGCGCCCAATTATTTCTCAAAACAATGCGCGACGCATGAACAAAGCGTCACCATTATTCGTTCAGGCCCTGGCTTGGGAATGCAAAGGCGCAATGGGCGTCTCCCGGTGTCGGGGGATGTATGTCGTCGTCATGCGAATCGGTCAGGCGTATCGACATGGATAATCAAAACGACCGCCTGTTCGTCCCCGGCCGGAACTGCTGGCGCGTGGAGACGGCGAACCGCTTCGCCGTCCTGATGGAGAACGCCGCCTATTTCACCGCGCTGCGCTCGGCGCTGGACAAGGCGCAACGGTCGGTCGTTCTGCTGGGCTGGCAGTTCGATCCGCGCACCCGCCTGCACCCCGATGTCGCTCATGCCGGTCCGACCGACGAGATCGGGCATCTGCTGCGGATGCTGGTGAAGTGCCGGCCCGAGGTGGAAGTGCGACTGCTGATCTGGAAGTCGCCGCTGGTGATCGCCGCCTCGCAAGGCTTCTTCCCGCAGCGGGCGCAGGGCTGGTTCCGCAAACGGATGGTCGAGTTCAGGCTGGACCCGCCGCCCGCCCCGGGCGCCTGTCATCACCAGAAGGTGGTCATCATCGACGACGCCGTGGCCTTCGTGGGCGGCGGCGATATCTCTGTGGATCGTTGGGATTCAGAGGAGCATCTGGACGGCGACCCCCGCCGTTGCCTGCCGTCCGGCCTGATCGCGCCGCCGCGGCACGAGGTGATGTGCGTCGTGGACGGTCCGGCCGCCAGGGCCTTGGGCGATCTCGCCCGCGAGCGCTGGTACAAGGCCACCGACGAGCGGACCATTCCCGACGAGCCCCCCGGCGATCCCTGGCCCGACGGGGTGGAGCCGGACATTCGCGACACGCCCTTCGCCATCGCGCGAACGGAGCCGGGCTTCGGCCAGTGGACCGAGACGCGCGAGAACGAGGCCCTGCATCTGGACGCGATCCGGAAGGCGAAGAAGCTCATCTATCTGGAGAACCAGTATTTCACCTCGCCGGTGATCGCGGCGGCCCTGGCTGAGCGACTTTCGGAGTGGGACGGGCCGGAGGTGGTGCTGGTGTCGACCGGCGGCAGCCCCAGCTGGTTCGACCAGATGACGATGGACACGGCCCGTTCGGAAGTCCTGTTCCGGCTGGAGCAGGCCGATCGCAACAACCGCTTCTTCGCCTTTGCTCCGCATACGGAGGAGGGCGGACGGATCATCGTCCACGCCAAGATGTCGATCTACGACGACGAAATCCTCCGCATCGGCTCGACCAATCTGAACAACCGCTCGCTGGGTTTCGACACCGAGTGCGACGTGGCCGTCCAGCCGGGCACGGACGAGGGGCGCGACGCGATCCGCAAATTCCGCCATCACACTCTCGGTCACTGGATCGGGGTCAGCGGCGCCGAGTTCGCGGCGGCGGAGGCCCTGTCGCAGTCCATCGGCGAGGCGGTGCAGCGCTTCGACACCGGACGGATGCAGGCCTTGGGCGCGGCGCCGCCGTCGCGGATCGAGCAGATCATCGCGGAGTTTCAGCTGGGCGATCCGACCTCGACCAAGGACGCCTTCCGGCCGTGGAAACGACGGGCGGCCTCGCACCGCCGTCTGCCCGTCAAGCCGGCCTGATCTCGAAGTCCACGATCAGGGGCAGGTGGTCCGAAGCCATCCGCGCCAGCGGCGAGAACGGCGCCTTCACTCCGGTCACCACCACCTCGGGGCTGGTGAAGCAGTGGTCGATGCGGATCGCCGGGAAACTGGAGGGGAAGGTCTTCACCGTGGGCTTCAGTTTCAGGCTGCGTTGGCAGTCCGCCAGCTTGCGGGCCAGGGTCTGGTAGGGGCGTGTCACCGAGGTGGCGTTGAAGTCGCCGGTCAGCAGGGTCGGGCCGGTGCAGTCCGCATGACCCAGCCACTGCTCGCCGGCCAGAGCCGCGGCCTGCAGCCGCTGTTCGCGGGGCACCAGTCCCAGATGGGTGTTGAAGACGTTCAGGGTGACGCCCTCGATCTCGACCGCGATCCACAGGGCCCCGCGCGGCTCCAGACCCGGCACGCCGCGGATTGTCGGCAGGGGACCGGACTTGACCATGCGCTCGGGCAGATGGGTCAGGACGGCGTCGCCGTACAGCTCGGCCTCGACCCGCATCGCCGCATGAAAGTGATAGGTCATCGCCAGCTGGTCGGCGATCGATCGTGCCTGATCGACAAAGCCCGTACGGGCCCGGCCCACGTCCAGCTCCTGCAGACAGACGATGTCCGGCTCATGCTCGGCGATCACGGCGGCGATACGGCTGACGTCCAGCTTGCGATCGATTCCGACGCAGCGATGGACATTGTAGGTGAGAAGGCGGGGCATGGAGTTCCGGTCGGCCTCGGGACGCGGCCTGTTGCGCATTTGGTCCCTGATACGCGCGAAATGATGACGGGCGTGCAGGAGGATAACCGGAAAGGCGCCTACGTCGTTCCGGGGACGATCGGAGTCGGAGCGCCAGCGGGGACCGGGGGCGGGGCGGCCGGCGCGGGCGGGGGAGCGGGCGGATCCGCCGTGAAGACCTGCATGCGCGCCCGTCCACCCGACCACAGGGACGTCGGGAACCGACCCAGAGCGTCGTTATAATCCTCGGCCGCCTCGTTGTAGTCGTTGCGGGCGACGGCGATGCGGCCTTCGCTGCCGTCGAGACGGGATTGCAGGACGACGAAATTCCGGTTGGCGCGGAGCTGCGGGTAGCGGGTCGAGATCTGCTCCAGCTGGTCCAGGGCCCGGGTCAGCTGAAGCTGGGCGGTCTGGTAGCGGCGGAAGGCGGCCGGGTCGGTCGGCGTCTCGGGCGCCGGGACGGGCGCGGTCACGCGAGCGCCGAGCTGGCGCAGGGCCGGCGCGTCCTGCGGGGCCGCGACGCCCTGAAGCGCGCCGACCATGTCAGAGGTGAGCTGGACGCGGCTGCCGTACTGGGACCGGACCTCGGCCCAGCGGGCCTGGGCCATCTCCTCGCGGGTGCTTGATCCGTTGAGGCCGCACCCCGCCAGGACGGGCGTCATCGCAAGCCCGACGGCGAGCGTCGCGGCGCGGGACGGAAAGCGGATCATCAACCTCTCCTGCGGACCTGGACCGAGTATGGGGCGGGTCCGGACACGGGTTCAAGCATCCAGAGATTCGGGCGGAACGCCAGCAATACGGCAGGCCGCCGTATAGGTATTGGCCAGCAGGCAGGCGATGGTCATCGGACCGACGCCGCCGGGCACCGGGGTGATCCGGCCGGCCAGGGCGGCGGCCTCGTCGAAGGCCACGTCGCCGACGACGCGGGTCTTGCCCTCGGCGGCCTTGACCGGGTCCTTCGAGGGCACGCGGTTAATGCCGACGTCGATGACGGTGGCCCCGGGCTTGATCCAGTCGCCGCGCACCATCTCCGGGCGGCCGACGGCGGCGACCACGATGTCGGCGGTGCGGCACAGGGCCGGGAGGTCGCGGGTGCGCGAGTGGGCGATGGTGACGGTGCAGCTCTCGGCCAGCAGCAGCTGGGCCATCGGCTTGCCGACGATGTTGGAGCGGCCGACGACGACGGCGTTGAGCCCGGTCAGGTCGCCGAGCGCGGCGCGCAGCATCATGATGCAGCCCAGCGGGGTGCAGGGCACCATGCCCGGCAGGCCGACGGCCAGACGACCCGCGTTGACGACGTGGAAGCCGTCCACATCCTTGTCCGGATCGATGGCGTCGAGGACCGTGCTGCTGTCGATATGGCCGGGCAGGGGCAGCTGGACGAGAATGCCGTGGATGCCCGTGTCGGCGTTCAGGGTCGCGATCAGGGCCAGCAGATCGGCCTGGGTCGTCGTGTCAGGCAGGCGGTGGGTGTCGGAGCGCAGGCCCGCGCGCTGGGTCGTCTCGCCCTTGTTGCGGACGTAGATCTGGCTGGCCGGGTCTTCGCCGACGATGACGACGGCCAGTCCGGGCTTGACCCCGTGGGCGGCTTCGAGCCGGGCGGACGCGGCGGCGACGCGGTCCACAAGCCCGGCGGCGAAGGCCTTTCCGTCAATCAGGGTCGCGCGGGTGGGTTCGGCCGTCATGGGTTTCGGCTCCGGTCGTCAGGAATCGTGCGGTCCGCGCGATTTACAGACGGCGGGGTTCGGCGTCTATGATCGGGTTCGACTCCCTGGAGATCTGTATGCGCCGTCCGACCCTTCTTGCCGCTGTCAGCAGTCTGGCGCTCTTCGTCGCATTCGCGGGGCCGGCGTTCGCGCAGGACGCGCAACCCCTGGCGCCGGGAGCCCAGATCGAGGGCGAGATCGCCGAGGGCGACGCCGCCGGTCCGGACGGTGACTTCCGCTATGACGCCTACACCGTGACCGCCACCGCCGGTCAGCGGTTCGAGGTGGCGATGCGGTCCGCGGCGTTCGACGCCTTCCTGCAGGTCCGGCGCGCCGGCGAGGACGTCACCTCGGAGCCGCTGGCCCAGGACGACGACGGGCTGGGCGAGGGGACCAACGCCCTGCTGCGGTTCACCGCGCGGGAAACCGGAGACTATGTGATCCTGGCCCGCCCGCTGTCGGTCGGCACGGGCGCCTACAGCCTGGGCCTGACGGAGCGGCCCCCGGCCAAGGCGCCGCCGGAGCCCGCCGCCATCCGTCTGGGCGCGACGGAACAGGGCAGCCTCGACGACGGCGATCCCGAGGGGGACAACGGCGCGCCCTACGAGGGCTGGACCTTCCAGGGCCGTCAGGGCGACCGCGTCGCGGTGGCGATGGACAGCGAGGCCTTCGACCCCGTCGTCCGGCTGGGCCGGGTCGTGGACGGCGTGTTCAACGAACTGGCGATGAATGACGACGGTCCGGACAGCGGGCTGAACTCGCGCCTGATCTTCAGCCTGCCGGAGACCGGCGCCTATGTGATCCAGGCCGGCGCCCTGCGGGCGGGTGGAGCGGGCGCCTACAGCGTGACCCTGTCGGAAGGGCCGCCGCCGATCGAGGCGCAGGCCATCGGCTTCGGCGACACGGTGCGGGGCGAACTGACGGAGCAGGACCCGACGAACCTCGAGGGCAGCCACGCCGACGCCTATCGTTTCACCGGTCGCGAGGGCCAGCGGGTCCGGATCGACCTGACCTCGAGCCAGTTCGACACCTATCTGGAGCTGTTCGACGAGAACCAGACCAGCCTGGCCACCGACGATGACGGCGGGCCCGAGGGGACCAACTCGCGCCTGATCTTCACCCTGTCGCGCGACGGGGCCTATGTGTTCGAGGCGCGGGCCTTCTCGTCGTCGTCGACGGGCGCCTATCGCGTCACCCTGACCGAGGTCGAGCCGGACAAGCCGCCCCAGCCGCTGGCGTTCGGCGCGACGGTGCAGGGTGAGATCACCGACAACGATTCGCGGGACAGCGACGACCGGGGCTTTGACGCCTTTGTCTTCGACGGGCGCGAGGGGCAGCGGGTCCGGGCCATCATGCGCTCGGGCGACTTCGACACCTATCTGCAGCTCGGCCATGCCGAGGGCGACTTCACGGCGCTGGCCCAGGACGATGACGGGCTGGGCGAGGGGACGGACTCGCGCCTGACCTTCACCCTGCCGAGCGACGGCCGCTATGTTGTGCGCGCCTCGCCGCTGGGGTCGGATGGCGAGGGGTTGTACTCGCTGGAGCTTCAGGATCGCGGGCCGCAGCCGCGCCCGGGCAGCCTGCTGATCGGTTCCACCGCCCGCGGCGTGCTGACCGAGACGGACGCCACCGCCGAGGACAACAGCTTCTACGACGCCTATCGGCTGACGCTGAAGGAAGGCGAGAAGCTGGTCATCAAGATGGTCTCCAACGAGGTCGACAGCTATGTGGCCGTCGGCAGCGTGGACGAGAGCGACGCCTTCAGCGGACTGGCGGCGGATGACGACGGACTGTCGGACACCCACGCCAAGCTGGAGTGGGAGGCGCCGGAGGACGGCACGTACGAGATCCGCGCCGGCACGTTCGCGCAAGGCCAGACGGGCGCCTATGCCCTGATCGTCGAGAAACAGCCCTGACGGCTGCGGAGCCGCCATGTCCGAGACCGTTGCACGCAAGGACCAGCATCTGGACGTGATCCTGTCGGGCAAGGCCCGTCACGGGGGCGGGACCGGCATGGACGCCGTCCGCTTCGTCCATGAGGCGCTGCCGGACCTGGACTACGGCAAGATCGACCTGGGGACCGACTTTCTGGGGCGGCGGCTGCAGGCGCCGCTGTTGATCAGTTCGATGACCGGCGGGCCGGAGCGGGCCGGGGCGATCAACGCCCGGCTGGCCGAGGCGGCGCAGTCCCTCGGCATCGCGCTGGCGGTCGGGTCGCAGCGCGCGGCCCTGGAGACGGACGGGGCGCCGGGGCTGGACATGGCCCTGCGGCTGAAGGCGCCGGACACCCCCATCCTGGCCAATATCGGCGCGGCGCAGCTGACGCGGGGCGTGGGCCCTGACGAGGCGCGGCGGCTGGTGGACATGATCGCCGCCGACGCCCTGATCGTGCACCTGAACCCGCTGCAGGAGGCCTGCCAGCCCGAGGGGGACCGAGACTGGTGGGGCGTGGGCGCGGCGCTGGAGGCGCTGATCCGGACGGTGGACTTCCCGGTGGTGGTCAAGGAGACCGGCGCGGGTCTGTCGGCGGCGACGGCCAGGCGACTGGTCGAGATGGGCGTGGCCGCACTGGACGTGGCGGGCGCGGGTGGTTCGAACTGGGCGCTGGTCGAGGGCGAGCGGTCGGAGGGGCAGGCGGACAAGGCCCACGCCGCCGCCTTCGCCGACTGGGGCGTTCCGACGGCGCGCGCCATCGCGGAGGCCCGCGCGGCCTGTCCCCGGACCCTGATCATCGGCTCGGGCGGCATCCGCGACGGGGTGGACGCGGCCCGGGCGATCCGTCTGGGGGCCGACATGGTCGGTCAGGCGGCGGGGGTGCTGGCGGCGGCGACGGTCTCGACCGAGGCGGTGGTGGCCCATTTCCAGACCGTGATCCGGCAGCTGAAGACCGTCTGCTTCTGCACCGGCTCGCCCAATCTGGCGGCGCTGGCCCGGGCGCCGTTGCAGGACTGAAAAGTGCACTCGAAAAAAATGGAGTGCACATCGTGCACTTTTTCCCGTGAGGCGGGGGGCGGTGTGCCGGGTTCAATCTGTAGATTGTCAAAAACCTGAGCGTCGGAAGGCTAGCAGGTCGATGCGTCAGGATTGGACGTAGCCCCAGTTGCTTTCGTCATCCCCCGGTCTGCGCCGCTGCGCGGCTTGCCGGAGGATGACGAAAGCTTGGGGTGTCACGCCGACGGCAGGAGGTCGCCAGCGAACACCCGATACCGCCCCGCGCGTACGCCGGCCGTGGCGCGTTCGATGTCGGGAGCGAAATAGTGGTCGGAGGTGTAGGGGGCGGCGGCTTCGCGGACGATGGACCAGACCGCTTCGAGGTCGGGCGAGCTGGTCAGGGGGCGGTGGAAGTCGAGGCCCTGGGCGGCGGCCAGGAGTTCGATGCCGACGACGCAGGCGGTGTTCTCGGCCATGTCCAGCAGGCGGCGGGCGCCGTGGGTGGCCATGGAGACGTGGTCTTCCTGATTGGCGCTGGTGGGGACCGTATCGATGACGCAGGGGTGGGCGACCATCCGGTTCTCGGCGACGAGGGCGGCGGCGGTGACCTGGGCGATCATGAAGCCGGAGTTCAGGCCGCTTTCCTTGACGAGGAAGGCAGGCAGTTCGCTCATCTTCGGGTCGACCAGGATGGCGGTGCGGCGCTCGGAGATATTGCCGATCTCGCACAGGGTCATGGCGATCATATCGGCTGCATAAGCAACGGGTTCGGCGTGGAAGTTGCCGCCGGAGATGACATCCCCATCGTCGATGAAGACCAGCGGATTGTCGGTCACGGCATTGGCCTCGCGCTCCAGCAGGGCCGCGGCGTTGCGCAGGACGTCGAGGGTGGCCCCCATGACCTGGGGCTGGCAGCGCAGGGAGTAGGGGTCCTGCACCTTGGCGCAATCGTGGCGGTGGCTGTCGCGGATGGCCGAGCCGGACATGAGTTCGCGCAGACGGGCGGCGACGGCGATCTGGCCCGCCTGGCCGCGCAGGGCGTGGATGCGGGGATCGAACGGGGCGTCAGAGCCCTTGAGGGCGTCGACCGACAGGGCGCCGGCGGCGATGGCGGCGGCGAAGACGGCTTCGGTCGCGAACAGGCCGGCCAGCGCCAGCGCGGTCGAGCACTGGGTGCCGTTTAGCAGGGCCAGGCCCTCCTTGGGGCCGAGGACGACGGGCTTGAGGCCGACCTTGGCCATGGCGGCCTCCGCCGACAGGGTCTGGCCGTTGTGGCGGGCCTCGCCGACGCCGATCAGGACGCAGGACATATGGGCCAGCGGAGCGAGATCCCCCGAGGCGCCGACCGAGCCCTTGGACGGGATGCAGGGCAGGACGTCGGCGTTCACCAGCGCGATGAGAGCCTCCATCGTGCCGCGCCGGACGCCCGAGGCACCCTTCGACAGGCTGGCGATCTTGAGCACCATCAGCAGGCGGGTGACCGCATCCGGCAGCAGGGCGCCGACGCCGCAGGCGTGGCTGAGGACGAGGTTCTTCTGAAGTGTTTCAAGGTCTTGCGGCGCAATGCTGGTGTTGGCCAGCAGGCCGAAGCCGGTGTTGATGCCGTAGACGGTGCGGCCCTCGGCGAGGATGGCGGCGACGACGGCGGCGCTCTTCTCGACATCGGCCCAAGCGGCGTCGGTCAGACTGACGGTGACGGGGCCGTCGAGGACGGTGCGAAGCTGGGCCAGGGTGAGCGGGGATTGGCCAAGGGTGAGGTGGGTCATGGTCAGGCCTTCAGGCTCGGCAGGTTGAGCCCGTGTTCGCGGGCGGCGGCCTTGGCGATCTCATAGCCCGCGTCGGCGTGGCGCATGACGCCGGTGGCGGGGTCGTTCCAGAGGACGCGTTCGAGGCGGGCGGCGGCTTCGGGGGTGCCGTCGGCGACGATGACGACGCCCGAATGCTGGCTGTAGCCCATGCCGACGCCGCCGCCGTGGTGCAGGGAGACCCAGCTGGCGCCGGACGCCGTGTTGAGCAGGGCGTTGAGCAGGGGCCAGTCGGAGACGGCGTCGGAGCCGTCCTGCATGGCCTCGGTCTCGCGGTTGGGGCTGGCGACCGAGCCGCTGTCGAGGTGGTCGCGGCCGATGACGATGGGGCCGGACAGTTCTCCGGCAGCCACCATCTCATTGAACATCAGGCCGGCGCGGTGGCGGTCGCCCAGACCGATCCAGCAGATGCGGGCGGGCAGGCCCTGGAAGGCGATGCGCTCGCCCGCCATGTCGAGCCAGCGGTGCAGGCCCGCATTGTCGGGGAAGAGGGTCTTCATCGCCGCGTCGGTCTTGCGGATGTCCTCCGGGTCGCCGGTCAGGCTGGCCCAGCGGAAGGGGCCGACGCCGCGGCAGAAGAGGGGACGGATGTAGGCCGGGACGAAGCCGGGGAAGTCGAAGGCGTTGGTCACGCCCGCGTCGAAGGCGACCTGACGGATGTTGTTGCCGTAGTCGGTGACCGGGATGCCCATAACCTCGAAATCGAGCATGGCCTGGACGTGGACGGCGCAGGACTGGCGAGCGGCGGCTTCGACGGCGGCGGGGTCCGACTGGCGCTTCTCTTCCCAGTCGGCGACCGTCCAGCCCATGGGGAGGTAGCCGTTCACCAGGTCGTGGGCGCTGGTCTGGTCGGTGACCAGATCGGGCCGGACGCCGCGCTTGACCAGCTCAGGCAGAACTTCGGCTGCGTTGCCCAACAGGCCGACAGATATCGCTTTTCCGTCGCGCCTGGCCTTCTCGATCAGGATCAGGGCCTCGTCGAGCGTCTCCGCCGGGACGTCGAGATAGCGGGTCTTCAGCCGCATCTCGATGCGGCTGCGCTGGCATTCGATGGCGAGGCAGGAGGCGCCCGCCATGGTGGCCGCCAGGGTCTGGGCCCCGCCCATGCCGCCGAGGCCGGCGGTCAGGATCCAGCGGCCCGACCAATCGCCGCCATAGTGCTGGCGTCCGGCCTCCATGAAGGTCTCGTAGGTGCCCTGAACGATGCCTTGGGTGCCGATGTAGATCCACGAGCCAGCCGTCATCTGGCCGTACATCATCAGCCCCTTCCGATCGAGTTCGTTGAAATGCTCCCAGGTCGCCCACTTCGGGACGAGGTTGGAGTTGGCGATCAGGACGCGCGGGGCGTCGGCATGGGTGCGGAAGACGCCGACCGGCTTGCCCGACTGAACCAGCAGGGTCTCATCGGGTTCGAGGGCCCGGAGGGCGGCGACGATGTCGTCGAAGGCCTGCCAGTTGCGGGCCGCCTTGCCGATGCCGCCATAGACGACGAGGTCCTCGGGCCGCTCGGCCACCTCGGGGTCGAGGTTGTTCATCAGCATGCGCAGGGCGGCCTCGGCGGCCCAGGTTTTGGCGGTCATCTCCAGCCCGCGCGGACTGCGGACGATGCGGCTGTTGGAGGTCATGGTCAGGCTCGCTGGCTGAGCGCGAAGTCGCGGGCGGCGGTGAGGACGTCGCGCAGGGTGCGCGTGAGGGGGGCGGCGCGGGCCGGGTCGAAGGGCGTGGGCCAGGTCGCGGCGGTCATTTCCAACGGCTCGTCGACATAGCCGCGGCACGCGAGCTCCATCTGGATGGCGTGGGTCCCCTTGGCCGGCCTCCCGTAATGACGCGTGGTCCAGCCGCCCTTGAAGCGGCCGTTGACGACGTGGCTGTCGCCCGAGGCGATGCAGGCGGCCTCGACCGCGGCGGTCAGGGCCGGGTCGCAGGTGACGCCGTTGTTGTCGCCGATGTTGAACTGCGGCAGCTGGCCGTCAAACAGGCGCGGCACATGCGAGCGGATGGAGTGGGCGTCGTAGAGGACGACGGGGCCGCCATTCGCCGCCAGCCGCTCGATCTGGGCGGTGAGGGCGGCGTGGTAGGGATCGAAAAACTCGGTGCGGCGGGCCTCGATCTCGACGGCATCGGGCTCATGACCGGGCGTGTAGAGGGCCTCGCCGTCAAAGGTCTCGGTGGGACACAGGCCCGTGGTGGTCATGCCGGGATAGAGGGACTGGCCCGACGGGTCGCGGTTCACGTCGATGACGCTGCGCGAAATGGCGGTGCGGACCGTGGTGGCGCCCAGTTCCGTGGCGAAGGCGTAGAGGCGGTCGATCCACCAGTCGGCGTCCTTGCGGGCGCGCCAGGGGTCGACCATCCGGGCCTCGATGGCCGGCGGAATGTCGGTTCCGGTGTGGGGGAAGGCGACGATCAGGGGGGCGTCGCCGGGCGTCACCGTCAGCCAGTCGCTCATGTCCGCCTCCATCTTGTCAGTGTGCCGATTATGTATAGACATATTCGGGTCGATGGAGAGTTGTCCAGTGCCGGAAGCCGCCGCCCACAGCCTGTTCTTCCGCCGCGCCCTGCTGCCGCAGGGGTGGGCGGGGAATGTGCGGATCACGGTGGCGGACGGGGCGGTTGCGGCGGTCGAGACGGAGGCCGCGCGGGCGCCGGGCGAGGCCGATCTGGGCGTCGTCCTGCCGGGCCTGTCGAACGTGCACAGCCACGCCTTCCAGCGGGCGATGGCGGGGCTGACCGAGGAACGGGGGCCGACCGAGGGCGACGACTTCTGGTCGTGGCGGGCGCTGATGTATCGTTTCCTCGACCGGGGCGGGCCCGAGGAGATCGAGGCGATCACGGCCCTGGCCTTCGCCGAGATGCTGGAGGGCGGTTTCACCCGGGTGGGGGAGTTCCATTATCTGCACAATGACCCCGAGGGGCGGACATACGCCGACCGGGGCGAGCTGGCGGGGCGGATCGCGGCGGCGGCGGAGGGGACCGGGATCGGCCTGACCCTTCTGCCGGTCTTCTATGCCCACGCGGGGTTCGGCGGAACGGCGCCGGCGCACGGACAGCGTCGCTTTATCAATGACATCGACGGCTTTGCGAAGCTGATGGACGAGAGCCGGCGGATCGCCTCGGCCCTGCCGGACGCCGTGGTCGGCGTGGCGCCGCACAGCCTGCG
Source organism: Brevundimonas sp. AVps31 (assembly GCF_058681355.1). Taxonomy (NCBI): domain Bacteria; kingdom Pseudomonadati; phylum Pseudomonadota; class Alphaproteobacteria; order Caulobacterales; family Caulobacteraceae; genus Brevundimonas; species Brevundimonas sp. AVps31. The sequence goes on along the minus strand of NZ_CM178736.1, from coordinate 3,310,440 downwards.
GGCGGTGACGCCGGAGGAGATCGCGGCGGTGGTCCCCATGGCCGGCGCCGGGCCGGTGCACATCCATGCGGCGGAGCAGACGAAGGAGGTTCAGGACTGCCTCGACTGGTCGGGCGCACGGCCGGTGCAGTGGCTGCTCGACCATGTCGGGCTGGACCGGCGCTGGTGCCTGATCCACGCGACGCACCTGACGGCGGACGAGACGACGCGGATGGCGGCGAGCGGGGCGGTGGCGGGGCTGTGTCCGGTGACGGAGGCCAACCTGGGCGACGGCGTCTTCCCGGCGGTGGAGTTCCTGGCGCAGGGCGGGGCGTTCGGGGTCGGGACGGACTCCAATGTGCTGATCGACGCGGCGGGGGAACTGCGGGCCTTGGAGTACAGCCAGCGGCTGACGCGGCGCGGGAGGGCGGTGCTGGCGGATCGCGAGGCCTCGACCGGGGGGACCCTCTACCGGCGTGCGCTGGCGGGCGGGGCGCAGGCGACGGGCGGGACGACCGGGATCGCGGTCGGGCAGGCGGCGGACTTCGTGACGCTGGAGACGGACGACCTCGCCTACGCGGGCCGGAGCGACGACGCCCTGCTGGACAGCCTGGTCTTCGCCGGGCCGAAGCGGGCGATCCGCACCGTCTGGCGGCGCGGCCGGGTGGTGGTCGAGAACGGGCGCTATGTCGGCCGCGACGCCATCGAGGCCCGCTACCGCCGGGCGCTGGACGTCGTGCTGGGCGGATGAGTTCGCTGCATCGCCGGATCGGGGCGGACATCGAGCGGCGGATACTCTCTGGAGAGTGGCCGCCGGGCGCGCGGGTGCCGACGGAGGCGGAACTGCAGGCGGAATATGGCTGCGCGCGGATGACGGTGTCGAAGGCGCTGACCGACCTGTCGGCGCGCGGGCTGATCGTGCGGCGCAGGCGGGCGGGGTCGGTGGTGGCGCGGCCGCCGGTGCATTCCGCCGTGCTGGACATCCCCGACATCGCCGCCGAGATCGCGGCGCGCGTCATGACCTATGGCTATGAGTTGCTGGAGCGGTCGGAACGAGCGGCGACGGACGACGAGGCCTGGCTGGGCGACCGGGTGATGGCGCTGGCCTGCCTGCACCGGGCCGACGGGGCGCCCTTCGCGCTGGAGCGGCGGCTGATCGGGCTGGCGGCGACGCCGGAGGCGGCGGATGAGAGTTTCGAGACGGTGTCGCCCGGCGGCTGGCTGCTGAAGCGGGCGCCGTGGACCGAGGCCGAGCACCGGATCGCGGCGGTGGCGGCGGACCGGGAGACGGCGCTGCGGCTGGATCTGTCGCCGGGCGAGGCCTGTCTGAAGCTGGAGCGGCGGACCTGGGCCGACGGGCGGGGCGTGACCTGGGCGTGGCAGACCTTCCCGGGACAGGCCTATGATCTGGTCGCCCGCTTTTCGCCCGCGCGCCCGGAGGCCCGATGAGCACGACATTGCTGACTGACTGTCACGTGGCGACCATGGCGGGCGATGCGCCTTACGGGGCCATCGAAGATGCGGCGATCCTGATTGAGGACGGCAAGATCGCCTGGGTCGGGCCGCGCGCGGCGGCGCCGGCGGCGGAGGTCGTGGAGCGGCTGGAGGGACGGTGGGTCACGCCGGGGCTGATCGACTGTCACACGCATCTGGTGTTCGGCGGCGACCGGTCGGGCGAGTTCGAGCAGAGGCTGGGCGGAGCGACCTATGAGGAGATCGCGCGGGCCGGAGGCGGCATCGTCTCGTCGGTGAAGGCGACGCGGGCGGCGTCGGAGGCGGAGCTCTATGCCAGCGCCCTGACGCGGCTGGCGGGGCTGAAGGCCACGGGCGTGACCACGGTGGAGATCAAGTCGGGCTATGGGCTGGACCGCGAGACCGAGCTGAAGATGCTGCGCGTGGCGCGGCGGATCGGGCGCGAGGCGGGGGTGCGGGTGCGCACCAGCTATCTGGGCCTGCACGCCGTCCCGCCCGAGTTGAAGGCGGACCGCGCGGCCTATGTCGATCTGGCCATCGATCAGATCCTGCCCGAGGCGCATGCGCAGGCGCTGATCGACATGGTCGACGCCTATTGCGAGCCGATCGCCTTCACGACGGAGGAAGTGTCGCGGCTGTTCGGGACCGCGAAGGCGCTGGGCCTGCCGGTCAAGCTGCACGCGGACCAGCTGTCGGACGGCGGCGGGGCGGCGCTGGCGGCGCGTTACGGCGCGCTGTCGGCCGATCATGTGGAGCATTCGACCGAGGCGGGGGTGAGGGCGATGGCGGAGGCCGGTGTTGTGGCCGTGCTGCTGCCGGGCGCCTTCCTGATGCTGAGAGAGACGACGCCGCCGCCCATCGCGCTGTTCCGGGCGCACGGGGTGGAGATGGCGGTGGCGACGGACTGCAATCCCGGCACCTCGCCGGTGGCGTCGATGACGGCGGCGCTGAACCTGGCCTGCGTGCAGTTCCGCCTGACGCCGGAGGAGGCGCTGGCCGGCGCGACGCGGGTGGCCGCGAAGGCGCTGGGCCTGACGGATGTGGGCGTGATCGCGCCGGGCATGGCCGCGGACCTGGCCGTCTGGGACATCAGCCGACCGGCCGAGCTCTGCTACTGGCTGGGCAAGCCGCTGCTGCACGCGCGGTACGTGTCAGGCGAGCGCGCATAGGTGGTTTGTTAAGGCGAATCCCCGCACTGTTCGCGTCATGAAACGGGAACTGGTCGAATTCGGACTGGTGGTCGCGCTGATTGCGACGACGATCCTGTTCGGCTTCTGCGTCAGCCTGCAGGCCGCCGGGGTCTTCGCCTAGAGCTTCCACTCGGTGATGGCCGACAGGTCGGGGCGGGGCCGTTCCAGCGGGGCCTCGGCCAAGGCGCCGATATGGATGAAGCCCGCGACCCGCTCACCCTCACGCACGCCCAGCAGGGCCGTCGCTTCGGGATCGTAGCTGTACCAGTCGGTGATCCAACTGGCGGAATACCCCAGCGCGTTCGCGGCGTGTTCGAGGTTCATGCAGACCGCGCCCGCGGACAGGTGCTGTTCCCACACCGGCACCTTCTGGCTGTCGACCGGCGAGGCGATCACGAGGATGGTGAGGGGCGGGGCCGTCAGCTTGCTCAGCACCTTGCGCGCCTTGTCGGCGGCCGGCTGGTGGTCGGCCAAGGGCAGGAGCTTTTCGGCCAGATCGGCGCGGCTTTGCGGCCCGAGGACCACAAAGCGCCAGGGGAAGAGCTTGCCGTGGTCCGGCGTGCGGGCGCCCAGCAGCAGGATCCGCTCCACCTCTGCGCGCGACGGGCCCGGGCCGATCAGGCTCTGCGCCGGGGCCGAGCGACGGCGGGCGAGACGGTCCGCGAAATCGGCGGAGGCGGTCGGAAGGGGCAGGGCGGCGCCCAGATCGGTATCGGTCATGCGCTGTAGCTAATGGTCCGCCTGCCGGGGCGCCATAGGCGCTTACGATGGCGACAGGCTCATTCCCCTACCATATGGCGCGTGAGGGAACTGGCGGAGGCCGTGCCGGTCCGCGTATGATCGCCGCCTGATGGAGCCCGTGATGCCCAAGCTCGAAGTCGTCAACGCCGAACCGGACGCCTGGACCCTGCTGCGGACAGCGGCGGAAGAGGCGGCGCGCGCGGAGCCCTCGCTGGCCTCGCTGGTCAATGCGGTGATCCTGTCGCACGGCGACATGGCTTCGGCCCTGAGCTTCCAGATCGCGCGCAAGATGGGCGACGCCGAACTGGGCGCCATGTCGATCCGCGAAGTCTGCCGGGACGCCTTCGAGGCCGATCCGGGCATCGTCGCCGCCGCCGAGGCGGATCTGCAGGCGGTGTCCGAGCGCGATCCGGCGATCCGCTCGCTGCTGCAGCCCTTCCTGTATTTCAAGGGCTTCCAGGCCCTCCAGGCGCACCGCGTGGCCCACTGGCTGTGGACCCAGGGGCGCGACACCCTGGCCTTCCACCTGCAAAGCCGGATGTCCGAGCTGTTCCAGATCGACATCCATCCGGCGGCCAAGATGGGCGCGGGCCTGTTCCTCGACCACGGCACCGGCATCGTCATCGGCGAGACGGCGGTGGTCGGCGACGAGGTGTCGATGCTGCACGGCGTGACCCTGGGCGGCACGGGCGCCGAGCGCGGCGACCGCCATCCCAAGATCGGCAAGGGCGTCCTGCTGGGCGCCGGGGCCAAGGTGCTGGGCAATATCACGGTCGGCGACTACGCCAAGGTGGCCTCCGGTTCGGTGGTGCTGAAGCCGGTGCCGGCGGGCTGCACCGTGGCGGGCGTGCCGGCGCGGCTGGTCAACTGCCCGACCGAGGCGAAGCCCGCGCGGACGATGGACCACACGCTGGCGGACATCGTGTACGATTTTGTGATCTGAGGCGGAGCGGCGTCACCCCTCCACCACGCTTCGCGCGGTCCCCCTCCCCATCTTCGATGGAGAGGTGATGATTTGCGTTCACCTCTCCATCGAAGATGGGGAGGTGGCTCGCCGGCGAAGCCGGAGAGACGGAGGGGTTAGGTCTTCCCCTGCCGTCCCCGTTTCTCTAGGGTCCGCGCCAATTCACGGACACCAAGGACTTCCCCATGAACGCCAACGATATGAAGCGCGTCGAGACGCATCTGAAGCGCACCTTCAACACCGGCGGCATCATCCTGAAGCCGCGCGGCAAGCCCAATGATTCCTGTGAGGTCTATGTCGGTGACGAGTTCATCGGCGTCGTCTTCGAGGACGAGGATGAGGCGGGCAGCTTCATGTTCGAAATGGCCATCCTGGCGGAAGATCTGCCGGAATAGGCCGCCGAACAGCGGACACGAAAAAGGCCCCGGGGAGCGATCCCCGGGGCCTTCGTCATTTCAGCGTGATCAGTTGGTCTTGCCGAAGATGCCGTCGAGCAGCTTGGCGAAGAACCCCTTCTCGGCCGGCTTGGCGGCCGGGGCGGCCGGGGCGGCAGCCGGTTTGGCGGCCGGGGCCGGCGTCGGGGCCGGAGCCGGAGCCGGAGCCGGAGCCGGAGCGGGCTTCGGAGCCGGAGCGGCGGCGACCGGAGCGGCGGCCGGCTTGGGCGCCGCGGCCGGCTTCGGAGCGGCGGCGGCCTTCGGGGCGGCGGCGGGTTTCGCAGCCGGCTTGGCGGCGGTCTTCGGCGCGGCCTTGGGCGCAGCCTTCACGACCGGTTTGGCGGCGGGCTTGGCCGCAGCCTTGGGCGCGGCGGCCTTTACGGCGGGTTTCGCAGCGGGCTTGGCGACCGCCTTCGGTGCAGCGGCCGCCTTCGGCGCGGCGGCCTTGGCCGGAGCCGAAACCTTCACGGCCGGCTTGGCGGCGGGCGTTTTGGTCGGGGCGGCGGCCTTGGGGGCGGCGGCTTTTACCGCGGGTTTTGCGGTTGCGGGCTTAACGGCGCTCGACTTCGCGGCCGGTTTCGGCTTGGAAGCTGCAGACGCGGCCGCCGGTTTGGCGGTACTCGACTTAGACGGTGCTTTGGCCATGAATTCCCCGACCCCTCGGATGTTGCGATTGCTGGCGATGGAGAGCACGCCAGCGCGCGTCTCGATTCGCGATAATAGCGGCGTTTGAGAAATGTCCGAGTCCGCTGTTCAGATAATCGCACGCGGCCCCCGCGCCGTCGCTGAAACCGCCGCCGCCGCGCTGGACGAGAACGTCCTGCTGGAGGGCGCGACCTACTCCATTCTCGAGGAAGACGAGGACAAGGGCATCTGGCGGATCGACGCCTTCCCGACGACGGAGGAAGAGGCCGAAGGCATCGAGGCCACGCTGTCGGCGCACGACGGCCTGACCGTGGTGGTCGAGAAGCTGGCCGACGCCGACTGGCTGGCCATGTCGCTGTCGGGCCTGCCGCCGGTCGAGGCGGGACGCTTCTTCGTCTATGGCGCGCACGATCAGGGGCGGGTGCCGCCGAACCGCATCAATCTGAAGATCGACGCCGGCGCCGCCTTCGGCACCGGCCACCACGGCACGACCGTGGGCTGCCTGATCGCGTTTGACGAACTGTTGAAGCGCGAGAGCTTCGAGCGGGTGCTGGACGTCGGCTGCGGCACGGGCGTGCTGGCCATCGCCGCCGCCAAGACCGGATCGCGCGTCGCCGTCGGCACCGACATCGATGCGCCGTCGGTGCGGATCGCCAATGAGAACGCCCAGCTGAACCAGGCCACCGCGCGCTTCGTGCACGCCAGCGGCCTGAACGACCGCAAGGTGCGCAGCCAGGGGCCGTACGATCTGGTGTTCGCCAACATCCTGGCGCCGCCGCTGGTCGCGCTGTCGCAGGACATCAAGGAAGCCCTGAAACTGGGCGGCGTCGCCATCCTGTCGGGCCTGCTGCGCACGCAGGAGCGCCGGGTGACGGCGGCCTATCTGTCGCGCGGCTTCGTGGTCGAGCGCCGCATTCACCGCGATGCGTGGAGCGCGCTGGTGCTGCGGCGGGTGGGTTAACGGCGGAACAGGCGTCAGGCGGGCGTGTTCCGGCAGTCCAATGGAGGGACTGCCCGTGACCCAATACGATCCCAACGATCCGCTGCGCCCGGAAGAGACCGTCGTCCGCGAAACCGTCGTGACGCGCGGCCCCATCACCGAGACCGTGGAAACGGTGGTGGTGAAGGAGTCCAACACCGGCTGGTGGGTGGCGGGCATCCTGGGCGGGCTGGTGCTGATCGCGGTGCTGTGGATCCTGTTCTCGCGCCCGGCGGCGCCGGTGACGGACGACGCCCTGCTGGAAGCCCAGGCCCAGGCCGTGGCGGCGCAGGCTGACGTCGATCGCGCCGCCATCGCGGGGCAGGTCGCGGGGGCGCAGGCCAGCGTGGATATCGCCCGCGCCGATGCGGCCCGCTCGTCCGCCGAGGCGGCGCGCGCCGATGCCGAGGCCCGTGCGGCGGAAGCGCGGGCGGCGGCGCCGGTGGTGATTGAACGGCCCGCACCCGCTCCGGCCGCGCCGGCGGTGATCAGCCCGACGGCGCCGCAGAACTAGAACCGGTCCGCATGGCGGTGCTATGCCTCCGCCATGCGCCAGACCTACGACGAAACGACCGATCCGTCCTTCGGGGCGAAGCACCTTCCGCGCGTGCGGGAGAAGATGGCTGAACAGGGCCTCGACGGGATGCTGGTCCCGCACGAGGACGAGCATCAGAACGAATACCTGCCGGCCGCCAATGATCGGCTGGCCTGGGTCAGCGGCTTCACCGGCTCGGCCGGGGCGGGCGCGGTTCTCATGGACCGCGCCGCGGTGTTCGCCGATGGGCGCTACACTGTGCAGGTGCGGGCGCAGGTGGACGCCGGCCAGTTCGAAATCCTCGATCTGGTCGAGGGCGGCGTGCCCGCCTGGCTGGAGCGCGCGCCCAAGGGGGCGGTGATCGGCTATGACCCGCGGCTGCACAGCCCGGATGCGCTGGCGGTGCTGAAGACGGCGGCGGCGAAGGCCGGGGCCGAGCTGAAGCCGGTGGAGGTCAATCCGGTCGATCAGGCCTGGGGCGATGAACGCCCGGAGCAGCCGATGGCGGCTGTCGTGCCGCACGATGACAGATACGCCGGCGAAAGCAGCGCCTCGAAACGCGCGCGCATCGGCGCGGCGGTGGCGAAGGCGGGCGCGGAGGCGACGGTGCTGACCGCGCCGGCCTCCATCGCCTGGCTGTTCAACATCCGCGGCGGGGACGTGATCCGCACGCCGCTGCCGCTGTCGCAGGCCATCGTGAGAACCGACGGGACGGCCAAGCTGTTCCTCGATCCGTGCAAGGTGACCAATGAGCTGCCCGGCTGGCTGGGCGAGGCGGTGACGCTGGAGGCGCCCGAGGCGCTGGACGGGGCGCTGGACGCGCTGGCGGGTCAGACGGTGCTGATCGATCCGGGTCAGTCCTCGGCCTGGTATTTTGACCGGCTGGAGAGCGCGGGCGCGACCGTGGTGCGCGGGATGGACCCGTGCGCCCTGCCGCGGGCGCAGAAGAATGCGATAGAGATCGAGGGCTCGCGTCAGGCGCACATCCGCGACGGCGCGGCCCTGAGCCGGTTCCTGCACTGGGTCGATACGACGGCGCAGGACACGCTGCCGGACGAGCGCGAGGTGGCCGAGACGCTGGAGCGGTTCCGCGAGGAAACGGGGGCGCTCAAGGACCTGAGCTTCGACACCATCGCGGGGGCCGGTCCGAACGGGGCCCTGCCGCACTACAAGCCGGTGACGCGCACCATCCGCAGGATCGAGAAGGGCTCGCTGCTGCTGGTCGACGGCGGCGGCCAGTATCTGGACGGCACCACGGACGTGACCCGGACCATGGCCGTGGGCGAGCCGACGGCGGACCAGCGCCGGATGTTCACCCTGGTGCTGAAGGGCCATATCGCGATGGCGACGGTGCGCTTCCCGGCCGGGACGACGGGGCACCAGATCGACGCCCTCGCGCGCCTGCCGCTGTGGATGCAGGGCTTCGACTACGACCACGGCACGGGCCATGGCGTCGGGTCCTATCTGGGGGTTCACGAGGGCCCGCAGCGGATCGCCAAGGCGATCAACAGCCAGCCGCTGCTGACCGGCATGATCCTGTCCAACGAGCCCGGCTACTACCGCGAGGGGCATTGGGGCATCCGCATCGAGACCCTGCAGGTGGTGACGGCGCCGGAGCCGATCCCCGGCGGCGAGCGTCCGATGCACGGGTTTGAACAGCTGACCCTGGCGCCGCTGGACAAGAAGCTGATCGACGTGGATCTGCTGACGGCGGACGAGCGCGCCTATGTGGACGGCTACCATGCGCAGGTCTGGGCCAAGGTCGGGCCGCTGATGGACGGCGAAGCGAAGGCGTGGCTGGAGCGGGCCTGCGCGGCGCTTTAGAGCCCGCGGCGTTCGTGGTAGAAGGTTTTCTACCATGCTGAACATCAAGAACCCTGAAGCGCACAGACTGGCCAAGGAGTTGGCGCGACGGCGGGGTGACAGCCTGACCGGGGTCGTCACCCATGCGCTGCGTGAGCAGTTGGCGCGGGAGCCGGCCGAACCGGCGAGGGCGACGTCTGATGAAGTGATGGCGCTGATCCGCGAGATGCGGGCGCATCTGCAACCTCTGGCGCCGGGCGAAGACCCGACCGCCTTTCTGTACGATCCAGAGACGGGTGTTCCCGGTTGATCGTCGATAGCTCGGCCCTGATCGCGATCATATTCGGTGAAGCCGAAGCGGCGGCTTTGTTGGATCGGCTGATGTCACGCTCGCCGCGGATGTCCGCCGCGACCTATTTCGAGAGCGCAATCGTAATCGACCGCAAGGCGAAAGATCACTTTCCGGTCGAAGCGTTCGACCGGCTTCTGGTCATGACGCGGATGGAGATCGTGCCGGTCACCCGCGCTCACGCCGATATCGCACGCGCCGCCTATCGCAAGTTCGGCAAGGGAAACCACCCGGCCTCGCTGAATTTCGGCGACTGCTTCGCCTATGCCTTGGCGCAAGAGACGGGCGAGCCGCTGCTGTTCAAGGGCGAGGATTTTACCCGCACCGATATTGTTCCTGCCGTCTGATCTTGCGGATTGTCGGGGCGAGCCCGACCTGTAGCGCTTCCCCGTATCGCAGGAGCCCCCCATGAAGACCCGTCGTCTTGGACCGAACGGTCCCGAAGTTTCGGCCATCGGCCTGGGCTGTATGGGGATGGCCGCCTTCTACGGGCAGACGTCGGATGAGGCGCAGGCGACGGCGGTGATCCACCGCGCGCTCGATCTGGGCCTCAACTTCTTCGACACGGCCGAGATGTACGGGCCGCACACCAACGAAATCCAGGTCGGCACGGCGCTGAAGGATCGGCGCGACAAGGCCTTCGTCGCGACCAAGTTCGGCATCGGCTACAATGCGGACCGGACCGCCCTGGCCGTCGACGGGTCGCCGGCCAATGTGCGCCGGGCGATCGAGGGCAGCCTGAAGCGGCTGGGGATGGACCATGTCGATCTCTACTACCTGCACCGCGTCGACCCCAACACGCCGATCGAGGAGACGGTGGGGGCGATGGGCGAGCTGGTGAAGGAGGGCAAGGTGCGCTTCCTGGGCCTGTCCGAAGCCGCGCCGGAGACGCTGCGCCGCGGTCATGCCGAACACCCGATCACGGCCCTGCAGACCGAGTATTCGCTGTGGAGCCGCGAGCCGGAGGAGGGGCTGCTGGCGACCTGCGAAGCGCTCGGCATCGGCTTTGTGCCCTACAGCCCGCTGGGCCGGGGCTTTCTGTCGGGCGAGATCACGTCGGTGGACGATCTGGCGCCGGACGACTTCCGCCGCACCAATCCGCGCTTCATGGGTGAGAATTTCCAGAAGAACCTGGATCTGGTCGAGGCCGTGAAGGGCATCGCCGCCGACAAGGGGGTGACGGCGGCGCAGCTGGCCCTGGCCTGGGTGCTGGCGCAAGGGCCGCATCTGGTCCCGATCCCCGGCACGCGGCGCATTCCGACGCTGGAGGACAATATCGCGGCGGCGGAGATCGTGCTGAAGGCGGAAGATCTGTCGCGCGTTGAGGCGATCTTCCCCAAGGGCGCGGCGTCCGGGCATCGCTACGCCGAAACGGCGCGGGCGGCGTTGAATCGCTGAGGCAGGCGGGACGCTGGATGGGGGCCGGGCCGGAGTGATCCGGCCCGGCCTTTTGCGACCTACTGGATGCGGGTCCAGGTCTGGGTCTTGCACAGGGGGGCGACGACGCAGCCGCGCAGGCGAAGCGTGTTGTCGCCCTGCATGGTGATGGTGCCGCGATAGGTGCGGCCGTCGGCGGGGTTGTAGACGCTGCCGTTGGTCCACTCCGTCGGGCCGCCGGTGAAGCCGCGCAGCATGGGCAGGTTGCGCAGGGTGCGGCTGCGCTGGGCGCGGTCCGAGTTGTGCTCGTCCTGCACGTTCGGATTGGCGCGGATGTGATCCGAGGTCACCAGCGTGCCGCACAGGGCCTGACCGCAGCGGGCGATACGGACCTGGCCGCCGTTGGTCGGGGTTTGCCACAGGCCGGTGGGGTCCGCCGCGAACGCGGGGGCGGCGAGGGCGGTGGCGGCCGTCAGGACGGCGGCGAGAAGGGCGGGACGCATAGGGTTACTCCGGTGAATCGTCAGCCGCCGATCAGGGCCAGCCATTGGTCTTCAGTCAAAATCACAACGCCGTGCTTTTGGGCGTCGGCCATCTTCGATCCCGCGCCGGGACCGGCGACGAGGTAGTCTGTCTTCTTCGAAACCGAGCCCGAGACCTTGGCCCCGAGGCTTTCGGCGCGGGCCTTGGCCTCATCGCGGGTGAAGCGCTCCAGGGCGCCGGTGAAGACCACGGTCTTGCCGGCGACGGCGGTGTCGATCTTCGGCCGTTCAGCGTCCTCGACCGTGTCGAGCTGTTCGATCAGGGCGTCGACGACCGCGCGGTTGTGCGGCTCGTGGAAGAACTGGGCCAGGGCCCGGGCGGCGACCGGACCGACGCCGGCGATGCCCGCGATCTCGCCCAGGGTCATCGACGGACCCTCGTCCCGCGCGACCCGCGCCAGCCGCACGATGGCGGGCCAGTCCGGGGCGATCAGGGCCAGGGCGCGGCGGGCGGGGGTCGCGACGCCGGGGAAGGCCAAGGCCAGCTTCTGGTCCAGCGGGGCCTCGGGCCAGGGATCGTCCGCCGGCGGCGCGGCTTCGGCCAGCACCGACAGGGTGCGCCCGGAGACGCCGTGGCCCTCGGCCAACTGCGTCCACCCGGCCGACGGAATGCCCGCGGCGGCCTCAAGACAGGCGGCGTGGAAGGCGCTCCACGAGCCGAAGTGGCGGGCCAGCAGGATGGAGGTCTGTTCGCCGATCTCGCGGATGCCGAGGGCGAAGATCAGGCGATCCAGCGCAATGGTCCGGCGGGCGTCGATGCCGGCGATCAGGTTGCGGACGCTGGTCTCGCCATAGCCGTCTTCGTTGCGGAGTTCGTCCAGCCGGCCCTCGTCGCGGGCGAGGCGGAAGATGTCGGCGGGCTCGTGCAGCCAGCCGCGCTCGTGGAAGGCGATCAACTGCTTTTCGCCGAGACCCTCGATGTCGAAGGCGCGGCGGCCGACGAAATGCTTGAGCCGCTCGACCAGCTGGGCGTCGCAGATCAGTCCGCCGGTGCAGCGGCGACGCACCTCATCGCCTTCGCGCACGGCCTCAGAGCCACAAACGGGGCAATGGGTCGGGAAGGCATAGGGAACGGCGTCGGCGGGGCGCTTGTCCAGCACCACGCTGACGATCTGGGGGATGACGTCGCCGGCGCGCTGCAGGATGACGGTGTCGCCGATGCGCACGTCCTTGCGGGCGATCTCGTCTTCATTGTGCAGGGTGGCGTTGCGGACCACGACGCCGCCGACAGTGACGGGGTGCAGGCGGGCGACAGGGGTCAGGGAGCCGGTGCGGCCGACCTGGATGTCGATGCCCTCAAGCACGGTCTGGGCCTGCTGGGCGGGGAATTTGTGGGCGATGGCCCAGCGCGGGGTGCGGGCGACGAAGCCGAGGCGTTGCTGCCAGTCCAGCCGGTCGACCTTGTAGACGACGCCGTCGATGTCATAGCCGAGGCCCGCCCGATCGGTCTGGAGCCCGTCGTAAAGGGCGATCAGGCCCGCTGCGTCCTCGACGCGGGCCGAGCGGCTGTTCACCTTGAAGCCCCAGCTTTCAAGCGCCTCGAGCGCATGGGCCTGGGTGTCGGCGAAGGCGGCGGAGACTTCGCCCCAGGCGTAGGCGAAGAAGCGCAAGGGCCGTTTCGCGGTGATCTCCGGGTCCTTCTGGCGCAGGGATCCGGCGGCGAAATTGCGGGGGTTGGCGTAGGTGCGTCGGCCCTCGGCCTCGGCCGCCGTATTGAAGGCGTCGAACTCGGCGTTGGGCGCATAGACCTCGCCCCGCACCTCGATGACCTCGGGCCAGCCCGAGCCGGACAGGGTTTGCGGGATGTCGGCGAGGGTGCGCAGGTTGGCGGTGACGTCCTCGCCGGTCCTGCCGTCGCCGCGCGTGGCGCCGCGCACCAGCTTGCCGTGCTCGTAGCGCAGGCTGGCGCTGAGGCCGTCGATCTTGGGCTCGGCGACGAAGGCGATGTGCTCGTCCGCCGGGAGCTTGAGGAAGCGGCGGATGCGGGCGTCGAAGTCGGTCACCTCCTCCGGCGAGAAGGCGTTGTCCAGCGACAGCATGGGCACGCCGTGGCGGACCTCGGCGAACTGGCTGGAGACCGGGCCGCCGACGACCTGGGACGGGGAGGCGGCGGTGGTCAGGTCGGGGAAGCGGTCCTCGATCTCCAGCGCGCGGCGCTTGAGGGCGTCGTAGTCGGCGTCCGAAATCTCGGGCGCGTCCTCGGCGTGATAGAGGGCGTCATGGCGCGCCAGTTCGGCGGTCAGGCGCGCCAGCTCGGCCTCGGCGGCGGCGAGGTCCAGCTGATCTACGGGGGTGTCGGTCATCGGGATTCGCTCGGCCATGGACAGGGTCTGCCCCGGTCGAGCGCCGCCCGCAACGGCAAGTTCCGCCGCCTAGTTCGTCGGCAGGGTCGAGCGATCGTAGTCGCGGCCCATGTCGAAGATGAAGACAGGGCCCAGCTCAAGCGTCTGGCTGGCGCCCGCCAGCTGAACCGTGGCACCCATGGCGCCCGCCGCCCAGTCGCGATCGGCGACGGCGTTGGCGAAATAGAGTTTCCATTCGCCGGTCGGGCGGACCGGAGCGCTGACGATGTCAGGGTAGGGTTCGGCATTGCCCTGAAGGCGGATGACGGCTGTCCCGGTTTCGGAGCCCGCGGGCGCGCGCTCGGTGCGCATCCAGACGGCCAGCAGAAGCACGTCGCCCGACTGGACCGGCCTGGTCGAGACGGAGCCCGCGCCGATATCCCAGGTGTTGCCGCCCGCGGCGGTGACATCGACCCGCAGGGCGCGGCCGCCCTGAACCGCGGAGGTGACGATCTCGTGCGTCTGGCCCGCGCCGTAGACGTTCCAGCCGCTGACGTGGACGATGTTGACGGCCTTGTCCAACATCGAGCCGCCCTGCTGCGCGGGGGCGGGCGCCGGAGCGGGGGCGTCCTGGGCGAGCGCCGGGGCGGCGGTCAGGGTGAAGCCGGCGGCGAGGGCCGCGAGGGTGCGTGTGATCATGGAAATCCTCCCGACAGCCCTTGCGCGGGCCGCTCTTGCCCGGACTGTTATCCGGCGACGTCCGCGGTTCAAGCCTACATGACGAGGCTGTAATCTGACGTGACCACACAGGCCTGCTAAGCGTGTCGATGAAAGAGGAGATTCCATGCTTCCGATCCGCCGTCTGGCCCTGACCTCCGTCGCCGCGAGCCTGCTGCTCGCCGCCTGCGCCACCCCCGGCGAGCCCTCGGCTCCGGTCGTCGCGGCGGCCCCGGCCTTCCAGGCGCAACTGCTGGAGGATGTACGCATCCTGGCCTCGGAGGAGATGGCGGGCCGCGACACCGGTTCGGCGGGTGGAGAGATGGCGCGCAACTATATCGTCGGTCGTCTGGAGGCGCTGGGCGTCGCGGCGCCCGCCATGGGCCGCCTGCAGCCGTGGGAAGCCACCGGTCGGACCCGCGCGGGCCCCAAGACCTATAACGGCGTCAACATCATCGGCGTGATCCGCGGCACGCGGGCGCCGGACAGATACATCGTCGTCACCGCCCACTACGATCACGTCGGCACCAATGACGGTCAGGTGTTCAACGGCGCGGACGACAACGCCTCGGGCGTGGCGACCATGCTGGCGCTGGCGGCGGACCTGAAGCGACAGGCCCCCGAGCACAGCGTCATCATCGTGGCGCTGGACGGCGAGGAGCGGGGCCTGCTGGGCGCCAAGCATTTCGTGGAGGCGCCGCCGGTGCCGCTGGCCTCCATCACCATGAACCTGAATTTCGACATGACCGCGCGCGCCGAAACCGACGGCAAGCTGTGGGTCACCGGCACCTACCAGAATCCGTCTTTCCGCCCGATCCTGGAAGCCATTCCGGCGGACGGCGCGGTCGCCCTGGCCTTCGGCAAGGACACGCCGCAGGACACGGGCGAGGACAATTGGGTCGAGGCTTCCGACCACGGGGCCTTCTTCCGGGCGCAGGTGCCGTTCCTGTACCTGGGCGTGAACTACCACCCCGACTATCACCGCCCGTCGGATGATTTCGAGCGGATCACGCCGTCGGTATTCACCAGCGCCACCAGCCTGTCGCTGGCGTCGTTCCGGGCGCTCGACCGCGCGCTGGACCGGTAAGCGATGCGTCCCCTCCTGATCGCTCTCGCCCTGACGGGCCTGACGCTGTCCGCCTGTGACGGCGGACGTGAACCGGCGGCGCCGGCGGGGCCGGCCTTTGTCAGCACCGCCTCGGGCGACCTGTCCGGCTACTATCTGCCGATAGACGAAGCCCGGGTCGGCAAGTGGGCGTTCGACCATGTCTTCGTCGGGCAGGCGGCGGAGTTCGCCAGCTGGCAGACGGGTCAACGCAGCGCGACGTTCGCTCCGGTCATGCTGCAGTTCGAAGACACCACCAGCCCGACGGTCCAGACCGAGATCGGCGAGGCGCGCAGCGTCACCGCCCGGGTCCTGCCGACCCGCTATTCCGTCAATGACGCCGAGATCACTTTCGAGGGGCGTTCGCCGGAGTTGGGCGTCGTGATGTTCTCGGGGCGCGTCGATCAGGGGGCGCTGGCGACCGCGCGGCGCAATCTGGGCGACGAGGGTACGGTGGTGACCGGGTCGCTCAAGGTCGGCGACGCCCCGGCGCAGGCGGTGCGCCTGCGCTGGTGGATGGGCGACTGATCTAGTCCCGCCCGTCGATCTGCAGCTTCAGTCCCATGGCCTCGGCCAGGGCCTTGCCCCGGCGGCGGGTCTGTTCGCCCAGCAGGACATCGGCATAGCCTTCGGCGGCGGCCAGCAGCAGGACTCCGTCCTTCACCGTGGCGCGGGCGTTGACCAGCAGCTGGGGCGAGCGGCCGGACAGGTCGCAGGCCAGCCGGATCGCCAGACCGACCGCGCGGGCGCCCTGCCGTTGTTCCTCGGTGAGCAGGTGCGTGACCGTGTCCGGCTCCGGCGTCGCCAGCGGGCCGCCGTAGCGGGCGTTGACGGCGCAGGCCAGCCAGGCCCGCTCGGCATGGGTCTGGGCCGGCACCGGCGCGCGCAGCACCTGATCGAAGGCCAGCTCAACCCGGTGGTTCGGGTGGAGGCGGGCGCCGAGATCCGCCAGACGACAGGCGGCGTCGGCCAGCACAGCATCGCGCGCCTCGTTGAAGGACGGCTTCAGTCCCGCCAGCACCGGCGCGATCCACCCGCGCAAGGCGGCGGGCAGGGTGGGGGAAATGCCCTGACGCGCGCCCAGGGCCGAGGAGCCCGCCAGCAGGGGATCATCGGCGGCGGTGTCGGCGTCCAGCGCCTCATAGAGCAGGCCCTCGCGCACGCCCCAGGCCGAGACCACGATGGACTTCAGGCCCAGTTTGTCGATCAGGGCCTCCAGCACCATGGCGGCGTGGGGCAGGGTTTCGGCTCGCTTCTTCGACAGGCCGGGCCATTTCTCCAGCGAGGCCTTCGACTGGCGGGCTATCAGGCGGGCGGTCTCGCGCGCCTCGGCCGCGCTCAGGCGGTACTGGTGCACGATGTGCAGCGGATAGCCGCTGACGTCCATGTGCACCTGCGCCAGCGTCCGCCAGGCGCCGCCCACGGCATAGAGGGTGTCGGCGCCGAAGTCGGCGGCGGGCTTCAGCCGGCGGGCGATGGTGGCGCGGCGCCAGTCGGGGTCGGTCCCCTTGGGATCGGTCAGGGCGAAGGGGCCGAGCGGCAGGGTGATCCCGCGCTCCAGCTTGCCGCCGCCCAGCCGGACGAGCTCAAGGCTGGAGCCGCCGAGGTCGGCGGCCACGCCATCCGCGTCAGGAATGCCGGCCAGGACGCCGAGGGCCGCGTAGCGGGCCTCTTCCTCGCCGGACAGGACGCGGATCTTGAGACCGGTCTCGGCGGCGACGGTGTCGCAGAAGGCCTGACCGTCGGTCGCCTCGCGCACGGCGGCGGTGGCGGCGACGAAGACATGCGCGGGCTTCACGCCGTCGATGACGGCGGCGAAGCGCTTCAGGGCGGTCAGGGCCTGGGCGGCGCCCTCGACCGACAGCTTGCCGGTCTCGGACAGGTCGCGGCCGAGGCCGGCCAGCACCTTCTCGTTGAAGACGGTCCAGATGGCGCGGCCTTCCAGCCGATAGAGGACCAGACGGACCGAGTTGGAGCCGATATCGATGGCGGCGACGTCACGGGGTGCGTCGGCCGCCTGAGGCAGGATTTCGGGCATCAACGCTTCTTCCGCTCGGGGCGGACATAGCTGAGGTGGCCGGGCAGGGTTTTCACCTTGCGACCGCGACCCGACAGGCTGGGGTTGGTCATGAAGTATTTGTGGGCCGAGAAGGGCCGCTCCGGATCGAGGGGGGCGACGCGGGTATAGGCCCCTTCGGAGGTCAACACCCAGCTCTGGGCGTCATCTTTCAGATTGGCGACCATGATCTGGTCCAGCACCTGATCATGAACGGTGGCGTTCAGGACCGGCGTCATCAGCTCGACCCGGCGATCCAGGTTGCGCGGCATCCAGTCGGCGGAGGAGATGAACAGCTTCGCCTTGTCATTGGGCAGGTCGCGGCCGTTGGCGAAGGCCACGATGCGGCTGTGCTCGAGGAAGCGGCCGACGATCGACTTGACGCGGATGTTCTCGCTCAGGCCCTCGACGCCCGGACGCAGGCAGCAGACGCCGCGGATGACCAGTTCGATGCGCACGCCCCACTGGCTGGCGCGGTACAGGGCGTCGATGATCTCGGGATCGACCAGGGCGTTCATCTTGGCCCAGATGGCCGCGGGCTTGCCCATGGCGGCGGCCGACATCTCCTTGGAGATCAGGTCGATCAGCGTCTTCTTCATGTTGAGCGGCGAGACGACCAGCGCTTCCAGCTCGTCGGGCGGGGCATAGCCGGTGATGTAGTTGAACACCCGCGAGGCGTCGCGGGCGAGGATCGGATCGCAGCTGAACAGGCTGAGGTCGGTGTAAACCTTGGCCGTCACCGGGTGATAGTTGCCGGTGCCGAAGTGGCAGTAGGTCTTCAGGCCGTCGCCTTCGCGGCGGACGACGACGCTGAGCTTGGCGTGGGTCTTCCACTCGACGAAGCCGAAGACGACGTGGACGCCGGCGCGCTCCATGGCGCGGGCCCATTTCAGATTGGCCTCCTCGTCGAAGCGCGCCTTGATCTCGACCAGGGCGGTGACGTTCTTGCCGTTCTCGGCCGCCTCGATCAGGGCGGCGACGATGGGGCTGTCCTTGGAGGTCCGGTACAGGGTCTGCTTGATCGCCAGCACGTTCGGATCGCGGGCGGCCTGACGCAGGAACTGCACCACCACGTCGAAGCTCTCGAACGGGTGGTGGATCAGCATGTCCTTCTCGCGCACGGCCGCGAAGATGTCGCCGCCGTTGTCGCGGACCCGTTCGGGGTAGCGGGGTTCATAGCCCTTGAACTTCAGGTCCGGATGGCCGGTCGGGATCAGCTCGGAGAGCTGGGCCAGACCCAGCATGCCGTCCACCAGCACGATGTCCTGCGGGGCGGCGTCCAGCTGGTCGGTGATGAAGATGCGCAGATCCTCGGGCATCGACGCCTCGATCTTGATGCGCACGACGGAGCCGAGGCGGCGCTGTTTCAGCGCTTCCTCGAACTCCATGACCAGGTCTTCGGCTTCTTCCTCGATCTCGATGTCGCTGTCGCGGATCAGGCGGAAGACGCCGCGCTCCAGCACCTCGCAGCCGGGGAAGAGGTGGTCGATGAAGAGCATCAGCAGGCTCTCCAGCGTCACATAGCGCTTGCGGCCCGGGGTGGAGCGCCCGTCGGTGGCCAGAGGCCAGAACCGCTTCACCTGCGTCGGCACCGGCACCAGCGCATAGAGGGTGCGGCGGTCCGAACGGCGCTTCAGCTTCAGCGCCAGGGAGAAGCCGAGGTTGGGCAGGAAGGGGAAGGGGTGGGCCGGGTCGATCGCCATCGGCGTCAGCACGGCGAAAAGCTGGTTGAGGAACTCCGGCTCCAGCCGGTCGCGCTCGGTCTTGGTGATCTTCGCCGCGTCGACGACGTCGATGCCGGCGACCGCCAGTTCGCGGCGCAGCTTGCGCCAGCGGCGCTGCTGTTCGGTCATCAGGCTGCCGGCGGCGACATTGACCTGCTCCAGCGCCTCGGCGGGGGTCAGGCCGTCCGGCGAGACGACGCGGACCCGTTCCCGCACCTGACCCTTCAGGCCCGCCACGCGGGTCATGAAGAACTCATCGAGGTTGTTGGCGGAGATCGACAGGAAGCGCAGCCGCTCCAGCAGCGGATGGCCCGGATTGGCGGCCTCTTCCAGCACCCGGCCGTTGAAGGCCAGCCACGAGGTCTCGCGGTTGAAGAAGCGGGTCGGCGAGGCCAGCAGCTCTTCGGACAACTGAAGCTGCGGCGCGCGGGAGGAGGGCACCTCCTCGCCGGTCGTGGTGTCGCTGATCGCCGTATCGGTCATGGACCGGTTCTGACGCGGTGCGGGGTTCGCTGCAACCTTGCTGAGATGACACTCGGTGGAGAGCGGAGCGGCGAGTGGTTAGTGGCGAGTGGCGAGTGGCTGGCCGGCAGTCTGCGCCGGCGCGGTCGGAGCCGCCCTTCCGCCAGGGATGGAAGAGCGACCTTGGCCACTAGCCACTTGCCACGCGCCGGCGCCGACCGCTCGAGAGCGGTCGGCGCCAAGAGTTCCGGAGCCTACCAGCGCCAGGCGTCGTAGATCACGTCGATGATGTACCCGTCATACTCGTCGATCAGGTAGATCTGGTTGTCGACCAGCACCCAGCGCGTGCCCTCGGGCGGATAGCCCAGGCCATAGGTGCGCCAGTCGTTCAGCTGGAAGCGCCAGAAGATCGACGGCAGGTAGTCGCCGACATACCAGCGCTGGTTCCAGTACGAGCGCGGCACGCTGTAGTAGCCGTGGCCGGGCGCGAAATAGAAGCCGATGCGGACGCCGCGATAGTCCCGCCAGCGACGGTCGCTCTGCCACCAGTTCCGGCCGTGGTTGCGGTTCCAGTCCCGGCGCCATTGATCGCCGTTAAAGCGACGACGGAAGTCCTCGTGGGTGCGGTCGCGATCCCGGTTCTGGTTCCAGCCGCCGTTCGGACGGCCGCGATCCCGATCCCGGTCGCCGTTCCAGCCGCCATTGGGGCGGTCGGGACGGTTGGGCTGGCCGGGACGGTCAGGCCGGTTGGGGCCGTCAGGCCGATCCGGACGACCCGGTTGGCCGGGACGATCAGGACGGTCAGGTCTGCCGGGTTGTCCCGGACGGTCCGGACGATTGGGGCCGTCGGGGCGGTCAGGCCGTCCCGGCTGTCCAGGACGGTCGGGGCGATCGGGCCGCGGCTGTTGCGGACGGTCCGGACGATCGGGGCGATCCGGGCGGTCCGGACGCGGCTGCTGGGGCCTGTCGGGACGATCCGGGCGGTCCGGACGATCCGGACGATCCGGGCGCGGCTGTTGCGGCCGGTCGGGTTGTTGCGGACGGTCAGGACGCGGCTCGGGTCGCGGCTCAGGGCGTTCCGGGCGCGGCTCGGGACGATCAGGACGTTGCGGGCGGGATTCAGGCGCGGGACGTTCCGGGCGGGACTCGGGCCGCGACTCCGCATCGGGAGCGCGGCGTTCGTCATCGCCGTTCTGCCGGGCGGCGCCGCGACGACCGGGGCCGTCCTGGGCCGCGGCGACAACCGGGGCGACCAGCGGCGCCATCAGGGCCGTGATGGCCACGGCGACCATAAGTGAGCGTTTCATTCTCGTTGTTTCTCCGCACGCCCCTGTCAGGCGGCTTGATCCCACGGTTGCGCTTCCAGCGTGAACGGCGACTGAACGAACGACGTCGTCACATTAAGCTTCCGTCATGAAAAACGCCCCGTGGACGGATCCACGGGGCGTCGGTCTTCAACCGGGCGCGAGGCCTAGAAGATGTCGTACAGCACGCTGGCGATCAGGCCGCTGGCGACGGCGATCAGGACGATGTCGTTGCCGGCGTGAACATAGCGGTAGCCGCGCGGGGCCGGACGCAGGTTGTAGACGTACGGGTCGCGGACATAGTAGCCGCGATAGGCCGACGGCAGGTAGCCGCCGCGCTGCCAGCGATAGCCGTTGTAGCGCGGATCCACCCGGTAGTAGCCATAGCTCGGCGCATACCAGTAGCCGCTGCGGGCGCCGCGATAGTCGCGGAAGTCGTCGCGGCCGCGCCACCAGTCGCGGTTGCTGCGATCCCAGCGGCGATCCTGACGGTAGTCGCGTCGATCATCGCGGCGCTCGGCCCGATAGTCGCGACGGTCGTCCTGGCGGTCGCGGCGATAGTCCTGACGGCTGTCATAATCGCCCTGGCGCCAGTCGCGGCGGTCGTCGCGACGTTCCCGGCGGAAGTCCTGACGGTCGTCGCGTCGGTCCTGACGATAGTCGCGCCGGTCGTCGCGGCGCTCCTGGCGATCGCCACGGTTCTGGGCCTGGGCGGCCAGGGGCGCGGCCGTCGTCGCCAGCGCCAGGCCGATCACGGCGGCCTTGGTGAAACGGTTCATCCTCATTCTCCATGCCGGACCTCAGCGGGGGGCTGGTCCGTTAAACATGACGCGACGTTCGGACCCGGCGCATGAACTGCCGCTGAACATTCGTGTCAGGTTCGCCGTTGCGCGTGCGAGGGTGGGCGCCCACCTCAACCGCAACCGTTGCAGGAGCCGCCATGACCGTCCGCCCGATCGAACTCTGGTACTGGCCCACGCCGAACGGATGGAAGGTCTCCATCGCGCTGGAGGAGATGGGGCTGCCCTACGAACTGAAGCCGGTGAATATCGGCACGGGCGAACAGTTCGAGCCGGCCTTCCAGAGGATCAGCCCCAATGGACGGATGCCGGCCATCGTAGACCCGGACGGTCCTGATGGTCTGCCGCTGTCGATCTTCGAGTCCGGTGCGATCCTGCAGTATCTCGGCGCCAAGTCGGGCAAATTCTATCCGCATGACCTGCGCGGCAAGGCCGAGGTCGACCAGTGGCTGTTCTGGCAGGTCGGCGGACTGGGGCCAATGGCGGGTCAGACCCATCATTTCCGCCAGTACGCGCCCGCGATCATCCGGGATCAGCGCCAGATCGCCTACGGCGTGCGGCGCTACACAGACGAGACGCACCGGCTCTATGGCGTGATGGACCGGCGGCTGGCCGACCGCGCCTATCTCGCGGGGGACTATTCCATCGCCGACATGGCGGCCTGGCCCTGGATCCTGCCGGAACTGCAGGGGCAGAACATCGACGAGTTTCCGAACCTGAAGGCCTGGCTGGCGCGGGTGGGCGAACGGCCCGCGGTGCAGAAGGGGCGGGCGCTGGGCGACGAACTGCGCAGGAATCTGGCGGCGTCGGGCAAGGCGGCCGAGGATGCACGCAAGGTGCTGTTCGGACAGCGCGGCCGCTAACCCTTCGTAAGGATGCGAGTCACGTCTCGTTAGGGCCTCTGAATCAGAGATTATCGAGAGATTTCAGAGGTCTTTACGGGCGGCAGAAAGTTCGGCGGATTTGCCTGAAAAGGCCGCCGAAGCCGGCGCTGTTAACTCTGTGTTCAAACCGCGGGTATTTCACTCGGGTCAGAGGGCGAGGCCAGAACGGCGTCGGGCCCAGGAGACACGGTTATGAACGCGCAAGAACGGGCGCCGGAAATGATGGTCGAGGCTGCGGCTCTGCCGATGCCGACCGCGGACATGAACGGGGATGACCTGTTCCGTCTGGGCATGATGTATTCCACGGGCCAGAACGGCTGCCCCGTGGACCGCGTCTCGGCCCACATGATCTTCAACCTCGCCGCCATGAAGGGCTCGATCGAAGCGCGGGTCTATCGCCGCGAGATGAGCCAGGAGATGGAGCGGGAAGAGATCAGCGAAGCCCAGAAGGCGGCGCGACGGTACATCGATGCGGGCGTGGTGAGGCTGGCCGCCTGAGTATGCTACGCCTGACCACCGGGATCACCAGTGGTTAGTGGGTAGTGATTAGTGGATGCGTGGTCAGTTGCCGGCGCGTCTGCTCAATGACGCGGAGAGCGCCACCAGCATGCGGCTTATATCTGAAGAGGCCAGCAGCAACATTCGGGCATCCTCCGCGGGCACGTAAGAAAGTCGCTCGGCCAAAAGAACCTGTGTTTCCGCCTCGGCCAGAGAGCCGCGCGCCATGCCGATGAACTGGATAAACTCTCCCGTGCTTCGTCGTGCTGCGCCTTCCGCGATGTTTGAAGCTACCGAAACAGCAGCGCGTCGAACCTGACTGATCAGGCCAAAGCGCTCATCCCGAGGCCAGTGCGCAGTCGCTTCGTAAATCGCCTCGGTCCAGTTCATGGACTGCCGCCAAACTTCCAAGTCTCGATAGCTGGCGATGCGTTGGGTCATGAGCTCGAAGGCGGCGGCTACCATCCACTAGTCACTAACCACTAATCACTTCGGCGCACAACTTCTAGGAGCATTTGCTCCTCAGATGTCGAGCCCTAGAAGCTCTGGTATTGCCCGCCGAGCGCGTAGGTGAACCCGACCGGGAGGGCGTTGCGGAACTGGGTGACGAAGTTGGCGACCTCACCCAGGGTTGAGCGCGGGACGTAGAGGATGTCGCCACGGCGCAGGGCGATGACCTCGCCGCGACGGGGGCGGAGGTCGGCGGCGCGCATCATGCGGACGCCGCCCCGACCCCGACGGATCAGCGCCACCTCGCCCTGTCGGGCGGTCGGCAGGAAGTCTCCGGCCTGGATGATGGCCTGATAGGCGTCCAGATCACCATTCATCTCGATCATGCCCGGCGTGCGGACCTCGCCGCCGACCCAGACGCGGATCGGGCCTGCCGTCTTCAACGTCACCTCGACCATCGGACGCCGCAGCTGGCTGGCGTAGGCGGTGGAGGCGTCAGCCTCGAGCTCCGCGATGGTGCGGTCCGCGGCCATCAGCTGGCCCACCAGCGGCAGGGAGACGCGTCCGTCCGGGCCGATGCGCTGGGTGCGGGTCAGTTCGGTCGCGGTCGGGGTGGCGATCTCGATCTCGTCCCCCGGATAGAGGACGTATTCCGGTTCATCGTCCGACCAGTCGGCGAAGCCGATCTCCCGGAAGGACGTGCGCCCCGCGGCCTCGACCCGACCGCCGGCGGCGCCGGAGCGGGCGGGGAGGGGCATTCGCGACGATTCGCCGACGCCTGCGCCGCCACAGGCCGACAGGGCGCCCGCGCTGCCGATAAGGCCCAGCAGAAGCAGGCGACGGTCGATGGACATGGCGGAATCGCTCCCGAAAGCGGCGTTGAGGCCAAGGTGAGGGCTTATGGGTAACCCATGGTTAACGCGGGTGGGCGAAGGCTGGGCCCTACAGTCCCGTTTGATGGAATCACCCCGTTCGCATGCGTACGACGGCCTACACGACAGTCCGGCCGCGCTACGGCTTCGCTGACATTGTCGGCCTGCTGTTCCGCGAACTGCTGTTGATGATCGTGATCTTCCTGGCCGTGTTCGCACTCGGCACGCTGGCGGTGCTGACCCTGAAGAAGAGCTACACCGCCACGTCCAGCGTCTACGCCGGGGCCGGGCAGGAGTATGTGTACCAGCCGCGCGTGGGCGTGACGGATCGGACGGCGCAGCCGCTGGAGGCCTCGGCCGTGGCGCAGGCGGAAGCGCAGATTCTGGGCAGCCTGGAGGTCAAGCGCCGTACGGTGGAGGCGCTGGGCGCGGATGTGATCCTGGGACCCAAGGCCAGGGGGACGGCGACGGAACGCGAGCTGGCGGCGCTGAAGGCGCTGGACGGCGGACTGGGCGTCGGCACGACCCCGGCCAGCGCCATCATCTCGGTCTCCTATGAGGCCGGCGACCCGGAGCGCGCCGCGCGGGTGCTGAACGCGGTGGTCGAACAGTATCTGATCCAGCGTCGCAACGTGTTCCGCGACCGCGCCAGCCCGGCCTTCACCGCCCAGCGCGAGGCCTTCGAGACAGAACTGGGCGACGCCGACACCGCCTATGAGGCCTTCCTGCGCTCGAACGACATCGGCGACTTCGCCACGGCCAAGGCCACGCTGGCGGCGACCTACCAGACGACTTTCGCCGAGACGCTGTCGGTGCGGGCGCAACTGAACCAGGCCTCGCAACGCCTGCGGACGCTGGAGGCCCAACTGGCGCGGCAGCCCGCCGAGGTGGTGCTGCAGCAGGACCTGAATGTCTCGGCGCAGGACCAGATCCTGACGCTGCGCACAGAGCGGGAGAACCTGCTTGCCCGCTACACCGAAGACGCCCAGCCGGTGCGCGACATCGACCAGCGCATCGCCCAGCTTCAGGCCTATGTGGCCACCGGGACGACGGTGGGGGCCCGCGAGGTCCGCACCGGTCCCAGCACCATCTTCACCGAGATCGAAACCACCCGCATCAACGCCGCCGCCGACCGCGACGCCCTGGCGGCGCGCCTGTCGGTGCTGGAAGGGCAACTGAACACCTTGCGCGCGCGGCAGTCCCACCTGACCCAGCTGGAATCGACCAACTCCACGTTGGCGGGCAACCGCGAGGTCCTGACCGCCAAGGTGCGGGAGTTCCAGCAGCGCGAGACCGAGGCCCGCGCCGACAGCGCCCTGGTGGCCGCCGGCGCCGACAATGTCACCGTCATCGCCCGGGCCGAGGCGCCCACCAAGGGCAAGAGCCTGAAGGCGCCGCTGCTGGCGGTGGTCTTCCTGTTCGCCGGCTTCACTGCCCTGTGCATCGGCCTGCTGCGGGTCTTCACCCGGCGCGGTTTCGTCACGCCCGCCTCGACGGGCCGGACGCTGGACATGCCGGTTCTGGCGGTCGCGCCAGTGAAGGGGCGGTAGCCGTTCAATGGTGGATCTGACCTCCGAAATGGCGGCCCTGTGGGCGGCGCTGGGACCGGCGCCGGGCCATCGGGGACGCGTGATCCAGATCGCCGCCGCCAATTCCGGCGAGGGCGTGTCCACGGTCGCGCGGGAGTACGCCCGTCTGGCCGCCGTTCGCGCTCGCCGCCCGGTCTGGCTGGTCGACGCCGATCTGGCCCAGCAGGGGCAGGTTGAGGCCATGGCCGCCGAGCCCGACCGTTTCGGTCGCCCCGGCAAGGCGGCGATGGCGACGCCCGACGGCTCCATCTTCTTCGCTGTCACGCCGCGCCTCACGGATCGCGAGGGCAGGCCCGTGCATCCGGCGCGGCTGGTCACGGCGCGGCCGTTCCTCGGCGGACGACTGTGGGGCACCCGGTTCGCGGGCGAGCATCTGCGTTCGGGACAGAGGGCCGAGGTTCTGGGCGACGCCCGCTACTGGGACGTCCTGCGCCGCCATGCCGACACGGTGGTGATCGACTCGCCCGCCGGGGACCGCAGCGACGCGGCGATCACCCTGGCGCCCTTCGTCGATGCGACGGTGCTGGTGGTGTCGGCGGGCAGCACGGCGGCAGGCGATCCGCTGATCCTGCGCGACGAGATCGAGGCCGTCGGCGGCAAGATCGCCGGGGTGGTGGTCAATCGCTCAACCTACAACCCGCCGGCCTTCCTGCGCCGTTTGACGGGTTAGGCGGCGCGCTTCAGCCGCTCGATTTCGGCGGCGCCGTAGAAGCGGGGTTCGAACCCCTTCATCCAGAACAGCTTGCCGATCCCGCGTGCGGTGCGGTCGTACATGTCCGCGCGCTTCGGGCTGCCGGTCAGGGTCAGGATCGCGGCGACCGCGCCCCAGACGACGGTCTGTCCCGCGCCGATGACCATCCAGCGGAGAACGGCGGGCCAGTTGCGCGCGGCGGCGGCGGTCTGGCTGGGCCCCTGGCCATAGGCAAAGGCGCGGGTGAGGGCGTAGGCGAGGGTGGCGCGATGGGCGGGCGCGAACTCCTCGACCCGGGCGTCGGCGGCCCAGCCGAAGCGGCCGCCGCGCGACCGTAGGGCCGCGAACAGCATGTCGTCCTCGCCGCCGGTGTGGTCCGCCGAGGCGCTGAAAGGCGTCACACCGGGCAGGGCGGTCGCCCGGACCAGGAGGGAGTTGCCGCAACCCCACGGATCGTCGACCAGCCCGGTCTTCGCCGGACCCTCGCGGCCGAAGAACCGCTCCAGATACGGCTTCAGCCAGGCTTCCGCCTCGGGCGCGCGGCCGCTGATGGGGCCGAAGACGGCGTCGGCGCCCGTCTGGACCCGCGCGGCGAGCAGGGCGGAGAGCCAGCCCGGCGCGGCGGCCTCGTCGTCATCGAGGAAGGCGATCAGAGGCGCGTCGGTGGCGGCCAGTCCGGCGTTGCGGGCGCGCGCCACGCCGGGCGTGGGCTCGGCCACATAGACCAGGGGCCAGGGGCAGCCGGCGCGCAGGGCGTCAACCGTTGAGGCGGCGGAGCCGGTCGGATCGTTGTCCACCACCACGATGGCGGAGACCCGGTCGGAGACGCCCGTCTGGGCGAACAGCGAGCGCAGCGCGCGCGTCAGGCTGTCAGGGCGACGCAGGGTCGGGACGATGATCGCGACGTCGCCCATCAGACGGCGTCCGCATACAGGGCGGCGCGGTACAGGCGCAGGGAGAAGGCGCGGGCGGCGACCGGCAGGGCCTCGGTCCCGGCGACCCGACGCATCAGGCCGCGCAGGGCCGGCAGGGCCGGCAGTCGCTTCAGCAATCTGGCCGCCTTGTAGCTGGGATAGGCGGCGACGATCTCCGGATGGCGTTCGGCCATGCGGGCGAAGTTCGGGGCCGACTGCTCATATTTGCGGGCCAGGGCGTCAACGGTGTCCAGGCCCATATGGGTGGCCGCGTTGTCGAGGTGGACGACCCGGAAGCGGCGCGACACGCGCATGGCCCACTCCACGTCCTCCCAACCCCAGCCGGTGAAGCCGCTGTCGAACGCCTCGGCCTCGAACACGTCGCGGCGGACCAGCAGGTTGGAGGTGTAGACGTATTTCTCGGGCTGTTTCGCCCGCTCCGTATACGGCACGCATTCGGACTTCGCGGCCATGGCGCGGTGAACCTGATATTTCGCGTCGGTCGGGGCCTGCAGCAGGGAGAAGCCGCCGAAGGCCACGGCGGGGTCTTCCTTGGCCACCAGTTCGGCCCAGTCGCGCAGGAAGCGGCGATGGTCGGGGCGCATGTCGCTGTCGAGAAACAGCAGGCTGCCGCCGCGCGCGGCGGAGGCCAGACGGTTTCGGCCGATGGCCCGGCCCTCGTTGGCGGGCAGGGTGATGAGGCGGACCGGCAGGGCCATGGCGCCGACCTGCGCCGACAGCCGGGCGGTCAGGCCGGCGTCGGCGGTGCCGTCGTCCAGCACGATGATCTCGACCGCCCCGTCCACCGAGGCGGCTTCCTCGTCCAGCCGCTGAAGCAGGTCGGAGGGGTCGTCCCGCAGGAAGGGGACGAGCACCGAGAGGGCGGGCCGCGCGCCCTTCCAGGCGGGGTTGTCGGTCAGTTTCGCCTTCATGCGGCGGCCTTTCCGGCGCGGCGGCGCGCGATCAGGCGTCGGGCGACGTCCCGGACCCCGGCGGCATTGATGGTCAGGGCGACGGCGGCGTAGACGATGACGCCCACCCCGGCGGCGAGGATCAACTCCACGATCCCGCCCAGAGGGGGCACCAGGGAGACGGCGACCGCCATGACGGCGGTGGCGACGCCGCAGCGCACCAGCGCCTCCCACGGCACCGGCAGAGGCAGCACGCGGCGGCCCAGCGCCATCGTGGCCAGCAGGCCCAGAGCGAAGCTGGCGGCGGTCGCCCAGGCGGCGCCCATCACGCCGAAGCGGGGCACCAGGATCAGGTTCAGGATGACGTTGGCGCCGGCCGGAATGGCCATGGCGGCCAGCAGGTTCTTCGTCTTGCGGCCCAGGGTGAAGGCTTGGCCGAAATAGTAGGCGGTGAGGCCGTACAGCAGGGCCGACAGGGCGATCCACGGCGTGATGGAGGCGGCGGCGTCGCGCAGGTTTTCGCCGATCAACACCTCGGACAAGGGCGCCGCGACCAAGGCCACGCCGGCGGCGGCGGGCAGGCCGATCAGCAGGAAGGTGGACAGTTGCTCACGCGCGGCGACCTTGAGCCGCTCCGCGCCGCCACGTTCCAGCGCCATGACCAGCGCGGGCTGGCCCGCCGAGCCCAGCCACAGGAACAGGACATCAAGAGTGCGGTTCGCGATCGAATAGCCCGCGTGATAGGCGCCGACGGCGGCTTCATCCATGAAGGCCGCCAGCAGGAAGCGGTCGGTGGACGACAGCACCACCGTCAGGGCCAGCGACATGGCGATGGGGTAGCCGTAGAGCGCATAGCTCTTCATCCGCGCGGCCTCGAACCGGCCCTCGCGCGCCTGTCTCAGCTCGCCGGGCAGGACGAAGGGCAGGGCGGCCAGGGGCGCGAGACCGAGGCCGAGCAGGGGCGCGGCGCCGCCGGCGCCGGCCAGGGCGAAGCCGACGCCGATGGCCAGGCCGCCGATGGCGACGGCCATGTCCAGCCCCGCCGCCTTGCCCACCTCTCCGGCGGCGCGGAACCGCTCCTGCCCCAGCTTGAACAGGCACCGGGCGGGCGCGCCCGCGAAGCCGACGGCGAGGGCGATACGGAACAGGGAGTCGGTCGGCCAGAGCCAGACGGCGATCCCGGCCACGATCAGGAAGCCGAGGCTGAGCGCGAAGGCGGTGCGGTACAGGCTGGCGAAATGGCCTTTCAGCGAAACGCCGCTCTCGGCCGCCCAGAAGCGGGCCATCGAGGCCTCAAGCCAGCTGAACACCGCGACATGGGCCAGGGTCATGACCGAGAAGGCCAGGGCGTAGCGGCCGAAATCCTCGGGGCTGAGCAGGCGGGTGAAGATGATGATGGCCAGAAACCCGACCACGCCCTGCACGATATTGGCGGGGAGATAGCCCCAGACGCCCTTCCAGAACATCTAGCGGCTCACCGGATCGCCGCGCGGTCGCCCAGCAGGACGGGCACGGTGACGGCCATGATCCACAGATCCATCCACAGGCTCTGGCGCTCGACATAGTCGATGTCCAGCTGGACCCGGCGACGCACGTCCTGCGCGGTGTGCAGAGGGCCGCGCGAGCCGTTGACGGCCGCCCAGCCGGTCATGCCGGGCTTGATCCGGTGGCGATGGGCGTATTCGGCGACCAGACGAGCGCTTTCAACGTGGCCGGTCTTCATGCCGATGGCGTGCGGGCGGGGGCCGACGAGAGACATCTCGCCCCTGATGACATTCACGAGTTGCGGCAGTTCGTCGAGGCTGGTCTTGCGGATAAACCTGCCGATGCGGGTGACGCGGTCATCGCCGTGGACGACCTGGCGGCTGGCGGTGGCGTCGGCCGTCTCCTGACGCATCGAGCGGAATTTCCACACCACGATCTCTTCCTGATTGAAGCCGTGGCGGCGCTGGCGGAAGAAGATCGGGCCGGGACTGTCCAGACGGATGGCGACGGCGATCACGGCCATGACGGGGGCGAGGCCGATCAGGGCGATCAGGCCGAAGATCAGGTCCTGCATCCGCTTGTTGAAGGCGCGACGGTCGGGATCGATCGCACCCTGGATGTCGGCCAGCGGGGCGGCGGCCAACCGGTCCAGCGCCGAGGTCATCTCGCGCGCGCCGTTGGGCTCGACCAGCAGGGTCACCTCGTTGGGCAGGGCGCCGAGGCGGGCGGTCAGTTCGCGCACCCGCTGTTCGGCGCGCGGGTCGATCGCCAGCACCACGCGGTCGACATAGGGCGTCATCTTGTGGGTCAGCAGGTCGTCGGCGGCGCCCAGCACGGGCACGCCTTCGATGGCGCGCGGGCTGCGGGCCAGACGGTCGTCGAAGATGCCAAGAACGTTCAGGTCGCGGCGCTTCAATGCTTCCCGGATCAGCGCCTCGGCATGACGGGTGGCGCCCACCAGCACGATGTTGGGCGTCAGGGCACCCGTCGCCCGCCAGCGGGCGACCGCCAGGCTGAACAAGGCATGCAGGCCCGTCAGGCTGACGGCGGTCAGGACAGACCAGGCAAGCCAGCCGGACCATTCCGCCTCTGCGCCCGGGCGCAGAAGGGCTCCGGCGGTCACGACGACACCGGCGCCGATGCCGCAAACCCCGGCCACCGACAGCAGGTGGAGTCCGGTCTGCTGACTGCGCGAGAAGCGGTAGCGGCCCAGGGAGCGCAACAGGCCCAGCACCGTCACGGCGCCGAGGACGAAGGGCAGGATGCGGGATATCTCGGTGTGAATCAGCGCGCCGGGCGAGGCGGCGCGGGCGCACAGCAGGGTCAGGCCGATCACGGCCAGCACGTCGAAGGCCCGGAAGTAGTGGGCGGCGAGGCGTGAGGCGTGACGCTGGCGCGCGTTCAGCCAGACTTCCGGCCGAAAGGGGCCACGCCTGACCGCGCCGCCTTCATCGACGGGGGCGGTCACATCCGGGCGCGCCGCAGACGTCCGAGCCGCCGTTGCGCGCGACGACGGGGCGGTCTGGCTGGAAAGGCGGCTGGCGGCGTCGGTCATCAGGCCCGGAAGAAGTGTTCGGGCGCATCCTGCACAACCGGACTGACCGTCCAGTTAACGCTCGGACGAGATCACCCGTTGCGCCGCCCGAAATGCTCGGCTAAGCACGCCGCCTGCCGGAGACGTGGCCGAGTGGCTGAAGGCAACGGTTTGCTAAATCGTCGTACCCTGTAAGGGGTACCGAGGGTTCGAATCCCTCCGTCTCCGCCAGAACCTTCCCTGAAATCCGCCCCGATCCTCACCCGCTCGCCCGGGCGGGACGGTCGCGCGCGGTCGGCGGCCCGAAACGGAGACGCTTGGTCAGGCCGGCGCCGAGGTCTTCGTCCCGGATCCGACGTGTGTCGAGCCGGACGCAGGGGTAGGGCGGGATGGCGTGCGGCCTGTTCGGAGCTTCAGTCGTCGGGACGTTCGCGGCGTCGACGCGCGTGGTCGGCGGCGTCGAGCAGGCGAATGCCGGAAATGTCGGCTTCATCGGCCGTCATGTGGAGCGCCGCGGCGGGCGGGTTCTCGATGATCACCGTGCCTGGTTCGGCATGCGGATTGAGTGGACCCTGGCGGGCCGGATCGGAGGGGGCGTCAGTCATGGTGGCGAAAGCCGCCGCGTGTCCCTGCGGTTCCACCTTCAGCCCGGTTTCGGGACTTCCCGCATGAGCCACTGACGAAAGGCGTCCATGGCCGGGCTGTCCGGGCGGGAGTGCAGTCGTGTGAGCCAGTAGCCGCCGAGGCCGACCTCGATGTCGAACGGCCGGACCAGACGTTCCGCGGCGAGGTCGCGGGAAAACATCGCGGCGGGCGCCAGGGCGACCCCGAGCCCGGATGCGGCCGCTGCGGTCATCAGCACGGAACTGTCGAACACCGGGCCGCGCAGGGGCGGGCAGGGCGCTTTCGCCGCCTCGAACCAGCGGGGCCATTCGTCGGCGCGATAGGACCGCAGCAAGGTCTCGCCCGCCAGGGACGCGGGCCCGGTGAGACGGGCGGCGAGCGAGGGGGCGCAGAGCGGCGTCAGGGGGGCGGCCATGATCGGCTCCGCATGGGCGCCGTGCCAGGCGCCGTCGCCGTAGCGAATGGCGAAGTCCAGACCCTCGCCCGCCAGATCGACACGGTTGTTGTTGGTCATGAGCCGCAGGTCGATGTGCGGATGGGCGCGGGAAAAGGCGTCCATGCGGGGCAGCAACCAGCCCCCGGCGAAGGCGCTGACGACGCCGACGGTCAGCACTTCCTGCAGTCGGCCGCCCGCATAGCGGTCCAGCGTCGCGCCCACCCGGTCAAACGCGTCCGCCAGCACCGGCACCAGCGCCTGTCCTTCATCGGTCAGGGCCAGTCCGCGCGGGAGGCGGCGGAACAGGGTGACGCCCAGACGACGCTCGAGCTGGGCGACCTGATGGCTGACCGCGCCCTGGCTGACGCAGAGCTCGATGGCGGCGCGGGTGAAGTTCAGGTGCCGGGCGGCGGCCTCGAAGGCGCGCAGGGCATTGAGGGGAAGCTGGGCGCGATCCATCCTGCAGCCATGAGGCCAGCTCATGCTTCTGTCCAGATATCATGCTTTGTGCGGACGGCGTCGGCTCCGCATTCTCGTCGGGGTCAACCGTGCAGGAGAGTGTGATGAAACGAGTTTCGAGCCTTGTGACCGTGTGCCTTCTGGCCTTCGCCACAGGCTGCGCCCGCGCAGAAGAGCCGCGGCCGCCTCAGGCGGCGCAATCCCGACCCGCACCGGAGAATGACCCGCTGCTGCAGCCCATCGCACCGGAGTATGCGCGTCGCTGGCTGGGGGTTGAAGCCCCGATCAAGCTGCACGGCAATACCTGGCTTGTGGGCTTCTCGGGCCTGGACGTGGCTCTGATCTCGACGTCAGACGGGCTGGTCCTGATCGACGGCGCCCTGCCCCAGGCGGTCGCGGCCATCGAGGACAATATCCGACGGCTCGGCTTCCGGATCGAGGACGTGAAATACATCCTGAGCACCGAGCCCCACTATGATCACGCCGGCGGTCTGGCCGCCCTGGCGCGGGACTCGGGCGCGACGGTGATCGCCAGTCCGGCGGCGGCGGCGGTCCTGCGCCGCGGCCGCAGCGGGGCGGATGATCCGCAAGCCTCCTCGCTCGCCGCCTTTCCGCCGGTGGAGCGGGTGCGAGCCTTGCAGGACGGCCAAGTCCTGCGGCTCGGCGATGTGGAGATCACCGCCCGCGCCACCCCCGGTCACACGCCCGGCAGCATGAGCTGGAGCTGGCGCTCCTGCGAGGCGGCGGACTGCAGGACTGTCGTCTTCGGCTCCAGCCTGAACCCGATCACGTCGGGCAGCTATCGCTATTCGGACCCGGCCAACCGGGCGTTGCTGGACGGCTTCCGCCGGACCTTCGTCAGCCTGAGGGCCATGCCCTGCGACATCCTGCTGAGCGCACACATGGAGCAATCGGGCGGTGATGTGCGATTGGCCCGCCTTCGGCAGGGCGTGGAGCCGAACCCCTTCATCGACCCGACCGCCTGTCGCGCCTATGCCGACAAGCACGAGGCCCTGCTGGACCGGCGACTGGAGCGCGAGCGCAACGGCGCCGATTGATCGGGGTGTTTGAGGGCGCGCCGCGCGAACCAATCCGAGCGTCGCGCCTTACCTCGCTGGAGCCTGTGGAGTCCTGCCATGACCTTTGATCCCGTCACGCCCCAGCGGGCGGTCTTTCGTCCGTGGATGGTGGTTGCCCCGCTGGCGGCGATCGCGGTCGGGGGACTGGCCTTTGTCGTGCTGAACCCCGGCGGCGGTATCGGCGCGCGCGACGGCGGCCTGATGCAGGTCGAAGTCGTCGCCCCTGTCGAGACCGAGGTGGAGCCGGGCGGGACGATGGAGGTCGGCGAGCTGGTGGACGGTTACACCCATGTCGCCATCGCCCCGCCGGTGTCTGAGGCGGATCGCTACGACCCCGGGCATCAAACCGCCTGGATCGAGCCCGAACCGTCCGAGCCAAGGCCGTCGATCAGGGTCTGGACCAGCGCGCCGCCGTCGCCACCGACCCCCACGTCGATGGAAGGCAAGGCCGGTTCCTACGGCTTCGACGCGCCGGGGCCGGACTATGCGGCCGAGCGTCGCGCCCGGCAGGAGCGGATGGATCGGATACAGGCCGAACTGGCGTCCCGCGGCATGGCCGGTCAGCCCGGAGCGACCCCCGCACTGGACCGGGATAGCGCCTTCTATTGACGACTTCCGGGGGCGATGGCGCGAACTTGACCCGGCGTGATCTTGGCAGCCGCGCTTGCGAGGTCTAGGTCGGAGGCTCAACCGTTCCTTAGGGAGAGACGCCATGGCCGATCTGGCTCAAGTCACTGAACACATCCGCGGCGCCGTGGGCGACAACTCCGGTCTGGGCAAGACCGTGAAGATCGATCTGGGCGACGTCGGCAAGATCTTCATCGACGGCGCCTCGTCGCCGAACACCGTGACCAACGAAGACAAGCCCGCCGACGCCACCGTCTCGATCACCTGGGACGACTTCATGGCCCTGTCGGCAGGCAAGCTGGATCCGATGATGGCCTTCATGCAGGGCAAGCTGAAGATCGCCGGCGACATGATGATCGCCCAGAAGCTGGCTCCGCTGCTGAAGCGCTGATCTTGACGACGCAGAACTGATTTTTGGCGGCGCGGCTCCGGAAGAGGGCCGCGCCGTTTTCGTATCGAGGAGGACGACCATGGATTTCCGTCACAGCGACAAGGGGCTGCACTGGCAGGAGCGCGTGCAGCGCTTCATGGATGAGACGGTGCTGCCGCGCTCGGCGGAATACTGGGCCGAGGTCAAGGCGGACCCCACGGTTCAGCCGAAGGCCATGGAAGAGATGAAGGCCGCCGCCAAGGCCGCCGGGCTGTGGAACATGTTCCTGCCGGGCGATCACGGCTCGGGCCTGACCAACCTCGAATACGCCCCGCTGGCCGAGATCATGGGCCGCCACCTGTGGACGGCCGAGGTGTTCAACTGCAACGCCCCGGACACCGGCAACATGGAAGTGCTGCACATGTACGGCAGCCCGGAGCAGCAGGCGCAGTGGCTGAAGCCGCTGATGGCCGGCGAGATCCGCTCGGCCTTCCTGATGACCGAGCCGGCGGTGGCCTCGTCCGATGCGACCAATATCGAAACCCGCATCGAGCGGGACGGCGACCACTACGTCATCAACGGCCGCAAATGGTGGTCGACCAACATGGCCCACCCGAACGTCGCCATCGCCATCGTGATGGGCAAGACGGATACCGGCGCGGCCACGCACCAGCAGCAGTCGCAGGTTCTTGTGCCGACCAATACGCCGGGCTTCCGGGTCGAGCGGATGCTGTCGGTGTTCGGCTACGACGAGCGCCCGATCGGCCACGCCGAAGTGGTGCTGGAGAACGTCCGGGTCCCGGTCGAGAACCTGATCGCCGGCGAGGGCCGCGGCTTCGAGATCGCCCAAGGCCGTCTCGGGCCGGGCCGCATCCACCACTGCATGCGCACCATCGGCGCCGCGGAGCGCGCGCTGGACCTGATGGTCGAACGCCTGCTGAGCCGCACGGCCTTCAAGAAGAAGATCGCCGAGCATTCGGTCTGGGAGCAACGGGTCGCCGAAGCGCGCATCAACATCGAGATGTGCCGCCTGTCCGTGCTGAAGGCCGCATGGATGATCGATCAGGCCGGCGCCAAGAACGCCAAGTCCGAGATCGCGCAGATCAAGGTCGCCGCGCCGCGCATGGCCCTTCAGATCATCGACGACGCCATCCAGGCCTTCGGCGGCGCGGGCGTGTCGGGCGACTTCCCTCTGGCCGAGCTGTATGCGGGCGTTCGGACCCTGCGTCTGGCTGACGGCCCGGACGAGGTTCACAACCGCACGATCGCGCGCCTGGAATACGCCAAGCATGGCGGACGGGGCGGCTGATCGCCTCACGGCGTGATCATTCGCTCTTCCGCCCGGCGGCCCATGGGGCCATATGCCGGGCATGGCGATGAGAGGTGAACGCGGGGCCGGGCGACGGCAGGGATCGGAAGCGAAGGCGGCGCAAGCCGGGCTGACAACCCCCGTCGACGGCCCCCCGACCCTTCAGGCGCTGGCCGACCTGCTCAGACTGGTCGGCCGGTCCAATGCGCCCCAGTTGAAGCTGCGGCTGATCGCGGCCATCGGAATGACGCTGGCGGGCAAGGGGCTGGGCGTTCTGGCGCCGCTGGTGCTGGGCGCGGCGGTCAACCATCTGGCGGCGGGGCAGGGGCCCGAGGTCTCGATCGGCCTCGGATTCGCGGCCTTTGCTCTGGGCTGGGCGCTGGTTCGCCTGCTGTCGGCCATCGCCCCCAACGCCTCGGACGTGGTGTTCGCCCCCGTCCGGTCAGCGGCGCAGCGGACGGCGGCGACCGAGACCTTCGCCCACGCCCTGAGCCTGTCGCTGGATTTCCACCAGACCAAACGGTCCGGCTCCCTGTCGCGGACCATGGATCGCGGCTCGCGGGCCGTGGACTTCCTGCTGAGGATTCTGGCTTTCAATCTTGTCCCCACCGGCGTCGAGCTGGTCCTGGCGGCAGGGGTGCTGGCCGGCAAGTACGACTGGCGCTTCGGCGCTGTCGCGGTGGCTGTCGTGGCCATCTACGCCGTCTCGACATTCGCCCTGTCCAACTGGCGGATCGAGCACCGCCGGATCATGAACGCCGCCGATACCCAGGCGGCGGGCCTCTCGGTCGACGCCCTGCTGAACTACGAGACGGTCAAGTCCTTCGGGGCTGAGGCGCGGGCGGCCCGCAGCTATGATGCGGCCCTCGGCGACTACACGCGAGCGGCCTTGAAGGCGAACAGTTCGCTGGCGCTGCTGAACGTCATCCAGGCCGTGATCATGAACGTCGGTCTGGGCGTCATGGCGGTGATGGCGGGGTTCGAGGCGGCGGCGGGCCGGATGGGGCCGGGCGACGTCACGGCGGCGGTGTTGATCATGATCAGCCTGTATGCGCCGCTGAACATCCTCGGCTTCGCCTACCGGGAAATCCGGCAGTCCTTCATCGACATGGAGGAGATGCTGAAGGTGACCCGTCAGGCCCCGCAGGTGGCCGACGCTATCGACGCCAGGCCGCTGGAGCGGGCAGCCGGCGTGAACGGCGCGGCCCTGACGTTCGAGCATGTCGGCTTCCGCCACGATGCCCGCGCCAACGGGCTGGAGGATGTCAGCTTCCACGCCGCGCCGGGGACGACGACGGCGCTGGTGGGGCCCTCGGGTTCGGGCAAGTCCACGGTCGTCAAACTGGCCTTGCGCCTGCTGGACCCGCAGGAGGGCCGGGTGCTGATCGACGGCGTCGATGTACGGGCGGTGACGCAGGAGAGCCTGCGCGCGGCGGTCGCGCTGGTGCCCCAGGACGTGGCCCTGTTCAACGACAGCCTGCGCGCCAACATCGGCTTCGCCCGGCCCGACGCGGACGAGGCGGCGATCTGGGCGGCGGCAGAGGCGGCGGAACTGGCCGCCTTCATCGGCCAGTTGCCGGAAGGGCTGGATACCGTGGTGGGCGAGCGGGGTCTGAAGCTGTCCGGGGGTGAGCGTCAGCGCGTCGGCATCGCCCGCGCCCTGCTGGCCGATCCCTGCATCCTGATCCTCGACGAGGCGACCAGCGCTCTGGACAGCCGGACGGAGGCGGCGATCCAGAAGACCCTGCGCAAGGCGCGGGCGGGACGCACCACGCTGGTCGTGGCCCACCGGCTGTCCACCATCGCGGACGCCGATCAGATTCTGGTGCTCAAGGCCGGGCGGATCGTTGAGCGCGGGGCTCACCATCAGCTCGTGGCGCGTCAGGGGGGCGAGTATGCGGCCCTGTGGCGAAAGCAGACGCGTGGCGCGCGGACGAAGGACGGCGTCTAGCCTTCAGGGCAGGCCCAGCTTGCGGTGGACCATCAGGTCCAGACCCTGACGAACCCGGGCTCTGGCGTCGGCGTCTTCGGGCAGGGCCAGCAGCAACTGCAAGGACTGGGCGTAGACCGGCAGGACGCGCCAGTCGAATGGCCGTTCGGGCGTCGCCGCATCGATCAGGTCGCACAGGCCCAGGGCGACCACCCGGATTTCATCCATGTCGAACGGCCCGGCGCTGTCGATGATGGCGTTGGCGGCGCGATAGGCGGATCCGAGCACGGCCATCTCTTGCTCCGGCGCCGTCGGGGGGGCGATGGCGCCGAGCTCGACGATCCGCTCGCCGACCTCGACTAGACTGCGGGGCTTGAGCGCTTCGAGATTGGCCTGGGCCTGGATCAGCGCCGTACCGATGCTGACGCCGCCGGCCTCGTCGATGATCTTCGACAGGCGCGACTTGCGCCGGTTATGAGTGATGACCGTCATTCGCCTTGTTCCGCACCCGCGGCCGCGGCCTTCTCGGCATCATGCTTCATCCTGCGGATCATGTCCGCGCGACGCTCCTGGTCCGGCGCCCTGCCGGCGCGGAAGCGGCGGTCGGGGCCGAAATAGTCGCCCACCTCCAGGAAGGGCCGTGTGTCCCGGGCCACGAAGATGATCCGCTCCAGCAGGCTGGCGGCGCTGAACGGCTTGGTGATGACGAAATTGGCCCCGCAATCCCGGGCTTCGGTCACGCGTGAGCGGCGGACGTGGGTGGCGGTCATGATGACGGGCGCGAAGGCGTTGGGGTCGAGCCCGGACCGGCGCAGCCAGCGCACCAGTTCATAGCCGTCCATCTCTGGCATCTCGGTGTCCACGACCAGCAGGTCGACGGGGTGATCCTTGAGGACTTCCATCGCTTCATGGGCGCTGTGGCAGGCGTAGCGGGTCTTGATCCCGAATCCGAGCAGGGCGCTGGCCGTGATGTCGAGGCCGAACGGGGAGTCATCGACCACCATGGTCACGGCGCCGGTCAGATTGATGACCGCGCTTTCGCGCAATCCTTCCACCGCGCTCATGCCCCACTCCACATTGGCGGGCGCGATTCGGCGCGCCTCACGGGAAGAGGCTTGGCAGGCGGCGGTATTCAGAAGGTTAACGGCTCAGCTTAGGTCAGGCGGCCGATGGCGTAGAAGCGGTCAGCCCGAGCCTTGCGCAACTGCTCGGGCGACAGGCCCGCCATGGCGTCCAGTTCCTCCATCAGCACGTCGCCGACCCCCTTGATCGCCGCGGCGCGGTCGGTGTGGGCGCCGCCAAGCGGTTCGCCGATGACCCGATCGACGATCTTCAGCTCCATCAGGTCGGGCGCGGTAATCTTCATGGCCATGGCTGCGTCCCGCGCGCGGCTGCCGTCGCGCCACAGGATGCCGGCGGCGCCTTCCGGCGAGATGACCGAATAGATCGAGTGTTCCAGCATCAGGACGCGGCTGGCGGCGGCGATGGCGATGGCGCCGCCGGAACCGCCTTCGCCCGTGATGGTGGCGATGGAGGGGACGCCCAGCGTCAGGCCGCGCTCGGTCGAGCGGGCGATGGCTTCGGCCTGACCGCGCTCCTCGGCGCCGAGGCCCGGGTAGGCGCCGGCGGTGTCGACGAAGGTCAGCACCGGCAGGCCGTATTGCTCAGCCAGGTCCATGAGCCGGACCGCCTTGCGATAGCCCTCCGGGCGAGCCATGCCGAAATTGTGGGTGATGCGGGTCTGGGTGTCATGGCCCTTCTCGTGGCCCATGACGACGACCGGACGGCCGCGCAGGCGCGCCAGCCCTCCCAGAATGGCCTGATCATCGCCGAACTGGCGGTCGCCCTTCAGCTCGACAAACTCGGTGAACAGGCCTTCGACGAAGTCGATGAAATGCGGGCGCTGCGGGTGGCGAGCGACCTGCGTCTTCATCCAGGGATCGAGCCCGCCGTAGATCTTCTTACGGAGCTGCTCAGCCTTCTTCTTCAGGCCGTCGATCTCGGAATCAAACGAACCGGCGGTCGAGGCGAGCAGCGACAGCTCCTCGATCTTCGCCTCCAGATCGGCGATCGGCTTTTCGAACTCGAGGTAGTGCGTGGCCATCAAGGCGTCCGGAACTGGCGCGCCGGTTGGCGCTTCGGAAGGCGGCGGAACCTAGTCAGGTCAACGCCGGGGAGCAAGCGGAGTTCAGTCATCACGCGCCAAGGGATGCTTCTCCTGCACCAGGCGACTGAGGCGATCGGTGGCCAGATGGGTGTAGATCTGGGTGGTGGCGATGTCGGCGTGACCCAGAAGGGTCTGGACGACCCGCAGGTCAGCGCCACCCTCGAGCAGGTGGGTGGCGAAGGCGTGGCGCAGGACGTGCGGGCTGACCCGCGACGGGTCGATGCCGGCGTCGATGGCCGCCTGATCCAGCAACTGGGCGAAGCGGCGCGGCGTGAGAGGGTTGTTGCCGACCGGAGAGGGAAAGAGCCAGGGACTGTCGGGAGCCTCCGGCTTGCGGGCCCCGTCGCGGACCGCCAGCCAGATTTTCACCGCCTCGCGCGCCGAGGCGTTCAAGGGAGCCAGACGCTCCTTGCCGCCCTTGCCGCGAACGATCAGCCACGCGGGATCCCGGCGGACGGCCTCGACCTTGAGCGCCAGCAGTTCGGAGACCCGCAGGCCCGACGCGTAGGCCAGTTCGACCAGGGCCACGAGACGGACGCCGGCGGCCCCATCGCGCGCGGCCGCGGCCTTCAGCAGGGATTCGACCTCCTCGCGGGTCAGGGTGTTGGGCAGGGGACGACCCTGTTTGGGGGCGTCCAGACGGCGGGACGGATCATCCGGACGCCAGCCCTCGCCTAGGGCGAAGCGATAGAACTGGCGCACCGCGGCGCGGCGGCGGGACTGGGTGGCGGGCGACAGTCCGCGGGCAGCCAGTCCGGCATACCAGCTCTCGACCGCCGTCTCGTCCGCGCTCATCAGCCCGCCGTCCACACCGCCCTCGGCGTCAGCAAGGTCGCGGGCATAGGCGGACAGGGTGTGGGGGGAGGCGTCGCGCTCCACCGCCATCATCTCCAGGAAGGCTTCGATCTGGGGGCTGCTCATCGGCGCCCCTTCGCCATGGCGTGGCCCCGGCGCTGTGTTCGTGTAGAGGTGTGGGGGACCATGACGTGCCTGCGCCCTTCCTCCCCGCCGTTCGCCCGCCACCCGCTTGCGCGAGGTGCGCGATGACCGATTCCGAGGCGATTCCCGTCCATCAGCGCACCATAGCGCTGGTCGGCCTGATGGGCGTGGGGAAATCGACCGTGGGGCGGCGGCTGGCCCGGCGGCTGGGCCTGCCGTTCGCGGATGGAGACGACGAGATCGAGTCGGCCGCGGGGATGACCGTCTCCGACATCTTCGCCAGTCTGGGCGAGGGCGAGTTCCGGGCGGGGGAGGCGCGGGTGATGCGCCGCCTGCTGGAGGGACCGCAACTGGTCCTGGCCACCGGCGGCGGCGCGATGCTGAACGCCGAGACCCGAGCCTTGCTGAAGACCCGGGCGGTGACCGTCTGGATGCGGGCGGATCTGGAGACCATCGCGCAGAGGGTGGCGCGGCGGGACACGCGGCCATTGCTGCGCGGGCGCGATCCGCTGGAGGCCCTGCGCACGCTGGCCGAGGCCCGCTATCCGGTCTACGGCGAGGCGCATCTGACGGTCGACGTGACCGGCGGCGCGCATGTGCAGGCGGTGGACGCCATCGTGCAGGCGCTGGAGGCCCATGGGGCCATGGAGACGAAGACGTGACGACGACGGTGCCGGTCTCGGGCG
Source organism: Brevundimonas sp. AVps31 (assembly GCF_058681355.1). Lineage (NCBI taxonomy): Bacteria > Pseudomonadati > Pseudomonadota > Alphaproteobacteria > Caulobacterales > Caulobacteraceae > Brevundimonas > Brevundimonas sp. AVps31. Next base: position 3,268,525 of record NZ_CM178736.1, on the reverse strand, counting down.
GGGCCTTCCGCCCCTATGACGTCGTCGTGGGCCGCGGCCTGCTGGGTGAGCTCGGCAGGCGGATCGCGCCGATCGCCAAGGGGCGGACGGTCGTGGTGACGGACGAGACGGTGGCGACGATCCACGGTCCGGCGGCGCTGAAGGCGCTGGACGACGCGGGCATTCGGGCCCGTCTGCTGGCGGTGCCGGCGGGGGAGGGCTCCAAATCCTTCGCCGAGCTGGAGCGGGTGCTGGACCGGATGCTGGCCTTCGGGCTGGACCGCAGCGACGTGGTCGTGGCGCTGGGCGGGGGTGTTGTCGGCGATCTGGCCGGTCTGGCGGCGGCCCTTTACATGCGCGGGATCGACTTCGTGCAGGTGCCGACGACCCTGCTGGCGCAGGTGGACAGCTCGGTGGGCGGCAAGACGGCCATCGACACGCCGCGTGGCAAGAACCTGATCGGCGCCTTCCACCAGCCCCGGCTGGTGCTGGCCGACATCGATGTTCTGGGGACTCTGCCGGCGCGGCAGGTCACGTCGGGCTGGGCCGAGGTGCTGAAGCACGGTCTGATCTGTGACGCGGCCTTCTTCGACTGGCTGGCGGGCGATGGCGCGGTGGGCGCCGAGGGCGACCCGGCGGCGCTGCAACGGGCCGTGGAGCGGTCGGTGGAGATCAAGAGCGCCGTGGTCGGCGAGGACGAGAAGGAGGCGGGCCGGCGCGCCCTGCTGAACCTGGGCCACACCTTCGGCCACGCCATCGAGGCGGAGCTGGGCTTTGACGAGCACGCCCTGACCCATGGGGAGGCGGTGGCGCTGGGGTGCGCCATGGCCTTCCGCTTCTCGGCGGCGGCGGGCCTGTGCCCACAGGCGGACGCGGATCGGGTCGAGACGGTGACGGCGGCGGCGGGCTTGCCGGTGAGGCTGTCCGAGGCCGGGTCGTTCAGCGCCGAGGCGCTGGTCAGGCGCATGGCCGGGGACAAGAAGGCCGAGGGCGGGCGGCTGACGCTGATCCTGGCCCGGGCCATCGGCGATGCTTTTGTCGACAAGAATGTCGATCGCGCGACCCTCATCGCCTTCCTGCAGGCCGAGGGCGCGGCCTGACGGGTCAGTCCACCGCGCGGCAGGAGGTCGGGGGCAGGCCATCGGCGGTCCAGGTGGCCATCGCGCCCTTGCCGCGCAGCTCATAGCCCGAGGCGCGGTACCAGATGCCGTCGGCGGCGCGTTCCTGGAACAGGTCGACCGCCTCGCCGCTGGAGTTGCGGACCGTGGCCATCTGGCGCGGGTTGTCGAAATCGACCGACAGGCGCTGGCTGTCGTTGCAGAGATAGACGGTGCGGATCACCCGGTTGAGGTTGCGGTCCTGCACCTCGGCGCCCGTGCGGGTGCGGGCGGTCTGGGCCTCCTGGGCGCGCTCACGAACCGAATCACCGTCGGTCGGCGCCTCGGCGGGCTTCTGTCCGCAGGCGCCCAGCATCAGGACGATGAGGGCCGGTGCGATCAGCGTCTTCATGCGGAGCAAGCCTTGCTGTTACAGGATCGGCGCATCAACGCGCCGTGCTCGCCGCCGTTCCTTTGCGGCGGGCGCGGAAGAAGGATCGCAGCAGGTCGCCGCCCTCGGCGGCCAGAACGCCGCCCTGAACGGCGGGGCGCCAGTGGCAGGTCGGCTGATCGAAGAAGCGGGGGCCGTGGGCGACCGCGCCGCCCTTGGGATCGTCCGCGCCCCAGACCACGCGGCCGATCCGGGCATGGCTGATGGCCCCGGCGCACATGGCGCAGGGCTCCAGAGTGACATAGAGAGTCAGGCCCGTGAGCCGGTAGTTGCCCAGTTTTTGAGCCGCCGCGCGCAGGGCCACGATCTCGGCATGGGCGGTCGGATCATGGCCGCCGATGGGGGCGTTCATGCCCTCCGCGACCACTTCGCCGGTCGATTCGTCGACGATTATGCAGCCTACGGGAGTCTCTCCCGCGTCCGCCGCCGCTTGCGCACAGGCCAAGGCCATGTGCATGAACCGCTCATCATGGCCTTCCATCCCCGAGACAACGACAAGAAGCCGCGCCCGCGTCAAGACGCCGACCGCGACGCCCCCCGCAAACCCTACGTCAAACGCGTCGAAGGCGCGGAGGACGCGCGCGGCCCCGGCAAGGGCAAGCCCTTCGCCAAGGGGCCCCGCTCCGATGGGCCGCGCGGCGACAAGCCCGCCGGCAAGTTCGGCGCGAAGCCGGGCGGCAAGCCCGGGGGCAAGCCGGGCGCCGACGAGGCGCCCGCGCGCAGCGAGCGGATCGCCAAGGCCATGGCCCGGGCGGGCATCGCCTCGCGCCGCGAGGTCGAGCGCCTGATCGGCCTGGGCAAGGTGGCCGTCAACGGCAAGATCCTGGACACGCCGGCGACCCTGGTGACGCGCGACGACGCCATCACCGTCAACGGCAAGCCCATCGGCGCGGCCCAGGCCACGCGGGTGTGGCGCTATCACAAGCCCTCGGGGCTGGTGACCTCGCACAACGATCCGGGCGGGCGTCCGACCGTCTTCGACGCCCTGCCGAGCAGCCTGCCGCGGGTGATCTCGGTCGGCCGCCTCGACCTGAACACCGAGGGCCTGCTGATCCTGACCAACGACGGTGAGCTGAGCCGGGCGCTGGAGCTGCCGCAGACCGAGCTGGTGCGTCAGTACCGCGCCCGGGCGCGCGGCCGGGTCAGCCAGCTGCAGCTCGACTCCCTCAAGGAGGGCGTGACCGTCGACGGCGTCCGCTACGGCCCGATCGAGGCCCGGCTGGAGAAGGCGGTCGAGAAGGCCGACACCGAAGGGCGCGGCCCCGCCAACCTGTGGATCAGCGTCTCGATCACCGAGGGCAAGAACCGGGAGGTCCGCAAGGTGCTGGAGCATCTGGGCCTGACCGTGAACCGCCTGATCCGTCTGGCCTATGGCCCGTTCCAGCTGGGCTCCCTGCCGGTCGGTGCGGTGGAGGAGGTCGGTCCGCGGGTGATCCGCGAGATGCTGGCCGAGCATATCCGCCCCGAGAACCTGCCCACCGGCAACACCGTCTCGACGCCCGCGCCGATCCCGGGCCGCCGCACCTCGGCGCCGATCGTCAAGGGCGCGTCGGGGTCGGCCATGTCCGATCCCTCGCGCAAGCCGAGCCGCACCCGTGCGGCCGAGGCGGCGGCGGGCGACGGGAGCGACACCGGTCGTCGCGCCCCCAAGGGCGACGGCTGGGCCAAGGCCAAGCCGAAGTTCGAGCACTCCAAGACCTTCAAGCCCCGCGAGCGGACCGCCCCGGCCCGGGCCACGGACGGTGACCGGGAGGAGCGGCCCAAGCGCGCCTTCACCCCGCGCGCCGACCAGTTCATCGACAAGCCGCGCGGCGCCGGTGGCCCGCGCAAGCCGGGCGGCACGTCGGGCAAGAGCTTCGGCGACAAGCCGGCCTATGGGTCCAAGCCCGCCTATGGGGCCAAGCCCGGCGGTCGTCCGGCCGGCGGCGGCTTTAGCAAGCCCGGCGGCTCGCGTCCCGGCGGCGCGGGCGGCAAGCCCGCCGGCGGCGGGGGTCGCGGCGGCCCGCGTGGGCCCCGGTCCGGCGGCTGATCCATGCGGATCGTCTCCGGAAGCCTGAAGGGCCGCGCCATCACCGCGCCGGAGGGGCAGAACACCCGTCCGACCTCGGACCGGGCGCGGCAGGCCATCTTCAACGTGCTGGAACACGCGGCCTGGGCCGAGCCTCTGAGCGGGGCGCGGGTCATTGACCTGTATGCGGGCTCCGGCGCCCTGGGCTTCGAGGCGATCAGCCGGGGGGCGGCCTTCGCCCTGTTCGTCGAGATCGAGGACGAGGCGCGCGGCGCCATCCGCGAGAACGCCGACGCCTGGGGGCTGATGGGTCGCACGCGGGTGCATCGGCGCAGCGCCACCGACCTGGGCGTGCGTCCCGGTTCGGCGGGCGAGGCCTTCGACATCGCCTTCCTGGATCCGCCCTACCGTCTGGGGCTGGGCGAGCAGACCCTGGCCCGGCTGCTGGAGGGCAACTGGCTGAAGCCGGGGGCCACGGTCGTGTTCGAGCGCGGCTCGGACGAGCCTGAGATCGAGACCCCGGGCTATGAGCGGCTGGACGCCCGCGACTACGGCGCGGCGCGGGTGTTGTTCCTCAAGGTCCTGCCGATCGGGGCTTGAGCTCCGGCTTCCCACCGGGCTGGGGCCGGGTTTCCCGCCCCCGTTGACGCCGGGCCGCCCGCTTTGACGGACGGGCCGGGGTCGAAATGTGCACTCCGGAAAAAATGGAGTGCACATCGTGCACTTTTTCCCGCGGTGCAGAGTCTGACGGCGCGACTTCGCCTTGGGGTTCAACCTGTGGGGCCGGATCGGCGGGAAGTGCCGAGAGAATGCGGACCTCTTCCTCCGTCTCATCCCGCTTGGGCGCGGCGGCGATGCGGTCGCGGACCCGTGCGGGCGGTTCGTCGGGATAGAGCAGGTCCAGCCAGGCGTCGTTCTCGTCGCACAGTTCCCGCCAGAGGCGGCGCCAGCGCAGGGCCTCCATCGGGCGACCACACTCCAGTGCGTGCAGATACCGCAGCCGGGCGGTGTCCATCTCATCCTCCTCATTGAGGTCGTCGTAGATCGTCAGGTCGAAGGCCGCGGGCTTCAGGTCGGCCTGGTCCTTGCGTCGCCAGCCGTATTTGCGGGCGCGGCGGCGGAAGGCCGAGAGGCCGAGGTCGTGGCGGCGGCAGACGGCCTCGGCGTCGAGGCCGGCCACATAGTCGTCGCGGGCCTGGACCCAGACCTCGGGCGAACGGATGCGATAGGGATCGGTCATGGGGGCATCGTAAACCGGCGATACGTCAGAATTGGTCGTACGGCGGGAGGCAGCAGGCGGAGGGCGGCAGGCGGGAGGCAGCAGGGTGGAGGCAGCAGGCAGCAGGCAGCAGGCAGTAGGCAGTAGGCAGTAGGCAGTAGGCAGTAGGCAGTAGGCAGTAGGCAGTAGGCAGTAGGCAGTAGGCAGTAGGCAGTAGGCAGTAATCCCTTCTCCCGCCCCTCTGATCCCTTCTCCCGATGGATCGCGCGTAGGTTCCCTGTTTCGGACACGCGACCCAAAATCGATCAGACCGTGTTATGCCAAGCTTCAGACGAGCCCAGAAGCGCTGGAGCCGAGATTTGAGACGCCTATTCATCGCCACCGCTATCTTCGCCAGCGTCGCGGGCTGCGCCGTCGCTCAGCAATCACCCGATGACGAGCGCACAATCCCTGCCAAGCTCCATGGAGAGTGGAACGAGAACCTCAGCGACTGCGGTACTGGCAACAACGACAGTAGCCTGACGATCACCGCGACCGAGATGCATTTCTATGAGAGTGACGGGACCGTGCGCGGGGCTTTCATGCGCGGTCCCTATGAAATCCTGATTGTGTTGGACATGAGCGGCGAAGGCAGCTCGTGGATGACGAGCTTCCAATACACGCTGGCTGGCAACAGCCAGTATCTCTCCGCGCGAAATGACGATGGGTCGCTCTTCGTTCGCTATCGTTGCCCGGCCAAGTGAGGTTGTGCCTATGATCGTCGTCGCCCTGACCCTTGCGCTGTCACTGCCTCAGACTGCGGCCCAAGAGCGGTTCCGAGCGGACCAACGGGCGGCGGCGGCGCAATTGACCCAGCACACCCCGACCGATCCGGCCGACTGGTCTTGTGCCGATCCGATCATCCAGCGGAACTACCAGAGCCGGGACGCGGGGGGGATCATCTACCCGGCGTCCGAGCTTGGGGCGCGCATCGCTGACGAGTGCGCGAGAGCCTATCGCCCACGCCCGCTCCGCACGGATGCGGACACGATTTTCGAGACGCATGACCGGACGGCTTACATCTACCAGCGATCCACTTTCGTCTACGACATCATCGCGAAGATCGAGCAAGCCCGGCGCCGGGATCGCATCAGGCTGAACTAACCGGACTACATCATAAGCGCGTTACGCTCTGTCCGCAGGTCTCGGATGGTAGTGTCAGCCTCGGGGCGGTCCGGCCCGAGTCGGCCGCCCGGAACGGTGACGCGGCTCACCGAATGCTGAGAACGACCCTCACCCTTTCGCCTTTCCAATCGCTTCGCTCCTGGAGCCTCAAGCCCTCTCCCATCGGGAGAGGGTTACGAACCCCGCCGCAAAAGGCTCACCAGCCCCCGCGCCGCGGCCGTCACCTCGGCCCAGGTGACGTCGAAACCCGCCTCGTCGCCGAACCAGGGGTCGGTCACGGCCTGACCCTCGCGGCCGGGCACGTGGTCCAGCAACAGGCTGAGTTCGGCGGTGGCGGGCTTTATGCCGGGCCGAAATCTGAGCCCTGACGACGAAGGGTCGTCAGGACCGATTTCGACTGGCGGCGCCAGCTTGCGCAGGTTGGCCATGTTGTCGTGGTCGAGGGCGACGATGTGGGTGAAGCGGCGGAAGTCGGCCCGGGTCACCTGACGGGCGCGCAGGGCGGAGATGTCGACGCCGTTCCGGAGCGCCGTCCGCTGCGCCCGCTCATCCGGCGGTTCGCCCGCATGCCAGTTCCCGGTGCCGGCGGAGTCGATGATCAGGTCCAGCCGCAGACGCTGCGCCTCGGCGCGCAGGGCGGCCTCGGCGAGGGGCGAGCGACAGATGTTGCCGAGGCAGACGAAGAGGATGGAGGGCATGCTATCGCCGGACGGTGCGAGGTAAGAATGAAACCTGCTTCCCCCAACAACCGCTAAACCAACAACAAACTGGGGAAGTCGCTATCAGATTTTCTGGAAGAATGCGGAAGCTCTTTCGAGATCGTTTTGGCTAGGCTCGTCGTCGATTTCGCGATCAATTTCAGTTAGTTGGTCGATTACCTTGTATGAAGTGCGCCCATCAAATTGGTTGGCGGGTTTGCCGTAGGAAGCCTCGACGATCGAAATAATTGCCAGCGTTGCGTCATAAATTTTAGGGTCAGGAGTCCTGGCGAAAACGTCGTCAAATACGTTCTTCCCAGCCTTCTCTAGATGGTGTGATTGTTTGAAGTATCTCACCAAAAAGTAGAGAATTTCTCGGCGCTGAGACGAGGGGAACTCCGAGAGATGCGCGCGAACCTTTTCCATTTGCATCATCCAATCCTAATGACATCGAAGGCTGTTTGAGGAACATCCGCCACGACGTATTCTTGGGATAACGGGTGCGCTTTTGATTTGACGTCCACAACTTGATTGTACGGGAGCGCATCTTTCCGAGGTAGAACACAAAGCAACGGTTTGAACTGATCGCGCGGAGCAATTTTACAGATTGTACGGATCTCTTGAGCTTGCTCTGCAGTGATTTTTCCGCGCTTTTCCATAACGTCGGCGCCTCTCCGCGCGCCGAGCCTTTTCGCTTCAATCAAAGTGTCGTGCAGATCCCCGGAGTCTACCGCTTTTTTCAACTCGTTGTAGATTTCCAACGGAGAACTACTTTTTGGTACCGTAAAGACCGGAGACGTGAAGTCGGATCCGAAATAGGGCGTGCACCACATATAATGCAAGTCACCATAGAACTGCTTATTTATATTATAAGCCAATGTCGTCATCGCTGAGTACAGCACTGGCCGATCAATTTTTTCCAGAGCCACTACGCATCCCGCTTTTAGAGTGGTTGTGACCCTAGCACAACTTACGATGGATCCTAGCCTCTGGCGGGCAATTGTCGCGCGATACGAGCTGTGTGCCGCGCATTTTTAGCGCCGCTGCGGAACGATGGGAACTCGGACCGAGTCTGCCGTCATCCTCGAAGTACATGGAGGATGACGGCATAGGGCAGGGTGATGGCGAAGCCCTTACTGCGCCGCCGACTGCACCTCAACCGGCAGGCCGAGGGCTTCGAGCTGGGGCCGGACGACCGAGGCGTCGCCGACGATCACCCAGACGAACTGGTCGGGCTTGATGACCTGACGGGCGGCGGCGTCCATCTGGGCGGCGGTCAGGGCGCGGGTGCGGCTGGCCAGGGTGGTCTGGTAGTCGTCAGGACGGCCGTACAGGGCGTTCGACCGCAGGGCGCCGAGGATCTGGCCCGAGGTCTCGAACCCGCCGGCCAGCGACCGGGTGTTGCCGTTGATGGTCCGCTCCAGCTCGTTCGGCTGAACGCCGTCGGTGGCGAGGAAGCGGTCGTACTGGGCGATCAGGGCCGCGACGGACTCGCCGGTGCGGTTGGCCTGGACCGGGGCGTTGACGATGTAGGGGACGCGATGCTCGAGCGCGTTGATCCCGCCGCGCACGCCGTAGGACCAGCCCTTGGTCTCACGCAGGTCCGAGTTGATCCGCGACAGGAAGTCGGAGCCCAGGGTCACGTTTGCCGCGTTGAGCGCCAGCAGGTCGTCGGTGCCCGACACGGGCAGGACGGCGCCGCCGTAGATCAGCGACTGCGGCGACTGCGGACGGTCGATCAGGACGATGCGGTTGCTCGGCGTCGGGACGGTCGTGGGGAAGGTCTTGGTCCCCCGGGCCGTCGCCGGCGCGCGCCAGTCGCCGAAGGCGGCTTCCAGCTGGGGCGTGATCTGGGCCAGCGGCAGGTCGGAGACGACGAAGACCGTGGCGTTGTCCGGACGGATCCAGGCGTCGTGGGTGGCGACCAGATCGGCGCGGGTCAGGCCCTGGATGACGGCGTCCGTGCCGGTGCCGGTGAAGGAGCGGCCATAGGGGCTGTCGGCGCCGTAGATCAGCGGCGGCAGGGCGCGCGAGGCGATCGCGCCCGGATTGGTGCGTTCGCTGGCCAGACCCGACAGGCGCGAGGCGCGGATGCGCTCGATCTGGTCCGGGGCGAAGGCCGGGTTGCGCACGACGTCCGACAGCAGGGTCAGGCCCGGCGCCAGGTTGGCGGTGACGGTCGACAGGTCGGCCGAGGTGCGGTCCATCGAGGCGCCGACGTTGATGGAGGCGCCGAGACGCTCCTTCTCTTCGGCCAGCTGGTTGGCGTCGCGGGTGGTGGTGCCTTCGTCCAGCAGGTCCAGCATCATGGCCTGGGCGCCCAGACGGTCGGCGGCGTCGGCGGCGAAGCCGGCGTCAAACTCGACCGCCACGCGGGTGACGGGGACGGTGTCGACTTGGGCGTAGACGACCTTGATGCCGTTCGACAGGGTTTCGCGTTGAACCGCGGGGAAGCTGAGGTCGGGCACCTGGCCGATTTCCGGCATCGGCGGACGGGCCACGCGCTGGATCTCGGCGGCGGGGACCGGGGTGGCGCCCGACGGGGCGGCGGCGGCCTCGACATAGGCTTCACGCTCGCCCGGCGCGATGGTCAGGTCGAAGACCGGACGGGTCAGCCAGCGCTGCATGGCGGCGGTGACCTGGGCCGGGGTGACCGAGGCGTATTCGGCCAGCTCCTTCTTGTAGTGGTCCGGATCGCCCGCATAGAGCTGGCCTTCGGCGAGGACGTTGGCCTTGCCGTTGACCTGCTCCAGGCTCTGGATGCGGCGCGAGACATACTGGGTGGCGACGCGGGCGACCTCTTCCTCGGTCGGGCCGTTGGCGATGTAGTCGGCGACGATGGCGTCGAGGCGACGGCTCACCTCGGCGGCGTCCTGGCCCGGCTTCACATCGACCGAGATGTCGAAGATGCCGACGCGGTGGAAGTCCGACAGGCCGGACGAGACCGAGACGGCGGTCTGTTCGTCACGCACCAGCTGGTTGTCGAGGCGCGAGGAGGCGAGGCCGCCCAGCACTTCGGCGGCGACGGCCAAGGGCACGGCGTCGTCGTCGAGGAGGCCGGGGACGGCCCAGCTGCGGGTCAGGCGGGTGTTGGCGACGCGGTCATGCATGACCTCGACGACCGGGGCGGCCAAGGTGGGGACGGCGGCCTCGGCCGGGGTGTTGACCGGACCGCGCGGGATGGCGCCGAAATAGCGCTCCATCAGCGGGCGGGCGGCGGCCTCGTCGATGTCGCCCGACAGGACGACGATGGCGTTGTTCGGGCCGTAGTTCTCGCGGAACCAGTTGCGCACCGTCTCCAGGCTGGCGGCGTCCAGGTCGGCCATAGAGCCGATGGTGGAGTGGCGGTAGGGGTGGCCTTCGGGGAAGAGGGCTTCCAGCTGGGCGTATTCGAACAGGCCGTAGGGCTCGTTGTCGCCCTGACGCTTCTCGTTCTGGACGACGCCGCGCTGCAGATCGAGGACCGGCTGGCCGATCTCGCCGAGCAGATAGCCCATGCGGTCGCTTTCCAGGTACAGGGCCTGCTCCAGCGCCGGGGTCGGGACGGTCTCGAAATAGTTGGTGCGGTCGAACCAGGTGGTGCCGTTCAGGTTCGACGGCCCCAGATTGCGCATGCGGCCCAGATAGCTGCCCGGCGCGTTCTCGGACCCGCCGAACATCAGGTGTTCGAACAGGTGGGCGAAGCCGGTGGAGCCGGCGGGCTCATCCTTGGAGCCGACGTTGTACCAGACCGACACGGCGACGACGGGGGCCTTGCGGTCCTCGTGCACGATTACGGTCAGGCCGTTGTCCAGCTGGAACCGCTTCCAGGGGATGGAGACCTCGCTGACCAGCTCGGCCACCGGCGCGGCGCGCAGCTCGGCGGCCTGGGGCGCGGTGGCGGCGACGGGCGCGATAGAGGTCTGGGCGACGGCCGGGGCGACGGGGGTGAGCACGGCCAGAAGGGCGGCGAGCGAGATCGAGCGAAGACGCATGAGGGACGGTCCTGTTGTGATGCGGGGACCTTACCCGACGCGCGCTGTCACGCAATCGCCTAGCGCATCCCCCGAAGCTGGAACGCGGGCGCCGGCGGAGTCCGTCGCTGGGCGGGGACGACGGACAGGAGAACGGCCCGCCTCCTGAGGAGAAGCGGGCCGCTTGGCCTTGTCGGTCACCCCGGCGGGCGACGGCGCCGCGCCGGGCCTCGTCCTGGCCCCTAGAAGGTGGCGCGCAGGCCGAGATTGTAGCTCGGGCCGTACTCGTGAATCTGGAAGGGGCGATCCTCATTGCCCTGATAGACCGCCTGACGCTCGTCGGTGATGTTGGTGCCTTCCGCGAAGATCTGGAAGGTGTCGGTGACCTGCCAGGAGGCGCCGAAGTCCAGGGCGCCGAAGCCGTCGGCGACGATGGCCGAGTTCTCGTCGATCACGGCGTTCGAGCCCGGAGTGATGTTGCCGTTGGCGGTGAAGTCGGAGCGGTAGGTGTAGCTGAAGTGGATTTCGAACGGTCCCCGCTCGAAGAAGGGGCTGATCGAATAGCTGGTGTCCGACACGCCTTGGAGGCCGGCGGTGATGAGGTTGCCCGGCGTGGCCTCGACCTCGGCCTCGGAGTCGGTGAAGGTGGCGCTGGCGGCGAGGCCGAAGCCCCAGTCCGTCTTCCACGAGCCGCCGAACTCGATGCCCTGGACCGTCGCGTCGCCGATGTTCTGCGGACGGGTGATCATCAGGTCCGCAGTCAGGGTGGCGCCGGCCTGGGTGGCGAAGAGGATTTCCTCGGGGCGGGCGATGCCGCCGATGAAGTCCGAGATGTCCTTGCGGAACACCGCGCCGTACAGGGCCCCGAAGTCGTCGAAATACCACTCCAGCGACGCGTCGAGATTGACCGAGGTGTAGGGGCTCAGCTCCGGATTGCCGCCGACGCCGACGAGGGCGCTGGCGGAGGCGTTGTCGAGCGCGGTCTGGCCGTTGAGGAAGACCTGGGTGATCAGCGAGCTGTTCGGCACCACGGCGGTGCGCAGATCGGCCAGCGAGGGGCGCGTCAGGGTCCGCGAGGCGCCGAGGCGCAGGAGCAGGTTGTCGCGCAGTTCGAGGTTCAGGTTCAGGGTGGGCAGGAACTCCTCGTAGGAGCCTTCGAAAGTCTGAGGCGTGACGATCGTGGTGACGGCGCCGGCGCCGTTGCGGCCGGCGGTCAGCAGGGTGCCCTTGACCATAGTCTCGGTGGAGACCCAGCGCAGACCGAGATTGCCCTCAAGCGGCATCCCGCCGAGGTCGGCCGAGAAGTCGGCGCGGCCGTACAGGGCCGTGATTTCCTCGTCGACGCCGTAGGACTGCTGCAGGTCGGCGCCGGTGGGGTTCAGGTCGTCCGACTGGGCGTTGGTGTCGTCGGACTCATTGGGGATGTAATAGGACTGGCCGAACAGGTCGCGGTTATAGGTCAGGCCCATGTCGTAGAGGTTGGCGATCGACAGGTTGAAGGCGTTGCGCGGCAGTTGCTGGTTCAGGAAGGCCGGCGTGTTGACGTTGACGCCCGGACGGGCCGTCCAGACGCGGTCGCGACGCTGGTAGTCCCGCGAGCGGTCGGTGTACTGGCCGCCGAAGGCGATCGACGACAGGGTGATCCCGCCGAAGTCGGCGTCGAAATCGCGACTGGCGTTCAGCAGGGCCGTGGTGTCGTTGTCTTCCGAATTGATCGGGCGGGTCCGGTAGGCGCTGACGGTCGTCGAGGTCGGGCTGCCGAAGTCCAGGTTGGTCAGGAGCGAGGCGTAGCGGCGGTTGCCGACGGGGTCGTCGCCGAAGTCGAAGCTGTACGTCAGGCCGGCGGGGTTTTCGGCCGTGCCGCCCGAGATGCGCTGCAGGGGCACGGGCAGGAAGGAGTTGGCTTCCGAATAGCTGATCGACGGCGTCAGGGTCCAGCCGGCGACGTCCCAGTCAGCGGAGGCGCGAAGCGAGATATTCTCGTGTTCCTGTTCCGAGTATTCGGCGTTGCGGTCGATGCGGCCGCCGTTGATCTGGCCCGCGTAGAGAATGCCGTTCACGACCCGGGCGCTGGACGCCACCAGTCGGGTGGAGAAGTCCGAACGGCCGCCCAGACCGAAGCTGATGCGGTCCTCGTCGATGATGTTGTTGAACCTGGAATAGAGCACGTCCAGCCGGGCGGCGAAGTCGTCGGTCGGCGTCCACGACAGGCCGCCCATGGCGCTGATCCGCTCGCGCTCCTCGCGCTCCAGGGTCATCTGGATCTCGTTCGGCACGGCGACGGTCACGCCGTTGACGAGGCGGTTGGTGTAGCCCGTGGTCTGGACCCGATCGAACTGCACGTCGCGGGTGGCCAGGGACACGCCGCCGATGACGCCGAAGGTGCGGTCGGCGTTGCGCCAGCCGGCCGACAGCGATCCGTTCGGCGTGTTGGCGCCGGTGCGGTCCTCATAGTGGGTGTAGGCGCGCATGGTGACGAAAGGCTCGGTGTCGAGCGCGTCGGCGGTGCGGATGTCGATGTTTGAGCCGATGCCGCCGTCCAGCAGGTCTGCGGTCGGGGCCTTGGTCACGACGATGGCCGAGATCAGGTCGGCGGGAATGACGCGGAACTGGAACTGGCGGCCGCTCTGGTCCGAGTTGCGGATGTTCTCATTATAGGCAATCGGCGAACCGTTCAGCGTCACCGACTGGAAATTGGGCCCAAGGCCGCGGACCGAGACGAACTGGCCTTCACCGGCTTCCCGCGAGATCGACACGCCCGGAACGCGCTGCAGCGCCTCGGCGACGTTGACGGCCGGGAAGTTGCCGATGTCGGAGGCCGACACCGCGTCCGAGATCGAGTCGGCGCGGCGCTTGATCGCCAGGGCGTCCGCCAGGCTGGTGGCGAAGGAGCCCGTGACCACGACCTCATCCAGGACCGTCTGGTCCCGGGGGGTCGCTTCCTGGGCCGCGGCCGGTGCGGCGACGGCCAGGAAGGTCAGGGCGGTGGCGCCGGCCATCAGCGTGGCGCGGGTGTTAAGTGGGTTCAGGCGGATCATGGATGTCTCCCGGCGTTCCCGGGGACTCGCCAGCCCCATGCCCGACGCGCTCCCCCCGAAGCGGGGCTGTTCAGCCAGCCGAAGACGAACTTCTCAATCTAATAAGATCAGGATCGCTAAAAATTCACACGATACATAAAACGGTCTTTGAACTGCGTCGATCAATTCGAAAAACCGCCGCGCGCACGTCGCATTGATCTGTATTCAGGGTACGGAATAATAGTAGGGATTGTTTCGATGTCATCCGTCGCCCTGAGCGTGGCGCTCGTGCTCGCCGCCGGCCTTCCCGCTTTCGGCGCCGATCCGGCCGCGAATGACGGCCGTCGCTGGTTGCCGGGGGACCACCATGTCCACAGCCGGTTCAGCGCCCGCTACACGCCCGCCGACGCGCCGGACCGCCCGCCCGTGCCCGAACTGGGCGGCGACGGTGACCACACCATCCTCCAGAACGCGGAAGCCGCGCGGCGCTTCGGCCTGTCGTGGATGGTGTCCACCGATCACGGCGGGCCCCTGCACGCCCGCCTGAACGCCGAGCAGGCGTATCCGGAGGTCCTGAAGGCGCGGGCCCGGGTCCCGGACCTGATCCTGTTCTACGGCATGGAGTTCGACACCCCCGGCGCGGAGCACTCCAGCCTGATCATCCCGCCCTCGTCGCACGAACGGGAGGACCTGCTGCACATCGAAAGCCGGTACGGCCGGCGCGAACCCTGGCCGGCGGATCCCGCGCGGGACACGGAGGCCTTCATGCTGGAGGCCCTGCGCGACATGGCGACGATGTCGCTGCGCCCGGTGATGGTCACCAACCATCCCTCCCGTTCGGCGACAGGCCTGGGCGAGTACGGCGAGGTGCGCCCGCATCAGCTGCGCGACTGGAGCGAGGTCACGCCGCGCGTGGTCATCGGCATGGAGGGCGCGCCCGGCCACCAGGCGGATGGACTGTTCGCCGACGGCCGGCCCGATCCCGCCGGATCGCGCGGCATCTATCGCCGCTTCCCGACCCTCGGCGGGTTCGACCAGATGACCGCGCGACGGGGCGGCGTCTGGGACAGTCTGCTGGGCGAGGGCCGGCGCTGGTGGATCACGGCCACGTCGGACTCGCACACCAACATCAGCGAGGGCGGCGATGACTTCTGGCCGGGCGAATACGCCAAGACCTTCGTCATGGCCCGGCCCGAGGCGGAGGACGTTCTCGACGGCCTGCGTGAGGGCCGGGTCTTCGTCGCGACGGGCGATCTGATTTCGGAGCTGGATGTCGTCGCCTCCGTCGGGGCGCGGCGGGTCGGGGCCGGTGAAGCCCTGATCGTGGCCGAGGACGAGGCGGTTCTGGTTTCCATCCGGGTGCGCGATCCGGCGAGGGCCAACGCCGGCGGCCGCGCGCCCGCCGTGGCCCGGATCGACCTGATCGTGGGGGATGTCTCGTCCGCCGGGTCAGACCGTGACGCCGACGCCAACCCGACCACCCGCGTCGCGCACAGTTTCACGGCCGCCGACTGGACGGCTGAGGGGGAGGTGCTGACGATGACCTATCGCCTTCCGGCGTCGGCGCAGGCGCGATACCTGCGGGTCCGGGGCACGAACGGGGCCGAGCTGGAGCCCGCGGTCGACGCGCCGGGCGAGGATCCGTGGTCCGACCTCTGGTTCTACAGCAATCCGGTGTTTCTGGAGCGGGCGCCGGCCGCGCCCTGAACCGGTGTGGACGCCGATCACCGCCGTCCGAAAAGCTTTTCCAGATCGCCCAGCTTCAGCTCCACATAGGTGGGCCGCCCGTGGTTGCACTGGCCGGAGTGGGGAGTGGCTTCCATCTGGCGGAGGAGGGCGTTCATCTCGGGGGCGGAGAGGACGCGGCCCGCGCGGACGCTGCCGTGGCAGGCCATGGTGCCGCAGACCTCGGCCATCCGCTCCTTGAGCGAAAGGGCGGCGCCGTGTTCGGCGAGGTCGTCGGCTATGTCGCGGATCAGGCCCTGGACGTCGGTGTCGCCCAGCAGGGCCGGGGTTTCGCGGACGAGGACGGCGCCGGCGCCGAAGGCTTCGACGATCAGACCCAGCTCGGCCAGTTCGTCGGCGCGGGAGGCGACGCGGTCGGCTTCCGAGGGATCGAGTTCGACCACCTCGGGCGTCAGCAGGGCCTGACGGGTGACGGCGCCCTCGGCCATCTGGCTCTTCATCCGCTCATAGACGAGGCGTTCGTGGGCGGCGTGCTGGTCGACCACGACGAGGCCGTCGCGAGTCTGGGCCACGATATAGGTGCCGTGCAGCTGGGCGCGGGCGGCGCCGAGGGGGAGGTCGAGGTCGGAGTGACTGGTGATTGGTGATTGGTGAGTGCCGAACTCGGGCGCCACGAACTCCGGCTCGACGCGGGCGGAGCGGTCGTTGAGGCCGGGGATGATCTGGGCGGTATGGGACGCCGGGGCGGCCCATTGCCGCCAGCCGGACCAGCCCTGCGCCGACGGCGACGAGGGGCTGTAGGCGGGGGCGGAGACGCCCTCGTGCGCGCGGAAGCCGCTGAGGGCGTCGGCGGCGACCGTGGTGGAGGCGCGGTGGCCGGCGGCGGCCAAGGCGTGCCTCAGGGCGCCGACGATCAGGCCGCGCACCAGGGCCGGATCGCGGAAGCGGACCTCGGCCTTGGCGGGGTGGACGTTGACGTCGACATAGAGCGGATCGATGTCGAGGAAGAGGACGGCGGCCGGGTGACGGTCGCGGGCCAGGAAGTCGGCATAGGCGCCGCGCAAAGCCCCTTGAAGCAGGCGGTCCTTCACCGGACGGCCGTTGACGAACAGATACTGGTGGGCGGCGTTGCCCCGGCTGTAGGTGGGCAGGCCCGCGTAGCCGGACAGGCGGACATTGTCCCGCTCCTGATCGATCAGCAGGGCGTTGGCCTCGAAATCGCGGCCCAGAAGCGCGGCGAGCCGCTTCAGCCGGCCGTGGTCGCCCGGGTGTTCGGCGGGGAGGCGCAGGGTCGTCTTGCCGTCGAGGTCGAGGGTGAAGGCCACATCCTCATGCGCCATGGCCTGACGCTTGATCTCCTCCGAGATGGCCATGGCCTCCGAGCGTTCGGACTTCATGAATTTCAGGCGGGCGGGGGTGGCGTAGAAGAGGTCGCGGACCTCGACCCGGGCGCCGTGGGGGCCGGGGAAGCCGGCGGGGGCGACGGGCTTCTGGTCGCCGCCCTCGACGGTGATCTGATGGGCGTCGCCGCCGTCTTTCGGACGGGAGGTGATGGTCAGGCGGGCGACCGAGCCGATCGAGGGCAGGGCCTCGCCACGGAAGCCGAGGGTGTGGATGCGCAGCAGGTCGACGTCGCCGGCGTCGTCCGGCTCCAGCTTGGAGGTGGCGTGACGTTCGACGCAGAGGGCCAGCTGGTCCGCGGCCATGCCGTGCCCGTCGTCGGCGATAAGGATGCGCGACAGGCCGCCGCCGTCCGCCTGGATCTCGACCCGGGTCGCGCCGGCGTCGAGCGCGTTCTCGACCAGCTCCTTGATGGCGCTGGCCGGGCGTTCGACCACCTCGCCGGCGGCGATGCGGTTGACGGTTTCGGGGGGGAGGCGGCGGATGGGCATGGATTCGCAAGTATGGCGTGATCCGGGGATGGGAAGAAGGGCGGCGCTTGCGATGGCGAAAACCGCACGCCCTGCCTACAGACGCAGGATGGCGAAGATGGACCCCGATCCGACGATGCGCGGCGGCGCGACCCTGAGGCTGGTGCTGGGCGACCAGCTGTCCGACGGGCTGGCGGGGCTGACGGATCTGGACGCCGGGCGCGACGTGGTCCTGATGGCGGAGGTCCGGGACGAGGCCACCTACGTCCGCCACCACAAGCAGAAGATCGCCCTGACCTTCGCCGCCATGCGGGCGCATGCGTCGCGGCTGGAGGCGCGCGGGGTGACGGTCCGCTATGTCCGGATCGACTCGCCGGACAACAGGCATTCGATCGTCGGCGAACTGCTGCGCGTCGTGGAGGAGCGGGCCTTCGAGCGGGTGGTCATCACCGAATGCGGCGAAGTCCGGCTGGCCGAGGCGCTGCGGGCCTTCGCGGACACGGCTCCCGTGCCGGTGGAGATCCGCGAGGACCGGCGCTTCATCTGCTCGCACGCGCGGTTCCGACGCTGGGCGGCGGACAAGCGCGAACTGCGGATGGAGTTCTTTTATCGCGAGATGCGGCGCGAGACCGGCCTGCTGATGGACGGGACCGAGCCCGAGGGCGGGCGCTGGAACTATGACACGGAGAACCGACGCAAGCTGGCCAAGGGGGTGCGTCCGCCCGACCGGCTGCGCACGCCGCCGTCGGCCCTGACCCGCGAGGCCATGGCCGACGTCGCGCGGCTGTTTCCCGATCATTTCGGTGATCTGGAGGGCTTCGGCTGGCCCGTCATGGTCGCGGACGCCGAGGCCGTGCTGGAGGATTTCCTGACCCGCATCCTGCCGGGGTTCGGGGACTGGCAGGACGCCATGGCGGAAGGGCAGCCGTGGATGTGGCACGGCCTGATCTCGACCGCGATCAACCTGGGCCTGCTGGATCCGCTGGAGGTCTGCCGCCGGGCCGAGGCGGTTTACGCGGCCGGGGGCGCGCCGCTGAATGCGGTCGAGGGCTTCATCCGTCAGATCCTCGGGTGGCGGGAGTTCGTGCGCGGCGTCTACTGGCTGAAGGCGCCGGAGTACGGGAAGCGCAACTTCCTCGACGCCGACCGCGCCCTGCCGTGGTTCTTCTGGTCGGGCGAGACGGACATGGCCTGCGTGGCGGACGTGGTCGCGACCAGCCGGACCAACGCCTATGCGCATCACATCCAGCGGCTGATGGTGACGGGCAATCTGGCCATGATGCTGGGCGTGCATCCGGACGCCGTCGATGACTGGTACATGACCGTCTACGCCGACGCCTACGAGTGGGTGGAGATGCCCAATACCCGGGGCATGGCGACCTTCGCCGACGGCGGCATCGTCGGCTCGAAGCCCTATGCGGCGTCCGGCGCCTACATCAACCGGATGAGCGACTACTGCGGGGGCTGCCGCTATGACGTGAAGGGCAAGAGCGGCGACGGCGCCTGTCCGTTCAACCGGCTGTACTGGGGCTTTCTGGAGCGCAACCGGGGGCGGCTGCGGGGGAATGTCCGGCTGGCCATGCCCTATCGGACGCTGGACGGGTTCGGCGAGGCGAGACGGGCGGCCCTGCTGGCCGAGGCCGAGGCGACCCGGCTGGCCCTGGGCGCCACGCCGCTGGCGGAGGACGACGGGCAGGACGGCAGGGGCGAGCCGGCCTGATCGGCGTGACGGCCTCCGACGCGGGGTTGCGCCGGTCGCGATATCCGATCAGCGTCCCCGTTCCTGTAAATCCGCTTTGAGGTCCCCATGCCCATCAAGACCGTCGCCGAGTTCGTCGCCGCCTACAGGGAGAAGGACGTCAGCGCCGAAGCCTTCGAACTGGAGAACCAGTATCTGCTCGAGGTGCGGCTGAACGGGTCGGTCTGGGCCAAGTCGGGCGCCATGGTGGCGCGGACCGGGCAGGTGAAATTTACCCGTCAGGGCCTGATGGAGCAGGGGCTGGGCAACCTGCTGAAGAAGGCCGTCAGCGGCGAGGGTATGGTGCTGATGAAGATGGAGGGGCAGGGGCGCGTCTATCTGGCCGATGAGGGCAAGAAGATCACCCTGCTGCGGCTCGACCGGGAGACCATCTTCGTCAACGGCAACGACGTGCTGGCGCTGGAGACCGGCATCGAAAACAAGATCACGATGATGAAGCGCGTCGCCGGCATGATGTCGGGCGGCCTGTTCAATGTGAAGCTGAGCGGGAGCGGCATCGTGGCCATCACCTCCCACTATGATCCGCTGATCCTCAAGGTCAGCGCCGCCACGGGCCCGGTGTTCACCGATCCGAACGCGACGGTGGCCTGGTCGGGCAATCTGTCGCCCGAGATCGCCACGGACATCTCGCTGAAGACGCTGGTGGGCCGCGGCTCCGGCGAAAGCATCCAGATGAAGTTCGCCGGCGAGGGCTGGGTCGTGGTCCAGCCGTATGAAGAGACCTACATGCAGGCCGAGAAGTAGGGGCCGTCGCTTCTCCCTCCCCTTGTGGGGAGGGATGTCGGCGCGCCGACGACGACAGGCTGGGGGACGGTGCGGCCGCTCCTCACCCGCCTCGCTTCGCTCGGCCGCCCTCCCCACGAGGGGAGGGAGAGGAATTCAGCTGCGCTCGAGGCCCGCGATGGCCTCGGCGATGTCCTCGGCCTTCTTCGCGACCACCGCCTGGGCGTCATAGAGGGCGCGGTTGTAGAAGAAGGGGCCGATCTCGCGGGCGAGGAAGTCGACCAGCATCTCGGCCGGGAGGTCGCGCAGGTCGACGTCGAACTCGTCCCTGAAATAGGGGCGCAGCTTGGCGGCGATGGCGGTCAGTTCCTCGCGGCTGAAGCGGATCGGGGTCATGCGGTGGCCTCGGCCAAGGTCTCCTCGGCCTCGATCCAGGCGGCTTCGGCGGCGTCGAGGTCGGTCTGGGTCTTGGCGCGGGCGCGGGTCAGGCCTTCCAGCGCCTTGGGATTGCTGATCGAGGCGTTGGCCATGTCGTCGTCGATGCGGGCGATCTCGGCGGTCAGCTGGGCCATCCGCTCCTCGGCCTTCTTCACCGCATGGCGTAGGGTCGAGGGCGAGGGGCCGGAGCGCTTCTCGTTCTTCTTGCCCTTGCCGGGCTCAGGGGTGACGGCCTTGACCTCTTCCTTGATCTGGCTGGGTTTGGAGACGGCGGCCTTGGCGCGGTCGAGGACGAATTTGGCGTAGTCGTCCATGTCCCCTTCATAGGGTTTCACCGTGCCGTCGGCGGCCAGCCACAGGCGATCGGCGACCATCTCCATCAGCGAACGGTCGTGGGTGATCAGGATGACGGCGCCGGAATAGTCGTTCAGCGCATCCAGCAGGGCGCGGCGGCTGTCGATGTCGAGGTGGTTGGTCGGTTCGTCGAGGATCAGGATGTGCGGCGCATCCATGGCCACCTGATTGAGCAGCAGGCGCGCGCGCTCGCCGCCGGACAGGGAGGCGACGGTGGTCTCCTGCTTCTCGTAGCCGAGGCCCCACTGGGCCAGCTTGGAGCGACGGGCGCTCTCGGCGGCGTCGGGCATGGCGCGGCGGACGATTTCCAGCGGCGTGTCCGTCGGGTCCATGGCCTCGATCTGGTGCTGGTGGAACCAGCCCACGCGCATCTTGCGGTCGCGGTGCAGTTCGCCTTCGGACACGTTCAGCGCCCCGGCGATCATCTTGGCGAAGGTCGACTTGCCCGCGCCGTTGACGCCCAGCAGGCCGATACGATCGTCCAGGTCCATGCGCAGGTTGAGATTGCGCAGGATGGGCTTGCCGGTGTCGTAGCCGACGTTGGCGCGCTCCAGCCGGATCAGCGGCGGGGCCAAGGGACGCGGCGGCGACGGCAGGATGAAGGGGGCGACCCTTTCCTCGATGGTGGTCGCCACCGGCTGCATCTTCTCCAGCCGCTTCATGCGCGACTGGGCCTGGGCGGCCTTGGAGGCCTTGGCCTTGAAGCGATCCACGAAGGACTGAAGGTGGGCGCGTTCGGCGTCCTGCTTGGCCTTGGCCGACAGCTGCAGCCGGGCCTTTTCGGCGCGGGCCTTTTCGAAGGCGTCGTAGTTGCCCGTGTAGAGCGTCAGATTGTGGTTCGCGAGGTGCAGGATGTGTGTGCAGACCTCGTTCAGCATCTCGCGGTCGTGAGAGATGATCAGGGCGGTGTGCGGGTATTTCTTGAGGCGGGCCTCAAGCCACAGGGCGCCTTCCAGATCGAGATAGTTGGTCGGTTCGTCGAGCAGCAGCATGTCCGGCTCGGCGAACAGGGCCGCGGCGAGCGCCACGCGCATCCGCCAGCCGCCCGAATATTCCGACATCGGGCGCTGCTGATTCTCCTGGCTGAAGCCCAGGCCGACGAGGATTTCGGCGGCGCGCGCGGGGGCGGCGTCGGCGTCGATCTCGATCAGGCGGGTCCAGATCTCGCCCATCTCCTCGGGCTCGGCCGTCTCCAGCCGGGTCAGGAGGTCGTGCCGTTCGGTGTCTGCCTCGAGGATGGTCTCCAGCACGCTGACGGGCGTGGCCGGGTGTTCCTGATCGACCGAAGCGACGCGCGCGGTCTTGGGCAGGCTGATCTCATCCCCGCCCGCGGCCAGTTCGCCGAGGATCAGCTTGAACAGCGTCGACTTGCCGATGCCGTTGCGGCCCACAAGGCCGACCTTGGCGCCCGGCGGCAGGCTGACGGAGGCGTCCTCGAGGAATTTGCGTCCCCAGGCGTTGAAGGTCAGGTCGGTGATCTGAAGCATCGAAGAGTCCGGACTGCCCCTAATGCAGCGTGCCGCCGGTTGGCGGGCGATAGAGGCAAAATTGTGAGGCGGTTGGAAAGCGGGGAGGGCGCGTCTATAAGCCCGCGACCTCCAATCTCCCAAACCAGAAGTCATCCCATGACCGAACGCACCTTCTCGATCATCAAGCCGGACGCCACGCGCCGCAACCTGACCGGCGCGATCAACGCCGTGATCGAGGGCGCCGGCCTGCGCATCGTGGCCCAACGCCGCGTCAAGCTGTCGACCGATCAAGCCAAGAAATTCTACGAAGTCCACGCCGAGCGCCCGTTCTACGGCGAACTGGTCGAGCAGATGACCGCCGAGCCGGTCGTCGTTCAGGTGCTGGAAGGCCCGAACGCCGTCGCCGCCTACCGTGAAGTCATGGGCGCGACCAACCCGGAACAGGCCGCCGACGGCACGATCCGCAAGCAGTTCGCCCTGTCGATCGGTGAAAACTCGGTCCACGGCTCGGACAGCCAGGAGAACGCCGCGCTCGAAATCGCGCAGTTCTTCACCGACGACCAGATCGTCGGCTAAAACGACACAGCCTTACAGGCGTGACCGTTTAAACGGCCCGTGTCCGGAACCGGACGCGGGCCGTTTCCGTTTTCACCGCATCTCCCTCCCCAAGGAAATTGTGATGAAAACGATTCTGAAGCTGACCCCCGCCATCGCCGTCGTCGCCATGCTGGCCGCCTGCGGCACGACGATGGAACAGCGCACGGCCACCGGCGCCATCGGCGGCGCGGTCGCCGGCCAGGCCATCGGCGGCAACACCGGCGCGACGGTCGCGGGCGCCGCGATCGGCGCCGTCGCCGGTGCGGCCACCACCCCGCGCTAAATCACAGCGAAAAAGCGAACGGCCCCTGTGAGCGATCACAGGGGCCGTTTTCATGTCCGGGCCCGGCTCAGGCCTGTTGCAGCGCGCGACAGAAGGCGGTGAGGGCGCGGGGGTAGAGCTTGTGCTCCGCCACCAGAACCCGCTGGGACAGGCTTTCGGGGGTGTCCATCGGCAGGATGGGCACGGCCTCCTGATCCAGTACGGGGCCTTCGTCGACGCCCTCGGTCACCAGATGGACGGTGCAGCCGGCCTCGGCGTCGCCGGCTTCGATGGCGCGGGCGTGGGTGTGGAGGCCCGGATATTTCGGCAGCAGGCTGGGATGGATGTTGATCATCCGCGCCGCCCAGAGCCGCGCCAGCCAGGGCGTCAGCAGGCGCATATAGCCGGCCAGCGCCACCACATCGACGCTGTGCTGCATCAGCAGGGCGTCGATGGCCTTTTCGTGGGCTTCGCGGTCCTCGCCATAGAGACGGTGATTGACGACGGCGGTCGGGACGCCGTTGGCGGCGGCGATGGCCAGCCCCCCGGCCATCGGGCGATTCGACACCACCAGCGCGATCTCGAAGGCGGACGTCGGGCTCTTCGCCGCATCGATCAGGGCGGCCATGTTGGACCCGGCGCCGGAGATCAGGACGGCGACGCGTATGCGCCGGGACGGGGATGCGGTCATGGGCGAAGCCTCGGGGAGAGGGCGGACCTTTGACGCCCCGCCGGCTGCCGGTCAACGCTTGCGCCGAGGCGTCGGCTCGGAAAGAGTGGCGGCCTCAGTTCAGGGATATCCAGATGCTTGCCGCCGTTTTCGCCGCCGCCCTTATCGCTTCGCCGCCGCAGTCGGATGAACTGAGCCGCAATGTCGTGATCGATGTCTGCCTGCCGTTCGTGAACGGCGAGACCGATCGCACGGCGCTGGACGCGCTCGGTTTCGTCGTGGCGAGCCAGGAGGGGCCGGTGACGGAGCTGGTCAGCCCGGACGAGCGTCAACGCTATCAACTGCGTCTGGTCGCCGATGACGGCGCCGAGGACGACGGGGAGGTGGCGCGGGTGTGTCTGTTGCAGGCGCGCAGCGCGGGTCTGGACGCTGTGAAGGGCGCGGTCCGCCGGCCGCTGGAGCAGGCCGGCTTCGTGCTGGACCCCGCGATGCCTGCGGATCGCCCGATCTGGACCCGTCAGGGCGTGACGGTGTCGATCCGCCAGAACGAGGGACGCGCCACCATGGTGCGCGTCACCTATTCCAGCCTCGATCAATAGGCTCAGGCCGCTTCCAGCTGGCCGCAGACGAAGGCGACCTCGCCGACGTTCAGAAGCGCGGCCAGCACGGCCTCGGCATTCTCCGGGCTGACGATCAGGATGAAGCCGACGCCGCAGTTGAAGGTGCGGCGCAGCTCGTGATCCGAGATCCCGCCCACCTCGCCCAGCCACTGGAAGACGTGCGGCATCGGCCAGGCGTCCCAGTCGAAGCTGGCCTGCAGGCCGTCGGCGATGCAGCGCGGCGGATTCTCGATCAGGCCGCCGCCCGTGATGTGGGCCGCGCCCTTGACCAGACCGGCCTTCATCAGCGGCAGGACCGGCTTCACATAGATGCGGGTCGGCTCCATCAGGGCCTGGGCCAGCGAGCGGTCCCTGGCGAAGGGGGCGTCGTCGCCCCAGCCGAGGCCGGACTTCTCGACCACCTTGCGGATCAGGGAATAGCCGTTGGAGTGCGGACCCGACGAGCCGATGCCGATGATGACGTCGCCCGCCTGCTGGCGGTCCAGATAAGGCAGGGCCTGCCCGCGTTCGACGGCGCCGAGCGAGAAGCCGGCCAGATCGTAGTCGCCGCCCGAATACATGCCGGGCATTTCCGCGGTCTCGCCGCCCACGAGGGCGCAGCCGGCCTGGCGGCAGCCCTCGGCGATGCCGGCGACGACGCGACGGGCCGCGTCGATCTCCAGCTTGCCGGTGGCGTAGTAGTCGAGGAACAGCAGGGGCTCGGCGCCCTGGGCCAGCAGGTCGTTGACGCACATGGCGACCAGGTCGACGCCGACGCCGTCATGACGACCCGTCTCGATGGCGATCTTCAGCTTGGTGCCGACGCCGTCGGTGGTGGCGACGATCAGGGGGTCTTCGAACCCGGCCGCCTTGAGGTCGAACAGGGCCCCGAAGCCGCCCAGCGAGGGCTCGGACCCGGGGCGGGCCGTCGACTTCGCCAGCGGCTTGATATGCTGGACCAGCATCTCGCCGGCGTCGATATCGACCCCCGCATCGGCATAGGTCAGGCCGGTCTTGAGGCTGTCGGGGGTGTCGCTCATCGGTCACGGGCCTGAATCAGTGGGCGGAATTGTGTCGCGGCTCTTGCCACAACGGGCGCGCGGGGGGCTATAGCATCCGAATGACGCCGATCACCACCACCGAGGCGCTGCGCGAGTTCTGCGCACAGCTGGCCAACGAACCGTTCATCACCGTCGACACCGAATTCATGCGGGAGACGACGTACTGGCCCAAGCTGTGCCTGATCCAGGCCGCTTCGCCGACCCATGCCGCCATCATCGATCCGCTGGCCGAGGGGCTCGATCTCGAGCCCTTCCTGGCCCTGATGCGGGACGAATCGATTCTCAAGGTTTTCCACGCCGCCCGGCAGGACGTGGAGATCTTCGTGAAGCTGGGGGCCATGCCCCGACCGATGTTCGACACCCAGGTGGCCGCCATGGCCGCCGGATTCGGCGATCAGGTCTCGTACGAGGCGCTGGTCCGTCAGATGATCCGGCAGGAAGTCGACAAGGGCAGCCGCTTCACCGACTGGGCGCGCCGTCCGCTGAGCGAGGCCCAGCTGGTCTATGCCCTGGGCGACGTGACCCACCTCGCGGCCCTGTACCCCAAGCTGCGCGATCGCCTGCAAAAGGACGATCGGCTGGACTGGGTGATGGCCGAGATGGGCGATCTGACCGATCCCGAGCTGTACAACACCGATCCGGAAAAGGCGTGGAAGCGCCTAAAGCCGAAGAAGTTCTCGGCCAAATATCTGGCCCCGTTCGTGGCGACCGCCGTGTGGCGCGAGCGGGCGGCGCAGGAACGCGACCAGCCGCGCGGCCGCATCCTGAAGGATGAGGCCATCGACGAGATCGCGGCCCAGGCCCCGACCGACCCGGACGCCTTCAACCGCCTGCGCTCGGTGCCCAAGGGCTTCGGCGCCTCGCGGCTGGGTCTGGAGCTGATCGCCGAGCTGAAGCGGGTCATGGCCGATCCGGAGGCGCACGCGCCCAAGCTGGAACGCCCGGCGCACAACCAGCCGGCCCCGCCGTCGGTGGTCGAACTGCTGAAGGTGCTGCTGAAGGCCAAGAGCGACAATGCGGGCGTGGCCACCAAGCTGATCGCCAATGTGTCCGATCTGGAGAAGATCGCGCTGAGCGACGACGCCGACGTGGACGCCCTTAAGGGCTGGCGCCGTCAGCTGTTCGGCGAGGACGCGCTGAAGCTGAAGCGCGGCGAGATCGCCCTGGTCCTGAACGGGCCGCGGGTCGAGGTCGTGGAGATCGAATAGAAAAAAAGGGCCGCTCTTTCGAGCGGCCCTTTTGTTTGGTCAGGCCACCGTGGCCTTGGCGATCTTGCCCGGGTTGCGGGGCGGTTCGCCCTTGGGCAGGGCGTCGACGAACTCCATGCCTTCGATCACTTCACCCCAGACGGTGTACTGGCCGTCGAGGAAGGAGGCGTCGTCCAGGCAGATGAAGAACTGGCTGTTGGCGCTGTTGGGATCCGAGGTGCGGGCCATGGAGCAGACGCCGCGGGCGTGGCGCTCTTTCGAGAACTCCTGCTTCAGGTTCGGCTTCTTGGAGCCCGAGGTCCCCGTGCCGGTGGGATCGCCGCCCTGGGCCATGAAGCCGGCGATGACGCGGTGGAAGACCACGTCGTCGTAGAAGCCTTCCGAGGCCAGCTCGGTGATGCGGGCGACGTGGCCCGGCGCCAGGTCCGGGCGCAGCTTGATCACGACGTCGCCGCCGGGGGCGCTTCCGTTATCGAGGGTAAGGGTGAGGGTTTCGGCCATCGGGGCGCTCCTTTGAAATGTCGCGGGGTCATAGCCCGCAAACGCTGTCGCGGCTATGTGGGTGTCATGAGTGACGACGAAAAGCCCGCCGAACGCCGCAGAATGGTGAAACCGCCCACGGGCGGGACCGCCGCCGGCCGTGGCATGGGCACAAAAATGAAGACGGCGGACACCAAGTCGATGTCCAGCCAGCAATGGATCAAGCGCCAGCTGTCCGACAAATGGTCCGAGAAGGCGCGGGCCGAGGGCTGGCGCAGCCGGGCGGCCTTCAAACTGCTGGAAATCGACGACCGCTTCCGTTTGATCAAGCACGGCAGCCGGGTGATCGACCTGGGCGCGGCCCCGGGCGGCTGGGCGCAGGTGGCGGTCAAGCGCGGGGCCACCTCGGTGATCGGCGTCGACCTGCTGCCGGTCGAGCCGGTGCCCGGCGCCACGATGATCCAGGCTGACTTCACCCATCCGGGCGTCGATCAACAGATGATGGACCTGCTGGGCGGTGCGCCCGATCTGGTGCTGTCCGACATGGCGCACAACACGGTCGGACACCGGCAGACGGACCACCTGAAGATCATCGCCCTGATCGAGATCGCCGCCGACTTCGCCATTCGCACCCTGCGCCCCGGCGGATCGTTCGTGTCGAAGAATTTCCAGGGCGGCGACGCCGGGGGCGTTCTGGCGCGGCTGCGCGAGGAGTTCGAGACGGTGAAATACGTCAAGCCGGCCTCCAGCCGGAAAGACAGCGCCGAGGTGTTTCTGGTGGCGCTGAACAAGCGATGAGTTTGACGGCGCTGGTCATGGCCGGCGTCTTTCAGGTCACGGGCCTGCCGCCTGTCCGCGTGCCGGTGGCCGAACTGATCGGCGCGACCCCGGCCGAGGTCGCTGAGCGGACGGGCGCGCCTGGAGATGTCGGTCCGTCCGACGCCATCCGGATCGTCGACGGCGGAGGCACCCTGGATCTGTATCCCGCGCAACGGTTTCACCGGGCCTGGCCCGAGGGCGGAGCCTGTGTGACCGGCTTTCCCGAAGTCCCGCTGGCGGGGGAGCCGGACGCCAATCCCCGGGCCGAGCTGATGCGCCGTAGTCGCGGCTGGTTCGTGTTCGAGAACGGTCGACTGACCGACGTGCGCCCGGAGACGCCGACGCCGCGTCGGCCCGGAAGCGCGGCGCCCGCGACGCGGGCCTCCATCGAAGCCGGGGTTCTGGGGCCGCAGCCGCCGTCGCCGATGACGGTCGCAGCGGGCCGTCTGCCGCTTTCGGACGGGGCGGGCGTGCTGGAGCGCCTGCCGACGGCCCCCGCCGACCTGTCCGTGACCAGCCTGTGTCTGCAACTGCCGGATCGTGGCGCGGGCCAGCGCGACATCGGGATGGATATCATCTGGGGCATGGTCGGTCTGACCGTCCTGCCTTTCGTGCCCTTCCAGAGAGCTGAAGAAACCCGGGCGGACCGGGAGGGCGGGGCGCTGCTGGACTCGCTCGAGCCGGGATCGTTGCTGGCGGGTGGGGTGGAGGCCGTCGTGAGGCGACGTCGGGGCGTGCGGGTGTATCGCGACGCCGCCGACCCGACCTTCGCCGTCATCGCGGTCAAGTTGGGCAACGGAACGGACACTGTCGCCGACATCGGCCTGCTGGGCGTTCGCGGGGATCGCGTCGTCTGGAAGGTCCGGCGCGAGTCCGGACAGACGGGCCTTGCGCCCCTGCTGTGCCGCGATGAGCAGAACCGGCCGGACGGCGACCGTCCGGGATGCACGGCCTACGGCAACCCGCGTCCCTGACGGTCAGCGGGCGGCGGGCCTCAGGCCTGCGCCAGTTCCTCGGCGCGCTTCGCCTTCCGCGCCTCGATCCGGCTCCAGACCCGGTCGTGGACCGTGAAGAACAGCGTCTGCACCAAAGGCTCGACGATGCCGATGGTCAGGGACAGACCGATGTTGCGGGTCAGGGCGAAGGCGACCGCCACGGCGACGGTGAAATGCATCAGGCCGTAGGTCACCGACTTGAGCGCGATCTGGCTGAACGAGCGGGGCAGGGCGTGGCTGTGGCCGTGATGACCCTGGCCGTGCCCGTGACCGCCGTGGATGCGGGTCTGCTCCTCCGCATTCATGACGCCCAGACGGGCGGTGACGGCCTCGGACGCCTCCTCGACGCCCGAGAGCATCTTGCGGCGCTCGATCCGGTGCCAGACACGGTCGTGGATCGAATAGGCGATGGTCTGGAAGAAGGGCTCGACCACGCCCACCGCGAGGGCGAGGCGCCAGTCGCGGGTGATGGCGAAGGCCACCAGGATGGCGACGATCAGGTGCATCACGCCATAGCTGGCGATCTTCAGCGCCAGACGGCGGGCGGTTGTGATCAAGGCGCGAACCATACTGCCCACATCGTGTCGGATGCGCCGCGACGCAAACCAATTGTTTCTATCGTGACCATAGCACGCGTTGAGGCCTTGCGGTTCCCTGCCGCTCCCCGCTATACGCGGCCCGCAAAACGGAGACTCCTCATGGAGATACGCGAAGGCTTCACCTTCGATGATGTTTTGCTCGAACCCGGCCCGTCCGAGTTCATGCCGGCGATGGTCGATGTCTCGACCCAGCTGACCCGCGACATCAGGCTGAACATCCCGCTTCTGTCGTCCGCCATGGACACCGTGACGGAAAGCCGACTGGCCATCGCCATGGCGCAGTCCGGCGGCCTGGGCGTTCTGCACCGGAACATGACCATCGAGGAGCAGGCCGATCAGGTCCGCGCCGTGAAGCGCTATGAAAGCGGCATGGTGGTCAATCCGGTCACGGTCGGCCCCGAGACCACGCTGGGCGAGGTCCGCGAGATCGTCGCCCGCAAGAAGATCACCGGCTTCCCGGTCGTCGACCCCGCGACGGGCCGGCTGGTCGGCATGCTGACCCACCGGGACATGCGGTTCGAGAGCGACCTGAACCTGACCGCCGCCTCGCTGATGACCACGGGCGACCTGATCACGGTGCGCGAGGGCGCCGGCAAGGAAGAGGCGCGGCAACTGCTGAAGACCCGCAAGATCGAACGGGTCATCGTGGTGGACGAGGATTATCGCGCCGTCGGCCTGATCACCATGAAGGACATCGAGAAGGCCCAGGCCTTCCCTCACGCGGCCAAGGACGACCAGGGCCGCCTGCTGGTCGGCGCGGCCTCGACGGTCGGCGACGCAGGCTATGAGCGGGCCATGGCGCTGGCCGACGCCGGTTGCGACGTGGTGGTGATCGACACCGCCCACGGCCACTCGGCCTCGGTCGCCCAGGTGGTCGAGCGCATCAAGCGCGAGAACAACCGCCTGCAGATCATCGCCGGCAACGTCGCCACCTACGACGCGACGCGGGCGCTGATCGATGCGGGCGCGGATGCGGTGAAGGTCGGCATCGGGCCGGGCTCCATCTGCACCACCCGCATCGTCGCGGGCGTGGGCGTGCCGCAACTGACGGCCGTGCTGGACTCAGCGCGGGCGGCCAGGGGCACCGGCGCCTCGGTCATCGCGGACGGCGGGATCAAATATTCCGGCGACCTGGCCAAGGCCATCGCGGCCGGCGCCAATGTGGCCATGATGGGCTCGATGTTCGCGGGCACCGATGAGTCGCCCGGCGAGGTCTTCCTGTACCAGGGCCGGTCGTACAAGTCGTATCGCGGCATGGGCTCGGTCGGGGCCATGGCCCGCGGTTCGGCGGACCGCTATTTCCAGAAGGAAGTGTCGTCCGAAAAGCTGGTGCCCGAGGGCATCGAGGGCCAGACGCCCTACAAGGGGCCGATCAGCCCGGTGCTGCACCAGATGGTCGGCGGGCTGCGCGCCTCGATGGGCTATGTCGGGGCCGGGACCATTCCGGAGTTCCAGGAGCGCGCCCGCTTCGTCCGGATCACCGGCGCCGGTCTTCGTGAGAGCCACGTCCATGACGTGATGATCACGCGGGAAGCGCCCAACTATCGTCAGGGCTGAGCAGGGGAGCGCAAGCCGTGGATATGACGCCTGAATTCATTCTGTTGGCTGCCACGCTCGTCCTGGCCCTGATCCAGATCGGCGCGGCGGGAGCCGCCCGCACCGCCGAACTGGGGGCGAAATGGAACGCCGGCCCGCGTGATGGCGACACGCCGCCGCCGGGCCCGCTGGCCGGTCGCCTGCTGCGGGCGCAGGCCAATCTGTTCGAAACCCTGCCGTTGTTTATCGGCGCCGTGATCATGGCGCATATCGCGGGTAAGGACGGGACGACCCTGACCCTCATCGGCGCCCACCTCTATTTCTTCGGGCGGCTGATCTATGTCCCCCTTTACGCCTTCGGCGTGCCCGTCATTCGCTCGCTGGTCTGGATTACGTCCACCGTCGGGCTGGTGATGGTCATCGCCGCCCTGTTCGTTTGAAAGACCTGAATTGACCCCAGCCGCCCGCCTCGCCGCCGCCGCCTCGATCCTGGACAGCATCGCCCAGGGCCGTCAGCCGGCGGAAGCCGTTCTCAAGGTCTGGGGAACGGCGAACCGCTACGCCGGGTCAAAGGACCGTAAGGCGATCGCCGACCGGGTCTACAAGGTCCTGCGCGCCCGCGGCCGTCTGGTCTGGGCCATGGGCGGTCGCGAGGACGGCCGCGCACTGGTCATCGGCTCGCTCAGCCTGATCGACGCCCTGCCGCTTGAAGAGATCGAGGCCCTGCACGCGGGCGAAGGCTACGGTCCGCGTCCGCTGTCGAAGCAGGAGCGGTCGCGGCTGACGGCGGCGGGCGAGGGGGAACTGCCCGGCTGGGTGGCCGCCGGCCTGCCCGAGTTCGTGGTCGAGGATTTCAAGGCGACCTACGGCGATCGCTGGACGGAAGAGGCCCGGGAACTGATGGCGCCGCGCGCGCCGATCGACCTGCGGGTCAATGGTCTGGTCGCCACCGTGCAGGCGGTCGAGGCCGAGCTGAAAGCGGCGGGGCTGACGCCCGAGCCGACGCCCTTCTCGACCTTCGGCCTGCGCCTGCCCAGCGAGCCCCCGCCGAACGTTCAGGCGCAGGAGGCCTTCAAGTCGGGTCATATCGAGATCCAGGACGAGGGCAGCCAGATCGTCTCCTGGCTGGCGGGCGCCCGGCCCGGCATGACCGTGGTCGATTATTGCGCGGGCGGCGGCGGCAAGACGCTGGCGCTGGCGCAGGCCATGAAGGCCGAGGGCACCCTGGTGGCCTGTGACGTGGTGCAGAAGCGGCTGGACAACATCCGGCCCCGCCTGACCCGGGCGGGCGTGGCGGCCGATCTCTGCCTGCTGGGCCAGAACGGCGGCGGGATCGAGGACCTGAACGGCAAGGCCGACCTGGTCTTCGTCGATGCGCCGTGCAGCGGTTCGGGCACCTGGCGTCGCCGTCCGGAAGACGCCTGGCGTCTGGCGCCGGAAGAGGTCGAACGCCTGCACGCCCTGCAGGTCCGCATCCTGTCGCAGGCGTCCCAGCTGGTGAAGCCGGGCGGGCGTCTGGTCTATGTCACCTGCTCGATGCTGAGCCGCGAGAACGAGGGATCGACCACGGCCTTCGAGGCGGCCCATCCCGGCTTCACCCCGTTCCCGATCGCGACGGCCCTGTCCGAATCGGGCCTGACACCGTCCGGCGCGGAGGCCCTGGCGGCGAAGGCTCAGGGGCATCGTCTGCACCTGACCCCGGCCTCGACCCGGACGGACGGTTTCTTCGTCGCGATCTACGAGCGCGCTTCGTGATGGGCGCATGGCGCATGGAGCGATACGGCGACGTGTCGGTCCTTTGCGTCATGGCGGCCCCCGCGGAATACGGCGCTCACCTGCGAGCCCGAATACAGCCTCTCCTGACCGGTGTAGGGCCGGTCGAGGCGGCGGTCAGCCTGACCGCGGTTCTGGCGCGGCTGGAGGCGAAGGGAGGGCTGCCCGATCTGGTGCTGTCGCTGGGCTCGTGCGGCTCGCCCACGCTGGAGCATGCGGCGGTCTATCAGGTGTCGTCGGTCGGCTATCGCGACATGGACGCCAGCGCCCTGGGATTTCCGAAGGGGGCCACCCCGCTGCTGGACCTGCCCGCCGTCCTGGCCATGCCTTGCCCCATCCCCGACGTGCCGACGGCCAGCCTCTCAACCGGCGCCGATGTCGTCTCCGGCGCCGCCTATGACGGCATCGACGCCGATATGGTGGACATGGAGACCTTCGCCCTGCTGCGCGCCTGCCAGACCTTCGGCCGGCCTCTCGTCGCCCTGCGCGGGGTGTCGGACGGCCGCGCCGAGCTGAAGGCGCTGGAGGACTGGACCTCGACCCTGCATCACGTCGATGAAAACCTGGCCGTCGCGCTGGACCGACTGATCGTCGTGCTGGAGGCCGAAGGCCTCGCCGCCCTTGATCCTGAGGCCCTTGATCTTGCGGCCCTGGGCCGCCAAGACCCCGCCCATTCCACGCCCTCCCCGGACTCGCTCACGTCATGACCACGCCTTCGAAACACCCCGGCGCCGACCACCAGAAGGTTCTGATCGTCGACTTCGGCAGTCAGGTGACCCAGCTGATCGCGCGGCGGCTTCGCGAGGCGGGCGTCTATTGCGAGATCCATCCGTTCAGCAAGGTCGAGGCCATGGTCGACGCCTTCGATCCGCAGGCGATCATCCTGTCGGGCGGCCCGGCCAGCGTGCTGGAGGCGGACAGCCCCCGCATCGGCAAGAAGCTGTTCGACCTGGGCCTGCCCATGCTGGCCATCTGCTACGGCCAGCAGCTGCTGTGCGACCTGCTGGGCGGCAAGGTCGAGGGCGGGCATGACGGCGAGTTCGGACGCGCCGAGATCACCGTGCAGGACGATAGTCCGCTGTTCGCCGGCATCGGCGGCGCGGGCCACGAGGAGACGGTGTGGATGAGCCACGGCGACCGCGTCGTCGCCATCCCCGAGGGCTTCAGGGTCATCGCCACCTCGCCGGGCGCCCCCTTCGCCGCCATCGCCGACGAGGCCCGCAAGATCTATGCGGTCCAGTTCCACCCCGAGGTCCACCACACCCCGCGCGGGGCCGAAATCTATCGCAACTTCCTGTTCGGCGTGGCCGGGCTGAAGGGCGACTGGACCATGGCCGCCTATCGCGACGAGAAGATCGCCCAAATCCGCGAACAGGTCGGCGACGCCAAGGTCATCTGCGGCCTGTCCGGCGGCGTGGACAGTTCGGTGGCGGCGGTGCTGATCCACGAGGCGATCGGCGACCAGCTGACCTGCGTCTTCGTGGACACCGGCCTGCTGCGCAAGGACGAGGCGACCCAGGTCACGACCCTGTTCCGCGAGCACTACAACATCCCGCTGGTGCACGTTGATGCGTCGAAGGAATTCCTCGGCGAGCTGGCCGGGATTTCGGACCCGGAGACCAAGCGCAAGACCATCGGCCGCGTCTTCATCGAGATCTTCGACCGCGAGGCCAACCGGATCGAGGGCGCTGAATTCCTGGCGCAGGGGACGCTGTATCCCGACGTGATCGAGAGCGTCTCGGCCTCGGGCGGCCCGTCTGCGGTGATCAAGAGCCACCACAACGTCGGCGGCCTGCCCGACTACATGAAGCTGAAGCTGGTCGAGCCGCTGCGCGAGCTGTTCAAGGACGAGGTGCGGGCCCTGGGTCGCGAACTGGGCCTGACCGACGCCTTCGTGGGCCGTCATCCGTTCCCCGGACCGGGCCTGGCCATCCGCATTCCGGGCGAGATCACGCCGGAAGCCGTCGAGACCCTGCAACAGGCCGACGCCATCTATCTGGAAGAGATCCGCAAGGCGGGCCTGTACGACGCCATCTGGCAGGCCTTCGCCGTGCTGCTGCCGGTCAAGACGGTGGGCGTGATGGGCGACGCCCGCACCTATGAGAAGGTGCTGGCCCTGCGCGCGGTCAGCTCCACCGACGGCATGACCGCCGACTTCTATCAGTTCCCCTGGGAGGTGCTGGGCAAGACCGCGACGCGCATCATCAACGAGGTCCGCGGCGTGAACCGCGTCGTCTATGACGTCACCTCCAAGCCGCCCGGCACGATCGAGTGGGAATAGTCCCGACCCTTCGGTAGCATTCGGTATCGCTTCCGAAGCCGCCTCTAAAGGGCTGACAACATTGTGAATTCTGTCGAGACCCTTCGGAGCCATTCGGAGGGTCTTTTTTCGTTTTGTCGGACTGCCCGACGGTACGCCGCTGCATTGATCTGGCGGACTCGGGCTCATACCGTCCTGACATCGGGCCAAGCCCTGACGGTATTCATTTCCAGCAAGTCTCTGAAATGGATGATAAAAAGCTGTCTTGGCGCGCCCGAATTCGAGGACCGACAGCCAGAGGCGATTATACCGTGCTAACCGACACCGCACTGAAGAATTTGCGTCCGAAAGCAAGGGCTTACAAGAGTACCGACAGGGACGGTATGTACGTCTATGTCTCGACGGGCGGCGCGATCTCATTCCGCTACGACTATCGGTTCAACGGCCGTCGAGAGACCATGACGCTCGGGCGTTACGGTCGGGCCGGGCTGACGCTGGCCCAAGCCCGCGAGCGGCTGATCGAGGTGAAGAAGGCGATCGCAGACGGGGTATCGCCCGCCGTTGAAAAGCAGCGCGCCAAACGTCGCTTGAAGGAAGCTCACGATTTCGCACA
The DNA here is from genome assembly GCF_058681355.1 of Brevundimonas sp. AVps31. NCBI lineage: Bacteria > Pseudomonadati > Pseudomonadota > Alphaproteobacteria > Caulobacterales > Caulobacteraceae > Brevundimonas > Brevundimonas sp. AVps31. Next base: position 3,233,167 of record NZ_CM178736.1, on the reverse strand, counting down.
GGTCGCCCAGGGCTGGATGGACCGCGCGCCGATGGCGGACAGCACCCGCGACATGCGCCGGGCGATTTTCAATCGGGACATCCTTCCGAAGTGGAAGAACCGCCTGCTGAGCGAGATCACGCCTGACGACTTGCGGGCGCACTGCAAGGCGATCGTGGACCGCGGGGCGCCCGCGACGGCGATCCACGTCCGGGATATCGTCAAGCAGATCTACGGCTGGGCCATCCTCCACGGCGAGAAGATCGACAACCCGGCAGATGACGTGGGCCCGGCGTCCATCGCGACCTTCCGACCGCGCGACCGCTCGCTCACCCCCGCCGAAATCCGGATCATGCTGATGCTTCTGGGTGAGGTGGCGACCCTGCCAACCATCAGGCTCGGCCTGAAGTTCATCCTGCTCAGCATGGTTCGAAAGAGCGAACTTCAGGACGGGGTATGGACCGAGGTGGATTTCGACAATGCGGTCTGGTCGATCCCGGCGGCGCGCATGAAGCGCTCACGCCCTCACAACGTCTACCTCTCCACCCAAATGCTGGACATCCTGGTCGCCCTGAAGACCTGCGCCGGCAACTCGAAATACATCCTGCCGTCGCGCTACGACGCCGATGCGCCGATGTCGCGGGCGACCTTCAACCGCGTCACCAGTGCGATCGCTGAGAAGGCCGGTAAGGGTGATCTCCCGCTCGAACCCTTCACCGTCCACGACTTGCGGCGGACGGCCTCGACCCTGCTGCATGAGATGGGTTTCAACTCGGACTGGATCGAGAAGGGGCTGGCTCACGAAGAGCGATCCTCGCGCGGCGTCTACAACAAGGCGGAGTTCGAGACCCAGCGTCGGCACATGGCTCAGGAATGGTCGAACGCCGTGGATGCGTGGGAAGCGGGACGCGCCTATACCCCGGCGCTCGCCGCACCAGAGGTCAGCGCGCCGCGGTTCGATCCGAAATTCTGAAACGCATCCCAGGGATGCGAACAGAAAATTGGTGGACCCGTGGACGCCGACGACCAGGGGGTTGTTGTACTCCAATAGCCTCATGCGACACGGCGTCCTGAAACGCGCGGCGTGCTTATTCGGGGGACGGTGGCGACCGGGGCGGAGGGACGATGGCGTCCGGGGGTATGGGCGCCTATGTCCAGGGGAGAGGCGGGCCCGAACCATTCCGTTCAACGGTTTGAAGGTCCATTGTATCGGCTCAATCAATGAGATCAACCATGAGCGAAACCACCAACAAGGTCGTCCCCCTCCGTCCCGCCGCCACGCCTGAGACGTCGCGCAAGGTCCTGGAGAAGCGGTGGACCAAGGGCGTGATCGACCCGGGCTTCACCTTCGTCCCTTCGGTCCTGCTCCGAGCCCAGGCTCGCCTGCACATCAACGCCACCGAACTCGCGGTGCTGATGCACCTGATCGACCACTGGTGGGAGGACGAGGAGATGCCGTTCCCCTCGAAGCGCAGGCTGGCCGAACGCCTCAGCGTGTCGGACAAGACCGTCCAGCGCGCCATCAAACGCCTCGAAGACGAAGGTCTCGTTCGTCGGATCGTGCGTCGCCATTCCAGCGGAGGGCAGGCCAGCAACATCTATGACCTCAAGCCCCTGGTCGAGAAGCTGAAGCCGATCGCCAAGGACATGATCGACGCGCGCGACAAGGCCGCCGCCACCAAGCGCGCGGCCGTTCGGCCGGGACTGCGCAAGCGGTCGCCGGACCTGTCCGGACTGTAGATCATGGCCGGGCCGTACTTTCCGCCGCTGGAGGTCGCGGGGCAGACGCTCGCGTTCGACCATCTCGAGCCCTTCGTTCTCGAGATGGCGACCCAGTCGCGTCCGAACGGCGTGAAGATCGATGTCCGGTTCAGCAACCACTGCTTCAGCGAAACCTTCGACGCCGCCCGGCACGACGACAACGCGGTGGCGGTCTGGGACGGCCCGAGGCGGCGCGTCTTCTGTCCGATCCGCTACGGGCTGTCGCAAGCGCTGCCGCATATCCTGAAAGGTCTGCCGACCGCGCATGTCTATCAGACCCCGGAGGCGAACTTCCTGCGGATCGGTGTGCGCAACGACGGCGGAGCAGGGGACTACAGGGTCTTCTTCAGGGTCAAGCGCGGCGCCGGCGCCGGCATCGATCTCAAGCTCTTCGTGGAAAGCGCCTACAGCCCTGAACCGGCGCAGGCGCTCGCCATCGCCCACATGAGCAAGGTTCGCTTCGCCGTGCTGGTCGACAAGACGCTGAAGGGCGAGAAGCTGAAGTTTCACCGGAAAAGATAAGGGCGCCCGGAGGCGCCCCTATCAGAAGTCACTCGGTAGCCGCTTCCGGGACCGAAATCCCTATCTCGCTCACGCGTGGACCTCCGAAGAGGCGGGTGAGGCTGTTTCAACCGATCTGGCCTCGGGAGGACATATAAGCCCCGGGGGTGAAGAAATCAATGATCAGCCCTGGACGTCCCTGTCCCGGTCTCCGGGTCACAACCGGCCCCGGATGAAGCATTCTATGACCATACTCGCTGATTTCTGAAGCGCACCCGGCTCACAGGTGCGGCCGGGCCGCGCCCAGCCCGTCGTGGACCGGGCGTGTTCGGCGCAGGCGCACATCCGGGGCCTTGGCCGCCGTGACCGGGGTGCGGCGGCGTTTCTCCAGCCAGGCCTGCACCTCCGACAGATCCCAGACCACGCATCGCGGCGTCAGCCGGAAGCGTTTGGGGAACTCCCCGCGCTGCTCCATTTCCCAGATGGTGCTGTCTGCGAGAGGCACCATCTGGCGCAGTTCCGGCTTCTTGATCGTTCGCGGCAGGGGCGAATGGGTCTGTCCCATGGAGCATCTCCTTGTTCCGGCCGATTCGAACCGAAAGATGCTGGAGGGTGAACACGCAGACCTGCGGTGGCAGGCTTACGTGTCCTCAGCGCCGGTTTCGCAAGCGCTGGCCGACGGAGCCCGCTCGCTTGAAGGCCTGGACGTAGACCTTGGCCATCCCCTTGAGGGGGTCGGCTCCCAGCGCCGCGCGGCCCGCGAGGTGACGCAGGACGAACATATTGGCTTGTTTCTCGACCGCGGTCATCTGCGAGTCCCCCGCCGTCTCCGGCAGGATGTGATCCTCATGCAGATGGCGGTCCAGGTCGGCCTTGAGAGGCTGAAGTTCAGCAGGTGTGTTGCGGCCATAGAGCTGGGCGGCGAGGCCGGCGATCAGGTCGGCGATTTGAAGCGTCGGATTGTCATGCGACTGGCCGAACCGGATCGGCCCCGCGAGATTGAGCCTGGCGCTGACCACGCGGTTGCCGCCATGCAGAGGGAATTCCTCATCGCGACCGATGAAGCCGTCGAAGGTCGAGGCGATGCCCTGTAGCGGTTTGGAGTCGTCGCAAAGCACCTCGAGCTGCTGATGCTTGGGGCCGAAACCGTTGACGAGGAGCGACATCAGCGCGGTCGAAGTCAGGTCCAGCACCCATTTGGCGTACTCGGCGTCGTCCTTCAGGTGCTCGGTGCGCGCCTTGATCCGCTCGGCATAGCCCCGCGCGAACCGCAACACTTCGCCCAGGACCCGCGCATCCGCCGGCGCCTCTCCGGTCGCGGCGAAGACCGCGGGGGCGTCTGCGGGATCGAAACTGCGCATGAACGTCTCGAGCTGAAGGGCGAGGTCCTCGGCCGGTCCGCCGGCGGTCGCGATGCTTCGATAGACGGCTCCCGCGACCAGCCGATGAAGCCCGTGACGGTAAAAGAGCAGGCTGTTGTCCTCGAGCACAGGCTCCATGAGGTACTCGAACACCTTGCCCGCGAACGCCAGCCGCTTGTCCGCGACGAGGAAGCTGTAACGGCCCTCCATCCGGGCCAGCACGAGGCCCGCGATCTCGGGCCAGTCCCCCCGCTTCTTGAGTCCGGACGCCTTCAGTTCGGCGGCCTGGATGACCGGCTTGCGACCGTCGCGGATCTCCGCGATCAGCTGATTGGCGTCCTCAATGGACAGTTCGACCGCCGCATAGGCGAAGACCGGCTGGTCGTCCCGGAGCAGATTGGGCCCGGTGAAGCCGGACTCATCGAAGGATATCAGGGTGGGGGATGACAGGGCGTGGTCCTCGAAGTTCGCGCCGCCGCTTTCCGCCCGCAAGCGGAGGCGAGAGCCTCAATGTCCGAGTGAAGCTCTGCTTTGGTCGGAAGTCGAGAGCGTGTCATGCCTTCGGACCCGTCGGGCCGTCGACGGCGAGAGGACGAGACATGACGATCACCTTCGACGCCGATGATGTCGCCTATTTCGATGAGGTCCACGGGCGCCGCTCCGAAGCGCTTTGCCCGAAACCGCTTCAGGTCGTGTTTCGCGATGGTGATGCGGCGCGCCCCAACGACTGTCATGCCAACGCTGTGCGCTGGGCGGCGCAGACGCCGGACGCGATCCCGGTCCACGGCTGGTTGATCGAGGCGCAGGACGCGTTCCAGCTCCACATCGTCGCCCATTCCGTCGTTGCAGACGAGCGCGGACAATTGATCGACGTGACGCCGATGCCGATCGCTTCGCCGCGATTCATTCCTCACCGCGGGACAGGCGACGCCTTCTTCAGGCTCCTTCCTCGCTGCAACAGGGTGTCGTGGGCGGTGATCGACACGCTCGCACTGACGATCGACCTTGCCGACGGGACCAACGGTCCGGCGGGCGTCCAGAGCTAAGGGCTCCGCCCTCGCGCGCGCCAGGGTGAAGCGGCTGCGCCGCCGGACCGGCCGGTCTCCCCGACCTTCCGCGCCGGCGATCGTCTTCATGATCATCATCAAGGTCAGGCTTGTGCAGGTCGGGCGATCCCCCTCCGGCCGGTCCGCCCTGGCCCTTGCTACCCCGGTCTCGCCGACGGGCAGGGTTTCAGGCGCGCAGTTCGCGTGCCTGCAACCCATACCTTGAGAAGGTGTGCTCGAAGCTGCGCGTGCGCACCCGGATAGAGGCCGTCGCGGTCGCGGTGGGGGCCGGGGTTATCGAACCGGAGTGACATCGTTGGTCACACGCGATACGCGAGTTTTCCACTGAGAATCGGATCATGATTGCGCACCTGAACGGTGATCATGTCGCTTATGCCCGGAGACGTCGTCCAAGCTTTCGCCGGGGAGATCGCATCACGCGATGTGCGTCGCCTCGAATCCTATCTGTCGGAGCAGGTCGCGGCCCAGTTCGACATCGCGGGCGAACTTGTCGGACGTACGGCGCTTCTCGGCTTCTGGCGTCGGCTCTTCCAGAGCTATTCGCTGTTCGAACTTCACATCCTCAAGTCCGTCACCCAGGGCGAGCTGGTCATCGCCGAAAGCCTCTATCTGCTGGCCGCGAACCGTGGCCTCGTCATGAACGTCCGCGCTATCAACGTTTTCGAGGTTGAGAAGGGCGTGATCACTCGGTGGCGCGATCACGCCGATCTGGCCGAGGTGCCTCTGGTAGAGAAGGATCGTTGGCGTCGCCTCAGCGTCGCCCGTTGGTGAGGAGGGGAGGGGGCGGGCCGGGAACTTCTGTGTGAAGCTCGACGTCTTCACCCGTGATCGCCGCCGACGCAGAACGTCCCCTGGCTCAAGATCAAAGGCTATCCGGTCGAGGCCCGCCGGGGACCATCTTAGCCGCAGTAGGAACCAAGCCAAACCCCTGAGTGCGGTGCGCGCGCCAGAGCTTGCGGGCGCGCTCCGACGCCGCTCGAACGCCGCCAGTTGATCGGTCCACCCTCTGAGCCGCGGAACGCAGGACGAGGCTTGACAGGCCGGGGTGGTCGCGGCCGGTAGGGGGGGTGCAGTGCGAAGTCAGGATCCGGGATGAACACGTCTGAACTTCGCGACGGCCTCGAAGCCCAACAGGTCTGGATCTATTTCGCCGCCGTGATCGTCGCGACGGCCATTGGGTTCGTGATCCCGGGCACGGCGGTGCTGGAATCGGCGATCAATCCGGCGCTGGCCCTGATGCTGTTCGTCACCTTCCTGCAGGTGCCCGTCGCCGCCCTCGGCCGGGCGCTTCAGGAGTTGCGGTTCCTGGGCACCTTGCTGGCGGTGAACTTCATCGCCGTGCCCCTGCTCGTCCTGGGCCTGATGCAGTTCCTGCCGGCCGATCCCCTGATCCGTCTCGGCGTGCTGATGGTGCTGCTCTGTCCATGCATCGACTATGTCGTGACCTTCGCTCATCTGGGTCGCGCGGACGCCCGGTTGCTCCTGGCCTCGACCCCGGTGCTGCTGATCGCCCAGATGGCGCTCCTGCCCATCTATCTGCGTCTGTTCCTCGGCGCCGAGGCGGCGGCCTATGTGCAGCCAGGTCCGTTCATCCACGCCTTCGTCTGGCTGATCGCCATCCCGTTCGTTCTGGCGGCGCTGGTCCAGACCTGGGCGGCCCGCAGCAAAACGGGCGAGCGAGTCTCATCTGGTCTCGGCCTGGCGCCGGTGCCGGCCACGGCCTTGGTGCTCTTCATCGTCGTCGCCGCGGTCATGCCGCAACTCGGACAGACCCTCGACCGGACCCTGAGTGTCGTGCCGGTCTATGTCGCCTTCTCCGTGCTGGCGCCGCTCATCGGATGGGCCGTGTCGCGGCTCGCACGGCTGACGCCGGAAGCCGGCCGCGCCGTCGCCTTCAGCGCGGGGACCCGCAACTCGCTCGTGGTCCTGCCGCTAGCCCTGGTCGTGCCCGGCGCCATCCCCCTGGTCCCGGCCATCATCGTCACCCAGACCCTGATCGAGCTCCTGGCGGAGTTGGTCTACATCCGCGGCATCCCCGGGCTGGGACGTCGGCCAGCCTGATCAGGGGAAGTTAAACCTTGATTGTTTCCATAGTTCGACTAATTCGGAATTATGGAAACGGAAGCCTCGATTCTCGCTCTCGCCGCCTTGGCGCAGTCCACGCGGCTGGAGGCGTTTCGCCTCCTCGTGCGGCACGAACCCGAAGGTCTGGCGGCCGGTGACATCTCGAACCATCTGGCGATCCCGCCCAACACTCTGTCGTCCCATCTCGGCGTCCTGACCCGCGCGGGGCTGATCAGGTCGGAGCGGCGCAGCCGCTCGATCATTTACCGGGCCGACCTGGACCGGTTCCGCGACCTGGTCCTGTTCCTGCTCAAGGACTGCTGCGGGGGCAGGGCGGACCTCTGCGAGCCCCTGCTGGCCGAACTCGCACCCTGCCGCCCCTGAGGATCCCATGGACGTCGTCATCTATCACAATCCCGCCTGCGGGACGTCGCGCAACGCGCTCGAGCTGATCCGCCATGTCGGCATCGAGCCGCACGTCGTCGAGTATCTGAAGACCCCGCCGTCGCGGGCCATGATCGCCCAGCTGGCCGAACGCACCAGCGCGCCGCTGCGCGACCTGTTGCGCGAAAAGGGCACGCCCTTCGCCGAACTGGGCCTCGGTGATCCAGGCCTCAGGGACGATCAACTGCTCGACGCGATCGAGGCCCATCCGATACTTCTCAACCGCCCGATCGTCGTCAGTCCCATGGGCGTTCGACTCTGCCGGCCATCGGAGGCCGTGCTCGATCTTTTGCCCGACGACGATCTCAAACCCTTCACCAAGGAGGACGGCGAGGTCGTCATCGACGCCGCCGGCCAGCGGGTGAAGCGATGATCGACACCCCCGTGACGACTACGTCGCCGCGTCGCCTGTCCTTCCTCGACCGCTGGCTGACGCTGTGGATCTTCGTGGCCATGGGTCTCGGCGTGGCTCTGGGGACGCTGGCGCCGGGTCTGCCCGCCTGGATCAATAGCCTCTCGATCGGCACGACCAACATCCCAATCGCCGTCGGTCTCATCCTGATGATGTACCCGCCGCTGGCCAGGGTCCGGTACGAGGCGCTGCCGCGTGTCTTCGCCGACAAGCGGGTGCTGGCCCTGTCGCTGTTCCAGAATTGGGTGCTGGGCCCGGTGCTGATGTTCGCGCTGGCGGTGATCTTTCTGCGCGATCAGCCGGAATACATGACCGGCGTCATCCTGATCGGACTGGCGCGCTGCATCGCCATGGTGCTGGTGTGGAACCAGCTGGCGCGGGGCGATAACCAGTATGTCGCCGGTCTCGTCGCCTTCAACTCGATCTTCCAGATCCTGTTCTTCAGCCTCTACGCCTGGATCTTCCTCACCGTCCTGCCGCCCCTGTTCGGCCTGCAGGGCAGTGTGGTGGACGTCAGCGTCTGGACCATCGCCGGGGCGGTCCTGGTCTACCTCGGTCTTCCCTTCCTGGCCGGCTTCCTGACCCGTCGCAGCCTGATCGCCCGCCGGGGCGCCGATTGGTACGAGCGGCGCTTTCTGCCGCGCATCGGACCGATCACCCTGATCGCCCTGCTGTTCACCATCGTGGTCATGTTCAGCCTCAAGGGCGGGGAGGTGGTGGCCCTGCCGCTGGACGCCCTGCGCATCGCCATTCCGCTGACGATCTACTTCCTTGTGATGTTCGTGGTCAGCTTCCTCATGGGCAAGCTGATCGAGACCGACTATCCGCGCACCACCGCCCTGGCCTTCACCGCGGCCTCGAACAATTTCGAACTGGCCATTGCCGTCGCCATCGCGGCCTTCGGCCTGACCTCGCCGGTCGCCTTTGCGGCCGTCATCGGTCCCTTGGTCGAGGTGCCGGTGCTGATCCTGCTGGTGTCGGTCGCGCTGTGGATGGGACGCCGCTGGTTCCCGGATACGGCTCCGCCGGCGGACGCGGCCTGATGGTCGTCCTGCATCTCCTGGACGCGGATGACGTCGGCCTGATCGCGGCCCTGCGCGGCGCGGGTCTGCCCGAGCCTGGCGCTGGTCGATACTTCGCCGCCCACGAACACGGCGGCATCGCCGGCTATGTCGGCCTGGAAGGGGAGGGGCAGGATCTTCTGCTGCGCTCCCTGGTCGTGCTCGCCGACCTGAAGGCCCAAGGGATCGGGAGCCGCATACTGACCGCCGTCGAGGCCATGGCGAGCGATCTGGGTAGCGAACGGCTTCACCTGCTCACCACGACGGCCGAGCTATTCTTCGCCCGGCGTGCTTTCGTCTCCGCCGAACGGGCGTCCGCGCCCCTTGCGATCCGGCAAACCCGCGAGTTCGCGGACGTCTGCCCGGCGTCAGCGGCCTATCTCATCAAGGACCTCTGATGACTTTCGCCCGCCTGCGGCCGCTGCCGGATCCGGATCACCTGCCGGCTCTGGATGCAGCCTATCTGTCCGCCGACCCCGCCCGGGGGCTAGGTCCGACCGATCCGGCGCCGCGGATCCTTCTCTTGTATGGATCGCTGCGCGAGCGGTCGTATTCGCGGCTCTGCGTCGAGGAGGCGGCCCGTCTGCTGCAGCGAATGGGATGCGAGACCCGCATCTTCGACCCCTCCGACCTGCCCCTGCCGGGCGCGCCCGGCGACGACGACCACCCGGCGGTGCGCGAGCTGCGCGAGCACGCTTTCTGGTCGGAGGGCATGGTCTGGTGCAGTCCGGAACGGCATGGCCAGGTCTCCGGCCTGATGAAGCTGCAGATCGACCATCTGCCGCTCAGCCTGGGCGGCCTGCGCCCGACCCAGGGCCGCACCCTGGCGGTGATGCAGGTGTCGGGCGGGTCGCAGAGCTTCAACGCCGTCAACACCCTGCGCCTGCTGGGCCGCTGGATGCGGATGATCACCATCCCCAACCAGTCCAGCGTGGCCAAGGCCTTCCAGGAGTTCGACGAGGCCGGCCGGATGAAGCCCTCGGCCTACTATGAGCGGATCGTCGATGTGATGGAGGAATTGGTGCGCTTCACCATCCTCACCCGGCCGCACGCAGCCCAGCTGGTGGACCGCTATTCCGAGCGCAAGGCGGCCGGGATTCCCCTCGACGCCGCCTCCGATCTGTCGGGGATCGTCATCGCGCGCCAGGCGTGACCTCCCCTCGACCACGCGAACATGCCTCGCATTCCTCCCGCCTTAATACGGACCTTGACGCCATGGCCGCGGCGGCCGCCGAGCATCGCGATGGCCGTAACTCGCCAGAAGTGGCGAAAGGCTATTCTCCGGGTGACGTTCTCATCCTGACGAACCTCCAGGCCCTTGCCGCGCTTAGCAAGGGGGACCAGGCGCGGGCCGTCCGGCCGAGAACAGTAATGCCCGAAGCGGAATAGGAGCAGGACGTGCCTCGCAACGCAGCCGATTTCCTGTCGATTTACCAGCAAGGCTTCGTGAGGGTCGCTGCGTGCCGTCCCGTTTGCAGGATCGCGGATCCGGCGTTCAATCTGGAGCAGACCCTGAGGCTCGCCCGTGAGGGGAACGAGGCCGGGACCGCGTTGATGGTTTTCCCGGAGCTCGGCCTGTCGGGCTATTCCATCGACGACCTGTTTCTGCAGCGGGCGTTGCTGGACGAGGTCGAGCGGCAACTCGTGAACCTCGTGGCCGAAAGCCGCGATCTCCACCCGGTCATACTGGTCGGCGCGCCCCTCCGTCGTGAGGGACGGCTGTACAATTGTGCGGTGGCTATCCACCGGGGGCGGATCCTTGGCGTGGTGCCAAAGGGCCATCTGCCCAACTACCGCGAGTTCTATGAAAAGCGATGGTTCGCCTCCGGGCGGGATGTGGAAGGCGAGATTACGATCGGGGGCGAGACCGCTCCATTCGGAATGGATCTGCTGTTCCAGGCCGACGACGTCGATGGCCTGATCTTTCATGTCGAAATTTGCGAGGATGTTTGGGCGCCCGCGCCGCCCAGCGACTTCGCCGCGCTCGCCGGCGCGCTGATTCTGACGAACCTGTCGGCAAGCAACATCGTGGTGGGAAAAGCCGACACGCGGCGAAGACTTTGCGAACTGCAGTCCGGCCGCTGTTGGGCGGCCTACATCTACTCCGCGGCCGGGTATGGAGAATCGACGACCGACCTGGCCTGGGACGGACAGGCCTGTATCTACGAGCTGGGGGCGCAGCTCGCGGAGACCGAGCGCTTCAGCCTGGGGTCCCAGATGGCCGTCGCGGACATAGACGTGGAACGGCTGCAGCTGGAACGTATGCGTACCGGCACCTTTAACGAGGCCGCGATCGCCAACGGGATGCCCGACCGGCGCTTTCGCCGGGTGACCTTCCATCTTGATCCGCCAGTTCACAACCTCGGCCTGCAACGACGCATCGACCGTTTTCCCTTTGTGCCCAACGATCCCTCCCGCCTCGACCAGGACTGCTACGAGGCGTTCAACATACAGTTGAGCGGGCTGGCCAAGAGGCTTGAGGCGACCGGAACAGCCAAGATCTGCATCGGCGTGTCCGGAGGGCTGGATTCCGCGCACGCCTTGATCGTCGCGGCCAAGGTCTTCGATCTGCTTGGACGTCCGCGCACGGACATTCTCGGGATCACAATGCCCGGCTTCGGCACGAGCGCGAGGACCAAGTCTAACGCCTACGCCTTGATGAACGGGCTCGGCGTGACCGTCGAGGAAATCGACATCAAGCCGCTCGCCCAGCAGATGCTGCAGGACCTGCGCCATCCGTTCGCGAGGGGCGAACCTGTGTACGACACGACGTTCGAGAATGTGCAGGCCGGGCTCCGGACAGACCTCCTGTTCAGGGCCGCCAATCAGCGGAACGGCATGGTGCTCGGCACCGGCAACATGTCCGAGCTCGCGCTCGGCTGGTGCACCTACGGCGTCGGCGACCAGATGAGCCACTACAACGTCAACGGCTCGCTCCCGAAAACCCTCATTCAACACCTCGTCCGTTGGACAGCGGCGAACCGCCTGTTCGACCCCGCGGTGTCCGACGTCCTGCTCGACATCCTGGCGACAACGATTTCACCGGAGCTCATCCCGCAGACGGCCGAGGGCGAGTCGCAGAGCACCGAAGGCAAGATCGGCCCCTACGAGCTCCACGACTTCTGGATCTACTATCTCACCCGGTTCGGGCTGCGGCCCTCCAAGATCGCCTTCCTGGCCTTGCACGCCTGGCAGGACGCCGCCGCCGGGCACTGGCCGCCGCGCTTTCCGGACGAGCAAAAGCGGGCCTACCCCATCGGGGCCATTCGCAGCTGGCTGGAGGTGTTCCTGCAGCGCTTCTTCGCCAATCAGTTCAAGCGCTCGGCCATGCCGAACGGACCCAAGGTCACAACAGGCGGTTCACTGTCGCCGCGGGGCGACTGGCGCATGCCCTCGGACGCTCATGGCCAGGTCTGGATCGACGAGCTGCAGCGCAACGTGCCGGAGGTTCTTGATCCCGCAAGCGACGATCTTCCTGCGAAAGAACCCAAGGCGCCGCCCGCCGGGGGCAAACCCATCGTCCGATAAGGCCGTCGCCCGGCTGCGAACTCCGGGGTCGGAGGGGCGGTTCAGGAACCGGAAGCCGGCGCCTGCCCATCCGGCGCCCGGCGGGGCGGAAGATTAGGTGAAGGGCTGGCGACCCTAGCCGATGTCCGCCGGCCGCGCGCCCTTCGGCGCCGCATGCCGGGAGAAGCCGACCACGAGGATGGCGATCGTCAGCAGCTGAACGGCGACGCCTTCGACCGTCGGGTAGAGGCCGAGGATTTCGATCCGGGGGATCCAGGCCAGCGGGTGGACATCGAGCCAGCCTGCCTCCTGCAACGCCGCCACCCCCTTCCCGACGAGGACGACCGACAGGATGGCCATGAGGATCGAGCTCAGGGAGAAGAACCGGCCGATCGGCAGGCGCTTGCTGTAGGCCAGCAGGGCCCAGGCCACTACGGCCAGGATGACCACCGCCGTCAGGGCGCCGGCCAGCATGCCGAGGTGGCCGCCTTGGCTCCAGATCGCCGCATAGAAGAGGATGGTCTCGAACACCTCCCGGTAGACCACGACGAAAGACAGCAGGAACAGGAACCAGGCTGACCGTTTCGACAGCGCGTGGGAGAGCTTGTCGCGGATATAGGTCTGCCAGGCGTCGGCGTGCGACTTGCCGTGCATCCAGATGCCCACCGAGACGAGCACGACGGCGGCCAGAAGCGAACCGAACCCTTCGGTCAGTTCCCGGCTGGCGCCGCTGATGGAGATGAAGAAGGTCGCGGCCGCCCAGGTGGCCCCGCCGGCGACCAGCGCGGCGACCCAGCCGCCGTGGACGTAGCGCAGCACCTCGGGCCGTTCGGCCTTCCTGAGGAAGGCGATCATCGCCACCACGATGAGAAGGGCCTCTAGGCCTTCGCGCAGGAGGATGGTGAAGGCGCCGAGGAAGCTGGCGACATTGTCCGCCTCCTGGGGCGCGAGGGCCCGCTCGGCCGTGTCCAGCAGGGCGTTCGCACGCGCGACCCGACCGGCGACCTCCTCGGCGGGCGCACCCCGGCTGATCGAGACGCGCAGCTCGGTCATGGCGGTCTCGACCCGGCGCAGCAGGGCGCCGTCCCGGGCGCCGAGGGCCGGCTCGATCGGCTCGACGCCGTCGAGGTAGGCGGACAGCGCCGCGTCGGTGGCGGCCTTGCGATCGCCCCGTCGATAGGCGGCCTCGCTCTCCGCCAGGCGCGTCCGCGCCAGGGTCAGCGTCGATCCGGCCGGGCGCGCCGCGGCCTCGGGATGACGTCGCAGATAGGCGGTCAGGGCCCGCGCCCGGGGTTCGCCGAGGCGGGTGGCCAGCTCGGCCGGCGTGGTCTGGGTGAGGGCTGCCAGGTCGGGGAAGGCCGCGCGGACCGCCGGATCGCCGTCCCACAGGCGCTTGCCCTCGGCGGCTTCGGCGTCGGTGAAGGCGAAGCGGCCGACATAGAAGGCCAGCGCCCAGCGGTCCTCGGCCGGCAGGTGCGAGAAGCTGGCCATCGCCGTGCCCTCCAGCCCCTGGTCGATCACCTGGTAGAGCCCGAAGACGCTGCGCTGGCGCGCGCGCTCCACGTCGGCGAAGGCGATCGCCGGCGGATCGAGCCCTTCGGCGCCGGGGCCGTCGGCGCGCCCGGTCACGCCGTGGCAGACCGCGCACTGCTCGGCGTAGAGGGCGGCGCCGCGGGCCAGGTCGGGCGGGAACGAAGGCGCAAGCGGGCTCGGATAGGCCGCCAGCACCGCGTCGGCCAGGGCCTTGGCCCGGGCGCCGACGACGGCCGGATCCGCCTTGTCCCGGATGGCCGCCTGCAGGCCCTCGGCGTCGCGCATCAGGGCGGCCTTGGCCGGGTTGGCCGGCAGGGCGTCCAGACGCGTCCGGATCTGGGTGCTGAACTCGATCATCTCGCCGTATTCGGCCGGGTTGACGACCTCGCCGTCGGCCACTGCGCCGGCGTAGTCGACCGCCACATAATCCAGCAGCCGCCAGGCGACCTGGGCCTCCGAGGCGGACGGCGCCTGGGCGAGGGCCGGGGCGGCCAGCCCTAGGGCGAACAGCAGGGTGAGCAGACGGAGCAGAGGACGCATGGGAGACCTAGTTGTGAGCGGCTCGCAATAGCATTCAAGCGACGCCGCTGTCGCGTCTAAACCGCGGACGCGCCCGGGCCCGCAGAGGCGGCCGCGATCGCGGCTTCCGGCGGGTCAGACCTCGTAACGCGCGGCCGTCAGAGGTGGATCGTGCGCTCGGCTACCGCCAGGCAGGCTTCGCGCAGGGCTTCCGGCAGGGTCGGATGGGCGTGGCTTGTCCGCGCCAGATCCTCGGCTGCCGCGCCGAACTGCATGGCGGCGACCGCTTCATGGATCAACCCGCCGGCTTCGGGGCCCAGGATGTGCACGCCGAGGATCTTGTCCGTCGCGGCGTCGGCCAGAACCTTGACCAGACCGTTCTTCTCCAGACGCGCCTTGGCCATGGCGTTGGCGGAGAAGGGGAAGCGCCCCACACGGTAGGCCACGCCGGCCGCCTTGAGGTCGTCCTCCGTGCGGCCGACCGAAGCCAGTTCCGGCCAGGTATAGACGACCGCCGGAATCGTTCCGTAGTCCACATGGCCCGCGCCCCCCGCCAGGCGTTCGGCCAGGGCGATCCCTTCCTCCTCCGCCTTGTGGGCCAGCATGGCGCCGCCGATGACGTCGCCGATGGCGTAGACCCCGTCGGCGCTGGTCCGGAACCCTTCGTCCACCGGAATAAAGCCCCTGCGGTCGGGCGCAATGCCGACCGTTTCCAGATCGAGCCCGGCGGTGGCGGGCCGTCGGCCGATGGAGACCAGCACGACATCGGCCTTGATGGTTCCTCGCGCGCCATCGCCCACGGGCTCGACGTCGAGGACGACGTCGTCGCCCTCCATCCGCGATCCGACCACCTTGTGCCCAAGGCAGAACTGGAAGCCCTGGGCCTCGAGCACCTTGTGCAGCGCCGCCGACATCTCCGAGTCGACGCCGGAGGCGATCCGGTCGAGCACTTCGATGACCGTGACCTCGCTGCCGAGCCGACGCCAGACCGACCCCAGCTCCAGTCCGACGTAGCCGCCGCCGATCACCGCCAGATGGCGCGGCGCCGCCGTCAGGCTCAGGGCGCCGGCGGAGGTGACGATCCGCCGCTCGTCGATGGGCAGGTCGGGCAAGGTCGCCGCTTCCGATCCGCTGGCGATGACCACCGCCTTGCGGGCCTGCACCTCGAAAGCGCCGTCCGCGGCGCGCACCTCCACCCGGTCGCGCGCCAGCAGCCGGCCGCGGCCCTGGAAGCGGGCGACCTTGTGCTTGCGCAGGAGGTAGGCGACCCCTTCGCCAAGCTCGGTCACCACCTTGCCCTTGTGCCGCATGACACCGTCAAGATCGGCCCGCACATTGTCGACCATGACGCCGAACGCTTCGAGACTGCGCGCCATCTCCAGCCGCTCGGTGGCCTGGAGCAGCGCCTTGGACGGAATGCAGCCGATGTTCAGGCAGGTCCCCCCGAGCAGTTCGCGGTCGTCGATGACCGCCACCGACAGGCCGAGTTGGCTCGCCCGGATCGCACACGGGTATCCGCCCGGCCCGCCGCCGATGATCACCAGGTCGTAGGAGGTCGTCGAACGGCTCATGGCGTCAGCCTTTGCTGCGAGTGGATGGGAGAGAAGGGCCCCGGCCAGCCCGAGGAACCGGCATCAGGCGCCCCCCTCATTGAGGGCCGCGTCGCGCGTCTCCATTCGGAACCCGCTTCCGGGGAGGGCCGGCAGGCGGCGGAAGTCGATCTCCAGATCCTGATCCGGCAGCCGGTAGTTCAGGTCGGCGAGCAGGCCGACGGCGCGCTCCATCAACTCCACGACGATCCCTTCGCCAGGGCAACGGTGACCGGTCGCCGCATCCCCACCGCCCTGGGGGATGAGACCGAACGGATCTCCGGAGCCGTCGCTGAACCGCTCCGGCCGGAACGCCTCGGGATCAGTCCAGTGTGCGGGATCGTGATTGGAGCCATAGAGGTCGAGGACCACCTGACGGCCCTCCGGGAAGACCAGGTCGCGCCAGCGAAACGGCGCGCGCACACGCCCGATCACTGCCGGGAAGAACGGATAGAAGCGTCGGACTTCCTGGACGAAGGCGCGGCGACGTCCGGGGTCGGCGACGGCCAGACGGGCCGCATCCGGGTGAGCCTGCATCGCGTGCGCCACAAACACGATGTAGACCGAGGTCGCGACAGTCGGCCGCAATACATTGGCCAGTTCGACCGCCGCCGTGTGGATCGGCAACGGTTCGCCGTCTTCGGCGCGGGTCCAGGCCCAGGCGTGGGCGGCCGTGTCCGGATCCGGCGACAGACGGCCGGCGCGAATGTCTTCAATGATCGAGCCCAGCCAGGCGTCGACGCGGCGACGCGCGTGCCTCGACCACAGATGCCGGGGGCCCCGCGATCCCGCCGCGTCGAACAGCGCCCTCAGGTGACGGACCCGCTTCGCTTCGTCGTGCGGCTCAAGCGGCACGCCGGCCCAGCCGCAGACAGCCCGCGTCAGCACCGGCTGCAGGGCGTCATAGAGCACGATGTCCTCCTCGCCGGCCCATTCGACGGTCGCGCGCCGCCACTCCGCTTCGAACAGTTCGCCCAGCCGCGCGACACGGGCTGGCGACATCAGGGAGATGAACACGCCCTTGCGGGCGCGGTGGGCCTCGCCGTCCAGTCCCTGAACGCCGCCCTCGCCGAGCAGCGTGCGGCGGACCGGCGCCGGCATGGCGCCCGCCCGCACGATGCGGGTCTCGTCATAGAAAATCCGCGCCGCCTCGCGGCCTCTCAGACAGGTCGTCTCCTTCAACGCCAGGCGGGTCTCGACGACGTCGGCGCCGGCCTGCCCGAACAAGTGGGAAAGGCGCCGATAAGGGTCCATCAGCAGGGCCAAGGTCTGGTCGCTGTGTCGCGAGGTCGGCCGATGCGTCATCAAATCCTCCAGAAGGACGGGTGGTCCGCGACGGGAGCCGTCAATCGCCTCAAAACGTCACGGTGGGCCAATGGCTCCGGGGTCTTTGCGCCTTCCGATCTTCCACAGGGTCAAGGCGGCGCGGACGGATCGTGCAACGCCTCGATCACCTTGCAGGCGGAGACCCGGCCCCCGGCGCATTCCGTCGTCATCCGTGAGAGTTCGCGCTGGAGGGCGCGGAGCCGGGCGATCTTCTGTTTCACATCGGCGAGATGACGTTCGGCCAGGGTGCTGGCCTCGGCGCAGGGCCGATCGGGGTGATCCGACAGATCAAGCAAGGAGCGGATCGAATCCAGATCGAAGCCCAACTGGCGGGCATGCCGGATGAATGACAGGCGGCGCTCCGCCGCGTCGTCATACATGCGCCGGTCGCTGGCGGTGCGCGGCGGCGCCGGGAGCAGGCCGATCTCTTCATAGAAGCGGATGGTCGGAACCTTGACGCCCGTGGCGGCGGCCAGCTTGCCGATGGGGCGCAACCCGGACGAGGCGGGAGAGGGGAGGGGCATCGCGTCAGCTCGCAACGGCGGGTGAAAGGCAGAAGTCGGCGGGGCGAGGAGGGGTCATCGGCCCAGCCCCATCAGCGCGAGGGCGATGCCGAAGGCGGCGATCGTGGAGGCGCCGGTGAGCGCCATGCCGAAGGCGCGGGCCGCCGCGCCCCGCGCGTAACCCAGGGCGAAGAACACCCGTCCGACCAGATAGAGGGCCACCAGCACCGGCAGCAGTACCATCTCCTCGCCGCGCAGCACGGTGGCGAGGACCAGGTGGGCGCCGACCGCCAGGACCGTCTGTTCGAGCGAGTTCTGCAGCACGGCGGCGGGCACCGCGAGCCTGGCGCTGGGCGCCGCGTAGGCGGAGCCGGGCCGGTCGGCATCGGACCGGAACCGGAGGCTGGCCACCACCCTCAAACACCCCGCGAGCCAGAGGAAGACCGGGAGATCCGCCTTCAGGGCATAGGCCAGGCGATCGGCCGTCGCCATGTCCCGCGCCGCGCCCAGAAGCGGCGGCGGGAGCCAGAGCCAGGCCGAGGCCAACGCTGCGACCGTGATGACGATCGCCGGCGCCGAGCGGACGGCGATCGCCTTCTGTTCGGCGGAAAACCTCATCGCGCCGCCCGTCCCAGGGTCGGGGACGCCGCGCGGCTGTCCGAGCCCCGGACGGTCAGGAGGAGCAGCGCGACGCCGCAGACAATGGCCGCATCGGCGAGGTTGAAGGTCGGCCAGTGCGCCTCGCCCCAATGCAGGTCGATGAAGTCAGTGACCGCGCCGAAGCGCAGCCGGTCGAGCAGGTTGCCGATCGCTCCGCCGGCGATGAGGCCCGCGGCGGTCGCCGTTAGGGCGCTGCGCGTGCGCCAGATCCAGGCGAGCAGGGCGCCGATGATCACGAAGGCCACGGCGCTCAGCGCCCATCGTCCCACGTCGCCCGAGCCGGCGAACAGGCCGAAGGTGACGCCGGGGTTGAACCCGAGACGCAGCGCGAGAAACGGCGTGAGGTCGATCGGAGCGTCCAGCTGAGCGCGCGCTGCGGCCTTGGCGGCCTGATCCACGACGGCGACCACCGCCGCGAGCGCGAAGGCGATCGTCTGCAGGCGGCGGGGAACGCGTCGGGTCGGGTGCATGGTGATCATGAAGCCTCCAATGGATTTCAACTGATTTTGGGCCCTCTAGTTACTAGAGGATCAAGCGGGTTTTATCTGACGGGCGTTTCTTTCATGGAAGCCATGCATTCTCGGCATGATCGTCTAGCCAATGGGAAATGCATGCTTCTCGCGAAAGGGTAATCCGATGACTGAACCCCCTCTCGTCCTGTGCACTTCCTCGCCCGGCTGCAGTTGCGGCGTGGCCTCCAGGTTCGACGGCGCCACCCCGCCTACCGGCGCATCCTGATGGCGGTGATCGCCGTCAACGGCGCCGCCTTTATGGCCATAGCCAGCGGCGCCTCCCTGCAAGGCTCGGCGCCCCCTGGGCGCCAATGTGCTCGACTTCCTGGCCGACGCGCCACCTACGGCATCAGCCTGGCCGTGATCGGACGTTCGGTCGCCGTGCAGTCCGGGGCGGCCAATGGCCAAGGCGCCAGCCTCGTTGCGTTGGTGCTGTTATTCCTCAGCTACGCGATCTCGCGAGCCACCTCCGGGGCGCCGTCCCGTGGCATCACCGGACTGGGCGCTCTGGGCTTCTTCGCCAACGCCCTGGCCGGCTTACTGCTGGTCCGCCACTGCGCAGGCGACTCCAACGTCCGCTCGCTCTGGCTATGCGCGCGCAACGACCTTATCCAGAGCCTGGCGTCGCGGCGACCGGCGGAGCGGTCTGGCTGACCGGTTCACGATGGCCCGACCTGATAGCGGCAGCGCTACTCAGGTGAAGATTGCGCATTCTGCAATCTCGATCCACCTGCAGACGCAGCGAAAGAATCGGACGCGATCAGCGTGCGCTCGCTTAAAGATCGCTCGACGTTGCTGAATAGGTCGAGATGGCCGACGATGCGCCACTCTCGGCCTTGCATGTCGACTTTCCCTCTCCCTCACCGCGGATTGGTGGTCACTCGAAACAGTCGCAGCCCCCGAACACTGTAACAGATTGCTTGATCGCCCGAATGAAAGTATCCACCAAGCGATGGCGTGGCCAATTGCGACATGGGCAAGACTGATACTGGCGGTGACCCTGGTCTCCGCCGTGTTTTTCGTCGCCCCGATCGCTGACGCCGCGACCTGCGTCCCGGAGACGGCATCGGCTCACGCCATGGTCGTTGAAGATGCGGGCGATGGCGACCAGGTCGACCTTGGCGCTGGGCACGGAGTCTGCACCCACGGCCACTGCCACCACAACGGAACTGCCCGTGCGGATGTCGCCGACCACATCGCGATGCAGATCCACGCGCGGCCTGTTCACGCCTTCCCCTCGAGTGATTTTCCGTCGTCGATCTCTCCCGACGGCCTGAAGCGCCCTCCCAGAGTCTGACCGGACGTCTGCGCCGCCGTGCGCGCGAACTCGTGTCAAATTTCTGGAAGATGAATCATGCCTCCCTCATATCGCAGGCCGCCGCGTTTCGCGGTCGGCTGCGCGTTGGCCGCATTCGCGGCCGTGCTGGCCAGTCCCGCTTGGGCTGACCCCGCGCCGTCCTTCGCCGAGCTGCTCGCCCAGCTGGGTCAAACCCCGGCCACCCTTGAAGCCGGCGCCCTGTCGGACGCCGCCGAAGCACGTGTCCGCCAGGCCCGTGCGAGGCCTAATCCGACGATCGCTCTCGACGCCGAGAACGCTTTCGGCACGGGGCCCTTCTCGGGCTACGCCAATGCCGAAACCACCTTGTCGATCAGCCAGGACCTCGAGCTGTGGGGACGTCGGACCGCGCGGGTCAATGTCGCCCGCGCGGAAGCCGGAACCGCGGCGCTGCAGCGGGATCTCGCCATCATCGACGCCGCCGGAAGGCTCGCTCAGGTCTATGCCGATGCGGAAGCCGCCCAAAGGCGGGCTGCTCTCGCGGAGGAAAGCCTCACCCTGACCATCGCCGATGCGAGGGCCGCCCTTGTTCTTGTCGAGGAAGGCCGTGAGCCGCTGCTGCGCGGCATCCAGGGGGAAAGCGAAGCGGCTGCGGCGCGTGCCTCTCGCGATGAGGCCGTCGCGGAGCGCGACGCGGCCTTCGCGCGGCTGACCGCAGTCGCCATGTTGGCGGCTCCGGTCACGACGATCGACACCAGCCTGCTGGACCTCGCACCTGCCGCGACCTTCGCTCCCCCGGCGGAGGCGCCGGCCGTTCGCGTCGCCGAGGCTCAGCGCGCGGCCGCCGAACGCCGGATCGACGTCGAGCGGATCCGCTCGCGTCCTGACATCAACGCCAGCGTCGGTGTCCGTCGCTACGAGATGGAGGACGCGACGGCGCTGACTTTCGGCGTCAGCATGCCGCTGCCCCTGTTCGACCGCAACCGCGGGAACATCGACGCGGCGCAGGCCGACTTCCGGGCTGCGGATGCGCGGCTCCTGGGCGCCCGCCAGGAGGCCCAGGCCGATCGCGCCGCGGCGCGGGCGCGCCTCGCGGCCTCTGTGAGCCGGGTCTCCGCCGCCGATGCAGGGGTGGCGTCTGCCGAGGAGGCCTACCGTCTGTCGCGGATCGGATCCGAAGCGGGGCGCATCTCCCAACTCGAGCTGCGGGTCACCCGTGCAGCCCTGATCTCTGCCCGAACTTCGGCCGTCGATGCGCGCCTTGCACGCGTCCAGGCCGAGATTGAACTTGCGCGCCAGGACGGCCGCGCCCCCTTCCAAGGAGCCCAATGATGCGCAAGCGCACATCCAACAAGACGTTGCTGATCGGCGGCGCCGCCGCCGTCGTTCTGCTTGGCGGAGGCGGGCTGTTCCTGCTCACGCGCGGGCCGGACGCCGCTCCAGCCGCCGCCGAGGGTGAGGCGGGTCACGCTGAAGAAGAGGGCGCCCATGCCGAGGGCGAAGCCGGCCACGAAGGCGAGGCCGAAGCGCCGGAAGGCTTCGTCGCTCTGAGCGCGGCCCAGGCCCAGGCCGCCAACCTGATCGTGGTCGGCGTCGGTCGGGGAGGGGGCGCCGAAACCCGGCTCTCCGGGCGGGTCGAGCCCATGGTCGACGCGCGCGCCGCTGTGGCGGCGTCCGTCGGCGGGCGGGTCGAGCGGGTTCTCGTAGCTCCGGGCCAGTCGGTCCGGATCGGTCAGCCCCTGGCGAGCGTCGTCAGCGGTGAAGCGGCGACGTTCCGCGCGGACGCAGACGCGGCGGCCGCCGAAACTGAAGTGGCGCGCCAGGCTTATCAACGCAACCGCAATCTGGCGGACCAGGGCGTTGTCGCCCGACAGGAGGTCGAGGCGTCCCGCGCGCAACTGCTCAGCGCCGAAGCCGGCGCCCGCGCGGCTCGCGCGCGGTCCAGCGCGGCGGGCTCGCCCAACGCTTCGGGCCGCCTCAGCGTCACCAGCCCCATCACCGGAGTCGTGACCAGCGTCCAGGTCGGACCGGGCGGCTTCGTCGCCCCTGGCGGCGTTGTCGCCGAGGTCACCAACCCGGCCAGGGTTGAGCTCGTCTTCAACGCGCCGCCTGCTTTGGCCGCCAATGTAAGGGCCGGGGCGCCTCTGCGGGTCAGCAGCCCCAGCGGCGACTTCGACGCCATCGTCACCGGCGTGGCCGCAGGCGCGGGCGGCGAAAGCGGCGCCACGGTCATTCGGGCCCGGCCGACGGGCTCTGTCCTCCCGCCGGCCGGTTCCGCCGTCACGGGGGCGATCGTGACGGGCGAGACGACGGGCGGTCTCACCGTGCCGACCGAGTCCGTCCAGACCGTCGACGGCAACACCGTCGTCTTCGTTCAGGTCCCGAACGGCTTCCAGGCCCGTCCGGTGCTCGCCGGTCGTCAGGCCGGGGGGCGGACTGAAATCCTGCGTGGCCTCACCGGGGCTGAACGGGTCGCCGGCACGAACGCCTTCCTCCTCAAAGCCGAGCTCGCCAAGGGCGAGGCCGAGCACGGTCACTAGGGGCGCACCGAATGTTCAAATTCATCATCGAACTCTCGGTCAAATTCCGATGGTTCGTGGTTCTCGCCACGGCGCTTGTCGCGGCCTACGGACTCCTCGAGCTGACACGGCTTCCCATCGACGCCGTGCCGGATATCACCAATCGCCAGGTCCAGGTGACCACGGTCGCTCCGGCGCTCGCGCCTGAACAGATCGAACGACAGGTCACCTACCCGATTGAAACCGCCATGGCCGGCATTCCCGGCCTGACCACGACCCGATCCCTCAGCCGAAACGGCTTCAGCCAGGTCACGGTCATCTTTACCGACCAGACCGACATCTATTTCGCGCGCCAGCAGGTCGCCGAACGGCTCGCGGGCGCCCGGGAGGCCATGCCTGACGGGGTGGAGCCGACCATGGCCCCGATCACCACGGGCCTCGGTGAAGTGCTGATGTGGACGATCGACTACAAGCCGTTCAACAGTCAGAACCTCGCCAAGCCTGGCGAGCCGGGCTGGCAGGCCGGCGGAGCCTATCTGACGCCCGAAGGCGATCTGCTCTCGACCCCGCAGCAGCGCGCCACCTATCTGCGTACCGTACAGGACTGGATCGTCGCGCCGCAAATGCGGACCGCCCCCGGTCTCGCGGGCGTCGACACCGTCGGCGGCTATGTGAAGGAGTATGCGGTCCGTCCGGACGCGGCGCGCCTTTCCGCCTACGGCCTGGGCATGGGCGACCTTATCCAGGCTCTTGATCGCGCCAACACCCAGGCCGGCGCGGGCTATATCCAACGCGCTGGCGAAGCTCTGACGGTCCGCACCGACGCCCTGGCCTCAACCGTGGAGGACCTGGCTCAGGCGCCGGTCGTCAACCGGAACGGCCTGATCGTGCGGGTCGCCGATGTCGCCACGGTCGAGATCGGCCAGGCTCCGCGCCTGGGCGGCGCCAGCCGTGACGGCCACGAGGCCGTGCTCGGTACGGCGCTGATGATCGCGGGCGGCAACAGCCGCACCGTGGCCCAGGCGGCCGGGGAGCGTCTTGAGGAAGTTCGCAAGACGCTGCCCGCGGGGATCGAGGCGGTAACGGTTCTCGACCGTAGCGCCCTGGTCAACTCGACAATTTCGACGGTGGCGCGCAACCTCACCGAGGGCGCGCTTTTGGTCATCGTCGTTCTGTTCCTGCTGCTCGGCAACATTCGTGCGGCCAGCATCACAGCGCTGATGATCCCGATCAGCTTCCTGTTCGCCGTCATCGGCATGAACCGGTTCGGCATCAGTGGAAACCTGATGAGCCTGGGCGCGCTGGACTTCGGCCTTCTGGTCGATGGCGCGGTCATCGTCGTGGAAAGCACCCTCCTGATGCTATCGCAACGGCGGATCGATCTGGGACGGGCCCTGACCCGTCGGGAACGCCTTGATGTCGCCGTGGCCGCAGCTCGCAAGATGGTCAAGCCGGCCGCCTTCGGTCAGCTGATTATCCTGCTCGTCTTCACTCCCCTGCTGATGCTTGAGGGCGTCGAGGGCAAGACGTTCGTCCCCATGGGCGCGACGGTCATGCTGGCGCTCGTCGGCGCCTTCATCTTCTCCTTCACCTTCGTGCCGGCGATGACGGCCCTGCTGGTGCGGGATCCCAAGAAGGTCGAGACCGACGAACACGGCCAGGCCCACGAACACGAAACCTTCCTGCTCCGCCACGCGCGGCGTTGGATCCAGCCGGCCATCCGCGCCGCCGTCGATCGTCCGAAGATCGTTTTGATCTCGGCGCTCGGCGCGGTCGTTGTCGGTGGTCTGGCTTTCTCGTCCCTGGGGAGGGAGTTCATCCCCACCCTGGACGAAGGCGACATCGCCATGCAGGCGCTGCGGGTTCCCTCGGCGTCGCTGGAACAGTCCCTCGCCATGCAGATGGCGTTGGAACGGGTCATCACCGCCCAGCCGGAAGTCGAGACCATGTTCTCCAGGACCGGCACCGCCGAGGCGGCCGTCGACCCGATGCCGCCCAACATTTCGGACAGCGTCATCGTTCTGAAAGACCGCAAGGACTGGCCTGATTCCGGTCTCGAGAAGGAAGCCCTTCTCGAGCGCTTCGAAGATCTGGCCAATCAGCAGATCGGCAACAACTTCGAGTTTAGCCAACCCATCGAACTTCGCTTCAACGAACTGATCTCAGGCGTGCGGACCGACCTCGCGGTCATGGTCTATGGCGACGACTTCGACACCATGCAGCGGGTCGCGGATCAGGTGGCCGGCGCGCTGCGCCAGACCACGGGCTCCGCCGACGTTCGCGTCGAACAGGCGTCCGGCTTGCCCACCCTGACGGTCAGCGTCGATCGGTTCGCGGCGGCCAGCTACGGCCTGTCCGCAGCCGACGTCTCCGAAGCGGTCTCGGCCGCCATCGGCGGCGCGGAGGCCGGCCGGATCTTCGAGGGCGATCGTCGCTTCGACGTCGTCGTCCGCCTACCGGACGATGCACGCAACGATCCGGCGGCGCTCGCGGCCCTGCCCATCGTCTCTGCGACGGGCGTGACCGTGCCTCTGTCCTCGGTGGCTCGCATCCAGAGCGCCGAGGGGCCGAACCAGATCAGCCGCAACGACGGCAGCCGACGGATGGTGGTCCAGGCCAACGTCCGCGGCCGGGATCTGGGCGGCTTCGTCACCGACGCGCAAGCGAAGGTCGATCAGATCCAGCTCCCGCCAGGCGTCCGCCTGACCTGGGGCGGTCAGTTTGAGAACCTCAAACGCGCCGAACAACGCCTGGGCCTGGTTATTCCGATCGTCTTCGTTTTGATCGGGGTGCTGCTGTTCATGGCCCTGGGGTCGTTCTCCGAGGCTGGGCTGGTCTTCGCCTGCGTGCCCTTGGCCCTGATCGGTGGAGCCTTGGCGCTTCTCCTGCGAGGGATGCCGTTCTCGGTGTCTGCGGCCGTTGGCTTCATCGCCGTCTCGGGTGTGGCGACCCTGAATGGACTTGTTCTGATGCAGGCCATTCGCGAGCGATTGCAGGCGGGGCTCGCGCCCCGGGACGCGGCGATCGAAGGGGCGTCCAGCCGATTGCGTGCGGTGTTGACGACAGCCTTGGTCGCCATCGTCGGCTTCATCCCGATGGCCCTCGCCCACGGCGCGGGGGCCGAGGTGCAGAAGCCTCTGGCGACTGTCGTCATCGGCGGCCTCCTGACCGCGACAGCCCTGACCTTGCTGGTCCTGCCGACCTTCGCGGCCAAGGCGGTGCGTCACCGCAAGGACGAGGGGGTGGAGGATTGATTGCTCGCACTCAGGATGACCGTCAGCAGCGACGCACGTTGCTGACGGTTCTCGCGCTCAACGCGGGCCTGGCATTAGCTCTTGGGATCGGCGGCCTGTCCGCCGATTCCAGCGCTTTGCTGGCCAACGCGGTGGACAACGCCTCGGACGCTGCTGTCTATCTGATCAGCTTTCTCGCGATCGGTCGGCCCGTTTCGTGGAAGCGGGGGGCGGCGCGCCTTTCGGGCGTCATGCTCCTCATCTTCGGCGCTGGCGTCCTTCTCGACGCGGGTCGTCGGTTCCTCATCGGGACCGAACCGATCGGCCCGACCATGATGGGGCTCGCGGTCGTTGCGGCGATCATCAACCTGATCTGCCTGCAGTTGATCCGCCGCCAGCACAGCGCCGACGTCAACATGAAGGCTGCTGAGACGTTCAGCTTCAACGACTTCGCCTCCAACGGAGGCATCCTCGTCGCCGGGGCGTTGGTGCTCTGGCTCGGCCAGGCGTGGCCGGACCTCGTCGTCGGCGTCCTCGTGGCCGCCATCGCGTTGAAGGGCGGCGTGGACATCCTGCGCGATGCGGCTAAGGATCGTCCGGATGAGGGGGAGGCGCAATGATGCCGCTCGATCCCTCCGACGACGTCTCGAGCGTCTCCAAACCCGCAAGCCCTGCTTCGTCCGGCTCATCACTTCCTGATGACGCCTGTCGATCAGCGGTCGATATCCAATCCGTTCAACGATGGCGCAAGGCGGGCATTCTCGTCGGGGGCCTGCTTCTTGTCGTCTGCGCGGCGCTCGTCACATCCTGGCCCTTGCTCGAACATCCTGTCGAGCATCTGGGCCTGATCGCCATCATGGTTTGCATCATCGGTCGGGCTTGGTGTTCCCTTTACATCGGTGGCCGGAAGAAACAGGAGATCATATCCGCAGGACCGTATTCGGTCAGCCGCAATCCGCTGTACGTCTTCAGCTTCATCGGCGCGTTTGGCATCGGCGCCCAGTCCGGCAGCCTTAGCGTCGGTTTGGTCTTCGGATTAGCCTGCTGGGTGGTGTTTCGCATCGTGGTCGGCCGCGAAGAACGCTTCCTCTCCGACGCCTTTGGACACGACTACCAAGCTTACCGTGAGCGCACCCCTCGGTTCCTGCCCAAGCTCTCCCTATGGCGCGACGAGGCGGAAATCATGATCCGGCCGGTATTCTTCGTCCGCACGGTGCGCGACGGCTTCGTCTTTCTCCTAGCGCTTCCGCTTTTCGAAGCGATTGAGCAGCTCCAGCGGCTCGGGGGCTTTAATGCCGTCGTGCCCGTGCCCTGAGGTCGGGAGAACCGGGATGACCACCTGCGAGCGGATCGCGCTGGAACCCGCTGGCCCGGCGCGCCTTCGCCCGTGTCGCTATCCCGCCCCCTCGATCGCGGCGGTCGCCGCAAGCAGCCGCGATTCCCAACCCGCAACGGGACCCTATTTATGACCAGCACAACACTGCCGGACCATCCCCACACCGAGTCCGAGGAGCACGATCACGGTGGCGTTCTAGGCTCCAATACGGAGCTGATCTTCGCCCTGACAAGTGGCCTTGCTCTGGGCCTTGGATTCGCCCTCGAGAAACTCGCAACGGGCCTTCCCGCTTGGATTCCCCTCGCCCTCTTCCTGATCGCCTACATCTTCGGCGGCTTTTTTACGGTGCGAGAAGCGTTCGAGAACCTCCGCCAGAAGCGCTTCGAGATCGATACCTTGATGCTCGTCGCAGCCGCAGGTGCGGCGGCGCTCGGGGCCTGGGCCGAAGGCGCTCTCCTGCTGTTTCTGTTCAGCATCGGCCACGCGCTCGAACACTACGCCATGGGCCGCGCCAAACGCGCGATCGAGGCCCTGGCCGAGCTTGCCCCCCGGACAGCCCATGTGCGACGCGACGGACAGGTCGTCGAATTGCCTGTCGAAGATCTGGTCGTCGGCGACACCGTGGTGGTGCGTCCAAACGAACGACTGCCCGCTGATGGCTTTGTCGTGGTCGGCACCACAAGCATCAACCAAGCCCCCGTGACCGGCGAAAGCATGCCTGTCGACAAGCAGCCCGTCGCGGATCCCGAGGCGGCGCGGGCGAGACCGGCCCAGGTCGGATCGCCGTCTCTCGTCTTCGCGGGCACCATCAATGGCTCAGGCGCCATCGAGATTGAGACGACCCGCACATCGAGCGACACCACCCTGGCCAAGGTGGTTCGGATGGTGAGTGAGGCCGAGACGCAGAAGTCGCCGACCCAGCGCTTCACGGACAGGTTCGAACGCATCTTCGTGCCTGTGGTGCTGGCGCTCGCCTTTGTCCTGCTGTTCGCCTGGGTCGTCGTCGATGAGCCGTTCCGCGACAGCTTCTATCGCGCCATGGCCGTGCTGGTCGCCGCGAGTCCTTGCGCGCTCGCCATCGCCACCCCGAGCGCCGTCCTATCGGGCGTCGCCCGTGCGGCGCGCGCCGGTGTCCTGATCAAGGGCGGCGCGCCGTTGGAGAACCTCGGCTCGCTCAACGCCATCGCCTTCGACAAGACCGGCACCCTGACCGAGGGACGGCCGCGGATCACCGACGTCATGACGGTGCGCGGGACGAAGGAGGGCGATCTTCTGGCGGTCGCTGTGGCGGTCGAACGGCTCAGCGACCACCCGTTGGCGGAGGCCATCGCGCGCGACGGTGGCGCACGCTTGCGCGATACGATCATCCCGGCCGCGATCGACCTCAAGAGCCTGACGGGCAAGGGCGTGACCGCCCAGCTGCACGGCGAGACGATCTGGATAGGGAAGCCGGAGATGTTCGGCGTCGATGGCGTAGCGCCGCTCGGCGACGAAACAACCTCTGTCGTCGCTCAATTGCGACTGCAGGGTCGAACCCTGATGGTGGTGCGACGCGGCACGCGCGATCTCGGTGTCATTGGGCTTCTTGATACGCCTCGCCCAGCGGCGCGGCCGACGCTGACCGCTCTTCGCGCCCTCGGCATCGGGCGAATGATCATGATCTCGGGCGATCACCAGAAGGCCGCACAGGCGATCGCCGGACAGGTCGGCCTGACAGAGGCTTGGGGCGACCTCATGCCCGAGGACAAGGTTGACGCCATCAAACGCCTTCGCGCTGACGGCAAGATCGCCATGGTCGGCGACGGGGTGAACGACGCCCCGGCCATGGCCACGGCGACCGTCGGTATCGCGATGGGCGCGGCTGGCTCCGATGTTGCGCTTGAGACCGCCGACGTCGCCCTGATGTCGGACGACCTGTCGCAGCTGCCCTTCACCGTCGGTCTCAGCCGACAGACGCGGCGCATCATTCTCCAGAATCTCTACGTCAGTCTCGGAATCGTCGCCTTCCTTGTGCCGGCGACGATCCTCGGCCTTGGCATCGGCCCTGCCGTGGCGCTCCACGAGGGGTCGACCCTGCTGGTGGTGTTCAACGCTCTGCGCCTGCTCGGCTACCACGACCGAACGGCGCCCATCCTTCCCAGTGCAATCCCGGCCGCCCCCGTGGCCCCGCCGGCTCTCTCGAGGACATCGTCATGAAGCGTTTCGGATGGATTTCCGTCATCGCCGTCTTTCTCGCCCTGTCGGCCTTCGCCTTCGGGATGATCTCGCGGCAAACCCGCGAGGTCCCTGCGGCGCCGTCGGCGGCTGACTCTCGCCCGAGCGACACCGAGGCAAGCCACGCTGGCGAGACCACGGACAGCCCATCGACTCGCGCCTATCGCGAGGCCAGCGCGAAGATGCACCAGGCCATGAGCATCAACTACACGGGCGACGCCGACATCGACTTCCTGCGCGGAATGATCGCCCACCACGAGGGTGCGCTCGCAATGGCCCAGGTCGCCGTCGAGCATGGCGAAGCCCGCGACGTGCGCAGTCTGGCCGATGAGATCATCGCGGCCCAGGAATCCGAAATTGTCCGGATGAGAATCCTTCTTGCGCGCCATGAGGACACGCCCGCGCCCAACGCAAGGCCCTGACGCATGGCCGGCAAACGCTTCACCGTGCGCGGCCGGAGCATTCGTTGGCGGGAAGGCCGCTATCGCCAACGAGGTAGGCGGCGGCTCCAGGCGCGCCCGCTGAAGCCACGGCCCGTGCTCGATACGCTCGTCGCCATCGGGGTCAGCCTGTTCGCAGGAGGCCTGGTCTTCTGCATGGCCCTTCTGCTGCTGGGCGCACACAAGGTGCCGCTGCATTTTGGGTACGGGGCCATTCTGGGCGGCGTGATCGGCTGCTCGTTTGTGTTTGGACCCCGCGATAGGCCAGGACTGATGGTCGTCGGAGGCTTGGTCGTCGTTTGGGTTTTGGGAACGGCCGTTCTCTACGCTTCGCGAGACCAGATCGTCCTGCGTCCACATGAGCACCGCAGCGCCGCCGCCGGGTCTGCGCCACGGAAGGCTGACTGAATGCCCGAAGCCGCGCTGACCGAGCCGTCGCCTCGCCCCATCCGGATCGCGCGCGGCGGCTGGCTGGACGCGCTGCGTTTTATCGTAGGGGCGCTGATCATCCTCTACCATTTCCGCGAGGCCGCGCCTGTGCCTCTCGGACAACTGCATCCAGTCTTCGAGCGCGGCTATCTGCTCACCGACTTCTTCATCATCGACTCCGGCTATGTCCTGGCCCGCATCTACGGTGATCGCCTCGCGTCCGGACAGGCCTCGCTGCGCGCCTATGCGCGCCAGCGCCTGCTGCGGGTCATTCCGGCCCACCTGGCGGTCAGCCTCGTTCTGGTGCTGCTCGTCGGCGGCGCCGCCCTGGCCGGGATCGCGCCCAGCAATCCGCGCTGGTTCGACTGGTCGCAACTGCCCGCGCAGGTGCTACTGGTCCAGGCCTATGGCGTGCCGGGCGGGCAGGGGTGGAACGCCCCGACCTGGACCCTCTCGGCCCTGATCGGCTGCTATCTCCTGCTGCCCTGGATCTGCCGCGCTCTGTGGCGCTGGCCGCCGGTCGCAGTGGTGATCGGCGCGACGCTCCTCGTCGTCGCCGCCGATATCGCCGCTTCGCTGTGGCTCGGCGATCCGATCTACCGCCTGCCGATGCGCTACGGCATCCTGCGCGCCCTGCCGCTCTTCCTGCTCGGGGTCGCGGCGGCCTTCTACGGTTCGCGGGTCTGTGTCGCGCCACACCGGGCCAGGGCGATCGGCCTCGCCGCCGCCTTCGCGCTCGTGGGGCTGCAGGCCTTCGGCGCCTTCAGCCTGCTGTCGCTGGGCCTGATGACCGTGATCATCTGGGCCGCCGGCGCCGTGCCGGTGCGCAGTCCTTCACGGATGATCGAGCATTTGGCCCTTATGTCTTTCTCGATGTTCCTCACCAATGAGGTGAGCCGCATCGTCTGGTTCGGCTTGCTCGACGCCTTGGGACAGGAGGCCTGGTCGTCCGACGTTCGCTGGGTCCTGTGGGCCATCGGCTTGGTCGGGGCGTTCGTGGCCGCCGCCGTGTTTCGCTACGGCTTCGACCGACCGGTCCAGACCTGGCTTAGTCCGTCCCGACGACCGGGGTCGACCCGAAGGTCGGCCGCCGCCACGGAACGGGCCGTGGAATTGGGCGGCCCCGGCGTCGCCGCGCCCGGGCGCCCGGGGCAGGCCGCCATCGACCCGCCCCGGGCTTGATCAGGGGCGCGGCTCAGTGCTTGTGGGCCCGGACCCCCGCGGCCGCCTCCGGCTCTGTCTGGGGGGCCAGATCCCGGGCCGCGCCGGGGCGCTGCGGGCGGCAGGCCGGACACAGACCCTGGCCTTCGAGCGTGATCCGTTCGATCTCGTAGCCCGCCGCTGTCGCGGCCGCGCCCAGCGACGCCATGCCGGACGAAGGGATCTGGCGACAGAAGCCGCAACAGTCGCACAGAAGAAAAACCGCAGGCGAACCGAGGCGTTCGGGATCGCAGGCCACATAGGCCTTGAGGCTGGAAAGACGATGGATCAGACCGTGAGTTTCGAGGAACTGCAGCGCCCGATAGACCGTAGCCGGCTTCGCGACGCGAGCATCCTGGTGATACGTCGCCACGAGATCATAGGCCTTAGCCGGAGCGCCCGCGACGAGCAGGAGCTCCAGCACCCTGCGCCGGGGGCGCGTCAGCTTATCCCCGGTGGCGGCGACGCTGGCGGCGGCAGCGTCCAGGGCGCGTTCCACCTGTGCGGCCGTTGGCGGCGCGGTCTCACGGTCGTGCGGACAAGGCGAGGTCATCGAGGGGCTGGGCCCGCCTCCAGGGTTCGTCGGACGGCGCTCTCCACTCCAAGGGAACGGCGGGCTCATTTTTTAGCTTGCACCTACAGTCGCTGGAGGAGGTAGCCTTGCCCTATAGAGATCACAAGGAACAGACATGACGGCGCAACCCCTCGAAAGCCGATACCGGGTCACCGGGATGGATTGCGCCAGCTGCGGCCGCAAGATCGACACGGCGATCCGCAGGCTGCCGGGCGTCGAGGACGTCTCGGTGGCGGTGCAGACCGGCGTGCTCAAGATCCGGCATGGCGGAGACCTCGCCGACGAGGCGGTCCTGCAGCAACTGCGCAACCTCGGCTACATCGGAGAAGCGGCCGCGCCGACGTCCGGAGCCGTCGCTGCGGCGGCGGGCCCACCTCCGGCGGCCGCCCGGGCCGGGGGCGCCCCGTGGTGGTGGACCGGCAAGGCCCGCCTCACCGCGCTCTGCGGCCTGGCGCTGTTGTCCGCCTATGGACTGGGCACGCTGTTCCCCTCCCTCGAACGATACGCCTTCCTCGCCGCCCTGGCCGTGGGGCTGATTCCGATCGCGTCGCGCGCCTTTTCGGCGGCGCGCCACGGCACGCCCTTCTCCATCGAAATGCTGATGACCATCGCCGCCGTCGGCGCCGTCTTCATCGGGGCCGCGGAAGAGGCCGCCGCCGTCGTCCTGTTGTTCCTGGTCGGCGAGATGCTCGAAGGGGTGGCGGCCGGACGCGCGCGCAAGAGCATCCAGGGGCTCGCCGCCCTCGTGCCCAAGACCGCCTTCGTCGAGGCGGACGGGGTGACCACGGAGGTCGCCGCCGAGACCGTGGCGGTGGGCGCGATCATCCTGGTCCGGCCCGGAGACCGCGTTCCGGCGGACGGCGAGATCATCGAGGGCGCGGGAGACCTCGACGAGGCCCCGGTGACGGGCGAGAGCGTGCCCAGGCGCAAGGTCGTGGGCGATCCTGTGTTCGCCGGCACGATTAACGGCGGCAGCGTCCTGCGGGTGCGCGTGACGGCCTCGGCCTCGGACAACACCATCGCCCGGGTGGTGCGTCTCGTCGAGGAGGCGCAGGAATCGAAATCGCCGACCGAACGCTTCATCGACCGCTTCTCGAAAATCTACACGCCGGGCGTGCTCGTGTTCGCCGCCCTCGTCGCGGTCACGCCGCCGCTGCTGTTCGGCGGGACGTGGAGCGAATGGATCTACAAGGGTCTCGCCGTGCTGCTGATCGGCTGCCCCTGCGCCCTCGTCATCTCCACCCCGGCCGCCATCGCCGCCGGCCTGTCGGCGGGCGCCCGGCGCGGCCTGCTCATGAAGGGCGGGGCCGTGCTGGAAACGCTGGGCAAGATCACGGCGATCGCCTTCGACAAGACGGGGACCCTGACCGCCGGCAAGCCCGTCGTCACCGACGTCGTCGCCGGAACGCGGGACGCCTCCCTCCTGCTGACGCTGGCGGCCGCGCTGGAAACGGGATCGAGCCATCCGCTCGCCCTCGCCATCCTCGCCCGAGCCGAGGCGGATAAGATCACGGCGCCACCGTCGTCGGCCACCCAGGCCATTGCGGGGGAGGGCGTAGAAGGCGAGGTCGGCGGCGAACGCATCTTCCTCGGCTCGCCGCTGGCCGCGGCCCGACGCGCGCCGATCACGCCGGCGCAGGACGCGACCATCGCCGCTCTGAACGCCGAGGGCAAGACGGTTTCCGTCCTTGTCGTCGAGGAGGGCGTCGCCGGCTTCCTCGCCATGCGCGACGAGGCGCGGCCCGACGCGGTTCAGGGGCTGGCTGACCTCAAGGGGCGGGGCATCCGCACCGTCATGCTGACGGGCGACAACCGCCGCACGGCGGAGGCGGTCGCAGCCGCGCTGGGCCTCGAGCCCCGGGCCGAGCTGCTGCCGCAGGACAAGCTGGTGATCGTCAAGGCGCTTCAGGCCGAGGGTCTGGTGGTCGCCAAGGTTGGGGACGGCATCAACGACGCCCCGGCCCTGGCCCAGGCGGATGTCGGCATCGCCATGGGCGGCGGCACCGACGTGGCCCTGGAGACGGCGGACGCCGCCGTCCTGCACGGCCGGGTCAGGGACATTCCCGACATGATCGCCTTGTCCCGCGGAGTGATGGGCAATATCCGGCAGAACATCACCATCGCCTTGGGCTTGAAGGCGGTGTTCCTGGTCACCACCGTGATCGGGGTGACGGGCCTGTGGCCCGCCATCCTCGCTGACACCGGAGCCACGGTCCTGGTCACCGCCAACGCCATGCGCCTGCTGCGCTGGACGCCGCGTCGTCAACCGTCGTGACTGCCGGCGGTGCGCCTTCTCAGGCCCCGTTGTGGCGACCGAACACGCGGGTCGAACCGTCGTTGAGGATCAGGACGGTCGCATAGGGTTCGCGCCCGGCGGCCTCCATGCCCGGCGAGCCCGCCGGCATGCCGGGCGCGCTTAGTGCGCGGGCGGCGGGGCGTTCGCCGAGCAGCCGCTCGACATCGCTCGACGGAACATGGCCCTCGATGGCGTAGGCGCCGACCACCGCTGTGTGGCACGAGGCGAGGCGGTCCGGAATGCCATGCCGGGCCCGGATCGGGGCGAGATCCTCGCGCTCGACGACCTCGACGTTCCAGCCCGCCTGGCGCATGTGGGCGATCCAGCCGCCGCAGCAGCCGCACCATGGCGTCTTGTAGGCGATCATCCGTTTCGGGGGCGCGGCGAGGGCCGGGCCGGCCACGGCGACCAGGGGCAGGCCGAACACGAGGGTCCGGCGGGACAAGCGCGGGCGAGTTTGAACCAAAGTGAGCGCTCCTTGGGAGTCCAAATCCCACCATGGCGGGCGCGGGCCGGTTTGGCGACGGGCGCAGTTGTCGCGCCCTGACCTGACGTCGCCCAGGCGTTGAGCGCCGGCTAAGTCCGCCCATATCGCAGCGGAACCTCTGGTAGAAGGCCCGCACCCGCCCGGGCAGGACACAGCCCCCTGCTCGGCCGGCCCGGCCAAGCGAATCCGTTCGCCTGAGGCGCCCGGGGTCTCGCAACCATGCCTTCGCTGACGTATCGCGACCGTACGAGGCCGGTCACGCAAGCGCTGATCCCCGTGGAATGGTCATGGGCGACGGGATTGAGGAGCCGGCGGAAGCCGGAGGCGAAGCGTCCGCTGCGGCGAACCGTGGCGTCGAGAGCTAGCCCGCCGACGCTTGCGGGGCCCCGAAGGCGCCAAAAACTGCATGTGAGCGGCAACGGCCTCCGCCCGGCCGTATAAGGCGCAACACGGCGCGCGCGACCAACAGGCTGACTTTTCGCGAGGGCCCGCTCGCGAAGACGAGCCTTCGGCCCTCGAGGGCAGCGAGGACGAGGCCGGCCCGGCGCGCCCGGGCCGACGCATTACGTCCCTGGCTCAAGACCAGCGCCTCTCTGTTCCGGAGCCCGCCGACCCCACAATCTCGGTTGCGCCGCCGATTGTAGATGAACTCGCGGGCAAGTGCGGAGATCCAAATCGCAAGCGGTTCAGTGATCCGTGGTCGAATGCATGTGAGCTTGAGGTCGCCGGCCGGCCCCTGATGTCCGGTCCACCGCATTTCCACATGATCTCGGCTCGGCGAAGTACGGGTTTGACGAGGTCGGGAGGCGTCGCCGTTCGGAACATCGTCCCGGCGCCGGGGTTGGATCCCGATCACCCGAGGGAGCCTCCGATGCAAATCCAACCAATGATCAGCACCCACCCCGACGTACGCGGCAGCGTGAACGACAGCCTCATTCGCGCGATCGAAGCGGGCTACGGCTGCGCCGCCGTATGCCGCATCTGCGCTGACGCCTGCCTGGCCGAGGAGATGGTCAGGGACCTGACCCAGTGCATCCGGCTCGATCTCGACTGCGCCGATGTCTGTCTGGCTACGGCCGGGCTCGCCGTGCGGCGCGCCGGCAGCAACGAGGCCTTGATCAAGCGCATGCTCGAGACCTGCGCCGAGGCTTGCGCCGACTGCGCCATCGAGTGCGAGAAGCACGCCGAGATGCACGAGCATTGCCGTATCTGCGCCGAAGAATGCCGGCGTTGCGAAGATGCTTGCCGCGAGGCGGCCGCGTCGATCAGGCCTTCACGGCACTGAGGCTGACCGCTGTCATCGGCACAGGGTCGTAGCTTCGACGCTAGCTCGAGCCCAGCTCATCAATCACCGGGCACCTAACCCGTCCGCCTTCACTGCAGTCGGCCACAGCCTGCCTCAGCACTTTCCGTAGCCTCTGCAGATCCTCGATCTTGGCGTCCACGCTGGCGATGTGGTCTTGGGCCATGTCGCGGACTTCGCAGCACGCCTGAACGCCCGGCTCGCTCAGCGCGATCAGGCGCCGAATGGCGTCGATGCCGAAGCCCAGTTCGCGCGACCGGCGGATGAAGCGCAGACGCTGGGCGTGTTCCGGCTCATAGCTGCGGTGGCCGCCCTCGGTCCGGGCCGGCGCGGGCATCAGCCCGATACGTTCGTAGTAGCGCACCGTTTCCAGGTTCACCCCGGCGCTGTCAGCGAGGCGCCCGATCGTCAAACTTCGTGCGGACATGGCTCTTGATCCCGTAGCGGCTACGGGTTGTAGCCTGTAGCAGAAATCGAACGGGAGGTCCTATGGCCATCGATTACGACCGGCCCCGCATGCCCGAGGTCGCCATCAGCGCCTCGGCCGCCCTCGGCGGTGTCGCCTCGGTGTTCGCCTGGGCCGCGTGCTGCGTGTTGCCTCTGGCTCTGTCCGTGGCGGGCGTATCCTTCGCCGGCGCCGCGGTCATCGCGGGTGCGCGGAACTGGCTGACGCTTCTGGCCGCCGTCATCCTGGCCGCGGGCTGGCTGCTGCATTGGCGTCGCCTGCGGATGTGTCGGAAAGACGGGGCCTGCCGCCACCCTTCGCGGCTCGCCTTCTGGCTGCTGGTGATCGCCAGTCTGCTGATCGTCCTTTCCATGGCCTGGCAGCCGTACATCGAGCCGTGGGTCATGCCGCGACTGGCGGCCATGCGATGACCCGGGCCATCGTTCTAGACTCGACGCTGACCTGCCCGGATTGCGGTCATGTTGCGACGGAGACCATGCCCACCGACGCCTGCATCTGGTTTTACGATTGTCTCGGCTGCGGCGTGAAGCTGAAGCCCCTACCCGGCGACTGCTGCGTGTTCTGCTCCTATGCCGACGTGCCGTGTCCGCCGATCCAGGTAGATGGCAAGGGGTGTTGCAGCTAGGCTACGGCGGCATTGCTGCATTCCCGGAGTTCGCCGTGACCGACCACGCCACGCCCAACCTACCGTCGCGGGATTTCGAAGTTACGTCCCAGTTCTACACTCGACTGGGCTTCGACCAGGACTGGCGCGACAAAGGCTGGATGATCCTGAAAAGAGGCGGTTTGACGCTGGAGTTCTTCCCGCATCCGGACGTGGATCCGCTGACCAGCAACTTCGGCTGCTGCCTGCGGCTGGACGACCTGGACGGGTTTTACGCAGGGTGCGTCGTTTCAGGATTGCCGGAAACCAGCTGGGGCCACCCCCGCCTGCACGCGCCGAAGCTTGAGGAGTCGGGACTGCGGATCGGCGCGCTCATCGACCCGGACGGAAACTTGATCCGCCTTATCCAGAACTGAGGCGTCCGGCGGCTCCCCCACGGGAAACCGCCGGAAACCATCGATGCGACGATCAGTTGTGGTCGGCGTGGCCCTGAGGCGCGGGCGTATCCGACGGCGCCGGGGCGGGCGGCGTCGGCTCGGGCGGGGCGGGCTCGGTCTTCATCTCGTCGCAGCAGCTCATGGCGGCGTCCGCGGCCATGTCCTTGCAGCACTCGCAGCCCTCGGCGGCGAGGGCCGCGCCGGCGCTCAGGGTCACGATCGCGCCGGCGGCGGCCAGCAGGTTGGAAACTTTCATCGTCGTTCTCCTAGTGAATCATGAAGCTGACGGAGCCGGACATCTTGTGACCGTCCGGGCCTTCGGCGGTCCAGGCGGCAGTGTAGGTGCCCGGCGCGAGGCGCGGAAGAGCCACGCCGACGGTGGCGGCGGCCGGTGCGGCGGGGACAGTGACGTCGACCGGAGCCTGCCCCTCGGCGGAGAGGGCGACGGTCTTGAGGACCATGGCGTGGGGGAAGGTGACGCTGAACCGCTCGGGCGACCCCTGGGTCATCGCGCCATTCGCAGGGACGGTCGTGATGCCAGATTGGGGCACAGCGGCCTGGGCCGGCATAGCGTGACCCGCATGCGGGTCCTGGGCGGCGGCGGCGCCAGCGAACGCGAGGGCGGCGGTGACAACGAGAGTGCGGATCATCAT
Organism: Brevundimonas sp. AVps31; assembly: GCF_058681355.1. Lineage (NCBI taxonomy): Bacteria > Pseudomonadati > Pseudomonadota > Alphaproteobacteria > Caulobacterales > Caulobacteraceae > Brevundimonas > Brevundimonas sp. AVps31. The sequence goes on along the minus strand of NZ_CM178736.1, from coordinate 3,194,901 downwards.
GGGGTGGTCTCCTTCGGTTAGAACCAGGCCTTGAGGCCGACGACGAAGCGGGTGTCGTCGGTCTCGCCGCCTCGGGCCTCGATGTAGTCGGCGGTATCGCCGAACGCGCGGCTCCACTCGATGCCGACATAGGGGGCGAACTCCTTGCGGAATTCGTAGCGCAGTCGCAGGCCCGCCTCGATCGAGGACAGGCCCGAACCGATCTCCAGTTCCGGAATGTCGCTGGCTGAAGCGTCGATTTCGAGGCGGGGCTGAAGGATCAGGCGCTGGGTGATGCGCTGGTCGTATTCGGCCTCGACGCGGGCGGTCAGGTCGCCGTCGGTCGACAGGAAGGCGGCGGCGTCGACTTCCCACCAATGGGGCGCCAGGCCCTGCAGGCCGAGGACCAGATGCGTGGTGTCCTCGCCGTCGGGCCGGAAGTCCTGACGCACGCCGGCCTGAACGTCCCAGAAGGGCGTGACCGCGCGGCTGTAGAGCGCCTGGACTTCAGCCTCCTCGAGCTCGCCGCCGAAGTCGCCTTCGCCCTCGGACTTCCACCAGAAGCGATTGATGTCGCCGCCCGTCCAGCCCTGGACGTCCCAGAGGTAGGTCTCGCCGTCGTCGCCGAAGCCGGCTTCGAGGCGATCGAGAATGACGGCCGTGGTGCGGACGTCGCCGTTTTCGTGAATCAGGGTCCGGCGAGAGGCGGCCATGGCCTCGGCGCCGAAGACGAGATCGGCGGCGTGGGCAGGGCCGGCCAGGGCGGCGGCCGGGAGCGGGTCCTCCGGAGGACGGCCGGGATTGTCGGCGCTGGTCGCCACATCGGGCGGCCCCATGCTCATGGTCGACATGTCATGCCCGGCGTGAGGGTCGGTCTGCGCGGGCGACATGGCCGACATGTCGTGGCCCGCGTGCGGATCAGCCTGGCCGGGCGTCGCCGCCGGCATCTGGTGTCCCGCGTGCGGGTCTACGGGCGCGGGCTGCGCCGGCATCTGGTGGCCTGCATGCGGATCCGCGGCGGGCGGCGTCTGCGCGGGCGGCATGACGTGACCGGCGTGCGGATCCTGCGCCGGTCGGGCCGGCGCCTGTGGCGTGGGCCGCGGTGCTGGCGCGGGGCGTGTCGGCGCCGCGGTCGCCGGCATAGTGTGGCCCGTGTGAGTGTCCTGGGCCTGGGCGCTGAAGGCGCTGACGGCGAGCACCAGCGGGGCGAGGGCGACGGCGAGGCGGCTCATGACGCGGCTCCGTCCATGGGCCGCACCGTCACAACATTGAACATGCCGGCGTGCATGTGCATCAGCATGTGGCAGTGGAAGGCCCAGTCGCCGGGCGCGTCGGCGGTCAGATCGAAGGTCACCTTGCCGCCGGGCGCGACGTTGACCGTATGCTTGAGGGGCTGGTGACCGGTGGGTCCGCCGGTCACCAGTTCAAAGAAATGACCATGCAGATGGATCGGGTGGGCCATCATGGTGTCGTTGACCAGGGTCACCCGCACCCGCTCGTTGCGCTCGAAGCGGATCGGTTCGACCAGTTCGCTGAACTTTCGGCCGTCGAAGCCCCACATGAACCGCTCCATGTTGCCTGTCAGGTGGATCTCCATCGTCCGAGACGGGGGGCGCGGGTCCTTGTTCGGCTGGAGCGACACCAGGTCGGTGTAGACGAGGACGCGATGATCGACTGTAGTGAGACCGATCGGACGCTCACCCAGACGGTTGGCGGGATCCATGGCGATCGCATCGACGCCGACGCCCACCGCCATGTCGGGCGGAGCGTTCTCGGGATCGCGCATGTTCATGCCCGACATGGACATCCCGGCCATCTCGCCGGCCGCGGGCGCGTTCTGGGCCGGAGCCGCGTGGTCCATGCCGGCCATCGCGCCATGATCCATACCGGACATGTCGGCCATCGCGCCGTGATCCATTCCGCCCATGCCCATGTCGCGCATGGTGAGGTTCGGGACCTCTCGCAGGGGAGGGACCTCGGCGGTCATGCCCAGGCGCGGCGCCAGGGTCGCCCGGCCCATGCCGGACCGGTCGATGGCTTCGGAGACGATGGTGTAGGCGCGGTCCTCGGTCGGCTGGACGATGACGTCGTAGGTCTCGGCGACCGAAATCTGGAACTCGTCCGTCTCGACCGGGCGCACGTTCTCGCCGTCGGCCTGCACCACGGTCATCGGCAAGCCCGGGATGCGAACGTTGAAGATGGACATGGCCGACGCGTTGATGATGCGCAGCCGCACCCGCTCGCCGGGCCGGAACAGGCCGGTCCAGTTCTCCTGCGGTCCATGGCCGTTGATCAGATAGGTGTAGGTCGACCCGCTGACGTCGAGGATGTCGCGCGGGTCCATCCGCATCTGGCCCCACATGCGCCGTTCCTCCAGGCTCATGCGGTCGCTGCCGTCCATGAGCCCCGCCAGCGTGGTGCGCTGCTGGTTGAAGTAACCCGGGCTCTTCTTCAGCTTGGCCAGGATTTCGTGCGGATGCATGAAACTCCAGTCCGACAGGACCAGCACATGCTCGCGGTCGTAGGCGACCGGATCGGCGCCCGCCGGGTCGATCACGATTGGGCCGTAGTGACCCATCGCCTCCTGTAGGCCAGAGTGACTGTGATACCAGAAGGTGCCCGACTGCTTGATCGGGAACTCGTAGACGAAGGTCTCACGGGCCTTGATGCCGGGGAAGCTGATGCCAGGAACACCATCCATCTGGAACGGGACGAGCAGGCCGTGCCAGTGGATTGAGGTGTCCTCGTCCAGCGTATTGGTCACCGCTAGCCGGACGTTCTGGCCTTCTCTAAGGCGTAGCAGCGGCGCCGGCAGAACGCCGTTGATGGTCACCGCATGGCCGGTGCGGCCGCCCACGGTGAAGGGCGTGTGTCCGACGGTCAGGTCGATGTTCGGTCCCGTCAGCGTCGGAAGATCCGCCCGCAGTCCCGCCGATCCGGTTTGCGCCCAGGCGGGGAGCAGACCCTGCAGGCCCAGCAGCCCGCCGCCGGCGGCTGCGCCACGGAGAAGCGTTCGGCGATCGAGGCGGGGCGTGGACATAGGCGAGAAATTCCTTGGTCGGGCTATTCAGCCGTTCGTTCAGATACGCGGCCGGGCGGCGTATCCCTCGCGTCAGGATGCCGCAGACGTCGGGATTGCAGCTTGTGCATCTTCCCATCAGGGCAAGGTCAAGCGTTTCCGCCGGAAGCCTGGCCCAGAGCCGCCGTCAAGGTCTTGCGGGCGCGGGCGACGCGGGTCTCGACCGCCTTGGGCGTAATGCCGAGGATCGAGGCGATCTCGGCGTGAGACCGTCCCTCGAGCGTGGCGAGCAGAAGCGGCCCCTTCAGGGCGTCGGGAAGGTCCCGCAAGGCGCGTTGCAGAGCTTGGGCCCTGCGCTGATCGTCCAGCCGGGTCTCGGGTGAGGGCGCATCGTCGCCCACCGCCGCCGCCTCGGGCGCTTCCAGGCCCATGACGCCGCGCACGACCCGGCGCACCGCGCGCCGCCGACCCCAATCGCGACATTTGTTGAGAGCGATGGAGCGCAGCCAGACGTCGAACGGCCGCGCCGGATCATACCGCCGCAGGGCGAGCCAGGCGGACGCATAGCTTTCCTGAAGCACGTCATGCGCTTCGGACTCATCGCCGACATAGCGGCGCACGAACCGGTAGAGATCTGCCTTTGTGGCGGCCATCAAGGCGGTGAAGGCGGCCCGGTCTCCGGTCGCCGCACGGGCCTCGATGCTCTGCTCGGCACCCACGCGCGCCGCTTAGCCGGCGTCGTCGTGCAGGGCCTCGACGACCGCGGCGTCGAACACCTCGGCCTGCGCCGGGGTCAGGACGGATCGCATCTCGAACACATGGGTGATTGTCGCCTTCTGCAGATCGCCCATGGCGGCGTGGAAATGATCGACCGCGGCCTGGACCTGGGGCGTGTCGCCGTCACTGGCGGCGATGGCGGCCGCCAGTTCGCGATTGGCCGCGCGCACTTCCGCTTCGAGCGCCGGCCGCAGAGCGGCGAACCGGGCTTCGACCACGTCGAGCCGTCGATCCTGCTCAGGGCTCAGGTCGAGTTTCTCATGGACGACGCTGTGCAGGCTTGGCGGCTGCCGCTCCCGCATGACCCAGGTCGCGCTCGCCCAGGTCGCCGCGCCGCTGGCCAGCGCGGCCAGGATGGCCGTGATAACGATCGACTTCCAGGCGGCCCTCATCCCCGAACGTCCAGGCCGGAGAGAGGCGACAAGCCCGCCGAGACCGTGAAAATCCGCATCTCGGACGGCTCCGGCCGTGGAGCCATGAGCATCAGCCCTCCGTTCGCGACGCCAATCACCAGAGCGAGCGCAACGGCGGCGACCCGAACCTGACCCATGCGGGCACGCTCCCTGCGTTCGCCGATCCGCACCCAGACCGCGTCTTCCATGCCGACCAGCCGGCCGGCGTCGCCCGGCCCGACCGCTGCGATCAACTCATTCATGTCGTCAGTCATTGCGCACCTGCGTCACGCCCCACTTGCCATACGCGCCGGCCTTCCGGTCCCCTCACGAGGGGACGAGCCGTCGCCCGCGTAGATACCAGAGACGACCGGGACGCGCCCTGTCGTCCGGGGAAAAGACGTGAGCGACAGAGCAGGGCCCAGGCGGGTTCCATTCCCCGACGTGCTCGATCCGCTCACGGGCGTGAGGTTCTTTCTCGCCCTCGGCGTCGTGCTGTTCCACTTCCAGCTCTACTGGACCCTCCCGGCGGAGAGCGCGGGCTTGTTGAACCGCGCGCGCCTGGGCGTGGATGTCTTCTTCATCCTGTCGGGCTTCATCCTGACCCACGTCTACCTGCAGGGAGACCGGGCCCCGAACTACGGTCGATTCCTGGCGGCGCGCCTGGCCCGGATCTATCCGGCTCACCTGTTCATCCTCCTGGCCATGCTTGGGCTGGTGCTGATCGCGCCGGTGTTCGGCGTCGGGCTGGAGCCTGGCCGGTTTAATCCCGTCGACTTCGCGGGCACCCTTCTGCTCGTACAGGCGTGGTTCCCGCGCGAGAGCATGGCGCTCTGGAACGGACCGGCCTGGTCGCTGTCGGCGGAGTGGTTCGCCTATCTGGCCTTCCCCGCCTATGCCGCCCTCGCGCTCCGGCTGCGGGCCAGGCCGTGGGTCCTGATTGCACTCGCCATGCTGTTTTTCGTCGCTTTGGACGCCTTCTACCGCGCCTGGTTCGGCCGGATGCTGCCTCGCGCCGAGGACAGCCTCGGGATCCTGCGCATCATTCCCGAATTCCTCTACGGCATTGGCCTCTACTATCTCGGTCAGCGCTGGACGCCTTCGCCGCGAATGTCCCTCATGGGCGCCCTGGTCGCCACGACCCTGCTGCTGACGCTCATGCAGATCGGCGCCGACGACCGGGTCATCGTGGCGGCGGCCGGTCCCTTCATCCTGTCGCTCGCCCTGTTGGCCAAGGCTCCGGTCCGGACCTTCCTGTCTCACCCCGTCCTTCTGTTCGCCGGCGAAGCGTCGTTCGCCCTCTATCTCGTCCACATCCCCATCCTGATGGTGTGGCGCAATGCGGCGCAGGCGTTCTCCGGCTGGGGTGCGGACTATCGAATGGGCCTGGTCGAACTGGCCGCCATGCTTGTGTTGACGCTCGCCGCCGCGGCCGCCATCCATGTCTTCGTCGAGCAGCCTGGCCGACGGTGGTTGCGGGCGCGGCTGGCGCCGCAGCGCGCCGACCCTGTCGAGGCGCAGCGATCCGTCCACAGCGATCAGGGAGAACCCTTTTGAATCCCGCCAATCTGAACCGTCGTCTACTCATGGGCGCGGCCGTCTTCATCGGCATGGGCGGGTCCGCCTGCGCCCAGACCCGTCCGTCCAGAAACCTCACGGTCTTCAAGACGCCCACCTGCGCCTGCTGCGACGCCTGGATCGCGCACATGCGCCAGGCGGGCTTCACCACCACCATCACCGTCCTTCCAAGCCTTCAATCGGTCCGGAGCAACCGGGGCATGCCGGACGCGCTCGCCTCCTGTCATACCGGTCTGATCGATGGCTATCTGGTCGAGGGTCATGTGCCGGCCCCGGACGTCATTCGACTGCTGACCGAGAGACCGGCGGCGGTGGGCGTCGCGGTCCCGGGCATGCCGCTCGGTTCGCCCGGCATGGAGACGCCGCAGGGGCGCAAGGAGCCCTACGACACCCTGCTGGTGCTTCGCTCGGGCGCGACCCGCGTGTTCGCCCGCCACAACCCGCCGGCCTGACGCAGATCGCGCTCAGCCCGTTCAGATCACCCACAATCCGGAGTTCGCCATGTCCCGCACCTCTCTCGCCCTCGTCCTGTCGCTCGCCGTTCTTTCGGCGACACCCGCCTTCGCCCAGGACCACGCCCACGGGCATGCCCAAGCCGCCGGCTCGGTCGCCGCGGAAGCTGCGGACGCGGCGGCGGCCGTCGACGCCTTTCACGTCGCCCTGAAGGCCGGCGACACGAACGTCGCCCTGGCAATTATGGCGCCGGATGTGATGATCTTCGAGGAGGGTGGCGCGGAGCGATCGCGCGACGAGTATGCGTCCCATCACCTGGGCTCGGACGCCGCCTTCGCCGCCGCCTCTGAAGCGACGGTGACGCGCAGATCGGGATGGGCCGACGGGGACATCGCCTGGATCACCAGCGAAGGCCGCACCACGGGCCAATTCAACGGCCGCGCCGTAGACCGCCTGACGACCGAAACCATGGTCCTCAAACGCCATGCCGACGGCTGGCGCATCCACCACATTCACTGGTCGTCGCGCGCGCCCGGCTGACGCTCAGGCCCGCGCCAGCGGGTCGCCGGCCCTGCGACGTCGGTGAGGAACATCGGGAAGACGCCCGCCCTCGCGGGCGGGCGTCCCCGATAATACGATCAGCAGCAGGTGCAGGCTTCCGCGCAGGCTGCGATAGCGTCGCAGCAAGCGCATACGGCCTGCGCCACGGCGTCCGGCGCGGCCGCGAAGGCGGCTGAACCGGAAGCCAGCAGCACCAGGGCTGCGAGGGTGAGAGTGCGTTTCATGGTTTTGATCTCTGTTTGATTGAATGAGTCCGGTCATCTTCAACAGGATCAGCGTCGTGGGGGCGGGTCGTCCGCCTCCACGGTGAAATCGGCATGCCGCGCATCAAGGGATGGATAGAGGACAGACGCATAGACCCGTGCGGGGGTGGATTCACCGCCCTGGGGGACAAGGCCCTGGCAGATGGCCAGACACGCCTTATGGCACGAGATCCTGACGGTCTTCGGCTCGCACGGGACGCCGTCGCCGCTCATCGACATGGACGCCATATCCTGATCGACCGGAGCTTCGCAGGCGATCGAAGCGGTGGACACGAACAGCACGGCAAACGCCGCGAGCAGCGCGGTCGTCAGTCGGAGGAGGTCATGACGCAGGAACGGCATTGTCTGATCATACTTCAACGGTCGGCGGAGCGACGATCTCATTTTGATCATCGCAATCGAGCCTACAGAGACGCCGGGGGCGGCAGGGTTCCCATGACCGCCACGACGCCAATCAGGGCGAGTCCCAGACCCGTTTCGATCAACAGGCTGCGCCGGAGAGCGCTCATGGCGGCGACGGAGGGTTGGCCCGTCTCCAGCGCATAGCCCAGTGTCGGCGTCAGCCGGAACCGGTTGCTCGCCGCCAGCGCAAGCATCAAACCGAAGAGGACGAGCTTGGCGACCAGAAGCTGGCCGTAGAGGTTGCCCGCGATCGACGCCACGCGCTCGGGACCGATCAGGAACCAGCTGTTCACGAGACCGGTCAGCACCAGCAACAGGACCGCGAGCGTTCCAAGGCCGGCGAAGCCATGCAGGGCGCGATGGATTGCAAAGTCGTCCGGACCGGCTCGGCGCAGAAGCAGGGCCGTCAACGCCGCCAGGGCGCCCAGCCACAAGGCCGCTGCCACCGCGTGAATGATGTTGGCGACAAGATGGATGGGCCCGCCCGGACCCTCGGTGGCCGCGCCGTGACCCGTCCATGCGAAGCTGGCGGCCACGATCAGACCCAAGGCGGCCGTCACGCTCCAGAGCGCGCGACCGGGTTTCAGGGCGACCAAGGCGACAAGCCCAAGCAAGGCGGCGGCGGCCCGCACGACCATCGCCATGCCCAGGGCCGTGCCGGTGACCATAAAGGACAGAGACGCGGGTTTCACGGCTTCGCTCAGCGACCCCGCCATGACGGCAGTCTGGGCCACCAGGGCGGCGAGCGAGCCGAGCGCGACGATGATCGCCGCGAGGCGCAATGTCGGTCGCGACCATTCCAGGTTCGGCGCGTCGGCGTATTTAAAGCTGTAGAGAAGGAACAGCGGCGCGCCGAGAAGGACGACGCCGCCACCGTATTGAAGCCAACGAAGCGCGATGACCGCGACTTCCAGCACGGCGTCAGCGCACCGTGAAGGTGTAGGATCCCGTCATGCGGTGGCCGTCGCTCGAGGCGATACGCCAGTCGACACGATAGGCGCCGGCGGCCAGCGGGCGAGCCAGCGCGCCCGTGAGGGTCCTGCCGTCCTCGGCCACCGAGGTGCGGATCGCGATCTTCTCCCCCGCCGCATTGACGACGTCGAAGCCGGAAAAGGCGGGAACGCTGCGTTCGCTGAAGGTCAGGGTCAGCGTCCGGGTCGCGGCCACGGTGGAGTCGGGCGCCGGGGTGGCGCTGACCAGGCGAGCGTGGGCCGCCGCCGGTCCGGCGGCGAAGGCCACGACCGCCGCGACGGCGATGAAGGGCGCGGGGTGGAAGTAACGCATACTCAGTCTCCAGACGTTTGGCCGGTCCCGGCCTTCTGCTTCTCTACGCGCCACACGACGGCGTCCCTCATGAAGAGGAAGCGGGGGGCGGCTGAGGCCTTCCCCCGCACGCCGGGGTCAGCGGCGACGCTTCTCGAGGAGCGCCTGCATCTGGGCGATCTCCGCCTGTTGACCACGCACGATGCCGTCGCACAAAGCGATGATCTCCGGATCTGTCAGGGAGGCTTGCTCGCACATCAACACGGCCCCGGAATGGTGCGGGATCATCGATCGCAGGAATTCGTCGTCGCCAACGAACGCCTGGGTGCGCATGCCGATGAAGCTGCCGACGAAGATCACGGCCGCGACCGCGCCAATGGCCAGGTTTGTTTTGCGCGACGGGTACATGGACCGCATGAAGACGAGCATGAGGACCGCCATCGGCGCGACCATCATCAGGGTCATGTAGACGTTGTTCAGGTTGAGATAGAAGTGACCGAGCGTGGCGATCATCGTGTACATGACCAGGTACATGATGACGAAGTCGAGCGCCAACTCCAGGTACAGGCTTCGGTAAGGGCCAAGTCCACGAGCGTTGCCTTGACCGCCGTGGTCCATCTGTTGATGAGACATCGTCCGTATCCTCTTCAGAAATTTCAGTTCGTCATCGCCTGCCGCTGCGAATGCTTGGAGACTGCGGTCAGCGTCTAAATCAATCCGGCCCGTCACAGCCGGTTCCTCCCTTAGGTGGGTGGGCGGACTGTTGATTGCCTATCTTGGCTAAAGCCTCACCGCGCGCAGTCTCAGCGCATTGCCGATGACGCTGACCGAGGAGAGCGCCATTGCGAGCGCCGCAAGGGCAGGCGAGAGAAGCCAGCCGAAGACGGGATAAAGCAGGCCAGCCGCCACGGGGATGCCAAGGGCGTTGTAGCCGAAGGCGAAAACGAGGTTCTGGCGGATGTTGCCCATCACCGCACGGGACAGATGCCGTGCGCGCACGATGCCTTGCAGATCACCGCCCAGCAGCGTGACGCCGGCGCTCTCGATGGCGACGTCCGAACCCGCCCCCATGGCGACGCCGACATCGGCTGCGGCGAGGGCAGGGGCATCGTTGACGCCATCCCCCGCCATGGCGACGATCCGACCCTGCGAACGAAGCTGTTGAACGACAGACGCCTTATCCTGCGGCAAAACCTCCGCCTGGACTTCGTCGATGCCGAGGCGCCGCGCGACCGCTTCGGCCGTCGTCCGGTTGTCCCCGGTCATCATCACCAGCCGCAGACCGGCCGCTTTCAGCGCGAGGATCGCAGCCGGCGTGGTGGCCTTGATGGGATCGGCGATGCCGATGACCCCGGCCGCCTTTCCGTCGATCGCCACGAATATGGCGGTGGCGCCGTCGTGGCGAAGGGCCTCCGCCTTCGGCTCCAGCGCGGAGACGTCGATCGAAAGCTCGCCGAGAAAACGGGTGTTGCCCAGGGCGACCTGGCGGCCCTCAATCGTCCCGCGAACGCCGCGACCGACCGGGCTGTCGAAGTCCACGGCCTCGGTAAGGGGGATGTCCCGGTCCTTGGCTGCCCGGACAATCGCGTCGGCCAACGGATGTTCGCTGCCCCGCTCGAGGCTGGCCGAAAGACGCAAGATGTCGGCTTCAACGAAGCCGAGGGCGGGCAGGATCGCCGTTACCGACGGACGGCCCTCCGTCAGGGTGCCGGTCTTGTCCAGAACGAGAGTGTCGACCTTCTCGAAGCGTTCGAGCGCCTCGGCGTTTTTGATCAGGACGCCGGCGTGGGCGCCACGTCCCACCCCGACCATGATCGAGATCGGCGTCGCCAGACCCAACGCACAGGGACAGGCGATGATGAGCACCGAAACGGCGGCGACCAGGGCGTAGGACAAACGGGGCTCGGGACCGACCAGGCCCCAGACGACGGCGGCGAGCAGGGCGATCGCGATCACCGTGGGAACGAACCATCCGGAGACCGTATCGGCCAGCCGCTGGATCGGGGCGCGACTGCGCTGGGCCTGGGCCACCATCTGGACGATCTGCGACAGCAGGGTGTCGGCGCCCACCTTGTCGGCGCGCATGATGAAGGATCCGGTCTTGTTGAGCGCGCCGGCCACGACGCGGTCGCCGACATCCTTGGCCACCGGCATGGACTCGCCGGTCACCATGGATTCGTCGACAGCGACCCGACCCTCCAGGAGTTCGCCATCGACCGGGATCTTCTCTCCGGGCCTTACCCGCAGGCGGTCGCCGACGGCGATCTGGTCAAGCGAGACATCTTCATCGACGCCGTCCGCCCGGATTCGGCGCGCGGTCTTGGGCGTGAGGTCCAGCAGGGCTCGGATCGCGCCCGACGTCTGTTCGCGGGCGCGCAGTTCCAGAATCTGCCCGACGAGGACCAGCACGGTGATGACCGCCGCCGCCTCGAAATACACCGGCGCGCTTCCGTCGGCCTTCAGGAAGGCGGGCGGGAACAGGGTTGGCGCGACGACGGCCACGACGCTGTAAAGCCATGCCACGCCGACCCCCATGGCGATCAGGGTGAACATATTCAGCCGCCGGGTGCGCAGCGATGTCCAGCCGCGCTCGAAGAAGGGCCAGCCGCACCAGAGAACCACGGGGGTCGCCAAAGCGAACTGGATCCAGTTCGACATCTGGCCCGGGATGAACATGTGGAGATTGGCCAGGTGTCCGCCCATTTCCAGGGCGAAGACCGGCAGGGTCAGGACCAGACCAACCCAAAAGCGTCTGGTGAAGTCGATCAGCTCGTGGTTGGGCGGGGCTTCCGCCGTGACCGTCTCCGGCTCAAGCGCCATGCCGCAGATCGGGCAGGAGCCTGGGCCTTCCTGCCGGATCTCGGGGTGCATCGGGCAGGTGTAGATGGCGCCGGGAACGGCCGGCTCGGCCTCCACGCGAGGGTTCAGGTAACGCATCGGATCGCCGATGAATTTGGTCCGGCACCCCGCCGAGCAGAAGAAATAGTCCTGACCGCCATGACTGGCTCGGTGAGCGGTAGTCGTGAGATCGACCGACTTGCCGCAGACGGGATCCTTGACCGTAGCCGCGCCATCCAAGGCCTTCGCCCCGCAGCAGGCGTGACCCGAGGCATGATTGTGAGGATGCGTGGACATGTCGCTCTCTCCGGCTGACCGAAGGGCTCACATATACCCATGGGGGGTATATCGCAAGATACCCGTCTGGGGTATATGGGGGCGCTCAGGAGGACAGGCCGCATGCAAACCGACACGAAACCCAAAGTCCTCAACAGGCTCAGCCGGATCGAAGGCCAGGTGCGGGGAATCTCCCGCATGGTTGAAGATGACCGGTATTGCGTCGACTTGCTGACCCAACTTCAGGCCGTTCGAGCCGCGCTCCATCGCGTGGAGACCGAAGTGCTACGGGATCACCTCGACCACTGCGTCATGGGCGCCATGACCGGCGACGATCCCGAGGATCGCAAGGCCAAGGCCGGCGAGCTGATCGAGCTCTTGGCGCGGGCCGGACGGTAGAGTTGGCGGAACGAATGGGCCCTCCTGGTCGCTAACGTCGGATCCCAAGGAGCCGTCATGAAACGCATCAGCCTCGTCCTCGCCGCCTGCGCCTTGGCTACGGCCTGTTCCCCGCAAGCCGAAGAGCCCGCCGTAGCCGCGCCTGAGGCCGCCGCAGCGGCGGACGCCCATGGCGGAATGGAGGGCGGCATGGCTGCGCCTGCGCCCGGCGACTCCGTCGCCACCCAAGGCTACAAGGCATCGATGAACACGATGATGGAGGCGATGCCTCCCTTCACCGGGGACGCGGACATCGACTTCATGACGCAGATGCGAGGTCACCACGTCGCAGCCGTCTCGATGGCCCGTGTGGAGCTCGCGCAAGGCAAGGACGCCCAAGCGCGGAACCTGGCCCAGGCGGTGATCTCGGCTCAGGAGCGCGAAATCACCCTGATCGACGCCTGGCTCGCCCAGAAGGGAGCGTCAGCGACTCCCGCCGCCTGATCGCGAGATCAGGGCACCGCGTCCGAGGACCAACGGATGTGCGTAATCCGCCATCTGTCGTCCTCGTGGCGAAAGACCGATCGGCCAGTCCCGCCGTCGTCGAAAATCAGGACGCCGTCGGCCGCAAAGCCAGTGCGGCGTTTGCATTCCGGTCGTCGAGCGCGGCATGACAGGCATCGACGACGCTTGTCGCTATCGCCATACGATCGAGCCGGTAAGCTCGACGACGAACATGCGCATGAGATACAGTGTACGTCCGAGTGATGGTGCAAAGTGGCAAGGCGAATCGAACTCGTTGCATTGCATCTCGGTGCTCAGAAAGTCCGATAGACCGCAAAAGATGACGAATTCACGCAAATGTTATTGCTTAGAATTTTCTGAATGTTTTCAGAATACTTCCCGTTTGTCGGTTATTCAATCGGTCCGGCGACCGATATGCGAGAAAAAACCCCAAGCCGATCAGCGGCTTGGGGTAATTTGTGTAATCGAGTGGGAGTGAGGGGCAGTCATAAGGCGCCCCCTGACGAGATGATTGCGGAGTAATGAGCGGAGCATAGCTGCTTGGTTCACATGCCGCGCCCCGTAACCTCACGGTAGTGACGAAGCGACGGGATAGGGAGGCGTCTGTGGGCCGGGCGAAAGGGGATCACGACGTCATCCGCCGGCCCAGCCAGCGGCGCACCCGGCCCACGTACACGGACCACGCCGCGCCGAAGAGGGCCGCCAGGTGTCGTTCCTCGCGCCGGATGGCGAGACGGTCGGTGGCGAAGGCGGCGACGGGGGCGGCCACGAAGAACCAGGCGTTGTCGAACAGGCCCCCGAGGCCGAGCAGAAGCAGCCCGTTCGCGAGATAGATCGGGTTGCGGCTCCAGGCGAACGGACCGGTCGTGACCAGAGCGGTCGCCGCCCGGTGCGGCAAGATGTTGGCGCGCCGCCGCCGCATCTCCAGCATGGCCCAGAGGTCCAGACCAAGGGCGAGCCCGACCAGGAGGCCGCCGGCGGCGAAGGCGCCGGGGAAGAGGGCGGGCGGAGTCCATAGACGCGCCGTGATGAGCGCGACAAGGACGGCGCCGCCCGTGATGAGCGGCGGCCAGGGCCAGCGGTTCGGCGCCTGCGGCGTCACCCGCCGGCCAGCTTGAGAACGCCGCGCAGCAGATAGGCGATCACGCCCAGGACACCCACGCCCAGCACCCAGAGGGCGACGAACCAAAGGCCCTGCCGGAGCCCGTTTCTGGAGTCGCGACGCATCAGTGGTAACCGTCGTCGCCGACCTTGCCCCGGAACACCCAGTAGGCATAGGCGGTGTAGGCCAGGATGATCGGGATCAGGATCAGGGCGCCGACCAGCATGAACAGCTGGCTGGAGGCCGGGGCGGCGGCCTGCCAGAGGGTGATCTCGTCGGGCACGGCGTAGGGGAAGACGCTGACGCCCAGACCCGCGAAGGTGACGGCGAACAGGCCCAGCGACAGCAGGAAGGGCCAGACTTCGCGCTTCTGACGCATGGTCCAGAAGAAGGCGGCCGCGACGATCAGAACGAGCAACGGCACCTGGGCCGTCAGAAGCACGCCGGGCCAGTCGAACCAGCGCCGGGCGTATTCGCCGTCGAGGAAGGGGGTGGCCAGGCTGACCGCGCCGATCATCAGCAGGGTCGCCGGACCCAGTTTCCAGGCTTGCGCGCGGGCGTGGGTCTGGAGCGCGCCTTCCGTCTTCATGTTCAGCCAGGTGGCCCCCAGAAGGGCGTAGCCGACGACGACGGCGGCGCCGGTCAGCAGGCTGAAGGGGCTGAGCCAGTCCCACCAGCCGCCGCCATAGGCGCGGCCCGACACCTCGACCCCCTGCAGGATGGCCCCCAGGGTGACGCCCTGGGAGAAGGCGGCCAGCAGGGAGCCGCCGAAGAAGGCGACGTCCCAGACGGGCTTGGCCCGCACCGTGCGCCAGCGGTATTCGAACGCCACGCCCCGGAAGACCAGGCCCAGCAACATGGCGATGATCGGCGTATAGACCGCCGGCATCAACACGGCGTAGGCGAGGGGAAAGGCGGCGAACAGGCCGCCGCCGCCCAGGATCAGCCAGGTCTCATTGCCGTCCCACACCGGGGCGATCGAGTTCATCGCCTTGTCGCGCTGGTCCCCGGCCTTCAGCGTCGGGAACAGGATGCCGACGCCCAGGTCGAACCCGTCCATGACGATATAGGCGAAGACGGCGAAGGCCAGCAGGCCGGCCCAGACCAGGGTCAGATCAACGCTCATGATCGGTCTCCTCGCCGGTCGGGATGGGGCGGTCCGGGTCGATGGCGGGGGCGGGGGTGATGCCCGCCGTGCGGATCGGGGTTTCCGCCACGCCCGGCTCGTCCCGGTGCGGCGCATGGCTCATCAGACGCAGGATGTAGAAGACCCCGGCGCCAAAGACGGTGAAATAGACCACAGCGAAGGCGGCCAGGGAGGTTGCGACGGCGGGCGCCGCCAGGGGCGCCGCGCTGTCGGCGGTGCGGAGCAGCCCATAGACGGTCCAGGGCTGACGGCCGACCTCGGTGGTGATCCAGCCCGCCAGCACGGCGACGAAGCCCATCGGCCCCATGATCAGGGCGAAGCGGTGCAGCCAGGGCGCATCGTAGAGGCGTTTGCGCAGGCGAGCATAAAGCCCCCAGAGCCCCAGCAGCAGCATGGCCATGCCCAGGCCGACCATGACGCGGAAGGACCAGAAGACGATCTCGACCGGCGGCCAGTCGGCGCGGGCGATGGTGTCCAGACCGGCCAGGGGCGCGTTCGGATCGTGCTTCAGGATCAGGGACGACAGCTTGGGGATCTCGACCGCGCCGTGGACGGTGGCCGCCTCGCGGTCAGGAATGCCGAACAGGATCAGCGGCGCCCCGTCCGGGTGGCTTTCGAAATGGCCTTCCATCGCCATGACCTTGGCGGGCTGATGCTCCAGGGTGTTCAACCCGTGCATGTCGCCGATGAAGATCTGGACCGGGGCGGCGACCAGGATCATGCCCATGGCCATGGCGAACATCTTGCGCGCCCCCTTGTTCGTCCGCTCCTTCATCAGGTGCCAGGCCCCGACCGCGCCGACCACCAGGCCGGTGGTCAGATAGGCCGCCAGCAGCATGTGGGCGAGGCGATAGGGGAAGGAGGGATTGAAGACGATCTTGAACCAGTCGGCCGGTACGAACTGGCCGACCTCGTTGATGGCGTAGCCTTGCGGGGTCTGCATCCAGCTGTTGACCGACAGGATCCAGAGGGCCGAGGCGAAGGTGCCGATCGCGACCATCAGGGTGGCCAGGAAGTGCAGCTTCTTGCCGACGCGGTTCAGGCCGAACAGCATGACGCCCAGGAAACCCGCCTCCAGGAAGAAGGCGCTGAGCACCTCATAGGCCATCAAGGGGCCGATGACCGGTCCGGCCTTGTCGGAGAAGACCGACCAGTTGGTGCCGAACTGGTAGGACATGACCAAACCCGAAACGACGCCCATGCCGAAGGCCACGGCGAAGATCTTCAGCCAGTATTTGAACAGGTTCAGATAGAGGTCTCGCCCCGTCTTCAGCCACAGGGCCTCCAGCACGGCCAGATAGCTGGCGAGGCCAATGGAGAAGGCGGGGAAGACGATATGGAAGGCGACGGTGAAGGCGAACTGCATCCGCGCCAGGATCAGGGCGTCAAGTTCCATGGTGTGGTCTCACCCGATCAGGCCGAGCGCGCCGGCGCTGCGGTAAAGCATATAGAAGGCGACGACGAAGATCAGCCCGGCGAACACTGTGTTCAATAGGCCTTTTTGTCCTGACAGGGCCTTGGCCAGCCGTGCGCCGACCAGACCGCCCAACACCCCGCCGCCGATGAAGACGGCCGCCAGTGGCCAGTCGACCCAGCCGTCCAGGGCGTAGTTGAAGGCCGTCGTCAGGCCGAAGGCCGTCACGCCGACCAGCGACGAGCCGACCGCATAGTAGATGGGCATGCGGGTCGAGACCATCAGGCCAGGGACGATCAGGAAGCCGCCGCCGATGCCGAAGAAGCCGGACATGATCCCTGTCAGGGCGCCGGCTCCCACGAGCTTCGGCGCATTGCCCGGCGTTAGCACCACGTCGGGGTCCCCCGAGGCCGAGCGGCCTCTCAGCATCAGCACCCCGACCACCAGCATCAGCGCGGCGAACAGAGCCAGCAGCTTCTGACCGTCAACCGCCTTGCCCAGGCTGGAGCCGAGAAAGGCGCCGAAGACGCCGGCCAAGGCGAACAGGCCGGCGATCTTCCATTTCACCGTGCCGTGGCGCGCGTGGTTGAGCAGATTGGCGAAGGCGTTGGCCGCGACGGCGAAGGCGCTGGTGCCGATCGCCAGATGCGGATCCTTGACCCCCACAAGATAGACGATCAGCGGCACGGCCAGGATGGACCCGCCACCGCCGACCAGGCCGAGGGTGAAGCCGACCAGCGAGCCGGCGCCGGTGCCGAGGCCGTACTGCAGCGGGGACAGGTCCATGATCCGGCTCAGGCGACGGCGGGACGAGGTTGGATCGCGGGCTCGACGTGCTCGGGACTGGCCAGCCATTCGCGGCCCTTCAGCATGCCCAGCCAATAAATCTCGGGCAGGGCCTGAGCCTTCAGGTGCCAAGCCAGACGGGTCGGCTTCGTGCCGTCGAGCATCCATTTCGGGAAGCTTGGCAGAAGTTTGCCGCCATAGCCGAACTCGGCCAGGACGATCTTGCCGCGCTCGACCGTGAGCGGGCATGAGCCATAGCCGTCATAGACCGCCCGCATCGGCTGGCCGTCCAGCAGCGACAGGATGTTCTCGGCCACGACGGGCGCCTGTTTGCGGGCGGCCGCAGCGGTCTTGGCGTTGGGCGCCGAGCAGGCGTCGCCCAGGCCGAAGACGTTTTCGAACCGCTTGTGGCGCAAGGTGGCGTCGTCCACCTCGATCCAGCCGCTTTCGGCGGCCAGCGGGCTTTCGCGAATGAAGTCCGGCGCGGTCTGCGGCGGGCAGACGTGCAGGAAGTCGAACTCGCGCCGCGCCTGGCGCACTTCGCCGTCCGCACCCGTCACGGCGAAGGTCGCGATCCGCGCCGGGCCGTCCACCGCGACGAGTTTCGACCCGAAGTTCAGGTCGATGCGGTATTTGCGGACATATTCCATCAGCGCCGGGACGTAGTCCTTGACCCCGAACAACACCGGGCCGGCGTTGTGGAATTCGATCTCGATGTCGTTGCGGCCGTTGTCGCGCCAGTGGTCGGCTGACAGATACATGGCCTTTTGCGGGGCGCCGGCGCATTTGATCGGCATGGGCGGCTGGGTGAAGATCGCCCGGCCGCTGCGCATCGCCTGCACCAGCTTCCAGGTGTAGGGCGCAGTCTCGTAGCCGTAGTTGGAGGTGACGTTGTTGCGTCCCAGGGTTTCGGCCAGGCCAGGGATGGCCGCCCAGTCCAGCTTCAGCCCCGGCGCCGCGACCAGCATCCGATAGCCGATCCAGCGGCCGTCGGTCAGTTCGACGCGATCATGGATGGGGTCGAAGGCCGCGACCGCGCCACGCACCCACTGGGCGCCTTGGGGGATCAGGTCCTCGGTGCGGCGCTGGGTCCGCTCGGGCGTGAAGACGCCGGCGCCGACCATGGTCCAGCCGGGCTGATAGTAGTGATGTTCGGACGGCTCCACGATGCGAACATCGAGGCCTGGGCGGCGGCGCAGGAGGCTGGCGGCCGTGGCGATGCCGGCGGATCCGCCGCCGACGATCAGGACATCGCAGGAATCCAGGAGGGCGTATTGGGCGCTCATGACGCGGCTCCTTCAAGACGGGGACGCAGGGCGCCGAGGTCGTAGCCGGCGCTCTTGGCGCGGGCGATCAGATGATCGGGGCTCTCCGAGCCGGCGTTCGTGAGCGCCCACAGGGTGGTCGTGCGCGTGCCGGTGCGGCAGAAACCGAACACGGGCTGGGGCAGGTCAGCCAGAGCCTCGCGGAAGTCCGCCACGTCCTGGTCGGAGATGGCGCCGCCGACCACGGGAACGTGGGCGAAGGCGAGGCCGGCGGCCTTGGCGGCCTGGCGCAGAGCCTCGGCGCTGGGCTGGCCGGGCTCCTCGCCGTCGGGTCGGCTGGAGATCACCGACCGGAAACCCTGGGCCGCGATGGCGGGCAGGTCTTCCGGGGCGATCTGGGGCGAGGCGGATAGGGCCTCGTCCAGGGGGCGGATATCCATGGCTTTGTCTCCCTAGGGTCTTTTCTGGTTCAGGCGTTTCGGTCGAGCGTCAGGCGGAACAGCGCCATGCCGGCCACGAGGGCGCCGACGAAGACGAAGGCCTGCCAGGCGCCGGTCGTCAGGGCCGCCAGCGCCGGGCCGGGGCACAGACCGACCAGCCCCCACCCCAGGCCGAACAGGACGGCCCCGCCGACCAGAGGGGTGTCGATGGTGCGGCTCTCAGGCACATGGAAGGTCTCGGCCGCGACCGGCGTCTCCATGCGCCGGCGGATCAGATAGGCGATGGCGGAGGGGATCAGCGCCCCGCCCATGACGAAGGCCAGCGAGGGGTCCCAGGCGCCCGTCACATCCAGGAAGGCCAGGACGCGGGCCGGGTTGATCATGTCGGACACCACCATGCCGGCGCCGAACAGCAGGCCGCACAGGACGGCGACGATCAGCCGGTTCATGCCAGGCCTCCCAACAGGTGGCGGGTGACGAAGACGGTCAGGGCCGCGACGGCCATGAAGACGCCGGTGGCGACGATGGAGCGGGGCGACAGGCGGGCCAGGCCGCAGACGCCGTGGCCGCTGGTGCAGCCCGAGCCCCAGCGGGTGCCGAAACCGACGATCAGGCCGCCGAGCACCAGCAGCCAGATGTCCGAGGTGATCTGCACCTCGGGCCTGCGGATCAGCGCTGAGGCCAGGGCCGCGCCGCCCAGCAGGCCGGCGATGAAAAGCAGGTCCAGGGTGCGCGGCGCGCCTTTCGACAGGCCGGTCGCCGCGGCGGTCAGGCCGGAGATCCCGGCCACGCGCCCATTCAGCAGCAGATAAAGGCCGGCGGACAGGCCGACCAGCAGGCCGCCGGCCAGCGGCCAGACGAAGGAAATGGGTTCAGGCATGGGGGGCTCGCCTCACAGCGCGTTCAGCGGGACCTTGAGGTAGCGCACCCCATTGTCCTCGGGCTCGGGCGGGCGGCCGCCGTTCATGTTCACCTGGACTGACGGCAGGATCAGCCTGGGCATGGGCAGGGTGGCGTCGCGCTGGGTGCGCATGGCCACGAACTCGTCCTCGCTGACGCCGTCGCGGATATGGATGTTGCCGGTGCGCTGGGCGCCGATGGTGGTCTCCCAGGCGAACTCGGTCCGGCCCGGAGGCGCCTTGTAGTCGTGGCACAGGAAGACCCGCGCCTCGTCCGGCAGGGAGGTCAGGCGATGGATCGAGCGATACAGGGTCCCGGCGTCGCCGCCGGGGAAGTCGCAGCGCGCCGTGCCGTAGTCGGGCATGAACATGGTGTCGCCGGGAAAGACAGCGTCGCCGATGACATAGGCCAGACAGGCCGGGGTGTGGCCGGGCACATGCAGCACCGTGGCCTTCAGCCCGCCGATCTCGAACCGGTCGCCGTCGTTGAACAGATGGTCGAACTGGCTGCCGTCGCGGCGGAAGTCGGTCCCTTCGTTGAATATCTTGCCGAAGACCGCCTGGACGGTGAGGATCTCATGGCCGATGGCCAGCTGACCGCCGAGCTTTTCTTGGAGATAGGGCGCCGCCGACAGGTGATCGGCGTGGGCGTGGGTCTCCAACAGCCACTGGACCGTGAGACCTTCGGATTTCACGTAATCAATGAGGGCGTCCGCCGAGGCGTGGGCGGTGCGGCCGGACGCCGGATCGTAGTCGAGCACGCTGTCGATGATGGCGCAGACGTCGGAGCCGGGATCGCGCACGACATGGCTGACGGTGAAGGTGGCCTCGTCGAAGAATGACCTGACGACAGGGCGCTGGCGAGGATCGCCCAGCGCGGCGCGCACGATGTCGGCGGCGTGGTCGCGGGCGGGATCGGGGATGGGCGAGGACATGGCGTGTCTCCGTTTCGGTGACTCAACACATATACCCATTCATAGTTCGTGCAAGTATGTATTTTAATGTAGCGGAAACGGTGGGAAGCGCTTAGCTTGCGGCTATGGAAACGATCGACACCGGGCCAGCCGTCTATCCCCCCGCAATGCGCGCCCTGCGCATCAACGATACGGCGCCGGACTTCAGCGCGCGCACGACGCAGGGCGAAAAGCGCCTCAGCGACTACCGTGGACGCTGGCTGGTGCTGTTCTCGCATCCGGCGGACTTCACGCCGGTCTGCACTAGCGAGTTCGTGGCCCTGGCCCGGCAGGCCGACGTCTTCGCGGCGATCGACTGCGATCTGATGGCCCTGTCGGTGGACAGTCTGTATTCTCACCTGGCCTGGCTGAAGGACATTTACCGCCGCTTCGGCGTGAAGGTGCCGTTCCCGATCATCGAGGATCCCTCCATGGCCATCGGCCACGCCTTCGGCATGGTGGACGCCGGCTCGAGCGACAGCGCGACGGTGCGCGCCACCTTCGTGATCGATCCCGAAGGCGTGGTGCGCGCCATCAGCTGGTACCCGATGAACATCGGCCGCTCGGTTGATGAACTGCTGCGTCTCGTGACCGCCCTGCAGACCTCGGACCGCGAGGCGGCCTCCACGCCGGCGGGCTGGACGCCCGGCGACGCTCTCCTGGAGCCGGCCGCCACCACCCTGGACGCCGCCATCGCCGACGGTGACGGCGATGCGCCCTGGTACTATCGCGAGCGCCGCGCATGACCGACGATCAAGCGGCCGCCATGGAGCGGTTGAAGGAAAAGGCGCCGGAGGCCGCAGAGCTGTTGCGCCAGCTGGCCAACGCCAACCGGCTGCTGATCCTGTGCCACATCGCCGAGGAGGAACGGTCGGTGGGCCAGCTCGAGGCGGACCTGGGCATCAAACAGCCTGCGCTGTCCCAGCAGCTGGCTGAGCTGCGCCAGTACGGTCTGGTCAAGACGCGTCGGCAGTCGCGCTCGATCTTCTACTCGATCGCCGACGAACGGGCCCAGGCGGTGATGGGCATGCTGTACGAAATCTTCTGCGGCGATGCGAAGGCGGTCGGCGCGCGCGTCGCCGCCCCGGCGCCCCGTCCATCGACGCCGGCTCGCGGCGACACGGCTCAGTTCGCGCGCATCACCGCCGTCGCACGTCGCTGACGGCCAACCCGCACAGGAGACTCTCGTGAAGGGCTTCATCGACAATATCGAACGTCTGACGGAAGAGAACACAGACTTTCGCCGCGTTCTCTACACCGGCCACAATCTGCAGCTCGTCCTCATGGCCATTCCGCCCGGTCAGGAGATCGGCGAAGAGGTCCACGACGACCGCGACCAGTTCTTCCGCATCGAGGCGGGCGAGGGCGAAATCTGGATCGACGGCGTTCGTCACGCCGTGAAGGCGGACGACGGGGTCATCGTCCCTCAGGGCGCCCGGCACAATGTGGTCAGCACGGGGTCCGAGCCGCTTCGGCTCTACACCCTCTATGGCCCGCCGGAGCATCTCGACGGGACGGTTCAAGCCACGGTGGAAGAGGCCTCCGCCGACCACGAGCATTTCGACGGCCGCACGACCGAATAACCGTCAGGGGCCGACGTCGTCAGCATCGGCGCGCCGGTCGTCGGGCCGCGGCAGGTGCAGGGCGATACCCAACGCCTCCGCCAGACGGGTGTCGCGACGATAGATGTCATCGCGAAAGGCGACGCGGCCCTGGCCGTCCAGGAAGGCGGTCCAATACAGCAGACGTACGTCGATCGGCCGACCGGTCGCCACACGGACGGTCTGGCCGCTGTCCAGCGCGGCATCGAAGCGGGCGAGCCTCTCGGGGTCGGGCGCCAGCAGAAGGCGGGCGAAGCCGACGGCGTCCTGCACCCGCACGCAGCCGTGACTGAGATGGCGGAAGCTCTGGTCGAACGCACCCCGCGACGGGGTGTCGTGCAGGAAGATGGCGTAGCTGTCCTGAAGTTCGAACTTGACCTGGCCCAGGGCGGCGTTCGGGCCGGCGCGCTGAACCACCATGCCGTTCTGGATCGTCATGTTGTTCGCCCGCATATAGGCGGCGCCGCGCGGCAGGATCTCGCGCTGGGCGATGGAGGTCGGGACCGTCCAGGGCGGATTGGCGACGACCGAGGCGAAGGGCCGTTCGAGGCTGGGCGTCGCATTGTCGGCGTCACCTGTCACGACCCGCATCGAATGCACGGGCCGACCATCCTTCCAGTAGACCATGATGGAGGCGGCGGTGTTCACCTCGATCCGCTCCGGGGCGACGTCTCTCTTTAGCCAACGGCGGCGTTCCAGATTGAGCGCGATCTGGCGAGCACGGGCCTCGGCCGAAATCGACAGCGCCCGCTGGGTCGCCGGGCCGATGCGGGCGTCCGCCTCCAGACCGTGGCGCACCTGGAACACCCGAACGGCCTCTTGCAGCACCGACCCGTAGTCACCGCCAGACGGGCCGACCATCGCGGCGGCGGCGTCGGTGAGATCGCCTTCCACCCGAAGGCGCGGCAGGAGGGCGGGAAGGCGGGGGTCGGACGCAAACGGTTCGATCGTCGCGCCCAGGGCAAAGGGCGGCCAACCGCCGCGGTCGGCGATGGCGCGATAGCGAAGGAAGCCGTCGCACAAGCCCTGATAGCCGCGGTCCTGGGGAGCGAGGCCCGCCATCGTCTCGGCCAACGTTCCGTCGTCGACCGCCGTCGCCAGCAGCGGCGGCGTATCGACCTGGTTGCGACCCATCTCCCAAAGGGTCTCGACGGATGCCGGGTCGACCCGGCCATGGGCGAGCGCCTCGGCCAGGGTCAGGACGGCCTGGGTCAGTTCGGCTTCACTTAGGGCCAGACCGTCGGGCGCTGATAGACCGTGGCGGTCCGCCAGGGCCAGGGCGTCCATGGCTTGCCGGCGCGCTGGCCCCGCCCAGGCCGGGCGTCCGCCGCGGGCGGCGTAGAAGGCTGCGGTCAGGGCGCTGATGTTCAAGGCGGCGGGCGCCGATGCGGCTCGCGCGGTTGTCGAGAGCCAGAGCGGCGCCGCGGCCGCCGCGAGCAGGTGTCGGCGGTTCAGGGTGAAGGAGCGACGGTTGGCCATGCCGCCGACACCGCGGGGTTCACCTTAAGGCAGGCTTAAGGTTGGCCGGTCCGCCAGCCCCAGCGCGCGAAGATGGCGGCTCCCTCGTCGGACTTCAAAAATTCAAGGAACGGCTGGGCGTCGGCGTCCTGGCGGCCGGTCTCGGTCACAACGGCGCCGGCGTCGCGGTAGATGCGATAGGGCTCTTCGACCTCGACCACATCAGCGAGGTCCGGATTGGCGACCTGCCAGATGCCCCAGATGATCCAGGCGTCGAGCGTCGGGCCGTCGATCCAGGCTTGTCGGGCCTCGGCGCTGTTGCGGGCGTAGACGACGATGTTGCGACGCAGGGCGCGCACCTTGGCGATGTCGCCGGTGCGACCGGCCATATCTTCCCACAGGCCGTTCTGGCCCGCGCCGTTGACGACCAGGACTCGGCGACCCGGCTGGAAGAGATCTTCCAGGCCGCCGATGCCGTTCGGATTTCCCGGGCGAACGAGAATGGAGGCGGTGCGCAGATAGAGCGGCTCGACCGCCTCGGCGCGGATGCGGCCCTCCAGAGCGCTGACGAAGTCGGTCATCATCGTCTCGGAGCCGGAGAAGATCAGGTCGCCGTCCGCCTTGGCCTGGTCCAGCCATTGGGGCGTGGGTCCGGCGACGACGGCCACGGCGCGACCGGTGCGCGCTTCATAGGCCTTCGCCGCTTCGCGCATGGCGGGGGCGGGGCCGCCCGGACCGTAGACATGAAGAGGATCGGCGGGCGTCTGGGCGTGGGCGGCCAGGGCCGTCGTGCTCAAAAGGGCGGCCAGGGCCAGGGTGGAAGGACGCATCAAGAGTTCTCCTGGGGTGGGGCGAAGTGATTGGCGGGGATCTTGAAATAGATGCGGCCGTCCTCGGCGGGTGGCGGCAGCACCCCGCCGCGGATGTTCACCTGAAGCGCGTAGAGCATCAGGTTCGGCAGGGGAAGGGTGGCATCCCGGCCGTCGCGAAGCCGCACGAAATCCGCCTCTCCGCGTCCGCCGCCGACATGGATGTTGTCCGCCTTCTGCTCTCTCACGGTGCTGAAGCAGGCGGGCTCGCGGCCATCGGGACCGTAGTCGTGGCCGACGAAGATGCCGGTCTCATCGGGCAGGGCCAGGATGTCCTGGATGCTTCGGTAGAGGGCCTTGGAATCGCCGCCCGGAAAGTCGGCGCGCGAGGTGCCGGCATAGGGCATCATCAAGGTGTCGTGGACGAAGGCGTTGCCGCCGATCACATAGGTGATGGACGCCAGGGTGTGGCCTGGGGAGAAGATGACCCGCCCCTGCAGGTCGCCGACAGCAAACGTATCTCCGGCCTGGAAGAGACGGTCCCACTGGCGACCGTCGGTCGGGAAGTCGTCGTCCAGGCCGTAGATGTCCTTCCACAGCCTCTGGACGCCGATGACCTTCTCGCCGATGGCGGTCGGCGCACCCAGTCTCTCTTTGAGGTAGGGCGCGGCGGAGAAGTGGTCGGCGTGGGGATGGGTGTCCAGCAGCCATTCGACGGTTAGGCCTTCAGCCTTCACGTAGTCCAGGATGGCGTCGGCGTTGCGGGTCGAGGTCGCCGCCGCCTTCTCGTCGAAATCCCAGACCGGATCGATGATCGCGCATTTGCGGCTGACCGGGTCGGAGACGACATATTGCCAACTGCCGGTCTTCTTGTCGTGGAGCGCCGCGATGCGGGCTCCGCCGTGGTCGATGATCTGCATGAAGGCTCCGTTTGGTTTGCGAAGAACAGGGCCGGACCGCTTGCGCGGTCCGGCCAGCGTCCGATCAGGCGGCTTTCGGGACGTCGGGGAGGTCGCGCGTCGAGAAATACCAGTCGGTGTAGACGTAACCCTCGGAAGCGCGAGCCTCGGCCGCCTCGGCGGTCTTGGGCGGAGGGACGATAGCCGGTTGGCCAGGGCGCCAGTTCTCAGGCGTCGCGACCCCGTTGGCGTCGGACGCCTGGAGCGCGGTGAGCAGCCGAACGAACTCTTCGATGCTGCGGCCATTGCTCATGGGATAGTAGACCATGGCGCGCAGCTTGCCTTCCGGATCGATCAGGAAGGTGGCGCGGACAGCCGAGGTGTCGGCCGCCCCGGGGTGGATCATCCCGTAGGCCTGGGCCACCTCCATCTTCAGATCCTCGATGATGGGGAAGGGGATTTCGACGCCGAACTTCTCCTTGATGTTCCGGGTCCAGGCCAGGTGCGAGAAGATGCTGTCGATCGAGAGCCCCAGGAGCTCGCAGTTCATAGCGGCGAACTCATCCGCGTGCTTGGCGAAGCCGATGAACTCGGTCGTGCATACCGGGGTGAAGTCCGACGGGTGGGAGAAGAGGATCAGCCAATTGCCGCGGTAATCGGCCAGGCTGCGATCCCCGTGCGTGGTGCGGGCGTGAAAGTCGGGGGCGGGTTCGTTGAGGCGGGGCAGTCCGGTCATGTCGATGTCTCCTTCAGACGCCCCATTGAACACTTACATACACACTTACCCAAACTAATAGTTCTTATGGCCAGTGAAGGTTCCGCCTATGCCGAGACGTCAGTTCACAACCAGGGCATATCCGGCCTGTTGAAGGTGGATGACCGTCATCAGGGCGGCGAGATCAACGCTCACGCCCGGTTCGAGGTCGGCTTGCGCGATGCCGTTCCCGGCCATGGCCTGGCCGCACAGCCGAACCTGGACGCCGGCGGCGATGAGGCTGCGGATCAGGGCGCTGTTGGGGTTGGCGTCGCCCTTGCCGCGCGCGGCCCAGGCGGCGTCGGAGAGGACCGCAGGGGTGGCGGCGCCGTGTAGCACAACGACGATCTGACGATGGTCGGCGTCCACGCCGCCCGCCGCCAGCATATTCGCCAGCCGCGCAACGCGATCCAGTCCCTTCAGCGGCCTGTCGTCCGGACCGCCCTGGGACACGTCGAAGATGACCCGATAGACGCGCGACGGATCCGGCTGTTCGCCGGCCTCGGGCAGGGGCTTGAAGCCGCCGAAGCCTGAAACAGCTTGAGCGAAGCTCGGGGAGGCCGCCAGGGAGGCGGCCAGGGACAGGGCGAGGAGGAGGGTTTTCATGGCCGGTTCCGGTGTGCGGGCGCTGGGGGTCAGGGACGGCGGGCGACGAGATCGATCAGGGCGGACCGGCCGCTGTGGCCGGCGCCTTCGGAGACGTCGCTGTCGTGGCTTTTCAGATGCAGGATGTCGAAGTCGGCGAAGGCGTCGCGGAGCAGCGCCTCGGTGTAGAGGTTCTCGACCTGGCCCGGACCGCCCGTTCCATAGGCGATCTGTTCCGGCCGATAGCCCTGCAGCAGGAACAGGCCGCCAGGCTTCACGGCCGCCTTCATACGCTCGAAAAGTCGGTCGCGCAGGGGAGGCGGGGCGAACTGAATGAAGACGGCGACCACGACGTCGAACGCATCCTGCGGCCAGGCCCAGGTCTCGAGGTCCGCCACCTGGGCGTCCAGTGTGACCCTGCGTCGCTCGGCCAGGGCGAGGGCCTTCTCGATCGCGCGCGGGGCGATGTCCGTGGTCGTGACGGTCAGGCCCTGTTCGGCGAGCCAAACGCCGTTTCGTCCCTCGCCGTCGGCGACCGCCAGAGCGGTCATGCCGGGCTGGAGCCGCGCGATCTGAGCGGCCAGGAAGGCGTTGGGCGTCTTGCCGAACAGATAGTCCTGGCGGTCATAGCGGCTATTCCAGAAGTCGCGGGCGGCGACGGAGTCCATAAGGTGTTCCTTCATATGATGAGGACGCTGGCGGGCAGATCGGTCTCGCCGGGCGTATGGTCGGCGAACCAGGATTCAAGCGCGCCCACAGTGTCGATGTCGAGCGTCCGGCGGTCCCGCCCGTAATGTTCGGGCACGCCCTGGGCGGTGACGAAGGCCACCGGATAGTCCGCCTCCGGCTCGAAAGGTCGGTCCCCGACCAGCAGGCGATCAAGGCGCTGCCCCTTGGGATTCTCCAGCTTCACAAAGGCCGTGAGGCCCCGGCAGCGTTTGATGTAGCCGCCCATCTGCTCATACGGGTCGGCGGCGAAGGTGCGCTCAAGATTCTCTTCCAGCATCGCCTTCAACTCGGCTCCGGTCAGCGTCGTGCGCGAGATGGGCGGGTTCATCGGCGCGATATTGTAGAGGTCGCCCAGAGTGACCGGACCCGGCGCGACGGGCGCGCCATACCGCCAGCCGTTCGAGAAGGCGATGTCCACGCCCGCTGCCTGCGCCGCCGCCGCCAGCAGGACGTCGTCCATCGGCGCGCTCGCCATGGCGTAGCGGTGAAGGGGAATGGCCGTGCGGCCGACGACGCGCGCCAGACGCTCCCGCTCGGGCGCCAGGGCCGTCTCCACCAAGCCGGCGACTTGATCGTCTTGGGGGCCAGCGTCCACGGCTATGAGCCGATGGCGGCGCAGGGACACGCGGCCCTCTGCAATCTCGAGGTCCAGCCGGCCGATATAGGCGCCGTGGCAGCCGGACTGGATGATCAGGGTGTCGCCGACGCGGGCCGGCTCGTGCAGGCGGTTATGGGTATGGCCGCTCAGGATCACGTCGATGCCCGGTGTTTCCGCGGCCAACTTCAGATCCTGCGGAAAGCCGAGGTGCGACAGCAGGACGACCAGATCGACCTTCTCCTCGCGGAGCTGGTGCAGTTGCTCGCGGGCTTCGGCCACACCCATTTCAAACCGCACGCCTTCGGAGAAGGCGGGGGGCATGGTCTTGTCGACGATGGGGCAGGCCAGGCCCATCACGCCGATCCTCAGACCGCCGCGCTCGAACACCCATCGCCCGTCGAACACCGGCGCGCCGTCATCCTTGCGAAAGACATTGGCGGCCAGGACGGGATAATCCAGTCGCGCCGCCAACGCCTTGAACCCCGCGGGGCCATAGGCGAACTCCCAGTGCGCCGTCATGGCGTCGATCTTCAGGGCGTTCATGATCGGGACCAAGGCCTCGCCCCGGCTGGCGACGGCGACCCGCGTGCCATGGAAGGTGTCGCCATTGTCCAGGGTCAGGCACGGACCTTCGGCGCGCGCCTCTTCAAAGATGCGGGCGATGCGGGCGACCCCGCCCAGCCGTTCGAACCGCCAGCCGCCTTCGGTGCGCACCAGTTCGGGATGCGGCTCGAGATAGCCGTGCAGGTCGTTCAGCTGGAGCAGGGTCAAGGTGGTCATGGCCGGTCTCAGCGCAGCGGTTGTCCGGAGCGGATACGACCGATCACCGCTTCGAGTTGCGCCTGGGGCATGCCGCCGGGGATCAGATTGCCGTTGATGATAAAGGCGGGCGTGCCCTGCAGGGCCAGGGCCGCCGCTTCTCGGCCGTTTCGGTCGAGCACCGCGTCGATGTCTGCGCGGTGATCGGCCAGGTCCTGATTCAGGCGCGCCATGTCCACGCCGGCCGACTGGACCAGACGCGTGATGTCCGCCTGGTCGCCGATGCGCGACGGCGACAGCATGAAGGCGTTATGGACGGCCTCGTACTTGCCTTGGTAACTGGCGGCGAGGGCGGTCCGGGCGGCGGTCTCCGAGACGTCGCCGAAGATCGGCCAGTCCTTGTACAGGACGCGCACCTTGGGGTCCGCCTTCAGCAGGCCGTCGATCTCCGGCTGCATCTTCTTGCAGTAGGGGCAGTTGTAATCGACGAAGCCGATAATGGTCACATCGGCGTTCTCGGCGCCGATGAAGGGCGCGGCCGGATCCCGAAGCAGGTCGTTGAAACCCACCTGGGCGATGGCGGGCATGTCCTGTCCAGCCGCTGCGGGAGGGCTGGCGGGCGCCGCGCCGTTGTCGGCGTCGGCGGGGCCGCAGGCGGCGAGCGCGAGGACGGCGGCGAGGGCAGGGGCGAAGGTGCGGTTCATGGAAGCTCCGTGAGGCGAGGGGTCAATGCAGACGCGCGATTTCGGTCGCGATCTGTTCGGGGGCGATTTCCCCCATGTGGGCCTTGGCCAGGCGGCCGTCGGCGTGGAGGAACAGGGTCACCGGAATGCCGGCCGTGCCGTAGTGGCGCGGCACCGCCATGGCCTCGTCAAACAGGACATGGTCGAGGGCCAGCCCCTGGCTCTGCAGAAAGGCGCGAACGCCGGCTTCGCCCTCGCCCTGGTTGACGAAGAGGAAGCGCACATTCGGATGGGCTTTTTCGGCCTGGGCCAAAGCCGGCATCTCGCGCCGGCAAGGCGGGCACCAGGTGGCCCAGAGATTGATCACCGTGGGCCGGTCGCCCGGAGCGGAGAGGTTGATGGGCGGGGCGTCCATCGCGGCCAGCGTCAGGGCGGGCGGCGCCATGTGCTGCGTCGCCGAGGCCAACTGATGGGCGGTGGTCCAAACCAGGGCGCTGGCCAGCACAGGCGCAATGGCCCAAGCGCGTTCGCGCGGGGTGCGCAGCAGCAGGAAGGTGGCCAGGATCACGACCGGCGCGACCCAGATCCAGCTGAACCCGCCCTGCCAGACCGCGAACGCCCGCCACGGGTCGGCGCCGAAATACTCCCAATGCGTCGCCACGTGACCGAGGCGGGCGGCTGCCAGACCGCCGAAGACTAGGACGGTGCTCCACAGGTTGAAGCGCGGGCTGACACGGCTGGCCAGCAGTCCGGCGCCGATCATGAAGACGAATATGCCTGCGATGATGGCGAACCGTTCGCCCGACAGGACGAGCGGACCCAGGGTGATGGCGTTCATGCGGCGGCTCCGGCGCTCTGCAGGGCGGAGGCGACGTCTTCGGCCGACATCTCTCCGATCAACCGGCTACCCGGCGCTTCAGTCGCCGAAGGCGACAGGAAAATCATCGTCGGCGGCCCGACCACCCCGTGCCGCTCAAGAAGCGCGCGCGCCTCGGGGGTGCTGCGCGTGACGTCGACCTTGATCAGGTCGGTGTTCGAAAGGCCGGCGATCACGGCGGGGTCCTCGAACACCGTCCGCTCGATCACCTTGCAGCTGACGCACCAGTCGGCGGTGAAATAGACCAGGGCGGGACGTTCGCGGGCGCCGGCATCGGCGACGGCGCGGTCCAGCGCGGCCTGATCGAGCACGACCGCCGCGGTCTCCACCGGCGCGTCGGCTGTGACTCCGGCGGGACGCGCCAGGGGTTCGAGCGGGCGCCACGGGTCGTCCGCCCCGAGACTAAGTCCGACGAGCAGCAACAGGCCCCAGGTCGCGGCCGCCAGGCCGGCGACGCGGGCGACGCCGTTTCTCAGGTTCGGGCTCAGCGGCTGGAACAGGCCGAGGGCCGCCGCCAGACCGAGCGCCAGCGCCGCGCCGAGAGCCAGCGTCGCGTTCGGCGGCAGGATGCGGCTGGCCAGCCACCAGGCCATGCCCAGGAAGATGAAGCCGAACAGCATCTTCACCCGGTCCATCCACGGCCCGGCCTTGGGCAGGAAGCGCGCGCCGACCGTGCCGAACACGATCAAGGGCACCCCCTTGCCCAGGCCCAGGAAGAACAGGGCCGCCGCGCCCAGCCCAACGTCGCCGGTCTGGGCGATGTAGAGCAGGGCGCCCGCCAGGGGCGCGGTGACGCAAGGCCCCACGATGAGGGCCGAGACGAAGCCCAGACCTGCGGCTGAGGGCAGGGAGCGCCGCCCATCGCCGCCGTCGCGGGAGAGGCGGCTGGTCCAGGCCGAGGGCAGCTGCAGCTCGAAGCCGCCGAACATGGACGCGGCGAGGATGACGAAGACGACAGCCAGCGCGCCCACGGCCCAAACCGACTGGAGCGCCATCTGCAGGTTCTGTCCAGACCAGGCGGCCGCGACCCCCAGGAGGGCGAAGGCGATGGAAAGGCCCAGCACATAGGCGACGGAGAGCGTCAGGCCTCGGCGCGTGCCGCGCCCGTCCACGCCGCGTCCGATGACGCCGGCCAGGATCGGGTACATGGGAAAGACGCAGGGCGTGAAGGCCAGCAGCACGCCGAAACCGAAGAAGGCGAGCAGGACCCAGGTCGCCCCGCCCTGCAGCGCCAGGCGATCGACGAAGCCCGGATTGGCGTCCAGAGTGACCGCCGGCGATGACGCGACCGGCGAAGGCGCCGCCGCTCCCTCGTCGTTCTCGGGCGCGGGTGCAGCGCCCGGCGCCTGGATCGCCAGCATAGCCGCGGCCTGTGCGGTCTGCGCATCGGCCTCCCGCGCGGCCACGTCGGACTGCGGCCGGGTCGGCACGTCGATGGTGCGCGTCATCGGCGGGTAGCAGATCGAGTCTTCGAGGCAGCCCTGATAGGTGATGTTGACCGACGTCGGCTCGCCCGCCTGCGTCAACGTCTGCGCCGACAGGGTCGCGCGACCCGCGTCATGCCAGACGTCGACGACGCCGAAGCCCGGATCGTCTTTGGTTTCGCCGGCAGCCAGTTCCAGCGGCAGAGACTCCTTCCCGCCCGGCGTGCTGGCGACGGTGTGGTCACGATAGAGATAATGGCCAGGCGCAATATCCCAGGCAAAGGCTAGGTTGCCGTCAGCCTCACGCGTCACCGTCAGGGCGAAGGCCTTGTCAGGCGAAAGCGGAGCCTGACCCAAGGCCGAACCCGGCAGGGCGAAGGACAGAAGAGCGAGAGCGGCGGGCAGCAGTCGGCGGAAAAACCTCATGGCCATCTCGTGGGCAAGCGAGCTTAAGTCAGGCTTAAGCCGGAGCTTGCACGTCACAACGCATGAGATTGCTCGCCATAGAAGACGATCCCGTTCTCGCTGACGGCCTCCAGGTCGGGCTCAGCGCCTGTGGCTGGACGGTCGAGGTCGTCGGGCGGGTCGAGGACGCCCTCGCGGCGCTGGAAAGCTCGGCGTTCGATGCGGTCGTGCTGGACCTGGGTCTTCCTGACGGCGACGGCCTTTCGGTGCTGCGTTTCGTTCGAGAGCGCGACATGGATGTCGGCGTGGTGGTCTTGTCGGCGCGCGATGACAGTCGGGACCGCATAGTGGGTCTGGACGCCGGCGCGGACGATTATGTCGGCAAACCGTTCGATCTCGACGAGCTGGCCGCGCGATTGCGCGCGGTGCGGCGTCGCCTGCTCGGACGTTCGACCCCCGCCTTGCGCCACGGCGGGGTGACCATCGATCCCAAGTCGCGTCTGGCTTGGCGTGAAGAGGGGGACCTGCCCCTTTCGAGACGTGAGTTCGCTATCCTGGAGGCCCTGATGGAACGGCCCGCACAGGTCCTCTCGCGCAGTCAGCTGGAAGAACGCCTGTACGGCTGGCAGGAGGAGATCGGCTCCAACGCCGTGGAAGTGCACATCCACTATCTGCGGGCCAAGTTGGGAGCCGGCTTCATCCGCACCGTCCGCGGCGTGGGATACACCCTGCAATGAGCTCGATCCGCTTGCGTCTGTTCGTCACTCTCGCGCTCGTGACCGCCCTGGTCTGGGGCGGCGCGGTCGTCTGGGTTGAAATCCAAACCCGAGCCGAAGTGCAACGGGTGCTGGACCGGCGCCTGATGGAGTCGGCCCGCATGGTTTCGTCCCTGATGCAGGCCGGCAGCGTGCGCCCGGCGATCCAGGCTCCGGACACCGGGGCCGCGGATGTCTATGACCGTCAGCTCTCCTGCCAGATCTGGTCGCTGGAAGGCGATCTGATTGGTCGGTCCCAAAGCGCGCCTGCGGAGCGATTGTCGGAAGGGGGCGACGGATTTTCTGAGCGCACGATCCGGGGCGAGCGCTGGCGGGTCTATACGGTGCATGATCGTGACGCCGGTTTCCGGGTCATGGTCGGGGACAATCTGGCCGTTCGCGAACACCTGGTCGGCAATGTCGTCACCGCCTTGATCGGTCCGGCGGTCCTCGGCCTGCTGGCGCTGGGCGTGCTGATCTGGTGGTCGGTTGGGCGGGGGCTGGCCCCTATTCGACAAATGACCCGCAGCCTTGCGGTACGGGATGCGGAAGATCTGACGGCGTTGGACGTATCGCCGGACGCCCGCGAACTCCGTCCCTTCGCCCTGGCGCTGAACGACCTGATGTCACGCCTTGGCGCAGCGCGGCGTCGCGAGGCCGAGTTCACGGCCGCCGCCGCGCACGAGTTGCGCACGCCTCTGGCAGGGCTGCGTGTCCAGGCGCAGATTGCGGCGTCGTCTTCGGATCCTGCCGTTCGAAGCCGCGCGCTGGAGCAGATTCAGACCTCTGTCGATCGCACCGCCCGCCTCGTCACGGGGCTTCTCGCCCTGGCGCGCGAGGACGAGATGCCGGTTAGCGACGAAGATCGCCGCTGGGTGACGCTCCGATCACTGTTTGCGGGAGCGGAAGGCGATTCCCGGGTGTCGATCGTCGAAGGTGACGCCCTGCTGAATGTGGATCCGGATCGCTTCGGGGCAGCGGCCGCCAATCTCCTTGCCAACGCACAGGCGCACGCAGAGTCTTCAATCCTGATCAGCTACGACCCGACTTCCGGACGCTTGATCGTCGAGGACGACGGACCGGGCGTGGCCTTCTCGGATCTGCATCGTTTGGGAGGGCGTTTTTTCCGCGCGTCGAATGCCCCTTCCGGAGGGAGCGGTCTGGGCCTCTCTATCGTCCTCGCCACTGTGAAGGCCCATGGGGGACAGGTGCAGTTCTTGCGCTCACCAGGAGGCGGTCTTCGTGTCGAGGTGACAATTCCGGAGCAGGCGTCGGAGTCTTTGAACAACTCGACCAAGCGAGACTGACGGTATCAACCGGCTTCGGTGGCGTCTGTTGTCGGTACGATGATACGGTATAGTCCTATTGCCTAGTCGCCTGTCATAGCGGTGCTGGTTGGGCTTGAAGCAGAGTTGCCTGCCGATAGATGGCGACATCACTAGAATTTTATTACGTCGAATTTCACCAATGAATTCAACAGCACTGTTCAACTGACGGTAGCTCGCGCGGTATGGTGCGTGGATGAGAGAAAAGGCGCTGATAAATCAGCGCCTTCTGGTCTCTTGAAGGATCGAGTGGGAATAGTCCACGCCGCCCGGAGACTTGCGGCGTGACGTCCGAGGGCCTGATCGGCTGCCGGACCGGCCAGCCTGTTCACACCCGGTCGGCTGCGGGGCGTGGCGGGCGGTCCGCGGTGTTTGAGGCCGCCTAGACGCTCTCGTCCCAGGGCGGCGGCAGACGTCCGGCCTTGAACAGGATGGTCGGGTTTTCATCATAGTCGCCCATCTCGGTATCAGCGGAGATCGAGAAGGCGATCACGCCGAGACGCAGGGGCGCGAGTCGCTCGGCCTTGCGACGGGCGTCCTCGGCGGTCTTGCAGCCGACCTGGGGTTCGGCCTTCAGGCCCTGGCCCCGACCCTGAACATAGGCCTGGACGATGTGGACGGTTTCGATGCTCATCGCAGACCAAGGCGCGTCCCGCGGGCGCGGGTCAAGGGTTGGCGCGCCGTTCGGGGCCGACCGGAGCGCCTGGCGTCACCGCCTTCATCCGGGCCCGGGCAGGCGGGCTCCCTAGAAGCGGCGGGTCAGGGTGAGGCGCACGACCCGGCCGAGCGGATCCTGGTCGTCACGGCCGTAGCCCGGCGCAATGGCGTGGCCGATGAAGGCCCGGGGGCGGGCGTCGAACAGATTGTCGATCTCGAGGCCCAGCCGCGGGCCGGGGTCCCGGCGTTCGCCGTCGACGATGGTGTCGGGGGCTCTCTCCACACGGTAGTTGACCTTCAGGTCCACGGAGGCGAACGGCTCCAGGCGCAGGTCCGCCGGGCTGTCGATCCCGAGGTCGCGACGGCTGCGTGAGCCGCTGCGCCAGTTGGCGATCGCGCTCACGCCCCAGGTCCGGTAGCGGCCGTCCAGTCGCAGGTTGAGTTGGCGTCGCGGGATGCCGCCGCCGTCCCCGGCCAGACGGTCCAGCGCCGGCAGGTCGGGGCGAAGGGTGACCAGATTGGCGCGCTGCCAGCTGTGACTGAGCGCGACCTGGAGGGCGCCGACCCGGGCTGCGTCGCCGGCGCCGACCCGGATGGGGATGTTGAGCACCACTCCGGAGGACACGGTCTCCACCCGGGTCGCGTCGAGATTGATCGGTCGCTGGTCGATGCTGATCAGGCGGCCGTCGACGTCGCGCACGAAGCGGTCCGGAAAGGCGGCCTCCGTGGCCGGGGTGAGTCCGGGCAGGGCGCCGATGCCATTGGTGGCGACGTCGCGGTGCAGGCCCAGGTTGGCGCGCAAGCCCCACGCCCCGAACGGGCCCAGGGTGATGGAGACGTCGGCGCTTTCCGTGTTCTGGGCGAGAAGGTCGGGATTGCCCCCGGACAGAAGCAGCACATCGACGGATTGTCCGGTCCGGAAGTCGTAGACCGTGCGGGGCGGCCCGTAGAGGATGGGGTCCAGCCTCTGCTCCCGCGTGGGGCCGTCGCTGGCCCGTGACCATTGCGCGCTGACCCGGACACGGGGATCGGGCCCCCAGGACAGGCCCGCGTTGATCGCGCCGCTGCCGGCGGCGGCGGTGTCGAGCGCGCGGATTCGTCCGCCGAGGCTGAGGGAGAGATCGCCGACGGTCCGGCCCGCGCCGTCCTCGCCGTCGGCCTGGAACAGCGGCGCGGTCAGGCTGCCGTTCAGGTCGAGGGCGCGCGCCGACTGTCGGGTGGTCAGGGTTGCGGTCTCGGCGACGGTCCGGGACTGCAGATACTGTCCCGACACCGCCGCCTGCAGGGGACCGGCGGGAAGGTCGAGCAGGCTCCGGTCCGCCGTCAGACTGCCGATCATGGACAGGGTCCGCGCCCGGAGCGGCGCCGGCCCGTCCTGTTCCGTCCGCGAGGCTGCCCCGTCCAGGCCCAGTCGCACGGACCAGCCCAGGGCCTGACCGCCCGCGCCGGCGTTGACGGCGAGATCGAGGGCGGTCTGGGTCGTCCGGTCCGCGCGGCCGGCGACCAGGGCGGTGAACCGCGTGCGTTGCGCCTGGCCGTTCAGCCCGAAGGCGCCGGTCCAGTCGCCGATCGCGCCGGTCCGGGCCAGGTTGATGGTCAGCGCGTCCACCGCAGGCCGCAGGGTGGCGGCGTCCCGGCCGGGATGATCGCGTCGGTAGGCGGCCCGTTCGTCGCCGCGAAGGGCCGTGGTCCGCGAGACCTGCGCGCCGACCTGCACCGTGTCCATCTCCTGAATGCCGGATTGCCGGCCGTCGAGCAGCAGGCTGGACCGGCCGCCGGCGGTGGGCCGCGCCGCATCGATCCGACCGTCCCGGCTTCTGAATTCCGGCTGCAGGACGATATTCAGGACGCGTCTGGATGGATCGCCGCCGTAGATCGCTCCGGCTTCGGGCGGCAGGGCCTCGATCCGGATCATGGCGTCCGGGGGAAAGCCGAGGAAGTTGCGGGGGTCCACCGTCCGCCGCCCGTTGATGAGCAGCACCGGCGGGGCGTCCAGGCCGAGGGTTTCGCTGATCCGGCCCACCGCCTCGCCGATGTCCCAGGCGGCCAGGCCGTCGATGTCCCCGGCGCTCCATTCCTGGTCCGGAGCGAGGTCGGCGGCGCCGCGCCGGCGGGCGACGATGACGTCCTCGAGGGTGGTCGCGCCGGGATCGACCCCGGGAGGCGACGGGGGGCTCTGCGCCCCGGCCGGGGGCGCGGAGGGCGGCCTCTCCTGGGCGGTGGCCGGCCCGCCCGCCAGGATGCAGAGCAGGGACAGCCACGACATCAGGCGACGCCTTGCGGGCGTGGTGCGCGGGCCGCGAGCGGAGGCGCGTCGGGAGCGCCGCGGCGCCGTCCCGATTGTGGTCGGGTCAGCGCGGTCACGGCCGTCGCTGACGAAAAGGCCGGGCGCCCGAAGGCGCCCGGCGAGTCGAAGGGACCAAGACGGGTTGGCCCCCTAGAGGATCGACAGGGTAGGCAGGGTGATCGACCCGCTCAGGATGGTGCAGGACGGGTGGGCCGGGTTCACCGGGGGCAGGACGTTGTTGTTGAACGT
Organism: Brevundimonas sp. AVps31; assembly: GCF_058681355.1. NCBI lineage: Bacteria > Pseudomonadati > Pseudomonadota > Alphaproteobacteria > Caulobacterales > Caulobacteraceae > Brevundimonas > Brevundimonas sp. AVps31. The sequence continues at coordinate 3,157,337 of NZ_CM178736.1, read as the reverse complement.
CGCCTTGTGGGTGGTGTTGTCCCAAGCGACGGTCACCGTGCCGTAACAGGGCTGTCCCGCCACGGTGTTGGCGCCGATCGTCAGGTTGATCGAGGTGGTCGAGCCCGGCACGACCGCGGCCGACCAGGCGCCGTAGGGCGCCACGGCGATGCAGAGGAAGTCGCCGGCGGTGATGCTGCGGGTCGGGATCGGGGCTGAGCCGGGGCTCAGCGGCGAGGCCGTGACCGAGACGTTGCAGTTGACCGTGGTGGTCTGGCGCAGCCGGACCGTGCCGGACCCGCTGGCGCTGCCGGAGCTCGGCGAGAACGACTGGGCGAACGAAGGCGAGGCGAGGGCGAGAGCGGCGATGGCCGCAGCGGCGAATGTCATCTTCCGGATCATGGGTAGTCCTCCCTTACTGGTTGCTGTCCCACGCGGGACGCCTATTTACAGCTGTATAAGTAACAGGGAGTCAAGTGATATAATTCAGTAAAAACAATGGTATAGCGACGATCAGGGCGGCCGTCCCGGCCGCTGTCGCGGCCGGGGGCTCCTTGGCGGTGAAGGGCCGTCCGACGTTGCAGGCGTCAGAAGGTCTTGGTCAGGCGCACGGCGATCAGACGGGGATCGAGCGTGAAGACATTGGTGGTCAGTCCGGTGTCGTCGCTGTTGGTGAAGGCGTCCACGATCGGCGCATTGTCGAACACGTTCTTCACATAGGCCTGCACGACCAGGCCGCGGTCGGTGTCCTCGAGCGAGACCGAGAAGTTGACGTTGTCCCAGCCCTCGAGGCGGTCGTATTCGGTGTTGTAGATGCGGAAGAAGCTCTCGCCCTGCCGGTAGTAGTCGCCGCGGACCGTCAGGTCCCAATCCCCCACAAACCATTTGTACTGGGCGCCGATATTGGCGGTCCAATGGGGCGAGTTGGGCAGTTCGTTGCCGCCGAGATCGGCCTCGAACCCGCGGCCGGCATTGGGCGCCTCGGTGAGGGGATCATAGGTGAAGCCGTAGAAGGCCCACAGCGGCAGCACCGAGTTGAACGCCGGGTTGAAGGTGCCGAAGCGGGCCGAGCCGGAGCAGAGCGCGCTCAGCGCGAAGGTGGTCAGCTCGGGCCCGAGGTCGCGGTTGAAGATGGTCTCCACATGGCGGGTCGGGGCGATGCAGTTGGACGGCACCTGGATCCAGGGCCGCAGCACCGTCCATTCGTCGTCGCCCTGGGTGCGGTTCATCACGTCGATGGACGACTCGCCGTCGGCGATGCGCGTGTTCAGATAGCCGAAATTGCCGTCGATCTGGAACTGCGGCGTCGGCCTGTAGACGGCCTCGAGCTCGACGCCCCAGATACGGGCGTCGAAATTCTCGTTCAGCGAGATGCGGTCGACAATCTGGGAGACCTGGTAGTCGCTGTAGGCGTAAAAGAAGCCCGTCGCATTGAGCCGAAGAGTCCCGTCGAGCAGGGTGTTCTTGGTCCCGATCTCGAGCGCGGTCACATATTCGGGCTCGAACGTGCTGGCCAGCGGCAGGTATTCAACGACCCCGGGATTCAGGTCGAGGCGGGGCGGATTGGTGCCGCCGCCCTTGTAGCCCCGCGACAGCGAGGCATAGACGAGGGTTTCGTCGGTGAAGGACAGAACCGGCGACCAGTCCAGGACGAGGCGGCCGGTAAGGGCCTCCCACTTCTGCTCGATATCGGGAAGGGCGTAGTAGCCACGGCGCACATAGCCGCCCGAGGAGGTCCCCGGATCGCCGTTCGCGGCCGCGCCCAGCAGCAGCTGGCTGGGGTAGGGGGTGGTGACCTTCCGATCCTCGGTGTAGCGGGCGCCGAGCGTCAGGCGGAGGTCCGGCGTCAGGTCCCAGTAGCCCTCGCCGAACACGGCCCAGGACCGGGTGTGGATCACATTCTTGCTGCGGAAATAGTTGTGTCCCTCCCCGTTGATCGCGTTCAGGGGATTGGGATCGACATAGACGCATTCCTGCGGCCGGTTGTCGTCGCAGACCTCGGGGCGGACGGGGCCCAGGAAGTCCAGATCCTGATTGTACCAGTATTCGGCGATCAGGGTGAAAAGGTTGTTGAAGACGTAGTAGTCGTCCTGGGATTTGAAATCGAGGTAGTTGGCGCCGAGGCTGAAGTTGAAGCCGTCGCCCCCCTCGGACTGTAGCCGGAACTCCTGGTACCATTGCCGATTGTCGCTCTGGCTGATGTCCACCGACAGGATCCGGTCGGAGGCGCCAAGCTGGGGATCGACATAGATTCCGCCGGGGGTGGCCGGGGACGGGAAGGGCGTGCCGTCGAAGTCGAAGACCTGCGAACTGTCGACGAAGGTCGGGTTGGAGACGTAGCGGCCATAATCCTGCGAGGCGTAGTAGTCGTCGCTGGCGTAGGCGGTTTGCGAGAACAGGGTCAGGCGGTCCGACAGGGCGAATTCCAGATTGAGCTGGACCACGTCGTTGCGGGCCCGGAAGACCGGATCGAAGCTGGTGGCGATTTCCCGCAGATCGCGCGACTGCACCACCCCCTCATAGGGATCGCCGCCGCGCGGCACGATGTTCACCAGATTGCCGCCGGCGTCATAGCCGATGCTGAAGGCGGTCGACAGGAAGCGTACGGGGCCGAACGATCCCCCGTTCGGAGCGCCGAAGGCGGCGTCGTCATAGAGGGAGCCGGGCAGGCAGCCCTGGCTCATCTGGTCCTGCAGATAGCCGGTCGGAATCGGGACGGCGTTCAGGGCGGTGGCGGTGGGGCCGGGGTCTCGGGTGCAAAGTTGCTTGCCCGTTCGCGACCGGTTGTCGTCTTCCTCGAAATGCTCCCAGATCAGATTGGCGCGAAACCGCTCTGTCGGCGCCCACAGGGCCGAGAGCCGGGTGCTGAACAGGTCGCGGTCATTGACCCTCGTGTCGTTGAAACTGTTGTAATCGAAGCCGTCGCGCTTGGTGAATGAGCCCGCGGCGCGCAGGGCGAAGGTGTCGCCCAGCGGCAGGTTGATCATGGCCTGGCCGCGGCGGGAATCGTAGTCGCCGATCTCCCCGGTGACGAAGGCCTCGCGGTCGAAGACGGGCAGGTTCGGGAACATGTTGACCACCCCGCCCGTGGCGTTGCGGCCGTAGAGGGTGCCCTGGGGGCCGCGCAGCACCTCGACCCGGTTCACGTCGAGGTATTCCTGCTCGAAGAGCCGGTTGCGGATCAGGGGGGTGTTGTTGAAGCTCACCGCCACCGCCGGATCGCTGGACGCCGACACCGCCTTGGTCCCGATCCCGCGGATCGAGAAATTGTACATGCTGAAATTGGATTTGGAGAAGCTGACGTTCGGGACCGCCCGAAGCAGTTCCGAACCGCCTTCGATGTGCAGCGAGTCCAGCATTTCGGCCGAAAGCGCCGTCACCGCGATCGGCACGTCCTGAACCGACTGTTCGCGCTTCTGGGCCGTGACGATGATGTCGCCGATGACCGTGGGTGACGGATCAACCTGCGGTTCGGTTGTCTGCGCCAGGACGGGCGCGGCCGTCGCGAGCAGGAGGGCCGAGGCCGAGGCGGACAGCGCCAGGCGCGCGCGAATACAGGCCGTTAGAGCCATGAAATCCCTCCTGAATCACCGTTCCCCAACGGCGTGTGAACTGCGTTTCCTCCCGCCTGATTTCATCCGTTCAGCGGGGCGGGGCCACCGACGGTTGTTCGCAGCTTCGCACTACTCACGCCCGTGTCAATACTTATTGACAATGATGTGCGTGAGCGGGGCTTCCGCCTTGACTATTGACATGAATGTCAGTTCTGCTCGGTTCCGGACACGGAGACGGATTGATGACCTGGGACGCCATCATCATCGGCGCGGGCCTCGCGGGCCTGGTCGCGGCGGACGAACTCGTCCGGGCGGGCCGGCGAGTCGCCGTGCTGGATCAGGAGACGCCCGCCAACCTGGGCGGCCAGGCCTGGTGGTCCTTCGGCGGTCTCTTTCTCGTCGACAGTCCCGAGCAGCGCCGTCTGGGCGTGCGCGACAGCTTCGATCTGGCCTGGTCGGACTGGCGCGGCAGCGCCGGCTGGGATCGGCTGGACGGCGCCTTGGGCGAGGATGTCTGGGCCGAGCGATGGGGGCGGGAATATGTGGCGTTCGCCGCCGGCGAAAAGCGCGACTGGCTGCGTCGGCGCGGCGTCAGGCTCACCCCGATGGTCGGATGGGCGGAGCGGGGCGACGGGCGGGCGGACGGTCACGGCAATTCGGCGCCCCGTTTCCACGTCGCCTGGGGCTGCGGCCTCGGGGTCGTCGATCCCTTCGCGGCCCGCGCCCTGGCGGCGGCGCAGGCCGGCCGTCTGACCTTTCATTACCGACACCGGGTGGACGCCCTGATCGTCGAGGGCGGACGTGTCTCGGGCGTCTCCGGCGCCGTGCTGGCCCCGGACGACGCGCCGCGCGGGGCGGCCACGAACCGGACGGCCACCGCCGCCTTCAGCCTGCGGGCGCCGACCGTGCTGGTCGCGACGGGCGGCATCGGCGGCGATCCGGACAAGGTGCGCCGCTGGTGGCCGGAGCGGCTGGGGCGGGCGCCGCGCGAGATGATCGCCGGCACGCCGGCCTATGTGGACGGACGCATGCTCGACATCGCCCGGGCGGCGGGCGCGCGGATCGTGAACCGGGACCGCATGTGGCACTATGTGGAGGGGGTGCGGAACTGGGATCCGGTCTGGCCGAAACACGGCATCCGTATCCTGCCTGGACCGTCATCGGTCTGGCTGGACGCCCTCGGTCGACGGCTGACCGCGCCGGCCCTGCCGGGCTACGACACCCTGTCCACCCTCAGACATCTGCGCACCACGACGGACCTGGCCGCCCACGACCATTCCTGGTTCATTCTCACCCAGGCCATCCTCGAGAAGGAGTTCGCCCTGTCCGGATCGGAGCAGAACGGCGACATCGTCTCGGGCCGGTGGGGGCGGGTGCTGAGCACGCGTCTGGGGAAGGGGGCCTCGCCCGAGGTCGAGGCCTTCAAGCGCCAGGGCGCGGACTTCGTCGTCGCCGACGATCTGGAGACCCTGGTCGGGCGGATGAACGCCCTGACCGGCGAGGCGCTTCTCGATCCCGACCGGGTCCGCGCCCAGATCGAGGCCCGGGACGCCCAGATGGCCAATCCCTTTTCCAAGGACCTGCAGGTGCAGGGGATCCACAACGCCCGCCGCTACCTCGGCGACCGGCTGGCGCGCGTGGCCCGCCCGCACCGGATCCTGGACCCGGCCGCCGGCCCCTTGATCGGCGTCAGGCTGCATGTGCTGACCCGCAAGAGCCTGGGCGGGCTGCAGACCGACCTGTCCAGCCGGGTGCTGGGTGAGGACGGAGCGCCGGTGGAGGGGCTCTACGCCGCGGGGGAGGCGGCCGGGTTCGGCGGCGGCGGCCTGCACGGCTACAACGCCTTGGAGGGGACCTTCCTCGGCGGCTGCCTCTTCTCGGGCCGGGTCGCGGGCCGGGCCATGGCCGGCGCGGTCTGACGCGCGGACGGCGCTCACCGCGCCTGGGGGGCAGGCGTTGAGCGGGGAGACGCGGAGCCTGTCCCTGATCCGGTCGAGCGGTCGAACCGACCGCCGGCCGTCACCGTGGCGCCGGGTCCGCCCGTCGCCAGGTCTGGGTCCGGCACAGGACGCGCGCGATACAGCCGCGCACGGACAGCCGGTCCGCGCTGACGAGGGTCAGGGAGCCGCGATCGGCGGTCTGGCCGCTGTCGGGATCGTAGAGGGGGCCGCCCCGCCATTCCGACGGACCGCCGGTGAACTGCCGCAACACGGGCAGACCGCGGAGCGGCCGCTGTCGCTGGGCGGCGTCCCGGTTTCGCACGTCCCGCTGGTCGGGGTCGCGTCGCAGCGGGGCGGCGTCCACCAGCCGGCCGCACAGGGCGGCGCCGCAGCGGTGGATCTCCACGACGCCGTCCTCGGCAGGGGTGCGCCAGCGACCGAGGATCGACGCCTCCTGGGCGCCGGCGGGATCGGCGGCGGCCAGGAGGAGAACGGCGGCGGCGACGGCCCGGATCATCCAGCCGCGCCGTGGTAGGCGTTGCGCAACGCGACCGGGACGCGGTCGTACAGGGTCGGGGGAGACAGGCGCAGGCGCGCCCGCGCCGCCTCAAGCGGTTCGGCCAGCAGGGCCTCATAGTCGAGGCCGGGCAGCCAGGCCGCGCGGCGGCCCCGCGCCCAGGCCTGCAATACGGCGCGCGCGCACGGATAGCCGGTGCGGGCGCGGGCGAACTGGACCGCCACACCGGCGGCGATCAGGCCGAAGCCGAGGCTGCGCGTCTGGGGCAGGGAGAAGGCGACGACGCAGGCCTCGCCCAGGGCGTCGGTGCGGTAGCCGGTCAGGACGTGCCAGATGTCGTGGACGTCGCGCAGGCGCCGCGCATACCAGGCATGGGGGTGGGCGGCGTCGATCTCGCTGTCCGCGACCTTGCGGCTTTCGCTCGCCAGACCATAGGCCGACAGGTTCCGTTCGCCGATGAAGTCGAGATAGGCGCGGCCGACGCTGTCGGCGGGCAGGCTGGTCAGCCAGGCCGTGTCCTGCAGCCGGTCGGCCAGCTCCGTCATCAGATAGGCCTGATGTCCGCCCTCGACCTGATCAAGCAGGCGCTGGTAGCCGCGGCGGACCGAGCCGCCGGCGAGGGCGTTCATGATCTCGAAGACCTGGGTGGTGTCCTCCTTGTCGGCGATCAGCCGACGCAGGGCGCGCAGGGCCCGGATCGGCTGAACCCGTCGCGGGCGCACCCCGGCGGCGGCTCGAGGGGAGGAAAAGGCGGGGCCGCCATCAACCAATAGTTCCGCAGTCACTTGCTCTCTCCGGGCGCTGAGCTTAACCAAACGACTATCTACATGGATGTAACTTACATAGATGTCAATAACTCCCGCCCGCCGCCGCCGCCGCACGCCCGAGGAGGCGCGCCTGGAAGCCCTGGCCTTCGCCCGGGAGCGTCTGCTGAGCGGCGGTCCTGACGCTGTCACGCTCAAGGCGGTGGCCGAGGGGCTGGGCGTGACCCACACCAATCTGATCCACCATTTCGGCTCGGCGGCGGGCCTGCAGTCCGCCCTGATGGCGTCGATGGTGGCGGACCTGTCCCAAGCCCTGGACGCGGCCGTCGTGCGCCTTCGCACCGATGAGGGCGCCCCTCTGGAACTGGTCAATGCGGTCTTCGACGCCTTCGCGGAAGGCGGCGCGGGCAAGCTGGCGGCCTGGATCGTGCTGAGGGGCGACCTGTCCCACCTCGAGCCGGTTCGGGATGCCGTCACCGGCCTGGTCCACGCCATCCAGGACAAGCTCGGCGACCCCGACGGTCAGGCCCATCCCCATATCCCGTCGGCGGTGCTGTTCATCGCCCTCAGCGCGTTCGGGGAGGCCCTGATCGGGGCCCCCCTGCGCGGAATGCTGGATCAGGATGAGGGCGCCAGCCGGCAGGTCATCGCCGGTCTGCTGCCCCATCTTCTGGTCAAGCCGGTCGCCTGACCGTCGCGGGCCAGGTGTCCCGCCCTTGGCGGGCGTGGCCCCCAAACTGACGGGCGTCGCTTGATGGCCGGACCGGGAACGCGGCGGACTCGAGGCCGCAGGCGCTTACCGGAACGCCGATCCCGGCTTGACGCCCAGCCGCTTGAACAGGAGGGCGGCCGGGCAGAAGCCGGTAATCGACGCCTGAAACAGGTTCAGCCCCACAAAGACCGCCAGCCATAGCCAGGCCGGATGCGCCCAGTGGGCCAGCGCCAGGCTGACAAGCAGCACGAGGGCGGCGAACATCATGACCGCGCGGTCGAGGTTCATGCTTCCGACTCCTTCCCGGAGGCGGACCGGACCGTGCGGCGCAGCTTGTGGGCGCCGATAAGATCGAGAGCCAGTTTTTCGTAGAGGGGCTCGGCCTGGCCCTTGCGGACCTTGTGCAGGAAATAGCCCTCGAAGGCGACCTTGGCGGCGTGCACCCAGCGGCCGCTGGCCGACCAGTTGATGTTGCGCGGCGGGATCTGCGGCTGGGCCATGAAGGCCACGCCGCCGTCACCGAAATCCGCCAGGCAGATGGCGTTCCAGCTGGCCTCGTTGGTCGGCGGCTCGCCGTCGAGGATCTGTTTGAGATTGGCCGCGATGGCCGTGACCATGCTTTCGATCATGAAGCCGGTCTTGGGCACCCCGACGGGCACCGGCGTGGGGCCGGTCGGCGGGATGGCGATACAGACGCCGAGCGCGAAGATGTCCGGCCAGGTGGGATTGCGCTGGTGTTTGTCGACGAGGATGAAGCCGCGCGGATTGGTCAGGCCCTCGATCCCGCGCACGGCCTCGACCCCGCGGAAGGCCGGCAGCATCATGGAGTAGGAGAAGGGCAGGTCGTGGTTCGCCTTCACGGCCCCGTCCTCGTCCACCTCCTCGACGTGCATCAGTCCGGCGTCGACGCTCTTCACCTTCGCATTGGTGATCCATTTGATATGCCGCTGGCGCATCTCGCTTTCCAGCAGCCCCTTGGTGTCGCCGACGCCGTCGAGCCCGAGGTGGCCGATGTAGGGCTCGGAGGTGACGAAGGTCATCGGCACCTTGTCCCGCAGCTTGCGGCGGCGCAGTTCGGTGTCGAGGATCATGGCGAATTCATAGGCGGGACCGAAGCAGGAGGCGCCCTGCACCGCCCCGACCACGATCGGGCCTGGGTTCTCGACAAAGCGGTCAAACGCCGCCGCCGCGTCGACCGCATGGTCGACATGGCAGATCGAAGCCGTATGGCCGTCCGGGCCAAGCCCCGCAATCTCGTCGAAAGCCAGATCCGGACCGGTGGCGATGACGAGGTAGTCATAAGGCAGGGCCCGCCCATCGGCGAGGTCGATGCGCTTTTCGGCGGGTCGCACATGGCCGGCGCCGACGTTGATGAACTCCACCCCCTTGCGCTTCATGACCTCGGGCAGGCGGACTTCGATGGCCTCGCGCTTGCGCCAGTTCACCGCCACCCAAGGGTTGGACGGGGTGAAATGGAAGATATCGCCCTTCGACACCATGACGATGCGTGCGCGGTCGCCCAGGACGTGGCGCAGTTCATAGGCGGCGATGGCGCCGCCGAGGCCTGCGCCCAATACGACGATGGTGGGCCGATCCATGGCGGTCTCCTTCAGCGTTCCCTGATGCCCGATCCTGCGCCGCCGGCGCCGCCGCGCCTTGATCCTCATCAAGGCGGGGGGCGCCGTCGGGAGCATGGTGCTCAGGCTTGCATTCATATTAGCATGATCTAATATTAGAGCAACCTTACATAAGGATTCTCTGATGAAGACGCCCCCGGTCTCGTTCGCCGCCTTCGCCGCCGCCCTTCTGCTGGGCGGACTGTCGGCCTGCGGCGGAGCGCCCGAGGCCGCCCCGCCAGCGCCCGCGCGGGGTGAGCGTCTGACCGTGGCCGAGGCCCTGATCGACGCGGTAAAGCCGGCCTCGGCCGTGGTGGCCTCGCGCGATCTCGGCGAGGCGCGAGCTCGTATTCCGGGCACGCTGACGCAGTTGAGCGTGCGCGAGGGCGACACGGTGCGTGAAGGACAGGTCATCGGCCTGGTGGTGGACAATCGAGTCGGTCTCGAGACGGCGGCCTATGGCGCCCAGGTCGCGGCCGCCCAGGCCGAGGCCGCGCGGGCCCGGGCCGACCTGTCCCGCATCCAGACCCTGTTCGACAAGGGCATCTACGCCCAAGCCCGGCTGGACCAGTCCATCGCCGCCTCGCGGGCGGCCGACGCCCAGGTCCGGGCCGCGCGCGCCGTGCGTTCCGCCAGCGCCGAGACCGGGGCCCAGGGCCGGATCCTGGCCCCCACCTCCGGCCGCGTGCTCGCCGCCGACGTGCCCGCCGGCTCGGTGGTCAGCGCCGGACAGTCGGTCGCGACGATCACCGCCGGCCCGCTGGTCCTGCGCCTCGAACTGCCCGAGGCCCAGGGCCGCAACCTGCGGGTCGGTCAAAGCGTCATCGTGTCGTCCGATGACCTGCCCGGCGTCACCTCCGGAACCATCGCCCAGGTCTATCCGGCCGCGACCGGCGGCCAGACCACCGCCGACATCTCGGTCGCCGGCCTGACCAGCGACCGGGTCGGCCAGCGGGTCACCGTCCTGATTCCCGTGGGCCAGCGGCGTGCGCTGGTCGTTCCCCGCCGCATCGTCTCCACCCGGTACGGCATTGATTTCGTCCGGACCGTCGATCGCGCCGGCCGCGTCAGCGAGGCGCCGGTCCAACTGGGCGGGCCCGCCGGCGACGACCGGGTCGAGGTGCTCTCAGGTCTCGCCGCCGGCGATGTCGTTCTGGCGCCGGAGACGGCCCGATGAACCTCGGCCTGTCCGGACGGCTCACCAGGGCCACGCTGCATTCGCCCCTGACCCCGCTGATGCTGCTGGCGGCGATCGCCGTCGGCCTGATGGCCGTGCTGTCCATCCCCCGCGAGGAGGAGCCCCAGATCAGCGTGCCCATGGTCGACATCATGGTTGCGGCCCCGGGGCTGAGCGCCTCCGACGCCACGGAACTCGCGGCCAAGCCGCTGGAAGCCATCGTCCGCAGCATCGACGGCGTCGAACACGTCTACACCCAGGTGCAGGATGACCAGGTCATGGTCACGGCCCGCTTCATGGTCGGCTCGGATCCCGACGACGCCGCGGTCCGCGTGCACGAGAAGGTGCGCGCCAACTACGGCTCTATTCCCGTCGGGGTGTCCGAGCCGCAGATCGTCACCCGGGGAATCAACGACGTGCCCGCGGTGGTCCTGACCCTGACGCCGCGCGCCGACGCCGCCGGGCGCTGGACCGACCAGGCCCTTTACGACGTCGCCGCCCGCCTGCGCACCGAGATCGGCAAGGTCGAGGACGTCGGCCTGACCTTCATCGTCGGCGGGCGACCGTCCGAGATCCGGGTCGCGCCCGATCCGGCCCGCATGGCCGCGCGCGGCGTGGCCCTGTCCTCGGTGCTGGAGACCATCGCCCAGGCCAATCGTAGCTTCCCCGCCGGCGCCTTCCGCGACCAGGGCCGGGCCGTCGCCCTGCGCTCGGGCGAGCGGCTGTCGACGCCCGACGACGCGTCCCTGCTGACCGTCCGTTCGATGTCGGGCGAGGCCGTCTATCTGCGCGACGTGGCGACGGTGGTGCAGGCCCCGCGCGAGGATCAGGCCCGCGCCGCCCACTACGCCCGCGCCGGCGACGGCTGGAGCCGCACCCCCGCCGTCAGCCTGGCCATCGCCAAGCGTCAGGGCGCCAACGCGGTCGTCGTCTCCCACGGGGTGATGCAGCGGGTCGAGGCGCTGAAAGGCACGCTGATCCCCGACGGCCTCGAGGTCGTGGTCACCCGCGACTACGGCGAGACGGCCAATGAAAAGGCCAATGAGCTGCTGATGCACCTCGGCCTGGCGACGATCTCCATCGTCATCCTGATCGGCTTCGCCATCGGCTGGCGCGAGGCGGGCGTCACGGCCGTGGTCATTCCGACGACCATCCTGCTGACCCTCTTCGCCTCCAACCTGATGGGCTACACCATTAACCGGGTCAGCCTGTTCGCCCTGATCTTCTCGATCGGCATCCTCGTCGACGACGCCATCGTCATGATCGAGAACATCGCCCGCCACTGGGCCATGAACGACGGTCGTAGCCGCGCCCAGGCGACCGTCGAGGCCGTGGCCGAGGTGGGCAATCCGACCGTGGTCGCCACCCTGACCGTCGTCGCCGCCCTGCTGCCCATGCTGTTCGTCTCGGGCCTGATGGGCCCCTACATGGCCCCGATCCCGATCAACGCCTCGGCGGCCATGATCTTCTCGTTCTTCGTCGCCGTGGTCATCGCGCCGTGGCTGATGATCCGCCTGGCCCGCAAGTCCCTGGCGGGCGGCCACGGGCACGACGTCGGGGAGGGGAGGCTGGGCCGACTCTATCGCAAGGTCGCCACGCCGGTGATCCGCTCGCGCCGCAGCGCCTGGACCTTCCTGATCGTCATCGGCCTCGCCACCCTGCTGGCCATGTCCATGTTCGGCTTCCGCGCCGTGCCGGTGAAGCTGCTGCCGTTCGACAACAAGTCCGAGCTGCAGATCGTGCTGGATATGCCCGAGGGAACCAGCCTCGAAACCACCGAACGCACCCTGTCCGGCGCCGCGGCCGTGGCCGGCAGCCTGTCCGAGGTGGAATCGCTGGAGAGCTACGCCGGGACCGCCGCGCCGTTCAACTTCAACGGCCTGGTGCGTCACTACTTCCTGCGCGCCGGCGCCGAGCAGGGCGATCTGGCGGTCAGGCTGGCCCCCAAGGGCGAGCGCGACCGCAGCAGCCACGCCATCGCCCTCGACCTGCGCCGGCGTCTGGCCGACCTGCCGTTGCCGGCCGGATCCTCGCTCAAGGTGGTCGAGGCGCCGCCGGGGCCCCCGGTGCTGGCGACCCTGCTGGCCGAGGTCTACGGCCCGGACCCGGCGACGCGCCGCGCCGTGGCCGCCGAGCTGGAGACCCTGTTCCGCGCCGAGCCCTCGGTGGTTGACGTCGACAACAGCTACGGCGTGCGTCGCCCGGTCCTGCGCCTGATCCCGGACCGGGAGAAGATCGAACGCTTCGGCCTGTCCGAGCGCGAGGTCCAGGACTCCATCGCCGCCGTGATGAGCGGCCAGGTGCTCGGCTACGCCGCGCGCGACGACGAGCGCACCCCGGTCGAGATCGCCGTGCGCCTGCCGCAGTCGGCCCGGACGTGGAACGAACAGATGGCGGTCATGCCGGTGGCCGTGACCACGATCGACGGGGGGCGGCGGCTGGTCGAACTGGGCGAGGTGGTCGAGGCCCGTCAGGAGCTGGCCGGCTGGCCCGTCTACCGCCGCGACGGCCGCGCCGCCGAGATGGTCACCGCCGAACTGGCCGGCCAGTTCGAGGCCCCGATCTACGGCATCCTCGCCATCGACGCCGCCATCAAGGCGCACGACTGGAAGGACCTGCCGCGTCCCGAGGTCCGGCTCAATGGCCAACCGACAGACGAGACCCGGCCCACGGTGCTGTGGGACGGTGAGTGGGAGATCACCTGGGTGACCTTCCGCGACATGGGCGCCGCCTTCGGGGTGGCCCTGCTGGGGATCTATGTTCTGGTCGTCGCCCAGTTCAGGGATTTCCGCATTCCGCTGGTGATCCTGACGCCCATCCCCCTGACCCTGATCGGCATCGTCATCGGTCACATGCTGTTCGGCGCGCCCTTCACGGCCACCTCGATGATCGGCTTCATCGCCTTGGCGGGGATCATCGTGCGAAACTCGATCCTGCTGGTCGACTTCATCCGCCACGCGCGAACGCCGGGACGGTCCCTGCGCGAGGTGCTGCTGGAGGCCGGGGCCATCCGCTTCAAGCCCATCCTGCTGACGGCCCTGGCGGCCATGATCGGGGCGGCGGTGATCCTGTTCGATCCGATCTTCCAGGGCCTGGCCATCTCGCTGCTGTTCGGCCTGATCTCCTCGACGATTCTGACGGTGCTGGTGATCCCGGCCATCTATATCGCATTGAAGGATGACGGCCGCCCCCTGGCCGCGCCCGGACCCGCGGAAGAGACGCCATGACCGACGCCCTGCCCAAGCCCAACGCGGCCGCCCTCGCCGAACTCGAGGCCAGCGCCGCCCCGGCCGCGCGGCTGATGCGGCTGTTCGCCAATGAACAGCGGCTGATGCTGATGTGCCGGCTCAGCGAGGGCGACTGCGCCGTCGGCGATCTGGCCGGCTATGTCGGCCTGTCGCAGTCGGCCTGTTCGCAGCACCTGGCCCGGCTGCGCGACGCCGGGGTCATCGCCCCACGCCGTGACGCCCAGACCGTCTACTACGGCATCGTCGACCCGGCCGCCGCCCGGGTCATCGCCCTGCTGTGCGACATCTACCGCGACAAACCCAAGGACCGGACCTCATGACCTACTACACAGCCCGCACCGTCGAGGGCGATTTCGACGCCGTCGTCGAACGCACGCGCGCCGCGTTGCAGAAGCACGGCTTCGGCGTCCTCACCGAGATCGACGTCCAGGCGACGCTGAAGGCGAAGATCGGCGAGGACTTCCGCCCCTATCGCATCCTCGGCGCCTGCAATCCCGTCATGGCGCATGAGGCCCTGAAGATGGAGCCGCATGTCGGCGTCATGCTGCCCTGCAATGTCGTCGTCCAGCAGACCGAAGGCGGCGTCGAGGTCTTCGCCGTCGACCCGGCGGCCTCGATGCGCGCCATCGATAACGCCGCCTTGCTCCGCCACGCCCGGACCGTCGGCGAGCATCTCGGCGAGGCGCTCGCGGACGTCTGACCTGCTGACCCATGGGCCAAGGCCGACGCCTGCGGTCAGGTCGCAGGGCGCGTCGACGGCGATAGATCAGAAGCGTTCCGGGGATAAGCGATCGGTGCGGGTGAAGAGCGCGCCGGCCGAAGGGACGCCTAGCGCCCTTCGCGTCCGCAATCCCGCAGGCGATCAAGCCACCGCTGGCGCGCCGGAACGGTCAGATCCTCGACCCCGCCGATGACCGTGCTGGCGGTCGGGCCGATGCCGACGAAGGCGAGGATGTTGCGCTTCAGGGTCTCCAGCGACCGGGAGCCGAACCAGAGGCGGTAGACCAGGGCCGGCATGCCCATGGTGACCACCACGCGCGCCGTGCGCCCCTTGAGATGGCCGCCGCTGAACGGTTTGTCCGTGGCGGAGAAGGCGAAGCCCGGCCGCAACGCCTGTTCCAGGAAGGCCTTGAGCAGGGCCGGGGGTTCGCCGAGCCACAGCGGATAGAGGATGACGATATGGTGGGCCCAGGCGATGTCGCCCTGGGCGTCGGCCACGGCGGGTGGAACGGCGCCGCCTTCCCAATCGGCGCGGGTGCGCAGGATCGGGATGTCCTTGTCCGCCAGACGGATCAGCCGGGTCTCATGGCCCGCCGCGATCGCGCCGGACGCGTAGGCGGCCGCCAGCGCATGGCAGAAGCGGGCCGGATCCGGGTCCGGGTGGGCGTCGATGATGGTGATGCGGCGGGTCATGGGATCAGCTTTCGACCGGCGCCAGCTGAGCCACGACGTAGGTGTGCTGACCTCCGTCCTGTGCGGTCAGGCTGACATAGGCGCCGGGGTGGAAGACGGCGTCGTCGAACCGGAAACCGGTCTGGTCATCCGTCTCTCCCGGCTCGAGGTCGAGGACCCAGCGATGATGGCCGGCGTGGCGCAGCCGGCCTGTGGCCATGGTTTCGCCGGCCTGAAAGCGTCGGACGCGGCATTTGTCGCCCGCCGCCTTGCAGCCGGCGGCGTCGAGTCGTCCGTCGGGATCGACCGCCGCCACCAGATCGTAGCCGGTCCCGGGGTCGCCGTCGGGATGGCCGGGCTCGCGGGCTAGCGTCAGTCGGATGTGTGAGAGGGTAGGGGACACGAGATAATCCTCAGGGTCAGTGGGTCAAAAGGAGGCAGACGGGGCATTCCGCGATCAGGGCCTTCGTCACCCCGCCGAGGGCCCATTCCCTCAGTCGGGCATGGCCGTAGCCGCCGGCGACGATGAGACCGGCTCTCGCCACCTGCGCGAACTCCAGGATCTGCGCGGCGGTGGAGCGCGGTTTGCGCGCCCTGGCCGCAGCCGTCGCCGAGACGCCGTGGCGTTCCAGGTAGCCGACCACATCGTCCACCCCGGCGGTGGCTTCAGCGAGGTTGTCCGGTTCGCAGAGTTCAAGCACATGGACTGCGCTCGCCGAGCGCAGGAAGGGGAGGGCGGCGACGACGGCGCGCTGCGCCTCGGGCGTGTTTTTCCAGGCGATGATCGCGGGCGCGTCCGCCGGCGCGTGCGCCGGTTGCGGCGGCGTCACCAGCACCGGCCGGCCCACCGACATCAGGGCGTCGGCGGGGTCGAGATTGTGCCACGGCGCGCCGGCGTGGGTCCGTCCGACGATCACCAGGTCGGCGGCGCGGGCGGCGCGGGCCACCAACTCGGCCGGATAGCCGACCTGACCGCGCCACTCCGTGCGCTCGGCGCAGAAGTCTGTCAGCTCCGCGAAGCGGGCGCGGGCCTCCTTCACGTCCGTCTCGGCGCAATCGCGCAGCAGGGTCAGGCTTTCGCCCAGCATGGCGCCGCCCATATAGGGGTCGCCCAGCCCCGGCTCAGGCGCGCTGCCGGAAATGCCGATGAGCCTGGCGTCGAGGCGGCAGGCCAGTTCGCAAGCCAGAGCCACCCGCTGGTCGCTCTCCAGACCCCGGTCGACGTAGACGAGCAGGCTTCGGTAGGTCATGGCCGCATCTCCATTTCGGAGCGCACCAGAGCGTGGCCGGCGCCGTCGCGCCTTGATCGAGGTCAAGGCGTCGTCGACGGGTCGATCTAGGCTTTGGCTCGAAGATCCGCGGGAGGCGGGTCACGCAGAGGAAGCGCCGATGTCCGATCATTCGCCCTTGCCCGCCGGCGCCGCGGCCGCGGTGGTCGCCCTGCTGGACTCCCAGCGGCTGATGAGTCTGGCGGTGAACCGCCCGGACGGCTGGCCGCAGGTGACGACGGTCGGCTATGTGAACGAGGGGTTGGACCTGTATTTCATGGTTGGACGCGAAAGCCAGAAGCACGCCAATATCGCGCGCGATCCCCGCGTCTCGATCGCGGTCCGCAGCGAGAGCGACCACGGCGACGCCGTCGGCGTCTCCCTCGCGGGCCGGGCCGTCGAGGTTCTGGATCCGGCGCGCGTCGAGTCCCTCAACAGGATGGTGACCGCCCGCTACCCGGGCGTCAGCCTCTATGCGCCCGGCGGGAACTCCGTCGCCCTCTACCATGTCGGGCCGCGCATCGTTTCGCCGGTGTCGGTCCTGGGCGGGCGCTCCAAAGCCCAGACCTATGAATTTGGTGAGGCCCTGCCGGCGCACGAATTCACGCCGCACGGGGAGGTCTCTCACCTGCTTTGATCGGCGCTCCGCAAGGAGTCCGACCGTCCTGGTCCATGGAGACGACGATGCGCTATAACCTCATACTCGCCTGCGCGGACGGCGTGGACGACGCCCGGACCCTGGCCGTGGCGGCCGACCTCGCCGCTCGCCATCGGGCCGTCGTTCGTGTCGTTCCGACCGGCGCCGACGTGGCGGTCGATCTGGTCGCCTTCGGCCTGGCCCTGGGGCCTGCCCTGACGGGGGCCTCGGCCCAGGCCGTGGCAGAAGACGAACAGGCCTCCCATCTCCGCATCGAAGCCGCCGCGCGCGCGGCGGCCGAAGCGAGCGGCATGTCCTTCGGCCCGGGCGCTGGAGGCGGGAGGATGCTTTTGCTGCCCCACGACCGGCAGCCCGGTCTTGCTCTGGGCCGCGAAACGGCGCTCGCCGACCTGATGGTCGTGAGCCAGGCCTTTCTCAAGGCCTCGCCACCGATCGATGACGTCGTCGGCCGGGCGCTGCTGGAACGACGTCTACCGGTGCTGGTGTCCCGCCGGGCGGCGCGAGCGCCCGTGGGCGCGGCTGTCATCGCCTGGGACGGGAGCCCGCCGGCGGGACGCGCGGTCCGGGCCGCCCTGCCGCTGCTGGCGATGGCTTCGCAGGTCACGATCCTGCAGTGTCGCGCGGGACTGGACACCGTGGCCGCCGACGCCGACCCCCGCCGATTGAAAGACTATCTGGCGGTGGCGGGGATCGACGCCGGAGTCTCGGTGATCAAGGGGCGCCGGGAAGGGGAGGCGATCCTCGCCGCCGCCTGCACCCGGTCCGCCGATCTTCTGGTCGCCGGCGCCTATAGCCGCCCCCGCCTGGCCGAGGCCGTCCTGGGCGGTGCGACCCGGGACTTTCTCGGCGCGGAGGACGGCCCCAGCCTGCTGCTGGCGCACTGACTCCGCAGGCCCGCCGGGACGTGGGGGCCAAGGCGTCAAAACCGGCCGGCCGCGTCCTGCGATCGGTCGGGCCTGCCGCACTCGTTTGTGGTCTAGCGCCGTCGCCGACGGCCCATGGGGGCATAGCCTTCGGCCACAAGGCGGGCGCGGATCGTCGACATGGCTGTCTGGCGCATGCGGCGGGTCTTGATCGCAGCGGTGGCCGCCTCAAGCAACTCGGGCCGGATCTGGTCGCAGTAGCGGCGCTGGTCGTCGAGCATGCCGTCGATCCGGTCCAGGTCCCGCGCGAAATGCTTGCGGGCCGAAGATCCGTCAGGATGAACGGCGGACAGGCTCAGAACCAGGGTGCGCCGTTCGACGCGGCCCCTCGGCGGTTTCGCGGGCATCGTCACGGCCCAGAGATCGAAATAGTCGGCGGGCCCCAGGAACGGCACATGGAGCTCGGTCGTCACCCCCGGGCGCAGCTCGATGTGGCCGAAGGCGTCTTCAACCTCGACCGGTTCCTCAAAGACGCGAAAACGGATTGCCTCGCGGAGCAGAACCGGCGGATGAGGCGCACAGGCGTCTGTCACAGCGTCGGCGAAGACGGCCGGTGTGCCGAGGCGCGAGAGCGACGCGCCCTCGACCGCGGCGAGGATCGCGGCCTCGGCCTCACTGCGCTTGCCGGCGATCGGCGCTTTCGAGAACAGGGGTTCCGGGCGGGTCATGGCCGGGACTGCTCCGGTTCGGCGCTGGGCGAGAGGGTGTCGCCACCGCGCAGGCGATCCGACTGACTGTCGGGGATCGTGTGCCCCCGGAGGTGCAGCCGCGTGTCGCCGATCTGATCCCCGGCGGCGCGGACAGGGCTTGGGCCATCTAAGGTTCGGGACGACATGACGGACACCTCCTCGGTCGATGCAGATTAGCGCCGGCCGCGGCCGCGCCATTTGATCTGGATCAGGTCGGCAGCGCCCGGGGCTTGACGGAGGTCAAGGCGGTCCGGCCGTCGGGGGCGCAGGCTTTGGACCATGACCCACCCAGATCCCGTCTTCACCGCCGCCCTGATCATCGCTCATCCGCGCGCGCGAAGCTTTTCCGGCGCCATGGCCGACGCCTTCGCCCGAGGCGTGGGTCAGGCCGGCGGTCAGGTCGTGATCCGCGACCTCTACCGCATGGGCTTCGATCCCTGCCTGCACGCAGGCGAGATGCCCGATCATTCCGGCTTCAAGCCGCGCCAGGACGTCCTCGAGGAAAGGCGCGTGCTTGCCGACGTTGACCTTTTCGCCTTCTTCTATCCGCTTTGGTACAACGCCCCGCCGGCCATGCTGAAGGGGTATGTCGACCGCGTCTTCGGCATGGGCTTCGCCTATTCGCCGGTCACGCATGGCGGAAACCAGCCGCTGCTGGCGGGACGCAAGCTGATCAGCTTCACAACCTCCGGCGCTCCCCAATCCTGGGTGGAGCGCACGGGCGCCTGGGCGGCCATGCAGAAACATTTCGACGAACATTTCGCGGCGGTGACGGGGCTGGAGACGCTGGCCCATCACAACATCGGCGGTATCGGACCCGGCATGACCGCGGAACAGGTCGCCTCGCATCAGGCGGATGCCGAGCAGCACGGCTGGCGCGCGGTGCAGATGTACGGCCGCCGCGACCCGCGTCACTGAGCGGCCGTCAGGTTCAGCGGGCGGTGTAGCCACCGTCGATGACCAGCTCCGAGCCGGTCACGAACGCCGCCTCGTCCCACGCCAGATAGACCGCGCCCCAGGCGATATCGTCGGGCTGGCCCATATGGCCGAGCGGGTGCAGGGCGGCGGTGGCGCGGCGACCGGCCTCCAGTTCGCCCTGGCCCTCGAGGTGATGCTCGACCATCGGCGTCCAGATGAAGCCCGGGTGGATTGAGTTCACCCGGATCCGGTCCGCAGCATAGAGCAGGGCGTCGGTCTTGGTCATCAGGCGGACCGCGCCTTTGGACGCGTGATAGGCGGGCACGTCGGGCGCCCCGACCAGGCCGTAGATCGACGACAGGTTGATAATGCTGCCAGCGCCCGCCTTGCGCATCAGCGGCACGGCGTGTTTGACGCCGAAGAACACCCCCTTGACGTTGACCGCCTGGACAGCGTCCCACTCTGCTTCGGTCAGTTCATGGGTCGGCTTGTTCGCGCCTGCGATTCCGGCGTTGTTGACCAGGATGTCGAGGCGGCCGAAGCGGGCGGCGGTTTCCGCGAGGGCATTCCGGACCTCCGCCTCGCGCGCGACGTCGCAAGGCCAGAAGGCGGCCTTGAGGCCGCGGTCAGAGAGTGATCGGGCCAGGGCTTCGCCGAGCACGGCGTCGCGATCCAGCAGGGCCACCGCCGCGCCTTCCTCGGCCATGCGGATGGCGATGGCGGCGCCGAGGCCTTGGGCGGCGCCGGTGACGGCGGCGACCTTGTTGTTCAAGCGATGCATCGTCCGGTCCTCTGTTGGGAAGGGAGGAGCATGCGCGCGTCCGGCCTCAGCGCCGTTGATCCTGGTCAAGCGGGGAAGCGCATGCCGGCCGTTTCAGACGCGACGTGCGGAGACCAGGGACCTTACGCAATCGAACAGGGTTTCACCGATCAGAGGCTTCTCGACGATCGGCACCCCGAGCGCCGCCGCGGCGCGTCGGACGGGGCCGGGAGGATCGGAGGTGATCAGCACGGCGGGCACCCGGGATCCGGCGGATCTCAGGCGCTGCAACATCGTCAGGCCGAACTCGTCGGGCAGCCGTTGATCGACGATCAGACAGGCCGCGGCGTCCAGATCGCCCGCTCTGGCGGCGTCGCGCGCCCGTGCGAAGGGCCGGACCGAAAAGCCGTCGGCTTCGAGCGCGAAGACGATGCCGGACAGCACGGCCGGGTCGTCCTCAATGACGAAAACAAGAGGAGCGGGTTCTGGGAAAGAGGTCAACGGGATGTCCGGACGCCCGCGCGGCGAAACCCCATTCTGGATCAGTCCGGACCTCTGCCGATTGATCTGGCGCAAAGGCTAGAGACCGGCGGCCAGGGCGAGGCGCATGAGGTCGGCCATCGTCCGGGCGCCGGTCTTGGCCATCAGGTTGGCGCGGTAGACATCGACGGTGCGCGGGCTGATCTCCAGCTCGAAGGCGATGACCTTGTTGAGCTTGCCGGCCACCACCCCCTCCAGAACATCCCGCTCCCGCGGCGAGAGGGTGCTCAACCGGGCTTCGGCCACGCGCCGCGTTTCGCCGACCTCGATCTCCGGCTGGATCGAGGCGAAGGCGTTCCGAAGCGCCGCGACCAGAACGTCGTCGGAGAACGGCTTTTCGATGAAGTCCACCACGCCCGCCTTCATCGCCTCGACCGCGAGGGCGACGTCGCCGTGTCCGGTCATGATCACCACCGGCGACCGGCGACCGTCTTCCCGAAGTCGGCGCACAAGGTCGAGACCCGTCATCTCCGGCATGCGGACGTCCGTCAGCACGCAGTCGGTGTCGGCGGTCGGAGCGTCCAGAAAGGCTGCGGCGGACTCATGCAGCCGGGCGTCGAAGCCGTTGACGTCCAGCAGGAAGGCGAGCGAGTCCCGCATGGCGGCGTCGTCGTCGATCACATGCACGATCAACCTAGTCATCCGCCAACTCCGCCAGCGGCAGGGTGAACAGGAAGACCGCGCCCCCGCCGGTGTTCGGTTCATGCCAGATCCGGCCGCCGTGCGCCTCAATGATCGTCCGGCTGATGGACAGCCCGACGCCCATGCCTTGCGGCTTCGTGGTGAAGAAGGGCTGGAACAGGCGTTCGGCGATCGCCGGATCGACGCCGGGACCGGTATCGGACACGCTGATCCGGACCTCGCCCTCATCGCCGGGCGCGACAGCGATACTGAGTTCGCGTCGGTCGGACTGCGCCATGGCGTCGACGGCGTTGCGGATGAGGTTCAGCGCGACCTGCTGGACCTGAACCTTGTCCACCACGACCTTTCCGATCCCCCGGGCGAAGCGGAGATCCACTCGCAGGCCGCGATCCTTGGCCCCGACGAGGGCCAGCGCGCTCGCTTCCTCGGCCAGGGCCGCCGGATCCTCGAGCGTGTGCGCGGTCTCGCCCTTGGCGACGAACTCACGAAGCCGCTTGATGATGTCCCCGGCGCGCAAGGCCTGTTCGGCCGCCCGATCCAGGGCGTCACGCAACCGCTTCGGATCAGCCTTGCCGCTGTCCAGCAGGGTGACGGACCCCTTCATGTAGCTGGTGATCGCCGACAGGGGCTGGTTCAGCTCGTGGGCCAGGGAGGACGCCATCTCGCCCATGGCGGTCAATCGCGAGACATGCATCAGCTCTGACTGGAGTTCCTGGAACCGTCGCTCCTGGTCGCGACGCTCGGTCAGGTCCCGGACGAAGCCAGTGAAATAGCGCGCTTGGCCGACCTTGGCCTCGCCGACCGCCAACTCCATGGGGAAGGTCGATCCGTCCTTGCGCTGCCCGACGACGATACGCCCGATCCCGATGATCCGCCGCTCGCCCGTCGCGTCGTATCGCTGCAGATAACTGTCGTGCTCCCGATGGTAGGGCTCGGGCATCAGAAGCCTGACATTGCGGCCGATGGCTTCCTCGGCCGTCCAGCCGAAAAGGCGTTGGGCCGTGGCGCTGAAGGATCGCATGACCCCTGTCGCATCGATGACGATCATGCCCTCGGGGACGGTGTCGAGAATGGACTGCAGATGCGCCTGACGGCTCAGCGCTTCAAGCGACTGCTTACGCAGGCGTTCGCCGACCACGGCGATGACCGCGCCCAGAAGGAGGAACACGGTCGTGTTGATCAGATTGGCCGGTTCGCTGACCAGGGCGCCGCGCAGGAAGAGCGCCGAAACCGCGACGCACAGCAGGGTCGCCAGCACGGTCGGTCCGCGCCCCCCCAGGGCGGCGACTCCCAGCAGCAGAGGCACATAGAGGAGGTAGAAGCCGCGATCGTAGAAATAGGGGGCGATAAGATACTGTAGCGACAGCACCAGCAGGGCGCCGCTGACCGCGACCGCATAGGCGGCGACGGGCGCGCGCTCCGGCGATCGGGTGGTCAGAAAGGTCATCCTGAAGTCTCGCAACGCGCCGGTCGGACCCCAGCGTCGGATGTCTAGCACAGGCAAGCTCCAACCGTTGCGCTTCAACCCGCCGCCGCCGACGGGGCCGCCAGGGAGGCCCGCAGCACCGTGCGATCCGTGCGGATCAGGCGACGGCCAGCCGCGACAGGGCGATATGCTGGCGGACGCGGAAATGGCGGCACCCGGCGAACTCCACGATTCCGTCCGCCTGCAGGCGGCCCAGCATCCGGGACACGGTCTCGATGGTCAGACCCAGGTAGTCGCCCATGTCCTGGCGCGTCATCGGCAGGGTCGCCGTCTCGGCCCTGTCGCGGCCGACGACATGCAGCAGGAAGGAAGCCACTTTCTCGATCGCCGTGGTGCGCGACAGCAGCATCATATGCTCCTGGGCGCGATGAAGCTCGGTCGTCGTTCCGGCCCAGACGGCGCGTTCGAAACGGTCCCGATCCGCGCCGGTCCGCGAGGGGGAGACCCGCTTCACCATCAGCACCTCGCAGGCGCCGAGGGCCTCCGCGGAGAAGCGGTGCCGGTCGCCTGACTCCAGACCGAAGAGGTCGCCGGGATAGTAGAACTCCCCGACCTGACGACGGCCGTCCGACAGCAGCCGTGTGGTCCGCACGGCGCCGTCGATCAGGCGGTAGACGTAGTCGGCGTCCTCGTCCTGGGCGCAGATCTCCTCGCCCGGCGCGAAATGCATCCGCACGCCGACGAGACCGAGGCTGTCACTCATCTCAACGACGGGACGGGCGAACGGGGACGGGGCGGCAAGGGGCTGCATGGTCATCGGACATCTCCAGGACGATGGCCGAAGGTTAGGCGCGTCGCCCGGACGCAGACATTCGGGAGCGCCGCTTAGGGGTCGGCGCCTAGGTAGCGCTACGGAGGTGACGTCCGATGCCGGCCTTGACCCAGGTCAAGGGGCCGCGGGGCGGTCCGGGTCAGAATGGCCGCCCCTGGGAGAATTTCCGATGATGTTTCGTCTTCTAACGATGTCGGCCCTGGCAGCCTGCAGCGCTCCGGCGGCGTCGGCCCCGATGCTCCCGATGGACCCGCGTGTGACGGCGATCCCGATCCGCCAGGACCTTGAAGGGGAGGCGGCGGCTCGGGGCCGCGCCCTGGCGCTCGCCAGCTGCGCCGGCTGCCATGCGGTCGGACGCTCGGGAGCCAGCCCGCTGCCGGCGGCGCCGCCCTTCCGCGCGATCGTCCGCCGCCGTTCAATCGACAGCCTGGCGAACAGCTTCGCCGAAGGTCTGGTCACCGACCACGGCCCGATGCCCGCCTACACCTTCCGCGCCAGCGAGATCGACGATCTCACGGCCTATCTTGAAGCTCTCCAGGCGCCTGCCCGCAGGCCCCGCTGATCGCGGCGGCGCGCGTGCCTGTTCCGACCCGCCCGCCCGGGCGTCATGTCCGGCCGCTGGCGCGCGAGCCGGGCCAGCCCGTGGGCTTTGTCGACGTCCGGCTCACCCTGCCTCGATCGCCCCGCGTCCTGGCCGCGACAGTGAGCCGCCTGATCCCACGCGCGGGGCGTTGGTCATTCAGGCCGCGCCACATCCTGGCGATTTCCGGCGGGGCCGCCGGCGGCGCCTACGGCGCCGGCTTCCTCGCAGGCCTGAGCAGGGCTGGACGCCGGCCGTCGTTCGACCTGGTGACCGGCGTCAGCACGGGCGCGCTGATTGCGCCCTTCGCTTTTCTCGGTGCGAACTGGGACGATCGGCTGGAGGACGCCTACGCGAGCGGTCGCGCGGGGCGGGCGATCAGGCAGGGACGCGCCCTGCCGGGACTGGAACACAGTCTTCTCGGCGCCGCTGTTCTCGATGCGCTGATCACCCCCTTTGTCGACGACGCGCTCCTGCGGGCCATCGCGGCGGCTCACGCCGAGGGCCGACGCCTGTTCGTGACCACCACCGATCTCGACCGACAGAGAGCCTGCGTCTGGGACATGGGCGCCATCGCCTCGCAATCCGGTCCCGACGACGACGGCCGGGCCCTGGCGCTGTTTCGCAGCGTGCTGGCCGCGTCGGCCAGCCTTCCCGGCATCTTCCCGCCGCGGATGATCTCCTGTGCGTCGGGCGCGAGGATCTACGAGGAGATGCATGTCGACGGCGGCGTCTCGGCCCCGCTCTTCATCCTGCCGGAGCCGCTCCTCGGCCGGCGCGACGTCGGTCAGAGGCTCAGGGGGAGCCATGTGCATATGATCGTCAATACGGTTCTGGATCCTGTTCCGCAGGCGACGGCGGCGAGCCTGCCCGTCATCCTGCTTCGCAGCTTCGACACCATGTTGCGCCAGTCCTATCAGCAGGCGATCGGCACGGCCGCCGCCTTCTGCGCGGGGGCGGGACTGTCCCTCAGCCTCGCCTCGATCCCGTCGGCCCCGGAGCCGTCCGCGATGATGAATTTCGATACGCCGGGCATGCGTCGGCTGTTCGAGGCCGGTCGGCGCAGGGCGACCGGGGTCGACCCCTGGAGCGGTTAGCCCGCAATGCCTCCCTCGGAAGGTTGATATCGATCAAGGCCGTCACCCCCGCCGCAGCGCAGTCTTGCGCGCATCGGAGAGCGCACATGAGCCTGAAACACACCCTCGCCATCGCGGCAGGCACGGACGCCGACGCGGTCCCCCTGGCATTCGCTGCGGAGATCGCCGCCGTCCACAAGGGCGTCGCCGAGATTCTTCCGGCCTATCCCGACAGCGCCGCCGACATGATCGCCCTGGGCATGAGCCTCGGCGCGCGTCTGTCCCAGGAGACGATGGAGGAACTGGCGGGAGCCGAACGCCTGCTTCAGGAGCGGATCGAAACCGAGGCGCGGCGCGCGGCCAATCGGGCTGATCTTGTGTTCGGCGCGGGGGAGGGCGGCCCGCGCATGGTCCTTTCGACGCGGGGACTGCGGCCTGCCCTCGCCCTGTCACGACAGGCGGCCCTGGCCGACCTGATCGTCTTCGGCCAGGGGCATCTGGCCCAAGGCGGGGGCGGCGACCTGTTCAGCCAGACCCTGCTCGGGCGTCAGGCGCCGGTGCTGCTGGCGCGCGGCGATCCAGCCAGCCTTTCCGGGCCGATGGCGATCGCCTGGGACGGCAGCGCGCAGGCGGGGCGAGCGGTCAAGGCGGCGCTCCCGCTCCTCGCCATGGCCAGCGCGATCCATATCCTGCAGTGCGTCTCCACCCTTGATCAGGATTGCTGCGATCCCGACATCGGCCGGCTCAACGCCTATCTGGCGCTGCATGGCGTCGGGACGGGCGTCGCCGAGTTGGCGGAGGGGGGCGATGAAGGCGCGGCGCTTCTCGCCTTGGCCCAGTCGAAGTCGACTGGCCTGCTGGTCGCCGGCGCCTGGGGGCACGCGCGGATGAGGGAAGCCGTCTTTGGAGGCGCAACCCGCGCCTTCCTGCGTCAGACCGACGGCCCCAGCCTGTTGCTGGCGCACTGAGATGGCCCTGCACGACATCCTCGTTCATCTGGACGACGTGGACGCCCTGGACGGTTTCCTGCCGGCGGTTCTGGCCCTCGCGCAGGCGCGCGGCGTCAGGGCTGTGACCCTGGCGGCCGTCGCCGCGGTGAGGGCGCCCGTGACCGGGGCGTCGCTGACCCTCTCACTGATGCGTGCCCGGGAACGGGAGGCGCTGGACCTGCTCGATCTCATGCGCGAGCGTGCGGTTCCCGCCGCCGCGGCCTGCCGGGTGGAATGGCGCAGCGCGGCCGTTCCGGATCCCACGCCGCTGCTGGCCGACTGGGGCGTGCGGAGCGACCTGCTGGTTCTTCGCGAACCGCTCACCCGCCCGGGCCCCCTGGGGGGCGTGGATGTCGGAGAGGTGGTGCTTTCGGCCGGTCGGCCCGTGCTCGTCGTGCCGAGGGCGACGACCAGGCTTCGGTTCGACCGGGTCCTGATCGGCTTCAAGCCGACCCGCGAAGGCCGGCTGGCCCTGGCCGCCGCGGCTCCACTCCTCGCCGGGGGCGGCCACGCCATGATCGTCGCCGTCGGGGACGGCGTCACGCATCGCCAACTGGCTGACGCGGCCGCCTACCTTGAGGGGCGCGGGGTTCCGGTCGACACCCGGCGTCTCGACGAGGAAACCGACCGCGATGCCGGTCGGGTCCTGCTTCAGGTCGCCGCCGAGGAAGGCGCCGATCTGCTGGTTCTCGGCGCCTATGGCCGCGGCCGGGGCCGGGAGTTCGTCTTTGGGGGCGCGACCCGGACCGTCCTCAGCCAAGCGCGTCTGCCCTGTCTGATGGTTCACTGAACATGGCCTGGATCGTCGACCCGACGCTTCTGCCGGCCTTCGTGCTGGCCATGGCCTTGGTCGAACTGACACCCGGTCCAAACCTCGCCTACCTGGCGCTCCTGTCGGCGTCTCACGGCCGGCGCGCCGGCCTGCAGGCGGTCGCGGGAATCACGCTCGGGCTGGCGGCCTATCTCGGCCTCGCCCTGTTCGGGCTGAACTGGGCGCCCCTGCAATCCGCCATCTGGCTCGAGGTCCTGCGCTGGGCGGGCGCCGCCTATCTGCTGTGGCTGGCCGGAGAGGCCGTTCGGGTTTCGCCGACAACGGCGCCGCCGCCCGATCTGGTCCACAGCCCGTTTCTGCGCGGGCTCATGTCAAACCTGCTGAATCCGAAGGCGGCGATCTTCTATCTCGCCCTCTTGCCGACCTTCATCCGGCCGGGATACGCGCCGGTTGTGGTGCAGGGCCTCGCGCTGGGCCTCGTCCATATCGGGATCAGCGTCGCCATCCATTCCGCGGCGGTGTTCGGCTCGGCCGGCCTCGCGGGTCGTCTCAGCCGGCGGGCCGCGTTCTGGTTCCGGGGTGTGCTGGCGGTCGGCCTTGTCGCCACGGTGATCTGGCTTCTCACGATTCCACTGTCCCCGGGACCCGCCACATGACCCCCACATTGACGTTTCACGGGGCCGCAGGCTGTGTGACGGGCTCCTGCATGCTGCTGGACACCGGGCAGGGCCGCGTGCTGATCGACTGTGGTATGTTTCAGGGGCCAAAGACCCTGAAGGCGCTCAACTACGAGCCGTTTCCATTCGATGTCGCCTCGATCGACGCCGTCCTCCTCACCCACGCGCATATCGATCACTCCGGACTGTTGCCCAAGTTGGTCCGTGCCGGCTTCCGGGGACCGATCCACGCCACGCGCGGGACGCGTGACCTGTGCGAGGTGATGCTGGCGGACGCCGCTGGCATTCAGGAAAGCGAAGTCCGGCACCTGAATCGTCGTAACGCCGAACGCGGCCTGAAGGCCGTCGAGCCGATCTACACGTCGGCGGACGTCGACCAGACGATGCGCCTGTTCGAGACGACGAAGTTCCGCGCTCCGGTGCGGGTGTCAGACCACCTCCAGGCCACCTGGTGGCCCGCCGGCCACCTCCTCGGCGCGGCCTCCATCGAGGTTCACGCGGGCAAGGGCGATCAGGCGGTCAGGGTCCTGTTCTCCGGCGATCTCGGCTCCGGCCGGCAGCCCTTCCTGCCGGCGCCCGACGGGCCGGTGAACCTTCACCATGTGATCATGGAGAGCACTTACGGCGATCGGGAACGGATCGATCCCGCCCTGGCCGCGCGTCGACGCCTTCTGGCCGAGGAGCTGAAGTCGGCCAAGGCGGCCGGGGGACCGCTGCTGATGCCCACCTTCGCGGTGGGGCGGGCGCAGGAACTGATCCTCGACCTGCTCGCGATAATGGACGAGGAGCCGGGTCTGGCCACGGACATCTTTCTGGACTCGCCTCTGGCGATCGAGGCCACCGAGGTCTTTCTGCGCCGGGGCTGGAACCCCGATACCGAGGCCAATCCGTTCGAACCGCTTCGTCATGCGAGCCGTCTGCACCACCTCCTGCGCCCACAGGAAAGCGATCAACTCGAGCGCCTCAGAGGCTGGTATGTGGTTCTGGCGGGAAGCGGGATGTGCGATGCCGGGCGGATCCGTCGGCACCTGAAGCGCCTGCTGTGGCGCAAGGAGACGACCGTCCTGATCAGCGGCTTCCAGGCCGCCGGGACGCTGGGCCGGTTGCTGGTCGAAGGCCGGTCCGTGGTGCGGATCCAGGGCGAGGAAATCCACGTCGCGGCGCGCATCCGCAGCCTCGACTGCTACTCCGGCCACGGCGATGCGACCGATCTGGTCGCATGGCTGAAGGCGCGAGGGGATGTTGGAGGCGCCGTCATTCTGGACCATGGCGAACCCGATGCGCTCTCCGCGCTCTCGGAGCGACTGGTCGGCGCAGGCTATCGTTGCCTGACCGCGAACCTGGACGGGACCTATGCGCTTGGGGCCGCGTCGGCCGAGCCCATCCGGCAGGGTGCGCCGCGGCTGGCGCTGGGTCAGGCGACGCAGGCCGATTGGCACAACGACAGGGCGGCCTTTCTCATCGCGCTCAATGAAGCGATCCAGCGCCAGGGCACGGATAGCGAACGCGCGGCCCTCATCGACCGGCTCGCTGCCGTGCTGCGGCCGGCGCAGACGGCGGGGGTCTGATGTCCCGGAACGCCCCGGGATGGCGCTGAAGTTTGCGGGAGCCGGCTATCAGGGCCGGGGAAGCGTCCTTCGGCGGGAGCGCGTGCGGGGCGGGCGTTCCCGCCAGCGATCGGGCAGGCCGATGACAGCACGCGACGCTGCGCTCCCGGCATATGACGGGTTGTCTGCCTAGAACCCGATCAGGGTCGGCAGACTTTGCCAGATGATTGCGATCGATGCCGTGCCGGCGCCGAATGCGGCGAGTTGGTCGGCAAAGCGGCGGCTCTCCCGGAGCCGGCGGAGCGCTGCCGCCAGAAGCAGGCCGGTGATCAGGACGCACGCGCCGCCGAAGGCCAGCCCCGCCATGCGCCAGGCCGGGTCGTCCGCCGTGCTCACGACGTCGGCGACGCTGGAGATCATGTAGACGCCGATGAAATGGACGCTCCACACGATCAGCCCGCCCAGCATCCAGGCCCACGTCTTCATGGCGCGCCCGGGAACAGGGCGGTGAGGGCGGCGGAGAAGGCGCCCTGTCCGGCGGAATAGGCCATGAACAGGGCGATCAGCTGGAAGGTCGAGGGCCGGCGCGCCTCGACGTGGCCGAACACCAGCCGCAGCAGGGCGTACAGCGCCATCAGGGCGATGATCCCCATGAAGAAACCGTGCCATGACAGCAGGGCGAAGACCGTGGCGCCCTGACCGGTCGCGGACGCCTTCAGGCCCGCGTCGATCCAGCCGTTCAGATCAATCCACCAAGCCCCTCCGATCGCGGCGGCGGCGAGGATCATCAGCAGGGTGGCGATCACCGGACTGCGGGACCGATCCAGCGTCAGCACCTTGCAGGACAACCAGGCCAGACCGACGCCCAGGACGTTTCCGGCCAGGGTCAGGGCCAGATCGGTCACGGGCGGCGGCGCGATCCAGTCTTGCGGATTGCGGCTCCAGAGGAAGACGTAGCTGAACCCGGCCAGCAGGGCGATCATGCCCGCCACGATCAAGGTGATGACCATGGCCCACCAGCCGTGGCTGGATGGCCCGCTGACATAGGTCGGCACCCGGATGCCGCCGCCGACATCGACCGTCTCCGCGATCCGGGGCCGGTCCAGCATCCAGCACCAGTGCATCACGCACCACACCGCCAGTACGCCGCTGATGGCCGAGGCGACGTAGGCCTGAACGGTCAGCAGCAGGAAGAGGCCCGCGGTGAACACCGCCGCCCAGACGTGCCAGGCCGACGGCATCGGCATGCGCTGAAGGTATTGCGGCTCGGCGTTGAGGGTGGAGGTGACCAGGGTCTCGCGACCACCGGTCGGCGCGTCGGGAAGGAAGTAGCGACCCGCTTCGACGTCCCGCGTCAGACCCTTCTGCTCCCACAGCGGATAGAGGCTCTTCACCACGGGCACGGAGCGCACGGAATAGAGGCCGGTCGGCAGCCATTCCAGGCCCGGGGCGTCATGGATGTTGCCCGCGTCCCGGTCGCCGAACGGACGGAAGTTGCGGGCCATGTCGATGATCCAGATCAGCACGCCGACGACGGTGATCGCCGTCCCGATGCTCGAGATCAGGTTGGGCAGCTCCAGCCCGCGCCCGGGCAGGTAGGTAAACACCCGGCGCGGCATGGCCATCAGCCCGCTCAGGTGCATGGGCAGGAAGGTCACGTGCATGCCCGTGAACATGAGCCAGAAGGCCCATTTGCCCAGCCGCTCGCTGAGCGGGCGGGTCGAGGACATGGGCAGCCAGTAGTAGATGGCGGCGAAGAAGGGGAAGACCATCCCGCCGATCAGGACGTAGTGCAGGTGGGCGACGATGAAATAGCTGTCGTGCGCCTGCCAGTCGAATGGGACCATGGCGACCATGACCCCGGTCAGTCCGCCCATGACGAAGGTGATGATGGCGCCGATGACGAACAGGCCCGCTGTCGTGAAGCGCATCTTTCCGGCCGCTATCGTGGCGATCCAGGCGAAGACCTGGATGCCCGCGGGCACAGACACCGCCATCGACGCCGCCGAGAAATAGCTGGTCGAGATGGTCGGCATGCCGGTGGTGAACATGTGGTGGGCCCACACGCCGAAACTGATGAAGCCGGTCGCCAGCATGGCCAGGACCACGGCGTTGTGGCCGACCAGCGGCGTCCGCGCGATGCCCGGGATCATGGTCGACATGGCCCCGGCGGCGGGCAGGAAGATGATGTAGACCTCGGGGTGGCCGAAGAACCAGAACAGGTGCTGCCACAGCATGGGGTCGCCGCCCTTCACAGGGTCGAAGAAGGGCCAGCCGAAAACCCGCTCCAGCTCCATCAGGGTGGTGGCCAGGATCACCGACGGGAAGGCGATGATGATCATCCCCGCGAAGATCAGCATGGCCCAGGCGAAGATCGGCAGCTTGTCCAGCGTCATGCCCGGCGCGCGGTTGCGCAGGACGCCGACGATGATCTCGATGGCTCCGGCGATGGCCGAAATCTCGATGAAGCCGATGCCCAGAAGCCAGAAGTCGGCGTTGATGCCGGGCGAGAAGGCGGTCGAGCTGAGCGGCGGATACATGAACCAGCCGCCATCGGGCGCCAGACCGAAGAACAGGGAGCAGAAGAAGGCCAGACCGCCGATCAGATAGGCCCAGAAGGCATAGGCCGACAGGCGCGGGAAGGGCAGGTCGCGCGCGCCCAGCATCTGGGGCAGCAGCAGCACCGCCAGCGCCTCGACCGCGGGCACGGCGAACAGGAACATCATCATCGTGCCGTGCACGGTGAACAGCTGGTTGTAGGTCTCGGCGGGCAGCACGCCCGCCATGGGCAGAGCCAGCTGGGTCCGCATCAGGACCGCCAGTGCGCCCGCCAGCACGAAGAACAGCATGGCCGCGCCGACGTAATAGACGCCGACGAAATTGTTGTTGATGGCGGTGATCCACTGCCAGCCCTTGGGGCGACACCAGATCTCCTCCAGCTGTTCGACCTCGCCCTTCGGTCTTGCGCCGGCGGTGGGGAAGCGCTCGTACAGGGCGGGGTCGAACCCGGTTTCCTTCTCGAACGGCGCGCTCACTTCAGGCTCTCGAGCCAGCCGGACACGTCTCGCAGTTCCTGCCCGGTCAGGACCGGATAGGCGGGCATCCGATTGCCCGGCTTGATGGACTGGCTGTCCGAAATCCAGCCTGCCATCGTGCCCTGATTGTTCGCCAGTATGCCCGCGCCCAGCGTGCGCCGCGATCCGACATGGCTCAGGTCCGGCCCGGCCTGGCCGTTGAAGGCCGTGCCCGCCACCGTGTGGCAGGCGCCGCATCCGGCGCGCGCGAAGACGGCGGAGCCCGCCGTCGGCTGGAAAGCGGCGGGGGAGGGGGCGGACTGTCGCGCCAGCCAGGCGGCATAGTCCGCCGGCTCATGGGCCACGACGACAAAGCCCATCAGGGCGTGCGGTCCGCCACAGTATTCCGCGCACTGGCCGCCATAGGCGCCGGGCGCATCGGCCTGGATGCGGATCAGGTTGCGACGGCCGGGGATCATATCGACCTTGCCGGACAGGCGCGGCACCCAGAAGCTGTGGATCACGTCGGCCGAGTCCAGCTCGATCACCACCGGCCGGCCGGTCGGGATGTGCATTTCGTTGGCGTCCTGCACCGCCTCGCGGCCCTGATCGTCCAGATAGGCGACGCGCCACCACCACATTTCGCCGGTGACGCGCACGCGCATCTCGCCCTCGCCGGGCTCCTGCGTCAGGTGGCTGGTCAGACCCAGGCCGTAGATCAGAAGCGCGCTCAGCACCACGACCGGGAAGGCGAAGCCGCCGATCCAGACCAGCTTCTGTCCGCCCAGCCGGGTGCGCCAGCGGCGCGGTCCGAACAGGGCGATGACCAGGGCGACCACCACGATCAGCAGCACGGCCCCGCCCATGGCGAACAGCACCCACGACAGGGTGTTCAGCGGCCCGGCGAACGGTCCGGCGGGATCGAGCGCGGGCGGCGGCCAGGCCGCGGTTCCGTCAGCGGCGGGACTAGTCATGGAGCGTATACAGGTAGGCGGCCACGTCGCGGGCCTCGGCATCGGTGAGGGGCATGGGGGGCATGGCGGTGGCGGGCGCCATCGACGGCGCGTCCTTCAGGAAGGCGATCAGCAGGTCGGGCCGGTTGGGGAACTGGCCCGCGATCATCGGACTGTCCGCGAATCCTTCCAGCGACGGTCCGGCCAGTCCTTTGGGCCAACTGACCCCGGGCGTCGCATGACAGGCCGCGCAGCCGACCCGGTCGATGATCTCCAGCCCGCGTGCGGCGTCCGCGCCCATGACCGCCCGTGGCGGGTCGCTCTTGTCCGCGCAGGCGCACAGAAGCGCGGCGAGGCCGAGCACGCCCCACCTCACGCCGGTCCCTGCTGGGTCTGCCGTCCCGTCATCACGCCCCTTCGCCATTGCCGATCAAACCCGCCCCCATGGTCAAGGTTCCCCGGCGGGCAAGCGGAACCGTGAGCCGCAGGCGGTGTTCGGTCGGTGTGCGCTCCTTGCTGCTTTTCCCTCTTCTGGCCCTCGCGGCCTGTTCGCCCGCGACCAATGACACCGGCGCGGCCTTTACGCAGACCGGTCAGATCATCGCCATGGGCGGTGGCGAGGGCGGGGCGGCCAACGCCTGTTTCAGCTGTCATGGCCTCGACGGCATGGGCGACGGCGTCAGCGTGCCCCGTCTGGCCGGACTGGACGCGGGTTATCTGCAGAAGCAGATGGAGGATTACGCCGGGGACGTCCGGCAGGATGTGGTGATGCGCGAGGTCGCCCGCTGGCTGGACGACGGCGACCGCCGGGCCGTGGCCCAGTGGTACGCCGCCATGCCGGCTCCCGCTGCGAAGGGGGGCGCCGGTCCGGCGCCGGCGATCTACCTGCGCGGCGATCCGTCGCGGGGCGTCCCGGCCTGCGCGTCGTGCCACGGGGCCGACGGACTGGGCGTCGGGTCGGGCAATCCGGCGATCGCGGCCCAGCCCGCCGCCTATACGGTCGACCAGTTGCATCGGTGGCAACTGGCCAAGCGGCGCAATGATCCGCGCGGGGTGATGATCGATGCGGTAAAGAGCCTCACCGACGCCGAGATAGCCCAAATCGCCGCCTGGCTAGAGCGCGCACCCGCTGCTCCACCGCCCGATACCGACGTTGCCAACGCGTCCGCCGCCGCGTCGGCTGCGGCACGACCGGAAGCATCCCGTGGAGTACGTCGTCCCGATCGATGATCTGGTGCTTCAGCGCCGCCCCGACGTGCAGGGGGATCATCAGCAGCAGGGTAATGACCAGGCCCCAGTGCATCCATTCGCTCATCGCCTCGATCCGCCAGCGGGTGACATTGTCGAGGTCCTGCAGCGGCATCAGCGGCCAGGCCGTCAGCCCCAGCAAGGTCAGGTCCTGGGTCCGCTCGGTGGCGGACACCATGGCCCAGCCGGTCAGCGGAAGGCCGAACAGGCAGGTGTAGAAGATGTAGTGGGTGATGCTGGCTGTTGTACTTTCCCAGCCCGGCTTGTCGGCGTCATTGATCGGGCCCGGCGCCAGCAACCGCCAGCTGCCGCGTCCCATGGCCAAGACCAGCATCAGCACGCCAATGGCGTAGTGCAGATTGTGCGCCGCCACCTTGTCGCCCCCGACCGGAAGACGACCCATCCACCAGCCCCAGAACAGCTGGAAGCTGACCAGCGCGGCCATGGTCCAGTGGAAGACGATGGCGACAGGCGAGTAGCGGCCTTCATCGTGGTGCCCGGCGGCCCACTCCAGAACCCGGCCGATCAGCTTGTCGATCACGCTGCGGAATCCACGCGGGTGACCGCCCGATCGGGGCCGATCCAGCGGCCCAGCACCAGAAGCGCGGCCGCCAGATAGACCGCCGCGGCCGGCGCCCACATGATCAGGCCCGCGGCCTGCTGGTCCTCCAGCGGGGTGAAGCCCCAGGCCTGGGTCGTCATCAGGTGCGGCGCATAGACGGCCTGTTCGGCGAAGGTCAGCAGGGCGCCGAGCAATCCCATCGCCACCATGGCGACCAGCAGGTGCCCCACGGCCGAGGGCGCGGCGGCGCGGCGGACACCGGCCCAGAACCAGACCGCGCTGGCCAGCAGGCTGGCCTGCATGGCCCAGTAGATCAGATCGTGCGACAGGGCCGCGCCATAGGCGGCGGGGGCATGCCAGCTCCAGAAGATCACCGCCTGCGCCGCCGTCGCCAGCGTCAGCGAGCCGACCGGACGCCGGGGCAGGGCCCAGGCGATCAGGGGCGCGGCGACCGTGACCAGAAGCACGTGATGCACCGTCCGCACCGAGAACAGCGCCGAACTGATCGCGCACAGGGGGGAGACGAAGACAATGGCCAGCATCGCCATGGCCGCCAAGCCCAGCGCGCGCGCCCGTCCCCGGCAGCGCCAGACCAGCAGCACCGTCGCCGCGGCCAGGACGAACAGGAGCGCCGGATCGAGATTCCAGCGCCAGTCGCCCGGCGTCGGCGCGGGGCCGCAATAGGGGATCCAACCCGCTGCGGGCGTCATGCGACGATCTCGATCGATAGACAGGTGATGGCGCGTCCCCTCGGCAGCTTCACCGTGAGAAGGGTCCGGGGCGCGGGGTGGTTCCCCGAAACACCGCAACGAAACGGCTCCCGACGGGTTGGCCCCTGCAACAGGCTGAACAGGAACGACGCAAGAATGGCATTGAACGGACTGGCCGCGCGGCCTCTCGATACGACACGCTCCATCCTCCTCGGATTCCCGGCGGCCCTGTTCACCGGCGGCCTGCTGAGCGACATCGCCTATCTGCGGACGGAGGTGATCCAGTGGACCAACTTCTCCCAGTGGCTGATCCTCGGGGGCGAGGTGTTCACGGGCCTTCTGCTGGCCTGGGCCCTGATCGCCCTGATCTTCCAGTGGAAGACGCCCGCCCGGGCGGCGACGCTGTGGCTGTCGGTCTTGCTGGCCGTCACCTTCCTGTTCGGCCTCGTCAACAATTTCCAGCACAGCCGCGACGGCTGGAGCTCGGTCGGCACGACCGGCCTGCTGTTGTCCATCGGCTCCACCCTGTTCGCCTTCGCCGCCGCCTGGGTCGGTACGGCCTCCACCCAACGGGAGGACGCCCGATGATCCGCCGCCTGCTCGCCACCTCCGCCCTGACCCTCGTCGTCGCCGTTTCCGCCTGCGGCCGTCCGGCGGAGAACCTCAAACAGACAGGACCGGGACCGACCCTGCCGGGGCAGAACGAAACCCTGATCCCGCCGATGAAGATCGCCACCCCGACCGGCTGGGACGGCCAGCTGCCGACCGTGCCCGCCGGCTTTACGGTCACGGCCTTCGCCGGTGATCTGAAGATCCCGCGTCAGATGCTGGTCCTGCCCAATGGCGACATCCTCGTCGCCGAAGGCGCGGGCGGGAAGGCGCCCAAGGTCCGGCCCAAGGATGTCATCGCCGGCGTCATCAAGGCGCGCGGCAAGTCGTCGGTGAAGGGCGGCAATCGCATCACCCTGTTGCGCGACGCCGATGGCGACGGCACGCCCGAGGTCCGCACCGTCTTTATCGAGAATCTGGATGCGCCCTACGGGCTCGCCTTCGTCGACGGCAATCTCTACGTCGCCAATCAGGACGCCCTGCTGCGCTTCGCCTATCAGCCGGGCCAGACGCGGATCACCACCCCGGGCGAGGTCGTCACCCGGCTGCCGTCCGAGATCAACCACCACTGGACCAAGTCGCTGACCGCCAGCGCCGACGGCACGAAGCTTTATGTGGGCGTCGGCTCCAACAGCAATGTCGGCGAGCGCGGCATGTCGGTTGAGGAAGATCGGGCCGTGGTCCTGGAGATCGACCGCCTGACCGGCGCGCGTCGCACCCTCGCCACCGGCATCCGCAACCCGACCGCCCTGGCCATCGAGCCGACCTCGAACCAGCTCTGGGCCGTGGTCAACGAGCGGGACGAGCTGGGGGCGGAGCTGGTGCCGGACTACCTGACCTCGGTGCGCGACGGGGCCTTCTACGGCTGGCCCTACAGCTACTGGGGCCAGAACGTTGATCCGCGCGTGCGCCCGGCCAATGAAGGCCAGGTCCGCAGCGCCATCGCCCCCGACTACGCCCTGGGCTCCCACGTCGCGGCGCTGGGCCTGAGCTTCGCCACCAACGGCGGCTTCGGCGGCGCCTTCACCCAAGGCGCCTTCATCGGCGAGCACGGCAGCTGGAATCGCCAGGACCTGTCCGGATACAAGGTCGTCTGGGTGCCGTTCGCGAACGGTCGGCCCGCCGGCCAGCCGGTCGACTTCCTGACCGGCTTCATCGCCGACGGAAAGGCGCGCGGACGTCCGGTCGGGGTCACCTTCGATCCCCAGCGACGCATCCTGCTGGTCGCCGACGATCTGTCCAACACCATCTGGCGGATCGCCCCGGCGCGCTGACGGATGCCGCCTTCGCCGGGCGGCGATGAGGCCCGGCACAGGCGGATGGCGCAGACCAAGGCGTGGCGCGCGGAGTCCGATCCCCGACATTGGATCGGGTTTCGCCGCCACGCATTCTGTCGCGGCATGTCACAGATCGCTTTTGTCGGCGCAGGGCCGACCACACTCTACGCGTTGAACGCCTTGCTGGCGCACCCTGTGCGCGGCACGCGCGTCACCGTGTTCGAGGCCCAGGCCAAGGCGGGGGTCGGCAGCCCCTACCGCCAGGGGTGGAATGATCCGGCCATGCTGTCGAACATCGCCAGCGCCGAAATCCCGCCTCTGACCGAGACCCTTCTGGGCTGGCTGCAGTCCCGATCCACGCCGGAGCTCGAGGCGATGGATCTGGACGTCGCCGGAATTGACGATCGCGCCTTCGTACCCCGGGTCGTCCTCGGCCGATATTTTGAAAGCCAGTTCAGTCTCCTGCTCGAAAAAGCGCGGATGTCCGGCGTGACGGTCGAGGTGCGCACCGGCTGTCGCGTGGTCGATGCGGCCAATCTTCCCGGCGGCATGGCCCTGACGCTCTCCGCGTCTCCGCACGGTGAGACGACGACGGAGCTGTTCGATCACGTGGTGCTGGCGACCGGCCACCAGTGGCCGTCGAGACAGGAAGTCCGCCCCGGGTATTTCCTGAGCCCTTGGCCGGCGACGGCGCTTGCCGCCCTGCCGCCTGTAAAGGTCGGTCTGCGCGGATCCTCGCTGACGGCCATTGATGCGGCGGTGGCCTTGGCCGGGAGCCACGGGGCCTTCATCCGGGACGACGACGGGCTTCACTATGAGCCTGCGCCGCAAACCGACGGCTTCAGCATCACGATGATGTCGCGCAAGGGTTTGCTGCCCGAGGCCGACTACTACTTCCCGCTGCCGCATGCGCCGCTGACGATCTGCACGCCTCAGGCGATCCGGGGTCTCATCGGGGAGGGGGGCGGGGGGCTGCTCGACCGCGTGTTTGATCTGTTCCGGCGTGAACTGCAGGCGGTGGACCCGGCCTATGCCGAGGCGACCCGGCTGAGCGAGGCCACGGTC
Source organism: Brevundimonas sp. AVps31 (assembly GCF_058681355.1). Lineage (NCBI taxonomy): Bacteria > Pseudomonadati > Pseudomonadota > Alphaproteobacteria > Caulobacterales > Caulobacteraceae > Brevundimonas > Brevundimonas sp. AVps31. The sequence goes on along the minus strand of NZ_CM178736.1, from coordinate 3,118,703 downwards.
GAGGCGTTCGGCGAGGCCTATTTTGCGCAACGGGTCGCGTCTGATCCCTTCGCTTGGGCGGCCGCCAACCTTGTCGAGGCGCGCGCCGACCATGACGCGCGGCGCACCGTGCCATGGCGGGACGCGATCCTGCGGATGCACGAGGTCGTGGCCGCGATCGTTCCCCATCTGGACAGCGCCGGGTTCGCGCGTTTCAGCCGTCACTTCAAACCCGTCTTCGTGGACGCCTACGGCGCCGTGCCGCACGAGTCCGTCGAGCGAATGCTGGCCCTGCATCGCGCCGGCAAGCTGGACGTGATCGCGCTCGGCGAACGGTACAGTATCGACACCCATTGCCCGGACGGCGGGGCCGTACTTGTCCAGGCGAACCGGCGGCGACACTATCCGGTCTTCATCGAGGCGACGGGTCAGCGCCCCCTGGGCGCGGTGCAGTTCCCGCTGTTGTCCCTGCTTGAGCAGGGGATCGTGCGCGATGAATCCTCTGGCGACGCCGATGAGGCGTCGAGGGGGATCGTGATTGACGACCTGTTCCGCCCGGTCGCTGACGGCCTGTCGCCAGACCGGCTGTTCTGCCTGAGCCTTCCGTTCATCATGGGCCGCCATCCCTTCGTGCAGGGGATCACCAGCTCCTATGAAATGGGCGAGATCGTCGGTCGCAGGCTGGCGACGGTCATCGAAGCGCGCGCCGCGCCGGTCGACATGTTCCGGGCCGTGGCCTAGACCTTTGACGATGAAATTGTTCGCGATCTACATCGGCGGCGAGCACCCCGGCGCCAATATCGAGGTCCACGACATCCGCTTTGTCGTGGCCGAAACCATCGAGGCGACGCACGGCGCGCTTCTGGCGCAATGGTGGGGCAAGCCCGGAAGTCTTCACATCGACTGCTGGTCCGAGATCGTCTGTGCCGACGGCTATGACATCTCGCTTCGACCTGAACCGTTCGCGGGCCCCGAGACGCTCTACTATGTCAATCTCGGCGGCTATGACGGCCAGAATTTCGCCGAGCAGCATCGTAATGTCTTCGTGGTGGCCGATGATCTGTCGGCGGCCAAGGGCCGCGCGATGAAACAGATCGCCGGCTGGACGGACAAGCACAGGGACGACATGTATGAGGCCGAGCAAGCCTTTGCCCTGGATGCGGCCGCCCGGGACCAGCGCCTGCATATCCATCTGACGCCCAGCCTGATGACCGGCGATCCGGCATTTACCTGTCGCTACACCCCGATCCGCTGACGTAGCTCGCCGTCGGAAGTCCGCCCGCGACTGCACCGGACGTTTGCGACGCCTTCATCATCGTTGACGACAACCTTCGAGCGGTGATGCACTGCTGTGCTGCGTCCCGCCAGGCCGGGACGAGATGTCGAGGTTGAATGATAAATCTGCGCTGGCGATCGGGGCGGGGCCTTACGGTCCGGATCGTCGAGAGGCCCGGTGTGGCGCTGGCGCCCGGGCCTCTGGGTGAGCTGGTCAGCGATCTGCGCGCGGTCGCCGGCCTGACCCTGGGGGAGGAGGAACTCTCCTACGGCGTCTTGGGCGGCGACGCCGAACGGCTTCGAAACTGCGTCGTGACGGTCGTCTACGAGAAGGCGGCCGGGGGCGATCGCGGCAGGCCGGTGGCGTTCAATGTCCTGTCCCTCCTCGATGTTGAATTGGCGGGACGTCCGACACGGGTGATGCACCTCGGTCTGGTCATGGTCGATCCGGCCTTGCGGGGGCGCGGACTGTCATCGACTCTCTACGGACTGACTTGCGTGTTGATGTTTCTGGCGGGGCAGGGACGGGCGCTCTGGATCTCAAACGTCAGTCAGGTGCCCGCGGTCGTGGGCATGGTGGCGGAGACTTTCTCCAACGTCTTTCCATCGCCGCGCGCCGGCGCGCGGCGCAGCTTCGACCACCTGACGCTGGCCCGCCAGATCATGGCGCGTCACCGCGCGGCCTTCGGCGTGGGGGATGAGGCGGGTTTCAGCGAGGCGACATTTGTCATCACGGACGCCTACACCGGCGGCTCCGACGCCCTGAAAAAGACCTTTGAAGAGGCCGCCCCCCACCGAATGGAGCGCTACAACGCCTTCTGTCGCGAGCAACTCGACTACCGTCGCGGCGATGACCTGTTGCAACTGGGGCGGATCGATATGGCGGCGGCGGGGCGCTATCTCGGCAAGGTCGCGCCTCCGACGACGGCCATGGGACTGGGCGGTCTGGCGCTGTTGATGGCCGCGCGAATGGTGCTGCTCCCCGTTGTCCACTGGCTGTCCGCCGGCCGGCCCTGGGGCGTACTGAGGCCGTGGAGAGAGACCGTATGACCCAGTCCTTCTACGATGAGATGACCACCCGGAATCTCGGCTTTGTCACCCCGGAGGAACAGGCCCGGCTGCGCGGCGGGGCTGTCTTCGTGGCCGGGGTCGGCGGCATGGGCGGCGCCTGTGTCCAGATGTTGGTCCGGGCCGGCGTAGGGCGGATCGCCATCGCTGATCTAGACACGTTCGAGATCTCAAACCTCAATCGCCAACTGTTCGCCTTCATCGACACCGTGGATCGCCCGAAGGCGGACGCCACGGCGGAGAGTCTGCTGAAGATCAATCCCGACCTTGAGCTGCGGGTCCTCGGCCGCGACTGGACCGATCAGCTGGAGACGCTGGCCACGGACTACCCCGTCATCGTCAACGGTTGCGACGATGTCGCGGCGACAGTCGAGTTGTATCGGGTCGCCAGACGCAAGGGCGCCACGGTGATCGACGCCTGGGCCTCGCCCCTGCCGTCGGTCGTGCTGGTGCGTCCCCGGGATCCCCGGCCGGAGGAGCGGCTGGGCTATCCGACCGTCGGCGTCCCGTGGCGCGAGATTTCGCCGGAACAGGCGGGCGAGGCCTTCATGAAGGAGATCGAGTCGGTGCTGACGCACTCCTCGTCCCACGCGCACGTCGATCTGCAGGCGGCGGCCGAGATGGCAGCGGGCAGGCGCAAGCGCATGAGTTTCGCGCCCATGGTGGTCACCGCCGGGGCGCTGATGGCGGGGGAGGCGCTGGCCCTGCTGATGGGGCGCAAGACGCGAACCGATTGCCGCGGCTGGTTCCTGAACGTGCGGGATGCGAGGGTGGAGCGACCGCTGCCGGCGCCGCTGGCCTGGCTCAAGGGCTGGATCGTGCGTCGCATGATGAAGCGTCTGCTCGCCTGATGAACACCGCGGCCGATTTCCAGATGCTGGTGGACGCCTTTGGCGCCTTGGGGGCGCTATCGGTGGCCGCCGTTCTGATCCGGCGTCCGGTCAGGTCGACGGTGCAGACCGTGCTGATGCTGGTGTTCGGCCTGGCGGGTCTGTTCTACGCCTGCAGGGCGCTGGCGGTCGGGACAGGGATCGCGGGGTTCGGCCTCACCAGTCTGGCGCTGGCCTGCACCCTTCCGCTGGGCGCGCTGATCATGGCCGAGATCCTGCTGCGCCGCCATGCGCCGCTGCTTCTGAAGCTGATCGTCGGTGGCGGCGCCGCCCTGGGCCTGCTGGCGGCCTTGCTCGTCGGCGCCGGGATGGAAGAGGCGTTCAGCCTGGCCATCTACATCCCGATCGCGCTCGGCCTGGTCCTGGGTCTGATCATGTTCCGGGATCGAACGGGACTGGCGCCGATGGAGAACGCGGCTCTGGATTCCTACGCCCGGGCGCTACTGGTGACGGGTGTTCTGGTGCTGACTGACTTCGGTCTATTCGGTGACGTGGGCCTGAGCGCCCTGGGCATGCTCGGGCTGGCTTATGCGGCGGCAGCGGGCGCATCGGCGCCGCGCCGCTGGATCGATGCGGCCAAGGAACTGGCGCTGGCCGGGGCGACCGCCCTGCTGCTCGGGGGAGCCTTGCTGCGGCTGCGGGCGCCCGAGACGCTGCTGGAGGCAGGCGGCGTGGTGGGTGTCACGATGTCGGCCTTGCTGGCCTTGTCGGTTCTGTTGCGGCTGAGGTCCGGGGGCGGTGATCAGCAGCGCCGGGCGTTCGATCAGGCGCTGGTCGCCGCAGACGCATCCGACCTGAAGCGCTTTCTGGCCACGGCCTCGACGGCGGCGCCGCTTCAGGGGCTGGTCCTCGTCGAAGGCGATGATCTGGCCGCCTACCGGCAGGACAGGCTGATCGAGGTCTTTGGCGAGGAAAAGGTCGCGGTCCTCGCCCGCCTCGAGCGCGGCGTGGGAGAGGCGGGGCGGGAAGGGCGCGAGCAGATGATCGATCTGCTGAACCTCCACGCCGCGACCCATGCGCTGATCATTCTCGAGGCGCCGCTGAAGATCGCCCTGATCGGGCTCGCCGGCGCGGCGTCGCCCGAAGAGGATGAGCGGTCCCTGGCCCTGTTCCAGAAGCTGGCGGCCCTCGTCGCGAAACAGAACGCAGGAGACGCGGCATGAGCCTGAGTTTGGTCGGTGGCGACATCGACCTGTTCTTCCGCACCCCGTTTGAGGTCTATCCGGCAGACACCCCCTATGTGTCGCCGATGAGGTCTGACCTCCGGCGCTATCTGGATCCGACGCGCAATCCCTTGCTGAAGGCGGGTGGGACGCTTGAGGCTCTTGTCGTTCTGCGCGACGGCCGCCCCGTCGCGCGGGCGACAGCGCACCGCCACCCGGCCTCGAACGCCCGCCATGGGCTGTCACGCACCTGTTTCGGGTTCCTCGACGCCGCCGATGATCCGGAAGCCCTGCGTCTGCTGTTCGATGCCGTCGAGGATTTCGCCCGCCGTCATGGCGACACGGAGGTCGCCGGCCCGTTCAACCTGACGGCCATGCAGCAGATCGGGCTGGTGACGGACGGTTTCGAACATGCCCCCTTCACGGACATGGTCTGGTCGCCGCCGTGGCTGCCCGCCCGGTTGGAGGCCATGGGCTATGCGGCGGTCTTCCCGATGTCGACTTTCCGCATCCGGCCGGGGCAGGTGAACCGGGACAGCTTGCTGACGCCGGGCGCGAAGGCGATCCTCGAGTCGCCGGACTGGACCTTCGCGCCAATCGACAGGCGCCATTTCAAAGTCAGGCTGGAGGAGGCGCGGCAGTGCCTGAACGCCGGGTTTGACGGCAATCCGATGTTCGTCCCGTTGACCGCGGAGGAGTTCGACTTCCAGGCCGGCGAGATGATGTGGATCCTTGATCCTGCCCTGTCCTCGGTCATCCATCACAGGGGCGAGCCGATGGGGGTGGTGATCTGCATCCCGGACCTGAACCCCTTCGTCCGGGACGCCGGCGCGACCTATGGCGCGCGGGCCCTGTGGGCGTGGCTGAAGATGCAGTTCCGTCCGAAGCGCGCGGTCATCATCCTCTATTCCGTCCGACCCGAGGCCCAGGGGCAGGGGGTCAACCCGGCCATGCTCTGGCGTGTGCTGGGGGCGCTCAGGGCCAAGGGGTACAAGGAATGCGGCTGCACCTGGATCGCCGACGTCAACGGCGCCAGCCTGCGGCAGTTCGAGCGGATCGGCGGCGAGCGCCTCCACCGGACCCATCTGTTCAGCAAGGCCCTGGCATGACGCCGCAAATGTTCGCTGACATCGTCGCCGACGCCGCCCTGTCGCCGACGGTGCATAACGTACAGCCGACCCAATGGCACAGGATCGATGCCGACACCGTGGCGGCGGTACAGGCCGCCGGCCGCACCCTGCCCGTGGGTGACCCCACCGGGCGCGATGTGGCCGCCAGCCATGGCTCGGCCGTCGAGGGCTTTGTACTGGCTGCCGCGGCGCACCGCCTGGGCTTTGCGGTCGCGCCGGGCGAGGGGACTGAAGTCGCGCGGTTGCGGGCGACCGGAGCGGTCGAGCCGGACCCGCTGGCGGCCGGTCTGAAGACGCGCCGCACCTGGAGGGGGGCGTTCCTTCCGACCTCCGACGCTACGGCCGTACAGGCGCTGGCGACCCGTGCGCCGGACCTGACGGTTCTGACCGGGGCGGAAGAGATCGCAGCGGTGGCGCGGCTGAACGATGCCGCCAGCCTGACAGGCTTTCGCAACGGGGCCTTCCGCGCGGAACTTCTGGCCTGGATGCGGCTGTCGCGCCGGCACCCGTCGTGGGGCGTGGACGGGCTCAACGCCGAAGCCATGAGCATGTCCGGGCTGGAGGCGTTCGGCGCGGGCATCGTGCTGCGGCCCGGGGTGTTCGAGCTCCTGGATCGCGTGGGACTGGGCGGCGCCCTGACCGGGGAGGCAGCGGTCGTGCGCAGCAGCGCTGCGGTGGCCCTGTTCCATCGTCCGGCGGGCGAGCCGGCCTTTGACACCGGGCGCCGCTGGCACCGTGTCTGGCTGGAGATGACCCGGCTCGGCCTGTCGGCGGCCCCCATGACGGTGCTGGCCGATGATCCGGACGCCGCAGCCGCACTGGCGACCCGCTTTGGACGACCCGACGGACACAGGCTGGTCACGGTATTTCGTCTGGGCAAGGCGCCGGACGGCGCCCTGCCTGCCCCCGCGCGCCGCGCGGTCGACGACCTGATCGTCTAGAGACGCTTGAGATATTCCAGCAGGTCCAGCTTCTGCTGGCGATCAAGGTCCGAGAACGCCGCCTCGTGGCCGGCGGCGCCGAGGCCCGGCCGGCGCGTATCGACGATCCCCGGCGTGGAATAGGGGACATAGGTCTCGGGGTAGGCGATCCCGACGCGCTCCAGATCCATGGCGTGCCCGCCGGTCCTGAACCATGCGGGCCGCGCTTCAAGACCCAGCAGCGCTGTCAGGCTGGGGACCGAGCCGTTGTGAAGATAGGGCGCGGACTGCCACAGTCCGGTCAGGGGCGGCGCGGCGTAGACCCCGGTGTGGGCGGCCGAGATCGCCTGCCGCAGGGGAGAGGCGTTGACCCGGGCCGCCAGGGCCTCGTCCATGGACCGGGCGCGGGCCAGGTCCGTCCCGACATCTCCGGCCCAGTTGGGAAAGCTGGAAAGGCGCGGTCCGCCGGCCGTCTCCTGATAGGTCCCGTGGCAGCTGGCGCAGGCCCGGGCGTACACCGCCCGGCCCACCTCGGCGCGGGCCAGATCGATCGTTCCCGGGAACGGCTGCGGGCGGACCGTCTCGACGAAGCGCCACGTGGCCTGCACCTCGGGGATCAGGGCGCGGGCCCGCCGCCCCGGGACGCCCATGCTGGGAACGGTAAAATAGGCGGTGATCGCCGCCAGCGCGTCACGATGCCTGGCGGTTTGGTCGCGCTCGGTCATGGGGCGGAAGCGATCCTGTCCCGGCGGGGCGTAGGCCCCGTCCCACAGCAGGGCGCTGCGCCAACCGCGGTCAGCGAGGTGGGGGATGGAGGTGAAGCCCGTCTCCCGCTGCCGTGCATCGCCCTCATCCGCCAGCAAGCCATGCTGGAGCTTGAGCGCCGCGACGCCGTTGGTGGCGCCCGGCAGGCCATTGGAAAAGGGCAGAGGGCCTTCGTCCGGATCAATCCGCGCCATCCGCTCGCGCACCTTCGGGAGGACGAAGCTTTCCAGCGTCCGGACCTCCCGGTCGGTCATGTCGGGATGCAGGCGGCGCGCGGTTGCGATCAGGACGTCCGGCCGTTCCAGACCGGCCTTCAGCGCGAGGTACAGGTCGCGCGTATAGGCTTCCAGGTCGATGGAGGGATTGGGGGCGCCCAGCCAGACCCGATCGGGCTTCGGCAGGCCGTTGCCATCATAGACCGGGGCCGCGTGGCAGGCGGCGCAACCGATGTTCCCGATCTGCAATTCGATGGGCGGCAGGGATCGGAGGGCGACGCCGAGGATGATGCCGAGGGTTTCGGCTGACGGCGGGGGCTCCGCCGCAGCAGCAGCAGGCCAGTTCGCCACCTCCGTCGGATGCATGAAGCCGTAGCGGGCCATGATATGGCGCAGGGACGCCGCGGATACGTCATCCGGGGTTTGCGCCAGGACCAGGGCCGCCGACGTCAGCCGCCACGGCACGGCCACCGTCTCCATCGCATCGGTGTCCAGTCCGCCGAAATCGCCGAACGCGAACAGCAGGGCTCCTCGCGCCTCGAGGCTCTGTTCGCGCGGGGCCCGGTCGAGGGCGTCGGCCTTCGTCGAAAGTCGACCCCGCACCCAATCCTCTGCCGACTGGCAGGCGACGAGCGACAGGGCGAGCGCCCCGAAAAGTCCGCAGATGCCGGCCACCCTGCCCATGGTTCTATCCCGCACAGGCAGGATTCCGGGGCAAGCGAAAAGTGTAGCGAACAGGGCTTCAGCGCGGCTTGCGGGCCGGCCCTCGGGTCGAACCGGAATGGCTTCGGGGCTGGCCTCGCGGTTTGATCTCGATCAAGGCCCGACGGCAGGCGAGGGCGGAGACTGGGAATCTGAACAGGAGCCTGCCGTGCCTCAATCCGCTGTCCCCATCGTCGCCGCCGTCGTCGCCCTCTTCGCCATTTTCATGGCTGTGATCGGCTCGGTGTCGATCTGGAGCAATCTTCCGAACCGCAAGACGCGCGACTGATTGTCGAGCCGCGCTTTTTCGCGCGCAACAACCGCAGCGCTTGGGTATTTCTGTCAGGTAGGCCCGCCGGTCGGGTCAGCCTGAGAGGGTGACAGATGCGCCATCTGCCCGGTCATTTTCTAATCGGGGCCCTGGCCCTGGTTTTGTCGGGCTGCGGCACCTTCGCCAGACCGGAGCCACTGGCGCTGCGCGCGATTGACGCGCCCGTCGAGCGGGTCGCGGATCCGAGGATCCGCCCCGGCGATCAGGTGCGGGTGGATGAGGTGGTGGATCTTTTCACCCATCGACTCGCGCAGGATGGCAGCGGCGCGATGCTCGCGCTCTCCGGCGGAGGGGCCAACGGCGCCTTCGGTGCGGGGGTGCTGGTCGGCTGGACCGAGACGGGAAGCCGACCCCGGTTCGACATTGTCACCGGGATCAGCACCGGCGCCCTGGCCGCGCCCTTCGCCTTCCTTGGATCAGACTGGGATGACGAACTGCGTGAAGCCTACACGGGCGGCGGCGCGGACGGGTTGCTGAGCGCGCGAGCGCTGGCGGGGCTGGTGCGGCCAAGCCTGTTCAGCTCCGCCCCGTTGCGCCGGTTGGTCGAGGAGAACGTCACGCCCGAACTGTTGCGGCAGATCGCGGCCGAACACGCCAGGGGACGGCGTCTCTTGGTTGTCACCACCAATCTGGACACACAGGAATCGGTCGTCTGGGACATGGGCCAACTGGCCACCCAGGGGGACGATCAGGCGCTCCACCTGTTTCGCGAGGTGCTGATCGCTTCGGCCAGTATTCCCGGGGTCTTCCCGCCCGTGATGATCGCCGGCCTGCAAGGCGATCAGATCGTTGAGGAAATGCACGCTGACGGCGGCATCAACCTGCCGTTTTTGGGGGTGCCGGAAAACATGCTGGCGGACTCGCAGGCCATCCCCGGAGCCAACCGGGCCTCGATCTATGTGCTGATCAACGGCCAGACCGGGCGCACATCCAGCGTGGTGCGGGGCAGTCTGCCGGCCATCCTGACCCGGACCTACGAGAGCATGAGCAAGGCGACCACCCGGACCCATCTCGCCGCTAACGCCGCTTTCGCCGCCCGTAACGGGGTCGCGCTGCGCGTGGCTTCGATCCCGATGGATGTCGAGGCGTCGGCCCTGAATTTCGATCACGACTCGATGGCCCGAATGTTCGAACTCGGTCGCTCGCGGGCTGCGACGGACCAGGCCTGGGTCGCACCGGCGGTGGAGCTGTCTGCCGAGCCGACGCTGATCGGCCCGGCGCCGGACGTGCCGACGCCCTCGCCTTGAGGCCTCTGTCGCTAACCAAACATCAGGATTGACGGGTGTAGGAAGGGGCGTACCCGAGAGAGTTCTGATGGACGAAGCTGAACGCCTTGCCGCTGTCCGGTCCCTGCGGGCGATCGGGGTTCCCCCTGCTCCGGCGATAGAGGGTGCGGTCCGGCTCGCAGCAGGGTTGATGGGCTGCCCCATGGCTCTCGTCACCCTGATCGAGGACGAGGTGCAGTGGTTTATGGCCAGTCTCGGCGTCGATGGATGTTCAACGTCGCGCGCGGATTCCTTTTGCACTCACGCGCTCAACCTGCCGGCGCACGAGGTCATGGTGGTCGAGGACGCAAGCCTGGATCCTCGGTTCCGCGACAACCCCAACGTCACGGGCGAGATGAATGTCCGCTTCTACGCCGGGGCGCTGCTGACCGGGGCGAACGGCGCCGGCCTGGGCACCCTGTGTGTTGTCGACACAAAGCCGCGTCCGCGCCCGGATGAAGCCACGCTGAACCATTTGCGTGATCTCGCCCGACTGGTGGTCGGGGATCTGGAGCGCGCGCGCGCCGACCGCCTGCGCCGCGAGAACCAGCATATGCTGGCCATGGTCGAGGGCCTGTCCGGGGTCGGGCACTGGCGCGTGGACATGATCGACGACAAGGTGCTGTGGTCCGACGAAGTCTATGCCATTCATGGCGTTACGCGCGAGAGCTTCACGCCGACATTTGAAGAGGCTGTCGCCTTCTACCCGGAAGACGATCGCGCCACCCTGTCCGCCCACTGGGCCAGAACGATCGCCGGCGAGGGGCCCTTCTCCGTCGAGCTCTGCATCAACCGGGCGGATGGCGTGAAGCGGCGGGTCGTCGCCAAGGGCGCCGCCGAGCTGTCCTTTGACGGCCAGTCTCCGGCCCTGTTCGGCGTGTTCCAGGATGTCACCGCCCAGCGGGAGGCCATGGCGGTGATGGAGCGCAGCCGCGGTCGCTACAAATTGCTGGCCGACAATGCGGCCGATGTGATCGCCCGGGTCCAGCTGGACGGTTCATCCAATTACATCTCGCCCGCCATCGAGCGCCTGCTGGGCTGGACCCCGACCGAGATGGCGGGTCGGCCCGCCGCCGCCTTCGTCCATCCGGAGGATCGCGGTCAGTTGGCCGAGACCTTCGTCGCGATGGGGCAGGGGCGGTCGTCCGCGACGCTGGAACACCGTCTGCTGCATCGCGATGGCCAGATCGTCTGGGGCGAGACCCGGATGCGTCTGATCCGCGATGCGTCGGGGCGGCCGGTCGAAACCGTGGTGGTGATCCGCGACATCTCCCGCCGCAAGGCGCTTGAGGCTCAGTTGGAACAGGCGCGCGCCGAGGCCGAGGCGGCGGCGGCGGTGAAGGCCGACTTCCTGGCCAATATGAGCCACGAGCTGCGCACCCCGCTGACCAGCATCATCGGCTTCACCGGACTGGCTTTGGAACAGGACCTGCCGAATGCCGCCCGCGACTACATCGGTCGCGTGGACAACGCCGGTCGCGCCCTGCTGTGCACCGTCAACGACATTCTGGATTTCTCCAAGCTGGAGGCGGGGCAGGTCGCCATCCGTCCGCAGGCGATGGATGTCGAGGCGCTGTCGCGCGCGACGCTGGACCTGTTTACCCCGCAGGCAGGGGCCCGGGATCTGAACCTGACGCTGGACGTCGGCAGCGTTCCCGGCGCGATCGTCGCCGATCCGGATCGTCTGCGCCAGATCATGCTGAACCTGGTCGGCAATGCGGTGAAGTTCACCGAAAAGGGCGGGGTCCGGCTCGAGGTGGCCTGGATGGCCGCAAGCGAGCGTCTGAGGGTCGCCGTGCACGACACGGGCGCGGGCATTCCGGCGGACAAGCTGGACCATCTATTCCGGCGCTTTTCGCAGATCGACGGCGCCGGCACGCGCGCGGCGGGCGGGACCGGTCTGGGACTCGCCATCTGCAAGGGGCTGATCGAGGCCATGGACGGCGCCATCGGTGCGGAGAGCGTCGAGGGCCGGGGCAGCACCTTCTGGTTCGAGATACCCGCGCCGCCCGCCGAAGCCGCAGCCCAGCCCGCCGCCTCCTCGATGGCGGCGGCCGATGTCGGCGGCGTCCGGGTGCTGGTCGCTGACGACCATCCCGCCAACCGCGAACTGGCCCGCGCCTTCCTGAGCGGAATGGGGGCGGCAGTGGAGGATGCGGTTGACGGGCCGACCGCTGTTGAGGCTGCAAATTCAAGGCGCTACGACGTTATCCTGATGGACCTTCGCATGCCGGGAATGGGTGGGCGCGAGGCGCTGGACCTGATCCGCGCGGGCGCAGGCCCCAACCGCGAGACACCGGTCCTGGCCTACACCGCCGACGCCGGCGAGGGGCTGGAGGCGAACCTGATCCGCGACGGCTTCTGCGGCGCGGTCTCCAAGCCGGTCGGCGCGGAGGCGCTCATCAGGGCGGTTGCGGACGCGCTGCAATCGGATGATATCGCTGCGTGATGGCCTCCGGATATCTGACCTTCGCGGCCGCTGTGGCTGCCTCAGCGTTGTTCGCAACGGCCGTCCGGGCGGACGAGCCCCTGCCGCTTCACGTCGGCGGACGGGTGATCCACGAGGCCGACGGCGGGATCCGCTTCGGCTGGCCTGGGGTCTATTTCGAGGGCCGGTTCCAGGGCGATACGGTTCGCGTGCGGTTCCAGGCGCCGGCGGGCGGGATGCGCCTGCTGCTCGACGGGCAGGAGCGTGCGGTTTTCCGTCAGGCCGGGACCGTGGACCTGACCCTGTCTGACATGACCGAGGGCGAGCATGTCGTGCGTCTGGAGAAGCAGGGGGAAAGCCAGACGGGCGGCGGTCGCTTCATCGGCTTCGATGTGCTGGGGCGCGGCCGTGCACTGCCCGCCGTCGCCAAGGCCCGACAGATCGAGTTCATCGGCGATTCCTACACCGTGGGCTATGGGAACACCTCGGCGGTAAGAACCTGTACGGCGGCCGAGATCGCGGCCACGACCGACACCCAGAGCGCCTTCGGACCCCGGGTCGCGCGGCGGTTCGACGCCGACTACCGGATCAACGCCTATTCCGGCTTCGGCATCGTAAGAAACTACGACGGCGGCGTGCGGGATCTGAGCCTGCCCGCTCTCTATGCGCGGCTGAAGCCCGACGCCGCGGATCAACTGGATGCGGGGGAGGGCGACTGGAAGCCGCAGGTCATCGTCGTCAATCTGGGCACCAACGACTTCTCGACGCCGCTACATGCGGACGAGCCGTGGGCGGATGACGCGGCCCTTCGGTCTGCCTGGCGCGAGCGCTATGTCGCCTTCCTCGCCGAACTGGCCGGGCGCCAGCCGCAGGCGCGCTTCATCCTGATGGGCGGCGACGCCTTCACCGGCGACGTGCGCCAGGTGGCGGACGCGGTGAACCGGACCACGCCGGGACTGGCGACGGTGTTGCCGTTCGGCGGTCTGGATTTGCAGGGCTGCGACTGGCATCCCTCACTGGCGGACGAAGTTCTGCTCGCGGATCTGGTCGCCCGCGAGATCGAGGCGCGCGGCCTCTTCACCACGCCCTGACGGGGCCGAAGGAAACGATGCAGGACCTTCTCGACTTCGGCCAGCCGCAGACCATCGAACGCCTGTTCGTCGGCCTGCGGCTGCCCGCCGCCCAGGCCGCTCAGGCGGCCGAGGTGCGCCGCCGGTCGCAGGAACTCTATGGATTGAAGTCGGGCCGGAGCGAGGTGTCCGCCGATCGTCTCCACGTCACCCTGATCCACATCGGCGACTTCGCGGGCAGCATCCGGGCCGACGTCGCCGCGACCGTGAGCGAGGTCATGGCGGAGGTGGAGCATCCATCCTTCGTGGTGTCCTTTGATCGTGTCGGCAGCTTCGGCGGCGCGCCGGGCAAGCACCCGCACGTCCTGCTGGGCGAGGCCGGTCTCGAGCCGCTGAGAGTCTATCGCCGGGCGTTATGGGACGCGGTGCACAGGCGTCTGCGCAAGACGTTGTCGAACCCGCAGTTCAATCCGCATGTCACCCTGATGTACGGCGAGGCGCGGATGCCGGACCGGGAGATCGCCCCGATCTCGTGGCGGGCGACAGAGGTCGAACTGATCCACAGCGAGGTGGGCCGTTCGACCTATCACACGCTCGGGCGCTGGCCGCTGGTCTAGCCCTTCGCGGCGACGTCCCGTCTTCATGTCCAGATCAGGCCCCGACCATGACCCACACCCTCTACGGCATTCCCAACTGCGACACCGTCAAGAAGGCCCGCGTCTGGCTTGACCAGCACGGACAGGCCTATGTTTTCCACGACTACAAGAAGGTCGGGATTGATCGCGAGACCCTGGCGGGCTGGGTTGCGGCGCACGGCTGGGAGGTGGTGCTGAACCGCGCGGGCACGACGTTCAAGGCCCTGTCCCCCGAGGACAAGGCCGACCTGACGGCGGACAAGGCCATTGGCCTGATGGTGGCCAATCCGTCGATGATCAAACGACCGGTGCTCGACGTGAACGGCCGCACGACCGTGGGCTTCAAGCCCGAGATCTATGCGGCCCTGTTCGTCTAGACGAGGGTGAACTGCGCCGGTTCGCCCGACTGGGCGTCGGGGGCCAGCCAGACATCGAACAGGCCCGGCTCGACCGTCGGATGAAGGTCCGCGCCGAGGAACAGCAGGTCGCCATACTTCAACGACATCGAGACCTCCAGGGTTTGGCCCGCCGGCACGGTCACGCGCCGGTAGGCCTTCATCAGGCGCACCGGCTGGGTGATCGAGGCGGCCCGGTCGCGGATGTAGAGCTGCACCACTTCCGACGCGTCGCGCGCGCCGCCGTTGGTCAGGGTGACCGAGACGGTGATCTCCCCATCGCGCGTGATCGTCGGCGTCGACACCGTCACCGGCGAATAGGCCACCGGCGCATAGGTCAGGCCGTGGCCGAACGGATAGAGGGCCGCGTGCGGCACGCCGCGGAATTTGGAGGTGAACTCCCTGTCCGTGGGGCGCGACGGCCGGCCCGTCGACTTGTGCGCGTAGTAGAAGGGCGACTGGCCCGAGCGGTAGGGGAAGCTGACCGGCAGACGGCCGGTCGGGGCATGGTCGCCGAACAGCACGTCGGCGATCGCATTGCCGCTCTCCGAGCCCAGGAACCAGGTGACGAGGATGGCGTCCGCGCCGTTGACGCTGTCGGCCAGTTCCATGCCGCGCCCGTTGCGCAGCAGCACCACGACCGGCTTGCCGGTGGCGGCGACGGCCTCGGCCAGCGCCAGTTGCGGGGCAGGGATGGTGATCTCGGTGCGGGACTTTGATTCCGCCGACATCTCGCTCGACTCGCCGATGGCCAGCAGAACCACGTCGGCGTCTGCGGCGGCCAGGACGGCGGCTTCGATACCGCCCGCCAGCGGAGCCTCGACATCCGAACCCTTGACCACGGTCAGGTGGGCGTCCTCGCCCAGCGCCGCGCGCAGCCCCTCTTCCAGCGACACCGCCAGCGCCGTGTCCTTGAACACCGACCAGGGGCCGAACACGTCGCTCTTGTCGGCGCCGAACGGGCCGATCAGGGCGATCCGCTTGCCGGTCTTGGGCAGGGGCAGAAGGTCGCCGTCGTTCTTCAGCATCACGATCGACTTGCGGCCGGCCTCGCGGGCGAGGGCCAGATGCTCGCGGCTGCCGGTGACGCGGCGCTCGGTGCGCACGTCGGACCCGCGATAGGGATCGTCGAACAGGCCAAGGGCGGCCTTGGTCATCAGCACCCGGCGCACGGCCTGGTCGACACGCGCGATCGGCACATCACCCGACTGAACCAGTTCGGGAATGTGCTTGATGTAGAGCCCGCTCTTCATCGACATGTCGACGCCCGCCAGCAGGGCCAGACGCGCCGCGTCGCGTCCGTCGGCGGCATAGCCGTGGGCGACCAGTTCCTGTTCGGAGGTGTAGTCCGACACCACGAAGCCGGCGAAGCCCCACTCGCCGTGCAGCACGTCGGTCAGCAGCCATTTGTTGCCGCTGGTCGGAACGCCGTTCAGGTCGTTGAAGGCGCTCATCACCGACAGGGCGCCCGCATCCAGCGCGGCCTTGAACGGCGGCAGGTAGATGGAGCGCAGCGCGAGCTCGCTCATGTCGGTGGAGTTGTAATCCATGCCCGCCTCGGCGGCGCCGTAGGCCGCGAAATGCTTGGGCGTGGCGACCAGCGAGGACCAGTGGGTCAGATCATCGCCCTGGAAGCCCTTGGTGCGCGCGATGGCGAACAGGTTGTTGAGCAGGACGTCTTCGCCCGAACCCTCGACCACGCGGCCCCAGCGCTGGTCCCGGGCCACGTCGACCATGGGGGCGTAGGTCTGGTGCACCCCCGCCGCGCCGCCCTCGACCGCCGCCGCACGCGCGGTGCGCTCGGCCAGGTCCAGATCCCAGCTGGCGGCCTCGCCCAGCGGAACCGGGAAGGTGGTGCGCAGGCCGTGAACGATGTCGGCGGCGAACAGCAGGGGAATGCCCAGCCGGCTTTCCTTGACCGCCATGTCCTGGACATAGCGGGTGGACGCCGCGCCGACGCCGTTGAACAGGGCGCCGATGCGCCCCGCCTTGATGTCGGCGGCCGTCTGGCTCTGGTCCGTGTCCAGGGCGTCGCCGGGGTTGATGCCCTCGGGACGCCACCGGAACGGGTCGTTCATCAGATTCAGCTGACCGGCCTTCTCCTCGATCGTCATACGAGCGATCAGGGCGTCGACGCGCGACAGGTTGGCCTGGGCCTGGGCGGCCGCGATACGGGGAGCCATCATCATTCCGGCCATCATGGCGCCTCCTGCCAGCAGTCTTCGACGGGAAGGGGCTGAGCTGCGTAATTGATGCATGTAACCGGTTCCACTCTAGTCTGGGCACGACTAGCGGCCATGGATCGTCTCGCCTAGTCCGAAACGATCAAAACCGGTTGCGGCAATCAGCCCTCGACGCTGGTGTCGGGCCGGTCATGACCGTCGGCGCGCTCGGTGATCCACTGGCCGTTGGTGTCCTCGTATTCGATGTATGCGTCCTGATCCGACACCTTCTGCTCGCGCGAGGCGGCGACGGCGGCGGCGCGGGCGGCGTCGTGGTTGGGGAAGGTTTCCGAATAGGTGTCACCCAGCTTGTAGGCCCAGCCTCCGTCGTGTTCGACGATGCGATAAGTGATCTGGACCATTGGGGGGCTCCGGAAAAAGGGGAGGGATGTCGGGGTCGGACTGCCAACGCGGCGGTCGCGACGCGGTTGCGGATTCGTGCGCCGATGCGCACGGATGGCCTACCTTGACCGTGCGGGCCTTCATGTCGAGCCTCGATGGCCGGCTGAAGTAATTTTTGAGCGCCTGCATCCGCCGGCCGAGGCGGCGCCGACTACACCATGAAAGCGCGAGGGATCGCCCTCGCCGACCGGGGATACAGGTGATGGAACAACTGTTCACGCAGTTCTGGTGGCTGATCTTTCCGATCGGGTTCGGGATCATGGGCGCCTACAACAGCTATCTGGGCTACCGCCGGCAACGCGATGCCCTGAACCTGCTCCGGACCTATGCCGAGAAGGGGCAGGAGCCGCCGGAAGCCCTGCTGAAGGTCCTGCAACGCCCGCTGGACGACGACGGCTGGGACGGCCAGTCGCCCGGTCGGCATCGTCCGACCAACTACTGGTCCCTGTTCGGCCTGTTCACCGCGCTCAGCCTCGGCTTCCTCGGCGCCGGCGAACTGACCAATATGGATGGCGGTTCCGGGGCCTTCCTGGTGGTTTCCTTCACCATGGGCGCGGTCGCCATCTGGGCCCTGATCAGCGCCCTGACCTGCCGCCGGAACCGTTGAGGGCGCGGGGCGGGGGGATTGTGAACCGTGACGGGCGATCTGACCGACGCCGAACTGGTGCGCCGCGCGCTCGCCGGTTCGGATGCGGCCTTCTCGCGTCTGGTCGAGCGGCATCAGGCGGCGGTGCGGGCCTTCCTGCGCCGGTTCCTCGGCAGCGGATGGGCCGAGGCGGACGATGTGGCCCAGGACGCCTTCGTGGCCGGCTGGACCGCGCTGCGGTCGCTCAAGGACCCGGATGGCGTGCGCCCCTGGCTGTGCGGCATCGCCTGGCGCAAGGCGCAGGACCGGATCAGGGGCTCGCGGCGCGGCGCGGCGCGGGACGCGGGCTGGCTGGAGGTGATCGAGACACCCGCCGGAATACCGACGGAGGACAGGCTGGCGCTTCAGTCCGCCATGGCCGAACTGCCGGCCGACGTGCGCGCCTGCGTCGCCCTGTGCCTCGGCGACGGCTGGTCGCATGGCGAGGCCTCGCAGGCGCTCGGCTTGCCTCTGGGCACGGTGAAGTCTCATGTTGCCCGTGGACGGGCGCGGCTGCTGAACGCGCTCGGAGGATCCGATGACGCCTGAACAGAAACTCGCCGCCCTGTTCGCCGCCGAGGCCCCGCCCCGGCGCGACTATGTGTTCGAGGTCGCGGTGGCCGAACGGATCGCGCGGCGTCGCGCCTGGCTGACGGTCGCGGCCTTGCTGCCGTGGCTGGTGGTGTCGGGCATCGTCCTGTGGGCGCTTCAGGCCGTACTGATTCGGGCCGCCGGCGGACTGGTCGCGTTGATCCAGCCGGTGGCGCTGGTGTTCGCGGCGACGGCCGCGGCGGCGGGGGTCGGCCTCTGGCTGACCGGTGCGCTTCAGCGCAGGGTGACGGTCGTCGCCAGACCGAAGTGATCTGACGGATATTCTCCGTTCGTCGGGCGATCGCCCAGCAGGGTCGACGGACCCGGTGTGAAACGCGCCCCTTCGACGAAGATGTGGTCGATGACCCGGCTCGGATGGCCCTTCGCCGGGTTCAGCGTCGTCGGAACGGCGTTGCGGGGCAGGGCGCTGAAGAAGCGCGGACCGGTCAGGACGTTCAGGCCCGCGTCCTCCTGCACCGCATTGAAATCGCCCATGACGACCAGCGGGGTCCCGTCTCGTGGAAGCCAGTCCAGCAGGTCGCCGATCTGGCGCGCCCGCACGGCCTGGGCGTCTTCCTGCCAGGCCAGATGGGTGTTCACGACATCGACAGGCCGCCCGCCCACATCCACCCGCACGCGCAGGGCGGTGCGATAGTCATCCAGCGGCTCCAGCCTTGTGGACTCCTGCGCCACGACCGGCAGGCGGCTGAGGATGGCGTTGCCGTAGCGGCGGGGCGCGCCTTCCGGATCGGTCGAGACGAACTGCATCTGATAACCGCCCAGCGCCTCGGCCAGCGTCGCCGCCTGATTGGGCAGGCCGACGGCGGCGTCTTCCAGCACCTCCTGCAGCCCTATGACATCGGCGTCGGCGGCGCGAAGCGCTTCGATCAGCAGCGGCTGCCGCGCGGCCCAGTCCCCCTGATTGTGCCAGATGTTGAAGGTCGCCAGCTTCAGCGCCCGTCTGCCGCCGGGCGGCAGGGTGGCGCAGCCGGCGACCGGTGCGACGGCAAGGCCCGCGATCACGGCGCGACGATCCAGCATGGCGATCCTCCTCATTGGCGGCCTGTGTAAACCCTCCGCGCCGCCTTACGAAAGTTTCACGCGACGGTTCGCATCCATACGCTCCCGCGGCCGCCTCTTGTCGTCAGAAGGCCGGAACGTCACGCTCCGGTTCACAGGATCAAAGGGCAACTACTGATGACACCCGTCGCCGTCGTTTTCATCATCTTCGCGTCCATCGTGGCCGTGGTCGTCGGACCCTTCTATCTGAAGTCGCGCGAGCGCCGGTCCATCCAGGAAACGGTCCGCCATGCCATTGATCAGGGTCAGCCTTTGCCGGCCGACATGATCGAGGCGCTCAGCAAGGACATCACCCGCCGCCTGCCGTCGCGCAGCCGCGACATCCGCAGCGGCGTCATCATGCTGGCGCTGGGGATCGGCATCTCGCTGGTTTTCTTCTTCCTCGGCCAACAGGTTGATTCGGACATCTACGGTTTCGCCGCCTTCGGCTTCATTCCCGCGACGCTGGGGCTGGCCTTCATCTTCCTGAGCTTCATCAACAAGAACAAGGACTGAGGTCGGTCGGGACAGGGGAAGCGAAATGGCCCAGGCCTTGGTCGATCGGCACGATGTCGAGCTCGCCGCCGAAGCGGCGGCGGGCGGGCGTCGGGAGTTCGGCGAACTGGTTCGTCGGCACGGCTCCGCGGTGCGCGGCCTGCTGCGCCGGATGGGGGCGCAGCCCTCGCTGGCGGACGACATCGCCCAGGACGCCTTCATCCAGGCGTTCGAACGCTGCGCCGAGTTTCGCGGTGAGGGCACCTTCGCGGCGTGGGTCAAGCGGATCGCGGCGCGGCTCTATATCAAGCGGGTGGCCAAGGAGGCCCGCTATGTGGCCGAGGTTGAAAACGAGGAAACCGTCGCTGCGCCCGACCCGGGCGGACTGATGGATCTCGACGAAGCCCTGAAAACCCTGAGCGAGCCGGAGCGGCTTTGCGTGTCCCTGTGCCACGGCGCCGGGATGGCCCATCCGGAGATCGCGACGGCCCTGAATTTGCCACTCGGTACGGTGAAGTCTCATGTCAAACGTGGTCTGGATAAACTCCGCGCGCGGTTGCAACCCGCGCAAACCATGGGGAGAACACAGCATGTCGGCTGATGAGTTCGATCCGGCGATCGAGCGTCTGTTCGCTCGTGCGCCCACCCTGCCTGATGCGTCGCTGTTCACCGCCCAGGTCGAGCATCGGCTGCAGCAGGGCTCGCGCGTTCGCTATATCTTCCTCGGTGTGGCGGGTCTGGTTGGCGGCGTGGTGGCCGCGCGCGAAATGATCACGGTCAATTTCGATCTCGGCGCCGGCAGCGGCTCCCTCACGACCGGCTCGGTCGGGCAGGGGATCGAGGCGGCGTCGTTCAGCGCCCAGTCGGCGCTGCAGTCGGGCCTGGATCATCTGGGCATGGGCGGTGTCGATATGGGCGCGTTTAACGGCATGCAGATGTTCTGGGTCGCCGCCGGGGCCCTGATCGCGGTCGCCGCGGCGGCCATGGTGCGCCTGTCGCAGGAAGTGTGACGTGACGGAGAGGCTCCGGACGCCTATCTAGGCCGTTCCCCGAACTGGAGCCTCTCCACCATGTCCAGCCAGAAGCAGGAAACTGTTCGCCGTCTCGCCGCCCCGGACATTCGGGCGCGCAAGGGGGGAGAGCCGCTGGTCTGCCTGACCGCCTACGACGCCCCGACGGCTGAAATCCTCGACGCCCACTGCGACCTGCTGCTGGTCGGCGACAGTGTCGGGATGGTGGTGCACGGGATGCCGAACACCGTCGGCGTGACGCTGGAGATGATGATCCTGCACGGTCAGGCCGTCATGCGCGGGTCGAAGCGGGCGATGGTGGTCATCGACATGCCGTTCGGCAGCTACGAAGGCGCCAAGGAAGTCGCCTACGACAATTGCGCCCGGGTCATGAAGGAAACGGGCGCCCAGGGCGTTAAGCTGGAAAGCGGCCCGACCGTCGCGGAGACCATCGCCTATCTGGTGCAGCGGGGTATTCCGGTGATGGGCCACGTCGGCCTGCGCCCCCAGGCCGTGCTGACGGACGGCGCGTTCAAGGCCAAGGGACGCACCGAGGAAGAACGCCTTCGCGTTATCGCAGAGGCCGAGGCGACCGCGGACGCCGGAGCCTTCGCCGTGGTCATCGAAGGCGTGGCCGAGGGGCTGGCCCGCGAGATCACCGAAGCCATCGACAAGCCCACCGTCGGCATCGGCGCCTCCGCAGCCTGTGACGGCCAGATTCTGGTGGTTCCCGACATGCTCGGCCTGTTCGACTGGACGCCCAAATTCGTCCGTCGCTACGCGGATCTGCGGGGTGAGATCGACCGGGCCGTCGCCGCCTATGCCGAGGATGTCCGAACCCGCCGTTTTCCTGCCGAAGTCGAGACCTACTTCTCGAAAAAGCCGGTCGCGCAGTAAAGCCTGCGTTGCGGGGGCGAACCGGACCCTCTAGGGTCCGGCCGGATTGAATTTCAACGGCTCTGAGCGCCGTGTTCTGGGGGCGACTGTTCCGTGTCTGATGTCTTCGAGCAGGTCGAGGAGGAGCTTCGCTCCGAACGCTACAAGCGTCTCGCCCGCACCTGGCTGCCTGTCGTCGGCGCCATTCTTCTGATCGCCCTGATCGCCGCCCTGTCGTGGTGGGGGTATCAGAGCTGGCAGACGTCGAAGGCCGACAAGGCCTCCGTGGCCATCGAGCGCGGTTTCGAATCGCTGCAGGCCAACAACGCGGTCGGCGCGGACGCCGCTTTCGCCCAGGCGGCGAAGGAGGGCAACGGCGCCTACAAGGCTCTGGCCCTGCAGCTTCGGGCCGGCATCGCCGCCGACGACAACCGTCTGCCGGAAGCGCTCGCCCTGATGGACGAGGCCGCCAAGGCGACCCGTGATCCCGAACTCGCCGATCTGGCCGCCTTCAAGGCCTTGTGGCTGGCGATGGATATCGAGACCCTCGAACAGGTTCAGGCGCGCGCCGCCAAGCTGACCGGCGACAAGCGCCCCTATGCCGCCTTCGCCCAGGAGGCCGAGGCCATGGCCCTGCTGCAGCATGGCAAGGCCAATGAGGCCAAGGACATCCTGATCGTTCTGAAGAACGGTCTGGACACGCCCGAGCTGATCAGCAACCGCGCCGAAGCCGCCCTGGGCGCCATCGAGTCCGGCAGCGCGGCCAATCTGCAGGCCATTGTCCGTCAAATGGCCGCAGCCCAGGTCGCCGCCGCCGCGGCTCCCGCCGCGCCTGCCGCTTCCCAGCCCGCCGCTACGCCGCAGCCTGCCGCTGCGGCGCGCCCGTGATTTCCGCTTCCAGGACGTTCGCCATGAACCGTGTGCTTAAAGTCGCCCTGCTGTGCGGTCTCGCCATGACCGTCGCCTCCTGTGGCACGGTGCGTCGCGCCCTGCCGTTCGGCCTTGGCGGCAAGGACGCCCCCGCCGCCACCGCGACCGAAGGCCAGCGCATTTCAGTGCTGGAGTTCGAACAGCAGCTGGCTCCGTCGGCCGCCCTGTCGGGCCGTGACTTCTTCCTGCCGGGCCCGCAGGCGGCCACCGCCTGGACCCAGCCCGGCGGCAACGCCGACAACGCGGTCGAGCATGTCATCGGCGCGGCGGACTTCACGGTCGCTTGGCGTCGGGGCATCGGCGCCGGATCGGGCCGGACCCGTCAGGTGATGGCGCCCGTCGTGGCGGACAACGGCCGCGTCTTCGTGCTGGACGGGGAATCGACCGTCACCGCCGTGGACGCCGGCACCGGCTCGGTCGCCTGGAAGGTCAACGTCAAGCCGGAAGAGAGCGAAGGTCGCGGCGGCTTCCTCGGCATCGGGGGTTCGTCGGGCGGCGGCGGCTTCGGCGGCGGCGTGGCCGTCGGCGGCGGCAAGGTGTTCGTGGCCTCGGGCTATCGCACCGTCTCCGCCATCGATCAGACCTCGGGCACCGTGCTGTGGACCACCAAGGTCGATGTGCCGATCCATGGCGCGCCGACGGTCTCGAACGGCCGCCTCTTCGTGGTCGATGTCGAAAACCAGATCGTCGCCCTGAACATCACCACGGGCCAGCAGGAATGGTCCTATCGCGGCATCCCCGAGCCGGCCCGCATCATGCGCGCGTCCAGCCCGGCCGTGACCGGGGACACGGTGATCGCGCCGTTCTCGTCGGGTGAAGTGACCGCGCTCCGCGCCGCCACTGGCCAGGCGATGTGGACCCAGGTCCTGTCGCGCACCAGCCGCACGAGCGCCCTGTCCGAGATCCGCGACATCGCGGGTCGTCCGGTCATCAGCCGCGGCATCGTCTACGCCGTCAGCCACTCCGGCGTCCTGCAGGCCATGGACATCCGTTCGGGCCAGCCGAAATGGACCCTGCCGATCGCGGGCGTCAATGCGCCGCTGCCGGTCGGCGACGTGGTCTATGTCGTGTCCAAATCGGGTGACCTGACCGCCGTTAGCCGCGACTCCGGCCAGGTCTACTGGACCCGCAACCTCAACGAGGGCCGGGTCCGCCAGGAGGGCGGCTTCCTGGGCTTCTGGGATCGCACCGTGACCCCGCAATGGTCGGGTCCGCTGCTGGCCTCGAACCGTCTGCTGCTGACCAACTCCGAGGGCGAACTCGTCGCGCTCGACCCGAAGACGGGCGCCGTGACCTCGACGATCAAGCTCGGCGGCGCCTCCTTTATCGCTCCGGCCGCCTACAACGGCTCGGTCTATGTACTCACCGATCGGGGCGATCTCGTCAGCATTCGCTGACGGAAATCCCCGAACTGCGTTAGAAGGCCGACATGGCTCTCAAAGTCGCCATCGTCGGCCGCCCCAATGTGGGCAAGTCGACACTATTCAACCGCCTCGTCGGCAAGCGCCTCGCGCTGGTCGATGACCGCCCCGGCGTGACCCGTGACCGTCGCTACGCTGACGGCAATCTCGGCGACATGGACCTGACGCTGATCGACACCGCCGGCTACGAGGATGTCACCGACGACAGCCTCGAGGCCCGGATGCGCGAGCAGACCGAAGCCGCCATCGAGGACGCCGAGCTGATCCTGTTCATGATGGACGCACGCGAGGGCGTGACATCGCTGGACCGCATCTTCGCCGATCGCCTGCGCAAGGTTCACAAGCCCATCATCCTGCTGGCCAACAAGGCCGAGAGCCGCGAAAGCGGCGGCGGCGTGGGCGAGGCGCACGCCCTCGGCTTCGGTGAGCCGGTCGCCATCTCCGCCGAGCACGGCGAGGGCATGGCGGACCTGTATCAGGCCATCCTCGCCGCCTCGGCCGACATCTTCATCGAAGAGGTCGAGGAGGCCGACAAACCGATCCGCATCGCCGTCATCGGTCGCCCCAATGCGGGCAAGTCGACCCTGGTCAACTATCTGCTCGGCGAGGATCGCCTTCTGGTCGGCCCCGAAGCCGGCATCACCCGCGACTCCATCTCGGTCGACTGGGAGTACGAAGGTCGGCCCATCCGCTTCGTCGACACCGCCGGGATGCGTCGCAAGGCGCGGGTGCAGGAGAAGCTGGAGAAACTGTCGGTCGCCGACACCATCCGGGCGATCACCTTCGCCGAGGTGGTCATTCTGATGATGGACAAGGACCACGCCTTCGACATCCAGGACCTGCAACTGGCCGATCTGGTCGAGCGGGAAGGCCGCGCGCTGATCTATGTCGCGTCGAAATGGGACCTCGAGGAGGAGCCCCAGTCGCGCATGGCCGCGCTCAAACACCTGGCTGAAGACAAGCTGCCCCAGCTGAAGGGCACGCCGTTCGTGGTGTTGTCATCCCACTCGGGCCGGGGCGTCGAACGCCTGATGCCGGCCGTGCTGAAGGCCCATGACACCTGGTCGGTCAAGGTGAAGACCAAGGACCTGAACACCTGGCTGTCCATGGCGACGCAGAGGCATCCGCCCCCCGCTGTCGACGGCAAGCGGATCAAGCCGAAATACATCGCGCAGACCAAGGCCCGTCCGCCGACCTTCGTGCTGATGGCCAGCCGCGCCGAGTCGATGCCGGAGCAGTACAAACGCTATCTGGTCAATTCGATCCGCGAGAGCTTCGACCTGCCGGGCACGCCGATCCGGCTGATCGTCAAGTCCAGCGGCGACAACCCCTATGCCGAAGGCGGCTCCAAATCGGGCCCCGAACGCTACAAGGGCGACGCCAAGACCGCCCCGCGCAAGGTCATCAAGAAGGCCGAGAAGGCCGAAATGCTGTCCAACCTGCCCGGCAAGGCGCTGGAGCAGAAGAAGACCCGCAAGCACCAGCCCAAGGTCGTCTCCGGCGTGAAGGCCAGTTCGTCGAAGAAGGCCGGCTCCTCCATCGCCGTCCAGAAGGGCGCGCGCGGCGGGGCGCGTCAGGTGTCCCGCTCGGGCCGCATCCGCACCGGCCAGAAGCACGCGCCGAAGAAGTAGAGGGCGGGCAGGGAAGATGGCGATGGCGCGGGGTGGAGCGATCGTTCTGGTCCTTCTCGTCCTCACGTTCGCGATGCTCGCGGCATGGTCCAGCAATCGGCGGACGGACTACTTTCCGCAGGATCTGAACCATGCGGTGTCGGCCTGCGAGGTCGCGCCTGGTGTTTTCGAACAGCAAGTCGTCCTCGAAGAGGGGGTTGACCGGTGGCTCTCGGCCGAGCTTGCCGACGTGGGAGAACCGTCCATCTATCGCCGGCCGGCCTCGACCCCCCGTTCAGTTCGCCTGACATGGCTGGGTGCGTTTCGCCATCCGGTCGTGGTGCGCGTCGATACACTGCAAAACGGGCAACAGCAGCTTACGGCCAAGAAGGGGCCGAGCGGAGCGGGCTTCGGTCCGACGGGCGATCCAGTGCAACCCCGGAAAATGGTCCGCGTCCTCACGCCGGCG
Organism: Brevundimonas sp. AVps31; assembly: GCF_058681355.1. Taxonomy (NCBI): domain Bacteria; kingdom Pseudomonadati; phylum Pseudomonadota; class Alphaproteobacteria; order Caulobacterales; family Caulobacteraceae; genus Brevundimonas; species Brevundimonas sp. AVps31. Next base: position 3,092,762 of record NZ_CM178736.1, on the reverse strand, counting down.
GAGGCGACCGGACTGCGGATCGCTGTGGACCAAGCGCGCCTCTTCTCGTCACCGCCTTCCGGGTGCCGCCGCGGCATTGATGAAGGCCGTTTGGTTCTGGAGGGAGCGGATCCTCAGGCGGGCTATCGATACCGGAGCGTTCAGTCACCGAAAGAGGACGAGCGCGCGCTTGGCCGGTATCTTCTTGGCTTGGCCGGCTGGGACAGGTTCTAGCAGACTGACCGACCCGCCGTGTTCTTGAGCCGCCCCAGAACACCATCCCGATACGACCGGCTGACCACCAGTTCCGCGCCGCTGTCCAGCGTCAGCCGCCACGCCCCATCGGACAGCGGCCTCAGTTCGCGCACTCGCGCCCGATTGACCAGCGTCGAGCGGTGGCTGCGGGCGAAGCCCTTGTCCGCCAGCCGCGTCTCCAGCGCCTCCGGATCGCCGTCATCGCCCAGGCGGCGGCGAGCAGCACGGCGAAGGCGCGCCCGGTCAGGCGGTGCAGTCGCGAGCCCTTGCGAGTCAGAACCGGCGCGATTCCGATCAGGACCGCGTCGAGCCCGGCGACGATGTGGACGGCGAGGAGGAGGGGATAGAAGGACATGCGTCCATCCATCCCTCCGCCGCCGTGACTTCAATCGCCGTGGGACGAGCCGCAGCCCTCAGGGCTCAGTCCGGCCGAGGGCCGCCAAGGCATGGCTGGAGATCAGGGCGTCGGCCAGACCGTGCGGATTGCGGACGTTGTAGTTGGTGGTGGTGACCACGACGACGGCATTCAGTTCGGGCACGACCACCACCTTGTTGCCGCCTGTCCCGGCCATGGCGAACGCCTTCAGCGGGCGGCCGGCGACCGTGTAGGTCGGCAGCCAGGTCAGGTAGCCGTAGTCACCGCGCTCGGGGTCGACACTGGCGTGCGGCGAGGTCATGGCCGTCACCCAGGCCTGCGGAAGGACCTGCGTCCCGTTCCAGCGACCGCCGTCCAGAAGCAGTTGGCCCAGCTTCAGCAGATCCCGGCTGCGCAGACCAAGCCCGCCGCCGCCTTGCGCCAGTCCCATGGGCGAGAACTGCCATTCCTCACCCTCAATCTGCAGAGGGGCGAACAGGGCGTCGCGCGCGAAGGCTTCCAGAGGCTGATGCGTGGCGGACTGGATCGCCGCACCGAGCGCCGTGGTGCCTGCCGTGCAATAGCTGAACGACCGGCCGTAGGGCGCGTTTTCCGGTTTGGGCATCCAGGCCGGGAAGCCCCGGACCGGCAGATCGAAGGCGAATTTCACCCAGTTCTCGATCAGATACATCCGCTCTTCATTGCCGCGCGAGAACTGGTTGTCGTCGTCGCACTCCAGCAGGGAACTCATGGTCAGAAGGTCCTCGACCGTGATCTGATCCTTGCGCGGATCCGGATTTTCGAATGGGCCCCACGCGGCCAGAAGGGGCTGGACCGGCGTTTCGGCCGTGAGGTCTCCACGCGCCACGGCCGCGCCCGCCAGCATCGCCGTCACGGTTTTGGTGGCGGACCGCGTGTTACGCCGGGCCTCGGCTCCGCCGTCATCGAAATAGGCCTCATGGATCAGCCGGCCGTTTCGGCTGATCAGCACACTGGTGATCTGCTGGTAGTCGCCGTTCCGGACCGCCGCATCCATGGCGGTGAGACCGGCGGCGGATGCGCCCTGGGTCTCGGGAGCGGCGACCCGCCAACCATCAGTCTGCGCCCTGGCGGGCGTGACGATCAGTGTGAGGGTGGTGAAGGCGAGGACGATAGCGCGCACGAAGGGCTCCTTGATTGGAGATCCCGCTTCTCACGAACCGCGCGGCTCGTCTTGAACAGATCAAACCCGCCCAGTGACCGCCGTGCGAAATACACCGGGCGTGACGCCGAAGATGCGGCCGTACTCCCGGGTCATGTGGCTTTGGTCGGCATAGCCCGACATGGCGGCCGCCTCGGCCAGATCAATCCCGTCCAGCAGGCACCGGGTCGCGTGGTCGGCGCGCCGATGCCGAATGGCCGCCGCGGGAGACTGTCGGAGGTGTCGCCGCCAGCTGCGGGCCAGATGAACCGGGTGCACACCGACCGCTTCGGCGATGGCGCGGATTTCCAACCCCGGCTCATTGGCCAGATCCTCGACCATCTCGACCGCGCGCAGCAGCCAGTCCGGAGCATGGGGGGAGGTTTCCAGCAGACTGACGACGGCGTCCGCAAGGGTCAGGGCCGCTTGCTCGACGGCAAGCGCATCGCCCGCCGCTCCGCGCGTGCTGAGGCCGACCAGCCGCCGCATCGCCATCTCGGCAACGCCGCGAAGCAAGAGCGGATGGGCCAGAACCGTCGGAAGGTCGTCCGGCGCGCTCACCGACAGAAACAGACCGCCCGCCACGTCGTAGCAATCGCGGTGCACGACGCCGGGCGGGTTGTAGATCGCGCTTCCCGCGCTGAAGACGGTCCGACTCCGGGCCAGCGGATCGCGCGCCAGGCTGCGGTAGCCGTCCGCCAGCGGCAGGATGAAGTGCGCGTTTTCGTGCGAGTGCTCGCTGACCGCCTCGGGCGGCAGGCTGGCGACACGCAGATCAATGCGGAAGCCGCCGGTCGTGACCGACCGGTTCAGATCGCCCAGAAACTGTCCGTGCGGGAGACGGCTCATGGGGCGGCGATCAGACCAGCGCGTCCGCCTGCGGTCCGGCGTTCCAGTCCTTGAAGCTGACGGTCAGCGGCGGCTCCAGATCGGGACGGGCCAGTTCGACGATCAGCGGGCCGATGGCCGACGGATGGACGTTCTGCTCCGGGTCTTCGCCCGGATAGGCCTGGGCGCGCATGGCGGTGCGCATCCGGCCCGGGTCCAGCACGGTCACGCGGATCGGCATCGACTCGATCTCGTCGGCCCAGCATTTCATCAGGGCCTCGGCGCCCGCCTTGGTCGCGGCATAGGCGCCCCAGAAGGCGCGCGGCGCGGCGGCGACGCTGGTGGTCAGGTGGATCACCCGGGCGGCGTCCGACGCCTTCAGCAGAGGCTCCAGCGAGCGGATCAGCCGATAGACGGCGGTGAAGTTGGTTTTCTCGACCTTGGCGAAGCCGCGCGGGTCGGCGTTCGACACCGGCGTCAGGCCCTCGGCGCCCATGGTGGCGGCGGCCTGCACCCAGATGTCCAGCTTGCCGAACCGCTCGTAGAGGGCGCCGCCCATGCGGTCGATCGCGCCGCCGTCCACCAGATCGAACGGGATCAGGGTCGCATGCTGGCCGGTGGCGGCGAAGATGGCGTCGTCCAGATCTTCCAGACCCCCCTGTGTCCGGGCGGTGGCGATCACATGCGCGCCCGCCTTGGCCAGCGCCAACGCGCTCTCATAGCCGATGCCGCGCGAGGCCCCGACGACGAGGGCGATGCGGTCTTTCAGGGGAAGATCAGTCATGGCGCGCTCATAGCGCGGCCTCAGGCAGACCGGAAGCGAAAGCCGCGCTCAATAACCGGCGGCGGGCGTCCACAGGCTGAAGCTGACGCCCTGGTCGTCCGACACCACAACCGAACGGCCCGAGGCGCTGTCGGAGGGGATCGCCGCCTTGCCGCCCAGCTCGACCACCCGCTTGCACAGGGCGTCCACGTCATCGACGCGGAAATACAGGTGGGCGAAGTCGCGCGCCCGTTCGACCTTGGTGAACCCGAAGGCCGGATTGCTGTCGCTTACGTGGGCATAGGTCGGACCGGAGGCGGCGTCGTCGAACCGCCAGCCGAACAGGGCGCCGTAGAAGGCCTTCGCCTTCCCGATGTCGAGGGTGTCGAGCGTGAAATAGCCGAGCTGGACCATCGGTCCCTAAGCGCTCACCAGCAGGGAAAGTTGCCGCGTATTGTCCTCGCGACCGCCTTCCTCGATTTCCCGGTCCAGCAGGCGGGTGGGATACTCGCCGGTGAAATAGTGGTCCGTGAACTGCGGATGCCGCTGGTCGCGCGGGCCGGCTTCCATGGCGCCGTAAAGGCCGTCGACCGACAGGAAGCCCAGCGAGTCGACCTCGAGATAGGCGCGCATTTCCTCCAGCGTCTTGTTGGCGGCGATCAGCTGGTCGCGCTCCGGCATGTCGATGCCGTAGAAGTCCGGATACAGGATCGGCGGCGAGGCCGAGCGCAGGTGAACCTCGGTCGCGCCCGCCGCGCGCACGGCGCGAACCAGCTTCACCGACGTGGTGCCGCGCACGATCGAGTCGTCGATCAGCACCACCCGTTTGCCGGCCAGCACAGACCTGTTGGGGCTGTGCTTCATGCGAACGCCCTTCTGGCGGGCCCCCTGGCTGGGCTGGATGAAGGTGCGGCCCAGATAGTGGCTGCGGATGATCCCCATCTCATAGGGGATGCCGCTTTCCTGCGCATAGCCCAGCGCCGCGGGGACGCCGGAGTCGGGCACCGGCACGACCACATCGGCCTCGACCGCGTGCTCGCGCGCCAGACCCCGGCCCATGCGCTTGCGGACCTCATAGACCGACTTGCCGTTCACGACGCTGTCGGGGCGGGCGAAGTAGACGTATTCGAACAGGCAGGGGCGGGCGGCCTTGACCGGGAAGGGCTTGATGGAGCGCAGGCCCTCGTGGTCGATGACGATCACCTCGCCATGCTCCACATCACGCTCGAAAGTCGCGCCGATGGTGTCCAGGGCGCAGGTTTCGGACGCCAGCACCCAGGCGTCGCCCAGACGGCCCAGAACCAGCGGGCGGATGCCCAGGGGGTCACGGGCGCCGATCATCTTCGAGCGGGTCTGGCAGACCAGGGCATAACCGCCCTCGATACGGCCCAGGGCGTCGATGAAGCGGTCGACGATCTTGGCTTTCCGGCTGCGGGCGATCAGGTGAAGGATGACCTCGGAATCCGACGTCGACTGGAAGATCGCGCCTTCCGAGACCAGTTGGGTGTGCAGGTATTTGAAATTGGTCAGATTGCCGTTGTGGGCGATGGCGATGCCGCCCTGGTCCAGATCGGCGAACATCGGCTGGATGTTGCGCAGGAACGACCCGCCGGCGGTGGAATAGCGGGTGTGGCCCACAGCCGCCGACCCCGGCATGCGTTCGGCCAGGTTGGCCCCGCCGAAGGCGTCGCCGACCAGGCCCATGTGGCGCTCGGTATGGAAGCGGGCGTCCTTGACGCTGGCGATGCCGCAAGCTTCCTGGCCGCGGTGCTGCAGGGCGTGCAGGCCCAGGGCGACGACGGAGGAGGCTTCGTCCTGGTCCGCGCCCCAGACGCCGCAGACCCCGCATTCCAGACGCGGACGATCATCGTCGGCGTCTCGGTGATGCTCCCGGTGAACGACGGGGGCGGCGATGGAATGGTCGAGGCGGCTCATCGTGGGACTCCGATGAAGCAGGGGAACGCTAACGTGGGGCGGACGCGGGCGAAGTATTGTTTGTTTGGGGCGAGGGCAAGGCTTCGTCATCGGAAAACCCTTTGCTCACGGACGAAGACACGACCGGCGCCAGCAGATCGGCGCCCCGGCCAATGCCCGGCAGGACAAATTGGATGACCCGGGCGGCGCCCGCCGTCACGGGGCGCAGGGCCGCCTCGCTGAGCCAGCGCGGGGTTTTCTCGCCCGGCAGCGCCGCCACGATGACCAGATGGATCGCGCCCAGCAGCACCAATCCCCGCGCGGCGCCGACCCCGACGCCGACGATCCGGTCGATCCCGCCCAGCTGCGGATGCGCCTGCGCCCGCTTCGACAGGATCGAACCGAAGATGCGGATGCCGAAATAGATGATCAGGAAGGACAGAATGGCGGCGAAGATGGTGCCGATCCAGTCGACATCCACGATGGCCCGTCCGATCGGCGCCGTCAGCGGCAGCGCCACCAGGGCGATGAAGGCGGCCAGCACGAAGCTGAGCAGGGTGATGATTTCACGCGTGCCGCCGCGCACCCAGCCGGCGGCGGCCGAGGCGATCAGGACCAGAATGGCGACGACGTCAAAACCGTTCATGCGCGCTCGAAACCCGGACGTTCAGCCTCAATAGCGGTTTTGCGAGATTCGTTCGACCGCTTCGCTGAGTCGGCTGATGGCGGTGACCTTCACGCCCTTGTCCTTGACGGTCAGCACCGGCGACAGGGCCTGGTCGAAGCCCAGCTTCTGGGCCTCACGCAACCGCGCCTCCGCCCGGCCCACGGCGCGCAGCTCGCCCGACAGGCTGATTTCCCCGAACACCACGCAGCCCTGCGGCAGGGGCATGTCCATGGCCGAACTGATCAGCGCCGCCGCGGCCGCCAGATCGGCCGCAGGTTCATTGATGCGCAGGCCGCCCGCGACATTGAGATAGACATCCTGATCGCCGAAGCTGATCCCACAGCGCGCCTCCAGCACCGCCAGCACCATGGCCAGGCGGCCCGTGTCCCAGCCGACGACGGCCCGACGCGGGGTGCCATAGGCGGATTTGGACACCAGCGCCTGCATTTCCACCAGCACCGGGCGCGAGCCCTCGATGCCTGCGAAGACCGCCACCCCGGGCGCGCGGTCCTTGCCTTCGCCGAGGAACAGGGCCGACGGGTTGGACACTTCCCGGAGACCGGCGTCGCCCATTTCAAACACGCCGATCTCGTCGGTCGCGCCGAAGCGGTTCTTGCCCGCGCGCAGGATGCGGAACGGATAGCCCCGCTCGCCCTCGAAGCTCAGGACGGCGTCGACCATATGCTCGACCACGCGAGGGCCGGCGACCTGTCCGTCCTTGGTGACGTGGCCGACCAGAATGACGGCCGGTCCGCCCGACTTGGCCAGTCGCACCATCTCGCTGGCGCAGGCACGGACCTGGGTGACCGACCCCGGCCCGGCCTCGTGGGCGTCTGACCAGAGGGTCTGGATGGAATCGACGATGACGATGTCGAACTTCTCGCGCTTCAGCGTGCCCAGGATTTCGCGCAGGGCCGTGGCCGAGGCCAGTTCGACGGGCGCCTTCTCCAGCCCCATGCGGCGGGCGCGCGAGCGGATCTGCTCGACCGCCTCCTCGCCCGAGATATAGGCCACGCGCTTGCCGGCCAGCGCCGCCTTACCGGCCACGTCCAGCAGCAGCGTCGACTTGCCGACGCCCGGATCGCCGCTCAGCAGGATGGCCGAGCCCGGCACCACGCCGCCGCCGCAGACCCGGTCGAACTCGGCCACGCCGGTGATGATGCGGGGCGGTTCCGGATTCTCGGATTGCAGGGTCTCGAAGGTCAGACCGCGGGTCCGGCTGCTGGCAGCGGGCTTCATCGCACCCGGAGGGGCCGCGCGGCTTTCCTCCACGATCGAGTTCCACTGTCCGCATGCGCTGCATTGCCCGGACCATTTCCCGTGCACCGCCCCGCAGGACTGACAAACATAGATTGCGCCGTCTCTTGCCATAGGTCGGGCTTACAGCAGTCCGGCGAAGCGGGGCAGGGGGCGCCGGAGGGCATGCGTCCGGAAATGACGCATGGGGTTTCGCGCTACTGCGGCGCGGACCGGGAGCCCAGATACCAGTCCGCCGTCTTTTCAATGCCCTCATCCATGCCGATGCGCGTGCGACCGTGGACGGCGTCGATGGGACTGACGTCGTAAACATATTCGGTCAGCATGTTGTCCAGGCGCTGGCTGGTCAGCGGGAAGCGGAGGCCGCTCCGGGTGAGGAGGTCGCCTGTTTTCGCCAGCCCGCGGGCCAGGGGCTCCGGCAGGGTCGGAATGGTCTTGCGGAAGCGCCGCGCGAAGCCGCCGGCCCATTGTCGCAGATCGATGGGATCGCTGTCGGCGAGATAGAAGGTCCGGCCGTTCACCTGCGCCGCGGGAGCCGTGCCCAGCGTCACCAGTTGCTCCGTCAGATTGCCAATGTAGGAATAGGACTTCATCAGCGGGCGTCCACCGACATGGAAGTAGAGGCCGCGCCGGATCATGCCCAGGATGGCCGCATAGTGGGGGCTCATGCCCGGACCCCAGATCGTCGTCGAGCGGAAGATCACCCACTCCTTGCCGCCGCCCTCCCGGGTGCGCACCATCTTCTCACCCAGCACCTTGCTTTCGCCATAGCCGCCCTCGGGTGAGTAGTCGGTGTCGTGGGCAGGCGGTGTGCCGGGCTTGCACACCAGCTGCGACGAAGCCCAGACCACCCGCTTTACGCCCGGCGAGCGCTGCACCGCGTCGAGCAGGTTTTTCACGCCGACGGTATTGGCGGCATAGCCGCCCTTGGCGACGCCTTTCAGGTCCGTTTCGGCCGCGAGGTTGTAGATGACTTCCGGCCTGAAGGCGTCCAGCGCCCGCTGGATCGTCGCTGGATCCAGAAGGTCACCGGTGATCGTCGACGGCTGCGCATGGCGGCTGAAGCCGCAGACCTCGTGACCATGCCGAAGGAGCGCTTCGGTCAGGGCCTTGCCGATAAAGCCGGAACTGCCGGTGATCAGTACGCGCATGCTTCGCCCCGTGATGCGCGAAACCGCGCGGCGTTGGGCGCGTCAACCTGTGGGGAGGCAACTCGTTCCGGCCGGGGAGGAAAACCGGCGTCATGTCTGGTGGACAGAGGTCAGCCTGCCGGGCGTTCGGGTCTGCAGAATGCGCGGTCGGAGTCCGTGCTGGCCGGTCGGGCCATTCAGGTCATCCGGCCGACAGCGCGAATCCGGAACCGCGTCAGGCGTGGGGTGTCAGCCGATATACAGGCGGGGGACCCGGGCGGTGACGGAGGTGAGCAACTCGTAGCTGATCGTCCCCGCCGCCGTGGCCGCGTCGTCGAGCATCCGATGGCCGCCGTACAGTTCGATCCGGTCGCCGACGCTGACTTCAAGGTCGCCGATATCGACCGCGCACACGTCCATGGACACCCGTCCCACGATGGGCCGCAGGGCGCCGGCGATGAACACCTGCCCGTGCGGGCTGTAGGCGCGCAGCAGACCATCGGCATAACCCGCGGCGCAGGTGGCGATCCGGGTCGGCGCTTTTGCGTGGAAGCCGCGGGAATAACCCACGGTCTCGCCGGCGGGAACCGCGCGGACCTGGAGCACCTCGGTCTCGAGGGTCGCCACCGCCCGGATGCGGGAGTCCGGTCTGCCCTCCGGCCCGCCGCCGTACAGGCAGATGCCCGGCCGCAGGGTGTCGAAGGCGTAATCCGGTCCCAAAAAGACCCCGCCCGAGTTGGCGAACGACCGGGTCACGCCCGGATAGCGTTGCGTCGCGGCGGCGAACGCGTCCCGCTGGCGCCGGTTCATGGGCTCGGCCGGATCATCGGAACAGGCCAGATGGCTCATCACCAGCGAGAGCCCGTCGATGGCATCCGGCGCGTCCTCGACCCGGAAGCCCAGCCGGTTCATGCCGGTATCGATCTGCAGACCACAGGCGCCGCCCCCCGCTGTCCGCCAATCCGCCAGTTGCTGCGGTGTGTTCAGTACGGGCCGGAGATCCGCCGCGATCAACCGTTGCGCCGCGCCGCTCACACAGCCGTCCAGCACATAGAGGACCGGGTCGGGCCCCAGCGCCCCGCGCAGGACCTCGCCCTCGGCGGTTCGGGCCACGAAGAAGGTCCGCGCGCCCTCGGCCATCAGCCGGGTCGCACAGGCGATGGCGCCCAGACCGTAGCTGTCGGCCTTCACCACCGGGTTCACGGGCGCGCCGCCCACCGCCTCAAGCATGCGGAAGTTCGCGGCGAGCGCGTTCAGATCAACGGTGAGCGTGGCCGGGGAGGGCATGTCGCCATCTAGAAGCCTGCGCTTGTGCGATGCAACACGCGTTCCGCCTACAGACGGTCGAAAGCGAGGCCGGCGGCGTCAAACAGGTGCGCCTGATCCGCGGGCACGGTCAGCGCCAGTTCGGCCCCGGTCTGCGGTCTCACATCGCCGGGCAACTGGATGGTCAGCGCCGCCTCGCCATAGGCGGCATAGGCGAATGTCGCGTGGCCCAATGTCTCGGCGAAGGTGATGGCGGCCCTGATCGAACCGGCCTCGCCGCCGGGCTTCAGATGCTCGGGACGAACACCCAGCGTCACCGCATCGCCCGGCCTGGCGGACGAGGCGTCCACGGCGACCTTCAGCGTATCGCCCTGCGCGGTCTTCACCGTCGCGCCCGTGGCGGTCGCCGTGACGATTTCGGCGGGGATCAGGTTCATCTTGGGGCTGCCGATGAACTCGGCCACGAACAGGTTGCGCGGCCGTTCGTAGAGCGCCATCGGCGCGCCGACCTGTTCGATGACGCCGCCGTTGAGCACCACGATCCGGTCCGCCAGCGTCATGGCCTCGACCTGATCATGGGTGACGTAGACCATGGTCGTCTTCAGCCGCTCATGCAGGCTGGCGAACTCGTAGCGCATGCGCACCCGCAGGGCGGCGTCGAGGTTGGACAGGGGCTCGTCGAACAGGAAGACCTGCGGCTCACGCACGATGGCCCGACCGATGGCGACACGCTGGCGCTGGCCGCCGGACAGGGCCTTGGGCTTGCGCTCCAGATAGTCGGTGATGTTCAGCGTCTCGGCGGCCGCGCGGACACGGCGGTCGATCTCGGCCTTGTCCGCCTTCGCAAGTTTCAGCCCGAAGGCCATGTTTTCATAGACGCTCATGTGCGGGTAGAGCGCATAGGACTGGAACACCATGGCGATGCCCCGGTCGGAGGGGGACAGGGCGTTCACGGAGCGTCCGCCGATGGCGATGTCGCCGCCCGAGGCCTCTTCCAGACCTGCGATGGTCCGCAGCAAGGTCGATTTCCCGCAGCCCGAGGGCCCGACGAAGACGACGAACTCGCCGTCCTCGATCTCCAGATCGATCCCTTTCAGCACCTCGGTCGTCCCGAACCGCTTGGTCACGCCGGTCAGCCGGACGTCCGCCATGTTTCCTGCCCATGCAACTGGTCGGTTCGCGACGTTGCCCGCCGTCTGAACCCTTCAGCGCCAAGGTAAACGGTTACAGCGCCGGATCAATGGGCGCATCCCGGGGTGACACGGTCGCGCGGGCTGTTACAGACAAGGAATGTCAGCCTCGCCCGTTTTGCAGTCCCTTCGCGCGGCCACCGCCGACATCCACGCCGCCATCGAGACGGACGCCGACGTCGAGCGCCGCCTGCGCGATCTGACCGGGCGGGCCGCCATGGTCGCCCGCTTCCACGTGCTGCACCGCGCGGTCGAAACCGCCATCGCGCCCTGGCGCGCGGCGTTCGCGGAGGATGGCTACACGCCCGGGAGCCGCTCACCCCTGATCCGCTCCGGTCTGGAAACCCTGGGTGTCGGGATTCCGGACGATCAGGCCGTCGCATCCCTGCCCACCTATGGCGAAGCCATGGGCTGGGTCTATGTGGCCGAGGGCTCGATGCTGGGCGGGCGGGTCATGCGCAAGGCCATGATGCGCGATGACATCCCTCTGACCGGGCTTGAGTTTCTCGATCCGTGGGGGGATGAAACCGGATCGCGGTGGCGTGCGTTTCTGCAGGCGATGGAGTCCGCGTACGCCTCGGGGCGAGCGACGCAGGACGAGATCGTGAAGGGTGGTGTGGACGCATTCGACCTGGCCTTCAGAGTACTGGTTCCACCCGCCCGGTAGAGCGTGCCTGAATGACCGACCTTTCGGCCGCCGACCGGCTGGATCTCAATGCCTGTGACCGTGAGCCCATCCACGTCCCGGAGGCCATCCAGCCTCATGGGCTTCTGTTCGTGGTGGATCCGGCGGATCTGACGGTCCGCCGTGAAGCGGGCCGGATCGCCCGTATCACCGGGGCGGAAACCTGGATCGGTCGCGCGCTGGACGGTCTTCTGGGTGATCGGGCGGTGAACCCTCTTCGGGCCGGAGGTCCGGCCGAAGCCGGCTTTGTCACGCGCTGGCGCGGCGTGGACTCGCTCGACTACGACGTCATAGCGCGCCCCCAAGGGGCGGACCTGATCATCGAGATCGAACAGAGCTCCCAGGGAGCGCTGCCGGGCATCGAGCTGATCAGCCGCATCGACGCCGCCGCCGCCGCGTTCGAGCGCGCCTCCAGCGTGCGCGCGGTCTGCGAAAGCGCCGCCGAGGCCTTCCGCGCCCTGACGGGCTTTGATCGGATCATGATCTACCGTTTTCTCGACGACGAGGCCGGCCAGGTCGTGGCCGAGTCCCGGTCGCTGGAGGTCGAGTCCTTCCGGAACCATCACTTCCCGGCCACCGACATTCCCCGCCAGGCCCGCGCTCTCTATGTCCGCAATCCGGTGCGGGTCATACCGGACGCCCGCTATACGCCTGAACCTCTGCGTCCCGCTTCGCCGGACGGCCTGCTGGACATGAGCGACTGCGGCCTGCGCAGCGTCTCGCCCGTGCACCTCAAATACCTCGAAAACATGGGGGTTCGCGCCTCCGCCTCGGTGTCGATCATCGTCGACGGCGAGCTCTGGGGGCTGGTCGCCTGCCACAGCGCGCGCCCCCAATTGCTGCCCTTTGAAGTGCGCATGGCCGCGACGACGCTGGCGCGGACCCTGTCGCGTCAGATCAAGGCCAAGGGCGATGCGGAGCTGTATCGGGAGCGGACCCGTCTGCGTCAGCTCGAGGACGAGCTGGTCGGTCATCTCGCCGCCGATCGACCGCTGGAGGAGGCCTTGGCCGACAACGGTCGTGATCTCGCCGATCTGGCGGATGCGGACGGCGTGGCGATCATCGGACGGAGCGGCCAGTACCGGTTCGGCGTCACCCCGCCGGAAGGCGCGATCACGGCGCTGGCCCGGTGGGTCGCCGACCAGCCCGGCCTTCGTCCCGTGGCGACCCATGCGCTGTCCCAGCGCCGACCGGAAGCGCTGGCCTTTACCGCCCAGGGCAGCGGCCTGCTGGGCGTGCACCTGCAAGGCGACCAGCCTTTGACCGTGCTGTGGTTCCGGGCCGAGATCGTGGAGACCGTGCGCTGGGCGGGCGATCCGTCCACGGCGAGGAAGACCGGCCCTGGCGGCGTCCTGACGCCCCGCAACTCGTTCGAGGCCTGGTCCGAGACCGTGCGCGGCCGCTCGCGGCGCTGGGCGCCGGCCCAGATCGAATCGGTCACCCGCCTGCGCGACGCCCTGATCGATTTCGCCGCGGTTAGTCAGTTGCGCAGCCTGACCCGGACGCTGCAGGCGTCACTGAGCGAGCGCGACCTGCGCCTGGAGCAGCAGGAGTTCCTGATCCGCGAGGTCAATCACCGGGTCCAGAACAGCCTGACCCTGGTGTCGTCCTTCCTCGGTCTGCAGGCCCGGCAGGCCGACCCGGCCGCCCAGACGCAGCTGCTGGAGGCGCGGCGCCGCGTGCGTGCGGTCTCGATGGTGCACAGCCGCCTCTACCGCGCGGAGGCCAGCTCAACCGTCGATCTGGAGCGGTATTTCGTCGAGCTGATCGACGATCTGGGCGCTTCCGTCGGCGCCGACTGGAGCGCCCAGCTCGAGCATGACCTGGCGCCGGTCTCGGTCGAGGCGGGCAGGGCGATCACCCTCGGCCTGATCCTGACCGAGCTGATCATCAACGCCCAGAAATACGCCTATGACGGCAAGCCCGGCCCGATCCACATCCGCCTGTCAGAAGACGGCCGCAACCTGCGCCTCGCGGTCGAGGACGCCGGCCGGGGCGGGCATATGATCGGTGAGGGCTTCGGCTCGATGATGATCGGCAGCCTCGTCACCCAGCTGAACGGGCAGCTCGACTACCGGGACGGCGGCCCGGGCCTTCACGCGGTGCTGAAGGCCCCGATCGACGGCTCCGACGACTGAGATCAGCCGCGCGGCTTGCCCTTGAACGGGGGCTTGCCGGCCGCCGGCTTGCCGCGCGCATCCTTGGCGGCCCACGGACGATCCCCACCCTTCGGCTTGCCCTTCCACGGCTTGTCGCCCGGCGTCGCCGGGGCGGCCTCGGCGTCCGAGCGCGGCGTCCAGGGCGTCTTGCCCTCGGCGGCGGGCTTCTTCACCCACGGCTTCTTGCCTTCGGGGGTCGGGTCGGCGGCGGTGCGCTTGACCCAGGGCTTCTTGCCCTCGGCGGCGGGCGCGGCGGCCTCATCGCGCTTGACCCACGGCTTCCTGGGCGCATCGCCTTGCGGGCGATCCTCGCGCGCCTTCCAGGCCGGCTTGTCGCCGTCCTCGCGCTTGACCCAAGGCTTCTTGCCCTCGGCCGGAGCGGCGCTGTCCTCACGCTTCACCCAAGGCTTCTTCTCGCCGGCAGGGCGATCCTCGCGCGGCTTCCAGGCGGGCTTGTCGCCGCCTTCCTCGCGGGCCTTCCAGGGCTTGCGCTCCGGACGGTCGCCGGTCGGGCGGTCGCCCGAAGGCTTCTTGTCCCAGCGGCTGACCGGCTTCTCGGACGGACCCGGCTTCACCGCCGCGTCAATCTTCACGCCGTCTTCCAGGCCCTGGGCGATGGCGGCCTCGAACTTGCCGCGCATTTCCTCGGTGATCTCGAACTTGGTCTCGCGCTCGAAGATCTTGATGGCGCCGATGTCGCGCTTGGTGACGTGGCCGAGACGGCAGATGGTCGGCATCAGCCATTTCGGGTCGGCGTTCTTGTCGCGACCGATATTGATGCGGAACCAGGCCATGTCGCCGCCGCGGGCGAAGTCGGTGTAGGGGACGTCGGGCTGGCCCTTGTCGTTCTTGCCGCTCTCCTGCTGGCGCTTCATCCGGTCGTCGTCATAGACATCCTCGGGCGCCGGCAGCTTCTGCTGGTAAAGGCGGATCAGGGCGGCGGCGACCTGTTCGGGCGAGCTCTTTTCCAGCAGCTGACGGCCGAGGGCCAGGGTGTCCTCATCCTCGATCGGCGCGGTCAGGACGGGATCGGCCAGCATGCGCTTGCGATCGTTTTCCTGGATCATCTCGGCGGACGGCGGACCCGACCACTCAGCGACGATGGAGGCCGACTGCAGCATCAGCTCGACCTTGCGGCGGCGCGTATAGCTGACCAGCAGGACGGAGACGCCCTTCTTGCCGGCGCGGCCGGTACGACCCGAACGGTGCAGCAGGCCGGCCTTGTTGACCGGGATCTCGGCGTGGATGACCAGCCCCAGATCGGGCAGGTCCAGACCGCGGGCGGCGACGTCGGTGGCGACGCAGACGCGGGCGTGACCGTCGCGCAGGGCCTGCAGCGCTTCGGAGCGCTGGCTCTGGGTCAGTTCGCCCGACAGGCCGACGACCGAGAAGCCGCGCTCGCGCAGGCTGGAGGTCAGGTGCTTCACCCGCTCGCGCGTGTTGGCGAAGACCAGGGCGCCGGGAGCCTCGAAATAGCGCAGCACGTTGACGACCGCGAGTTCGACCTCGTTCGGGGCGACGCGGATGGCCTTGTACTCAATGTCGGCGTGGGACTTGTTGCCGGCGACGGTGTCGATCCGCAGCGCGTCCTTCTGATAGGTCTTGGCCAGTTGCACGATGTCGCGCGCCAGCGTCGCCGAGAACAGCAGGGTGCGGCGTTCGGCGGGAGCGGCCTCGAGGATGAAGGTCAGGTCTTCCTGGAAGCCCATGTCCAGCATCTCGTCGGCTTCATCCAGCACGACGGCCTGCAGGGTCGAGAGGTCCAGCGCGCCGCGCTCGACGTGGTCGCGCAGACGGCCCGGGGTGCCGACCACGATGTGGCAGCCGCGGTTCAGCGCCTGACGCTCGACCTTGGGGTCCATGCCGCCGACGCAGGAGACGATCCGCGCGCCGGTCTGGGCGTACAGCCATTTCAGTTCGTTCGAGACCTGCAGCGCCAGTTCGCGGGTCGGGGCGATAACGAGGGCCACCGGCGCGCCGAACTCGGCGAATTTTTCGGCTTCACCCAGCAGGGTGGGGGCCAGGGCCAGGCCGAAGGCGACGGTCTTGCCCGATCCGGTCTGGGCCGAGACCAGCAGGTCGCGGCCGGAGCCGTCCTCGTTCCGCGGCGCATCCAGCACGGCGGCCTGGACGGGGGTGGGCTCGGCATAGCCGCGTTCGGAAAGCGCGCGATCAAGCGACGGGTGACTGGTGGGGAAGGGCATAGGGCGGTCCAATAGCACGATCAGCGCGCGAACGGTCGGCGCGGGAGCGGCGGACGGCGGCCTGTAAAGAGAGATAACGGCGAAATGGTGGATGTGACAGGGATTGAACCTGTGACCCCCTCGGTGTGAACGAGGTGCTCTCCCGCTGAGCTACACATCCATCTTTCGGGCCCCGGACCGGCGAGCCGGACGGGGAGGGCGCGGACATAGCCCGGCCCATCGCGGGAGGCAAGGCCCGAACGCCATCGACAGCACACCCCTGTTCGCCCATCATTGATCTTCGAAGCTGGGGGCGGGTGAAATGACGGATGTGGATGGCGCTGTCGACGATCGGCGGATGGTCCCGGTCGCGGACCGGCTGGTGGTGATCGACACCCTCAGGGCTATCGCCCTGTTCGGGGTCATCGTCATGAACCTCACCGCCATGGTCATGATCTTCAAGGCCGAGGCCGTTATGGCGTCGGCGGGACCTGTCGATATGGGCGTGGGCCTGTTCGAACTGGTCTTCCTGCAAGGCAAGGCGCGGTCCTCGTTCGCCTTCCTGTTCGGCGTCGGATTCGGCATCCTGATGCTCCGGGCGCAGGCGCGCGGGGCGGGTTTCGAGGGCTTCTACCTGCGCCGGGTCTTCATCCTGCTGCTCATCGGCCTGTGCAATCTGGCCTTCCTCTACTGGGGCGACATCCTGATCGTCTACGCCCTGCTGGGCATGGTCTTGCTGCTGTTCCGCAACGCCGGGCAGAAGACGCTGTTCACCCTGGGGCTGACACTGGTGATCGTGCCGCCGCTGCTGATCGGCGCCGCTGAGGCGATCATCGGCGGACCGTTGCCCAACCTCGCGGGGGTCGGACCCACGGCAAGCCAGGCCGCGTTCGACGCCCTGCTGCCGGCCTATGCCGGGGGCGACTACTGGGCCTTCGTCGCCGCCAACCTCCGCTACTACCTCATGCATAACCTGACCGAGACCAGCTATGTCGCGATGTACGACCTCGGCGTGCTGGGGCTCTTCATGCTTGGCCTCTGGACCGCGCGGAAGGGGGTGTTCGAGAACATCGAACGGCACCGTTCCTTACTCCGGCGGATCGCCGCCATCGCCTTGCCGGTCGGCCTGGTCATCAGCGTCGTCCAGGCGACGCGAATGCTGGGCGTTCCCGCCGAGGGCGTTCTGCGCGGCCTGGTCACCGCGGCCTATATCGGCCTGCCGATCCTGGCCTTCGGCTATCTGGCCATCCTGACCCTGTTCATCAGCCGCAACGGGCGCTGGCTGTCGGTCCTGTTCGCACCGATGGGGCGGATGGCCCTGACCGGCTATCTGGCGTCCAACGCGATCGGCGCCTTCATCTGGTACGCTTGGGGTCTGGGCCACATCAACGACAAGGCCTGGCTCACCATGGGCGGGATGAACCTGATCGCGGTGGCGGTCTTTGTCGCCCTCTGCCTGTTCAGCGCGCTGTGGTTGGCCGTCTTCCGGTTCGGCCCCGCCGAGTGGGTCTGGCGCAGCCTGACCTACGGCCGCCTGCAGCCGGTGCTGAAGCGCAAGAGCGCCGCCTGATCAGATGCCGGCGGCCTTCACCGCATCCGGCGTGTCCGCTTCCGGATCGCCCGGCAACCAGGCGACGCGGCCGTCGTAGATGTCCTCATTGAGGATGCGCTCCTCCTTCGCCACCAGCACGGGGACCAGCATCTGGCCGGTCACGTTGGTGGCGGTGCGCATCATGTCGATGATCCGGTCAATGGCGACGATATAGCCGATCCCTTCCAGCGGCAGGCCGGCCGTGGACAGCGTCAGGGTCAGCATGACGATGGAGGTGCCGGGCACGCCCGCGGTGCCCAGGGAGCCCAGCACGGCGGTCAGGCCGATCAGGACGTACTGCGTCAGGCTCAGGTCGATCTTGAAATACTGGGCGATGAAGATGGCCGCGATGGCCGGATAGATGGCGCCGCAGCCGTCCATCTTCACGCTGGCGCCCAGCGGCACGGCGAAGGCGGCATAGGCCTGGGGCACGCCCAGCCGCTCGACGGTCTGGCGCAGGGTGACCGGCAGGGTGCCCAGCGAGGAGGAGGTGGCGAAGGCCGTCTGCTGCGCCGCGAATGCCCCCCGGAAGAAGCTGGTGACCTTCAGCCCATGCAGTTTCAGCAGGCCCGAATAGACGATCAGGATGTGGAACAGGCAGGCCGCGTAGATGGCGACGATGAACTTGCCCAGCGGCAGCAGCGCCTCCCAGCCATAGCCGCCGACCACCGAGGCGATCAGGCCGAACACGCCGATCGGCGTCAGCTGGATCACCCAGCGCGTGATGCGAAAGATGATCGAGGCGCCCTCATCCACCAGCCGCCGCACGCCCTGCGCGCGATCGCCCAGCGCCACCAGCGCGGCGCCGACCAGCGCCGAGAAGAAGATGATCTGCAGCACCTTGCCCTCGCTCAGGGCGGCGAAGGGGTTGGTCGGAACGATGCCGATCAGCACTTCCAGCGGCGTCGGGATCACGCGGTCGCGCACCTCGCCCAGCGGCAGGCCGCTCAGCCCCTCTCCGGGATTGATCAGATGGCCGAACAGGAAGCCGACCAGCACGGCCAGCAAGGAGGTGATGGCGAACCAGACGATCGTTCGAACCGCCAGCCGCACGGCGCCGACCCCTTCGCCCAGTTTGGCGATGGAGCTGGCGATGGTGAACAGCACCAGCGGCGCCACCACCATGCGGATCAGGTTCAGATAGACGTCGCCGATCGGTCCCAGCCAGGTCTCGGCCTTCTCCCTCAGGATCAGGCCGGCCAGGATGCCGAGCGCGAAGCCCGCTGCGGTCCGCTGCCAGAGCGGTATGGCGAAGAAGCGACGGAGCATGCGGACGGCCTTGGGGAGGGCAGGGCCGCCCAACATGTTCATCGCCGCGCCGAACCGCAACCGCTTCGGCTGCGATCCGGCGTTTCAGGCGATCAGTGCGCGCCGTCGTTCAGGATGGAATAGACCTTGGCGTAGTCGCCGCGGCCTTCGGCGCCGCTCAGGAATTTGACCCGTTCGACCAGCACCTCGTCATGCCCGGCCTCGAACAGGGCCAGGCTCTCGGCGGTGAAGTCGGCCAGCGGCATGGAGTTCGGGTTCTCCGCATGGCCGGGCATCAGATACGTCGCCACGGCGGGCGGAGCCCATTCCACCACCCGGACCGGAGTGTCCTTCAACTGGGTCCGCAGCGCTTGGCTCCAGGAATGGATCGCCGCCTTGGTCGCTGAATAGGTCGGGGTGGCGCTGAGCGGTACGAAGGCCAGACCGGACGAGACGGTGACCAGGGTCGCCGAAGCCTTCGATTTCAGGTGCGGCAGCAGGGCCGCCGTCAGCCGGATCGGGCCAAGCAGATTGATGGCGAGGGTCTGTTCGACGATGTCCAGATCGACCGGCTCGGCGGTCAGGTCCTCGGCCACCATGATGCCCGCATTGTTGATGACGACGTTCAGGGCCGGATGGGCGGCGACGATCCGTTCGGCGAAGGCCGTCACGTCCGCCGCGTCGGCGACGTCCAGCGTCTCGAAAGCCATGCCCGGGTTGGCGGCGGCGACGGCCTCCAGCACGTCCCGGCGACGCCCGGCGATGATGACCTTCGCCCCTCGCGCATGCAGGGCCTCGGCCATGGCCTTGCCGATGCCCGAGCCGCCGCCGGTAATCAGGATGGTGTCGTTGCGGGTGTCCATGGGGTGTCTCCGTGCGTTGGAAATCCGATGGCCCTGATCTATACCTGACACTCTCCATCAGAAAGTAGGCACCGAAACGTGCTGTACTTACCGAAAGGAAAGTTATGACCGCCGCTGCCGATCACGCCCATCCCCCCCTCGACCACCCGCCGCTTTCGCCCGAGGTGGAGGCGCTGGTCATTGAGGTGATCGGACGAGTCGCGGACAAATGGACCATGATCGTGCTCGAGGTTCTGATCGAGCACGGCGAGTTGCGCTTCACCCGCATCGGGGAACTGGCCAACGGCATCAGCCAGAAGATGCTGACCCAGACCCTGCGCCAGATGGAGCGCGACGGTCTGGTCATCCGCACCGTCCATCCGGTCATCCCGCCGCGCGTCGAATACCGGCTGACCGACCTCGGCTTCACCCTGTCGGAAGCCTTCTGCGGCGTGTGGATGTGGGCCGAGAAGAATTTCGACCGCATCGGCGCCTCGCGTCAGGCGTTCGACGCGGCCAGGGCGGCAGGCTGAGCGACGAGATCTGTGACGACCGACGCGATTTCGCTGAACCGGTCCACCAGCACGGTTCCACCGAGTTCGGCGGGCGGCACGGGGCTGTAGCCGAAGGTGCAGACGATACAGGGCATGCCCGCGTCGCGCGCCGCGCCGGTATCCGGGGCCGCGTCTCCGACCATGATGGCCCGGGCCGGATCGCCGCCGACACGTTCCACCGCCTCGATCAGATGGGCGCCCGACGGCTTCCTCGCACTGACCCGGTCCGGGCCGACGATGGCCGCGAAATGCCGGGTCAGGTCCAGCGTCTCCAGCAGCAGGTCCGACAGGTCCGACCGCTTGTTGGTCGCTACGCACAGGATCGCGCCGCGCGCCGCCAGTGCTTCCAGCGTCTCGACCACGCCCTCAAACGGGCGGGAGTGGTCGGCGATGTGCTCGACATAGTCGGCCAGGAGTTCCTCGAACAGGGCCGGGGCGTCGGCCTCTTCCCAGTTCGCGCCCGCCCGTTCGAAGCCGTGCTGCAGCATGGGCCGAGCCCCGCCGCCGATCAGCGCCGCCGCGCTGTCCATCGGGGCTTCCGGCAGGCCGTGCCGGACCAGCATCCGGTTCAGCGTCCCGACCAGATCCCGGTGCGTCTCCACCAGTGTCCCGTCCAGATCGAAGGCGATGGTCCAGCCGTCGAGGTCTCGCGTCGTCATGCCGGATCGGCCCCGGAGACGAAGGCGTTCACGGTCGCAAGCCAGTCCTCCGGCCGGTCGAACTGCGCCATATGCCCGGCGCCGGCCAGTTCCACGAAGGTCCCGGCCTTCAGCCGCGGCAACAGGGCCCGCGTCGTCGCGGGCGTGATGACGTCGAACTCTCCGTTCAGCAGCAGGGTCGGCGTGGCGATGCCGTCCAGCAGGGGTTCCTCGTCAAAGCCGTCGAGGAAGCCGGTCATCCGGGTGATGCTCATTCCCACCGCGGCGTTCGCGAGGGCGTCGCCCCGGCCCTCGGGCACATCCCGCATATAGGCCGGCGCATAGGCGGGGGAGCGGGTGCGGTTGATGTGGGCGCGGAAGAAGGCCGTCATCGCCGCGCCATAGGCCTCGCTCATCTCGCCGGTCCGCTCGGCTTCGCGGATGATCTCGCCCTGTCCGTCGGGCAGCCGGTCGAGCAGACTGGCGACGCTGACCTCCCACTGCCGCGACGACAGCGGCGTGCCCTGCAGGGTCAGGCTCTGCAAGCGGTCGGGCTGATCGGCGGCATAGCGGGTGGCGAGGATTCCGCCCCAGCTGTGGCCCAGCAGGTGGAACCGTTCGATCCCCAGCGCCGCGCGCACCGCCTCGATCTCCGACGCATACCGTTCGACGGTCCAGTTGGCGGGATCGCCCGGCGCGTCGGAGCGACCGCTGTCCAGCTGATCATAGACGACGATGGCGCGGTCGGCGGCCATCGGCAGGGCGGGGAACATCTGCCAGCAGGCGCCGCCCGGACCGCCGTGCACCAGCATCAGCGGCTTGCGTCGGGCGTTCAGATCGCCGTTGACCCGCACCTGGATCTCGCCGCCCTGCACAGGCACGCGCAGTTCCCGGTCGGCCGGCGGCACAGCCGGCTCCTGCGCCGCGGCCCGTCCCGCCAACCCGGCGGCCGCCGTCATCGCCAGCATCGCCCGTCGTGAAAGCCGCATTTCCATGCCCTCCGCAGAAGCTCGACCGGAGGATGACGGTTTTCCCACCGGACGCCAGCCTGTAGATCAGGAGTCCAGAACGACGAGACGATTCATGACCACCTTCGCCGAACCCCGCGCCGCCATCATCCTCGCCGCGGGGCAGGGGACGCGGATGAAGTCGCCGCTGCCCAAGGTGCTGCACCCGGTCGGCGGCCGCGCCATGCTGGATCACGCCATCGACGCGGCCGAGGCCCTGGGCTGTGAGCGGATCGTCGTGGTGGTCGGCTCCCACTCGCCGGAAGTCCGGGCCCATGTGGTCAAGCGGCTGGGCGAGGACGCCATCGCCGTTCAGGACCCGCCGTCGGGCACCGGCCACGCCGTCCGCGCCGCCGAAGCCGTGCTGGGCGATTTCCAGGGACAGGTGGTCATCACCTATGGCGACGTGCCCCTGCTGCGCGCCGCCGACATCGAGCCGGTCTTCGCCCATACCGAGGGCGTCCGCGTCATCGGCTTCGAGGCCCGCGACCCCGGCGCCTATGGCCGTCTGGTCATGGACGGCGACACCCTGACCGCCATCACCGAGGCCAAGGAGGCCTCGCCCGAGGTTCTGGCGATCACCGCCTGCAACTCGGGCGTCATGGCCGCGCCGGTCGGCCTGCTGTTCGAGCTGTTGGCCGAGGTCCGCAACGACAACGCCAAGGGCGAATACTATCTGACCGACGTGGTCGAACTGGCCCGCAAACGCGGCGCCGCGACCCGCGCCGTCATGGCGTCGGAGGACTCGGTCATGGGCGTCAACGCCCAGTCCGAACTGGCCCAGGCCGAGGCCCTGTTCCAGAGCGTCCAGCGCGACGCCTTCATGGCCGCCGGCGTCACCATGCCCGCGCCCGACACCGTCCATTTCTCGTGGGACACCGAGGTCGGCGGGGGCGCGACGATCGAGCCCTATGTCGTCTTCGGCCCCGGCGCGAAGATCGCGTCGGGCGCCCGCATCCGCAGCTTCAGCCACATCGAGGGCGCCACCGTCGCCAGCGGCGCCGAGGTCGGCCCCTACGCCCGCCTGCGCCCCGGCGCCAAACTGGCCGAGGGCGTCAGGATCGGGAACTTCGTCGAGGTGAAGAACGTCTCCATGGCCGCCGGCGCCAAGGCCAACCACCTGGCCTATCTCGGCGACGGCGAGGTGGGGGCCAAGGCCAACATCGGCGCGGGCACCATCTTCTGTAACTACGACGGCTTCTTCAAACACCGCACCGTGGTGGGCGAGGGCGCCTTCGTCGGCTCCAACAGTTCGCTGGTCGCCCCGGTCACCATCGGCGCCGGCGCCATGGTCGGCTCCGGCTCGGTAGTCACCTCGGACGTCGCCCCGGGCGACCTCGCCCTGGCCCGCGCGCCCCAGACCGCCAAGACGGGCTGGGCGGCGAAATTCATGGACATGATGCGGGCGAAGAAGGCGCGGGGCTGAATGAAGGGCTGGTCTTATGGCCTCGCCGCCATCCTTCTGGTCTACGGCGTCGGTGTCATCGGCGTCCTGGTTTTCATGATCCGCGAGGGGGGCTCGTTCGACCGGGATCAGGCGCCTCATGAAGCGCTGCCCCTTGAATTTCACCCACCGTTCCAGCCCGATAAGGTTGGGCCGATCAGGGTGCGGTTCAGTTGCCCGGAGCGGCCAAGGCCGGTGCAGGTCACAGTCAAGGTCCTCTACGCCGGTCATCCCGGCCCGGTGGGACGGCCCTATGCGAACGAGACGTTCGAAATCCTGCTGGACCCCGTCCATGCGACCGGTCTCCAGGGTCAGATCATCGACGTCCCCGCCAAGGCGATGGATCGCCGGACAAGGGGGCTGGTCGACAGGTCCTTCGGGGCGGATGTGACCGTCGTGGGGCCGGATGGACTTTTCGGAACGCACTACGTCCTGCCGGGGAACGACACATCGGGCGTCATCGAGGTCAGGTGCAGCAGATCGTGACGGGGCTGCTGAGTTCTTGAGTTCGTGTCGCGTGGTATTGCTTTCCCACCATGCCATCCGTCGATAAAGGCCCGTCTGCAAGCCGCGAATCCCTCCTAACCGCAAGCGAGCCGCCTATGTCCGACCTTCAGAAAAAGAACGCCGGCGAAGCCGCCGCCCTGCGCGTCGAGCCCGGCATGGTCGTGGGCCTCGGCACCGGCTCGACGGCGGCCTGGTTCGTCAAGGCGCTGGCGGCGCGCAAGTTGGAGGGCCTGCGCTGCGTCCCGACCTCGGAAGCCACCGCCGAACTGGCCCGCGAGCTGGGCCTGACGCTTTCGACGCTGGAGGATACGCCGCGCATCGACCTGACCGTCGACGGCGCCGATGAGGTCGGCCCGGGTCTGGCCTTGATCAAGGGCGGCGGCGCGGCCCTGCTGCGCGAGAAGCTGGTGTGGGAGGCCTCGACCCGCTGCCTCTGCATCGCCGACAAGGCCAAGGTGGTGCCGGTGCTCGGCCAGTTCGCCCTGCCGATCGAGGTCGTCGCCTTCGGGCACAAGACGACCGGCAACCGCATCGCCGATGTCCTCATCGATCACGAGATTGAAATGCCCGCCCGCGCCCGGATGGCCGAGCGCGGTCTGGTCCGCACCGACGGCGGCAACCTGATCTATGACGCGAAATGCGGCGCCATCCATGATCCGGTCCGCCTCGCCGACGACCTGAAGCTGATCACCGGCGTGGTCGAGCACGGCCTCTTCCTCGATCTGGCCGACGAGGCCATCATCGGCACGGACGACGGTGTCGAGGTGCTGCTGCCATAGGTTTCAGAGATTGGCTCAGTCGGGGAAGATGTTTTGCAATCTTTAGCATTAAATCAAATCAGTCAGATCGTTCAGATCGCCTTCTACTTAACTGGAGGGGCGTTGGCCTTGTTGACTTATTTGTCAGCCAAGAACGGGCTTTTGAATACGGTCAACACGGAATATTACAAAAGAGTTCTAGATAACGTACAGGCTATTAGTTTAGACCTTGTTGACGAATTTGACATTGGTAACTACAATTTCAGCTCAAGTAGTTACGAGATGTTTGACCGCATCGAGGCTGAAGTCGATGGTCGGGATCCAGCTGAGGGAGGTCGTACCGGCGGCGTTCCGATTGTTGCTGAAGTGATCAAATTTAAGGATTTATCGAGTAAATACGAGACGGACCCATTTCTTCCGGAGCCTATACGCGACGAGATTGCGGGATTTTTCCGCGATCGGTGGATGAAAACGATGCAAGCGCACCAAGAAATCGCACCCGTGTATAGGACTGAATACTGGTCTCACATCCACAACGGCGAAGCGCGACCGTCCAGAGATGGTTTTCACAACAGAATTAACGCTAGACTCTATGAGTTGAATGTCGGCCCCAGCCAACTGGAAGCCCACGCCCACGATGCTCGCAGATTGATTCGCGACTATTTCGCTGAGTTCGACAAAACGTCACCTCGAGCGAGACGTTGGCGAAAAAGGAAGGCGAAGCCGGAGAAGGCCTAACGGCCGATCTGGCACCTTGGCGGTTCAATCCTATCTTCAGCGCAACACCAAACCGAATGTGAATCCCTAGCATGGCCGAGCCCCAGTACGACTACGACCTCTTCGTCATCGGCGCCGGTTCCGGCGGGGTGCGCGCGGCGCGGCTGACCTCGCTGGGCGGCAAACGGGTGGCCATCGCGGAAGAGTACCGGGTCGGCGGCACCTGCGTGATCCAGGGCTGCGTGCCGAAGAAATTCATGGTCATGGCGTCGGAGGTCAGTCACGGCCTGCATATCGCCGAGGGCTACGGCTGGTCCTTCGATAACGCCAAATTCGACTGGCCGACCTTCCTGCAGGCCAAGGATGTCGAGATCGCGCGGCTGTCGGGCATCTACGCCGCCAACCTGGGCAAGGCCGGCGTCGATCTGGTCCACGGCCGCGCCGTGTTCAAGGACGCCCACACGGTCTCGATCCTGACGAAGGACGGCAGCGTCGATCGCGAGATCACCGCCGACAAGATCCTGATCGCCACCGGCGGCCGGCCGTGGTCGCCCGAGGACATGCCGGGCATCGAACACACCATCACCTCGGAACAGGCCTTCCACCTGCCGGAGCTGCCCAAGCGCATCCTGATCGCGGGCGGCGGCTATATCGCGGTGGAGTTCGCGGGCATCTTCGCCGGCCTCGGCGTCGAGACGACCCTGATCTATCGCGGCCCCAACATCCTGCGCGGCTTCGACGACGATGTCCGCGCCCACCTGGCCGGCGAGATCGAAAAGCGCGGCATCAAGGTCATCCTCGGTTGCCAGCACGAAGCTATCGAGAAGACCGACACCGGTCTGGTCAACCGCCTCGCCAACGGCATGGCCATCGAGACGGACGTGGTCATGTTCGCCACCGGCCGCATTCCCTATGTGAAGGGCCTCGGCCTTGAGAAGGCCGGCGTCGAGCTGACGGAGCAGGGGGCCATCAAGGTCGACGGCTTCTCGAAGACCAATGTCGACAACATCTGGGCCATCGGCGACGTCACTGACCGGATGAACCTGACCCCTGTCGCCATCCGCGAGGCGGTCGCCTTCCACCAGACGGTGTTCAGGGACAATCCGATGGCCTTTGACTACGAGGCCGTGGCCACGGCCGTCTTCAGCCAGCCGCCGGTCGGCGTGGTCGGCCTGTCGGAGAGCGAGGCGCGCCACTCCTGCCCGGGCGAGGTCGATGTCTACATTACCCGCTTCCGTCCGATGAAATACGCCTTCACCGGCTCGGACGAGCGGGTGCTGATGAAGCTGGTCGTCGACGCCCAGAGCCAGAAGGTCGTCGGCGTCCACATCGTCGGCCCCGAGGCGCCGGAGATGATCCAGCTGGCCGCGATCGCCGTGAAGGCGGGCCTGACCAAGGCCCAGTGGGACGCCACCTGCGCGGTCCACCCGACCATGGCCGAGGAACTGGTCACGCTGAAAGAGAAGCAGTCGCCGGGCAATATGTCGGCGGGCTAGCCCCGGTGCTTTCCGCGCCACACTCGCCATTTCCGCCAACACGCCGCGTTGTCCCCGCGAACTCATCGGCCTATCTTGGCCGCATGAGTACCCGTTGGACGCCAGAGAGCTGGAGACAGAAACCCGTCGTGCAGATGCCGACGGACTATCCCGACATGGCCGCATTGCACCGTGTCGAGGATGAGTTGCGGGCCATGCCCCCGCTGGTTTTCGCGGGTGAGGCGCGCCGCCTGACCTCCAAGCTGGCGGACGTGGAAGCCGGCAACGCCTTTCTCCTTCAGGGCGGCGATTGCGCCGAGAGCTTCAAGGAGTTCTCGACCGACAACATCCGCGACACCTTCCGCCTGATCCTGCAGATGGCCGTCGTCCTGACCTTCGCGGGCCGCAAGCCCGTGGTGAAGGTCGGCCGCATCGCCGGTCAGTTCGCCAAGCCGCGCTCATCCGGCATCGAGGCCATCGATGGTGTCGAGCTGCCCAGCTATCGGGGCGACATCATCAACGGCATGGCCTTCACGCCGGAGGAACGGGTCCCCGATCCCCAGCGCCTGCTCAAGGCCTACAACCAGTCGGCCTCGACGCTGAACCTGCTGCGCGCCTTCGCGGGCGGCGGCTATGCCGACCTGTACAACATCCATCGCTGGACCCTCGGGTTCGCGGGCGACAACGCCGCCGGCGCCCAGTACCGCGAGCTGGCCGACAAGATCACCGAAGCCTTGGCCTTCATGGAAGCCGTCGGCGTCACGCCCGAGACCCACCCGGATCTCAGCCGCGTCGAGGTCTTCACCAGCCACGAAGCCCTGCTGCTGAACGTCGAAAGCGCCCTGACGCGTCTGGACGGCGGTTCGGGCGACTGGTTCGACACCTCGGCCCACATGCTGTGGATCGGCGAACGCACCCGTCAGCTGGACGGCGCCCACGTCGAGTTCATGAAGGGGATCAAAAACCCCATCGGCGTGAAGTGCGGTCCGACCATGGAGCCGGACGACATCCTGCCCCTGATCGACGCCCTCAACCCGGACAACATCCCCGGCCGCCTGACCCTGATCGGCCGTTTCGGTTCGGACAAGGTCGGCGAACGGCTGCCGAAGCTGATGAGCGCGGTGAAGGCCGCGGGCAAGCGGGTCATCTGGTCGATCGACCCGATGCACGGCAACACGCTGAAGGCCGGCAACGGCTACAAGACCCGCCCGTTCGAGCGGATCATGTCCGAAGTCCGCACCTTCATCGATGTGGCCGAGGCCGAAGGCGTGCACCCGGGCGGCGTCCACCTGGAGATGACCGGTCAGAATGTGACCGAATGTCTGGGCGGGGCTCAGGCCGTGACCGAGGATGACCTGTCCAGCCGCTACCACACCCACTGCGACCCGCGTCTGAACGCGGATCAGGCGCTGGAGCTGGCCTTCCTCGTCGCCGAACGCCTCAAGGCCGGACGGCAATCACGGTCGCAGGCGGCCTGACGACGGGGCTTGTGCAGTCGGCTTCGACCCCTCAGATTTTCGTCAGACGCAGGACGACCCCCATGGCCGAACAGATCGGACGCCCCGAGAACGACGACGCAGCCCCCGGCCGTTGCGGCTATCAGGGCGCGCCCGGCGCCTTCAGCCACGAGGCCTGCACCGACCTGCGGCCGTGGGACGAGCCCGTCGCCTACGAGACCTTCGCCGAGGTCATCGACGCGCTGAAGGCGGGCCAGATCGGTGCGGCCCTGATCCCGGTCGAAAACTCGACCATCGGCCGCGTCGAACCCGCCGCCACCCTGATCGAACAGTCGGGGCTGACCATCGTTTCCGACGTGTGGCGCCCCATTCGTCTGGCGCTGATGGCGCCGCACGGCGCCTCTTTGCGCACGGTCAGGACGGCCGAAAGCCACCCCATCGCCCTGCGCCAGTGTCCGGCGTCCCTGGCCGCTCTCGGCGTCACGCCTGTCGAGGCCTTCGACACCGCCGGCGCCGCCCGGGCCGTGGCCGAGGCGGGCGACCTGACCCGCGCCGCCGTCGCGCCGGCGCGCGCCGCGGAGGTCTACGACCTGTCGATCCTGCGCAACGACATTCAGGATTCCGGCGACAACCGCACGCGTTTCGTCCTGCTTAGCGCCGGAATCGCTTGACCGCGCACGATTGTTGCGGCTTTTGAGGCTCATGGTCCGTTCGCAAGCCATCGCTGCGACTTCTTTCGCCCGCTTCACCGCGGTTGCGGGCCTGTATTTCTACGGCTTTCGATACGCCGGCTGAGGCGTCGGGCATCGCGTCCTGACCGCCTCGCCGGCGACCGTCCCGTTAGGGGCGGCGGCTCGCAAAAGCTTCATGCCGTATCGAAATCGAAAGTCCCCCTCCCGTGTCTCAATCCGCTACCCTGCAGCAGGTCTGGCCGCATTCCATGACCAATCCCGCTGATCTCTCCCCCGAACACATGGCCCTGGCCGCGCTGCGCCATGAGATCGACCTGCTCGATGACGAACTGCTGGCCCTGTTCCAGCGCCGCCTCGCCATCGCCGCCCGCGTCGGCAAGGCCAAGGACGCGCCCGCCGGGCCGCACGTCAAGCTGCGCCCGGACCGCGAGAAGATGGTCCTGGACCGCCTGATCGCCAACGCCGAGCCTGACAACCGCGAGGCCGTCGAAAGCCTGTGGCGCCAGATCGTCGGCTGGGGTCTGGCCCGTCAGGGCCGGATGCAGGTGCAGGTCTGGTCGCCGGTCGAGCCGACCCGCGCCTTCGACGGCGCCCGCCTGCGCTTCGGCGCCGCAGCCGACATGCGCGCCGTCCGCGATCCGCAGGCCGCTCTCAAGTGGGCGGCCGAGGGGCACGGCGTCGCCGTCCTGGCCATCAACACCGAAGACGCCTGGTGGACCGGCCTGCGCCGTGAGTGGACCGGCCTCAGCGTGTTCGACGGCTTCGGCGGCGGCGACATCCCCACCGCCCTGGCGGTCGGCAAGAT
This sequence comes from Brevundimonas sp. AVps31, assembly GCF_058681355.1. Taxonomy (NCBI): domain Bacteria; kingdom Pseudomonadati; phylum Pseudomonadota; class Alphaproteobacteria; order Caulobacterales; family Caulobacteraceae; genus Brevundimonas; species Brevundimonas sp. AVps31. The sequence continues at coordinate 3,063,216 of NZ_CM178736.1, read as the reverse complement.
CGATCCCGCCGCCCTGCCGAACGGGCGTCGCGTCATCGTCGACGTCGGCGGCGACGCCGGTGACGGCGGCGGCGTGCGCCGTCAGGGCCTCGCGACCCATCACGGCTGGACCCTGTCCCTGACCGACGCCCCGGTCAGCGTCGGCGGTGCGGAAGGCTGCGTCGGCGCGCTCGGCTAGACCGCCATATTGTCGATCAGCCGCGTCCGCCCGATCTTCGCCGCGGCGAGGATGCGGGCGGATCCGTCCAGCGCCCCATCGAAGACCGACAGGTCCTCGGCCCGCCGGATGGCGACATAGTCGACGCTGTCAAAACCCGCGGCCTTGAGCGCCGCTTCGGCCCAGCGCTCGGCGTCGGCGATCGCGCCGCCTTCACGGGCTTTCACGCCCGCCTCGGCCAGTACGCCGTTCAGCTTGCGGGCGGTCTCCAGCTCGGCCCCGGACAGGTAGGCGTTGCGGCTGGACAGGGCCAGGCCATGCCCGTCCCGCGCGGTCGCCAGCCCGACAATCTCCACCGGCATATCCAGGTCGCGCACCATGCGACGCACCACCATCAACTGCTGCCAGTCCTTTTCGCCGAACACGGCGACGTCCGGCTGGACCTGATGCAGCAGCTTGGACACCACCAGCGCCACCCCGCCGAACATCTGCGGCCGGAAGGCGCCCTCCAGCCCTTCGGCGGGCGCGCCGACGTCGATGGTGGTGGTCACACCGTCCGGATACATCTCGGCCACGGCGGGGGCGTACAGCAGGTCGCAGCCCGCGCCTGCCAGCAGCGCGGCGTCCCGGCCTTCCTGACGCGGATAGGCGTCCAGATCCTCGGTCGGGGCAAACTGGGTCGGGTTGACGAAGACGCTGGCGACCACCTTGTCGGCGCGCTGCCGGGCTTCGCGCACCAGGGACAAGTGGCCATCGTGCAACGCCCCCATCGTCGGAACGAATCCGACGGTGAACCCCTGACGCTTCCAGCCGCTTACGGTCTCGCGAAGGTCGGCGATGGTGCGGACAATGGGCAGGGAAGGGTCGACGGGCATCATGAACGTATTAACCCTGCGCGTTAGGCGTGTCTGTGAACTGTGCGGCAAAACCTGCCGGGTAGGGTGGGTCTTATGACGTCGAGCCTCCTGATCCGTCCAGTGCTGGCCTTGTTCCTGACCGCGGGCGTCAGCGCCTGCGGCATGGTCGACAGCGATCCGCACCGTTTCGAGAACCTCGCAGGGCGTATCGCCTCGGTGCCGCTGGACGGCTCCGCGCCGCAACCGGCAGCCGACCCGGCCCCGGCCCGGCCGGTCCGCACCGCCGATACCGGCCTCCGTCCCGCGCTGAAGGTCGAAGTCATGGAGGACGTCGCGCTGTGGGACGCCCGCTACGGCGTCATGGGCGACGCCGCCGAAGCCGCCGCCCCGGTCGTGGTCGAGGCCGCCGTGGCCGAGGGCCGCGCCCGCCTGCAACGCGCCGTCGAGCGTACACCGCTGCGTTCCGCACTTACGCCGGCGCGCGCCGAACAGCCGCCTCGCGCCGCGCCCGTCCGCACCGGCCGCGGACTGGTCCAGCTGGGCGCCTTTTCCAACGAACAGTCCGCCCGTGCGGCCTGGAGCCGCCTGACCTCGGGCGCCGCGGGCTGGGCCCTGGAGGGTCTGTCGCCGACCTTCGAGCCGGTCTCGGTCAACGGGCGCGATCTGGTCCGCCTCAAGGTCCGCGCCCCCGCCGCCGGCGCCGCCGCCCTCTGCGCCGCCGCCGGGATCGACGACCCGTGGTGCCGTCGCCCGGCATAAGAGCTGTCCGCTCCGCCTCGATGTCGCGTCCGCGCAACCCTGCACCCGACCCGCCAGTCCACAGACGGCTGATACGCCTTCGTTGACGGGCGGCTCCGGTAGGCCAATTCTGCCTACCTACGGGCCGCGCCTGAGTCGGCGGCCGCATCAGGATCTGAACCATGGCTGACCCTACGGTCATCGTCGTCGGCAACGAAAAGGGTGGGGCGGGCAAGTCCACGCTCGCCATCCATATCGTCACCGGCCTGCTTCATGCCGGGAAGCGCGTGGCGATCATCGATCTGGACCTGCGCCAGCGCTCGATGGCCAAATTCTTCGCCAACCGCGCCGCCTGGACCGAGGCCAACGGCCAGAGCCTGCCGATGCCGATCGAGCCTGACATGGGCGACGGCAAGGTGCTGGCCAAGGCAGGCGAGGCCGAGCAACTCAGCCGCTTCGAGTCCGCCTTCGCCGAAGCCCGCAACACCGCCGATGTCATTCTGATCGACACCCCCGGCGGCGACACCGTGCTGTCGCGCACCGCCCACGGGCTGGCCGACCAGATCGTCACCCCCATGAACGACAGCTTCGTCGACTTCGACCTTCTGGGTCAGGTTGATCCGGTCACGCTCGATCTGCTCAAGCCCTCGATCTACTCCGAGAGCGTCTGGGAGGCCCGCAAGCATCGGGCGATCACCCAGGGCCGGCACGCCCAGATCGACTGGATCGTGGTCACCAACCGTCTGGCCGTGGCCGAAGCCCGCAACCGGCGTCGTCTGGAAGAGCGGATGCAGAAGCTGGCCAAGCGTGTCGGCTTCCGCATGGGGCCGGGCCTGCGCGACCGGGTCATCTACCGCGAGCTGTTCCCCTTCGGCCTGACCGTCGCCGACCTGTCGAACGACGTCCGCCCGGTGGCCGTGTCGCTGGCCCACGTGGCCGCGCGGCAGGAACTGCGCAATCTGATGCAGTCGCTGGGCCTTGAGGGCGGCAAGCTCGACAACCCGCTCGACGCCGCCGCTTGAGCCCGCTCTGGCTGGTCCTGGCGGCGGTCGCCGTCTGGGCCCTGATTCGTCTCGGCCGTCAGGGCGAGCGGGCCGGGCGCGGCCAGTGGCGCGTCACCGCCACCCTGTTCAGCGCCGTGATGATCGGAGGCGGCGCGCTGGCTCTGGCCAAGGGCGGCTGGCTGCTGGGCTCGGGCCTGATCGGCGCGGGCCTGTGGTTGACCCTGGCCTCGCGCCACCGGCCCCTGCCGCCCCGCGCCGAGGGCATGACGGATACCGAGGCGCGCGCGCTGCTGGGCGTTTCCGCCTCCGCCACAAAAGCCGAGATCAATACCGCCTGGAAGCGGCTGATGGCCCGCGCCCACCCTGATCAGGGCGGCACACAGGGGCTGGCCGCGCGCCTGAACGCGGCGCGGGACCATCTTCTGAAGCGATAGGACGGGACGGAGGGTTAGTCCTCCGCCGCCGCCTTCTTCTTGGCCGGGGCCTTCTTGGCGGCAGGTTTTTTGGCGGCGGCCTTCTTGGGCGCCGCGGCCTTCTTCGCCGGCGCCTTCTTGGTCTTGGCCGCCGGAGCCTTGGCGGCCCGTTCGGCCAGCAGCGGCAGCGCGGCCTCCAGCGTCATGTCCTCGGGCGCCGTGCCCTTGGGCAGGGTGGCGTTGACCTTGCCCCACTTCACATAGGGTCCGAACCGGCCGGCCATGACCTGCACGGGCGCCTTGTCTTCGGGGTGCTCGCCCAGTTCCTTCAGCGGCGCGACGGCCGAGCCACGCCCTGGACGCCCGGCGCGTTTCTCGGCCAGCAGGGCCACGGCCCGGTTCAGGCCGACCTCGAAAACCTCATCAATGTCAGAGACATTGGCGTAGGTTCCCGCGTGAAGCACGAAGGGCCCGTAGCGGCCCAGACCGGCTGTGATCAGCTTGCCGTCCTCGGGGTGGACGCCCACCTCGCGCGGCAGGGCCAGCAGGCGCAGGGCCTGTTCCAGCTCCAGCGACGCGGGGCTCCAGCCCTTGGGCAGGGACGAGCGTTTCGGCTTGTCCGCATCCAGCGGCATGGTCTCCACATAGGGACCGAAGCGGCCGATCTTCAGTTCGACCGGCTGACCCGTCGCCGGATCATTGCCCAGGGTGCGATCGCCGCCGTCGGCCCCGCCGCCTTCGGCGTCAGGCGCCGCGACCGGGCGGGTGTATTTGCAGTCCGGGTAGCGCGAGCAGCCGACGAAGGCGCCGAAGCGGCTCGTCTTCAGGCTCAGCTGGCCCTGATGGCACAGGGGGCATTCGCGCGGATCGGACCCGTCTTCCTTCTGCGGGAAGATGTGCGCGCCGAGGGACTCGTTCAGCGCATCGAGGATGGCCGTGGTGCGAAGCTCACCCGCCGCGCTCGTCGCCGCATGGAAGTCGGTCCAGAAGTCGCGCAGCAGCACCTTCCAGTTCAACTCGCCCGCGGACACCTCATCGAGGCGCGTCTCCAGCGCCGCGGTGAAATCGTACTCGACCCATTTGCGGAAGAACTGTTCCAGGAAGGCCGTGACCAGCCGTCCCTTGTCCTCCGGATAGAAGCGGTTCTTGTCCATGCGGACGTATTCGCGGTCGCGCAGGGTGGTCAGGATCGAGGCGTAGGTCGACGGACGACCGATGCCCAGCTCTTCCAGCTTCTTGACCAGGGTTGCTTCCGAGAAGCGCGGGGGCGGCTCGGTGAAATGCTGGTCGGTGCGGATGGCCTCGACCTTGGCGGTCGAGCCTTCCTTCAGCGAGGGCAGGCGGGTGGTGTCGTCCTCATCGTCCTCGGCGCCCTTCTGCTTCTCGTCGCGACCCTCTTCATAGACGGCCATGAAGCCGTCGAAGGCGACCACCTGACCGGTCGCGCGCAGGGCGGTCTGACCCGTCGGCTCCTCGATCTCGACCGTGGTCCGGTCCAGCTTGGCGGACTCCATCTGGCTGGCGATGGTGCGCTTCCAGATCAGTTCGTACAGGCGCTGCAGGTCGCTATCGAGACGCAGGGTCTCGGGCGCGCGCGCCATATTGGTCGGACGGATGGCTTCGTGCGCTTCCTGAGCGTTCTTGGCTTTCGTCTTGTAATACCGAGGTTGTTCCGGAACGTAGGCCGGTCCGAACCGCTGGCCGATGACCTCTCGCGCCTGGGCGATGCCCTCGGGGCTGACGAACAGGCCGTCGGTCCGCATGTAGGTGATCAGGCCGCCCTGATCGTCGACGCCTTCGTACAGCTTCTGCGCCGCCTGCATCGTCCGCTGGGCGGTGAAGCCCAGCTTGCGCGACGCTTCCTGCTGCAGGGTCGACGTCATGAAGGGCGGGCTGGGCGCGCGTTTGACCGGCTTCTTCTCGACCGAATTGATCGTGAAGGTCCCGGCCTTGATGGCGTCGCGCGCGGCGGTCGCCATGGCTTCCGAGATGATGTCCAGACGCTGCACCCGCTTGCCGGCGTGCTTGACCAGACGGGCGGTGAACGGCGGGCTGTCGGCGGCCAGATCGGCCTCGACAGACCAGTATTCCTGCGCCCGGAACTTCTCGATCTCCATCTCGCGATCGACGACGATGCGCAGGGCGACCGACTGCACCCGACCGGCCGACCGGGCGCCCGGCAGCTTGCGCCACAGCACCGGCGACAGGGTGAAGCCCACCAGATAGTCCAGCGCCCGGCGGGCCAGATAGGCCTCGACCAGCTCCATATCCACGTCACGCGGGGCGGCCATGGCCTCCAGCACGGCGGACTTGGTGATGGCGTTGAAGGTGACCCGCTGGACGACCGTGTCCTTCAGCACCTTCTTCTTCTGCAGGATCTCCAGAACGTGCCAGCTGATCGCCTCTCCTTCGCGATCCGGGTCGGTCGCGAGGATGACGCGGTCGGACCGCTTGGCGACTTCAGCGATCTCGCTGAGACGTTTTGAAGCCTTGGCGTCGATCTCCCAGGTCATCGCGAAATCGTCGTCGGGCAGCACCGACCCATCCTTCGACGGCAGGTCGCGGACGTGTCCGTAGGACGCCAGGACCGTGTAGTCCGGGCCGAGGTACTTATTGATGGTCTTGGCCTTCGCGGGGCTTTCGACAACGACGAGATTCATTAGGGGAGGGGCCTTTCGAAGGGGCGGGAACGTGGTTGGCCGAAGCCTCGCTGTCAATCGGCCAAGGAATCTATGGTGTCAGAGCGCCGCCATTCCCCCGGGCAGAAGCGTCGCGCGGCCCGCCAGACTCAACTCCAGCAAGGCCGCGGCCACCGCCCCGATCGGTGCGTTCGCGGCGCGGACCAGCTCGTCCCGGGGCGTGGGGGTAGGCGACAGCAGGGCGGCCACCCGCTCGATCAGGTCCGCGTCCACGTCCTCCGGCGCGCCGTCGAACGGATTGTCGGCCGGCGGTTCGCGCACGGCCCGGACCCGTCCGAACTCCCGCTCGATGTCGTCCAGCCCCTCGCACAGGATGGCGCCCTGCCGCAGCAGTTCGTTCGGCCCCTTCGAGCGGGGGTCCAGCGGCGAGCCGGGCACGGCGAAGACGTCGCGGCCCTGCTCATTGGCCAACCGGGCGGTGATCAGCGAGCCGGACCTGATCTCGGCCTCGACCACGATGACCCCGCGCGACAGGCCCGAGATGATGCGATTGCGGCGGGGGAAGTCCTTCGCCTGTGCCCGCGCCCCGACCGGGCTCTCCGAGACAATACAGCCCTGTTCGACGATCTGGCGGTACAGGTCGGCGTTGTCCGGCGGATAGATGTCGTCTACCCCGCCGCCCAGAACGGCCACCGTTCCGGTCGGCAACGCTCCGGCATGAGCCGCGCCGTCGATGCCGCGCGCCAGGCCGGACACCACCACATGCCCGGCCAGCCCTAGCTGCTGCGACAGGCCCCGCGCGATCCTCTGGCCGCCGGCCGATGCGATCCGCGCTCCGACCACGGCGATACAGGGGCGGGTCAGCAGGCCGGTGTCACCGCGGGTCCACAACAGCGGCGGCGGCGGATCGACAGCGGCCAGCATCTGCGGATAGTCGTCGTCGCCCAGCACGATCAGCCGGGCACCGGCGCGTTCGCCTGCCTCCAGCTCGCGCTCAATCTGTTCGGCCGGCGGGACGGCGCGTCCGTGTGCGCCCCCGCGCCGGATCAGGTCGGGCAGGGCTTCCAGCGCGCGCTCCGCCGAGCCGAAACGCTGCAGCAACTGTCGAAACGTCACCGGACCGACCTGGTCGGTCCGCGCCAGACGCAGGCGCGCGAAACGCTCTGCGTGGGAAAGGGTCACCCCTTCTTCGCGCCGATCCGGGGTTCGGTCCCCTTCAGAAGGCGGGCGATGTTCTCTGCGTGCCGCACCCAGATCAGCGCCGCAGTCGCCGCCGCCAGGATGACCACTGGCATCGGAGCGTAAGCCCAAACAAAAAGCGGCAGTGCGAACGCATAGAGCGGCGCGGCCGCCGAGGCGACAAGGGCAGAGAGTGATGAGATCCGGAACAAGATCGCGGTGAGGATCCAGGTCGCGCCGGCCAGCAAGCCCAGTGGCCAATAGGCCGCCAGCAACAGGCCGAAGAAGGTGGCGACGCCCTTGCCGCCCTTGAAGCCCAGCCAGACGGGGAACAGGTGGCCGAGGAAGGCCGCGCCGCCGGCGATGGCGCCCGCGACCTCACTGCCGAACAGCCAGCGCGCGATCAGCAGGGCCGCCGCGCCCTTGCCGGCGTCGAGCAGCAGGGTCGCCAGCGCCAGATCCTTGCGGCCCGTGCGCAGCACATTGGTCGCGCCGATGTTGCCGGAGCCGATCTGGCGCACATCGCCCGCGCCCGCGGCGCGGGTCAGGATCACGCCGAACGGGATCGAGCCCAGCAGGTAGCCGCCGACCGCCACGAGGGCGAGCGTCCCGATTGCGGGTCCGACCAGATCCTGCACCTCAACCCCCATACAGCCAATACGTGTGTATCACGACTTCGCGCGTCTTGAAGCGCAGTTTCCGCTGATTCGGCCCGCGCCCGTCAGTCCGTCCCGTAAACGCGTCGACCGCCGACCCAGGTCCCGAGGACCTTGCCCTGCAGCCGACGTCCGTCGAACGGCGAGTTCTTGGACTTGGACTTCAGCGCGTCGGCATCCACCACGATCGGCGCGCCGACGTCGAACAGCACCAGATCCGCCGGAGCGCCGGCCTTGAGCACGCCCGCGTCCAGCCCCAGCAGGGCGGCCGGGCCCGAGGTCAGGGGGCGCAACACATCCAGCAGGTCGAGCCCGTCCTCGTGATGCAGGGTCAGGGCGGCGGGCAGCAGGGTCTCCAGACCGACGGCCCCCGGCGCGGCCTCAGCGAACGGACGGCGCTTGTCCTCGGCCGGGGCCGGGGCGTGGGCGCTGGTGATGGCGTCGATCAGCCCCTCGCGCACCGCCTCGATCAGCGCCTGCCGGTCGCTCTCGGGCCGCAGCGGCGGGTCCAGCCGGTAGAAGGTGCGGTAGTCGCCGATATCCAGCTCGTTGAAGCAGAGGTGGTTGATCGATACCGAGGCGGCGACCTCCAGCCCCTTGCCGCGCGCCCGCGCCAGCGTCTCCAGCGCGCCTTCGGTCGAGATCTGGTCCACCAGGAACCGCGCCCCGGTCTGTTCGACCAGCGCCAGATCGCGTTCCAGTTGGATGCGTTCGGCGATCGCGGGAACGCCTGACAGGCCCAGCCGGGTCGCCAGCTCCCCGCTGGTCGCCACCGCGCCCTCGCTCAGCCACGGATCAGCCGGGCGGCAGGCGATCAGGGCGTTGAAGGCGGCGGCGTAGCTCATCACCCGCTGCAGGGTACGGGTGTTGGCGATGACATGGTCGCCGTCGGTGAAATACAGCGCGCCGGCTTCGTCCATCAGGCCGATCTCGGCCATGCGCTGGCCGTCACGGCCCTTGGTCGCCGCGCCCGCCGCGCGGACGTTGACGAGGTTCAGGGCCGCGCCGCGCCGCTGGATGTGGTCGATCATCGCCGGATCGTCGATGGCCGGGGTGGTATCGGGCTGGACGACGATGGTGGTCACCCCGCCCGCCGCGGCGGCCAGGCTGGCGGACTTGAGCGTTTCCTTCGGCTCGTCGCCGGGCTCGCCCGTCTTGACCCGGATGTCGATCAGTCCGGGCGCGAGGCACAGGCCGCCGGCGTCGATGACCTCGACCCCGTCCGGAATGTGGCCATGGGCGCCCCGGATCACCTCGGTGATGATCCCGTCGACGATCAGCAGGGCGCCGGGACCGTCGTAGTCGGTCGCCGGGTCCAGCAGGCGGGCGTTCAGAATGGCCAAGGCCCTGGAATCGGGGGCGCTCACTGGCCGGCTCCTTCGCGACGCACGGACAGGGCGGCCAGCACGGCCATCCGGGCCGCGACGCCCATCTCGACCTGATCCTGAATGAGCGAGACCGACAGATCGTCGGCCACGTCGGAATCAATCTCCACGCCCCGGTTCATCGGGCCGGGATGCATCACCTTCGCGCCCGGCCGGGCCCAGGCCAGTTTTTCGCGGTCCAGACCCCAGAAGCGGAAATACTCGCGGGTCGAGGGCACCAGCGCGCCCTCCATCCGCTCCAGCTGAAGGCGCAGCATCATAACGACATCAACGCCTTGCAGGCCGTCCTTCATGTCGTGGAAGACCTCGCAGCCCCAGCGATCGGCATCCCCCGGCACCAGGGTCGGCGGTCCGATCAGGCGGACGCGCGACCCCATCATCGACAACAGGGCCACATTGGAGCGCGCCACCCGGCTGTGGGCGATGTCGCCACAGATCGCCACGGTCAGCCCGCCGACGTCGCCGAACGCCCGGCGCAGGCTCAGCAGGTCCAGCAGGGCCTGGGTCGGATGCTCGTGCCGCCCGTCGCCGGCGTTCACGACCGCGCAGCCGACCTTCTGCGACAGCAGGGCCGCCGCGCCCGAGGCCGCGTGGCGCACCACCAGCACGTCGGGCTTCATGGCGTTCAGCGTCGCCGCGGTGTCGATCAGGGTCTCGCCCTTGGCCACCGAGGAGGTTTTTGGCGACAGGGCCGTCACATCGGCGCCCAGCCTCTTGGCCGCGATCTCGAACGAGGCGCTGGTCCGCGTCGAGTTCTCGAAGAACAGGTTCATGACCGTGCGGCCACGCATGATGTCGAGTGACTTGGCCGACTGCCGGTTGAAGTCGACGAAGGCGTCGGCGAGGTCCAGCAGCGGCGGGACGGTCGCGGCGTTCAGATCGCCTGCGGACAGGAAATGATCGCGGGGGAACGGCGCCAGCCGTTCGTGAATCAGGTCGGTGACATCGGGCTGGGTCATCGAGGCCCGCCTATAGGGCCTGATCAGGCCAAATGGAACAGCGCCAGCAGGATCGGAATGCTCGCGGCGCTGCCGACGGTCGTCAGGGCCACGATCCCGGCCATCAGCGGGGCGTCGCCGCCCATCTGCCGCGCCAGCAGATAGGCCGCCGCCGCCCCGGGCGCCGCGCCGCACAGCAGGGCCGTGCCCTGCGCCAGCTCATCGCCGCCATACAGCACGCAAAGCCCCCACATCAGCGGCGGCATGATCCCCAGCTTGATCCCGGTCACGGCGGCGACCGTCCATTTGCGCCGCGCCACCTCCGCGAAGCTCAGCCCCGCGCCGGCCACGATCAGCCCCAGTGGCAAGGCCGCCGCGCCCAGAAGCTCCAGCGTGTCCGAGACGCCGGGGATCGGCGGGACCTTCAGGAAGTTCAGCGCCAGTCCGGTCAGGCAGGCCACGAGGATCGGATTGCTCAACATCGCCCGGGTCAGCGCCAGCGGAGACATGCCGCGCTGATCCGCCCCCCAGCGCGCCAGCACGGCGACGCAGGCGATATTGGTCACCGGAATGATCGACGCGATCATCACCGCCGCCAGCGCCAGGCCCTCGGCGCCGAAGGTGGCCTGGATGACCGGCAAGAAGACAAAACTGTTCCAGCGGATCACGCCCTGGAAGACGCTGGTGTAGGCCGGTCCCTCGATCTTCAGGAACGGCTTGGCCAGCAGCGCGCAGGCGCCGACGATCAGCACCGCCGTGACCGCCGCCGCCGCCGCCGCGCCCGCGCTGCCGCCCGACAGGTCGGCGTTCCAGATCGCGGGGATCAGAAAGCCGGGGTACAGCAGGTTGATCGACAGCTTTTCGATCGGCCGCCAGGTCGCGTCGGGCAGGAAGTCCGACTTCCTCAGGCCGTAGCCGATGGCGATCAGCGAGAAGACCGGCAGAATGCCGGCGAGCAGGCCGATCATCCGTTCAGACGATCCAGCGCGCCCTGCAGGATCCAGGCGGCCGCTGTGCGGTCCACCACATCGGCGCGACGTTTGCGGGTCAGGTCCAGTTCGTCGATCAGGAACCGCTCGACCGCCGTGGTCGACAACCGCTCGTCCTGGAAGGTCACGGGCACCTGCCGGATGCGCTGCAGATTGCGGGCGAAGGCGCGACACGACTGGGCGCGCGGCCCCTCGCTGCCGTCCATGTTCAGCGGCAGGCCGATCACCAGCCCCGACGCATTCCGCCCGTCCATCAGCTTGAGCACGGCATTGGCGTCGTCGGTGAACTTCGCCTTGCGGATCAGCTGTAGCGGGCTGGCGATGATGCGCGTCACATCGGACACGGCCACGCCGATGGTCTTCTCGCCCAGATCAAGCCCCAGCCAAGGGGTCTTCGGCGGGGTCGCTGCGGCGAGCTCTTCAAGGGTCAGGACGGTCACGATGTCGCGGTAGGACTGGCGAGGCGGGGAGTCAAAGTGCAATGTCTGTGCTTCGCCGATTGGGGAGAGTTCGATGAAGCATCCGCTCCTGTTCGCCGCCGCGCTCGCGGGCCTCGCCGCCTGCGATTCCGGGACCGAAACCCGCAAGGAGGCCGTGCCGCAAGCGCAGGCCCCGACGCCCGCGCTGCCCGCCAGCCAGTCCGCGCCGACGACGCCACCGCTGGTCGCCGCCGGGGCGCCCGCGACGGTACAGCCCTCGACGGACGAGAGCAGCCAGTCCGCCGCCTCGGTCGTGAAGCTGGACGTGCTGACGAAACAGGGCGGCCCCACGGTCAAGCTGTTCGGCACGGCGGGCGGCGATCCGGCCATGAACGGCCTCTATACCGACATCGCCTTCTTCAGATCGTCGGCGGAGGGCTGGGCCGTGTTCCGCATCGGCGACGTTCTCGACTACCAGGTCCTGTCCGAAGCGCCGGGCCGCGTCGATCTCCGGGTCGAGGAGAGCGTGCTGGACGACACGACGGGGCAGATCGGCAAGCGCGAACGCCGGTTGCTCGTCAGCTGGACGCCGGGCGCGGACGAGGCTCCGCCCGCCACGATCACGGTCACCCCCGCGCGCTAGGCCGGTTTCGCGCGGGAATCCTTGTGAATCCCGGCCCGGACCGCTAATCCCGCCCGCTCAGGTTTCGCATTTGGAGGGCCGCATGGCCGTCGACGTCGCGACTGTGCGCAAGGTGGCGCACCTCGCCCGCATCAAGACCCCCGAAGAGCGGCTCGAGCCGCTGGCCCAGGAGCTGAACGGCATCCTGGCGTGGATCGAACAGCTGAATGAGGTCGACGTCGACGGCGTCGAGCCCATGACCTCGAACGTGGCCCAGCCGCTGCGCCTGCGCGAGGACGTGGTCACCGACGGCGCCAAGGTCGACGCGGTCCTGTCGAACGCCCCGAAGTCGGCGGACGGCTTCTTCGTCGTGCCCAAGGTGGTCGAGTAAGAACCATGACCGACCTGACCAAGCTCACGCTCAAGGCCGCGCTCGACGGCCTCAAGGCCCGCGACTTCTCCTCGGAGGAGATCACCAGGGCCTTCGTCGCCAACATCGACGCCGCCAATCCGAAACTGAACGCCTACGTCGTCCAGACCACGGACAAGGCGCTGGACATGGCCCGCGCCTCCGACGCCCGTCTGGCGAAGGGCGAGGGCGGGGCGCTGGAAGGCGCGCCGCTGGGCATCAAGGACCTGTTCTGCACCGACGGCGTCCAGACGACCGCCGGCTCCAACATGCTGCGCGGCTTCGTGCCGCCCTATGAATCGACCGTCACGTCCAACCTGTGGGCCGACGGCGCGGTCATGCTGGGCAAGCTCAACATGGACGAGTTCGCCATGGGCTCGTCCAACGAGACCTCGGCCTTCGGCCCTGTGGTCAATCCGTGGAAGTCATCGGGTTCCAACGCCGACCTGACCCCGGGCGGGTCCTCGGGCGGGTCGGCCTCGGCCGTCGCCGGCGACCTCTGCCTGGCCGCCACGGCCTCGGACACTGGCGGTTCGATCCGCCAGCCCGCCGCCTTCACCGGCACGGTCGGCATCAAGCCCACCTATGGCCGCGCCAGCCGCTTCGGCATGGTCGCCTTCGCCTCCTCGCTGGATCAGGCCGGGCCGATCACGAAGACGGTCGAGGACGCCGCCATCCTGTTGCGCTCGATGTGCTCGTTCGACGTCAAGGATTCGACCAGCCTCGACGTCCCCACGCCCGACTGGACCGCCAGCCTCGGCAAGGGCGTCAAGGGCCTGCGCATCGGCGTGCCCAGGGAATACGTCGTCGACGGCATGCCCGCCGAAATCCAGGCCCTGTGGGATCAGGGCGTCCAGTGGCTCAAGGCCGCCGGCGCCGAGATCGTCGAGATCAGCCTGCCGCATACCAAATACGCCCTGCCGACCTACTACATCGTCGCGCCGGCCGAGGCCTCCTCGAACCTGGCGCGCTACGACGGCATGCGCTTCGGCCATCGCGCGGCGGATACCAAATCGCTGAACGACCTCTACGAGACCTCGCGCGCCGAGGGCTTCGGCAAGGAGGTCCAGCGCCGTCTGACCATCGGCGCCTACGTCCTGTCGGCGGGCTTCTATGACGCCTATTACGTCCGCGCCCTCAAGGTCCGCCGCCGCATCGCCGAGGACTTCGATAACGTCTGGGGCCAGGTCGACGCCATCCTGACGCCGTCCACCCCCTCGGCCGCCTTCGCCCTCGGCGACAAGCAGGTCGATCCGCTGCAGATGTACCTGAACGACATCTTCACCGTGACCGCCAACCTGGCCGGCCTGCCGGGCATTTCGGTGCCCGCCGGCGTCGACGCGGGCGGCCTGCCGCTCGGCCTTCAGGTCATCGGCAAGGCGCTGGACGAAGCGACCGTCTTCCAGGTCGCCGATGTGCTTGAACAGTCCGCCGGCTTCACAGCGCGTCCCGACAAGTGGTGGTGAAGCGCTAGCGACCGCCCGGACCGGCGCGGCCGGTTCTGATCTGGATCAAGGACGGCCGGCGCCGCGCCGGCCATCCTGGACCGGCTCTGCGTGAACTCCCCGAGAGCAACGACCTTCGGGCGGCCGGTTCCTGCTTTTCGGCCGCCCTTTTTCGTCAGACCAGTCCGTCCAGCGTCGGCGCCTCGGCCGCGCTGCCGGGGAAGACCCGGCTGTCCAGCGCCGCCCGGTCCACCCCAAGGTGGTCACGCAGAACGCCCTTGAACACCGAGCGTACGTCGATGGTCGGCGCCAGATCGCGGCCCTCGAACAGGCGGTTGTCGGCCAGGGTCGGCCAGTCGCCGATCAGGCCGCCGGGCTTCAGCGCCCCGCCCGCGACCAGCAGGGATGAGCCCGTGCCGTGATCCGTGCCCTGCGTCCCGTTGGCCCGCGCCGTCCGCCCGAACTCGGTGGCGACCACGACCATGGTGTTCGCCCACTGCGCGCCCAGTCCGTCATGGATGCCGCCGATGACCTGATCCAGCCCGGTCAACCGGGTCTGCATCTGGCCGTTCTGGCGGGCATGGGTGTCCCAGCCGTCGATGGACAGGGCCACCACATCGGCGCCGTTGTCGCCGGTCATTAGCCGGGCCACGGCCTGACCCAGCCCGTTGACGTCATTGCGCCGCAGCGAGGTGTCGCCGGCCGCCATGGCCATCGCTTCCGTCTCCAGCCCGCGCGCCAGATTGCCCTGCAGCAGCGGGTCGTCGACATAGAGGTCCTGCAGCAGGGAGGCGATCCGGTCTTCGCCCTTGACCTGACCGCCCGGCGCCCAGCCGGAGGTCTCCGCCGCCCCGCGCAGGATCAGCGGCGTCTGCGCCCCGACCGACAACCCCTTCAGCGCGCCGCCGCCCGTCGCCGCCAGCGCCCGGTTCAGCCAGCCGTCCGCCTGCGACCGCAGACCCTCGCCGCCGTTCTCCAGCACGTCCTGCGCATCGAAATGCGAGCGCACCCGCACCGGGATCGCCGCCGCCGGGGCGAAGCGCAGCTGGCCCGCGTCGTACATCGCCTTCAGGCCGGGCAGGGCGGGGTGCAGGCCGAAGCCGTCGCGCATCGTCAGCGCCCCGTCGATCGCCAGACCGCCACGCAGGGCGGCGTAGTTCGGGTCGCTCGTCGGCACGGTGACGGAAAGCCCGTCCATCGCACCGCGGGCGATCACCACCACCAGCTTGGGTGCGGGGCCGCGCGCCTGCGCTGCGGTGCGACCCGCGAAGGCCAGGCCGATCCCGGCCATGGAGCCGCCCAGCAGCAGGCGGCGGTTCATCGATAAATGGGTCATCGGCGCTGGAACTCCGGCGACATGAGGAACAGGGTGACGGCCTCGGCCCGGCTTTCGGCGCGGGCCACGAACTGGCGGCTGCGGTCGCTCAACCGCTCGCCCAGTGCGCCTTCGGCCAAGGCGACGGCGTCCGCGGTCGAGGCCATGTCGCCTACGCCCTTGGCCCAGTTGAGTCGCTTGACCAGGGCGTCCGGCCCGGCCCAGTCGGCCGCCGTGTCGGGCCAGCCCTCGGGCGAGGGCGCCGACCAGGCCGGCTGCCCCATGGCCAGCAGCGCCTGCTGCAGCTGCGGAACCCGCTGCGGACGTGTGCCCATGGCGCGATGGGCCGAGATCACGAACTCATAGGGCGTCTTCACCTTGCGCGCCTCGGGCGCCCAGCTTTCGGGCGCGGCGATCAGGGCCCTGGCCACCGCCGCCAGATCGCCGCCCGAGCCGGTCCAGGCCCGCTCCAGCGCGCTGACCAATGCGGGCGGCGGATCGTCGGCCACGAAATGCACGGCGATCTTGCGCGCCAGCCGTCGCGCCGTCTCCGGACGGTTGGACAGGTCTTTCAGGATGGCGCGACCCTGTTCCGCTCCCCCCGCCGGATAGCGGCGGCCCATGACCGTCCGCTCGCCCGGCTCATGCACCCGGGCCCGGAAGGCGAAGCCGTTGTCGCCCGGCGCGTCCGCCTGCATCGCCGCGCGGCGTCCGCGTCCTTGACCCCGCGCCTGAGGCCCACCCCGGCCCGCCGTCGACCAGCCGGTCAGGGCGCGCGCGAACTCGGTCACGTCGGCCTGGGTGTAGCCGCCGTCGGCCCCCACCGTGTGCAACTCCAGAATCTCGCGGGCGAGGTTTTCATTCAGCCCCGCCTGACGCCGCTCGCCCGCCGGACTGTTCGGTCCCACCGACTGCGCTTGGTCCAGATACAGCAGCATGGCCGGATGAGTTTCCGCCGCCAGCGCCAGATCCTCGAACCGGCCGAACACATGCGGTCGGATCGCCTCGCGCTCGTACTGGCCCATGAAGACGGCGGCGGTGAATTTGGTCGCCGAGGCGGTGAAGGCATTGGCCCAGAACAGCGCCCAGCGTTCAGCGAAACCCGCGTCGGTCGTCGCGCCCAGCTGGGCCCGGGCCAGGAACTCTCGCGCCGTGTCCTGAGCGAGATCGCGGCGACTGTCCCGTCGGGCGTCGGCGGCGGCCTGGGCGGGAGAGGGCGGGGCGTCCGCCGCCATTGCCGGCGCGCCCGGTTCGGCCGGCGCCTCCCGCGTCCGCCGGGCCTGGGCCGCCATCGCCTGATAGGCCTGATAGCTCTGCAGCCGTTGCTCGGAGGTTTCGAACGCGCCGGCCGGAACCGGCGCCCCGCCGGGCGTCACCTGCGCCTCCAGCCAGCCTTTCGGATCCCGCGCGACACCCTCGATTTCCCCCGCCCGCGCCCCCAGGCCGAAGCGGGTCAGGGCGACGACGGCGTCCAGGGCGGGGGAGGGCGGTCCGTTGCGGGTCATCGGGGCCTCGTGTCGGTTCGGGATACAGAATGAACGCATCGCCCGCCGCGATCCGTCGCCGCCTCGATTTCCGCCCGGTTTCAGACGCCGGATTTCTTGACCGCGCCCGGTCCGTAGGCCATCTGGACCGCATGACCGACACGACCGCCACCGCTTCGAACGCCATGACCATCAAGGGTCGCACCGGCGACTGGGAACTCGTCATGGGGCTGGAGATCCACGCCCAGGTGGCGTCGAAGGCCAAGCTCTTCTCCGGCGCCGCCGTCGGCTTCGGCGCGGGTCCGAACGAACAGGTGTCGCTGGTCGACGCCGGCTTCCCCGGCATGCTGCCGACGCTGAACAAACACTGCGTCGAACAGGCCGTGAAATCGGGGCTGGGCCTGAAGGCCAAGATCAACCTGCGCAGCCAGTTCGACCGCAAGAACTATTTCTACCCCGACCTGCCCACCGGCTATCAGATCAGCCAGCTCTTCTATCCGATCGTCGGCGAGGGCGTGGTCGAGGTCGAGGCCGAGGACGGCTCCTTCTTCAACGTCGGCATCGAGCGCCTGCATCTGGAACAGGACGCGGGCAAGCTGATCCACGACCTGTCGCCGACCGAGTCGTTCGTCGACCTGAATCGCGCGGGCACCGCCCTGATGGAGATCGTTTCGCGTCCCGACATCCGCTCGCCGGAAGAGGCGGTCGCCTACGTCAAGAAGATCCGCACCATCCTGATGTACCTCGGCACCTGCGACGGGGACATGGAGAAGGGCAATCTGCGCGCCGACGTCAACGTGTCGGTCTGCCGTCCCGGTCAGTACGAGAAGTTCAAGGCCACCGGCGACTTCAGCCATCTGGGCACGCGCTGCGAGATCAAGAACGTCAACTCGTTCCGCTTCATCTCCCAGGCCATCAACTATGAGGCCCGCCGTCAGATCGAGATCCTCGAGGACGGCGGCAAGATCGATCAGGAGACCCGCCTCTACGATCCGACCGCCGGCGAGACCCGCTCGATGCGCTCCAAGGAAGAGGCGATGGACTATCGCTACTTCCCCGACCCCGACCTGCTGCCGCTCGAGCTGGAGCAGGCCTGGATCGACGACATCCGCGCCTCCCTGCCGGAACTGCCCGACGAGAAGCGCCGTCGTCTGATGAGCCAGTACGGCCTGTCGCAATACGACGCCGTGGTCCTGATCTCGGATCAGGCCAAGGCCGACTATTTCGAGGAAGCGGCGAAGGGGCGCGACGCCAAGCTGGTGTCCAACTGGGTCACCAACGAGGTCTCGGCCCGTCTGACCGCAGACGGCAAGGAGTTCAGCGAGAACCCGCTGCCCGCCGCCCACGTGGCCCAGCTGGTCGAGCTGATCGAGACCAATGTCATCTCCTCGAAGATCGCCAAAGAGGTGTTCGACCACGTCTGGAACGGCGAGGGCTCGCCCGCCGAGGTCGTCGAGAAACACGGCCTGAAGCAGGTCACCGACACCGGCGCGATCGAAAAGGCCGTCGACGAGATCATCGCCGCCAACCCCGACAAGGCCGCCGCCGTCGCCGAGAAGCCCCAGGCCCTCGGCTGGTTCGTCGGCCAGGTCATGAAGGCCACCGGCGGCAAGGCCAACCCGGCCGCGGTCAATGACATCCTGAAGGCCAAGCTCGGGCTGTAACCCCCGCATCCGACAAAAAGCCCGCCCGGAGCGATCCGGGCGGGCTCTTTCATTTCAGGCTGCCGCTTAACGGCTCAGCAGCGAGATCACCACGCCGGTGGCGATGGCCGCCAGCACGACGTCGCCGGTGTCGGTGCGGTAGTAGCCATAACCGCGCGGCGGCTGCGAATAACCGTAGCGACGGTAGTCGTTCACATACCAGCTGCGGCGATATTCACGCGGCACCACGGCGCCGCGTTGCCAGCGGCGGTAGTCACGGCGCTGGTCGCGCTCATAGCGGCGGTAGTCATTGCGCCGTTCGCGCTCCGTATAGCGGCCGCCGTCATGGCGGTTGCGGTCCGCGCGACGTTCCCAGCGCTCGTACTGGCCATCCCGGTCGCGGTCGCCGCGCCACGACTGGGCGGCGGCGGCCATGGGGGTGGCGAGGGTGGCGAGGGCGGCAAGGCCCGCGATCAGAGGTTTGTTCATCTTCATCTTGCGTCTCCTTGTTCAGGACGCCGGGACCGGGGAGGATCACGACGAAGGACCCGACTGACGCCCACTTTCGACCTCGCGCCATGAACCCGCGCTGAACGGGCATGACAGGCTGCGGACGGTTCGGCGCTTCTGTGTAACCAACGGACGTTGTACGCGTTATGGCGCAGCTGCCACCCAAGTCCGGACGATCATTCATGCTTCAGACAGAGACCAGAGACGCCGGATTCGGCGTTGTCGGCATGGACGACATTCTGGCCGGAGGGCTGGAGCGGGAGCGTGTCTATCTCCTTGAGGGCGCGCCCGGGACGGGGAAGACGACCGCCGCCATGCGCTTCCTCCTCGAGGGCGTCCGCGCGGGCGAGGTCGGCCTCTACATCACGCTGTCCGAAACCGAGGAGGAGCTGCGCGGAACCGCGGAATCCCACGGCTGGTCTCTCGACGGCGTCAGCATCTTCGAACTGGTCCCGCCGGAAAGCCTGCTTGATGAACAGCAGCAACAGAGCCTGCTGTACTCCTCCGACCTGGAGCTGGGCGAAACGACCCGGATGATCTTTGAGGCGGTCGAATCCAGCACGCCCCGACGCGTGGTGATCGACAGCCTCTCCGAGATCCGGCTGCTGGCCCAGAGCTCCCTGCGCTATCGCCGTCAGGTTCTGGCGCTGAAGCACTATTTCGCCAAGCACGGCGCGACCGTCCTGCTGCTCGACGACCTCACGACGGACGTGAATGACAAGACGGTCCACAGCGTCGCGCACGGGGTCATCCAGCTTCAGGAGCTGGCGCCCGAATACGGCGCCGAACGCCGCCGGGTCCGGGTCATCAAATATCGCGGCCGACGCTTTCGCGGCGGCTATCACGACTTCACCATCAAGACGGGCGGGCTTGAGGTCTACCCCCGGATCGTCGCCTCTGAACACCACACCGCCTTTGCCCGAACCCCGATCTCAAGCGGCGTGCGCGAGCTCGATTCGCTGCTGGGCGGCGGCCTGGAGAGAGGGTCCAGCGCCCTTATTCTGGGCCCGGCGGGGACCGGCAAGTCACTGTTCGCCATCAATTTCGCCGTCGCGGCGGTCCGGCGCGGCGAGAAGGCGGCCCTTTTCATCTTCGATGAAGAGCTGGGCCTTCTCTATGACCGCATGATGAAGCTCGGCATCGATCTGCGGTCGATGGAAGAAGAGGGCTCGCTGATCATTGAGCAGGTGGACGCCGCGGAGCTGTCGCCCGGCGAATTCGCATCGCGCGTTCGCAACGGCGTCACCGATCAGAAAATCCAGACCGTGGTGATCGACAGCCTGAACGGCTACCAGGCCGCCATGCCCCAGGAACAGTTCCTGATCCTGCACATCCATGAACTGCTGCAGTTCCTGAACCGGCAGGGGGCTTCGACCTTCCTCACGGTCGCCCAGCACGGTCTGGTCGGAGAGATGAAGGCGCCGGTCGATGTCACCTATCTGGCCGACACCGTGATCCTGCTCCGCTACTTCGAGGCGGTGGGTAACGTCCGTCGCGCGGTTTCGGTGATCAAGAAGCGGTCTGGCGAACACGAGAACACCATTCGCGAGTTCAGCATCGGCGGCGGCGGTCTCTCGCTCGGCGAACCGCTCAGCGAGTTCCAGGGCGTTCTGCGCGGCGTGCCCAACTTTGTCGGACCCGGCTCGGGCCTCATGGGCGATCCCGGCGCATGAGCGGTGGCGGCACCCTTTCCGAGCGCGCCCTTGTCCTGACACCCTCCGGCCGTGACGGCGCAATCGCGACGGCCATCCTGGGGGAGGCGGGCGTCTCGGCCCTGCTTTGCCGGGATATCGCGGACCTCGTCGCGCGCATGCGCGAGGGCGCGGGTCTGGCCGTGATCGTCGACGACGTCCTGCGCTCCGCCGACCTTGGCGACCTGTCGGGCTGGATCGCCGATCAGCCGTCGTGGTCGGATTTTCCGTTCCTGATCCTGACCCAGCGTGGCGGGAGCGTCGAACGCAACCCGGTGGCGCAGCGTCTGTCGTCGGCCTTGGGCAATGTCGGCTTTCTGGAGCGGCCCTTCCACCCCACCACCCTGGTCAGCGCGGTTCGCACCGCCCTGCGGGGTCGCAGCCGCCAGTATGAGGCGCGGGAACGCATCGAGGAGATTCGCAAGGCCGAGGCTTTGCTCGAACGTCGCGTGTTCGAACGGACCGAGGAACTCGAGGCCGCCAACCGCCAGCTCGCGACCCAGATCGCCGAGCGTGAGAAGGCCGAGACGGCGCTGCGTCAGGCCCAGAGGCTTGAGGCCGTGGGCCAGCTGACGTCGGGTGTCGCGCATGACTTCAACAACCTGCTGACGGTCATCCTCGGCAACGTTGAACAGCTACAGAAGCGAACCGATGATCCCGGCGTGAAACGCCGCCTGTCCATGATGGGAGAGGCGTCGCGGCGCGGGGCGCAACTGACCGCGCAGATGCTGGCCTTTTCCCGTCGGCAGAAACTCGAACCCCGCGCCGTTGATCTCAACGATACGGTTCGCAGCATGCGGGACCTGCTCCAGAGCACCATCGGGGGCAGCGTCCACATCCTGGAGCCGGATCTGGCCGAAGACCTCTGGCCCGCCATGATCGATCCCACCCAGATCGAACTGGTCATCCTGAACCTGGCCATTAACGCGCGCGACGCCATGGACGTGGGCGGGACGCTCAAGATCAGCACGGCGAACGTCGTGACGCCTGAACCTGAACTGCCCGAGCAGCCGCCCGCCGGCGAGCATGTCGTCGTTTCGGTTTGCGACGACGGCTCCGGCATGACGGAGGCGGTTCTGGCGCGCGCGTTCGAGCCGTTCTTCACCACCAAGGCGGTGGGGAAAGGCTCCGGCCTCGGTCTCAGTCAGGTGTTCGGCCTGGCCAAACAGTCCGGCGGCGGCGTCACCATCGACACGGTTGCGGGAGAGGGGACGACCATTCACCTCTACCTGCCCCGCGCCTACGCCCAGCCGGTTCCCGAGCCGGAGGCGCTCCACACATCGCAGGCCGCGCCGTCCGACAACATCGTCGTTCTGGTCGTGGACGATGACGACGCCGTGCGCGAAGTCACCGCCGGCATCCTGACCGATCTCGGCTATCGGATCCTTGAGGCCGGCAGCGGCGGGGCCGCCCTGGATGTCTTCGAGACGCGAGAGGATATCTCGGCGGTCATCCTCGACTTCGCCATGCCGGGAATGAACGGCGCCGAGGTCGCGCGCGCAATGCAGCGCACCCGTCCTGCCGTCCCGATCCTGTTCGCGACCGGTTATGCGGACGCCGAAGCCTTGGCGGCGGCGCCGGACGATCGCGTGGTGCACAAGCCCTTCAAGGCCGGTGAACTCGGTGAGAAGCTGGCGCTGGCGGTCGCCTAGACCCCGCGGCGCCGGCCCGGCTCAGTCGAACAGCTCTCCGCTGTCTTCGCCACCCTCCAGCGCTTCCCGCGCCAACGACCGCGTGACGGGCCGGTGCAAGGCGTTCAGTCGCTCCACCACAGCCTCCGCCGCCGCCGCGGACCGGTCGATGCGGCGCAGAAGATAGGGAATGACGTCCTTGGCCGGGCGGATGCCGTGCTCCGCGAAGCGGGCCTCAAGCATGGCGGCCAGCACCGGGTCGTCGGGCGCCTCGACCGGCACGCTGATGACGGCGTCCAGCCGCGAGCGCAGGTCCGGCAGCTCCACCGCCCAAGCCGACGGGGCAGGGCGGGACACCATGAGCATCGCTCCGCCCGGCGCCTGGGCCAGGTTGATCAGGTGGAACAGGGTTTCGTCGTCTGCGTCCATCGCCCTGTCCAGCAACACCGGACGGCCCTCGATCTCCATCGGATCGATCAGGGCCGCTTCGCCGCCGTGGAAGGCGACCGCGCCGACCCGCTCGGCCCACATCTGGGCCAGGCGGCTCTTGCCGCTGCCGGCCGGGCCGCAGATGGCCATGACCCCGCCGATCAGGTTGGGCCAGTCCGCCAGCGCCTTCACCGCCGCGCGGTTGCTGTCGGACACGACGAAGCTGTCCGCCCCCTCCGGCAGGTCGCTCTGGAGGGGCAGACGCATCTGATCGAAGGCGGGCAGGCGGCTCGTCATCGCGTTCACCATAGCAGATGCGACGCTGGCGCCACGATTTGCGGTGTGACCGTCCGTGGACGGAACGGCGCGCCCTGTGGATCGGTGCGTCCAATAGTGACGTATGCCGCCTTCAGAATGCGCCGTCGGGCGGACCGCACAGGGCGTGCAGCCAAGCGAACACAGCGGAGTCATCGAACGCATGGGACGCTTTTTTGTGCGCCTGCCGCGCCGGGAGCCTTCGGCGGCCGCTCGCGTTTGGCCCGCGTCTTCCCGCCGCCCGAAGCCGCCCGAAATCGCCACGGACCTTGACTTTCAGAGGCGATGATGCGCCCTTCCGCCCCTCCCGAATTCCGCCCCTCGCGGGCCCGAATCCAGAACGAACCGACATGCACGCCTATCGCTCACACACCTGCGGCGCCCTCCGTTCGACCGACGCCGGCGCCAATGTCCGCCTGTCCGGCTGGGTGCACCGCAAGCGCGATCTCGGCGGCCTGTTGTTCGTCGATCTGCGGGACCACTACGGCATCACGCAACTGGTGCTGCACCCGTCGACGCCGGGCTTCGAAATCGTCGAACGCCTTCGTGCCGAAAGCGTCATCCGCATCGACGGTGAAGCGGTCATGCGCGACGCCAGCACCGTGAACGCCCTGCTGCCGACCGGCGAGGTCGAGGTCCGGGTCCAGGGCATCGAGGTCCTGTCGGAAGCCGCGGAACTGCCGATGCCGGTCTTCGGCGATCAGGAGTACCCGGAGGAGATCCGTCTCGCCAACCGCTTCCTCGACCTGCGTCGCGAGCGTCTGCACCGGAACATCGTCCTGCGCTCCAGGGTCATCTCCTCGATCCGCCAGCGCATGGTCGGTCAGGGCTTCCTGGAATACCAGACCCCGATCCTGACCGCCTCGTCGCCGGAGGGCGCGCGCGACTTTCTGGTGCCGTCGCGCATGCACCCGGGCAAGTTCTACGCCCTCCCGCAGGCGCCGCAGCAGTTCAAGCAACTGCTCATGGTTTCGGGCTTCGACCGCTATTTCCAGATCGCGCCCTGCTTCCGCGACGAGGATCTGCGCGCCGACCGCTCGCTGGAGTTCTACCAGCTCGACGTCGAGATGAGCTTCGTCACCCAGGAGGACGTCTTCGCCGCCATCGAGCCCGTCATGCACGGGGTGTTCGAGGAATTCGCCGACGGCAAGCCGGTCTCGCCCATCGACGGATCGCACACCTTCACCAACGACTTCGGGCAGACGCTGGAACACAAGGGCTTTGAGCGCCTGACCTACCAGCAGTCGATCGCCTGGTATGGCAGCGACAAGCCGGACACCCGCAACCCGATCAAGATGCAGGATGTCTCGGACCATTTCCGCGACGGCGGTTTCGGCCTTTTCAACAAGATCCTCGCGGCGGACGAGAAGAACGCCGTCTGGGCCATCCCGGCCCCGACCGGCGGCAGCCGCGCCTTCTGCGACCGCATGAACTCCTGGGCCCAGGGCGAGGGCCAGCCGGGCCTCGGCTATATCTTCTGGTCCGACGACCAGAACGCCTGGGGCGGCCCGATCGCCAAGAACCTCGGCCAGGAGCCGACCGAGGCCCTGATGACCGCCCTCGGCCTCGGCAAGGGCGACGCCGCCTTCTTCGCCGCCGGCCTGCCGTCGGTCTTCGCCAAATTCGCCGGCCTGGCCCGCACCCGCGTCGGCACGGAACTGAAGCTGATCGACGAGAACCAGTTCAAATTCTGCTGGATCGTCGACTTCCCGATGTTCGAATGGTCGGAAGAAGAGAAGAAGGTCGACTTCTCGCACAACCCCTTCTCGATGCCGCAGGGCGGGCTCGAGGCGCTGGAAACCCAGGATCCCCTGACCATCCGCGCCTACCAGTACGACATCGTCTGCAACGGCTATGAGCTGTGCTCGGGCGCGATCCGGAACCACAAGGCCGAGATCATGCTCAAGGCCTTCGGCATCGCCGGTTACGACAACTCGGTCGTCGAGGAGCAGTTCGGGGGCATGCTGAACGCTTTCCGCTACGGCGCGCCGCCGCACGGCGGCCTGGCTCCCGGCATCGACCGCATCGTCATGCTGCTGGCGGGCGAGACGGCCATCCGCGAGGTCATCGCCTTCCCGCTGAACCAGCAGGGCGAGGACCTTCTGATGAACGCCCCGACCGAGGCCGGCGAGCGTCAGCTGAAGGACGTCCACATCCGGACGGCCCTGCCGCTCAAGGTGTAATCGGCGGCGCAAGCTTTTGAAGGAAAAGAAAAAGGCCCTCGTCAACGACGGGGGCCTTTTGTGTCAGTGGCCGCTGGCGACCACGAAGTTCCGCACCCGCGGGGGGACCGGTGGGGCGGGCGCCGCCGGGGGCGCGGGGCTCACCCGGATCGACGAGATGCCGCGGCAGGCTCGGGCCGTCAGATTGCCCGGCAGACGGGTGTTGGCGTCGCCACAGGCCCGGCCGACCTGTTCCTGCGACAGACCCCGCGCGCCGGACAGGTCCGCGCCACGCACATCCGCCCGGTTCATCTCGGCGCCGGTGAAGTTGGCCCCCTCGAACTGCCCGCCGGTCAGGCGGGCGCCGTTCATCTCGGCGCCGCGGAAATTCGCGCCGCGGAAGTCGCCGTTCGACAGGTTCGACATGCCGATCTCGGCGCCGTTGAAATTGGCCGCCCGCGCGCTGACGTTGGCCAGGGTCGCGGCGTTCAGCTCGGCGCCGGTGAAGTTGGTCCCGCCCAGCACCGCGCCGTTCATATTGGCCCCGTTCAGCTCGGCGCCGGTGGCGTTGCTCCGGTCCATCCGGACCCGCACCATCGTCGCGCCCATGGCTGAGATGCCCGTCATGTCGGCATTGGTGAAGTTGGAACCGGTGAAGTTGGCCCCGGTCAGGTCCGCCCCGCCCAGATCAGCCCGGGTGAAGTCGCTGCCGGCGAAGTTGGAGCCCACCAGATCCGCGCCCCGCATATTGGCGCCGACCAGGGTGGCGTTGGTGAAGCTGGCGCCGGTGAAACTGGCGCCGGTCAGGTCCCGGCCCGACAGTTCGCACCGGTTGCAGGACCCGCCCAGCGAGACCATCCGCGCCACGTCGCGATCCTGGAACTGCAGATGAACCTCGGCCGCTGCCGGAGCCGCTGCGCACACGGCGGCCAGCGAGGTCGCCACGGCGAGGCCGGGAGCCATCAAGCGGCGGAAGAAGGGAAAAGCGATCTGTTTCACGCCACCTTCATGCCGCCAAACCCCGAACAACCCTACTTAAATCGCCGTAACGTCGATGGCGGATCAGCAGCGGGGAATGGACAGGCCACGCGGCAATCGGGTCGCCTCGTCGCCGCAGGCCTGGCTCAGTCGGGCCTGGGTCAGCCCCGTCGCCCGCTCCAGCGACGCGCCGGAGAAATTGGCGCCCGTCAGGGTCGCGCCGGCGAAGTTCGAACCGTCCAGATACGCCCCGACGAAGCCTGCATTGGTCAGATTGGCGCCGGAGAAATTGGAGTTGGAGAAGACGCCGCCATAGGCTTCCACGTCGCGCATGTCGGTGTTGGAAAACCGCGTCCGGTTCATCACCGCCAGGCTGAGGTCCGCCTGACGCAGGCGCGCCCCCGACAGGTTCAGACCGCGCCGCTCCAACCCCGAAAAGTCGCCCTGGAACAGGTTGCAGCCCGAGCAGCTGGCGCCGTTCCGCACGCTGGCGATCTGCCCGGCGTTCTGCGCCAGGGCCGGCGAGGCGAGGGCGGCGGTCAGGGCCACGGCGGTCAAAAGCAGCTTCATCTCAGGCTCCGGCGCTCGGTTGAGCTCAGCAAGCCTGGCATGAAATCGTTGATTTAACCCTGCATCGAGGGGGCGGCGCCGCAGGTGTCGCAGATCCAGCCTCCGCCACGCTCCTGCAAGGCCAAGTCGCCGCAGGCCGGACAGGCGGTCGCCTCACTGGCCGCGACGGGCGTCGCCGACGCCGGATCCCGCTTCTGACCAAAGGGCAGGACGACCAGATTGTCCGGCGCCGCGCCCCGGGCGAAGCCCTTGGAGATGAACCGGGCCGCCGGAACAGCCTCCGCCGCCTCACCCTCGCCTGCGCCCAGTCCGTCGCCCGACCCGGCGTCCGCATTGGCCAGTTCCTGCCGGTCCAGGTAGGACACGCCCAATTCCCGGAAAATGTAGTCGAGGATCGAGGTCGCCGACTTGATCGAATCGTTGCCCGTGACCCGGCCGGCGGGTTCGAACCGGGTGAAGACGAAGGCGTCCACGAACTCGTCCAGCGGCACGCCGTATTGCAGGCCGATGGAGATGGCGATGGCGAAATTGTTCATCAGCGAGCGGAAGGCGGCGCCTTCCTTGTGCATGTCGATGAAGATCTCGCCGAGCTCGCCGTCTTCGTACTCGCCGGTGTGGATGTAGACCTTGTGGCCGCCTACAGCCGCCTTCTGGATATAGCCCTTGCGGCGATCGGGCAGTTTGCGGCGGGTGCGCTCGCGTTCGACAACCTTCTCGACCACCCGCTCAACGGAGCGGACCTCGGGCTCTCGGCGACGCTCCCGTTCCTGTGCGGCGCTGTCGGGAATCTCGAGCAGGGGGCCGAGCGGCGCTTCGTCGCGACGCAGGCGAACGGCCCGGCGGCCGTCCCGCGCGGCGTCGGCCAGCACGCGCACGGCCTGTGAGGGGGTCGTGCGCCAGTCCATCGCCACCGGCGTCAGGTCGGGCGTGGCGCTGAACGGCTCCAGAGCAGCGCGCAGGGCGGCTTCGAACCCGCCCAGATCCGACAGAAGGTCGCCGAGCCCCTCGGGCGCGTCGGTCCAATCCGCCAGACCGCCGGCGCCGAAGACATGGCGCTCCGCGGCGTCCACATCCGCTGTGGCGAAGCCCAGCCGGGCCAGCAGATCGGCCTCCACCTGATCTTCAACGCCGAGTACGTCGCGCAGGAAGCCGGCGTCCAGCACCGGGGTGCGGAAGGCGTCCTCAAGCCGGTCGACATGGGTCAGCGCCAGTTCGAGGCCTTCCAGCTCCACGTCGGTGAAGCCGTGGGTCCGCAGGGCGGCGTGATCCACCCCCGGCGCACCAACCAGTGTCCGGCGGCCCAGCAGATGCCGCTCGGCGCTTTCCACGTCGCCGCCCGCCGCCGCGATGGCGGAGGCGAGAGCGGGGCGAAGCCGGCGGTCGATCTCTCCATCCCCGGTTTCAAAGCGGTCCAGCGCCGTCAGGGGCGAAGCCCCGAGACGAAGCCTGGCTTCACGGTCCTCCACGAACAGGCTGATCGGGCCGCAGGCCGATTCGGCGACCAGACGGCCCAGCGCGGCGGCGCGGGCGACCGGGTCGGTCGCGCCCTCGGCCAGCACGACGTCACCGAGGTCCGCCATCCCGATTGAGACCGGAACCGTGCCGTCGTTGGACAGGACGTCGGCCCAGAGCGCGGTCAGGTCGGCCAATGCGGCCTCGAAGGCCTCGCCGGTCAGGTCGCGCAGGGCGGTCAGGGAGATCAGCACCCCCGCGCCGCGCGCGGCCTCGGCGGTCAGTTCCGCGCTTTCCGGATCGAAGGTCAGGACCAGATCGCCGTCCAGAGCGCCTTCGGCGGCCAGAAGCGCCTCCGGCGCACCGGAGGCGATGAGGTCGCGATCGGCGACGGCGGCATACGGGGTGACGACGGGGACGGGCAGGGGCGCGGCATCAAACGATTCGCCCTCGACGGCGCGCAGGATGTCGGCGTCCGACGCCCCCGCGCGGCGGGCCGTCAGGGCGGCGCGCGCCAGGGCGGGATTGTGGGCCGGGTCGGCGCAGTCGCCGCGCGGGCCTTCGCAACGGCTGACGGCTTCGCTCACGGCGGCGAGAGCGGCGGCGACCGCGGCCACCGCCCCTGCCGACAGCCGCTGGGCCCGACGGCGCGCGGTTTCGGCTTTCAGCCATCTGGCGGCGGCGGGATCCGACAAGATCAGGGCATCGCTTGCGGCGACCGACTGGGGGCTGGCGGGCGTCGCCAGACCCAGCCGCAGGGTGGCGGACAGTTCGGCGGCCACGCCCTCATCCGGACAGTGTCGGGCGGCGAACGTCCGGGAAGCCTCGCTGATCAGATCCTCGCCATCCAGCGGCAGGTCTTGAGCCGCCGCCCAATCGACCCAGGCCTCGGTGCGCGCGTCGGACCAGTCCTCGGGCGTGAGGACTTCGATCAGACGGCCCGCGCGCTCGATCTCGCGCACGGATCGGCGGACGGCGGTGGCGAGGACGGCGAAGCGAGGCTGGGGACGCATGGAGGTCTCGAGGCGGCTTTGAGCGATGCTAACGGTGTAAGGGGCTCCCCTGCAATAAATCTGGCGTGTGGGGCACGGGTTACCCCCAAGATGTTGAGTTCGAACGCAGCCGTGTTCCGCTTTACGGAACGCCCTGCGGTTTCTATGATCCGCCTGCTGTCGCCGGGGTGTCCGGCCGACGCGAGACGAGTGGAATTCCCGACGTGCTAGGCAGAATCTTCGGCTGGACCAGCGGCGCCACCATCGGCACCTTCTTCACCATCGCCAAGCGTGGCGAGAAGATCGGGACCGATGAGTTCGGCAACACCTATTATCAGTCGCGGGACAACATCAGCTATGACGGCCGCAAGCGGCGCTGGGTGATCTACAACGGTTATGCCGACGCCTCGAAGGTGCCGCCCGAATGGCACGGCTGGCTGCACTACACCTACGACGAGCCGCCGACCGAGGCGCCGCTGCCGCGCCGGGCGTGGGAGAAGGATCACCTGCCGAACCTGACCGGCACGCCGATGGCGTGGCGTCCGCAGGGCTCGCTGGGCGCCGAGGGTCAACGCCCTGCCGCGACCGGCGACTATGAGGCCTGGCGCCCGGAATGAAACGTTCGGGGCTGATCCTGGCCGGCGTCACCGCCGCGGCTCTTATCGCCGCCGGCGGCGTTGTCGCGTCCGCGCTCAACGACCTGCCGCAGGACGCCCGTCCGGTCCAGGACACGACGGCGGACCTGAACCGCCAGGTTGCAACGCCCCCGGCCGAGCCCGCGCCGGAAGCGGCGCCGGCGCCGGCCGCGCCCATCGCGATCACCCCGCCGGTCGATCCCGCCCTGACGCCCCCGCCTGAAAAGGCCGAGGAGGAGGATGTGGTGGAGGAGAAGGCCAGCGAGACCGCGCAGGCGAAGCCCGAACCCTCGACCACGCCCGGCCGCCGTCAGCGTCGACGCGTCGCCATCGTCGAGGCCGTCGACAAGATCACCACGGAACGCATGCGGTTCGAGGTCGAGGTCGGCGGTCGCCCGGTGCGCTTCCAGAAGACCCTGATCTTCACCGCCCGCGCCTGCGAGGTTTCGGCCTCGGACGAACAGGTCGAGGACGCGATCGCCTATCTGGAAGTCAGCATCCAGCCGCGCGGCGTCACCCAGGTGACTGATCCGCGTCAGGTCTTCCGGGGCTGGATGTTCGCCTCGTCACCCGCCGTCAGCGGCCTGCAACACCCGATCTACGACGCCTGGGTCGTGGGCTGCAGGGCGTAGAAGACCGCTTCGGCGCCTGTCATCGGCTCGAACAGCGAGCGGCTGTTGGGCCGGACGGGCAGGGCCAGCTTCAACCGCTTGAGATAGGCCGCCTGCGGCGTCTCGACCGCGCCGAACTGGCTGAGATGATCGGTCAGGAACTGGGCGTCCAGCAGCCGCCAGCCGCCGCGCTTCAGCCGCGCGACCAGATGCACCAGCGCGATCTTTGAGGCGTCGCGCTCACGCGTGAACATGCTCTCGCCGAAGAAGGCGCCGCCCAGCGTCACGCCGTACAGGCCGCCGACCAGACGCCCTTCGCGCCAGCATTCGATGGAGTGGGCGTTTCCCCGCGCCTGAAGCTCCAGATAAAGCCGTCGGATCGGGGCGTTGATCCAGGTGTCCTCGCGGCCCGGCATGGCGGCGGCGCAGGCGTCAAGGACGGCGTCGAACGCCGTGCTGACCCGAACCTCGACCGGCTCGCCCCGTACCGTCTTTCTCAGTCGGGTGGGGATGTGGAAGCCGTCCAGCGGGATGACGCCGCGTTGGTCCGGTTCGACCAGAAAGACGCGCGGATCATCGCGCGCCTCACCCATCGGGAAGACGCCTGTGGCGTAGCAGTTCAGCAGTTCATCCGGGCCGAAGCCGCCGGAGGAGGCGCTGGCGCTGAAGCCGGGCTCCTCCACCGAGCCCTAGGCTTCGCCGCGCTGGCGCTTCTGCCAGTTTTCCAGCCAGTGGATGTCGTAGTCGCCCGACAGGATGTCCGGCTCCTGCAGCAGCTTCTGGAACAGCGGGATCGTCGTATCGATGCCGCCGACGACCATCTCGCCCAGCGACCGCTTGAGGCGCGCGATGCACTCCTCGCGGTCGCGGCCGTGGACGATCAGCTTGCCGATCAGGCTGTCGTAATAGGGCGGGATCGAATAGCCGGCGTAGATGGCGCTATCCAGACGCACGCCCAGACCGCCCGGCGCGTGGAAGTCCGTGATCGTCCCCGGCGAGGGGGTGAAGGTCTCGGCGTTCTCGGCGTTGATCCGGCACTCGATGGCGTGCCCCTTGAAGGTCACGTCATCCTGGGTGAAGGACAGCGGCAGTCCCGCGGCGATGCGGATCTGTTCGCGCACCAGATCGACGCCGGTGATCATCTCGGTGACCGGATGTTCGACCTGCAGGCGGGTGTTCATCTCGATGAAGAAGAACTCGCCGTCCTCCCACAGAAACTCGATGGTGCCGACGCCCAGGTAGCCGATGGCGGCGATCGCCTTGTTGACCGTCTCGCCGATGGCCTTGCGGCCTTCCGCGGACAGGGCGGGCGAGGGAGCCTCCTCCAGCACCTTCTGGTGACGACGCTGCAGCGAACAGTCGCGTTCGCCCAGGTGCACGACGTTGCCGTGGCTGTCGGCGATGACCTGGATCTCGATGTGACGCGGCTTCTGGAGATAGCGCTCCATATAGACGGCGCCGTTGCCGAAGGCCGCCTTGGCCTCGGTCTGGGCCGTCTGGACGGCTTCGACCAGATCGTCAGCGGTCAGGGCGACCTTCATGCCGCGTCCGCCACCGCCGGCGGCGGCCTTGACGATCAGCGGGAAGCCGATGGTTTTTGAGGCCTCGATAGCGTCCTCGACGGTCTCGACCTCGCCGGCCGAGCCGGGCACGCAGGGAATGCCGGCTTCAAGCACGGTCTTCTTGGCGCTGATCTTGTCGCCCATGACCCGGATATGCTCGGGCTTGGGACCGATAAAAGTCATGCCGTGCGCTTCCACGATCTCGGCGAAGCGCGCGTTTTCGGACAGGAAGCCGTAGCCCGGGTGGATCGCCTGGGCGCCGGTGATCTCGGCGGCCGCGATGATCGACGGGATGTTCAGGTACGATTTGGCGGCCGGCGCCGGGCCGATGCAGACGCTCTCGTCAGCCAGCCGCACCCACATGGCGCCGCGGTCGGCTTCGGAGTGCACGGCGACGGTGGAGATGCCCATCTCCTTGCACGCACGGTGAATCCGCAGGGCGATTTCGCCGCGGTTGGCGATGAGAACCTTGCTGAACATGGCTTACGCCTCGAGCAGGACGAGCGGCTCGCCGAACTCGACCGGCTGGGCGTCGCCGACCAGAACTTCCTTCACGACGCCGTCGCGGGGAGCCTGGATGGGGTTCATCGTCTTCATGGCTTCGACGATCAGCAGGGTCTGGCCCTTCTTCACCTTGTCGCCCGGCTGGACGAAGGCCGGAGCCTCCGGCGAGGCCTGCAGATAGGCCGTGCCGACCATCGGCGACTTCACCTCTTCACCCGCGCGGGCGACGATGGTCGCCGGGTCCGACGGCATGGCGGGCGGGGCGGCGGCGGCGGCGGCCGGAGCCGCTGCGACCGGAGCCGGAGCGGCGGCGTACTGAACGACCGGTGCGGCCGTGATCTCGCGGGCGACGCGGATGCGCAGTTCGCCCTTCTCGACCTCGATCTCGGTCAGATCGGTCTCGTTGAGGATGTCCGCGAGCTGGCGCACCAGGGTCGCATCGATTTCGGCTTCGTTCT
This sequence comes from Brevundimonas sp. AVps31, assembly GCF_058681355.1. Lineage (NCBI taxonomy): Bacteria > Pseudomonadati > Pseudomonadota > Alphaproteobacteria > Caulobacterales > Caulobacteraceae > Brevundimonas > Brevundimonas sp. AVps31. The sequence continues at coordinate 3,030,424 of NZ_CM178736.1, read as the reverse complement.
TCAGTTTCGGATCGGCCATGGGAGCCTCTTGTTGTCCTTTAAACCGAACGGTCAGCGGACCGGCTGCGTTCCTGCGCCAGTCCGAGGGCGGCTTTCACCGCCAGTTCGTAACTCATCGGGCCGAAGCCCGAAACCACGCCGGCGGCGATCGCCGACACATAGGTGCGATGCCGGAAGCGCTCGCGCGCCGCCGGATTCGACAGATGGCACTCGACGATCGGAACCGCCAAGGTTTTCAGGGCGTCCAGCAGGGCCACGGAGGTGTGGCCGTAACCCGCCGGGTTGATCACAAGGGCGTCAGCCTTCTCCCGGGCCTCCTGGACCCAGTCGATCAGCTCGCCTTCGTGATTGGTTTGACGGAACACCACGGTCGCGCCCGAAGCCGTGCGTTCGCACAGCGCCTGGATGTCCGACAGGGTCTCATGTCCGTAGATTTCAGGCTCACGGACCCCAAGCAGGTTGAGGTTCGGGCCATTCAGGACGTAGAGGACGGGGCTGTCGGGCATTCGCTCGCAGAGGTGACGTTCCGACGGAATCGGACCGGCCTTTTAGCTCAGGCGTGGCCGCAAGCAAGCCGCACGTCCCAGAAGATTGACGCAGGGTCATGCAAATCCAGATCAACGGCGAGCTTCGAGAGGTCCGCGCGACCACCATTCTGGCCCTCGTGGAGGAGCTGGGACTGGATATCCGCAAGGTGGCCGTCGAGCGCAATCTGGAGATCGTGCCCAAGTCCCGACACGCCGTCACGGCCATCGCCGCCGGTGACCGGATCGAGCTGGTCCAGTTCGTCGGCGGCGGCTGACCGGACCTATTTCGGTGTGCAGACGCCGCGGTCGTAGGGGCCCACGGTGCGGATGACTTCATTGACCGTGGGCTCGACCCGCCGGCCGGAGATCTGCCCGTCCAGCACTCGGCGCAGCAGGCTGTCGAGGCGGCTGACCACATAGCATTTCACGTCGGGCGTCGCGTGCGGGTTGCCGACGCCGCTGTCGTCCGTAAGGAAAAGGTAGCGGCTCTGGGTCGCCGCGGCGGCGGCGCGCATGATGAACTCCGCCTTGTCGCCGACGCCGCTGGCGGCCACCGGCGTGATCTGGATCCGGCGCTCGCGCGCCGCCTGCACCTGGGCCCAGGTCGCGGCGATGCGGTCGTCATGGGGTGGGGCGTCGGCGACCAGAACCATGGAGCGCACCGCGTTGTCGCGCCACGGGTAGTCCATAGCTCGCGCCAGCGCCTGATCGACCGCCTCGGGATAGTCGCCGCCGCCATCGGCGCGCTGGGCCTCCAACTGACGGACCAGTTCGCCGACGTTCGAGGTGAAGGGGAAGTCGCGCACGACATACTGGTCGCCGTTGTCCCGATAGACGATCAGGCCGATGCGGGTGTCCACGCCCGGATGGCGCTCGGCCAGCGAGGCCATGATCGAAGCGATCTCGCGCTTCAGATACTCCATCTCGTCGCCCATGCTGCCGGTGGCGTCGATGACCATCAGCAGGTCGAAGGCGCGGACGGTGGCGGCGCGGCCCGGAATGCGGATCTCCAGCCTGCGATCCGGGCCGACGGTCAGGCGGCGGCTCGCGCCGGCGACGGTCACGTCCGCGGTCCGGCCCAGCCGGTCCAGGCCGGGGAACAGCACGACTGTGCCGTCAGCCAGCGTCCGCAGACGCAGGGGGGCGCCTTCAGGCCGGGAGACGGCGACATCCATGAACGGGGCGGGACGGCCTTCGGCGTCGCTGACGGCGATGGTGATGGCCTGGCGGGTATCGACGTAGGGCAGTTGCAGATCGCCGTTGGCCTGCAGGTAGCGACCGACATAGTCGGCGTACCAGCTCGGGTTCAGCAGGTCGTCATAATCCCCCGCGGTGAGCAGACCGGCCTGGGCCACGCGCGCCCGGGCGGGAGGGGTGCCGCGACCGGGCAGGGCCACCGGGGTCGCCGCCGCGATGCGGGTGTCCGCGCTCGCCTCGCCCTCTGCGGATACAACCGGGCTTTCGCTGGTGTCTCCGTCGCGACGGATGCGGCTGCCGGTGACCACCACGTCGTCGACGCCGTCGGCCGCTCCGATGACACCAACGTTCGTGTCCGCCACGCCTTCGGCCGGGGCCGGACGCGCCGGAGGCGGGGCCATGGGCGGCGGCGGAGGTGGCGGCGGAGGCGCGGGGGGCGGGGGGGGCGCGGGGGCGGTCGCGACCGCGCCGACGCCGGGCGCGCCGGAGCTTGAGCAGCTCACGGTGATGATGGCGGTGGACGTGAGCAGGATCGCAACCGCGCTTCTCATCACAAGGGCTTTGATGCGCATGGCGGCACTCCTTCACTGAACGACTCGGGACTGTAGTCACGCATGGCGCAGTGCGGGGGGAAACTGACGAAAGGCGCCGGGATCTGACGGCCGCAACGGAACGTGATCGCTGATCAGGCCTGAGGCTGTGCGGGGGCGGAACTGTGAAGCCGGCGGGGTGTTGGCATCGCAAACCCATAGCCAAGCTGGAGAGACGTCATGTCGGCAGAGCGGAAACCGGGAGGCCTCGCAGGGGGCCTTATCATCGCCCTGGGGGTGGTGCTCGCCCTGATCGGCGTCACCCTCACCATAGGCGGCGGCTGGCTGATCGGTCTTGGCGGCTCGTGGTATTATCTGCTGGCCGGGCTGGGTCTGCTGGCCAGCGGCGTGCTGCTGGTGCGGCGCAGCCTGCTGGGGGCCTTCATCTATATCGGCGTCTTTGTCCTGACGGTCCTGTGGGCCGTTTGGGAGGTCGGGATCGACGGATGGGGACTGGTGCCCCGCGTGGTGGCGCCGGCGGTCCTGCTGGCCTTCGTCATCGCCGCCCTGCCGGCGCTGAAGCCCGGCAAGGGCAAGCTGTGGGCGACCGGCGGCGCGGTGGGACTGGTGGCCCTGTTGCTGGTCGGCGGTGTGGCCTCGGCCAATGCGGCCAAGATCCGGGTCAACGGCGAACTGCCCACGGCCCAGGCTGTGGCCTCCAGCGACCCCGACGCGATTGCGGTCGGCGCCGACTGGCCCGCCTACGGCGGCAGCTATCACGCCCAGCGCTATTCCAGCCTGACCCAGATCACGCCGGAAAACGTCGGCAAGCTGGAGCGGGTGTGGAGCCTGCACACCGGCGACCTGCCGGGCGACCGGCCCGGTGCGCAGAACAAATATGCGTCCGAGAACACGCCGCTGAAGATCGGCGACACCCTCTACATCTGCACCGGCAAGAACATGGTGCTGGCGGTCAATGCGGCGACCGGACAAAATATCTGGAAGCATGACCCGCAGGTCAGCGACGAGTCTATCCCGTACACGGCGGCCTGCCGGGGCGTGAGCTATTATGTCGTGCCCGGCGCGGCGGCGACCGATCCCTGCGCCACCCGGATCATCTGGGGCACGCTGGACGCCCGTCTGATCGCGGTCGACGCCCGCACCGGCCAGCGCTGCGCCGCCTTCGGCCAGGGCGGTCAGGTCAACACCGCCGAGAACATGGGCCCGACCGTTCCGGGGATGATCTCGATCACCTCGGCGCCGACCATCGTCCAGGGCGTGGTCGTCACCGGCCACCAGATCCTGGACGGCCAGCGTCGCAACGCGCCGTCGGGCGTCATCAAGGGTTTCGACGCCGTCACGGGCCAGCTGCGCTGGGCCTGGGACATGAACCGCCCGGATATCAACACGACCCCGCCGGAGGGGCAGATCTACACCCTCGGCACGCCGAACATGTGGACCACGGCCTCGGGCGACGAGCGCCTGGGACTGGTCTATCTGCCGCTGGGTTCGACCGCCGCCGACTATGTCAGCGCGGATCGTCGTGGGCCGCAGCTCGACTATGCGACCTCGCTGGTCGCGCTGGACGTGAACACCGGCAAGCCGCGCTGGCATTTCCAGACCGTGCGCCACGACGTCTGGGACTATGACCTGGGTTCGCAAGCCACCCTGGTCGACTTCCCGACCGCGGCCGGGCCGGTCCCGGCGGTCGTGCTGCCGTCCAAACAGGGCGACATCTATGTGCTGAACCGCGCCACCGGCCAGCCCATCACCCCGGTCGGCCAGGTCGCCGCGCCGCGCGGCGGCGTCGAGCCGCAGATGCGGACCCCGACCCAGCCGATCAGCGGCTATCATACCCTGCGCCGGGCCGAGGACCTGTCCGAGCGCCAGATGTGGGGCATGTCGCCGATCGATCAGATGATCTGCCGGATCCAGTTCCGCGGCGCCTCCTATCAAGGCTTCTACACCCCGCCGACGGCCGATCGCCGCTACATCCAGTACCCGGGGTATAATGGCGGTTCGGACTGGGGCGGGATCGCGATTGATCCGGCGCGGGGCGTGATCGTGGCGAATTACAATGACATGCCGAACTATAACCGGCTGGTGCCGCGGGCCGAGGCGGACCGGAAGGGCTGGGCCCCGCGGGGCGAGCCGAACGCCCGCAAGGGCGGGGCGGAAGGCGCGGGCGACCCGCAGGCGGGCGCGCCCTATGCGATCAGCGTCAACGCCGGCTGGCGGATGCCCTTCACCGGCCTGCTGTGCAAGGAGCCTCCCTATGGCGGCATCCGCACGATCGACCTGCGCACCGGCCGCACCCTGTGGGACCGCCCGCTGGGCCAGGCCCTGAAGAACGGGCCGTTCGGCATCCCCTCGATGCTGCCGGTCGAGATCGGTACGCCGAACAACGGCGGGGCGGTCGTCACGGCGGGCGGGGTGATCTTCATCGCCGCGGCCACCGACGACCTGATCCGCGCCATCGACCTGAAGACCGGCAAGACCCTGTGGACCGACAAGCTGCCGGGCGGCGGGCAGGCCAATCCGATGGTCTATGAGGTCGGCGGTCGCCAGTTCCTGGTCATCGCCCCGGGCGGCCACCACTTCATGGAGACCCCGGTTTCCGACGAAGTGATCGCCTACGCGCTGCCGCAGGGCGCGTAAGGGTTCAAACCGGGCGTCTGAAAGCGTAGGGACGGGGACATGAGCGCTCATGTCCCCGTTTCCGCATCCGAGACCGCCGACAGCTGGACCGTCGCCGGCCGGACTTTCAACAGCCGCCTGATCGTCGGCACCGGCAAGTACAAGACGTATCAGGAGAATGCCGATGCGGCCGAGGCCGCGGGGGCCGAGATCGTCACCGTGGCGGTGCGGCGGGTGAACCTGACCGATCCGAACCAGCCGATGCTGGTCGACTATGTGAAGCCGGACCGCTTCACCTTCCTGCCCAATACGGCGGGCTGTTTCACCGGCGAGGACGCGGTGCGGACCCTGCGGCTGGCGCGCGAGGCCGGGGGCTGGGATCTGGTCAAGCTGGAGGTGCTGAGCGACACCGCCCACCTGTATCCGGACATGATCGAGACCCTGCGTGCGCTGGACCTGCTGGTGAAGGACGGCTTCCAGGTCATGGTCTATTGCACCGATGACGTGGTCATGGCGAAGCGGCTGGAAGAGGCGGGGGCCGCCGCCATCATGCCCGCCGCCGCCCCGATCGGCTCGGGCCTGGGCATCCAGAACCGGGTCAATGTCCGGCTGATCGTCGAGCAGGCCAGGGTGCCGGTGCTGGTCGACGCGGGCGTGGGCACGCCGTCGGATGCGGTGCTGGCCATGGAGCTGGGCTGTGACGCCGTGCTGATGAACACCGCGATCGCCGGGGCCAACGATCCGATTCTGATGGCCAGCGCCATGAAGCATGCGGTCATCGCGGGGCGTCAGGGCTATCTGGCCGGGCGGATGCCGCGCCGGATGTATGCGAGCGCCAGTTCGCCGCTCAGCGGACTGATCTGACCGGAGCGGTCCGGGCGTTTGTTACGACTACTAGTGTTAGGCCGAATTTTTTCGGGCCCGAATTTTCAGAAGACGCCAACTTGAACGGGGCGGCGCCGGGCGGGCGTCGGGCGCGGCGCGGGTTTTCAAAGACCGGCGGACAGTCTGGCACGCGCATGCGTCAGAAACGGACGGATCGGTCGGGCGGCCTTGGCGGAATCCGCCGCGCCCGCTAGAGCATCGCTCTGTTTTCCAAGAGACGAGCCATGCACGACATTCGCGCCATCCGTGACAATCCCGCCGCCTTCGTGAGCGGCTGGTCGTCGCGCGGGGTCGAGGAGGCCGACGGGCTGGTGGCCGACCTGCTGCGGCTGGACGGCGAACTGCGCGCGGCCCAGACGACGGCGCAGGAGGGGCTGACCAAGCGCAACGCCGCCTCCAAGCTGATCGGCGCCGCCATGGCGAAGAAGGACATGGCCGAGGCGGATCGCCTCAAGGCCGAGGTCGAGGCCCTGAAGGCCGACATCGCCGCCGCCGAAGCCGTCGAGGCCAGCGTCGGCAAGGAACTGCGCGACCTGCTGGCGGGGCTGAAGAACCTGGCCGCCGACGACGTGCCGGACGGCGAGGACGAGGCGGGCAATGTGGAGGTCTCGCGCTGGGGAACGCCCCGTGAAGGCGGCCCGGCCAAGGATCACGCCGACCTGGGCGAGGCCATGGGCCTGCTGGACTTCGAGGCCGCCGCGAAGATGAGCGGCTCGCGCTTCGCCGTGCTGAAGGGGCAGCTGGCGCGACTGGAACGGGCCGTGGGCCAGTTCATGCTGGACACCCAGACGGACAGGAACGGCTATCTGGAAGTGAACCCGCCGCTGCTTGTTCGTAGCAACGCGATGTTTGGAACTGGGCAGTTGCCGAAATTTTACGAGGACCTGTTCCTCGTTGAACGAGGCGACTTGATTGAGAAAGATGTTGTCGAGACGGCCCAGCTCTCGGCCCTGAACGCGCTTACTCTGGCGGAAGAGCAAGGCATCGAACACGCTAAGCAAACTTTCGGGACGCAGCCTCGATTTGAACTCGAGGTCGCCGAAGACTACCGCTGGCTCATCCCCACCGCCGAAGTCTCCCTGACCAACCTCGTGCGCGAGCAGATCCTGCCCGAGTCTGAGCTGGCCACCCCCATCCGCATGACCGCCCTGACGCCCTGTTTCCGGGCCGAGGCGGGGTCGGCCGGGCGGGATACGCGCGGCCTGATCCGCCAGCACCAGTTCCAAAAGGTCGAGCTGGTCTCCATCGCCAAGCCCGAGGACTCCGACGCCGAACACGAGCGGATGGTGGGCTGCGCCGAGGCCATCCTGCAGGCGCTGGAGCTGCCGTATCGCAAGATGCTGTTGTGCAAGGGCGACATGGGCTTCTCGGCCCGCAAGACCTACGACCTCGAGGTCTGGCTGCCGAGCCAGAACACCTACCGCGAGATCAGCTCCTGCTCGAACTGCGGCGACTTCCAGGCCCGGCGCATGGACGCCCGCTTCAAGCGCGACGGCGAGAAGAAGACCGAGTTCGTCCACACCCTGAACGGCTCGGGCCTGGCGGTGGGCCGGACCCTGGTGGCGATCATGGAGAACTACCAGCAGGACGACGGCTCGATCCGCGTGCCCGACGTTCTGGTCCCCTATATGGGCGGCCTGACCTCGGTCGGCGGCTGATTTTCAGCCGACGGACGCAAGGCGGGGAGCCTTCGGCGGCGTCAACGGTTGCGAGGGACAGAAGCGTCCGCGTCATGAAGATGTCGCGGCGCTGCTGTCCAAAGCGATGTCTCCGGCCCCACAGGACTTAAGCTCATGCGTCTGATCGCCCCCACCGCCCTGATCCTGGCCCTCGGCGCCTGCGCCTCCATGCCCGGCAATGTCGCGCCGCCGCCCGCCGGTTTCGACGTCTCGGCCACGCAGTTCGAGGGCTGGGCGCGCGTCCAGAACGGCGAAATCCGGCTGTACCGCGAGCAGCGCGACCTGTCGCGAAACGTGCCGACCGACTGCGTCAGCGGCGCCCTGCCGCGCGATCTGCAGCGGGTCGCCGGCGACCTGAACGGCCTGAAGATCCGCCTGACCGGCCGCACCGCCGCCTGGGCCGACCGCGACGGCGGCCAGACCTACAACTGGCAGGGCTCGCGCATCGTCAACGACTGCCGCCGCGACGTGGTGATCCTGGCGGACCGGGTCGAGGCGCTGCGATAGGCGGCGTTTGCGCGCTATCGTCATCCTCCGGCGAGCGTAGAGAGACCGGGCGACCCGGCGGCGCCGCCGCGCGGCTTGCCGGCGGATGACGACAGCTTTTTTGATGCGTGGGCCCAAAGGGTTCATCCGGGCCAGAGCCCGCCTCGATCCGGCTGTGCTCCGGACGAGCTTCGCTCTCCGGAGCGGGGTCTGGCGTGAGGGTTTGCGTCCCCGATCGGCGCTATGCGCCGTCCGGGATGACAAGGCCGCGCGGTTTGGACTACTCACGACAGGATCATGAGAATCCTGCTGACCAACGACGACGGCATCGAGGCTGAAGGCCTCGAATGTCTGGAACGCATCGCGCGGACCCTGTCCGACGACATCTGGGTGTGCGCACCCGCCGTGGAGCAGTCGGGGAAGGGGCGGGGCATCACCCTGACCGAGCCGCTGCGGGTCAACCGGTTCGGCGAGAAACGCTTCGCCGTGACGGGCACGCCGACCGACTGTGTCGTGCTGGCGGTCAACGACCTGATGCCGGAGAAGCCCGATCTGGTGCTGTCCGGCGTCAATCGCGGGCACAATGTCGGCGAGGACTGCTCCTATTCCGGCACCGTCGCCGGCGCCCTGCAGGGCATGGCCTTCGGCATCCGCTCCATCGCCCTGAGCCAGAGCCTCGAACGCTTCCACGACGAGGTGACGGCGCACTGGGAGACGGCCGAGGCCTTCGCCCCCGCCATCATCAGCCGCCTGCTGGCCCAGCCGTGGCAGTCCGGCGTGGTCATGAACCTGAACTTCCCCGCCCGCGCCCCGGCGGACGTCACCGAGATCGAGGTCACCCGCCAGGGCTTCCGCGACATCGGCGAGATGCACGCGGTCAAGCGCACCGACCTGCGCGGCCGCGACTACTACTGGATGAGCTTCCGCGGCACGAAGCACGACCACCCGGACGGGACCGACCTGCGAGCCATGGACGAGGGCAAGATCTCGGTCACCCCGCTGCACATCGACCTGACCCATGCGCCGAGCCTGCATGATCTGAAGGGCGTGCTCGGCGGGGTCCCGCCGAAGAGCGTGGTCGCGGCCGGATGAACCTTCGCGACGACCGCGCCGGGCGGCTGATTCTGGGGCTTAGGCAGCAGGGGGTCACGGATCCGCGCGTGCTGTCGGCCATGGAATCCATCGACCGCGCCGTCTTCGTGCACGAGAAGTTTCTCGATCAGGCGTGGGAGGATCAGGCCCTGCCGATCGACTGCGCCCAGACGATCAGCCAGCCCTATATCGTCGGCCTGATGACCCAGGCGCTGGACGTGCAGGCGCGCCACCGGGTGCTGGAGATCGGCACCGGCAGCGGCTACCAGGCCGCCGTCCTGAGCCGGCTGGCCCGCTATGTCTATTCCGTCGAACGCTATCGCAGCCTGCTGACCGAGGCCGAGAACCGGCTGCGGGAGCTGGACATCGACAATGTCATCACCCGCCACGGCGACGGCGGACTGGGCTGGCGCGAGCAGGCGCCGTTCGACCGGATCATGGTCACCGCCGCCGCCCCGGGCGAGCCCACCGAACTGCTGAAACAGCTGAAGCCCGGCGGCGTGCTGGTCTGTCCCGTGGGACGGAGTTCGGTGCAGATGCTGCATCGCTACATCGGTCAGGAGGATGGATCGTTCCGCCGCGAAAGCCTGACCGAGGTGCGGTTCGTGCCGCTGGTGGAAGGGACCGCCAAGGAGGGGTGACGGGGAGGGGCCGGGAGCGCATCCTGCCGGCATGACCCGCCGCATTGGCCCCAGACTGCTCTCGATGCTGGTCCTGCTGATCGGCGGGCCCGCTGTGGCGCAGGACCGGTCGGTCTGTTTCGAGCCGCAAACCGTGGTGCTGACGTCGGACGGCTACAGGACGGCTCTGGAAGCGGTGGCGGCGCTCGGCAGCACGACGCCCCGAAATGAACGGGGATCGCCGTCAAGTCTGGCCGTCGTCAGTCCGCAGTCCGCCGGCGCGCTGGAGCGATCGCGCGCCGAGGAGGCGCTGCTGGAGCTTTTGATAGCCGGGGCGCCGCCCATCCAGGCGCGGGTGATTGCGGAGGGCGATCGGGGCGAGGGCGACTGCCTGCCGATCCGGGTGGTCCCGGACTGTTGCGTGATCCGGGAGAACCCTTCGCTGTTCTTCGACAGCGGCAGCGACGTGACGCCGCGCGATTGGCGACGGAGCGGGCGGTTTCTTCTGGTCGACTACCGGCCCGGCGAAAGCCTGTTCATGGTGGACGGCCACACCGATACGGCGGAGGCGGATGTGGCGCTGTCCCGGCGACGGGCGGAGAACGCGGCGCTTGATCTGGTGCGGCTGGGCGTGCGCTGGGACGACATCCGGATCACGGGCCATGGCGACAGCCGACTGGTCCGGCCAACGCCGCCGGAGACTGCGGAGCCCCTGAACAGACGGGTGGATATTCGCGTCGGCCGCCGGCCTCCGGAAAGACTTGATTAACCTTCCCGCCCAACTTTGGCGCGGTTTTCCGGGTCAGGTCGGTTCGACCAGGCTGGGCGCAGAAGCGGAGTGGGCGAATGACTCAAATGGGTGGCGGCATGCGCATCCTGATGGTGCTGGGGGCGATGAGCCTGCTGGCGGCCTGTTCCAGCTACCCCAGCGAGCCGCGCTATTCGATCTATGCCGACCAGCCCAACGGCCCGGCCCCGACCGGCCCGACCGGACCCGCCTATCCGACCCGTCCGGTTCCGACGGGCGACGGCGTGCGCGGCGCGACCGATCCGGCCCGCGAGGCGCCGCCGCCGCGCGGCGCGCCGGTGGCCAGCATCGAGGGCGGGGCGCTGGACGCGCCCGTCTCGGCCGGCCCGCGCCCCTATGACGATGCGCCGACCCGGCCCTATACCGAGGTTCCGGCCGCCACCCCCTATGAGCCCGCGACCGGCCCGCGTCCGGCCGCCGGTCCGGCGTCGGAAGGCTTCACCAGCCCGCCGCCGCCCGCGCGCGGCTCCGTCGCCGCCGTGGCCGGCGCCGCCTATCAGATCCAGGCCGGCGACACGATCTCGGGCATCGGCCGACGCTTCCAGACGCCGGTGCAGGCGCTGATCGACCTGAACCAGCTGGGGCCGCGCGCCGCCATCACGCCCGGTCAGAGCCTGATCCTGCCGCAGGGCGCGGTGGACATCGGCGGCGATCCCTATGCGACCGGCCCGTCGCCGACGGGCGTGACGGTGCCGAACGACGGGGTTCCGCCGCCCCCGCCGCCGCCGCCCGCCAATGTGCCGCCCTCGCGCCAGCCTGCCGCGACCGCTTCGCCGGTCGCTCCGGCGACCGGAACGGTGGCCCTGGACTGGCCCGTGCGCGGCGACATCCTGCGCCGCTTCGGCCCGGTGGGCATGGGCGAGCGCAACAACGGCGTGAACATCGGCGCGCCGGCCGGCGCCGAGGTCCGCGCGGCCTCGGGCGGGCGTGTGGGTTATGTCGGGGACGACCTGGCCGGCCAGGGCCTGACGGTGCTGATCGTCCACCGCGACGGCTGGCGCACCGTCTATGGCCACCTCGGCTCGGCCGTGGTGCGCGACGGCGACGAGGTCACCGCCGGGCAGCAGATCGGCACCGTCGGCACGACCGCCGGCGACGGCCGTCCGTCCATCCATTTCGAGACCTGGCGCGTGCGGGGCGATACGCCGTCCGCCGTCGATCCGCTGAGCGTGTTGCCCCGATAACGCAAACGGCGGCGTGCGCATTCGCGCCGCGTTGCAAAGTGTAACGACGCGCCCTAGGTTCCGCGCCTCATTTTCAGGGGCGGCGCCGACGGCGCGCCCTGCGCTATCCGGAGACTATCGTGGAACAAATCGCGGCGAGCCCGTTCGGGATCTTCATCTACATCGTCCCGATGGTCATCCTGTTCTACTTCCTGATCATGCGCCCGCAGGCGCAGCAGGTGAAGAAGCACAAGGCGATGATCGAGGCCGTCAAGCGCGGCGACACGGTCACCCTGTCGAACGGCATGATCGGCAAGGTCACCCGCGTCGAGAACGAGGAAGCCATGGTCGAGATCGCCCAGGGCGTGAACGTCCGCGTCATCAAGACCATGATCGCCGACGTGCGCAATCGCACCGCGATCGCCGCCAACGACGCCAAGGCCTGATCGTTCTCCTGAAAGGTTCGGGACAGCCCGCATGATCCATCTGTCGCGCTGGAAGGTCATCCTTCTCGCCCTGTCTCTCGTTTTCGGCCTGCTGTTCGCGGCGCCCAACATGCTGAGCGAATCCCAGCGGGCGGCCCTGCCGGGCTGGCTGCCGAAGAACGCCCTGAACCTCGGGCTCGACCTGCAGGGGGGCTCCTACCTGCTGCTGGAAGTCGACGTGCCGGCGATGCGCGAGAAGCGCCTCACCAACCTCGGCGAGGACGCCCGCACGGTGCTGAGCGAAGCCAGCGTCGGGGTGAACAGCATCGCCCGCCAGAATGACGGCGTGGTCGTCACCCTGGCGGACCCGAACCAGATGGAAGCGGCCCAGCAGGCCATGCGCGCCCTGGTCGTCGCCGGACAGGGCGGGGCGCCGGACCGGCTGGTCCAGCGTCAGGGTAATAACCGCATTCGCTACGCCTTCAGCGAGGCGACGATGAACTCGATGGCGTCGGACGCCGTGACCCAGTCGATCGAGGTCGTGCGCCGCCGCCTGGACAACACCGGCACCAAGGAAATCTCGATCACCCGTCAGGGCGCGGACCGCATCGTGGTCCAGGCTCCGGGCCAGAGCGACCCGGCCGAGCTGGAACGCCTGATCGGCCAGACCGCCCAGCTGACCTTCCAGATGGTCGACGTCGACAACCAGCTGGCCGCCGTCCAGAGCGGGCTGATCCCGCCGGACGCGGAACTGCTGCTCGGCGAGGACGGCACCCCCTATCTGGTCAAGCGCCGTATCCTGGTGTCGGGCGAGAACCTGACCAAGGCCGAGGTCACGACCGACCAGAACCAGCGCACCGCCATCGGCTTCCGCTTCGACGGCGCCGGCGCCCGCCGCTTCGGCGAGGCGACCGCGGCCAATATTGGCCGGCCCTTCGCCATCATCCTGGACGGCAAGGTCATCTCGGCCCCGCGGATCAACACCGCCATCACCGGCGGCTCGGGCATCATCGAGGGCAGCTTCTCGATCGAGGAGGCCTCGGAGATGGTCAATCTGCTGAACGGGGGCGCCCTGCCGGCTCCGCTGAAGGTCGAGGAGCGCCGGACGGTGTCGGCCGAGCTGGGCGAGGACGCCGTCTCGGCGGGCGCCCTGTCCACGGCCATCGGCTTCGGCATCATCGTGCTGTTCATGATCCTCGCCTACGGCGGCCTGTTCGGCGGCATCTCGGTCCTCGGCCTGATGCTGAACGGCCTGCTGATCGTGGCCTGTATGAGCTTCGTCGGCGCCGCCCTGACCCTGCCGGGCATCGCCGGCCTGATCCTGACCTTCGCGGTCGCGGTCGACGCCAATGTGCTGATCTATGAGCGGATGCGCGACGAGGCCCGGGCGGGCCGCAGCGTCATCGCCTCGATGGACGCCGGCTTCTCGAAAGCCATGGCCACCATTGTCGACGCCAACGTCACCACCCTGGTGGCCGCGGCGATCATGTTCGTCTTCGGCGCGGGCCCGGTGCGCGGCTTCGCCTGGACGCTGGGCATCGGGGTGTTCACCTCGGTCCTGTCGTCCGTGCTGGTGGCCCAGGTGCTGCTGGCCTTCTGGCTGAAGACGGCCAAACCCAAAAAACTGCCGATCGCGGAGTAATGACGATGCGTGGATGGCCCCTAATCAAATTGCTGCCGCAGAAAACGAATTTCCAGTTCGTGAAGTATGCCCGGCCCGCCGCCTTCTTCTCGGTGATCCTGTGCGTGGCGTCGATCGTCGCCTGCTTCGTGCCCGGCCTGAACATGGGCATCGACTTCCGGGGCGGCGCCTCGCTGGAGGTGTCCAAGCCGGCCGGTCAGGTGATCAACCTGGAAGACGTGCGTGGCGCGGTGAGCGGACTGGACCTCGGCGACGTCGGCGTTCAGGGCATCGCCCGCCGGGACACCAATATCGATGACGGCTCGACCGCCATCGTCCGCTTCCAGGTGCCGGACGGCCGCGACCAGACCGCCGTGGTCAACCAGGTCGAGGGCGCGATCACCCAGGCGACCGGTCAGGTGACCTATTCGGGCGTCAGCGTCGTCGGCTCCAAGGTGTCGGGCGAGCTGTTCCAGTCCGGCCTGCTGGCCTTGGGATCGGCCATCCTGCTGATGTTCCTGTACATCTGGTTCCGCTTCGAGCCGCAGTTCGGCTTCGGCGCCGTCGCCGGCCTGCTGCACGACGTGGTGCTGACCTTCGGCCTGATCGTCCTGTTCAAGCTGGAGTTCAGCCTGACCATGGTGGCCGCGATCCTGACCGTCATCGGCTATTCGATGAACGACACCGTCGTCGTGTTCGACCGCCTTCGCGAGAACCTGCGCAAGTACAAGACCATGCCGCTGCGCGAGGTGATCGACCTGTCGCTGAACGAGACCCTGTCGCGGACCATCATCACCGGCGTCACCGCCGTCATGGTGCTGGCGGCGCTGGCCGTCTATGGCGGCGAGGCCCTGTTCGGCTTCTCGATCGCCCTGATGTTCGGCATCATCATCGGCACCTATTCGTCGATCTACGTCGGCGCGCCGATCATCCTGCTGTGGGGTGTGAAGCGGGGCGGCGCGGCGGACGACGCCAAGCCGATCAAGCTGGGCATGGCCTCGCGCCCCTAACCCGGCCTGACAGCCACGCATGACAGGGACGGGGCGGGTCTGACGATCCGCCCCGTTTCGCTGAGAAGGACCAATGACCGCTCTCGACGCCCAGGTTCGCGCCGCAGACCTCGACCGCTGGCTGGCCAGCCGGTTCGTGGCCGACGCCCGGGCGCGCGCCGACCTGATCGTGCTGTATGCGTTCGAGGCCGAACTGATGGCCATTCCGACCCGGGTCACCCAGCCCATGCTGGCCGAGATGCGCTTCGCCTGGTGGCGCGAGCAGATGGACGGGGTCTTCGCCGGCGTGGCGCGCAAGGGCCATCCGGTGCTGGAGGCGTTGACCGACCTCGTCGCCCGTCACGCCTTACCGCGCGCGCCGTTCGAGGCCCTGATCGAGGCCCATATCGACCGGGTGCACAGCCAGCCGCATGATCTGGACGCCTTCTATCTGGGACCCATGCAGCTGGGCGTGCAGGTGCTGGCGGGGCCGGGGCATGAGGCGGCGATGCGTGACGCGGCGCGCGTGCGGGGCCTGAGCCAGACCGGACGGGGCGAAGAGGCCAGGGCGCTGCGCCCGGCCGCCAATGCGGCGCTCAGGGCCCTGCCGGTCGCCGCCTTCCCGGCGGTGGCCGCGGCGGCGCTGCTGAACCCCGATGCGCCGGAATTTCTCAAACGCCTGACGCTGGTGGCCGCGACCGTGCGCGGCCGAATCTGATCCGGAGACGCCCTGATGGCCGCATTCGCCGACATCGTCCTGCTGCTGGGCCAGGTCTTCGGACTGGCCGCCTTGCCCGCCTCCGTGACCGCCTTCTTCATGCGCGAGGGCGGCACGCCGAGGCGCGGGTTCGCGCGCGCCTTCAAGCTGGCCTATGCGCCCTGGTTGCTGTCCATGGCCGTGTTCGCGGGGTTCCAGTGGTACTGGCTCTCGATCGTCGACCGTCCGATCGCCGAGGCCCCGGTGCTGGTGATGCTGGGCATACTGGTCATCGGCGGCTACGGCGCGGTCCATTTCATCCGCGCCGCGGACGGGAAGTTCTAGAAGCGTCAGGCCGGCGTTGGCGGCGCGGGTTCTGTTCGACGCGCGCGCGGGTCAGGGGCGCGCCGGTGGATAGCGCGTCACATCCCGCGGATGGACACGGGTGTTGGGCGAGCCCCGGAAGGCCCAGCGGATGAAGCGGGCGGTGGACAGGGCCCCGGCCCGGGTGACGGCGCGCGGCGGCCCCAGCGGGCGTTCGTGCATCGCCTGCGCCCACTCCGGCAGAAGGTCGAGGCCCGCCTGCATGATCACGCCCGCCGCCGCGTCGACGGCGGGAGAGCCCACCCGTTGGCGCATGACCAGCCGGGCGACCTCATGCGTGCGGGCGTCGGCGCGCAGTTGGGGGCGATAGCTCTGGATCAGGGCCTCGGCCTCGGCCCGCGTGCGGGGCAGGGGATCGGCCTGCAGCGCCGCGCCGATCCGCGCCATCTCATCGAAATAGGCGTCCTGTTCGGCCATCGGCATATCCGGCTCCGCATAGCGGATCCAGGAGTCGAGGAAGCTGATCGTCTCGGTGACATGGACCCAGGCCAGCAGAGAGGGATCCGAAACGCGATAGGGCGTGCCGTCGGGCAGGACGCCGGCCAGCTTCGCATGGATGCGATTGACCTTGTCGATCATCGCCTGACCGTTCTCGGCATGGTCATAGGTGGTGGTGGCGATGAATTTGGCGGTCCGGCGCAGGCGGCCGTGCATGTCGGCGCGGAAGTCGGAGTGGTCCCAGACCCCCGCCAGCACCGCCGGATGCAGCATCTGGAGCAGCAGGCCCGAAACCCCGCCGATCATCATCGTCACCACATCGCCGTTGACCCTGGCCGCCACGCCGTCGGGCGGGAACAGGGCGTCGGCGCGGCGCAGCACGGGGCGCTCGCCCCTGTCGGCGTCATTGAAGACGTCGGTGATCTTCTGGCGGATGGCGCGGCGGGCGAAGTCGAGGGGCATGGGAGTCTCCGGCGGCTTGCGCCGCTGTCGGAACCTAGGGAAGGTCGCGGCCATGGGAAACGCCGTTGAAACGTGGCTGGACGCTTTGTCGCCGGAAAACCGGTCACTGGTTGACCGGCTGCGCGCCGTCGTGAAGGCGGCGGCCCCGGACCTGACCGAGACAATCAAGTGGAACGCGCCGAACTTCGCGGACGGCGATCAGGACCGCGTGACCCTGGGCGTCGAACGCAAGGGCGGCGTGCGGGTGGTCCTGCATCGCGGTGCAGCGGTGAAGGACGCCGCGGGCTTCAAGTTCGATGATCCGGACGGGGTGGCGAAGTGGCCCACACCGGATCGGGGCGTGGCCACGTTCCGCGACCTGACGGCGCTGGAGGCCGGGGCCGGTCCTCTGGAAGATCTGGTGCGGCGCTGGATCACAGCGAACCGCGCCTGATCTCAGGCTGAAGCCGCCGCGTCGCGCCAGGCCTTGAGCGCGTCCAGCCCGCGGATGCTCATCAGCCGCTTCTTGGCGCGCCCGCGTTCCTTGGGATGGATACGCTTGCCCTCTTCGTCGACCTTGGGCGCCTCGAGCGGCGGCAGCAGGCCGTAGTTGATGTTCATCGGCTGGAATTTCGAACCCGCCAGATGGCCGCCGGTGATGTGCTCAACCAGGGCGCCCATGGCCGTCTCCGGCGGCGGGGGCGCCAGGTCGCGACCCAGGGCCTGGGCGGCGGCGAGGCGGCCGGTCAGCAGGCCCATGGCGGCGCTTTCGACATAGCCCTCGACCCCCGTGACCTGACCGGCGAAGCGCAGGCGCGGCATGGCCTTGAGGCGCAGCTGTTTGTCCAGCAGCTGGGGGCTGTTCAGATAGGTGTTGCGGTGCAGGCCGCCGAGGCGGGCGAACTGGGCGTTCTGGAGGCCCGGGATCATGCGGAAGGTCTCCGCCTGCGCCCCGTGTTTCAGCTTGGTCTGGAAGCCGACGAGGTTGAACAGGGTGCCCAGGGCGTTGTCCTGGCGCAGCTGGACGATGGCGTGGGGCTTGACCTGTGGGTCGCGCGGATTGGTCAGGCCGACCGGCTTCATCGGGCCGTGGCGCAGGGTTTCGCGGCCGCGCTCGGCCATGACCTCGATCGGCAGGCAGCCGTCGAAATAGGGGACGTGCTCCCAGTCCTTGAACTCGGCCTTGGGGCCGTTCAGCAGGGCGTCGATGAAGGCGTCGTACTGGTCCTTGTCCATCGGGCAGTTGACGTAGGCGGCGGCGTCTCCGCCCGGGCCTTCCTTGTCGTAGCGCGACTGACGCCAGGCGATGTCGAAGTCGATCGAGTCGGCGTGGACGATGGGGGCGATGGCGTCGAAGAAGCTGAGGCTCTCCTCGCCGGTCGTCTTCAGGATGGCCTCGGCCAGGGCGGGGGAGGTCAGGGGGCCGGTGGCGACGATGACATTGTCCCAGGCCTCGGGCGGCAGGCCGGCGATCTCCTCGCGCACGAGGGTGACCAGCGGATGGGCCTCGAGCTTCGCGGTGACGGCTTGCGAGAAGGCGTCGCGGTCGACGGCCAGGGCGCCGCCGGCGGGCACCATATTGGCGTCGCCGCAGCTCATGATGATGGAGTCGAGCGCCCGCATCTCGGCGTGCAGCAGGCCGACGGCGTTGTACTCCCAGTCATCGGAGCGGAAGGAGTTGGAGCAGACCAGCTCGGCCAGGCCGTCGGTGTGGTGGGCGTCGGTCTTCACGCCCGGCACGCCGCGCATCTCATGCAGGATGACGGGCACGCCCGCACTGGCGATCTGCCAGGCGGCCTCGGAACCGGCGAGACCGCCGCCGATGACGTGGACGGGGGAGGGGGAGGTGTTGCTCATAGGCGGCGTTCTAGCCACGCCTGACCCATCCGTCAGCAGGGAACCGTCATCCTGTCTGGCGCGAAACGCCTGTCCGGTTAATATGGTCTGGCTTGGGAGGGCGCAATATGAAGACGTTTTCGGTGACCGAGGCGCTGACGGAGCCTTTCCGTCAGGCTGGACGACGGCCGCTCGCGCCGCTGCTGTGGGGCCTGGTCCTGCTGCTGCCGAGCGCGGCGACACTGATGATGATGCTGCCGATGCTCGCTCAGATGCAGGCGTCGGGCGCGTTCCAGTCCGCCGCCGCGGCGGGGGCTGACCCGAGCTGGTCCGACGCCGATCTGGCGGCCATGATGCAGATGCAGATGTGGTCGTGGCTGGCGAACCTGCTGCAGCTCGTGGCCGTGGTCCTGGTTTCGACCGCAGTCATGCGGGCCGTCTTCGCCGGCGAGAAGCGGGACAAGGCCGCCTTCCTTCGTTTCAGCCTGCAGGAAATCTATGTCGCCGTCATGGGCATCGTGGTCGGCGTGGGCTTCATCATCGTGGCCCTGATCGCCGTCCTGGCCGCGGTCGCCGTCGGCTTCGCCTTCCGGGCGGCCGGAGACGTCGCGGCGGTGCTGTACGGCATTGTGGCGGGCATCGCCCTGCTGATCGCCGGCCTGATGCTGTGGGGCCGTCTGGCCCTGCTGGCTCCGGCCTCGGTGTATTACAACACCTTCGCCTTCGAGGAAGGCTGGAGGCTGGGGCGCCGTCAGAACTGGGCGCTGCTGGGCATGCAGTTGCTGCTGGTCATCGTGTTCCTCGTCCTGGGCATCGCCCTGTTCGCGGCCTTCATGCTGGTCGTCCTGATCACGGCGGGCGGCCTTCATCTGTCTGATCCGGTCGCGGTCAGCAACTGGGCCGAGGGCGTGGCGACCAATCCGATGGGGCTGATCGTGGCGGGTCTGGTCCTTCTGGTCCCGATCGCCTGGATCCAGGGCTTCAGCCAGTTGATGGTGACCGCGCCCTTCGCCTATGCGGTGAAGACGCTGGCGGCGCAGGATTTGGACTCGCCTTCGAATTCCGCTGACACATCCGATCCCGCTCTCTAGACACGGGCCGAACGGGTACGGGAGAGCAGGATGCAGTTTTCAGCCACGGAGTCGGCCTTCGAAGGCTTCCGTCTGGTTCGGCGGGACCCCAAGGTCCTGCTGTTCTGGGGCCTGCTGTATCTGCTTGTGACGGTCGGCCAACTGGTCGCCATGTACCTGAACCGCGAGCAGATCGCCGAAGGCGTGGCCCAGCTGGAGGTGCTGTCCCGGCAACCGATGGCGTCCCAGCAGGCCTTCGAGGCCTTCCTCGACGCCTACAACCAGACCACGACCTATGCCCTGTGGATCCTGCCGATCTCGATGATCGTCGGCGCGGTCCTGAGCGCGGGCATCGCGCGGGCCGTGCTGTTCCCGGAGGAGAAGAGCCGGTTCGGCTACCTGCGTTTCGGCGCCGATGAACTCCGCGTGCTGGCCGTTACCCTGTGCATCGCCCTGCTGGCCGGGATCATCATGTCGGTCGCCTTCATCGGCGTCACGATCCTGATCGTCGCCGCCGTGGCGTTCCCGCTGATCTGGCTGGCTGTCGTGGCCGGGGTCTTCGGCTGTATCGCCCTGTTCGTCTGGCTGGCGGTGAAGTGGAGCCTCGCCGTGCCGATCACCCTGACCCGCAAGAAGATCGCGATCTTCGACTCCTTCGCCGCCACCAAGGGCCATTTCTGGCCTCTGCTGGGGATGGCGATCGTCGCCGGGGTGATGGGGATCCTGATCTGGTTCCTGTCGATGGTCGTGGTCATGCCGCTGAACCTGTTGTCCGGCGGCAGCGCCATGGGCAGCATGACCCCCGCCCTCATGGACCAGCTGGCGGCGGCGAACCCGCTGCTGCTGCTCGCCGCCGTGGCCAACGCGATCGTCTATGCCCTGATGGTCGGCATCGTCTACGCGCCGTTCTCGGCGGCCTGGCGCGACATCAAGGCGCTGAAAGGCCTGTGAGGGACGCGGGCCGTCAGGCCCGCGCCTTCACCTTCCGCGCCGGTTTGACCGGCTCGGCCGACAGGCTCGCCACGCGGGCCTTGCGGCGCGTCTCGTGGCGATCCAGCACCTCTTTCAGATATTTGCCGGTCCAGCTGGCGGGGTTGGCCGCGACCTCTTCCGGGGTGCCGACCGCGACGATCTCGCCGCCGCCGTCGCCGCCCTCGGGACCGAAGTCCAGCAGGTAGTCGGCGACCTTGATGACATCCAGATTGTGCTCGATCACGACGATGGTGTTGCCGGCCTCGACCAATTCCTGAAGCACCTCCAGCAGCTTGCGGGTGTCCTCGAAATGCAGGCCCGTGGTCGGCTCGTCGAGGATGTAGAGGGTCTTCCCGGTAGCGCGCTTGCTGAGCTCCTTGGACAGCTTGACCCGCTGGGCCTCGCCGCCGGACAGGGTGGTGGCCGACTGGCCGACCTTGACGTAGCCCAGGCCGACCCGCTCCAGCGTCTGCATCTTGTCGCGGATCGGCGGCACGGCGGTGAAGAAGCGCGCGGCCTCTTCCACCGTCATGTCCAGGACGTCCGAGATTGACTTGCCCTTGAACACGATCTCCAGCGTCTCGCGGTTGTAGCGCTTGCCGTGGCAGACGTCGCAGGTGACGTAGACGTCGGGCAGGAAATGCATCTCGATCTTGATCAGGCCGTCGCCCTGGCAGGCCTCGCAGCGGCCGCCCTTGACGTTGAAGCTGAAGCGGCCGGGGCCGTAGCCGCGGGCCTTGGACTCCGGCAGGCCGGCGTACCAGTCGCGGATCGGGCCGAAGGCGCCGGTGTAGGTGGCCGGGTTGGAGCGCGGGGTGCGGCCGATCGGCGACTGGTCGATGTCGATGACCTTGTCGAACATCTCCAGCCCCTCGATCCGGTCGAAGGCGGCGGGGGCGTCCGAGGCGTTGTGCAGCCGGCGCGCGGCGGCCTTGTACAGGGTCTCGATGGTGAAGGTCGACTTGCCGCCGCCGGACACGCCGGTGACGCAGGTGAACAGGCCGGCGGGAATTTCGCCGGTGACGTTCTTCAGATTGTTGCCGGTCGCGCCGCTGATCCTCAGCATCTTCTTGCGGTTGACCGGGCGACGGCCCTCGGGCGGCAGTTCGATCTCCCGCTCGCCGGTCAGGTATTTGCCGGTCAGGGAGTTGGGATTGGCCATGACCTCGGCCGGCGTGCCCTCGGCGCAGACCTGGCCGCCGTGAACGCCGGCGGCGGGGCCCATGTCGATCACATAGTCGGCGGTCAGGATGGCTTCCTCGTCATGCTCGACCACGAGGACCGAGTTGCCGAGATCGCGCAGGCCCATCAGGCTTTCCAGCAGCCGGGTGTTGTCGCGCTGGTGCAGGCCGATCGACGGCTCGTCCAGCACATAGAGCACGCCGGTCAGGCCCGAGCCGATCTGTGAGGCCAGCCGGATGCGCTGGCTTTCGCCGCCGGACAGGGTGCCCGAACTGCGCGACAGGCTGAGATAGTCGAGGCCGACGTTGTTGAGGAAGCGCAGGCGGTCGGTGATCTCCTTCAGGATCCGCCGGCCGATCTCCATCTGCTTGTCGGTCAGCTTGTCGCCCAGCGCGGTGAACCAGTCATGGGCGCGCTTGATCGACAGCCAGGACACCTCGGCGATGTCCTCGCCCGCGACCTTGACCGCCAGGGCTTCCGGCTTGAGGCGCTTGCCGCCACAGGCGTCGCAGGGCGTCTCGGACTGGAAGCGGCCCAGCTCCTCGCGGACCCAGGCCGAGTCCGTCTCGCGCCAGCGCCGTTCGAGGTTGGGCAGGACGCCCTCGAAGGCCTTCAGCGTCTCATATTTGCGGGCGTTGTCGTCATAGACGAATTTGATCTTCTCGCCGCCCGAGCCGTGCAGGATCACGGTCTGGGCCTTGCCCGGCAGCTCTCGCCACGGCTTGTCCATCGAGAAGCCGTAGTGGGTCGAGAGCGACTGCAGCGTCTGGGTGTAGAGCGGCGACGGGCCGCGCGACCAGGGCGCGACGGCGCCCGCGTGCAGGGTCTTGTCCTTGTCGGGCACGACCATGTCGGCGTCGAAGGCCAGTTTCACGCCCAGGCCGTCGCACACCGGACAGGCGCCGAACGGGTTGTTGAACGAGAACAGCCGCGGCTCGATCTCGCTGATGGTGAAGCCGGACACCGGGCAGGCGAATTTCTCGGAGAAGGTGATCCGGCGCGGGCCGGTCTCGCCCTCCATGGTGTTGGCCCATTCAGCCACGGCGATGCCGTCGGCGAGGCCCAGCGCGGTCTGCAGGCTGTCGGCGTAGCGGCTCTCGAGACCCTGTTTGGTGACGATGCGGTCCACGACGATGTCGATGTCGTGCTTGAACTTCTTGTCGAGGGTCGGGGCGTCCTCGATGGCGTAGAACTCGCCGTCGATCTTCAGCCGCTGGAAGCCCGCGCGCTGCCACTCGGCCATCTCCTTCCTGTACTCGCCCTTGCGGCCGCGCACGACGGGAGCCAGCAGCAGCAGGCGTTCGCCGTCGGCCAGGGCCGTCAGCTTGTCCACCATCATGGAGATGGTCTGGCTCTCGATCGGCAGGCCGGTCGCGGGCGAGTAGGGGACCCCGACCCGCGCCCACAACAGGCGCATATAGTCGTGGATTTCGGTCACGGTGCCGACGGTCGAGCGCGGGTTCTTGGACGTGGTTTTCTGCTCGATCGAGATGGCCGGCGACAGGCCTTCGATCAGGTCGACGTCCGGCTTGCCCATCAGTTCGAGGAACTGGCGGGCATAGGCGCTGAGGCTCTCGACATAGCGCCGCTGGCCTTCGGCATAGATGGTGTCGAACGCCAGCGAGGATTTGCCCGAGCCCGACAGGCCGGTCATCACCACCAGCTTCTCACGCGGGATATCGAGATCGACGCCCTTGAGATTGTGCTCACGGGCGCCGCGGACGCGGATGAAGTTATGCTTTTCGGTCATGGATTCCGGGAACGCGGGAGGGCCGGGGAGGGTCCGGCGCGACAGCGCTATATGGGGGATGGTTCGGAGAAATCAGCAAGAACAATATAGGAACCTGCGCGGAACGGCGCCAGACTGCTGACAGCAGGTGGCAGCAGGAGATCGGTTGCGCGGCCGACGGGCTTCGTGCTGAGTGGCGGAAGAGGCCACGGAGGGACGATGCGCAGATTGATCTACAGCATGGCTGCGTTGCTTGCGCTGCTGACCGCCGGGTGTAATTTCAACGCCACGACCTCTCAGTCGAACACCGAGCTCAACGGTCAGGCCGAAGCTCTTTACAGAGATCTGGCCGCCGGCCGTGACGACGCCGTCGTCGCGCGCATGAGCGACGCCAACAGTCCGGCACAGGTGCGCGCGCAACTGCCCATGCTACGCCGCTTGATCGGTCAGGCGACTCCGCCTGCCCCGGCCGTGGTCGGAACACAGACCGTGCGCAGCACCCAGGGCTCCTTCTATTCCGTCGGCCAGGACTACGAGTACGCCGACAGGCTGGTTCACGTGGAGACCCGCTTCAGGGGCGAGAACGAGCAGTGGAAGGTTGAGGCGTTCAACGTCAACGTCCGGGCGAAGGCCGACGCCGCGCCGGAGGAGGACCTGCTGGTGGTTCAGGAGGCTCCGTCGGTCAGTTCGGATCCGTCGGACGGCGCCCAGGGCCGCCGATAGCGCTCGCCCGGCCCCAGCAACACGCTGTTGGCGTTGGCGACGCCCAGTTCGAGGCTTTCGGCGATGCGACGGGCGCGCGCCATGAAATGGGCGGCGGCGATGGGCGGACAGACGTCGTTCGCGGTCTCTTCAAACAGCATCAGCCAGCGGTCGAAATGGGTCGCGTCAATGGGCAGGGGCAGGTGTTTCGGCATGGGCCGTCCCTGATAGACGCCGGTCGACAGGGCCACGGACGACCAGAACAGCTTCATCTGCGCCAGATGCGGACCCCAGTCCTCGATCCGCCCGGCGAAGATCGGGCCGATCAGGGCGTCGTCGCGGACCCGGGCGTAGAAGGTCTCGACCAGTCGGTCGATCATCGCCTCGTCGATGCCGGTCTCCGTGCGGATGCGATCCGTCGCCGCCTGACGACGGGCAGCCAAGGCTTCGGCGGTGTCGGCATGGGTCATGGCCCTGATCTAGTCTTGGCCGGGCCGGGGGGCCAGTGCCGGTGACCCCGCGTCAGTCGTCCGCGATCAGGAAATCGCCGGCGTTGAAGGTCAGGACGCAACGCGGGTCGCCGCCCGCCGCATCGACGGTGCAGTAGTCGACGCCGATCAGGTTGCGTTGAACCCGGGCGGTCGAGCGATAGCGGCGACCGTCGTGGGCCCACCCCGTGTCCATGGCTGCGCTGTGGGTCTCCAGCGCGGACCAGAAGGCCGAGGCGACGGGGCCGTCGCAGGTGAACAGCAGCAGTTCCTCGCCG
The DNA here is from genome assembly GCF_058681355.1 of Brevundimonas sp. AVps31. Classification (NCBI taxonomy): domain Bacteria; kingdom Pseudomonadati; phylum Pseudomonadota; class Alphaproteobacteria; order Caulobacterales; family Caulobacteraceae; genus Brevundimonas; species Brevundimonas sp. AVps31. Next base: position 3,005,548 of record NZ_CM178736.1, on the reverse strand, counting down.
CCGTCGATCACCTGCCGATAGCTGCCCCGGGCGGCAGCCTGACTGAGGCAGTCGGCGTAGAGCCGGGCATGGGGCGCGGCTGTCTGCGAGGCCAGAGGCGCATAGTCCGGCGGGCCGGGCAGGGGGTCGGGTCCATGGGCGCAGGCGCCGGCGACGAACAGGCCGGCGACGGCGGCAAACCGGATCAGATGACGCATGGAACAGTCCTCCCGACGGCAAACTGTCACGCTCTCGTCAGCGCGGCCAGCCGCTAAAGGGCTTGCGCGGGGAACGATCCGCACCCATCCTTCATTCATCGAGTGAGTTCACTGGAGGCACGACGATCATGATCAGCACGCTGGAAATCGGTTTCGCCCTTTCCGCCACCTTGCTGACCGTGCTCGCCTATGCCCTCACTCCCAAGCCGAAACCCGTCCGTATCCGCACTCGTGACGCTCGATCGCGTCGCGGCCCGCACGCCTGACGGCCATACCCTCTTCTCTGAGCTGAGCCTCCCTTTCGGGCGGGAGCGCACCGGACTTGTCGGCCGCAACGGGTCAGGCAAGACCACGCTGCTGCGCCTGATCGCCGGACTGGCCGAACCCGTCGAGGGCGTGATCCGTCGCGCCGGGGCTGTGGCCTGGCTGGAGCAGCGCGCCGAGCCCGCGGCCGCCGAGACCGTGACCGACACCCTGGGCGTGGCCGGGCCGCTGTCCCTGCTTCGGCGCGTGCTGGCGGGGGAGGGCTCCGTCGATGATCTGGCGCTCGCCGACTGGACGCTGGAAGCGCAGATCGAAGGCGCGCTGGATGAGGTCGGCTTGAGCGGGCTGGACCTGTCACGCCCGACGGCTTCTCTGAGTGGCGGGGAACAGACCCGATTGCGGCTTGCGGCCCTGCTACTGGACCCGCCGGACCTGTTGCTGCTGGACGAGCCGACCAACCACCTGGACCGTGAGGGGCGGGACCGGATCGCCGACCTGCTGGGCCGCTGGCCCGGCGGGATTCTGGTCGTCAGTCACGACCGGGCCCTGTTGCGCCGCATGGACCGCATTGTGGAGCTGTCGAGCCTCGGCGCCGCAGTCTATGGCGGCGGGTACGACCTGTATGCCGCGCGCAAGGCGTCGGAACGGGCCGCGGCCGAACGGGATCTCGAGGTCGCGGGACGGGAGGCCGGGCGGATCGCGCGTGAGGGCCAGAAGGCGGTCGAGAAGAAGGCGCGCCGCGATCGCGCCGGGCGGGCCTTTGCGATGAAGAAGTCCGAGCCCGCCATCCTGCTGGGCGCCATGGCCGAGCGGGCGGAAAACTCGGGCGCGCGCGACAACCGGCTGGCCGAGCGTCGCGCCGAGGCGGCGGAGGCCGCGCTGTCGGCGGCGCGGGAGAAGGTGGATCGGGTGCGCGCCCTGGACATTCCGATGCCGCCGACCGGGCTGGCGGCGGGCCGGACCGTGCTGGCGATGGACGGGGTGGCGTGGGACGCGCCCGATGGACGGCGGATCGTGGGGCCGGTGTCCCTGACCCTGACCGGACCGGAGCGGGTGGCGATCACCGGGGCGAACGGGGCGGGCAAGTCGACGCTGCTGAAGTTGATCGCCGGGACGCTGGCGCCGACGTCGGGTCGGGTCGAGCGCCCCGTCGCCGCGGCCCTGCTGGATCAGGAGGCCGCGATCCTGCGACCGGAAGAGACGCTGGTGGAAGCCTGGCGGCGCCTCAATCCCGAGACGACCCCGAACGCGGCGCAGGCGGCGCTGGCCCGGTTCCTGTTCCGAAATGTGGCGGCGCAGAAGCGCGTCGGCGCCCTGTCAGGCGGCGAGCGGCTGAGGGCGGCGCTGGCCTGCGTCATCGGCGGCGCGCGGCCCGCGCAACTGTTGATCCTGGACGAGCCGACCAATCATCTGGACCTCAAGTCCATCGCGGCGGTGGAGGCGGCCCTGCGCGGCTATGACGGGGCGCTGGTGGTGGTCAGCCACGATCCGGACTTCCTCGACGCAGTGGGCGTCGACCGGACAGTGGCGCTCTAGCCCCAGCCGACGACTTCCCCAAGACGCCGCGATGTGGCGGCGGCGCTGCGCGGGACGACCGGTTCGGCCGTCGGCTTGCCGTACAGCCAGCCCTGGGCATAGCCGACCTGCAACTCGCGGATCACGGCGGCCTGGCCCTCGGTTTCGACCATCTCGGCGACGGTCTGCATGTCCAGTTCGGCGCACAGGTCGACCAGATGGCGGATCAGGGTGCGCGAGCGATCGTTGGTCTCGACATCCCGGATGAAGCCGCCGTCGATCTTGACGAAGTCGGCGCGCAGGCTGCGGATGTAGTCCCAGGTCGCCAGGCCCATGCCGAAGTCGTCCAGGCAGACCTTGATCCCGGCCGAGCGCAGGGCGCCGATGCGGCGGTTGGCGGCCCCCAGATCGGGAATGGCGGCCGTCTCGGTCACCTCGATCATCAGCCGCCTGCGCATGTCGCGATCGGCATCGGTCAGCTTCAGGATGGTGGCGACATACATGTCGTTGCACAGCGAGGCGCCGGAGACGTTGACCGCCGTCTTGACCAGACCGAAGCCCGGCTGGCGCAACTGCTTGAGCACCTTCTCCGCGACCGCGAGGTCGAACCCTTCGATCAGGCCCAGTTCCTCGGCCATGCGGATGGTGGCGGCGGGGCCGGTGGAGCCGACCAGCCGGGCCAGGGCCTCGAAATGGTGCGCAGCGCCGGTGCCCAGATCCACGATGGGCTGGTACTGCAGCTCGAACTGACGCGACCGCACCAGGGCGCGGAACTCTTCGGCCTCCTGCATGGTCTTGCGCAGGGCGTCGGAGAACAGAACGTCGGGACGCACCGCCGCGCCGTCGCGGATACAGCCGTCCAGGGCGAAGCGGAGCGCCTTCATCACCATGTCGGGCGGCGTCGACCGCGACAGGGAGACCTGGGTCGCCGCGGCCGTCAGCGACAGGCCCTCGGCCTGGCCGGCCTCATTGACCTCGGAGGCCAGATCCCGCGTGTCCGCGATGTTGCGCAGGACGGCGAACCGCTCGGGCGACAGGCGGGCCGCGCTTTCGCCGTCCGCGGACACCGCCTGAAGCACCGCTTCGATCCGCGAGGCCGCCCGCAGAAACCGTTCGTCATCCGTGGCGGCGAGGCCCGGAACGTCCACGAAGGCGAAGGCCAGGTCGCCGGTGTCCGGCTGGCCCGTCAGGGTGTCGCGCACCCGGCCGATCAGGCCGCGCGCATCCAGCAGCGGCGCCGACTGCGGAATCTCCAGCGCGAAGGCCGGGCCTTCCCAGGTCAGGGCGCAGGACACGGCGGGAGCCAGATCGGGCAGGGCGAAGGCGGAGAGCCGGGCGCGGCGCACCTTGCCGTCGCCACAGGCCATCAGGATATCGACCGGCGCGGTCCGCAAGCCGGGCTTCACATCGCGCAGAAGCCCCTCGACGATCGCGCGGCTGGCGTGTCCGAGAAGGGAGGCGAGGGGCCGGCCGGACAGGTCCATGCCCGGCGTGGGCGTGGCCCCCAGGAAGAAGGCGATGTTCCGGTCGCCATCCAGCTCGATCAGGAGATCCGCCGAGGCAAACGCGAGACCGAGGAGCCGGGACTTGGTTTTCATGCCCGAAAACCTGCGCTCTCCGGATGAATTTCGCGCATACGAAAAGCCTTAACGGCGATCAATCAGGCGGTGCGGTTCAGCGCCACGGCGCGACCGTCGCCGGCGTTGGCCCGACCCGACGCGCCATAGGCCGAGGGCGAACCGCGCTGGGCGGTCACTTCGGCCGCGATGGTCTTGACCAGGCCTTCGGAGATGACGCGCGCCGCCTCGACCGCGCGGGCGTGGCGCGACAGCACCGTCTCGAAGATCTGGGTGGCGCGGATCAGGGCCGAGCGATGCGCGGCCGGCGCGGGGCTGATGGCCGCCGGATTGGCCTTCAGCTGGGCCGACTCGCGGCGATAGGCGTTGGCCAGTTCCTGGGTCTGGGCGACGGTGGCGGCGGCGTCCTGCGGACGGCGGGCCTCAAAGGCCTTCGACTCCTCGATCAAACAGGCGGTCAGACGCTCGGTCAGGTCGGTCATCTGGCGCACGCGGGCGGTGGCGTTGAGGACGGCGGCGTCGGTCATTGGGCTTGTCCCTGTTCCTGCATCTTCAGCATCTGGGCGACGACCTGGTCGGCCAGGCCGATGCCGCCGGCGGCGACCGTCTGTTTCGCCATGGCGTCGATCATGAAGCTGCGCCACTGACCCTCGGCCTCGCCGCCGCCGCCGATCCCGTCGGTCTTCAGCCCTTCGAACATCGGCTTGAGCATCTGCGACAGGAAGGAGGCCTCGAACTGTTCGGCGGTCTCGCGCATCCGGGCGCTGACCTGGGGCGCGCCGGGCAGGCCGGGCAGGGCGGCGGTGATGGACAGGTCGGTCATGCTCACATCACCTCGATGTCGGCTTGAAGGGCGCCCGCGGCCTTGATGGCCTGCAGGATCGAGATCATGTCGCGGGGGCTGACGCCGAGGGCGTTCAGGCCGTTGACCAGGCTGGACAGGGACGCGCCGCCGCCCAGCATGCGCATCTGGACGCCGCGCTCCTCCTCGACCGTGACGGTGGACTGGGGGACGACGACGGTCTGGCCGCCCCGGCTGAAGGGCTCGGGCTGGCTGACCTGCGGGTTTTCCTGCACCGAGACGGTCAGATTGCCTTGGGCGATGGCGACGGTGGAGACGCGGACGGCCTCGCCCATGACGATGACGCCGTTGACCTCGTCGATGATGACCTTGGCCGGGGCGTCGACCTCGACCGGCAGGTTCTCGACCCGGCTGATGAAGCCGGCCATGCCGAGGCTGCCGGGGGCGCGCAGGGCGATGACGGTGCCGTTCTCGGCCAGCGCCGTGTTGGGATAGGTCTGGTTGATGACCGCGGCCACGCGCTGGGCCGTGGTGAAGTCCGGGTTGCGCAGCGTCAGCCGCACTTCGTTCATGTTCGCCAGTTCGAAGCCGGTCTCGCGCTCGACCGTGGCCCCCGAGGCGATCCGGCCGGCGGTCGGCACGCCGCGCGTCACCGACGAGCCGGACGCGCCCGAGGCCGAGACCGAGCCGGTCTGGATGGAGCCCTGGGCCACGGCATAGACCTGACCGTCCGCGCCCTGAAGGCTGGTGACGATCAGCGCGCCGCCCAGCAGGCTCTTGGCGTCGCACATGGAGGAGACGTTGACGTCGATGCGGGCGCCGGGGGTGGCGAAGGCGGGCAGTTCGGCCGTCACCATGACGGCGGCCATGTTCTTGGTGTTGGCGGTCGAGCCCCGGATGTTGTTGCCCAGCCGCTCGCTCATGCCTTCCAGCGACTGGCGGGTGAAGGGGCAGTTGCGCAGGGAGTCGCCGGTGCCCGCCAGACCCATGACCAGTCCGTAGCCGACCAGCTGGTTGGAGCGGACGCCCTCGATGGCGGCGATGTCCTTGATCCGCGACTGGGCCATCGCCGGCGCGGCGAATCCGGCCAGGGCGGCGGCGGTCAGGAGGGAGGCGAGCAGTTTCTGCATCGGTCGGCGGTCCGCGAACAGTTGTGCAGCTCGTGATGCCAAAGCCGTGCCACGAGAAAAGGTCAGTGATTTCAGTGCGACCCATGCCTCCCTGCCCGGCGCCGGAGGCAGAATCTGCCGGGCCGTTAACCAAACAGTGACCCCCGCGGCCGATGGTCGGGCATGATCTGGAGTCTCACCGCATGAAGGTCACAGGCGCCACCGGCCCCACGGCTTCTTCGGGTTCGCGTCCCGCGCAGGCGGCGGGCGGCTTCTCCGTGCCCGGCGCGGGGGCCGCCGCGCCGAGCAGCGCCCCGGCGGCGGCCTCCGCCATGTCGGGCGTGGCGGGCATGAACGCCCTGATGGCCTTGCAGGGGGTGGAGACAGCGACCGAGCGTCGTCGTCGCGCCGTGCGTCGCGGCAGCGGTCTGCTGGACCGTCTGGACGAACTGAAGCTGGCGCTGCTGAGCGGCGAGGCCGGGGAGGGCGCGCTGGAGCGGCTGGGGCGAACCCTGAAGGAAGAGCGGCCCGAGGACGCCGATCCGGCCCTCACCAGCCTGCTGGATCAGATCGACCTTCGCGCTGCGGTTGAGCTCGCCAAGGCTAATCTTCGCCGCAACGCCGCATAATCCGGCGAAATCATCCCGAAAATCTCGCGAAGGTCGCGCGGTGTGATGAAGAAATGTCACGGTACGCGCTGCGGATTAATCTTTCGGCTCACGCTCGCGAGAGGCTTGTTGCCGCGACTCTTCGTCATGCCTATACGCAGCACTGCGCCACAGGGGGGCGCTGTTTAGAGCGTGAGTGCGATGAACGCATTGGCGTCAGTGATCGAGCCGGCTGCGTACAAGCCGTCCGACGATGAGCCGTTCATGAATGAGCGGCAGCTGGCCTATTTCAAGGGCAAGCTCATGGACTGGAAGGATGACATCCTTCGCGAGTCCAAGGGCACCGTGACCAATCTGAAGGCCGAGACGGAAAACCACCCGGACATCGTTGACCGGGCGTCTTCCGAATCCGACCGCGCGCTGGAGCTGCGCACCCGGGATCGTCAGCGCAAGCTGATCTCCAAGATCGACGAGGCCCTGCGCCGGATCGAGGACGGGTCGTACGGCTACTGCGAGGAAACCGGAGAGCCCATCAGTCTCGGCCGCCTTGAGGCCCGCCCGACGGCGACCCTGTCGGTCGAAGCCCAGGAACGCCACGAGCGCCGCGAGCGGGTTCACCGCGACGACTGAGCATTCAGGCGGGAAATGCCGCCTGAATATCCGTCCGCAGGCAGCCGTCGCCCTTGTAAAGCAGGGGCGCACGGGGGCGTTCATGACGCCTGCCAATTCAACCTGATCAGCCTCGTGCCCAAGCCACGCCTTGACTTCGCCGGGTTGGAGGGCGACCTACGCGCCTCGATTTCAAGGTTGCTCTTCCCATGACCGTCAAGGTTCGTTTCGCCCCGTCGCCGACGGGTAAGCTGCACGTCGGCAATGTCCGCACCGCCCTGGTGAACTGGATGTTCGCCAAAGGGCAGGGCGGTTCCTTCGTCCTGCGCATCGACGACACCGACCTGGCCCGCTCCACGCCCGAGTTCGAACAGGGCATCGAGGACGACCTGACCTGGCTGGGCATGCCGTGGGACGAGCGCCACAATCAGTCCAAGCGGTTCGACCGCTATGAGGAGGCCGCCGCGCGCCTGAAGGCCGATGGCCGCCTCTACGCCTGTTACGAAACCTCGGAAGAGCTGGACCGCCGCCGCAAGGTGCAGCTGTCGCGCGGCCTGCCGCCGATCTACGACCGCGCCGCGCTGGAGCTGACCGAGGCCGAGAAGGCCGCCTATGAGGCCGAGGGCCGCAAGCCGCACTGGCGCTTCAAGCTGGAAGGCAAGCGCGTCGCTTGGGAGGATCTGGCGCGCGGCCACGCCGAGGTGGACACCGCCTCGATGTCGGACCCGGTGCTGATCCGCGAGGACGGCCTGTTCCTCTACACCCTGCCGTCGGTTGTCGATGACATCGACATGGCCATCACCCACGTCATCCGGGGCGAGGACCATGTGACCAACACCGGCGCCCAGATCGAGATCTTCGAGGCGCTGGGCGGCCCCGTGCCCGCGTTCGCCCACATGCCCCTGCTGGTCGGCGCCGACGGCGCGGCCCTGTCCAAGCGGCTGGGCTCCCTGTCGATCGCCGAGATGCGCGACCTCGGCTACGAGCCGATCGCCATCACCAGCCATCTGGGCCGCATCGGCACCTCGGACCCGCTGGAAGTCGGAACCTCGGTGCAGGCGCTGGGCGACAGCTTCGCCTTCTCCAAGATGGGCCGTTCGCCGGCGCGTTACGACACCGCCGATCTGGACCGTCTCAACGCCCAGGCCCTGCACGCCATGGACTACGCCGTGGCCCAGCCCCGTCTGGCGGCCCTCGACGCCGATCTGGGCGAGGGCTTCTGGAACGCCGTGCGTCCGAACCTGCAGAAGTTCGCCGACGTCAGCGCCATGGCCGCCATCGTGCGCGGCCCGATTACGCCCGTGGTCGAGGACCCGGACTTCGCCGCCGCCGCCTTGGCCGTGCTGCCGGAGACGGTGGACGAGTCCCTGTGGCCGACCTGGACCCATGCGGTGAAGGAGGCGACGGGCGCCAAGGGCAAGGGGCTGTTCATGCCGCTGCGCCTGATCCTGACCGGCCAGCCCCACGGCCCCGACATGGCGGCGATCGCCCCGATGATCGGCCGCGAGCGGATCGTGCAGCGGCTGAAGGGCGAGACGGCCTAAGCCGCGCCGCGATCCCGGACAGCAAAAAAGGCCGCCCCTCGCAGGGCGGCCTTTTCCATTTCAGCGAGGCGCTTGCCGATCAGGCGGCGTTGCAGGCCGTCAGTTCTTCCGCCGACAGGGTCACGCCCTTGTAGGTGAAGGCCGAGACCGTGCCGAAGCGGGCGACGACGCGGCGGCAGGCGCGGGTGGCCGGCTGGTTGGCGCCGCCCGAGGCGGTGCAGGTCGCGCCTTCACAACGCCAGTTGGCGCCGTCGATGATGGTGCGGCTGGCCGGGGCCTTGGCAGCGTCGGTCAGGACGGCGCTGGTGACGGGAGCTTGGGCGAAGGCGGGGGCGGCGACCAGCAGGGCCGCGGCGACGAGGAAGGCGCGCATTTTGGAAGTCTCCGATGAGGTTGGACGCCCTTCGGCGACCACCATCTCAGTGTGCGTTGTTATTCGAAACTGTCAAGAGCGGGTTGCCAAACGAAACGCGGCAACCGCGACCTGATCGACGATTACTTACCGTTGATCATGTTTCAAGTGAGGCAGATCGTCCGCGCTCTGCATCAGGGCGATCGCCTGTTCGACCGTCTCGACCACGGCGTAGCCGTCGCGGAAGGTCTCCGGCGTCATCTTCTGTTCGATGCCGGTCTCGATCGCCGCCAGAAGAGTGTCCCAGAAGCCGTTGATATTGAGGAAGATCACCGGCTTGCTATGCAGGTCCAGCCGCTTCCAGGACAGCACCTCGATCACCTCTTCCAGCGTGCCCACCCCGCCCGGCGCGACGACGAAGGCGTCGGACTGGTCGTACATGATGGTCTTGCGCTCGTGCATGGAGGTGACGACCAGGGTCTCGACCTCGTCGAACAGCCGCTCGCGGCTGCGCAGGAAGCCGGGCATGACGCCCAGCACCCGGCCGCCGGCCTCGTGCGCCGCCCGGGCGGAGGCGCCCATGAGCCCCACGCCGCCGCCGCCATAGACCAGCCGCCAGCCCGCCTGCGCCGTCATCACGCCGAACTGCTGGGCGGCGACGGTGTAGGCCGGGTCGGACCGGTCGGAGGAGCCGCAGAACAGACAGACGGACTTGCCGTCGAACGGCTGGATGGTGATGGACATGGAACCTCGATGAAGTGGAGACAGCGGCGGCCCCGCCGCGCTATCCGGGGGGCGTATTCCTAGCGGCGGGAGAGACGGGATGAAACGGGCCATCTGTGTCGCGGCGGTTATCACGGCGCTCGCCGCTGTGGGCGGCTGCTCTCCGGCGCCGGATCAGCCGAGACGCGGCGCCGCCGGAAACGCCACGGGCTGGACCCAGCCGCCCCGAATTCTGTCCGTGCGGCGCGCGATGGCGACCCTGATCTTCACCGGCCGGGCCGAGCCCGGCGCGCGCGTGGCGCTGCGCAATGACGAACGCGTGGCCTATGCGGCGGCCGCCGATCCGGACGGGCGATTCGAGATTCGCATGGCCGCGCCCGCCGGGGCCCTGCTGCTGCGCCCCGAAACCCAAGTCGGACAGGACGCCGTCGTCTCGCCCGAGCGACTGCTGATCATCGACGGCGGGCGGGGCCCCATCGCCATCCTGCGGCCGGGCGGACCGGCGCGACGACTCGATCCCGGCCCGGCCCTGGGCGCCATCGACAGCGACGACGAGTCGCGACTGGCCTCCGGCGTCGCCGCCGCGGCGGGACGGCGGGTGGAGATCGAGGCCGCCGGCGAGCAGTTGCAGGCCCTGTCCGCGGATCAGGGGGAGTGGAGCGTGCTGCTGGGGGCGTTGGCGCCCGGCGCGGCGGTGCGCGTGGGCGATCAGTCCTTCGTCTGGCCCGGTCCGGGAACCGCCGGCGCGCCCCTGGTGGTCAAGCGGGCGGGCGAGGGCTGGCGCGTCGGCTGGACCGGTCCCCGGGACGCCGTGCAATGGACCTGGCTGCCGGACGGCCGCGCCGGGCGCTGATTTACGATCAGTTAACCAATTCGGTCGCAGGGAGGATTGTCTTCTCTTTTTCGAGGACACCCACCATCACCGAACTTTTCAGCCCGGCGCTCGCGTCGGGCTTTTTTCTTGCCCGCGACACAGAGGCGCCGAGGACGCGCAGGCGTCAGGGCCCCGAAGGGGTGGATTTCTGATTGTCGGATCATTTCGCCGGCGGCCCGGAAAGGGCGATGGCTCCGCGGGTAGGATTCGAACCTACGACCAGCCGATTAACAGTCGGCTGCTCTACCACTGAGCTACCGCGGAAGGGGTTTCGCTCGGGAAGGCGGGCGCTATAGCAGCGGGAATCGAATGTGCGCAACGGGAAATGTCAGACTTTGAAAAACTTCCGCGTCGAGAGCCCTGAAGACCCCCGCATCTCGGGCTTCCGCGACATTCGTGAAAGGGACCTGACGGGCCGTCAGGGGCTGTTCGTGGCCGAGGGCGAGGTGGTGCTTCGGGTCCTGACCTCGCCGCACGCCCTGTGCCGCCCGCGCGCGGTGCTTCTGGCGGAGAATCGGGTCGAGGGGCTGGCGGATGCGCTGGAGGGTCTGGGCGACGACGTGCCCGTCTATGTGGCGGGGCAGGGGGTGCTGGACGCCATCGCGGGCTTCCCGCTGCACCGGGGCATCCTGGCGCTGGGCGAAAAGCCGCCGGCCGCGCCGCTGGAGGCGCTGATCAAGGGGTCGGGCGAGCCGGCGCTGGTGGTTCTGGCCTGTGGAATCGGCAACCACGACAATATGGGCGGCATCTTCCGCAACGCCGCGGCCTTCGGCGCCGATGCGGTGCTGCTGGACGCGCGCTGCTGCGATCCTTTCTACCGCAAGGCCATCCGGGTCTCGGTCGGGGCGGTGCTGCGCACGCCGATGGCGACGGGTCTGGAGGCGGGCGCGGCGGTGGAGACACTGAAGGCGGCGGGGTTCCGCGTTCTGGCCATGACGCCGTCGGCGACGATGACGCTGGACCAGGCCCCGGTCGGAGGGCGCGTCGCCATCGTGCTGGGTCCCGAGGGGCCGGGCCTGGAGCCGGACCTGATCGCGCGCTGCGAACCGGTCGGCATCCGCATGTCAGGCGGGTTCGATTCCCTGAATGTCGCCGTCGCGGGGGCCATCGCCCTGCATCATTTCGCGCGCCGGGCGTAAAACGATCACCAAATTGCGATTAACGCTTTCTACACCTTGTTGAACCGCCGGACCTGTGGCGCTCTGGCGATGTCCGGGGAGGGATCAGCATGTTCGGCGGTATTCTGGTTTTCGTCAGTCGCAACGCACGGGTCGGCATCGCCGTGGCCGTGGTCGCCGCCGCCGTGGGCGCGGCCGGGGCCATCGGCTGGGTCACGGCCCCGGTCGGCTGACCGGCCCTGTCTTCAGGCCTCGCCTGAAGCAGACGCAAACGATCGCGCCGGAGCGGCGGCGCGTCGGGGTGCGGGCTGAGGAGATTCTCGCGATGGAGGCCTGAGCCGGAATCGAACCGGCGTACACGGATTTGCAGTCCGCTGCGTAACCACTCCGCCATCAGGCCGTAGGGGCCTTGGAGACCAAGCCAACCATCGCGAGGCGGGTTCGCTATCAGATCGGATTGTCCGCCGCAACGCACAGACCTATAAGCGCGCAAGTTTTCAGCAGGATTCTTCCCCCAATGGATTTCGCCGCAGCACGCAAGGTCATGGTCGACAGCCAGGTCCGGGTGAACGATGTCACCGACCGCGCCCTGCAGGCGGCGCTTCTGGCGACCCCGCGCGAGCGCTTCGTTCCCACCGAGCGCGCCTTTTCCGCCTATGCCGAGATCGAGCCGGAAATCGCCGGCGGCCGCCGCCTGATGCTGGCCCGCGACCTGTCCAAGCTTCTGATGGCGCTGGGCGCCAAGCCGGGCGAGCGCGCCCTGGCGATCGCCGGCCCCTATGCCGCCGCGGTGCTGGCGCGCATGGGCCTGAACGCCACGGCCCAGGAATCGGACGCCGCGGTGTTCGAGGTCGTCGGCGTCGCCCTCGCCGATGAAGGCGTCGCCGCCGTGGTCGCCCCGCTGTCGACGCCGACGGGCGAGGGCTATGACATCATCATCTCCGAAGCCGCCGTGCCCGGCCGGCCCGAGGCCTGGCTGAAGGCCCTGTCGGTCGGCGGGCGTCTGGCCGTGGTCGAGCGCACCGGTCCGGGCGGCAAGGCCGTGCTGTACATGCGTGGCGAACAGGGCGTATCGCGTAAGGAATTGTTCGACGCCGCCCCGCCGGTGCTTGCGGAATTGGCGCCGGAGCCCACCTTCGCGCTGTAAGCCGGCTCTCCCGACGGAGCGCCGGTCTTCGTGCGTGAAAAAAACTTAACTGGCGCGGGCGCAAACCGTCACGCATCAGGCCTTGGGCAATGTAAGGGCGCGTCTCCCCCGCGTCAGGCAGGAACAATCATGTTGAACCGTTCGCGCGCGCTCACCTCGGTCGCCGTCATCGCTATGGTCACCGGCATCAGTGCGCCCGCCTGGGCCGAGACGCTGCAGGAAGCCCTGGCGCTGGCCTACCGCACCAATCCGTCGCTGCTGGCCCAGCGCGCCAACCAGCGCGCGCTGGACGAGAGCATCGTTCAGGCCCGCGCCGGCCTGCGCCCGACCCTGGATGTGACGGTCAGCGGCTCCTACAGCCGCACCGACTCGCCGGTCACCGGCACTCCGCCGTTCCAGCAGGGCGGCCTTGTCGAGAGCGACAGCGCCTCGGCCACCATCGGCGTCGGCCAGAACCTCTGGACCGGCGGCCGCATCGGTCACGCCATCACCGCCGCCGACGCCCAGATCCTGGCGGGCCGCGAGAACCTGCGCGACACGGAACAGAGCGTCCTGGCGCTGGTGATCCAGTCCTATGCCGACGTGATTCGCGACACCGAGATCCTGAGCATCCGCGAGGCCAACCTCGGCGTGCTGCGTCGCCAGCTGGACGAAGCCAGCGCCCGCTTCGAGGTCGGCGAGATCACCCGCACCGACGTGGCCCAGTCGGAAGCCCGCCTGGCCCAGTCCGAGGCCGATCTGGCCAACGCCCGCGCCCAGCTGTCCGTCTCGCGCGCCGCCTATGCCGCCGTCGTCGGTCAGTCGCCGGGCGATCTGGCTCCGATGCCGGTCCTGCCGGGCGTCCCGACCGATTTCGACAGCGCCCTGGACGTGGCCCTGATCGACAATCCGGGCATCCGCGCCGCCGGCTATTCGCTGGACGCCGCCGAAGCCAATGTCGCCGCCGCCAAGGCCGAATACCTGCCGTCGCTGCGCGCCACCGCCACCTATGGCGGGTCGAGCGAGTTCGATCGTCTCGGCGACATCGGCGACAACACCCGCCTGACCGCCGGCGCCACCCTGTCGGTGCCGCTGTTCACGGGCGGGCTGAACTCGTCGCGCGTCGCCCAGGCGCTGGAACGCTCCAACGCCGCCCAGATCGCGGTCGAGGGCGAGCGTCGCAACACCCTGCAGTCGGTCAGCTCGGCCTATGCCCAGTCGATCTCGGCCCGCGCCACCCTGCAGGCCGGTCAGGAAACGGTTCGCGCCGCGACCGTCGCCGCCGAGGGCGTGCGTCAGGAGGCCCAGGTCGGCCTGCGCACCACCCTGGACGTGCTGAACCAGGAGCTGGAGCTGCGCAACGCCCAGGTCACCCTGGCCAGCGCCCAGCGCAATGAGTACGTGGCCCAGGCCAATCTGCTGGCGGCCATGGGCCGGCTGGAAGGCGCGGATCTGGTCCCGGCGATCGAAGCCTATGACCCGGCCGCCAACTACAACCGCATCCGCAATCGCGGCGGCCTGCCGTGGGACGGCGTGCTGGAAACCATCGACCGCGTCGCCGCGCCGCCGATCGTTCCGGCCACCGACGTCGAGGACGCGCCCATCGACGCCCAGCTGAAGTCCGAGGTCGTGCAGACCGCGCCGCGCAGCTGATTTCACCGGCTCGCGCCGCTGGGGAAAAACGCCCGTTGATTCCGACGGGCGTTGATGCGACGACATTTACGCGGTGAGGGGTTCCGCTTCTCACCGCATGCAATTCGTTCAGTCCGTACGCACATGCGTTCGCCCGGGATTTCGACATGACCGACCAGACCGCCCAGGAACCGACGATGGAGGAAATCCTGGCGTCGATCCGCCGGATCATCTCCGAAGACGATGCGCCGGCCGAAACCGCCGCCGCGCCCGCGCCGGAACCCACGCCTGCGCCCGCCCCGGAGCCCGAGCCCGCGCCTGAGCCGATCATCGCGGCCGCGCCGCCCGCCTTCGCGCCCGAGCCGGAGCCGGTCGAGGACGACGTTCTTGAGCTGACCGAGACCTATCAGGCCCCCGCCGAGTCGATCGGCGACCTCGACGTCTCCGCGCCTGAGCCCGAGCCTTTCCCCGCCGAGCCGGTCAGCGAATCGGTCTTCGCGCCGCCCCCGCAAATCCACACGCCGGAGCATCCGTCCGTGCCGACCCCGCACTACGACTCGCTCGTCGGTGAAAGCGCCGCCGCCAGCGCCGCCTCGGCCTTCGCCGGTCTGGCCGCCAGCTTCCAGAAGCCGGAACCGGCCCCCGCGCCGCGCGCCGCCGACCTGAATTTCGCCAGCGGCTCGACCGTCGAGGCCATGGTCGCCGAAATGCTGCGTCCGATGCTGAAAGAGTGGCTCGACGCCAACCTGCCGGGCATCGTCGAGGCCGAGGTACGCAAGGAAGTCGAACGCATCGCCCGCTCGGCCGGCTAGCTTCACCTGCGACCTGATCAAGGCTAGATCATTCCGGGGCGGCTCCAGTCGGAGCCGCCCTTTCTATTTTGCTGTAAGACCCCTTCATGCTCGACAAGACCTTCGATCCGAAATCCGCCGAACCCCGCCTGTATGCGATGTGGGAGGATAGCGGCCTGTTCGCGCCCCGCGCCGCCAGCGCCACGGACGGCGCGGCCGACGCCTATTCGATCGTCATTCCGCCGCCGAACGTGACGGGGTCGCTGCACATCGGCCACGCGCTGAACAACACCCTGCAGGACATCCTGGCCCGCTATCACCGGATGAAGGGCAAGGCCGTGCTGTGGCTGCCCGGCACCGATCATGCGGGCATCGCCACCCAGATGGTGGTCGAACGCCAGCTGGCCGCCGCCGGGAACGCCGGGCGGCGCGAGATGGGCCGCGAGGCCTTCGTCGACAAGATCTGGGAATGGAAGGCCGAGTCGGGCGGGACGATCGTTCGCCAGCTGCGTCGCCTTGGGGCCTCCTGCGACTGGAGCCGCGAACGCTTCACCCTCGACGAGGGGCTGAACGCCGCCGTCCGCAAGGTCTTCGTCCAGCTGCACAAGGACGGCCTGATCTATCGCGACAAGCGGCTGGTGAACTGGGATCCGCATTTCCAGACCGCCATCTCGGACCTGGAGGTCGAGCAGCGCGAGGTCGAGGGCGCCTACTGGCATTTCGCCTATCCGCTGGCAGACGGCGTCACCTACGAACATCCGGTCGCCTTCGATGACGAGGGCAAGCCGACCGAGTACGAAACGCGCGACTACATCGTCGTCGCCACGACGCGCCCGGAGACCATGCTGGGCGACACCGGCGTGGCCGTGCATCCGAAGGACGCGCGTTACGCGGGTCTGGTCGGCAAGTTCGTGACCCTGCCCATCGTCGGCCGTCGCATCCCCATCGTCGCCGATGACTATGCCGACCCGACCAAGGGCTCGGGCGCGGTGAAGATCACCCCGGCGCACGACTTCAACGACTTCCAGGTCGGCAAGCGCGCCGGCCTGCCGTCGCTGAACATTCTGGATTCCGAAGCCCGGATCACCGCCGCCGACACGCCGGACGTCCCGGCCGAGTTCGAGGGCGTCGATCGCTTCGCCGCGCGCAAGGCCATCGTCGCCCGCGCCGAGGAAGAGGGCTGGCTGAAGGAGATCGAGAAGACGAAGCACGCCGTCCCGCACGGCGATCGCTCCGGCGTGGTCATCGAGCCGTGGCTGACGGACCAGTGGTACGTCGACGCCCACACCCTGGCCCAACCGGCCATCAAGGCGGTGGAGCAGGGCGATACCGTCTTCGAACCCGCCAGCTATTCGAAGATCTATTTCGAATGGCTGCGCAACATCGAGCCGTGGTGCATTTCGCGCCAACTCTGGTGGGGTCACCGCATCCCCGCCTGGTACGACGCTGACGGCAACATTTTCGTCGCCGAGACGGAGGAGGACGCCCTCGCGCAGGCGGGCGGCAAGCCGCTGACCCAGGACGAGGACGTGCTCGACACCTGGTTCAGCTCGGCCCTGTGGCCCTTCTCCACCATGGGCTGGCCCGAGAAGACCGAGGATCTCGAACGCTTCTATCCGACCAGCGATCTGGTCACCGCCGCCGACATCATTTTCTTCTGGGTCGCCCGGATGATGATGATGGGACTTCACTTCATGGATGAGGTTCCGTTCAAACGGGTCATCATCAATGGCCTGGTCCGCGACGAGAAGGGCCAGAAGATGAGCAAGTCGAAGGGGAACGTCATCGACCCCCTCGGCATCATCGACGAGCTGGGCGCCGATCCGCTGCGCTTCACCATGGCGATTCTGTCGGGTACGCGCGACATCAAGTTGTCGAAGCAACGCATTGAAGGCTATCGTAACTTCGGCACCAAGCTGTGGAACGCCGCCCGCTTCAGCCAGATGAACGAGGCGCGCCGCGTCGCGGGCTTCGATCCGGCCACGGTGCAGCAGTCGATCAACCGCTGGATCCGGGGCGAGCTGACCCGGGCCGAGCGTCAGGTGTCGGACGCCATCGAGGGCGGCCGCTTCGACGACGCCGCCTCGGCCCTGTACCGCTTCGTCTGGAACGTGTTCTGCGACTGGTATCTGGAACTGGCCAAGCCGGTCTTCCAGGGCGTGGACGAGGCCGCCAAGGCCGAGACCCGCGCCATGACGGCCTGGACGCTGGATCAGACGCTGAAGCTGATGCATCCCGTCATGCCCTTCATCACCGAGGAGCTGTGGGACCAGTTGGCCGGAGACGGCGCGCCGCGGGACGAGGCGACCCTGATCGGGGCGTCGTGGCCGGTCCTGCCGGACAGCTTCATCGACGCCGCCGCCGACGCCGAGACCGGCTGGCTGGTCGATCTGGTCACCGACATCCGCCAGCTTCGGGCCGAGATGAATGTGCCGCCGTCGGCCAAGCCGCCGCTGACCTTCGTCAAGCCGTCGGACGTCAATGCGCGCCTGATCGACCTGCACCGTCCGCTGATCCTGACCCTGGCCCGCGTGTCCGAGGTGTCGGTCGCCGACGCCCTGCCGACCGGTGCGGTGTCGCTGGTCATCAATGGCGATACGGCGGCCCTGTCGCTGGCCGGGATCATCGACCTGACCGCCGAGCGCGCGCGTCTGGTCAAGGAAATCGCGGTCTTCGACAGCGACATCGGCCATGTGAACAAGAAGCTGGGCAACCCCAATTTCGTGTCCCGCGCCGCGCCGGACGTCGTTGACGAGCAACGCGAGAAGCTGGCCGAGGCCGAAGCCGGCAAGGCCCGGATGCAGGCGGCCCTGGCCCGTCTGGACGCGATGGGATGAGGAAGGCCCGGCTGGACCAGCTTCTGGTCGCCCGCGGTCTGGCCGAGAGCCGGGCCCGGGCCGTGGCCGCCATCGACGCCGGCGGCGTCACCATCGACGGCCGTCCCGCGCGCGCCGCGTCACAATCCGTGTCGAACGAGGCGGTGATCACCTTCGTGGAGGCCCATCGCTTCGTCGGCCGGGCCGCGCTGAAGCTGGATCACGCCCTCACCCTGTGGCCGGTCGTGGTCGAGGGGCGGACGGTGCTGGACGTCGGCGCCTCCACCGGCGGGTTCACCGAAGTCTGTCTGGAGCGCGGCGCGGCCCACGTCTGGGCCGTCGACGTGGGGCAGGGGCAGCTTCATCCGCGCATCGCCGCCGACCCGCGCGTCACCAATCTGGAAAAGACCGACGCCCGCGAGCTGACGCCGGAGTTGATCCCGGACGCGCCCGCTCTGATCGTCTGCGACGCCAGCTTCATCGGCCTGTCGAAAGTCCTGCCCGTCGCCCTGGCCCTGGCCGCGCCGGGCGCGGACCTGGTCACCCTGGTGAAGCCGCAGTTCGAGATGGACACCCGCGCCGACGTCGGCCGGGGCGGGGTGGTCAAGGACGAGGCGGCCCGTCAGGCCGCGCTGACCCGCGCGGCGGACTGGATCGCCTCGCGCGGCTGGACCGTCCAGGCCACCGCCGAAAGCCCGATTACGGGCGGCGACGGGAATGTCGAATACCTGCTCTGGGCCAAACGCGACTGACCCGGCGCCCGGCGATACGAGCTTTCGCGTAACAACGGTTGCTATTTGACTTAACACTCGCATAGGTAGCTTGCCCGCTCGATCCTCGACCGGGCTTCGGGAGGGCTACTCATGGCTACGGGCAATACGCTTCACATCATCAATCACTTTGAATACCCCATCACCGTCTACGTCGGCGGGGACGACTGGAACTGCTGCGATGCGCCGCTGCCGAACCAGAAGGTGGGCTATGTCCAGCCGCAGGGCGTGATCGATCTGGGCTACTGTCGCAAGGACGGCCACGGCTGCAATGGTCGGCAGGGCCAGTTCCAGCTCGAGATCAACAGCGGCATGACCGTGGATCTGAACTTCGACGCCGACGGCAATATGGCCGAGCCCAGCGCGACCTCAGGTTGCCAGGCGGCGGTGTCGCCCGGCCCCGGCAGCACCTATAATCTGATCGTCTACGCGGGCTGATCGTACCGCCTCAAAAGGAAAAGCCCCCGGTGGATTTCTCCACCGGGGGCCTCCGCCACATCGCCGATCGACAGGGGGGCTGAAAATAATCGGCGACGCGATCTCGTCAGTAGCCGTTGCAGACTTCCTCGTAGCGGGACACCAGACGGCCGTTCCAGTCACGGGTCCGGGTCTCGACCGTGCGGCAGCCGTAGCGGTCGCTGCGATAGCCCGACCGGTCGCCGTAACCGTAGCGGTCATCCTGGCGGTAACGGTCATCGTAGCGCGTGTCGTAGCCACGATCCTGATAGTAGCCGTTCGAGGCGTAACCGTCGTAGCGGTAGTCGCTGCGGGCGTCGTAGCGATCGCAATCGCGGGCCGAGTCGTTGCCGATGGCCCCGCCGACGACAGCGCCCAGGACGCCGCCCAGAATGCTGCCCTCGGTCCGGCGACCGCGCGCCGCGGCTTGCGAACCGGCGACGGCGCCGAGCCCGGCCCCGATGGTCGCGCCGGCGGCGCGGCGCTGGCCGCGATCACTGCGGCAGTAGTCGTAGCTGTCGCGATAGCGGTCGTCGTAGCGATCGCTGTAGCCACGATCTCCGTAGTTCTGGCCGTAGTAGTCGTACCCGCCCCGGTCACCCTGATAGGTGTAGGATTGGGCGGAGGCGGCGGCGGGGACCAGCATCAGTCCGGCGGCCGCGACGGCGGCGGCGCCACAGGCGGTCTTGCTGGCGAAAGAGGCGAACATCGGCGTCATCCTTGGTGGTTCAAACCCGACGACCCAACGAACCGGCCCCGTGTCTGTTGCATCCCTTATGACCGGCTCAAGCTGAACGGCCTTTGATCGCGCCGTTCATCTTCGTTCATGTTTCGCGGTCGCGCGGTTTGCCTCTAGAAGCGCCGGATGACGGAAACACTGACCATCGCGCGCGTGGGCGGGCAGGGCGACGGGATCGCCCAGACCCCGGCCGGGCCCATCTTCGCCCCCCTGACCCTGCCGGGCGAGACCGTGCGAGGCGTGGTGCGGGACGGCCGACTGGAAGAGATCGAGATCGTGACGCCGAGCGCCGATCGCATCGCGCCGGTGTCGCCGCAGTACGGCGACTGCGGCGGCTGTTCGCTGCAGCACTGGGCGACCGGCCCCTATCTGGACTGGAAGCGCGAGCAGGTGCGGCTGGCCCTGGCCCGCGAGGGGATCGAGGCCGACATCGGGGCCACGATCGCCGTGGCGCCGGGCACGCGGCGCCGTCTGGCCCTGCACGCCCGGCCCGGCCCCGACGGCGGCGCCATCCTGGGCTTCAAGGCGCGCAAGAGCTGGCGGCTGGTCGAGGTGACGAGCTGCCCCGTCGCCGATCCCCGGCTGGTCGCCGCCCTGCCGGCGCTGGCCAGGGTCGCCGCGCCCTTTCTGGAACATCCCAAATCCGCCCCGACCCTGCACGTCACCCTGACGCTGGACGGTCTGGACGTGGACGTCACCGGGGTCGAGCGCCGCTCGGGCGGAGGCCTGTCCCGCGACGCCCAGATGAAGGCCATCGAAGCCTCGGCCGCCGCCGATCTGGCCCGGCTCAGCCTCGCGGGCGAAACCCTCGTGATGGCGCGCCAGCCCCGGGTCCAGTTCGGCCCCGCGACCGTGCCCGTCCCCCCCGGCGGCTTCCTGCAGGCCGCGCCGCCCGCCGAACAGGCCATGGTCGACCTGGCCGTGGGGGCGGTGAAGGGGGCGAAAAAGATCGCCGACCTGTTCTGCGGCGCCGGGACCTTCACCTTCCCGCTGGCGACGGTCGCGCCGGTGATCGCCGCCGACGGCTCCGCGCCTGGAATCGCGGCGTTGAAGGCCGGGTTCAAAACGGCCAGGGGCATCAAGGCCATCGACGCCCAGGCGCGCGACCTGTTCCGCCGCCCGATGGACCCTTATGACCTGCGCGGCTGCGACGCCATCGTGCTGGACCCGCCCCGCGCGGGGGCGCTGGACCAGATCCGGCAGATCGCGCTCAGCAAGGCCACGACGGTCGTCTATGTCTCCTGCAACCCGGTCACCTTCGCGCGCGACGCCCGCCTGCTGCTGGACGCCGGCTACCGGCTGGAGCGCGTCACCCCGGTCGACCAGTTCCTGTGGTCGGCGCATGTGGAGCTGGTCAGCGTCTTCCGACGCTAGCGCAGCGCGGCCTGCAGACGCGCGGTGAAGTCCGGCTGGCGAGCGACATCGGTGTGGCCGGCGCGCGGGAAGACGAGGCGCTCGACCGTATTGCCCTGCGCCTCCAGCCGGCGGGCCAGGGCGCGGCTGAGGGCCGGGGGCAGGGTGTCGTCCCTGCCGGCCTCGATCACGACGATCTTGCCGGGGTAGCCGCGCAGGGAGGCGGGCACGTCGATCTCATTCATCGCCGGCGCGAGGGTCACGCGCATGAAGGGCCGCATCAGGCCGACCTGATTCTCGACCGTGGCCCGCGCTCCCGGCGTCGTGGTTTCCAGCACCAGCAGATCGGCGTGGGCGCGTTGGGCCGCGCCGGCGCAGACGATGCCGCCCAGCGAGTGGCCCCAGACGATCAGCTTGCGGCCCTCGGCATCGGCCTGACGCCGCGCCTCATCGGCCACGACCTCGCCCACGGCGCGGAAATTGGCGAAATTGTCCAGCCCGGCCGTGTCGCCGTAGCCGGGATAGTCGAACATCAGCGCATCGCCGAACGGGGCCAGCACCTGCGCCCGGTAGCCGCCCGCGGCGGCGCGGCGGAACATGTTGCCGCCGCAGAACAGGATCAGCGGCCGTCCCGTATCGGCCGTGCGGATACGGGTCGCGCCGATCGGGCCTTCGGCATAGCGCAGGGCGAGGGTCTCGGCGCCCGGCGGCGGCGGATCAGCGGGCAGGGTGATGTGGTCCTGCGCCAGCCGGGCGTCGGGCCAGAAGAAGGCGCGCTCCGGCACATCGACCTTGATGCAGCCGGTGAGGACCAGTCCGAGGGTCAGGGCGGCGACCGTCGTCGCGCCGCGCCGCGTCATTCGAAATGTCATTCCGCCCCCCAGGCCCGGCCGCAGTTCGCAGGCGAACTGAGCCCTTGTCCAGCCCGTTCACGCCGCGTCGAACAGATCCATCTGTTTCCGCGCAGACCCCGGGACCCGGAAGCGGCTCTCGTCCAGCTGATGCCGGGGCGCGTCGAGGCCGTAGCGCTTCACCGCCGCCTTGAAGCGGGCGCCGATCAGTTCGGCGACCGGTCCCGTGCCCTTCATCCGCTGGGACCAGTCGGCGTCATAGTCCTTGCCGCCGCGGGTCTGGCGGATCAGGGACATGACCCGCGCCGCACGGTCGGGGCGGGCGTCGGCCAGCCATTCGCGGAACAGATCCTTGATCTCCAGCGGCAGGCGCAGCGTCACATACATGGCCGTCGTCGCCCCGGCCCTGGCCGCAGCCTCGAGAATGGCCTCGAGCTCATGATCGTTGAGACCGGGAATGACCGGCGCGAAGCCGACGCCCACGGGCACGCCCGCGTCGGCCAGCCGGGAAATCGCCTCCAGCCGCTTGGCGGGGGTGGAGGCGCGGGGCTCCATCGCGCGCGCCAGGCCCCGGTCCAGGGTGGTGATGGAGACGAAGGCCGAGGCCAGTCCGTCCCGCCCCATGGGCCCCAGGATGTCCACGTCGCGGGCGATCAACACCGATTTGGTGATAATGCTGAACGGATGATTGAACCGCTGCATCACTTCCAGGATGGAGCGCGTGGATTTCAGCTCCCGCTCCACCGGCTGATAGGGGTCGGTGTTGCCGCCTATGTGGATGCGTTTGCAGACGTATCGCGGCTTGCAGAGTTCCTGCTCCAGCAGACCTGCGGCGCCCGGCTTGAAGAAGATACGGCTCTCGAAATCCAGGCCCGGGGATAGGCCCATCCAGGCATGGGACGGACGGGCGTAACAGTAGATGCAGCCATGTTCGCAACCTTTGTACGGGTTGATGGACCGGTCGAAACCGATGTCCGGACTGGTGTTCTTGGCGATGATCGTCCGGGCCGCCTCGGGCGTCAGGGTCGTGCGCAGCGGCGCCGTTTCCGCGTCCTGATCGGTCCATCCGTCATCGAAGGCCTCAACCGTCTCCGGCTCATGGCGCCCGGTCGCATTGGATCGCGCACCCCGTCCTTTCGCTGTCTCGGCCATGGGGGAACGATACGCGAGAATGAGAACAGATCAAGAACGTTTTCCCTGATCTTTCCCAACCGACGCACGACGGCTAAGCCTGTCCCGAAGCGTCAGTGGGGGATGATATGAAACCGGTTCTGTTCATGGTGACGGCCGCGGCCGTCGCGTTGATGGCGAGCGAGATCCAGGCCCAGACCACCCCCGCACAGGTTATCGAGGCCAATCAGGCGCTCCTTGCGGCCATCGAGCAGGCCAGGTCCGGCGAACAACTGCCCGTTCTCGCGGTCGCGGGGACGGCCGGCGCGGTTCGAACCGCCTATGACGTCAGCGCCCTGGAGGGCGGTGACGCGCTGGCGATGGAGCAGTTGATGCCGCTCTGCGCCGCACCGATCCGGTCCATGATGGGCTATATGTTGTTCGGGCTGTCGCCCGCCGACGTGCAGGGTAGTCCGACAGACGCCGTGATCCTGAAGATGAATGAGAACACCCTTCGTTATCAGGACGAAGCATCGCTCGCGATGCGGTTCAGCCTGCGCTGCAATGCGGTGTTGCTCAGCAAGTTCAGCGGCGTGGTGGACGGCCTGTCGGAGGCGGAAAAGACCCCGACCCGCCGCGCCGGTGCGGCCCAGGCGCGGGGCGGCGCGGTTCAGACCTACACCGGCGTGCTGATGATGGCGGCCGAGCCGACGACGCGGGCGGCGAACCGCGAGATTGTTCTCGATGAAGCCGTCGCGCGCGCCGACGTCTACGCAGGCCTGATGTCCCCGGACCAACGCCGCGAAGTCATCGCGCGGCTCGACGCCATCCTGCCCGCCATCACCGACGCCAGTGTCCGGCTGCGCTTCGGACAGATCCGGACGGCCATGACACGGACCGACTGCGGAGGGCTGTGCGCCTTGTAGGGATGGTGCGGATGAGAGGACTCGAACCTCCACGCCTTGCGGCGCTGGAACCTAAATCCAGTGCGTCTACCAGTTCCGCCACATCCGCAAAGGTCCGCCGCCGGTCCTAAGGGGCAGGGGCGCGTCGGGCAAGAGGCTCAGTTCAGCAGCATGCGGACAGCGGCGCCGGCGACCACGGAAAAGATCACCGCCACCCGACCCGGACGAAGCACCTGACCCCGCAGGCCGGAGCCGTTCCGGTCGATGAAGTTGAGCAGGACGATGACGCCCGCGGCGGCGACCGCGGCCCACAACAGGCCTTTCGTCACGGCGACCCCGAACGGGATGGACCCGACCGTCAGCAGGAAGACGGCCAGCAGGCCGCCCCCGAAAGCAGATTCCTGCCAGTCCGCATGCATGATGTGTTCCCCCCCGAGAAGACGCCACGCGACGATGAATCGCCCCCTCGAGTCAAGGACAATCCACGCCGGGGGCGATCCACGATCCTGAATCGGCGAACAGGGATCGGAATCGTCGCATCCCGGGACGAAAAAGGCCCGGGATTGCTCCCGGGCCTTTCCGTTTCAGCGCTGATCCGTGGATCAGGTCGTCGCCGGCGGCGGCGGCAGATCGCTGTCCTGCTCGTGGACCTCGACACTGCCCCGACCCAGGTGGCTCTTCCGGATGCCGTACAGGAAGTAGATCACCAGACCGACAGCACCCCAGATCGGCAGCACCATCTTGGCGTCGTGCGGCAGGTTCCAGAACAGGAAGGCGCAGCCGAGGGCCGAGAGCGGCGCAATGACGTACACCAGCGGCATCCGGAACGGGCGCGCGCGGTTCGGATCGGTCCGACGCAGCACGATGACCGCGATGGACACCATGAAGAAGGCGAACAGCGTGCCCGAGTTCGAGATGTCGGCCAGCTGACCGACCGGGAACAGGGCGGCGCCGATGGCCACGGCCACGCCGGTGAAGATGGTCACGACGTAGGGCGTCTTGAACCGCTTGTGCATCTTGGTCAGGCCTTCCGGCAGCAGACCGTCACGCGCCATCACGAAGAAGATGCGGGTCTGACCATAGATCATCATCAGGATGACCGACGGCAGGGCCAGCATGGCGGCGACGCCGAGGGCGTTGCCGACCTGCTCATGACCGATGACGCGCAGCACGTGGGCCAGGGCCTCGTTCGAACAGACCAGACGCTCGCTGTTTTCCGTCAGGGCGCAGGCGGCGACGAAGGCGGGCGAACCCGGCTGCACGGCCGAGCCGTCGATGCCGAGCACCGGCTGGGCGCCGATGGCGCCGGCGGCGCCCAGGGCGACCAGCAGATAGAAGACCGTACAGAAGGCCAGCGAGCCGATCAGGCCGATCGGGACGTTCTTCTGCGGGTTCTTGGTTTCTTCGGCGGCGGTCGAGACCGCGTCGAAGCCGACGTAGGCGAAGAAGATCGAGGCCGCGGCGCCGACGACGCCCATGCCCGAATAGGCGCCGAACGCCCCGTTGGGCGCGAAGGGCGACAGGTTGGCCGACTTGATGACCGGCAGGGTCAGGACGATGAAGACCACCAGGGCGACGACCTTGATCAACACCAGGACGGCGTTGACGCGGGCCGATTCCGTGGTGCCCAGCACCAGCAGACCGGTCACGGCCAGGGCCACGAGGATGGCCGGGACGTTGACGATGCCCGCCGAGAAGTCCGGCGACGGAATGAAGCCGTTCATGGACCAGGTCGGTCCGGCGGAAAGCAGGTCAGGGAAGTCGAAATGCAGCCCCTGTTCGATCAGGCCCAGCACATAGCCCGACCAGCCGACGGACACGGCCGAGGCCGCGACGGCGTATTCGAGGATCAGGGCCCAGCCGACGCACCACGCCAGCAGTTCGCCCATCACGGCATAGGTATAGGTGTAGGCCGAGCCCGACACCGGGGCCATGGCCGCCAGTTCGGAGTAGCAGAGCGCCGCCACGGCGCAGACGGCGCCGGCGATGACGAAGCTGAGCATCATGCCCGGGCCGGCCTTTTGCGAGGCGGCGGCCGTCAGAACGAAGATCCCGGTGCCGATGATGGCCCCGATCCCCAGAAGTGTGAGTTGGATCGGACCCAGCGACCGATGAAGCGACTTCTTCTCGGCCGTGGCCAGAATCGCGTCTAGCGATTTAACGCGCCACATAAATTACCCCTCCGACGTTTGAGCAGCCCTCTCGCTGCTTTGCGGCGGACGCTAGCGGGGCGAAGGACCGGTGGCAACGCGGTTTCCGAAGCGTGAACCTGCGACGACGCTTTCGTGACCCGGCCCGTTGCGGCTAGACCCCAGCATTCATGGCGCGACGATCGCGCGATGCGCGATTTGACCGCAGGCCCATGCTTCCGATCCATTCTGTTCTCGAGCCCCTGAAGGCCGCGTTGCGGGACGGCAATGTCGCCGTGCTGGCCGCCCCGCCGGGGGCGGGCAAGACGACGGTCGTACCGCTGGCGCTGCTGGATCAGCCGTGGCGGGGCGACGGCCGGGTGCTGGTGCTGGAGCCGCGACGTCTGGCCGCGCGCGCCGCCGCCGACCGGATGGCCGCCGCCCTGGGCGAGCAGGCGGGCGGAACGGTCGGCTATCGCACCCGACTGCAGAGCCGAATCGGCCCGAAGACCCGGATCGAGGTCATCACCGAGGGCGTCTTCACCCGCATGATTCTGGACGACCCGGGGCTGGACGGCGTCGTCGCGGTTCTGTTTGACGAGTTCCACGAGCGCAGTCTGGACGCCGACCTCGGGCTGGCGCTGGCGCGTGAGGCGCAGGGCCTGTTGCGCGACGACCTGCGGCTGCTGGTCATGTCGGCGACGCTGGACATCGCCGGCGTGTCCCGGCTGCTCGACGGCGCGCCGGTGATCGAGGCGGAGGGGCGGATGTTCCCGGTCGAGACCCGTTACCTGGGTCGCAACCCCGCCGAACACCTCGAGGACGCCGTCGCGCGCGCGGTGCGGGGCGCGCTGGCCGATGAGACCGGCTCCATCCTCGTCTTCCTGCCGGGGCAGGGGGAAATCCACCGCGTCGCCCGGGCCCTGGGCGATCGGCTGCCCGCCAACGCCGACGTGGTCCCGCTGTACGGCGGACTGGACAAGGGCGAGCAGGATCGCGCCATCGAGCCGCCGACCTCCGGCCGTCGCAAGATCGTGCTGGCCACCTCGGTCGCCGAGACCAGCCTGACCATCGAGGGCGTGCGCGTGGTCATCGACGGCGGCCTGTCGCGCGTGCCCCGGTTCGAGCCGTCCAGCGGCCTGACCCGGCTGGCCACGGTCAAGGTCAGCAAATCCTCCGCCGAACAGCGCCGGGGGCGGGCCGGGCGGGTCGAGCCCGGGGTCTGCTACCGCCTGTGGGATGAGGAGCAGACGCGCGGACTGGTGGCGCACCAGCGGCCGGAAATCCTTGAGGCGGACCTGACCGCCTTCGCGCTGGATCTGGCCCGGTGGGGCGCGCGGTCGCCGGACGGGCTGGCCCTGCTGGACCCGCCGCCCGCCGGCGCCTTCGCCGAGGCGCGCAAGGTGCTGGTCCGCCTCGACGCCCTGGACGCCGACGGCGCCCTGACCGACCACGGCCACCGCCTGACCCGCATACCCCTGTCGCCCCGGCTGGCGCATATGGTGGCGGTCGCGAGCGATCAGGACGACGCCCTGCGCGGCGCGTGCATCGCCGCCGTCCTCAGCGAGCCCGGACTGGGCGGCAGCGGCGTGGACCTGTCAGAACGCCTGCGCGGCCTGGATCGGGAGATCGACCGTTCACCGCGCGCCCGTGATGCGATGAAGCTGGCCGACCGCTGGGCGAAGGCGGCGGGAAACGGGAAGGGGGGTCGCGCCGACCCCGGCGCCCTGCTGGCGGAAGCCTTCCCGGAGCGGGTCGCCAGGGCGCGCGGCAAGCCGGGGGAGTTCCTGCTGGCCTCGGGGCGCGGCGCCTTCCTCGATCCGACCGACGTCCTGGCGCGCGAGCCCTGGCTGGCGGTGGCGGAACTGGGCGGGGGAGACGCGCGTGACCGCATCCGTCTGGCCGCGCCCGTGGACCTGTCCGATCTGGAGCATCGGCTGGAGGTCGAGGACCGACTGACCCGCGAACCCTCGGGCCGGATGGTGCTGAAGCGCATCCGCCGGATCGGCCCCATCGTCGTCGATGAGAAGATCATGGGGGCGCCGGACCGCAAGGCCATCACCGCCGCCCTGAAGGCGGAGGTCGAGGCGGACGGGCTGAAGGCGATCCGCTGGGGCGATCGCGCCTCGGCCCTGCGCGCCCGCCTGGCCTTCCTGTCGGCGCTGGAGGACGGCTGGCCGGACATGTCCGATGCGGGCCTGTGGGCCGAACGCGAGACCTGGCTGTGGCCCTTGCTGGACACGGTGCAGTCGCTCGGCGCCCTCGCCGACGGAGCCCTCGCCGACGGCCTGCGCGCCCTGATCCCGTGGGACCGTCAGCGCGCCCTGAACGACCTCGCGCCGGAGCGGCTCGAGACCCCGCTGGGCTCCGCCGCCATCGACTACGCCGCCGAGGGCGGGCCGCGCGTGGATATCCGGGTGCAGGAGCTGTTCGGGGTGCGGATCCACCCGACGGTCGGCCGGGGCACGCCGCTGACGCTGGCCCTGCTGTCGCCGGCGCGCCGTCCGATCCAGCTGACCCGGGACCTGCCGGGCTTCTGGGCCGGGTCCTGGAAGGATGTCCGCGCCGACATGCGCGGCCGCTACCCCCGCCACCCCTGGCCCGAAGACCCCGCGGTCGCCGCGCCGACGAACCGGGTCAAGCCGAGAGGGACCTGACGGCGAAGGCCGCGCTTGCTATTTCGGCCCATCCCGCCTAGAAGCCGCGCGCACTTCGCACGTGGGCGTGGCGCAGCCGGGGGACAAATCCCCGACCGCACCATTCCGAGGGTCCAGCCGGATCTTTAAAACGCCCGCGCAACGTCTATCGGAAAAAGGAATACCCGATCATGGCTCTGCCTGAATTCTCCATGCGTTCGCTGCTCGAAGCCGGCGCCCACTTCGGTCACCAGACGCACCGCTGGAACCCGAAGATGGACCGCTACATCTTCGGCGCCCGCTCGAACATCCACATCATCGACCTGTCGCAGACGATGCCGCTGCTGCACCAGGCCCTGGTCGAAATCCGCAACGTCGCCGCCAAGGGCGGTCGCGTCCTGTTCGTCGGCACCAAGCGCCAAGCGTCGGACCCGGTGGCCGAAGCCGCCAAGCGTTGCGCCCAGTACTATATGAACAACCGTTGGCTCGGCGGCACGCTGACCAACTGGAAGACCGTTTCGGGCTCGATCGCCCGCCTGCGCGAACTGGACGCCCTGCTGGAGTCCGGCGGTGAAGGCCGCGTCAAGCGCGAGCTGCTGAGCCTGCAGCGCGAGCGTGACAAGCTGGACGCCTCGCTGGGCGGCATCCGCGACATGGGCGGCATCCCCGACATCATGTTCGTGATCGACACCAACAAGGAAGCGATCGCGATCCTCGAGGCCCGCAAGCTGAACATCCCGATCGTCGCCATCCTGGACACCAACTCGGATCCGGACGGCATCACCTTCCCGGTCCCGGGCAACGACGACGCCGCCCGCGCCATCCAGACCTATTGCGATCTGGTCGCCGACGCCGTCCTCGACGGTCTGGCCGCCGGCCAGTCGGCCTCGGGCGTGGACCTGGGCGCCGCCGTGAACCCGGAAGAGCCGATGCTGCGCGAGGCCTCGGCCCCGGTCGCCGCTGACGCCGCCCCGGCCGGCACTGAAGACGTCGCCGCCGAGCTGGAAGCCGCTGCCGAACCGGCCGCCGCTGAAGAGCCCGCCGTCGCCGACGACGCCGCGCAAGCCGCGACTTCGGACGCCAACGACGCCGTCGAAACCGAGAAGGCCGCGGTCTGAGGATCGCACCGCGGCTTTCAGACGAAAGCCGTGCGTTGAACTGACACACGGCCGGGGCACAACACCCCGGCCGTTACCGCATACAAAAGACCCCAAGGAGAATTCTCATGGCTGAGATCACCGCCGCTCTCGTGATGGAACTGCGCGCCAAGTCCGGCGTCGGCATGATGGACTGCAAGAAGGCGCTCCAGGAAACCGACGGCGACATCAACGCCGCCATCGACTGGCTGCGCGCCAAGGGCCTGTCCAAGGCCGCCAAGAAGGCTGACCGCGTCGCCGCTGAAGGCCTGGTCGCCGTGGCCTCGAAGGAAGTCGGAGCCGGTGAAGTCGGCGCCGCCATCGAGTTCAACGCCGAAACCGATTTCGTCGCCCGTAACGAGCTGTTCCAGAACGCCGCCAAGTCGTTCGCCCAGCTGGGTCTCGAGCACGCCTCGGTCGAAGCCCTGCACGGCGCCGAACTGGAAGCCGGCAAGACGGTCCAGGACGAAGTCACCAACATGATCGCCACCATCGGCGAGAACATGCAGCTGCGCCGCGCCGCCCGCCTGTCGGTCGATGAAGGCGTCGTCGCCTCCTACGTCCACAACGCGGTGTCGCCGGGCGTGGGCCGCATCGGCGTGCTGGTCGCCCTGCACGGCGGCGGCGACAAGGCCGCCCTGCGCGAGCTGGGCCGCAAGATCGCCATGCACGTCGCCGCGACCGCCCCGCTGTCGCTGAACACCGACGATCTGGACCCGGCCGCCATCGAGAAGGAACGTCAGGTCCTGACCGAGAAGGCCAAGGAAGAAGGCCGTCCGGAAGCCATGATCGCCAAGATCGTGGAAGGCCAGATCAACAAGTTCCAGAAGGACGTCGTGCTGACCAAGCAGCCGTTCGTCATGAACCCCGACGTGACCATCGAACAGCTGGTCGCCGACACGGGCAAGGAACTGGGCGCCCCCGGCCTGCACCTGGCCGGCTTCGTCCGCCTGGCCCTGGGTGAAGGCGTCGAGAAGGTCGAAGGCCCGGACTTCGCTTCGGAAGTCGCCTCGATGATGGGTCAGTAAGACCGACCGTCCTCCGGGACTGAATGAGTGAGGGTCGGCGGCTTCGGTCGCCGGCCCTTTTTCTTTGCGGCGCCTCTCGCGGGCTCACGCGTTCCACCGCCGCGCCCCGGACCGGCGCGACCGGAGAGCGGCATGCGCGGCCTGGATTTCAGCTCATGGCAGAACGTGCTGACCACGCTCGCGGGCCTGGCCGTGGTGGCGCTGGTCGGCGTCGGCATCCGCCTGCTGGTCATGATGACCGTCCAGCAGCGCCGGGAGCGCATGAACCGCCAGATCAACGAGCGCCTGCGCACCCTGATCGCGGCCTACAAGGTGCTGGGCGGCTCCTTCACCGGCGATCTGACGGTCGACCCCACCCATCTGCGCGACCTGCGCAAACGCGCGGCCGACCCGCTCGCGGCCCTGGACCCCGGTGGATCCGACCGGTCCCGTCGCATCCGCGATACGGTGGAGGCGGCGCTGTCCGACATCATCCTGCTCGGCACCGAGCCGCAGGTCCGGCTGGCCCAGCGCGCCGCGCTTGAACTGGTCGAAGGTCGCCCGGTCCAGACGCATGACCTGGTCGTCTCCCTGCGCGACTTCATCCGCCATGCCCTGGACCTCGATCCCGTTCCCGCGGACCTCATCATTCCGCGGCAGGGCCCGGTGCGCCCCTCGGGATCGGGCGGAGGCGGCGGCAAGGGCGAGAGGGGTGCGGGCGGAGGCGGCGCTGGCGGTGGCGGTGGCGGGGGCGGCATGGGCGGCATGGGCGGCGGCGGCGTGGGGACCGGCGGTCAGGGGGCCGCCGATCCGGACGCGCCGGACACGCGCTGACAACGCCCCTTGGGAATTGCGCCCCTTTTCCTTATGTCGGCGCAGAACGGCAGGAGCGGCGAGCATGAGCGAAGAGATCAGCGACTTCGGCGAGGACGGCGGCGGCTATGACGCCGACGACTGGGCGCGCCTGACGCCCTTCAACGGCCGGATCGCCACGCTGGACGACGTTCAGGCCAAGGTCGCGGTCTTCGCCCTGAACGACACCGCCGATCCCCGCGTCATCGATATGGACCTGCCCCAGCCGGTGATCTGGTGGGAGGAGGGTGGCGAACAGGCGGCGATCGTCGTCCAGGCCGAAAGCCACCTCGGCTCCGAGGGCGAGGAGATGGACGTGCTGGGCCTCATCCTGCCCGACGGTTCGGCCGCAGTGGCCCTGATGGAAGACTGCGACCTGGTCGACGACACCGACCCGGTCTGGCGCAAGCTGGTCGAGGAGGCGATCGACCCCGACGCCGCGACGGACTAGCCGATCACCAGTCGGAGCGATCGGTCGGACGGCCCTACCTGCACCCGCCGGCCCCATTCGAAAACCACAAAGTCCTGTTCGATCCCGTCGGCGAAGATCACGCCGCCTTCGCCCATCCGCGAAATGACGGACAACGGCGTATCGCCCAGCTTGGCGGCCCGCATGGTCGTGCGCGTCGAGACGCTGGGGAAGGGCTCCCGCACCAGATAGACGACGGCCCGCTCCTCCGGCGTCAGCGTCAGCTTCACCCCGGTAGCCTCGCGGATCGACCGGGCCCACCCCGTCATCCCGGTCCCCGACGAGACGATCAGGCCGCTGGAGGAATGCTCCTCGGCGGTCGCACCGTCCTCGATCCGATAGCGAGCCGACTGGTGGCTCCGGTGCCCCACGAAAATCTCGTTCAGCGCCAGAAGGACATCGCCGTTGTCCATACGGGCCTGAACCATGGTCCGGTTCTGCACCCGAACCTCGCCGGCGAAAGTGGCGGGCAGCAGGGCCTTCAAATGTCCCGCCGCGTGGCGCGCCAGCACGCCGTCGTAGCGGTCAGGTGAGGGGTTGATCCCCAGCACCGGCTGGCCGCGCAGGTATTTGGCGACATTGGCGACGAGGCCGTCCTGTCCCACCGCCACGACGATGTCCTCCGGGCCGAACAGGAAGCGGTCGAAGTCTTCCCGGGTCACCAGCGCCTGTCGCCATTCCGACGGCGTCGAGGCGCGGGCGAGCCGAAGGGCGTCGGCGAACGCCTGGTGAGCGTGCTCGACCGCCTCGATCGACTGACCGCGCGCCGCCAGGAAGAACCGAGCCTGCTCCCGTGTGCCGTGACGGGCGATCAACTGCTCGTAGTCGGTCTCCCGCTTCACGAAAACGACCCGGGGGGTGAGGGTGGCCATGGCCGGGTCCGATCAGCCCGCGTCGATGCGGGCGGCCTTGGGCTGACGCAGTTCGCCCACCAGAGCCGCCAGCAGATCCGGCGTGACGTTCAGATGTTCGATGGTGTCCAGCTTGCCTGCAAACTCGCGCGCCGCCAGGCCCAGCAGCACCGCCGGAGCCACATCCTTGTACACATCGACGTGCGCCTGTTCCGCCTCGGCCCGCGCGCTCTCAATGGTGCGGATACGCCCGGCCTCGGCGCCAGCCTCAATCTGGCTGGCCTCGGCCACGCCGGTCGCGCGATTGCGGGCGTTGTCCGCCTCCTCGGCGATCAGCATCTTCTCGCGCCGGGCAAGCTCCGTGCGGTTGGCCAGTTCGTTTTCGGCGATGGCCCGCTCCTTGTCGACCGCGAGGGCGCGACGCTCGAACGTCGCCTCGTCCGCCTTCTGCTGCAAGGCCTCGAAGGTCGGTGTCTGCAGCGCCCGTTCCAGCTCCTTGGACGGGGCAAGGTTGGTCAGCCGCACTGTGACCACGACCACGCCGATATCCGTCAGGGCCGCGGCTTCGGCCAATGTTGTCTCAAGTCGCAGACGCAGGGGGTCGAGACCGGCGTCCAGCAGTTCCCGCACCGGTTTCTCGGCCATGTATTGAAGCACCGTCTGACTCGCCAGACCGTTCAGGCGTGTCTCGATCCGCTGCAGGGGTTCATTCTGGTGCTCGCCGGTCACCAGTCCGATGCTGAAATCGACGCGCTGGGCCAGCAGGTCAGGATCGGCGACGCGCCAGGTGATGGTTCCCTGTACCCCGACATCCTGGAAGTCCTTCGAGCGTCCCTTGACGAAGATGGTCATCTCGCGGTCGTCCATCGGGACTTCCGAGATGCTGGCGCTTTCGGGCATGAACCAGAAGGTCAGACCTCGACCGGACCGCGCCGGCTTGCCGCCATGAAAGCGGATGACGTGGCTGGACGCCTCGCTCCGGAGCTGGGCGAAGAAGCCGAAATTCCTGATGTGCGCCATTCGTCTCGCCTCATTTCCGAACCCGGAGTCCTCTCCGTCTTGCCGAGGATTGCGACCCAGCCCCGGGCCTGTCAACGACTTTTGCTCACAGTGAGTATATTTATTTGGCCGAAGCTCGGGCAGGGCGTTGGACGCAGCCCGCGACGGACTGACGCGCGAGCGACGTTCTTCCTTTGCACTACGGCCGGGCTTGGGGTCCTATCGCCGCCGTTCCGTGATTCAGGGGAGTTTTCATGCGTCTTGCCGCCTTGTTGTCCGCCACCGCGATTGCGTTGACGGCCGTTCCGTTCGCCACGTCCGCGCTGGCCCAGTCGCCCGATCTGGTCGCCGTCAACGGCATCATCGATCAGGGCCTGAACCACAGCGAGGTGATGAACACCGCCGCTTACCTGACGGACCGGATCGGCGGCCGCATGACCAACTCGCCCCAGATGCGTCAGGCCGAGACCTGGACCGCCCAGCGCTTCCGCGACTGGGGCCTGACCAATGTCCGCGCCGACCCGTTCGACTTCGGCCGCGGCTGGTCGGTCGTCCGCTCCAGCGCCCGCATGACCGCGCCGCGCCCGCTGGACCTGCGCGCCATTCCCATCGCCTGGACCCCGTCCACGCCCGGAACCGTCAGCGGTGAAGTCGTCGTCGCCCCGATGACCAGCGCCGGCGACTTCGCCAAATGGCGCGGCAAGCTGTCGGGCAAGATCGTTCTGGTCTCGCGCCCCACCGCCGGCTCCGAGCCGACCGATCCGGCCTTCCGTCGCCTGACGGACGAGGACCTGCAGAACGCCGACACCTACAACATCCCCAACATCACGGCGCCGTCGACCGACAGCCTGCGCGGGCCGGACTTCGCCCGCCAGTTGGACGCCTTCCTGCAGGAAGAGGGGGCGCTGGCCTGGGTTCGCATGTCGCAACGCGACGGCGGCCTGCTGCACGGCAACGGCTCGGGCTATCGCATGGACGACCAGCGCAAGACGCCGGGCATGGAGCTGGCGGCCGAGGACTATCGCCGTCTGGCCCGCCTGGCCCTGACGGACGACGCCAAGCCGACGCTGGAGCTGATGAGCGAAGTCCGCTTCCACGAGGAGGACACCAACGCCTACAACATCCTGGCCGACATCCAGGGCACCAGCCGCTCGGGCGAATACGTCATGGCCGGCGCCCACCTGGATAGCTGGGCCGCCTCGGACGGGGCCGTGGACAACGCCGCCGGCAGCGCCGTGGTCATGGAGGCCGCCCGCATCCTGCGCGCCATGAATGTGCGTCCCAAGCGCACCATCCGCTTCGCCCTGTGGAGCGGGGAGGAGCAGGGGCTGTGGGGTTCGCTGGCCTATGTCGACAAATACGTCGCCACCCGCGCCCCGCTGGGCGACGCCGCCCTGGACGCTCTGCCGAACAACCGCACCTGGCGTCAGCGCTGGCCGATCCAGCCGCGCGCGGGTCACGGCGATCTGGTCGCCTACTTCAACCTGGACAACGGCTCGGGCAAGATCCGCGGCATCAATGCCGAGGGCAATGTCGCCGCCGCCCCGATCTTCCAGGACTGGCTGACCCCGTTTAACGCCATGGGCGCCACCACGGTGTCGATGCGCACCTCGGGCAGCACCGACCACGTCTATATGCAGACGGTCGGCGTCCCGGGCTTCCAGTTCATCCAGGACCCGCTCGACTACGGCGCGCGCCTGCACCACACCTCGATCGACAGCTATGACCATATGCGGGCCGAAGACCTGCGTCAGGCCGCCGTCATCCTGGCGTCCTTCCTGCTGAACGCCGCCAA
Source organism: Brevundimonas sp. AVps31 (assembly GCF_058681355.1). Lineage (NCBI taxonomy): Bacteria > Pseudomonadati > Pseudomonadota > Alphaproteobacteria > Caulobacterales > Caulobacteraceae > Brevundimonas > Brevundimonas sp. AVps31. Next base: position 2,969,833 of record NZ_CM178736.1, on the reverse strand, counting down.
CTCGGACGAGCCCCTGCCGCGCATGCCGATGCCGACCCGGCCGACCGCAACCGACCCGTTCCCGCTGCAGTAGTCGGACTGGTCGAAGACTGAAAGAGAGGGCGTCGCGGCCAAGGTCGCGGCGCCCTTTCTCGTATCCGCATCGGTGCTAGTCTGCCTCATGCTCACCACCTTGGCCCTGATCTCAATGCTAGCGCTCGAGAGGCAGGCCGACGTCCGTGGCCCGGCCACTTTGTGCTTCGCCTACAGCCGCTTCAGTCTGCGGGCCGACGAGGTGGTGGAGGAGGTGAGGGCAGGCATGCACGGCGTGACTCTTGATATCGCCGGCCCGTCGGGACGCTACCGCCTCTCTGAAAATGAGGTCATGCGCACGCCCACCGATCTGGGCGTCCTCGTCCGCCGAGAACATACGAACTCACTCTATCGGTCTCGCCGGAGCGCCCGCTACGGCTTCGTAGTCATGGCTCCGGACGGCGAGCATGAACGAATGCTCGTCGTCCTTGAAGGTTCGGCCCTGTCGGGTAGCGCGAGCGACGCCGCGATCTATGATCGGGTTCAGATCGGTTTGTCTCCGGGCGAAAGATGTGATCGTCGCTATCTCTATGGACTGTAGCCGGTTTGGTTTGCCCTGCGACACCCGCCACGCCTTCTCCCGGCCCGCGACACCCGCTAAAGCAGCCCCATGATCGGAAGACTGAACCACGTCGGTGTCGCCACCCCCTCCATCGCGGCCAGTGTCGCGATGTACCGCGACCTGCTCGGCGCCACGAAGGCGCATGAACCGTTCGACCTGCCGGCCCAGGGGGTGCGGGTCTGTTTCATCGACCTGCCCAATGCCCAGATCGAACTGATCGAGCCGCTGGGCGACGACAGCCCGATCCACGGCTTTCTGGCCAAGAACCCCAAGGGCGGTCAGCATCACGTCTGTTTCGAGGTCGAGGACATCTTGGCCGCCCGCGACGCCCTGCGGGCGAAGGGGGCGACGATCCTCGGTACGGGCGAACCGCGCATCGGCGCCCACGGCACGCCGATCCTCTTCCTCCATCCGAAAGACATGGGCGGCGTGCTGGTCGAGCTGATGGAAACCCCGAAAGCCCATTCCGAGAGCGGAGCGCACTGATGCCCATCGGTATCTTCACCATGGTCGCCATCTACATCGTCTGCTGGTGGACGGTGCTGTTCGCAGTCCTGCCGCTGGGCATGAACCAGCAGGGCCAGACCCGGCCGACCGACGGCGGTCAGTGGGGCGCGCCCGAGAACCCGCAGCTGAAGAAGAAATTCATCACCACCACCTGGGTCTCGGCCATCGTCTGGGTCTTCATCATGGGCCTGATCTTCATCGGCTGGATGCCCCTGCCGAACCTGGCGCCGCCGGTCTAGGGCGACCCCGCCCACGCGCCGTCATCGTCCAGGGCGGCCTCCGCGCCGTCCAGATAGTCGGTCTGCAGCAACAGGTCCGGCCGCTCCTCCACGAGGATCCGTGACGGATCCGGCGAGGCCGGCGCTTCGTCCTCCGTCCGCAAACACAAGAAGGCTTGGGCGTCGTAGCCGTACATCACCGACCGGCAGCTGATCATCGAGCGGATGGTGAAAAAGTCCGTCGGGACAAACGGATCGCCCATGTTCATCAGGGCGGCGAACACCTCCGCCTCGGTCTCAAAGTGACGAAGGCGCCATTCGCCCACCTTGCTGACGGGCACGGAAGGCGCTTCCCCGATCTCGTTCTCATGGCGAAGACCGACCAGTCCCGCGTAGCTATCCCGTTGGAGATAGCCGTGGATCAGCCTCGCGATCGGCTCCACAACCTCTGTCAGGCGCGCCTTTTCCCCGGCGGCGTCTATCCCGGCGGGAACAACGGGTCCGATGTAATAGAGCTTCATTCCAGCAGGCTAGGCTAAGGCGGGCTGCCGATGTAAGCCCCGATCATGACCGACCGCCTCTATCTGCTGAACCCCGGCTGGCACGACGACGCCGGCGGCCCTTGGTACTGTCCGGCGGGCGCGGTCGTGGAGGGGGTGCTGTCCTTCTATCCGGCGCTGCGCGAGCAGCTTCTGATCACCTACCTGGACCACCCGCGGCCCCGTCCGCCGGTCATCGCCGAGGTCGGAGAGGATCATCAGGGCTGCCCGCTGCTGGTGCTGGACGGGACCTTCGACTGGCCGGACGCCGCGACCAGCGCCGCCACCGGCCGCCGCTTCCTGCAGGACGAGGCGATCATCCCCTATCTGTCGGCCCGGTACGGCATCGGTCTGCCGCATCCGTAGGGGTGATTGGTGATTGGTGACTGGTGATTGGTGATTGCTGCTCCTGCTGCGGAAGGGGGGCGCTGACCGCGCCACTGCACACGCGTCCGCAAATCACCAATCACCCATCACCCGCCACGACCGCCTAGCTTTCGCCCCTCCGTCCCGGCTAAAGCTCCTGTCCAAGCTTAACTCCCGGATTCTCCCCATGCGCCTGTCGCGCTACTTCCTGCCCACGCTGAAAGAGGCGCCTTCGGACGCCCAGATCGTTTCCCACCAGCTGATGCTGCGCGCCGGCCTGATCAAACAGGAAGCGGCGGGCATCTACGCCTGGCTGCCGCTGGGCCTGCGGGTGCTGCGCAAGATCGAACAGATCGTGCGCGAGGAGCAGGAGCGGGCAGGGGCCGTCGAGCTGCTGATGCCGACCCTCCAGCTGGCGGACCTGTGGCGCGAGTCGGGGCGGTACGACGCCTACGGCCCGGAGATGCTGCGCATCACCGACCGGCACGAGCGCGAGCTTCTGTACGGCCCCACCAATGAGGAGATGATCACCGACATCTTCCGGGGCTTCGTGAAGAGCTACAAGGCGCTGCCGCTGAACCTCTTCCACATCCAGTGGAAGTTCCGCGACGAGCGTCGTCCGCGCTTCGGCGTGATGCGCGGCCGCGAGTTCCTGATGAAGGACGCCTATTCGTTCGACATCGACGAGGCCTCCGCGCGGGTCGCCTACAACCGCATGTTCGTCGCCTATCTGAACACCTTCGCGCGCCTGGGTCTGAAGGCCGTGCCGATGCGCGCCGACACCGGGCCCATCGGCGGCGACCTGAGCCACGAGTTCATCGTCCTGGCCGAGACCGGCGAGAGCGAGGTCTTCTGCGACCGCAAGCTGGTCGAGATGGCCGCGCCCGGGCATGACTTCGACGCCGCCGCCGTCCAGGCCGTGTTCGACGAGCGCACGGCCCTCTACGCCGCCACCGAGGAAATGCACGACGCCGCCCGCTTCGAGGAACAGACCGCCGAGGGCGACCGCCTGTCGGCGCGCGGCATCGAGGTCGGCCACATCTTCTATTTCGGCACCAAATACTCGGCGCCGATGAAGGCGAAGGTCGCCGGACCCGACGGCAAGGACACCGAGGTCCACATGGGCAGTTACGGCGTCGGCGTGTCGCGCCTGCTGGGCGCCATCATCGAGGCCAGCCACGACGACAGCGGCATCATCTGGCCCGACTCCGTCGCGCCCTTCGACGTGGTCGTCATCAACCTGCGCGCCAATGACGAGGCGGTCTCCACCGCCTGCGAGGAGGCGGTTCACCGTCTCGAGGCCGCCGGCAAGGACGTGCTCTATGACGACACCGACGAGCGTCCGGGCGGCAAGTTCGCCACCGCCGACCTGATCGGCATCCCGTGGCAGCTGACCATCGGGCCCAAGGGTTTGGCGGACGGCGTGGTCGAGCTAAAGCGCCGCGCCACCGGCGAGAAACACACCCTGCCGCTCGACGAAGCGATCACGAGGCTCCTCGGATGACTGACGCCGCGCCGGCCGTGAAGCCGACGAAGCCCGCCGGCCCCTTCTCCGCCTGGGAGCTGGGGCTGGCCGTTCGCTACCTCCGCGCCCGGCGCAAGGAGGGCGGCATCGCCCTGATCGCCATCATCTCCTATGTCGCGATCGCCCTGGCGGTGATGGCGTTGATCACGGTCATGAGCATCATGGCCGGGTTCCGCGCGACCCTGCTGGACCGGATGCTGTCCTTCAACGGCCATATGTATGTGACCGGCGAACTGCTGAAACAGCCCGATCGCGACGCGGCCGTGGCCCGGCTCAAGACCGTGCCCGGCGTGGTCTTCGTCACCCCGATGACCAATGACCAGAGCATCGTCCGCGCGGGCGGGGCGACCACAGGCGCCATCATTCGCGGCGTGGCCCCGGCCGATCTGCATTCGATGGAATATGTCTATGACAGCCTGTCGGACGAGGCGAAGCGCACCTTCGGCCAGGGCGGCTATGGCGGCGACAACATCCTGATCGGCAAGGCGCTGGCGGAGGGTCTCGGCCTGCGCGTCGGCGACCCAATCAGCCTGTATTCGCCTACCGGCGCCTCGAGCGCCTTCGGCAATCTGGGCGGGCTGGAGAAGACCTACCGCGTCGGCGGCCTGTTCACCTCCGGCACCTCGGACTTCGATCAGGCCTTCATCTTCATGCCGCTGGAGCAGGCCCAGCTCTTCTACGGCAAGGAGTCCGTCTGGGACGTGATCGAGCTCAAGGTCGATCAGCCCGACCGCGTCGAGGCCCTGCGCATGCCGGTCCAGCGCGCCGCCGGCCCGACCGCCCTGGTCAGCGACTGGCGCGACCGTCTGGCCGCCTTCTGGGGCGCGCTGAAGGTCGAGCGGGTGGCCATGAGCATCATCCTCGGTCTCGTCGTCGCCATCGCGGCCCTGAACATCATCTCCGGCATCGTCATGCTGGTGAAGAACAAGACCCGCGACATCGCCATCCTGCGCACCGTGGGAGCCAGCCAGTCGTCGATGCTGCGCATCTTCTTCCTGGCCGGCGCCATGATCGGCGTCGCCGGCACCCTGACCGGCCTGCTGCTGGGCCTGCTGTTCTGCCTGAACATCGCCGCCATCCAGCATTTCCTGGAGTTCGTCTTCCAGACCCAGCTGTTCAACGCCGACGTCTACATGCTGGACGCCGTGCCCGCCCTGGTCGATCCGACCGACGTCTTCTGGGTCACGGTCTGGTCCTTCTTCATGAGCTGCGTGGCGGGCCTGATCCCGTCCTGGCAGGCCGCCCGGCTCGATCCCGTCGAGGCGCTTCGTTATGAGTAAGACCGTGGCCCCCGACCGTTCCGCCCCCGTGCTTTCCGTGCGGGGTCTGACCCGCACCTATGACACCGCGACCGGCGGGCTGACCGTTCTGCGCGACGTGGATCTGGACATCATGCCGGGCGAGATCGTCGGCCTGATCGGGCCCTCGGGCTCGGGCAAGTCCAGCCTGCTGCACGCCGCCGGCCTGCTGGAGCACCCGACGGCGGGCGAGGTCCGCATCGACGGCCAGGCCGTGGCCGACCTGAACGACCACGACCGCACCCGCATCCGTCTGAACCGGATCGGCTTCGTCTATCAGTTCCACCATCTGCTGCCCGAGTTCGACGCGCGCGATAACGTGGCCCTGCCGCTGCGCATCGCCGGTCACAAACAGGCCGTTGCCCGCGCCCGCGCCGAGGAGCTTCTGTCATCGCTGGGCCTGGCCGACCGCCTGACCCACCATCCGGCCCAGCTGTCGGGCGGCGAGCGTCAGCGCGTCGCCGTGGCCCGCGCCCTGGCCAACCGTCCGCGCCTGCTGCTGGCGGACGAGCCGACCGGCAACCTCGACCCGGCCACCAGCCAGACGGTGTTCGAAGCCCTGCACGACGTGGTCAAACAGACCGGCGTCGCCGCCCTGATCGCCACCCACAACATGGAGCTGGCCGGCCACATGGACCGCGTCTTCGCCATCAAGGACGGCCATCTGGAAGAACGGCCGGCGGAAGCGCAGACGTATTAGAAGCGAGGCAGCAGGCAGCAGCCTGACAGCCGGCCTTCGCAGCGCCGGTCTTGATCCTGCTGCCTGCTGCCTGAGTCCTGCTGCCTGTTCCTATTTCTTCCCCGGCGGCTGGGTGAACGGCGAGCTGCCGACCGAGATCGGCGGCTTGGGCTTCTCGGCCTTGGGTTTGCGGACTTCCTTGTTGCTGCGTGCTTGACCCTTGGCCATGACCGCGCTCCTGCGACGCCTGCCGCCGAAGGGGCGGAACACCGGGGGCGTCGAAGGGGACAGCATACAGGGATGCGAGGCGGGTCAGGCATCCTGTTTCGCAGAACGGGGTGCGGCGCCCTTGACGGGAACGCATCGGGAACATAGAACAGAACCGGAACATACATCCGGGAGCAGTCTCATGGCGCGTTGGGTTCGGGAATCTCTGTCACTGGCGGCGTGCGCCGGGTTCGTGGTCATGGTCTGGCAGGCCGCGCTCTTGTTGCCCGCCGCCTGAGGTCGAGCCGCGAAAGGGCGCCCGGCAGGCCGTAAAAGTGCACTGTGCACTCTTCTCGGCCCCTGCCTTTTCAACGACTTGCAGCCAATTTGTGCACGATGTGCACGCCGTTTTTTCCGGGTGCACAATTGGCCACGCGCCCGGATCGGCGCCCATCCACAGACCATCCCCGCCGGGCGGGCCTCCCCGTCGCTTTCCGGTGTTTCCGGCGGTCCGGATGTGAGACTCGGTTCACCATGGCGACCTGTCTGAAAAGCGGAGCGAAGACCCTGTGAGCGAGGCGTTGAACAGTCAGGGCTTTGTCCATCTGCGGGTTCGCTCGGCCTATTCGCTGCTGGAAGGCGCGATCAAGGCGGGCAAGGTTCCGAAGATGGCGGCGGATGCGGGCATGCCGGCCGTGGCCGTGGCCGACCGCGCCAACCTGTTCGGCGCGCTCGAGTTCAGCCAGGCCGCCAAGGAGGCGGGCGTCCAGCCGATCGTCGCCTGCGCCCTGCCGGTGACCGGCATCGGGGGGCAGGCGTCCGAGCGCTGGGCCAAGGTGCCGACCGTGGTCCTGATCGTCCAGAACGAGACCGGCTGGCTGAACCTGTGCAAGCTGTCGTCCGCGGCCTATCTCGACATCGCCCCGACCGACGAACCGGGCGTGCCGTGGAACAGGGTGGTCGAACACTCCGACGGCCTGCTGCTGCTGACCGGCGGCCCGGACGGCCCGGTCGATCCCCTCTATGTCCAGGGCAAGGTGCGCGACGGCGACGCCGCCCTGAACGAGATGTTCGCCACCTTCGGCGACCGGATGTACGTCGAACTGCAGCGCCACGGCCTGCCGACCGAGACGCAGGGCGAGCGCGGGCTGGTCGCCTGGGCCTATGAGAACGACGTACCGCTGGTCGCCACCAACGACGTCCACTACGCCAAGGCCTCGCAGGCCAAGTCGCACGACGCCCTGCTTTGCATCGCCGACGGCGCCTTCACCGGTCAGGAAGACCGCCGCCGCATCACGGGCGAGCACTGGTTCAAGACCGCCGCCGCCATGCGCGAGCTGTTCGCCGACCTGCCCGAGGCCTGCGACACCACCCTCGACATCGCCCGCCGCTGCGCCTTCCTGGTCACCACCCGCGCGCCGATCCTGCCGCGCTTCGACACCGGCGCCGGCCGGTCCGAGCCCGACGAACTGGCGCATCAGGCGCGCGAGGGGCTGAAGGTCCGCCTGACCGAGGTCGTCCCGGCCTTCCCGGAAGAAGAATACTGGGCCCGCCTGGAGTGGGAGGTGGGGATCATCATCCAGATGGGCTTCCCCGGCTACTTCCTGATCGTGGCCGACTTCATCAAATGGGCCAAGAACCACGACATTCCGGTGGGACCGGGCCGGGGCTCCGGCGCCGGGTCGCTGGTCGCCTGGGCCCTGACCATCACCGATCTGGACCCCCTGCGGTTCGGCCTGCTGTTCGAGCGCTTCCTGAACCCGGAACGCGTCTCCATGCCCGACTTCGACATCGACTTCTGTCAGGAGCGGCGCGAGGAGGTCATCACCTACGTCCAGCAGCACTACGGCAAGGACCGGGTCGCCCAGATCATCACCTTCGGCACGCTTCAGGCCCGCGCCGTGCTGCGCGACGTCGGCCGGGTGCTGCAGATGCCGCTGGGTCAGGTCGACCGTCTGGCCAAGATGGTGCCCGCCAACCCCGCCAACCCGGTCACCCTGGCCCAGGCCATCGATCTGGAGCCGCGCCTGCGGGAGGCCCGCGACAGCGAGGCCTCGGTCCGCACCCTGCTGGATACGGCGCTGGAGTTGGAGGGGCTGTACCGCAACGCCTCGACCCACGCCGCCGGCATCGTCATCGGCGACCGGCCGCTGACCGAACTGGTGCCCCTGTATCAGGATCCGCGCTCGGACATTCCGGCCACCCAGTTCAACATGAAATGGGTCGAGCCGGCAGGTCTGGTGAAGTTCGACTTCCTGGGCCTCAAGACCCTGACGGTGCTGGACCGCGCCCACGGCTACCTGGCCCGGCGCGGCGCGGCGCCCGTCTGGAACCAGCTGCCGCTGGATGACGCCCCCACCTATGAGCTGATGGCCTCGGGCCAGACGGTCGGGGTGTTCCAGCTGGAATCCCAGGGCATGCGCGACACCCTGCGCAAGATGCGCTGCGGCTCCATCGAGGAGATCACCGCCCTGATCTCCCTCTATCGGCCGGGCCCGATGGAGATGATCGACACCTATATCGACCGGAAGTTCGGCCGGGCCGAGGTCGACTATCTCCACGACACCCTGAAGGAGACCCTGTCCGAGACCTACGGCGTCATCATCTACCAGGAACAGGTGATGAAGATCGCCCAGATCCTGGCCGGCTACTCGCTCGGGGAAGCGGATTTGCTGCGCCGCGCCATGGGCAAGAAGAAGAAGGAGGAGATGGATTTCCAGCGCGCCCGCTTCATCAAGGGCGCGTCGGAGAGGGGCGTCTCCGAGCAGCAGTCGGGCGGCATCTTCGATCTGGTGGCCAAGTTCGCCGGCTATGGTTTCAACAAGTCGCACGCCGCGGCCTATGCGCTGATCTCGTTCCAGACGGGCTGGCTGAAGGCCAACCATCCGGTCGAATTCATGGCCGCCTCCATGTCGCTCGACCTGAGCAACACCGACAAACTGGCTGTTTTCTATCAGGATTGCCGACGCTTCGACGTGCCGGTCAAGGCGCCGGACGTGAACCGCTCCTCCGCCGATTTCGACGTGGCTTGGGAAGAGACCAAGGACGGCCAGCGCGGCTCGGTCCTGTACGCCCTGGGCGCCATCCGCAACGTCGGCCTGGAGGCCATGAAGCATCTGGTCGAGGTGCGCGAAACCGGCGGGCGGTTCACCGACATCTTCGACTTCCTCGAGCGGGTCGATCCCAAATTCGTCAACAAGCGCGCGCTGGAGAACCTCGGCCGCGCCGGGGCCTTCGACAGCTTCCACACCAACCGCCGCCAGCTGGTCGAACAGGCCGACAAGCTGATCGCCTACTGCCAGAGCGTGGCCGCCGAGCGCGCCTCGTCGCAGGTGTCGCTGTTCGGCGGCGATCAGGTGGCGGCGGGCCGTCCGCGCCTGCAACCGGTCGAGCCCTGGGTCGGGCCGGAGAAGCTGGATCAGGAACTGGCCGCCGTCGGCTTCTACCTGTCGGGCCACCCGCTCGAGGACATGGCCCCGGCCCTGAAGCGCAAGCGCGTGACCTTTGTCGCCGAGGCGACGGCCCTGGCCGAGAGCGGCCACGAGGCCTTCATGATGGCCGGCGTGGTGCGCCGCCGCCAGGAACGGGCCAGCGCCAAGACGGGCGAGAAGTTCGCCTTCGTGACCTTCTCGGATCCGACCGGCGAGTTCGAGGCCCTGTTCCCGCCCGAGCAGCTGCGCAAATGCCGGGACGTGCTGGAGAACGGCGCCTCGGTTCTGGTGAAGATCCGGGCCAAGAGCGCGGATGGCGAGGTCCGCTTCTTCGGCGATGACGCCAGCCGGCTGGACACCCTGATCGACGACGGCCGCATGGGCCTGCGCGTCCACGTCTCGGCCCGCGGCGCCGACCCGGCCGCCCTGCGCAGCCGCCTTGAGCGCGCCGCCGCCGAGGGCGGGAAGGGGGGCGAGGTCTTCCTCGTCGCCTCGCTGGACGGCCGCCGCGAGGTCGAGATGCGGCTGCCCGGCCGCTACCGCCTCGACGGCGCCCTGCGCGGCGCCCTGAAGTCGGTGTCCGGCGTCAGTTATCTGGAGGATGCGTGATGCTCGGCCCCGTCCTCGCCGCCGCCGTTCAGGAAGCGCCCATGACCCGCCACGCCACCGGGACGTTCGACGTCACCATCAGCCCGGTCCAGCCCGCCGAAGGGACGGCGCCCGATGTCCCCGGCCGCATGACCCTGACCAAGACCTTCCACGGCGGCCTGTCGGGCGCCGGCGAAGGCGAGATGCTGGCCACCATGGGCCCGGAGCAGTCGGGCGCCTATGCCGCCCTGGAACGGGTGCGCGGAACCCTGGACGGCCGCACCGGGACCTTCGCCCTGATCCACCGCGGCCTGATGGACAGGGGCGCGCAGGAACTGCTCATCACCGTCGTCCCGGGCTCGGGCACGGACCAGTTGACCGGCCTGACCGGCGTCTTCCACCTGACGATCGTCGGCGTCGAGCACCGCTACGATCTCGAATACAATCTTCCGGAGTGACGCGATGACCGAGGTTCAGACCCATCAGGGCTCCTGCCACTGCGGCGCGGTGGCCTATGAGGTGGACACCGATCTTGAGGGTCTGGTCGAGTGCAACTGCTCGCACTGCTACCGCAAGGGTCTGGTGCTCGGCTTCGTCCAGCCCGCCGCCTTCCGGGTGCTGAAGGAGGGGCCGCAGACGGCGTATCTGTTCAACAGCCACAAGATCCATCACCGCTTCTGCCAGAAATGCGGCGTCCAGACCTTCGCCCGCGGCGAAAGCCCGAAAGGCCCCATGGTGGCGGTGAACATCCGTACACTGACGGACATCGAACCCTTCAGCTGGACCGCCCAGCGCGTGGACGGCCGCAGCTTCTAGCGGCCGGCCACGAACGCCTCTCTCGGCGTCCCGTCGACGGCGTACAGCCGCTCCGCCGGGAGCTTGATCACCAGCCCGGAGTGCTCCAGCCGCAGGTCGTAGACGGCGCCCAGCAGGCCCGCCATCCGGTCCCCGATGACCAGAGCGCCCAGGGCGTCCATCCCGATGGCCAGCCCTTCGCCCATGCTGCCGGTCCAGCGTCCGACCTTCACCGTGACCGCCCCGTCGTGGTGTTTGCCCGGACGCGGCAGGACCTGTTCGACCCACTGGCGCGGCACGCCCGTCTCCCGTTCCTCGGCGGGCAGGTTGTGGATCTGGTAGGGCCGGGCCTCGCTGACGAACCAGCCCATGATCGCCCGGGCGACGGAGGTGTTGCCCCCGCTGGCCGTGTCGGTCAGGTCGATGCGGATCGGCTGCCCCGGGCGCGCCCCGGCCATGGCCGTGTCAAAGGCCGCGATGGCGGCGCTGTTCCCCAGCGAGTCGTTGAAGCGGATGACCCGCGTCGGCCCGTCCGCGCTGACCGTCACGGGCGGGCGGTCGCTGGAGGTCGCATAGAGGTTGGGCAGGCGCAGCCGCCGCCCGGAGATCGTCAGGTCCCGCTCGCGGTCGCGTCGCCCCGCCGCCAGCACGCGCGCCGCATAGCCGTCCCGGTCGCCGCCGGGCTCCAGCCCGAGCCCGGCCCAGAAGGCGCGCACGGCCTCCGCCGTCGTCCCATCGCCGACCGCCTCGAGCGTCTGCCCCGCGCGCACGCCGGCGGCCTCGGCGGGGGAGCCCTGACGCACGGCGGTGATGCGCCAGACCTCGCCCTGCCGCTCGACCCACAGGTCCGAATAGCTGGGCGTCACGGCCCAGCTGTCGCGGAACGAACTGCCGGTGATCGCATGAGGGTCCGCCAGCGCCGTCAGGGCGTGCTCGGCATAGAGCAGCAGGGAGGCGCGGTCGTGCACCGCCGCCGCCTCGGCCCGCATCGCCTCGCTCATCGGCATGACGCCGCCCGGGAAGCGGTCCAGATAGGCGTAGTTGGCGTTGATCAGCCCCTCGATTGACTGCGCGTCCTCGCGGTAGGCCTCGGGCGGCAGCTCGGGCGTCTGCGCCCGTACCGGGCCGGCGAAGGGGAGGAGGGCGGCGAGGATCAGCAGGATGCGCATGACGGCGAAGCTCCGCCGTCCGCGTCGTCCGGGCAAGTGAAACTCCCGTCATGCTGGCGGAGGCCCTCTCAGGCCGCGTCGGTCACCGCATAGACCATGACGCCCGTGGCGATGGCCAGGTTCAGGCTGTCGGCCCGGCCGCGCATGGGGATCTTGACGTTGACGTCGCAGGCGGCGGCGAGGGTGTCGGTCAGCCCCGCCTGCTCATTGCCCATCAGGATCAGGGCCGGATGCTGGAGCGCGGCGTCGCGATAGCCGTGGGTGGCGTCCAGCCGGGTGCCGATCACGCTGCCCGGCCAGGATTGCCGCCAGGCGAGGAACTCGGCCGAGGTCGCCCTGGCGATGGCGACGGCGAAGACCGAGCCCATGGTCGCCCGCACGGCCTCCGTCGAATAGGGGTCCACGCAGTCGTCGATCAGGATCACCCCGCCACAGCCCGCCGCGTCGGCGGTGCGGATGATGGTGCCCAGATTGCCCGGATCGCGCACCTGCTCCAGCGCCACCCAGCAGGGCGCGCTCTTCGGATTGATCGCCGACAGGGGGGTGTAGACCTGCTCGAAGACGCCCAGCACGGTCTGCGGATTGTCCCGGCGGCTGATCTTCTCGAGGATCGGGTGGGTGACGGTGACCACCTCGCCGCCGGCGGCGCGGGTTTCGGCCTTGGCCCGGTCCAGCAGGGGATGCTCCCGCGCCTCCATGCCGACCAGCAGCAGCTCGGGCGTGCGGCCCTGGTCCAGCGCTTCGCCGATGAATTTCAGCCCCTCGGCCAGGAAGCGGCCCGTGCTCTCGCGCTCCTTGCGCATGTTGAGGGCGCGGACGTTCTTGACCGTGTCATTGGTCAGGGAGGTGATCAGGCGGTCGGACGGATGGGTGCTCATTGGCCGCTCCATCGGGCGAAGAAGCTCAGGCCGATCGCGCGCCCGTCGGGCCCATGCTCGGCCAGGGCCAGTTCGCCCCAGTCGATCACGCCGCCCCGATCCGCGGTCGCCTCCGCCATCATATGCGACAGCGACAGGCCCGAGATGCGCGCCGCATAGGCGTTGAGCAGCAGGAAGGAGGCGTCGTCCGACAGCAGGGCCGCGCAGTCCTTCAGCAGGCCGGGCAGGTCCTCGAACAGGCGCCAGACCTCGCCGGTCGGCCCGCGCCCGTATTTGGGCGGGTCCAGGATGATGCCGTCGTATTTCACGCCCCGCCGGACCTCACGCGCCACGTATTTGCGGCAGTCCTCGACGATCCAGCGGATCGGACGGTCGGCCAGGCCGGACTGCTCGGCGTTCTCGCGGGCATAGGCGACCGACTTCTTGGAAGCGTCGACGTGGGTCACCTCGGCGCCCGCCGCCGAACAGGCCAGGCTGGCGACGCCGGTGTAGCCGAACAGATTGAGCACCTTGGGCGCAGCCTTCGTGGCGCTACCGTCCTTCGGGCGACTTGAGCGCGAGAGCGTCCGCACCCGCGCGTCGAGCCATTCCCAGTTCGCCGCCTGCTCCGGGAAGAAGGCGAGGTGGCGGAAGGGGGTGAAACGACCGGTAAAGCGAACGTCGCGCCAGGCCAGCGGGAAGGTGTCGACCGCCTTGCCGGAAAAGCGCCAGCGGCCGTCGTCATCATCGTCCTGCGCCTGCGGGTCGAAGACGGCGTCGGCCTTGTCGAAGGCGGCGGGATCGCGCGGCGCCCAGAAGCACTGGGGTTCGGGGCGGACGACGGTGAAACGGCCGTAGCGCTCCAGCTTGCGGCCATGACCGCTGTCGAGCAGGGCATAGTCTTCCCAACCTCGGGTGAAGAGCGTTTCAGGCGACGGGTTCAGGCGCGGAGACATGGGCCGCTGATAGGCGGTCCGCCCCCGCCTCGTCCAGCGCGGCGTCAATCTCACGCCGGTGACGGGTCTTGTCCCAGGCGAAGGGCTCGGCCAGCAGGCGCCAGAAGGCGTGGCTGAACGCGAGGCTCAGCAGGCACCAGTAGAGCGGGGCGCGGATCATGTCCCACGCCCCGTAAGGGATGCCCGCGCGCACCGCGCCGAACTTGCACGACAGCCATGCGGTCGTCGCGCCCAGCCCCAGCACGCTGATCGCCAGAGGCGAAGCCTCCGGAGCCAGCCCCGCGGTGGCCGCGACCAGCAGGGAGGCGACGACCCACGACAGGGTCGGGCCGTACAGCGCCGCCGACGACAGGGCGACGCCCAGCGTCATGATCATCGCGAACAGCCCTCGCGGGCCGAGGGCGAGCAGGTCGCGCGTGTGCACGCCCCAGGTCTGCATGTATCCCTTCAGCCAGCGGGTGCGCTGCGGCAGCCAGTCGTACAGCCGACCCGGCGGCGTTTCCCATGTCGGGCGGGTGATGACGCCGGTCCGCCAGCCCGCACGCCACAGCCGAAAGCCGAGGTCGGCGTCCTCGGTGACATTCCAGGAGTCCCAGCCGCCGACGGCGCGCAGCACATCGACGCGGAAATGGTTGCTGGTGCCGCCCAGTGGGAAGGGCAGGCCCAGTCGCGCCATCCCGGGCAGGGTGGCCTCGAACAGGCCCGCGTATTCGGCCGCGAACTGACGGTCGATGAAGGGCGAGGTCGAGCCCGCAGCGGCCCGGATCCTCAACGGGGCCTGCAGACAGGCCAGCCGCCCGTCCACATCGGCCACGAACCGTGCCGCCGCCTCCTGCAACTGGCCCGGATCGGGGGCGTCCTCGGCGTCGTAGACCGTCAGCAGGTCGCCGGTCGCGTGGGGCAGGGCGCAGTTCAGCGCGCGCGGCTTGGTGCCGGGCTCCCCCGGGGGCGCCACAAGGATCTCCAGCCAGTCGGGCCGAACGGCGGCCCGGGCGGCGGCCAAGGTCGCAGCGTCATGCGCCTCGAGCACCAGCAGCCCCTGCAGCCGATCCGCCGGATAGTCGATCCGCGCCAGCCGCCCGATCAGTTGCTCCACCACCTCGGCCTCGTCGTGCAGCGCCGCGAGGATGGTATAGCGCGGCCAGAGGTCGGGAGCGGGCGTCACCCGCGGCGCCCCGAGGCTCGCCACCACCAGCAGGCAGCGCCAGCCGGCCACGAACAGGAAGCCGAACCCGGCGACCATGGCGGACCGCGCGAACAGGGCAGGCGAAACGTGACCGGCGATCCAGACAAGACCGGCGACCGCGAGCGTGAGCAGCGCCCACTGGCTCAGGGACGGATTCCGACGGGCGGCGCTATGGGCGCACGGAAGGGGCGCGGTCGGGGTCCCGACCGGCGGATTCCCTTTTTCGCTGTATCTCCCCCTATCCACACGCCATAGTTAGCGCAAGGTCGCGGTCGGTGGCAACCGCTTGGCGGTTGCCCGGGAAACCCGCTATTCAGGGCGCAGACCATCGGAGCCCTGCGTGACCGACACCCCTGCCAGCGCCAAGTCCGCCCGCAAGCCCAAGGGCGAGGGCCACGAACGCCGCGCCGAAATCCTCGCCGCCGCGGAGCGCATCTTCGTCGAGCACGGCTACGAAGGGGCGACGATTCGCAAGATCGCGGACGAGGTCGGCCTGTCCTCGACCGCGCTCTACATGCATTTCTCCGAGAAGGGCGAAATCCTGCAGGAGATCTGCCGGCAGGCGTTTGAATCCCTGCTGGCCGCCAACCGCGCCGCCATCGCCGAAGCCGGCTCGCCCGAGGACCGGATGCGCAAGATGATGCGCGCCTATATCGATTTCGGCTTCGCCAACCCCAATGCCTACCGTCTGGTCTATATGACCCGCCCGGCGGAACTGCGCGAAGGCGCCCAGTCGGCGGCGCGCGAGATGGGCGGCGAACTGTTCGCCATCTTCGAAAAGGTGATCGGGGAACTGGAACAGGCCGGGCGGCTGCGCGGCGACGCGAGGACGACGGCGCAGGCCTTCTGGGCGGGGGGACACGGGGTCATCTCGCTGATCATCGCCAAGCCCTATTTCGACTGGGTCGATCACGACCATCTGGCGAAGACGATGCTGGAGGGGCTTTTCATCGGCCTGCTCAAGCCTTGAAGCGGCTGGCGGCCGTCGCCGCCGGGGGGCTGTTGATCGGGAGCGCCGGCGCCGTGGAGGCGCGCCCGCTAAGGGTCATGTCGCTGGACCAGTGCGCCGACCAGTATGTGCTGGCCCTGAGGCCGGACGCCGAGTTGGCGCTGTCACCGCGCGCCGATGATCCCGACGCCTGGCTCCGCGCGGCCGCGAAGGGCAGGGCGCGAGTCCGTCCGACGCTGGAAGCTGCGGTGACCTTCCGGCCCGATGTGGTTGTCCGGTACTGGGGCGGCGAGCCCCGACTGCTGGCGCGACTGGAGGGCCGGGGCACGCCGACGGCGCTGATCGCCGACGCCACCGATTTCAACGGCATACGCGCCAATATTCGTTCGGTGGCGAAAGCCCTGGATGCCGAGGCGCGGGGCGAGGACCTGATCCATCAGATGGACGCGCGGCTGGCCCGGGTCGCGCCGAAGACATCGGAACGGCCCACGGCCCTCTACCTCACCGCAGGCGGCTTCACCGCGGGCCGGGAGACCCTGATCGACGCCATCCTGAGCGCCGCCGGCTTCCGCAACGCCGCCGACAAGCCCTACTTTAACCCGGTCAGCGTCGAACGGATCGCCCTGTTCCCGCCGCTGCGCTTCGTTCTCGGCTTCTTCGATCAGGCCCGGGGCGACTGGCGCGGGCCGGGGCGGCATCCGGTCGTACGCCACGCCGCCGAGGGCCGGGTGGCCGCGACACTGCCCGCCGCGGCCCTGACCTGCCCCGCATGGTTCGCCGCCGACGCCGCCGTCCTGCTGAGTGAGGGCGATCGGTGACGCGGCTGGTCCTGTGGCTGCTGGGGGCCCTCGCCGTCGCCGGGGTGCTGGCCGTCGCTCTGGGTGAGAGCCCATTGACGGCGGCGCAGATCGGCGAAGCCTTCCGCGATCCGTCGTCCGGTCCCGGCGAGGTGCTGTGGGCCGTGCGCGCGCCCCGCGCCCTGACCGCCCTGATGGTCGGCGCTGCGCTGGGGCTGGCGGGCGCGGTGATGCAGGGCCTGCTGCGCAACCCGCTCGCCGATCCGGGCGTGCTGGGCGTGTCCGCCGTCGCGGCGCTGGGCGCGGCGAGCGCCATCGTGCTGGGCGCGGCCGCCGTCCCGGGGGCGGTGGAGGTTTCCGCTCTGGCGGGCGCAGGTCTGGCGGGCGGCCTGCTGATCCTGTTCTCGGCGCGGGTGCGCGCCCCGGAGGCCCTGATCCTGTTCGGCGTTGCGGTGTCCAGTTTCGCGGGCGCCGCGACCGCCCTGATCTTCAACCTGTCGCCGTCGCCCATCGCCCAGGCCGAGGTCATGAGCTGGCTGCTGGGTTCGGTCCAGAACCGCAGCTGGACCGACGTGCTTTGGATCACCCCGGCGGTCGTCCTGTCGGCGGGCCTATCGGTTCTGGCCTCGCCGGGCCTGAAGATGCTCAGCCTCGGCGAGGAGACGGCGCGAACCTCGGGTCTGCCGATGGCGCGACTGCGTCTGCTGGCCTTGGCGGCGGCGGCGCTGGCGACAGGGGCCGCGGTGGCCGTGTCCGGCGTGATCGGCTTCGTCGGACTGGCCGCGCCCCATCTGGTGCGGACGGCGGTGCGGGCGGATCCGGCGAAAATTCTGGCGCCGGCGGCGCTGGCGGGTGGACTGATGCTGGTCGGCGCGGACCTGCTGGCGCGGATCACGCCGACGGATCAGGAGCTGAAGCTGGGGGTGTTCACCGCCCTGATCGGCGCGCCCCTGTTTGCCCTGATCGCCTGGCGTGCGGCGCGGGAGTGGCGGCTGTGAGCGCGCTGGAGCTTCTCAAGGCGACCGCGCGTCTGGGCGGCCGCGAGGTGCTGAAGGCGGTCGACCTGTCCATCACGACGGGAGAACTGGTCGCCGTGGTCGGCCCCAACGGCGCGGGCAAGTCCAGCGTCATCCGGGCGCTGGCCGGATTGCTGCCCTTGACGGCCGGCGCGGCCCGACTGGGCGGAGACACCATCGCAGCGTTGTCGGCGCGGGACCGGGCCACGCGGGTCGCCTATCTGCCCCAGGACGGCCGGATCGCCTGGAACCTGCCCGCCCTCGAGATCGCGGCCCTGGGCGCGCCCTTCCTGTCCGGCCGTGACGCCTTGGCCGCCGCGCGCGCGGCTCTGGACGAGGTGGAGGCCGGCCATCTGGCGGATCGGGGCGTGGCGGAGATGTCCGGCGGCGAACGGGCGCGGGTGCTGCTGGCGCGTGCGCTGGCGGCCGGTGCGACCGCCCTGCTGGCGGACGAACCCGTGGCCGGTCTGGACCCGGACGCCCAACTGCTGGTGCTGGAACAGCTCAGGATGCGCGCCTGCGCCGGGCAGGCTGTGCTGGTCAGCCTGCATGACCTGACCCTGGCCGCCCGCTACGCGGACCGCGTCATCGTGCTGCATCAGGGCGCGGTCGTCGCCGACGACACGCCGCTGGCCGCGTTGACGTCGGAGACCCTGAGCCGGGTGTTCACCCTGAACGCACGGTGGATAGAGGGGCCGGACGGCCCCCTGCTGTCCAGCCTGCGCTACTCGCCGGGTTCGGCGTCCGGCGTCCGCAGCGGCTCTTCCCCGGACACCGTCGCATAGGGCTGGGCCCCGCGCGGCACGCCGCGACGGATGTCCTGCGTCAGGGTCAGGGGCGCCGTGCCGCCGTTCAGACGCGCCTTGTAGATCGACATGTTTTCCATGACCCGCATCATGTAGTTGCGCGTCTCGGTGAAGGGGGCGCACTCGATGAAGTCGATCGGATCGACCGTGCCCCCGCGCGGATCGCCACAGCGCGCGATCCACTGCGGCGGACGGGCGGGACCCGCGTTGTAGGCCACCGTCGTCAGCAGCATCGACCCGCCGAAATTGCTCATCAGATCGCCCAAGTGGAAGCTGCCCAGGGTCATGTTGAAATCGGCGTCGTAGAGCCGCTCTTCCGAGAACGGCAGCCCAAGCTGACGGGCGACGCCACGACCGGTGGCGGGCAGGAATTGCATCATGCCGCGGGCGTTTGCATGCGAGCGGGCGCGGGGGTCGAAGCTGGATTCCTGGCGCGTGATCGCCTGGGTGAACTCCTGCGGCGCTGCGCCCGGAACGACGGGCGGGATGCGGATCGGATACTGTCGCTCGGGCATCAGATAGCCGCGCTGGCTGGCGGCGCGGCCGATCATCATGGCGGTGAAGCCCTCGCCGTACCCCCGTGACGTGTCCATCATCAGCGCCAGCTGCTCGACCGTCGGGACGTCATCGTCCAGCTGGTAGGCGAAGACCCGGAACAGGCTCGTCTCGCCGGTCTCGCCCAGGATGCGCCAGGCGCGAACGACCTCGTTGCCCTCGAAGGCCGCGCGGTCGGTGTCCGACGGGGTCGGATCCGCGGGCAGGGTGATCGACGTCTGTCCGGCCTTCTCCGCCGCCAGCTGACCATAGAAGGTCTGATAGTGGCGCGATCCGGCCTGATAGTAGTTCACGGCCGCCGGGACATTGCCCTGGGCCTCGGCCGAGCGACCCAGCCAATAGAGGGCGCGACCCTGGGTGATCGGCGTGGTCGAGGTCTGGCGCAGGGTCTCGAAATGCTGCGTCGCCCGGGCCGGATCGTTCAGCTTGGTCAGGGCGACCCAGCCGGCGAAGAATTCGGCGTCCACCTTGCGGTCGCCGCCGGGGAAGCCGTGGCCGTTGAAGGCGTCATAGGCGGCCTGCCAGTTGCGGGCCTGCAGCGCGTCGAGGAAATAGTTCCGGCGCTCGCTCCACAGGGTGTTCTGGGCGTCGGTCGACGCCGGCGCGGCTGGCAGGTAGCGCAGGATCGGAAAGGCTTCCGACTGACGGTTCTGCGATCGCAGAAGGCGGACACGCTCCAGCACCACAGCGGGATCGACCGCTTGCGACGGCGACAGGCCGGCGACGACGGCGTCAGGGCTGTAGGCGGTGCGCAGCGCGATCACGGCGTTGGCGACGGCCTGTCGGTCGGGCGAAGCCAAAGAAATCATGGCGCGGGTCGCCGGGCCGTGCGGTCCCAGAATCAGGACGTTCAGCCGGGCGTCGTGGTCGTCCTGGGTCAGGGTCGAGCCCCACCGGGTCAGGATGCGCGACTGCTGGTCGGCGTCGAACGAGCGGGTCCGCCACCAATCCCTGATGAGACGGCGCGCCTCGTCGCCACGACCGCGCTGGTCCAGCGCATCGGCCAGGGTGATGGCGCCCTGCACCGTCGTCGGCGCCTCGCGCCCGAACAGGGCGATGGCGGCGTCGGGTCCGGCGTAGGCGCGGTCCAGCGCCTTCTCGGTCGCCTGACGGCGGCTGTCGGCGCGCGGCCAGCCGGCGAAACGGCTTTGGGCGTCCGAAAGATCGCCCCACGACAGGGACTCGGCGGAGGTGTCCAGCAGCGCCCATTCCACCAGCTTGCGCGCGGCGGGATCGCTGATGCCGGCCATGGCGGCGCGCGCGCCGGACACATCGCGGGCGCGCGCCGCGGCGAGCCCCTGACGGAAGAGGACGGTGTCCTGGTCGCTCAGGGTGCGCGGCTGGTTGCTGACCGGACTGACGGGGGCCGAGGCGGAGTAGGGCACTTCCTGCGGCAGCAGGCTCTCGGGCGCGGGGGCAAGCAGGGCCAGGGCGGCCGCGAGGCTGGTTCCGATCATTCCGTGTCCATTCCTCATTCGTCGTGGTTGCGGTCCGTGAACCGGCAACCTACCCTCCGGCGCTTCGCTTCCGAGCGAACCTCGCCCAATTCCACGCAGGACCATCGTTTCAATGACCGCCCCCTTGTTCAAGGGCGTGATCACCGCCCTGATCACACCACTTCGTGACGGAAAGGTGGACGAAGCCGCCTTCACAAGGTTGCTCGAACGCCAGATCGCCGCAGGAGTTCACGGCGTCGTGCCGATGGGCACGACGGGCGAGAGTGCTTCGCTGCACCCGGAAGAGCACCTGCGCGTCGTGGAACTGTGTGTTCAGGCCGCCGCCGGACGCGTCCGGGTCATCGCCGGGTCAGGCTCGTCCTCGACCGACAAGGCGATTGAGCTGGTCCGTCACGCCAAGACCGTGGGCGCCGACGGCGCCCTGGTCGTCACGCCCTACTACAACCGACCCTCGCAAGCCGGGCTGGCCGCGCATTTCGAGGCGATCGCCGAGGCGGTGCAGCTGCCGATCATCCTGTACAACGTCCCGGGCCGCACTGGCGCGGACCTGTCCAACGAAACGGTCGCCCGACTGGCCGCGCATCCGAACATCGTCGGCATCAAGGACGCCACCGGCGACATGTCGCGCGTCAGTTGGATGCGCGCCAATATCGACGGCCAGTTCGATTTGATCTCGGGCGATGACGCCAGCTGTCTGGGGTATCATGCCCAGGGCGGGGTCGGGGTGATCTCGGTCACGTCCAACGTCGCGCCGGAGGGCATGGTCGCCCTTTACGAGGCGGCGCAGGCGGGCGATTACGCCACGGCGCGCCAGTGGCAGACCCGTCTGATCGGCCTGCACAAGGGCCTGTTCCTGGACAATTCGCCGTCACCCACCAAATACGCCCTGTCGCGTCTGCACTTCTGTGGCGAGGAAGTCCGTCTTCCGCTCGTCCCGACCGCCGACGCCGTAAAGCCCGCGATCGACCGCGCGATGGCCGACGCCGGGCTGGCATAGGAACAGGGATGGCCTCCGACAAACCGAAGATTAAGGTGCTGGCCGAGAACCGGCGCGCCAAGTTCGATTACTTCCTCGAGGACTATACCGAGGCGGGCATCGCCCTGCTCGGAACCGAGATCAAGGCGCTGCGCGACGGCCGGGCCAATATCGCCGAATCCTATGCGGCGGTGGAGGGGAGGGAGATCGTGCTCGTGAACGCCGACATCCCGCCGTACAGGCAGGCCAACCGCTTCAATCACGAGCCGCGGCGGCACCGGAAGCTGTTGCTGCATCGCAAGCAGATCGACAGGTTCATCGGCGCGGTCCAGCGCGACGGCCAGACCATCATCCCGGTCCGGCTGTACCTGAACGAAGCGGGCAAGGCGAAGATCGAGATCGCGCTCGCCAAGGGCAAGAAGCTGCACGACAAGCGCCAGGCCAGCGCCGATCGCGACTGGCAGCGCGACAAGGCGCGTCTGATGAAGGAACGGGGCTGAGGCCCCATCAGTCGAGGATCAACCGCTGAACGGCGTGGCGTCCAGCACGCCCGGCGTGGGCGCAGACAGATAGGCGTCCGTGCCGCCCGGCCCCAGCGACGGCTTGATCAGCGGCTGGACCGCCATGCCGCCCGCCGCGACCGCCGCGGCGGCCAGCAGTGCGATCAAGCCGATCCGACGTTCTTGTGGGGAAAAGACCCCGTTGCCCCTGCTCATGACAGCCCTCCAAAGCTGTCCGGAAAACGTCGTCATTGCGCGGCCGTTCCCGCCGCGCCGATCACGGTTTTACAGCCACTGATTCGCGTTGCGCGGGAGCCACACAGGAGCGCGGCCAACCTCGGGGGCGGGGATCAGCCCCGGTCGTCGCGCAGGGTCGCCCCGCCGCTGTGCCGGGGACGACCGATTTCGGCCAGCAGGTCGTTCAGGTCCACGAAGGCGTCCGCCTGACGGCGCAGTTCGTCGGCGATCTGGGGCGGCTGACTCCTGACCGTGGACACCACGGTGACCTTCACGCCCTTAGCCTGAACCGCCTGGAGCACCCGGCGGAAGTCCCCGTCCCCTGAAAACAGGACGATGTGGTCCAGCCGCGGCGCCAGCTCCAGCATGTCGACCGCGATCTCGATATCCATATTGCCCTTGATGCGGCTATGCCCCTGGGCGTCGGTGAAGCGCTTGACCGGCTTCGTCACGACGCTGAACCCGTTATAGTCCAGCCAGTCCACCAACGGCTTGATCGGCGAGAACTCCTCGCCCTCGACCACGGCGGTGTAATAGAGGGCGCGAACCAGATCGCTTTTGGCGCGATACATCTCCACCAGCTTGCGGAAGTCGAGGTCAGTGTTCAGCGCCTTGGCCGAGGCGTAAAGATTGGCGCCGTCGATAAACAGGGCGGTGCGGTCAGCGGGATTGGGCTTCATGGAAAAGGTCTCCGTCGAAATGGGCGTCCCGCTCTCCGTCGAAATAGACGGGGAGTCCGATCCGGACGCCGCCGTCTTCGTGGCGCTGGGCTGCAATGACAAGGGGGCGTGGGCGGATTGCCGGGAGGCGCTGGAGGCGGCGCTGGCGCGATTTCGCAGCGAGGGGGTGGATGTGGTCGCCCGGTCATCGTGGTGGGCGTCGGTCGCCTGGCCCGACCCGTCGGACCCGCCCTTCCTGAACGGGGTGGTGCTGGTCCGCACGGCACTCGACCCGCACGCCCTGATGGCGGCGCTCGGTCGGATCGAGGAGGCGTTCGGACGGCAACGCAGTCGTCTGAATGCGCCCCGCACGCTGGACCTCGACCTGATCGCTTATGGCCGCCTGATGGGCGACCTCGACGGCTTGATCCTTCCTCATCCCCGGGCCCACGAACGCCTGTTCGTCATGGGACCGCTGGCCGAGATCATGCCGGACTGGATCGAACCGGTCTCGGGCCTGCGGGCTTCGGTTCTGTCTGAGAGCGCGTCGGTCGGCAGGGACGCGCACGCCCTGTGAATATCTGGAAAATCAGGACCGCCTACTATGGGCGTCGTCTTGTCGAGGCCCGACAGCCACTGGTGATCCTCATCGCCTTTCTGGCAGCTATCGCGGTCATTACCCTCTGGTTCGCTGGTCACGGCGGCGGAGATCCTTGGGGCCACGCATACTCGGACAGGTCCGATATCGTGTGCCAGAGTCATGGTGAGGGTGCGGTCACCTGCTCGCCGGCTCCAGAGGGGGTGCGGCGATACCGGGAGAATCTGCGGGCCGAGCAGGCGCGCAAAGGCGATTAGCGCCTCTTTCCCGCCCATGTGGCGTTGCACAACGACGTCCACATCTATATTTTGCGCGGTTCTCTATCCGCGTCCGAGGAATTTCATGGCCCGCGTCACCGTCGAAGATTGCATCGAGAAGGTTCCGAACCGCTTTGGTCTGGTTCTGCTGGCCGGTCACCGCGCCCGCAACATCGCCAATGGCGCGGCCCTGACCATCGACCGCGACAACGACAAGAACCCGGTCGTCGCCCTGCGCGAACTGGCTGACGACACGGTCGTCCCGGCCGAACTGCTGGAAAACATCATCGTCACGCTGCAACGCGTCGACGAGCGCACGGAAGCCGAGGACGAAGCCGAAGTCGTCGCCCTGCTGGCCGAACCGCAGCACATGAACATGGCCGAGGCCGAGCTGATCCGCGCGCTGCAAAGCGACCGCGACGGCGGGCAGGAGGAGCGGTACTGACGGCCGAACCCGCCAACGGTATCACTATCCTGCCGGCGCTGCAGCCCGCGCCGACCCCTGAAGCTGCCAATCTGAACGATCCCGCCGACAGCGCGGCTCCGGTCAAGTCGCCGGAGCCCGTCCGGAGCAAGGTGCTGCGCCAGTTCGAACTGGTGGAGGCTGTTCGGGCGTACGATCCGACCGCGGACGAGAACATCCTCAACCGCGCCTATGTCTACGCGATGAAGATGCACGGTTCGCAGCTGCGAGCCTCCGGCGATCCCTATTTCGCTCACCCCATCCAGGTCGCGGGCATCCTCACCGACTACCGCCTCGACACCGCGACCATCGTTACCGCCCTGCTGCACGACGTGGTCGAGGACACTTCCGCCACCCGCGACGACATCGCCGCCATGTTCGGCGAGGAGGTCGCGGTGCTGGTCGAGGGCGTGACCAAGCTGTCGCGTCTGGAGCTCCAGGCCGAGCACACGCGTCAGGCCGAGAACCTTCGCAAATTCATCCTGGCCATCAGCCGTGACGTGCGCGTCCTGCTGGTCAAGCTGGCCGACCGTCTGCACAACATGCGGACGCTCCAGTACGTCAAGCCGGAGAAGCGTGAACGCATCAGCCGCGAGACGCTGGAAGTCTATGCCCCGCTGGGCCGGTCGATCGGCATCCACTCGATCGCCTCCGAGCTGGAAGAACTGGCCTTCACCCACCTGAACCCGACCGCCCGGACGGCCATCGAGCGCCGGCTGGAGGCGCTGAAGCTGGAACATGGCCGCGCCATCGGCGGCGTCTCCACCGAAGTCGAGCGCGTGCTGCAGGAGGCGGGGGTCAAGGCCCACGTCTCCGGTCGCCAGAAGACGCCTTACTCGATCTGGCGGAAGCTGCAGCGCAAGTCGGTGGGCTTCTCGTCCCTGTCGGACATCTACGGCTTCCGCGTCATCGTCGAGGCCGAGGATGACTGCTACCGCGCCCTGGGCGTCATCCACCGCGCCTGGCCGATGGTGCCGGAGCGGTTCAAGGACTTCATCTCGACGCCCAAGTCGAACAACTATCGCTCGTTGCACACCACGGTCGTCGGCCCCTCGGGCCTGAGGATCGAGATGCAGATCCGCACCGAGGCGATGGACCGGGTGGCCGAGGACGGCGTGGCCGCGCACTGGGCCTACAAGAACAAGTCCTACGGCTTCGACAAGGAGGCCATGGAGAAGGACGGCGGCCGCGACCCGCTGCAGAACCTTCGCCACCTCGTGCAGGTCATCGAGCACGGCGAGGGTGGCGAGGACTGGGTCGAGCACGCCAAGCTGGAGATGTACCTGGATCAGGTCTTCGTCTTCACCCCCAAGGGCGCCCTGATCACCCTGCCGCGCGGCGGGATGCCGCTGGACTTCGCCTATGCGGTTCACACCGGCGTGGGCGATTCCGCGGTCGGGGTGAAGGTCAACGGCGAACTGAAGCCGATGCGCACCCAGCTGCAGAACGGCGACGTGGTCGAGATCATCCGCGGCGCCAAGCGCGAGATTCCGGTGGACTGGCGCTCGCTGACCGTGACGGGCCGCGCCCGATCGGCCATTCGCCGCCACATCCGCACCTCCGAACGCGGAGAATTCCAGAAGCTGGGCCGCGCCACGCTGGAGCAGACCCTTTCGCGCGCCGGCAAGGCGCTGGAAGAGGTCACGCTGAAGCCCGCGCTGGAAACGCTGGCCGTCGAAACCGACGAGGACCTGTTCGAGGCGATCGGTCGGGGCCGCCTGTCCGCCGCCAAGGTGGGCGAGACCCTGTTCCCCGCGCTGAAGGGCCGCCTGAAGGCCGGCCCGGACCGCAAACGCATCGCCGACGATCAGGCCCGCATGTTCGTACGCGGCGGCGGACTGACGCCCGGCGTCAGCATCCATTTCGGCCACTGCTGCACCCCCGTTCCCGGCGACCGCATTGTCGGAATCATGGAGCCGGAGGTGGGCCTGACGGTCCACACCATCGACTGCCAGAAGCTGGCCGATTTCGCCGACGACGACTCGGTCTGGCAGGACCTGCAGTGGACGCCGCAGGCGGAGCAGGGGGCGGTCGCCGCCGCCAGGGTTCGCGCCACCATCAAGAACGCCCCCGGCGTCCTGGGCCAGGTCGCCACCCTGATCGGTGAGGCGGGCGGCAACATCCTGAATCTGGTCATGAGCCATCGGCAGCAGGACTTCTTCGATGTCGACATCGACATGGAGGTCGAGGACGCCAAGCACGCGACCATGATCATGGCCGCCCTGCGCGCCAATCCTTCCGTCGATACAGTGGAGCGCGCCCGCGGGTGAGTGAGCAGGGTCCCTCCAACGCCGCGCAACTGGCCTCTCCCTCCTATCGTCTGGCCGCGCTCGATCAGGACTTCCTGCTGAGCGAAAGCATGCGCGGGGCCCGGTTCCTGATGGAATACGAAAAGGCCGAGGACGCGCTGAGAGCCTGGGGCGTGCGCTCAACCATCGTGGTGTTCGGCAGCGCGCGGGTGGGTGAGGAAACGGGTCCCGACCACGCCCGATGGTACGCCGAGGCCCGCGCGTTCGGCCGCATCGCCTCGGAGCGGGGCGGAGCGATGCGCGGCGAGGTCGGCCAGCCACGCGACAATGTGATCGCCACCGGCGGCGGACCGGGCATCATGGGCGCCGCCAACCGGGGCGCGCACGATGTCGGCGCGCCGTCCATCGGCTTCAACATCACCCTGCCGCACGAGCAGGAACCGAACGCCTGGTCGACTCCGGAGCTGACGTTCCGCTTTCACTACTTCGCCATGCGCAAGATGCATTTCGCCATGCGGGCCAATGCACTGGTGGTCTTCCCCGGCGGATTCGGCACGTTCGACGAACTGTTCGAGATCCTGACCCTGCGCCAGACGGGAAAGGGGCGGACAACGCCCATCGTCCTGATCGACAAGGCCTATTGGACCGCCGTCGTCGGCTTTGACGCCCTGGTGAAACACGGCATGGTCAAGGCCGAGGATCTCGAGCTGATCAGCTTCGCCGAGGACGCCGAGACCGCCTGGGCCGAGCTTCTGGCGCGCGGTCTCAACCCCGGCGCCGAAAACAGCGCCGATCCGGCGCAACCGGCCCTTCTAAGCGAGGCCGTGACGGGGTAGGGGACAGGCATGACCTCCGAAGACGTACTCAACGAATTCCGCGACGCCGGCGCCCTTCGCGAGGGCCATTTCGTTCTCTCGTCCGGCCTGCACAGCCCGACCTTCCTGCAAAAGAACCTCGTCTTCATGGACGCGGAGCGCTGCGCCCGGCTGTGCAAGGCGCTGGCGGAGAAGATCGTGGCCGCCGTCGGCCCGGTCGATGTCGCCATCTCGCCCGCCGTGGGGGGGATCATCCCCGGCTACGAGACCGCCCGCTGGCTGAAGGTCCCGTCGATGTACGTCGAGCGCGTGGACGGCGCGTTCAAGCTGCGTCGCGGCTTCCACGTCGAGCCGGGCCAGAAGGTCGTCATGGTTGAGGATATCGTCACCACGGGCCTGAGCTCGCGCGAATGCATCGCCGCCATCAACGCCGCCGGGGGCGAGGTCATCGCCGCCGCCTGTATCGTGGATCGTTCGGGCGGCCGCGCCGACGTGGGCGTGCCGCTGATCGCCCTGGCGACGCTGGACGTGCCCGCATACCCCGCCGACGCCCTGCCGCCCGAACTGGCCGCCCTCCCGGTCGAGGATCCCGGCAGCCGCCGGCTGTCGAAGGGTTGAGGGCATGAGCCAAAGGGTCCGGCTGGGCGTCAACATTGACCACGTCGCCACCGTGCGGAACGCGCGCGGCGGCCTGTATCCCGATCCCGTTCGTGCGGCGCAGGACGCGCTGATCGCCGGGGCCGACGGGATCACCGCCCACCTGCGCGAGGACCGCCGCCACATCTCGGACGGCGACATCGACAGCCTGTCCGCCGTGCTGCGCGACCAGTCCCGCCCGTTGAACCTCGAGATGGCCGTCACCCAGGAAATGCTGGCCATCGCCCTGCATCACCGCCCCCACGCCGTCTGCCTGGTGCCCGAAAAGCGCGAGGAGCGGACGACCGAGGGCGGACTGGATGTGGTGGGCGGGCACAATTGGATCACGCCCGTCGTCGCCCAGTTGACGGACGCCGGATCCCGCGTATCCCTGTTCATCGGCGCCGATCCCGAGCAGATCAGGGCCGCGCACCGGACCGGCGCCGCGGTCGTGGAACTGCACACCGGCGCCTATTGCGACGCCGTGCGCGAGGGCCGCGAGGACGAGGCCGCGGCCGAACTGGCCGCCCTGCGCGCGGGCGCGGCCCAGGCCACCGCACTGGGGCTTGAAGTCCACGCCGGTCACGGCATCGACTACGACACAGTCGCGGCGGTCGCCGCCATCCCCGAGATCGTGGAGCTGAATATCGGCCACTTCCTGATCGGGGAGGCCATCTTCGTCGGTCTGGGCCCGGCCATCCGCCGCATGCGCGACCTGATGGATCAGGCGCGCGACATCGGGACCGAAGCATGATCCTCGGCGTCGGCGCGGATCTGTCGGATATCCGGCGTATCCAGGACTCGCTGGATCGCTTCGGCGACCGCTTCAAACAGCGCTGCTTTACCGAGCTGGAGCGGACGCGATCGGACCGCAAGCCGGACCCGGCGTGGAGCTACGCCAAACGCTTCGCCGCCAAGGAAGCGCTGGCCAAGGCGCTGGGCACCGGCATGCGCGCGGATGTCTACTGGCGCGACATGGGGGTGGTGAACCTGCCCTCGGGCCAGCCGACCATGGCCGTCACCGGGCACGCCGCCGAGCACCTCGCGCGCATGACACCGGTCGGACATACCGTCCGCATACATCTCACCCTCAGCGACGAGCATCCGTATGCACTCGCCTTCGTGGTGATCGAAGCCTTGCCCGTGGCTTAATCACGTTATACCGCTTTCGCCGCTGAAGACCGCGACAGCGGCCGGGGGATGAGCCATGAGCGACGAACACAAGCCACACGACGCGCCCGCGCACGACGATCACGGGCATGACGCCGGCCACGGTCACGACGACCATGCCGCCGCGCCCGCCGCTGCCGCCCATGATGAGGCCACGCATGATGAGGCCGCGCATGACGCCCATGCGCCAGAAGCCCATGACGCGCATCCCGTCATCCACGACGAACACGTCGAGCCCGTCGTCGCCCATGGGGACGGGCATGAAGCCGGGCTCGCCCCGCAAGTCCACGAGGACCACGCGCCCGTCGTCCACGACGAAGCCGCGGCCGTCGTCACGCATGACGAGGCCCTTGCTCACGAAGAGCCCGCTCACGCCCCGCATCCGACGCCTGTAGACGCCGCAGCCGTCACGGCGGCGGCCGCCGTCGCCGCCGCGCCCGAGCCGAAGCGCCCGGTGTGGAGCGACCAGGGCGATGCGCCGTTCGACGATGTCGACACCACGCCCGTCTATGCCCGCGGCAAGAAGGGCAAGAAGAGCTCGGGCGGTGGAAGCGCCGCCAATGAAAGCTGGGAGGTCATCAAGACCGTCTTCTTCGCCCTGCTGATCGCCCTGGTCCTGCGCGTCCTGCTGTTCCAGCCCTTCACCATCCCGTCGGCCTCGATGGAGCCCAACCTGTACGAGGGCGACTATATCGTCGTGTCGAAATGGACGTACGGGTACTCGAAGCACTCGATCCCGTTCAGCCCGCCGATCTTCGACGGCCGCGTCTCCCTGCCGTTCGTCAGCCATGCGCCGACCCGGGGCGACATCGTCGTCTTCAAGCTGCCGCGCGACAACAAGACCGACTACATCAAACGCCTGATCGGCCTGCCGGGCGACCGCATCCAGATGGTCAGCAATGTGCTGCACATCAACGGCCAGCCCGTGCGGGACGTGGTCATGTCGAGCACCGACGTGACCAACATGTACGGCATGCCCATCGTGCAGGCGGACGAGACCTTCCCGGACGGCTCCAAAACCTTCCGGATCCAGGACTTTGGTCCGGGCAATGATCTGGACGACACCCCGGTGTTCGAGGTTCCGGCCGGCCATTACTTCATGATGGGCGACAACCGCGACAACTCGATCGACAGCCGCGTGGACCCGTCGCAGAACGGTGTCGGCCTGGTGCCGGCCGAGAACCTGATCGGCAAGGCCGAGATCATCCTGTTCTCGTGGAACGAGGGCGCCTCGCTGTGGAACCCGGTCAGCTGGTTCTCGAAGGTGCGTCTGGACCGCTGGTTCAACGTTCTCGACTGATGACGGATCGGCGGGCCGAGGCGGTCACAGCGCTGACGCGCAACCTCGGCCATACGTTCCGGGATCGGAGCCTGCTGGAGCAGGCCCTGACCCACGCCAGCGTGGGTGAAGGCGCCGAACGCGATGCACGGGGGCGGCCCTTCCTCGACAACCAGCGGCTGGAGTTCCTGGGCGACCGGGTGCTGGGCCTGCTGGTCGCCGACAAGCTGATGCGCGACTTCCCCGAGGCCAACGAGGGCGACATGTCCGCCCGTCTGCACGCACTGGTCGACAAGGCCGCCTGCGCTCGCGTGGCTGACCGGCTGGAGGTCGGACCGGCCATGCGCCTGTCGCCGGGCGAAGCCAAACAGGGCGGACGCCGTCGCGAAGGCGTGCTGGGCGATGCGATGGAAGCGCTCCTGGCCGCGGTCTGGCTGGACGGCGGCATGGACGCGGCGCGGGCCGTGTTCGACGCCGCCTGGGAACCCGAGTTCGCCGCCAACCCGAAGAAGGCCCTGACCAACCCGAAATCGGCGCTGCAGGAATGGGCGCTGGGGCAGGGGAAGGCGCTGCCGACCTACAGAATTGTCGAGCGAACCGGCTCGGATCACGCCCCAACCTTCACCGTCGAGGCAAGCGTGGCCGGATATCCGCCCTTGACCGCGCAGGGGCGATCACGTCAGGACGCGGAGAAAGCGGCCGCGACGGCCGTTCTGCAACGTGAAGGCGTCATTTGACCGATCTCCAACATCCGGGTCCCGAGGGACAGCGCGCAGGCTTCGCCGCGATCATCGGCGCCCCCAATGCGGGCAAGTCGACGCTGGTCAACCGGCTGACCGGAACCAAGGTCTCGATCGTCACCCAGAAGGTGCAGACGACGCGCTTCCCCGTACGGGGGATCGCCCTGTATGGCGACGCCCAGATCGTGCTGGTCGACACCCCCGGCATCTTCAGCCCGCGCCGCCGCCTGGACCGCGCCATGGTCGCCTCGGCCTGGGGCGGGGCGGATGACGCCGACGTGGTCGTCCACCTGATCGACGCCGCCTCGCACATCGCCGCCGAGACCAGGGAAGGCCAGGCGGCCGACCGTCGCTCGGCCGAGGACACCCAGACCATCATCGCCGCGCTGAAGACCGCCGGCAAACAGGTCATTCTGGCGCTGAACAAGATCGACGGCATGCGCCGCGACACCCTGCTGGCGCTGTCGCACGCCCTGTTCGAAACCGGCGTCTACAGCGAGGTCTTCATGATCTCGGCCCTCAGCGGCGACGGTGTCGACGATCTGGGCCAGCGTCTGGCCGACGCCATGCCCGCCGGGCCCTGGCTCTATCCCGCCGATCAGTCCGCCGACGTGCCGATGCGCGTCCTGGCCGCCGAGATCACGCGCGAGAAGGTCTACCTGCGGGTCCACGAGGAGCTGCCCTATTCCGCCGCCGTCGAGACCACCGCATTCGAGGACAAGCCCGACGGCTCGGCCCGGATCGAGCAGACCATCTATGTCGAGCGCGAGAGCCAGCGTCCGATCGTGCTGGGCAAGGGCGGTCAGACCCTGAAATGGATTGGTCAGAAGTCGCGTGAAGAACTGACCGAGTTGATGGACCGCCCGGTCCACCTGTTCCTGACGGTCAAGGTCGATCCCAAGTGGCAGGACAGCCGCGCCCTCTACGCCCAGTTCGGGCTGGATTACGACGTCTAAGAGTTTCGGTCCCTTGTTCCACGTCCCCCGTCGTGCCGGGAACCATCCCCGGCTGGCCTTCGGCATCCTCGCCGTCCTGCTCATCATCGTCATCGGGCTGATCGGCTGGAGCCTGTGGCGCAAGCCGCACGACTCCGCCGACAGCACAGTCGGCCCCTTGCCGCCGCGTCCCCCGGTCGAGGTGGTCGAGCAACTGCCGGACCTGAAGGCGCAACTGGATCGTTGGGGCGGTTCGGGCCAGTTCACCGGCGGGGTGCTGGTGGCCAAGGGCGATCAGGTCCTCTACCGCCAAGTTCACGGCTGGGCCGATCGCAGCCTCATGACCCCGCTGGCCCTGAACTCGCGCTTCCGCCTGGCCTCGGTCAGCAAGCAGTTCACCGCCGCCGCCATCCTGCGCCTGCAGGACGAGGGCCGATTGTCGGTCGACGATCCGGTCTGCAAATACATCCAGCCGTGCCCGGCCGCCTGGGCGCCGATCCGCCTGCACCACCTGCTGTCGCACACCTCGGGCATCCCGGACCTGATGGCGCGACCCGGCTGGGGTCTGCGCCGCGTGACCCCCGCGACTCCGGAAGAGCTGACCGCGGATTCGATGCGGTTCGGCTTGCAGTTCCCGCCGGGAACCAAGGTCCGCTACGACAATGCGGGCTTCAACCTGCTGGGCGCGGTGGTCGAGAAGATCACCGGAACAGGGCTGCACGACTATCTGCAGGAGGCCTTCTTCAAGCCGCTGGGCATGGCCGACACGGGGTATGACGACGGCGCGTCGGATGTGGTCATGGGTTACGCCAATCTAGCCGGCGGCCCGACGCCCCAGCCGGACGCCAACGTCAGCATCATCTACGGCGCCGGGGCCCTGTATTCGACGCTGGACGATCTGCTGATCTGGGAGAGGGCCCTGCACCGCGGTCATGTCCTTTCGGCCCGCAGCTACAGCCAGATGATCGCCGACCACGCGCCGGCCGACACGCCCGACGAACGCGGCAAGCCGCGCCGCCTTTGGGGTTACGGCCTGTACGAGAAGGAACTGGGGCGTCAGGTCCGGCCGGAGTTCACCGACAACCAGATCTTCCATACCGGCAGCTGGTCCGGCTTCCGCAACCTGGTCACCTATCAGCCGGACGCGGACGTGACCGTGATCGTGCTCTCGAACAACTATCACCAACGCGACGCCGTCTTCCTGCTGTCGCAACAGGGGATGGCCGAAGCCTTGGGCCGGGGTTTCCCGACCACACTCGCCCGTTAGGAACGGTCCTCGCGCGCCCAGCGTTCGCGGCGGGCCAGTTCCGCCGGGCCGGGCGTCTGCTCGGCAAGGCTGCCGGTCTGAACAGGCCCCGCCAGCCGGTAGCGGTTCACGACCACGCCGCTCGGCGACGAGACGCTTTTCTCCAGCGTCCAGCCGCGCGGGCTGGCCGCGTCATCGAAGAGACGTTTCCCCCGTCCGAGCATGACCGGGAAGGTGAGGGTGGTCAGCTCGTCAACCAGCCCCGCCGCCAACAGGGTCTGCACCAGCTCGCCGGAGCCCTGGATCAGCAGGTCGCGGTCTCCGCTCGCCTTCAGCGCCCGCACCGCCTCCACGACATCGCCCTCCAGCCGGTAGCTGCGCGCCCAGTCCAACGGGGTCTCCGGCCCGGCGGCGACGTATTTGTCGATGGCGTTGAAGGTGCGGCCGATCGCGTCGTCCATGGTCGGCCAGTAGGCGGCGAAGATCTCGTAGGTGCGACGGCCCAGCAGCAGGTCATAGGCCTCGCCCATCGCTTCGCCCATCAGCCCGCCGGACACGTCGTCGAAGTGGGGCCAGACCCAGCCGCCGAAGGGAAAGCCGCCGGTCGTGTCCTCTTCGGGTCCGCCCGGCCCCTGCATCACGCCGTCAATGGAGATGAAGCCGGCAAATCGAACTTTTCGCATCGGAAGTCTCCTGCTTTCGGATGTTCAGACGTGTCGTCGATGGCGCGCGAGGGGCCTGGCCGCGGCGCCGGGGCAGACGCCCCAGGGTCTGCGTCCCGCAGCCACAGGCCGTCTCCGGCGAGGGGAGGCCAGGCCGGCCTAACCCTGCGAGGGCTGCCAGCCGCCCGCAGGAATGGTGTTGACCATCCACGGCGTGCCGAACCTGTCAGTCAGCATGCCGTAGCCCGGCGACCAGAAGGTCTCGCCGAACGGCATGGTGGCCGTGCCGCCCTCGACCAGGGCGTCATACCAGCCCCTTGCCTCGGCGGGGTCTTCAGTATGCAGGGTGACGTCGAAACCGTTCACCGGCTGATGGAAGTTGGGCGCGAACTCCGGAATGCCGTCGCAGCCCATGATCGCCTGATCGCCGACCTGCAGCCAGCAATGCATGAGCCAGTCCTTGTACTGGGGCCCGACCGGCATATCGGGCGGACCGTCGCCGTAGGCGAAGGCGGCGGTGATGTCTCCGCCCAGAACCCTGGCGTAGAACTCGAACGCCTGACGGCAGTCGCCCTTGAACGTCAGGCTCGTCACGATCTTCATGGTCGTCTCTCCCTTCTCAGCTTTTGTTGGCCGCCAGCCAGGCCTCCAGCCGGTCAGCGGTGCTGTTCCAGCCGTGTTTGTGGCCGATCAGGCTCTGTTCGGACTTCAGTCCCTCATGCGTGAAGTCCATGCGCGTTTGCCCGTCGTCCGTTTCGGTCAGCACCATGGTCACCAGCGTTTCGACCGGCGGTCCGTCCTCATGGGACTCGTCCCATTTGAAGGTGAAGACCAGCCGCTCGGGCGGAACGATCTCCCGATAAACGCCGCCCTGCCAAAGGTCCTGCCCGGTATCGGGCGACCGCAGACAGGCCCGCCATTCACCGCCGACCTGCAGATCCTGCTTCACGCTGACCGCCGGCCATTCGACCGGTCCCAGCCACAGCACCATCGCCTCCGGATGGGTCCAGGCCCGCCAGACCAGCGCGCGTGGCGCATCGAACACGCGCTGCATGTTCAGGGTCGGGCGGTTCGCCCCGGCACGGGATTGAGCGTCGGCGAGGGCCATGGATCAGTGGGTCTTCAGCAGTTCGGCCAGCTGGTCGGCGCAGGCGCCCCAGCCGTCGTGGAAGCCCATCGCCTCGTGCTGCTTCATCGCCTCGGCGTTCCAGTGCCGGGCGGTGGCGACGTACTCGGTCTTGCCGTCCGCCGTCGGGGTCAGTTCGATGGTCGCCACCATGAAGGGCTGGCCGGCGGGCTTCCACTCCGGGGTCAGGGCGTCGGTCGTGATCCAGCGCTTGCCGGGCTCGACGTGCAGGAAGATGCCGCTGTTGGGCATGGTCTCGCCGTCGGGGCCGTGCATGATCATGTTGAACACCCCGCCGGGACGCGGATCGATCTGCACGTCGGACACCGTCCATGGCCGCGGCACGAACCACTGCTGCAGGATCTCGGGCGTCGTCCACGCGGTCCAGATCTGCTCCGGCGTCGCGTCGAACACGCGGCGCAGGATCAGCGAATGCTCATGCGCCACGCCGTCGGTGTCGCAGGGGTTGTTGTCAGTGTCCTGAGCCATCGGGCTCTCCCTTCTGGATTTTCTGCAGATAGGCGTCGAGACGGTCGAAGCTGGCGTCCCAGTATTGTCGGTAATGCTCCAGCCAGTCCGACACGGTCTTCAAGGCCTGCGGTTCAAGGCGGGCAGGGCGCCATTGCGCCGCCTTGCCCCGGCTGATCAGCCCCGCCTTCTCCAGCACCTTGAGATGCTTCGACACCGCCGGGAGGCTCATGTCGAACGGCTCGGCCAGCTGGTTCACGCTGGCTTCGCCCTCGGTCAGCCGCGACAGGATGGCCCGACGGGTCGGGTCAGCCAGGGCGGCGAAGCGGGCGGAGAGGAGGTCGGTGTTCATCAGGCGTCTTCGTATCTAACTGATCAGTTAAATGCGCCACCCTCTCTGCCTTGTCAACCGCGCGGTTAAATAGGCCGTCAGGCCCGCATCGAGCCGGTCTCGATGAAACGCTGGTGCCATGACAGGGCCTCGGGCAGCAGGTGCGGAGTCTGCAGGCCGTAGGATCCCTTGAGCGCCCGCGCGTGGTAGTCGGCCAGGGCGTCGCGGTAATCCGGGTGGGCGCAGTTGGCGATGATGACCCTGGCCCGCTGCTTGGGCGACAGGCCGCGCAGATCGGCAAGCCCCTGTTCGGTCACCACGACCTGCACGTCCTGGGTGATGTGATCGACGTGGCTGGCCATCGGGGTGATGGCCGAGATCTTGCCGCCCTTGGCCGTCGACGGGGACATGAAGATCGAGATGAAGGCGTTGCGCGCGAAGTCGCCGGAGCCGCCGATGCCGTTCTGGATGCGCGAGCCCATGACGTGGGTCGAGTTCACATTGCCGTAGATGTCCGCCTCGATCATGCCGTTCATGGCGATACAGCCCAGGCGGCGGATCAACTCGGGGTGGTTCGAAATCTCCTGCGGCCGCAGAATGATCTTCGCGCGGAAGGCCTCCATCCGGTCGTTCAGCCGGGCGGCGGCGTCCGGGCTGAGCGAGAAGGCCGTGGCTGAGGCGACCGTCAGCTTGCCGTTCTCCAGCATGTCCAGCATGCCGTCCTGCAGCACCTCCGTATAGGCGGTCAGGTTTTCGAACGGACTGTCGTTCAATCCGGCCATCACGGCGTTGGCGATATTGCCCACGCCGGATTGCAGCGGCAGCAGATGGGCGGGGACGCGGCCCAGCCGGACCTCATGCTGGAGGAATTCGATCAGGTGGCCGGCGATGGCGCGAGCGGCGGCGTCCGGCGCCGCGAACGGCAGGTTGCGATCGGGCGCGTCCGTCCTGACGATGGCGACGATGCGGTCCGGATCGACGCGGAAAGTCGGCTGGCCGATGCGCTGGTCGCTCCGCACCAACGGGATCGGCACCCTGTGTGGCGGCAGGGCGGTGCCGTAGTAGATGTCGTGCATCCCCTCCAGCGCCGGATTTTGCCAGCGATTGACCTCAAGGATGATCTTCCCGGCCCGGTCGAGCCAGGTCTTGTTGTTGCCGACCGAGGAGGACGGGATCAGGTCGCCGTCCGCTGTAATGCCTGAAACCTCGACCACCGCCGCGTCCAGCGGCCCGAGGAAGCCCTGCCACGCCACCGGCGCGACCTGGCTCAGGTGCATGTCCAGATACTCCATCTCGCCCCTGTTGATCTTCTCACGGGCGATGGGGTCGGAGTTGTAGGGCAGGCGGAACTCGATGCCGTCCGCCTTGGCTAAAGCGCCGTCCAGTTCCGGGCCGGTCGAGGCTCCCGTCCAGACCTTGAGCCGGAAGGCTTCGCCGCGCGCGTGGGCCGCCTCCATGCGCGCGGCCAGCGCCGTCGGCACCGCCTTGGGGTAGCCGGAGCCGGTGAAGCCGCTCATGCCGACCGCCGATCCCGGCGTGATCAGGGCCGCAGCGTCCTCCGCCGACATGACCTTGGCCTGTAGGGACGCGGAGCGGATGCGGGACATGGAGGACCTCTGACGCCAAGGTGACGCCTCCGGTCTAGGCCTGCGGTCCCTT
This sequence comes from Brevundimonas sp. AVps31, assembly GCF_058681355.1. NCBI lineage: Bacteria > Pseudomonadati > Pseudomonadota > Alphaproteobacteria > Caulobacterales > Caulobacteraceae > Brevundimonas > Brevundimonas sp. AVps31. Next base: position 2,932,292 of record NZ_CM178736.1, on the reverse strand, counting down.
CGGGTCCATTGCGTGATGTTCGCAGGCGACAAGATCCGGCCGACGGGTGATCATGCGCGCTGCAAGGGGAGATCGAACCATGAAAGCCATCGCCGTTATCGCGGCCGCCGCCGTGCTGTTGATCGCCCCCGCCGTCCGGGCGCAGGACGCGCAGGCCGAGATCGGTCAGGTTCTGGACCAGTTGAACAGCGCCTCGAGCGCCGCCGACACCGCCGCCTATTTCGCCCTGTTCACTCCCGACGCCCGCTTCATCGGCACGGATGCGAGCGAGCGTTGGTCGCTGTCGGAGTTCCGCGCCTATACCGAGCCCTATTTCGCGCAGGGACGGGGCTGGACCTACACCCCGCGCGATCGGGTCATCACCATCGCGCCGATCGATTGCCGCTGCGTCGCCTGGTTCGACGAGGTTCTGGACAACGCCAGCTACGGGGTCACGCGCGGCTCGGGCGTGCTGCGCCAGACCGAAGACGGCTGGAAGATCGAGCAGTATGTGCTCAGCTTCACCATTCCCAACGACAAGGCCCGCGCCGTGGCCGAGGCGATAAAGGGCGGCGACCAGGGCTGGCTGCCTTCGGGCGAGACCCCGGACTGAACCCTCCAGCCCGACCGCGCCACAAGGCGGGGTCGGCCAGTGATGATCCCGCTGTTCTCGAGACGTTCCACGGGTTAGGTGAGAGCATGGACTTCACCGAAGACGCCTTCGTTCTTTCCGCCCGCGCCCATGGCGACACCGGGGTGGTGGTGGATCTGCTGACCGAGGGTCAGGGCCGGCGCGCGGCCTATGTGGCGGGCGGGGCGTCGCGCAAGATGAAGCCCTTCCTGCAGGCCGGGGCGCGGGTGGTGGCCGAGTTCCGCGCCCGCAACGCGGACCAGCTGGGCTCGGCGCGGCTGGAGCCGGTCGGGGAGGGGCCGAGCGCCCTGTTCGACGACCCGCTGGCCCTGACCGGCCTGGCCGCCGCCGCCGCCGTGGCGCAAGGCGCCCTGCCGGAGCGCGAGCCGCACCCCGGCGCCTTTCTGGCCTTCGAGGCCCTGATGGGGGCCTTCATCATCCCCGATGTCTGGCCCGCCATCTTCGTGCGCTTCGAGGCGGGCCTGCTGGAGGATCTGGGCTTCGGACTGGACCTCAGCCGCTGCGCCGTCACCGGCGGGATGGACGACCTGATCTGGGTCAGTCCGCGCACGGGCCGCGCCGTCAGCCGCGAGGCGGGACAGCCCTATGCCGACAAGCTGCTGAGGCTGCCGCCCTTCATGCTGGGGGCGCAGGCGGGGCTGGGCGAGGGCGACATCGGCGCCGGCTTCGACCTGACCGGCCACTTCCTCGAACAGTTCGTCTTCCACCCGATGGATCGCCCCCTGCCGCCCGCCCGGGTGTGGATGATCGACAAGCTGAGAGAGATGGGCAGGCTCTAGCGCAGGCCGTCCAGCGCGGTCTTCAGCTCCGCCGCCAATGTGCGCAACAGGTCCGCGGCGGGCATGACCCTGCTCAGGGGCGCGCCCTGACCGGCCCAGTTGGGCATATAGCCGGCATCGCCCTTCGCCGTGGCCGCCGCGTTCAGCGCCTTGCCGATGTCGTAGGCGAAGGGATAGGGCGCGATCCGGCTCTCGTCCGCCGCGCGCATGAAGGCGTTCTCCAGCCCCCGCGCCGGACGGCCGGAGATGGCCGCACTGACCCGCGTCCGCACGGCGTCCGCCCCGGCCAGCGTCTCCCGATAGGCCGGCCCCGCCGCGCTTTCAGGACAGGCGATGAAGGCGGTCCCCAGTTGGGCGCCCGCCGCGCCGAGGGCCAGGGCGGCCGCGATGCCGGCGCCGTCCATGATCCCGCCCGCCGCGATGACCGGTATCTCCAGCGCTGTCGTCAGCAGACGGGTCAGGGGCAGGGTGGCGAAGCCTGGATCGTCCGATGGGTCGAACACCCCGCGATGACCGCCCGCCTCGACACCCTGCGCCACCACCATGTCCACGCCCGCCGCCTGCGCCGCGCGCCCTTCCTCCGGCGAGGTGACGGAGGCCAGCAAGACGATCCCGGCGGCTTTCAGCGCCGCGATCCGCGCGGTGTCCGGCAGGCCGAAGTGGAAGCTGACGACCGCGGGTCGTTCCTCCAGCAGCAGAGCCTGCATGGCGTCATCGACGCGGAAGCTGCGGTAGATATTGCGCAGCTCGAGCGGCGGCTCGGCGTCAAAGCGCGCGAACAGCGGTCGCAGGGCCGCGATCCAGTCGGCGTTGCGTTCGAGGTCTGCTTCCGCCGGGTCATGGCAGAAGACGTTGACGTTGAACGGCCCGTCCGTCAGCGCCCGCGTCGCGCGGATCTGCGCTCGCGCGGTCGCGACATCAACCGAGCCCACGGCGATCGAGCCGAGCCCTCCGGCATTGCTCACGGCCGCCGCCATTTCCGGCGTGGACGTGCCCGCCATGGGCGCCTGGACGAGGGGATGGCGCAGGTTCAGGCGGCGCGTGAGGGCGGTCTGCATCACGAAACTCCCTTTGATCCCCAGATAGGCGACCAGATCGCACCCGCTACCCCACGGCTGCGCTAGACTTCCCGGTCCAGATTGCCGATTCGGAACCCATGAGCATCCATACGCCTCCGCCCGAGGGCGGCCGCATTGTCGACGAGCCGATGAGCGAAGCGCTGTCCAGGCGCTATCTCGCCTACGCCCTGTCGACCATCACCAACCGGGCGCTCCCGGATGTCCGCGACGGCTTCAAGCCGGTGCACCGGCGCATCATGTACGCCATGCACCAGATGCGGCTGAACCCGCAGGCGGCGGCGCGCAAATGCGCCAAGGTCGTCGGTGAGGTGATGGGCACCTATCACCCGCACGGCGACGCCTCCATCTATGACGCCCTGGTCCGGCTGGCGCAGGACTTTTCGCAGCGTTATCCGCTGGTCGACGGGCAGGGTAATTTCGGCAATATCGACGGCGATAGCGCCGCCGCCATGCGCTACACCGAGTGCAAGCTGACGGCCGCGGCCGTGCTGCTGATGGACGGCATCGACCAGAACGCGGTCGACTTCCGCGCCACCTATGACGATCAGGACGAAGAGCCGGTCGTCCTGCCCGCCGGCTTCCCGAACCTGCTGGCCAACGGCTCGTCCGGCATCGCCGTGGGCATGGCCACCTCGATCCCGCCGCACAACGTCGGCGAATTGATCGACGCCTGTCATCTGCTGCTGGAGAACCCCGAGGCCACGACCGAGGAGCTCGTCGCGCGGGTGCCGGGACCCGACTTCCCGACGGGTGGCGTCGCCGTGGAGGGCTATGCCTCCATTCTGGACGCCTACGAAACCGGCCGCGGCGGCGTGCGCCTGCGCGCCCGCTGGGAGACCGAGGATCTGGGCCGGGGCGTGTGGCGCATCGTCATCACCGAGATGCCCTACCAGGTCCAGAAGTCGAAGTTGATCGCCGACCTCGCCGACCTGATCGAGAACAAGAAGGCGCCGCTGCTGGGCGACGTCCGGGACGAGTCGGCGGAGGATATTCGCCTCATTATCGAGCCGAAGTCCCGGACGGTAGAGCCTGAAATTCTTATGGAAAGCTTGTTCAAGCTTTCCGATCTGGAAGTCCGCTTCCCGATCAATATGAACGTGCTGGACGCCACCAACACCCCCCGCGTCATGGGGCTGAAGGCCTGTCTGCGCGCCTTCCTCGATCACCGTCAGGAGGTGCTGGTCCGCCGCGCCCAGTGGCGGATCGAGCGCGTCGAGAAGCGCCTGCATCTGCTGGAAGGCCTGCGGATTGTCTTCCTGAATCTGGACGAGGTCATCCGGATCGTCCGCGAGGAAGAGCAGCCCAAGGCCGTCCTGATCGCCCGCTTCGGCCTGACGGAGATGCAGGCCGACTACATCCTCGACACCCGCCTGCGTCAGCTGGCGCGGATCGAAGAGATGGCGATCGAGAACGAATACAAAGCGCTGGCCGAAGAACTTGCGGCGCTGCAGTCACTGTCGTCCTCACCGGCCAAGCAGTGGAAACAGGTCGGCAAGGACCTGGAGGCCGTGCGCAAGGCCCTGATTTCGCCCCGCCGCACCACCATCGCCGAAGCGGTCGACAGCTCGGCCTTCGCCCCGGTCGAGGCCTTCATCCCGCGTGAGGCGATCACCGTCATCCTGTCAGAGCGCGGCTGGATCCGCGCCGCCAGGGGCAAGGTCGAGGATCCGTCGGAGCTGAAGTTCAAGGAGGGCGACAGCCTCGCCTTCCTTGTCCCGGCCTTTACGACCGACAAGATCCTGGTCGCCGCCTCCGATGGCCGCATCTTCACGATCGGCGCCGACAAGCTGGCCTCCGGTCGCGGGCATGGCGAACCGCTTCGCCTGATGATCGAGCTGGACGAAAAGGCCGACATCATCAACGTTCTCGCTCACCAGCCGGGCGGCAAGCTGCTGATCGCGTCGAAGGCGGGCTATGGCTTCATCGCCCCCGAAGACGATCTGCTGGCCCAGAAGCGAGGCGGCAAACAGGTCCTGAACGGCGACATGCTGGCCGCGATCCGGGTCACCGGCGACCACGTCGCGACCATCGGCGAAAACATCAAGGCGCTGATCTTCCCGGTCGTCGAACTGCCCGAGATGGGGCGTGGCAAGGGGGTGAAGCTGCAGTCCTACAAACAGGGCGGACTGGTCGACGTAGCCGTGTTCAACGCCGAACAGGGACCGGAATGGGCCGACGGCGGTGGGCGCCGCCGCAACTGGCCCGACTGGCGGGACTGGCTGGGCAAGCGCGCCCAGACCGGACGCCAGGGCCCACGCGGCATGCGGAAATTCCGCTGAGGCGGAGGTGACGCCGATTTCATTATCGAGCGCGGCGCTATCGCGCGATAATCGCGGAAAGGCCGGACATCCGGCCGGTTGGAGAAGCAAATGCTGACCTGGATCATCATCGGCGTCATTATCGCCGTGCTGCTGTTCATCGCCATCGGCGGCTACAACAAGCTGGTCGCGCTGGATCAGCGCGCGGATCAGTCGTTCGCCGACATCGATGTTCAACTGAAGCAACGTCAGGACCTGATCCCGAACCTGGTCGAGACCGTGAAGGGCTACGCCACGCACGAGCGCGGCACCCTGGACGCCGTGACCCAGGCCCGCGCCGCCGCCGCCGGGGCCACCTCCGTCAACGACAAGGTGCAGGCCGAAAACATGCTGACCGGCGCCCTGGGCCGCCTGTTCGCCGTCTCGGAGGCCTATCCGGACCTGAAGGCCAACACGAATTTCCAGCAGCTTTCGGCTGAACTGTCGGACATCGAGAACAAGCTGGCCGCGGCCCGCCGCTTCTTCAACAGCGCCGTGGGCGAGTTCAACGCCGTCCGCCGCCAGTTCCCGACCGTCCTGTTCGCCGGCCTGTTCGGCTTCGGGTCCGACAAGCCCTTCTTCGACGTCGGCGAGGGCGATCGGGCCGCGATGAACGCCGCCCCGCCGCAGGTGAAGTTCTAAGACGCGATCATGGGTGCCGTCGGGCTCCAGACCCACATCTGGGCGAACAATACGCGGTCGGTCATCCTGCTGGTGACCTTCCCCATCCTGCTGATCGGCATCGTCTACGGCGTGCAGCTGATCCTGATGGGGCTGGGCTTCCTGCCGGGTACGGGCAGGGGTCTGGTCGACGACATGGCCCTGGCCGCGTCCTGGCTGGGGGCGACGATACCCCTCGCTCTCGGCATCGCCGCCGTCTGGTTCGCCGTCGCCTATTTCGGCAGCCAGGCCATGGTCGACGCCCTGACCGGCGCCCGCAAGGTCGAGCGCCGGACCGAGCCGGAGCTCTACAATCTGCTCGAAAACCTCGCCATCTCGCGGGGGCTGCGCACACCGACGCTGCGGGTGATCGACAACGACAATCTGAACGCCTTCGCCACCGGCCTGCACGAGGGCCAGTACAGCATCACAGTCACCCGCGGACTGGTGCAGACCCTGTCCCGTGACGAGCTTGAGGCCGTGCTGGCCCACGAACTGACCCACGTCATCAACAAGGACGTGCGGACCATGGTGATCGCCTCGATCTTCGCGGGCATCATCAGCGTGATCGCGGAAATGGTCTTCCGGGCGCTGCTCTACTCGGGCGGCGGGCGCAAGCGCGACAACAACAAGAACGCGATGCCGCTGATCCTGATCGGCATCGCCTTCGCGGTGATCGGCTTCGCCCTCGCCATCGTCATCCGCATGATGCTGTCGCGGACACGCGAATATGTGGCCGACGCCGGCGCGGTCGAGCTGACCAAGAACCCGGACGCCATGATCTCGGCCCTGCGCAAGGTGGAGGGTCGTTCCAGCCTGAAGGGGCCGGACGAGCTTCAGCAGCTCTTCCTCGACAACCAGCCGGACGGCGTGGGTCTGGAGGGGATGTTCGCCAGCCACCCGCCGATCCAGAAGCGGATCGACGCCCTGGTGAAGTTCGGCGGCGGACGGGACCCCGGCGTCTGGGACGGTGAGGCTCAGGCCGGGTCGGCGGGCTACGGAACCTCGGTGCCGATCGCCGGCTGATCCGTCAGCCGCTCCCAGCCCAGCCGGGTCAGCTGCTCCATCGGGCGGAACGAGGCCTTGTAGTCCATCTTCTGCGAGCCGCGGACCCAATAGCCGAGGTAGAGATAGGGCAGTCCCACGGCCTGCGCCTGCTTGATGTGGTCCAGGATGGCGAACCGTCCGGGGCTTCGGTCCTCCAGCGCCGGATCGAAGAAGCTGTACACCATCGACAGCCCGTCCGAGAGCAGGTCGGTCAGACAGACCCCGACCAGATCGCCCGGCCCGCCGTCGGCGGACGGCGTCCGGTATTCGATCAGATGGGTGCGGACGGCCGTGTCCTCCACCATGGCGACATAGTCGGCCCAGCCCATGCCGTTCATGCCGCCGTCCGCATGGCGCGCGGACAGGTAGCGGCGCAGCAGGTCGAACTGTTCGGTCGTGGCCTCCGCCTCGACGAGATCGCGCGACAGGTCCTCGTTGCGCTTCAGGATGCGCCGCTGTGAGCGCGAGAAGACGAACTCCGGCACAGGCACGCGCACCGAGACGCAGGCCTCGCAGGCTTCGCAGGCCGGGCGGTAGGCGATGTTCTGGCTGCGGCGGAAGCCGGCCTGCGTCAGCTCGTCATTCACATGGGCGCCGTCGCTGAACGGCAGGTTGGCGAACACCTTCCGCTCGGTCTGCCCGGGCAGGTAGGGGCAGGGCGCCACCGAGGTCATGTAGAAGCGCAGCTGGCGCTGGGGAACGAAGGTCACGAAGTCATCTCCGCACCTGAACGCGCCCGAATTCCGGCAAGCCGATCATGCCCGTATGTGGCGCCGCATCGCAGCACGGCGCAAGCCCGTTCGCCCGTCGGCCGAACCCGGCGCGACAGGCGGCGGGTCACAGGCTGGTGTCCGTGGGCAGCACCGGCGCCTCGCGCAACAGCACGATGGCGATCCGGCGGTTGCCCGCCAGCGTCGGATCGTCGGGGTACAGGGGGTCGGAGCCCGCCTTGCCCGACACCTGGTAGACGCGGTCCGCATCGACGCCCGCGGCCTGGAGCACCAGCCGCGAGGCGTTGGCGCGCTCGGAGGACAGGGCCCAGTCGTTGGGGCCGGTCGCGCGGTTCGATCCCGGCGCGGCCGAGGTGTGGCCGGTGACGGAAATCCGGTTCGGCAACTGGGTGATCACCCGCGCCACCGCCCGCAGCAACACTTGGGCGCGCGCATTCGGCCGGGCCGAATTCTGCTCGAACATCGAGCGGCCCTCCTGGTCGACCAGCTGGATCCGCAGGCCTTCCGGCGTCTGGTCGATGATCAGCTGCTTGGACAGCTCCGCCAGCTCCGGCATCGACTGCATGGCCTGACGCAGGGACTCGGCGGCGGAGGCGAAGTCAGCGGCCTCGCGATTGGCGATCTCCTGGCGCAACTGGGCCTCGCTGGCGCCGGTCAGGTCGGAGCTCTGGCCCACCTGCTGCGGATCCTGCGGCGCTTCCGGAGCCAACTGGGTGATCACCGAGTTCGAACCCGACGACTTGGGCCCGTCGTCGCCCAGCGAGGTGCCGCCCAGAATGCCGCCTGACCCGGACGTCGTCGCCGACACGCTGGCCGGGGCGAAATACTCGGCGATCCCCTTCTTCTGCTCCGGATCGGTCGTGTTGATCAGCCACATCAGCAGGAAGAAGGCCATCATCGCGGTCACGAAGTCGGCGTAGGCGACCTTCCAGGCGCCGCCGTGGTGACCGTCATGGCCCCCCTTCTTGATCTTCTTGATGAGGATCGGACGATCGCTCATGGACATGGTGAGACGGCCTTCGGACAGGAAACTGGACGATCCTTGGCGCATCAGGGTTAAGGCGACGTTTCCCATATCGATTCAGGGCCAGACCGCGCTTGTCTTGCCGGGCCGGGGACCGTAGGTCGGGGAGGTGACACTCGAACCGCCCCCCGAACACCCCACGGACGAAACCCTGGCCTACCGCCGGGCTCTGGGATCGTTCGCGACCGGCGTCTGCGTCGTCACCGCCGACAGCCCGCAGGGGCCGTTGGGCCTGACCATCAACTCCTTCACCTCCGTGTCACTCGAGCCGCGCCTGCTGCTGTGGTGCATCGACGAACGGTCAGAGCGTTGGCCGGTGTTCGCCGCCGCGGAACGCTTCGCCGTTCACGTCCTGCCCGCGTCCGACCGCGACAAGGCTTCGCGCTTCGCCCGGGGCGTGGCGCTGCTGCAGCCCGGCGAGTTCGAGCGCCGCCCGGACGGCCCGCCCTGCCTGCCGGAGGCGCTCGCCCGGTTCGAATGCGCGGTGCACGACCGTATCCGCATGGGGGACCACATGATCGTCGTCGGCCGGGTGGAGGCCTTCTCCGCCTCGGCGGACGGCGACGCCCTGACCTACTGGCGCGGGCGCTACGGCTCGCTGGGAGCGGACGAATGAAGACGTGTTTCGCGGGCCTCGGCGTCATGGGCGCTCCCATGGCCCGTCATCTGTTGGGCGCGGGGCATGCGGTCACCGGCTACAACCGCTCGCCGGACAAGGCCCGGGCCTGGGCCGAAGCGAATGGCGGGACCTTCGCCGGGACGGTGGCCGAGGCCGCCGCCGGCGCGGAGCTGTTCGTCCTCTGCGTGGGCAATGACGATGACGTGCGTCAGGTCGTGGCGGAAGCCCTGCCGCATCTGGCCAGGGGCGCGGTCATCGTCGATCACACCACCACCTCTGCGAAGGTCGCCCGCGAGATGGCGGACCTGGCGATGGGGCAGGGGGCCTTCTTCATCGATGCGCCCGTGTCCGGCGGTCAGGCGGGGGCCGAGAACGGCCAGCTCAGCGTCATGGCCGGCGGCGACGCCGACGCCCTGTCACGCGTCGAGGCCGCCGTGATGAGCTATTCCAAGGCCATCAAGCATATGGGCCCCTCGGGCGCCGGCCAGCTCACCAAGATGGCCAACCAGATCTGTATCGCAGGCGTGGTGCAGGGGCTGGCCGAGGCCGTCCATTTCGCCCGGTCGGCGGAGCTGGACACCGACGCCGTGCTGGACGCCATCTCCAAGGGCGCGGCCCAGTCCTGGCAGATGGACAACCGCTGGAAGACCATGGCCAGGGGCGAGTTCGAATTCGGTTTCGCCGTCGACTGGATGCGCAAGGATCTGGGCCTCGTGCTAGACGAGGCGCGCGCCAACGGCAGTCATCTGGCCCTCACCGCTCTGGTCGACCAGTTCTATTCCGAGGTCCAGGCCATGGGCGGGGCCCGCTGGGACACCTCCAGCCTGGCCGCACGGCTTCAGGATCGCAAACCCGGGGGCTGACCGCTTCACGGGTTTGGAGCCCGACCTCCGACGGTGCTGAATCGAAGCGCGAGAGTGGTGAGACGCCGCGACGTCAGGGTCGGGAAGGCCGCGGCTTCCGGGTTCTCGCCCGCCCAGGCGATGCCGTCCGAAGCAGCCAGGGTCAGTCTGTCGAAATGGCGGCCGTCCATAACGACATAGTGGCCGGAGCCGGCGATCCCGGCGGTCGGCCGCGCCCCGTCGTCAACGCGATATCCGAAGGACTGGGCCGCGCGGACAGCGGCGTCGACATCCCCGTCGCGCATCGCCGGACAGATGGACGCCGTGACATCGGTGACGATGCGCCAGACAGGGACGATCTGGGCCGTCCCGGGTCCAGCGGTCAAAACAAGCAGCAGCAGACTGACGATCCAACGCATCGGTTCAGGCTGGCGCAGTAGCCTTCAAAGGGCTGCTGATCGTTTCTGACGGTGGCGCGATCGGTATGCTCGAGGCGAGCCAAACGGGGGCTTCACGCGCGGGATACGCCTGATACGCGAACGCCCGACCCGAACGGGACGGACAGGCGCTGATCTGGGACGCCTGTGCATGGCGCGCGGTTTTGGGCCATGCGAAGACGTGCGCTCCATCAGGGTTTCCAAGCGCTTAACAGAGATCGCCGGCGTCGACCGCCGACGATGTGTGGACGGCGCCGTCCGCCGGTTCGCCCGGACAGGCGCCGCGACCCTGCGATTTCGCGCCGTCCGCCCCCTCACGTTCGAAAGCCTGACCGATGACCGCTCCCGCCTCCGACCTGCTCACCACTCCCCACAACAGCGTCTCGCCGCCGACCGTCGTGGCCGCTGCCGCGCCGGTCGCGGTCGCCGATACGGCATCGGTGGACCAGCGGCTGACAATCACGGGCGATGTGCGGGCGAATGACACGGACTCCGACACCGCCAACGGCGCCCTGACCGTGTCAGGCGTACGGGCCGGTTGGGGCGCAGGGAGCGACACGCCGGTCGCGGCCGGAACGCCCGCCGTTATCAACGGGACCTTTGGTCGCCTGACGCTGAACGCCGACGGGACCTACAGCTACTACGCCAACACCGAAAACCTGTCCGGGCCGCAGACGGTCAATGACGTCTTCACCTACACGGTGAGCGACCCCGAGGGGAATGTGTCGACGGCGACCCTGACCATCGCCGTCACCCGCTCGCTGACCGCCGACGAGAACGACAACACCCTGTACGGTACGGCCGGGGACGACACGCTGAGCGGTCTCGGCGGCAACGACACCCTGGTTGGACAGGGCGGCCATGACACCCTGATCGGCGGCGCCGGCGGGGACAACTACTTCATCAACGGCGCCGGCGACGAGACCGACGTAATCGTCGAGCAGGCGGGCGACAGCGGCCTGGACACCGCCTACGTCTCCTTCTCGGGTTACAGCCTGGTCGAGAATGTCGAAAACCTCGCGAGCATGGCCTCGACCGCGGCCGTCTTCAACGGCAACGCCGTCGCGAACACGATGATCGCGATCGGATCGGCGTCAGTGACGTTCAACGGTCTGGGCGGTGACGATGTCCTGATCGGGGACGGTTTCGCGAACGACACCCTGAACGGCGGCGAAGGCGACGACCAGCTGATCGGCGGAGGCGGGAACGACGTGCTGGATGGCGGCGTGGGCGCTGACGACATGACCGGCGGGCTGGGCAATGATGTGTTTGTGGTCGACGCGACCGGAGATTTCATCGGCGAGGCCGCGGCCGAAGGCACGGACGAAGTGCGGACCACCCTGTCGACCTTCACCCTGGGCGCCACGGCGGCCAGCGCCAACGTCGAGAACCTGACCGGCCTGCTGACCACCGGCCAGACCCTGACCGGCAGCGCGGTGGCCAATGTGATCACCGGCGGCACCGGCGACGACATCCTGATCGGCGGGGACGGCGACGACACCCTGAACGGCGGCGACGGCGACGACATCCTGCGCGGCGGCGTGGGGACTGACACCCTGAACGGCGGCGCCGGGATCGACACCGCGGACTACACAGACGCCACCGCGCGCATAACGGTCTATCTCGCGGGCAACCGCGCCTATGAAAACAACGTCCTGACCGACACGCTTTCGAGCATCGAGAACGTCCGGGGCGGCGACTTCGGCAACAGCCTGGAGGGCAACAGCGGCGCCAACCGGCTTGAGGGCGGCGCCGGCAGTGACAATCTCTGGGGCTTGGCCGGAAACGATATCCTGATCGGCGGCGATAGCGCCGGTATCGTTGACTACCTGCGCTACGACAACGAAGGGTCCAACGGGTCTCGCGGGATTGGTGTGAACGTCAATCTGACCACCGGGGTCGCCACGGATTCGTACGGTGACACGGACACAGTTTCGGGGTTCGAATACGTCCTCGGCACGGTCTACGCCGACACCATGGTCGGCAGCGCCGCCAATGAAACGCTGGCGGGCAATGCGGGCGACGATGTGATCGACGGCGCCGGGGGCGCTGACTACATGTTCGGCGGCGCGGGCAATGACATTCTCTACGTCGACAACATCGCCGACCGCATCGGGGAAAATTTCGGCGACGGCACGGATGAAGTCCGCACCACCTTGGCGAGCTTCACCCTGGGCACGACCGCCTTCAGCACGAACGTCGAGAACCTGACGGGCGTGCTGACCACCGGCCAGACCCTGACCGGCAACGGCAACGCCAACGTCGTCACCGGCGGGACCGGGAATGATACCCTGATCGGCGGCGCCGGCGACGATACGCTGAACGGCGGCGACGGCGACGACCTGCTGCGCGGCGGCGCCGGCCGCGATGTGCACAACGGCGGGGGCGGCATCGACACCGCGGACTATTCCGACGCCACCTCCGGTCTGCAGGTCAGCCTCGCCCCCGGAACCCATACCGGGATCGCCGCGGGCGACACCTTCATCAGCGTCGAGAACCTAGTCGGCAGCGCCTTCACCGACTTCCTGATCGGCGACAGCGGCGACAATGTTCTGTCCGGCGCCGGCGGCGACGACCTTTTGATGGGGGGCGCTGGCAATGACACGCTGAACGGGGGCGCCGGAGCGGACCTCGCCTCCTATTTCATGGCCACAGCGGGCGTGACGGTCAACCTGACCACCGGGATCGCCCAGGATGGCGAAGGCGGGACCGACACCCTGATCAGCATCGAGCGGATCCAGGGCAGCAGCCACAACGACGTCCTGACCGGAAACGCCGAGGACGACAGCATCACCGGCGATGGAGGGGATGACATCGTCTATGGCGGCGACGGCCGCGACTACCTGGGCGGGTCCGCAGGAAACGATACCCTGAACGGCGAGTCCGGGAATGACAATCTGTCGGGCGATGAGGGCGCCGACACCCTGAACGGCGGTGACGGGGACGATAACCTGTACGGCGGCGCGGGCGCCGACATCATCGACGGCGGCGCCGGCTTCGATACCGTCAACTACAGCGGCGAAACCGGCACGGGCGGCGTGACGGTCAATACCGTCCTGGGGACCGCGACCGACACGTTCGGGAACACCGACACCCTGACCGGGGTCGAACGCTTCTTTGGATCAAACGTCACGGACAGTCTGACGACGGGTGACGAGGATAACCAGCTGTACGGCCTTGGCGGCGACGACATGCTCAATGGCGGCGGCGGCAACGATTACCTGTATGGCGGGGCCGGGAGCGACACCCTGAACGGCGGCGCGGGCGTCGACAGCGTCAGCTACCGCTACGACGGAGGCGCGCTGGGGGTGACGATCAACCTCGCAACGGGCGTCGCCATCGACCGCTATGGCGCGACCGACACCCTCATCGGCATCGAGAGCATCGGCGGCACAGAGCTGGCCGACAGTCTGACGGGCGACGCCGGCGCCAATATGTTGTCCGGCGACGACGGCGACGACATGCTGGATGGCGGCGCCGGCGCCGACCAGATGTCCGGCGGTCTGGGCAACGACACCTACGTGGTGGACTCCACGACCGATCAGATCTTCGAGTTCACGAGCAGCGGGACTGACGAAGTCCGCACCACCCTGTCGACCTTCACCCTCGGCGTCACGGCGAACAGCGGCCAGGTCGAAAACCTGACCGGCCTGCTCAGCACCGGCCAGACCCTGATCGGCAACACCGGGGCCAATGTCATCAACGGCGGCGCGGGCAATGACGTCCTCCGCGGCGGTCTGGGCGCCGACACCCTGATCGGCGGCGACGGGTCCGACACGGCGATCTTCAACGCCAACGCCGCCTCGGGCATCGCGTCCGCCCTGGGTCCCATCCTGATCCTGAACACCGCAGACGGCACGGACACGCTGCAGAACATCGAGTTCCTGCAGTTCAACAACGGCACATTCCAGGTCAACACGGCCACCAGCAACGTCCACGCCCTCGGCCGCGCCGACACGGGTTCGGCCGGCGCCAATGGTCCCTCGGTCGGCGGCAACGTCCTGACCAATGACATCGATCTGGAAAACGAGACGCTGACCGTGACCGGCGTGGCGGCCGGGGCGGAGGCGGCCAATGCACCGCTGACGACCGGCGGCGTCGGTGTCGCGGTGCAGGGCGCGCACGGCGTCCTGACCCTGAACGCCGACGGCAGCTACACCTATCTGGCCGACGACGCGGCGCTGGCGTCGGGCCAGACGGCGACCGAGACCTTCACCTACCGGGTGGCGGATTCCAACGGCAACGGCGACCTCACCACCCTGACCTTCACCCTCAATGGCGCGAACGATGCGCCGGTGGTTACGGGCGCTCTGAACGGCGGGTTCAACGAGGACGACGGCGTCCGCACCTATGACCTGCTGAACGGCGCCTCCGACGTCGACGCCGGCGCGGTGCTGTCGATCGACGGCGAGGTGACCGTGACCCAGACGGAGGGCGAGGCCTTCGACCTCGGCGGCTTCGTGTACACCGTTGACGCCAATGGGGTGTTGTCCTTCGACCCCGGCCAGTTCGGCGCCCTGAGCCGGACCGAGACCCTGCGGCTGGTCTTCAGCTACGACATCACCGACGAGAATGGCGCGACCGTCAGCCAGACCCTGACCCTGACGGTCAGCGGGACGGACGATGCGCCGACCTTCAGCAGCTCCGCCGCCACGGCCACGCTAAGCGAAGACACGCCGACCACGACCGGTAGCCTGGCCTTTGACGGTTACGACCGCGCCGACGCCTACGTCACAACCGATGTCGCCACCATCACTCCGCAAGGCGGCGCGACCCTGTCGACCCCCCAGCTGGCGGCGCTGGAGGCGGCCCTGACCACGACGGTCAACGGCGCGACGGTGGACTGGGCGTTCGACGCCACGGGCGCGAGCTTCGACAGCCTGAACCCCGGCCAGTCGGTCGTGGTGACCTATACGGTCACCCTGAACGACGGTGTCGGCGGGCAGGACACACGAACCGTCACCATCACCCTGACGGGGCAGTATGAGGCCGGCTCCACGCCCGGCGACGAAGACGGCGTTGTCACGGGCGGCGTCTACGACGACGCCCTCGACGGCGGCGCGGGCGACGACAGCCTCAGCGGCGGCGGCGGCAACGACGTCCTGAATGGCGGCGCCGGCATGGACACCGTGGATTACAGCCAGGCGGCATCGGGCGTCCGGGCCCGCCTCGACATCAACCGCGCCACCAGCGACGGCGACGGGGGGACGGACAGCTTCGTCTCGATCGAGCGTCTGGTCGGTTCCGCCTTCAACGATGTTCTGATCGGCGGCGCGCAGAATGACACGCTGGAAGGCGGCGCGGGCTATGACGTGCTGCTCGGCGGGGCCGGGAATGACATCCTGGCCGGCGGCTCCGGCGCGGCCAACGAACTGTACGGCGGCGCGGGCGATGACACCTATGTCCTCGACGCCAACGACACCATCGTCGAACTGGCGGGCGGCGGCGTCGACACCATCCTGTCGCGCATCAACGTCATCAACCTGGCGCCCAATGTCGAGAATGTGGTGTTCACCGGCGCCGGTTCCTTCACCGGCAACGGCAATGCCCTCGCCAATGTCATCACGGGCGGCGCCGCGGACGACATTCTCCGCGGCGGCGGTGGCGATGACACGCTGAACGGCGGCAGCGGCGTGGACACGGCCGACTATTCGCGGGCGGCCTCGGCCGTCTACGCCCGTCTGGACCTGCAGCGGGCGCTCAATGACGGGGACGGCGGGTCGGACACCTTCACCTCCGTGGAACATCTGGTGGGGTCGGCCTTCAACGACGTGCTGGTCGGCAGCGCCGGCGCGGATCGACTGGACGGCGGGCTCGGCCGGGATGTCCTGATCGGCGGCGCGGGCGATGACATCATCAGCGGCGGCCAGGGCGTCGCCAACGAGGTCTATGGCGGCCTCGGCGACGACTGGTACATCGTTGACGCCAACGACACGATCATCGAGCGGGCGGGGGAGGGCCGGGACGTGGTCGAGGTCCACATCGGTCGCTACACCCTGGCGGCCAACGTCGAGGACATGATCTATGTCGGCGGTTACGGCTTCACCGGCGTCGGCAATGCGCTGGACAACGCCATCTACGGCGGGGACTACAATGACGTCCTGACCGGGGGCGGCGGCAACGACAGACTGGACGGGGGCGAGGGCAGCGACACGGTGGTCCTGCGTGGCGCCGCCGCCGACTACACCATCACCCAGACCGCCCGGGGCTGGGTGATCGTTGACGCGGTCGACGGGCGAGACGGCGAGACGACGGTGCGGAGTATTGAAACCCTCCGCTTCCAGACCGGCGGCACGACCCGAACCCTGACCTACGACCACGTCGGCGGCAGCGAGGCCCCGTTGCAACCCGTAAACAAGGCCAACCCCGCGGAGGCCCTGACCCTGCCGGCGATGGCGAACGACGTCTTCCTCGACCTGGGCGGCGCGGATGTCGGCCCGCAGGTTCTGCCCGCCCTGAGGGACACCGTCCTGATCACCGGAGATGATCTGTGGAACGGCGCGTGGACAGGCTCTTCCCCCCATCCGGCGGCGGAGATGCAGCACATCCTCGACGTCTTCCACGGCGACGGCCACGGCCAATCCGGCCTGTTCAACGCCTTCGACCCTTGGGCCTGAGACGAACGGATCGGACAGACGGCGCCGCGACCGATCCCGCGGCGCCGTCTCGCCCCCGCTGCCGGCCGCTTGCCGACCGAGGCGGGCGACGCCTCACGTGACAATCCGGCGGACCTACGGGATCAGACCCGGGCAGGCTGTGGGGGCTACGTGGCCTTCAGGAGCCGCAACCACCGGGTCACGGGGGCGATGAACGCCTCATTCCCGGAGAGCTCCCCGAACAGCTCTGTCGTCGCGAGAAGCTCGGCCTGATCGGCGCCGCCCGCCCTGGCGCGCGACCTCAGCGCGTTGGCGAGCGGGTGACGAAGGGCAAGGGCCTCGTCGTCGATCAGGGCCAGTCGATGGATCCAGGCCGCGACCGCGAGGGCCAGACGTCTGATCGGCCTGCCCTCAGCCAGTCTGTCCCGGATCGGGTCCAGGAGCAGGTTGAGAGAGGCGTCGGTATTGATCCGTTCGACGGTGTCTCGCAGCGTGCGGTTGGAGAAGCGTTTCACCAGGCAATCCTGATACCCCGCCAGATCGACCGGCAAATCCGCCGGAAGCGTGGGCGCCAGCTCCTGCTCCATCAAGGCCCGGATGAACCGCGCCAGCCCCGGATCGCGCATGGCCTCGGCGACCATGCGATGGCCCCGCAACCATCCCAGCGAAGCCAGCGCCAGATGGCTGGCGTTCAGCAGCCGCAACTTCATGCGCTCGAACGGCGCCACATCGGCGGTGAACTGCACGCCGACCTCTTCCCAGTCCGGTCGACCATCCGCGAAATCATCCTCGACCACCCACTGGGAATAGGGTTCGCAGAGGATCGGCCAGGCGTCGGTCAGGCCCCAGGTCTCGCCCATCCTTGCGATGTCGTCCTGTCGGGTGACGGGCGTGATCCGGTCCACCATGGTCGCCGGAAAGCGAGCCTGCGTCGCGATCCAGTCGCCCAGCCCGGGCTCGACCTGTCTGGCGAACTCGAGAACCGCAGCCCTGAGCAGGCCGCCGTTGCCGGGCAGATTATCGCAGCTCAGCGCGGTGAAGGCCGGACGACCGTCGTCCCTGCGGCGTCGGTAGGCCTCGACCAGCAGTCCGATGACGCTGCCGGGCTGGCGGGGGTGGGCGAGATCCGACGCGATGAGAGGGTTGGCCGGGTCCAGGCGCCGGGTGCCGGCGTCCAGACAATAGCCGGTCTCGCTGACGGTCAGGCTGACGATGCGGATGCCGGGCAAGTCGATGGCGTCCAGGAGGAGCCCGCTGTCGTCGGGCGGCAGGACGTCGACGATCGACCCCACGACCTGGGCCTCCGCCCCCTCATCGTCGCGCTCGATCAGGGTATAGAGCCAGTCCTGCGGCGCCAGCGCCTCGCTCACCCCGGCGTCGAAGGGCGTCAGACCCGCGCCGATGATCCCCCAGTCCATCGCCTGGCCCCGGCTCATCAGGGCGTGGACATAGCGAGCCATGTGGGCGCGGTGGAAAGCACCCGGCCCGAGATGGACGATGCCGGCGCTGATGCGTGACGGATCATAGGTCAGGCCCGCGACCCCGGCCGGCAGGGAGCCCAGCGTCGCGCGACAGAGTCTCGGTGAACTCACGTCTGCTTCGGCGCCGCCTTCGCGGCGAGGGCGAAAGCGATCAACGAGAGGAGACTGGACGTCAGGCCGACCCCCGCCAGCGCCGGGGCCAGCGCCCCTTCACCGCCGACGCGCTCGCTGATGATCGTCACCAGGGAAGGCGCCACGCCGAACCCGATGAACGAGCCCACCACCACGAAGGAGCCGAGGCAGAGCGCGCGGAACTGGTTCGGGACCAGCACCGCGATCGCGGTCGCCGTAATCAGGCCGGTGGCCGTTCCCGCCAGCAGCAGAACCGTCAACAGGACGGCGAACCCGGGCACGCCGGGCATCAGGGGAAACAGGGCGGCGGGCACGCCGATGGCGGAGGCGATGACCGCGCTGATCAGAAGCCCTCTGCCGCCGCCGCGCTTCAGGCCGGCGTCGGCGGCTATGCCGCCCGCGATTGTGCCGACGAGACCGGACCCCAGCAGCACCAGTCCCATCCAGCCGCCGAACTGCGCCGGCTGCAAACCATAGGTTCGCATCAGGACCGGCGTGGCCCAGATGCTGGCCGAGGCGTCGGCCATGATGACGGTGATCTGGCCGATAAACAGCGGGGCCAGAAGACCGCGCCGCTCCCACAGCGCCTGCATGGAGGCCCGGAAGCCCGCGCCCGCCCTGGCCACTTCCTGCCGGACGGGTTCACGCAGCATCAGCAGCGGCAGCACCAGCAGGGCGCTGCCGCCCGCGAAGATCAGCTGGGTGACGCGCCAGGCGGCCATGCCGAACAGCGGCTCGGATCTGGCCGACAGGAGGCCGAAGAGGGCGCCGCCGAGGGCGAAGGCGAGGGCGATGCCGAACACCTTGCCCATGGACAACAGCAGCAACGAGCGTCCCCGCTTGTCCGGCGGACAGAGGTCTGCGGCGATGGAAATGGCGACCGGCAGCACGACGGTCAGCCCGAGGGCCGACAGCATGCGGGCGGCGAACAGAAGCTCGAATGACGTGGCGAAGGCGCTGGCGGCGGCCCCCACGCTCCACAGCACCGCCAGGACCAGCATCATGCGGACCCGGTTGCTGTGATCGGCCATCCATCCGATCGGGATGGACAGAAGGGCGGCGGGAATGGCGGTGGCCATGCCCTGGACCAGGCCCATCTGCAGGTCCGTCATGTTCAGGTCGGCGCGGGCGAACTCCTGCACCGGGCCGAACGCCGCCTGCACCGCGCAACCGGCCCCGATGCTCAACGCCAGAATGGTCAGGGTCAGGCCGACGCCACGGGTTCGGGTGACGGGATTGGCCGGCGGGGGAGGAACCACGGCTTCGATCGTTGTCGGATCATACATGGGCCGGCTCCGGGTTCGCGAGGCCGCGCAGGATGTCCCCGATCGAGGCGTCAAAGTGGGCGTCCATGGCCTGGACGGCGGCGTCGACGTCGCGGTCCATGATGGCGCGGGCCAGGGTGCGATGGCGTTCCAGCGTCGCCGCGCGGTCTTCGGGGCCCTCGCGGGTTTTCCAGGCCGCGGGCACGGCCTCCTGCATCAGGGGCGCGAAGGAGGCGACGATCTGGACGAACAGGGCGTTCTTGCCGGCGCGGGCGATGGCGTCGTGAAACGCGATATCGTGGGCGGCGACCCTGGCCATGTCATCGTGGTCGCGATCCATCGCCTCGGCGAGATCGACGATGGTTCGGGCCTCGGCGTCGGTGCGGTTCTGGGCGGCGAGGGCGGCGGTGCGGACTTCGATCGTACGGCGCACGTCCCAGACGTCGGCCACGGAGATCTGGGCGGTGGACACGGCGTGGTCCAGCGAGCTGGCGATAACCGCCCCGTCGATCGCGCTGACCCGGGGCTTGCGGCCGTTTCCGACATCGATCAGCCGCAGCGCCGCCAGGACGCCGAAGGCCTCGCGCATCACCGCACGGCTGACGCCCAGGGTGTCGGCGAAATGGCCTTCCCCGGGCAGGCTGTCGCCGACGCGCAGGCCCTCGGTGCGGATGTGGGTGCGGACCGCGTCGATGGCCCTCTGGACCAGGGATCCGCCCTCGACGCCGGTCCGGCCGCTCATGGTCACGGCGCTCATCAGGCGGCGATCCGGGCGGCGCGATAGTCGGAGGGCGACAGGCCGAACCGCCGCCCGAAGGCGCGCGCGAAGCTGGCGTTGTTGAGATAGCCGTTTTCGTAGCCGATCGACGAGACGGGCAGGTCGGTGGTGATCAGCATGCGGCTGGCCTCCGACAGGCGTCGCTCCGCGAGGGCTTCAGCGACGCTGCAGTCGAACATCTTGCGGAAACCCCGCGTCAGCTTTTCGCGGTTCAGGCCGCAACAGGCGGCGATGCCGTGCAGCGACAGCTTCTGGCCCCACTGTTCGTCGATCAGCCGGCGCGCCTCCAGCAGACGGCGGCTGTCGGCCTGCGACAGGTCGCTGTCGCAGGCGGCGGGGATCAGGCTGCCGGCGTCCAGGGCGATCCAGGTTTCGCACAGAAGTTCGATCGCCTTCGCGGACCGATAGATGTCGCCCGCCTCGCCGGGACGGTCGCAATCCCGCAGCGACAACGCTATGGCGCGCATGTCGCTTGAGAGATGGAAATCGAGGCGCTCGTCACCCAGCGGCCGCGTGACGGCGCCGATGCGCTCCAGGCCCGAGGGCGCGATCAGCAGCACGATCTGCGTCACGCCGGCGTCCTCGGAGGCCAGTTGCCCGGCCTTCAGGGCGCCGACCAGGCTGAGCGTCGCCGGGGCGTCGATGGTCCCGAAGCCGAACGCGACTCCCAGGGCTTCAGGCGGCAAGACCGCCTCGGGGAAGGGACCCCGCCCCGTCAACACGGTGAACTCGGGTGAAACGACCAGGCAGCGACGCGCGACAGGCGCGATGTTCGACATGACCATGAAATCCTCCCGCCTCTCTGACGGAGGCTGAGATCGCAGGCTGGACCTATCTGAGAGGTTTGGCAATAGCTATCAGATAGGTTCAGCCGCAGGGTTCAGAGGCTGAAGATCTTCCCCGGGTTGAACAGGTTTTGCGGGTCCATGGCCCGCTTCAGCGTGCGCATGATATCCACGGCGTCGCCCAGCTCGGCCACCAGCCAGTCCTGCTTGCCCAGGCCGATGCCGTGCTCGCCGGTGCAGGTGCCGTCCATGTCGAGCGCGCGCTGCACGAGACGACGGTTGAGAGCCTCAGCCTCGGCCGCCTCTTCGGGCCTGTTCGGGTCGATGACGAAGACGACGTGGAAATTGCCGTCGCCGACGTGACCCAGGATGGGGCCGGGGATGGAGGCCGCCTCCAGGTCGGCCTTGGTCTGGGTGATGCACTCCGCCAGGCGGCTGATCGGAACGCAGACGTCGGTAGGCCAGCCGACGCAGCCTTTGCGCAGGCCGATCGCCGCGTAATAGGCCTCGTGCCGCGCCTTCCATAGCCTGGCGCGCTGCTCGGGCAGGCTGGACCACTGGAACTCGCCGCCGCCGTTGTCCGACGCCAGGGCCGAGACCGTCTCGACCTGTTCCTGGACGTATCGCTCCGAGCCGTGGAATTCGAAGAAGAGCGTCGTCTTCTCCGGGTAGTCGAGCTTTGACCAGGCGTTGACCGCCCGCATCTGGACGTCGTCCAGAATTTCGACCCGCGCGAGCGGCACGCCCAACTGGATGGACTGAACCACTGTGTCGACGGCTCCCGCCAGGGAGTCGAAGCTGCACACGGCCGAGAGGATCGATTCCGGAATGCCGTGCAGCCGAAGGGTGACCTCGGTGATGATGCCCAGCGTCCCTTCGGATCCGACAAACAGCCGGGTCAGATCATAGCCGGCGGCCGATTTGCGGGCCCGGCGCGCCGTGCGGATGTCGCGCCCGTCCGGGGTCACGACCCTCAGCGACAACACCGCCTCGCGCATGGTGCCGTATCGCACCGCATTGGTGCCCGACGCCCGCGTCGAGGCCATGCCGCCGATCGTGGCGTTGGCCCCCGGATCGATGGGGAAGAACAGGCCCACGTCGCGCAGGTGTTCGTTCAGTTGCTCCCGACGCACCCCGGCCTGAACGGTGACGTCGAAATCCTCGGCGTTCACCTGGACGATCCGGTCCATCAGGGACAGGTCGATGGTCAGACCGCCGTTGACCGGGGTGGTGTTGCCCTCGATCGAGGTGCCGGCGCCGTAGGCGATGATGGGGACGCCGGCCTCGCCGCACAGCTTGACCGCCGCCACAACGTCCTCGGTCGACAGGGCGAAGACGACAGCATCCGGCAGGACGGTGTCGAAATGCGCCTCGCTGGATCCGTGCTGGGACCGCATCGCCTCGCCGAGGTGAAGGCGTTCACCGAAGAGACTCCGCAAATTATCGACGAAGCCATCGGGGAGGCGGGTCGGGTCCCGCGAGAGAGGCAAAGCGTTCACTGTCGTTCCAACCCGGCTGATCTAGAAACTGTATCCCACGCGCACGCCGACGCGCCGACCGTCGCCGATCTGCCCCAGACTGCCCAGCGCCGGCAGACCGGCGGCGGTCAGGGTGGAGCTGTCGATGTAGGATTCGTAATACTCTTCGTCGAACAGGTTGTTGGAGAAGACGGCGAACTCGATGCCGTCGACCCGGTACGAGATCGTCGCGTTCGCCAGAAAATAGCTGTCCAGTTCCGGCGCGAAGGTGTCCGACAGACCGGCGCCGATCCGGTCGCCCTTGCCCACGACGCCACCCGAGAACGTCAGCTCACCGCGGCCCAGCGGCACGACGTAGTCGCTCTGCAGGCTCAGGGTCCAGTCCGGCTGGAACGGGATGCGATCAGTGGGCAGCAGGCGACCGGTCGTCTGGCGATAGCGCGTGTCGTCGGTGATGCGGGCGTTCTGAAGCAGGCCGCTGGCGCGGATCGTCCAGGCGTCGGTCAGGTCGGCGGTGATTTCAGCTTCCACGCCGTAGGACCGCGCGTCGCCGGTGTTCAGGTTGATGCCGACGATGCCCGCCCCGGTGGTCGAGGGCGCAAGGCTGTTGGCGGCGATGATGTCCTTGTAGTCGTTGTAGAAGACCGCGCCCTGCAACGACACGCGGCGGTCCTCGCTGCTGAGCTTGGTCCCGATCTCGTAGGTCCAGACCGAGTCGCCGTCATAGGTCAGATTCGGCGCGCCCGGGCCGTTGGTGCCGCCCCCGCGGAAGCCACGCGCGATGGAGGCGTAGATCATGTGGTTGTCGTCGAGCCGCTTGCGAAGCGCGATCCGGGGCTGGACCTCCTCCGCCTCGTAGCTGGAGTTCCGCGCGCTTTGGAAATCGATCTGCTGGTGGTCGTAGCGCAGCCCGACCGTCAGCTCGAGGTCGGGCTGGATGTTCCAGAAGGCGGTGCCGAAGACAGCCCAGATGTCCGCGTCGGAGTTGGCGAAGGCCGGCACGCTCAGGTTCGCCGGCACCACCAGGGTCGCCGAGGTCTGGTCCTGCGTCTGGTTCGACTTGAACACACCGATCACGGAGGTGACGTCATCGCTCCAGCGGCTGTCGATGCGGGCCTCGACGCTTCTGGTTTCGAGAGTGCTCTCGCCGGTCGAGCGGAACAGATTGATCGGCTGGAAGTCGCCGTCGCTGTCGCTGTCCGAGTCGCGCTTGTCATAGGACGCGACGACGGTCAGGTCGTGCTGCTCGCTCAAGGGGACCTGCAGACGGCCATTGACGCCGCTGTACTGGTAGTTGGCGATGCTGCGGAAATTGGTCTGGGCGTCGTCGACGTAGACCTGTGGTCCGGCGGTGACGGCGTACAGCGGATTGGTGCCGTTCACCTCGTCATAGTAGGCGTTCAGGCTGAGCACCGCCGGCCCGGCTTCCCACCGGAGCGCGCCACGGACGGTGTTCTGCTCCAGCCGATTGGCGTCGTCGAACCCGAGGAGGCTGTTCCTGATGAAGCCGTCGCGGCTCTGCGTGCCGACCGACAGGCGACCGGCCAGAACGCCGGGCACGATCGGTCCCGCCACGGTGGCGCCGACGATGTAGTAGTTGTCCGGCCCGGCATACGTCGCCGTCAGCTTGCCTTCCAGGACGTCCGACGGCGGCTTGGTCGTGACGTTGATGGCGCCGCCCAGGGTGTTCTGGCCAAACAGGGTCGACTGCGGCCCGCGCAGGACCTCGATCTGTTCGACGGCCAGGGTCGGGCTGTTCAGATAGGAGGTGTTCTGCTGGTAGACGCCGTCCACGAAGATGCCGACGCCGGGTTGGACCGTGTCCAGCAGGGTCGTGCCGATGCCGCGGATGGAGATGAAGGCGCGTCCGGCGGCGTCGGAGTTGATGTTCAGGCCCGGCGTGACCGCGGCGATGTCGCGGATCGAGGTGAACTGGCGGTTCTCAAGCGTCTCGGCGGTGACGGCGGTGACGGCGACGGGCACGTCGATCAGGCGCTCCGACCGTTTGCGGGCCGTGACGATGACGTCGTCGATCGAAGTGGCTTGGTCGGCCGCCGCTGGAGGGGCCTGCGTCGCGGTCTGCGCCGAGGCGATACCGCTGGACATGGCCGCCAGACCAACGCCGGCCGCGAGCATGGTGATGAAGCGCATTTTCTTTGTCTCCGCCCTGGATGCGCCGGATCTGCTCCGGTCGTTAAGGCGAACGTGCGCTCGGCCAGACCTATCTGAAAGGTCCCCGACTATGCCGATCCGCAGCCAGACTTAGCGCGAAGCCGCTTCGCGGGCGTCGGTCGGCAGTGCGAACCGGCCGGACGACTCAGTCGCGCCACGTCGCCGCGATCGGAAAATCCGTGTCCGGTTCGGCGCGCCCCTTGGCCAGTTGGTAGACCTGCCGGGTGTGGGCCTCATACTCGGGCCAGGGCGCCGAGCCGTCCCGCGCGAAGTCGATCCAGACCTTGTGGATGCTGTCGGCCAAGGCCTGCGGCGGCGGAGTCTGGCCCAGCACGCCGATCGGTCCCGTCGCGACAGCGAGGGTGTTGAACACGAACGGCACGTCCACGGCGTGACAGGCGCCAAGCTCTCCGCCGAGAGCGGGCGAACGCCAGTCCATTTCATAGAAATGGGTGCGGCCCTGGTGCGCCTGGGCGTAGGCCCGCGCCGGCCAGCGGAACACCAGATCGCTCAGGGCGAGGGTCAGGGCGGCGCCGCCCGGGACGCCGGCTCGCCCCAATCCATACCGTTTGAGAATGCCCCACGCGCCGCGCTCGGTCCGGCTGAGCAGAAACCAGGCGAGCAACCGCCCCAGCTTCGCCTTAACCCCGGTCGGCACGAAATACAGGTTCATCTCCTCGGCGTTCGTCCCGATCAGCAGATCGACGTCCGCGCCCGCACCCTTCGCCAGGGCCTGCAGGGGAGGGACGGGGATCACGTCATCGCCGTGGACCGGCAGGAATTTGCTCAGGCCATAGGCGGGGTCGCGGCCGTTCTCGCCGCGCATGTCCAGACCTGAGGTCGGGGCCTGCACGACATCCTGCGCGTCGAGCCCGGCCTGAACGCTGGCCGAGCGAAATCCCGCTGCGTCGGCGGATACGCCCAGACTCTTCGCCAGCCGCTTCACGACCTTCCGCATGGTTCTGACCGATCGGACCATCGACCCGTGGCCGCTTTGCAGGATCGCGCGCCGGAACAGGCCGCGCGCCAGGGGGGAGACCACCAGGTCCCCGATCGACATGGCGCCCGCCGACTCGCCGAAGACCGTGACATTGGCGGGGTCGCCGCCGAAGCCGGCGATATTGTCTCGCACCCACTGAAGCGCCGCGATCATATCGCGAAGACCCAGATTGGTGGGCACGCCGGGAATGGGCAGGAAGCCCTCGATCCCCAGCCGGTAGTTGATGGTCACGCAGACGACGCCGTTCCGGGCGAAGGACGCGCCATCCTGCACCGGCGCCGATCCCGCGCCGCCGACCCAGGCGCCGCCGTGGATGAAGACCATCACCGGCAGGCCCGACCGGTCCGCCCCCTCGGGGGTCCAGATGTTGAGATTGAGGTAGTCGTCGCCCTGCACCCACCCGGATCCGACCAGCGGCGTCAGGTCCAGGGTCGGAAAATCGCGAAGCTGATAGGGCGCCGTCGGCCCGAACGCGGTTGCGTCCCGGGGCTCGTCCCAACCGGCATGCGGCTCCGGCAATGCAAACCGCAGATTTCCGACCGGCGCCGCGGCATAGGGAATGCCCAGATACCGGGCGACGCCGTCGATCTTTCGCCCCCGCACCGGGCCACGGGTCGTGTTCGCCAGAACGGCATCGGCAATATCGGACATGGCAGCCATCCTGGACCGAGCGGGCGGCATCCAGAAGACGGTCCGGTTTGCTGACAGGCTGTTTTCATTGACCGATCCGCACGCGCCCGCCGACCGACGTTATCCCGGCGACCTGTGTCGCACGTGACGTCTTTCCAGCCTCTGGATGCCCGGCACGCCCGCCAGGGCGAGGGTCCGTTCGAATTCGTCGCGCAAAATCCTGAGGGTTCTCGCGACCCCGGCCTCGCCGGCGGCCGCCAGGCCATACAGATACGGTCGGCCGATGGAACAGGCGGTCGCGCCCAGGGCCAGCGCCTTGACGATGTCCGAGCCGCGGCGAACGCCCCCGTCACAGATGACGTCCGGCCCGTCGCCGAGGGCGTCTCTCACGGCGGCGACCTGATCGATCGGCGCCGGCGCCCCGTCCAGCTGACGCCCGCCGTGGTTCGAGAGGATCACGCCGCTCGCCCCTGAACGGACGGCGCGGGCGGCGTCCTCCGGCGTCATCAGCCCCTTGATCGCCAGAGGACCGTTCCACTCCGATGCGAGCCATTCGACGTCGCGCCACGTCAGGCCGGGGTCGAACTGACGGCCGATGAAATCGAACAGGCTCATCGGATTTGTCGCCAGGGCGTCCGTCCGGTGACTGACGTTGGCCAGATCGAACTTCGCGCCCGTCAGGGCGGGGATCGACCAGCCCGGGTGCAGGGCGAAGTCCAGCAGGGAGCGCGCCGTCAGTCTGGGCGGCAGCGACAGGCCGCTGCGGCGATCACGCAGCCGGTTGCCCGCAACGGGCGTGTCGACGGTCAGACAAAGCCCGGCGTAACCGGCCTCGCGGCACCGTGAGACGAACTCACGCGTGAGGCCGCGGTCCCTGAACACATAGATCTGGAAAAGCAGCGGGGCAGGGACCGCGGCGGCCAGATCCTCCAGCCGGGTCGTGCCCATCGTTGACAGACAGTAGGGGAGGCCTTCAGCGGCCGCCGCCCGGGCGACGGCCGGTTCCGCAGACCCATGGAACATGCGGGTCAGGCCTGTCGCGGAAAGCATCAGCGGCCAGGCGGCGGGCTGTCCGAAAACGGTCGTCGCGGTCCGGATCGACGACACGTCGGTCAGCACGTCCGGGACGATCTCATAGTCCGAAAAGGCATCGACGTTGCGCGCCAGCGACCATTCGTCGTCGGCGCCGCCGTCCAGATAATCGAAAATGGGCCGCGGCAGTCGACGACGCGCGACAGTTCTGAGGTCGTCGATGGTGTGGGTCTGATCGATCGATGGCACGCATTTTTGTATCGAACGCCGCCCGTCACCGAAAGCCGGCCGTCCTGCAATCCGGGGAACGAACCCCGACGCCGGAGGGCCGGCACAGCGTTGGTGTCGATCTGCATAGCGCCAGAAGCGCCGCCACAGACCGGAAGGCGCACCGTGAGCGTCGAGCCTCGGGCTGGTTATTTCGCATAATATATCTTAGGCGATAAACGGAATGCCGGTACGCTGCATCCGCAAGACACCGGGCGTCCGACGTTCAGAGCTTCACTGAGGCGCCCCATCGGCGTACCTCTGGGGTCACATTGGACGACGGGTGCGAACATGGCGGGTCTCAAGGACAAGCGCGGCTTTATCGACAAGGACCGGCTTGACCTGTCCGAGCGTCAGGCCGTCGAATACTGGATGAAACGCTGGGGCGTGACCCGCGACCAGATCACCGCCGCCCACCGCAAGGCGGGCCGTATGGTCAAGGACATCGCCGCGGAACTGGGAAAGAAGCGCTAGGCGCCCTGCCCCTCGCTCAGATGTGCAGGACCCGCCCGTAGGCGTCCAGCTGGGCCTCGTGCATGGCTTCGGACATGGTCGGATGCGGATAGACGATGCCGTGCATGTCCTCTTCCGTCGCTTCCATGGTCATGGCGGTGACATAGCCCTGGATCATCTCGGTGACCTCGTGGCCGATCATGTGGGCGCCGATCAGGGCGCCGGTCTTCGCATCGAAGATGGTCTTGACGAAGCCCTCGGTCTCGCCGGCGGCGACGGCCTTGCCGTTCACCTTGAACGGGAAGCGTCCGACCTTGATCTCGCGGTTGGCGGCCTTGCAGGCCTGTTCCGTCACGCCGACCGAGGCGACCTGCGGCTGGGTGTAGGTGCAGCCGGCGATGGGCGACACGACGTTGGGGGTTTTGTAGCCGGCGATGTATTCGGCGGCGTGGATGCCCTCGTGCGAGGCCTTGTGGGCCAGCCAGGGCGCGCCGGCGCAGTCGCCGATGGCGAACAGGCCCTTGACGTTGGTCTGGCAGTGGCCGTCGATCTTGATGTGGCCCCGATCCAGTTCGACGCCCAGCGCCTCCAGGCCGATACCGTCGGTGTTGGCGGTGATGCCCACGGCCGAGATACAGACCTCGGCCTCCAGAACCTCGGCCTTGCCGGCGACCTCGACGTCGACCTTCACGCCCGAAGCGCTTTTGGAGACCTTGGTCACCTTGGCGCCGACGCGGAATTTGATGCCGCGTTTTTCGAACGCCTTCTGGGCCGCCCTGGACACCTCTTCATCCTCGACCGGCATGATCCGCTCCAGCGCTTCCACGACGGTCACTTCCGAGCCCAAGGCCCTGTAGAAGCTGGCGAACTCCAGACCGATCGCGCCCGAGCCGATGACCACGAAAGTCTTGGGAAGCGTCTTGGGGGCCAAGGCGTCGCGATAGGCCCAGATCTTGTCGCCGTCGGCCTCGAGGCCGATCTGCGGCAGGGCGCGGGCGCGGGCGCCGACGGCCAGCATGACCGCCTTCGCCTCGACCGAGCGCGAACCGCCGGCCTTCAGGGCGATGACGACCTTGGGCGCCCCTGCGCCCTTCTCCAGCTTCGCCTCGCCCTCGATCACCTCGACCTTGTGCTTCTTCATCAGGAAGGCGACGCCCTTGTTCATCGTCGCCGCCACGCCGCGCGAACGCTGGATGATGGCGTCGAAGTCGAATGACGCGCCGGTCGCCGACAGGCCGTAGTCCTTCAGGTGCGAGAGGCTTTCGTACTTCTCGCCCGATTTCAGCAGGGCCTTGGTCGGGATACAGCCCCAGTTCAGGCAGATGCCGCCCAGCGACTCGCGCTCGACGATGGCGACCTTCTGGCCCAGCTGCGAGGCGCGAATGGCGGCGACATAGCCGCCCGGGCCCGAACCGATGATGACGAGATCGAATTCAGCAGCCATGGTCAGATCAACTTCTCGATGTCGGCCTTGATGGCCTTGGGTTCGACCTGGGGCGCGTAGCGGGCGACCACCCTGCCCTCCCGGTCGGTCAGGAATTTGGTGAAGTTCCACTTCACGTCGCGGCTGCCCAGCAGGCCCTTCTTCTGGCTGGTCAGCCAGTCGTAGAGCGGATGCCGGTTCCGACCGTTGACCTCGATCTTGTCGAACATGGGAAAGTCGACGCCGTAGGTCGTGGAGCAGAAGCTGGCGATCTCGTCCGCCTTGCCCGGCTCCTGCGCCCCGAACTGGTTGCAGGGAAAGCCCAGCACCGCGAAGGGCCGGTCAGCCAGGTCGCGGGACAGGGTCTCGAGACCTTCGTACTGGGGCGTGAACCCACAGCGCGAGGCGACGTTGACGATCAGCAGGGCCTTCCCCGCGAACCGGGACAGCGGGACCTCGGTCCCGTCGATCCCGGTGGCGGTGAAGTCATAGACCGAGGTCATGCCCTGCCCTGCCCCTAAGCCAGCATCGTCACGGGATCTTCGATCAGCGGCTTGAACGCCTGCAGAAAGCGGGCGCCCGTCGCGCCGTCGACGACCCGGTGATCGCAGGTCATCGTCACCGTCATGACGGTGGCGACGGCCAGCTGGCCGTTCCTGACGACCGGACGCTGCTCGCCCGCGCCGACGCTCATGATCGCGCCCTGCGGCTCGTTGATGATGGAGCTGAAGGCCTTGATCCCGAACATGCCGAGATTGGACACCGAGAAGGTGCCGCCCTGGAACTCTTCCGGCTTCAGCTTGCGGTCACGGGCGCGCCTGGCCAGATCCTTGGACTCGACCGCGATCTGCGACAGCGACTTCAGCTCCGCCTTGCGGATGATCGGGGTGATCAGGCCGCCGTCGATCGCCACCGCCATCGCCACGTCGGCATTGTGGTGCATGGCGATGCCTTCGGGCGTGTAGCTGGCGTTGGCTTCCGGCACGGCCTTCAGGGCCATGGCGGCGGCCTTGATGACGAAGTCGTTGACCGAGACCTTCACACCGCTCTTTTCGAGCAGGGCGTTGACCTTGGCGCGCGCGGCCAGCAGGGCGTCGATCTCCACATCGATGAACAGCGGGAAATGCGGCACCTGCTGGATGGCGTCGACCATGCGCCGGGCGATGGCCTTCTTCATCCCGTCCAGCGGGATCAGGTCGTAGCTGCCGTCCGGGATGCCCATCTGGGCCAGCGACTGCACGGGGCGCGAGGCGATGCCCGAGGCGGCGGCGCTCCCCGAAGCACTGGCCTGGGCCGGCTTGGCGCCGCCCTTGCCGGCGGCGTCCACATCCCGCCTGACGATCCGGCCATGCGGACCGGTGCCCTTGATCGACGACAGATCGACGCCGTTCTGGGCGGCCAGACGACGCGCCAGCGGCGAGGCGAACAGGCGTCCGCCGTCCGCGGTTTTTGCAGCGGCAGGCGCCGCGACCGGAGCCGGGGCGGCCTTCGGCGCTTCGGGCGCGGCCTCGGCCTTGGGCGCGTCCGCAGCCTTGGGCGTGTCCGCCTTCGGGGCCGGCGCCGTGGCGCCGCCTTCGTCCTTCAGGCGAGCGATGGGGGTGTTGACCTTCACGCCCTCGGTCCCTTCGGCCACGAGGATGTCAGTGATCTCGCCCTCGTCCACGGCCTCGACTTCCATCGTGGCCTTGTCGGTTTCGATCTCGGCGATCACGTCGCCGGCCTTGACCACATCGCCCGCCTTGACGTGCCATTTGGTCAGGACGCCCTCCTCCATGGTCGGAGACAGGGCGGGCATCAGGATGTCGGTCATTGGACACCCCGCGACGGTGCGATCGGCTCGGCGACGGTCTTGACGCTATCGGCCTTGATGGTGTCGCTCAGCCCCTGAAGGATGCGGTTGTACGCCTCCTTCTCGTTGTGGCCGTGACGCACGGCGTAGCCATAGGCCATGTGGCGCGCCGCGATGGCCAGCAACTGTCCGAACTGGGCCGGATCGTTGAAGGCGGGCTTCACCGACATCACCGGCTCCTGCTTCGACCACCACATGCGCAGGATCTCGACGGCTTCCGGATCGGCGGCGACGCTGTCGGGAACCGTCAGCAGGAATTCTTCGCGGTCGCTCATGCCATCACCTGCTTCACGGCCTTGATGATCTTGTCCACGCCCGGCAGCGACAGGGCTTCCAGATTGGCCGCATAGGGCAGCGGCACGTCTTCCTGGTGCACCCGCAGCGGCGGCGCATCCAGATAGTCGAACGCGTGCTCGATGACCCGGGCCACGACCTCGGCGCCGACGCCCATCGGACCCCAGCCTTCTTCGGCCGAGACCAGACGGCTGGTCTTCTTGACGCTTTCGACGATGGTCTCGGTGTCCAGCGGACGCAGGGTGCGCAGGTCGACGACCTCGACGCTGATGCCCTCCTCCGCCAGTTTCTCGGCGGCCTGCAGGGCGAAGCCCACCATGCGGCTGTGCGCCGTGATGGTGACGTCCGTGCCCTCGCGGCGAACCTTGGCCTTGCCGATCGGCACGACCCAGTCCTCGACGTCCGGCACGTCGAACTCCAGCCCGTACATCATCTCGTGCTCGAGGAAGACGACGGGGTTGGGATCGCGGATCGCCGCCTTCATCAGGCCCTTGGCGTCGGCCGCGTCGTAGGGCGCGATGACCTTCAGGCCCGGGATCTGGGCGTACCAGGCCGAATAGTCCTGGCTGTGCTGGGCGCCGACCCGCGACGCGGCGCCGTTCGGGCCGCGGAACACGATGGGGGCCCGGATCTGACCGCCCGACATGTACAGGGTCTTGGCGGCCGAGTTGATGATGTGGTCGATCGCCTGCATGGCGAAGTTGAAGGTCATGAACTCGACGATCGGCTTCAGGCCGGCCATCGCGGCCCCGACGCCCAGGCCGGCGAAGCCGTGCTCGGTGATCGGGGTGTCGACGACCCGCTGGTCGCCGAACTCCTGCAGCAGTTCGCGGCTGACCTTGTAGGCTCCCTGGTACTGGGCGACTTCCTCGCCGATCAGGAAGACGCGGTCATCGCGACGCATCTCCTCGGCCATCGCGTCGCGCAGGGCGTCGCGGATGGTCGTCTTGACCAGCTTTGTGCCGTCCGGGAATTCCGGATCCTTCAGCTCGACCTTGGGGCTGGCCGTCTCGGCCGGGGCCTTTTCGGGATCGCCGGTCTTGCCCTCGGCGGCGGCCTTGGGCGCATCCGCCTCGGCCTTGTCGCCCTCAGCGGCGGCAGCGTCCGCCTTCGGGGCCGGCGCAGACGCGCCGTCCTCGCCGGCCAGACGGGCGATCGGCGTGTTGACCTTCACGTTCTCGGAGCCCTCGGCCACGAGGATTTCCAGCACTTCGCCTTCATCCACCGCCTCGACTTCCATCGTGGCCTTGTCGGTTTCGATCTCGGCGATCACCTGGCCCGCGGAGACGACGTCTCCGGCCTTGATGTGCCATTTGGTCAGCGTGCCCTCTTCCATCGTGGGGGACAGCGCCGGCATCAGAATGTCGGTCACGGATCAGGCCTCCACGTAGACGTCTGTATAGAGCTCGGACGGATCGGGTTCCGGGCTCTCCTGGGCGAATTGAACGGCCTCGGCGACGATGGCCTTGATCTCGGTGTCGATCGCTTTCAGCTCGTCATCCGTGGCCTTGGCCTCGGCGAGCAGCATCTTGACGTGGTCGATCGGGTCGCGGGTCTTCTTGACCTCGTCGACCTCTTCCTTGGACCGGTATTTGGCCGGGTCCGACATGGAGTGACCGCGATAGCGGTAGGTCTTCACTTCAAGGATGAAGGGACCGCCGCCCTCGCGGGCGCGCTTCACGGCGCGGGCCACGGCGTCGCGCACGGCCAGGACGTCCATGCCGTCGACCTGCTCGCCCGGGATGCCGAAGCTGGACCCGCGTTGATACAGCTCGGTCGTGGACGACGAGCGCTCGATGCTCGTGCCCATGGCGTACTGGTTGTTCTCGATGATGTAGATGGCCGGCAGCTTCCACAGCTGGGCCATGTTGAAGCTCTCGTAGACTTGGCCCTGGTTGGAGGCGCCGTCCCCGAAGTAGACGAACGCGACCGAATCATCGCCGCGGTACTTGCCCGCGAAGGCCAGGCCGGTGCCCAGCGCCACCTGGGCGCCGACGATGCCGTGGCCGCCGTAGAAGCCGGTCGGCACGTCGAACATGTGCATCGAACCGCCCTTGCCCTTGGACGAGCCGCCGATGCGGCCGGTGAGCTCGGCCATGACCTCTTTCGGGTCCATGCCCGCGGCCAGCATGTGGCCGTGGTCACGGTAACCGGTGATGATCTTGTCGTGACCCTGTTTGACGCTCTCCTGAACGCCCACCGCCACGGCCTCCTGGCCGATGTACAGGTGGCAGAAGCCGCCGATCAGGCCCATGCCGTACAGCTGGCCCGCGCGCTCCTCGAAACGACGGATCAGCACCATCTCGCGATAGAAGCGCAGCAGGTCCTCTTTCGAGGCCGTCGGCGTGTTGGGGATTTTCTTTGAATCAGTCTTCGCGGCGGGGGCTTTCGCCATCCGTGATCTCCCGGTGGGACCCCGCTAGGCAGGGACGCTTGTCGTTACGGAAAGGGGCTTTAGCAGCCTTCGTTCCCGAAACGCAAAGCGGCCCGGCAAAGCTGTAACTAAAGTTCACGACTTCCGGGAGGACGCGCCTTCGGCGATCGGCTGCGAGATCCGGATTACGTAGTCGCGGGGGTCGGCGAATCCGAGGACGGCGCGCGCCCGCTCTTCCAGAAGGTCGCGCGACAGGCTGTCGCGACGCAGGAAGCGCATACGCACCTCCAGATCCTGCTTTTGTTCAAGGATTTCGGCCAGTTGGGCTTCGCGCCGGACCAGCAGGGCGTCCCGCTCATGGCCACTCAGCAGCCCACGCTCGCCCGTCAGGGCCTGAACACCGAGATAGGCGATCAGAAACAGCAGGATACAGGAGGGTATGTAGGGCTTCATCCGATCGGGCACTTCGGACGCTCCTTCTGAGCGTGAACTCGTGATTGACGAGTTATGACCGAAAAGCCCTAACAAACCGTAGCTTGACCGTAGACTCTACGGTCAAGCCATGGATTGGCCTCCCTATTTCAGCAGCATGCCGTCGCCGAAATAGAGGCCTTGGTCGCCCAGCATTTCCTCGATGCGAAGCAGCTGGTTGTACTTGGCCGTGCGGTCCGAACGGGCCAGCGAGCCGGTCTTGATCTGACCGCAGTTGGTCGCAACCGCCAGGTCGGCGATGGTGGAATCCTCGGTCTCGCCCGAGCGGTGGCTCATGACGGCCGTATAGCCGGCGCGATGGGCCATATCGACCGCATCCAGAGTCTCCGAAAGCGTGCCGATCTGATTGACCTTGATCAGGATCGAGTTGGCCAGACCTTCGCCGATCCCGGCGGCGAGGCGGGCCGGATTGGTCACGAACAGGTCGTCCCCGACGATCTGGACCCGATCACCCAGACGGTCCGTCAGCAGCTTCCAGCCGTCGAAATCATCCTCGGCGCACCCGTCCTCGATGGAGACGATGGGGAAGCGCTCGCACAGGTCCGCCAGGTAGCCGACCATCCCGTCGGCGTCGAAGGACTTGCCCTCGCCCGCCATCACATATTTGCCGTCCTTGAAGAACTCGGTGGCGGCGACGTCGAGGCCGAGATGGAAGTCCTCGCCCGCCAGATAGCCGGCGGCCTGACCGGCCTTGGTGATGAACTCCAGCGCGGCTTCGGCCGACAGCAGGTTCGGAGCGAAGCCGCCCTCGTCACCGACGTTGGTGTTGTGGCCCGCGTCCTTGAGGGCCTTCTTCAGCGAATGGAAGATTTCCGCGCCCATGCGCAGGGCTTCCGAAAAGTCCTCCGCGCCGGTCGGCAGGATCATGAATTCCTGGATGTCGATGGGGTTATCGGCGTGGGCGCCGCCGTTGATGATGTTCATCATCGGGGTCGGCAGAACCCGGGCCGAGACGCCCCCCAGATAGCGGTACAGCGGCAGGTTCGAACTGATGGCGCTGGCCTTGGCGCAGGCCAGCGAGACGCCGAGGATGGCGTTGGCGCCCAGGCGTCCCTTGTTCAGGGTGCCGTCGAGACCGATCAGGGCCTCGTCGATCCGGCGTTGGTCTTCCGCATCCATGCCGGACAGGGCGTCGAAGATCTCGCCGTTGACGGCGTCAACGGCCTTCTGCACGCCCTTGCCGCCCCACAGGTCCTTGTCGCCGTCACGAAGTTCGACGGCCTCGTGAGCGCCCGTCGACGCGCCCGAAGGCACGGACGCCCGGCCGAAGCTGCCGTCCTCGAGGACGACGTCTACCTCCACCGTCGGATTGCCCCGGCTGTCGAGGATCTGGCGGGCGACGATTTCGGCGATGTCGGTCATGGGAGGGCTCTGCTCTACGAGGCGGCGGTCAGACGCCGCGTTTAGCCCGTCGCGCCCCGCTACGGCAAGGAACCCCCGCACCAAGGCCGTCTATCACGGGCCGGCGGATCGCTCCGCCGACGCCGTGACGCTGACTTTCGAAAGTCCCGGGGGCCTAGAGGCAGCCCTCGACGTAGCTGATCGACGGGCCGCCGCCGGCGATGGACTGGACGGTCCCGTCCTGCCCGATCTCGTATTTGAGGCCTCGGGCGGCGGCGCTGGTGTGGTCCGCGCCGGACCAGACGGTCACATATTCCGCCGGGGCCTCGACGTACTTGTGCGGAACAATTTCGGCGGCGCCGCCATAGGCCGCCTTCACCATTCCGGCGGGGTCGCCGATCTTGAAGCCTCGATCCGTGGTCACTGTCGACGCGCGGATCAGCCGGACGCTGGTCAACACGCCGTTCTCAACCATGACCTGCAACCCCTCGGGCGCATTGGCGGGGTGGAAGATGTCGCAGGCGGCCGGGTCAGGGCCGCCGACCGAGCCCGGATCGGAATCAGCGCCCAGGGCGGTCTCCACCTCGGCGCGGCTCATGCCGATGCGCAGGGGTCCGAAGCCGTTGGCCGTCAGAACATTGGAGGGCGCGGGAGTCGGGGTCTCCGGCGTCGGAGCGGATGCGGGTTCAGCCGGCGCGGCGGGCCCGGGCTGGTTGCAGGCCACCAAGCCTCCGATGGAGACGATGACGGCGGAGGTCAGCAAAAGACGGCGGATCATGGGTCGCTCCAGAAGAGGGTCTGGCCCCATAAACGCACGAAAACGGCGCGCGAGGTCATCGCGCGCCGTTAAAATCTTTCGCCCGGCCGAAGCCGGTCGCGTCAGAAGACTAGTCTTCCTTCGGCGTCAGAACCTGACGGCCGCGATAGGTGCCGGTCTTCAGGTCGATGTGGTGCGGGCGTTTCAGCTCACCCGTGTCCTTGTCCTCGACATAGGCATTCGTGCCCAGCGAGTCGTGGGCGCGGCGCATATTGCGACGCGAGGGCGATACTTTGCGCTTCGGAACGGCCATTTCCGTCTCAATCTTCTGGTCGGGCGCCAAGGGCGCGAAAACAATAGCGGCGGCCCGAACGAGCCGCCAGCGAGCGCGGGCTTATGCATGAACCCGCGGGCGATTTCAAGGCAGTTGCGGAGCCCTTGTCGCGGCGAGGCATTCTGACGCCATGACCGAAGTCCTCGCGTCGCCGAAACCGCCCCGCAACGCCTTGCTGAAAGGCCTGCTGATCGCCGACAGCATCGTGTCCGTGATCGCCATCCCGCTGGCGCTCTTCTGGGGCCTGATGTCGGGGATGTCCACGACCACGACGGACGATGCGGCCTTCGCCAACGCCTATGTGCTGGTCAACCTGACCCTGCCGGTGGCCCTGCTGGTCTGCCTGATCGGGGCATGGACCGCCTTCGCCTTAAGGTGGGAACGGGTCGCCTGGACGCTGATGTTCCTGCCGCTGGCGTGGGTGGTCGTCAGCGTCGTCATGATGGCGAACTGGCCCGCGACCTAGTCCAGAGACTTTTCCATCACGACAAAACTCAGGTCGTTGCGCAGCGGGCGACCGAATCGCTCGTCGCCATACGGAAACGGCAGGGTCTCGCCCGTCGCCAGATAGCCGAGCCGTTCGTACCAGCCGATCAGGGTTCTGCGCTGCGGGATGACGGAGATTCGCACCCGCCGGGCGCCGAATCGGTCCGCCAGTGTCTGTTCGGCGATCTGAACCAGCGTGCGACCCACCCCGGCGTTCTGCAGTGTCGGACGCACGGACAACATACCGAAATAGCCGACGCCCACGCCGCGCCGCGCGATCAGGATGCAACCGACAAGCCGGTCGTCGTCCCAAGCGGTCAGCAACCCCTGCTCCGGGTCGGCCAGGATGGACGCCAGATCCTCCGGATCGGTGCGCTGGCCCTCCAGCAGATCGGCCTCGGTCGTCCACCCCGCGCGCGACGCCTCGCCGCGATAGGCGCTTTCGATGAGCGCATGCAGGGCGGGAATGTCCGACGCGACCGCGTCCCGGATCGTCAGATCAGTCACCCGTCAGCATCTCCGCCACCGCCTCGCCGATGGCCAGCGAACTGGTCAGGCCGGGACTCTCGATGCCGAACAGGGCCACCAGGCCGTCCATCCCGTGATCCTCGCGTCCGCGCAACTGGAAGTCCGGCTGCGGCTCTCCCTGGCCATGAAGCTTGGGTCGGATGCCGGCGTAGTCGGGCGTCAGCGCGCCTTCGGGCAGCCCCGGCCAGAAGCGCCGGATATAGTGTTCGAACTCCGCCGCCTTGGCGGGATCGACGGAGTAATCCTCGGTCTCCACATAGACGAGATCAGGCCCGAACACCGCCTGCCCGCCCAGGTCCTTGCGGTAGTGGGTGCCCAGCGCGCCGGGGATGGGCGGCGGATAGATCAGCCGCTCGAAGGGCGCCTTGCCGGTCAGGCGGAAATAGACGCCCTTGCCGAAATGGCCCTCGGGAATGCGGTCGATCGGAAAGCCCTCGATCCGGGCCGCGACGTCCTGCGCCTGCAGTCCCGGCGCAGTGACCAGCAGTCGGGTGGTCAGGGTCGCCCCGCCCTCCCCTCCGGCCGTGAGCGTGAAACCGCCGTCCGGCAGGGGCTGGGCCCGTTCGAACGGGGTGGAGATGACCACAGAGCCGCCGGCGTCCTCGATCTCGCCCTGCAGGGCCAGCATGTAGTCATGACTGGCGAACAGGCCGCTCTCGGGCGACAGGATGGCCGCGTAGGCGTTCAGCCCCGGTTCCAGCGCCCGCGCTTGCGCGCCAGTCAGGTGCTCCAGCCCTTCGACGCCGTTGGCGCTGGCCTGCTGAAAGATCGCCTCGATTCGCTCGACCTCGGCTTCCTCCGTCGCCACGACCAGCTTGCCGCATTTGCGGTAGTCGATCTTGTGACTGTCGAGGAAGGCGTAGAGAGCCCGACGGCCCTCGACGCAGAACTGCGCCTTCAGGGAGCCGGTCGGATAGTAGAGCCCGCCGTGGATGACTTCGCTGTTGCGCGAGGAGACGCCCTGCCCGATGTG
The DNA here is from genome assembly GCF_058681355.1 of Brevundimonas sp. AVps31. NCBI lineage: Bacteria > Pseudomonadati > Pseudomonadota > Alphaproteobacteria > Caulobacterales > Caulobacteraceae > Brevundimonas > Brevundimonas sp. AVps31. The sequence continues at coordinate 2,893,226 of NZ_CM178736.1, read as the reverse complement.
CGGCGCCGCCTCCAGCACCAGCACCGTCAGTCCGCGCTTCGCCAGCGCCCGACCGCACGCCAGCCCGACCGCGCCGGCGCCCACGACCGTCGCGTCGAAGTCGAAGCTCATGACCTGTTCCCGTAGCGGCGCGCCGCCTCGGCCTCGAAACTGGACATCAGGGCCGAAACCGCGCGGTCGAAATTGGCCTGGAGCATGCCGTTCAACAGCGGGCTTTTGAACGCGAAGTCGATCATGAATTCCACCCGGGTTCCCTGCGGATCCGGGAAGAACGCCCAACGGTTCTTCAGGTGCCGGAAGGGGCCGCGCAACAGGCCGACCTCGACCAGAGGCGCATTGCGGTCATGCCGCACCCAGGTCGAGAACCGCTCGGTCAGAAAGGAAAAGCCGACGGAGGCCTCCGCATCCACCACAGTGACGCCCGGTTGTTCCTCGCGCGCGTTCCAGACGCGCATGCCGGTGACCCATTTTACGAAGGTCGGATAGGCCTTCACGTCCGCGACCAGCTCCGCCAGCTGATCCGGTTGATAGGGCAGGATTTTCGTAACGCGGTGGACGGCCAAGCGGGGCTCAGCGACCGGTCTGGGCCAGACGCGCCGCCTTCAACCGGGCGAAGTCGTCGCCGGCATGGTGCGAGCTGCGGGTCAGCGGGCTGGCCGACACCATCAGGAAGCCCTTGGCCCGGGCGATCGCCTCATAGGCCTTGAACTCTTCCGGCGTGACAAAGCGCTCGATCGCGGCGTGCTTGCGGGTCGGCTGCAGATACTGGCCGATGGTGATGAAGTCGACTCCGGCGGACCGCATGTCGTCCATCACCTGCATGACCTCTTCCTTGGTCTCGCCCAGACCGACCATGATGCCGGACTTGGTGAACTGGTTGGGGTCGCGCTCCTTGACCATCTGCAGCAGGCGCAGGCTGTGGAAGTAGCGGGCGCCCGGCCGGATCTTGAGATACAGGCGGGGGACGGTTTCGAGGTTGTGGTTGAAGACGTCGGGCGTCGCGTCGATCATCACGGCCGCCGCCCCGTCCTTGCGCAGGAAGTCGGGCGTCAGGATTTCGATGGTGGTGCCGGGGGCCTGGAGGCGGATCTGGCGCACCACTTCGGCGAAGTGGGCGGCGCCGCCGTCGGAGACGTCATCCCGGTCCACCGACGTGATGACCACGTGGTTCAGGCCCATCTGAGACACCGCCAGACCGACCTTGCCGGGCTCTTCGGGGTCCAGCGGCTGAGGCAGGCCGGTCTTCACGTTGCAGAAGGCGCAGGCCCGCGTGCAGGTATCGCCCATGATCATCAGGGTGGCGTGCTTCTGGCTCCAGCACTCGCCGATGTTCGGACAGGCGGCCTCTTCACAGACCGTCACCAGCCCCTTGGAGCGCACGATCTCGCGCGTGGCATTGTACTGGCCCGATCCGGGCGCCTTGACCCGCAGCCAGTCCGGCTTCTTCAGAACCGCGCTCTCCGGGCGGTTCTGCTTTTCCGGGTGACGCAGTTCGGACGGCGTCTTCTTCAACGTGTCGATCAGGGTGACCAAGGCGGGCTCGGGCTCCGGGGGCTTGAAGGCGGTATGTCGTCCTTCCGTACAGCAATGGCAAGGCGTGAGGGAACCTCACGCAAGGTAACGCATCTTTTCAAGGTCAACGGCGCGCTCTAGTTTGCCCGGCTCAAAGCACGGGCGCGGGGTAACGCGCCGACGGAGGATGGATTTTGCGCGTACCGCTTGATGCCGAGGTCGGCGAACAAGGCCTTTTCGAAGCCCTGATCGCCGCGCGCGAAACCTATGGCGACAAGGAGATCCTGGAAGATCAGGATCGCAAACCCCTGACCTATACCGGCCTGATCCGCGCCGCCTTCGTTCTGGGGCGCAAGATCGCGGCGATGACGACGCTGGAGGAGCGGGTCGGCATCCTGCTGCCGTCCAGCATGGGGACGGTCGTCACCTTCTTCGGCCTGCATGCGCACGGCCGGGTGCCGGTGATGATCAACTTCACCGCCGGCGAGCGAAACATCAAGGCGGCGCTGGCCGCGGCGGGCGTGAAGAAGGTCCTGACCGCCAGACGCTTCATTCAGCAGGCCAAGCTCGAAGACCTGATCACCGACATCGAGACCGTGGCGCAGATCGTCTGGCTGGACGACGTGCGCGAGACGATCGGCTTGCAGGACAAGCTGTACGGCCTCGCCGCCGGCCTGATGCCCCGGCGGTTCCTGGTGAAAGCCGATCCGCACGCGCCCGGCGTGGTGCTGTTCACCTCCGGCAGCTTCGGCGCGCCCAAGGGCGTGGTGCTGAGCCAGGCGAATCTGGTCGCCAACTGCCGTCAGGTGGGTCAGCACATCCACCTGAAGCCGGAGTGGGTGATGTTCAACCCGCTGCCCACCTTCCACTGCTTCGGCCTGACCGGCGGGGTGCTGCTGCCGCTGCTGCAGGGGATGAAGGCCTTCCAGTATCCGTCGCCGCTGCACGCCAAACAGATCGTTGAACTGCTGCCGCAGGTGAAGGCCTCGATCCTGTTCGCGACCGATACCTTCCTCAATCAGTACGCTCGCGTCGCCGGGCCGGACGACTTCGACACGCTGCAATTCGTTGTCGCCGGCGCCGAGCGGGTGCGCGACGAGACCCATCATCTGTTCAACACCCGCTTCCATGGCCTGAAGCTTCTGGAAGGCTATGGCGCGACGGAAGCCGCGCCGGTCGTGGCCGTGAACCACCCCGACCGGAACCGCCCCGGCACGGTCGGACAGATCCTGCCCGGCATGGAATGGAAGCTCGAAGAGGTGCCCGGCATCACCGAGGGCGGCCGCCTGTATCTGCGCGGGCCGAACGTCATGGAGGGCTATCTGTCGCCGGACGATCCTCGCAAGATCGAGCCCCTGGTCGACGGCTGGCATGACACGGGCGACATCGTCGATCTGGACGCCGACGGTTACATCACCATTCTCGGCCGGGTGAAGCGGTTCGCCAAGATCGGTGGCGAGATGGTGTCGCTGACCGCCGTGGAAGGTCTGGCCAGCGCCGTCTGGCCCGAAGCCCGCCACGCCGTCGTCTCCATCCCCGACAGCCGCAAGGGCGAGAAGCTGGTGCTGGTCACGGACCGCAAGGACGCCGAGGTGTCGAAACTGGCCGAATGGGCCCGTGAACACGGCGCCCCGGAACTGGCGGTGCCCAAGAAGATCATGCGCGTGGTCGAGGTGCCGGTGCTGGGCACGGGCAAGACCGACTACGTCGCGATCCAGCAAATGGCCGAGGTCGACAAGGCGGCCTGAGGGAGAACATTGTCCTGTCGGCCGACTCCGGCTCACAGTCCCTGCTTCTGAAAGCAAACAGGGAGGGTTCAATGTTCAACAAATTCTCGGCCTATCAGCCGCAACTGCTCAGCGTCCTGCGCATCGTCGCGGGCCTGCTGTTCGTGTGCCACGGCACCGCCAAGGTGCTCGGTTTCCCGGCCGTCGACGGCGTCCCGGCGCCGGGGCTCAGCCTCGCGGGCCTGTCCGGTCCTCTGGAGCTGGTCTTCGGCGTTCTGCTGGTGCTTGGCCTGTTCACCCGCCCCGTCGCCTTCCTCGCTTCCGGCTTCTCAGCCGTCGGCTATTGGCTGATCCACGCGCCGAACGGTCCCTTCCCGATCGGCAACGGCGGCGAGACGATCGCCCTGTACTGCTTCGTCTGGCTGTATTTCGTCGCCGCGGGTCCCGGCCCGTGGTCGGTCGATGCGAACATCCGGAAAAGCTGATCAGCCGATCCTGACGCCCGTCATCGAGATCGAGCCGCCCTCGATGACGTCGTTGAAGAAGCTCACATCGTCGCCCGGCGCACGCTGGGCGGCGATGTAGAGCAGCGGCAGATAGTGCTCGTCCGTCGGCACGCTGAGCTGGGCGTCCTCCGCCAGATCGACCCAGCCGATCAGGGCGTCGTCGTCGCCGCTCACCAGGGCGGCCTTCACCGCCTCGTTGAAATGGGTCGCCCAGTCATAGGGTTCGCCGCCGGCGCGCTTCCAGGTGCGCAGGTTGTGCACGAAGTCGCCCGACCCCGCGATGACCACGCCCTCATCCCTCAGCGGCGCCAAGCGTTTGGCGAGCTCGAAATGTTCGCGCGCGGTCAGCCGCCGGTTCAGCGAAAGCTGCACGACCGGCACATCGGCCTCGGGCCAGACGTGAGCCAGCACGGACCAGGTTCCGTGATCCAGACCCCACTGATCCGTCTGCGTCGCGCCGGTCAGTTCAGCGACCCGCGCGGCCAGGGCCGGCGATCCTGGCGCCGGATACTGCATCGCATGCAGTTCAGCGGGGAAGCCGCCGAAATCATGGATGGTTTCCGGTTTCGCCTGCGCGGTCACGCCCAGCCCTCCGGTTTCCCAGTGGGCCGAGATCATGACGACGCCCCTCGGCTTGCCCAGCGCCTCGCCCAGCGCACGCCAGGCGTCCGCATAGGGACCGCCCAACGCGTTCATGGGGGAGCCGTGCCCGAAGAAGATCGCCGGTTGCCGCATCGTCCTAGCCGTGAAGCTTCTTCGCCAGTTCGGCGATGTGCCGACCCTGGAACCGGGCGCCGCCCAGTTCAATCTCGCTCGGCTGGCGCGAGCCGTCCCCGGCGGTGATGGTCGTGGCGCCGTAGGGCGAACCCCCCTCGATCGAGTCCAGGGTCATCATGGCCTGATAGGAATACGGCAGACCCACGACCGGCATGCCATGGTGCATGAAGAAGTTGTGCAGGCCCTGGAAGGTGGTTTCCTGCCCGCCGTGCTGGGTGGCGCTGGCGGTGAAGGCGCCGCCGATCTTGCCGATCAGCGCGCCGGTAAACCACAGCCCCCCGGCCTGATCGAGGAAGGCGCGCATCTGCGAGGCGGCCGAACCGAACCGGGTGCCGGCGCCGATGATGATGGCGTCATAGTCCTTCAGATCGTCGATTTGAGCGATCGGCGCCTTCTGGTCGAGCTTGTAGTGCGAGGCCTTGGCCAGCGCTTCCGGCACGGTTTCAGGCACGCGCTTGATGTCGACGGTCACCCCCTCGACCGAACCCGCCCCCTCAGCCATGGCTTCAGCCATCGTTTCAATATGGCCATAGGTCGAGTGATAGAGAACGAGAACGCGGGCCATGGGCCATCTCCTGAAATCAAAAGCAACAGTTACGGTGCTTATTTCGGTTAAGCCTCGGCGCGGCGCAAGGCCCCTCCTGCATTTCAGGTGCGATTTATCGGGCAGACCCGGTCATAGAAGGCGCGGTCCGCCTGGACCTTCAGCCCGCGCGACAGACGAAAGCGGTCCTCGACGACCATCGCCTGCTGCTCGATGTTCAACTGGTCCCAGCGACAATCATCCGCAACGGGATAGGCGTAGGCGGCGGGGCTGTCCCCTGCCCTCAGCTTCCCCGTCAGCAGGTTCACGCCCCTCTGAGCCTGCCAGACATGGGTGAGCTCATGGATGAAGGTCGATTGCCGTCGAAGCGGCGCCGAGGCGATGTCGTCCGGCAGGGTCGCCCTCGGCCAGACGATCCAGTCCCGCCCGAACCACCGCCCCGGAACGAAGGCGCGATTGAACGGCCAGGGCGCCGGCAGGATGCGGATCGGCGCATAGTCGACGCTGTCGCCGAACACCTCGTGTCCCAGCGCGATCTCACCGGGCGTCAGCGGCCGGATCATGACGGCGGGGGCGCGCCGACGTAGTCGCCGGTCGGACTGACCCATTCCCAGTGCCAGGGCTCATAGACATAGGGCACAAAGCCGAACCGCCCGGCGTTTTGCACCAGCCATCGATAGGTCGGCGACCGGGTCATGTGCAGCCGACTGACCGCCGAGGTGTTGTCCACGCCCAGCCCCGCGATCTGGCCGACGTACAGGTCTACGGCGGTGCCTGTCCGGTGCGGCGAGCAGACCGCGCGCCGCAGACCGTCGCAATTGCCCTGCTGGGCGCAGCGGGCGGCGTCGGCCTCGGGGTCACGAAACCCGGAGAAGATCTGCAGCATCTCGGGATCATTGGCGACCTCCGGAACCTCGCGCCGGGCGGCGGCGACCAGCTCACGATAGGCGTCCAGCACATCGCGGCGCAGCAGGCGGGTCAGGCGATCGGCATGCTCCTCCGACTCCACCAGATAGCCGAGCTGGTACAGCGGCGGCGGGTCGGGACAGGGCTGCTGATTGACGCGCCCCATGACGAAGGGCCGCCGTTCCTGCCACACGCCGCGGAAGACCGCGAAGGTGGCGGCGTCGAACCAGCCGGTCGGCGGCAGGCCGTGACTGTACTGGAACTCGGCCAGCGCCCGGGCGAACCGCGGCGTGGCGGGGGCGCAATCGGTGCCGAGTTCCTTCTGGATCAGCGGCAGATAGGTCTCCCAGCCGAACTCCCGCGCACTGAACGGCGCCCACTCCATACGCTGGAAGGAGATGGCGTTGGCGACGGCGGGACCGGCCCATTCGACCGGATCGACCCCACACAAGTCCGCGTCACGGCTCCGGGCCGAAGCTTCCCCCGTCGCCAGGAGTGCCGTCGCCACGGCGGCGCCGGCGAGCAGTTTCAGCAGGAAGGCGGCACGGATCATTGCGTGATGGTGGCCCGCAGAGCGTGTCAGCCGCAAGCCCCTTCGCGACGCTCGCGCGGGACCGCCAAAGGCGGCATGGTGGGCGCGACGGTCGACTCGGGACCGTTGCTCCGGATTCGTCCATGACCGACGTCGCCACAGCCGCAACGCCTGCCTCGCCCCGCCGCTCGAATGCGGTGCTGGCGGCCTTCTCGACCGTCTGCCTGCCGCTGGCCGCCTTCGGCGTGGCCCTGCCGGTCACCCTGCCCGAGTTCTACGCCACCTATGTCGGGCTGGAGCTGGGCGTGGTCGCCACGGTCTTCATGGCCGTGCGCCTGATCGACATCACCTTCGACCCCTTTATCGGCTGGGCGATGGACCGGACCAACAGCCGGTTCGGTCGCTACCGCCCGTGGATGGTGGCCTCGACGCCGGTGCTGATGCTGGCGGCCTTGATGATGTTCGTGATGGTCCAGCCGGGCGCCGGGCCAGTCTATCTGTTCGGCTGGCTGCTGGTGCTCTACCTCGGCTTCTCCATCGCCACCCTGGGCCAGCTCGGCTGGGCGTCGGTGCTGGCGCCGGAATACGACCAGCGCAGCCGGGTCTACGGCTGGTGGCAGGTGTTCAACATCATCGGTGTGATCCTGATCCTGATCCTGCCCACGGTGGTGATTCAGCTGAAGATCGGCGACTACGCCGACGGCGTGCGGATCATGGGCTGGGCGATCCTGATCTTCCTGCCCGTCACCATCGCCCTGGCGCTGTTCGCCGTGCCGGAGCCGGTGAATGCGGGCGCGGCGCCGCACGGCGGACCGGGCGCCTATCTCAGCCTGTTCAAACGCAAGTCGGTCCGGAAGCTGTTGTTCGCCGACGTGCTGCTGGGCGTGGCGCCGGGCATCACCGGCTCGCTGCTGTTCTTCTTTTTCGGCCAGATCAAGGGCTACGGCCATACCGAGGCCTCGCTGTTCATGCTGCTGTACTTCGTCGCCGGTCTGGTCGGGGCCCCGTTCTGGGCCTGGCTGGCGACAAGGGTCGGCAAGGACAAGGCTCTGGCCATCGCCAGCCTGGCCTTCGCGGGCCTCTATATGGCTGCGACCCTGGTCCCGGGCGGCAATTTCGCCCTGACGGCGGCGGTGATGTTCCTCGCCGGCCTGCCTTATGCGGCGGGGCTGTTCCTGCTGCGCGCCATGATGGCCGATGTGGGCGATGAGGTCCGGCTGGAGACGGGCGTCGACCGCACCGGCCTGATGTTCTCCATCCTGTCGGCCACCACCAAGATCGGCCACGTCGTCGCCCTGATCCCGTATCTGATCCTGCAGTGGGTGGGCTTCAGGGCGATCCCGCCGGTCGGCGGCAACAGCGAATTCTCGTTGCTGGCGCTGCAGGTCCTCTTCATCCTGTTGCCGGGCCTGCTTCTGGCGGCGGCGGCGCTGGTGCTGAAGAACTATCCCCTGACCCCGGCCCGCCACGATGAGATCCGCAAAGCCCTCGAGGCCCGCGACGCCAAAGCCCTGACAGAGACCGCATGACCACGCCGATCGACCGCCTGAACGCCATCATGGCGAAGCTCCGCGCGCCCGTCGGCGGCTGTCCCTGGGACGTGGAGCAGACCTTCGAGACCATCGCCCCCTATACGCTGGAAGAGGCCTATGAGGTCGCGGACGCCATCGAGCGCAAGGACTGGACCGAGCTGAAGTCCGAGCTGGGCGACCTGCTGTTCCAGGTCGTCTTCCACGCCCGCATGGCCGAGGAGCAGGGCCTGTTCGTGTTCGACGACGTGGCCAACGCCATCGCCGACAAGCTGGAGCGCCGACACCCGCACGTCTTCGGCGACGAGGCGGCCAAGGCCGACGGCGTGGCGCAGAAGGCCCGCTGGGAGGACATCAAGGCCGACGAGCGCAAGGCAAAAGCACAGCACGGCGTGCTGGACGACGTGCCGGTCGGCCTGCCCGCCCTCGCCCGCGCCGCCAAGCTGACCAAACGGGCCGCCCGCGTCGGCTTCGACTGGCCCTCCACCGACGAGGTGTTCGACAAGCTGGACGAAGAGGTCGCCGAGCTGAGGGCCGAGATCGCGGCGGGCGACCTCGACAAGGCCCGGGGCGAGGTCGGCGACCTGCTGTTCGTGGTCGCCAACCTGGCCCGCAAGCTGGGGGTCGAGCCGGAGGACGCCCTGCGCGGCTGCAACGCCAAATTCGTGCGCCGGTTCGGCTTCATCGAAGCCGAGCTGGCCAGGGATGGACGGACCCCGGAGCAGTCGGACCTCGCCGAGATGGACGGCCTGTGGGACGCGGCCAAGGCAGCCGAGCGGGCATGACCGCTGACCTGCACGATCCCGGCGGCAAGGTCCGGCTGGCCCTGATGCCCGGCGTCAACGGCGACGCCACCTTCAGCGCGGACGGGCGGTATCGCCAGCTGATGCGGCGGTGGCTGGGGGACGCCTTCCCGGATCGCTACATCCTGTTCATCGGCATGAACCCGTCGACGGCGGACGCCAGCATCAACGATCCAACCTGCGCCCGGGAGTGGACGTTCGCCCGGCGCGAGGGGTTTGAGGCTATGGTCAAGGCCAATGTCGGGGACTACCGCGCCACCGACCCCAGGATGCTGCTGGCGCCCGGCGTGGAGGCGTCGTCGCCGGACAACCTTCCCGCCATCCGCAAGGCTGCGGCCTCAGCGGATCTGGTGGTTCTGTGTCACGGCAAGCTGAACAGGGCGCTGGCTCCGGCGGGCGAGGCCCTGATCGAGGCCCTGCGCGCCGACGGCGTCCCGCTGTGGTGTTTCGGGACCAACGGCGACGGGAGCCCCAAGCACCCGCTCTACCTGAGGGGAGACACCCCCCTGATCCGCTACGCCCCCTAGCTGTACCGCAGTTCCTGAAGGTCGATCTCGCGGATCAGCCGCTTGGCCGTGGTCTCGTCGATCAGGCGCGCGTTGGACAGTCGACGCAGCTCTTCCCGCTCGGCGGTCAGACCGACCAGTCGCAGCTGGCGCTCGACCGCGTCGCCGAGGCGGGTCGCCTGAACATCGTCGGCGTCGGTGCGGGTGCGGCTCTCGATCCGGTGCCGGTACAGCTCCATGATCCGGCTGGCGACATCGTTGTAGAGGTCCGGATTGGGCTTGCCCTCGGCCATCGCATGGGAGGAATCCTCGATGGCGCGCAGGGCGGCGGAGGCGGCGGCGATCCGGCCCTGATCCTCCTCCCGCTCATGCGAGGGCTCGGGCGGCAGTTCGACGTTCTTCAGCAGCCTGGGCAGGGCGATGGTCGCCGTCACCAGCGAGACGATGATGACCCCGGCGGCGAGGAAGATCGCCAGGCTCCGGGCCGGCATGGGCGAGCCGTCGTTCAGGGTGAAGGGCACGGTCAGGATGCCGGCCAGGGTGATGGCGCCGCGCACGCCGGCCAGCGACATGACCGCGGTCAGGCGCAGGCCGACCTTGGGGGCCGGTCCCTTCTGCCGCCTGCGGAACAGGGTCAGGCGGAGCGAGGTCCACACCCAGATGAACCGCAGCGTCGCCAGCGCGGCGAAGGTGACGAAGACGTAGACCGCCAGCCACCAGGTCTCCGGCCGGCTGGTGCCCGCCACCACCTCGGCGGCGCGGGACAGGATGGACGGCATCTGCTCGCCCAGGATGACGAAGATCAGGCCGTTGGCGACGAACTGGACCGTGTCCCAAACCACGGCGCGGCGGATGCGCGTCATGGCCAGCGCCTGTCCCGCGACCGAGCCCCGCTCCGTGAAGCTCATGGTGATGCCGGCGGCCACGGCGGCGAGGATGCCCGACGCGTGCAGCTCTTCGGCGCTCAGGTAGGCGGCGAAGGGGATCAGCAGGCTGATGAGGATCTGGGCGCCGACATCCTCGCCCCAGCGGCGGCTGATCCAGCCCTTGGCGGTGCTGATCAGGAAGGTCACGGCCACGCCGGTCGCCACGCCCGCCAAAGCCAGCCAGGCGAAGCTGGCCAGGGCCTCGGAAAACACGAACGCCCCGGTCGAGGCCGCCACGATGGCCAGGCGCATGCAGGTCAGGCCCGTGGCGTCGTTCAGCAACGACTCGCCCTCGAGGATGTGCATCAGCCGCTTGGGGATCGGAGCGCGGGCGGCGATGGCCTGCACCGCGATCGGATCGGTCGGGGACAGAATGGCGGCCAGGGCGAAGGCCACCGCCAGCGGCATCTCCGGGATCATCCACCACAACAGGAAGCCCAGTCCCACGACGGTGAAGATGACCAGCCCCAGCGCCAGCTCGAGGATCACCGTCCTGTCGCGGAACAGGGCTTCCTTCGGGATCCGCCAGCCGTCGAGAAACAGCAGCGGCGGCAGGAACAGCAGGAAGAAGATGTCCGGCTCGAGATCGACCGTCCGGCCCGTGACCAGCACGATCCCCGCCCCCAGCGCGATCTGCACCAGCGGCAGGGCGATGCGGGTGATCCGGGCGATGGAGCCCGACACCACGACGGCCAGAAGCAGCAGGAGGGTGGTTTCGATCAGATGCACGAGAGCCCTTCCCGGAGCAGCAATTTTTCGAGTGCACAGAGTGCACAATCAGGGTGGAAACCGTTGAAAACACCGAATCCGATGACGCGCCCGAGTGCACATTTGCGCACTCTCAGCCCCCCCGGCGCGCCGCGTCGGGCGCCCCTCGATCCAACGTCTCTATAGCCTGACTGACCGATGCGTCAGAATCGGACGTCGCTCAACTGAACTGACGTTCGTACCGCCCCAGCGCCGCCGGATGCAGACGCACGGTGATGTGGGTGCGGCCCTCATCATCGGTTTCACGCCCGGTGACGCGACCGTTCTCGTAGAGCCAGGCCAGGGCCTCCCCCTGATGCGGTTGCAGCACCAGTTGGCTTTCGGGGTCATCGTCAATCAGGGAAGCGATGGTCTCGCGCAGGGGCTCGATCCCCTCCCCGGTCCAGGCCGAGACGGCGACGGCCTCGCCCTGCGCGCGGAGCCGCTCCGCCTGACCGAGAACCGTTTCGCGCGCCTCGTCGTCCAGCAGGTCGATCTTGTTCCAGACCTCGAGGATCTTGCGGGCCTTTCCCTCCACCATCGGGATCTGCTTCAGCACCGCCTCGACATCCTTCGCCTGGGCGTCGGAATCGGCGCTGGCGATGTCGCGGACGTGCAGGATCAGGTCCGCCTCGCCGACCTCCTCCAGCGTGGCGCGGAAGCTTTCGACCAGTTCGTGCGGCAGGTCGGAGATGAAGCCGACGGTGTCGGCCACGATGGCCGGACGGCCCTGCGGCAGGCGGATGGTGCGCTGGGTGGTGTCGAGGGTGGCGAACAGCAGGTCCTTGGCGAACACCTCCGACCCCGTCAGACGGTTGAACAGGGTCGACTTGCCGGCGTTGGTGTAGCCGACCAGGGCCACCGTCGGGAACGGGACCTTCTGGCGTTGCTTGCGGTGCAGGCCGCGCGTGCGGCGCACCTCTTCCAGCTCGGCCTTCAGGCGGACAATGCGGTCGGCGATCAGACGACGGTCGAGCTCGATCTGGGTTTCGCCCGGACCGCCGGTCGAGCCGGTGCCGCCGCGCTGGCGCTCAAGGTGGGTCCAGGTGCGGACGAGGCGGGATTTCTCATAGTCGAGCCGGGCCAGTTCGACCTGCAGCCGGCCTTCCTTGGTCCGGGCGCGACGGCCGAAGATCTCGAGGATCAGGCCGGTGCGGTCGATGACCTTGCACTCCCATTCCTTCTCCAGATTGCGCTGCTGGACGGGGGTCAGATCATCGTCGATGACCACGGCCTCGGCCTCGGCGGCGCGGACCAGCGCGGCCAGCTCCTCGACCTTGCCGGAGCCGAACAGGGTGGCGGGCGTGGTCTTGCGGATGCGCACGATCTCTTCGGCGCGCACGTCGAGGTCCAGCGCGCGGGCCAGACCCACGGCTTCTTCCAGACGTTCCTCGGCCAGGCGCGAGCTTTCGCTGCGGCCGTCGGGATGGATGACGATGGCCCGGATCAACGGGACGGAATGGTCGATGAGTTTGGTGGTCAGAAGTGCGTCTCGGAGAAGGGGTGGTGAAGAGTGCCGGTGAGTGATGAGTGGCGGCGCACGCGCAAGGCGACGGCCGACCACACAGCTTTCGCCATATAGGAAGTTATGGCGCACACCGCATCGGCTCGCGTCCGCTCACTGGCGCTTTCACTTTTCACCCCCACGCCTCGCTCGGCGCGGCGCCCGCTCAGTCCTCGTCGGCGTCCGGCTCGTACAGTTGCACGGGGGCAGACGGCATGATGGTCGAGATGGCGTGTTTGTAGACCAGCTGGGACTGGCCATCGCGGCGCAGCAGGACACAGAAGTTGTCGAACCAGGTCACGATGCCCTGCAGCTTGACCCCGTTGACCAGGAAGATGGTCAGCGGCGTCTTGGTCTTGCGGACCGAGTTGAGGAAGGTGTCCTGAAGGTTTTGACGCTTGTCTTGCGACATGGCGGGTAGTTCCCGTTCTTTGTTGTTCTCCGGCCGGAGGAGCGGCGCGGGACCGGTCGATGCCGATGCCGGCCACCTTAACGGCCCGGGCGAGGGTCGCAACCGCCAATCCGGTCTAGATCGCGTCTCGCGTCCCGCGTTCGATGTAGAGTTCGCGCAACCGGGTCGCGACCGGACCGGGCTTGCCGTCGCCGATCTTGACGCCGTCGATAGAGACGGCGGGCATGACGAAGGCGCCGGCGGCGGTGAAGAAGGCCTCCTTCGCGCGCTGGGCCTCTTCGACGGTGAAGGCGCGTTCCTCCAGCTCGATCCCCTCCTCCTTCAGGATGTCGAGCAGGGTCGTGCGGGTGCAGCCTTTGAGGATGTTGGCCTGGGTGTCGCGGGTCCGCAGCTTGCCGTGCTCGTCGATGATCCAGGCATTGGTCGAGGAGCCCTCGGTCACCAGTCCCATGTCGTCGACCATCCAGCACTCATAGGCCCCGCGGTCACGGGCGTGCTGCTTGGCCAGCACATTGGCCAGCAGGCCGACCGTCTTGATGTCGCAACGGCCCCAGCGGATGTCCGGCGTCGTCACCACGGCCACGCCATTGGCGGCGGTGGCGTCGGACTTCATCGGGCTGATGGACTTCGAGGTCACCACCACGCTGGGCGGGGTGCCCTGGGGCGGGAACGGGTGATCGCGGCGCGCCGTGCCGCGCGTGACCTGCAGATAGACGATGCCGTTCTTCACCCGGTTGCGCCGGATGGTTTCCTTCAGCACCTGGGTCAGCGCCTCGCGCGACATGGGGATGTCGATGCGCAGCTCGGTCAGGCTGCGGTGCAGGCGGGTCATATGGCCGTCGAAATCGGCCATGCGGCCGCCGAAGACCGACCAGACCTCATAGACGCCGTCGGCGAACTGGAAGCCCCGGTCCTCGATGTGGACGGACGCCTGTCCGTGCTGGACGTACTGGCCGTTGACGTAGGCGACGCGGCTCATGCCTCGACGGGTCCTTCTTCCTCTTCCTCGCCGCCACGGGACGGCGACACGCCCAGCGACTTCAGTTTGCGGTGAAGCGCCGAACGCTCCATGCCGATGAAGGCGGCGGTGCGCGAGATGTTTCCGCCGAACCGCATGATCTGGGCGGCCAGGTATTCACGCTCGAACACCTCGCGCGCCTCGCGCAGCGGCAGGGCGATGATCCGCTCGGCGCCCAGGGTGCCGGTGGAGTTGGCGTTGGTCGCCTCGGACGGCAAGGCGTCGGCGCCGATGGGCTCGTTGATGTCGCCGGTGGCCAGGATCAGCAGCCGCTCGACGTTGTTGCGCAGCTGGCGGACATTGCCCGGCCAGGGATGGACCTGCAGCACGGCGATGGCGTCATCGCCCAGACGACGGCGCGGCAGCCCCTGGGACGAGGCCAGGCTTTCGATGAAATAGTCGACCAGTTCCTGGATGTCCTCCCGGCGCTCCGACAGGGCGGGCACGCGGATCGGCACCACGTTCAGGCGATGGAACAGGTCCTCGCGGAAGCGACCCTCGGCGATCTCCTGCTTCAGATCGCGTGAGGTCGAGGTGACCACGCGCACGTCGACCTGCACGTCCTGCTCGCCGCCGACGCGCCGGAAGCGCTGTTCGACCAGCACGCGCAGGACACGGCTCTGGCTCTCGCGCGGCATGTCGCCGACGTCGTCCAGATAGAGGGTCCCGTTATGGGCGCGCTCGAACACGCCGATCTTGCGCGGACGACCGTCGCCGCCCTCCTCGCCGAACAGTTCGACGTCGAGGCGTTCCGGCGTCATGCCGGCGGCGGCGATGGCGACGAACTCGCCGCGTGACCGGGCGCTGGCTTCATGGATCTGGCGGGCGACCAGCTCCTTGCCCGAGCCGGGCGGACCGGAGATCAGAACGCGGCTGTTGGCGGGAGCGACCTTGGCGATGGTGCTGCGCAGGGCCTGGGCGGCGGCCGACTTGCCGATCATGCCCGTCGGGGCCGCGACCTGGGCGCGCAGACGGCGGTTCTCGCGCTTCAGCTGCGACGCCTCCAGGGCGCGCTGGACCACGACGACCAGCCGGTCCGACTTGAACGGCTTCTCGATGAAGTCATAGGCGCCGCGCTGAAGCGCGCTAACGGCGGTTTCGATATTACCGTGGCCGGAGATCATGACGACCGGCAGGTCCGGGTCCAGTTCCTTGATGACGTCCAGCAGTTCAAGGCCGTCGAGGCCGCCGCCCTGCATCCAGATGTCCAGCAGGGCCAGCGACGGGCGGCGCGCGCGGATGGCGGCCAAGGCCTCATCGGAGTTGGAGGCCACGCGCACGGCGTGCCCCTCGTCCTCCAGCAGGCCCGAAACCAGTTCGCGGATGTCGGCCTCGTCGTCGACGACCAGGATATCAGCTCCGGTGGAACGCATATCGCCTCGCTATTCGGCCGCCGGGATCGCGCCGTCGGACGCTTTCACGTCCTTCGACCCGGCCGGAGCCTTGACTGGGGATTTCAGGGGGAAGATCAGGCACACGCGCGCGCCGGACAGGGTCTCGGCGTCGGCCAGCTTCAGCTCGCCGCCGTGCTCCTCGCAGATGCGCTTGACGATGGCCAGGCCGAGGCCCGTGCCCTTCTCGCGCGTGGTCACATAGGGCTCCGTCAGGCGGTCGCGGTCCTTGGCCGGAAGGCCGGGGCCGTCGTCCTCGATGACGAAGGTGGCGGCGCTGTCGTCGACGGACAGACGCGCCAGAATGCCGGGTCCGTCGCCATCGCCCGGGCGGGGCGCGGTTTCGCGACGCGCGGCCACGGCCTCGCCCGCGTTCTTCAGGATGTTGGTCAGGGCCTGACCGACCATCTGCCGGTCGGCATGGATGGTGACCTTGGGCAGGGGCTCGACCAGTTCGATGCCGATATCCGGCGCCGCCACCCGCTGGGCGAACACCCCCTCGCGCAACAGTTCCGCCGGATTGGCGGCGGTGAAGCGCGGCACGGGCATGCGGGCGAAGGACGAGAACTCATCCACCATGCGGCCGATGTCGCCGACCTGACGGATGATGGTCTCGGTGCAGCGGTCGAAGACCTCGACATCGTCCTCGACCATCTTGCGATAGCGCCGGCGCAGGCGTTCGGCCGACAGCTGGATCGGCGTCAGCGGGTTCTTGATCTCGTGCGCGATACGACGGGCCACGTCCCGCCAGGCGGCGTTGCGCTGGGCGGTGACCAGACGGGTGATGTCGTCGAAGGTCAGAACCATTTCGCCGCCGACGCCGCCCTCGATACGGACCCGCAGGCGACGGGTTTCGACCTCGCCGCCGACATCGATCTCTTCCTCGATATGGGCCTCGGCGCGCCCGGCCAGTTCGCTCAGTTCGGGCGAAACCTCCCCGAGGGGACGGCCGATGATCGTGTCATCGGCGATGCCCAGCAGTTCGACGGCGCTGTCGTTGATGGCCGAGACGCGGCGCTGACGGTCCACGCCGATGACGCCGGCCGAGACGCCGGACAGCACGGTCTCGATGAAGCGGGACCGCTCGACCGCCTCCTCGCTGGCGCTGCGCAGGGCGGCCTGCTGGGCCTCCAGGTCGTCGGTCATGCGGTTGAAGGCGGCGGACAGGGTCTTGATCTCGCCGGGGCCGTCATCAGCGTCCACCCGGGCCGACAGGTCGCCGCTGGCGACCCGGTCCGCCGCCAGCACCAGACGCCCGATCGGGCTGGAGATGGCGTTGGCCGCCGACATGCCCAGCCAGACGGCGCCGACCAGCACCAGCAGGGCGGTCTCGAAATAGCTGAGGGCGAAGACGGCCTGGATCCGCTGACGGCTCTCCTCGGCCTCCTTGTAGGCGACGATCGACTCGCGCGCCGAAGCCACCTGTCCGATCAGGCCGGGCTGAAGCGGACGCACCAGATAAAGGTAGGCGTCGCCATAGGCCGGGAAGACGCGCAGGCCGCGAATGGCGTCGGGCCCTTCGGTCAGTTGCTGGACCGAGGGCTGCTCCTGCGCCTGCGCCTCCTCCAGCGCCTCGCGGGACGGCGCGACATAGGGCGGGGCGTTGCGACCTTCGCCGCCGGCCAGCACCTCGCCGTTCTCATCGAGAATGTAGACGGCGGGATAGCCGAACAGCTGGCCGACCTGGCTCAGGGCGTCCGAGAACTGGATGCGGTTGCCGAACAGCGGACGAATGCCTTCTAGCTGTTCTGAGATGACGGCGATGTCACTGTCGATCTCGCTCGAGACGTCGCTGGTGTAGGCCAGCCCGATGGCGGCGCCGTTGTCGACCGCCGCCTGGACGTTGTCGCTGAACCACTGGTCGACGCCCCGGTTGACCAGAACGCCGAATACCAGGGCGATCAGGATGGCCGGCACCAGCGCCACCGAAGAAAACAGGATGACGAACCGCAGGTGCAGACGAGCGCCGGCCTCGCTCCGGCGACGGAACAGGCCGAACGCGCGACGCCCCACGCCGGCGGCGAGGCCGCCGATCAGGACCAGATTGGCGATCAGCAGCAGCAGCACGGTCTGGCTGACCGAGGCGCGCGCCCCCTGCCCGCCCGCATCCGGCGCCACCGCCACCAGCCAGATGGCCGCCGTCGTGGTGGCGAGGGCGAGGGCGAAGGCGATCAGGAAGGCGGTGCGGCGGCGATCCTCCGACCAACCGGCGAACCAGCGCACCGGGCCGCGAGGGGCGGTCGGAGCGGCCTGGTCGTCAGCGGCGGGTGTGTCCGTCATGCCGCGCCAGCTTCAACCAGCTGTGGCGGAATATCAACAACCGAGTTGCCGGAATGCGTCACCGTTGACCACAGGTCCGTGAGCGCGGCCTCCACCTGCTCCGGGCTGTCGAGACGACAGAGCCGACTTTTGGCGGCCCGGCGGTCCAGCGGATCCGCGGGCCAGGGCGCCTGTTCGACATACCAGCCCAGATGTTTGCGGAACATCTTCAGCCCCAGAGGCAGGCCGTAGAAGGCGACCGAGGCGCGCAGATGCTCAATGACAATGCCCAGCCGTTCATCGCGACCCGGCTCCCGCAGCACGGTTCCGTCAGACAGCGCCCGTTCCAGATGCGCCGCCAGCCACGGGCGACCATAGACGCCCCGCCCCAGCATCAGCGCATCCGCGCCCGACTCCGCCAGCGCCCGGCGAGCGTCGTCAGCAGTCAGAATGTCGCCGTTGACCACCACCGGGATAGAGACGGCGGCCTTCACATCCGCCACGGCGGTCCAGTCGGCCTTGCCGGTGTAGAACTGCTGACGGGTGCGGCCGTGGACGGTGACGGCCTTGATCCCGATCTCTTCGGCGCGGCGGGCGATCACGGCGGCGTTGCGACTGGCGTCGTCCCAGCCGAGACGCATCTTCACCGTCACCGGGCGCGAGGTGGCCTTGACCGCCGCCTCCATCAGACGCGCGGCCAGATCGGGCGTCCGCATCAGGGCCGAGCCACAGGCGGAGCCGGTGACTTCCTTGGCGGGGCAACCGAAATTCAGGTCGACGATATCGGCGCCGGCCTGCTCGGCCATGCGCGCGCCCTCGCCCATGGCGGCGGGATCGCGCCCGACCAGCTGGATCACCGTCAGGGGCAGCCCCTCGCCCACGGCGGCGCGGCGCACCACATCGGGCCGGGCCCGGGCCAGTTCGGCGGCGGCGACCATTTCCGTCGCGACATAGGCGGCGCCCAGCCGCGAGGCCAGCACGCGGAACGGCAGGTCGGTAATCCCGGTCATGGGCGCGGTCAGCACCCGTCCGGGCACCCACACGTCACCAATCTGAAGGCCTGCGCTCATCCGCCTCTTACCGCTGGTCGAACGCCTCTCGTCAAGCCAGACCGCGGCGATTAGAAGGCCGGACATGACCTCCCCCCTTCCCGCCTTCGCCGCCGTCGTCGTCGCCGCCGGTTCCGGCTCCCGCGCGGGGGGCGCCAAGCAGTGGCGATCGCTGGGCGGCAAGCCGGTGGTCCGCTGGTCCGTGGAGGCCCTGCTGAAGGCCGGCGCCCAGGACGTCGTGGTGGTGATTTCTGCGGACGCCGAGGCCGAGGCCGCGGACGCCTTTCACGGCCTGACCGGCTGGCGCGCCGTGATCGGCGGCGCGGCGCGGGCCGACTCGGTCAGGGCCGGACTGGTCGCTCTGGCTGGGCCCGAGAACCGCCCCGTGCTGGTGCACGACGCCGCCCGCCCCTTCCTGTCGCCTGCCGTGATCACCCGCTGCATAGAGGCCTTGAGCGATGCCGACGGCGCCCTGCCCGCGCTTCCCGTGGCCGACAGCCTGCGCCGCGCGGTGGACGGCTTGGTGGCCGGGTCGGTGGAGCGCGAGGCCCTGTGGCGCGCCCAGACCCCACAGGCCTTCCGCCTGAAGACCCTGACCGACGCCTATGCGACCTGGCCCGCCGACGAAGCCGCCACCGACGAGGCGACCGTGGTCGAGCGCGCGGGCGGCCGCGTGCGGATCGTCGAGGGCGATGCAAGATTGATGAAACTGACCTTCCCCGAGGATTTCGCCATGGCCGAGGCCCTGATCCCGCGCACCGTCCGTATCGGTCAGGGTTATGACGTGCACCGTTGGGGACCCGGCCAGTCGGTCTGGCTGTGCGGCCTTGAAATCCCTCACAACCAGACCCTGATCGGCCATTCGGACGCCGATGCGGGCCTGCACGCCCTGACCGACGCCATCCTCGGCGCCATCGGCGAGGGCGACATCGGCGACCACTTCCCGCCCACCGATCCGCAATGGAAGGGCGCGCCGTCGGACCTGTTCCTGAAGCATGCGGTCGCCCTGGTTCAGGCGCGCGGCGGCCGCCTGACCAACGTCGACGTGACCCTGATCTGCGAACAGCCCAAGGTGAAACCGCACCGTCAGGCCATGCGCGAGCGACTGGCCGAAATTCTCGACATCCCGCTGGACGCCGTCAGCGTGAAGGCGACCACGTCCGAAGGCCTTGGCTTCACCGGGCGCGGCGAAGGTCTGGCGGCCCAGGCCGTGGCGACCGTGGAACTGCCCTCGACCTAGTAGGGCCGTTCCGGCGGCGGGAACTGGCTGCGCCACATGGCGCCGAACAGGTTGACGTAGTCATCGGTCCACGGCCGCACCGTCGTCTGCCCGACCGTTTTCCAACGCGCATCGCGGCGGAAGTCGGCCAGCCCGGCGGCGGTCGGCGACAGGATCAGGGCCTCGGTCGAGGCCTCGGCCATGTCGGGGGTATTGTCCTTCTCGAAATAAATCTGGTGCAGCACCGGCACGCCCAGTTGCTGCGCCGCCGCCATGGCCGGCAGGGTGATCTCCAGATTGCGGTTCGACAGGTGCAGGAGCACCACCCCGTTCGGCTTCAGCAGGCGCAGATAGCCCTGGATCGCCTCGGCGGTCAGCAGGTGGGTCGGCACGGCGTCCGATGAGAAGGCGTCGATGATCAGCAGGTCATAGCTGTGCGCCGGCTGATGGTTCAGCGTCAGGCGGGCGTCGCCCAGCACCGTGTCGATCGGACCCTCGGCGCATTTCGAGATGTAGGTGAACCATTTCGGATCGCGCGACAGCCGATCCACCATCGGGTCGATCTCGAAGAAGGTCATGCGGTCGATGGGCCGCTTGTAGGCCGCCATCGCGCCCGAGCCCTGCCCGACGACGCCGATCCGCGCCGCGCCGCGCGTCTGCACCATCAGGGCCGACTGACCGATGGGGGTGGCGACGTTGTAGTAGAGGGTCGGCACGCACTCGTTATGGCCCTCCCGCGCCTGTGCGCCGTGCAGGGTGGTGCCGTGCATCAGCACATGGACATCCCCGCCCATGCGCGGGTCCTGCACATTGGCCACCCGCATCACGCCGAAGAAGCTGCGCTCGGAATAGCTCCAGTCATAGCCGCGCGCGATCCATTGGGACGACAGGGCGATCATCAGCAGGATGCCGGTGAAGACCAGCGCCCGATCCCGCACGAGGAAGGCGCAGACCGCCGCCGGGACCAGCATGATCATCGCCAGCTGGCCCATCTGGAGCGGGAAGGTGTCGTAGAAGAAGCGTCGCGCCTCCCCGCTCGAGTCCAGATACAGCGACAGCAGCACGGGCGCGGCGGCGACCGCGGCGGCGGCCACGGCGGCGCCGATGTACTGGCCGTCCAGCCGCCCCTTGCCCCACGGCCGCAGCAGGCCGACCAGCACCAGGACCAGCGGATACTCCCAGACCATGTTGAAGATCACCGGCGCGACCAGCGCCGTGAAGGCGCCGCCCACCACGCCGCCCAACGACATCAGCAGGTAGAATTCGGTCAGCCGGTCCGGCGCCGGCCGCCGCGCGGCCAGCAGCTGGTGGCACATCAGGGCGGTGAAGAAGAAGGCGATGATGTTGATCCCGAACGCCATGCCCCAGTTGGCCGAGCGGAACGCGACCAGCAGCACGCAGACCGCGCCGACCGCCGCCTGGATGATCAGGGTGACCGGCAGCGGGATCCAGGGCCGGTTCTGGAAGGCGATGACGAAGGTGAGCAGGTAGAGCGCCAGCGGGATGACCCACAGGAAGGGCGCCGAGGCCACGTCGGTCGACAGGTGAGCGGTCACGCCCAGCATCAGGCTGGACGGGGCGGCGGCCAGCAGAACCAGGATGCCCTTTTCCTTCCAGGCGATCGGAGCGCTCTTCTCCAGCGGCGCGGGTTCGGTTGATCGATCCAGCCGACGGCTCCAGACCACGAAGGCCAGACCGACGATCAGCATCATGAAGACGGCGTATCCGCCGCTCCAGCCCATCCGCTGGTTCGACAGTGTGGTCAGGGGCTCGATCAGGACGGGATAGGACAGCAGGGCCAGGAAGCTGCCGAGATTGGAGGCCGCATAGAGGACGTAGGGGTTCTTGCCGTCGGGATAGCCGACGCGGACGCGGGCGTACCAGGCCTGCAGCAGGGGGGCCGTGGCCGACAGCACGGCGAACGGCGCGCCGACCGACAGGGTCAGGGTCGCCAGCAGCCACCAGACCGGCATGGCCGGGTCGGGCTCCCCCAGCCAGCCGTTGATGTGCAGCGGCAGGAACAGGGCCGCCGCCGTCAGCAGCACCAGATGGATCGCCACCTGCGTCTTGATCGAGCCGATCCGCTGCACCGCGTGGGCATAGGCGTAACCCGCCAGCAGAGCCGCCTGGAAGAAGACCATGGCGGTGTTCCACACCGACGGCGAGCCGCCCAGCATGGGCAGGACCAGCTTGGTCACCATCGGCTGGACCACGAAGACCAGCGAGGCGGAGGTGAAGATGGCGAGGGCGAACAGGAAGGGAGTCAGGCGATCCGCCGGCGGCGTGGCCGTGTCGATGGTGGTGTCGCTCATGCCCGCCCCCTATGCTGTCGCCCGTATGGCGCGCGGTCAGCCTAGACCGACTCGCCGCCCTGACGGAAAGCCCAGATGTTCCCGGAAGATATCAAAGCGCTGGCTCAACAAATCATTACGGCGGCGTCCGCTCGGGGTCTGATGATCGCCACGGCCGAAAGCTGCACGGGCGGACTGGTGGCCGGCGCCCTGACGGAGATCGCCGGATCGTCGGCGGTCGTGGACCGGGGCTTCGTCACCTATTCCAACGCCGCCAAGACGGCGCTGGTGGGCGTTCCCGCCGATCTGATCGAAGCGAACGGCGCGGTGTCGGAGCCGGTCGCGCGTGCCATGGCCGCGGGCGCGGTGGCGCGGTCGGACGCAGCGGTCTCGGTCGCCATCACGGGCATCGCCGGACCGGGCGGCGGTTCAGAGGAGAAGCCGGTCGGACTGGTTCACTTCGCCGCGGCGGGCCCGGCGGGCGTCATCCACGCGGCGCACCGGTTCGGCGACATCGGCCGCGAGGCGGTGCGGCTGGAGAGCGTGCGGGTGGCGCTGCGCCTGCTGCTGGACCGGATCGGCGCATGACCATTGTCGATGCGCGGGGCCACCGCTGTCCGACCCCCAGTCTGAAACTGCAGAAGGCCGTCCACGCCGCCGCGCCCGGCGCGCGCCTGATCCTGCTGGCGACGGATCCGATGGCCCGGATCGACGTGCCCTTCCTGATGCGGGACCTCGGCGGGACGGTGGTGTCGATCGAGGAGGCCGACGGCGTCCTGACTATCGCGGTCGAGACGCCCGGCGCTCCGACAGGCTGACGACGGTCCGGGCGGCCTCGCCCTCGGCTTCCGGCGCCGCCGGCGCATCGATTTCACGCGCCGCGATCTCCATCTCCGTGGTGAAGGCGCCGCCGTAGAAGATGGCGTTGACGTTCCACGACAGCCAGATCAGCAGCACCACCACCGCGCCGACCGAGCCGTAGGTCGCGCCCAAGGGGGCGATCTGCTCGACATAGATGGCGCACAACCAGGACGAGATGGTCGACATCACCGTCGCCACGATCCCGCCCGCGATGGACGGGGCCCAGGCCACCGGCGTCCGGTGGGACATGGCGTAGCGGTAGAGCATGGTCAGGCCGATCGCCAGGCCCAGGGCGGGCCACAGGCTGTCCAGCGAGAACCAGCCCCCGCCGCCCGCCGGCGCCGCGCCCGGACCGGTGTGCTCCAGCAGGCGCGAGGTCACGACCGCCCCCGACACCACGGTGAACAGGGCGAAGGCGAACAGGGCGACAAAGAAGGCCAGCAGGTTGAATTTGAAGAAGCCGTGCGGCTCCGTCTCGTCGTGGATCAGGTTCAGCCCGGCCAGCAGGGCCTTGAAGCCCCGGTGCGCCGCATAGCCCCCGATGACGAGCGCGAAGAAGCTCTGGGCCGAGACGGTGCGGGCCGAGGCGTTGGCCAGCCGCTCGATCTCAAGCTGGAAGATGGCGCGGGCCGCGTGGGGCATGACGTCGGCCAGGGCCGCCGCCTGCTCGCTGACCTGACCGATGGACAGGACCGCCTTGTAGAAGCCGATCAGGATGGCGATGGCCGGGAAGACCGCCAGCAGGGCGAAGAAGGAGACGCCGCCCGTATAGAGCATCACGTCGCGGCCCCAGCTGCGCGTGAAGGCCCGAACCGCCAGCCGGCCCCACAGCTTCGGCGCAGCCCAGCGCACCGCTGTGTCGATGTCAGATTTCGCCTGCAAACCCGTACCCGTCGCCGCCCAAGCGACCACGTTTACCCCAATTCGGGCTCAGGGGAACGGGCGAACCCGGATGAAGTCCGCCGCTCTGAAAATCCGCGGCCTCGCCCGTTGCTTCGGAATGGCGGTCGTCGCTATGGTCCCCGCCGATGAGCGCCCCGGGGGTTGGAGGCGGTCCGGAGAGTCGTTCCGTTGGCAGCTGATCCACGCATTCTGGTCGTCGCGCCCGACGACGACCTGATCGGCCCGCTGTGTCAGGGGCTGGACGCCCTCGGCTGGCGCACTGTGACCGCCCGCTCGCTGGCCGGCGCCGTGCAGGTGCTGATCGACTGGCCGCTGGAAGCCGTCATCCTCGACAGCCGCCTGGCCGACGCCGAGGAAGGCGTCCGCGCCATGCGCCGGACCGTGACGCCCCGCAAACTGCCGGTGATGGCGATCGGCCCCCTGACGTCCGGCTGGGAGGCCGGGCTGGCCGACATCGCGATGTCCGCCCCGCCGCACGCCGCCCAGGCCGCCCTGCGTCTGGAACATCTGGTCCGCACCGCCATCGCCGAGGAAGAGGTCAACCTGCGCGAGGCGACCTTCACCGCGCGCGGCGAACCGCTGACCACGCCGGAGATCGAGACCAACCCGCTGCGCGTTCTGGCGGCGGGCAAGCCGGACCGGCATTTCCTGGCCCTGTCCAACGCCCTGACCGCCCTGGGCTGCGAGGTCGTGGCCGCGCCGACGCCCTACACCGCCTTCGACTACCTGCACGAGCGCCCGTTCGACGCCGCCGTGCTGTGGGGCGCCGAGGATCATGCCCCGGCCCTGTCCATCGCCTCGGGCATGAAGCGCAACACCCGGCTCTATCATGTGCCGGCCATCCTCTATCTGCGCGGGTCCGGCGAAATCAATCTGGCCGAACTCTACAACCGCGGCTTCGCCGACGTGGCCGCCGCCGACACGCCGGAAGAGGAGACCGCCGAGCGCATCGCGGCCCTGGCCCAGGCGCATCGCCGCCATGTCGCCATCCGCCGGGCGCTGGAAAGCGCGCGAGGCTCGGGCCTGACCGATCCCTCGACCGGCCTGTTCACCCCCGAACTGTTCGCCAGCCACCTGGCCCGCGTCGCCGAGGGCGCGCGCCTGCGCCGCCGGCCGTTGTCCGTGGCCGTGCTCAGGGTGTCCGAAACCGAGGCCGTGGTCACGGCGCGTCAGGGCGGCTGGCTGGACCGCGCCCTGCCCCAGATCGGCGCCATGGTCTCGCGCCTGATCCGCACCGAGGACACCGCCGCCCGCCTGTCGCCGGACGTCTTCGCCCTCGCCCTGCCCGCCACGCGCGGACCGGCCGCGCGCATCGCCGCCGACCGGATCGCCGCCGTCATCAGTTGCACCGCCTTCGACGCCGGCCCGGACCGCTCGCCCTTCGTGGTGGAGTTCGAGGTCGGGGTGGCCGAGGTCATGCCGGGCGAGTCCCCCGCCGTGGTGCTGGAGCGGGCGTCCGCCGACGTGGGCGTCTCCACCCGCTAATTTGACAACTTTATTTGTCTAATGCAGGGTCCGGGCATGACGCCCCGGCCCTCCGCCCTGCTCGACACCCTCGACGCCGCCCATCTGGCGCTGGCGCCGATCCGACGGCGCATCCTCGCGGCCTTGGTCGAGCCCGCCTCGGCGGCGGGACTGGCCGAGCAGCTGGACATGCCGCGCCAGAAGATCGGCTATCACCTCAAGGCGCTGGAGGACGCGGGCCTGATCCGGCTGGCCGGCGAGCGGAAGAAGCGCGGGTTCACCGAGCGGCTGTTCGTGGCCGCCGAAAACTATGTGCTGGACCCCGCCCTGCTGCAGGCCGCCGCC
This sequence comes from Brevundimonas sp. AVps31, assembly GCF_058681355.1. Lineage (NCBI taxonomy): Bacteria > Pseudomonadati > Pseudomonadota > Alphaproteobacteria > Caulobacterales > Caulobacteraceae > Brevundimonas > Brevundimonas sp. AVps31. Next base: position 2,867,495 of record NZ_CM178736.1, on the reverse strand, counting down.
GATCCGGATGCGGTCGAGGCGCAGGACCGCCACGCCGCCGGACATTTGATCCAGACCGCCTCGGCCATGGTGCGCGACGTGGCCCGGATGCGCGAGGCGGCGGAGGCTGAAGGGGCGCGCCTGCTGACCCTGACAATCGAGGCCGACCTGACCTTCGCGCGACCCGCCGATTTCGACGCCTTCTCGCACGATGTCGCCGAGGCCGTCGCCGCTCTCGCCCGCCGGTATGCGGCCCCCGAAGGCCGCCGCTATCGCCTGACCGCCGCGGCCCATCCGGCCGTGGTCAAACCCGCTTCGAAAAGGAACTGACGTGATGACTGATCAGCCCATGGAAGACCGCGTTCTGGTCGAGGTCACCGTGCCCGCCCCCGCCGACGCCGTATGGAAGGCCCTGCGCGACCGCGACCAGCTGATGCAGTGGTTCGGCTGGGACAGCGACAGCCTGGGGGCCGAGGTCGACTGGATCTTCTTCGACCACGCCGAGCCCGACGACGCGAACCGCGTGCTGCATTTCGGCGGCATGCCGGATCGCTATGAGGTCATCGCCCAGGGCGACCGGACCATCGTTCGCGTCGTCCGCAGCGCCCCGGCGACCGAGGACGACTGGAACGCCGTCTATGAGGACATGACCGAGGGCTGGATCTCCTTCACCCAGCAACTGGCCTTCCTTCTGGCCCGCCACATCGGCCAGCCGCGCCGGACGATCTATCTGTCGGGTGAGCCGCTCGGAGCGCACGCACTGAACGGACTGGCGGGCGTCGGTGTGGACGACGTCCCCGCCGCGGGCGAGCCGTGGGCCGGGCCCGTCGGGCCGGACGCCGCCCTGAGCGGAACCGTCTGGCATCTGGGCCGTCACCAGGGCGGACTGACCGTCAGCGCGTGGGGCGACGGCCTGCTGATCGCGCACAACCGCGCGCCGAACGCCAAATGGTCGAACGGCTGGACCAGCGTCACCTTGACCACCTACGGCCTGGACGACGCGGCCTTCGCCGCGCTGGAAAGCCGCTGGACCGGCTGGTGGGCCGACCACTTCAGCAGCCGCCCGCCGGAAGGTCTGGAAGAGGGCTGCGCCTAGGCCGCCCCCGCCACCCGCGCCAGATCGGCGGTGATGCGTTCGGCGACCTTCAGCCGGTCCTCCGGCGTGTCCCAGTCGCCCTTCACCACGATCTTCTGATCGGGCCGGATCTTCCAGAAGGCGTGGTTCTTCTGGATCAGGCCGACCAGCCCCATCGGGTTCGGGAAGCTGTTGTTGCGCAGGGTCAGGACCGCGCCCTTGGGTCCCACGTCGATGCGTTCGACGTGGGCGGTCTTGCAGTTGGCCTTGATGCCGACGATGCGCAGCAGTTGCTTGGCTTCATCGGGCAGCGGCCCGAACCGGTCGATCAGTTCGGCGGCCAAGGCCTCGCGCTGTTCGCTGCCGTCGGCGTCGGACAGGCGGCGATACAGGCTGAGACGGACATTCAGGTCGGGGACGTAATTCTCCGGAATCAGGACCGCCGCACCGACGTTGATGGCCGGAGACCAGCCGCGGTCGACCGTCCCGCCCTCGCCCGACTGGCGCAGTTCGGCGACGGCGTCCTCCAGCATCTGCTGGTACAGTTCGACGCCGACCTCGCGGATATGGCCCGACTGTTCGTCACCCAGCAGGTTGCCGCCGCCGCGTTGGTCCAGATCGTGACTGGCCAGCTGGAAACCGGCGCCGAGGTTGTCGAGCGACTGCAGCACCTGCAGGCGGCGCTCCGACGACAGGGACAGCGGCTTCTTCGCATCGGTGGTCAGATAGGCGAAGGCGCGCGCCTTGGCCCGGCCGATCCGGCCCCGGATCTGGTGCAACTGGGCCAGGCCGAACATGTCCGCCCTGTGCACGATCAAGGTGTTGGCGGTCGGAACATCCAGCCCGGACTCAACGATCGTGGTCGACAGCAGCAGGTCGTAGCTGCCGTCGTAGAAGGCGCTCATCACGTCTTCCAGCTGGGTCGGCGACATCTGGCCGTGGCCGACCACGAACTTGATCTCCGGCACGCTCTCGCGAAGGAATTTCTCGATGTCCGGCAGGTCGTTCAGACGCGGCACGACGTAATAGGCCTGACCGCCGCGATATTTCTCGCGCAGCAGGGCCTCGCGGACCAGCACCGGGTCCCACGGCGTGACATAGGTCCGCACCGCCAGCCGGTCGACCGGCGGGGTGGCGATGATCGACATCTCGCGGATGCCCGACAGCGCCATCTGCAGGGTGCGCGGGATCGGCGTGGCGGTCAGGGTCAGCAGGTGCACATCGGCGCGAAGCGACTTCAGCTTCTCCTTGTGCTTGACCCCGAAATGCTGCTCCTCGTCGACGATCACCAGGCCGAGGTCCTTGAACCCGACCTGTTCGCTGAGCACCGCATGGGTGCCGACGACGATCTCGAAACTGCCGTCCTTCAGGCCCGCGCGCGTCTCGGCCGCATCCTTGGCCGTGACCATGCGTGACAGGTGACGGACCTTGATCGGCCAGCCCGCGAAGCGCTCCGAGAAGGTCTTGAAATGCTGACGCGCCAACAGGGTCGTCGGGCAGACGATAGCCACCTGTTGCCCCGTCATGGCGACGACGAAGGCGGCGCGCAGGGCCACCTCGGTCTTGCCGAAGCCGACATCGCCGCAGATCAGGCGATCCATCGGCGTTCCCTTGCCGAGATCCTCCAGCACGTCGCCGATGGCGTTGAGCTGGTCGTCCGTCTCCTCATAGGGGAAGCGGGCGCAGAACTCGTCGAACAGCCCCTGCGGCGGGACGATGGCGTCGGATGTGCGCAGCGACCGCTTGGCCGCCAGCGCGATCAGCCCCTCGGCCATATCGCGCAGGCGCTGCTTGGCCTTGGCCTTGCGCGCCTGCCAGCCCGCGCCGCCCAGCCGGTCCAGCTGCGCCCCGTCGGTGTCGGAGCCATAGCGGGTCAGCAGGTCGATGTTCTCGACGGGCAGATAGAGTTTGCTCTCGCCGGCGTACATCAGTTCCAGACAGTCGTGCGGCGCCTCCTGGATCTCGAGCGTCTTCAGCCCCTCGTAGCGACCGATGCCGTGGTCGAGGTGCACCACCAGATCGCCGGTGGTCAGGGCCGAGGCCTCGGCGAGGAAGTTGGACGCCCGGCGCTTCTTGCGCGGCCGCGCCAGACGGTCGCCCAGGATGTCGGTCTCGGAGATGACGGCCAAATCGTCTGTCTCGAAGCCGTGTTCGACCGGCAGGACCCCGCGCAGATACAGGCCCTCCGGGGCCTTCTGCACGTCGGTCCAGTCGCGCACGGCGACGACGTGCTCCAGCCCGTGGTCCGACAGCATGGCCGCCAGACGCTCGGACGAGCCCTCGGTCCAGGAGGCGAACAACACTCGTTTGCCCGCCGCCTTCAGGGCCTGGGCGTGCTTCGCCACGGCCTCGAACAGGTTGACGCTGTCCTGGGACCGTTCGGCGGAGAAGCTGCGGCCCAGACGGCCGCCCGCATCCTCGCCGCCCGCCGCGAACGGCGACAGCCGGCGTACGGTGCGGCCCGCCAGCGCGCTGTTCCAGTCGGCCTCCGGCAGATACAGCCGCTGCGGCGGCAGGGCGCGATTGGCGGCCCCGCCCCGGGTCTGGGACGCATCGCGACGCGCCTCATAGGCGTCAGCCGTCAGGGTCCAGCGCTCGGCGCGCGAGGCGTCGGCCTGATTGTCGAGGAAGACCGGCGCCTCGTCCGGCAGATAGTCGAACAGGGTTTCCAGCCGGTCGTAGAGCAGCGGCAGCCAGTGCTCCATGCCCTGACGCCGCGCGCCCTCGCTGACGGCGACATAGAGGGGGTCGTCACCGCCCGCGCCGAACAGGTTCAGATAGCCGGTGCGGAACCGCGAAATGGCTTCGGGCGTCAGCAGGGCCTCGGAGACGGGCGCCAGGGAGACGCTGGTCAGCTGCCCCGTCGAACGCTGGGTGGCCGGATCGAAGGTGCGGATCGACTCGAGCTCGGACCCGAACATGTCCAGCCGCACCGGCTCCTCGAAGCCCGGCGGGAAGACGTCGACCACCCCGCCGCGCACCGCGAACTCGCCGCGCTCCGACACCGTCGAGGCCCGCAGATAGCCGTTGGCGGCGAAGTAGCGCTCCAGCGCCACCGTATCGAGATCGCGCCCGACCGCGGCCTCGAAGCCCGCCCCGCAGGTCACTTCCCGGGGCGGCGTGCGCTGGGTCGCCGCCGCGACGGTCGTGACCACCAGCGTCGGACGGCTGTCAGCGGGCTCGCGACAGGCCAGTTTCGTCAGGGCCGCCATCCGTTCGGCCGAGACCGAGGCGGTGGGGCTGAGCCGGTCGTAGGGCAGACAGTCCCAGGCCGGAAGTTCAATGACTTCAATGTCTGCGGCGAAGAAACGGAGCGCCTGCACGAACTCGCCCATGCGCGCATAGTCGCGCGCCACGAACAGGCCCATGCCGCCGGCCGCGCGGAGCCGTTCCGCGACGGTCAGGGCGTCGAGCCCCTCGGGCGCGCCGCCCAGCGCCTGATCGCCGCGCTTCGGAACCAGCGCGTCCATCAACCGGCGCCCTTGGCGACTTCCGCCGCGACGTGCGCGGCCATGAAGGCGCGGATCTTGTCCATCAGGGCGCCCTGATAGCGCTCGGGCGTCGGCGCGCTGCGGATGATCCAGGCATAGAGGGCGTGATCGTCGTCCTCCATCAGCAGGGCCTCGAAGAGGTCCAGTTCGGCGGCGTCCAGCGACGGCCCCACCTGATCGGCGAACGGCCCCAGCACCAGATCGGCTTCGCGGAAGCCCCGACGCCAGGCGCGGAAGGCGATCCGGCCCAGCCGTTGTTCCCGGGGTTCGTTCAGACGCGCGTTGGTATCGGCCACAAGAATCCTTGCCCGGCAGGCGATTGGAGGAAAAGGCGCTCTCGTCGGGAGCCGCCGTACGGCACGCCTGAGCGCCCTTCACAAATGAGAGGCCGGAGATAGCGTTCCAGCGGCCGTTTCGCCAGCTATGGTGTGCGGAATGCGGCCCCAGATTCTCTTCCCGCTGTTCGCCGAGGTCTCCACCCTGAAGGGCGTGGGGCCAAAGGTGCTGCCGCTGGTCCAGAAACTGGCCGGCCCGCTGGTGCGCGACGTGCTGTTCCTGTCGCCGTCGGGCGTGGTCGTGCGCCGCCCGATGACGGCGGTGGATGCGATCGAGGGACAGGTCGGCATCTTCGAGGTCATCATCGACCGCCTGATCCTGCCCGGCAAACCGGGCGTGCCGATCAAGGTGCGGGCGTCGGACCAGACCGGTTTCGTCCACATGATCTGGTTTGGCGGCTCGGGCCAGCACATCGACCGCCTGCTGCCGCGCGGCGAAACCCGGCTGGTGTCCGGCAAGGTGGAGCGTTTCAACAACGAGGTGCAGATCGTCCATCCGGACGTGTTCAAGCCGACCGAGGCGGACGAGATCGCGGCCGTCGAACCGGTCTATCCGGCGACCCTGGGCCTGAGCTCACGCGTGATCCGCAAGCTGACGCAGCAGGCGCTGGCGCTCACGCCGGACCTGCCGGAATGGCAGGACCCGGCCTGGCTGGCCAAACAGGGGTGGGGCCGCTGGCAGGAGGCGATCGCCGCCCTCCACGCCCCGGCCGGAGAGCCGGATCTGGATCCGGGTTCGCCCGTGCGCGAGCGCCTGGCCTATGACGAGCTTTTCGCCCACCAGCTGGCGCTGGCCCGCCGCCGCCGCGCCCGCCAGATCACGCCCGCGCCGGTGATCCGTCCCGGTGAAGCCTCTGCAAAACTGCTGACCGCCCTGCCCTTCACCCTGACCGGGGCGCAGGCGCGCGCCGTGGAGGACATCCGCCGCGATCTGGTCTCGGGCGAACAGATGGGACGGTTGCTGCAGGGCGACGTGGGCTCCGGCAAGACGGCGGTGGCCGCCCTGGCGCTGGCCGACGCCGCGGCCTCGGGCTTCCAGGCGGCCCTGATGGCCCCGACCGAGATTCTTGCGCGCCAGCACTATCAACGGCTGGGTCCGATGCTGGAGGCGGCGGGCGTGCCGACCGTCCTGCTGACCGGCCGCGACACCCCGGCCGAGCGACGCCCCCGGCTGGCCGCATTGGCGTCCGGCGAGGCGGCGGTCGCGATCGGCACCCATGCCCTGTTCCAGGACGCCGTCCGCTTCGACCGGCTGGGGCTGGCCGTCATCGACGAACAGCACCGCTTCGGCGTCAACGAGCGCCAGCGCCTCCAGGCCAAGGGCGACCCGCGCACCGGCGGCGTCCACCTGCTGACCATGTCCGCCACCCCCATCCCGCGCACCCTGGAACTGACCCAGTACGGCGAGCTGGACGTCTCGCGCCTGACGGAAAAGCCGCCGGGCCGCACGCCGGTGACGACCGCCGTCCTGCCGCAGGCGCGGATCGGGGAAGTGGCCAAGCGGCTGAAGACGGCGCTGGACAGCGGCGCCCAGGCCTACTGGATCTGCCCGCTGGTGGCCGAAAGCGAGGCCAGCGATCTGGCCGCCGCCGAGGCTCGCGCCGCCGACCTGCGCCGGCTCCTGAATATCGAGGTCGGACTGGCCCACGGCCAGATGCCGGGCGCCGAGCGCGAGGCGGTGATGGCCGATTTCGCCGACGGCCGCACGCCGCTGCTGGTCGCCACCACGGTGGTCGAGGTCGGGGTCGATGTGCCCAACGCCTCGATCATGGTGATCGAACACGCCGACCGTTTCGGCCTGGCCCAGCTTCACCAGTTGCGCGGTCGGGTCGGGCGGGGCGCCAAGGCCAGCACCTGCCTGCTGCTGTACGGCGGCGGGGATGATGGTCTCGGAGAGACGGCGAGGACCCGGCTGGAGACCCTGCGTCGGACCGAGGACGGGTTCGAAATCGCCGAGGAGGATTTCCGCCTGCGTGGCGGCGGCGATCCGCTGGGGCTGAAGCAGAGCGGCTTCCCGGCCTATCGCTTCGCCGATCCGATCCGCCATCGGGGCCTGATGCTGGCGGCGGCGGATGACGCCCGGATCGTGCTGGGGCGGGACCCGGACCTGCTGACGCCTCGGGGCGAGGCCGTGAAGGTGCTGGAGGCCCTGTTCGACTGGCGCAACGACCGGCCGGGCCTCGACTAGGTTGGGTGAGACGCCGTCCAGGCTGCCAAACGCGCCTGAACGTCTGCTTCAATATCACCGTAGAAAAGATTGTAAGGACGAGACTTTCTGCGATCCGCCCAGCTTCCGGTCAGACGCAGGGACTCCAGCTTGGGCTCGGTGTAGCGAAGCACGCCGTCACGGCACTGCGCGGCCACTTCACGGGCCATCAGCGCCGGGCGGGCGCCCCATTCCAGTCCGGTCGCGTTCGTCGCGCCCTGATGCAGGCGGGCGTCGACCCGGCCGGTGTCCGTCGAACCGCTGATCGGGTTCACGCACACGGCCTCGCGATCGTTCAGCTCCACCAGCCGGCCCCGGGCGTCCCAGACCAGAGCCCGGTTCAGCCGCCGACGGGCGGCGCCGTCATTGCCCTCCGCCACCGGCGACCAGCCGACGGTGCAGTTGGTCTGGGCGCGGCTGGCGCAGGGCGGGAAGGTCGCGGGCAACTGGTCCACCGCCGCCACCACATCCATCAGATAGACCGCCGCCACCCGCGACCGCAGCGCGGGATCGGGCGCGATCCGGGTCCGCAGCAGCCGCTCGACCAGTTCTCCGCCCTGCTCCGTCCCGGCCAGCACCAGCGGTCCCGTCGGATGGCGCGCCAGCCAGTTGTCAAAGGCCGCGACGATGTCCCGATAGGCGAAGGCCCGCGCTTCCCGCGCATCCTCGCGCAGCGTCAGGCGGGTGTAGAGGCTGCCCTGTCGATAGCGGGGCGCGCTGACCGCGCCGGCGCGCGCGAACGGCCCGGCGTAGTTGGGCAGCACCACCTCCTTCAGCCACCGTTCGCCTTTCGGCTCGCCGATCGGGCCGTTCCAGTCGCGCCCGCCGTCATAGGTGGTCGAATGGACGAAGAAGACCGCCGCCCCGCCCGCTTCCGGCGCGCGCGCGTCCAGCAGGGCCCAGCTGCCGGGCCGTTGGTAGTCCGGCGCGGGCGGCGGAGTGTAGGTCTGGAACGGCACCTGCGGGTCCAGACCGGCCTTGAGGATATCCCCGCGCCAGACGGCCACCGCGACGGCCACGAGCACGACCAGGGCGATGCCGACGACACCGACCCACTGCCGGAATGTCAGCTTCGCCCGGCTCACCGGTAGGTATCCGGCTTCATCAGGAAGTCCTGCACATAGCGGCGGACCCCCTCTTCCAGCGGCGTCGACTGCCCGCCGTAGCCGGCGGCGCGAATGCGCTCCATCCGGGCTTCGGTGAAGTACTGGTACTTGTCCCGGATCGACAGCGGGGTGTCGACGTAGTCGACCTGCGGGGTCTTGCCGGCCGCCGCGAAGGTGGCGTTGGCCAGATCGAGGAAGGACCGCGCCTGCCCGGACCCGGCGTTGAACACGCCCGAGACGTGCGGGGCGTCCAGCAACCACAGAATGATGTCGACCACATCCTCCACGAAGACGAAGTCCCGCATCTGGCCGCCGTCGGCGTAGTTCGGATTGTGCGAGCGGAACAGGGTGACGGGTTCGCCCGCCTGCACCTTGGGCCAGATCTGGGCCACGACCGACTTCATGCCGCCCTTGTGGTACTCGTTCGGGCCATAGACGTTGAAGAATTTCAACCCGGCCCACTGGCTGGGCGACTGACCGCGATCCGACTGCCGCGCCGCATACTGATCGAACAGCATTTTCGAATAGCCGTAAGCGTTTAGCGGCCTGAGCGCACCCAAGGCCTCAAGGCTGTCGTCATCCTCGAACCCGCCGTCACCGTCGCCATAGGTCGCCGCCGAGGAGGCGTAGATCAGGCGTGCGTCGCGCAGGGCGCACCAGTCCCACAGGTCGCGGGACAGGCTGAAATTGGTGCGCATGATCAGGTCGGCGTCGGCCTCCGTCGTCGATGAGATCGCGCCCATATGGACCACGGCCTCGACCGCCTCGGCATGGCGCTCCAGCTGTTCGAACAGCTCTTCCGGCGACCAGAAGTCGGCGATGGCGTGCTTGGCCAGATTCTTCCACTTGCCCAGCGCCGCCTCTTCCATGCGGTCGCAGACCACCACGTCATAGCGATCGTCGGCGCACAGGCGCGCGACGATGTTGGAGCCGATGAAGCCCGCGCCGCCGGTCACCACGATCATCCGACGCGTCATCAGTCAGCCTTCATCTTTTCAATCGTGCGGGTGGTGGAATAGCCGTCCTCGAACGTCGCCAGCCGGACCTCGCCGCCCCAACTCTCGACCAGATCGCCGCCGACCACGCCTTCACGCGTGTAGTCCGCGCCCTTGATCAGCACGTCGGGCCGCAGGCGTTCGATCAGGGCCAGAGGCGTCGGCTCGTCGAAACTGGTCACGCGATCCACGGACTGCAGGCCGCCGATGACCACCGCGCGGCTGTCCAGATCGTTGATCGGCCGGCCTTCGCCCTTCAGCCGGCGCACCGAGGCGTCGGTGTTCAGCGCTACCACCAGCCGGTCGCACCAGCTGCGGGCCTGGGCCAGATAGGCGACATGGCCGCGGTGCAGGATGTCGAAACAGCCGTTTGTGAAGCCGACCTTCAGCCCCTGGCGCTTCCAGCCCTCGACCACATGCGCCAGCTCCTCCAGCGGCATCACCTTGGCGTGGGCGCCCGAGGCATGCTGGCTCATTTCGGCGTCGATCAGTTCAGCGGGCGAGACCACGGCCGTGCCGGCCTTGCCGACCACCACGCCCGAGGCGAGGATGGCGAACTCCACCGCCGTCTCCAGCGACGCGCCCGCGCCCAGCGCCAGGCCCAAGGCCGCCAGGCCGGTGTCTCCGGCGCCCGAGACGTCGAACACCTCGCGCGCCCGCCCCGGGAAATGTTTCGCCTCACCGCCGCGCCGCATCAGGCTCATGCCCTTGCCGGCGCGGGTGACGATCAGGGCCTTTGCGGTCGTCGCCTCCAGCAGGGCCGTTAGCGCCGCCTCGACCTGGGCGTCCGTCTCGACCGGCAGGCCCGTGGCCCCGGCCAGTTCGCTGGCGTTCGGCTTGATGACATCGACGGCGCCGTAGCGGGCGAAGTCCACGCCCTTGGGATCGACGATCACCGGCGCGCCCGAAGCCTTGGCGGCGTCCAGCGCGTCCTCCAGTAGGGCCGGCGTCACACTGCCCTTGGCGTAGTCGGAAATCAGGATGGAGGCCGCCTGATCGAACACCCCGTTCGACGGCAGGGTCCGGTCGCCCGCCTCCTCGTCATCCAGCCGCAGCAGTTGCTGGCCGGCGGAGACATAGCGGGTTTTCACGATAGTCGGAGCGGCGGGGCTGACCTCGACAAAGCTGTCGACCCCGGCGTCCTGCCCGATCAGGGCCAGCAGCTCGACGCCCGCCGCATCCTGACCGACAGCCGCGCCCAGACGGGCGACGCCGCCCAGGGAGCCGACGTTGCGGGCCACATTGCCGACGGCGCCGGCCATGGCCACCGTCCGCTTCGCCTTCAGGACCGGGATCGGCGCCTCGGGCGAAATGCGGCTGACCTCGCCATAGACATAGCGGTCCAGCATCAGGTCGCCGACGCAGGCGACCTTCAGCCCGCGCACGCGCTCCAGCAGCGCCTGCAGTTGTCCGAGATCGAGCGTGCGTTCAGCCATGCGCCCGACCTATCGGATTCACGCGACCTTCGCCATCCGCGCCTTCGACAGGTCGTCGTAGGCCAGAAGCTCGGCGGCCAGGGCCTCGAACTGGTTCAGAGGCACCATGTTCGGGCCGTCCGACGGCGCGTTGTCCGGGTCCTGATGGGTTTCCATGAAGACGGCGTCGACGCCCACGGCCACGGCGGCGCGGGCCAGAACCGGCACGAACTCACGCTGTCCGCCCGACGAGGTGCCCTGCCCACCCGGCTGCTGCACCGAATGGGTGGCGTCGAAGACGACGGGGCAGCCGATCTCCTTGAGGATCGGCAGGGCGCGCATGTCCGAAACGAGGGTGTTGTAGCCGAAGCTGGCGCCGCGCTCGCAGGCCATGACGTTGGGATTGCCCGCGCCCGTGACCTTGGCGATGACGTTCTTCATGTCCCAGGGCGCCAGGAACTGGCCCTTCTTGATGTTGATCGCCTTGCCCGTCGCGGCGGCGGCCAGCAGCAGGTCGGTCTGGCGGCTCAGGAAGGCCGGGATCTGCAGCACATCGACGACTTCGCCGGCGATGCGGCAATGCTCTTCGGTGTGCACATCGGTCAGCACCGGCAGGCCGACGCTCTCGCGGATTTCCGCGAAGATCGGCAGCGAGCCCTCAAGACCAAAACCGCGCGCGGCGCCGGCGCTGGTGCGGTTCGCCTTGTCGAAGCTGGTCTTGTAAATGATGCCGACGTTCAGCCGCTCGCCGATCTCCTTCAGCGCATGGGCCATCTCCAGCGCGTGTTCACGGCTTTCCAGCTGGCACGGCCCGGCGATGAAAACGATGCGCTGGTTGCCGCCGATGCTGACGGGACGGGCGACGCCCTTGATGTCGATGACGGCGTTGGGCTTGGACACGGCGAATTCCTGCGTAAAGCGACTTGGCGACGCGCGGCCCTTGCCGCACCTATGCGGCGATCAGGTGGCGTTCGACGTTGAGGATCGCAAGCTATCACGGAGCCCGACCGCATGACCACCAGACCCGCCCCCGTCATTCTGTGGTTCCGGCGCGACCTGCGCCTGTCCGACAACCCGGCGCTCAATCACGCCGCGGAGACCGGCGCGCCGGTCATTCCGGTCTACATCCACGATCAGGGTCCGGTTCAGGATCGGGCGGGTGGCGCGTCCCTCTGGTGGCTCGACAAGTCACTACGGGCGCTGGACGACAGCCTGAAGGCGCGCGGCTCGCGCCTGATCCTGCGCTCCGGTGATTCGGAATCCGGACTGCGCCGCCTGATCGGCGAGACCGGCGCCGACACCGTCTTCATGAACCGCCGCTTCGAGCCTGAACTGTTCGCCCGCGACGCCGACATCGCCCATTCGCTGAAGGCCGACGGCGTTGAGGTGAAGGGCTGGAACGGCACGCTGATGTGCCGCCCGGGGGCGGTGCTGAACGGGTCGGGGCTGCCCTACAAGGTTTTCACCCCGTTCCTGAAAGCCCTGTTGGCCGCCGCCGAGCCGCCGCCGCACACGACCGGCCCGCGGATCATCGAGACCCCGGCGGGTCTGGACAGCGAACTGCTCGACGACTGGAAACTGCATCCCTCAAAGCCTGACTGGTCCACGGGCTTCGACTGGACGCCGGGCGAGGCCGGAGCGTCGGAGGCTCTTTCCCGCTTCATCGCCGGCGGATTGAAGGCCTACAGCCGCGACCGAGACTTCCCCGCCGCACCGGGATGCAGCCGCCTGTCGCCGCATCTGCATTTCGGCGAGATCCATCCCTGGCGCGCCATCGAACGGGTCCGGGCCGTCGCGGACGAGGGCCGGGTTCCCCGGGCCGAAACCGACAAATTCGTCGCCGAACTGGGCTGGCGTGATTTTTCGGCCCACCTGCTGCACCACTTCCCCCAGATCACCGACACCGCCTTCCGGCCCGAGTACGACCGGATGCCCTGGCGGGATGACGAGGCGGGGTTCGACGCCTGGCGTCACGGACGCACCGGCTATCCGATCGTAGACGCCGGAATGCGCCAGCTCTGGACCACCGGCTGGATGCACAATCGCGTGCGGATGATCGTCGCCTCCTTCCTCGTGAAAGACCTCCTGATCGACTGGCGACGGGGCGAAGCCTGGTTCCGCGACACCCTGGTGGACGCCGATCTGGCCAGCAATGTGCAGAATTGGCAGTGGGTTGCGGCATCCGGAGCGGACGCTGCACCGTATTTCAGAGTGTTCAATCCAGTTACCCAGGGGACCAAATTCGATGCCAAGGGACAGTATGTCCGCCGCTGGGTCCCCGAGATCGCGGCCCTTCCCGACAAGTGGCTCCACGCGCCCTGGACCGCGCCGCCGGAAATCCTGCGCGGCGTCGGCCTTTGGATCGGGCATGATTACCCGCGCCCGATCCTCGATCACGCAGACGCGCGGGATCGCGCGCTCGAGGCCCTGCGCACCGTCACCGCGTCCCGTCACGACGACCCCGGGGATTGATGCCCCGCGGACGGCCTCCCCACATCGTGCATCATGACGTCGTTGACCGCTGAACGGCCCGAGGCTCCGGCCCGCACGCCCCGCGGGTTCGCCCTGTTGCTGCGCCTGCTTTCCGCCAACTGGACCTTCGGACAGCTGACCGTCCGGCTGCCCAACGGCGAGACCCACCGGCTGGAGGGACAGGCGCCCGGCCCCGCCGCCGTGATCGAGATCCGCGACTACCGCTTCGCCCGCCGGGTTCTGGCCAACGGCGATATCGGTTTCGCCGAGGGCTATATGGCCGCCGAATGGGACACGCCGCATCTGGCGCCATTGCTGGAAGTGTTGGCCCAGAACTACGACAACATCCGCCGGCTGTTCGACGGCAACCCGGTGATGACGGCGGTCAACTGGCTGTCGCATCGGCTGAATCGCAACAGCCGCTCGGGCTCGAAAAAGAACATCCACGCCCACTACGATCTGGGCAATGCCTTCTATGGCCGGTGGCTCGATCCCTCGATGACCTATTCGTCGGCGCGGTTCGCCCGCCCCGACATGACGCTGGAAGCGGCGCAGCGCGAGAAATACGCCGCCCTCGCCCGGCTCATGGATCTGCAGCCGGGGCAGACCGTGCTGGAGATCGGCTGCGGCTGGGGCGGGTTCGCCGAGTTCGCCGCCCGCGAGGTCGGCGCCCGCGTCACCGGCATCACCATCTCGCGCGAGCAGTACGACTTGGCGAAACAACGCCTGTTCAACGCCGGCCTGTCGGAGAAGGCGGACATCCAGCTGATCGACTACCGCGACGTCACCGGCCAGTTCGATCGCGTCGCCTCGATCGAGATGTTCGAGGCCGTCGGCCAGGAATACTGGCCCGCCTATTTCAGCAAGATCCGCGACGTGCTCACGCCGGGCGGCCGCGCCGGCCTGCAGATCATCACCATCCAGGATGAGCTGTTCGAGGAGTACGCCCGGCGCACGGACTTCATCCAGAAATACGTCTTCCCCGGCGGCATGCTGCCGTCGGAAACGCGGCTGAAGCCGGTGATCGAACGCGCCGGTCTGAGCTGGCAGGCCATAGAGCGCTTCGGCCTCGACTATGCCGACACGCTCAAGCTCTGGGACGAGCGGTTCCAGTCGTCGTGGAGCGAGATCAGCCGGATGGCCGGGTTCGACGAGCGTTTTCGCCGGCTGTGGCGCTTCTACCTGGCCTATTGCGAAGCCGGCTTCCGGTCGCGGCGCACGGATGTGGTCCAGCTGGCTCTGGCGAAGGTCTGAGGCCGGGCGCATATCGGGGGCATGACCTCGCCCCTGATCTCCGCCGCCGACCTCGCCGCCCGTCTGGGAGAGCCGGGCCTGCGGATCGTGGACGCCAGCTGGCATCTGGACGGCCGCGACGCCCGCGCCGACTTCGCCGAAGCCCATGTTGCGGGCGCGATCTTCCTCGACCTCGACGGGGTGTCGGCCGCCGACAGCCCCCTGCCCCACATGCTGCCCTCGCCCGCCGCCTTTGCCGCCTCGGCGGGGGTGCTGGGACTGTCGGACCGCGACAGTCTCGTCGTCTATGACACGACGGGCCTGTTCTCGGCGGCGCGGGTCTGGTGGATGCTGACGATCATGGGAGCGCGCGACGTCCGCGTTCTCGACGGCGGACTGCCCGCCTGGCGGGCGCTGGACCTGCCGACCGAAACGGGCGCCCCGGACCGACCCGGCTTCGCGGTCTTCAGCCCCCGCTTCGACAGCGCCGCCGTCGCAGAGTTTGAGGACGTGCAGGCCGCCCTGGCCGAAGACACCCAGGTGCTGGACGCCCGCGGCGCCGCCCGCTTCCGCGGCGAGGCCGCCGAGCCCCGTCCCGGCGTCCGCTCGGGCCACATGCCCGGCGCGCTCAACCTGCCCTATGGCGCGCTGCTGAACGCCGACGGCACGATGAAACGGGGCGAGGGGCTGGAGGCGGCCTTCGTGGAGGCGGGCGTGGATATCGACCGCCCGGTCATCACCACCTGCGGTTCCGGGGTCACCGCCGCCATCCTGACGCTCGGCCTGGCCGAGCTGGGCCGGACGTCACGCCTCTATGACGGCAGCTGGAGCGAATGGGGCGCGCCCCAAGGCGGCCCCGTCAAGACGGGCTGATCAGGCCCCTTCGGCGGTCCCGTGCTTCAGGCCGCGACGGCCCTCGCCCGGCAGTTCCGCCGGAGCGATCGAGGCGTCGGCGGGCAGGGTGTCATCGCTCTCGCCGCGCGACACCACCGTGGCCAGCACCAGATCGCCCGTCACGTTCAGGGTGGTGCGGCACATGTCGAGGAAGCGGTCGACGCCGAGGATCAGGCCGATGCCTTCCGCGGGCACGCCGACCATCACCAGGATCATGGCCACCACCGGCAGCGAGCCCGCGGGCACGCCCGCCGTGCCGACGCCGCCGAGGATGCAGACCAGCATGACGATGACCTGCTGGGTGATCGACAGCTCGATCTGGAAGAACTGGGCCAGGAACAGGACCGTGACCCCCTCGAACAGGGCGGTGCCGTTCTGGTTGGCGGTGGCGCCGACGGTCAGGACGAAGCGGGCGATCTTGCGCGGCAGGCCCAGCTGCTCCTCGGCGGCCCGCAGCGAGACCGGCAGGGAGGCGTTGGACGAGGCGGTCGAGAAGGCGACGACCATCGGCTCGCGCACGCCGCGGAAGAATTTCAGCGGGTTCATGCCGCCGCCGATCCAGACGACGAGCGGATAGACCACGAACATATGGATCGCCATCGCGCCCACGGCCACGCCGACATAGGCGGCGAGACGCACCAGCAGGTCCCAGCCGAACAGGGCGGCCAGGTTGAACATCAGACAGGCGATCGCATAGGGCGCCAGCTTGATGACCATGTTGATCAGCTTCATCGTCACTTCGAGGATGCCCTCGATGACGGTCTGCAGCCGGTCCGTGGCCGGGCTCTTGGCCATGACCAGCCCGATCCCGAAGAACAGGGCGAAGATCATCACCGGCAGGATCTGGTTCTCCGACGCCGCCGTGAAGACGTTGGACGGGATCAGGTCGAGGAAGAACTGGCCGAACTGGACGCTCTCGGGCGCCTTCTCGACGATGGCCGAGGCGCCCTCGGCTCCCTGGGCCAGAAGCCGCGCGGCCAGGGCCGGATCGACGCCGTCGCCGGGCCGGAACAGATTGACCATGCCCAGGCCGATCACCACGGCGATGCCGGACACGACGATGGTCAGCAGCAGGGTCTTGATACCCGCGCGGCCCAGCGACTTCAGATCGCCCATCTCGGCCACCCCGACCACGAGGGCCGAGAACAGCAGGGGGATGACCAGCATGAACAGCAGCCGCAGGAAGATCTGCCCCGCCGGACCGGTGATGTTGGAGGTCACCCAGACCACCCACGGCGCGTCGGCGCCGACCATCAGGTTGACGGCCATGCCGCCTGCCAGACCGACGACAAAGCCGATCAGCATCAGCCAGTGCAGGGCGATGCCGCCCTTTTTGGTCGTTTCCATGAACAGGTCCCCCGGCTGCGAGCCGCGTGGTTATCGGATCGGCAGGCCGTAGATCAAGCCGGCAGGCCGTTGGTTCCATTGTGCATTGAGCCCGCGCGCGAGGTCGAGTGGAGAATCCGAGCCGACGTTACGGGCGAAAATCTCACCGTAATTGCCCTCCGCCGCGACGGCGTCTTTCATCCACGACTTCGAGAGGCCCAGCATCGGCCCGAACTCGCCCTCGGTCCCCAGCAGCCGGCGTACGGCGGGATCGCGCGAGTCCTTCGCCATCGCGTCGACGTTCTGGCGCGTGAGCCCCAGCTCCTCGGCGAGGATCAGTCCGTTCAGGGTCCAGCGCACGATGGAGGTCCAGGCCTCGTCGCCGCGCTTCACCACCGGGCCCAGCGGCTCCTTGGAGATCACGTCCGGCAGGATGGCGTGCTGCTCCGGATTCGACAGCAGGGTCCGCGCGGCCGCCAGGGCGGAAATGTCGGCGCTGAAGGCGTCGCAGTCCTCCCGCCCGTAGGCCTCCCGCGCCGCCTCCTCATTGTCGGTGACGACCGGGGTGTACTGGATGCCCCGCGCCCGGAACCAGTCGGAGACGTTCAGTTCGCTGGTCGAGGCCCGCTGCACGCAGATGCGCGCGCCATTCATCTCCGCCGCGCTGGCGAGGTTCAGCGACCGGCGCACCAGGAAGCCCTGTCCGTCGTAATAGTTGACCCCGGCGAAGCGGATTCCCTCCTGCGCCTCCCGCGACAGGGTCCAGGACGTCTCGCGCCACAGCACATCCACCCGCCCGCCGCGCAGGGCGTCGAAACGCTGGCTGGTGGTCAGGGGCACGAACCGCACGGCGTCCGCATCGCCCAGCACGGCGGCGGCCAGCGCCCGGCAGAAGTCGGCGTCAAAGCCCCGCCACTGGCCGCGGTTGTCCGTATAGGCGAAGCCGACCAGACCCTCGTGCACGCCGCAGTTCAGGCGCCCGCGCCGCTTCACCGCCTGCAGGGTCGCGCTGCTGAAGGCCGGGGCCTCGGTGGGGGTCTGGGCGGCGGGGTCTTCGGGCGTGGCGGTCTTGCGCGCATCCGGCCCGCATCCGGTCAGCGCCAGCGCCAGACCCATCAGGACCGCCGCTGTTCGAACCGTTTTTCCGCCTCTCCGCATCCCGCGCTCCGTCACTCTCGTCAGACTTGCGCCCCCACCCTTTTAGAGGCCTTTGAGGCCTGAACCGCAACCCCGCGAGCCGCCATGACTGACCGTTCCGACCGTACGCGCCTGATCGCGGGGGCCACGCGCCGCCCGTCCGCCTCGACGTCGGGACGCCGTCCGGTCTCTCCCCCGGTCGAGCGCGCCTCGACCCTGCTGAACGATTCGCCCGCCGCCATGCGCGACGGCTCGACCGGCCCGACCTACGGCATCGAGGATCTGGCCGCCGGCCGCGCCCTGCGGGAGGCCCTCGCCGAACTGGAGGGGGCGTCCGATGTCTGGCTGGTCCCCTCGGGCCTGGCCGCCGTCACCGTGCCCCTGACCGCCCTGCTCCAGCCCGGCGACGCGGTGCTGACCACCGACGCCCTTTACGGCCCGAGCCGCCGCTTCCTGCACCGCCACCTCAAGCCGCGAGGAATCACGACGACCTTCCACCCGGCCGACGCCGCGACCGACCAGATCCTGTCGGCCGTCACCGACCGAACCAAAGTGCTCCTGATCGAGTCCCCCGGCTCCCTGACCTTTGACATGGCCGACGTCCGGGCCCTGACCGCCGCCTGTCGCGACCGCGGCGTCCTGACGATCATGGACAACACCTGGGGCGCGGGTCTCGCCTTCAAGCCGCTGGCGCATGGCGTCGATGTCAGCGTCCAGGCCCTGACCAAATACGCGGGCGGCCACTCCGACCTGCTGATGGGCTCCATCGCCGTCGCCGACGAGGCGGTCGGCAGGCCGATCTTCGAGACGATCGAGGACTACGGCTGGCGCGTCACCTCCGACGACGCCTGGCTGGCCCTGCGCGGCCTGCGCACCCTGCCCCTGCGCTATGCGGAGCAGGCGCGCTCGACCCGCATCGTCACGGACTGGCTTCTGGCCCGGCCCGAGGTCGCCGACGTGCTCTGGCCCGCCCTGCCCCGGTCGCCCGCCCATACCCTGTGGAGCCGCGACTACACCGGGGCCGCCTCCCTGTTCGGGCTCGTCATGGAGGGCGGCGACACGGCCGCCGCCCACGCCCTGATGTCCGCGCTGGAACTGTTCGGTCTCGGCTATTCCTGGGGTGGGTTCGAGAGCCTGATCACCCACGAGACGGCGCAACTCTCCATGCGCGGCGAACCGCCGACACTGGCGGGCGAGTTGCTGAGGCTGCATGTGGGGCTGGAGGATCCGGCGGACCTGATCGCCGATCTGGAGGTGGGGCTGGCCGCGTGGAGAGCTGCACTTTAGCGCAGCGCCCGTCGATCGCAGGCCGCCTCTCCCGGCCGGGATCAGTCCACTTCGATCCACGTCGGCGCATGGTCGCTGGCCCGCTCGCCGCCTCGCACCTCGCGATCCACCCCGGCGTCGGTGAGCCGCTCCGCCAGAGCCGGGCTCAGCAGCAGATGATCGATGCGCAGGCCCGCGTCCCGCTCCCACGCCTGCCGGAAATAGGACCAGAAGGTCCACGGCGGCGGGTCCTGCGGAAACCGCTCCCGGATCGCGTCGGTCCAGCCCTGATCCACCAGCCGGGCGAAGGCCGATCGGCTTTCCGGCTGCAGCAGGGCGTCGGTCTTCCAGGACCGGGTGTTGTAGATGTCGGCGTCGGTCGGCACGACGTTGTAGTCCCCCGCCAGCACCACGGGCGCGCCGGTGGCCAGCAGGTCGCGCGCATGGGCGATCAGCCGCTCGAACCACTCGAGTTTGTAGTCGAATTTCGGTCCCGGCTGCGGATTTCCGTTGGGCAGATAGAGGCAGGCCACCAGAACGCCCTGCACCGCCGCCTCGATGTAGCGACTCTGGGCGTTCGCCGGTTCGCCCGGCAGGGAGCGCCGGGTCACGATCGGCTCCCCGACCCGCGACAGGATCGCCACCCCGTTCCAGCGGTGTTCGCCCTTCCACACCGCGGAATACCCGGCCTCGGCCAGCGCCCGTTCGGGAAACTGGCTGTCCGTCGCCTTCAACTCCTGAAGACAGACCACATCTGGACCGGTCTCCTCCAGCCAGGCCAGCAGACTGGCCAGCCGGGTATTGATCCCGTTGATGTTGAAGGTGGCGATCCGCACGGCCCCTGAACGGGCCGGAACAGGACCGGTTGCGCCTGGCGCGCCCTGCAGGATTCGAACCTGCGACCGTCCGCTTAGAAGGCGGGTGCTCTATCCAGCTGAGCTAAGGGCGCCCGAGGGGGCGATGCGAAAACTGCACGCCAATCGCACGATAAGGATGGTGACGACAGACGCTGCGCGATCCATGACCTCAAGTCGCCCGAAGGGCGGTCGGCCACTTCAGGAAAGCACGGATCGCCAGGCGATCAGTGCGTCCAGGACTGTTTGCGGAAGGTGGCGAAATTGTCGGCGTAGGCCTTGATGATCACCGGCGGCTCCTGCGGTTCATGCAGGCGGAAGGCGATGCCGTGGCGTTCGGCATAGGCGACGGCCTCTTCCTTCGAGTCGAAGGTCAGGCGCACCTGACCGTTCATGTCCGACGACGAGGTCCAGCCCATCAGCGAATCGATGGTGCGGGCCGAGGCCGGCTCGAATTCCAGCCGCCAGTCTCTCGACTTGGCCTTGCCGGACTGCATGGCGGTCTTGGCGGGGCGGTAGATGCGAGCGATAGCCATCGAAATCCTCTTCGTCCGGCCGAAACCGGTCCCCCGCGTCTAGAAGCCTTCGGCAGCAGGATCAAGACAGCCGGACCAAGGGCGCGCCCCTCCCGACGCCGCCTGCGCGGAAAATCCTTCGAAACTCCACACGCCTCCCGCCCGCCGACAGGCCATGAAGAGTCATCGACATCTTCAGGGCGAGGCCGCGATGACAGGCGTGACGAAAACCGGCGATGGACCCGCTGTCCCACTGTGGCGGGTGGCGCTGTGGGGCGGGATCGCCGCCCTTCTGGTGCTGCCGCTGATCGCCATGCAGTTCACGGCCCAGGTCGTCTGGGGCGCCGAAGACTTCGCCTTCGCGGCCATCCTGCTGGGCAGCGCGGGCGCCCTGTTCGAACTGGCGGCCTGGAAGGTGCGCGACCTGACCGGCCGGCTGGTGCTGGCGGCGGTCCTGATCGGCACGGTGGCCCTGATCTGGGCCGACGCGGCGGTGGGCGTGTTTTAAGGGAAAATGGTCGGAGTGAGAGGATTCGAACCTCCGACCCTCTGGTCCCAAACCAGATGCGCTACCAGGCTGCGCTACACTCCGGCGGCGGGATTTGGCACACTCCCCGCCGCACTGCAACGCGCCTGACGGTTATTCGGCGAAGAAGGGGTGGTTGACCCTGTCGCCGGGCCTGGCGCCGATCTCGTCAGAGCGTCCGCCGCGCAACTCGAGCACCCCCATGGCCGGGCCGTTGGACGGCAGGACGGTGTCGTTGTTCGGGGCGGCGTTCTTGACGATGGAGACGATCCGGCCGTGCGGGTCGATGTAGAGAATGTCCAGGCTGCTGGGCGTGTTGCGCATCCAGAAGCCGCGCTCGGCCACGTCCGGGAACTCGAACAGCATGCCGCGGTCGTCGGCCAGCGGCGGGCGTTCCATCAGGCCGCGCTGGCGCTCGGGCTCATCGTCGGCGATCTCGACCATGAACTTGTGCGCGCCGCTGGCGGTGGTGATGGTCAGCGGCTCCATCGCCTCCCCGTTCGCGCCCTTGGGCGTGGCCAGGGCGCAGCCGGCCAGAAGCGCCACACCGGCGACGGCCGCCAGAACGCCCCGAACCCGAATTTCACGACGATGACCCATACGCATCCGCCCTTGCTCGGGGCGGATGGCTATCCGCCCATTCTGATTTCAGCGACCACCAGCCCCTTGGGGCCGTCGGCGAATCGCACCGAGACGGGGTCTCCGGGCAGAAGATCATCCAGCCCGCAGCGCCGAAGCGTCTCGACATGGACGAAGATATCCCCGGTCTGGCCGTCGCGCACCACGAATCCGTAGCCCTTGGTGCGGTTGAACCATTTGACCACCGCCGGCTCCAGCGGACCCCCGGTCGTCTCGACCTCGACGGACGTCGCGGCGCGAAGGCCGTCATAGCCCGTACGGCGGGGCTGGGGCGGGGCCAGGCCGGGGTCGCCCTCCCCCAGATCGACAATCTCCGTCACCTGCCAGCCCTTGGGCCGACGCACGCAGTCGCACGAGATGGGCGCGCCCTCGGCGGCGGTTTCGTGCCCGCTGTCGCGCAGGCTGGAGATATGCAGAAGCACGTCCTTCAGATCGGTCATGCCGGGATCATCGGGTACGATGAAGCCGTACCCCTTGCCGGGATCGAACCATTTAACCCGTCCGGCGATGCGCACTGCGGTCGCCGTTTCCCCACCCTCGTAATCGGACACAACTTTCCCCCTGCCCGGGATCAGTACGGGCACGGCTTATTTAACATGGTTCTTTGAACAGCTGAAAAGCGAAAAACACCCGTTTTCCGAGCGAAAGCCTTCGCGCCGGGTCAGTCGGACCCCGAACGCCTCGCCAGCAGGCCTTCCACCCGCTTCATCAGGTCGGCGGCGCGATAGGGCTTTCCGATCAGGGGCAAGGGCTCACGCCCCCCGGTCTGGTCGGCCATCCGATCCGCCCATCCGGTGGTCAGCAGGATCAGGGTCCCGGGCCTCATCTCGCCGACGGCCCGGGCCAGGGCCACCCCGTCCAGAGCGCCCGGCATGACGATGTCGGTGAACAGCAGATCGACCTTCAGCCCTTGCCGCACCCGCTCCATCGCCTCATCCGCGGTGACGGCGGTGACGACGGCGTAGCCGGCCTCCGCCAGCACCGTGGCGCCGAACTCCAGCACCTCGGCATTGTCCTCGACCATCAGGACGGTGACGCAGGCGTCGGCTCGTTCCGGCAAATCATCCCTCCATGGCGTCCAGACGGACACCCCAGCCAACGCGGCGCACGGCGTAAGGATCGCACGCTGCGGACGTTTTTCGAAATGAGGGGGAATGCCCCGCGTGGCAGTCCCTAGGGGAATCGAACCCCTCTTTTCAGGTTGAAAACCTGACGTCCTAACCGATAGACGAAGGGACCGCTGCGCGGGGAAGCGGCGATATAGCCAACGCCTCCGAAGGCTGCAACGCCTTTTTCAAGAAAACTTGAAATCGGCGTTATGGCTGGGTCGGAGGCTGGGCCATGCGCGGGTCGGACACGTCCTCGATCTCGAATTGCACGCCCCGACGGCCGTTCCAGTCGTCCGCCTTCAGACGGCCCGTGACGCTCAGACCGCCCTGTCCGGACAGCAGCGCCTTGCCGGTCGGCAGGTCGGCGCAGCGCCAGGCGATGGCCTTCACCGACGCCCCGTCCGCCCCCACCAGACGACAGCGCACATGGCCGCCGTTCATCTGCACCGGCTCACGCACCGAGACATGCTCCATGGCGAACAGGGGCTCGGGATTGGCCGGGCCGAACGGCGCCAGGGCGTCGAACTGGTCGAACAGGGCCCGCGTCGCCGAGGCCGGCTCGATCAGGGCGTCGATCTCGACCCCGTCCAGCGCCTCCGCCGCCGCCTGCTCGCCGGACAGGCGCGCATTGAGGAAGTCGCGCAATTCGTCGATCCGGTCGGCCTTGACGGTCAGGCCCGCCGCCATGGCGTGTCCGCCCCCGGCGATCAGCACGCCCTGCTCCCACGCCGCCTGGATGGCCTTGCCCAGGTTCATGCCCGGCTGCGACCGGCCCGAGCCCTTGCCCAGCCCGTTGACCGCATCGACGCCGATCACGATCACAGGCTTGCGCCAGCGCTCCCTCAGACGCCCGGCCACGATGCCGACCACGCCCGGATGCCAGTCGTCCCCCTCGATCACCACCACGGCCGAGCCGTCGTCATGGGCGCCCGTCGCCTCGACGCGGCGGGTGGCCTGATCGGTGACGGCCTTCTCCACCTCGCGGCGGGCGATGTTCAGACTGTCCAGCTCCTGCGCCAGCGCCATGGCCTCGGCGGGATCGTCGGTGGACAGCAGGCGCGCGCCGAGGTCGGACTTGCCGATCCGACCACCCGCATTGATCCGCGGCCCCAGGATGAAGCCCGCATGATTGACCTTGGCCGGTCCCTCCTCGGCCCCGGCAGCGGCCAGCAGGGCCTTCAGCCCGGGATTGCTCCAGCTGGACATGACGCCCAGCCCCAGGCTGGTCAGCGCCCGGTTGAAGCCGGTCAGGCCGGTCACGTCGCAGATCGCGCCCATGGCGGCCAGATCCAGCCATTGGCGGATGTCGGGCTGCGCACGCGCCTCGAACAGCCCCCTGCCCCGCGCCTCGCGGTTCAGGGCGGCCAGCAGCACGAAGACCACCCCGGCGGCGGCGAGGTTGCCCTGCCCCGAGTTGCAGCCCGGCCGGTTCGGATTGACCACCGCCAGACACTGCGGCGGCTCCTCGCGCATCATGTGGTGGTCGATGACCACGACCTTCAGGCCGATGGCCGCGGCGTGAGCGACGGCCTCATTGGCCGCGGCGCCGCAGTCCACGGTCACGACCAGATCGGCGCCCGAGGCCTTCAGGGTGTCGAAGGCCTTCGCGCTGGGGCCATAGCCCTCGGTGATCCGGTCGGGGACATAGATGGGCAATTCCGCCCCCATGGCCCGGAACCAGCGCACCAGCAGGGCCGCGCTCGAGGCGCCGTCCACGTCATAGTCGGCGAACACATGGATCGAGGATCCCGCCTGCAGGGCGTCGATGATCGCCGTTGCGGCCGCGTCCATGTCGGTGAAGCTGGACGGGTCGGGGAACAGGGCCTTCAGCGTCGGCGCCAGAAAGTCCTGCCCCTGATCGGCGCGCACGCCCCGGGACGCCAGCGCGCGGGCCAGCGGCTCGTCCAGGCCCAGCGTCTGCATATGGGCGCGGATGACGCCCGGCTCAGCGGGCCTTTGCCGCCAGGTCCGGCCGGACAGCGAGCGGGAGACGCCCAGAAAGGCGGATGCCGGGGTCGCAGCGCTCCCGCCGTCCGCCATCAGGCGACCGGGCGAGTGGTGCGGATGCGCTGCACGGTGCGGGTCGAGGAGTCCATCACCAGGGTGTGGGTGGTGACATAGCCGTCGCGGAACTGGACGCCGTCCAGCATGGCGCCCTTGGTCACGCCCGTGGCGGCGAAGATGGCGTCCTTGGACACCAGTTCGTGCAGGTCGTATTTGCGGTCGAAGTCGGTCACGCCGGTGCGACGGGCGCGCTCGCGCTCATCCTCGTTGCGGAAGATCAGACGGCCCTGGAAGAAGCCGCCGACGCATTTCAGCGCCGAGGCCGCCAGCACGCCTTCCGGCGCCCCGCCCGAACCCAGATACATGTCGATGCCGGTTTCCGGCTCGGCTGTGTGGATCACGCCCGCCACGTCGCCGTCGGTGATCAGCACCACCTTGGCCCCGACCTCGCGCAGGGCGGCGATCAGCTCGGCGTGGCGCGGGCGGTCCATGACGCAGACGGTGATTTCCGAGGCCGGCACGCCCTTGGCCCTGGCCAGGTTGCGGACGTTGTCCTGCGGGCTGTTGTCCAGGTCGACGGTGCCGGCCGGATAGCCCGGGCCGACCGCGATCTTGTCCATATAGGTGTCGGGCGCGTGCAGCATGCCGCCGCCCGGCGACATCGACAGCACGCACAGGGCGTTGGCCATGGCCTTGGCCGTCAGGGTGGTGCCTTCCAGCGGGTCCAGGGCGATGTCGATGGCCGGGCCTTTGCCGGTGCCGACCTTCTCACCGATGTACAGCATGGGCGCCTCGTCGCGCTCGCCCTCGCCGATGACGATCTTGCCGTCGATGTCGAGGTTGTTCAGCGCGGTGCGCATGGCGTCGACGGCCAGCTGGTCCGCCTGTTTCTCGTCGCCGCGGCCGATCTGGGCATAGCTGGCGATGGCGGCCAGCTCGGTCACGCGCGCGGCGTCGGCGGCCAGGGTAGAGGCGTAGGGGGCCGATCCGGCCATGAGCGTTCTCCGTGAAGCGAGATCCCGGATTCTGGCGCCCGGGCGATGCTGGATAAGGGGTTAGCGACGGCTGATCGGCGGCGGGGCGCGACCCCGTTCCCGGGCCGCCTGCATGCGGGCGTTGATCTCCGCCTGCGTCTCGGCCGTGACCGGCGACACCGGCGTGGCGGCGACACGGGCGCGCACATCGTCGGCGAAGGCCGTCGCGTCGCCCGAGGTCTGCCAGTCGATTCGCGCGGCTTCTCCCGCCAAGGCGCCGGCGGAGACGCGCAGGGTGTTCACCCGCACGGCCACCTCGGTCGGCGCCGGCGCGGCTTCGCCCTTGGGGAAGTCCTCCCAACGCGGGTATTCGCGATTCGCCGCGACCAGCGCCTCGACCTGCGGTGCGACGGCCGAGGCGGCGTCTGTGCGGGGCGCAAACGCCGCGCCACAGGCCGACAGCAGGCCCGCGCCGGTCAGGACGACGCACAACGCAGCATTTTTCGAGATCAGCGCGTTCATTTCACGGGTGGTCATATGCCATCATGCCGACAGGCGGAAGGGCGGCGCGAGTCCTTCCGTCCAATAATGACGCGCAGCAGGGAACGCAGCATGGCCAGACGTCCGACCGTCCCGCCTTCCGAAGCCCCGGCTTCGGAGCCTGTAACGGCGCCGCGCCGCGCCGGCCGTCCGACCTCGGCCAAGCCCCCGCGGCCCCGCGCTGCGAAGATCGCCGCCGCCGCCGCGCTCGCGGAGCCCGCGCCCGCGCAGACGCCGCCGCCGACTCCCGATCCGGCCCCGCGCCCCGCTCCGGACGCCCCCGCACCGGCCGACACCGCCTCCCCCTTCGGCGCCGACCAGCGCGCGATGCTGGAAACCCTGTCCCTCAATCTCGCCAAGGCCGCCATGACGGCCCAGTCGGCTCTCGCCGAGGCGGCCCTCGGTCAGGCCGCCAGGACCTCGGGAAATGGGCCGGCGCCCCTGTCTCCCGACCCGTTCAACGTCGGCCCGGCCATGACCTCGGTGATGACCAGCCTGGCCTCGCGCCCTGACCGGCTGTTCAGCGCCCAGGCCGACCTGTTCAACCGCTACATGGACCTGTGGGCGTCCACCGCCCGTCGCGCCGCGGGCGAGGAACCGGCCGCCCCGGACCCGAAGCTGGCGAAGGACAAGCGCTTCAAGGACCCGGCCTGGTCCGAAAACCCGATGTTCGACATCATGCGCCAGTCCTATCTGGTCACCGCAGACTGGATGAACGGCCTGGTCTCCTCGGTCGAGGACGTCGACCCGCGCACCAAGCGCCGGGCCGAGTTTTTCACCAGGCTGCTGACCGACGCCTTCTCACCCGCCAACTTCCTCGCCTCCAACCCCGTCGCCCTGAAGGCGCTGGCCGAGAGCAATGGCGAATCCCTGGTCCGGGGAATGCAGAATTTCGCCGCCGACATGGAGCGCGGACAGGGCAAGCTGAAGATCAGCCAGGCCGACTACGGCCAGTTCGAGGTCGGGGTGAATGTCGCCACCGCCCCGGGTCAGGTGGTCTGGCGCGACGAGCTGTTCGAACTGCTTCAGTACGACCCGGCGACCGAAACCCAGCACCGGATCCCGCTGCTGATCTTCCCCCCGTGGATCAACAAATTCTACATCCTGGACCTACAGCCCGCGAACTCGATGATCCGCTGGCTCTCGGCCCAGGGCTTCACCGTCTTCGTCTGTTCCTGGGTCAATCCGGATCAGGACAAGGCCGGCTACGGCTTTGACGACTATCTGGAAAAGGGC
Organism: Brevundimonas sp. AVps31; assembly: GCF_058681355.1. Classification (NCBI taxonomy): domain Bacteria; kingdom Pseudomonadati; phylum Pseudomonadota; class Alphaproteobacteria; order Caulobacterales; family Caulobacteraceae; genus Brevundimonas; species Brevundimonas sp. AVps31. Next base: position 2,840,168 of record NZ_CM178736.1, on the reverse strand, counting down.
GTTTATCGCGCCGTGGAGAAGGTGCTGGAGCAGTCGGGCTCGGACCACGTCAACACCGTCGGCTACTGCATCGGCGGCACCCTGATGGGCGCGGCCCTGGCGCATATGGCCGCGCGCGGCGACACCCGCGTCTCCTCCAACACCTTCTTCGCCGCCCAGCACGACTTCGCCGAGGCCGGCGACCTGCTGCTGTTCACCGACGATCACTGGCTGAACGAGATCGAGCAGCAGATGGACGCCGCCGGCGGGGTCCTGCCCGGCGCGGCCATGGCCGAGACCTTCAACGCCCTGCGGGCCAACGACCTGATCTGGTCCTTCTTCGTCAGCAACTATCTGATGGGCAAGGCCCCGCCCGCCTTCGACCTGCTGTTCTGGAACGCCGACCAGACCCGCATGCCCAAGGCCCTGCACATGGACTATCTGCGCTCCATGTACGGCCGCAACGCCCTGTCAAAAGGCGAGTTCGAAATCGGCGGCCTGACCGTCGACCTCTCGAAGGTGACCATCCCCCTCTACTTCCAGGCCAGCCGCGAGGACCACATCGCGCCGATGAACTCGGTCTATCGCTCGGCCCGCGCCTTCACCAACGCCGACGTCACCCTGACTCTCGCGGGCTCGGGCCATATCGCCGGAGTGGTCAACCATCCGGATGCGAACAAGTACCAGCACTGGATCAACCCCGCCCTGCCCCCGACGCTCGGGGAATGGCAGGACGGCGCCGAGGAACATGCCGGCAGCTGGTGGCGCCATTGGGCCACATGGTTGCGCGACAAGTCGGGTCCGCAGGTTCCCGCCCGCGATCCGAAAAAAGGCCCGCTGACGCCGGTCGAACCGGCCCCCGGGTCCTATGTGAAAGTGAAGTCTTGAAGCGTTTTGAACCCAATCTGCTGCTGGCGATCTCCACCGCCTTCTCCCTGCTTCTCGTCCTGATGACCACCAGCATGTTCGGCGCGCCGGGCGTCTGGCTGCGGAATGTCCTGATGGCCATCATCTGCGCAGGGGGCTTCATCCTGCTGAACCCGATCCTGCTGCGGATGATGAAGATCACCCCGCGACCGCCGATGATCCATCCGGACAGCCCCGGTTCGGCGGTCTGGGCCGGGCTGTTTCCGGCCGTGGTGCTGGCGGCGGCGGCCGTTCCGGTCTTCTTCCCCGGCCACGACTACGGCCTGCTGGTCATCATCGCCTCGATCTGGTTCGCGGTGACAATCGAATCCGCCCTCAAGGCCGCGCGCGCCCGCTGACTGGTCAGCCGCCGCCCGCCTGCTAAGCTCGCGCCATGACGCGCTTCATCGTTCCCCTGCTCGCCGCCGTCGTCCTCGCCGGCGCCCTGCCCGTCGCACCGCCCGCCGCCGCCCAGCAGAGGCCGACGCCGGAAACGGATCCCGCCGGGGTGCTGTTCTGGGCCCCCGCCGACCGCGAGCGCGCCTTCCGCACCATGGAGACCATCCTGCCGCACGCGCCCGTCCCGCGCGGCGATACGCCCGTGCGCGCCCTGCCCGCCGGCGCCCCCATCGACGTCGATCCGTCCGCCTATATGCAGGCCGAGACCGTGGCCGGGGTGCTGGTCATCCAGGACGGCCGCGTCCGGCTGGAGCGCTACGGCCTCGGCATCGGGCCGGACAATCACTGGGTCTCGTTCTCGATGACCAAGAGCCTGACCTCGACCCTGGTCGGCACGGCGCTGAAGAGCGGCGCGATCGGCGCGCTGGAGGACCCCGTCACCCGCTACCTGCCGGGCCTCGCGGGCGGCGGCTACGACGGCGTCACCGTGCGCCAGCTGCTGACCATGACCTCCGGCGTGCGCTGGAACGAGGACTATTTCGACCCCGCCTCCGACGTCGCCCGCTTCCTGCAGGAGCCCGCCGTCGAAGGCCAGGACCCGGTCGTCGCCTATATGGGCCGCCTGCCCCGCGCCCATCCGCCCGGCACGCACTGGAACTACTCCACCGGCGAGACCAATCTGGTCGGGGCGCTCGTGGCCGCCGCCGAGGGCCGCCCGCTGGCCGACCTGCTGAGCGAGCGCATCTGGTCCCGCGCGGGCATGCAGGCCGACGCCGTCTGGGCGCTGGATCAGGGCGGGCGCGAAATGGGCGGCTGCTGCGTCTCCGCCACCCTGCGCGACTGGGGCCGCATCGGCCTGATGGCGCTGGAGGACGGGGTGCTGGGCGGCGAGCGGATCGTTCCCGACGACTGGTTCGCCCAGGCCGTGGTCAAACAGGCCGGGACCGGCGAGCCCGGCGAGGGCTACGGCTTCCAGTGGTGGACCCAGGACGACGGCGTCTACGGCGCCTACGGCATCTTCGGTCAAACCATCCGCGTCGATCCGGAACGCAAGCTGGTCATCGTCCTGCTGTCGGCCTGGCCCGAGGCCGTCGGCCGCGGCCACAGCGCCGCCCGCCGCGCCTTCTTCCGCCAGGTGGTCGCGGCCGTCGACGCCGCGCCGCAAGACTAGGCGGGCCGGAAGATCAGCGCGGCCCCGTTGTTGCAGTAACGCTTGCCCGTCGGCGCCGGGCCGTCGTCGAACACATGGCCCTGGTGCCCGAGACAGCGGGCGCAGTGGTATTCGGTGCGCGGAATGCCGAGCAGGCGGTCGGTCTTCGTGCCGACATTGGCCGCCGTCACCCGGAAGAAGCTGGGCCAGCCGGTGCCGCTGTCGAACTTCCACTCGGACCGGAACAGCGGCAGCTCGCAGCCCCGGCAGACGAAGGTCCCGCGCCGGTGCTCGCGATCCAGAGGGCTGCTTCCCGGTCGCTCGGTGCCCTCGTGGCGCAGCACCTGATAGCTCAGCCCCGGCAGCCGCGCCCGCCACTGGGCGTCGGTGATCCGGCGGAACGGCGAACCGGCGTACTGGGCCTCCGACGCGTCCGCGACCTCGGGCGCGCACGCGGACAGGGCGGCCGCGCCGGCGATCAGGAACAGGGCTCTGCGGGTCTGGGTCATGACGATGATACGTCGGAACGACCCGGCTGGTTCACAAGGGGCTCGGCTCAGCCCAGCCCGGCCGCCTCATCCAGCCCCAGCATCAGGTTCAGGTTCTGCACCGCCGCCCCCGACGCGCCCTTGCCGAGGTTGTCCAGCAGGGCCACCAGCCGCACCTGCTCCCCGCCGCGATCGCCGAACACATGCAGCCGCATCCGGTTGGTGCCGTTCAGGCCTTCCGGGTCGATCCCGGTCAGGGCCTCGGTCTCCTCCAGCGACGCCACCTCGACGAACCGCTGACCCGCATAGGCCTCGACCAGCGCGCCATGCACCACCTCGACCGACGGCGACCCCGGCAGGGCCGACAGGTGCAGCGGGACCTCGACCAGCATCCCCTGCCGGTACGCCCCGACCGCCGGGGCGAACAGCACCTTGCGCTCCAGCCCGGTGTGCAGGGTCATCTCCGGCACATGTTTGTGCTTCAGCGTCAGGCCATAGGCGCGATAGGCGTCGGCCCCGCCCTCGGCCTCGAACTCGGCGATCATCGCCTTGCCGCCGCCGGAATAGCCGCTGACCGCATTGACCGTCACCGGCCAGCCCGCCGGGATGATCCCCGCGCTGACCAGCGGCCGCACCAGGCCGATGAACCCGGTCGGATAGCAGCCCGGGTTCGACACCCGCGTCGAGGCGGCGATCCGCTCGCGCTGTTCCGGCGCCATCTCGGCGAAGCCATAGGTCCAGTCCGGATCGACCCGGAACGCCGTCGAGGCGTCGATCACCCGCACCTTGGAATTCTCGATCATCGACACCGCCTCGATGGCCGCGTCATCCGGCAGGCACAGGATCACCGCATCGGCGCCGTTCAGCGCCTCACGCCGCGCCTCCACGTCGCGCCGCCGGTCGCCCAGCAGGATCAGCGCCAGATCCGGGCGCGCCTCCAGCCGCTCGCGGATCTCCAGCCCCGTGGTGCCGGCCTCGCCGTCGATGAAGATGGTGTGGGTCATTCGCATCTCCTGTCCTTCTCCCCTTGCGGGAGAAGGTGGCCCGCGCAGCGGGTCGGATGAGGGGTCGCACTGACCCGACAATCTGGCGACTTTCAGACGCTCCGGAAGACAGGCCTGTGCGACCCCTCATCCGTCGGCCTTCGGCCGCCACCTTCTCCCGCAAGGGGAGAAGGAAAGCGGACAAAGAAAAAGGGCGCTCCGGTTTCCCGAAGCGCCCCCATCCAACCCGTAATGAAACGGCTTAGCGCTTCGAGAACTGGAACGAACGGCGAGCCTTGGCGCGGCCGTACTTCTTGCGCTCGACGACGCGGCTGTCGCGGGTCAGGAAGCCGTGCGGCTTCAGGACCTTGCGCAGTTCCGGCTCGTAGTGCGTCAGGGCGTGCGACAGGCCGTGGCGGATGGCGCCGGCCTGGCCCGACAGGCCCGAACCCTCGACGGTGCAGTCAACGTCGAACTGGGTGGCGCGGTCGGTCACTTCCAGCGGCTGGGCGATCATCATGCGCAGGATTTCGCGAGCGAAATACTGCATCTGATCCTTGCCGTTGATCGTGATCTTGCCGGTGCCCGGCTTGAGCCAGACGCGGGCGATCGCGTTCTTGCGCTTGCCGGTGGAGTAGGCGCGGCCCTGGGCGTCCAGCTTCTGGACGTAAACCGGGTGCTCTTCGCCGACGCCGGGGGTGCCGAGGCCCTTCAGGGCGTCGAAACCGGTGTTTTCAGTGGTGACGTCGGTCATGCTCAGACGCTCCGGGTGTTCTTGGCCGACTTCGAGGCGAAGTCGATGGTTTCGGGCGACTGGGCCGCGTGGCTGTGCTCGGAACCCGAGAACAGACGCAGGTGCGTCATTTGCTTGCGGGCCAGCGGGCTTTCTTTCGGCAGCATGCGCTCGACGGCCTTCTCGAGCACGCGCTCGGGGAAGCGACCGCCCAGAACCTTCTCCGGGGTCGTCGACTTGACGCCGCCCGGGTGACCGGTGTGGCGGTAGTAGATCTTGTCGGTGTTCTTCTTGCCGGTGAAGACGACCTTGTCGACGTTGGTCACGACGACATAGTCGCCGCAATCGACGTGCGGGGTGTAGTCACCGCGGTGCTTGCCGCGCAGACGGTTGGCGATAAAGGTCGCGAGACGGCCCACCACGACGCCTTCGGCGTCGATGTGGATCCACTTCTTCTCGACCTCGGCCGGCTTCAGCGAAGCCGTAGTGCTCTTCAGCATAACGAGGAGTCCTTGGGAGACGGGCGAAACGGGTGTTCTCCGGCGGACCGGCTGAACGGAAGGCGCGCTGATAGAGGAAGGCCTGACATCGGTCAATGGCGAACAATGCGCGCAAAACGACCTAAAACCCTGTAAAATAATGGGAAATCGTAAAAGGTATTAAAATACCGCACCATTTTCCCTGTGATTGCCTCCTCCGCGAGGCCCAGCGCACCTGTTGCGAGGCGATACGCCGCGCCCGGCGTCACAGAACCATGACCGGTTCAGGCCATAAGCGCCGCAGTTTCCAGTTCTGCAGAGTCCGCCCGATGCGCCTTGATCGCCGCAACCTGTTCACCACCGGCGCCGCCGCCCTCGCCTTCACCGGCATGGCCCGCCACGCGGCCGCGCAGACCGCCGGCGAGGAGACCTACCTCAACCAGATCCACGGCTACGGCCCGCTGCACGCCGATCCCAACAAGCTGCTCGATCTGCCGGAGGGCTTCTCCTACCAGGTCGTGGCGCAGGGCGGCGATCGCATGGACGACGGCCTGTTCGTCCCCGGCCAGCCCGACGGCATGGCCTGCTTCCCCCTTTCGGGCACGCAGGTGGCGCTGGTCATGAACCACGAGCTCAAGGGCTCCAGCAGCCTGCACCGCAATCTCGGGCCCGGCGGCCTCCATCAGGAGCGGCTCGATCAGCTGGACGCCTCCAAGGCCTTCGACACCTTCAAGGACGGCCGCCCCCTGCCCGGCGGCTGCTCGACCCTGATCTACGACCTCGCCACCCGTCGCACCGTCAGCCACCGCCTCACGCTGGCCGGCACCTCGACCAACTGCTGCGGCGGCCCGACGCCCTGGGGCAGCTGGCTCAGCTGCGAGGAAACGGTCGAAACCCCCGCCGACGCCGACGTCACCAAGGCCCACGGCTGGGTGTTCGAGGTCCCCGCCACCGCGACCGGCCCGGTCGATCCCGTGCCGCTCAAGGCCATGGGCCGCTTCGATCACGAGGCCGTCTGCATCGATCCGCGCACCGGCATGGCCTATCTGACCGAGGATCAGAATGACGGCCTGCTGTACCGCTTCATCCCCACCGCGCCCGGCAGGCTTTCCGAGGGCGGCAGGCTGCAGGCGCTGGCCCTGAAAGGCGCGCCGTCCGCCGACACGCGCAACCAGGACGCCCGCCTCTGGGCCGTTGGCGACTGGCGCGAGGTCGAATGGATCGACCTGGAGGATGTGGAAGACCCCGCCGGCGACCTGCGTCTGCGCGGTCATCGCTCGGGCGCGGCCCTGGTCGCGCGGGGCGAGGGCATCTGGTGGGGTGAGAACGAGATGTACCTGACCGCCACCTCGGGCGGCCCGATCCGGCGCGGCCAGATCCTGCGTCTCGTCCCCGGCCTGAACGGCGCCGCCGACCGGCTGCAACTGTTCGTCGAGAGCACCGACGAAAAGACCCTCAACATGGGCGACAACATCACTATCGCGCCCTGGGGCCATCTGATCGTCTGCGAGGACAACTACTCGTCCGAGATCCGCAACCACTTGAAGGGCGTGACGCCCGAGGGACAGGTCTACACCATCGCCCGCAACGTCTTCCGCGGAAACTCCGAGTTCGCCGGAGCCTGCTTCTCGCCCGACGGCGCGGTGCTGTTCGTCAACATCATGTACCCCGGCATGACCCTGGCCATCCGGGGCCCCTGGGACAGCGTCCGGGCTTGAACACCCGCTGAACCGCCGTTCACCTCTCCATCGCCCCTTCAAGGCGATGGAGAGGACAGATCGGCGCCTTCGCCGATCAGGAGAGGGCGGCTCGGTGTTGGCCGGAAAAGCCGCCCCCTCTCCCGCTGGGAGAGGGCTTGAGCCTCCGGGAGCGAAGCGATCGGCAAGGCGAAAGGGTGAGGGTCGATCGTCGGCATTCGGCGTAAGCCGCAGCCCTTGTCATCCCGGCCGGAGCGAAGCGGAGAGCCGGGACGCGCGGCGCACTTTTCAACGCCCTCCCGGAAAGCGCGCAGCGCTTGTCCGGGAGCAGGGTTGAGTTCACGTCCGGCTGTCGCCCGGCTCAGCCCTGACGGGCTGTCCGGGCGTGGATCATCTTGACCACCATCGCGTCCCGGCTCTCCGCTTCGCTTCGGCCGGGATGACAAGCGGGCCTTTCTCCACAGCCCAAACGGTGTCCGTCCTCCAAAATACGCAGTCATTCCCCCCGAACCCGCGCTTCCCCACACCCCAACCCCCTGACCCCACGCCCGAAAATAATCCCCCAGCGTCATCTTCCCGCCTGAGGACGCGCCCGCCGCACACTCAATCCATCCCGTCGATGGGGAGGGCGTCGGATCCACGCTTCTCGACGACGGCGGGCTGTGGCCGAGCGATGAAGCCTGCGCGATGGAGAGTGCAGGGGTCCTCGTCGGGCAGGGAGGGATCCTGCCCGCTTGCTCGCCGCGCTGCCTGTGGAGCGGGCCGATGACGATTGATCGTTATGTCCGCCCCGCGTCGGTCGTCGGCAACGGCGTCGGCGGATGATCCGGCAAGGCTCCAACAGGAGGGCCGCCAGCCGGAGGGCGCGCGTCCAACGACCACGCGGGACGTCGATCTCGTCGAAACGGTAAACCTATCAAAACACCGGGCGAGGCCCGGCGTCCCGCGCCCTTCCCATCCCCGCCTCGAAAGAGCGCGGCGCACAGTCATGCCTCCGCCCTAGGGGAAAGCCGCAAGACCGGGTCTTTGAAACGTCAGAACGCCCGGGCGCGCGGTCCCGAGATGAACAGGCGCGGCTGCGACCGGCGGACCAGCCACAGGTTCACGGTCGCCGTCGCCAGCACCAGCGCCGCCCCCGCCTGATGCAGGGCGCCGAGCCACAGCGGCACGGCGTGGATCAGGGTGACGACGCCCAGCACGGCCTGCAGCCACAGGACCGCCGCCACGACGAAGGCGCTCGTGCCCAGCCCCTCGGCCAGGCGCCAGCGCCAGGCCTGCACGGCGTAGACCGTCCCGCCGATCAGCAGGCCATAGGCCCAGATGCGGTGGTTGAACTGCACCAGCGCCTGATCGTGCAGGAAGGCCAGCGCGCCCTTGCTCCACTCGACCGGCGGCAGCAGGCCGCCGCTCATCAGCGGCCAGTCGGTGTAGACGAACCCGGCCTTGGCCCCCGCCACCAGCCCGCCCAGCAGGCACTGGACGAAGACCGCGCCCAGCAGCAGGGCCGCGCCGCGGCTCCAGCCCTCGGGCGAGCGTGAATGCTCCTCGCCGTTCCAGGCCTCCAGCCCGGTCCAGATCAGGCCCATGAAGATGACCAGGGCCAGCCCCAGATGGGTCGCCAGCCGCTCGGGGGCCACATCGACCCGCTCGCTCAGGCCGCTCGTCACCATCCACCAGCCGATCAGCCCCTGCAGACCGCCCAGCGCCAGCAGCACGCCGCAGCGCACGATCAGGCGGCGGGGCAGCCGGCGCAGCGCCAGGAAAACGAAGAACGGCAGGGCGAACACCAGTCCGATCAACCGGCCCAGCAGCCGGTGGAACCATTCCCAGAAGAAGATGCCCTGGAATTCCGACAGGCTCATGCCCGCATTGACCTGCTGGTACTGCGGGATGGCCTTGTACTTCTCGAAGGCCTCCATCCAGTCGGCGTGGTTCATCGGCGGCAGGGCGCCCATGATCGGCTTCCACTCGGTGATCGACAGACCCGAGCCCGTCAGGCGCGTGACACCGCCCACCACCACCATGGCGAACACCAGCACCGCCGTGATCCACAGCCAGACCGCGACCGACCGGCTTTGATCCCTGCCACCGAAACGCTTCATTCGACGCCTGCCGTTCAGACCGTTACACTGCCGCTCGCGTCTCTCGTCGCGTCCGGACCTGTGCGGTATGCCCGCCCACGACGGCGAGATCGAGTCGCTTTTCGGCGCCCTGTCGCCGCACACCGGAGAGGCCGCTTGCCGTACGCCAATATCGTCACCGCCGTTCTCGGCGCCTTCGTGCTGGCGTGGCTGGCCGATCTGCTGACCGGCCGCCGCGGCCTGTTCGCCACCGCCCTGGTCGCCGGGACCGGCGCGGTCGCGGGCGGGTTTCTGGCCGTGCGGGTCTTCGGCGTGGCGACGCTGGAGCAGTGGAGCTGGCTGCTGTGGTCGCTGATCGGCGCCGCGGTCGCCCTGGCCGCCTTCTTCCTGTTCCGCAGCAAACGCTGATGGGCGCGCGCACCCGGCGTTTCATCGCCATGATCGGCGTGCTGGTCTTCCTGACCGCCTGGATCTGGGGCGTCATCGCCCTGCGCGGCCTGTTCGGCCCGAACATGCTGCTGGACCTGCTGTTCTTCGCCGTCGGCGGCATCGGCTGGGGCGTGCCGCTCTACCCGCTGTTCAAATGGGCCGAGAGCGGCGGCAAGGACTGACCCGCAGGCCGAATTGCAAAGGGGCCGTCCGAAGACGGCCGATGACCGACCGGCGGGAACGCCATGCCGCCCGCGTCGTTTTCCGGCGCCACAGTGGAGCGAGTCCATGAAGGCCTGCGGCTGCCTACCCCCCTTGCCCGGCACGCGCGGACGGGCGGACGCGGGCGCCGCGTGACGACCCGGCGCATCGCCATGCTCGGGGATTCCCTGACCGCCGGCTACGGACTCCGGCCGTCCGAGGCGCTTCCCGTGCGCCTGCAGGCTGAACTCGCGCGGCTGGACGTGACGGCCACCGTCATCAATGCCGGCGTCTCCGGCGACACGACCGCCGATGGCCTGCGCCGGGTGGACCGGGTCGTCCCGGCCGACACCGAACTCTGCCTCGTCGCCCTGGGCGCCAACGACCTGATGCAGACCGTGCCGACCGACCACATCCGGAAGAACCTTGAGGCCATTCTGGATCGTCTCGCCCATCGCGGCATCCCGGCCATGGTCTGCGGCATGCGCGCGCCGCCCTGGTTCGGCCTCTATGCCGTCGCCTTCGACCGGCTGTTCCGGACGATCGCGGAGTCGCGTCAACTCGCCTTCGACCCCTTCCTGCTCGAGGGGGTCGCGCTCAATCCCGCCTATGCCCTGCCCGACCGTATTCACCCCAACGCGCCGGGCGTCGAGGTGATCGCCCGGCGGCTCGCGCCGCGTGTGGCCGACGCCTTGCCCTCCCGACCGGCCCCCGGTGGATAGGAGCCGGTGCGGCTTACGCTACGGTCAGCGGGGACGCTGGAAAGCCGCCCCCGACGCACAAGTTGATCCGTGTTCAGGAGCCTTGATCGGACTTGCGACGAGACGGAATACAGCGACGCGGAACGACCGGCCTCGCTCGCCACCTCGGTCGTAAAGATCGACAACTTCAGCGAGCCGCTCTTGAGGTTTGTCGATACCTCAGTGACGGCTTCCAGGCCGCCGGCGTATCCTCACAATCGACGAACTGGCGTCAAAGCCGAGGCCCGCTATCCCTCCACAACGTCGGCGCTGAACTCGTCCGCTGGCACGAAGGCCGCGCCCTCATGATCAAGCACCCACATCCCGATGAACGAGGGGTGTTCGGGATTGAGATCCTCATCGAGACGGTCGCCCTCGTACAGGCCGACATTGCTGTAGTCGAAGTCGAGCATGAGGGAGGCGGCGAAACTGACGACCTCCTCCGCCATCCGACGCGAATAGCCCAAGGCCTCGGATTCGTCAGCGAAGTCGTCGGTCAGGACGTTGACCTCGGCGGCATCGCTGCCTTCGGTTGCGCTGGTCGTAACGATGGTAAACGCGGACATGGGGCTCTCTCTTGACGCGGGTTCACCTCCCTAACCCGTTTGCCTCCAAAGGCGGGACATATTTTGCGACACCGACGTGATGCACCACGACGGGGGCATCAAAGCCTGATCAACGCAGGTCGCCACGGTCGTTTCGCTTGCTGGTCCTGTAAGCTTTTTGCAGCCCGGCCTGTCGGCGTTTTTCGTTGTCCTTCGCGACCCGCTCTGCCTTCCGTTCAGCCGCCGCGAGTTCCAGCGTCAGCTTTTGAAAATGCGCCCAGCGTTCGAGGGCGAGCGTCCCGTCGTCTATTGCGGCCTTGATCGCGCAGCCTGGTTCGTTGGCATGCCCGCAGTCATTGAACCGGCAACTCCGGGTCAAAAGCTCCACATCGTCAAACACAGCATCCAGGCCGTCCTCGGCATCAATAAGCCCAACCTCTCGAATGCCCGGCGTATCGAGGATCAGTTGCCCCCCGGGAAGCAAGACGAGTTGCCGATGGCTCGTCGTGTGACGACCTTGGTCATCAGCCTCCCGGATAGCCCCGGTCGTCATGCGATTTGCGCCCAGGAAGGCGTTGACCAGGCTGGACTTGCCGACCCCGGACGAGCCAATGAGCACGCAGGTTTCGCCCGGCTTGACCTGATCCAGCAAGGCGTCGAGGCCCGAGGCCTGCTTGGTCGACACCGACAAGACCGGACAGCCCGGTTCTGACGCCGCAATCTCGGCAGCCTGCTTTTCAGGGTCTGCGCTGAGATCGGATTTCGTCAGGACCACAACAGGCCGGGCTCCGCTCTGCCAAGCGGCTGCGAGATAGCGCTCGATCCTTCGCAGATTGATGTCCGCGTTCATCGAGGTCACGACGAACACCACATCAATGTTGGCGGCCAGGATCTGAAGCGGGCGACTACTGTCCACCGCCGCCCTGCGCACAAATGCAGTCTGACGCGGCAGGACCGCGTGGATGGTAGCGTTGCCGTCTTGCGGGTTCAGAGACAAAGCAACCCAGTCCCCCACGGCGGGGTAGCCGATCTCTCTGGCCTCGTGCATTAGCCGACCCGAGACCTCGGCCTTGAGCTCCGCCCCATCCGTGGTCACCAGGTAGCTGTCACGGTGCTGAACGACGACACGCCCTGGCGCCAAGCCGGCAAGGGCATGCTCGGCGAAAGCCGTTCGCTGCCGCTCCGACCAGCCATACTCTTCAATCAACTCACTGGCATCCCAAGCGTTGCAGACCGCATTCGGTCCGACATCGGCCATATTAAACTGTCGAGCGTCCAGCGCCAGCGCATGACGAGCGCAGATCAGCGGGTCGGTCAGATCCAGCCACTTCGACTGTCCTGTCAGGTTCGGCGCGACAACTGCGCATGGCGTTCGCGGGTAGGATGGCTCGCCCCCGCCCTTGCGGCGATAATCGCCGGCGAGGGTCCGATCACCCTCACCGATCACTGTCTGATTGGAGACGGACACCCAGAGGACGCCGATGGCGCTTGATGATGGGACCGCCGAGGGCGGCAACGAACGGGAGGTGAAGTCGCTGCCATCGCGACCTGGTTTCCGAGGCGCGAATCATTTTGAGCGAGCGTGAACGGCACTGAAGGCGGGTCGGGCCGCTACCGAGCCCGAGTTAGCCCGAGAATCAGCTTGCTCCCCACAGCCCAATTGCAAAGGGGCCGTCCGAAGACGGCCCCTTCAACCAACCGATTTTCTTTCGAAAATGGTCGGAGCGACAGGATTCGAACCTGCGACCCCTTGACCCCCAGTCAAGTGCGCTACCAGGCTGCGCCACGCTCCGAGAGGCGCTCCCTATAGACGGGCTCGCGCGCCGCGCAAACCGAAAAATCGGCCTTCAGGCGCTTCTCGACAGGGTGGCTTCCAGCCGGGCCCGCGCGCCCTCCAGTTCGGCCAGAAGCTGACGCAGGCGAACCGACGATACCGAAGCGGGAACCGGCTGAGCGGCAGGCCCCGGGGCGGTCGCCTCGCCGGCCGTCGCGCCCTCCGGCTCGAACGTCACCAGACCGTCCGGGTCACCCCAGGCGGCGATGCGCTTGATGCCCTGCTCACGATACAGGCGCTGCACGCCCTTGATGGTCATGCCCTCGTCGTGCAGCAGCCGCTTGACCGCCTTCAGCACCACCAGGTCCTGCGGGCGATAAAAGCGCCGCCCGCCCGCGCGCTTGAGCGGCCCGACGAAGGTGAATTTTGTTTCCCAGAACCGCAGGACATGCTGCGGCGCGCCGATCTCTTCGGCAGCTTCCGAGATGGTCCGGAACGCGTTGGGGCTCTTGGCCATGGGTCAGGTCAGTCGGTGACGACGGCGTCGTGCACCCGGCCCTTCATGATCTGCGAGGCGCGGAAGCTGATGACCCGGCGCGGGTTGATCGCCGCCGGTTCGCCGGTCTTGGGATTGCGGCCCATGCGGGCGCGCTTTTCGCGGACCTGGAAGACGCCGAACCCCGACAGCTTCACCGTTTCGCCCCGCTCCAGCGATTCGACGATCAGTTCGAGCGTCCGCTCGACCATTTGCGAGCACTCCTGACGGGACAGGCCCACTTCCTCGTGGACGGCTTCACACAGGTCGGCCCGGGTCAGGGTCTGCGTCACTGGTCACTCCCCTCAGTCGTCAATGCGTCGCATAAGAGGGCAAGCGCCCTGAAATGAAAAGACGAAATGCGCGTTACAGACGAATCGCGCAGGCGCCCCACGTCAGGCCGCCGCCCATGGCTTCCATGACCACCAGATCGCCCCGTTTGATCCGTCCGTCCTTGATGGCCGCATCCAGCGCCAGCGGGATCGAGGCCGCCGACGTGTTGGCGTGCAGGGCGACAGTCGAGATGACCTTCCCTTCGTCCAGTCCCAGCCGGTCGCCGACACCGCGAATGATGCGCTGATTGGCCTGGTGCGGCACGAACCAGTCGACCTCGGGCACCTCGATGCCGGAGGCTTGGCAGGCGGCGGTGATGGCCTCGGCGATGTTGATGACCGCATGGCGGAACACTTGGTTGCCGGCCATCCGCAGATGGCCCACCGAGCCAGTCGTAGCCGGGCCGCCGTCGACGTACAGCAGGTCTGTCTTGGAGCCGTCGCAGCGCAGGGCGAAGCCCAGAAGGCCCTGATCGGCCTTGGTCCCCTGCCCTTCGCGCGGTTCGACCACCACGGCGCCCGCGCCATCGCCGAACAGCACGCAGGTCGATCGGTCGCTCCAGTCCAGCAGCCGGGTCATTTCCTCGGCGCCGATCACCAGCGCGCATTTGGCGAGTCCGCGCGCCACGAAGCCGTCGGCCACGCTCAGGGCATAGACGAAGCCCGAGCACACCGCCTGGACGTCAAAAGCGATACCCACAGGGGCGCCCAGCTTGCGCTGAACGATCGAGGCCGTGGCCGGGAAGGTCATATCCGGGGTCGTGGTCGCCACGACGATCAGGTCCACGTCGGCGGCGGTCTTGCCCGCATCGATCAACGCCCGCTTCGCCGCCTCGACGGCCAGGTCGCTGGTCGGCTCATCATCGCGCGCCTTGTGGCGCTGCTTGATGCCGGTGCGTTCCTGGATCCACTCGTCGGACGTGTCCACGAGGCCGGCGAGGTCGGCATTGGTGACGATCTGCTCGGGCAGATAGGAACCGACGCCGGTGACGGCGCTGCGGATGACGCTCACTGGGAAGTCTCCTTGGCCGGCTCCGCGGGCGATGCGGGCGGCTGCTCAAGCACGGCGGACAGCTTCTGCAGGCTGGCGCCGACCTTGGTCATATAGTCGCTGCGCGCCAGATCGACAGCGATGCGGATCGCAGCGCCGAAACCGCCGGCGGTGGCGCCGCCGTGGCTCTTCACCACAATGCCGTTCAGACCCAGCAGGGGGCCGCCGTTGATCGCGTTCGGGTCGATCTTGGCGCTCATCGCCTTCAGCGCCGGATAGGCCAGCGCCGCGCCGGCCTTGGCCAGCAGGCTTGAGGTCAGGGCCTCCTTCATCAGGCCGCCGATGAATTTGGCGACCCCCTCGGCGGTCTTCAGGGCGATGTTGCCGGTGAAGCCGTCGGTCACGACCACATCGACGGTGCCCTTGGCGATGTCATCGCCCTCGACGAAGCCATGATAGGCCAGGCCGAAGCCGCCTTCGCGCAACAGACGCGCCGCCTCACGGACCTCCTCGTGGCCCTTCATGTCCTCCGAGCCGACGTTCAGGATGCCGACAGTCGGCCGGGCGACACCATGGACAGCCGTCATGAAGGCCTCGCCCATGATGGCGAACTCGACCAGCTGGGCCGCATCGCTCTCGACGTTGGCGCCCACGTCCAGCACGGCCGTAATGCCCTTGGGGGTCGGCCAGCCGGCGACAATGGCCGGACGCTCCAGCCCCGGCGCGGACATGCGCAGGATCAGTTTGGAGATCGCCATCAGGGCGCCGGTGTTGCCGGCGGAGACGACCGCTGACGCCTCCCCTGTCTTCACAGCCTCAATGGCGTTCCACAGGCTGGAGCCCTTGCCGCGACGCATGGCCGTGGCGGGCTTCTCGTCCATGGCGACCACCTTGTCGGTGTGGCGAACATCGCAGATGTCATCGCCGAGCCCGCACCGGGTCATTTCGGCGCGGATGGCGGCCTCGTCGCCGTTCAGCAGAAAGCGAACACCGTCGCCGCCGTGCCGTTTGCGGTACTCGCAAATGCCGCCGACCACGACCGAGGGACCGTGATCCCCGCCCATGGCGTCAAGCGAGATCAGAATGGGGGATGGCAAGCCGTTTCGACTCCGTCGCGCCGGTTCTCGCGGCGCTGGTCAGGGGCGCGACGATAACGCCGCACCGGGGGGATGCAACCGGGCCGACGCTGCGTCAACCTTCGTCGGTGGATCGCAGCTGCTTGAGGACCGCGAATGGCGAGATTTCGACCGGCTCGGGCGGCTGAACGAATTCCGCGCCCGGCTTGCGCGGGAACGGGTCGAGATGCAGGGCCAGCTGTTCAACCACATACTGACCGAGATCGATCTGCCCGTCCTCGACCACGTCCGGCGATTCGTCCTCCAGCGTGATGATGATTTCCTCGGACTCCTCATCCACCGGCTCGGCCAGCTGGACCGAAAAACGCTCATCGATCGTCAGCGGCAGCGGCTCGAGCGTGATTCCGCAGGTCTGCGCCAGATCGGCGCGAACGCGACCCGACAGGCTCCAGCCCGCGGCGGTCGGAACCAGCTCAACATCCGCCTCGAACCGGTCGATCGAGGCCAGGTCCAGCGCCTTGACGATCCGCCGTAGCGCGGCGGCGTCCGGCGCCAGGGTGCGTTTCACGCCCATGCCGATCTGGTGCAGACGAACAGGCTCGCTGTAGGGGAGTTCGGGGGTGCTCATACCTTCACCTCGGCCCACGCCGGGGCCTTCAGGACATCGTCAAAGGGTTGCGCCGCCAGCCGGGCGCGACTGTCCAACGCATAGGCGGCCAGAGCGGCGCCGTCCGACGGCGTCTCGCTCTCCAGCACATTTTTCGCCAGACCGGCTGAAAGCCCGGCCGCATCACCGTCACGTAACGGGGTCTCGTAAGCCGTCATCCGACCGTAGAGCGACTCACCCAGCTTGCGCATCTTCTTGCCCACCGAAATATCGCCCACGCCGAGCTCCCGCAGGGTGTGATCCAGCGCCGACACATAGGTGTCGAACAACTGCTGGCCCGCGTCGCCGCCCCGCTCCGTGCCCTCGTCCTTCAGCCGCATGGTCAGCAGCAGGACATGCAGGGTGTACAGCTCGAAGCGCGCATCGATGCGATCGGCCACGCCCAGCGCCGTATAGAAGCCGGGGTCGCGGGCCTGACGGACGGCGATTTCGTAAAGCCCGTCACCGAGACGCTCGCGGCGGAAGGATCTGAGAAGATTTTGAAGCATGTTTCACGGCCCCTTTTCCGCCGCGCCGTTGAACTAAGGCTCGGCTCCGGTTAGGTCAAAGACCTTGTTCTGTCGCAGGCGCCGCAAATGCTCCGTACGAAACTTCTGATCGCGGCCCTTTCGGCCGCCGCCCTGACCTCCGCCTGCGCCCCTGTCGTGGGTCAGAACGGGTTCCAGGCGATTGACGCCAGGCCCGGCGACATCGTCGCCGGCACGGACACGCGCCAGACGGTGCTGACCAAGCTGGGCACGCCCTCGACCACCTCGGCCTTCGAAAGCGACACGATCTGGTACTACATGAACCAGGTCACCGAGAAATATACCTACAACCGCCCGCAGGTGACGCAGCGCAGCGTGACCGAGATCACGTTCAACGACGCCGGTCAGGTGGCCGGTGTGCGCACCCTCGGCCTCGCGGACGGTGACCGGATCGCGATGAACGGTCGTGAAACCCCGACGCGCGGTCGCCAGCTGACCATCCTCGAACAGCTGCTCGGCAACGTCGCCCGCGGTCAGCTGCCTCGTACCGAGGAAGACCAGCCCGGCCAGCGCCGTCCCGACTAGGACGTCCAGGCTTCCAGATATCGAAACGCCCCGGAGATCGCTCTCCGGGGCGTTTCTCGTTGTGGAGCCGACCGGTTGGCGAAAGGGACGGCACCGTCGCCGACGCCGCCCCCCGCGCATCAGCCGATCTTGCCGCTCGCCAGCACCGCCAGCAGAAGCAGGGCCACGATGTTGGTGATCTTGATCATCGGATTCACCGCCGGGCCGGAGGTGTCCTTGTACGGATCCCCAACGGTGTCGCCGGTGACGGCGGCCTTGTGAGCCTCTGACCCCTTGCCGTGGACGACGCCGTTCTTGTCGGTGAAGCCCTCTTCGATCACCTTCTTGGCGTTGTCCCACGCGCCGCCGCCCGAGGTCATCGAGATGGCCACGAACAGGCCGGTGACGATCACACCCATCAGCATCGCGCCCAGGGCGGCGAAGGCGTTGGCCTTCTCCGGCTGGATGAACAGCACCACCACGAACAGCACGATCGGCGACAACACCGGCAGCAGCGACGGTACGATCATCTCCTTGATCGCCGCCCGGGTCAGGATGTCGACCGCCCGGGCGTAGTCCGGCTTGGTCTCGTAGGTCATGATGCCCGGGTTCTCCCGGAACTGGCGGCGCACCTCGGCCACCACCGATTCGGCGGCGCGGCCGACGGCGGTCATCGACATGCCGCCGAACAGGAAGGGCAGAAGCCCCCCGAACAGCAGGCCGACCACGACGTAGGGGTTGGTCAGGTCGAAGGCGACGACCCCGAGGCCTTCGAAGAAGCTGCCCGGCAGGGCGGTCTCCGCGAAGAATTTCAGATCCTCGGTGTAGGCGGCGAACAGCACCAGGGCGCCGAGCCCCGCCGAACCGATGGCATAGCCCTTGGTCACGGCCTTGGTCGTGTTGCCCACAGCGTCCAGCGCGTCGGTGGAGTGGCGCACTTCCGGCGGAAGACCCGCCATTTCGGCGATGCCGCCGGCGTTGTCGGTAACCGGGCCGAAGGCGTCCAGCGCCACGATCATCCCCGCCACGCCCAGCATGGTCGTGGTGGCGATGGCGATGCCGAACAGGCCGGCCAGCTGGAAGCTGACCACAATGCCGACGATGATCGCCAGCGCCGGCAGCGCCGTCGATTCCAGCGACACGGCCAGACCCTGGATCACATTGGTGCCGTGACCCGAGACCGAGGCGTTGGCGACCGACCGGACCGGGCGGAAGTTCGAGCCCGTGTAGTATTCGGTGATGACCACGATGGCGGCGGTGACCACCAGACCGACCATGCCGGACCAGAACAGCTGCATCGAGGTGATGATCAGCCCGCCGGATGTGGTGACGGTGGCGGGCGCGACGGTGTCGATGATCCACCAGACCGCGACGGCCGACAGGAGGCCGGTGACGATCAGGCCCTGATAGAGGGCGCCCATGATGTTCTGGCTCTTGCCCAGACGGACGAAGAAGCTGCCGATGATCGAGGTGACGATGCAGATGGCGCAGATGGCCAGCGGCAGCAGCATCATTGCGCCGACATAGTCCGTGCCGCGGAAGAAGATGGCGGCCAGCACCATCGTGGCGACGGTCGAGACGGCATAGGTCTCGAACAGGTCGGCGGCCATGCCGGCGCAGTCGCCGACATTGTCGCCGACGTTGTCCGCGATGGTGGCGGCGTTGCGGGGGTCGTCTTCCGGAATGCCGGCCTCGACCTTGCCCACCATGTCCCCGCCGACGTCGGCGCCCTTGGTGAAGATGCCGCCGCCCAGACGGGCGAAGATGGAGATCAGCGAGGCCCCGAAGCCGAGGGCGACCAGACCGTCGATGACCTCGCGGCCGGTGTTCTCCAGCCCCATGCCCGCGGTCAGGAAGGCGTAGTAGCCCGCGACGCCGAGCAGCGCCCCGCCAGCGACGAACATGCCGGTGATGGCGCCGGAGCGGAAGGCGAGGTCCAGACCCTTGGACAGGCTTTCGGAGGCGGCCTGCGCGGTGCGGACGTTGGCGCGGACCGAGATCAGCATGCCGGCGAAACCGGCTGCACCCGAAAGCACCGAGCCGATCAGGAAGCCGATGGCGGCCCAGGGGCCGATCAACAGATAGGCCGCAATCAGGATGACGACGCCGACGATGGCGATGGTCATGTACTGGCGGCGGAGGTAGGCGGAGGCGCCCTCCTGGATGGCGGCGGCGATCTCGCGCATGCGATCGTTGCCGGTGGGCGCTTTCATCAAGGCGGCGGTCTGGATTGCTCCGTAGAGAATCCCGAGCCCGCCTGCGGCTATGACAAGCCACAGATAGTTAGACATGGCGTTTCCAAACCCTGTGTGTAGGGCGCCCGGACCCTTGGCGCGGCGGGCGTTTTCGCCTCTCTCCGCCTTCCGGTCCCCCCGTGCGCAACGGCGGCCTCAAGGGCTGCCCTTGGGGATAACGGAAGCCAGCGTGCCAAATGCGTCGGAGTGACGCAACAGGGTATGATGAACGGCGTTCAGCTGGCCCGCAGGCCGGCGCGCCAGCGCGGCGACTGGCTGATGATCTCGACGCGGGCGATCGAGCCGCGACCGCAGATCGAGGCGGCGGAACGCATCAGGCTGGCGGCCATGGCGTTGGTGTCGATCCGGGTCCAGTCGTCGGCGACCACGAACGGCGTCCGGTGACCGGCGCGCACAAGGGCGTCGCGCAGATAGGCCTCCTTGCCGCGCATGGTTTCGACCGTGGCCGAGCCGCCGAGGTGCAGGCGCATGGAGACGAAGACGTAGTTGCGCAGTCGGCCGGCGATGATGACCGGCAGGCCGACGCCCGAGATGTTGACCGAGGCCCCGCCGGAGGACGGCTGTTCGCCGGCGGCCGCGGTGGAGGCGACGGCCACGGCGGGCAGGACGGCGGCAGCAGAGATCAGGTCACGACGGCGCATGGTGGCACCCTGACAGGGACGCCTTGAGATTTCGTTGTCAGCGGTGGGTGAAGCCCGGCGAGGCGATCGCCACAGGCCGACCGCCGTAGCGGGCGGTCACGCCCCTGCCCTCGGTCACCCTGCCCAGACAGGTCAGCCAGATGTGGCGGCGCTCGGCCTCGCGGCGCAGGGCGGCTTCGTCGCGCGGGTTGGCGGTGAAGGCGATCTCGTAGTCGTCGCCGCCGGTCACCAGCCGTTCCAGAGCGGCCTGCTCATCGACGCGGGTCGAGAACCAGGCCTGCCCGGCCGGCGAGCGGGGCGTAACCTCCAGATCGATGTCGATGCCGACGCGGCTGGTCGAGGCGATGTGGCCCAGGTCGGCGACCAGGCCGTCCGAGACGTCGATCGAGGCCGTCGCCGTGTCCCGAATCACATCGGCGAAGATCAGACGGGGCAGCGGGGTGCGATAGTGTTCGACCAGGGCGGCGATACGCTCGGGCTCCAGCGACAGCTTGTCCTGCACCGCCTGTAGGCCCAGCCAGCCGTCGCCGATGAAGCCTGTGACGAAGACCAGATCGCCGGGCCGGGCCCCGTCCCGACCGACGGTGCGGCCCTTGGGCGTCCAGCCCAGCAGGGTGGCGGAGAAAGTCGCCGGGCCGGGGGTGACGACGGTGTCGCCGCCCAGCAGGGCCACGCCGAACGCCTTCTGGTCCGTGGCCAGACCTTCGACGAAGGCCTCGCGCTCGGGCCAGCCGCAGCGCTCGGACCAGCCGCAGGACAGGAGGTAGCCGAACGGTTCGGCGCCCTTGGCGGCCAGGTCGGACAGGTTCACCCGCAGCAGTTTGCGGGCGACCGTGTCCAGGGGATCGGAGGGCAGGAAGTGGACGCCCTCGACGATGGTGTCCTTGGTCAGGACCAGATCGAAGCCGGGCCGCGACGGGACGACGGCGACGTCGTCCAGCAGTCCCCTGCCCCATTCGGGATGGGCCAGCGGCGCGAACAGCCGCCGGATCGTCTCGAACTCACCGGCGACGTCGATCCCGGCCATGCGGGATCAGCCGCGTCCCTCGCCGCGAACGTCCCGGGCGACGCCGTCCAGCGCCGCATTGACGAACTTGGCTTCGGAGTCGTCGAAGAAGGCCTTCGCCAGCTCGACATACTCGTCGATGATGATCTCCTTGGGCACGTCGCGGCTTTCGCGCAGCTCCCAGGCGCCGGCGCGCAGCAGGGCGCGCAGGGTCGAGTCGAGGCGCTCCATGCGCCAGTTCGAGGCCAGCCGCGCCTTCACCGTCTCGTCGATGGCGCGCTGCTGTCCGACCACGCCGCGAACGATCTCGGCGAAATAGGTTTCATCGGCCTCGGCCAGCGGTTCGCCCTCGATGTCGGCGTCGAAGCGGTGGTTCGAGAACTCGGTGATGACGGTGTCCACCCCCTCGCCGGCCAGCTCCATCTGGTAGAGCGCCTGGACGGCGGCGAGGCGGGCGACCGTGCGGGCGCGGCGCTGACGCGAGGTCAGGCCGGGTTCGGCACGGGACTTTTCCGCCTCGGCGAGTTGCTCGAGGACGGACTTGAGGCTGTTGGGTTCGGTCACGATCCCAGTCCTACGCGCAGCCGCTTGCGGAGCGCAATGAGGTCGAGCGCGGCGCGTGCGGCGCCGCCGCCCTTGTCGCCCTCGCTGCGACGGGCGCGGGCCCAGGCCTGATCCTCGTCCTCGGTCGTCAGGATGCCGTTGCCGACCACCACGCCGTTGAGGCCCAGTTGGGTGATTCCCGCCGCGGACTGATCGGCGACGATCTCGAAATGATAGGTCTCGCCACGGATGACCGTGCCGAGGGCGACAAAGCCGTCGTAGCGCGGCGCGGTCGGGTAGCGCCCGGCCTCGACGGCCAGGGCGATGGCGGTGGGCACTTCCAGAGCACCGGGAACCGACACGACGTCGAACTCGGCGCCCTGTTCGCGCAGGGCGTCCTTCGCTCCGTCCAGCAGGGCGTCGGCCAGGTCGTCATAGAAGCGCGCCTCGACGATGAGGACGCGGATGGGGTCGCTTATGATTGGTCTTCTCCGTCCATGTCGCGCCAGCCGACGATGCGGAGGCCGTAGCCTTCAAGCGCGGTGGGATTGGGGCGGGTCGAGCTCATGACGATCATGTCCCGGACCCCGAGGTCGAGCAGGATCTGCGCGCCGACGCCGTAGTTTTTCAGCGAGCGGTCCACGGCCTTGGGCTTTTCCACACCGGCGAGGCGCTCGGCGAGGCCCTGCAGGTCGGGGTCGCGCAGGAAGACGGTGACGCCCGCGCCATCGTGGTTGCTGATGCCCCTGAGCGCGCTGGGGATATAGCCCTGACGCGCCTCGACATGGCCGAGCAGATCGGCAGCGAAATCGACCTGGTGCATGCGCACCAGGGTCGGCTTGCCCGGCTCGACCTTCCCGTGAACAAGAGCGACGTGCTCGGCCCCCTCGATGGTGTTCCGGTACAGCATCAGGCGGAACGGGCCGCCGTGAACGCTCTCGAAGGGCGTATCCATGACCCGCTCGACGAAGCGCTCGGTGCGGCGGCGATAGGCGATCAGATCGGCGATGGTGCCGATCTTCAGGCCATGCAACTGGGCGAAGGCGACGAGGTCCGGCATCCGGGCCATCTCGCCGTCATCCTTGATGATCTCGCAGATCACGGCGGCCGGGGTCAGGCCCGCCATGCGGCTGATGTCGACGGAGGCCTCGGTGTGGCCGGCGCGGACCAGCACGCCGCCGTCGCGGGCGACCAGCGGGAAGATGTGGCCCGGCGTGACGATGTCATCGACGCCCCTGCTCGGGTCCGTGGCGACCTGGATGGTCCGCGAGCGGTCGGCGGCGGAGATGCCCGTGGTCACGCCGTCCTTCGCCTCGATCGAGACGGTGAAGGCCGTCTTCATGCTCTCGCGGTTGTCGGCGGCCATCGGCGGCAGGCGCAGCTGGCGGGCGCGGTCAGCGGTCATGGCGAGACAGACCAGACCCCGGGCCTGCCGGATCATGAAATTGATCTGGTCCGGCGTGGCGAACTGGGCCGGAATGATGATGTCGCCCTCGTTCTCACGATCCTCGGCGTCGACGAGGATGTAGGGCTTGCCGTTGCGGGCGTCCTCGAGGATGTCCTCGATGGGACTGATCGGGCTGTCGTTCATATCATTCGCCGCAAGCTGCATCATGCGGTCTCCTGCCACCGCGCGAGGTATCGCGCCAGCATGTCGATCTCGAGATTCACAACATCGCCCGCTTTCAGGCCGCCCAGCGTGGTCGCGTCCCAGGTGTGGGGAATGATGTTCAGGCCGAAGATCTGGCCCTGAACCGCGTTCACGGTCAGGGAGACGCCGTCCACCGTGATCGAGCCCTTGGGAGCGATGAAGCGATGCAGCGGGGCCGGAGCCTCGATCTCGATGCGGTGCGATCCGCCCTCCGGCGTGACGGAGATGACCTTGCCCAGCCCGTCGACATGGCCCGAGACGATGTGACCGCCCAGTTCGTCGCCCAGCTTCGCCGCCCGCTCCAGATTGACCCGGTGGCCCTCGGTCCAGTCGCCGAGGTTGGTCTTCGACAGGGTCTCGCCCGAGACCTCGACCGCGAACCAGCCGGGGCCCTTTTCCGTCACGGTCAGGCAGCAGCCCGCGTGGCTGATGGAGGCGCCCAGGTCGATGCCCGCCGTGTCCCAGACGGTCTCGACCTCATAGCGGCGGTCGCGCGCGGTTTGCTCGACCCTGCGGACGCGGCCGATGTCGGTGACGATTCCGGTGAACATTCAGGCGGCCTTGGGGGAGAAAAACGGGGTGCGACGAGCGGAAAGCGGGCCGGAAAAAATTGCGTCCCATGAGACCCATGACTCCGCTTCGGTCGCTTCGATCGCATCGGTCGCTTCGGTCGGGCGCAGCTCAGCGGACGGCGTCATAGCGTTCCCACAGGTCGTCGCCGACGGGTTCGGCGGACAGCCGCCGGAACTTGGGGGCGTCGGCCAGCTTCGCAAGGGCCAGCGCGGCCACGCAGGGCAATCCCTCGGCGCCCAGCAGGATCGGGGCGCGGAACCATTCGATGCGGTTCACCAGACCGGCGCGCAGGAAGGCGGCGGCGACCTGCCCTCCGCCCTCGATCAGGACGGAAGCGACGCCCGCTTTCGCGAGGGCGGCGAGCACGGCGCGGGGCGCCGGACGGCCGTCCTCGGCCTCGATGCGTTCAACCCGGGCGGCGCCGACAGACGCGGGCTCGGCCACGGTCAGGATCAGCGTGTCGCCGGTCGCCACCTTCGCCGTCACGGGTGTCCGCAAGCCGCTGTCCAGCACCACCCGCAGGGGCTGATCGACCGCACGCCCCGGCAGGCGGACCGTCAGAGCGGGATCGTCGGCCAGAACCGTGCCGACACCGACCAGAATGGCGTCATGGGCGGCGCGCAGGCGGTGGCCTTCAAGCCGCGCGGCCTCGCCGGTGATCCACCGGCTTTCGCCGGACGCCATCGCGATCCGCCCGTCGAGAGAGGTCGCGATCTTGAGGGTCACGGCCACTCTGATCGGGGACGCGGACATCAGCGGCCGTTCGACTCGTCGTCCAGACCCTCGTCACCGAGGAAGCGGGCGAAGTCGCCGGTGTGACGGAAGTCCTTGTACACCGAGGCGTAGCGGACATAGGCGACCTCATCGACGCCCTTGAGCGCCTTCATGATGAAGTCGCCGACGGTCGAGGACGGGACCTCGGTTTCACCCAGGCTTTCCAGCTGCCGGGTGATGCGGCTGACCAACTGTTCGATCTGTTCCGGCTGGACCGGGCGTTTGCGCAGGGCGATGCCGAGCGAGCGTTCCAGCTTGTCCCGGTCGAAGGGCGTGCGGCGGCCGTTGCGCTTGAGGATGACCAGTTCGCGCAGCTGAACCCGCTCGAAGGTGGTGAAGCGCCCGTTGCACTGCGGGCAGGACCGGCGACGACGGATGGCCGCGCCGTCATCCGACGGGCGGCTGTCCTTCACCTGGGTGTCCTGATTTCCGCAGAAGGGGCACTTCATCGGCGCTTTATCCGTAGATCGGGAAGCGGTGCGTCAGCTCGCGCACCTGGGCGGCGACCGATGCGACCACGGCCGGATCAGCCTCGTCCCCGCCGTTCATCGACGAGACGACGTCGGCGATCCAGTGGCCGATCTGTTTGAACTCTTCCTCACCGAAGCCGCGCGTGGTGCCCGCCGGGGTGCCCAGACGGACGCCGGAGGTGATGGTGAAGGGGGCGGTGTCGAACGGCACGCCGTTCTTGTTGCAGGTCATCAGCGCCTTCTCGAGCTCGTGCTCGGTGGCCTTGCCGGTGACGCCCTTGGGCCGCAGGTCGACCAAGGCCAGGTGGCTGTCGGTGCCGCCCGAGACGATGGCGAGGCCGCGGTCGATCAGGACCGCCGACAGGGCCTGGGCGTTCTTCACGACCTGTTGGGCGTAGAGCTTGAACTCGGGCTTCAGGGCTTCACCGAAGGCCACGGCCTTGGCGGCGATGACATGCTCCAGCGGCCCGCCCTGCAGGCCGGGGAAGACGGCCGAGTTGATCTTCTTGCCCAGCTCGATGTCGTTGGACAGGATCATGCCGCCGCGCGGACCGCGCAGGGTCTTGTGGGTCGTGGTGGTGACGACGTGCGCGTGCGGCAGCGGGTCGGGATAGACGCCGCCGGCGATCAGGCCCGCATAGTGGGCCATGTCCACCATCAGGTAGGCGCCGACCGAATCCGCGATCTCGCGGAAGCGTCTGAAGTCGATGTGGCGGCTGTAGGCGCTGGCCCCGGCGATGATCAGCTTCGGCTTTTCACGCTCGGCCATTTCGGCGACGTGGTCGTAGTCGATCAGGCAATCGTCCTCGCGGACCTTGTAGGTCACGGGGCGGAACCACTTGCCGGACTGGTTGGCGGGCGAGCCGTGGGTCAGGTGACCGCCACAGGCCAGATCCATGCCGAGGAAGGTGTCGCCGGGCTGCAGCAGGGTGAAGAAGACCGCCTGGTTGGCCTGGGCGCCCGAGTGGGGCTGGACGTTGGCGAAGGCGGCGCCGAACAGTTGCTTGGCGCGCTCACGGGCCAGGTTCTCGGTGACGTCGACGAACTCGCAGCCGCCATAGTAGCGGCGGCCGGGATAGCCCTCGGCGTATTTGTTGGTCAGGACCGAGCCCTGGGCGTCCAGAACCGCCTGGGAGACGATGTTCTCGGAGGCGATCAGTTCGATCTGCTCCTGCTGACGGCCCAGCTCGCCCCGGATCCCGTTGAAGATATCGGGATCGGCGTCGGCGAGGGACTTCGAGAAGTAGTCGGCGTGGGTGTAGGCGGTCACTGGGAATCCCCGAAAATGGCGGCGCTTCATTTAGGCCCCGAAGACCGCAACCACAACATCTGGTGGTTCACCCGGCGGTGAGGGCCCGTTTGAGCTTGGCCAGCGCCACGCGTTTCAGCCCTTCCGGCTCCTGCACCGGGCCGATGGCGGAGACCTCGCGGCCCGTCGCGACATGGATGGCCGCGCATTTCAGATACGGACCGTTGCGGGTCAGTTCGAAGATGACTTCGCCCGGATCGTCGCGCATCGCCGTGCCCTTTCGTTCGCCGCCAGTCTGAACGGTGACGGTCCGGCGTCAACTCCGCGCAGGGCCGCGCAGCCGATAGACGGCCGCCGGGCGCGGGGCCGGACTGCCGAAATCGGGCGCGTCGAGGGCCGCGACCTGCATCAGCCGGCTGCGCGGCAGGGTCGGCCGCCCCGGATCGCCGATCAGGACCGACAGGCCCGCATCTCGACACCGGCGCAGGAAGGGCAACGTCCGGCGGGCCAGGGCGCGGCTGTAGAAGACATCCCCGGCCAGCACGACCTCGACGGCGGGCGGCGGACCGTCCAGCAGGTCGGCGCTAAGGGTTTGGACGGTTACATTGTTCGCCTCTGCGTTCAGTCGCGTGGCGACGACGGCGTGTGGGTCGATGTCGACCGCCAGCACCGAGGCGGCGCCCGCCTTCATCGCCGCGATTCCGACCAGACCCGAACCGCAGCCGAAGTCGAGCACCCGTCGGCCCGCGACGGCGTCGGGATGGTCCTCGAGGTACAGCGCCAGAGCCGCTCCTCCGCCCCAGCCGTAAGCCCAGTAGGGCGCGGGGGCGGCGTCATCGACGGACAGGCGATCCAGACCGCTGGCCGCATGGGCGGCGTACAGGCGGAGGTCCGGCCGCGCGGGCGAAGGCGCGAGCGTCAGATTGTCGAGGATGAACCGCTCGAAAGCGGACCGGCCGGTCGCGTCATCCGCCTCAGGCGACGGCAGGAAGACGGACCACGTTGCAGTGGGTCCACAGGGCGTCCATCGCCTTGACCAGATCGTCCATCATCGCATCGGTGTGGTTCGGCGACGGGGTGAAGCGCAGGCGCTCCGTGCCCTTGGGGACGGTCGGATAGTTGATCGGCTGGACGTAGACCCCGTACTGCTCGAGCAGCATGTCCGAGATCATCTTGGTGTGCACCGGATCGCCCACGAAGACCGGGACGATGTGGCTGACGCTCTCCATCACCGGGATGCCGGCGGCGGCGAAGCGGGCCTTCAGGGTGGCGGCGCGCTCCTGATGGGCGGCGCGCAGCTCCGGGTGGGCCTTGAGGTGACGCACCGAGGCCAGGGCGCCGGCGGTCAGGGCGGGCGGCAGGCTGGTGGTGAAGATGAAGCCCGAGGCCCAGCTGCGGACCGCGTCCACGATCACGGCGTCGGCGGCGATATAGCCGCCCATGACGCCGATGGCCTTGCCGAGGGTGCATTCGACGATGTCGATGCCGTCCAGCAGGCCGTCGCGCTCGGCCACGCCCGCGCCCGTCGCGCCGTACAGGCCGACCGCGTGGACTTCGTCCAGATAGGTCAGGGCGTTGTACTTCTTCGCCAGCGCGATGGTGCCGGCCAGATCGGCGATGTCGCCATCCATGGAATAGACGCTCTCGAAGGCGATCAGCTTGGGCGCGTCGGCCGGGGCCGCGGCCAGCAGGGCCTCAAGGTGTTCGAGGTCGTTGTGGGCGAAAATGTGCCGTTCGCCGCCGCCGTTGCGGATGCCCGCGATCATCGAGGCGTGGTTCAGCGAATCGGAGAAGGTGATCAGGCCCGGCAGGATGCGCTGCAGGGTGGTCAGGGTCGCCTCGTTGGCGACGTAGCCCGAGGTGAAGAGAAGCGCGGCTTCCTTCTGGTGCCAGCTGGCCAGTTCGGATTCGAGATCGACCGCCGAACGGGTGGTGCCGGAGATGTTGCGGGTGCCGCCGGCGCCCGCGCCGACCTCGTCGATCTCGGCCTGCATGGCCTCCAGCACCACCGGGTGCTGGCCCATGCCGAGGTAGTCGTTGGAGCACCAGACCACCACATCCTGCTCGGACCCGTCCTCGCGGCGACGCTTCGCCAGCGGAAACTGGCCACGGACGCGCTTGAGGTCGGCGAAGACGCGGTAGCGCCCTTCGCTCTTGACCTGCTCAACGGCGGTTTCGAATGCGGCCTTGTAGTCGAACAACCCTGTCACTCGCATGGTCTTGTCGGATTGGCGCGTATGTGCGCCCCGTGCGGGTGAAAGTCTATCAGCGGAGCCGGCTAAATCGTCGCAACTCGCTAATTGATAACGGTTCTCAGTTTCGATCGTGCGCATGAGCGAGGATCGACGGAAGGACTGTGCGCCGCATTGAGATGGATCAAGCCCGGATCAGGTCCGGGGCAGTTCGTCCAGCTTGCCGCGCAGCAATTGCAGGATGGCCGAGAAGTCGCGGTCGCCGTAGCCGAGGCCGTTGAACATCTGGAACAGGGCCTCGGTCTGGGCCCCCAGCGGGGTCGAGGCGCCGGACTTGGCGGCGGCGTCCTGGGCCAGCTTGAGATCCTTCAGCATCATGGCGGCGGCGAATCCACCCTCGTAGTTGCGGTTGGACGGCGCGGTGGGGACCGGGCCGGGCCACGGATAGTAGGTCGTCGTCGACCAGCTCTGGCCCGAGGATTTGGCGACGATGTCGAACATCTTGACCGGGTCCAGCCCCAGCTTTTCGGCCAGGCCGATGGCCTCGCAGGTGCCCAGCATGGTGATGCCGAGGATCATGTTGTTGCAGATCTTGGCCGCCTGCCCCGCCCCGTGGTCGCCGGCGCGGAAGGTGGCGCGGCTCATGGGCTCCAGCGCGGCCTCGATGCGGGTGAAGTCGGGCTCGTCGCAGCCGACCATGAAGGCCAGGGTCCCGGCGTCGGCCGCCATGGTGCCGCCGGACACGGGGGCGTCGGCGAAGGCGTAGCCCGCCTCCTTCGCCAGACCGGCCACCTTGCGGGCGGTGTCCACGTCGATGGTCGAGCAATCCAGCAGCAGGGCTTTCGACGGCGCGGCGCCGATGATCTGTTCGGAATAGACCTTCAGGACATGCGGCCCGGCGGGCAGCATGGTGATGACGATGTCGGCGTTGCGGACGGCTTCGGCCACGCTGGCGACCGGGGTGCAGCCGGCGGCGGCGGCGCGGTCCAGCGCGGCCTGAGACAGGTCGAAGGCCAGGACGGTATGACCCGCCTTCGCCTGGTTGGCGGCCATGCCTCCGCCCATATTGCCGAGGCCGATGAAGGCGATGGTGGTGGTCATGGCGCGTCTCCCTTTGTGCTTTTCCGACGGGTTAGCCGGGGTCGCGCGGGAAGGCCAGTCACGAAGAGGCGCGCCCGCCTACGGCTTGCGGAACCGGTAGACGAAGCGGTCGCTGCGGCCGCGGATGGACGGGTCGAAGACGGTGACCGAATGATCGTCGGCCGGATTGCGCACCACCGTCGATTCCCCGTCGAAGACAAAACCGGCGGCCTCGACCTCGCGGCGCAGGGCGGCGGCCTCGATGCGATGCAGGGTGCCCGAGACGGAGATGCCGGCGCCGTCGGCGGCCTGGTGATCGAGGATGACATAGAGGCCGCCGGGCTTGAGCACCTCGAACACCCGACGGTTCATCGCCGCCACGTCCACGCCGAAGCGGGGGATGGTGAAGTCGTGATACTCCTCGCCCATGAAGACCACGTCCAGCGGCTGGTCGAAGGTCATGGTCTCCAGCGCGCCGGTGACGCGGCTGGTGTTCGGGAAGGTCGAGGCCAGGGTGTCGGCGAAGGCGTTCTCGCGCGCGGCGGTCTGGTTGGGCACGAAGGCGTAGACGTGGCCGCCGGCGCCGACGACGGGCGCGAACAGGCGGGTGAAATAGCCTTCCTCGGGCCGGATGTCGGCGACGGCGTGACCCGGCTGAAGGTTCATGAAGGCCAGCATGTCGGCGGGCTTGCGCAGCGGGTCGCGCGCGACCTCCTCCGGCAGGCGGCGGCTGTCCGACAAGGCCTCGGCGTAGCGGGCTTCCGGCGACAGGGACGTCGTGGCCGGAGCGGCCTGGACGACCGTCCGCTCCTCGCCGTCATTGGCGATGATGAGGCAGCCCGACAGGGCGACGGCGCAGGCCACGACAGCGGCGGTTCTCAGCATGGGCTTCCTCCAGAAGACGCCGCTGATACGCCGCCGATTTCAGATCGGATGCAAGGGCTTCCCGCGATCAGGGCAGCGGCGTCCAGGCCTCGTCTTCCGGCAGCGGCGCGAACAGGGCGTCCAGCGTGGCGTCGGTGACGCCGGACAGGTCGGCGGGCGACCACTTCGGCGCATTGTCCTTGTCGACGATGACGGCGCGGACGCCTTCCTGGAAGTCGTGGGTCGAGACCACGCGGCCGCCCAGGGCATATTCCATGGCCATGTTTTCGGCGAAGGTCTCCAGCCCGGCGCCGGTGCGCAGCTGGCGCAGGCTGACCTTCAGGGACTGGGGCGACTTGGTTTTCAGCACGGCCAGCTGGG
Source organism: Brevundimonas sp. AVps31 (assembly GCF_058681355.1). Classification (NCBI taxonomy): domain Bacteria; kingdom Pseudomonadati; phylum Pseudomonadota; class Alphaproteobacteria; order Caulobacterales; family Caulobacteraceae; genus Brevundimonas; species Brevundimonas sp. AVps31. The sequence goes on along the minus strand of NZ_CM178736.1, from coordinate 2,809,273 downwards.
CCAGCGCCCACTCGCCGCCGTCGGCCTCGAGCGCCGCGAAGATCTCCTCGACGGTGTCAAAGGCGAACAGCCGGTCGATGGCGTCCAGGTGGGCCTCGATCGGGGCCTCGCCCGCGTCGTCTTCCAGACCGTCGGCGACATCGATCGGATAGGCCGGATCGGCGGCCAGGATGGCGCGGAAGGCCTCCAGTGTATCGGTCTGCAGATAGTGGGTGTGAATGCCCAGGAAGACGGTGTCCGCCGCCTTCAGCCGCGCCCCGGTCAGGGCCAGCCAGACGCCGGTCTGACCCGGCAGGCGCGGCAGGAACCAGCCGCCGCCGACATCGGGGAACAGGCCGATGCCGGTCTCAGGCATGGCGTAGGTGGTGCGTTCGGTGGCGATACGGACATCGGCGGGCTCGCTGATGCCGACGCCGCCGCCCATGACGATGCCGTCGACGATGGCGGTCACCGCCTTGGGGTATTCGAACAGCAGATGGTTCAGCTGGTACTCGGCCTTGAAGAAGGCCTTCGCCTCCGACGCATCCCCTGCCCCGCTTTCGGCGATCATGCGGATATCGCCGCCGGCGCAGAAGCCGCGCTCGCCGGAGTGGTCGATCAGCACCGACTTGACCGCCTCATCCTCGCGCCAGGCCAGCAGCGCCGCGATCATGGCGTCGCACATGGCGCGGTTCAGCGCGTGCAGCGCCTTGGGCCGGTTCAGGGTGATGATCCCGAGGCCGGAAGCGACGCGGGTGAGGATTTCGGGTTCGGTGGTCATGCCGGGCTGATACGGCGACCCGGTCGGCGGGTCCAGCCTCAGGGCCTGGGAACCACGGTCATCTTGTAGGGAATGAACAGGCCCAGATCGAGCGGGCCGGACTGCCGCCAGGTGACGCGGTTCTCCATGCCGGTGACCTCAACGCCGTAGCCGCCGCCGAAGGTCGTCGCGGCGCGCTGGGCGTCGGCCGAGATGAGGCCGAGAATGGCCATGCGATACTGTGGTGGATCGACGATCGACAGCTGCCATTCGTCATTGATGTCGACCTCCGAACGGCCGGTGGTCGGCACGCCCTCGACGAAGGCCTCAAGCCGGCCGGAGGCGGAGTCCAGCGTATCGGTCGCGGAGATGGGCGTCTTGACGACGAGGCTGGCGACGCTGGTGTCGCTGCGCGAGCCGTCCACGCCGAGCGTCAGGGTCGACACCATGTCCTCCGTCAACGGGACCAAAACGCCGTCAGCTTCGATCGACAGGTCGATGTCGGCCCGGCCGGCGGCCTGCCGGGCCATCGCGCGCAGGGTCTGGATCAGTTCGCCACGGCGGCCGGCGGCCTCCCGCGTGTCATTCACGACCCGCACCGAGGCGATGAGATTGTCGGCGCGACGGAAGAGCTGGACCGCCGGAATGTCGTCCGGATCCCACTCGATCATGCGCGATCCAGTGACGACCACCTCCTCCATCACCGCCTCCTGGGCGACGGCGGGCGTGGAGATCAGGGCGGCGACGGCGATGGCGATCAGCAGTTTCATGATGACAGTCCTCCCGCCCCGACGTTGGCACGACGCGGCGGGGGCGTCACCTTGACTGTTGCAGCAGCATCTCCAGCGGCGTCAGGACCTCGGTCGTCACGTGCGCCCCTTCGTCCGCGCGGCCTCAAGGTCTTCGACACCCCCGACGGGCAGATGCAGGACGTCGTCGGGTTCGAACAGGAAGACAGCGGGTTTCGCGGTGTAGAGCTCGGTCGCCACGCACTGCAGGGCGAGATACAGCGCCTGTACGGAATCGACGCCACAGGCCTTCGCGATCCGTGGTTCGCGGTCCGGCCATTCGATCTCATATTCGCAAGCCCAGTCGCCGCGCGGGTCCGGGGCCGGCCGGCGCCAGCGCACCGGAACCGCACGGACCTCGCCGTCGCGCTCGGTGTGATAGGTCCGTTCGCAGACGACGGGCGACGTCATCGCCGCATCATCTCCCGCGCCGTGATCACGCGCATGATCTCGTTGGTGCCTTCAAGGATGCGGTGGACGCGCAGGTCGCGGACGATGCGTTCCAGCGGGTAGTCCTTCAGATAACCGTAGCCGCCGTGCAGCTGCAGGGCCTCGTCGGCGATCTGGAAGCAGGCGTCCGTCGTGAACCGCTTGGCCATGGCGCACCATTTGGTCTTTTCCGGATGGCCGGTGTCGATGGCCCAGGCGCCGCGCAGGACCGTCAGGCGGCACGCGTCCAGCTGGGTGGCCATGTCGGCCAGTTTGAACTGGGTGTTCTGAAACTCGGCCAAGGCCTTGCCGAACTGCTTGCGGGTCGAGACGTAGTCCTGCGCCGTTTCGAGGGCCAGGCGGGCGCCGCCCAGCGAACAGGCGGCGATGTTCAGCCGGCCGCCGTCCAGCCCCATCATGGCGTAGCGGAAGCCGTCGCCTTCCTGGCCCAGCAGGTTGGCCGCCGGGATGCGGCAGTCGTCGAAGCTGACGATGGCCGTGGGCTGGGAGTTCCAGCCCATCTTCTTCTCCTGCGCGCCGAACGACAGGCCGGGCGTGCCCAGACCGACCACGAAGGCCGAGATGCCCTTGGCGCCCGGCTCGCCCGTGCGGGCCATGACGACATAGACGTCCGACGTGCCGGCGCCCGAGATGAAGGCCTTGGAGCCGTTCAGCACCCATTCGTCGCCGTCCAGCCGCGCGGTCGTGCGCATGGCGGCGGCGTCGGAGCCCGAACCCGGCTCGGTCAGGCAGTAGCTGGCGATCTTCTCCATCGTCACCAGCGACGGCACATAGCGGGCGCGCAGGTCGGCCGAGCCGAAGCTGTCGATCATCCAGGTCGCCATGTTGTGGATCGAGATGAAGGCGGCGGTGGAGACGTCGCCGCGCGACAGCTCCTCGAAGATCAGCGCCGCCTCGACCCGGCCCAGGGCCATGCCGCCGTGTTCCTCGCCGGTGTAGATGCCGCAGAAGCCCATCTCGGCCGCGTGACGCATGACGTCGACCGGGAAATGTTTGGTCTCATCCCATTCGGCGCTGTGCGGGGCCAGTTCGGCCTCGGCGAACTGCCGGGCCGCGTCCTGAATGGCGCGCTGGTCGTCGGTGAGGGCGAAGTCCATGGGTGTTTCCTCGAGTCTTTCACGGGCTTCTAGCCACCTTCTCCCATCGGAAGAAGGGGTCTATGGAGCCGCCATGACCCAGCCCTTCCCGCCTGCCGCCTACCCCTACGCCCGTCCGCGTCGTCTGCGCGCCAGTCCCTGGGTGCGCCGTCTGGTGGCCGAGACCACACTGACGCCGGCCGATCTGGTCTGGCCGCTGATCGTGCATGACGGCAAGGAGGACCGGGTCCCGGTGGCCTCGATGCCGGGCGTGTCGCGCCTTTCGCCCAAGGCGGCGGCGGAGGCGGCGAAGGAGGCCCATGCCCTGGGCATCCCGCTGGTGGCGCTGTTCGCCAATGTCGACGGGTCCATCAAGGACGCCGTCGGCACGGGCGCGACCGATCCGGACGGCCTGATCCCCGACTGCATCAAGGCCATCAAGGACGCCGTGCCGGAGATCGGCGTCATGACGGACGTGGCGCTGGACTGCTACACCGACCACGGCCATGACGGCATCGTCGAGGGCGACCGCATCCTCAACGACGCGACGCTGGAGCGGCTGGCCGAACAGGCCTTCATCCACGCCCACGCCGGGGCCGACATCGTGGCGCCGTCCGACATGATGGACGGCCGGGTGCAGGCGATCCGCGAGGCGCTGGAGGCCAATGGCTACGCCGACACCTTGATCATGTCCTACGCGGCCAAATACGCCTCGGCCTTCTACGGCCCCTACCGCGACGCGGTCGGATCGGCGAAGGCCCTGACCGGCGACAAGAAGACCTATCAGATGGACTATGCCAACTCGGACGAGGCCCTGCGCGAGGTGGCGATGGACATCTCCGAGGGCGCCGACGCCGTGATGGTCAAGCCGGGCATGCTGTACCTCGACATCGTTCGGCGCGTGTCCGAGACCTTCCAACTGCCGACCTTCGCCTATCAGGTGTCCGGCGAGTATTCGATGATGCGCGCCTCGATGGCCAACGGCTGGCTGGACGAGGATCGCGCTATTCTGGAAAGCCTGCACGCGTTCAAGCGGGCGGGCGCGGCCGGGGTGCTGAGCTATTTCGCACCCCAGGCGGCGCGGTTGCTGGGCTAGGCGGGGGTCCGCTCAGAGCGACAGACGCGCGCTCCAGCCGTCGTAGGCGACTTCGACGTTGTCCGGAACAACCGCCGACAAGGCGTTGTAATCCAGATCGATATGCAGGTTCGTCAGCACCGCTCGCCTCACCCCGGACCGGGCGATCCAGTCCAGCGCCTTGTCGACGTGGGCGTGGGTCGGATGGGCCGTCCAGCGCAGGGCGTCGACGACCCACAGGTCGCAACCGGCCACGGCTTCCAGCGCGGCGTCGTCCAGATCGGACACATCGCTGGAATAGGCGACCGGTCCCAGACGATAGCCGACCGAGTGGATCGGCCCGTGGGCCTGGTCGAAGGTGACCACCGGCACCTCGCCGCCGGGGCCGGAGACGGACCAGTTCACACCGTGGGCGGGGATGTCATGCGGCTCGAGGATCGCCGGATAACCCTCGACACTGTCGAAGATATAATGAAACCGCCCCTCGAGCGCGGCGCGGGTCGCGAGGTCCAGATAGGCGGGGATACGGCGGTGGGCGCGCATGGCGAAGACCCGCAGGTCATCAATGCCGTGGGTCTGGTCGGCGTGGTCGTGGGTGTAGAGGACGGCGTCCACGTGCCGGACCCCGGCCATCAGCATCTGGGCCCTCAGGTCGGGCGAGGTGTCGATCAGGACGCTGGTGACGCCGTCCGCGCCCCGGCGGCGGATCAGGGCCGAGCAGCGGGTGCGCCGGTTCTTCGGCTCGGCCGGGTCGCAGGCGCCCCAGTCGCCGTCACCGCGCGGCACGCCCCCGGAGGAGCCGCTGCCCAGGATGACGACGTCCAGCTCGCTCATCCTCTCATCCATTATTGGCCCTCGGGTCTCGGGATACGGTCGAACAGGGCGAAGAAGGCGTCGGTGGTGCGCGCCTCGGCCTCGTCCCGCGACCAGCCGCGGATCTCCGCCAGCTTGTCCAGCACATGGCCGACATAGGCCGGCTCGTTGCGGCGGCCGCGATGCGGGATGGGCGCCAGATAGGGGCAGTCGGTTTCGACGATGATCCGGTCGGCGGGCATGACGGCGACAATGTCGCGCACATCCTGCGCCGCCTTGAAGGTCGCGATGCCCGAAACCGAGAACCACGCGCCCAGTTTCGCAGCCCGTTCAGCCAGTTCCGGTCCACTGGTGTAGCAGTGCATGAGGAATTTGAACGGCGCCCTCGCCTGCTCTTCCTCCAGGATCGCGGCCATGACCGCGTCGGCCTCGCGGGTGTGAACCACCAGCGGCAGGCCGGTCAGGCGCGAGGCCTCGATATGCTGACGGAACACCGCAGCCTGAACGTCGCGCGGGCTGAGGTCGTAGTGGAAGTCGAGCCCGCACTCGCCGATGCCGACCACCCGGGGCCGCCCGGCCAGCTCCGCCAGATGCGCGGCGGTCAGGTCGGCGTAATCCTTCGCCTCGTGCGGATGGACGCCCGCCGTGCACCAGATATCGTCATGGGCCATCGCAAGGCCGTGGGTGGCCTCGAAGGTCGACAGCTTGTCGGAAATCTCGACCATGAGGCGCACCCCGGCCGCGCGGGCGCGGGCGATCACGTCATCCCGGTCCTCGTCGAACTGGGGCGCATGCAGATTGACGTGGCTGTCGATGATCATGCGCGGGCGGCCTTGGTGCGTTGCAGATCGGCGAGCGCCCCGGCGAGCACGTCGCCGCGATCCAGATTGACGGCGGCGGTGCGGTCCGGCAGGTCCGAAAGCCGCGTCCACAGGTCCGCCCATTTGGCGCCGGACGCCCCCTCCTCCAGCGCCCGAACCTTCACGGCGGCGATCAGCCGCTCCATCAGGGTCTCGAACCGGTCCTGCCCCTCGGCGCCGCGGAATTTGTCGGCGATGGCCAGGGCCTCGGCGCGATCCACCTGTTCGGCATTGACCCAGTCCTGGGCGATCCGGTCGGCCTCGAGCGTGGTGCCCGACGCCAGGGCCAGGGCCTGACCGGGCGAGCCGCCGGCCATGTTGGCGATGCGCGCGGCCTCGGCGGACGAGACGCCGGTGCGATTGCGCACCATCTCCTCCAGCGCGTGCTGTGGCCAGACCGGGAAGGCCAGACGACGGCAGCGCGACCGGATGGTGGCCAGCAGCCGTCCCGGCGCATGGGTGACCAGCAGCAGCACGCCACGCTCGGGCGGCTCCTCAAGAACCTTCAGCAAGGCGTTGGCGGCATTCAGGTTCAGGTCATCGGCGGCATCGATGATGGCGACGCGATAGTGGGCCTGCGACGGGCTCTTGGAGAAGAACTCGGGCAGGTCGCGGGCCTGATCGACGGAGATGGACTTCTTGGTCTTGCCGCCCTCGACCAGTCGCTCCAGCACCAGCAGGTCCGGATGGGACTGGGCCGCGATCTGGCGCGAGACGGGGTCGTAGGGATCAGCGCCCAGCGGGCCGCGCGAGGGATCCGGCGCGGCCCCCAGCAGCCGCCGGGCGGCGCGATAGGCGAAGGTCGCCTTGCCCGAGCCCTCGACCCCGCACAGCAGCCAGGCGTGGTGCAGCCGCCCGCGCGACTGGGCGTCGACGAAGGCGGCCTCGGCGGCGGCGTCCGGGATCAGGTCGAAACGGTCCCGAGGATGTTCGCTCACAGCAGGCGATCCTCGAGGGCGGTCCAGACGCGGGCGGCGACCGTGTCCTCGTCGCCGGTGGCGTCGATGACGACACAGCGATCCGCCTTCTCCTGCGCGATCTCGAGGAAGCGGCGGCGCAGGCGCGCGTGGAACTCCAGCCCCTTGGATTCGAACCGGGTCTCGAACAGGCCGCGGCCGAAGGCGCGTTCCAGTCCGACCTCGACCGGCAGGTCGAAAATCAGCGTCAGGTCCGGCTGGGTGTCGCCGACGACGGCGGCGTCCAGGGTCTCGATGAAGGCGGCGGGCGTGCCGCCGCCGGCGCCCTGATAGGCGCGGCTGGAATCCGCGAAACGGTCACAGACCACCCAGCGGCCCGCGTCCAGCGCCGGGCGAATGGTCTTTTCGAGATGGTCGCTGCGGGCGGCGAACATCAACAGGGTCTCGGTCAGCGGCGACCAGCGGCCCGCGTCGCCGTTCAGGGCGATGTTGCGGATCTCCTCGGCGCCGGTGGAGCCGCCGGGCTCGCGCGTGCGCACCACGTCGATCTCCAGCGCGCGCAGCCGATCAACCAGCCGCGCGACCTGCGTGGATTTGCCGGCGCCTTCGCCGCCTTCGAACGTAATGAATCTGCCGTGGGTCACCGGCGCACAATGGCGGCGCCGCCGACGGTGGCAAGCCTTAGCGGGCCGATATCAACAGGGCGTCGGCATAGCCCCGCGCCAGAACGGCCTGACGGGCGTGTTCGGCGGCGTTCGGATCGGGCCAGGGACCGACCAGAACGCGATACAGGGGCGAATCGCCCTGCCCCGCCACATCGACGGTGGCGCGATCGCCCAGCCGGTCGGCGACCCGACGCGCGGCGCGACGGTCGGCGAACGATCCCGCCTGAATCCAGAAGGTCCCGGCCTCGGCGGCGGGCTGCGGGCGCGGCGCCGCCGGAGCGGGCGGGGCGGCGGCGGCGTACTGCAGCGGCTGGGCCGACCCGAGACGCGGCGCGGGGCCCAGGTAGCGCACCCGCACCTGCGCCACCCCCTGCTGCAACATGCCCAGCGCATCCGCGGAGCCGCGCGACAGATCGATGATGCGGCCGTCCACGAACGGCCCGCGGTCATTGATGCGCACCACGATGGTGCGCCCGTTCGACAGGTTGGTGACCTCCACCAGCCCCGGGAGCGGCAGGGTCTTGTGGGCGGCGGTCATGGCGTACATGTCGAACCGCTCGCCGGTCGCGGTCGGACGACCGTTGAACTGGTCGCCGTACCAGGAGGCCGCGCCGGTCTGGTCATAGTCGGGCTGTTCGGACGGCCGGTACCACTGACCGCGGATCTGGTAGGGCCGCATGGTGCCCGACACGATCGGCGCGGGGTCGGTGACGACCGGGATCCGCGCGCCGCTTCCGGGCCGCGCGCCGGTGGCGCAAGCCGCCATCAGCGGCAACAGCGCCACAATGCATGCGCCCTTGAAAAGTCTTGTCGCCATCGTCCCGATCCTTGAGACGATCCTGATGCCACGCCGACATTTCCGCTTTGGTTAACGCCACATTTGGGGGTATGCGGCGTGTCCGCTCACAGGACACGGACAGGTGGCCGAGTGGTTTAAGGCAGCGGTCTTGAAAACCGCCGTAGGTGAGAGCCTACCGTGGGTTCGAATCCCACCCTGTCCGCCACCCAAGCTGGATTCGACTTATAATTCAGCATATTGGAAGGTTCGCGTTGGCTAACTTTGCGTCGCACAGGTTCAGTTAGACAGTTTTTGTTCTAGCTCTGTTCAGCGATGCGCGACATCGCCTGGACCGCCAGGGCCTTCTGGCCGGCCGCCCGACAATAGCGCTCGACCTCTTTCAGACTGCGGTGACCGGTCACCGACATGATCATGTGAGCCGAACAGCCGGCCTCGGCCAATCGCCTCGCCGCCGCCTTTCGCAGACCATGCGCCGACCGGTCTTTGGCTAAACCTGCCCTGTCGGCGCACTCGCTGATCCATTGGCTGAAACCCTTGGCGGTGTACGGCGCGCCAAGCTTGGTCGTAACAAAGGTCAGATCTCCCGCCGCGCCGCTCTCAAGTGAGCGCATCAGGTTGGGGTGAATCGGCAACTCAAGCGCTTCGCCTGTCTTCTCTTGCACGACGGCGATGCCGCCGCCGCGCAAATGCTGCCTGCCCATCCGCCGCACGTCGCCCGAGCGCTGCGCGGTGTAGAGTAACAGGTCGAAGGCGAGCCGTTCCTTCGATCCCAGCGGCCACCGCGCTTCGAAGCTTTGGATGTCGTCTTCAGACCAGGTCGAAAAGCCATCGCTCTTTCGTTTGATCGGCTTGACGAACTGGGTCGGGTTGTCGTCGCGCCAAGCCCGATCGACAGCGAAGGTGAAGACCGCGCGCAGAACCTTGAGCAGGTTGTTGGCGGCCGCTGAGCGCGCGCCCTTGGCGTCCATCGCCTTGCGGATAAATTTGGCGTCGATGTCTCGAGCCGGCAGGCTGCCCCATCGCTTGGCCTTCGGCTGAGAGTCTCGAAACCGATCGATGATGTCTTTGTAGGTCCGGCGGGTCGTCGGCTTCAGAGCCGCCCACTCAGCTGACGCGTAATAGGCCACCGCGAGCGCGTCGATCGAACCGGGCAGCGTTCGAGACGACCCAACCGGCGGCAGCTTCGCGGCGACCGCGGCGTCGTACCAAGCCCACCACTCGGCCGAGCCGAAGAGGTGTCTTGTTTGGCTTTCGGGTTGGTTCTTCTTGCGATAGCGCCAACGCAGCGTCCCTTGCCGGTCTCGGTAATAGCTGACGTTCGCGGGGCGCTTGCTGGTCATATCGCGTCGTCCCATGGATTGACCGGCTCTTCTGCCGGCAGGGCTGAGAACGCTTCGTCCAACTCTAGGCGGTCCCAAACCTTGCGGCGGTCGATCTCCTTGGCGCTTGGCATGCGGCCATCAGCCACCATCTGATCGAACTTGCTGACGCTGACGCCAATGTATTCAGCCGCCGCCGGGCGGGCGAGGCCGCGTGGCGGACAACTGATCGGAAGCACCGACCGCTTGACCCGCTCACCGAGCATGGTGGCCGCTTCGGTCACAGCGACACGCCGAAGATGGCGGCCAGCTCAACGAAACGCTCGTCCAGGTCGTCGTTGACTTTGGCGCGCTCGAGCAGGCTCGCCAGCGTCCGCGTCGCGTTGATCGTGACAACAGACTGCACCGCGTCGACCCCCTGCCCTGTCAACGTCAGTGTCGCAGCTACTGCGGCATCCACGCCCCCGAGCGGTGCGGTCAGAACGAAGCGAGCTGTGGCCCTCGCTTCATCGCTGGCCCCCATGACGGTCCAGACTGCGCCGAACATCACCGGTGTCGGGGACGCCGCGCCTTCAGCGTGGTGCATGAGGTCTTCAAAACCTTCTCGCACCAAACTGGCGGCATCCAGTTGCGGTCGTCCAGCTGCCGTAAGGTCACGGAATAGCGCAAGGCGAAAAGCTTGATCCGCCGTGTAGGCCCCCCACCCCGCCCGTCGACTCTCGGCCGAAAATGGCAAGAGGTCACGGGCGCCAAGCGCGTTGAACACGCCAGCATCGATACCGACCAACCGGGTGATTTGTGTACGTCGCATATTTCAAACGCCAAAATGATGTTGTCATTTAGCATCGGACAGAAACGCAAACAACGTGTTTTCATTGAGGGTTGCGAACAGCCCTCCAATCCAAACTGCGATTGAAATCGTTTGACTTTCTTCTATAAACCCGCTATGGTTGTTTCGCGCAGTAGACCGATCAGGTCGCTGAGCATTTCTCAAAAACGTAGCGCACGTCTCCATCACGCCGGCCTTGCCTGCGCGACGATGGCGTTCGCCTGCCTGAAAGGTGCCTGCAATGCCTGGCCGCCAAGCCAAAATCATATCTCCTACCGTCGAGGCGAAAGCTCTTAGAGCCATCGGTCGACGCGCGACCTCCGCACGAGATCGCGTCATGCTGCTGCTGTCTCTGCGGTGCGGCCTGCGGGCCTGCGAAATCGCGGGGCTCGACTGGCCGATGGTCATCGACGCCAACGGCCGCGTCGGACGGTCCCTGACCATTCTCGACCGGATCGCCAAGAAGGAAGGCGGCCGACGCATTCCGATCGAGGCTGAGCTTGCTCGGGCCCTGAGGGGCCTCCGCCGGAACTGCAACTCAGACGGCCCGGTGATCCGCTCAGGTCGCGGCGGGCGGATGCGCGCCAACAGCATCGTCAACTGGTTCGTCGCTCTCTACCGCGAGATCGGCGCGGCTGGTTGCTCGTCGCACTCGGGCCGCCGCACCTTCATCACACGGGCTGCTCGCTCGGCGCATCGCGCCGGCGCCAGCCTACGCGATGTTCAGCTGCTCGCTGGCCATCGGTCGATCGAGGTTACGCAAGGGTATATTGACGGCGACAGCGACGCGCAGCGCCGTCTGGTTCTGTCGCTCTACCAGGGAGCAGCACGATGAACCGCGAACGCTTGAGCGCGCTGGTCCCGGTGGCCATTGCCGTTGACCAGCTGAAGATCGGCAGACACGCCAAGAGCCTGAAGGCGCGCGGCATCGACCTCGAGAGCGGCATGAGGATGTCGCTGGAACTGAGCATCGACGGTCAGGCTGAGGCCTATGCCGCTGCCGAAACAAAGGGGCCGTTTGTCCTGGTGATCTCGATCGAGCGCCTCTCGCTCGCGTGACGTTGCGGCCCTCGGGCCGCCCTTCCCTTAAAATTGGAGACTGAGATGACCGTCGAAAGACGAGAGCGAGTTCGTGCGCTCAATGATCAACTACGCAAGCACCGCAGGGGCGGACGAGTGATGGCGACGCGAGGCGTTATGGCGAGAGGCCTCGCGTTTCTGGTCGCAGTCGCGGGTGCTCTCGCCAGATACGACGACTTCAACGAAGCCAACGACCCTTACGGCGAACACGACTTCGGCGTGCTGTCCATCGATGGCGAGCAGGTGTTCTGGAAGATCGACTACTACGACCAGTCACTTACCCAAGCCGCCGTAGACCCTGGCTGCGAGACCGGCTGCATGCGCGTCCTCGTCGTCATGCTGGCAGAGGAGTACTGACGATGCGCACCGAATTTCAGGGCTCCCTAGATGGCCTGTGCGGCCTTTACGCGATCGCCAACGCCCTGCGCGAGCTTAACGTCAGAGATCGCTCTCGCCGGCTCTACGCCGACCTGTTTCGTGGCGCGGCTCGGGCGCTGCCGCCACAACGATGGGCCGATGCTTTAAGCGATGGTCTCACCGCAGACGAGCTCGAAGCGTGTGCAAAGGCCGCATTTCGCGGACTTCGGCGTCAGCATGCGGTGTCGCTTGTTATCAGGCGACCATTCGTCGCCCAGGATTTTTCCGGCCCGCGAGACTTTGCCGAGCGCCTCTCTCGAGAGCTTGGCAAACCCCGGCGCGTGGCCATCGTTTGCTTTCAGCTCCCAAACGACTGCCATTGGAGCGTCGTCCGCAAGGTGACGGGCCGCTCGCTGACACTGCGAGATTCCGGTGACCTTGACCGCGCCGCCTTCGTCGAGTTTGGGGTCAACGAGGGCCGGCAACACTTTAGGACCGCCGACACCTTCGTCGTTGAGCATCGATCGTGGGTCGACAGTTCAGCGGCTCGCGGCCTCGTCGAGAATCCGGTGGAGATCGCTGCGACCGAGCTTGAGTGCAGCGACGATGCGCAAGAACTCGATCACATCGAGCCGTCGACGACCGCTCTCGTACTTCGAGACGTAAGACTGATCGACCCCGAGTCGATCGGCTAGCGCATACTGCGAGACACCGGCGGCGAGACGCGCGTCAGCCAACGCCCGAACGAGCCGCCGGTGCTCTTCGGTATGCAACCCCGTTAGCCCGCCATTCGCAACACGTCGGAAGCAGCATACGCTGCTTGCTTGCCGACCGTGTCGCTACGGCCCCACGAGCGCACCAGCATCTCAGACCCAAGCAAACGGCAAACCTGTCGCTCGCACCGGTCAGCAGCCCGCGCTGGACGTCCATGCTCTGGTTGGCCCGCCGGCAAGGCTGCGGATCGGTCGACAAGGGCAAGGCGCAGCGGACCAAGCTGATTTGACGACTGAGCCAAGCCGTTCTTCAACCTGGTAGGCCCGCAGCCCAACGTCAGAGTTCCCCGAGGCGGCTCGAGAGGTTGGCATTACCTCAGCTGAAGTCCAGCTGGCCTGCCGCGCAACGGCCGAGGGCCGCCTCGGCGATTGTGCGGCTCATCGTGAGAGCCAGCTATGTCACGGCTTCGGCGAGGCGGCTCTAACGGCTGCGGCGAGCAGCCGCCTCGTAGCCCGCTCCCCCAAACCGAAGCGGCGGATCACGTTCGATCTGAGCTTCCGATCCGCGTGATCCTAGCTTTTGCTCGAGGGTCCTTGGTAAGCGCCCACTTCGTCCGTCATGCTTGACCACCTTGCCATGCTTCCTTCTCAAACCTGAGAGAACCCAGAGGGGCTTTGGACCGAGCTGATTGATGACGCGCGCAAGCTCATCCATTCGATCACCGATGAGATGGAGCTTTCGGATCAACGGGCGTTGGCGGCTATCCAAAAGGTATCTTCGACATTGGTTCTTCTGAAGCAGCAGGGCCCGAGAGCAATATTCATGCACGCGCGAGAGGTCGTCGCTGCTCGGCGGCGTCTTGACGAGGACTGGCTTCTTCACGCGGTCGCCATCGGTAAGGCATCCGAACGCCAATCGATAGACCGACACCGGCAAAGTCTTTTTGCCCCGTACGTAAGCTAGGAAGTGAACGTGGACATTCCAATGGTCGTCACCGCCAACCGCGCTCCGTTCCACCCAAGCGACATCGACGAAACCAAGCACCCTTTGCTGCCCAAACTTAGAGAGATTGCGAGCCCTCCGGCTGGTCCAGTTCCTGGCTTCGATTAGCATCTGGGGTGTGAGCGCGCCGGCAGCGCATGTCCACTTGGGATGACATACGGTGATGTAGCGAACTCGAGTACCTCTCGCTCGCGCTCTTTCAAATCGCCGTACCGCAAGCTGGGATAGCTCTCGTTCTCGCGCGACATGGGATTGGCACAGGTTGGTTGGTATCTCAGTTCCTTTTCGTTGCGTTTTCTGCTGAACGGAGATCGACGCTCTCTTGACGATTTTCTGCACTTCACGATTTCGACGGTCGATTTCTTCGCGCCGGTAGTCTCGCAGCTCCCGCATTTTGCACCTCGTGTTTCATTAGGTGCAGACTTTACAGTTCTGAGGAATCACAGGGTGAAAGGGCTGCGGAAGAGCTTCCGCAGGAAAACATGCTGACGCCGCGGCTTGGTCCGGAAGATCTTCCGGACCACCTCAATCTTGGTTCTCGATCGTCGAATCTCGCGACTCGTAGACCGCGACTATCCTGGGAGCGTGTGCTGCGTTGGAGAAAAATCACCTTGTAGAAGCAGAAAATGACAACTTGCAGAGGACTGACGCAGGCTCTCTTATAAAAGTGCTGTGTATCTATATGACTATGCAGACATAGCCCCCCCTCATTCCTTCATGCTTGATAGATCATAGCCTTACCCACCCTTGAGATAGATAGCTTAACCATCATAGAGGTCACGCGCTTGCAGGCTACAGATCCGTACCTTTTCGCAGTCGGTCCCGTTTTGGCGATGAAAAACACATCAGCGCGCACCAGCGTCGAAAAAGCCGCACATTTGGTTGATCGGCTTGAGAGATGGGACGCTCAAAACTTGGGCGATTGGCGAGACGCCGTTGCTGTTCAAGCCCGCCGGGACAATATCACTTCGGCAAACTCACACACCCTATTGGCGCGCATCGTGTTCGGCGTCGACGCCAAGCGAGGTGATGAGATCGGCAAGATTGTGATGAAGTTTGCGACGCGGCCCGCCTTCAAGGTCTCTTCGGCGGTTGCTGAGGCGGGGGGGCTGAAGACGGCCACGTCATTGGCCTATTCAGCGCCGAAGCGTCCGCGTGTGAGGCGCCGATAGGCATCTAAAACCACGGTTTTAGCCTCCTAAGTCGCCAGAACTAACTCCTAAAACGCGGTTCAAAACTGCAGCGTCCTAAACCTGCGCAGAACCGACACAATCAGCTGCGTGCCTTCTCCGCCCTCACCGCCCGTCTGCAGGACACAAAATGACCGATTTCCTCTTTGGCGATGCTCTGAGCCAACGTATTCGAGACGTATGTTCCGGTCGACAGCTTCGTTGCGCCGTCGCCTACTGGGGGGCGGATTGCGAAGAGCTATTGGGCCAGGGCGTCGAAGACGCTTTGGTCGTCTGCGATGCGCGCTCCGGCGGCACCTCACCCAAGGCTCTGGTCGCGCTTGGGGCTCCTGACAATGATCGATTGCGCCATGCCGACGGGCTCCACGCCAAAGTCTATCTGTCTGACAATGGTGGCGTCGTCTGCTCTGCCAATGCGAGCGATAACGGCATCGGCTTCGGCACGGCCGTTTCGGGCAGCCTGATAGAAGCAGGTGTCGCGGTTGAAGCCTGCTCCGCCGCTTGGCAATCCGCAGCGGCCTGGTTTGATAAGCTATACGGTTCAGCCCATCAGGTTGACAGGCAAATCCTCGCCGAAGCGAAGAGAGCTTGGATTAGTCAGCGACATCCACAGCCGGCCAAAGTCGGCTCTTTGATCGAGTTGGCCGCGCGTCGACCAGACGTCTTCGACGGTATCGGTTTCGTTGTATCGGGGTCGTCCCATTCAGAAAGGGCGGTCGAAGAAGCCCGGGAGAGCGCCTCTAAAGGTGCTCCAACCCGTGAAGATGAATTTCGGCGCTGGTCCAAAGCTCAGATGTTCACCGACTGGGACGATGATCATCTTGATCGCTGGCCTTCAGTCTTCTTCACATTCTACATGCCAAGGTCGAAGCTGAGCATTTCAGCAAAGCGCCTCGACCACCGAGAATACGGCGTCGGCGCGGTTTTCGCGTCCCCAATTCGTCTCACCGCTCGCTCCGAAGGTAAGTTTCCTTCCCTATCAGCCGCAGCTGAGACGGACGCCCTTCTGGTACAGGGTATTCTTGACGCTGTGGGCGGCAGCGCCGTTTTCTCGACGGCGACCGAGTTGGCCGCATTCCTGGAACAACACGATCTATTGGCGTTCCATTGATAACCCTGAGCAGTCATCAGTCGCGAGGGTGATTTCGTCAATTTTTCAATGACAACGGCAGCGTTGTTGAGTCACGTCATCGACGCTCGCACATCAGCTCGGTGCGTTTTTCTGGATCTACACTGAGCCGGAGCCAAGGCGGCTATGCGCCAGGAGCGGACGTTGGCATCAGTCCTGAAAGCAGACGTTCATCGAGTCGATCGTCACAAGTCCGCTACCGACCCAAAGCGGACGTGGCCTCCAAGCAACCGATGGCCACGGCCAGGTCGGCAAATATCAGTTCGACATTTTTCGGACACGTTCACGGCCACTCAACCAACTGCTGTCATCTTGCCTGAATGCGAGATCAAGACTGGACCGATATTGCGCGCCGCCGCGTCCGAGAGTTTCCCATCCGGCTATTCTTTAGCGTGGGAATCGCGGCAGCCGTCTTCCTACATGATGCGGCAGCGTGGCCGGTAATTTGGTTGTTTGCGACAGTCGCTGCGCAACTCGCCACGTCTTGGATAAGTGCGCCGATGCGTAGGGAGGGATTTGTCGCACCCCACTGGCGTAAACAGCTTTTTGTCGCGTCTGTCGTTGTCAGCACCACCGTGTTTGCGGGCGTCGCGCCGTTGGCATGGTTCATGGAAGGTTGGCAGGGGCGAGTGCTTGCCGTCACTGTGCTTGCGGGTGGGGTGATGAATGTGCGGTTACACGCCAGTTCCTCCGCCGCAATGGTTTGGGCTGCTACGGCGCCGTTTGGCCTGCTGCTTCTGGCGTTGCCTCTGATTTCGCTGGTGACCGAACCGGGCAAGCAGACCGCTGCCTTCGTCTGTCTCGCGAATTTTATGTACGTGGCTCATCTCGCCGCGGCGACGCGACGGGGCTTGGCGGACAGCAGGGCCGTATCGGCATCGCTGGATCTGGCGGAAAAGACGTCTGAAGAGCTGAAGGCCGCAGCTGAAAAAGCGGGGGCTGCCAACCAGGCCAAGTCGGAATTCTTGGCGAACATGAGCCATGAGATACGCACGCCCCTTAACGGGGTCATGGGGGTGGCCGGCGCACTGGCGCGTACGAATCTTGATTCAAATCAGCGTGAAATGGTCCACTTGATCGAGGGGTCCGCGAAAACTCTAGAGACGCTTCTGACGGATATTCTCGATCTTGCGAGAGTCGAAGCGGGAAAGCTCACCGTCCTGGCCGAGCCCTTCAACGTGGCTGACGCCGTCAATGCCTGTGCGGCGTTGTTCGACCCCCAGGCCCAGGCAAAGGGTCTGGACCTTCAAGTCGTCGTCCATCCCGACGCTGCTGGCGCTTACATAGGAGATGCCGTGAGGGTCAGGCAGATCATTGCCAATCTGCTGAGCAACGCCGTCAAGTTCACACACAGCGGGAGCATCCACCTAACAGTGGCCGCGAAACCTGATGCCTCTCACACCCGCTTCACCATTAAGGTCCGAGACAGCGGCATCGGGTTCGATGCAACCGCCCAAGCAAAGCTGTTTTCCAGGTTCGAGCAGATTGATGGGTCAATCACTCGGAGTTTTGGCGGTTCAGGCCTGGGCCTGTCGATTTCCCATGCACTGGCGGGTGCTATGGGAGGGACGCTGACCGCAGATGGCGCTCCGGGACAGGGGGCGATTTTCACGTTGACCCTGGATTTAGCCAAGGCTCCTTCAAATACTCAGGCCGTTCGGGCCGACGAGGAAGATCAAATCGAAGCTGCGCCTTTACAAGGCATCCGCATACTTTTGGCCGAAGATCATCCCGTCAATCGCCGTGTCGTTGAGCTAATCCTGGGCGCGGCCGGGGCCAGTCTGACGTCCGTCGAGAATGGGGCCGACGCCGTCAACACAGCAAAATGCGAGACCTTCGACCTGATCCTTATGGATATGCAGATGCCGGTCATGGACGGCCTCACTGCCATCACCAAAATCAGGGCGTTAGAGGCAACGGGCGAGGTTCTCACCACACCGATCTACGTGCTTTCGGCGAACGCCATGCCAGAAGATATCGCGAAGTCTATGGCAGCTGGAGCCGACGGGCATATCTCCAAGCCGATAGAGGCGACACGTCTATTGGACCAAGTGTGTCAGGCGATCACGGCAGTTCGGTCAACTGAGCTCGCCAACGTCGCCTGACCACCCTTAGCTGACTCTGACGGCGCCCGCGCCCAGGCTTCAGGCCGAAGGTCCGCTTCCCAGCGAACTGCGACTGTCTGCTCCCGACCCGTTGCAGACGCTGGCTTCGCCGCGCACGATCATGGCAGGGCGCTGGAGGTGCAAGCCGTGCGAAACATGATTGTCGTTGCGCTCCTGCTTGTCGGATGCGGGCCGGAGCCACTGGAGAATGCACCGGCCGTTCGGTCAGAGCAGTCGAAGCCCGTAGACGAGCCCCTCCGACCATCGACGGATGACAGGCTTTCCGCTGCGATCACAATGCCCCGGGTCGATGGCTATTCGGCTGCGGCGTCAGAGGCGATCCGTCGCGAACTTCTAGCGATCGAGCGGCAAGCGATCCTGGGCGCCAACCGCTGTCTTCTCATCACCGATGAGGGGCAGGCGAATTTCGCGTTCAAGGCGCAGAGCGTCGCCACCCGAAAGCATTTTGCCAGCGTTCGGTTTGTTGCTGAGGGGCGGTGCAACCAGCGCGAAGAGCGCTGGACCATGGTAAGAACCTTCAACCTCGCTTCGGGCGAGCAGGTCGAACCCCTAGCCTTGATCAACATGACCATGGAGCACTGGCAGGCGCTTGTCGCCAGCCAAGCCACACCCGCGTTTCGGGCGTGTACGGACCGCGGCCATAGCGATGTGATCCACTTACCCATCCCCTACATCGCGGAGGGAGGAATAGGGGTTCAGCTGAGCTTGTCCCCCGACGCCCCACAATCTTGTCTGAGCGAATTGGTCGTCCCGATTGAGGTCGTTCGGAGGGCAAGCGAGGACCGCCTTGCTAAGGCTGGGCGGGGACCGCCCCATCAGGATTACCTGTTCGAATGACCCGGAGGTCCTGCCGTTGAACACCGTGACGCCGTCCGGTCTGGCTGGATTAGCGAAGTCCGCTTTCCACCCTTCTCGGACCTCCAGCGGGTCGGCTCCTAGGCCAACGTCCCAATGTCTGCTTCCAAGCCTTGGGGCGATAGCTGCTTCCGACCCATTGCGGACCTTTGCGTAGTCGATAGGTTCAGGCCAAGAGGAGACGGCCATCGTGCTCAAACCGATCATCGCTCTGGCCGTTCTCTCGCTGCCGATGTCCGGCTGCACGACCGCCGTCCCGGTTCGAAGTGATGAATCAGCATGCTTCACCGCAACCGACCGGGTGGCCGCTGTGAGGCAGTTGCCCGCTACGCACGTCGCTGTCTGCGAGGCGTCTTCGAACAGCGTTCCCGGTTACTACGTCGTCGGCCTTTGGGGGCATTGCCGGGAGGACTTATGCGGGAGCACTCTGATTGGTTGGTTCGCTGTCAGAAAAACAGATGGCGACGTGTTCGAACTGGACGTCGGAGACTGGAAGGTTGGGCGGCCATTGAGCGAACAGACTTTTCGCGGATGACCCATCTCTCAAGGTCCGCTAACCACCCTTTTCGGAGCTCCAGCGGGTCGGCTCCTGGGCCAACGTCGCATGTCTGCTTCCAGGCCTTGAGGTGATAGCCGCACCCGACCCGTTGCGGACATTGCGCCGGCTCAGCGTGACCCGGAAATTTTCCGGGCAGCAGCAACCAGTGTCGCTTTGTTGAACTGAAAAATCAGCCAGGAAACAAACCCCGAGAACGGAACGACGATCAAATCACTGATCTGCCGAGGCGGCGTCACCGTGAGAGCGAGAACGAGCCAGAGTCCCCAGAATAGCCTGAAGCCCCAAGCCATTATCTGAACAGCCAACGTCGTTTTTGGGCCGAGTTCGGTCTTTGGCAGTCGCTCTGCTTTGACAGGAGGCGCGGGTGGCGCGATTTTCAGCTCCAGCCCCTCTATTGCCGTCGCCAGATCGCGGAGTTTCTCTTCGCTGGACTGTGGCAAGTTGCTCATCACCCGTGATTATCTCCCGTAACGTCCGCTTTCCACCCGCAGCTGACTCTGACGATGCCCGCTCCCAGGCATCAGGCCGAGGGTCCGCTTCCAAGCGAACTGCGAATGTCTGCTCCCGACCCGTTGCGGACATTCGGATCACCGTGCAGATTGTGCCAATGATCAACGCCAAGTTGCTCCTCGTCGGAATGATACTTGCCTGTCCTGCTCGCGTCTGCGCGCAGCAGATGGAGGAACCAACGGTGACGACGACGATAGAGATCGAACGAGAAGCCGGGGGAAGCTGTTCGACTCTTCGTGCCAACACATCTTCGCACAGCAATGATGCCCTGGTTATGAGTAACGTCTGTCACGGCTGGGAAACGGTGTCGTGCGGCGAGGCGATTTTCGTGAAAGGCGACGGTATTGTCGAAGATCAGGCACAAGTCCTCTTTACTGAACCGCGAGATGTTAGCTTGGACTTGGTGCTCTTGGTCGATCAGGCAGTTGGAAGTCGCTGGCCCGCCGAAAGCCACGTCCATCTGAGTTTCGGCCCCGTCACCTGCGAAGAGTCATCCATAATGGTCCAATTTTCGGGCTCTCACTTCAAGATCGGGGCTTCAGGTTCGACAGAGGGAATGACTGGCCAAGTCCGTCTGGTTTCCGCGACCAACTTTACCGTTCGGGTCGAACCTGAAATGGCCGCTTCCCACCCATAGCGGACGATGGCCGGGTCCGCTCAGCGGACCCGGCGCGAGGTCAGAGATCGATCTGTTCAGAGATCTCCAAGGCGTCGTCCACTTCGATCCCAAGGTATCGGACCGTGCTTTCCAGCTTCCGATGACCGAGGAGTAGCTGGCAGGCACGGAGGTTGCCGGTCTTCTTGTAGACAAGTGAGACCTTTGTCCGCCTGAGGCTGTGCGTGCCGTAGGCCGCCGGCTCGAGATCGATTAGCCGGATCCATTGCTCGACGAGCCGCGCGTACTGCCGCGTGCCGATGTGGCGCCCGTCATGACTTCGGCTCGGAAAGAGCCAATCATCGTCACGCTGCCCGCGGACCTCCAGCCATGCAGCTATCGCATCCCTGGACGGCTCAGTGATCTCGAATGGAACCGGCCTACCGGTCTTCTGCTGGATGACGGTGGACCGAAGTCTCAATGATCCGCCGGGTGCAACGTCGCTCACCCGCAACTTCACGAGGTCACACGCTCTGAGTTTGGCATCGAGCGCGCAGTTGAACATCGCAAGATCGCGGACGCGTTTGGCGACCTTGAGCTGCTGTCGGATCGCCCAAATGTGCTTAGGCTTCAGCGGCGCTTTGGGTCCAATGAGGCGACCCGCGTTCCAAGGTCGCCGCGGGATGATAAACAGGTCAGACTGGCGCATGGCGAACCTCCCGAGAGATGGCCTCCCTGCCCTTCTCTTTTACTCCCTTTTGAGCTGCTCCGCGCCAGTCCCGGACACGAGCGCAGGCTCGTAGATCGGACGTTCATGCTAGCCTTGCCGCAGCACCAAACCAACGAGTCATCTCGGAGACTTCAGATGAGCGACGCCGCCGTGAAAGGGCCAGCTTCCTACTTCCCCTCAATCGAGAAGAAGTACGGCGAGCCCATCTCCCACTGGCAGCAGATTATCCGCGCCGGTTACCCCGCCAAGCATATGGAGCTCATCACGCTTCTCAAGAACGAGCATGGCCTCGGTCACGGCCACGCCAACGCGTTGGTGGCGCACACTTTAGGGAGCGACGGCCTGAAGTAGCGGCGATCAAGTGTGATGGCAGCGCTGGCGACGGCCTGTACGTCGAAGAAGCGCCAGCAGCGGACGGTGAGTTGCCGGCCGGAAGCAGACATCCGGATGGTTTGGAATGGAAGGCTCTGAACTCGGCTTACCAGATTTAATTTGAGGCTCGCTACGCAGGCTGGATCGTCATCCGCCGAGACAGCAGGTGCCGGCCGGACCTCGCACCGATCACCCGGAAAGTCACTTCGCCAAACGGGACCCGGTACCGGTACCCTTCGCCAAAATCGGCCAAATAGGCCGTGGTCGTCGCCTGCGCCGAAGCCTCGTTCAGCAACATCGGAGTTCTGGCCTGCCGGGCCCGATCCATATCCGCCTTCGCGACAGCCCGCCAACCACGGGCCCCGTCAGTCGTCCAGCATTTTAGCGACTCGCAGACGACGAATATCCGCTTCGGCTTCCGGACGACGATCTCCAGCACGACCGGTTCATCCAAGTCGCCGCAGGCGTATGCGATCTCCATCCTCAGGCAGCCATGAAACGTCGCCAGCGTGGCGACTGACAAAGCCCCGCGCGGCGCGCGCCCGATGCCGAAGCGGGCCAGAAAACCGGAGATCATCGACGTTGCCCCCTCCCACGCAGGCTCAAGAAGATGGAGGGTGAGCCGACGAAACGCCAGCAGCGCAAACGGGGGTGTCCGTCCGGACGCTGTCGGTGGTTTGCGACCTTTGCCGACTTGGTAATTTCGGCCAGGATGTCGGCCGTTATGAACAAATCGGTGAGGACGATGACGCCGGCGTTGGACGAGACCCTTCAGACCATCATGGCGCATCTCAACAGGTGGCTTGAGCCGCCCCCGGAGCCTGGTGTCACCATGAGCCATGAAGCTGTGCTGGAGAGTCTTCAATGGTTGTCGGCGGCGAACTTCGGAGGGGCCGTCCACTTGACGCGTCTGCGCAACGCGGGCGTCGAACTCAAGCGTGAGGACGGCAAGGACCTCGACCGTTGGATCGTGGAGCAGGTTCGCATGGCGAATCTCGCCAGCTCAGCGCGAACCGAATACAGCGAGCGCAACGGGTTGGCGGGAGTCGAATAGCGGGATGTCGATCGTCACCGAGAGATGCTCGCTGCCGTGACCATCTGTTGGATCGGGGCGTCAGCACCCCCAGCGCTCCAGCGAACTTGAGTATTGATGGCTTGTTCGGCCCGACGGTAAGTTCAGGCCTTGGACGCAAAGCAAACAGCAGTCGGTGGAGCTTTCAATCTCATGGCGCTTCCCATCATACCGATAGTCCTCTCCTTTGGACTGACGATTCCAGTACAGGATCCCACTCCTCCGCCCATGCCGGGACGCCCCCCGCCTTTGGCGGCGGGCACGGGTCTGCGAGGCGTGCTCGGTGAAGACTGCAATGATTCACGCGACACTACGGGCCGATGGTCGCACCGCAGTGGAACGAGCCTCGCCCCGGCTCAGCAAATCTGGCTGAGCATCTCGTCGCCCGATTTCGACGCCGTCCTGGAAGTCGTCGATCCTGCGGGGCAGGTCGCTGCCCGAATCTCCGATCAACGCGGCGGTGAACAGACAGGAGCCTTCTTCAAGGCCGCCGGCGAACCGTCGTCGAGCGGCGAGTCCCGCGCCTACACGCTGCGCATAACCTCTGACCGGCCGGGGGAGCGCGGACGATGGCGTGTCGAGGATCGGCGTGACGGATCGAATGCGCCCCTGTTCGCCAATGTCTTTCCCGACCCAGCCACCCCGTCGCGGACAGCTTGCGGGGCATCGTCTGCGACAACCCCGTGACGCCAAACTCCAATACAGCAGCCGAGAAAACCCTCGACGCCTACCAGCCGCTCTGGTTGCCGGCATAGGTCAGGCAGGCGGCCGCCCGATGGAGAAGTTCGCTCTCGCCATCGGAATACAGATCCGCCAAAGGCCCAAGCTCTACGGACTGGCGCGCGGCAGTGAACGGACCCGCATTCCTCCCGACGCACAGCCAGTGCAAGACGCCATCCTTTTCCTGGGTCATCAGAACGACATGTCCCGAGGCTGCACCCGCCCTGCCCAACGCCTCCGACAAGCACACTTCAACGGGCGACGGGTCGGTCCGACAGGCCTCAAGGGCCTCCGCTGACACTTCACTGGGTCTGACGCGGACGTAACCGGGCTGCAGCTTCTCGATAATCGTCTGAGTAGCGGCGCGGCCGTCTGCCGTTGTGCCTTCGTCGGCGAGCTGGACGACCGAAATCAGTGGCGGCGGCGGCCCCAACTGCACCGTCAAGGCGGCGAAGATCGACGCGTATATCATCATGCTCGGTTCCTCATCGCGCCGGCGCGCCGCTAAATCTTGGATCGAGACTACGGGCGAAATCGAGCGGCCACGCATTGTACACGACACTATCGGGGCCGCCGACACCGTCCATGTACGCAACCCAGTACTCGCCGGCGCGCGGAGCCGGCCGACGTTCCCGGCAGTTCGGAATTTCCGCATGTCCGAGAAGCAGGTTCAAGGCGGGTTCCGCGCCTTCCACAACGCTCACTCGGGTCGCCATTGCCCGCCACTCGTCTTCTGGATTCGACGGCGATGTCGGGATCACGTCCTCGATTCTCACGACGGCGACGGTCGTGTACTCACGCGACATGAGCGTCCCAGGGTCGGGCGATCGCCGACAGGCGCTCGCCGCATCCGGTGAAGCAAGCGCCACGCAAATGACCAGACCCGTCATCATCCTCATCGCCATCACCCCTTAGTACCCGATTGCCTTCGCTGAGCCATAGCTGGTCCCCTGATCACATCTGACGACAGGGGTCTTGGCAACCGGGTTGCTGAGGGTTGATTGTTCATTGCCTCCCCTTAGTCTCCATGGACCAAGTTCGGGATTTCCAATGCACCGCATCGTTACCGCAACGGCCGTCGGCCTGTACCTCACCCTGTTCTCAAGCCCTGCGAACGCCCAGTCCGCACGCGAGCTGCTGGACCGCGAGGATGCGCGGTTCTGCGCTCACCCTGACGTATGGGCGCGCGCGGGCGTTGTCGTGAAGGGACTTCTACCGACTTGGAAGTTCACCACCGCCCAGCGCGATGCGATGGTTGTCTCCTTTTCCGACCAACGCTTCGAATTCGAACACCCGGACCGGATCCAGATAATTTGCTCCGCCACCGTGACGCTCACCAGCGCTGGCCACGCCCAGTCGATACGGACCCGCTTCGACGCCCTGCCAAGAGAGCAGGCTCAGGACTACAGGCTCGAAGCGACCGATGGCTCGGACCTGCTCGAATTCCTGATGGCTTTCAAATCGCCATAGCCGTCTGAACGCCCGCAGATCCCAAACGCTCGGCGGGCCGCTTCACCCTGCTCGCGTCCGTCGAGCACACCGTGTGTTTGCGTTTAGGAGCGATTGGTACTCGCACGGCGCCGGACTGTGACTATTCAGATGGCCGAGACCGACTGCAGGGCCGCAGCAGAGGTACTACATTGGGTCGCGCGGCTACTAGCCAGCGTCCGGTCCCCGAAGCGAAACCTCGACCCGGCGATTGCGCCGATGGTCCGGCGCTATCCCGTCGAGAGGGCGACTGGCCCCGTACCCGGACGACGTCATCGTTCGCTGCGCTGAAAACTGCCGTCGTTCCACGTCGTCGTTCCAGATCGCCATCCGCACCTTGGCCGAGCGTCGATGCGAGAGTCCGGTCGCATAGTCTGGACTGTTGTCCGACTCCGCCAGCGTCGCATGGCCCTCGATCAGGAGATCCTTGTCCGGATGTGCCCGCGCGAAGCGAGAGAGAGCCACCATGCTCTGAGTCGAGACCTCGTCGCTGTCTGCGGCGAATTCCACGACGATGCGGTTCTGAGCCTGTCCGGCCCCGACCGGGGATGCGGCCACAGCGATGACGGCCATCGCCAGCATGATCGACTTCATCGTCCCTCGTATGATTTCTGCGCCTCGTGCCCAATTCTATGCTCCGAAGCCCGCTCGTGCCAAGCCACTGGCCTAACGCTAGCGCGCCCTGCCCGGGCTGTCGGAGTTAAGCGAGGGATCGACCTTCGCTTAGTCAATCGATGCGTTCATTTTGCCGAGTGGTCGCCAGATCACCCGGATATGCAGAAGATAAAAGCGGACTGCAAAGGGCCACCAATGAACTACGGTCTTCGGTGGTGCGAGGAGCTTCGAAGCGCCCGAAGTACGCGTGGGCAAACCGCCAACAAGCGGACTCTCCGAAAGTCGCCAAAGAGTCAGAAGCGGTCCCCCTCCCCTCCACCGCTCAGTGCACTTTTCATGATCTGCACTGTGAGGGAAACAGGGCGAGGGCCCCTCATCCTTGATACGCATCGCCTGCATCGATTGACCTTACAACCAATGCGCGCCTAAACGGATCAAGTACGATTTGGGTGGGGGAACCTGATGAAGAAGCTGAGTGTCGCGGCGGTTATCGGAGCTGTGCTGGTTTGCGCAGAGCCCGTCGCGGCCTTCGAAAAAGAGGCGACGACGCCGAGCGGTCGCGCCGAAATGATCTTCGCTTATACGACAGCGCCTGATGCTCTCACATCGGTGCAGAGCAAATGCATGGATCTCGGCTGGATGGTCGCCAGCCAGTCGGGGAACCAGGTTGTCTGCGAAGTGCCGATGGGGATGATGCAGAGCGCCTTTACACAGCTCCTGATTGGCAACAGCTACTCAACGACGCCCCGCCAGTTCGCTCGCTTCTCCCTGGTTCAGGTCGGTGAGCACACGCGCGTGCAAACTCAGGTGTGGGCTGAGACGCAGATGGCCTTTGGTCAGATGCAACAGCACCAATTCACGGATGACGCCACTTACAACAATATGCTGAGCTTTCTCGGTCAGGCAGGAGCACAGTTTCCTGTCGGCACCACGTTCACCGCCCGTCCTTATCTCGGCATCAATGGTGTCGATGCGACTTGGCAGAACGGTCGGCGCGCTCAGTACGGTCATCGTCTGCAAACTGTGGTCGAACGCGCGCCGGGGTATCAATGGGGTCTGCGGTCTGGCGACACTCTCATCAAGGTCAACAATCGCACATTCCGTGACAACGCCGGCCTCGACAACCTTCTGAACCGCCAACGCATAGGCCAGCCAATGACTTTGACCGTCATGCGCGACGGCGCGGAGGTTACTGTCAGCGGCGTTGCTCAGGGTCGGCCTCAGATCGCCACCTATGTCCGGCCACAGGATGTTCCGACCGGGTCGACTGCCGTTGCGTTGCAGGTGACGGTTGCCGCGCTTGGGGACGTGGATTCCGCGCTCGCCACGTTGGCTCCCGCGAGCCCTGCAGCGGACCAGCCACCTGTTGAAACCGACCTTGAAAGAATGCGACGCGAGGCGGCTGAGGCTCAAACTCGCCTCTCGGAGGCCGAAGCGGCAGCGGCGGAAAGCAGTGCCACGGAAGCGCCAGAAGCGACACCGACCGACCCCGCTTAGCGCTCTCCCAGACAACCTCCGCTTGGCTGGCCCTAATCGTCGCGAAGGTCGCGCGCTCGGCGCTCGAAATTAATGCGCGCCGTTCTTCTACGTCAGGGCGCTTTTGATGATCTGCACTGAGACCTGACAGGCCGGGGGTCAACAGGCCGCTGAAAATGGTTGGCCGCCGATATACGACCTGCAGCCTTGCAGATCGACATGATGCGCGGAGGGAAGAGGCTGGCGTGCTGATCAGACGGAGCGCACTGTGCCTATCATAGCGTGCGTAACCGTGACGTTTCCGGGGGCCTTCGATGACTTCAGCTCTACTGTGGGCCATAGCCGCGCTGGTTGCGGCTGGTCTTTGGTGGAAACAGGCAGGTGCCGGTTTCCGCCGCCTCATCGTGGCCATCTCCTTGATCTGCCTCCTCGGCACCAGCGCAACTGCAGCTTACGTGTGGAAATCTTCAGCCGCCGCTGCATCGATGGCTGCCGAGCATGCGGAGGTAGCACGTCGTGATTTGGAGGCTGCCGAAGACGAGACCCGTAGCGCGCGCCGCACCTCCGAACTCCGCCGCTCAATGGAGGAGGCGGACGCGGCTATCGGCGCCTTTTATCGTGGCGGAATCTACGTCCCTCGCAATCGGGGTCCGGACGAAAGCATAATTACTGCCGAGGGTGCAGTAGTGACCGCGCAGTCCGAGTTGACCCAAGCCCAGCGCTACGCTTCCAGTCGCAAGCAAGGATGGGACGCCATTTCGCCCGTGCTGTCATGGGGCGGCTTCGCATACTTGCTGGCAATACTTGGCGTCGGTTTGCTGATTTGGGTAACGGCTGGCTTTTCTCCCGGTGCCGCGCGGGCTTTGGAGCTTCACACCCGGGAGCTGGGGCCAGACAAGCCTGTTTCCAAGTCGATCCCGTGTCCTCAGGTGCCTCGCCCTGTGTGGGTTGGTCTAGTTGTGGTCGCAGTTCTTTCTTTGGGTGGATTCGCATGGCTAGCGTGGGCTCCAAAGAGCCCAGACGTTTCACCAGAGATAGAGGAGGCGAGAATTGCTCAGCTCTTGGCCGATGCCGCGGTGGCAGAGGAAAACGCGGCCGCAACATTAGCCAACGCGAAGGTCGAGCCCGCCGCGCCCAAGCCTCCGGGCACGCCGGCCCCTCCTCCTCAACCTGCTGCACCTACACCGACTCGCCAATGGCTTGCGGGGTGGTGGAGCAAGGGCGGCTTCTGCGAAGGAGATGCGGGCGAGAGCTTCATCGCGGATGGCAGATGGGGTGAGTGGGGAGTCGAAGGTCGATGGTCGTTGGAAGACGACCGTTTGACGGTCACGAAGGTGACGCGGACTATGGACACCGCCAGCGGTGGGCCGGAAACAATCGATCCGCCAGAACGCCTTAGCGGACGCATCACGAACGTTGCAGAGGACGCCTTCACCTGGCGGGGCGATCGGTGGGTCCGATGCGCGGATGATTGAACCCATTTGATTGAA
Source organism: Brevundimonas sp. AVps31 (assembly GCF_058681355.1). NCBI lineage: Bacteria > Pseudomonadati > Pseudomonadota > Alphaproteobacteria > Caulobacterales > Caulobacteraceae > Brevundimonas > Brevundimonas sp. AVps31. The sequence continues at coordinate 2,780,863 of NZ_CM178736.1, read as the reverse complement.
TGTAATGGCCTCGAGGCGAGAACTACGCCAGCCGCCCCATACTCGCCGTCTCGCTTCCACCTTGGAGTACGACCGCCGGCCCCATGACGGCGCCGGGGTCTCCGTCGCTGCCTGATCTAGCCGCAAGATTGGCCTTCGACCGATAGCGAGCTAACCATCGGACATGATCTCGATGTCTCAGTGCACTTTTGGTATTCTGCACTGAAGGCCAACAGGACTGAGAAGCGCGCTATCAGCAGCGATCAGAGAACCGGTCATAAGCGTCAATGCGCATCGGTCCCAGGTCGACCTCACGCTGATAGATTTCGCGCTGCAGATAGCCGAGCTCACTGTCGCGCTGCGCATCATCAACGTCGATGTACCATGCGCGCGGTGATCCTGACCCGCCGTCGTCCCAACGATAACCTCGCGCCTTGAGCACATCCTTCAACTCAAACGGCGCACCTTCAGCGCGTACACGCCAGGTCGGCCGGCGAGCGGTCGTCAACAACTGAGACAGAGCGGTCGCACCGCTCGGCAGCGTCAGCGACAGCAGCTCGATCGCCGCTGCGCAGTCGTGCACCGCGCGATGCTTGTCGTAGAAGAAACCAGCGCAGCTCGCGAGGTAGCTCAGCTTGACGCCCTCATAACCCTCCCCTGCCCAGTCAATCTGCGACATCGAGCAAGCCCAGGGCTTGGTTCGAAACACATCACTGAAGCGCTCGAGAAATCGTCGGTCGAACACTGCGTTATGCGCAGCGACGAAGCTCGCCGACGCTGCAAACGATGCGACCTCTGACGCATCGATCGTGTGACCTGCGACCATCGCGTCAGTGATACCAGTGATGCGCGTCACCTCGTCAGAGATCGGTTCGGATGGTTCTCTAAAGCGCTGAAAGCTTTGGCCGAGGCCGTGGATCAGACCGTCGTCAGCGCTGTAGAAAAAGCGCGTCATCGCTAGTTCGATGATCTCGTGGTCGCGCGCACTCAGACCGGTCGTCTCGACATCGACAAACAGACCAACGCGCCAGCTCGGATCGACCTGGGTCAGAGCAGGACGCTCGGCCAGCTTGCGCAACACGCGGTACCGACCGCTTGCTTCCAAGGTCGCCGCCATCGTCTCCAGGTGGTCGAGTTCTGTGCTCATCAGCTGGTCAGTCGTTTGAGCAGCACGATCATCGCTTCGGTGTCACGCGCGCAGTAGATCTCGAGCCCCTCTTTAAGCTCAGAGCGTCTAGCGTTTGTGGTGTCGGGGTGAGCAGCTTCAGACCAGGCTGCCTGGGCAGCGCCGCCGTCTTTGACGGTGAGATCGTCATAGGCGAGCTCTGGGGCCACCGTCGGCAGGACGGCCTTGATCGACCAGCTACCGCGTTGGTCACGGTGATAGTAGTGGTCGCGCGTAACCGGCAGCAGGTCGACGATTTTTGCGGCGATCACTTTCAGCTCCTCGGCAAGATCAGGGAATGCGTCGGCGAGCTCGAGTACGCAGCGACGCTCAAATGACGCGTTGTATGCGATCACCGAACCACAGCGGTCACCGCTCAGCGCAACGACCAGTGCTTCAGCGCAGGCGCGTCGAGGGTCACCACCATCGATCGAAAGAAAACCGTGGTGTGTCACCTCACCGAGCGCACTCTCGATGTGACATGAGAACTGGAAGGGCGCCTGCTGGAACGGTTTGCAGCCGATCCATTTGGGGATTGCCGGCCCGATCGTTTCGAAGTCGAGATAGGCGCGCGGCCAGCCCCAACCCTCGGTGGCCGAGATTGCGCCATCGCGATCATGATAGACGGTGTCGGTGACCGTCGCCTCGCGCACGCGCTCATGCACCGCGCTCTTGAGCGCACCAACCGGTACCTCGCGAAGATCGAAGATCCCCTCTTCCGCCCATTGCGCCGCGACGACTTTCCCCGTCCGCGGCAGCAAACCGATAGGCCATTCAGGCTGCGGCGCATCGTTGCGCGAGCAGTAGTGAGCGAACTCGCACTGAAACGGGCTGCTGCAGTGGTAACCGGTCTCGATCTCAGGTTCAGGACCGGCCAAGACTGTTCTTGCACTCGCGACGACCTGAGCACGGTCAGCGATGCGGTCGGCGAGCATCTCAAAACGGTCTGCGTCCTTGAAGAGCCCTTGATAGTCTCTTTCCGCCTTCAGCCGAAACGCGCTGTCGATGTGGCGAACACAGGCTGACGAGACCGAGACACCGGCTTGCTTCATCACCCAAATCTGCGTCGCGAGATCGCCGAGGTGATAGTCTTTGACACCCGCTGAGCTCTTCACCTCAGCGATCGCCCAACCGTCACCGGATTTCTCGAGCACATCAACGCGTACGAGCACACCATCGTGCTCAAACGTCGCTTCGAAGATCGGCTCACACCAACCGCTATCGAGCAGCTCACGCGTGCGTGTGACCGCTGCGGCGAGATCAGGATCGGCTTCCACCATAACACCGCTCGGCTGCAAATGGCGCGCCAGCTCTCCGACCTCACGACCTGTCGCAAACCGTGCCTCAGCGCCGTCGTCTACCAGCGCCAGGTCTGGTCGATGCTTCGACAGCCAAAGCTTGCGCGCGCACTGCTCAAACGCAGTGACTTTCGATTTGGACAGACCAAACCGCGTAGCCTCACCCGCACCGTTCGAGCTTTTGATCCCATCCGACTGCGTCATCACCTGCCCCCCTCCAAGATTGCCAACGTCGCGCCACCTCGTCACGCAACTAATGTAAGAACGACAGTAGCGCAGCGGTGCGTCATTTTTGGTCGCATCTTCATCTCGGTCTCTGGACGTTTCGCTAAACTGCGATATCGAGGCCCCCGATGAATGATCGGGAGGGCAGAGACTTATGTCGGACATCTTGGCAGCGGTTCGCAGTGAGCGCGACGAGCTTGTGGCGACCTGGAGAGCGATCTTCGCAAAAACGCCAGATCCCGCCGCGGCCAAGTTCTTGCAACTTGAACGAATTGCGGCCCGCCTGGGCGGGAAGAAGTTGGTCAGCGATGACCTGCGTAAGGTTCATGACCGGTTTGGTTGGATGGCCAAGGAAAGCACGTTCGCTGGAAAGTGCGCTGGCGCTCTCTATCGCACTCACTCGTTCATTCAGCTCCCGGCCGCTCAGCGCATCGGCAAGAAGATCGGTCAGACTGTTCATATCGAACACACGATACCGGTGAATGTGCTGGCGACGAGGTGGTTAAGAGCGGAGGCTGCGAGCGATGCAGACAAGGCCGCCACGCTGGCCTGGGTGCTCCGGAACACGGTCGCAACAGCGTTCCACAAAGACGAGCAGAAAACCTTGAGCAGGGTTAGCTCATCGAGCGATTGCTACGTCGAAGGCACACCTGGATTTGGTCGACCATTCGCCCGCTATGCGCAGCTTTACGAAGGCGGGGGTCGGGTCTGGGACGTGATGAACGAGGTCGAGGTCGAAGCGTCCGTTTTCACGCTCGACCACCACTTCGACAACGTGATCGCACTGGCAGAAGAGGCTGGCGCTTCGGCAGACTTCGTCAGGCACTTGAAGCAATACCGCGCGGCGAGCACGTGACGACCGTGCAGAACGTTCGACTGGGCCAAACAGGATGTAATCTGAGATGAGGCCAGAGGATATTCAGGCGAGGTACGAGCAGCTTGGCTACGATCAGGGGTGGGCCTTTATGATGACACCTGAAGCGTCGCTGCGCACCGCCAGCGTCGCTCTCGTCGGCCTGAATCCGGGCGGTTCGGTCGGCAATGCTGGTCATTGGCACCACGAACCTGGGAATGCCTACTTCATGCAGAAATGGGCAAAGGGAGACACTGCGGACAGCGCGTTGCAGACCCAGGTCAAAGCCATTCACGAAGTCCTCGGCATCGGCGAGAACGAGATTTTCGCAGCGCAGTTTATTCCGTTCCGGAGCCCCTCGCTCGCCGCTCTGAAGCACACTTCAGAAGCGTCCGAGTTCGCAATATCGCTGTGGCGTTGGGTCGTGACGCAGTCGCCGGCCCGGCTGTATCTCTGCATGGGAAGGCAGGCGGGCGTCGCGATCGGTCGAGTCCTCGACGCGCCGTGCAAGCAAGAAATCAGTACCGGTTGGGGAAACACAAAGTATCGTCGACGTGTTTCGGCTGACGGGCGCGTTGTCGTGGAAATGCCTCATCCAAGCCGCTACCAGCTATTCTCGCGCACATCCGAGAAGGTCGCGTTTGCGGCTGAAGCCCTGCGCGAAGCCGCCCGACCAGAAAGCTAGAAGCGCCGGTTATCCGACATCGAAAGGTCGACCGCGATCGCCCAGCACGTTCCACCCAGCCTTTGGCGGCCAGAACCCCCTGCCCTTTGGATCAGCGAGACCGAGCACCACCAGCTGCTCGCTCAGATCGCGACGCTCAGCGCGCGTCTCGTCGACGAGGTCCAAAAGCGCTTCGATTCGGTCTGCTTCGGTCATGCTGTCGTTGTAACCGTCGCCCCAGGCTGATCCAGTCGGCTGCGCACAGTCGTCGCCAATAGTGCCTTTTCGCAATCCACACTGAGCGAAGGCTTTGCGCCAAGGGCGGAAAAGTTGGGATCACTCCGAATTCCAGGCATTGGCAATCTGCGCGTTCCGCGCCTACCTAAAATCAGGATTGGACCTCTGAACCTATCGGCCGCCAACACCACTGAGCCTTTGCCAGATGATTGAACGTCCTCTCGACCAGATTACCGCAATGGACCTCCATGACCTTGTTCTGCGGGGGCAGGTCGAGGGCCGGCGCCTAGACTTCAAGGCGATCTTTCCGGAGGGCGGCGAGAAGGCAGTCCGGGAGTTTCTCGCGGACGTCAGCTCCTTCGCCAATACCGACGGCGGCGACATCGTCATCGGTGTAGCGGACGACGGTAACGGAGTGGCGGAGAGCGTGCCAGGCATTGATCCGGCGAACCTCGACGAAAATCTCCTGAGGATCGAGGCTCAGCTGAGAGATTGCCTGGACCCCCGCCTTCCCACGTTTCATGTGCATACGGTGGCGCTCAATGCCGGACGTGTCGCGCTGGTCCTCCGCATCGGGGCAAGCCTGCTCGCGCCGCATAGGGTCAACTACAAGAGCTCAAGGTTCTTCGGTCGCAACAGTCGCGGAAAGTTCGAGATGGATACGAGCGAGCTCCGTCTAGCCTTCGCCGCTACGGATGAACTGCCTCGCAAGCTGCGCGACCTGCACACCCAGGCGATCACCGGGACCGACGGTGTGAATATGCCCTGCTTCCTCGACTCCGGTCCAACCGTGGTTCTCACGGTGGCGCCCCTCTCTATCCTGCGTGAGGCCCGGGACCTTCCGGTGACACGCGACAATGCGGTCCTGCCCCCGGACATTTCCAGCTACCGGTACGCCCTGGGGCTGGAGGGGGTGGTAATGTTTCCGTCGCCGGACCCGGAAACCGGAACCGGCAATGGCTGGGCCTACACCCGCCGGCGCGGTTATGTCGATATCGCCTGGACCATCGGTCGAGAGACCCGGGAGAAAGGTCCGCTGATCTGGCGAAAGCGTTTCGAGTCGCTCAATGAGCTGGTCGGCAGCTCGATCGCGCGACTCCACGGGCACGGGCTCGAAGGCCCCTGGGTCGTCATGGCGACGCTGCAGGGCGCTAGGGGCTATCGGATCGTCCTCGGCGAACACTATCCGACCGAACGCGCCTGGCAGGAACCGGCCTATCTGGGCGAAGTGATCGCGGACGCGATCACACCCGAAAGCTTAAAGCCCTTCCACGACCGGTTCTGGCGCTTGTTCGGAATGGAAGCAGCGCCGCGCCGGGACTGAAAGCGGACTCTCCCCTACTGTCAGTGCACTTCTCTTAATGTGCACTGAGCGTCAGCCCACTCCATTTGACCTTAGTACACGAAATAAAATGCAAAGACGCAGCGACAACTAGCCGCTGTTAAGTATTTCGTAACCCTGTTTCTGTTGCGAACGCCTTGACTGGCCATCATTCGCGAGCCATCCTTATTGTCTCTCCGGCCACGCTTAGGCTGCGTTCTGATTGGCAAAGCTCGGCGCCAACCAGCAACTGTTCACCTCCTTCAAGGAGGCGGCTGTCGGAGCTCTCACACACCTTCATCGGATCGCGCCGCTTGTCGGCCCGCGTCAGATGTCATTTGGAGGGCTCTCTCATGAGAACGCCAAAACGTCAGAACAACCACTACCGTCCGAGCGGTTCGATTCTCGCCGCTCTTGAATCGGCATCCTGGTCAGAAGGAAATGGCGATGAACCGCCGAGCTCCCTGACAAAAACGGTCAAGAGGCCTCGGATTGGCAAGACAAAGCCAGCGGCCAAGGTTGCCAAGACAGCAGCGAACCGCCCGCAGAGCGCAGAGGCTGCAACCATCCCAACGGCGGCCGACTCGAGAGCGAGCGAAGACGTGAATTCGCGATCATCGCGCGACGACTGCAGCAGACAGGCTATCAAAGCCATGAACACAGCGTGCGCGCATGCATTGTCGGTCAGTGGTGATATCCAGCTCGTCGCCAAAGAACTGTTCATGTTCATCGGCGTAGCCATGAACGGTTTGGGTCACACGCCGAGCGCCCTCGGCGACTATCTCATTTCCGAGGGGCGCGCCTTGAGGCATCCCAAAGCGCTTGAGGAAGGCGAGCACCTGTCGGCGATAGCGTACATCAGCCAAGCTCGTGGCATCTCGCCTGTTTTGGATGAGCTCCAGGACTTGCGGCAGCAGTCGCTCTACAGATCATCAGAGAGGCATCGCCGTCGCGGCTCCGTGAGTCGGAAACGCTGAAAACACGCCGGCGTCACTTCGCTCGAGCTCAACGCAGCCTGTCATCCGAGACAGCCTTTCAGCTCATTCTCAAAAACAACCGTGATCGTCTCAATGCCGCAGCTCACTGAGCAAGCTGCTTTCGCGATCTGTCTGGAGCTTTCCATGAGCAAACATTACATCGACTTCGACCGGTTACCCGTCTCCCTCACGCTCGGGTCGGAGACCGCATCGGTCGTTGAGGGGATCATCCCGGCGACGAGAACCGCCACCGGCGCCATCTCGGTCTGCCGGAAAGATGAGCTACTTAATCTTCGAGAGCGGTTGTTCTATCGTCACGGACAGTTGACGCCGGCGGATCCAATACAACCTGGCTTCCCGCCGCCTGAGTCGGAAATCTGGCGGACGGTCCGAGAGCTCGAGGCATTCATAACCGAGGCTGGAGGCCCAACGTTGGAATGGTGCATGGCACTCCAAGGGAGGTTTGAGGATCACAAGGTTTGGGCTGACATGTCGGATGAGTGGGCGTTCGAGGTGCTTCTTCAACGGGCAGTCGGCTATGTGAGCCCTGCTTTCGCCAATCGCGCCATTCAGAGCCTCGCCGCCGCGATGCACGTGTGCTCCGACGCCTCAGCCGGAGCCTACTGGGAGCCAAAGAAGGAAGCGCACGCAGCTTAATTCGCGCGAAGGTGATCAAGCGCTGGAATTGCTCCTTAGCGTCGATTCCGGCGCCCTCTCCTCAGCTCTAGTCTCCGTCCTGGGATGGCCAGGCTACTCGCCGACGCCCCTTGGTTTAGGTGAGTTGTCTCAATGCGCTGAAGCCCGTGGTCGGACCAGGCGTACAGCGCGCTTGGCTATGAGAGGTCGGTTGGAACTGTGACGGTCTTCCCGAAATCACACTCCATTCCGGCATGATGTCGGCGAGGGCTGTGTCGCTGGCGGCGACCGCCTTCGAGCCTTCGCCCGAATAGACCTAGCGCATCCCATCCGTCGTGGTGACAACAAACCGTGCCCCCCACGGGGGTGTAGCTAGCGCGCGTCAACGTATACTAGGCACAACCGATTTTCTCGCTGAAAACGGCTCAGGGATTGTCGAAGTCCTTGATTGTCTCTTTCGCCTCGGAAGTCAGCGACCAGATGTCTCCGTAATCCTCGTGGAGCATGTTTTGGTGAAGTTCCCAGAGCATGTTTCGGCGAAGATACTGCGCTTCCTGCACAGGGTAACAGCACAAGAACGAGCGAAGTGTCGCGTCCGCGGCATAGTATGCAGCTTCGTCGGGGCAATTCTCAATTTTGTGGTCGATGTACCGCTGGCCGTAGTTCGCGAGGTATTCCTCTGCCTCGGGAAAGTTCGAGATGTCCTCAAATTTCACTATATTGTCGAGTTCATTGAAGAAGTGATATTCGAGGATCGGCCTTGCGGATTGCCAGTATCCTTCTCTGGATACTTTGAATGATACGGCGAAAATCTTTCGAGCGATTTCGCTAATCTCGTCTGTCTCGACGTCGGCGAGGAGCTTGGCCCGGATTTCGCTGCGGTAGTTTCCGGTCAGCAACATTTCAGTTGCGATCTCACGCTCGATGACCGGGCCAAACTCGCGGGATTGTGCCGCATCGAGACGCTTGGCTTCGAGGAGGTCGGTCAGAGCCTCGTAGTTTCTCATCCGCTTCGACAGCAGATTCGCGCGATTGATGTACGGGGCGGGGTTCGGGTGGACTGCGATTGACCTCGTATAAAGTTCAATCGCCTCGTCGCATTCAAAGCGGCTGGCGTGGGCCATGCCTTCTTCGAATAGCCTTTGACCTTCGTAGTATTCCGGCGAACGTCCGCCAAAGAGACCTTTGAACACACTCTACCTATTCTGTTTTTGCATTTCGCAGCCGACCTCACCGGTCGGAAGGGGGGACGGTCTTCAAAGGCTAGAGCCGTTCGCAAGGCAACCGCAAGGACAAGCGAGCGAAACGTCGGGACGATCGTAGGGATATGCGCTTGATACCGGCCGCCCTCCGCTCTCCACTTTCAGTGCATTTGTCTCAATGTGCACTAAGCGCCGGGCTGGCTCCGTCAGCGAGTTGCGGCACTGGATCTTTGTTCGGCCGGCCACCTACGTCGGAAGGAAACCTAACTCGAAAACCATCGGGCGTAGCTTGGCCGACAGTGCTGCGTATGCGCCTTTGAACGGCTCAAAGTTTGTCAATTCAGCATCGCCGTAGGCTTCGAGGGCGCGGCGAATTTGATACCAACCCGCATCAGGACGACCGAGTTTAAGCTCTTCGCGGATCTTGCGAGGGAACTGGATGGCGTGAAAGCGCCGCCACAGTTTGAGTCCTTCATCGAGAACAGCCTGCGCCTCAGCCGAGAGGGCTGTATTCTTCAGCTGCCGAACCATGAAATCGGACTCAAACCGACCCGCCACCCCGACCTGCGCCTCGGTGAAGGGGATGAAGTGATTTGTCAGCGACCAGTCCTGATCGTTCCAGCGAAGGCCGTCGGCCCCGGCGGTCAAGTTGCCGCCGTTGAACAACATCCAAATAAGACAGTCGGATTTGAACTCATCGGACAGCGGCTGAGTGGGCTGTAGGAACTGGTCTCGGTCGTTGAGCCATGTCGGTTTGATGAGGCGGCGGACCGCAAACACAACAGCTGCCGAGGCGAGATTGTCGGGCGAAACAAATACTCCGCCACCATTTCTGCCAGTATATATTGACGAAGTCAGGCACGTACCCGTAGCCGCATTCTGCAGGTCATTATTACTCGCGAATAGGTGTCCCAGAGCTCCTCCAAATGAGCGCTTCTTTCGCGGATTCTTTGATGGGGTAAGCGCGTTGGACAGCGGTAGCGCTAGTTCGCCTCGCGCCTTCGGCGAAGGTATCCAGGCGTTCAAAAGCGAGGACGTCGGACGCACCACATACGTCTTTTCGCCGATGAGTGCGCCCCGACGGTCTAGGACAGTTGTTGCGATGTCGCCGACCGGTTCCTTGTTTGCCTGATCCCAGATCAGGAAGCCGATCGGGAACTCGCCCTTAAGCCCATCGAATGATCGGCTGTGTACGACGAAACCACTGAGATACTCGGCTTTCCACACTGTCCGAAATGGCTCAAAATTTGGTGCGTTTACGTACTTGAGCGTGCTGAACATGGCGAGAGTCGCCTTCGGCAGCTCTTGTCGGATTCGGATCAGGAACTGCACGAACAATTCCTTGCTCGCATAGCCGAGTTTCATCTCGCGCATCCAACCGTTGATGCGCGTCTTCTCAACGCCGATCTTGTTCTCATCGCCGCGTGCGATGCCCGCCCCGCTCTCCGCATAAGGCGGATTGATTAGAACCAGGATTGGCTTCGCCCCCTTCTTGCCCTCTCGAGCGTCGGCGATTGCCTGCTGCAATGCCTGCGGGACTTTCCCTGACAGGGTGTAATCGATCTGGCCGAAATCGGTGACGTCGTCGTTGAGATAGTCGTACTGGAATATCTCGGCGCCAGCGAAAGCAGGGTTGGATTTCATGATCGTCACATCGGCTTGGTCGAGCGTCGACATGAACACGTTGCGGAGGTTGCTGTGCTTGGCTTCGAGGTTGCCGACGCCAGCGCACATGTCCCACACCAAATAGCGGTCCTGCCAGTTTGGCCCCAAGGTCGCGAGGATCTGGTCATAAGCTTTATCGACGATGTGAAGCGGGGTGTAATAAGCCCCCTTGAACTTCTGCTCATCGACAGGAAGCAGGCTGTCGCGGCGTTCGAGAAGGTAGTGACGGTGCTTCTGTTCCGGCGGACGGTGATAGATGGCCCAGAAGTTATTGTAGCCCCGCTTGCTAGCCAGCTCGTAGGTCTGGCCATTCAGCAAGAAGGTCGGACCCGACGCCGTCATCAAAAGGCGCGCCGGTAGGTTGTTCATCGCCTCCCGATCGCCGTCGTGCATGATGTCGGCGAAAAACAGGACGGCTAGGTCGCTTGGGTTTGCTACGCCGAGTTCGTTGCCGATCAAATCGACCCAACGGTCGAACACCTGACGAAGGTTGTCGGGCGTGATAGACGTTCGGATGATCCGACGTTCGCGGATAGCGTCCTTAATCGCCCTGATGAACGCGTCTTCGTCGTGAGCGATCTCGTATTCGACAATGTGGGTTTGGACGTAGGGGGCGATCTGCGCCGCCAACTCTGCGCCCGCGCCCGAACCGGACTTCGGCCAGACGATCGTCCTGTCATCGAGAAGCGGAAGCGCTTTTTCGGTCGACATTATCGCGGCCTTCGCTCGGTCTATCACAACGAGGAAGGCCGGAACCGCTTCGCCACGTCTTCGGGCAGCACGGATGTAGAAGAGAAGCTGCGCGAACATCTCGATCGAGGGCTTCGGCGCGTCCTTCGCCTCGAACCAAATCTCCTCGGTTTGAATGTCTACGAGGTTCTTAGAATAGCCCTTGAGGCCAAGCGCCTTTATGTAGGCGTCCTTGACGTCCTCTTCAGTTCGAGTGCGCTTCAGGTCGTCGAGCAGGGTCATAGGGCTAGCCTTACAGCGTCACGCCGTTTGCGTAGATCGATTTGGGTAGGGGGATTCGTCACCGAGCGCGCTTCGCCAATCTGGAGTAACGGAGAGTCTACCTGTTCGGGAAATCCAGGAAGCGGACCGTCCGAAGATCCCCTTCTCATCACACCCCCTTTGCGGCAGCTCAGTGTACTTTTCCGGATGTGCACCCAGACGCCAAAATCGCTCAGTGCACTCACCGGTCGGTCTGGTAGCTTCGGGCAGTTTGAAATGGCGGGCGAAGCGTATGGAAAAGACCGAGGGACAGAAAATAGAGCATGAAGCTCCTCAGGCGAGCAGGACCCTACATCGCGTTGGCTTCGTCATCACCGGCCTATGGATGATCGGTCTCCTCGCCTACGCTGCGGTCAAATACCCAGACCTCATGGCCTTAGCCCCGAACGAGGTTGGCGACTTCGCGGCGGGTGCATTTGCCCCCCTCGCGTTTCTCTGGCTCGTACTGGGTTTCTTCCAGCAGGGGGAGGAGCTCCGGTACAGCGGTCGAGCACTCTGGCTTCAAGGTGAAGAGCTGCGGAGCTCCGTTGAGCAGCAGCGCGAACTCGTAAATGTGACACGGGAGCAGGTCGCGCTCGAAGGCAGCATGGCGCGACCGATCTTGAGGGCGCGCGCCAACTATTTTGAGAGAGCGTCAGGCTCGGACGATCACGACCTGGTGGAGTTTTATGTCCAGAACCACGGCGAACTCTGCACTGACCTCCGGTTCGACTGTGTCTTCTTCGAGACCAGATCTCCTCAAAACGCGTTGGATCGCGGCGGAACAACAGGCTTAAGTTTTAAAAAGCCACGTGGCGAGGAAGGCCCGATTGAGGTGGTGGTCACATACAGGGATCTTCGAGGGGTACCCGGAAGGAACGTCTTCCTTATAAGCGTGGAGGGAGACGGGTTAATGGTGTTCGAGGAAGGTAGCGCCACCTAGCTCGAAACCTTCGGAACGGTTCAGTCTACCCCAGATGGAGAAGTACTACGCCGCAAGCCAGGAGCGTTGGGACTCGTCCTACAGTCTCAGTGCGCTTTTCCAGATGTACCCTGAGAGCCAAATCTCCCAGTGCGTTTGTCCACATCTGCCTGAGCTCGCGTGTTTGCGCGTATCGTCGCCGACAGGCTTCTATTATCGAAGCGGGTGCTGCATAGAATCGATCAGTTCAAGGAGAGCCCATGGCTCACGACCACGCAAACGCGCTGCTCGATATGACCGTTGGCATCGTCGCCAACTACGTGTCGAACAATCAGGTTCGCCCCGACGAGATATCCAGTTTGATCGCGGCGACCCACGCTGCACTCGCCAGCGCCGGCAGTGCCGTCGAAGAGCCCACGGTCGAGATCGAGCGGCCGACCAGCGCGCAGATCAAGCGATCGGTCAGTGATGCGGGAATCACCAGTTTCATCGACGGCAAAACCTATCAGAGCCTGAAGCGCCATCTCGGCACACACGGCTACACCCCGCAGAGCTATCGAGACGCCTTTGGTTTGCGCCCTGACTATCCGATGGTCAGCCCCGCCTACGCCGCGCGCCGCTCCGCTCTGGCGAAGGCGAGCGGGCTAGGACAGGGCGGACGCAAGCCGAAAGGCAAAGCGCCTGCGAAATCGGCAAAGCCGAAGCGCTAGTTTCTAGCCACAGGCCAGCCCGACATCCTGAACGCATGCGCCAGGGTCAGCGAACCGAAAGGGTCGCCGCGATAGCGCAGTGATCGCTCAGAGCGTCGCCGACATACGTCGCTTCTTCGAATGTCCGAAGGTCAGCCGTCGCGCGGCGATCGAGCACAATGAAGTCGATGAAGTCGCGATAGCGAGGGTTGCAGCGGGCTGTCTGCTCCCCGGACGCTCGAGAGAGATCTGCGTTCATGGGAGACCCGTCATCCCAGTTCGACCAGACGACCTCATTCGGCATCGCCAGTCGCCGGTTGAAATCGCCCAGGATCGCAAACCGCACCGGCTCATCGGCCCGCTGATCGATCCAGCGTTCGAGAACGGGGACCTGCTGGAAGAAGGCCGCACAGGCTTCGTTCTGATCCCCTGAGCTGCACCCTGATTTCAGGTGCACCGACAGAAGGCGAATGGACTTCCCTCCCCGCGGCCGCACGATCAGGTCGACACCAGAGCGGAGATCCGGATTCCCGACCTGGATTTCGGCGAAGTCGACGAGACGCTCGAACGGCACCCCGTGACGAATGGCGAAGCCCGTCCGCTGCGCGTTGATCGTCTGGCCAGGTAGTCCCCTGCAGTCACCCCCTCTGTCGGTGCCGACGCGATCTTCGATCACGACCGTGTAGGCCTGGGGCTCAAACACTCGCTCCGCGGCGGCCTTGGATTCGACCTCCTGGAAAGCGATCACGTCGGCATCCAAGCCAGACACATAGCGACGCATCGCAGCATAGTCGGTCTCGGAGCGAGGCCGGCAACCAGAGCCGTCCGCCTCCGCGAGATGCTCCATGTTCCAGCTCGCTATCTTCAGCGCAGTCGGTTGGTTTTGGCCGGGCTGAGGGCCGTGCGAACAGCCCGCTAGAACCAGAGCCGCGAGCGCGGGGAGGAGGAGATGTTTCATTCGCTCATAGAGCATGATCTGACACGTCTGGGCGAGCCGGCATCAACTAGCGAAAGCCAATCCTGATCGCCGGCTCACGCCAGTGCGAAATCCCTATTGTACACTGAGCTTCCAAATCGCCGGTTCGGCGCGTCAGATAGCCGCCAGTTGCCGAATGCGATCCGCATAGAGGTCTCGCAATGCGTACTCGTCAGAAGCCTGGTCGCGCGCCGTCAGAAACTCACGCTGAGAAGTTCTAAGCGCCGGCCGCTCGGCGGTCAGCGCCGTCGCCCGCGTGTACGCACGCGCCATCAAACGATCGAGCGCCGACAGCTCACTGCTCGCGCAGATCTCTTGCTCTGAAGCCTTCCGCGCTGCCCCGCATGAGAAGCTCGGGCCTCTCGCTTGCAGCGGTTCGACGTAGCTCGGCGCGGTGTATCCCTGGTCGCCTAGGAACCACTGCAGAGACTCTGGAAAGCTTGCGAACTTGAGTTCGGCCTCGGCCGGACATTGGGCAGCGGTGCGAACACGGCAGGCCGTCGGGTAGATCCAGTCTGATGACTGATCGTAAGAGCGCAGCATGAACGCCCAAGCCTGGTCCAGCTGCCCAACGCGAGCTGCGGTCGCCACATAGGCTGCGCAGGCGCCGTTGGCCCGCTCCGCACACGCTTCACGCATTTCAGCGAGCTCGCGCTCATACACTGACCTGAACCGCGCTTGCGCCGACACGTCTTTTACGCGCCCGTCCGCCACCGAGATAACGACCGGCGGCCCCCAGCTCCCAGCGTATGAGTCGAACGTGTAGAGGAAGGACTGATCGACGAAGACGAACTCCTTGACCCCGTCGCCGTCCAAGTCCTGCGGCAGCTGCGCCGCATCGCCGTCTCGTTGCCCCAGGTCCGTCGCTCGCCAAGCACCGTCCTTGAGCTCGAGCAATGTCAGCGAAGTGCAGCAGTGTGCTCCCCCGCTAAAGCTCGAGAAGAGCACCTGACGATCTGGTTTGCTCGCGTCGAGCTGAACCACCGCGAAGTCAGCACTTGCCGCCCACGACAAAGCCTGACCGGTGAGCTCCGTCGAGACCCCGTCGGAGGTCGACACTCTCATGCGTGCCGCGTTGAGACCGTCATCAACGATCGGCCGAAACGAAAAGTCGAAACCGCCGACGCGATAGGTGTTGATCGGTTTGTCTGATGTCCACTCTATCCAAGCGTTCTGGGGCGCCGTGTCGGCGCTTGCCGTCTCGGCGACAAGCTCGGCAACGGTGGGCGCAGCTCTCGTCTCTGCGGCCGTCGCGCTTTCAGGCAACCCGAACTTCGGCGCGATCGCGGCGATCCCCGCTCCAGCGAGAATGGCGAGCAAAACGCCGCCCGCCACAAACGGCGCCACGCGCTCCCATCCCGATTTCGGTTCTTCGAGCATGCGACGCGCTCCCCTTCTTCGCCGCATCTTCAACCAGAACGCCGCGCGACCAAAGTGTGATTGTCGCGATCGATCACGAACGTTGTGCAGCTCCTTTTCAAAGGTCATCCTGTGGGGAGGAGGACGCCTCATGCCACAAAGATTAGGGCCGATCCGATCGGCTTCGGAATGTCGTCAACACCTGGTCAGCGGCTGGGGAGACGCAGAGACCGCGGTGTACATCCTTTGGGATCGAGCGACCTCGACCGCGATCTACTGCGGCACCTCTCGCACCCCAGGGCGGCTGCGATCGCATCTCGCCAAAGACGACCTCGCCAACGGCCCGGTCGGCAAAACTCACGTAAACTCTGAGCTTCGCTCATACTGCCTTTCACAGCCGAAAGGTTGGCTTGGCGTCTCGTTCGCAGTGTTTTCGGACGAAGCTTCGGCTCGGCAGGTCGAGCGCGAAATCATCAGCTCTTTGGGTATCCGCAAACTCGGTGGTCAGCTCTACAACCAGCGCCTTTCGGGCTGATCCTCGCCTGGTCGCTGGGCAGCCGCTCAGTGCCATTTTCCGAATGTGCACTGATAACCAAAATCGCTCTGCGCGTTTTGATATTTATCCTGAGACGCGACATGGTTCTTCGAGCGAGCCGTCAAAAAGTTCTCGGCAAGCTGCGAGAGCATGTGTGTGGCCGCTCGCCATGCGCGGATGATTGGGCGTTGAGATAGACCAATGGTAAAGACTTCGAAGCTGCGCGCCGCCGCCGCGATTTGCGTATCGATATGGATGGCCTCATCTGCTCCTTGCTTGTCGGCAGCTTCCGGTCGAGCCGCCAACGAACCGGCTGCCGCAATGGCGGCAGCCGCCGACCAGGGTCCCTCTGCAATCGCGAATACGAGGTCACCGGCAGGTCTTGAGCCGCCTTCAAAACCGCCAGTCTCGACCTCGGTGTTCTGGACAACAGTCCTTTGGATCGGAGCCGGAGCCCTTGGCGCGGCTCTAATTACCGGCGTTATGGCGCGGCGAACGAAAATCTCGGAGTTCCGCCAACAATGGATCGACGCTCTGCGCGGCGACGTCGCCGAGTTTCTGGGAGAGGTGCGATTGTGTCAGGAGCTAGCGACACGGGCCATGCCGATGTGGGACAGCAAGGCTAGATCCAAAATCCAGATCCAAGAGTACGGCCCGGCACTTCGGCGAGCTCGGGTGCTGCTCACCCGAATCCGACTGCGGATCAATCCTGTACCCAACCGCAATTCAGAAGAGGACAGGGCGTTTCTCAGTGCGCTCGCTCTGGCGCTCTCCCCCGTGTCAAATTGGGAGGCAGCGGGAGGGGCGGAGATTGAGCTGGCAATGGTCAAAGCCGAACTTGAAGCGCGACGTTTGTTGAAAAGAGAGTGGCAGGCGACCAAGGGGCGTATTCTGCTGGGCTGGTGAGGAGGGTCAAAGGTTTCACGCTCCGACGTAAGGCCCGTTGCTGTTGCGTTCGTTAGATCTTATAGCGCCCAACTCAGTCTCAAAGGTTTGATCCGCCTCGACACCGACATCACTCAGTGCTTTCCCGAATGCGCCCTCAGTGCGAAGACTCGAACGTACGCCTAATGCCGCCTACAAACCGATGATCGCGGAGGCTCCGCGTTATCCGATCCATGCCCGTTCACAAGCGCCTGACAGTGGACTTGCAGTTACGACATGCAAGAAGCCACCTCTCGAGGCGACAGCTTGGACGGCGCGGGATCCAGGATGATTCCAGTTCTTGAACCGATCCGCAGCCGCCAGACAATGAAGCGGTTGGATATGTTCGAGAAGGTCGACGTGAAAGTTGTGATCCGACCCGTGATGCGGGAGAGTTAGCGTGAGAACATGTTCGAGATGCAGGCCATAGTGACGGAAGAAATCGTCTCGACGCGCCTTCTGCTTCAACGCCGCGTCCCCTGTGGCTAGCCAAGCGATGCGGTTGGGCCGCCCCCGTCTGGACCTGTGCGACATATTCCCCATCATCACGTGCGCATATCGCGTCAAGCTAAAGGCCGAGGAAGCCGGGCCTGAATACAAGCACAACGTTGTAATGTTCAGGTCCTCAGCGATTTCCGAATAAGCCGCAGCGAGGTCGCTCAACTCTGACGTCACGAGCGTTTGTAAATTGGCCGTATCCTGAAGCCAGATCTCGAGCGTGGCCCTGTCCTTGTCGAGACGCTCGGCAAGGTCCTCAAGGAAGTCGCTGGTGAAGGTCTCGATCGTCGGGTCCACAAAGGGTGCCAGAAGCCATTCAAACGTTGGCGTCGCGGTCGAAGAAGCGACCGCCATCGCCAAGGTGTCGGGGATGACGAGCACGGGGAAGGCTCGGCTGGGATCTAGTGCGCCCACTTCTGTCTCGTCCGCCGTTCGAACCGCTCCGCGACCGACGAGCTTCCACGCCTCCCCCATGATCGGTTTGTCACCAGAGGGATCGCTTGGGTAAGGGCCGTCGATGACCTGGCCGTCGCGCCCTGGTGCTCCGCCATCGCCTTGGTCCGACTCTATGAACAGGATCTGCCGCGGGTTGAATCGGGCGAGCGTATCGACAGGGTTGACGATGAACTGCTGATAGAACGGGTCTACAGCCGCTGCAGGGTCATCAGCGGCAGTTCGAGCAAACGCCGTCACCTTGTCTGCGATGTTGATCAACGGGAGGACGATTGTGTCGACCCTCAATCCGCTTTTTGCGTCAAGCAGACGAGAGACACCGTTCACGTGATCAGCATGGACGTGAGACAGATAAAGGATGTCGATCTGCTGGCCGACCCCGACGGACCGGATGTAGGCGTCGATCGAAGCGTTACGCGCAGCGGCGAATTTGTGCATCGCGCCGCAGTCGTAGACGTAGCGCAGCCGAATCTCCCCCTCTTCCTCAAGTGATCCTGAGTGGAAAAACCCTTGTCCAACTGCATGTTGACGGCGTGAATTCCTCAATGCCACCAAAGCCCCCCGTTCGTGTCTGAAAACCCAGCGAACTCCCTCGTTCGACAATCAATCGAACAGATCATCCCGCAGGGCTGAATGCGAAATCCCCCACCTACACTAATGCACTAATGCACTGACGCCCTCTTCCTCGACCTCTGAAGTGAGCGTGGCGTCCGATGCGTAGTCGAGAAACGAGTACGCCGCCGTCCGCGTAACGAGGTCGAACGGCAAAACCTGCAACATCAGGCGATCAGAGAAACGGAAAGGCTCTAGCGGCCGGTCGAACGAAGACGTTCGAGGATACACCAGGAAGGTGTCCCCCGCCCCCGCAAGATATGCATGCCCGTAAGCGAAGAGCTGGTAGAAGTCGGCTTGGCTTAGATTGTAACCAGCGACGTTGGCGTTGAGAAGTTTCCACTTCGCATCAACGATCCAAGATCGTTCACCAAACGTCACAACGATGTCTGGCTTCAGACCGAACCAGCCCGAACCGTTGTGAGTGCAAAGGTAGCGTCCAGTGGCTTGAGCCCTGATAGCAAAACCTGCAGGAAGCGACTGTTGAAGCGACGCGGCGACGTAGTGCTCGAACAATCGTTCCATCGGAAACAGCATGCTGAATCCGTTGTGTTCGCCTGCGACCGCGAAAGGTGTCTGCTGCAGCAAGATCAGCTCGCACAGCGGCTTTACCGTTGCGTAGTCAGCCATCAGCCGATCGCTCGACCAAACGCGCAGATCGCCAATGACCGAGACGCTAGATGGCACGTCGCTGAGAACGATGGCGAGCTCGCGCGCGCGCCTCCAGTTGTCACTCGACCGAGTTGCTCTGAGCACCTGGTCGACAGCGGATCGGAGCAATCGGTTTTCGGCACGATCGAATGTGTAGACGTCGTGTCGATACGCGATGAGATGAGTACCTGCAGGTCCCGACCTGATTTGTCTCCCGACGTCGAGCGCGCCGCGCAAGAACGGCCCTCGATCGTCAACGCGACAGTACGCCTGCCTCAACCCGCGTTTCACAAGGCGGGAGACCTCGTCCAAGAAGCGGCTGGCGAGCCACTCTGGTAATGGCAGACGCAGCGCTTCGATATCGGACAATGGTCCGACGCGAGGCCTCAGATGTAGCGCTTCGCTGATCATCCGAATGAGCAAGCTACGGGACTCTGCGACTGAACCTGCCTCAACGACGTGCTTTGGCAATATCTCGATACGCGTGCCGCAAGCGGTCTCGACGACGCCGACATAGTTGGCGACCTTCAACGATTTCGCGTTGACGAAACTGACGAGAGCCGGCCCCTCGCTTGCATTAGCCGCATGCTCGGCCAGCCAATCAAACGCCGATCTGCTGATCGTTGCTTGATCTAGCGACGCTGGTACGTCGTCCAATGTCAGGCGAGCGTACTCGCGTACCGTCGGCATGAAACGGCTAGCTCATGATCAGATGATATGCGCTTGGTCGATCAAGAGCCTCTGCGTTGATGCGCCACGACTTCGCCGTTGGCACCTCGAGGTTTCCATCACCAAACAGCTGTGACGCACCATCTGCTTGCGCGACAACAAACTGGTCCTCCGCCGCTGCCTTGCGGTGGTCGTTCAGAACCAGTCGAATGCGGTGCCAATCATCGAAGAAGTACTCTTGCAACAGCGGTATGATCTGCGTCGCGAACACACGCTTCAAATGACGCACATCGTCATCGGCGGTCAGCCCAATGAAATATGCATGTCCAAGCCGATGATCACGATCAAGCAGCGCTTCGATGCGCGCGTTGATCGTGTCCAAAAGCTTCGCGACATCGACGCCAGCGATCTCGACGCCTTCAAGCGTGCTTGAATCAGGTTCGACCTCGACGAACACGAACCGCCTTCTCAACGCTATGTCGACCGTCGCGAGCGAGCGGTCAGCGGTGTTCATAGTGCCGATGATGTGCAGACCGCTTGGTAGACTGAAGTTCGTTTTCGAATAAGGCAGCGTCGCACTGAGCGCCTCCGTCGCGCCAGCGCGTTTCGATTGCTCGATCAGCGTGATGAGCTCACCGAAGATCTTCGACACGTTGCCACGATTAATTTCATCGATAATCAGCACGCTTGGGCGATGCGGATTGGCGCGCTTTTCCGAGGTTACCGCGTCAAGGATGTGGGGCAGCAGGTTGTTGTAACCGTTGACGATGTACTTCTCGATGCGGCTGTCTGGTGCTCGCTCGAAGACGGTTTTCTCGCGCACATCGGTGAGTGTGATGACGCCCTTGTCGAGCAGCGCTTTGAGACCGTCGATGATCGCCCAAGGCAGAGGCAGGCTCGAGCCGTTCGGCTTCTCGAGCCAAAGAAGTTCATCGGTCGACCGCGTGACGACATAGCCACTCCCGAACGTCGTACCAGCGGCGAGGCGGGGACCTATTGAGGTCGCTTCGCAGAACGCTTTAAGCACGCCATCAGCGACGTAGTAGTTGAGTGAACCGTCGGCGAGGACCTCCGCACGAAGACCTTCGACAAAATCTTCGTAGCTGAAGCTCTGGTGAAAGGTGACGAACTTGATGAGTCCGTCGCTCGCGAGCTCATCAAATCGCAGCTTCAACGCTTCGCGATCGCTCTTGTTGGCGATCGCGAATTCTGGATCGAGGATGTAAAGAGCACGCTCGATCGTCTGGTACGTCTTCCCTGTCCCAGGCGGTCCGTTGAGAATCTGGTTCAGTGGTTCTTTGCTAGCGCCTGTCACATGCGCGCTCGCCCAATCGTCGCTAGATCGCTGCATTTCGGTCGGTTCAACCGGTTCGTCGTCAGGTGCCCAGATCTCGCGAAACTTGCTGTCGTAGAAGTCGATCTCACGACCTTCGTCTTGTTCGAGCTTACGACGCAGATCGAGCAGCGCGCGATCTTGATCGACCTTCGACACCTGCTTGAGCGCGCGCCGATCAAAACCACCGAGCCCGATCAGAATTCTGCGTATGTCGCCGGGGCTTGCGATGCGCTCGAACTGCTCGGGGAAAAGCAGGAACGGGAGGATATGCTTGAGCTGCCGGTATCCCTCATCCGGCACCGCATCCAACCACTCTGCAAACTGCCAAGCGTCATCGAGCAGCGCCCGTCGTTGATCCACCGAAAATGCCTTGAACGCGATCATCGCGTGAATGAAGAACCGAACCTCCCGCGGCCGGTGCGCCAGGAACCCTGGCCCCGCCGACCCGAGCCCTTTGAGAAGCTCACGATCAATCATCTCGTGCTCGTCTGACAAAACGTCGCCAGACCAAGACCACACGTCTTTGATCGCATTGCGTTTCGACACCGGACCGATGTTGCTGGGGAACAGGTTCATGGCCCACAGCATCTCGGCGACGAGCTGACATGCGCGCGGTGACGCATCTTCAAACTGACGATGCAGCTTGGTTTGAAAGCGATCTTTCGACGCGTCTGGTCGACCATTGAAGTGTGCATCGACCTCAGCGAGCACCTCGCTCGACCACAATGGCTCGTCCGAGAACACCGAACCATCTTCGATCAGACAAGTGTCTCCCCAAACGCGAGCTGCAGCGAGCGTCGCGTTGGAGTGCGCATGGTTTGGGTTGTACCGAGACAATAGCGGCGTCCTGATTCGATGTAGCTTCGCGTCTGCGGCCAGTCCGTACGGGCTCGTTGCGTTTGGCAAGCGATTGGTGCGTCGTTGCTCAGTGCGTTTGTCTGAAAGTATCCTCAGCGAACTGCGTTCGCGTGAAAGTACCCTCTGCGCAGTGCATTCGCGTGATTCTACCCTAACGCCGATTTGGTAGTCACAGCGCCAACGGTTGCCCGTCGACGAGACGCGTAATCGGCGGAAATCCCTCGCGGTCGAGGTCCCAAGCCACCCCGTGTATCGGCACCATTGTCTTCGGTTTCATCGCGTTGGCGAACGCTCGAAGATCTGACGGCGACGCATGCCCGCTGGTGTGCAGATGCTTAGCCTTGGCGCCGCCCTCGTCGAACCAGCTCTGCAGTCGTTGGCCATCCTCGTTTTTGAGATAGCCGCGCCACATCGCGTAGCTCCACGCATCGTCAGCCGTCGGCGTGACGCCTGCCGGTTCGTAGTCTTTGATCAGCGACGGTCGCACCATGATCACCCATTTCTCGGGCGACTGCGCGAGCGCTCTAGCCGAGATGCCGTTAGCCGCCATGCGCGTCACGAACGCCTCGTTACCCTTGCGCTTGTACATCCGCGCGAACGCGCTGGTGATCACTACCTTAATCGACGACCAGTCTGGTTGAGGTATGCGACCGTGCTCGGCCAACACGTCGAGAACCTCAGCCGTGTAGAGATCGATCGCCAGCGTGCGCTTGGTCTTCAGGCACGCGCGATAAAGCGTCACCGTGCGGTCGATGTTTTGCGCCGACCACGCCACAAACACCCTGCCCTTGGTCGCTCGAAACAGCGCGACATAGTCGTCTTCGAGGTCGGTCTCGGTCATGCATGGTTTGTCGCTGCCGAGATTGGTCCCCTCCATCAGCAGCACGTCGATATCCGCAGGCGGCGACGCCATCATGCGCTCAACGAGCTTTGATTTGCGACCGTGCGTTCTGAAGTCACCTGAGTAGAGAATGCGCCGACCTTCAACCTCGATGAGCAGCATGTGCGCGTCAAACGCGGAGTGATCGGTCAAGTACGGTGTGATTGTGAACGGGCCGATCTGGTTCGCCTTGCCCACCTCCCATGACTGAAACTCTCGCTGCATCGGTTGACCAAAGATGCTCGCAGTCAGTTGCATCAGTCGCTCGGTGGCCTTGCCGCTGTAGATCGGCCAGTGCGCGGGTGTTTCTTCAAGCAGTCCGTAGTGGTCCTGGTGCGGATGTGAGATCAGAATGCCGTCTAGCGGCCGGTCCCGATTGAGCGTGACCGGTAGCAAGCCAACCGCGTCATTGGGCGCATCGAGCGGTCGGCCGACGTCGAGAAGAATCCGTCCCGCGTCAGTCGAGAGTTCTATGCAGTTGCCCCCGATTTGATCCGTCGCGCGATGAACCGTTAGGTGCACCGTCAAACGACAGCTCCAAGCTTCATCGCTTCACCTGGTTTCACTTCGACAAACTTCACGGCCCCGTCCAGTGCCGGTCGATGCAGCTCCTCCCAGTTTCCCTCGCCGCGATTGCCAGGTCGCACGACGACCAGAACGGCTTCCCGCGCAACTTGCAGCGTTTCCCCAGCAGACGCTCGTTGAATGGTGTCTGACAGCGTGATCGTCGCCCCAACATTCCGGGCCATATGAGCCAGTTCTACCATTCTCGCCGCGGTCGCTTGGTACGCGCTGGCGATCGCGTCGCGGTTTGCAAGGTCGCCAAGATACTTCTGATATTTGGCTAGCTGCTCGATGACACGTGGCTCTCCAGTGGATGAGCGCACTCGACCATCATCGATGCGCTTCACTTCTCCGAAGATGACAGTCAGCTGGCCATCAACTTCCTCAATCGTAACAACGTCCATCCGCGGCGCCGTCGTTTGCGTCCCCCAGGCCGGCAAGCCCATTTCGAGATCGATCACGCAGTCATTCGAGGGGTGACTTAAGAGCTGATCGATGAGCGGCTTTTCGCCGCCAACCTTGGCGTAGTGTTGGTTCACGACATCGATCCAAGCTTTGACGGTCTGAACCCCGCTGTAACCGCGCGCCGTCAGTCCCTCGCAGGTGATCTCCCGGTTAGCCAGCCGAGCGTAGACCTGCCCAACCGTTGCGCGCTCATCATCGCTGCAAATGTATTTGGCATGCACAGACAACGTCAGTTGTTGCGATCCGTCGAAGCTGACCTTCGCTACCGATTGCCCGAGTCGGTAGAAGTTCAGGTAGCCATTTCGAACGGCCAGTCGCAGGCCATATTCGCCACTGCTCACCCCACTCGGCTTCCAAAGTCCAAGCAGATCGCGCCACCAATGGTCGGTCGTTTGCGCCGCAGTTTGGAGCGCGCTCATCTGCATCGCGCTGAGGCCACGGCGGAAGATTTTGTCGGTCGTGGTCATTCGGATCCCCGTGTCTGACGATGTGCGTTCAGCTGTGTTTGGCCAACGACGCGACAGCTGGCTTCATCGATGACGAAGCGCTGGCGAACCGCGAGCAGCGTCGCTTCATCGTTCGCTAGATTTTCAGCGATCGTGACGATCCACGTCCGATCCCATGGAGCGTAAACGACCTGCCCTCGAGGCCAGTCGTCGCTGATCTTACCTTCGACGGATCGCTGTTGATGCGGGGTAAGATGCTGGTCAGCCTCGCCCAGCCCTGACCAGCACCGATGGAACGTCAGTGAGTGATGCAGCCCAATAAACAGGTCGTCCACCATCTCTGCGTCCTGGAAGCGACGTCGATAGCTGACGAGTTCGGGATTGCCGTTCCTCGGCTCGATCACCCAGAAGCGACCGACGAAATGGTTTGCTGAGCTGAAATGCTGATCGGGGTCACCCGTGATCGCAGCTCGGCCGCCGGCCACCTGCTGCAGCATGTAGCGATCGTCTGGATCTGGACTTTGCTCAGGATCCTCGACGAACCCGTCGAGGTTCTCTTCTTCGTTGTGTGCCATATTGTGCCCCGTCAGCCATCAATCACATTGATTCACTTCAGCATGCGAGAAGTTTCCAACTTCGCTGACGCGCAGGTGGACAAATCGCTCGCCCCCACATCAGACTACCCAAGGGCGAGCGGTGCGCAGCTTGCGCTCTTTGAAAGCCACAGCCCTGTCGAGCCAATGGGTTGAGACACAACCATCAGGGAAGACTGATCGCGATGAATGAGAGTCACATCTGGGAGGTCTATCATCGCCACAGCTATGCGGAGGGCTGGGCCTTCATGATGACGCCAGAAGCGTCACTGAAAACAGCCTCAACCGTCCTGGTGGGTCTGAACCCAGGGGGAACGGGTCGGGAGGGGTGCTGGGACCACGCGCCCGGCAATGCCTACTTCATGCAGAAGTGGGCCAAGAACGACACCGTCGACAGCGCCATTCAAATCCAGGTCAAAGCGATCCACGAGGTTCTCGGCGTTCCCCAAAACGACATCTTCGCCGCGCAATTTATCCCATTCCGCAGTCGTGACCTCGCCTCTCTCGCCAATCAGAAAGAAGCCCAGGCTCTCGCCATGGATCTGTGGAGCTGGGTGGCAGGTCAGTCGCCAGCAAAGCTGTATCTCTGCATGGGTGAAAAGGCTGGTGGTGCCATCGCTCACCTACTCGGGGCGAAATGGACGGAAGATCTTCCAACAGGATGGGGCGCTACTCAGTTTAGGCGACGGGTCGCTGATGACGGCCGCGTCGTCGTTCAAATGCCCCACCCCAGCCGCTATCAGCTGTATTCGCAGTCAGATCCGGCCAAGCTCGCATTGGCCAAGCGCAACCTCAGAATAGCTGCGAGGCCAGCAGGCGAGCCACACTCAAGCTGATCGTCCCGCCTGAGGCCGAGTGCCAATGTGCGGCTTCAGTGGGCGCCCACGCTCAGTGTCGTTGTCTTGATGTACACTACGCGCGGTTTTGCGCACGGCGACGGTGATGCGCGCGCGAGAATCGGCTAGGTCGCCCGCCCCCCCTCAGCGCCTGCCCTGCCCCGATGACCTCTTGTCCCGAACGCGCCCTCCGTGTGCGCCTCCAAGCCTATTGCCGCGCCAAGTTTGCGAGCGCCCTGGATCCCGCCCCCCGCGCGCGCCTCGAGCGCTATGTACTGGGGTTGATCAATAAGGGGGCTCACGCCCCGATGCTCGGCCGCGGTATCGCCTGGGCTGAGATCGCGGCGGCAACCGACATCCCAACCTCCACGGTCCGAGATCTATCGCCGCTGCTTCGTCCCGCATTCGACGCTATTGCGCGCGCCTTCCCTCAGAGCCGACCGCGCGAACACCCTTCGAACGCGGTCGTCGCGTCGCGCTCGAAATGCCGCACGCCCGACACCTGCGACCACGCCCGCCCCGAGCCGCCCCCCGGTCCGAGCGAGCGCGGCCAAAACGCGCTCTGTCAAAGCCACCGCACCTGCACCCATCGCAAAGAAGCCTCTAGCGATCGAGCCGACGGCGGCCCCGGTTGGTGCAAAACGGGGGCCCAAGCAGCGACCGATAGTGGAGTTCCCGGAGCCCAGGACGACGCATTGGATCGATGTGCCCGACTTTGCCGCCGCGCTCGATTTGCACATGACGCGCCACGGCGACACCGCCTGGAGCCTGCATCGCGCCATCGTCAGCCCGGGCGAGCGATTCAATCGCACGACTTTGAAGTCGTGGCGTCTCGGCGCCCGTGAACCTCGTAGCTTAGCTAGTCGCGAGATTCTCTCTCGCATTGAGCACCGCTATCGCCTGCCACTTGGGTACTTCAGCGCCAAGATGGGGCATCCAAGCCGGTCCGCGACGGGCTACACCGTTGCCAAGACCAGTGAGCAGCGCCGGCTCGCTTGGCATCTCCCGAGCGACTTCAAAGCTCGGCCCGCCACCGAACAGGCTGAAATCCTCGACTGGGTCCAATCCGTCATCGTCTCGGGCAGCACCGAGTATCGCTGCTACCAAGCCGCTGTGTCAAAACACCGGTTCGGGCTGCGCTTCCCCACTGCAATGCAGGGCCGCCATGGGCGCGATGCGACGGTTCGAGCTCCGTCGCCGCTGGATGCGCCCCCGACATTGGCGCGCGAGATGACTGAGCTGCTCGCCTTCAAGACCGCCCCGCTGACCGCGCTCGGTTACCAACGAAACGGCATCTGGGGATCGGAGACAGCCGCGCAAAAGGTCGAGCATTTATCTTTGATGTTCGGCGCGTTAGCAGCCGAACCTGACAGTCCAGCTAAAGGACTCGGCGTGCCGGCTGAAACTCTGTCATTCGCCCACCTGCTCTTCCCGGCGATTTGGGATTGGTATCTGCGATGGCGCTATCAGCGGCGCGGCTTCTACACCGCTTGGGAACTCGACATGCTGATCGTTGCCCAATCCCTGGTCCGCAAGGACTACGGTTGGATGCGCCAGACGCCTGGCCTTGCAGACCAGCTTTGCGTCATCCCCGGCCTGGTGAGCGAGGCCGATATCGCGCTGGCGCGTGAGGACTGGCCGGCCGCCTGCGAACGCCTGTTTGAATACGCTCGCGCCACCAGCCGGGAGGTCAAGAAGATCAGCAAGGTCCACCGCGACCCGTTCGAGGCGGTGCTCGCGGTGCTGGAGGCTGACAGCCCGCTACGGGAATATCGGAGGATCACTGAGGAGATCGTCCGCCTCATGCCGTGCGAGCGACTGTATCCCAAGGCAGCCGCCGAAGCGGTGCGATCGTTCCTGATGATCCGCCTCGGGCTACACCTCGGTGTTCGTCAGAAGAACCTACGGCAGCTACTTGTTTGTCCAAAGGGAATTCCACCCCGATCCGAGCGCACGCTAGCCGACCAAAAGCGGGGCGAACTGCGCTGGAGCACCAAGGACGCAGCTTGGGAAGTCCTGATCCCGGCGGCCGCCTTCAAGAACGCGGACTCGTCGTTCTTCGGCGGTAAGCCGTTTCGCCTGGTGCTTCCGGACCTCGGCGACCTGTATCGTCATCTGGAGGCCTACCTCGATCGGCATCGCCCCTTGCTGCTTGGCGGGACCGACGACCCCGGCACCCTCTTCATCAAGAGCATCTCCACCCGCACCCGAGACGCGACGTATGACCAGACCACCTTCTACGAGGCCTGGCGCCTGACTATCCAACGCTACGGGATCTACAATCCGTACACCGGTCGTGGCGCGATCGAGGGACTGCTTCCACATGGTCCCCACAACGTCCGCGACGTTCTCGCGACGCACGTGTTGAAGCAGACCGGCTCCTATCAGCAGGCGAGCTACGCGATCCAGGATACGCCGGAGATGGTGGCCAAACACTACGGCCGGTTCCTGCCCGAAGATAAGGCTGCGATGGCCGCGCAGATCCTCAATCAGGTCTGGGCGGCCGCCTGATGTGAGTTCCGAGGGGTTAGCCAAACCGGTAAAAAGCCCAACAAAATCAGCGACCTGAAATGCCGACCACGTCATGCTAGTTCTCTGTTATTACAGCCCTTTACCAACACCACCCTGTCCGCCATGCCCCGTCCGCCCGGAGCCTTTCCATGACGCGATCCTTCCTGTCCGGCGTGCTGGCGTTCGCGGCGGTGCTGGCCGGTGCGGGTTCAGCGACCGCCAATGACTGGCCCGGCGGGGCGCGGGCGGCGGTGGTGCTGACCTATGACGACGCCATGGCGTCGCAGCTGGAGACGGCGATCCCGGCGCTGGATGCGCGGGGGCTGAAGGCCACCTTCTTCCTGTCGAACGTGCGGCAGGCCGATCTGCCGCGCTGGCGGGCGGCGGCGGGCGGAGGGCATGAGCTGGGCAATCACACCCTGTTCCACGCCTGCGCCGCGGCCACGTTCGAGGCCGATCCCCGCTATGTGACCGAGGCCTATACGGTGGCCAGTCTGCTGCGCGAGATCGAGCAGGCGAATGTGATGCTGGCCGCGATCGACGGTCGGGAACGGCATGGCATGGCCACGCCCTGCGGCCAGAGCACGGCGGGCGGGGTGGACTATCTGGAGGCGCTGAGGGCGTCCGGTCTGGTCACCTATGTGCGCGGCGTGTCAGTCGAGACGTCGGACCTGGGCGCGGAGGTGGCGGCGCTGGATCGCATGCACATCCCGGCCAAGGCCTTCGATGCGGACGTGACGGGCGCGCAGCTGATCGCCTGGGTCGAGCAGGCGGTCGAGAGCGGCGGGATGACGGTGCTGCTGTTCCACGGCGTCGGCGGCGAGCACCTGCCGGTGTCGGCGCAGGCCCACGCCGAACTGCTGGACTGGCTGGCGGCGCATCGGGACCGGGTGTGGACGACCACCCTGCAAGAGGCGCTGGATCACGCGGCCGCACAGCCCTGAACCGGCGCCCCGGACAGACGCCCTGCCCCGCCGGCAGCCGGCGGAACAGGGCGATGGGCTGTCTAGAATTTGCGGCTGACGCCGACCGAGACGACCCACGGGTCGAGGTTCACATCGCTTTCCAGCGCGCCGCCGTTGATGCTGGCGTCCGTGTTGAACCAGACCTTCTTCACATCGACGTTCAGGCTCCAGGGCCCTTGCAGGCCGACGTCGGCGCCCGCCTGCAGCGCGTAGCCGAAGCCGTCGTCCAGATCGACGGTGAAGCCGTTCTTGTCCTCGCCGCTGTAGAACAGCATGTAGTTCACGCCCGCGCCGACATAGGGGCTGACGCGACCCTCGGTCAGCGGACGGTATTGCAGGGTGACGATGGGCGGAACCACCCAGGTCTCGTGAACGGCCACATCGGTGGCGCCGCCCTGGGCGCGGATTTCGTGCTTCGTCGTGCCGAGAATGGCCTCGATCGCCCAGTGGTCGCTCAGGAAATAGGTAAAGCCCAGCGTCGGCATGACGCTGTCGCCGACATCGACGTGGAGGCCGGAGTCCACGCCCGCCGGAGTGACGATGGCGTCGTCGGCGCCGGAGAAGACGTCGGTCAGGCGGCCGGACACCAGCCAGTCGCCCTTCTTCGGCATCTCCCAGGCGGTCGCGGTCTGGGCCGCGGCGGGGCCGGCCAGCGCCGCAACGGCGGTGGCGGCGAGGATCAGGGTCTTCGGATTCATCAGTCTCATCCCGACGCCCGGAGCCGCCTCATGCGGCCTTTTCCTGCGGGCGTGCGAAGGGTGATGCGCCGACCCGGGGACCGCTGGCCTTGATCCAGCGCAAACCCTGCGAGGGTGGGACAATTGGTCCAGTTCAGACCACCCGGGAATGACGCTGGACCGCCCCCGTCGCGCCGGGATCGAAGGCCGCGCAGACCGCGCGAACGAACGGGCGTCCGCGCTCGCTCACGGTGACCGTCGCGCCGTCGAGACGGATCAATCCATCCTCGAGGAAGGCCGCCAGACGCGGCCAGGCCGACAGCGGCTCGGGCGCGGCCCGGTCGTGGCGCGCGCAGACCGCCGCCACATCGACGGCGAAGTCGCACATCAGCCGCTCGATCAGGTCGCCGACGAAGGCGTCCCCCGGAGTCAGGGCGACGCCCCGCGCGGTGGGCAGGGTCCCGGCGCCGACCGCGGCGCGCCACTCGCGCTCCAGCGTCAGGTTCTGGACGAATCCCTGCGGCGTCCGGCTGATGGCCGAGACGCCCAGGCCGATCAGCACCGGGGCGGTGTCGGTCGTATACCCCTGGAAATTGCGATGCAGCCGCCCGGCCCGGTCGGCCGCGGCCAGGGAGTCGTGCGGCAGGGCGAAATGATCCAGCCCGATGGCGCGCCAGCCCTTGGCGTCCAGATACCGGGCGGCGGCCCGGCTCTGGGCGAACCGCGCCTCGGCGTCCGGCAGGTCGGCGTCCCGGATCAGCTTCTGATGCGGCTTCATCCACGGCACATGGGCGTAGCCGAACAGGGCGATCCGGTCAGGACGCAGGGTGGTCACCTGGCCGAGGGTGGTGACGACATTCTCTATGGCCTGCAGCGGCAGGCCGTACATCAGATCGAGATTGATCGAGGTCACGCCCTGTTCGCGCAGGGCCGTGACGGCCCACTGGATGGTCTCGAACCGCTCGGGCCGATTGACCGCCGCCTGCACTGCCGGCGACAGATCCTGAACGCCAAGACTGGCGCGGGACAGACCGATCCGGCCCGCCGCCTCGACCCAGTCGGGGGTCAGCACTTCGGGGTCCAGTTCGGCCGCGATCTCGAAACAGTCGCCCAGATCGAAGCGGGCGGCGAGGCCGGCGAACAGGCGTTCCAGATCGGCGGGCGACAGCACATTGGGCGTCCCGCCCCCGAAATGGATCGACCCCACCCGCAGGGGCCGCCCGACCTGCGCCAGCACCAGATCGGCCTCGGCCAGCAACAGGTCGACATAGCTGGAGATGACGGTCTGACGGTTCATCGCCCGCGTGTTGCAGCCGCAGTACCAGCACAGCCGCTTGCAGAAGGGGATGTGCAGATACAGGGAAACCGCCTGATCCGTCGGCGCCGTCGTCAGCCAGCCGCCCCAGTCGGCGGGTCCGACGGCGGGCGTGAACTGGGCCGCCGTCGGATAGGAGGTGTAACGCGGCGCGTGGGTGTCGTACCGCGCGATCAGGTCCCGCGTCGTCAGACCGGACGGACTAGAGGGGAACATCGACCTCTTTCGACGCGTCAGGGTTAGACAGGCCTTCGTCGCCCTCGTCGAACAGATGGAACTCGTGCCAAAGGCCGTTCAGCACGCCGAAGCCGACCGCCAGACCGAGTCCCAGTATCCAGGAAAAATACCACATCGCTTGAAGCTCCTGTGACTCAGTAAAGGTCGGGGTTGGTCTTGAGCGCCGCGGTCGAGGTCCGCCCCCACAGCACCTTGTAGACCCAGGCGGTGTAGAGAAGGACCAGCGGCAGGAAGATCACCGTGACGATCAGCATGATGAACAGCGTCAGGTGGCTGGACGACGCATTCCAGACGGTCAGGCTGGACTGCGGGTTGATCGAGCTGGGCAGGATGAAGGGGAACATCGACAGGCCCGCGGTCGCGATGATCCCGACCGTCGACAGGGAGGAGCCGCCGAAGGCCAGCGGCGCGGACCGGCGCCACATGCCCGCCAGCCCCGCCAGCGCGCCGAGGAAGCCCAGGGCGGGGGCGATCAGCATCCACGGATAGAGGCCGTAGTTGTCCAGCCAGGCGCCGGGCGCGGCCACCACGGTCGTGCGCAGCGGGTTGGAGAAGCCGTTGGGATCCAGCACGCCGGTGATGCGATAGCCCATGTCACCGAAGGCCACGAACAGACCGCCGACGGCGAACAGGACCAAGGCCAGGCCGCCCGCGATCGTGCCGTACAGCCGCGCCCGTTCCATCACCGGCCCCTGCTCGGCCTTGATCGACAACCAGGCGGCGCCGTGCAGGACCAGCATGCAGACGGACAGCAGTCCGGCGACCAGGCTGAACGGCGTGAACAGACCCAGCAGGCTGCCGTCGTAGAAGGAGCGCAGGTCGCTATCGAGGCGGAAGGGCGCGCCCAGCAGGACGTTGCCGACCGCCACGCCGAAGACCAGCGCCGGGACGAAGCCGCCGATGAAGAGGCCCCAGTCCCAGAAGGTCCGCCACGTCTTCGACGGCCGCTTGGACCGGTATTTGAAGGACACCGGCCGCAGGATCAGCGCCGACAACACCAGGAACATGGCCAGGTAAAAGCCGGAGAAGCTGACCGCATAGACGAAGGGCCAGGCGGCGAAGATCGCGCCGCCGCCGAGGATGAACCACACCTGGTTCCCCTCCCAGGTGGCGCCGACGGTGTTGATCACCATGCGGCGCTCTTCGTCCGTCTTGGCGACGAAGGGCAGAAGGGCGCCGACGCCGAGGTCGAAACCGTCGGTCAGGGCGAAGGCGATCAGCAGCACGCCGAGCAGTCCCCACCAGATCAGGCGGAGGGTGGCGAAGTCGATGGGAAGTTCCATGATCGGATATCCTGAAGGTCTGGATCAGGCCACGGCGGGCGCGGGAGCGCGTTCGCCGGGCTGTTCGGGGTCGGTCGCGC
The DNA here is from genome assembly GCF_058681355.1 of Brevundimonas sp. AVps31. Lineage (NCBI taxonomy): Bacteria > Pseudomonadati > Pseudomonadota > Alphaproteobacteria > Caulobacterales > Caulobacteraceae > Brevundimonas > Brevundimonas sp. AVps31. The sequence continues at coordinate 2,748,317 of NZ_CM178736.1, read as the reverse complement.
CGAACATTTCCTGTTCGTGGAACGGCCCCTTTTTGATGGCGTGCAGGATCAGGCGCACCTCGACCACGGCCAGGGCGCCGTACAGGAGGGTGAAGCCGATGATCGTGGCCCAGAGCTGGGGCACGGTCAGGCTGGAGGCGCCGAGGAAGGTCGGCAGAACGCCCTCGACCGCCCAGGGCTGACGCCCGAACTCGGCGAGGATCCAGCCGGACTCGATGGCGATCCACGGCAGGGGGATGGCCAGGACGGCCAGCCGCAGGAACCACCGGGTGTCATGCTTGCGCAGGGTGCACAGCACGAAGGCCGTGCCGAACAGGGCGACCATGAACACGCCGATCCCGGCCATCAGGCGGAAGGTCCAGAACAGCACGGGCACATTGGGCACCGTCTCCCACGCCGTCTGCCGGATCAGCTCCGGCGAGGCCTGCCGCGGATCGGCGACGTGGCGCTTCAGCAGAAGGCCGTAGCCGAGGTCCCGGCGATGGGTCTCGAACAGGCCGCGGGCGGCCATGTCCTGCGGATCGGCCTTGACCTGCTCCAGCGCGCCATAGGCGATGACGCCGGATTCGATGCGGTCCTCGGCCGTGGCGACCAGTTCGAAGATGCCCTCGACCGGCTTGTCGACGGTGCGGGTGGCGATCAGGCCCATGACCCAAGGGATGTGGACGGCGTAGTGGGTCTGGCGATCCTTCAGGCTGGGGACGCCGATCAGGGTCAGGCCGGCGGGCGCGGGCTCGGTCCGCCACATGGCCTCCAGCGCGGCCAGCTTCATTTTCTGGTTGTCGGTCAGGGCGTAGCCGGACTGGTCGCCCAAGACGACCACGGACAGCGAGGACAACAGGCCGAAGGCGGCGGCGACGGTCATCGACCGCTTGGCGAAGCCGACATGCTTGCCGCGAAGCAGGTAGAAGGCCGAGACGCCCAGCACGAAGACGGCGGCGCAGACATAGCCGGCGCTGACGGTGTGCACGAACTTGGCCTGGGCCACCGGGTTGAACAGCACGGCCATGAAGTCCGTGACCTCCATCCGCATGGTGTCGGGGTTGAAGGCGGCGCCGACCGGGTTCTGCATCCACCCGTTGGCGATCAGGATCCACAGCGCCGACAGATTGGTGCCCAGCGCCACCATGAAGGTGACGAACAGGTGGGCGTGCGGCTTCAGCTTGTCCCAGCCGAAGAACATCAGACCGACGAAGGTGGCCTCGAGGAAGAAGGCCATCAGCCCCTCGATCGCCAGCGGGGCGCCGAAGATGTCGCCGACGTAGTGGCTGTAATAGCTCCAGTTCATGCCGAACTGGAACTCCATGGTGATGCCGGTCGCGACGCCCAGTACGAAGTTGATGCCGAACAGGGTCCCCCAGAAACGGGTGATGGTCCGCCAGATCGGCCGGCGGGTCATCACATAGATCGACTCCATGATGACCAGCATGAACGACAGCCCCAGCGTCAGGGGCACGAACAGGAAGTGATAGAGGGCCGTCAGCGCGAACTGCAGCCTGGACAGGTCGACGACCGCGAGGTCGATCATGGCATTGCTCCGGAGCGCCAGCCACGACGACCGACGAGTGGGTGGGCCTTAAAATCGTGGCGGGGCCACCGCCTTGATCTCGATCAAAGCACCCGCACAGCCCGCAATTTAAGGGGACCCATTGTCCTTGGACGTTTTGTCCAGCGGCGCTTTGTCCCGTGGCGTTTTCCTGTCGCCGGGCGCTGGAGTGATGGATGACCGCCGCGCCGATCGCCTCCGAAACCCCGGCCGCCTGGCTCAAGCGGACGGGCCGGCCCTGGTCGCGATTGATGACCCTGGGCGGACTGCTGGCCGTGGCCGATGTGGCGCCGGCCATCGGGTTCGCCGCGGGGCTGGCCTTGACCATTTCCAGTTTCGGAACCTCGCTGACGGCCGCCCTGCCCTGGCTGGCGCTGATGGGCGTCAGCCTGATCGCGCGGGGTCTGATCGGACACGCCGCCGTCCTGACCGGCGCGCGTCTGGGCCGGGCGGTGAAGACGGAGGTGCGCGGCCGGGTGCTGGCCGACCTGTTCGGACACGGCCGCCGCAGCGGCGATCGCCTGACCGCCGCCGTCGAGGGTGTCAGTGCACTGGACGGCTACTTCTCGCGCTTTGCGGCGCTGAGGATGGCGGCGGGCCTGTCGCCCCTGCTCATTATCGCGGCCGCCGCCGTGGCCAGCCCGGTCGCGGCGGGCGTGCTGCTGTTCACCCTGCTGCCGTTCATCGCCGGGATGGCGCTGGCGGGGACCGCTGCGGCGAGTGAAAGCCGACGGCAGTTCACGGCGCTGGAGCGGCTGTCGGGTCTGTTTATCGATCGCATCCGCGCCCTGCCCGCCGTTCTGGCCTTCGACGCCGGCGCCCGCACCACCGCAGAGATCGCGCGCGCGTCGGACGAACTGGAGACGCGAACGGCCCGGGTGATGCGCATCGCCTTCCTGTCGTCCGGGATGCTGGAGTTCTTCTCGGCCCTGTCGGTGGCGCTGATCGCCGTCTACTGCGGCTTCAACCTGCTGCGGCTTCTGCCCTTCCCGGTTCCGGAGACCCTGGACCTGCCGCGCGCCTTCTTCGTGCTGGCGCTGGCGCCGGAGGTGTACCAGCCCCTGCGCCGACTGGCCGCCGCCTACCACGACCGGCAGGCCGCAGAAGCCGCCGCGCCCTCGCTGGTCATGCCTGATCCGCCCGCGCCGGTCCGCGCGTCCTTGGGCGATGGCCCGGCGACGATCCGGTTCCGCGATGTCGCCATCGCCTATGACGGCGCCGCGCCGATCGTCACCGGGTTCGATCTGGAAGTCCGGCCCGGCCAGATCGTGGCCCTGGTCGGCGCCAGCGGGGCGGGCAAGTCCAGCCTGTTGCACCTGCTGCTCGGGCTTGCGCCGCTGACGCGGGGCGAGGTGGAGGTCCGCGGTCAGCGGCTCAGCGTCGCCGGCGGCTTCGCCCGGGATATCGCCTGGGCGGGTCAGAACCCGATGGTGACGCCCGGCACGCTGGCGGAAAACATCGCGGTCGCCGACCAGACCGCCTGCCCCGGTCGGATACAGATCGCCGCCGACAAGGCGGGACTGATCGGGCCGCTGGACCGGCGCATCGACGAGCGCGGGGGCGGCCTGTCGGGGGGCGAGCGGCGTCGGCTGGGTCTGGCCCGCGCCATGCTGAAGCGCGCGCCGATCCTGCTGCTGGACGAGCCGACGGCCAACCTGGACCCGGCGTCCGAGCAGGCCGTGCTGGCGCTGATCCGTGAAGCCGCCAGAGGCCGCACGACCCTGATCGCGACCCACTCCCCCGCCGTCGCGGCCCTCGCTGACCATGTGGTGCGCCTGTGAACGTGTCCCGGATTCACGGCCTCGTCGAAGCCCAGCGCCGGGCGCAACGCGGGCGGCTGAGGCTGGCCGCCGTCGGCGCGGCGACGGTGTCGGTCGCGGCGGTCGGGCTGCTGGGCCTGTCGGGCTGGTTCATCACCGGCGCGGCCTTCGCGGGGGCGGCGGGCTATGCGGCGGCGCAGGCCTTCAACTACATGATGCCCAGCGCGATCATCCGGCTGCTGGCCATCGTTCGCACCGGCGCGCGCTACATCGAACGGGTCGCCGGGCATGAGGCGGCGCTGAAGGCGCTGGCTCGCTTGCGACCCCAGCTGTTCGACGCCATCGCCTCGGCCCCGGCGGAGCGGGCGCTGGGTCTGTCGTCCGGCGAGGCCTCGGCCCGACTGGTGCAGGACGTGGACGCGGTCCAGACCTTGTTTGTGCGGCGCTCGATCCCGTGGGGCCTGGGCGCCGGCGCGGCGACGGCGGTGTTGCTGGCGGCCCTCGCCTCTCCTCTGGCCGGCCTGATCCTGCTGCTGGCGATGGCGGGCGCCTGCGCCGGCGGTTTGCTGATCGCGCGCCGTCTGGCGGATCCCGCCGGGCGCGAGGTCCAGATCGCGGTCGGGGCGTTGAAGGACAGGCTGTCCGCGCTGGAGGCCGCCGCCGCCGAGTTGAAGGCCTATGGGCTGGACGACTGGGCCGTGGCGCAGGCCGCCGAGGCCGCAGCCGTCTCGGACCGCGCCCAGATCGCGCTCGCACGCGCCTCCGGATGGATGGGCGCCTGGCAGGCGATCGCCACCGCTGTCGCGGTCATCGGCGTCGTCCCGGCCACCAGCGGCGCGCCCCTGCCCATGACGGCCCTGGCCGCACTGGCGGCGGTGATGGGGATCGAGTCCATCGCAGCTCTGATCGGCGCCCTGCACCAGAACGGCGCGGCTTCGGAGGCGCTGAGGCGTCTGGACGACATCCTGCCCGAACCGGTGGCGGCGCACAGCCATGGGGCCGTTGACCCGACCCTGTCCTGGACTGCCTTGGGCGAGGCCATCGAACCGCCGACACGGCTCGGCCTGTTCGGTCCGTCCGGCGCGGGCAAGACGACACTGGTCGAACGGATGATCGGGCTGCGGACCGCGCCGCGCGGCGAGGCGATGACCGGCGACCGGGACGCCGCCGATGTGCCTGAACCAGAACGCCGCGCCCTGTTCGCCTACGCCGCGCAGAACGTGCGGCTGCTGGACGGCACGCTCCGCCATAACCTGCTGATGGCGGGGCCCGCCGACGACGAGACGCTGTGGAAGGCGCTCGACGACGCCGCGCTGGGGGACCGGGTGCGGGCCGAGCCTCTGGGCCTGGACGCCCGCGTGGGAGCAAATGGCGAGCGACTGTCCGGCGGCGAGCGTCGGCGGCTGGGACTGGCGCGCGCCTTCCTCAGGGATGCGCCCTGGCTGGTTCTGGACGAGCCGACCGAGGGACTGGACGCCGCGACGGAGGGTCGGGTGCTGAGGGCGCTGGATCGTCGTCTGCGTGAACGGTCGCAGGGGCTGATCCTGATCAGCCACCGGACTGCGCCGATGGCGGTTTGCGATCTTCTGGTCCGTGTCGACGGGATCAATGCAGACGGTCGGGTCCGCCTGACGCCTCGCCCGCCGCTTGCGGCCTAGCCCTCGCCGTCCGCGACCGCGCGCAGGCGATCCGGCTGTTCAATTCGGAAGTCATTCAACGCCAGCATCCGGATCAGGCCCGACGTCTTCATCCGGGTCAGCTCGCGGCTGACGGTTTCGATCGTCAGGCCCAGATAGTCGGCGATCTCGGCCCGGGTCATCGGCAGGTGGACGTGATCGGCGACCGACGGCCGGATCGGATCCCGTTCGGGCACGTCCAGCAGGAAGGAGGCGATCCGCTCGCGCGCCGTCTTGCGGCCCAGCAAAAGAATCTGGTTCTGCGCCGCCGCCAGTTCGTGCGTGGCCCGGTCCAGCAAGGCCGTCTCCAGCGTCGGCCGCTCACGGATCAGCGCGCGGTACTCGCTTTTCCGGAACCGGCAGAGGGTCGCGTCCTCGATGGCCTCGGCTGAAAAGGCGTAGTCCTGACCGGTGGCCAGACCGACGAAATCGCCTGCGAACAGGAAGCCGGTGATCTGGCGTCGTCCGTCGGCCAGGAGCTTGTAGACCCGCACCGAGCCCGAGGTGATGTTGAACAGGTGGTTCGCCGGATCGCCTTCCCGCATCAACGCCTCGCCCGCCCGCAGGGACAGGCGCTCGGCGATGGCGTCCAGCCCGGCGAGATCGTCGATATCCAGACCGCTGCACACGCTGAAAGCCCGGGCCTCGCAGGTCGAGCAGGCGGACTCCTTGCGGCGATGGGCGCAGTCGGTGGGCAGGGCGCGGAGTTCCAGCATGGGGCAAAGCCTATGCGGGCCGCCCGGCTCACGCAAACGCGGACTTTGATGGAGATCAAGGCGCGATGGACCGCGCTATCGGACCGTCCCGCCATGTCACCGCCTTCGATCCGCCGCCTGACACCGGACGATGCCGTCGCCACCTTCGCCCTCGCGCGTCTGGACGACCCGTCGCTGACGGCGGACGGCTGGCGGGCGGTGGTCGGGCGGGCGCCGGAGGCGGGCGGCGTGCTGGGCGCCTTGGCGGATGACGGGGTGCAGGGCATGCTGCGCTATTCCATCCTCGCAGCGGCGCAGGACGGGCCGCTGTTCAATATCGAGGCGCTGACCGCGTTCGACCTGTTCGATCCCGCGCCGGTCGCCGATGCGCTGGTGCAGGCGGCGCTGGCCCACGCCCTGCGGGACCACGGTTGCGCAAGGATCGGACTGTCCACCGGCGTCGAAACCGTGCGCCGGGGCCCGGTGCTGCGGTCCATCACTGAAGCCGCGAGCCTGCATCGGGTGTTCTGAGGGCGGTTCCGCCGAAGATTACGCCTTGCCCTGCGTCTGGAACGCCCCCTAGTCTGCCGGCCGGTCGAAGGGGCGGCCGACGGGGGTTTCAGCGTTTGTCGTTTCTTGCCGGCCTGTTTGCGCTGACCCTGCCGCTGTCCGGACAGACGGCGCCGATCTTCCATCCGGGCGCCCCGGGCGCGCCGTCGCGGACGATCACGCCTGCCGAAGCTTTGGTTCTGGCCCGCACCACCTTCACCCAGGACGACGTGCGCTTCATGCAGCACATGATCGTCCATCACGGTCAGGCCGTGGAGATGGTCGCCCTGCTGGACGCCCATGGCGAGACTCCGCGCGTCAAGCTGCTGGGCCGCCGGATCGCCATGTCGCAGGAGGCGGAGATCGCCCTGATGCGCGACTGGCTGACCGCGCGGGGCCAGCCGCTGGACATGCCCGATATGCACGGGCACGGGGGTATGGATCACGCCGCCCACACAGGGCACGCCATGCCCGCGTCCGAGACGCCGCTGATGCCCGGCATGCTCTCACCCGCGCAGATGGAGCGACTGGCGGCCGCGCGCGGCGTCGAGTTCGACCGGCTGTTCCTGACCGGCATGATCCAGCACCACCAGGGCGCACTGGACATGGTGCAGGCGCTGCTGGCCTTGCCCGACGCCGCCGAAGACACCTTGCTTTCCGACTTCACCACCTCCGTCGTGGCGGATCAGTCCGCTGAAATCCTGCGCATGCAGACCCTTCTCTCCGACCTCTGACAGCGAAAGACCCGGCCATGACTGTTCGTCGCCTCCTGCTTTCCACCGTCGCCGCCCTGGGCGTCCTGGCCGCCGCCGGCCACGCCGCGGCCCAGTCGCGCGACATGCCGCTGAGCGCGCCCGTCGACGAACGCAGCGCCCTGTCGCCCGGCTTGCACGACGCCGGTCAGGCCGCCCGCGGGCTGGAATTGCTCCATGCCGTCGAGCCGGCGCCCGGCTTCTATGATCCCGCCCGCGTCTTCACCCCGCCGCGCAACGCGGAAGAAGGCCAGGCCATGCAGGCGCAGGCCCGCGGCAACCCCGGCTTCAGCCCGCTGGGTCTGGCCAACAGCGACATGGCCGTCTCGAACGGCCGACTGTTCGTGGGCAATTTCAATGGCATCAACATCTATGACGTGACCGGCGAGGGCGCGCCCCAGCTGGCCATGTCGATCGTCTGCCCCGGCGGTCAGGGCGACGTCTCGGTGCACGGCAACCTGCTCTTCATGTCGGTCGAGGAGAACCGGGGCCGTCTGGACTGCGGCGCCAACCCGACCGCCGACGAGATCAGCTCCGAACGCTTCCGCGGCATCCGCATCTTCGACATCACCGACCTGAACGCCCCGCGCCAGATCGCGGCGATCCAGACCTGCCGGGGCTCGCACACCCACACCCAAGTGCCGGACCCCAGCGATCCGAAGGTGCTGTACATCTACAACTCAGCCACCTCGGGCGTGCGCAAGACAGGCGAACTGGGCATCTGCTCGGACGGTCAGCCGGACGCGAACGCCGAGACCGCGCTCTATTCCATCGACGTCATCAAGGTGCCGCTGGACCACCCGCAGGACGCCGCCATCGTCAACCGGCCGCGCATCTTCGCCGATCGCGCGACGGGTCGGATCAACGGCCTGTGGACCGGCGGTCGCGCCGGCGCCGCCAGCCAGAACACCTCGGTCACCAACCACTGCCACGACATCACCGCCTTCCCCGAACTGGGCATCGCGGGCGGCGCGTGCAGCGGCAACGGCATCCTGCTGGACATCTCCGACCCGCAGAATCCGTCGCGCCTGTCCGAGCTGTTCGACCCGGACATGGCCTACTGGCACTCCGCGACGTTCAACAACACCGGCAACCACGTGGTCTTCACCGACGAATGGGGCGGCGGCATCAATGCCCGCTGCCGCGCCGAGGACCCCTACACCTGGGGCGCCGACCTGATCGCCACCATCGACGATCGCCAGCTGAAGGGGCAGCGCTTCTTCAAGCTGCCGTCGGTGCAGGGGAACAACCAGAACTGCGTCGCCCACAACGGCAACATCATTCCCGTGCCCGGTCGCGACCTGATGGTTCAGGCCTGGTACCAGGGCGGCATCTCGATCATGGACTTCACCGATCCGTCCGCCCCGACCGAGATCGCCTATTTCGACCGCGGCCCACTGAACGGCGAGCGCGTGCAGGTGGGCGGGTCCTGGTCAGCCTACTGGTTCAACGGCAAGATCTATTCGAGCGAGATCGTGCGCGGTCTGGACGTGCTGAAGCTGATCCCCAGCGACCAGCTGTCGGCTGCGGAGATCGCCGCCGCCGAAGCCATCCAGGCCGATGAGATCAACCCCCAGACCCAGACCCGCATCCGCTGGGCGGACACGCCGGACGTGGCCCAGTCCTACCTGGACCAGTTGGCCCGCTCCAGCGGTCTGGACGCCGACGTCGCGACCCGCGCGGGCGCCGTCGTCACCGACTGGCGCGGCGGACGGGTCGACAAGCGCGCGGCGGGGCGACTGGCTCAGACCCTGCGATCGGCGGCGGAGAAGGCCCAGGTCGTCAACCGTGGCCGCATCACCGCCCTGGCGGACCTGTTCGGCCGCATCTCGGCCTGATGACCGGACGGGGCGGCGCGTGACGGCGCCGTCCCGATCCTTCTCCTGCGTCAACCGGCGATCCTGCTAGGCTCCCGCAAAAGACGACCGGGAGAGACGCCATGATCGACAGCCAACACCGCCTGATGACCCGCAAGGCGGATCCGGGCGATACGCTGAGGGACAGGCTTCCCGAGCACGGTCCACCGGCCGAGGGCGAGGTGGTGCTGGCGCTGGACCGGTTCTCCCTGACCACCAACAACATCACCTATGCCGCCTATGGCGACTCCATCGGTTACTGGAAGGTCTTCCCGACCGGCCGCGACGACTATGGGATGATGCCGGTCTGGGGCTTTGCCGATGTGATCGCGTCCGAAACGCCGGGCATCGCGGTCGGAGCGCGGGTGTTCGGCTATTTCCCGATGGCCGACACCCTGATCGTACAGGCCGAAAAGGTGTCGCGCGGCGGCTTCGCCGACGGCTCGCCGTGGCGCAAGGCGGTGCCGGACATCTACAATCGCTACGTCCTGTGCGCGGCGGACCGGCACTATGACGCGGAGCTGGAAACCAGCGAGGCGATCTTCCGGCCGCTGTTCGTGACCTCCTACACCGCCGTCGACTTCCTGCGGGACGCGGGCTTCTTCGGCGCGAAACGGATTGTGGTGTCCAGCGCCTCCAGCAAGACCGCCTACGGCGCCGCCTGGTGTCTGGAGCAGGACGATATCGAGGTCATCGCCCTGACCGGCGCGCGCAACCGGGCCTTTGTCGAGGGGCTGGGATGCTATGACGCCGTATACGGCTATGACGCGGTCGAGACCCTGCCGGACGACAAGCCGACCCTGTATCTCGATCTGGCGGGCGATCCGGTGTTGCGGCGGCGCGTGCACGCGCGGTTCGGCGACAGGCTGACCTACGACTGTCTGGTCGGCTCGACGCAGGGCGACGCCTTCCCGACCCATGACCCCGAGATGGTGGGACCGAAGCCGGTCTTCTTCTTCGCCGCGACCTGTCTGGACCAGCACCGCGAGCGTGGCACGCTCCACGCCTTCTACGAACGCTTCCTGGCGGACCAGAAAACCTTCTTCCGGCGCGTCGTCGACCCGGCCTCACCGTGGATCCGCATCGTCGAGCATCAGGGGCTGGAGGCGGCCGCGGGCGTGGTGCGGTCGCTGGCGGACGGGGCGTCCGATCCGGCGGAGGGGGCCGTCGTCCGCCTCCGGCGCTGAGGCGTCAGTCCGCCCTGGGCGGGCGCGGGAAGAACAGGCTGGTGCGGGCGGCGTAGGCGGCGAAGGCCTCGGGCCGCGTCTTCTTCATGTGCGCCTCAAGGGGCGGCACGCCCGAGACGCGGGTCAGCAACCAGTACATGTAGATCGGCGCCGACAGGGCCAGCCAGCCCCACGGCCAGTCGCCGCTCAGGTTGATCGCCATCACCGGCCAGGCGCACCAGCCCAGCCATTCGAAGAAATAGTTCGGATGCCGCGACCAGGCCCAAAGGCCGGTGTCGCAGATCTTGCCCTTGTTCTCGGGATTGGCCTTGAAGACGGCGAGTTGCCGATCCGCCGTGGCCTCGCCGCCCATCGCCACCAGCATGATCAGTACGCCGAGAAGGTCTTGCAGCGTCGGACCGGGCGAGGGGTTGCGCGCGGCGACCAGCAGACTGCCGACCAGAAGCGCGCCCGCGCCGGCCTGCAGCATCAGGAAGCCGAACAGGCGGGGCTGGGCCTTTGCGCCCCACTCCCGCTTCAGCCCTTCATAGCGTTCGTCCGGCTGGCCCTTCAGGGCGCGCTCGACCAGGTGACCGCCCAGCCGCAGGCTCCACAGGGCGATCAGCCCGGCCACCGCGCCCTGGCGGAAGTCGATGTGCCCGACCACGAAGGGCCACAGCGCAACGAGCAGACCGGCCAGTCCGATACCGAACGTCCAGCAGGCGTCGACCCACGCCCCCTGCCCTGTTCGCCATTGGACGAACCAGGCGAGGGACATGACGGCGACAAGGAGGAGCGCCGAGGCGCCCCAAAGAATAATTTCCGGCATCTACAATCGTACGAAGGGCTGGATGAGACGACCCAACAGGCCGTCGAGGATGATTTGCCCATCCAGCGCCGCAACGCAGAGACAGGGCTCGTCCGAAATCACACGCGGCTGATGCAGGGTCTCCTGATCGGCCTCTTCGAAGTCGCCCGGGTAGTAAGCCTGATTCTCTATCGCATAGGCGCCTGAAATAACGCAGGTCAGTTCAACCCCGCCGTGCGTGTGCCTCGGCGTGGCCTGTCCGGGCGCGATGCGGAGCAGAATCACGCGGGTGTCGCCGTCGCGCGGAGCGTGTACGTCACGCACCTCGACCCCGCCGCCCATCTTGCGCCACCGGCCCAAGGGGTAACGGCGCAGCGGCTCCGGCAGCTCCGGCATATCGTTCAGCGGCGGGGCCGCGACGACCTCGCCGGTGTCGGCATCGACGCGCGCCAAAGCCCGGGCCAAGGCGTCCGGCTGCATCGGCGTGGGATCGAGATCACCGAGAATGGCGCCGCCGACGCCCTGAAGCCGCTGCACCCAGCCTTCGACCTCGGGACGCATGGCCAGGCAGGCCGAAACGACGACCGCCTCGGGCGGGCTCAGGGTTCCAGCCGCATAGGCCAGCAGTGTTTCTTCGGACGGAGCCGGACGGGCGTTCATCGGCCACCCTCCTGTTCCAGCGTGACGCGTAACTTCAACATGGCTTTCCGGATACGGGATTTCACCGTCCCGAGCGGCAGGGAGAGACGCTCGGCGATGGCGGAATGAGGGTGATCGAGGAAGAAGGCCATGTGCACGACCTGCGCCTGTTCAGGCGTCAGGGTGGCCATGGCCTCCCGGATACGGGTCGCGTCCTGACGGCCTTCCAGCAGGCTGTCGGGACGGTCCGGGTCAACGGCAGGCGGCATCAGCTCCACCGGCGGGACGCGCGCATCCTTGCGCAGGGCGTCCAGCCGCCGGTTACGGGCGATGGTGAAAATCCAGGTCGCGGCATGGGCCATGCGGGCGTCGAACAGTTCGGCCTTGCGCCAGACCGTCAGCATGGCCTCCTGCGCAAACTCCTCCGCCGCCGCCTCCGCCGCGCCGCCCTTGATCAGCCAGGCTTTCAGGCGGGGCGCGAAATGCTGGAACAGGCAGGCGAAAGCCTCGCGGTCGCGCCTTTGCGCCACCGCCACGATCATTTGATCATAGTCTTCCACGCCGTCAGTCACGCGGACCGCGCGGACGGGGCGAAAGCTCGAGGTCATGACTGAGCCGTGCATGGATCATCTTACGTGTTGTGCCCGTGGATGGATCACCCGTCATCCGGAATGCGTTCACGGACGTAACAGGGACATCAGGCCCGCGGGCCGTCCTGACCGAGACAATGTCCTTGACCGTCGCATCTTCCGCCTCTTCCGCCCGCCGCCTGCGGATCGCCGTGGTCGGGTCCGGGGTGTCGGCCCTGTCCTGCGCCTGGCTGCTGAACTCGCGGCACGAGGTGGTGCTTTACGAGCGTGATGAGCGGCTGGGCGGGCATTCCAACACGGTCAACGCCCGGATGGCGAGCGGCGAGGTGGCGGTGGACACGGGGTTCATCGTGTTCAACGGCGCCACCTACCCCAACCTGTGCGCCCTGCTGGAGCATCTGAAGGTCCCCACGCGCGAGACGGACATGTCCTTCGCGGTGTCGCTGGACGAGGGTCGGTTCGAATATGCGGCGCCGGCGCTGTTCGCCCAACGCCGCAACATCTTCCGCCCGCGGTTCTGGAAGATGCTGGCCGAACTGGTCCGCTTCTATCGTCGGGCGCCGGGCGATATCGCCGCCCTGAAGGATCCGGATCTGAGCCTGGGCGACTATCTGAAATCCCGGAAATTCGGCGCGGCCTTCCGCGACGATCACCTGCTGCCGATGGCGGCGGCGATCTGGTCCTCGCCGGCCCAGACCATCAACGACTATCCCGCCGAAGCCTTCGTCCGCTTCTGCACCAATCACGGCCTGCTGAAATTTCTTAACCGGCCGATGTGGCGGACCATCGTCGGCGGCAGCCGGGTCTATGTGGAGAAACTGGCGCAGACGCTCGGGGACTGCATCCGCCTGAGCCGCGAGGTCAAGTCGATCCGCCGTGTGGCGGACGGGGTGATCGTACGCGACGTGCGCGGAGACGAGCAGACGTTCGACCACGTCGTCATCGGCGCCCACGCCGATCAGGCGCTGGCCATGCTGGCCGAACCGACCCCGGAGGAGCGCCGGTTGCTGGGCGCCTTCCGCTACAGCCGCAATCTGACGATCCTGCATTCGGACGCCGCCCTGATGCCGAAGCGGCGCCGGGCCTGGGCGAGCTGGAACTATATGGGAACCAACAACGGTCTGTGCGTCAGCTACTGGATGAACAAGCTGCAGGGCCTGCCCGGCGACGACCTGTTCGTGACCCTGAACCCGCCGCGCCCGCCACGGCCCGAAACCCTGCTGAAGACCGAGGTCTACGAACACCCGATCTTCGATCAGGCCGCAGTGGCCGCGCAAAAGGAACTGTGGAGCCTGCAGGGTCAGGGCGGCGTCTGGTATTGCGGCGCCCACTTCGGCGCGGGCTTCCATGAGGACGGCCTTCAGTCCGGCCTGGCGGTCGCCGAGCAGCTGGGCGGCGTACGCCGGCCCTGGCAGGTCGAGGATGAAAGCGGCCGCATCCACCTGTCGCCCGCCCCCGAACCCGAGCGGCTGCACGCATGAGCCCTGCCGGAAGCCTGTATCGCGGCACGGTCATGCATCGACGGATGCGGCCCCGCGTGCACGCCTTCCGCTATCGGCTGTTCTGGGTTCTGCTGGACATCGACCGGCTGGCCGAGGCGGAGGCGAGCACCCGGCTGTTCTCCGTCGGCCGGTTCAACCTGCTGTCTTTCCAGCCCCGTGACCATGGCGACAAATCCACGACCGACCTGCGAACCCAGGTCATGCTGCAGCTTGAGACGGCCGGCATTACCGGCGTGGACGGGCCCGTCCGGCTGCTGACGATGCCCCGCATGCTGGGCTTTGTCTTCAATCCGATCAGCGTCTGGTACGCCCACCGCGCCGACGGCCGACTGGCGGCGGTGGTTTATGAAGTCTCCAGCACCTTCGGCGAGCGACGGTCCTATGTCCTGCCGGTAGAGGGCGAGGGGCGGTTCGACCAGGGCTGCGACAAGACGCTTCACGTCTCTCCCTTCATGCGGATGAACATGCGGTACCACTTCAAGGGTCGCGATCCGGATGAACGGCTGACCCTGGCCATCGACGGTCATGATCCGGAGGGTCTGCTGATCGCCACGGCGATGAGCGGCGAGCGACGCCCCCTGACGGACCGCGACATCCTCAAGGCCGTGCTGGCAGTCCCCTTCGAGACCCTGAAGGTCGTCGCCGCGATCCACTGGGAGGCGCTGCGGCTCTGGCTGAAGCGCGTTCCGCTGGCGCCGGATCCGAAAACGTTGAACGCCGCGGGACGTCCGTCCACCTTGCCGTGACGACAGGCGCCGCCTATCGCAGCGGTCAGGGCTATGCGGAGGGCGCGTGCAGATCGGGATTGTCACACTGGCCTTTGTCGCGGCCGGCCTGGTCGTCGGCCTGCCGCTGGCCCTTGCCAGCGAGCGCCTGCCGAAGTCGGAGGCGAGGACGGCGCCGCGACGGATCGCGCGGTACGCCGGCTTCGCCCTCGCCTGCGCGGCGCTGGGCGGCTGGGCGGCGCTCGCACAGGGTACGATTTCCGCCGCCCTGCTGACCGCGGTGCTGGGCTGGGGTTTGCTGCTGATCGCCGTGGTGGACGCCGAGCACCTGTGGCTGCCGGATGAACTGACCCTGCCGCTAGGCGCCGCAGGACTGGGGGCGGCTCTGCTGCCCGGTGGAACGGGTTTGCTGAACGCCGGCATCGGCGCCGCGGCGGGGTTCGTCGCGCTGTGGCTGCCGGCCTTCATCTACCGCCGCGTGAGGGGTCGGGACGGGCTGGGCGGCGGCGATCCCTTCCTGCTGGCGGCCGGCGGCGCCTGGGTCGGCTGGAAGGGGCTGCCCGGCGTCCTGCTTTGGTCGGTGGCCGCCGTGCTCTGCCTGGTGCTGGTGCGGGCCGTGATGCGCAAGCCCCTGGCCGGTCCGGACCGTCTGGCCTTCGGTGTCTGTCTGGCCGTCGGGATCTGGATGATCTGGATCTTCGGACCACCGGGCGTCTGACAGGCTAGGGTGACGCCATGAGTCGGAGCGGTGGAATGGATCAGGTCACGGGCTGGCGCTTCTGGATTGACCGGGGCGGCACCTTCACCGACGTGGTCGCCCGCGCGCCGGACGGGGCCCTGACCACCCGCAAGCTGCTGTCGGTCAATCCCGAGCAATACGCCGACGCCGCCGTCGAGGGGGTGCGCCGGGTCCTGGACGCCGGGCCCGGACCCCTGCCGCCCGGTCTGGTCGAGGCCGTCCGCATGGGCACCACGGTCGCCACCAACGCCCTGCTGGAGCGCAAGGGCGAACCGACCGTGCTGGTCATCACCCGCGGCTTCGGCGACGCCCTGCGGATCGGCTGGCAAAGCCGTCCGGACCTGTTCGCCCGCCACATCCGCCTGACCGATCAACTCTACGACCACGTGGTCGAGATCGATGAGCGCGTCCGGGCCGACGGGGCTGTGGACAAGCCTGTGGATATGGCGGGGACAAGGCGGGGATTGCTGGCGGCGCGCGAGGCCGGATTCCGCTCTGTCGCCATCGCCCTGGTGCACGGCTGGCGGTTCACCGATCACGAACGGCAGGTGGCTGAAATCGCCCGCGAGCTGGGCTTTGAGCAGATTTCGGTCAGCCATGAGATCGGGGCCCTCATCAAGCTGATCGGGCGGGGCGACACCACCGTGGCCGACGCCTATCTCTCGCCCATCCTGCGCGCCTATGTGGACAAGGTGGGCGGGGCGCTCGGTGAAACCACGCCCCTGCTGTTCATGCAGTCGAACGGCGGCCTCACGGCGGCGGGCGCCTTCCGCGGCAAGGACGCCATCTTGTCCGGCCCGGCCGGCGGCGTGGTCGGCATGGCCGAGACAGCGAAGGCGGCGGGATTCGAGCGCGTCATCGGCTTTGACATGGGCGGCACCTCGACCGACGTGTCCCACTTCGCCGGGGCGTACGAGCGGACCTCGGACGCCGTGGTCGCCGGGGTGCGGCTTCGCGCGCCCATGTTGGCGATCCATACGGTGGCGGCGGGCGGCGGTTCGATCTGTCGGTTCGATGGGGCGCGGCTGCGGGTAGGACCCGAATCCGCCGGCGCCGTTCCGGGACCGCGCGCCTACCGCCGGGGCGGACCGCTGACGGTCACGGACTGCAATGTCCTGCTGGGCAAGCTGAAGCCCGAATTCTTCCCCGCTGTCTTCGGCCCCGGCGCGGATCAACCGCTCGACGCCGACGCTGTGCGCGAAGGCTTCGTGGCCTTGGCCGCCGAGGTCGAGGCCGCCACAGGCCACGCCACCACCCCGGAAGCCTTGGCCGAGGGCTTCGTCACCATCGCCGTCCAGAACATGGCCGAGGCGATCAAGTCGATCTCGATCCAGCGCGGTTACGACGTGACCCGCTACGTCCTGAACTGCTTCGGCGGCGCGGGCGGACAGCACGCCTGCCTGGTCGCGGACGCCCTGGGCATGACGACCGTGATGCTGCACCCCTTCGCCGGCGTCCTGTCGGCCTACGGCATGGGGCTGGCCGAGGTCCGGGCGATCCGGCAGGCGACGGCGACGATCCCGCTGGACGCCGCCGCCGATGCGGACATGACCGCGCGGATCGAGGCGCTGGCGGAGCAGGCCCGGGCCGAACTGGCGGCCCAGGGCTTCGCCGACGACCGGATCGCCGTCGCCGCCCGGGCCGAGATCAAGTTCGCGGGCTCCGACACGCCCCTGACCGTGCCCTTCGGACCGGCCGACGCGATGACCGCCGCCTTCGAGGCCCTGCACCGCCGCCGCTTCGGCTTCTTCGCCGAGGGCAAGGCGCTGGTCGTCGAGACGCTGGAGGCCGAGGCCACCGGGGCGTCAGGCCAGACCGCCAGAACCGGAGGCGACGCTCGCGAGCGGACGCCCACCGTCGTCGCCCATACCCCGGTCTGGATGGCGGGCGAAAGCCGTGAGGCGCCGGTCTATCGCCGCGAGCACTTCGGCCCCGGCGCCGCCGTGGACGGCCCGGCCGTCGTCCTGGAGGACACCGGCACCACCGTGGTCGAGCCGGGCTGGCGCGCCGCGGCCGATGCGGGGCTGAACCTGATCCTGAGGCGCGTCGTCCCCCTGCCCGCCCGCACCGCCATCGGGACCCACGCCGATCCGATCCTGCTGGAGGTGTTCAACAGCCGCTTCATGGCCGCCGCCGAACAGATGGGCGAGGCGCTGCGCGCGACGGCCTATTCGGTCAACATCAAGGAGCGGCTGGACTTCTCCTGCGCCGTCTTCGACGCGGGCGGCGCCCTGATCGCCAACGCCCCGCACATCCCGGTGCATCTGGGCTCCATGGGCGAGAGCATCCGCACCGTGGTCGCCTCACGAGGCGACGCCCGGGACGGGCGCGGCATGCGGCGCGGCGACGTCTATATGCTGAACGCCCCCTACAACGGCGGAACGCACCTGCCGGACATCACCGTCATCATGCCGGTCTTCCTCGCGGCCGATCAGCGGCCCGCCTTCTTCGTCGCCGCGCGCGGACACCACGCCGATGTCGGCGGGATCACGCCCGGCTCAATGCCGCCGACCTCGAGGACGGTCGAGGACGAGGGCGTGCTGATCGACGACTTCCTTCTGATCGACGCCGGGACGCTGCGAGAGGCGGAGACCCGCGCCCTGTTCGCCTCCGGGCCTCACCCGTCGCGCAACGTCGATCAGAACATGGCGGACCTGAAGGCCCAGGTTGCGTCCTGCGCCCGCGGGGCCGACGAACTGATCCGCATGGTTTCGGAGTTCGGGCGGCCGGTGGTGTCCGCCTACATGGGCCACATTCAGGACAATGCCGAAGAGGCCGTCCGCCGCGCCATCGCCGCCCTGAAGCCCGGCTCCTTCGATCTGGAGATGGATGACGGCGCAGTCATCCGTGTACGGATCGACGTGGATACGGAGGTCCGCAGCGCGGTCGTGGACTTCACCGGCACCAGCGCCCAGCGGCCCAACAATTTCAACGCCCCGCTGTCGATCACCCGGGCGGCGACCCTCTATGTGTTCCGGACGCTGGTGGACGACGCCATCCCGTTGAACGAGGGCTGCCTGAAGCCGATCACCCTGATCGTGCCCGAGGACTCGATGCTGAACCCCCGCTATCCGGCGGCCGTCGTGGCCGGAAATGTCGAGACCAGCCAGGCCGTCGTGGATGCGCTGTACGGCGCGCTGGGCGTGCTGGCGGCCAGTCAGGGGACGATGAACAACTTCACCTTCGGCGACGCCACCCGACAATATTACGAGACCATCGCGGGCGGCTCGGGCGCGGGGCCCGGTTTCGACGGCACGGCGGCGGTGCAGACGCACATGACCAACAGCCGCCTGACCGATCCGGAAGTGCTGGAGACCCGCTTCCCGGTCCTGCTGGAGGAATTCTCCATCCGCCACGGCTCCGGCGGGGCCGGCGCCAACCGGGGCGGCGACGGGGCGGTGCGGCGGGTGCGGTTCCTCGAACCCCTGACCGCTGCCATCCTGTCCAACCACCGCCGCACCCCGCCGTTCGGCGCGGCGGGCGGGGAGCCGGGCGCGGTGGGCATCAACCGGATCGAGCGCGCGGACGGGTCGGTCGAGCCGCTGGACGCGACGGCGGAGGTGCAGATGGCTGTCGGGGACGTGTTCGTCATCGAGACGCCGGGCGGCGGCGGATTCGGCAAGCCCTAGGCCTTTCGCAGGACGGCGAACCGCGCGACTGTCCGCGCCCGGATGGAGGGGGAAGAGATGCTTGTGCTTCTGGGGATCGCGGTCGTGGTGGCGGGCTTCATCGCCCGGATCAATCCGTTGCTGGTCATACTGGTCGCGGCGATCGTCACCGGCGTGCTGGCGGCCGTCAGCCCGGGCGTGGACGCGCGTGCGCTGTTCGACGCCGGCGTGGCGACGCTGAGCCGGTTCGGGGAGGCCTTCAACGACAACCGCTATTTCCACATCACCTGGCTGATCCTGCCGGTGATCGGGGTGCTGGAGCGGGCGGGCTTGCAGGAGCGGGCGCGGCAGCTGATCTCCACCGTCCGCGCCGCGACGGCAGGACGGCTGCTGCTGGTCTATCTGCTGGTGCGGCAGGGCACCTCGGCGCTGGGCCTGACCTCGCTGGGCGGGCATCCGCAGATGGTCCGCCCCCTCGTCGCCCCCATGGCAGAGGGCGCCGCCGAGGCCGACCATGGTCCCCTGCCCGACAAGGTCCGCTTCCGGATCCGCGGCATGTCCGCGGCCACCGACAACATCGGCCTGTTCTTCGGCGAGGACATCTTCATCGCCATCGGCTCCATCGTCCTGATGGTCGGCTTCCTCGAACAGGCGGGCATCCGGGTCGAGGCGCTGCACATCTCCCTGTGGGCCATCCCCACCGCCATCGCCGCCTTCATCGTGCACGGCATCCGGCTGTGGCTCTTTGATCGAAGCCTGAAGCGTGACCTCGCCGCACCCGTCGGCGATGCGGAGGCGGCCCGATGATCACGCTTCAGCACGCCTATATCCTCACCGGTCTGATGTTCCTCGCCTTCGCCGTCTTCACGGCCATGGACCGGACGCACCCGACCCGGATCCGCAACACCCTGTTCTGGGGCCTGATCGCCACCTCCCTGCTGTTCGGAGATCTGCTGGGCGGACTCGGCAACGGGCTGCTGGTGGTGGCGCTGGTCGTCATCGGTGCGATCGGAAAGATGGGCGTCGGCCAGCCCGCCACGACCACGATCGAGGAACGGCGCGAAGGCGCGGCCGGGCGCGGGAACGCCCTGTTCGTACCCGCCCTGATCATTCCGCTGGTCGCCGTCGGCGGGACGCTGCTGGCCAAATATACCGGCGCGGGGGCGTGGCTGATCTCCTCGACCCAGACCACCCTGATCGCGCTGGGTCTCGGCTGCGTCATCGCCCTGTTCGCGGCCATGGCCTGGTTCCGCCCGCCGGTGCTCGCGCCGGTGCAGGAAGGCCGTCGCCTGATGGACTCGATCGGCTGGGCCACCCTGCTGCCCCAGATGCTGGCTTCGCTGGGCGCGGTCTTTCTCGCCGCCGACGTGGGCGGGGTGGTCGGCCAACTGGTCAGCCAGACGGTCCCCCTGACAACGCCGCTTCTGGCGGTGGCCGCCTACTGCCTCGGCATGGCCCTGTTCACCATCATCATGGGCAATGCCTTCGCCGCCTTCCCGGTGATGACCGCCGCCATCGGCCTGCCCATCGTGGTGCACCAGTTCGGCGGCAACCCGGCCATCGTCTGCGCCATCGGCATGCTGGCCGGATTCTGCGGGACGCTGATGACGCCCATGGCCGCCAACTTCAATGTGGTGCCCGCCAACCTGCTGGAGCTGCCGGACCGCAACGCCGCGCTCAACGGAGTCATCCGGGCGCAGATTCCGACGGCCCTGATCCTGCTGTTCGTCAATATCGGGCTGATGTACGCCCTCGCCTTCCGCTTCTGAGTAGCCCGATGACGCATCGCCTCGACGCCGCCACCGCCTCCCGTTTCGCCTCGGCGGCGCTGGGCCATGTGACCCGCGAATATCCGAACAAGCTGGATCATGTCCTGACCGGCAAGCGGGACGTGAAGGGGCCGCGCGACCTGCACCCGATCTTCTTCGGCAGCTTCGACTGGCACTCCTGCGTGCACGGCTGGTGGACCCTGTTCACCCTGCTGCGGCTGTATCCGGACAATCCGGAGGCGCCGCGTATCTGGGCCCTGGCGAATGAGCTGTTCACGCCGGAAAACGTCGCCGCCGAGGTCGCCTATCTGGATCAGCCGTCCAGCCGCGGGTTCGAGCGCCCCTATGGCTGGGGCTGGCTGCTGATGCTGGCGGCGGAACTGGACCGGCACGACAGCGAGGACGGCCGTCGCCGCGCCGCGACCCTGCGCCCGCTCGCGCGCGCGTTCGCCGACCGCTTCCACGCCTTCCTGCCGCTGGCGGCCTATCCGGTGCGGGTCGGGACCCACTACAACACGGCCTTCGCCCTGCGGCTGACGCTGGACTGGGCCGAGGCCAACGATCCGGTGCTGGCCGCCCTGTGCCGTGAGAAGGCATCGACCTGGCATTCGGGCGACCGGGACTGTCAGGCGTGGGAGCCGTCGCAGGACGAGTTCCTGTCGCCCGCCCTGATGGAGGCCGCCCTGATGCGGCGCGTCCTGCACCCGCATGACTTCCAGGACTGGTTCAACGCCTTCCTGCCCAAAACGGGATCGCAGAAGCCCGCGACCCTGTTCACCCCCGCCAGCGTCAGCGACCGGTCGGACGGCAAGATCGCCCATCTGGACGGCCTGAACCTGAGCCGCGCCTGGTGCTGGCGCGAAATCGCCTCGGCCCTGCCGGAGAGCGATATCCGCGCCGTCATCGCGCGCAGGGCGGCGGCGACCCATCTGGACGCCGCCCTGCCCCACGTCACCGGCGACTATATGGGCGAGCACTGGCTGGCCAGCTTCGCCCTGCTGGCCCTGCTGGCGGACGACTAGGCCCGCGCGTCAGGCGAAATCATCCGTCGGAAGCAGATGCAGTCCATGACCGGGCTGGTGGATGATCAGCGGGTCCGGCGCCATGAACAGGCCCTCAAGGTCGCCATGACCCGGGGCACGCGGCGGGATCAGACCCTCTTCCGGCAGACCGGGCAGGACCAGCGGCGCGCCGGCGTCCTTGGGCAGGGACAGGAAGTCGTCCGGTTGGCCGGGCAGGATCAACGGTTCGTCGGTGAAGACGCCGGTCACCGCCAGCGGCGACGGCTCCGGCGCGGACGCGTCCTTCCCGGAAACAGCCGCCTGCGGCGTCAGGCCGAGCTCGGACAGGGTCAGGGTGATCCCGTCCCTGAACCGCACCATTTCGATGCCCAGCAGCAGGTCGGCGCCGTCGTCTCCATCGGCGGTCGCGTCGTTGTCGGTGATCCGGTAGCCGTCCGCGGTGGCGACGATGGTGTAGGCCGCCCGCAAGCCAGCGAACAGGGCGATGTCTTCGCCCAGCCCGCCGGTCAGGGTGTCATTCCCACCCCCGCCGCGCAGCAGGTCGGCGCCGCTGCCGCCCGTGATGGCGTTGGCCAGCGCATTGCCCGTTCCGGTGAAGTCGGTCGCCCCGGTATGGATCAGGTTCTCCAGATTGGCGCCCAGCGTCCAGGCCGACAGCGCGGTCTCGACGGTGTCGAGGCCTTCGCCCGCCAGCTCGACGACAGAATCGCCGGCGACGGAGACGATGTAGCGATCATTGCCCGTCCCGCCCTGAAGCGTGTTGGCCACCCCTTCGCCGCCGACCAGAATGTCGGCCCCGTCGAGGCCCAGCAGGGTATCCCGGCCCGCGCCGCCGATCAGGATGTTGCCCAAGCCGTCGCCCACCAGCAGATCATCGAACGTCGTGCCGACAACCCGCTCGATCCCGGTCAGCACATCCACGCCGCCCTGGCCATCGTTCTGCGTGACGGCGCCGTTCAGCTTGACCGTGATCGCGGCGCCGGCGGCGCTGTAGTCCACGGTGTCGAACCCCGCCCCGCCGATGAAGGTGTCATTGCCCTGCCCGGCGATGAAGGTGTCGTCCCCGACCCCGCCGGTGATGACGTTGTCGGCCGCATTGCCAATGCCGGTGAAGGCCCCGGTCCCGGCATGGACCAGATTCTCCAGCCCGATAGCGAGCGTCCAGGTCGAGAGCGTCGTCTCGACCGTGTCGACGCCCTGCCCGGCCAGTTCGCTGATCTGGTCGCCGAGGCTGTCGATCACATAGCGGTCATCCCCCAGACCCCCGGTCAGAATGTCGTCACCCGCGCCGCCGTTCAGGGTGTCATTGCCCGCTTCGCCAGTCAGGGTGTCCGACCCCATGCCGCCGATCAGCAGGTCGTTCGCGCCGCCGCCCCACAGGACGTCGTCGCCGGCGCCGCCGTCGAGCTGGTCATTCGAAGCCCCGCCCCGGATCATGTTCGCCGAGGTGTTGCCGACGGCGTAGAACACGCCTGCGCCGGTGAAGATCAGGGCCTCCACATTGGCGGCCAGAACGAAGCTGTAGAGGGTGGTCTCGACCGTATCGAACCCTTCACCCGCCGCCTCGATGACGGTGTCGCTGGCGGTGACAATATAGCGGTCGTCGCCCAGCCCGCCCTGCAGGGTGTTGGCTGCTCCAGAACCCCCGATCAGGGTGTCGTCGCCGCCCAGCCCCAGCAGGGTGTCGCCGCCGGCGCCGCCGACGATGACATTGCCGGCGGCGGTGCCGAAGATCACGTCGTTGAAGGCCGAGCCGATCACGGTTTCGATGCCCGTGAAGGTGTCCTGGGATCCGTCGCCGTCGTTGGTGGTGCGGTTCAGGTCCATGCGGACCACCGTCGCGGCCGCGGCCAGGCTGTAGTCCAGCGTGTCGTATCCTGCGCCGCCGGTCAGGACGTCCAGACCGGCGCCGCCGCGCAGGACGTCATCGCCGTCGCCGCCGTTCAGGCTGTCCGCTCCGCCGCCCCCGCTGAGCAGATCGCCGGCCGCGCCCCCGCTGATGAGGTTGTCCGACGCGTTGCCCGTGCCGGTGAAGGCCCCGCCGCCCGTGAAGATCAGGGCCTCCACATTGGCCGAAAGCGTGAAACCGTTCAGCGTCGTCTCGACGGTGTCGGCGCCTTCTCCGGTCACCTCATAGACGGTGTCGCCCACCGCGGTGACGACATAGCGGTCGTCGCCCAAGCCGCCCTGCAGGGTATTGGCCACGCCGTCGCCGCCGATCAGGACATCATCTCCTCCGAAGCCCAGCAGGGTGTCGCGTCCCAGCCCGCCGCGCAGCACATTGGCCGCCGCCGAGCCGAACATGACGTCGTTGAAGGCCGAGCCGTCGGCATTCTCGATGGACGACAGGGTGTCCACGCCGCCCTCGCCGTCACTGGTGGTGCGGTTGACGTCGAGGCGAACCGTCACGGCCGAGCCCGCTGCAGAATAGTCCACGCGGTCGATGCCATCGCCGCCGTTCAGGACATCATTGCCCGCGGCGCCGATCAGCACGTCGTCGCCCCCGTCGCCGTCCAGCGTATCGGCGCCCTGCCCGCCGGTCAGCGTATTGGCGGAGGCGTTGCCGATGCCGTGGAAGGCGCCGGTCCCGACGAAGACCAGCGCCTCGGTCCCGGCCGACAGGGCGTAGACCGCCGCTGTCGCGCGGACCGTGTCATAGCCCTGGCCCGTCGCCTCGACGATCAGGTCGCCGGCGTCATCGACCAGATAGGTGTCGTCGCCCCGTCCTCCGGACAGGGTGTCCGCGCCCGCGCCGCCGTCGAGCAGATCATTCCCTGTGCCGAGGCTGGTCAGGACGTTGTCGAGCGCATTGCCGGTCAGCGCGAAGGCGAGACCGGTATTGACCCGAAGGCCCTCGACATTCGCGCCCAGCGCATAGGCGCTCAGGGCGCCCGTGAGCTCGACCGTGTCGAAGCCTTCTCCGAGGCCCTCGGTGACCCCGTCGTCCGAGCCGTCGACGATATAGAGGTCGTCGCCCAGCCCGCCTTCAAGGGTGTCGGTCCCCAGACCGCCGTACAGCATGTCGTCGCCGTCGCCGCCGAGGATCAGGTTATCGAGATCGTTGCCGATCCCGGTGAAATCGCCGGCGCCGAGGAAGACCAGCTGCTCGAGGTGGTCGCCGAGGGCGTAGACGTTCAGGCTCGTGACGACCTGATCGACGCCCTCGCCCTCCAGTTCGAGGACCTGATCGGCTTCGTCCTCGACGACATAGGTATCGTCGCCCAGCCCGCCCCTCAGGGTGTCGGCGCCCCAGCCGCCGAACAGCACATCGTTGCCGCCCGCGCCGCTCAGGTCATCGTCGCCGTCACCGCCCGACAGGATATTGTCCTGGCTGTTGCCGAGGCCGGTGAAGCCGGCCGAGCCCATGTAGAAGAGCGCCTCGACATGGGCGGCGAGCGTATAGCTGGCCAAACTGGTCTGGACGCCGTCGACGCCGCCGTCGTCCTCCTCGACCACCTGATCGCCTGCATCATCGACGGCATAGAGGTCATCGCCGTCGCCGCCGGTCATGAGGTCGGCGCCCGGATCGCCGCTCAGCAGGTCATTGCCCGCGCCGCCGTTCAGGATGTCATCGCCCGCCCCGCCGACCAGCAGGTCGTCGCCGTCCAGACCGTCCAGACGATCGGCGCCGTCGCCCGCGAACATCTCGTTGTTCGAGGCGTTGCCCGTGCCGGTGAAGCCGCCCGCGCCCGAGTAGAAGAGGTCCTCGATCCCGGCCGCCAGCGTATAGAGGGAGAGGGTGGTCTCCACCGCGTCCCATCCGCCCGCGTCGATGACCTGATCCCCGACGTTCTCGATGAAATAGAGATCGTCGCCCCAGCCGCCGTCCAGCACATCGGCGCCCGCGCCGCCGTCCAGCCAGTCGTCGCCGTCCAGCCCGACCAGAACATCGTCCCCCTCAGCGCCGGTCAGATCGTTGTCGCCATCGTTGCCGGTCCCGCTGAACGCCCCCGTCCCCGTGAAGACCAGGCCTTCCAGACCAGTCTGCAGGGTGAAGGTTGTCAGCGTGGTCTCGACGATATCCCAGCCATCGGCGTCAACGAGGACATCGCCCGCGTCATCGACCGCATAGGTGTCGTCGCCCATGCACCCGTCCATCAGGTCGGCGCCCGCGCCCCCGACCAGACTGTCGTCGCCGTTCCCGCCGTCCAGAACGTCGTTTCCGGCGCCGCCCATGATCAGGTTGCCAGAGGCATTGCCGACACCCTCGAAGTCGCCTGAACCGGTGAAGATCAGCGCCTCGATATTGGAGAGCAGGGTGAAGGCGCCGATCTCGACCCGGACCGTGTCATAGCCTTCGTCGGCGTCCTCCTGCACGACATTGCCCCCGTCGCTGATGACATAGAGATCGTCGCCGAGCCCCCCGATCAGGACGTTGGCGCCGAGGCCGCCGTGCAGGATGTCGTCGCCCCCGTAGCCTCTCAGGCTGTCATCGGCGTCACCGCCGCGGATGACGTTGGCCAGTTCATTGCCGTAGCCCGAGAAGGCGCCGGTCCCCGTGAAGGTCAGGTTCTCGACGTTTTCCGACAGGACAAACAGACCGGCCGTCGCCTGGACCAGATCCGTGCCGCCATCCTCCGCCTCGACCACCAGATCAGCGGCGCTGTCGACCGTGTAGGTGTCGTCGCCGAGCCCGCCGGTCAGCGTGTCGCTCCCGCCCCGACCGTCCAGACTGTCGTCGCCGTCTCCGCCGTTGAGCGCGTCCGCTCCCGCGCCGCCGATGATGTCGTTGTTCAGCGCGTTCCCGGTCAGGGTCGCCGCACCGGCGCCGGCGAAGATCAGGGTTTCCAGATGGTCGCCGAGCGTCCAGGTCGTCAGGGTGACGCGGACGGTGTCCATGCCTTCGCCGTCCTGCTCGATCACCTGATCGTTCGCATCGTCGACCCTGTAGACGTCGTCGCCCAAACCCCCGATCAGGGCATCGGCGCCGGCTCCCCCGTCCAGGACGTCATCGCCGGCCCCGCCGGTCAGGGTGTTCGAAGAGGCGTTGCCGGTCCCGCTGAACTGCCCTGACCCCGAATAGGTCAGGTTTTCCACGTTGACCCGGAGGGTCAGGGCCGAAACATCGGTCAGAACGAGGTCGGTTCCCTCGTCGGCGTTCTCGATGTAGCTGTCGCCCGCGTTGGACACGACGTAGATGTCGTCGCCCGCGCCGCCCAGCAGGGTGTTGGCCGCGCCGGACCCGCCGATCAGGGTGTCATTGCCGCCGTTTCCGATCAGGGTGTCAGACCCGACGCCGCCGCGAATGACGTTGCTCAGCGCGTTGCCGCTGCCGATAAAATTGCCCGAACCGGTGTAGGTCAGGTTTTCGACATTGTTGCGCTGGTTGAACGACGACAGGCCAGTCTCGACGGTGTCGAGACCCTCGTTCGCGGTCTCGACGATGGTGTCGCCATTGTCGGAGACCACATAGGTATCGTCGCCGGTTCCTCCGAACAGCTCGTTCAGAGCGCCGACACCTCCGACCAGCCGATCATTCCCGGCCAGACCCAGAAGAACATCGTGGCCCGCCCCCCCGGTGATGACATCGTCGAAAGCTGAGCCCTGGAGGGTTCCGTCGCCGCTGATGATCGTGCCCGACACGCCATGGAGGGTCAGATGCAGGGTGGCGGTGTCCGAAACCCCGTCCGCGTCGGTGACGGTGTAGGTGAAGGTCTCGACATAGGTCTGGCCCTGCAGGAGGCTCGCCGTCGAGGCGTTGGCGACATAGGTATATCCGCCATCGGCGGTGATGGTGATCGAACCGTAGGTTCCCGCCACCGCCTGCCCGACGTTGGCGCCCTGCCCGGCCACGGCGGTGATGCTGAGCGTGGTCCCGACGGCCGACACCGCGTCATTGGTCAGCAGCCCCTGCGCCGCGTCGATCGTCACGCTCGCGGCCTCGTCGAGGCCCGCGACGTCGTCCACCGCATTGGTGACCGGCGTGAAATTCAGGGAGACGGTCTGCTCGGCGCTGTGGGCCTGCCCGTCCGACACGACATATCGAAACGATGCGGGGCCGTAGTGGTCCGGGTCCGGCGTGAAGGTCCAGGCGCCTGTGCGAGGGTCGATGACCACCACCCCATGCTCGGCCGACCCCGGCGTCAGGACGTAGGTCAGCCGGTCGCCATCGACGTCCGAGCCGGGCGCAAGCGTACCGCTGATGGGCGCACCCGCGGGTCCTGCTTCACCGGAATCGGTTCCGGCGACCGGAGCGTCATTGACCGGCGACGGCTGGCCGATGGTCCAGGCGGCGATCAGGGCGTCCAGCGCCGCGACCTGTGTCGGGGTCAGCCCGGCCTGTGTGACCGCCTGCTGCTGGTTGAAAATCAGCAGGTTGTCGAACTGATTGACCCCGGCCGGGAACAGGGGACCGCCGTCATACTTCAGCGCCACGCCCAACCAGAAATAGGCGTCCGCGGCCGAGAAGGCGACGCCCTCGGCCGACAGATAGCGGCGCCCGAGGGTGTACATGGCGTCGGCGTCGCCCATCCTCGCCGCCTGGAGATAGCCCTCGACCGCGCGGGCGTGATCCTGCGGCGCGCCGTAGCCGAGGTCGTCCAGGATGGCGATGCGATAGATGGCGGTGGCGCTGGTCGGATACAGCTCCAGCATCAGCCGGGCCAGCGCGGGGTCACGCGGCACCCCGTCTCCGGTCAGGTACATGTCGGCCAGCTGCAGGGCCGCGTCCGGCACCGTCGCGGCGGCCAGCGACAGATAATGGGCCGACAGGCCGGTATCCCTCGGCACATGCACCCCGGTGTGCAGCCAGGTGCCATAGTGATAGGCGGCGTTCACGTCGCCCGCGTCCGCCAACAGGACGACATAGCGATAGAAGCCCTGGGCATCTCCGGCCAGCAGGTAGGTGTCGATCACCTGCTGGAAGGTCGGCAGCACAGGATCGTCTCCGGCCGCGTGGACGTTCAGGGTGATGGTCGCGGGCGGGCTGTCCAGCTGGCCGTCGCTGACGACATACTGGAAGCTGGCGGCGCCGACATAGCCGGCCTCGGGCGTGAAGACGTAGCGGCTATTGTCGGGGTCGAGGGTCACCGTCCCGTGCTGCACCGACCCATCGACCAGACGGTAGGTCAGCAACTCCCTGTCCACATCGGTCGCGCCGAAGATCGTGTAGGCGAAGGGCTGATCGTGCGTGACCTCCATGGTCACATCGGCGGTGGAGGTGACGGGGGCGTCATTGATCGGGCCGACGAAGACCACCACCGTTTTGACAGCCGACGTCTGGGACCCGTCCGTGACCGTGTAGCGGAAGGTCGCCGCGCCCACGAAGTCGGTGGGACCGTAGAAGTCCGTGTTCGGCGTAAAGGTGAAGGCGCCCGTCACCGGGTCGATGACCACCGAGCCGTTCGTCGCGGACCCCGCGACCAGTTGATAGGTGGCCAGATCGGGATCGACGCCCGCGTCGCCCGCGAGCAGGCCGACGGCGTCCTGATCCTCCAGCCCATGGAACAGCTGGTAGCCGAGGGTCTGAACACCGACCGGAGTGGCCGGCGTCTGGGTGCGGACGGTGATGTTGGCGATGTCGAGGAAGCCGCTGGGCCCCTGATCAGATTCATCGGCGACCATGACCAGATGCAGGGTCGCATTGACCATGTCGAGGCTGGAGGCGAGGTCGAGCGGCTGATACCGGTCGGCCCAGTCTCCCTGAATCGAGACCGCATTGCCCGCATAGGTCCAGTCGGCGGGATCGTCGCTCAACTGGACCGTCAGCGTCCGCCACTCATCCGTGATGCCCGCCGCCAGATCGTTGCCGGTGTTGGCCCAGTTGGTGACCTGCAGCCCGACGTAATAGTTCCGCAGCACGCCCTCTTCAGGGATGTAGCGGCAAACCCAGACCATCAACTTGCCGCCGTTGGCCTCGAAATCCGTCCCCTTGATGGTTATCTCGAACTCGGCGTCCGCCAGATTCAGCACCCCCGCGGAGCCGATGGTCGGGATGGACAGATGCGCCAGCAGAAAGAGCGAACCAATCCCGTCGACGTGGTTGACGTCGGTCGTCCCCGGCGCGTGAAACCGGGTGAAGGCCGGGATAGCGCCGCCCGGATCCTGCACCACTGAAGGCCCGAACCACGAGGCCCAGGCGCCCGGGCCTGCGGAAAAGTCCCAGGAATACTCATTTGTCGGCGCAGGCATCGCGCACTTAAGCCGCAGACCGCGCGACTTCTCCCTCGTTGGGGCGGCATCTGCCCACGTTAATGAATATGCACGGTTCGGCCTTGTTTGCGAACGACGATTTGGGGACAGCCGGGCGAGTCAAATCCCGGAAAATACATGTTTTTCTTGCGTGACGGAGATTAAGGTAACATCGTTCTTGCCGGGAGAACTGGTAAATGCTCAAGTCGCTGAAATGCTTCCGGAAGGGCCACCTGTTCGTGGACAGCCGCAGCAGCCCCGGCACACAGGTCTGCGTCCGCTGCCGCCTGCGCAAACCTTTTGAAGGACTTGCGATCCCTGGCTCAACGCGGGCCGTCCCGGCTGACAGGGGGGCGACCGTCAGCCCAGTCCTGGACTGGGGTCAGAACAGATCGTCCCACGACGGCGACGGCAGGATGAGCGGCGTATGATGATCCGCTGCATCACCCTTCCCCTCGCCCACGGCGAACCCGGGCGATGAGGCCGGAGGCGCCAGTGTCAGGACCGTGCCGTCGCTGAACCGCACCTGCTCAATTCCGTACACCATATCCACCCCGTCCCGCCCGGCCGTCGCGTCGGTGATGGTCGCGAACCCGGCGCCGTAGGCGATCTGATAGTCCGCGGCGATACCGGACAGCACGACCGTATCAAGACCCGCTCCACCGTACAGCATGTCGTCGCCGCCTCCGCCGTTGAGGACGTCATCCCCGCCCCCGGCTATAAGCACATTCGCCAGCCCGTTGCCGCGCCCGGTGAAGGCGCCCGCGCCGGTGAAGGTCAGGTTCTCCAAGTGGGCGCCGAGGACGAAACTGGACACGGTAGTTTCGACCCGATCCGTTCCCTCGTTCGCGTTTTCGATCAGGGTGTCGCCGATCGCGCTGACGACATAGAGGTCTGATCCCGCGCCGCCGTACAGCTCGTTGGCGACACCGCTCCCTCCGATCAGGGTGTCGTCGCCCCCTCCACCCAGCAGGGTGTCGCGCCCGGCGCCGCCGATGAGGACATTGGTCCCGGCGCTCCCGAAGATCAGGTCGTCGAAGGCAGTGCCGGTGGCGTTCTCGATGCTTGAGAAGGTGTCGGAGCCGCCGTGGCCGTCATTGGTCGCCCCGCCAAGATCCAGCCGGATCGTCGCCGCGCCGGAGGCCACACTGTAGTCGGCCGTGTCGCTGCCTAAGCCCCCTTCGAGACGATCATTACCGCCCCGGCCGCTCAGCACATCGTCGCTCGCGCCGCCGACGATCCGGTTGTCGAGCCCGTTGCCGTCTCCCCTGAACGCCCCAGCGCCGATAAAGCGGAGGTCCTCGATCTGGTTGCGCAGCATGTAGGCGTTCAGTGTCGTCTCGATCGTGTCGCGCCCCTGCCCGGCCTCCTCATAGACCGTGTCGCCGGCGACGGAGACCCGATAGGTGTCGTCGCCCCTCCCCCCCTGCAGCGTATTGGCCGCGACCGCGCCGCCGATCAGCAGGTCGTCGCCGTCAAGGCCGATCAGCACATCGGCCCCGAGCCCGCCATTCAGGACATTTCGGCTGTTGTCGCCGACCAAGGTGTCGTTGAAGGCCGAGCCCGTGGCATTTTCAATGCTGGTGAGATGATCTGTCCCGCCTTCGCCGTCACTGGCGACGTAGCGTCCGCCGAGGTTCACCACCACGCCGGACGAGGCCAGGCTGTAGTCCGCCGTATCCGATCCCGCCCCGCCGTCCAGTTGATCCGCCCCGGCGCCGCCGCGCAAGGTGTCATCGCCGTCAAAGCCGTTCAGCGTATCATTGCCCGCCAGCCCGGCCAGCAGGTCGGCGCCTCGATTCCCGTCGAGGGTGTTGTTCTGGCTATTGCCGGTCCCCACCACATCCAGGACGACCCCTTGGGCCTGAACGAACCTCAGCGCGTCGAAATTGTCGCGCAATGTGTAGGTCGTCAGAGCGGTGGAGACGGTGTCGTATCCCTCTCCCGCCAGCTCGATCAGCGAGTCGCCGATCGCATCTGAGACATAGACGTCGTCGCCAAGACCACCGATCAGGGTGTTGGCCGCACCGGCGCCGCCGACCAATATGTCATCGCCCTCATAGCCGATAAGGGTGTCGCCGCCCGCGCCGCCGCTGATGGTGTTGTCCAGCGCATTGCCCAGCCCCGCGAAGGTGCCGGCCCCGATGAACGCCAAAGCCTCGAAATTGTCCCGCAGGCGATAGACCGACAGCGTGGTCTGAACTGTGTCAGAGCCCTCACCGGCCAGCTCCAGCAGAGTGTCTCCGGCGGCGGAGACGACATAACGGTCGTCCCCCCGCCCACCCTGGATCGTGTTCGCCGCGCCCGCGCCGCCATCCAGGACATCATCGCCGTCCAGCCCGATGAGGACATCCGCCCCCAGCCCGCCGGTCAGGATGTTGCCGGCGGCGTTGCCGACCAGAATGTCGTTGAACGCGCCGCCGGTCAGATGCTCGATGCTAATCAGGGTGTCGCCCAGGCCATGGCCGTTGTTGGCCACCGTGCCCTCATTCAGATCGACGCGCACGCCTTGGGTCGCATTCAGATACTCGACCAGATCACCGCCCGCGCCGCCGTCAATGACATTGGAGCCCGCGCCGCCTGACAGGCGGTCGGAGCCATCGCCGCCGACGAGCACATCGTTGGCCGCACCGCCCAGAACCACGTCATTGCCGATACCGCCCGAAGCCAGAATGACGTTCACGGCCCCCGAGGCGTCCAGCACATCATTGCCGGCGCCGCCATCAATGGTGATGGCGCCGGTCAGGGCCGTGCCCGTCAGGTCGCCGATTACCAAAGTGTCGTCGGGATTGAAGCGATACCAACCGGCCCCGCCGAGGACCGCGAAGTCCCCCGGGCTGTCGGGACTGGCGTCGAAGATGAACCGGGCCGTCTCGATGCCGCGCAGGATCGCGCCGTTCCGGGAAACTTCAAGCACGCCGGACTGACTATCGGACCGCTCGATATCGGCCGAAAACACCACGTCCCCACCCGAACCGGCCCCTACCGTGTAGGGCAGCGGTCGGATGGTCGTGACCAGGCCGCTGGCAAAATTCGCATGCGTGTAGGTCTGGCGCCAGCTGCCGGTAACATCGAACAGGTCGATCCCCGCGCCGCCGTCCAGCGTGGCGACCGCCGGCAGGGCCGTGATCGCCCCCGCGAGAAAGCTGAACCGATCTGCTCCGCCCAGGCCGTTGTAGCTGTTCTCGCCACTGCCCACGTCGAAAACGTCGTCCCCCGCGGTTCCATTAAAGGTGGGCATGGCGATCCTCCCGATCCTGCGACAGTTGTCGCCCGATCATAGACCACCAGCCGCAGAAGCGGAAAAGCCCGTTGAACTGTTTCCGGTTCTCAACGAAACCGCGAAAACGTGACCCGTCCGGGAAGCCGGCCCTTCCTCAGACCAGCCGGCTCTGCACCACCGCCGCCGCAATGAAGCCCGCAAACAGCGGGTGCGGGGCGAACGGGCGGCTCTTCAGCTCCGGGTGGTACTGGACCCCGATAAACCACGGATGGTCCGTGCGCTCGACCGTCTCGGGCAGTACGCCGTCGGGCGACAGACCGGCGAAGATGAGCCCGCCCTTCTCCTCGATCGCCTCGCGATAGTTGATGTTGACCTCATAGCGATGCCGGTGGCGCTCGCTGATGGTGGTCGCGCCGTACATCTCCGCGATCTTCGATCCCGGTTTCAGCGTGGATTCATAGGCGCCGAGGCGCATGGTGCCGCCCAGATCGCCGCCCTGCTGACGCAGGACGCGCTGGTTGCCCTGCGTCCACTCGGTCATCAGGCCGACCACCGGCTCGGACGTGGGGCCGAACTCGGTCGACGAAGCCTTGGGATAGCCCGCCAGGTTTCGCGCCGCCTCGATCACCGCCATCTGCATGCCGAAACAGATGCCGAAATAGGGGATGTTGTTCTCGCGGGCGAAGCGGGCCGCCTCGATCTTGCCTTCCGAGCCGCGCTCGCCGAAGCCGCCGGGCACGAGGATGGCATGGGCGCCCTGCAGCCGGGCCGAACAGGCCTCGGCGTCGCCCTCGAAGGTCTCGGCCTCAACCCAGTCGATGTTGACCTTGACGTTCTCGGCCACCCCGCCGTGGTGCAGGGCCTCGATGAGGGATTTGTAGGCGTCCTTCAGGACCGTGTATTTGCCAACCACGGCGACCGTGACCTCGCCGTCCGGCTGCAGCCGGCGACGGGCGATCTCCTGCCACATGGTCAGGTCGGGCGCGGGGGCGTCGGCGATGCCGAAATGGGCCAGAACCTCGGCGTCCAGACCCTCGCGGTGGTAGTCCAGCGGCACGGCGTAGATGTCGTTGGAATCCATCGCCTGGATCACGCCGCTTTCGCGCACGTTGCAGAACAGGCCAATCTTGCGCTTTTCCTCGGCCGGGATCGGGAATTCGCAGCGGCACAGAAGGATGTCCGGCTGGATGCCGATCGAGCGCAGTTCCTTCACCGAGTGCTGCGTCGGCTTGGTCTTCATCTCGCCGGCGGTCTTGATGTAGGGCAGCAGGGTCAGGTGCACGAAGCAGGACTGGCCGCGCGGCAGGTCCTGCCCCAGCTGACGGATGGCCTCGAAGAACGGCAGCCCCTCGATGTCGCCGACCGTGCCGCCGATCTCGACCAGCACAAAGTCCACGTCGTCCCCGTCGTCGGTCAGGGCGGGCGTCAGGCAGAAGGATTTGATCTGGTCGGTGACGTGCGGGATCACCTGGACCGTCGCGCCCAGATAGTCGCCGCGACGTTCCTTCTCGAGGATGGTCGAATAGATGCGACCCGTGGTGATGTTGTCCGACTTCGCCGCCGACACGCCGGTGAAGCGTTCGTAGTGACCGAGGTCGAGATCGGTCTCGGCCCCGTCGTCGGTCACGAAGACCTCGCCGTGCTGATACGGGCTCATCGTGCCCGGATCGACGTTCAGATAGGGGTCGAGCTTACGAAGGCGAACCTTGTAGCCGCGCGCTTGCAGAAGCGCGCCGAGAGCGGCGGAAGCGAGGCCTTTTCCCAACGAGGAAACCACGCCGCCAGTGATGAACACGTAACGGGCCATGGGAGATCACCTTACCGCCGATTCGGGCGGAGAGTTCTGGAGACTTTGAGGGCGGGAGAGGAAGGCGGGGATAAAGTCCCCGCCCATCCTTATTGAGCCGGTGCGGGCTGGGCCGGAGCCGGAGCCGCCGGCGCGCCGGACAGGCTGGATTCCAGATCCTGCATCGTCGGAGCGGCCGGCTGGGCCGGAGCGGCGCCGGTCGGGTCCTGGGCCGGAGCCTGTTGCTGGGCCGACGGCGGCGGCGTCGCCAGATCGCCGATCGAGTCGGCGTCGACGATCGAACGGTTGGACCGTTCAACATTGCCGAGGATCGTCAGCGACAGCGCGCAGATGAAGAAGAGCGCCGCCAGAACCCAGGTGGTCTTGGTCAGCAGGTTGCCTGCGCCGCGCGCGGTCATGAAGCCCGAGGGACCTCCGCCCATGCCCAGCGCGCCGCCTTCGGAGCGCTGCAGCAGGACCACGCCCGTGAGCGCGAGCGAGATGAGGATCATGACGACGAGAAGAATGATCTGGAGCATGGCAGCCGATATGTGTGGCGCGGAGCGGCGCCGATCAAGCGGGGGCGTCTATCATTGATGTGTTCGGTCGGCAACGACGACCGCGCGTCAGGCCGCCCGGATGATTCCCAGGAAGTCCGACGCCTTCAGCGAAGCGCCGCCGACGAGGGCCCCGCCGACCTCCGCGGTCGACAGGATGTCGCGGGCATTGTCCGGCTTGACCGAGCCGCCGTACAGGATCGGCGGCGTCGCCGCGGCCAGTCCCAGACGCTCGATCATGGCGGCGCGAACAGCGCGATGGACTTCCTCGATCTGGGCCAGCGTCGGGGTCAGCCCGGTGCCGATGGCCCAGACGGGCTCGTAGGCGACCGCGAACGCCTGCCCGGTCAGGGCCAGGGGCAGGGAGTGGATCACCTGATCCCGGACGACCTCGACGGCACGCCCGGCTTCGCGCTCCTGCAGGGTTTCGCCGACGCAGATGATGGGCGACAGGCCCGCGGCCAGCGCGGCCTCCGCCTTGGCGAGCACGAGGGCGCTGGTTTCGCCGTGGCCCTGACGACGCTCCGAATGGCCGAGAATGACCAGACTCGCGCCCGCGTCCTTCAACATGGCGGCGGAGATGTCGCCGGTGTAGGCGCCCGAGGCTTCGGCGCGACAATCCTGACCCCCGACCTCGACCGGCCCGCCGGCGCAGGCCTCGGCCATACGGGCGACCAGGGTCGCGGGCGGGCAAAGGGCCACCCGGCACGCGGCCGGCTCGCCTTCCAGCGCCTCGCGCAGCGCCCGCGCTTCGGACAGGCTCGCGCCCAGCCCGTTCATCTTCCAGTTTCCGGCGACCAGCTTCACGGATTGTTTCATTCCGCCTTCCTAGGCGGTGACGGCGTCGCAACACAAGCCATGCCGTCCTGTAAGCGGCGCCATCGTCTTGCCGTGCTGGCCCCTCACGCCCTATAGGCCGAAGCGGCCCTTCTCGCCGCCCTTCCGTCAGGACCGACCATGCTCACCGCGTTCCGCAAATTCGCCAAGTCCAAGTGGGCTATCGGCCTGTTCGTTGTTCTGGCCCTGGGCTTGCTGGTCACCGGCGGTTCGCAGATGCCCGATCTGCTGGCCAGCTTCGGCCCCAAGCACGTCATCTCGGCCGGCGACCGCAGCGTCGACGCTCCGGAGTTCCGGGCCGACCTGGATCGGATTCTGCAGCAGGAGCAGCAGCGCGCCGGCCAGCCCCTGACGTTCGAACAACTGATCGGCGGCGGCCAGCTTCCGGCCTATCTGACGCAACAGGCGGAAAACCTCGGCTTCCTGTCCTGGGCCTGGAGCGCCGGCATCCGCCCGGGTGAAGAGCTGGTCCTGCGCCAGATTCGCCAGATCCCCGACTTCTTCGATTCGGTGACCGGCCGCTTTGACGAGGCGCAGTACCGCGACGTCCTGGGCCGCAACAACGCCACCCCGGAACGCTTCGAGCGCGAAATGCGCGACCAGATCATCCGCCGCCAGTTCGGCCTGGCCGCCAGCGCCGGCCTGCGGCTTCCGCGCATCTACGGCGCCGTGCAAGCCAATCAGGGTCTGCAGACCCGCAGCGGCCGCTGGTTCACTGTGACGCAAGCGATCGCCGGGACGGCGGGCGCGCCCACCGACGCCCAGCTCAACACCTTCATTCAGCAGAACGCCGCCCAGTTGCGGCTGCCGGAGTTCCGCAGCGCGACCCTGGTTCTGTTCAACAGCCCCAATGACGGCCAGGGCGAGATCAGCGAAGCCCGCATCCAGGAGCGGTTCAACTTCAGCCGTGACTCGCTGTCCCAGCCGGAGACCCGCACCTTCACGACCCTGACCGCGCCGAACAAGGCCGTGGCCGACCGCATCGTCGCCGCCCTGCGCGCCGGTCAGACGCCGCAGGCCGTGGGTCAGGCCAACAACCTGCAGCCGACCGACTTCACCGACCGTCCGCGCTCGTCGGTGACCGATCCGGCCGTGGCCGGCGCCGTCTTCGGCCTGTCGCCCAACCAGGTCTCGGACGCGATCCAGGCCCGCGTCGGCTTCGTCGTCGCCAAGCTGACCTCCGTCACCCCGGGTCGCCCGGTCGAGCTGGCTGATGTCCGCGCCCAGTTGATCCAGGACCTGCAGAAGGAAGACGCCCGCGCCGCGACCTACGCCCGCGTCGAGGCCTACGACAAAGCCCGTCAGGCCGGTAAGACCCTGGACGCCGCGGTGGCCGAAGTCGGCGCCCGCACCCTCGCCATCCCGCGCGTGACGCAGGACGGTCGCAGCCTGGAGCGCCAGAACTTCCGCCCGACGCCTCAACTGCTCGAAACCATGTGGAAACTCGGCCGCAACGGTGAAAGCGAAGTCTCGGAGATGGGTCAGGGCGAATACTATGTCGTCCGCCTGAACGAGATCGTCCCGCCTGCCCTGCCCTCGCTGAGCGACACCCGCTTCCGCACCGAACTGGCCGCCAACTGGGTCGCCCGGGAAAACGCCCGCCTGCTGACCACGCGCGCCAACGCCCTGGCCGCCCGCGTTCGCAGCGGTGAGGACATCGCCGCCGTCGCCCGTTCGATCGGCGCCACGCTGGAAACCGGCACCAATGTCAGCGGTCGCGATGAAGCCCGCGGTCGCGGCCTGATCACCGGCCTGTTCACCACCGCCCGCAACGAGGTCTTCTCGCAGCAGCAGAGCGCCGACAGCTTCGTCATCGGTCGCACCGACGCCATCACGGCGCCCAACGCCACCCTGGCCGCCGGTCCCGCCGAACAGGCGCGCAACGCCCTGGGTCGCGACAGCCTCACCGCCCTGACCGACAGCGCCGTGAAGGCCGCCGCCGCCCGCGTCGGCACCCGCACGGATGAAGCCCTCGCCCGCGAAGCTCTGGGCCTGTCGGCGGCGGCTCCGGCGGGCGGCGCGGCCACTCCGCAGGCGCCGGCGCGCGCCCCGGCGCAATGACGACGGCGGACCTCTCCGCCGCCTTCTCCGCCTTCCGCGACGGCTGGTCCTCGGGCCGGCCGCAGGTGGTCGTCCGCCGTCTGGTGGACGACCTGGAGACGCCGGTGTCCGCCTTCCTGAAGGTTGGACGGGGCCGGGCCCACGCCTTCCTGCTGGAGTCCGTCGAAGGTGGCGCCGTCAACGGCCGCTATTCCATCATCACGCGTGAACCCGACGTCGTCTGGCGCTGTCGCGACCGCAAGCCCGAACTGGCGCGCGGCGCCGATATCGAGGCCGAACGCTATGCGCCCGACGGGGAAGACCCTCTGGTGTCGCTGCGCGCCCTGATGGCGGCGTCTCGCTTCGACCTGCCCGGGGATCTGCCGCCGATGGCCGCGGGTCTGTTCGGTGTCTTCGGCTACGACATGGTCCGTCTGCTGGAGCCGTTGGGCGCGCCCAATCCGGATCCGCTGGACCTGCCGGACGCGGTCCTGACCCGCCCGGCCATCGTCGGCATCTTCGATTCGGTGCAGCACGAGATCGTGCTGGTCTCGGCGGCCTATCCCGACAGCGGGCTGGAGGCGCGGACCGCCTTCGACGCCGCCGTCGCCCGGCTGGACCGGTTCGAGGCCGACCTGCGCGCGCCCCTTCCCGCCCTGCCCGTCCCGGTCGAGGCGCCCGGCCCCGACTTCGCCTCGCCGGTCGACGAGGCGGGCTTCGGCCGGATGGTCGCGCGGGCCAAGGACTACATCGCCGCCGGCGACATCTTCCAGGTCGTGCTCAGCCATCGCTTCTCGGCGGCCTGGGACGCGGACCCGCTGGCCTTCTACCGCGCCCTGCGGCGCCAGAACCCGTCGCCCTATCTGTTCTTCCTCGACTTCGGCGGGTTCCAGCTCGCCGGGTCCAGCCCGGAGATTCTGGTCCGGCTCAAGGACGGCCGCGTCACCATCCGCCCTTTGGCCGGCACCCGCCCGCGCGGCGACACGCCCGAGGCCGACAAGGCGCTGGAGGCCGAACTGCTGGCCGATCCCAAGGAGCGAGCCGAGCATCTGATGCTGCTGGACCTGGGTCGCAACGACGTGGGCCGTGTGGCCGCCCCGGGCACGGTCGAGGTCACGGAAAGCTTCAAGGTCGAGCGCTACAGCTCGGTCATGCACATCGTCTCGGACGTGCAGGGCGTGGCCGATCCGAAGCTGGATGCGGTCGACACCCTGCTGGCCGCGCTTCCGGCGGGCACCCTGTCGGGCGCGCCCAAGGTGCGGGCGATGGAGATCATCGACGAACTGGAACAGGTGAAGCGCGGCGTCGGCTATGGCGGCGGTGTGGGCTACATCTCGGCGGGGGGCGAGGCGGACATCTGCATCGTCCTGCGCACCGCCCTTTTCGCCGACGGGCAGATCCATGTGCAGGCTGGGGCCGGTGTCGTCTCGGACAGCGATCCGGCGGCGGAATATGCGGAGACGAAAGCCAAGGCTCGTGCGCCCATGCGGGCCGCGGACGAGGCGTGGCGCTATCCGTTCGGCAACAGGGCCTGATCGATCGGGGCCGGGTTCTGGAAGCGGACGCCCGGTCCCAGGACCATCACCCCGGCCATCAGGATCGCCGCCGTCGCCGCCAGAGCCGCCGCGCCCAGCGCGGACCACGGGCTGGAGACCTCCACCGGAGCGGTCAGCAGCACACGCGCTTTCTGGATGTCACCGGCCATTCGAGCCTCCCCCGTCGAAGAGTCCCAATTCGATCCAACAAGGTTAACGCCGCCTTACCGCACCCTCGGTGCTTGGCCTGACCGCTCACAATCCCTAGAAGCCAAGACATGATCCTCGTCGTCGATAACTACGACAGCTTTACCTACAACCTCGTCCACTACCTCGCGGAGCTGGGCGCGGAGACGAAGGTCGTGCGCAACGACGACCTGACGGCGGCCGAGGCCTGGGCCCTGAAGCCCGAGGCGGTGCTGCTGTCGCCCGGTCCCTGCACGCCCAATGAGGCGGGCATCTGCCTGGCCCTGCTGGACACCGCGCCGCTGGACATGCCGATCTTCGGCGTCTGCCTGGGCCATCAGGCCATGGGGCAGGCCTTCGGCGGCGACGTGATCCGCGCCAAGGCCCTGATGCACGGCAAGACCTCGCCGATGCTGCATGAGGGCAAGAGCGTGTTCCGCGGCCTGCCCTCGCCTTTCACCGCGACCCGTTACCATTCGCTGGCCGTGAAGCGGGAGACCCTGCCGGACGTGCTCGAGGTCACCGCCTGGACCGCCGACGGCGAGATCATGGGGTTGGCCCACAAGACGCGCCCGATCCACGGGGTTCAGTTCCACCCCGAGTCCATCGCCACCGAACACGGCCACGACCTGATCGGCAACTTCCTCGATCTCGCAGGCGTGAAGCGCCGGGCGATGGTCTGAGGTGGCCGACGTCAAACCCTTGCTGGCCAAGCTGGTCGACGGTCAGGTGCTGTCGGACACGGAGGCCCACGCCTTCTTCGCCGCCTGCCTGCGCGGCGAGCCGACCCCGGCACAGGTCGCCGCGGCCGTCACCGCCCTGCGCATTCGCGGCGAGACCGTGGGCGAGATCGCCGCCTTCGCCACCGCCATGCGCGAGGCGGCCCTGACGCTGGATCACCCGTACGATGTCATCGACACCTGCGGCACCGGCGGCGACGGCCAGCACACCTACAACATCTCCACCGCCGCCGCCCTGGTGCTGGCCGGCGCGGGGCTGAAGGTCGCCAAGCACGGCAACCGGGCGCTCAGCTCCAAATCCGGCTCGTCGGACGTGCTTTCGGCGCTGGGCGTCAATCTGCAGGCCAGCGAGGCGCAGCAGCTGCGCGCCCTGGACACCGCCGGGATCGCCTTCCTGTTCGCCCCGACCTACCACGGCGCCATGCGCCATGTCGGGCCGGTTCGGGCCGAGATCGGCTTCCGCACCGTCTTCAACCTGCTGGGCCCCCTGTCCAATCCGGCGCAGGCCAAACGACAGGTCATGGGCGTCTACGACCCCCGCCTGCTGGAGCCTCTGGCCGAGGTGCTGGGTCGTCTGGGCGCCATCCGGGCGTGGACCGTCCACGGTCAGGGCCTCGATGAACTGACCGTCACCGGCGAGACCGAGGTGGCGGAGTGGAAGGACGGCGCGGTGCGCCGCTTCACCGTCACCCCCGAGGACGCCGGTCTGGCCCGCCACGACATCAGCGCGATCCGCGGCGGCGACGCCGAGGAAAACGCCGCCGCCCTGCGCGCCCTGCTGGACGGGTCGAGGGGCGCCTATCGCGATGTGGTGCTGCTGAACGCCGCCGCCGCCCTGGTGGTGGCCGACAAGGCCGCCGATCTGTCCGAGGGCGCCGCCCGGGCCGCCGCCGTCATCGACGACGGACGGGCCGCGAAGGCGCTGGCTGAACTGGTCGTCGCCACCAATACGCCCATCGAGGAAGAGGAGCCGGCATGACCGACGTGCTCGAACGGATCGCTGCCTACAAGCGCGAGGACGTCGCCGCCCGGAAAGCCGCCCTGTCGCAGGACGCCGTCGAGGCCCGCGCGGCCCTCGCCTCGGCCCCGCGCGGCTTCCGCGCCGCGCTGGACAACCACGTCATCGAGACCGGCCGCCCGGCCCTGATCGCCGAGATCAAGAAGGCCAGCCCGTCCAAGGGTCTGATCCGCGCCGACTTCGACCCGCCCGCGCTGGCGCAGGCCTACGAACGCGGCGGGGCGAATTGCCTGTCCGTCCTGACCGACGGCCCCAGCTTCCAGGGTGACGATGGCTATCTGGCCGCCGCCCGCGACGCGGTCGCCCTGCCCTGCCTGCGCAAGGACTTCCTGGTCGATCCCTGGCAGGTGGCTGAAAGCCGGGCCCTGGGCGCCGACTGCATCCTGATCATCCTGGCCATGATCGACGACAAACTCGCCGCCGAACTGCTGGCCGAGGCCGAGCGCTTCGGCATGGACGCCCTGATCGAGACCCATGACGAGGCCGAGATGGCCCGCGCCTGCAAGCTGGGCGGCGATCTGGTCGGCATCAACAACCGCTCCCTGCGCACCTTCGAGGTCGATCTGGAAACCACCGAACGCCTCGCCATGCTCAGCCCGGTCCGCGCCCTGCTGGTGGCCGAAAGCGGCATCTTCACCCCGGACGACGTGCAGCAGGTCTCCGACGCCCACGCCCAGGCCATCCTCGTCGGCGAAAGCCTGATGCGTCAGGACGACGTGGAGGCGGCGACGCGGGCGCTGCTTCGGTAACCCCACCTTAACCGGAACACCTCAGGAACAGTTTCTGGACGTTTGCGGTTTGTTCCGCTAGCGTTCCTGCAACGGGATTCGCCTCGAGGACGCCATGCTCACGCGCAAACAGCACGAACTGCTCATGTTCATCCACGAGCGGATTCAGGAGACCGGCGTGTCTCCGTCCTTCGACGAGATGAAGGAGGCGCTGGATCTGGCGTCCAAGTCGGGCATCCACCGGCTCATCACGGCGCTGGAGGAACGCGGCTTCATCCGCCGTCTCGCCCACCGCGCCCGGGCGCTGGAAGTGACCAAATTGCCGGAACAGGCCACGGCCGGCGCGCCGCGCGGCCATGCGGGCTTCAAGCCCGGCGTGATCGAGGGCGGCGGGCGTCCCAAGGCGGCCGAACCGGCCAACGACACCCGCGAACTGTCCCTGATGGGCAAGATCGCCGCCGGCACGCCGATCGACGCCATTGAGCACGAGACCGCCCGCTATCCGGTGCCCGAAGCCATGCTGGGCTCCGGCGAACACTATCTGCTCGAGATCGAGGGCGACTCGATGATCGAGGCGGGCATCCTGAACGGCGACATGGTCATCATCAAATCGACCGAGAACGCCGTGTCGGGCGAGATCGTCGTGGCCCTGGTCGAGGGCGAGCAGGCGACCCTGAAACGCCTGCGCAAGAAGGGCGCCTCCATCGCGCTGGAGCCGGCCAACCGCAACTATGAGACCAAGATCTACGGTTCGGATCAGGTCGCGGTGCAGGGCAAGCTGGTCGGCCTGATCCGCCGCTATCACTGACCCTCGGGATCGCCATAGCGCGACCACGGTCGGTCGCCGCGCAGGTCGGACACCCACAGGGCTCGCCAGCGGTTCACCGCGGCGGGCCCTTCGCGTTTCAGCTCCACCGCTCCGCCACGGGCATGGTCCAGCCCGTCCAGAACCAGCCTTCCGTCGCAGGACGGCGGCAGTTCGCCCACGACCGTCCGTACACTGACGACCTGCGCCGCCCCGCACAGCGCCTCCAGTTGCTCCGTCGTCGGCGCGCGTCGCCCCCACCACAGCGCCACCGGCCCTGACGTCTCCGGCGCGCAGGAGAAGCGGCCACAGGTCCAGCCCTCGACCGGGCGATCCACCGCCTCAAGCCCCCGCCGCCGGGTCCAGACATCGACGGCGAACTGCCGCACGCCCGGCCGCATCACCACCGCCTGATTCCGCGCGACGAACGCCGCCTGCAGCCCGCCGTCCCCGATCCAGAGGTCCGGCGTCGGCGCCCGTGGCCAGACCAGAACCGCACAGGCCAGCGGCAGGCCCAGCCACCGCAACGGCCCGCGCCACAGGCAGCAGAACAGCACCCCGATGAAGGCGATGGGCAGGACGATGTCCGGCGCGCTGGCGATGGTCCGGACCGCGCCCGGCAGGCCCGCTACCCGTTCGCCGATGGCCAGCATGACCTCGATCCCCCGCGCCGCCAGCCACAGGAAGGGCGCGCCCAGTCCCACCGGCTCCAGCAAGGCCCCGAGCGCCAGGGCCGGCATGATGAGGAAGTCCGACAACGGGGCCGTCGCCAGATTGGCCGCCAGTCCGTACATGGCCGAGCGATTGAAATGCTGCATGGCGAACGGCCCGGTCGCCGCGCCCGCGACGAGACTGGCCAGCACCGCCGCCCCGACCCAGGCCCCGACGCGCTGCACCGCCAGAATGGGCCAGGGCGCGGAAATCTCGCGCGGTCGCTGCGGCCAGGCCTCGACCAGGGC
This sequence comes from Brevundimonas sp. AVps31, assembly GCF_058681355.1. Taxonomy (NCBI): domain Bacteria; kingdom Pseudomonadati; phylum Pseudomonadota; class Alphaproteobacteria; order Caulobacterales; family Caulobacteraceae; genus Brevundimonas; species Brevundimonas sp. AVps31. The sequence goes on along the minus strand of NZ_CM178736.1, from coordinate 2,704,371 downwards.
CACCAGGGCCGCCGTCGCCGCGAACGACATCTGGAAGCCCGGCGTGACGATGGCTTCCGGCTGCAGCAGCAACACCACGAAGGCCGCTACCGCCAGGGTGTGCATGGTGATCGCCTGCCGGTCCAGCAGGATGGCGAGGAAGGCGATCGAGGCCGTCACCGCCGCCCGCTCCGCCGGGGGCGGCGCGCCGGACACGACCAGATAGGTCCCGACCGCCAGCAGCCCCGCCACCGCCGCCACCTTCTTGCCCGCCACACGTAGCGCCAGCCAGGGCCAGAGCGCGATCAGCAGCCGCACCAGAAAGAAGGCGAAGCCGCCGACCACCGCCATATGCAGGCCCGAGATCGACAGGATGTGCGCCAGCCCGGAATCGCGCATGACATCCACCTCGGCCGGATCCAGCCAGGCCTCGTGTCCCGTGGTCATGGCCGCCGCCACCCCGCCCGCCCGCTCGCCCTGTCGCGCGACGATCCGTTTGGCGAGATCGAAACGGGCGGCGTTGACCTCCATGACCATCCGCAGGCGCCAAGGCGCCTCGGGCAGGACCGCGGGCCGGGTCTCACCCAGCCCGAACGCCACGCCGCCGATCCGCTGGAAGAAGGCGGTGCGGCCGAAGTCATAGGCGCCGGGACTGGCGGGCGCGGGCGGCGGGTTCAGGATGCCGAACAGCCGGATCGCCTGCCCCGGCTCCGGCGGGGTCTCGTCGCGCACCGTGGCGCGGATACGCACCGGCGTCTGCGCCGGCGCCAAACCCCGGACTCGGACCGGTGCGACAATGACGCGGGGCCCCGCCGCGCCCGGACTGTCGACATCGACCACCCAGCCCTCGATCACCGTGGGTTGGTCCAGCGCCGGGGCGATAGGGGCGGTCACCGCGTCGGTCCGCAGCTTCGCCGCCGTCAGCCCGAGGGCGAAACAGGCCAGCATCAGCAGAATCAGGCTCCACGCCCGTGCCAGATGCAACCGCCGCCCGCCCAGCCATGCCAGCGACGCCAGCCCCGCGAACAGCAACAGCGGCCATGCGGCCGGCTCGGTCCTGAACGCGAAATAGGTCGCACACCCCGCCCCGAACGCCACCGGGGTCCAGAGTCGCCACCGCAGCGTCTGCCGCTCGACCTGAGCCGCCGTGAAGGCCTTGATCCTGACCCGGACGCTAGGCTTTGCGGCGAGCGGGGGTATAAGGGCGGCCCGATCGGACCGACCTGCAATGACCATTTCCTCCTCGCCGACCTCCCCCGTCGTCACACGCTTCGCCCCCTCGCCCACCGGCTTCCTGCATATAGGGGGCGCTCGCACGGCGCTTTTCAACTATTTGTACGCCAGGCGACACAACGGGAAGTTCCTCGTTCGCGTCGAGGACACCGACCGCGAGCGCTCCACCGACGCCGCGGTGAAGGCGATCTTCGACGGCCTGGCCTGGCTGGAGCTGTTCGCGGACGAAGAGCCGGTGTTCCAGTTCTCGCGCGCCGAACGCCATCGCGAGGTCGCCAACACTCTGCTGGAGACCGGCCACGCCTATCGCGACTTCCTGACGGCCGAGGAAACCGGCGCCCTGCGCGATCAGGCCAAGGCCGAGGGCCGCACCTTTGAATCGCCCTGGCGCGACCGCGAGCCGGGCGTCGATGACCTGCTGAAGCCCCACACCGTCCGTTTCCGCCGCCCGGCCGACGCGCCTGTCGTCGTCGACGACGCGGTGCAGGGCACGGTGCGCTGGGAGACGGCGTCGCTGGACGATCTGGTCATCCTGCGCTCGGACGGCGCCCCGACCTATAACCTCGCCGTGGTGGTGGACGACCACGACATGGGCGTGACCCACGTGATCCGCGGCGACGACCATCTGAACAACGCCGCCCGCCAGAGCCTGATCTATGACGCTCTGGGCTGGACGCGGCCGACCTTCGCCCACATCCCCCTGATCCACGGCCCCGACGGCGCCAAGCTGTCCAAGCGGCACGGGGCGCAGGCGGTGCACGAGTATGCCGAGATGGGCTATCTGCCCGAGGCCATGCGCAACTATCTGGCCCGCCTCGGCTGGGCCCATGGTGACGACGAGCTGTTCTCGGACGAACAGGCGCGCGACTGGTTTGACCTCGACGGCATCGGCAAGGCCCCGTCGCGGCTGGACTTCGACAAACTGGCCCATGTGAACAGCCACTGGATCCGGCTGGCGCAGGATGACCGGCTGGCCAAGCTGACGCTGGACGTCCATCTGTCGCGCGCCCACACCCTGGGTCCGGACGACGAGGATCGCCTGCTGCGCGCCATGCCCTTTGTGAAGGACCGCGCCAAGACGACGCTGGAGCTGGCTGACCAGACCGCCTTCGTGCTGAAGCCCCGCCCCCTCGCCATCGACGAAAAGGGGCGTGGCCTGCTGTCCGGCGAGTCGGGCGATCGGATCGGTCGCCTGCGCGATCGGCTGAAGCTGTTCCAGAGCTGGGACGTCTTCGCGCTGGACGCGGAGCTGAAAATCTTCGCCGAGGAAGAGGCCGTCGGCTTCGGAAAAATCGGTCCCGCAACCCGCGCGGCCCTGACCGGCGGGGCGGCGTCACCCGATATCGCGAAAACGTTGGCGGCTCTGGGGCGCGAAGAAAGCCTCGGGCGCTTGGATGATGCGCTGCAACAGACTATCTGATCCACACAACAGAAACGCGGCCCGTCGCCTCCCCGCGCGAGGTCGCCGCTGCCAAAGGGGCTGAAATGACCGAACAAGCCAAACCCGCCGGAACGGCGACCCTCAACTACGCCGGCAAGACGATCGATCTTCCGGTGTTGTCGGGTTCCACCGGCCCGGATGTCATCGACATCCGCAAGCTCTATGCGGGCACTGACGCCTTCACCTTTGACCCGGGCTTCACCTCGACCGCCGCCTGCGAGTCGGCCCTGACCTTCATCGACGGCGATGCCGGCGTGCTGCTTCACCGCGGCTATCCCATCGACCAGCTGGCCTCGCAATCGAACTTCGTCGAGGTCTGCCACCTGCTGCTGCACGGTGAACTGCCGACCGCGTCGGAGTACGAAGCGTTCAAGAACAGCATCACGATGCACACGATGCTGCACAGCCAGTTCGATCGCTTCTTCGAAGGCTTCCGTCGCGACGCCCATCCGATGGCGATCATGGTCGGCACTGTCGGCGCCCTGTCGGCCTTCTATCACGACAGCCTGGACATCCATGATCCGGTGCAGCGCAACATCTCGGCCATCCGCCTGATCGCCAAGATGCCGACCATCGCGGCCCGCGCCTACAAATACCATGTCGGCCAGCCCTTCGTGTCGCCGCGCAACGATCTGTCCTACGCCGAGAACTTCCTGCGCATGTGCTTCGCCGTGCCGGCCGAGGACTATCACGTCGACCCGGCCTTGGTTCGCGCCATGGACCGCATCTTCACCCTGCACGCCGACCACGAGCAGAACGCCTCGACCTCGACCGTCCGTCTGGCCGGTTCGTCGGGCGCCAATCCGTTCGCCTGTATCGCCGCCGGCATCGCCTGCCTGTGGGGCCCGTCGCACGGCGGCGCCAACGAAGAGGCGCTGAACATGCTCAAGGAGATCGGGACGCCCGAGAACATCCCGGCCTTCATCCAGGGCGTGAAGGACCGCAAGTTCAAGCTGATGGGCTTCGGCCACCGGGTCTACAAGAACTACGACCCGCGCGCGAAGGTCATGCAGCAGTCGGCCTATGAAGTGCTGGCCGCCACGGGTCGCGAGAACGATCCACTGTTCCTGGTCGCCAAGGAACTGGAGAAGGTCGCCCTGCAGGACGAGTATTTCACGTCCCGCAAGCTGTTCCCGAACGTCGACTTCTACTCGGGCATCACCCTGTCGGCGATGGGCTTCCCGACCAGCATGTTCACCGTGCTGTTCGCCCTGGCCCGCACCGTGGGCTGGATCGCCCAGTGGCAGGAAATGATGGCCGACCCCGGCCAGAAAATTGGCCGCCCGCGTCAGCTGTACACCGGCCCGACCGAGCGCGACTACGTCGCCATCGACAAGCGCGGCTAAGGCAGGCGCTCAAGACTGAACCATCGAAACGCCGGGGCGAAAGCTCCGGCGTTTTTCATGTCCGGACACGATTTCCAGCTGTCCGGACGCCGGATTGATTGAAGCCGCCCGCTCAAGGCCTTTTGCTGACCCGATGACGACAGACACACCCGCCAACACTGAAAAGCCCGCCCCCGGCGCCGTCCGCGAACTGGTCGATACCGTCAGGGTCGTCGCGCTCGGTCTGCTGGCCGCGACCGCGATCCAGACCGCCCTGTTCCAGCCCTTCACCATCCCCTCGTCCTCGATGGAGCCGGGACTGGTGATCGGCGACTATGTGGTGGTGTCGAAATTCGCCTACGGCTGGAGCCGGGCGTCCCTGCCCTTCAACCCGCCCCTGCCCGGCGGCCGCCTGTTCGGCCATCAGGCCGAGCGCGGCGACGTGGTGGTGTTCCGCCGCCCCAGCGCGCCGGATCAAACCTGGGTCAAGCGCGTCATCGGCCTGCCCGGCGACCGGGTTCAGGTCATGGGCGGGACCGTCTTCATCAACGGCAAGGCCATCGTTCGCACGCCGCTGAACCTCGTTCAGGACCACGACGATCCGGGTCGTCAGGTGCTTCAGGTGCGCGAGACCAGGCCGGACGGTCGCCCCTATGTCACCTACGACGGCGGCTCGGGCCTGCCGGGCGACGACACCGGCGTCTATGTCGTCCCCGAGGACCAGTATTTCATGATGGGCGACAACCGCGACAACTCGCTGGACAGCCGCTGGCCCGCCGATGTCGGCGTCGGCCTGCTGCCCGCCGGGAATATCGTCGGCAAGGCCGAGGTCGTGGTGGCCTCGTGGAAGCCCGGCGCGGGACTGTTCAAGCCCTGGACCTGGCTGAACCTGCAGGCCGGTCGGTTCTTCAAGCCTGTCCGCTAGGGACGACCGTCAGCGGCGGAACTCGTCATAGCTCACGACGCCGTCGCGGTTGAGGTCGAGGCGTTCGAAGGCCGCCCGCGAACCGTGCGAGCCCTGCGTTTGCGCCAGCGAGGGTGCGGCCACCGCGCCCAGCGCCAGACCGGCCGCCAGCGCCGCCACGGCATGCCAGCCGCGCATGCGCCGGCCGCTCCGCGCGCCGGTCCCGATCTCGCGCTCCATGAAACCGCGCACCGCCTCGCTGACGGTGAGGCCATTCTCACGACAGCGCGCGGCGAAGGCCGTCTTGGCGCCGTAGGGCACGCGCACTTCGATGGTCTCGCTCTTCTTCGGCGACGTCCGGCTGTCCATGCTCGTGCTCCCGTGCTGGAGGTAGACTATGATCCCCGGCGGCGTCCGCGCCAACAGGGTTCGACGCCAATCACCGCAGCCGACCCTAGATGGACGGCGCCTTGCAATGCCGGTCGATGAAGGTCTGCTGGGTCGGCATTTCGGCTGCGGCATGGGCCACCGCGTCCCGGAATTTGGCCATCCGCGCGGCCGTCCGTTCCACGTCCAGCGCATCGGCCACGGGGTCGATCGTCCGCGGGATCACCCCCTGCCCTAACATCACCGCCAGCCAATTCGCCTCGACGAACAGGTCATCGTCCTCGCGGAAATAACGGCCCCGGCTTCGGAACAGGTCCAGTTTCCGCTGCAGGGTTTCGGGGACCGCCATGGTCCGGACCTGACGCCACAGGGGGGCGTCATCACGGGTGGTCTGGTGGTAGTGCAGGATCACGAAGTCGCGGATGCGCTCGGCTTCGCGTCGGCTCAGCCGGTTGTACTCATCGACCAGCGTGGGATCGAAAGACCGATCGGGGAACAGCGCCAGAAGTCGCGTGATCGCCGTCTGGATCATGTGAATGCTGGTCGACTCAAGCGGCTCAAGGAACCCCGCCGCCAGTCCGATCGCCACGCAGTTCTTGACCCAGGTCCGCTGCCGACGCCCGGTGCGGAAGCGCAGGGTGCGCGGCTCCGCCAGCAGTTCGCCGTCAAGATTGGCGACAAGCGTCGCCGCGGCCTCGTCCTCGCTGATGAACCGGCTGCAGTGAACGTAGCCGTTCCCCACGCGATGCTGCAGCGGGATCCGCCATTGCCAGCCCGCTTCGCGGGCGGTCGATCGGGTCAGGGGCGACGGTGGACCGATGCTGGCGCTCGGCGCCGCGACGGCGCGGTCACACGGCAGCCAGTGCGCCCAGTCCTCGAACCCCGCCTCGAGGGTCTGCTCGATCAACAGGCCGCGGAAGCCGCTGCAGTCGATGAACAGATCACCGGCGATGACCGCTCCGGATTCCAGTTTGACGCTCTCGATATGGCCGTCCAGCCCGCGTTGGGCGACGTGGACCACACGCCCCTCCTGCCTCACCACGCCACGCTCTTCGGCATAGGCCCTGAGGAAGGTCGCATACAGCGAGGCGTCGAAGTGGAAGGCATAGGCCAGCATGGACAGCAGGTTCCGCGGGTCCTCGACCGGGCGGAAAAACTTCCCGGCCCGCGCGGCGGTCCCCGACAGGGAATAGGCCTCGATGTCGCCGGGCTGCCCCGCCGCCTTCTGCTTCAGCCATTGCTGATGGAAGGGCACGCCTTCGAAATCGAGCCCGAAGCGACCGAAGGGGTGCAAATAGTTGTCGCCCAGGGCGCCCCAGTCGCGGAACTCGATGCCCATCTTGAAGGTGGCCTGGGTCGCCTTGACGAATTCGTTCTCGTCGATCTCCAACATCTTGTTGAAGTCGAGGATGGGCGGAATGGTGGCCTCGCCGACGCCCACGGTTCCGATCTCGGCGGATTCCACGAGCGTGATGTCGACGGTGCGGCCCAGCCGTTTGGACAGGGCCGCCGCCGTCATCCAGCCGGCGGTTCCTCCCCCGACAATGACAACAGTTCGGATCGCGTTCTCATGCACGGGTCCAGCCTACCGCGACGGACCCCCATGTCCAGGGATAACTGGACCAGGCGCACGCCCGGAAGCGGCGCCATAAGCGGCTCGCGGCTCGATCCGGTCCGGGTCCGCCGGGGCTTCACTTGACCAGATGCAGGTCACGGAAACGGGCGATCAGATCGTCCAGATCGCGATGCATGTGGGTCAGGCCGATGGCCGCCGCGCCCCGGGCCAGATCGCCGTCTCCGCCCCCCAGTTTCAGGGCCGGGTCGGGATCTCCCAGGAAGCCGGCAGCCTGTCCCTGGGAGAGGGCCTCCAGTCGGCGGACAGCGCCGAGCGTCGCCTCGCCCCACGGCCCCAGCCGATCCAGCGCGCCCTCGGCCTGAAAGCCGCGTCCCAGAATCACGATGTCGCTGCGCACGCGCCAGAAGGTTCGCACCAGGGCCGCCCGGTCCGCCGTCTCCTTCTGCGCGCCGGGCAGGTCGATGACGGCCGCCGCCGCCTGCCCCAGCGTGTCCAGCCGCTTCTTCATGTCCGCATGCCGCCGCGACAGCTCGGCTCCGTCCGCAGCCTCGCCCAGCATCACCAGCGCCAGCAGTTCCGCCGCCTTCCCGGCCGCCTCCCGCGCCTGCAGGCTGAAGGTCTGGCGCGCATGGCGAGGGAACAGCAGCAGGATGGCGATCACGCCGACGCCGCTGCCGACGAGGATTTCCATCACCCGATCCAGCGCCAGCTGCGCCGGTCCTTCCGGTCCCGCACCGCCGGCGATGACGATCGCCGCCGTCACCGGGGCGATCTTCAGCCAGGGCCGTCCCGTGGCGAAGAAGGCCAGTCCGGCGACCGCGCCCGCCAGCGTGGCCATCATCCAGTTCACGCCTTCCGGCCTGACGAAGGCGACGACACCGCCCACCAAGGCCCCGGCGACCGTGCCCAAGGCCCGATCCCTCGCCACGGTCAGCACGCTGCCGCCGACGCTGGTCTGGATCACGACGATGGCGGAGATCACGCTCCAGTAGGGGTGCGGCAGCTTGAGCGCTGTGGCCAGATAGAAGGCGACCACCGCCCCCACGGCGATCTGCAAGGCCGCCCGCACCTCCGCCGCCCGACGAGGACTCAGGGCTCGCGCCACCTCAGTCGCGCTCCGTCCTGCGACCCCGGGGAATGCGGATCAGGACCCTCGACGTCATGGCCTCAGCCGCCCGCCTTGGCCGCGATCACCCGCAGCACCGCGTCGGCGGCGAGGCTGGACGGATCAGGCGCGTTGCGGCCCATCAGGTCCAGCGCCGCGGTCTGGCGCTCCGCCTGAAGCCGACGCGCCTCCGGGTCGGCCAACAGGCGGCTGACCTCGGTGGCGATCCTGTCCGGCGTGGCGTCGTTCTGGATCAGCTCGCGCGCGATCTCTTCGTCGGCCGCGTGGTTGAACAGGGTCGCGTATTTGCCGGTGAAGAACGGCTTCATGATCGCATAGCTGAGAGGCTGGAAGCGATAGCCGACGACGATGGGCGCGCCCGCCAGCGCCAGCTCGGTCGAGACGGTGCCGCTGGTCGCCAGCGCCACGGTCGCGGCCTTCATGGCATCGTATTTTTCGCCCTCGGCGACCAGATGCGCCCGGAAAGGCCAGGCCGCGATCCGGCCGGTCACGTCATCGGCCACCGTGCCCGCGGTGACCACGGCCACTTCCAGCGCGGGGGCCTGCTGCTTCAACTGCCGGATCGCGCCCTCATAGACGGGCGTCATCAGCCGGATTTCGGACGGGCGGCTGCCCGGCAGGACCAGCAGCAGGTCGGCGTCCGGCGCGATGGCGCGACGCGCGCGGAAGGCGGCGGGATCGGCGGTGGCCATGTCGACATGCAGGGCCTGTGAGCCGACGACCGTGGTCTCCAGCCCTTCACGCTCGAACCACGGGGCGTCAAAGGCGTACAGCGCCAGCAGGTGATCGACCGACGCCGCCAGCGTCTTCGCCCGGCCGGGGCGGGAGGCCCAGACCTGAGGTCCGACGTATTTGATCAGCGGCACGCCCGGCAAGGCTTCCTTCAGCGCCTTGGCGACGCGGATGGTGAAGCCCCAGCTGTCGATCAGCACGACCGCGTCCGGCCGTTCAGCTGCGGCATAGGCGACGGTGTCCGCCACCCTCTTTCTGACGATGCCGTAGGCCTTCAGGCCCTCGATCCAGCCCAGAATGGACAGTTCGGCGATGTCGAACGGACTGGCGATGCCCTCGGCCGCCATCCTGGGTCCGCCCACACCGACGAAGGTGACGTCCGCACCCAGCCGTGTCCGCAGCGCCTGGGCCAGACCGGCCCCGAGCGCATCGCCCGACGCCTCGGCGGCGACCAGCATGATCTTCAACGGACGGCTCACGTGTCTTCGCCCCAGACGTACAGGCCCAGCCGGTCGGCGGCCTCGATCAGCGCGGCGCGATCGATGACGATCAGCTTGCCCGCGATGCCGCCAACGCCCGCCAGACCGGCGGCGGCCGCCATCTCGATGGTGCGCGCGCCCATGACCGGCATATCGACCCGCAGGTCCTGAATCGGCTTGGGCGCCTTGCCCAGCGCGCCCTTCCGCGCGGTCGGACCGCCCCGCAGATCGGCGGGCAGGCCCGCGACCCGCATCAGCATGGCGTCGGTGCCCTCCTGCGCCTCCACCGCCAGCACGAGGCCGTCGCAGACCACCGCGCCCTGCCCGATGTCCAGCTCGCCCGACTTTTCGGCCACATACAGAGCCTTGCGCAGGTCGATCAGTTGATCGGCGGTCGGCTGGACCTGGCCCAGCGCGCCCGCCGGCAGGGTCTCGCCACCCAGAATGTCGTCGGCGCCCTCGACCGCATACCCCTCGGCCTCGAACAGCGACAGGATCTTGCGTAGCAGGGCGTCGTCGCCCTTGGTCGCGGCGGAGATGATGCCCGGCAGGACCATCGCCCCCTTGAAGTCGGGCTTCAGCGTCTTGAAATCGGGACGGCTGACCGTGCCCGCCAGACAGACGGCCTTGCAGTCCGCCTTCTTCATCGCCGACAGAATCTTGCCGATCTCGGCCATGCCCGCATCGATCCCGGGATGGTGGGCCAGATGGGGGTCGGCGAAGCCGGCCAGCCGGATCACGAAGACCGGCCGCCCCTCCGCCTCACAGCGCGCGGCCACGGAGACGGGCAGCGCCCCGCCGCCGGCGATCAGGGCCAGCTTGCCGGTCATCCTCTGTCCGGCAAGGCGACCGGGCGCCGGGTGTCCTCGCGGATGAAGGCGATGATCTCCTGAATCTCGGGCAGGTCGGCATAGGTGACGGCGGCGGAGTCCAGACGCGCCGCGAACAGGCCTTCGCCCTCGAACATCTCCCGATAGGCGGCCAACAGACGACGCACCGCGTCCTTGCCATAGCCCTTCCGCTTCAGCCCGATCAGGTTCAGCCCGTGCAGGCGCACATGGTTGCCCCAGGCCGAGCCATAGGGGATGACGTCGCGGGTCACGGCGGACAGGCCGCCGACGATGGCGCCCTGCCCCACCCGGCCGAACTGGTGCACGGCCGCCAGACCGCCCAGGAAGACCCGGTCGCCGATCCGGGCATGCCCGCCGAGGGTGGCGTTGTTGGCGAAGGTGACGTTGCTGCCGACGACACAGTCATGGCCGATGTGGGCGCCGGTCATGAACAGGCCGTTGTCGCCCACGGTGGTCAGTTTGCGGTCGCCCGGCGTGCCCCGGTTGAAGGTCGCGTGCTCGCGGATCGTGTTGCCCGCGCCGATCTCCAGCGCCACCGGCTCGCCCTTGTAGCCGCCGTGCTGCGGATCGCCGCCCATGACGCAGAACGGGTGGATCGTCGTCCCCGCGCCGATGGTCGTGTCCTGCTGGATCACCACATGGCCGGCCACCCGCACACCTTCGGCCAAGATGACATTGGGGCCGATGATGCTCCAGGGACCGACCTCGACGCCGTCAGCCAGACGGGCGCTCGCATCGACCTGGGCTGTGGCGTGAATGGCCATCAGGTCGCCGGCTGATCGACGGTGACGACCATGGCCATGAACTCGGCCTCCGCTGCCAATTTGCCGTCGATGAAGGTCTCGCCCCGGAACTTGTAGGCGTCGCCCCGCGCGCGGGTCACCTTGACCGCCATGCGTAGCTGGTCGCCCGGCCGCGCCGGCTTGCGGAAGCGCACGCCGTCGATGGACATGAACATGATGACCTTGTCGGCCACCGCCACGTCCATGGTCTTGGACATCAGCAGGGCGCCGGTCTGGGCCATCGCCTCGACGATCAGCACGCCCGGCATGACCGGATCGATCGGGAAGTGGCCGGGGAAGAACGGCTCGTTATGCGTCACGTTCTTGATGCCCGTGATCGAGGTCGCCGGAACGAAGTCCTCGGCCTTGTCGACCAGCAGGAACGGATAACGGTGCGGCAGCCGCCGCATCACCTCGGCGTAATCGATCTTGCCGTCGTCTTCGGCCATGAGCCTACTCCCTGCCATCCTTTTTCTTCGAGGCCTGTTTGGACACCCAAACGGTTTCGCGCAAGAATTGTCGAATAGGTTTCGCGGGATAACCCGACCAGGTCTCGCCCGCCGGAATGTTGGCCAGCAGACCGGCGCCGCCCGCGACCCGCGCATTGTCGCCGATGGTCAGGTGATCGCCGACCCCGGCCTTGCCGCCGAAGATGACGCCGTCGCCGACCTTCACCGAGCCGGAAATGCCCGTGTGGGCGGCGATCAGACAGTTGCGGCCGATGACGCAGTTGTGGGCGATCATGACCAGATTATCGATCTTGGTGTTCTCACCGATGACGGTGTCATCATAGGCGCCCCGGTCGATGCAGGTATTCGCGCCGATGGTGACATTGTCCTGAATGATGACGCGTCCCAGCTGGGGCACATCGACCGGTCCGGTGCGCGATCCGGCGGCGCCGAAGCCCGGCTCGCCGATGCAGACGCCGGAATAGATCGTCACGCGATCGCCCATGAGGGCAAACCCGATGGTGACGTTGGCGCCGATCTGACAGTCGCGGCCGATCTGCACGCCCGGCCCGATCACCGTATTGGCGCCGACCCGCGTGCCCCGACCGATACGCGCGCCCTGGCCCAGCACGACGCCGGGGGCAAGCCGCACGCTGTCATCCTCCACGACCGCGGCGCGGTCCTCGGCGGCGTCCAGCATCCACGGGCGGTGGAACAGCAGGGAGGCGGCGGCCCAGCTGGCCTGCGGTGTCGGAGACACCAGAACGGCGGCGCTCGCGGGCGCGCTGTCGACTGCGGACGCGGGCACGATCACGCAGCCCGCCCCGGTCGTCTTCAGCTGTTCGGCGAATTTGCGATCGCCCAGAAAGGCGACCTCGGTCGGACCGGCGGCGCCCAAAGGCGCAACGGCGGAGATCTTTCGATCCCCGCCGCGCGAGACTTCGGCCCCGATCCGTTCAGCCAGCCCGGCGACGTCCAGCGTCGGCAGGCTCTCGAAAAATCGCGGATCAGGCATCGTTCAGTAAAGGCCTATTGCTGCGGCTGGGCCGGAACCGCCATGCGGTTGAAGTTCGGCAGCGACGGAGCCTGGGTGTTCAGCGCCTGCAGAACGGCTTCGCTGACGTCCATCGCCGGGTTGGCGATGTAGACGCCGCCACGCTCCAGCAGGATGCTGCAACCGCGGGCCTGATAGACCGACGAGATGATCGGATCAGCAGCGGCGAACAGGGCGCGCTGTTGCACCTGGCCGGTGTACTGCATCTCGCGCTCGCGGGTCTGGCCCAGCTGTTGATACTCCTGGAAGCGGGCTTGCAGGGCCTGGGTGCGCGCCTGGCGCTGGTCGGCCGGCAGCGAGGCGCCGGCCTGGGTCAGGGCGGCGTCTTCCGTCTGGATCGTCGTCAGGTAGGGCGCCAGTTCGGCTTCCACTTCCTGCTGCAGGGCCTGGATGCGGGTGGCGACGCCCTGGCCGGCGGTCGAGGCGCGCAGGACGCCTTCCAGGTTGAGGACGCAAACGCCGGTGATCGGGGCGCCGTGCGTGATTTGCGGGGTCTGGGCGGACGCGGCGCCGGCGACGAGGGTGGCGAGAGCGAACGCGCCGAGAGCGATCAATTTCATGGTCAGGCCTTTGGAGCGGGACGACGTCCCGCGGTTAGAATTGGGTAGACGTCGAGAAGCGGAAGGACTCGGTCTTGTCGTAGTCTTCTTTGCCGAGGACCTTACTGATGTCGAAGCGGATCGGACCCATCGGCGAACGCCAGTGGATGCTGACGCCGGCCGAGGCCCGCAGTTCCAGATCATCCACGATGTTGCTGTCAGGCGTCCCCGTCGACGTGACGGTGTAGCGGTTATCCAGAACACCCAGCGTGCCCACGTCGGTGAACAGCGAGGTCCGGATGCCGTACTCTTCCGGCAGGTAGTTGGGCACGGTCAGTTCCAGGGTGCCGATGGCGTAGAAATTGCCGCCCAGCGCGTCGGTCGTGGTCAGATCCCGGGGACCGATGCCGGCGGTTTCAAACCCGCGGAAGCTATTGCCACCCTTGAAGAAGCGGTCGTTGATCCGCACCGGATCGCCGCCCCAGCCGCTGACATAACCGGTCTGCGCGGTGGCCGTGACGATCCATTGGGGCGAGATGCCCCAATAGGCGGAGACGTCGGCTTCGGTCTTCACATAGTTCACGTCGCCGCCGATGCCGGCGAAGTCCTGACGCAGCGAGCCGGTCCAGCCGCGGGTCGGGCGCACCGGATCGTTCCGGCGATCCACCAGCAGGGTATAGCCCGCCGAGGAGTTGAGGAACGAACCGACCTGATCGCACAGCGCGTTCGAGCCCGAGCCGTTCGTCGCGCAATAGTTCGTCGGAACGATGATCTCGTCGCTCTTCAGGAAGTAGCGGGTGCTGAGCAGGGTGTAGCCGTTCAGCGGGTAGGACAGGCGCACGCCGCCGCCGGTCGAGCGGTAGTCATACGACGAATATTCGCTGAGGTCGTAGCGCGAGTGGAAGGCGTCGAAGCCCGCGCGGAGGTCACGCCCGAGGAATTTCGGCTCCGTGAAACGGAAGTCGATCTGCTGACGCAGCGAGCCCCATTCCAGACGGGCGACCACGTTCTGGCCGCGACCACGGAAGTTGCGCTCGGTGATGCCCAGGTTCAGCACGAACGAGTCGACCGAGCTGAAGCCCGCGCCGACCGACAGTTCGCCGGTGGGCTGTTCGGTGACGGTCACGTTGACGACCGAGCGGTCGGGCGCCGATCCGCGCGCTTCCTCGACGGTGACGTCCTTGAAGAAGCCCAGCCCGCGCAGGTTATTGCGCGAACGCTCCAGCAGGGTCCGGTTGAAGGCGTCGCCCTCGCTCAGCATCATTTCGCGGCGGATGACGTTGTCGAGCGTCCGCGTGTTCCCGACCACGTTGATCCGGTCGACGTAAACGCGCTGGCCTTCCTTGATGTTGAAGGTGACGTCGACGGTGTCGGTTTCCGGATTGGCCCGGTACTGCGGCTCGATCTCGACGAAGGCGTAGCCGGCCGAACCGGCGGCGAACGTCAGGGCGTCCACGGCGGATTCGATCTTGTCGCTTTCGTAGAGGTCGCCCTCACGGATCGGCAGCAGCTGGCGCAGGAAGTCGGGGTTCAGACGATCATTCTCGGTGACGATCTCGACCTTGCCGAAATTGTACCGGTCGCCCTCGTCCACCGTCATCGTGATGCCGAAGCTCGCATCGTCCGGGGTCAGTTCCGAGATGCCCGACAGCACGCGGAAGTCATAGTAGCCGCGGTTCGTATAGAATTTCCGCAGCTGCTCGCGGTCGTAATCCAGCCGGTTCGGATCGTAGTTGTCGTTGGTCGTGAACAGCCGCCACCACTGCGACTGCTTGGTGACCATCACCTCACGCAGATCATTGTCCGAGAAGGCCGAGTTGCCCAGGAAGGTGATCGCGCGCACGCCGGTTTCGGCGCCTTCGTTGATCTCGAACACCACGTCCACGCGGTTCTGTTCCAGCTGAACGATCTTCGGCGTGACGGTCGCACCGATACGGCCCGACAGGCGGTACAGCTCGACGATCTTGCCCACGTCTTCCTGGATGCGGGCGCGGGTGTAGATGCCGCGCGGCTTCAGGGTGACTTCCTCGGTCAGCTTCGTCTCGCCGATCGCGCTGTTACCCTCGAAGACCACCTGGTTGATGATCGGGTTTTCGACGATCTCGACGACCAGATCGCCGTTCGGCTGCACGCCCAGTTGGACGTCGGCGAACAGCTGTGTGCGCGTCAGGGTGCGGACCGCGACGTCCAGCACGGAGGCATCGACGACGTCGCCCGGCTGGATCGGCAGATAGGACAGGACCGTGGTCTGATCGATGCGCTGGTTGCCCCGCACCAGGATGCGGGCGACCTGCACCCGCTCCGGCGCGGCCGGCGCGGCCTGGGCCTGCGGCGCGGTGGCGATCGGCGCACCGGCCTCGACAGCGGGCGAGGGCGGCGCAACGGGCGCGGTCTGGGCGAACGCCGGACCGGCGAGACCGGCCGCGACGGCCAGCACAAACAGGCTGGGACTCGCTGCGCGGGCGAAACGGAGAGCGGGCGCGTCTTTTTGAATCATGCGGGAAACCATCGGGGGCTGGCGTCGGCTCGTCATGCGAGCCCGCCGAGGAATTTGAACAAACTCAATTTCTGGAGGTCGTTCCAGGTTGCGAACAACATCAATCCAGCCAGCAAAGCAAGACCGACCCTGTAGCCGACCTCCTGAACACGGGCGGGGACTGGCCTGCGCGCCACAGCCTCATAGCCGTAGAACACCAGATGGCCCCCATCCAGAACAGGAATCGGCAACAGATTTACAATACCCATTCCGATCGAAACTATGGCGGCGAACTGCACCAGCATCAGAATGACGTTCAGGGCGAGAATCGCGGGCGGCGCGTCGTAGGACGCGGCCTGCTTGGTCACGCCGCCGGCGGCCTTGGCGATCCCGAGCGGACCGTTCAGCAGATCGCCGGACTCCTTGCCCACGAAGATGCGGCCGATGTAGCGGAAGGTCGTGCCGACGACTGACACCATGGTGTCCCCGCCCTTGCCGACCGCCTCAACGGGGTTCAGGCGGCGAAACTGATAGTCCTCGCGCAGCGGCGCGAGCCCCAGGCCCACGCGGGCGACCCGCATCCGGCCGGCGATGGCGTCATCCTCCATCTGTCGAACCGGC
This sequence comes from Brevundimonas sp. AVps31, assembly GCF_058681355.1. Lineage (NCBI taxonomy): Bacteria > Pseudomonadati > Pseudomonadota > Alphaproteobacteria > Caulobacterales > Caulobacteraceae > Brevundimonas > Brevundimonas sp. AVps31. Next base: position 2,688,417 of record NZ_CM178736.1, on the reverse strand, counting down.
GTGGCGACCAGGGTCACCTGCCGGCCGGCGCGATCCACGGTGAAGCTCAGGGGATCCCCGGCCGACAGCACGATGGTGCGCGTCACCTCGGCGCTTTCGCGGACCGGGCGACCATTGATGGCCGTGATCAGGTCGCGAGGCTGGAATCCCGCCGCCGCCGCCGGGCTGTTCGGCGCGACCACGGCCACCCGCGGCGCCACGATCTGCTCGCCGACGACGCTGAACAGCACCGTCAGCAGCACCAGCGCCAGAACGAAATTCGCCGCCGGGCCCGCCGCCACGATCAAAGCGCGCTGCCAGACCGGCTTGAAATGGAAATAGTCGCGCAGGGCCGCCTGACCGTGCTCGGCGACGACCCGCGACTTCAACTCGTCCAGACCGGCCTGATCCGGCACGCTGGAAGCGTCCACGTCGCCCGAAAACTTGACGTAGCCGCCCAGCGGGATCCAGCCCAGCCGCCACTCGGTCCCCTTCTTGTCCGTCCGGCTCAGCAGAGCGCGCCCGAACCCGATGGAAAAGCGGTCGATCTTCACACGGAACGCGCGCGCGACGAGGAAATGCCCCAGTTCATGGATGGTGACGATGAACGTCAGCACCAGCAGGAACGGGACGATGTAGAGCAGCGCCTGGCCGATGAAGCCCGTCATGCCGAAAAGGAATCCTCCGCCGTTCAGGCCGCTGCCACGAGACCCCGAATGATGGTTTCCGCCACCCGTCGCGCCTGCGCATCCACGGCCAAAGCCGCGTCGCAGGCGTTAAAGGAACCGGAATCCACCCCCGAAGCCGTCATGCGCGACAAGGTGTCGGCGACGACTGCGGCAATATTGAGAAAGCCCAGTCGGCGGTCAAGAAATGCGAAGGCGGCGACCTCGTTTGCGGCGTTGAACACGATGGGCGCCACACCTCCCGCCTTGAGGGACTGGCGGGCCAGCTTCAGCATCGGGAACCGCGTCTCGTCCGGCGCCTCGAAGGTCAGCCGGCCCAGCGCGGCCAGGTCCAGCCGCGGCGCGGGCCAGGCCATCCTGTCAGGCCACGCAAGGGCGCAGGCGATCGGCGTCTTCATGTCCGGCGGGCCCATCTGGGCCAGCGTCGAGCCGTCCACGTACTCGACCAGGCTGTGAATGATCGACTCAGGGTGCACCACGACGTCGATCCGATCCGCAGGCATATCGAACAGATAGGCCGCCTCGATCATCTCCAGGCCCTTGTTCGCCATGCTGGCGCTGTCCACGGAAATCTTTGCGCCCATGCTCCAGTTCGGGTGGGCGACGGCCTGTTCGGGCGTGATTCCCGTCATCTGTGCGGCGGGGGTCGTGCGGAAGGGGCCGCCCGAGGCCGTCAGGACCAGCTTCGAAACCTGCTCCGGCGCCGCGTGCGGGAAGACCTGGAAGATGGCGGAATGCTCTGAATCGACGGGGATCAACCGCCCGCCCGAGGCCTTGACTCGCTCGATCAGGGCCGGACCGCAGCAGACGAGGCTCTCCTTGTTCGCCAGCGCCAGGGTCGCGCCGGTGGAGGCGGCCGCCCAGGCCGACTTCAAGCCGGCCGCGCCGACGATGGCGGCCATGACCCAGTCCGTGGGCCGCGAGGCCGCCTCGGTGATCGCCGCCTCGCCGGCGGCGGCCTCGACGCCGCTTCCGGACAGGGCGTCGCGCAGCTCATCCAGGCGGGCCGGATCGGCGGTGACGGCGACCTTGGGTTTCCAGCGTCGGGCCTGTTCGGCCAGCCGGGCGATATTGGCTCCGCCAGTCAGGGCCTGAACCTCGAAGGCCCCCGTCCCGCCCGCTTCCGCCTGATCCATCAGATCCAGGGTCGAGCAGCCGACCGAGCCGGTCGAGCCCAGCACAGTGACACGGCGACGGATCATCAGCCGTGACCGAGCAGGATGGCGATCAGGCGACCACAGGCGACGACCACGACCGCGAACATCAGGCCGTCCACCCGATCCAGCAGCCCCCCGTGTCCCGGGATCAGATTGCCCGCGTCCTTCACGCCGTAGCGCCGCTTCAGCGCCGATTCCCACAGGTCGCCGGCCATGGTCGCCAGCGCCGCGCCCAGCCCCAGCAGGGCGCCCCAGACCGGACCGATGCCCATATCCAGGAAGGTCGCCAGCAGCGCGCCCGCCGCCGTCCCGGCCACCAGCCCGCCGATGAAGCCGGACCAGGTCTTGTTGGGCGAGAAGCGCGGCCACAGCTTGGGCCCGCCGAAGATCGAGCCGGCCAGATAGGCCATGATGTCGGACGCCCAGGCCACGGCGAAGGCGAAGACGGTCCAGTAGAGGCCGATATGCGTCCCGGCGGCGGTGTCCCCGCCCCTCAGCCAGATCAGCAGCACCGCGGGCCAGCCGAGATAGAGCACGCCGTAGGCGGCATCCAGCGCCTGCTGCCCGCGACTGCGCGCGAACATCCCGGCGCTCGCCGCACAGAAGACCAGCATGACCAGCGCCAGCGACAGCTGGCCGACGTGGGCCGAGATCACCGCCGCGAACAGGCCCAGCCCGACGGCGCCCGCCATCGGTCGCCAGGCCCCCGAGGCGCTCATCATCGCCCATTCGATGGAGAGCAGCACGCAGGCCGCCAGCATCAGGCCCAGGAACCAGAAGCTTCCGGCCCAGATGGCCAGAACCGCGGCCGGGGCCAGAACCACGGCCGACGCCGCCCGGATGCCGATGTCGCCGACCTTGATCGCCATCAGACCGCCACCGACACGGCGGGCCGTCCGCCGAAGCGCCGGTCACGGTTGCGGAACTGATCGACCACGTCGGCCAGCGCGGCCTCGCCGTAGTCCGGCCAGAGAATGTCCTGGTAGATCAGCTCGGCATAGGCGGCTTCCCACAGCAGGAAGTTCGACAGCCTTTGCTCGCCCGAAGTGCGTACGATCACGTCCACCGGCGGGCCGCCCGCGGTCGACAGACCGGCGCCCAGGGCGGCCTCGTCCAGCGGCGCGACCGCCTCGCCCGCCCTCACCCGGTCCGCATAGCGCTGCGCCGCATCCACGAGGTCGGCCCGGCCGCCGTAGTTGAACGCGACCTGCAGGATGAATTTGTCGTTGTGGGCGGTCGTGGACTCGGCCTTGTCCACGATTCTGGCGATGTCAGCCGGCAGGCCTTCGCGGCGGCCCAGGATGCGCAGTCGCACCCCCTCCCGCTCCAGCCGCTTCAGATCGCTGCCGACATAGGTGCGCACCAGCCCCATCAGATCCGAGACCTCATCGGCCGGACGCTGCCAGTTCTCCGTCGAGAAGCCGAACACCGTCAGGCAGCGGATGCCCAGCTTCGGCGCGGCCTGGATGGTGCGTTTCAGCGCCTGAACCCCTTCCCGATGCCCCATGGCGCGCGGCAGACCACGCGCCTCGGCCCAGCGGCCGTTGCCGTCCATAATCAATGCGACATGGCTCGGCCCGGGAACCGTCGGACTTTGGAACTCGGGCTGGAGGGGTTCGGCGCTCATGCGTCGGTTATCCTAAGGCACATTGCGCCGTCAGACCTGCATGATCTCAACTTCCTTGGTCTTCAAGGCTTCGTCCACGCGCTTGATGGCCGCATCGGTGTCCTTCTGGACCTCGGTTTCCATCTTCTTCTGCTCGTCCTGGCTGATCTCGCCGGCCTTCTCGGCCTTCTTCAGGTCGTCATTGGCGTCGCGGCGCACGTTGCGGACGGCGATCTTCTGCTGCTCGGCGTACTTGCCCGCCAGCTTGACGAACTCCTTGCGGCGCTCTTCGGTCAGCGGCGGGATCGGGATGCGCAGCATCTGGCCGTCGACGATCGGGTTCAGGCCCAGACCGGCGGAGCGGATGGCCTTTTCGACCGCGACCGTCATGCTCTTGTCCCAGACGCTGACCGACAGCATGCGGGGCTCGGGCACGCTGATGGCGGCGACGGCGTTCAGCGGCGAGGTCGAGCCATAGGCCTCGACCTGCACCGGATCCAGCAGGCCCGCGTGGGCGCGGCCGGTGCGCAGGCCGTTGAAATCTTCCTTCAGGGCGCCGACCGCCTTTTCCATGCGGTCGCGGTAGGTCTTGAGATCGGGCTTGGCCATGATCGTTTCTCTCGTCTTCTTGCAGGGGTGTCAGGCGGCCTTGCCGTCGGCGCTGATGACGGTGAAGTGACCCTTACCGGTCAGGGCGTTGCGGAACGAGCCGACTTCCCGGATCGAGAAGACCACGATCGGAATGCCCGAGTCACGCATCAAGGCGACCGCCGAGGCATCCATGACCTTCAGGTCACGGGCCAGCACGTCGTGATAGGTCAGGGTGTCATAGCGGGTCGCCGTGGCGTCCTTCTTCGGGTCGGCGGTATAGACGCCGTCCACGCTGGTGCCCTTCATCAGGGCGTCGCAGCCCATTTCGGCGGCGCGCAGGGCGGCGCCGGAGTCGGTCGTGAAGAAGGGCGCGCCCACGCCGGCGGCGAAGATGACCACACGGCCCTTCTCAAGGTGGCGAAGGGCGCGGCGGCGCACATAGGGCTCGGCCACGGCGTTCATGGTCAGGGCGCTCTGGACCCGGGTCTGCACCCCGATCTTCTCCAGCGCCGCCTGCATGGCCAGGGCGTTCATGACGGTCGCCAGCATGCCCATATAGTCGGCCGAGGCCCGGTCCATGTCCCCCGCCGCCTTCGACAGGCCACGGAAGATATTGCCCCCGCCGATCACCAGACAGATTTCGACGCCCTCGCGGGACACCTCGGCGATGGCCTTGGCCACCTCCGCCACGGTGTTCATGTCGATGCCGTAGCCCTGATCGCCCATCAGAACCTCGCCCGACACCTTCAGCAGGACGCGTTTGTAGCGGAACTCGGACGGAACGTCGGGCATGGGCAGACCTTGGGCGGGGGATTCGGCTCCTTATAGGCAGGCGCCGTTCGGGTTCAAACCCCTGCGCGACCAAAGCGCCCTTAACGGCCGCCGCGCGCGCGCCACCGGATGGTCCGGCAGCGCGCCGCGGCGTGGCGAGCCCTACAGACGCAGGATGATCGTCTCGACGATGGGACGGCGATCCCAGATCTGCTGACTGGCCTTCTTCAGCGCGCGGGAGATGGCCTGTTCGATGACGATCTCGTCCTGAAGGGCCTCGCCCTTCAGCTTGCCGACCACCTGTTCGACCCGTTCCGCCAGATCGTCGAGCGAGTCGCCCAGCGGGGCTTCCTCGTCGCCGGGCAGGCCGATGCCGCGCACGTCGATGTCGCTGACGATCTTGCCGCGCTTGTCCATGGCGAAGCTGACGATCAGCACGCCGTTGGTCGAGGCGTGACGACGCTCGTGCAGCGCCTCGCCCTGTTCGGTGACCAGACGCCCGCCGTCCACATACAGACGGCCGCTCGGAACCTCGTCGATGATCGCCACCGGGCCGGGGGCCAGACGGACCATGTCGCCGTTGCGGGGCGTGATCGCTTCCGGCACGCCCATGTCCTTGGCCAGGTTGGCGTGTTCGACCAGGTGGCGGCGCATCCCGTGGGTCGGCACCGCGATCTTCGGCCGCGCCCATTCGTACATCTGCTTCAGCTCGTCCCGGCACGGGTGGCCGGAGACGTGGATGCCGCGGTGATCCTTCTCGGTGTAGAGGCGCACGCCACGGTCCGCGAGCTTGTCCTGCAGACGCCCGACCGACAGCTCATTGCCCGGGATGACCCGCGACGAGAAGATGCAGTGGTCGCCCTTGCTCAGCTGCACATAGGGGTGGGTGCCCTCGGCCACCCGTGACAGGGCGGCGCGAACCTCGCCCTGGCTGCCGGTGCAGAGATACAGGATCTCGTCGGCGGGCCAGACGCGGGCTTCCTGTTCGCTCAGGAAGGGCTTGATGTCGTGCAGCATGCCGACGTGCTTGGCCGCGGCGGTGATGCGATGCATCGAACGGCCCGCCAGCGAGACGCGACGCCCGGCGGCTTCCGCGGCGCGGATCACGCTGTCCATGCGCGCGACGTTCGAGGCGAAACAGCCGACCGCGATCCGGCCTTTCAGGCCGCTGATCAGCTCCGACAGGGCTTCGCGCACGCCGCCTTCCGACCCCGCCGAGCCTTCGACGAAGACGTTGGTGGAATCGCAGACCATGGCCAGCAGGCCCTCGTCACCCAATTTGGTGATGGCGTCGGCGTCGGTGACGCCGCCGATGACGGGATCGTCGTCGATCTTCCAGTCGCCGGTGTGCAGGATGGTGCCCAGGGGCGTCTTTATCGCCAGGCCGTTCGGCTCGGCGATGGAGTGGGTCATGGTGACCATGGTCACCTGGAACGGCCCCAGGTCGATCGTGCCGCCCAGCGGCACCTCGATCAGCTGGACCTGATCCAGAATGCCCGCTTCGCGCAATTTCTCGCGGATCAGATAGGCGGTGAACGGCGTGGCGTAGAGCGGCGCCTTCATGCGCGTCCAGAGCCAGCCCAGCGCCCCGATGTGGTCCTCGTGCGCGTGGGTCAGCACGATGCCGCGAATCTTCTCACCCTCGAGGAAGGCGGGATCCGGCACGATCACGTCCACGCCCGGCGTCGACAGGTCGCCGAAGGTCACGCCCACGTCCACGACCAGCCACTGGCGATCGCGCTCGGGGCCGTAGCCGTAGAGGTTCAGGTTCATTCCGATCTCGCCCGACCCGCCGAGCGGCAGGAAGATGAGTTCGTCGTCAGTGTGTTTTTTCATGTGTCCTTGATGTGGGTATTCCGCCGCCAGATTTCGAGCAGGCCGCGGATGGTCAGGTCCGGATCAAACCGGTCAATGCTGTCGGTGGCGCCTTCGAACAGGGAGGCCACGCCCCCCGTACCGATGACGGTCATGGGCTTGCCCCACTCGGCCTTGATGCGGGCGACGAGCCCTTCGATCAGGGCGATATAGCCCCAGAACACGCCGGATTGCATGTTCGAGACGGTGTCCTTGCCGATCACCTTGTCCGGCTTCTGGATGGCGATGCGGGGCAACATTGCGGCGGCCTCGTGCAGGGCCTGCAAACTCAGATTCACGCCCGGGGCGATAATGCCGCCCTCGAACGCCCCGTCTGCGGCGATCACGTCAAAGGTCGTGGCCGTGCCGCTGTCGATGACGATCAGGTCGCCGGGGTACAGCAGATGCGCGCCGATGGCGTTGACCAGCCGGTCCGCCCCCGCCTCGCTCGGCTTCAGGATGCGCACCTCGATGCCCAGCTCGACATTCTCGCCGATCACCAGCGGCTCGGCCGACAGGTAACGACGCGACAGGTTCCGCAGGTTGAAGATCGACTGGGGCACCACGCTGGAGATGATGCACCCGGTCAGGTCGCCCAGCTTCAGCCCGCGCGTGGCCAGCAGTTGCGCCAGCCAGACGGCGTATTCATCCGCCGTGCGCTGGGAGTCCGTCGAGGCGCGCCATTGCGCGACCCATTCCGATCCGTCGTGGACCGCGAACAGCGTGTTGGTGTTGCCCTGCTCGATCGCCAGCAGCATCAGCCCGCCCCTCCCTGCAACTCGGGCCCGAAGAACACGTCGCCCGCCGAGATCAGGCGCAGGCTGCCGTCCGCCAGTCGCAGGCGCAATGCGCCATCCGGAGCCACGCCCTCGGCCCGCCCCTCGACCGTCTCATGGCCCAGTCGCGCCACGGCGGGCCCGTCCAGTCCCGGCGTCCGCGCCGCCCAGGCGTCCAGCACCGGCTGGAAGCCGAGCGTCTCCCACCGGTCCATCCAGATTGCGAAGGTTTCAGCCAGCTCCCCGGCCGCGCGCTCCACCGTGGGCGGGGCGATATGATCGGCCGACAGATGGTGGGACAGGGCGGCGGCGGGTCGCTCGGCGGCCGCCGGCGCCTCGGCCAGATTGACGCCGATGCCGACCGCCAGCCACAGGCCGCCCGTCTCATGCGCGCCGGACTCGACCAGGATGCCGCTCGCCTTGCGGCCGGCCAGCATCACGTCATTGGGCCATTTGATCGTCACGACCGACGGCGGCGCATAGCGGTCCAGCAGGTCCGCGACCGCCAGGGCGGCGATGAAGGTCACCTGCGCCGCCTCCGCGGGCGGTTTGCGGGTGGTGGTCAGCAGGGTGGTGAACAGGTTGCCCGTGTCGGCGCTCTCCCACGCCCTGCCCCGTCGACCGCGCCCGGCGGTCTGACGGCGGGCGGCGATCCACAGCGGACCGACCTCGCCGGCCTCGGCCCGTCGCCGGGCCTCCGCGTTCGTGGAATCCGTCTGGTCGAGCAACAGGACGGGGGCCGGAGCCACCGTCAGCCTACCCCGAAGCCCGTCGCGGCGCGCGCGGCCAGCGGAGCGAGCAGCGGCAGGGCCACGATGACCAGCGGGAAGCTGAACGCGGCGCAGGCCAGGGCCACCGTCTTGGCCTCCAGCGGCGAGGCGTCGGTCGGCGCGGTCCCTTCCGGGGCCGGGTCGAACCACATCACCTTGATGATCCGCAGATAGTAGAAGCCCGCCACGACCGAGGCGACCAGACCGGCGGCGCCGGCCATCCAGTAGCCCGCGTCGGCGGCGGCGCCGAAGACGTAGTATTTGGCCCAGAAGCCCGACAGCGGCGGCATGCCCAGCACCGACAGCGACAGGATGGTCAGGGCGACGGTGGTCAGCGGACGCTCCTTCCGCAGGCCCGCCAGATCGGCGACCTTGCGGATCGGACGCCCGTTGCGGCTCAGCGACAGCAGGATGCCGAAGAAGCCGAACTGGTCGATCACATACAGGGTCATGAACATCAGCATGGCCTGCACGCCCAGCGTCGTCCCCGCGGCGATGCCCAGCAGGGCGTAGCCGATGTTGGCGATCGACGAATAGGCCAGCAGGCGCTGGATGTCCTTCTGCACCAGACCGCCGAACGCGCCGACGGCGAAGCTGATCAGCGAGATCAGGATCAGCACCTGCGCCCACTGGTCGTGCGAGCCGGCGAAGGCGCCCTCCAGCGTGCGGGCGATCAGGACCATGGCCGCGACCTTGGGGGCCGAGGCGAACAGGGCCACGACCGGGGTCGGCGCGCCCTCATAGACGTCCGGCGTCCACATGTGGAACGGCGCGGCCGAGACCTTGAAGGCCAGACCCGAGATCAGGAAGACCAGACCGAAGACCAGACCCGTCGACGGGTTTCCGGCGGCATAGGCGGCGATGTCCTCGAAGCGCATCGAACCGGAGAAGCCGTAGATCAGGCTGGCGCCGTACAGCAGCAGGCCCGACGAAAGCGCGCCCAGCACGAAATACTTCAGGCCCGCTTCCGACGCCTTCAGGTCATCGCGGTGGAAGGCGGCCAGCACATAGAGGGCCAGGGAATGCAGCTCGATGCCGACGTACAGGCTGATCAGGTCGCCCGACGACGCCATCATGCCCATCCCGGCCGAGGCCAGCACGATCAGGACCGGATATTCGAACCGGGCGATCTTGGCGCGATGCATCCAGCCGTTGCCGAGGATGATGGCCACCGCGCTGGACAGGAAGATCAGCGCCTTGCCGTAGACGGCCAGCGGATCGGCCACATAGGCGCCGTTGAAGGCCTGCCCCAGCGGGCCGGTCACGGCCACCGCGGTGGCGGCGATCAGCAGCAGGACCGACAGTCCCGACACCACGGGCGCGCTCTTCTCGCCCGAGAAGGCGCCGATCATCAGCAGCACAAGGCCGCCGACGGCGAGCGTGATCTCGGGAGCCGAGGTGTGAAGGGCGGAAATCAGATCAGGCATCATGGTCTCAGCCACCGATCGCAAGTTGATAGGCGGACGTCAGGGCGTGAACGGACGCGTTCGTATAGTCCAGCACCAGCCCGGGCTGGACGCCCAGCAGCAGGGTGCCGACGATCAGCGGGACGAAGATCAGCAGTTCGCGCCTGTCGATGTCCGCGATGTCCTTGAGCTTCGGATTGGTGATCTCGCCGAACATGACGTTGCGATACAGCGTCAGGGCATAGACCGCCGAGAAGATCACGCCCGAGGCGGCGAACAGCGCCGTCCAGGTCGAGACCTGGTAGATGCCGGTCATCGTCAGGATCTCGCCGATGAAGCCCGAGGTCCCCGGCAGGCCGACGTTGGCCATGGTGAACATCAGGAAGATGGCGGCGAACCACGGCATGCGGGCCGTCAGGCCGCCGTAGAAGGCGATCTCGCGGGTGTGCATGCGGTCGTAGACCACGCCCACACAGAGGAAGAGCGCGCCCGAGATCAGGCCGTGGCTCAGCATCTGGAAGACCGCGCCCTGCACGCCCTGATCATTGCCGGCGAAGATGCCCATGGTCACGAAGCCCATGTGCGCGACCGACGAATAGGCGATCAGCTTCTTGATGTCGGTCTGACGGAAGGCGACCAGCGAGGTGTAGACGATGGCGATGGCCGACAGGGTCCAGACCAGCGGCGCGAACATCTGCGACGCCAGCGGGAACATCGGCAGGTTGAACAGGATGAAGCCGTAGCCGCCGAGCTTCAGCAGGATGCCGGCCAGGATGACCGACCCCGCCGTGGGCGCCTGGACGTGGGCGTCGGGCAGCCAGGTGTGCACCGGCCACATCGGCATCTTCACCGCGAACGAGGCGAAGAAGGCCAGCCAAAGCAAGGGCTGGGCCGCCGGCGAGAAGGCGTATTGCTTCAGTTCCGGAATGCTGGTGGTGCCGGCGGTGTGCGCCATCCACAGCATGGCCAGCAGCATCAGCACCGACCCCAGCAGGGTGTAGAGGAAGAATTTGTAGGCCGCGTAAATCCGGTTCTGACCGCCCCACACCCCGATGATGATGAACATCGGGACGAGGGTGCCCTCGAAGAAGATGTAGAACAGGAACAGGTCCAGCGAGGTGAACACCCCGATGACCAGCGTCTCCAGCACCAGGAAGGCGATCATGTAGTCGCTGACGCGCTCCTTGATCGAACTCCAGCTGGCCAGGATGCAGATCGGCAGCAGGAAGGCCGTCAGCAAAACGAACAGGATCGAAATCCCGTCGACGCCCAGATGATACTGCGCGCCCGCGAACCAGTTGACCTGCTCCACGAACTGATAGCCGGGGCTGGCGGGATTGAAGGTCGCGACCAGCACGGCCGAAACCGCCAGCGTGACCAGGGTGGTCGCCAGCGCGATCCAGCGCGCGGCGCTGTCCACCGACCCCTTGGTCAGCAGACGGGTCAGCAACAGCACGCCCGCGCCGACCAGCGGCAGGAAGGTGACGATGCTCAGGATGAAGGGGATCTGGGGCAAGATCAGGCTCCCCACGCAGTAAGGGCGAACGCGAGGAAGAGGCAGAGACCGATGAGCATCACGAACGCATAGAAATAGACATAGCCGGACTGGAAGCGGGCAAGCCCGCCGGCGAACTTGCGGGACAGCCAGGCGAAGCCGTTGGGTCCGCCGCCGTCGATGATCTTCACGTCACCGATCTTCCAGAAGAAGTCGCCCAGCGCCTTGGCGCCCTTGACGAAGATGAAGTCGTAGACCTCGTCGACGTACCACTTGTTGTACAGGAAGCCGTGGATGACGCCCCCGCGGTCGGCCATCCGGCGCGCCATGCCCTCCTTGAGGACATAGAGCCAGAAGGCGGCGAAGGTGCCGATCAGGGTCATCACCAGCGGCGACCACTTCACCCAGGTCGGAACCGAGTGGGACTCGTGGAGCACGTGGTTGTGCGGGCCCGAGAAGATCGCGGCCTTCCAGAACTCGCCCTCGTGATGGCCGATGAAATAGGGCGCGAAGACCACGCCGGCGAAGATCGCGCCGAGCGACAGGAGGATCAGCGGAACCAGCATGATCCACGGGCTCTCGTGCGGCTTCAGCGGGCCATGGTGAGCGTGGTCATCATGCGCGTGATCGTCATGGTGCGCGTCGGCGACCGGCTCGGAGTGGGTCTCCAGCTGGGCGTGCGAGGCGTGGTCGTCAGGGGCGTGCGCGTGATCTTCGTGGGCCTCTTCCTTCCACACCGGCTTGTTGTGGAAGGTCATGAACACCAGACGCCACGAATAGTAGGCGGTCAGACCGGCGGCGAGGATGCCGACGAAGAAGGCGAACAGGCCGATGGGCGAATGGCCCGACGACGCGGCGGCGAAGGCGCTCTCGATGATCGCATCCTTCGAATAGAAGCCCGCAAGACCGCCGATGCCGGGGATGCCCAGACCGGTGATGGCGATGGTGCCGATGGTCATGACCGCATAGGTGATCGGCAGCAGCTTCCACAGGCCGCCCATCTTCCGCATGTCCTGCTCGTGATGCATGCCGGCGATCACCGAACCGGCGCCCAGGAACAGCAGCGCCTTGAAGAAGGCGTGGGTGAACAGGTGGAACATGGCCGCCTCATAGGCGCCCACGCCCGCGGCGAAGAACATGTAGCCGAGCTGCGAACAGGTCGAATAGGCGATGACCCGCTTGATGTCGTTCTGGGCCAGACCGACGGTCGCGGCGAACAGGGCCGTCACCGCGCCGATGGTGGCGACGATGGCCGAGGCGCCGGGCGCGTACTCGAAGATCGGCGACAGCAGGCAGACCATATAGACGCCCGCGGTGACCATGGTGGCCGCGTGGATCAGGGCCGACACGGGGGTCGGGCCCTCCATGGCGTCCGGCAGCCAGGTGTGCAGGAAGAACTGGGCCGATTTGCCCATCGCGCCGATGAACAGCAGGAAGGCCGCCAGATCGAGCGCCGACCAGGTATGGCCCAGGAACTCCCAGCCCGTGCCCGCCTTGGAGGCGATCATCGGGAACAGCTCGGCGAACTGGATCGTGCCGAACATCCAGAAGACGGTGAAGATGCCGAGCGCGAAGCCGAAGTCGCCCACGCGGTTGACCACGAAGGCCTTGATGGCGGCGGCGCTGGCGGTGGGCTTCTTGTACCAGAAGCCGATCAGCAGATAGGACGCCAGCCCCACGCCTTCCCAGCCGAAGAACAGCTGCATGAAGTCACCGGCGGTCACCAGCGCCAGCATGGCGAAGGTGAACAGCGACAGGTAGGCGAAGAACCGGGGCTTGTCCGGATCCTCGGACATGTAGCCCCAGCTGTAGAGGTGAACCAGCGACGACACGCTGGTCACGACCACCAGCATGGTGGCCGACAGGGCATCGATGCGGATCGACCAGTTGGAGATGAAGTCGCCGACGTGGATGAACGGCGCCAGGGTGATCAGGAACGGCTCCAGGCCGCCCCAGGTCCACTGGCTGAACACGATCCACGAAATGGCGCAGGCGAAGAACAGCAGGCCCGTGGTGATGGACTGCGAAACGACATTGCCCAGACGACGGCCGCTGAGGCCGACGATGGTCGCGCCCAGGAGCGGGGCGAAGATCGCAAGGGTGACGAGAAGCTGGATATTCACGATCAGCCCTTCATGACCGAAGCGTCGTCCACGGCGATGTCGCCGCGGTTACGGAAGAAGGTCACCAGAATGGCCAGGCCAACGGCGGCCTCGGCGGCCGCGACGGTCAGCACGAACATGGCCATGATCTGCCCCGACACATCATTCAGGTAGCTCGAGAAGGCGACGAAATTGATGTTCACGGCCAGCAGGATCAGCTCGACCGACATCAGGATGATGATGACGTTCTTGCGGTTCACGAAGATGCCGAAGACACCGATGGTGAACAGGATGGCGGCGACCGCCAGATAGTGCTGCAGGGTGACGACCATCAGACCAGATCCTCGGGGGTGACGCCGGCGCCGGTGGTGACCGACTTCACTTCCATCGCCGTCTTCGCATCGCGCCCGACCTGGGCGGCGACGTTCTGGCGTTTGATGCCCGGCTTGTGGCGCAGGGTCAGGACGATGGCGCCGATCATCGCGATCAGCAGCACAATGCCCGCCGCCTGGAAGAAGTAGACGTAGTCCGTGTAGAGCACCCGGCCGATCGTCTCGATGTTGGAGGCGTCCGCCGTGGCGACGGCCGGCCCGGTCGCGTCCGCCGCGGCCCCGCTCGTCGCGACCGTCAGCGAGATGATGACCATCTCGGCCAGCAGCACCCCGGCCACGATCACCGCCAACGGCAGGTATCGCGCGAAGCCTTCGCGCAGCCGCAGGAAGTCGACGTCCAGCATCATGACGACGAACAGGAACAGCACCGCGACGGCGCCCACGTAGACGACCACCAGCAGCATCGCCAGGAACTCCGAGCCCAGCAGGACGAACAGCCCCGCTGACGAAAAGAACGTCAGGATCAGCCACAGGACACTGTGCACGGGGTTCTTCGCCGTGACGACCAGCAGGCCGGCCACGACGGCGACCGCCGCCAGAATATAGAAGGCTATGCCTTGCAACATCGGAGGCCTCAGCCCCTTTCGGTTATGGGCGGCGACCCCCTTCGGAATCGCCCTCCCCGTTCAGCCTGTGCGCCTTAACGATAAGGCGCGTCGAGTTCCAGATTTCTGGCGATCAGCCGTTCCCAACGGTCACCGTTCGAGAGCAGTCGATCCTTGTCGTACAGCAGTTCTTCGCGCGTTTCGGTCGTGAACTCCGAGTTCGGACCTTCCACGATGGCGTCCACCGGGCAGGCCTCCTGGCACAGGCCGCAGTAGATGCATTTGACCATGTCGATGTCGTAGCGGGTCGTGCGGCGGCTGCCGTCGGCGCGCGGTTCGGCCTCGATGGTGATGGCCTGGGCCGGGCAGATGGCCTCGCACAGCTTGCAGGCGATGCAGCGCTCTTCACCGTTCGCATAGCGGCGCAGGGCGTGCTCGCCGCGGAAGCGGGGCGACTGCGGATTCCGCTCGAACGGATAGTTCACCGTCATCTTGGGACGGGCCATGTATTTCAGCGACAGGCCGACAGCGCCGATGACGTCGACGAGCAACGCACCTTTCGCGGCCTGGACGAGACGGTTCAGCATTATTGCGCGCCTCCGGTACGCGGGCACTCGCGGGCGTAACGCTCGCTTTGTTTATCCATCGCCTCGCAGCGTTGCAGGCGCTCGGCCTGCTGACGCTCGATGCGTTCCTGCCGCTGCTGCCACTGATAGGCGGACACCGGCAGGGGTTCATAGGGCTCGCCGGCGCAAGCGCCCAGCGTTGTCACCGCGACAAGGGCGGCCATCAGACGGATCATCGGCCCCTCCTCACCACGCGGTCACAGCCTTCCGGCTGATCATCGCGCTCGCTGCGGTCCGACCGACAGGCCGGATGGTTGCGGTCATTGCGTTCACGCGCCCGCTCGGCCCGGTCCATATTGCCCATGGGCGAGCCCGCTTCCGGCTGGATCGGCCGGAAGACGGTCTGGCACCCGCCGACGGACAGCGCCGCCAGCATAAGGCCGGAAAGGACGAGCGTGCGGATCATGCGCCCACCGCGAACACGCGCCAGGCGGCGACGAAGACCACACAGACCAGCGAGGTCGGCAGGAAGATCTTCCAGCCCAGACGCATCAGCTGGTCATAGCGGTAGCGGGGCACGAAGGCCTTCACCAGGGCGATCATGAAGAAGGCCACCACGATCTTGGCCAAGAAGGTGACCAGATAGATCGCCTGCTCCAGCCAGCCCGGCAGGGAGTCCAGCCACATCTGCGGCACGCCCGGGTTCCAGCCGCCGAAGAACAGCAGGCTGATCATGGCGCACATGAAGACGATGTTGGCGTATTCGCCGATCATGAACAGCAGGTAGGGGGTCGAGGAGTATTCGACCTGATAGCCGGCCACCAGTTCCGACTCGGCCTCGGGCAGGTCGAACGGCGGGCGGTTGGTCTCGGCCAGGGCCGAGATGAAGAAGATCACCGCCATCGGGATCATCACGATGATCGTCGGCCAGGTCCCTGCCCCGCCGCCGAAGGCGAACCAGTTCCAGAACATGCCCTGCTGCTGCTGGACAATGGCGGTCAGGTTCATCGTCCCGGCCAGCAGGATGACGTTGATGATCACCAGACCGATGGAGACCTCATAGGACACCATCTGCGCCGCGGACCGCAGCGAGCCGAGGAACGGGTACTTCGAGTTCGAAGCCCAGCCGCCCATGATGATGCCGTACACGCCCAGCGAGCTGATCGCGAAGATGTAGAGGATGCCGACGTTGAGGTCGGAAATCACCCAGCCCGGCGCGAACGGAATGGCCGCCCAGGCGATGAAGGCGAGGATGAAGGTCAGCAGCGGCGCCAGCAGGAAGACGACCTTGTCGGCGCCCGCCGGGACGACGATTTCCTTCAGCACGAATTTGAAGAAGTCGGCGAAGGACTGAAGCAGGCCGAACGGACCCACGACGTTGGGGCCCTTGCGCATCTGCACGCCCGCCCAGATCTTCCGGTCGGCCAGCAGCAGGAAGGCCAGCGAGATCAGGATCCCGACGGTGACGAGCAGGATTCCGCCGATGGTGGCGAGCGTCCAGCCGAGAGGAGTGGTCCAGAAGTCCATAGAGCCTTACTCCGCCGCCATCGCGACCGGGGCGATCCGCTGGGCGGACAGCTCGGCCATGGTCACGCTGGCGCGCGTGATCGGGTTGTTCAGATAGGGGTCGCGCACTGACGAGGCGAAGGCGACGTCGCCCAGGTCGCCCTTCCGGCCCAGCGCCGCCACGTCGAACGACGCGGGCGTCGGCAGGTAGTCGATCCGGCCGAAGGTCGGGTGATCCGCCATCAGCTTCGAACGCAGCGCGTCCAGCGTATCGTACGGCAGGGTCTGGCCGACCAGAGCCGACAGGGCGCGCAGGATGGCCCAGTCTTCCTTGGCCTGCCCCTTCGGGAAGACAACGCGTTCCGCCATCTGCACCCGGCCCTCGGTGTTCACATACAGGCCCGACTTCTCGGTATAGGCCGAGCCCGGCAGGATCACATCCGCCCCATGGGCCCCGCGGTCGCCGTGGCTGCCCAGATAGACGCGGAAGGCGTCCGAGCCCCCCAGTTCGATCTCGTCGGCGCCCAGCAGGAACAGCACATCCAGTGCGCCCGGCTTGACCATGTCGGCGACGGTCTTGCCGCCCTCGCCCGGGACGAAGCCCATGTCCAGACCGGCGACGCGCGCGGCGGCGGTATGCAGGACGTTGAAGCCGTTCCAGCCGTCCGCGACCACGCCGACCTTCTTCGCCAGCGCGCCCAGGGCGTTCAGCACGGCCGCGCCGTGGGCGCCCGACAGCGCGCCCGAGCCGACGATGATCGCCGGGCGTTCGGCCTTGGTCAGGAAGTCCATCGCCGCCTTCGGCAGCTTGGCCAGCGTCTTCGAACCGGCGCCGAGCCAGCTGTAGTCAAACGTCAGGGCCGCCTGTTCGCCGATCAGGCCGATCTCGGTCTTGCCGGCCAGCCAGCCCTTGCGCAGACGGGCGTTCAGCAGCGGGGCCTCAGTGCGCGGATTGGCGCCCACGATCAGGACCGCGTCCGCATTTTCAATGCCTTGCAGCGTCGTATTGAACAGCCAGCCCTCACGCGGGCCGTAACCCAGGGCCGCGCCGTCCTGACGGCAGTCGGTGTTGGCCGAGCCCAGCGCGCGGAACAGGTCCAGCGCCGCCTTCATCGATTCCGCGTCCTGCAGATCGCCGGCGACCACGCCGATGCGATCCGCCGGGGCGGCGTTCAGCTTCGCGGCCACGACGCCCAGCGCCTCGTCCCACGAGGCGGCGCGCAGGCGGCCGTTCTCACGCACATAGGGGCGGTCCAGACGCTGGCGCTGCAAGCCGTCGACGGCGTAGCGGCTGATGTCCGACAGCCATTCCTCGTTGATGCCCTCGTTCACGCGCGGCAGCACGCGCATCACTTCCGCGCCCTTGGCGTCGGCGCGGATGTTGGAGCCCAGCGCGTCCATGACGTCGATGGTCTCGGTCTTCTTCAGCTCCCACGGGCGGTAGTGGTACTGCCACGGCCGGTGCGTCAGGGCGCCCACGGGGCACAGGTCGTTGACGTTGCCCGACAGCTCGCTGTCGATGTTCTTTTCCAGATAGGTGGTGATCTCGGCGTCCTCGCCGCGCGAGATCATCCCGATGTCCGGCACGCCCGCAACCTCGGTGATGAAGCGGACACAACGGGTGCACTGGATGCACCGCGTCATGAAGGTCTTCACCGTCGGACCCATGTTCTTTTCTTCGACCGCGCGCTTGTTCTCGGCATAGCGCGAGCCGTCACGGCCATAGCCGACGGCCTGGTCCTGCAGGTCGCATTCGCCGCCCTGGTCGCAGATCGGGCAGTCCAGCGGGTGGTTGATGAGCAGGAACTCCATCACCCCTTCGCGGGCCTTCTTCACCATCGGCGTGTCGGTGAAGATTTCCTGGCCCTCGGCGGCCGGGAGCGCGCACGACGCCTGCGGCTTCGGCGGTCCGGGCTTCACCTCGACCAGGCACATGCGGCAGTTGCCGGCGATGGACAGGCGCTCGTGGTAGCAGAAACGCGGGATCTCATGGCCGGCCTTTTCGGCGACCTGGAGCACGGTCATCCCGGGCTCGAACTCGGTTTCTACGCCGTTGACCTTGGCGACGGGCATCAGCGGGCCTCTTGCTCTGCCGGCACGGTATACTCTTCCGTGGCGGCGCTCCCATCGGGGAGCGTCGTGTTGATGGTGATGGTGTCGCCGTCAAGGACGAAGCGCACCACCGGGTCGCCGGACTGGTTCATCCAGCGATTGGCTTCGGGCGTCGGGAAGTCGACCGGCTTCCAGGTGATCAGGTCGCCGTCGACGCGGCATTGACCGCGCTTGCGGCCCCCGTCGACCGGCGCGCGCCAGGAGGCGTTGACCACCTGACCCTCGATCCCGTCGATCTCGATGGCGGAGACGTCCTGACCGTGGATCGCGGCCAGACCGGCGCGGCAGACGCGACGCAGGTTGGCGGCGGTCAGCACGACCGGCGCCCTCACCGCTCCGTCCGACGCCGGAGCGGCGGCCGAGACGGTTTCCGCCGGCGTCGGCGCAGGCGCGTCCGTCCGCTCACCGCAGGCGGCGAGGGCGAACAGGGCCAGCATCGGAACGGCGGTCAGGCGCATGGCTACTCCGCCGCGATCGCGTGGCCGGCGAAGTTCGCGCGGCGGCTGCGGTAGGAGGCGATACGCTCCTCGATCTCGTGGCGGAAGTGACGGATCAGGCCCTGCACCGGCCATGCGGCGGCGTCGCCCAGCGCGCAGATGGTGTGGCCCTCGATCTGGGTCGAGACCTCCAGCAGCATGTCGATCTCGGACGGGTCGGCCTCGCCGACGGCCATCCGCTCCAGCACGCGCCACATCCAGCCGGTGCCTTCACGGCACGGCGTGCACTGGCCGCAGCTCTCGTGCTTGTAGAAATAGCTGATGCGGGCGATGGCGCGGACCAGGTCGGTCGACTGGTCCATGACGATCACCGCCGCCGTGCCGAGGCCCGACTTCATCTCGCGCAGGCTGTCGAAGTCCATCAGCGCGACTTCCGACATCTCGCGCGTGATCAGCGGCACGGACGAGCCGCCCGGGATGATGGCTTTCAGATTGTCCCAGCCGCCGCGCACGCCGCCGCAATGATCTTCCAGCAGCTGACGCAGCGGGATCGACATCGCTTCTTCGACATTGCACGGGCGGTTCACGTGGCCCGAGATCGACATGATCTTCGTGCCGGTGTTGTTCGGACGGCCGAAGCCCGCGAACCATTCGGCCCCGCGCCGCAGGATGGTGCCGACGACGGCGATCGACTCGACGTTGTTCACCGTGGTCGGGCAGCCGTACAGGCCCGCGCCGGCCGGGAACGGCGGCTTCAGGCGCGGCTGGCCCTTCTTGCCTTCAAGGCTCTCCAGCAGGGCCGTCTCTTCACCGCAGATGTAGGCGCCGGCGCCGTGGTGGATGTAGACGTCGAAGTCCCAGCCGTGGACGTTGTTCTTGCCGATCAGCCTGGCTTCATAGGCCTGCTTGACCGCGGCCTCCATGCGCTCGCGCTCCAGCACGTACTCGCCGCGCAGGTAGATGTAGCAGGCGTGGGCCTGCATCGCGAAGCTGGCGATCAGGCAGCCTTCGATCAGCAGCTGCGGATCGTGGCGCATGATCTCCCGGTCCTTGCAGGTCCCGGGTTCGGATTCGTCGGCGTTGACGACCAGGTAGTGAGGACGATCCTTCACCTCCTTGGGCATGAACGACCACTTCAGGCCGGTCGAGAAGCCCGCGCCGCCGCGTCCGCGCAGGCCCGAGTTCTTGACGTTGGTGATGATCCAGTCCCGACCCAGGTCGAGCATGTCCTTCGTCGCGTTCCACGCGCCGCGCGACTTCGCCCCCTCAAGGCCCCAGTCCTGGAGACCATAGAGGTTGGTGAAGATGCGATCCTTGTCTTCGAGGATACCGACCATGGTTCCTAGAGTCCTTCCGCCAGACGGCGCTTGTGGTAGCGGGTACGCAGATAGGTCGCGGTCAGGAACAGCACCCAGCCCGCGGCGACGGCGCCGTAGGCGACCAGCATCAGCGCCTCATTGACCGGCAGGGCGTCATAGCGCGTCGCCACGACGTAGCCGGCGCCCAGCAGGATCAGCACCAGGCCGCCCAGCCGCAGCGGCCGTCCGACGGCCTTCACCTCGGCGCGATAGGCCGCGCGGCCCTCGTCGGTGTTCAGGTCGGGCAGGCTCATGCCGTCACCGGATCGCTGTTCGGCAGCTTGACGATCGGCTTGGCGGCCGCGCCGTCATACAGCTTCGGATCGGTCAGGGTCAGGGCGCCGCCCTCCGGCTCCGAGCTGGCGCGACCGACGCGCGAGCCGGGCTTGGGCGTCTTGCCGGCGGCGAAGTCGTCGATGATCTGGGCCATGTTGTCCGGCGTCAGGTCTTCGAAATAATAGTCGTTGATGGCGGCCATCGGCGCGTTGGCGCAGGCGCCCATGCACTCGACCTCTTCCCAGGTGAAGCGGCCGTCGGCGCTCAGGGTCTGTTTCGGCCCGATCTTCTTCTTGCAGACGTCCATCAGGTCGCCGGCGCCGCGCAGCATGCAGGGCGTGGTGCCGCACACCTGGATCAGGGCCGCCGAGCCGACCGGCTCCAGCATGAACATGGTGTAGAAGGTCGCGACCTCCAGCACCCGGATATAGGGCATGCCCAGCAGGTCGGCGATCGCGCGGATCGCCGGCTCCGGTACCCAGCGCTCCTGCTTCTGGACCAGCCACAGGATCGGGATCACCGCCGACTGACGACGGTTCTCGGGATATTTGGCGATCCACCAGTCAGCCTTCGCCTTCGTCGCCTTCGAGAAGGCGAACGACGCGGGCTGTTCCTTGGCGAGACGACGAACGCTCATCAGACTTCCATTTCCGAAGCGACGACACCGTCGCCGATCATCTTCTTGCGCAGGGTCAGGATCCTGTGCTGGCCCTGACGCCGCAGCAGCACATTGTGCTGGTAGGTTTCGCCGTTCATGTCGGTCGCGGCGTAGCTCACCACTTCCCAACCCTGCCGGACCAGATCACTCAGGGGCTTGTCGCTCATCGGGCGCTCCCCATCCATCGACCCAGACGCGCGCTCCAGACGTCGCGACCGGCCTGACGCAGGTCCCGCGACAGCCACGACAGCGGCGGCAGGAACCGCACGACCATCTGACCCGCGAAAATCGCCCCGCTCATCCACACGACGGAGCGCAGATTGGCTTCCAGAAAGCCCCTGCCCTCTTCCAGATAGCCCAGCCGATACGCGCCGCGCACCAGCGTCACGCCCGCCGTCGCCGGCGCGGCGACCATGGCCGAGGCCAGGGCGAACTTCACGCCGCCCATGATCGCCCGACGGCGCGGCGAAAAGGCGAACTGCACCGCGACGCCCAGCGTCAGCAGCACAGCGAACCAGATCGCCTGCGTCGTCGTGAAGATCGGCTGGACGGCGAATCCCATCAGCGGTCGACCTCGCCGAACACGATGTCGAGCGAGCCCAGGATGGCCGACACGTCGGCCAGCATGTGGCCGCGGTTCATCCAGTCCATCGCCTGCAGCGAGCGGAAGCCCGGCGCCGAGATCTTCACGCGGTACGGCTTGTTGGTGCCGTCGGACACCAGATAGATGCCGAACTCGCCCTTGGGCGCCTCGACGGAGGCGTAGACCTCGCCCTCGGGCGTGCGGAAGCCTTCGGTGTAGAGCTTGAAGTGGTGGATCAGCGCTTCCATCGAGCGCTTCATCTCACCGCGCTTGGGCGGGACGATCTTGTTGTCCTCGATCATCACCGGCTCGCCGGGGCAGTTGCGCAGCTTGTGGATGCACTGCTCCATGATCCGCACCGACTGCTTCATCTCCTCGATGCGGCAGAGGTAGCGGTCCCAGCAGTCGCCGTTCTTGCCCACGGCGATGTCGAAATCGAGATCGGCGTAGCATTCGTACGGCTGCGACTTGCGCAGGTCCCACGGGATGTCCGACCCGCGGATCATCACGCCGGTGAAGCCCCAGTCGAGGGCCTCCTGCTTGGACACCACGCCGATGTCGACGTTGCGCTGCTTGAAGATGCGGTTCTCGGTGACGAGGGATTCGATGTCCTTCAGCGCCGCCGGGAAGGTCTGGCACCAGCGACCGATGTCGTCGACCAGATCCATCGGCAGGTCCTGATGGACGCCGCCCGGACGGAAATAGTTGGCGTGCAGACGGGCGCCGCAGGCGCGCTCGTAGAACACCATCAGCTTCTCGCGTTCCTCGAAGCCCCAGAGCGGCGGCGTCAGGGCGCCGACGTCCATGGCCTGGGTCGTCACGTTCAGCAGGTGGCTCAGGATGCGGCCGATTTCCGAGTACAGGACGCGGATCAACTGGGCGCGGTACGGCACCTCGATGCCCAGCAGCTTCTCGATCGCCAGACAGAAGGCGTGCTCCTGGTTCATCGGCGCGACGTAGTCGAGGCGATCCAGATACGGCACGTTCTGCAGATAGGTCCGCGCTTCCATCAGCTTTTCGGTGCCGCGGTGCAGCAGGCCGATGTGCGGATCGACGCGGGTCACCAGCTCGCCGTCCAGCTCCAGCACCAGACGCAGCACGCCGTGCGCGGCCGGGTGTTGCGGGCCAAAATTGATCGTGAACTTGCGGTCGTCCATCGCCTTGGCGTGGTCGGTGCGCCCGTCGTGCGGCAGGTCATCGAAGACGTCCGTGCCGAGGGGGGCCGGGATGGTGTTGGAATCAGCCATCAGCCCTTCACCTTCTCATCGCCCGGCAGGACCGGGGCGGGATACTCGGCGCCTTCCCACGGGGACAGGAAGTCGAAATTGCGGAACTCCTGAGTCAGCTTGACGGGCTCGTAGACCACCCGCTTCTGCTCCTCGTCGTACCGGACCTCGACATAGCCGGTCATCGGGAAGTCCTTGCGCAGCGGATGACCCTGGAAGCCGTAGTCTGTCAGCAGGCGCCGCAGGTCCGGGTGGCCCGAGAACAGCATGCCGTACATGTCGAACGCCTCGCGCTCGAACCAGTCGGCGCAGGGGAAGACCGACACGGCGCTGGGCACCGGCTGGACCTCGTCCGTCGTCACCTTCACGCGAATGCGCGCGTTCCGGGTCAGCGACAGCAGGTGATAGACCACCTCGAACCGCTCCTCGCGATCCGGGAAGTCCACGCCGCACAGGTCCAGCAGCTGCTGGAAGCCGAAGCGATCCTTCAGCGTGGCCAGAACATCCACGATCCGGTCGCGCTCGGCCACCAGCGTCAGCTCGCCGAACGCGACCTGCGCCTGCACGCCCAGCGCGGCCACCATCTCGGCGCCCAGCGGCGTAAGGGCGGTTTCCAGCGCCTGTTGCTTCACCAGAGAAGTCATCGTTCGATGGTCCCCGTGCGACGGATCTTCTTCTGCAGTTGCAGCAGGCCGTAAAGCAGCGCCTCCGCCGTCGGCGGGCACCCCGGAACGTAAGCATCCACAGGTACAACGCGGTCGCAACCGCGAACAACACTGTAACTATAGTGATAATACCCGCCGCCGTTGGCGCAGGAGCCCATCGAAAGCACGTAGCGCGGGTCCGGCATCTGATCGTAAACTTTACGAAGCGCCGGAGCCATCTTGTTGGTCAGGGTGCCGGCCACGATCATCAGATCCGACTGACGCGGGCTGGCGCGCGGGGCCATGCCGAACCGCTCCATGTCGAAGCGCGGCATCGACGCCTGCATCATCTCCACGGCGCAGCAGGCCAGACCGAAGGTCATCCACATCAGCGAGCCGGTGCGCGCCCAGTTGATGACGTCGTCCAGCGAGGTCGTGATGAAGCCCCGCTCGCCCAGCTCGGCGTTCACGGCCTCGAAGAATTTGTCGTGGATCGCCGGGTCATAGCCCTCGACGGTCGAGCGCGCGCCCATCCCGAAAGAGACAGGCGAAGACGCGCCCGGCCCCACCGGCGATGCGCCGGAGTTGCCCATGCCGATCAGCGGCACATTGTTGGTCGTCACTCCCATTCGAGCGCGCCCTTCTTCCATTCGTAGATGAAGCCGACGGTCAGGACGCCGAGGAAGACCATCATCGACCAGAAGGCGAACACCATGCCCGCCTGCGACAGGTCGAACATCGACACCGCCCAGGGGAACAGGAAGGCCACTTCCAGATCGAAGATGATGAAGAGGATCGACACCAGATAGAACCGAACGTCGAACTTCATGCGCGCGTCGTCGAACGCGTTGAAGCCGCACTCATAGGCGGACAGCTTTTCCGAGTCGGGATTCTTGGGGGCCAGCACCCAGGCCGCCAGCATAAAGCCGAGCCCGAGCACCGCCGCGATCCCGAGAAAGATCACGATCGGCAGATATTCGAGAAGGAATGCATTCATCCGTAGGGACCTCGTCCGCCACAGAGGGAGGGGCGGATTCGGCGCTTTCTAGACCCGGATGGCCCGAGGTTCAAACCCATGCTGTGAAAGGATTTTCTTGAGAATGGTTCGCAGCACTGCGGACAGTTGGTCGCACGCCGTTCCTCTTGCGCCGCCTGACCCTCTCGCGTCCCCTCGCGTCACGTAAACTTCACGGCCCGGGAGGGGTGAATGGCCATTGGCGCTCGGCTTCTGAACACGGTGGAGAGGGTCGGAAATCGCCTCCCCGACCCCGTCTTCCTGTTCCTCTGGCTGATTCTCGGCCTCATCGGCCTCAGCCTGGTCGGCGCGGCGCTGGAGTGGCAGGCTGTCAATCCGGTCACCGGCGACACCCTCGTGGCCCAGAGCCTGCTGTCAAAAGAGAACCTCGAGCGTCTGATCATCGGCATGCCCAAGACGCTGGCGGAGTTTCCGCCGCTCGGCATCGTCATCACCATCATCTACGGCGCGTCGGTCGCGGAACGGTCCGGCCTCTTCTCCACCGCCATCCGGGGCGCGCTTCTGAACGCGCCCAAGGCGATACTGACGCCCGTGGTGGTCATCACCGGCATGGTCTCCCACCATGCCTCCGACGCCTCCTACGTGGTGGTCATTCCTCTCGCGGCCGTGATTTTCGCGGCGGCGGGGCGACACCCGCTGGCCGGGCTGGCCGCAGGGTTCGCGGCGGTGTCGGGCGGTTACGCGGGCAATCTTTTCCCCGGCGCATCCGACGCCCTGATCCTCGGCATCACCGAGCCGGCCGCACAGCTGATCGACCCCTCCTATTCGGTCAATATCGCGGGCAACTGGTTCTTCATCGTCGGCGTGGTGGCGGTCTTCACCCCGATCGTCTGGTTCATGACGGACCGGATTATCGAGCCTCGCCTCGGCGCATGGACGCCCGGCTCGGCGGCCGGAGCCCCCGCCGCCGGCGAGAAGACGCCCCTCACCTCTCCCGAAAAGCGCGGACTGGTTTGGGCCGGTCTGGCGGTGCTGGGCATGATCGCCCTGTGGGCTGTCCTGACCCTCATGCCCGGCTCGCCCTTCGTCGATCCGGAGGCCGAGGCCGGACAGACCTTCAACCCCCTGTACCGCTCGCTGGTCGCCTTCTTCGCCGTCACCTTCTTCGTCGCGGGCGGCGCCTTCGGGGTCGGATCCGGCTCGGTGACGTCGCATCGCGACATGGTGCGGATGATGGTCGAGGGCCTGTCGCAGCTGGCCCCCTACATCGTGCTGGCCTTCTTCGCCGCCCATTTCGTGGCCATGTTCAACTGGTCGGGTCTGGGTCCCATCCTGGCGGTCAACGCCGCGGCGGGCCTTCAGCAGATCGACCTCCCGACGCCGCTGCTGCTGATCACCGTGGTTCTGGTGTCCTGCTTCTTCGATCTTTTCATCGGCTCGGCCTCGGCCAAATGGTCGGCGCTGGCCCCCATTGTGGTGCCGATGTTCATGCTGCTGGGAATCAGCCCGGAGATGACCACCGCCGCCTACCGGATGGGCGATTCCGTCACCAACATCGCCACCCCGCTGATGAGCTATTTCCCGCTGATCCTCGCCTTCGCCCAGCGTTGGGACCCGAAATTCGGTCTCGGCTCGCTGATGTCGACCATGCTGCCCTACGCCGGAGCCTTCCTGGTGGCGGGCCTGCTGATGGTCGCGACCTGGGTGGCGCTGGACCTGCCTCTGGGGCCGGGTGTGGGCGTTCACTACACGCCGCCGCCGCCCGCGATCGCGGCGCAAACACCGCTCGAGGGCGGCGTCATGGGCCCTGCGGCCCCGCCGGAAGCCGCCGCCGTCGCCGGTCCGGGTCTCGCCAACCGGTGATCGCAATTTTTTCCTGATCCACCCTGTTGACGCGCCCGGTCTGCCCGCCTAAACGACGCCCCTCGCCGCGGCGCACCAGCGCTTCGGCCGGGAAACGCGGGTGTAGCTCAGTTGGTTAGAGTGCCGGCCTGTCACGCCGGAGGTCGCGGGTTCGAGCCCCGTCACTCGCGCCATTCCTTCTGATGAAGGAATGGCGCACACCGCCTTCCCTCCTTCGACTATCGAAGACCACGAAGCGGCCGCCCCTCACCGGGCGGCCGTTTGTCTTTGCGCGCGAGGCGACGCAGAGGCCAATGCTTTCAACGCAGCCTGCAGCCGCCTCCGATGCGCGCCGCATCACCGCAGGGGATCACCGCCTGCAGGCCTTCGGTTGGCGAAAAGCGTGCGACGACATGGCTTTCGTCGGCGCAGACCACCTCGTAAAATGACCCGGACGGGTTTGAGCCCATTGGCCTGACCCGCGTGGGCGCACAGTCGGAAAGCGGCGAGTTGCGAAGCCGTTCGGCAAAGCTAGAGGCCGTTTCGCCTTCGTCACTGTAGAGACACTCGCCCCCTTGGACGCTGACCGTCATGCAGGCCTTCACACTCCAGCCACGGCTGTTGCTGCGCTCGATCCAGGCGCCCTCCGCACCCGAACAGCCGATTTCGTAAATCTCGCGGCGCTCCGGGTTCAGACCCACGAACCTGCCGTCATCAACCCGGCAGGCGATTCCCGCCTCGCGGCCCATCCGCTGATAGTGCGGACGCGCGTTCCGGTTCTCACTCAATTCGCATCGCGGCGATCGCGTTCTCCGGTTGTCAGGCGGCCGGCCAGGCGCTCCCTGCAAAGTGAGGCAGTTGATCGCGTTGAAGACGGGCTGACCTATGACGAGATAGCCGGGTGCGTCCCGGCAGGTCACCTCGAACTGCGGAGTGCCTGTCGCGTCACGCCCCCGAAGCCGGGCGTGCGTGACCTCACAGTCAGCCCCCGCCCGCGTCACGGCGCCTTGAGCCGTCTCCAGTTCAAACCGGTCCCGAAGAAGGCCTCTGGTCGTCGTTCCGTGGTCACGAACCTCCTGGGCATCCGCCGGTCCGGTGGCGAGCCAACTGACGGCGCACATAAAGGCAGCCGTGATCGCCGCCCATCGGGTCTTCCCACGGAGCGCGGCCTTCGGCGCCAGACGCCTCTCCTCTACCAACAATTTTGTAGGTCTGACCGACAACGAGGGCTGGGTGGCGCGAATGAGCCACCGGATTGTCGACGATTGAGGTCCGATGGCTGGGTTTCGGTCACGCTTGGCGCCCCCACCCGATGACTACTGCCGCCCCGCCACCAGCACGTTCTGCACGCGGCGGCCCAGCGGGTCGCGCGAGTGCCAGGTGTCGCCCACATCGGCCTGGATCAGGGTGGTGCAGAAGCGCGGGATCAGCATGTTCGGACGCATATTGGTCAGACAGACCCGTTCACCCTGCACGCTCCAGCGCGCGGCCAGGCGGCGGCCGTCCGAGAACTGCGCATTGTAGCTGCCGTCCGGATTGAACCAGTGCTTCACCCATCCCCCGTCGGGATAGCGTGACAGCACCGTATTGCCGAAAGCGGAATTCATGTCGGCCCGACCCGGACCGGCGGCGAGACAAGCGACCGCTACGGTCGCCACGGCTAACGCACGCAGCATGCAGATACCCTCAAACAGACCCTTCCCAATGCGGACTATTAACAGCCTGTTAGGTTCTGCCAACCCCCGAACACCGTCACACGAATAGTTGACTATCGCGTGGGGGCTTCTATATGCGGCCCACGTTACGGGACAGGACTGGCGAATTCGCGCCGCCCGCTCGCCCACGGCACAGGGCGGTTCCGAGACATCGCACGACGCTCCGATGCGCGGGGTGTCCTTCCACAGTCCCAAGGATTCATGACAGAATTTTCGCAACTGGGCCTCTCGCCCACGACCCTGCAAGCGGTCGCCGACACCGGTTATACGACCGCCACCCCCATTCAGGCCGCCGCCATCCCGGTCGCCCTCGCCGGCCGTGATGTCCTGGGCATCGCCCAGACCGGCACCGGCAAGACCGCCGCCTTCACCCTGCCCCTGATCGACCGGCTGCAGTCGGGCCGCGCCCGCGCCCGGATGCCTCGCGCCCTGGTGCTGGCCCCGACCCGCGAACTGGCCGACCAGGTCGCCGAAAGCTTCGCCAAATACGCCAAGGGCACCAAGCTCAACTGGGTGCTGCTGATCGGCGGCGTCTCCATGGGCGATCAGGTCGCCGCCCTGAACAAGGGCGTGGACGTGCTGATCGCCACCCCGGGCCGCCTGATCGACCTGTTCGAGCGCGGCAAGATGATGCTGAACGGCGTCGAGATCATGGTCATCGACGAAGCCGACCGCATGCTGGACATGGGCTTCATCCCGGACATCGAGAAGATCTTCAAACTGACGCCGCCCAAGCGCCAGACCCTGTTCTTCTCGGCCACCATGCCGCCGGAAATCACGCGCCTGACGACGCAGTTCCTCAAGGATCCGACCCGGATCGAGGCCTCGCGTCCGGCCATGACCGCCGACACAATCACCCAGTACGTCGTGCGCATCCCGACCTCGGACCCCAAGGCCAAGCGCACCGCCCTGCGCGCCCTGATCGGCCGCGAGGACGTGCGCAACGGCATCGTCTTCTGCAACCGCAAATCCGAAGTCGATATCGTCGCCAAGTCGCTGAAGCTGCACGGTTTTGACGCCGCGCCGATCCACGGCGATCTGGACCAGAGCCTGCGCACGAAGACCCTTGCGGACTTCCGTTCGGGCGCGCTGAAAATCCTGGTGGCCTCCGACGTCGCCGCGCGCGGCCTGGACATCCCGGATGTCAGCCACGTCTTCAACTACGACGTCTCGCACCACGCCGACGACTATGTGCACCGCATCGGCCGGACCGGTCGCGCGGGCAAGCTGGGTCAGGCCTTCATGATCGTCACCCCGTCCGACGACAAGGCGTTGGACAAGGTGCTGAAGCTGATCAAGATGGACCCGCAGGAACTGGTTCTGGACGGCATCGACTTCACCGCCATCAAGGACCAGCCGCGCCGCGAGGGCGGTCGTGACGGCGGTCGGGGCGACAAGCGCGGCGGTCGTGGCCGCAGCGAACGCCCGGCGCGCACGGCTCACGAGGACGAGGCGCCGCAGGTTCAGACCGAACAGCCCGGCCCCGCGCCGGTCGCCGCCTCCGACGACACGGAAGCCGCCCCCGCCCGCCGCACGCGCAGCCGCCGCGGCGCCAAGGCCGCCGTGGACGCGCCGGTCCAGGCCGCTCCGGTCGTGGAAGCGACGCCGGAGCCCGTCGAGGTCGAGGCCCCTGCCCCGCGTGAGCCCCGCGAACCGCGCGAGCCCCGCCGTGAACGCGGTCGCGACCGTGGCCGCAACGCCGACAAGCGCGAGGCCGCCCCGGCCGAAGACCCGCGCGCGGGCAACGGCCGGCCGTTCGGCGAGGCCGAGATTCCCGCCTTCCTGCGCCGCCCGGTGACGATCAGGGACTGACGGTTTTTGAAGGCCGGAGACGGCCACGCTTAACCCGTCGTTACCTATCCACGGTCTAGCCTCCCCGCCTGCGTCCGGTCTCGTGTGTCCGGCGCAAGGGGGGAAGAATTCCGCATGACCACATCGGTCGAGACCGCGCTCCGGGGACCGGAAGCCTATAGCTTGTCGCGTCGGGTGATCGACGAGATGGAAACCGCGGGCGTCTGGCCGACCCCACTGAATTTCGAGCTTTGGCTGCACTATCTGGGTGATCCCGAAGGCGCGCTGGGCCGCGAGATCCAGCGCCTGCTGGCCGCCGAAGACCCCTTCACCGAAGCCACGGCCGACATGCTGGCGGCGGAATATCTGCCGCGCGGTCGCCTGACCGAGGAAATCCGGGACGCCGGTCGGGTTCTGGACCGCGAACTGTCCAGCGTCGCCGACGCCATCTCCCGCGCCCACAAGTCCCAGACCGCCTATGGCCAGACCCTCGACAAGGCCGCCAGCAGCCTTGACGCCGCCGGCGACGGCGACGCCCTCAAGACCATCGTGGGCGGGCTGACCACCGCCACCCGCCGCATCCAGCGCGAAAACGAGACGCTGGAGAAGAAGCTCGACGTCTCGACCCGGGAAGTCGCCCGCCTGCGGGAACACCTTGAGCAGGTGCGCCGCGACGCGATGACGGACGCCCTGACCAACCTCGCCAACCGCAAGGCCTTCGACGAACACCTGGCCGCCGCCCGCGAGCATGTCGAGGCCACCGGAGAGAGCATGGTCCTGGCCGTGCTCGACGTGGATCACTTCAAGCGCTTCAACGACACCTGGGGCCATCAGACCGGCGATCAGGTCCTGCGCTATGTCGCCAGCGTCATCGGTCGCTTCGGCCAGACGCCCCGCATCGCCGCCCGCTATGGCGGCGAGGAGTTCGCCATCATCTTCCCGGGCGAAACCCCCGCGCGGGTCGAGACCGCGCTGGAGGCGATCCGCAAGGAGATCGCTTCCCGCTCCCTGCGTCGCCGCTCCACCAATGACGAGCTGGGCGCCGTGACCATCTCCGCCGGGTTCGCCGTGCATCGTCCCGGCGACGCCGCCTCGGCCCTGCTGGAACGCGCCGACGCCGCCCTCTACGCCTCCAAGCGGGCGGGCCGGAACCGGGTCACCTCCGCCGAGGCGCTTGACCGCGCGGCCTGAGCGCTTGGCCCGGCCCGCGAACAGGGCATAGTCCTCGCATGCGCAGTTTCATTTTCGCGATCGCCTACTGGTCGCTGTCCATCGCCTACACGCTCGCCGCCTGTTTCGCGGCGCTGGCGCCCGGCCGCAAGGCCACGGGCTGGATCATCCGCCGCTATGTCCGGCGCATGGTGCAGGCCATGCGCGTCCTGGCCGGCATCCGCATCCGCTACCGGGGCGAGGACCGCCTGCCGCAGGGCGCCTTCATCATCGCCTCGAAGCACCAGAGCTGGGGCGACGGCTTCGCCACCTATGACCGCTTCAGGGACCTCGCCTTCGTCACCGGCGACCATCTGGAGAAATTCCCGTTGCTGGGCACGGTTCTGCGCAAGCTGGGCGCCATCGTGGTCAACAGTTGCGGCGGCCGCGCCGCGCGCGACGCCCTGAAGCATCGCGCCGCCGACGCCCATGCCGAGGGCCGAAAAATCCTGATCTACCCCGAGGGCCACCTCGCCAGAGTTGGCGAGAAGTACCGCTACCGCTCGGGCGTCTGGCACATGTACCGCGACTTCAACATGCCGGTCGTGCCGCTGGCCACCAACCTGGGCCTGTTCTGGCCGCAGGAGGCGTTCCGAAAGACGCCCGGCACGGCCACGCTGGAGTTCCTCGATCCCATCCCCGTCGGCCTGCCGAAGGACGAGTTCCTCGCCCGGCTGGAAGCGGCCGTCGAAGGCCGCACCGCCGAACTGATCGCCGAGGCCACGGGGCTGCCGGTAACGCCCGCGGTGCAGGTGGAGACGCCGGTTAAGTGAGGGATCAGGGACCAGGGATGAGGTTGTTCGGGGGCGAATCCGCCGCCTGAACGAGCCTCGATCGCCTAATCCCTAATCCCCTTCAAGCCGCCGGAATCACCGCCCCGTCGTATTTCTGCGCGATGAAGTCCTTCACGGCCTGACTGCGCAGGGCCCGGGCCAGGGCCTGGACCCGCGGATCGTTCTGATTGTCGGGGCGCGCCACCAGATAGTTGATGTAGGGGCTGTTCGCCCCCTCCAGCGACAGGGCGTCGGTGCGCGGCTTCAGTCCGGCGTCCAGCGCATAGTTGGTGTTGATCACCGCCGCATCGACCTGCGGAAGGATCCGCGGGATGGTCGCCGCCTCGACTTCGCGGAACTGGAAGCCCTTGGGATTGGCGGTGATGTCGCGCACCGTCTGCAGCGGGTTCTGGCTGTCCCGCAGGGTGATCAGACCCGCCGCCTGCAGCAACAGAAGCGACCGCCCGGTGTTCGAGGCGTCATTCGGCAGCACGATCTGCGCGCCGTTCGGCAGGGCGGCCAGCGTCGTATGTTTGCGCGAATACAGGCCCAGCGGCTCCACATGCACGCCGGCCACCGTGATCAGGCTGGTCCCGCGCGCCGCGTTGAACTCGTCGAGATAGGGCTTGGTCTGGAAGTAGTTCACATCCAGTCGGCGCTCGGACAGTTGCACGTTCGGCTGGACGTAGTCGTTGAACACCTTGACCTCGATCGGCATGCCCTCGGCGGCGAGGATCGGCTTCACGACCTCCAGGATTTCGGCGTGCGGCACGGCGGTCGCGCCGACCACCAGAGCGGCGCCCTCCCCGCCGGTCTTCTCACCGCCCGCGCCACAGGCGGCAAGCGTCAGGACGGCGGCGGCGGAGAGCAGGAGGGAGCGACGGATCATGGCTTGACCTTTCGGGGGAGCGATCAGCGGTGAGAGACGGCGGTGACCACGCGGTCGCCGATCATCTGAAGGATTTGAACCAGCACCAGCAGCAGGACCACGGTCACGACCATGACGTCCGTCTGGAAGCGCTGATAGCCGAAACGCACGGCGAGGTCGCCCAGACCCCCGGCCCCGACCACCCCCGCCATGGCGGTGTAGCTGACGAGGGCGATGGCGGTGACGGTCGCCCCGGCGATGACGCCCGGCAGGGCCTCGGGGAGCAGGGCGCGGGTGACGATCTGGAAGGTCGAGCCGCCCATGGCCTGGGTCGCCTCGACCACCCCCTTGTCCACCTCGCGCAGGGCCGTCTCGACCAGCCGCGCATAGAAGGGGGCGGCGCCGACGACCAGCGGCGGGATGGCGCCGGCTACGCCCAGCGAGGTCCCGACCAGCAGCACCGTCACCGGCAGCATGACGATCAGCAGGATGATGAAGGGCACCGACCGCAGCACATTGACCACGAACGACAGCACGGCGTTCAGCACCGGATTGGCCGCCAGCCGCCCCTTGCCGGACAGGTACAGCAGCACGCCCAGCGGAATGCCCAGCACCACCGTCAGCACCAGTGACCCGCCCAGCATCAGCAGGGTGTCCACGGTCGCGCGACCGATCTCGGCCCAGTCCACATTGTCGAACATCAGGCCGCCTCCACCGCGACGCCGCGCGCGCTCAGTTGCGCCACCGCCGCCTCGGCGTCGCCGCCGGTGAAGGCCACGACCAGCTGGCCATAGGGTTCGCCCCGGATGCGGCTGATGCGGCCTGACAGGATCGAATAGTCCACCCCGACCGACCGCGCGACGCGGCTCAGTTCGGGCTCATAGGTCGAGGCGCCGCGGAAGGTCAGCTTCGCCAGACGCGCCCCGGCGGGCACGACGGAGGCGTCAAACGCCTCCTCGCCCTCGGCCAGCATGGCGCGGGTCACGGGATGTTGGGGATGCAGGAAGACGTCGGCCGTCGCGCCCTGCTCCACGATCCGGCCGTCCTTCAGCACGGCCACGCGATCACAGACCCGGCGCACCACCTCCATCTGGTGGGTGATCAGCACGATGGTCAGGCCCAGCTCGCGGTTCAGCTGATCCAGCAGGGTCAGGATGTCCTCGGTCGTCTCCGGGTCCAGCGCGCTGGTCGCCTCGTCGCACAACAGGACCGAGGGCCCGCAGGCCAGCGCCCGGGCGATGCCGACGCGCTGCTTCTGGCCGCCCGACAGCTGGGCCGGATGCTTGTCGGCATGCTCCGACAGCCCCAGCCGCTCCAGCAGCTCCGCCGTCCGCGCCTTCACCTCGGCGGCGGGCCGCCCTTCCAGCCGCAACGGGAAGGCGACATTCTCTGCAATGGTTTTGGCGTTCAGCAGGTTGAAATGCTGGAAGATCATGCCGATCCGGCGGCGCGCGGCGCGCAGTTCGGCCGGGTTCAGGGCGGTGATCTCCTGCCCGTCCACGAAGACCTTGCCCGCGTCCGGCGTCTCCAGCCGGTTGATCGTGCGGATCAGGGTCGACTTGCCCGCGCCGGAGCGCCCGACCACGCCGAAGATTTCACCCTTGGCGACCTCAAGGTCCGCGCTGTCCAGCGCCACGCGCTCGCCCGCCGCGCTGCGGTAGCGCTTCGTCACCCCTTCCAGCCGGATCATCTCAGTCGGCCTTCACCGGAACGATGGTGACGCTCTCGCCGCAGCCGCAGGCGTCGGTCTGGTTCGGATTGCGGAACACGAATTTGGACGCCAGCTTCGTCGTCTCGAAGTCCAGCTCGGACCCGATCAGGTAAAGCACGGCCTTGCCATCGATCAGCACGGTCGCGCCCTTGTCCTCGACCACCTCGTCCAGCGGCCCGACGGCGTCGGCGAAGGCGAAGGTGTATTCCTGCCCCGCGCAGCCGCCGTTCTTGATGCCGACGCGCAGGCCCACGACCGCGCCCTCGGCCGAGGCCGTCAGGTCCTTCACGCGCGCGGCGGCGGCGTCCGTCAGCGTGATGGCCTTGGGGCGCGGACGGCGGGGACGGGTTGTTGTTTGAAGCTCGCTCATCCCGGTCCTCAGAACATGTTGAGCGCGAGTTTGGCCTCGTCGCTCATCTTGGAGGGATCCCACGGCGGGTCGAAGACGATGTCGGCGCGGGCCGAACGGATGCCCTCGACCTTCATCACCGCCTGCTCCACCCAGATCGGCATCTCGCCGGCCACCGGGCAGCCCGGAGCGGTCAGGGTCATCTCGACCTGGACGTCGCGCTCGTCCGACAGGTCGACCTTGTAGATCAGGCCCAGCTCATAGATGTCGACCGGGATTTCCGGGTCAAACACCGACTTCAGCGCCTCGATGATGCCGTCGGTGAGATGATCCAGCTCCTGCTGGCTGATCTTGCCGGATTCGACCGCGGCGGTGCGACCGCCGTCATCGTCAGCGGCAGGGGCTTCGGCAGGGGGCGTCGGGTCGGTCATGCAAAGAACTCACGGGCCTTGATGAGGGCGTCGGCGAAAGTGTCGACGTCCTCGGTCGTATTATATAGGGCGAAGCTGGCCCGGGCGCTCGAGGTCAGGCCAAATCGTTTCGCCAGCGGCTCGGCGCAATGCAGGCCCGCCCGCACGGCCACGCCGTAACGATCCATGATCTGGGCCACGTCATGGGCGTGGGCGCCCTCGACGGTGAAGGTCAGGATGGCCCCCTTCCCTTCCGCCTCGCCGACCACCTTCAGCCAGTTCACCCCGTCCAGCCGCGTGCGGGCGTGGGCATACAGGGCGCGCTCGTGCGCATCGACGGCGGCGCGGTCGTACTGGCCCAGCCAGTCCATCGCCGCTCCCAGGCCGATGGCCTCCAGGATCGGCGGCGTCCCCGCCTCGAACCGGTGCGGCGGCTTGGCGTAGGTCACCCGGTCCATCTCGACCGTCTCGATCATCTCGCCTCCGCCCTGATAGGGCGGCAGGGCCTCCAGCGCGCCGGTCGTGCCGTACAGGGCGCCGATACCGGTGGGGCCGTACAGCTTGTGGCCGGTCAGGACGTAGAAGTCACAGCCGATGGCCTGAACGTCCGGCGTCGCATGGACCGCGCCCTGACAGCCGTCGATCAGGACCTTTGCCCCGACCGCATGAGCCATGCGCGTGATCTCGGCCACCGGATTAATGGTGCCCAGCACGTTCGACATGTGGGTGACGGCGACGACCCGGGTCTTGGGCCCCAGCAGGTCGGCATAGGCCGCCATGTCCAGCGAGCCGTCGTCCAGCACCGGAATCCACTTCAGCACCGCCCCGCGCCGCTCGCGCAGCAGGTGCCAGGGCACGATGTTGGAGTGGTGCTCCATCTGGCTGACGATGATCTCGTCGCCCGGCTGGATCGACAGGCCGATCCCGTTGGCCACCAGATTGATCGCCTCGGTGCCGCCCTTGGTCCAGACGATGTTGTCCGGCGTCTCCGCGTTCAGGAACCGCGCCACGCTCTCGCGCGCGGCCTCGAACGCCTCGGTCGTCTCATTGGCCAGGGTATGCAGGCCGCGGTGGACATTGGCGTAGCCGCCCTCCATCGTTTGAACCAGCGCGTCGATCACCGCCCGCGGCTTCTGCGCCGAGGCGGCCGAGTCCAGATAGACCAGCGGCTTGCCGTTCACCGTCCGCGACAGGATCGGGAACTGGGCGCGGGCGGCATAGGCGTCAAAGGCCATTACAGGCGATCCGTCAGCCATGTCCTCGCCACCTCTCTCGCGCCGTCGTGCGCGATGCGGTCCACCACCTCGATCAGGAAGGCCTCGACCAGCAGGGCGCGCGCCTCCTCGGCCGGAATGCCGCGCTGTTGCATGTAGAACAGGGCCGACTCGTCCAGATTGCCGACGGTGTTGCCGTGCGCGCACTGCACGTCGTCGGCGTAGATGATCAGCTCGGGCTTGGCGTCGACCTCGCCCCGCTCGCCCAGGATCAGGGCGTGGTGCTGCATCCTGGCGTCGGCGCCGTCGGCCCCGCGCTGGATCACGATCTTGCCCTGGAAGACCGCGCGCGCCGCGTCGCGCACCACCCCCTTGGTCATCTGGCTGGTCAGGCCGTCGGCGGCGACATGCTCGACCACCGTGGTCAGGTCCGCGTGCCGCTCGCCGCTCAGCGCATAGGCGCCGTCCAGCTGCACATCCGCGCCCTGCGCGAAATGCAGCAGCTGGGTCTCGAACCTCTGCAGCTTCGCCCCGGTCGTCAGCACGGTCTGGCGATAGACGCCGCCCGCCTCGACCCGGACCTCGGCCTGACCGATGGAGATGGCGTCGGCCGGTTCGTCGACCAGCACCACCCGGATCACCTCGGCCCCGCGCGCCACGTCCAGCTCCAGCCGGTTGTGCGCCACATAGGCCGCGCCCTTGCCCTCATGCGTCTCCAGCAGCAGCAGCCTGGCGCCCGCCCGCGCCGAGATGCGCGCCGTGGCGGCGTGCCCCGTGCCCTCGGCCTTGGAGATATAGCGCAGGCGCAGGGTCTGCTCGCCCGAGGCGACCAGGGTGTTCACACCCACGGCCCGGCCGTTGACGAACACCATGGCGTCCCCGCCCAGCGCCTCGAACGGTCCCCCGCCGACGACCGGCACCGCGGCCGAGGGCGACGGCGCGGGCGCCTCGCGCAGCAGTTTGCGCAGGTCCGAATATTTCCACGCCTCCACCCGCCGCGACGGGAAGCTGGACGCGTCCTTCAGATCGATCAGAGGGAGGGCGTTCACGCCGCCTCCATCACATATTTGTCGTAGCCCTCGGCCTCGAGCTGGTGGGCCAGCTCCGGACCGCCCGAGGCGACGATGCGGCCGGCGGCCAGCACATGCACCCGGTCGGGTTTGATATAGTCCAGCAGGCGCTGGTAGTGGGTAATCACCAGCATCGACCGCTCGGGGCTGCGCAGCGCGTTCACCCCCTCCGACACGATGCGCAGGGCGTCGATGTCCAGACCCGAATCCGTCTCGTCGAGGATCAGCAGCGACGGCTCCAGCAGGGCCATCTGCAGGATCTCCATCCGCTTCTTCTCACCGCCCGAGAAGCCGACATTGAGCGGCCGCTTGAGCATGTCGAAATCCATCTTCAGCGCCGCCGACGCCGCCCGGACCAGCTTCAGGAAGGCCGGGGCCGAGACCTCCTCCTCGCCGCGCGCCCGCTTCTGGGCGTTCAGGGCGGTGCGGATGAAGGTCATCGCCGGCACGCCGGGGATCTCCAGCGGATACTGGAACGACAGGAAGACGCCCTTGGCCGCCCGCTCGGCCGGATCGAGACCCAGCAGGTCGTCGCCCTTCCACGCCACGGCGCCGGCGGTGGCCTCATAGCCCGGACGGCCCGACAGGGCGTAGCCCAGCGTCGACTTGCCCGCCCCGTTCGGCCCCATGATGGCGTGCACCTCGCCGGCGGGAACGTCGAGCGTCAGCCCCTTGAGGATCGGCTTGTCGCCGACGGAGACGTGGAGGTTGGAGATGGAGAGGGTCAACGCGGGTATTTCTCTTCGTTCGTCATGTGCAGCTTTAGCCGCGAAAGTTCTTCGTAGCCGAAGGTGAAGGCGTCCTCGCCGACGTAGCATTCGAGCTGCGCCAAGCGGATTGAACCGGTGGAATAGAAGAGCACGGTCGCGATTGTGCCCGGAGGCACCTCATTGAGGTCCGTCCTAACGCCACCATCGACAGGGAGCGCGCGCGAAAGGACCACGTCGTCGTAACAGCGGACGGGGCGACCATCGCTACCAGCAAAAGTCCCGTCCTGTGTCCATTCCTCAGGCTTGATCTGATCGTGCGCTGAAAGCGTCATCCGACCGACCCTTCCAGCGAGATCGCCACCAGCTTCTGCGCCTCGACGGCGAACTCCATCGGCAGCTGCTGCAGCACGTCGCGCACGAAGCCGTTGACCAGCAGGGCCACCGCCTCCTCCTGCGACAGCCCGCGCTGTTGCGCATAGAACATCTGATCGTCGCTCAGGCGCGTCGTCGTCGCCTCGTGCTCCAGCTGGGCCGAGCCGTTGCGGGCCTCGATATAGGGAATGGTGTGCGAGCCGCACTCCTTCCCGATCAGCAGGCTGTCGCACTGGGTGAAGTTGCGCACCCCCGTGGCCTTGGCATGCACCGAGACCAGGCCGCGATAGGTCGAGTCCGATTTCCCCGCCGACACCGCCTTGGCGATGATCCGCGACTTCGTATTCTTGCCCAGATGGATCATCTTGGTGCCGGTGTCGGCCTGCTGATGCCCGTTGGTGATGGCGATCGAATAGAATTCGCCCGAGCTCTCCTCGCCGCGCAGGACGCAGGACGGGTATTTCCAGGTGACGGCCGAACCGGTCTCCACCTGGGTCCACGACACCTTGGACCGGTCGCCCCGGCAGTCGGCGCGCTTGGTGACGAAATTATAGATGCCGCCCTTGCCCTCGGCGTCGCCGGGGTACCAGTTCTGGACGGTCGAATACTTCACCTCGGCGTCGTCCAGCGCCACGATCTCGACCACCGCCGCATGCAGCTGGTTCTCGTCGCGCATCGGCGCGGTGCAGCCCTCCAGATAGGAGACGTAGCTGCCCTTGTCGGCGATGATCAGGGTCCGCTCGAACTGGCCGGTCTGGCTCGCATTGATGCGGAAATAGGTCGACAGCTCCATCGGGCATTTCACGCCCGGCGGGATGTAGACGAACGACCCGTCGCTGAAGACCGCGCTGTTCAGCGCCGCGAAATAGTTGTCCGAGACCGGCACGACCGAGCCCAAGTATTGACGCACCAGCTCAGGATGTTCGCGCAAGGCCTCGGAAATCGGCATGAAAATCACGCCGACCTTGGCCAGCTCGGCCTTGAAGGTGGTGACCACCGAGACGCTGTCGAACACCGCGTCCACCGCCACCCGCGGCGCGCCCTGCACCCCGGCCAGCACTTCCTGCTCCTTCAGCGGGATGCCCAGCTTGGCGTAGACGGCCAGCAGTTCGGGATCGACCTCGTCCAGCGACTTGGGCCCGATCTTCTCCTTCGGCGCGGCGTAGAAATACAGGTCCTGATAGTCGACCGGCGTGTAGTTCACCGCCGCCCAGGTCGGCTCCTCCATCGCCTGCCAGCGCTCGAAGGCGGCCAGCCGCCATTCCAGCATCCATTCCGGCTCGCCCTTCTTCTCGGAGATGAAGCGCACGATGTCGGCGTTCAGCCCCTTGGGGGCGAACTCCTGTTCGATGTCCGAGCTGAAGCCGTGCTCGTATTTCTCGAGGGCGGCGACGGCGTCGATGGTTTCCTGAACGGCGGCCATGATTTACGCGACTTCCTTCACGCGCTCTTTGAGACGCGCGACATGCTTTTCGTACGCCGACACCCAGGCGTCGGCGAACCGGATCCAGTCCTGCTCGGTGGTGCCCCAGCCGCCGGATATACGCACCGCGCCGGTGGCCAGATCATGCAGGCCCATGGCGCTGATGGTCTTGGACGGTTTGGTCTTGCCCGACGAACAGGCGCTGCCGGCCGAGATCATCACTCCGGCCAGATCCAGCGTGATCAGCTGTTGCGGGCTGTCCCAGCCCTCGACGGCCATGAACAGGGTGTTGGGCAGGCGCCCAAGCCCGGCATCTGCCGCCCCGCCGATGATCACCGCCCCCGCCGCCCTCGCCCGCGCCTCGGCGGCGTCGCGCCAGCCGACGTGGGCCATGGCCTCATCCAGATCACGCGCGGCGCAGACCGCCGCCACGCCGAAACCGGTCACGCCCGGCACATTTTCGGTGCCCGCGCGCATCCCGCGCTCCTGCCCGGCGCCGTGCAGGATGCGCACCGCCTCGCGGCCGTCCTTCAGCACCAGCGCGCCGACGCCCTGCGGTCCGCCCAGCTTGTGCGCCGACAGGGTCAGGGTGTCCGCGTCCAGCGTGCGCATATCGACCGGGATCTTGCCCGCCGACTGGATGGCGTCGACGTGCAGCCAGCCGCCCGCGGACCTCACCAGCTTCGCCGCCTCGGCGATCGGCTGGATCACGCCGCTTTCATTGTTCGCATGATGGATGGCCACCACCGCCGTGCCCGGCCGCGCCAGCGCCTCGGCCAGCCAGTCCAGATCGACCACGCCGTTCGCATCGACCGGCAGCACCTCGACCGGCGCGCCCGACGCCAGCGCGGCTTCCGCCACGCACGGATGCTCGGTCGCCCCGACGATCAGCCGCTCGCAGCCGCCCTTCAGCGCGCTGACGATGGCCTGGGCGTTGGACTCCGTCCCGCCGGACGAGAAGATGATCGCCGTCGGATCGGCGCTGACCAGATCGGCCACCTGCGCCCGCGCCGTCTCGATCCGCGCCCGCGCCCGACGTCCGGCGGCGTGCACCGCCGACGGATTGCCGTTGTCGGCCAAGGCTTTCGCCATGACGTCCTGCACTTCCGGGCGAACGAGGCCCGAGGCGTTGTAGTCCAGATAGACGCCGCTCATGCCGCCGCCTCCAGACCCGCGGCCTGCGACCGGCGACGCTGGCTGGTGCGGCGCAGCACCACGTCCTCCAGCGACACCGCCGCCAGATAGGCGTGGATTTCCGCGCCCAGGTCTTCCCACAGATCATGGGTGATGCAGCGCTCGCCGCCCAGCATGCAGCCCTTGGGCGTGCCGTGGGCCGCGCAGCGGGTGGCGCGGATCGGCTCATCCACCGCCAGAACGATATCGGCCACCATGGTCTCGCCCGCCATCCGGGCCAGACGATAGCCGCCGCCGGGCCCCCGCACGCTCGAGACCAGCCCGCTCTTGCGCAGACGGGCGAACAGTTGCTCCAGATAGCTCAGCGAAATCTCCTGCCGGGCCGCGATCTCGGCCAGCGAAACCGCCCGCGCCAGACCGCTTCCGTCCCGGCCGTTCCGGGCCAGATCGGCCATCGCCATCACGGCGTATCGTCCCTTGGTCGACAGACGCATCGCGCACCTTCAAAAATCGCGCGCTTTTCGAGGGTCCTGTGCTAGAACCCGCGCCTTCGCGAAGGCGTCGACGCGCAGGTCGGACTTAGAAAGTCCTACCCCTGTGGTCAAGTATTACGCAGCTGCGAAATGATGTTTGAACACGGGAATTCGCTCCGCCCATGCCTGAAGTCATCCTGCCCGGCGCATCTGGTCGCATCGAAGGCCGTTATTCTCCGGGCAAGCGCCCCAACGCGCCGATCGCCCTGATCCTGCATCCCCACCCCAAGGCGGGCGGGCATATGAACAACCCCGTCACGGTCACCCTGTACCAGTTGTTCCAGAAGCGGGGCTTCGCCACCCTGCGCTACAACTCGCGCGGCGTCGGCAAGTCGCAGGGTGAGTTCGACAGCGGCATCGGCGAACTGGCCGACGCGGCCACCGCCTTGGACTGGCTGCAATCCAACAATCCCGCCGCCACCCAGACCTGGGTCGCCGGCTACCAGTTCGGCGCGTACATCGGCATGCAGCTTCTGATGCGCCGCCCGGAAACGGACGGCTTCATCTCCGTCTCGCCGCCGTCGAACATGTACGACTTCAGCTTCCTGGCCCCCTGCCCGGCCTCGGGCCTGTTCCTGCACGGCACCGCCGACACCATCGTCCCGCCGGTCGAGGTCGAGCGCGTGGTCAACAAGCTGCGCACCCAGAAGGGCATCATCATCGACTACGAACTGGAAGAGGGCGCCAGCCACTTCTGGCAAGACCACATCCCGGCCGTCGACCGCCGCGTCGGCGCCTATCTGGACAAGCGTCTGGAAGAAAAGCCGGCCTGACCTCTCGCATCCCTCTCCCGTTGGGAGAGGGCTAAAACACTAAATAACTGGAAATACACAGCATTTTCTGCTACAGCATTCCTACACGATGTATGCACGTCACGGCAGATCAATGACTTAGCGCCGCGATGTGCACGAAATCTGCACGACGATGGAGGCTGTCATGGCGTTTGTCACGGACAAGGAAGAACTAAAACCCGGACTGGTCATCTTCCGGCGGGGCGATTTGCAAAGCCGGGATTGGTACTGCCGCGTTCGCCTGCCGAAGGCGACCCGCTACAAGACCATCGCTTTGAAGACGCCGGACATCACTACGGCGCGCACCCTGGCCTACGATCACGAAAGCGAAGTCCGCTTTGCGCTGAAGCGCAATCTGCCGGTGTTCAACCGCCCGTTCTCCGCCGTGGCGAAGGACTATATCGCGGAGCAGAGACTACGCGCGCAGCGTGGCGAGATCACAATGGGCCGCGTGAAGCTCATCGAATCTGTCGTGAAGAACCAGCTCAACCCCTATGTCGGCAAGACCCAGATCGATCTGATTGCTCTGGATCGTTGGCAGAACTATCCGTCCTGGCGGCGGTCGCTCAGCCCTGGCCGTATGACCCGCCACGGCAACGTGCGTCCGATGACGGACGCCGAACGCGATGCTGCCAAGGCCCTCGCCGATGACAAGGCGAAGCAGAAAGGGGGCGCGATCGGCAAGCAAACTGCGGAGACCCCGGAGTCCGAAAACACGGACTGGATCATAGTCAGTGACGCCACCATCCGGTTCGAGATGAAGATCTACCGCGCCATCATCAATGACGCCGTTTCCAAACAGGAGGCCCCACCTCATCACCGTATCGAGGGGATGCCAGCGCTAGAGAAGCAGCGCCGGGATGCGTTCTCGCTGGAGGAATACCGCCGCCTCCATACCCACGCCCGCACCAAGTGGGTCGATGCCGCAAAGACCGAAACCGCCCTCTGGTATCGGGCCATGGTTTATCAATTCGTCCTGATCATGTGCAACACGGGCATGCGGCCGTCCGAGGCCCGCAACCTGCGTTGGCGCGACGTGATAGAGGCGACAGACAAAAACGGCCAGCCGGTCACCGTGTTATCCGTGCGTGGCAAGGGCAAGTCGCGCCAGCTTGTCGCGCCGAGCAGCAATGTCGGAAAATATCTGGACCGCATCCGCGCCATCGCGGTGAGTACCGCGCCAGAGGCCCCGGTGTTCAGCAGTGCGACCGGCACGACCGAGCGCACCCTCTATAAGGCCTTCATCGCTGACCTTCTGAAAGACGCCAATCTGCGCGTCGGACCTTCCGGCATTCTGCGCTCGACCTATTCGTTCCGGCACACCTACGCCACCATCCGCCTGACCGAGGGTGTCAGCGAACTGCTGCTGGCCGAGCAGATGGGAACGTCGGTGCAGATGATCCAGGAGCATTACGGCCATGTGGACACCATCAAACACGCCGATC
The DNA here is from genome assembly GCF_058681355.1 of Brevundimonas sp. AVps31. Lineage (NCBI taxonomy): Bacteria > Pseudomonadati > Pseudomonadota > Alphaproteobacteria > Caulobacterales > Caulobacteraceae > Brevundimonas > Brevundimonas sp. AVps31. The sequence continues at coordinate 2,644,585 of NZ_CM178736.1, read as the reverse complement.
TGGTGTTGCAGGGCATGAGCGACTGGGAGCCGCAGGAGTTGGCGGCCCCGACAGACGCAAAGCAAACCGTCCAGATCAAACGGAACGCGCGGGCGAAGATCAACACCGAGCCGCGCAAACCTCATTGATGTCCCGCCCGTCGCCGCCGAGGATCACGCGCCGAGTTCGGTGCGCCGCTGGTGGCGAAGGGCTGGTCTGTGCCTCTGCCATACGTCCGATGCGCAGCCTGCGCCCTTGATCGGCCGTATGGCGAAGCAGGCCGGTGGAACAAGCCGCGTCGAGTTCGATGCGGCCCGCCGGCCTGCGTCTTCCGCCGCTTTCCCCCGCGCGCCGTGGCGCTCTTGGAGGGGCGATAGCAAGGCGTGATCCCTCGCAGAGGATTACCACCAAAACCAGCTCGTTGAGGTCGCACCGCGAGACGTCCTGCCTGGCCGCTAGCGCAGTAACGCCGTCCGCATGGAACTCCACTCGGCGACCTCGTATTTCGACAAAACTGGATCAGTGTCGCTCATAAGCGCTGATGGCATCCCGGATGTTATGAACATCGCGCGAGAGATATACGTCGAACAGATCGAGAATTTTCCGCTCCGCGTCACTCCCGCCTTCGACTGACCGGTAGAGTTCGACAATCACCCGGCTCAAATGGTGGAGCGTAGAATAGTGTCCGCGCTTGTCCTCTTCGGTCCAACTACCGGACAATGCCAAGACGCGATCCACGGCTTCGAAAGTCAGCTCTGGAAACTGACTGACCCTGTCCTCCAACGCCCGCATAAGATGGTCTGAATCGTCATTGAAGGCCGGCGAAGCGATATAGCCTCTAACGAACGCTGAACCGTCCGACGGGCCTCCGAGCAGGCTGCCCCAATCGATTCCAACCGTGTCGGCTCGAACTAAACGCTCATCGTCGCTGAAAAGCGGAAGCAGCCAGCCCGCGGCCCTATCTCCGTGGTGATCGGAAGCGACGTTTGCCGCCCCCCGATAAGCAGCCATCTGCCGCCGCAACGATGATTCAGCGAAGCCGGCAACAAATGCGGCGTTACGCTCATCATCCAAGAGGGCCAGCAAGGATTCCAGAAAATACCCATAAGCGCGTTGGCTGACATGCGCTGACTTCAAAAGATCGCTGACAATTTCACCGACGAGATCGGGGCTCCGGTGCGCAACCCAATTGAGCATATGCTGAGCCGCGTGACCGTGAAGAACCCGCTGATCAACTGCGACCAGACGCCTAAACATCTGAACTGCGCGATCAGGCTCATACTTCCCGACAGAGTTGATCGTATGGGCCATGCAAATCCGCACAGACCCGAGCGGCTCATCCTCAATCTGTCGCTCCAGAAGCGTTATGATGTCGAGTAGCGTTTCCTCGTGGTCCCACAGGACGGTAGCCAAGGCTTCATATGCCGCGCCACGCTCGCCGTTGATGCCGCTCGACGAAAGATCTCCGTCCCGCGACAACAGCTCGGAAGCCCGCTCTCTCTTCTTTTCCTTCGCCGGCCCGGTCGTCTGAACGGCGGTGTCCGATGCAGAGCCGTGCTTCGCGCTCCTGATCAGGAATGCCAACACTTCAGCATCCAGACCAGCTGATGGGTGCTTTTGAATCGTCCAATTTGCCATCCGCCCGAAATCGCCTTCCGGCCATCGGAGCGCGGCTTTAATCGCCCTGGCAACCAGCGCGCCATCAGCGTCACTCTCACGTAGTCCGCTAACGACGGCCTCCGCGTAGTCGGCGTTTACGTCGCCGGGCAGCTTTTCGAGAAAAGACACGAAGCGTTGAGGCGCCTCCTTGACGCGCGCCTGAAGAGTGGACGCCAACTCACGGGCACCACCGATCACGCCGTCCTCCTGGTAGATATGGCGCTCATCGCCAGCGTACTTTCGAATGGCGCGAAGCCACTCGCGATCAGACATGAACCGCGCCTTCTCAAGCCCGATCGGCGACCTCACAACCCCGCCCCGAATACCGTAAGCCTCTGGCAAAGCCTCACCAGAGAACTTCCGCTCAAGCTCGGCGAGACGCAGCCTGGCTCTCTCGCTCAGGACATCAGGTCCAATCGTTTTCAGAATGGCGCGTTCGTCCCTGCCAGCCAGTCTGAGTTGGTGAAGAACGTAATCATCAGGGCTCGTAGGCCGGGTGAACAGTTCGTCTGCTTTGAAACGGCGTATATATTCCTGCGCCCATTTATACTCTGGCCGGTAGGCCAGAATGACATCTTCAACCTTGGTGCGATCAGCGACATCCAAGTACGGCATGGCTGCGGCGGCCGCTTTTGCAAACGGCGTCCAGTCGCCATCACCGTCACCAACTTTAAAAATGCGCTCGCGGGCAAGCAGCGGCACGAGCAGATGGTGCAGGCCTTCCCCATTGGCTGCAATTGCCCGCAGGCGAACGAAAATTGCGACATCGGTCTCGTCGCCGAGGATATCCAAAAGCTGCTCAACGGCAGCGGTATCGCTGACCGCCAGCGTTTCAAAGGCTTGCAGCACAGCCCTCAGATATTCTTGGTCATGCTGGTAATGGGGCGGCTTGATCGTTGGATATGACAACGTACCCGCCGCGATCGCGTCTTTGTCTCTCTGCAGAGCTTCAGCGAATGCCGGGACCAGCGCCTCAAGAAGCGCTTGAGGCTGATGCTCGGCAAGTTCATGCACCCAGTACGAATGGCCGTTACTCCGGTACCCGCTGAAGGGATGGCCGTTTGGGTATGCGGCCATCCAAGCGCTTAGCCAGAAACCGAGAACGCGCGCACCGAGCGGTCTGCTCTTGTGAACCCATGAGCCAAGCTCGAAATTCGCTTCAAAATCTTCTTTGATGTCAGTGGCGGGTATGGAAGCAACGGCCTCTGCATATAGCGTTTCAAGCCGCCCAATCGGACCTTCGGGAAACAGGCGCTCAAACCACGCAACTAGCTCTCCGACCCTCGCTACAGCAGCGACACGCCACCAGCGCTCTAAGTAGGCCGCAACCACATCAGGTTGCCCGGCCGCCCCCTTTCGAAGCAGCCAGAAAGCCAGTTCCTTTTTATCCCCGCCCAGTTCTACGAACCGGTCGAGCGCTTTGCTCGCAATCAAAATCGGCAGCCATTGGCGACCGTTGAGCACGACCTGAGCCAGCTTCTCGACCGGATGGCCTGGTGCGAACCAGCCTTCAACAAGCGCCAGTTCCAGATTGGTGGGCGCTTCGACCTCGCTGAGCCAGTAGGCGATGGCGTCCTTCACAAGGTATCGCACGTCGTCAGCCGCCATCACCTCCCGAAGATTAAGGAGGTAGCCGCGCCCGCCATTGTCTCTCAGGCGGGAGAAAATCTGCCGAACCTGCGTCCTGCGGAACAGCCGCTGTTCATCGCCGGTGAGCAGCGAATAAACGGTCTGGCCCGACGCAATGAAATGACGCGAGAACGTCTGGTCGAAAAACGACTCGTGCGAAAATTGGAGCTTCCTGCCGATAGCCGTTACGAGCCCGGCTGAACTCAGCGCACCCACAGCGCCTTGGAATCTGTCGAGCACCGCCTCAGGGGCTGTCAGCTCCTGATTGTCGCTCATGCTTTGAGCAATCGTTCCCATTGCCTCAAGGGCCGTCCACGAGAAACCCGCCAACCGAAGCGCGTGTTCGCGAACTTCCATCAGCTTATCGAACAAGCGCGCGCTCGATAGTTCGCCATCGGCGCGCTCGCCCGCTTCTGCAATGCTCGCGAAAAGCTGGAGATTGATCGGCAGCGACAGAACTTGGCGGGACCGTTCTGTCAGTGTGGTTTCGTCAACGCCGAGACGTACCAGGAGCGGCTGGATTGCGGCCTGCCAATCCAGCGGTTTCAGCGTAACGGACGTGACCAGCATCCCCTTCGATAACTCTCCAAGGCGGGTGTCACGATCCAGATCGTAGGATCGACAGGCAGCAACAACACGCATTTGCGGGAAGTGGTGGCTCTGGTCGATCATACGGAAGAACAGATCCCGCATCCTGCCTGACCGACCCGACGCCTCGCTGACCGCATCAACCTGATCGATGACAAGGAGTGCTGGGCGAGCGGCGTAGCGACTGCCGAAGCTCGCCACTGGACTCCCCTCGTGTTCGAGCAGCGCTTTTCCCAAATCGTCCAGCGTCTGCGTTTCAAGATACCGGTCGATACGAAATGCGAGCACAGGCCAGCCGCGTTCTCGGGCTTCCGCAATGATCCGGGACAGAACGACGCTCTTCCCGCTACCCGCTCCGCCCGCCACAATCGTGATCGGCTCTTTGCCTGCGATGGCGGTCTGAACAACCCCGTCGAGATCGACGACAGGCAGATCGATCCCGGCTATTTTGGGAGATAGCGAGGCAAGGTACTCGTCGGTCGCCGAGCTGAATTTAGCGTCCAGCGTCTCATCCAAATGCGCTAGCCAGTCGATGCCAAGATCGGCGATAGCCTGCTTTAAAACATCGGTTGTGAGGCGCTGGCCGAGGTTCGTATTGAGAAAGCCGACTAGGCGATCAATGACTTGATCGGCCGGTGTCCGAAACAGGAGCCTCGCCATGTCTTCCAGACGGCGTCGAAGAGATTGGTCGGAAGTGACCTCAACCTTGCAGCGCTTGAGCCAGTCGAAAAGCGTATCGGCATCCACTACCCAAGCCTTGTTGAGTTCCTCCAACGGGACCTTGTCGCCCTTGCCAACACCGCCCTCGCCATAAAAATACGCCGCCGTTTCGGCGAGGCGGGCTTTCTCTAACAAGGTTTCAAACGCCGGGGCTGGGTCGGACGAAACGAAGACGCATTTCGTCTCCGTCTGGGCCAACTTCCGAGCAAAGGCTTGTAGGACACCGGCGTCGGACAGGTTCTTCAGTGTCCAGGAGCCGCTCGTTCTACGCCGCTTGCATTGATGCCACTCATCGACGCCGGTCGCGGTGATCCGAAATTCCAAGCCCTCAGCTTGCTCGTTGTAGGGCTCGACGCGAATCTCGTCAGCAAACCCGAGGACCACGCGCAAGACTTCGACGAGTGTCCAGCGAACCTCGTACTCATTGCCAAGCTTGTCTGCGATTCCTCCTTCGAGCATTTCCGTTCTTTAGCAATTTCAACCTGACCTTGTCGTCAGTGGTCTGCATACGCCGCCGCCTATCTAACTCGACGATAGGCGTGCCGGTGCTCGTCGGCGGCGCTCATGGGCGGCAACTAGCATTTCTTTTCGCGTCAGATTGAAGCCGGCGAGCTGATAGGCCTCCGTCAACCCACCTAGCCGCTTCTTGATCGACGCCACAGACGGCAAGTGAGGGCATTGCTCGATCAAAAAAGAGTTGAGGTAGCCCTTTTCCGCCAGCAGCGTCCGAAGGCGAACGACAATCTCCTCCGGCTCCAAACCAGCCTTATCGACGTGCTCGCGAAAACGAGCAGCGGGCTCATAACCTGCAAGCCGGTAAGCCGCAGACATCGATCCGAACCTTCGAATGTAGGCTGGAGCTCCCTGCACATGTGGAGATCCATCAATCAGCCTCCTGCTGAGATGGCCGTGCTTCCGCAACAGCCGACGAAGTTTTCCGATCATCTCGTCGTCGGTCCAAATATTCCCCTTCAGAATTTTGAACTTCGACTGCGCGGCCGCGAAGAGTGACGGCGAGACGATCGGGGGGGTTACCCGGATCCGAAGCCAGTCTGATGGCGCAGTCCTGGGCCCGGGCTTTCCAAAGTACCAAGACCCGCGATTGAAGGCATACATACCGATCGCGATTTCATTCTTGAGTATCGCTTTGACCCGGATTTCATCCCATGGACCCGCGCGGCGATAGGGGACACCTTCTGCATTCAGAACGTGAGCGATCTCAGTAACTCCCCGCATATCCCGAACGAAGAGCTGGAATATTCTCTTTAGCGTCTGTCTCTCGAGCTCCGGACCCTGCACGAGCCTGACGGTCTGCTCCACCCGTGGTCGTCTTTCGCCGGGACTCAGGACCGGTCCGGGTGAACCGTCAGGGTTAAAGGCTTGTCGGGCAAATCCGTAAGGAGGATGTCCGCCGCCCTTCCCCCCGGCCAACATATGACGCCGAATGCCCGCGCGACAGCGATCCGAAAGTTGACGGCTGTACTCGGCCGCCATCACCCGCTTGACGCCCTTCATGAGGGCTGCGGTGGGCGAATCATCATCCTCAAATGACTCCGCGCAATAGCGGACCCGCACGCCAGCCTCCCGACATAGAAACTCGTAGTGCGCGGCTTCGTCGGGGTTCTGAAACCTTCCCCACCGGCTGACATCCAAGACGAGCACAGTGGTAAACGAGGCACCGGCGAGGACATCCCGGAGCAAGGATTGAAGACCTATCCGCTTCGCGGCGGTGACGCCCGTGCAAGCGGCGTCTTCATATGTCGCCACAACCTCATACCCTTCTCGTTGGCAGTAGCCCGCGATCAGTGCAGCTTGGCTTTCCAGCGAGTACCGTTGCTGGTCCGTGGACATCCGGAGATACTGAGCCGCACGTTTGCGGGAAGGGTCAGCAGGCTCGTTTTCGGCTGGCATCGGATGCGCCCCTTGAGACGTCCCGCCACCGGAATGGCTCACGCCGGACGGACTCCATCACAAGCGATCAGTAGCACGCGAAGTTCGCCGCATAGCCCTTTCAAGCTCGGCGCCGAGAACGATGGTGTTGGCGGTGACGCGGTTGGCCAATCGCCTGTACTTGGCAAGGTGAGACACGCTGGGTTCGACGGCAGGTCGCTCGTGTGCCTTCAGCACCGCGAGCTCTTCGTCGTTCATGAGAAGCCAATCAGCCAACCCCACGAAGCCTTCGGTCAGCTTCCGAACGGCCTCAAGATCATCGGTCTCGCAAAGAGCCGTAAGGATCGCTTCTTTGATTTCGGGCTTTGAATGGGGCAGCAGACGTTGGTCCACGATCGAGCCGGGGTGCATCGCCCTCGCCGCGAAGTAGTTCGCGATGATCTGCTGGGTCGGCTCGTGCATGGAAGCTCGCTTAGCCCGACGCTCATGCGACAAGCCTTCGATCCGCTCCCAGCATATCTCGTCCACCAGATCGACAAAGTACTCGACCTGGCCGTGCAACCACCGAAGCTCATCGTCGGTGACGCGGTAATGTCGATTGTACCGGGCCTTGATATAGGCACCTCGCAGGAGCTCGAAGCATCTCCGCTGCTCTCTCAGGTCCGAGGGCCAAACGCTGGCCAGCCTCTTGTCCAAGGGCTCCGCGAGCCTCCGCAGCTGCACAAGATTATGGGTGTGCGGCGTGTAGCCCGTGAAGACCAACAACACGATATTGTAGAGACGCTCCGTGGCCTGGTGCAGGTCGAACGCCGCCTTGCGGCACCAACGGTTGGCGATTGAAAGTTTCGCCGACCCGAGAAACTCTTCAAGCAGGGCCATACCCTCCTCAAGATGCAACTCGGCATCCGCTTCCAGATCTTCCGATCGTGGGGCGCTGTATTGAGAGAACGGGTGCTCGGGTGTGTCGTGCAGAAGTACGCCGCGCTCAAGGATGTCCTTGAAGTAGGGCGTCCCCTGTTCGATCTGACCGTTGATCGCATCGATGCTTTGGATCGACAGCCTCACCTGGGTCCGAAGGTTCACACGGTCGGCCGCCGCGAACAGGAGCTTCCTCTCACAGTCGGACCAGAACTCCCCCACATCGGCCAGTCGGTCATTGCTGACTACCACTAGGAACTCAAAGTCAGCGAAATATGCCCCTGCTGGATCGTCTACCCAGGCACCGGACGTATAGGCGCCATGCAGAATGAGCTTCAGAATTTTGCCGTCTCGGATGCCCTCAGCTTTTCGCTGCGAGATCGCTCTAGCGAACTCCTCGAAGATCAGGCTCCGCACCCACGCGATCTCTTCCTGCTTGCCCTCTGGCAGATGGTGCAGGCTGGTCCGGGGTCGCTTCAGTTTCTGCGAAGACCGCTCGACCGCGCGCTCTTCGCGAAGCCCCTTGTCAGAACCGCGCCTATTCATCGAACAGTCCCGCGAATTCTGGATCGGCGAAATAACGGATTTTTCTAGCCACGAGCGGCAAAGCGCCCGGCCTGAGGAGGAGCAACTCCTCGTCACTGACACGCATCACCTCGTCCGGGGTGAGGAGATCCCGCCGGGTAAGGTTCAGATTGCTGGAGTAGCTCCGGTTTGCTCGCCATTGGCCGGGCGCATCGCTGACCGTGCTGCCGGTCGTCACATAGGATTGGGTTTCTGCACCCAGCGTCCGGGACACCCAAGTTGCCGTGTCGATGTCTGAGACATTGAAAATTTGGGTCAACCCCGCGTTCGACAAGAACGTCCCGGCGCGCTCGCCATAAAGACTCCTGAGTTGGTGCATGTCCTGAAGGATCGCCCAGAGCTGGACCCCATAACCGGCCATCAATCCGAAGGCCCGCTCAATGGGTTCAAGACGGCCCAGAGCGGCAAACTCGTCGAGCAGTAGCAGAACCGACTGTCGCGGACGGTTGTCTGGGGTCGATCTCGCAAGTTCATTGATCGCCTGTACGACGAGCAGTCTAAGCCAGCGAGCGTGCGTCCCAAGCCGATCTGGCGGAAGGACGACGAACACGGTTGTCAGTTGGCTTTGTAGGTCGCTCAGCTTGAAGTCCGAATGGCTCAGCGTCTTGGTCATTCGGGGGCTGTCGAGAAAATGAGTGTGCCGCTGGGCGGCCGACAACACCCCTGCGGCCTCACGATCGCTCTTGGACAAATGACGGTTCGCGGACCGTGCTACGAGGTCGTTGGCGGCGAGGCTCGCCTGCATTGTCTTCAGGACTTGTTCGAACCGTTGGGGCGTGGTGGTCAGCAGATCGCGCACGGTGGCCAGGTTGCGCTGCTTGGGTCCGGCTGTTGTCACGACGTGAAGGATCAGACCGGCGATCAGCGCCTTCGCCTCCTCGTTCCAGTGAGCTTCACCGACCTGTCCCGGAAGATCGTAGACAAGCGCGTCGGCCACTGCCGCCACATCCTCCGCCAGATCGACACTGTCAGGTTCCAGTTCGGCCAGCGGGTTGAAACAACCGCCAGCCACTCCGGAAATCTCGAAAGGATCGAGGACGAAGACGGACCCCAGAGCAGAGCGAGCTCGCGATGCGATGCGAGCGTTCTCCCCTTTCGGATCGATGCAGAGGATCGAACGACGGAGGGTCAGCAAGTTCGGGATTATCGCACCGACACCCTTCCCTGATCGGGTCGGCGCGACCGTCAGAAGATGTGAACTTCCGGAGTATCGCATCAAGCCGCCACGGTGTGAGCGACCGACGATCAAACCGTCGTCGATACGGACGAGGTCACGCTGTTCCTTCTCACCCCCAAACCGAGCGGACCCATGCACATCGGGGACCGCTTCGCTCCTGGGGCCCCGCCAAATCAGAAATGCCGAGGCTGCGCCTGTAAGGCCTGAGCCCAGCATCACCATGGAGCGCAGTACTCCCGTCACCATGGTTCCACTGGCACCCAATCCGGCGAGAGCGACGTTCCCCACAAGGTTACCGATCACATAGCCCAGAATGACCAGGCCGATGAGTTTGAGGGCCTTCATGGAGCCTCCGTCGCTTTCGGCACGGCCCCCATTTCGAAGGCGCGCTTGCCCCGTCGCCGCCAGAGCAACAGGAGGTCGGCGCCCCGGTCATCGTCCAAGGTTTCGACCAGGGTCAGGAGGGCGCCCAGCAATGCCGCCCGATCATCGCTGATGCGCTCAGCCAGACCTGATTTCTGGACAAGCCCGCCGAGCTCAATGAGCTCCCGAGTTCGCTTGCGACGCTCCATCACCCAGCTCCGAGTATCCAGTCGCGCCCGCAAAGCCAGAGCCCGATTCATAGAGGAGCGGACTCGATGAAGTGCGAACGTGTTTTTGGCCGCTCTACGACGGAGTTTTTCGCCGCCCGCGACCTGCTTGAAAGAAGGCGGCGCCCCGCTGACGCCACGCCTCCCTGTCCTCATCGTTCTCATTGGTTCGGACGGCTAACAGCGCGCCGGTGAGAACATCGAGCTCAAGAGCATCGGCCCCGGTCGCCACAACCAGTTCGCCGAGCTGCTCGATTTTCTGCGCTCTTAGCGTTTTCGCCTTCGCCTCAAGCGCTTGGATTTCGGCGTCGATATCTCGTGGTTTACGCATGGGATCGCCCACACCTGAAACTACAACTTGCCGTGAAACCCTAGCATGTAATTTGCTCTTTGTCGCATCCGGGAGTTTACGGTCGTAGAGCCAGTCACTTTCAAACGCTTGTTGGAAGTGCGCGCTTATACGTCGTGCCGACGTTGCTGCTGAGGATGAGGGGACGCCGGTGGCGATCTATCACTTCTCTGCGAAAGTGATCTCCCGTGCGACCGGATCCAGCGCGGTTGCTGCGGCTGCCTACCGTGCTGCGTCGCGCTTGCACGACGACAGGCTGGATCGACCTCATGACTTCACGAACAAGGCAGGGGTCATTCATTCAGAGATTCTCGCGCCGGAGCAATCGCCCAACCGCTGGAAAGATCGAGAGACCCTCTGGAATGAGGTCGAGGCTGGAGAGAAGCGAAAGGATGCGCAGCTCGCCCGCGAGGTGGAGTTTTCAATCCCGCGCGAAATGGATCGGGACGACGCTGTCGATCTGGCCCGATCATTTGTCCAACGAGAGTTCGTCGATCGGGGGATGGTCGCAGATTTGAACGTCCACTGGGACACGGCGGCCGACGGTTCACCTAAGCCGCATGCCCACGTGATGCTCACCATGCGAGAAGCCGGAGAACAGGGGTTCGGACCAAAGGTCCGTGAGTGGAACGACGTCGAACTTCTGAAGCACTGGCGCGAGGCTTGGGGCGACCACGCAAACGAGCGGCTTGCGCGGCTGGATATCGATGCCCGCATCGATCATCGCTCGTTCAAGGATCAGGGGATCGAACTCGAACCCCAAGACAAGATCGGTCCGGCTGGCGCGCGCAGAGAGTATCGAGGTGAAGCGGCGGAGCGGGCCGCCGACCATCGAGAGATTGCTCGGCAGAACGGCGAGATCATCGCTGAAAATCCTCGGGTCGCGCTGGACGCGATCACCCGTCAGCAATCGACTTTCACACACCACGACATAGCGCGTTTCGCTCACCGGCACTCCGACGGAAAGGAACAGTTCGACCATGTCGTCAGCGCCATTCAATGCTCTCCGGATTTGGTCGCGCTGGGCCAGGATGGTGACGGTCGCCAACGGTTCACCAGTCGCCAGATGCTCGCTGTCGAGCAGCACCTGGAGCGGTCAGCGGCACGACTGTCTGAGACCGACGGCCATCGCGTTCCTGAATCCTTCGTCGAGAAGGCGGTCGAGAGCGCGAAGGTGCGCGGACTGGATATCGCGGGCGAGCAGCGGGACGCGCTCGAACATGTGACAGGCAGTGGCGACCTGGCTTTGGTCGTGGGCTACGCGGGGAGCGGCAAGAGCGCCATGCTCGGCGCCGCCCGAGAGGCATGGGAAAAGAGCGGGTTCAGAGTCCAAGGCGCGGCGCTTTCCGGTATCGCCGCAGAAAGCCTTGAGGGAGGATCTGGCATTCCATCACGGACGATCGCCAGCCTCGAGCATTCTTGGGCGCGCGGCCGGGCCGGACTTTCGTCCAACGATGTGCTCGTCATCGACGAGGCTGGTCTGGTTGGGTCGCGACAAATGCAGCGCGTCGTCGAACATGCGGAAGCCGCCGGCGCGAAGATCGTGATGGTGGGCGACCCGGAGCAGCTTCAGGCCATCGAAGCGGGAGCAGCCTTCAGGGCACTGGCGGAACGCCACGGAGCGGCCGAGATCACCGAGGTGCGGCGCCAGCACACCGACTGGCAGCAGCAGGCGACGCGGGAATTGGCGACCGGCCGCACGAGCCAGGCGATCAACCGGTACGCAGCGGTCGGGATGGTCACAGACCACGCCTCACACGCGGACGCTCAAGCCGCCGTCGTCGCTGGATGGGCGAAGACCCGCGAAAAGGAGCCTGACGCCAGTCAGATCATGCTCGCCTACAAGCGAAGCGACGTGGCCGAATTGAACACGCTGGCGAGAAGCAAGCTTCAGGAAGTTGGGGCCCTCGGACCGGACCGAGAGACCGAAACGACACGGGGAGCGAAGCCGTTCGCCTCCGGTGACAGGATCATGTTCCTCCGAAACGAAAAGTCGATCGGAGTGAAAAACGGTTCGCTGGGAGAGGTCGAAGCCGTCGGCCCCAACAGCATGACAGTGCGACTTGATCGGGGAGACAGGGTTTCGTTTGATCCCAAATCTTACCCCGACATCGACCATGGCTACGCCGCCACCGTTCACAAGTCTCAAGGCGTGACCGTCGATCACGCCCATGTCCTCGCCACACCCCACATGGACCGGCAGGCAGCCAACGTCGCAATGACCCGGCATCGAGATGGGATGTCACTGCACTACGGCCGCGATGCCTTCGCGACCCCGGCTCGTCTCGCGGAGTCGTTGGGACGCGACGGATCAAAAGACGTCGCCTTGAACTACCTCACCGCCTTCGCCGAACGTCACGGAGCTAGTGACAATCGAGCGGCGGGGGATCGAGGACGAAGCCTAGTCGGAGAAGACCGCCGCGTGGACGGCCAAAACGCTGGGAAGGAACGAGAGCGGGTACGCGGCGGCTGGTATGATGATCGCCCATATGACCGAGACCGGAGTCGCTGATCCTCGTTGAATAGTCGGAAAATCTCCTGGACGCGTCCAGACTCCACCACACGCTGCGCTGGGGGAATGGGTGGTCAATATGGCGTGATGGCTTCAAACTTCGACAGCGGCCGAGAAGTTCGCCTCAAACGACAGGTGGCGAAAATTCGAGACGATTTGCTCTGATATGTCTACCTGACTTAGACGCCAGATGGGTTCGAGTAGAGATATGACGCTCATCGTTTCCCAGGGATAACAAGGCTGACCGTTGACCATGCCAAACGGCCCATCGGTTTCTGGAAGGACGCGATCAAGAGGCATCTTGGCGACCGCTCGCCGGCCTCTTTCGGATCTCAGCATTGGCACACCGATAGAAAACCAACATCCCATCTCCGCCGCTCGCTCTGTTTCCCGCTCCGTGCCGCTGAACCAATGGAGAACTGGGATACCCGCCAGAGGTTCAGCCTCAAGGACATCTAGAAGGAGAGATGTCGCACCACGGCTGTGAAGGGATAGCGTCTTGCCACCAGCCCTGGCGCACATGCTGAGGATTTCCGAGAGGATCGCGCCCTGTCGGTCGAGTGTGGAACGGTGCGGCTTGGACCCATCCAAACCGACCTCACCTACGTACTTTGTCTGCGCCAATAGCTCTTCGAACAGGCCTAACTCGCTTTCACGCTGAACTGCGATCTCGGGATGCAGACCGAGCGCAGTCCTTATCCGGCTACCGGCAGGAGCAAGCTTGCAGGTTCCTTCAAACGCACTCGGGGTCGTCGTGACCGACAGGACGTATGCGCCACGCCGTGCCGCCTCTTGGGCGACGGCTTGGGGGTCGGGGTACAGGTCCAGGTGACAATGAAAGTCGATTAGCGCCATGGCACTCCATCAAGGAAGTCTGCCATTTCGACCAGCCCCCTTGTGACCGCACCGGTGATTTCCTGCCGTCTGGCAGCCACGGCCGGAAGCGGCCCCGACTTCGTCGCCCACCTGGACATCTCGGCCGGCGAAACAGAGCGCACCCTTGCCGTCGCGATCCTTGCGGCCATCACGTCGTCATTTCGCGCCGAGCGCGACAAGTCCGAGTAATACGAAGAACCGTCCGCGATGCCTGCCTTGTGGAATGCCGCCCGACGAATGAGGCAGGGCACGCATCGACCACACTGACCGTTGCGGCGCTTCCCCTTGCCGCACGAGTATGATGCGGCGCTGAGCTGTGCGATCCGTGGTTCTGCGCATTCCGCCATCATCTCGCCCTTCGTTTTACCCTCGAAGATATTCGTGAACCGGACGTTTTCTCCGACCCCGTGAAGCACACCTTCCAACTCTGATAGGAAATGCGGATGGGTGGTGCGCGTACTCAGCGAACCCATTCTCCGGGGCGTGAACGGTGGGTTGATCGCGATGAGGCCGTTCTCCGGAACGATCACTTCATTGAGGGCATGGGCCGAAGCAGCCACGACGCCATAGGCGAAGAAGATGAGAGATCGGCCGCGCGTTGATCCCTCGTAAGGGGTTCGCCACCGCTCGTTCACCCGTCCATCAAATCGATGATTGTGAAGGCCGATCTGTGTAGCGAGTTGGATCTGAGGACCCACTTCCTTCGTCGATCCCTGGCTGACGAGGAACGGCTTTCGGGTATCTTCTATCAGTTTCAATGCGCCGAGAAGGCTGTCCAGACCACCGGAGAAAAGGCAGATCGCATCGCGATCTGTGGGACGGGTGGGAATGGCTGGCGCCCGTGACCCACCGCTCCGAAACGCGATTTGCCAGATGTCACCGGTCAGAAAACGAAGCGCTCCTTCTAACCGAGCCCGCTGACCTTCCCAGAGGTTGGCGTCTGCTACGGCAACATCCAAAGCGATGACTCTTGTCCATCCGTCCTCGGACTCGCTCCTTAGAACAAAGCGATCAGCCGCAAATGCGGCGATCGCGATAGAGAGGAAGTCCCAGGCCGTCTGCGACGGTGGGCCGGGGAGGTATTTCCTGGCGGATTCGTGGAGGTGTCCGCCTAAGCCCGGCTGGGCATATGAACCTGCGTGATAGAGCGCGACCCCGATCGTGTCATTTGAGAGATGCGCGGCTACCGCGTCAGCGACTATGGGTGTGGCGACAACGCGAGTGGCTACCATTCTGACATTTCCCCGTAGACCGCCGTCGTTATCGTCGTGACCAACTCAGCGACGCGATCTTGGCTGAGGTTCGTCCCCGCCGCTTGAATGGCCGGCGTCGCGATAGCGTCCGTCACCTCTCGAACAAGGGCTCGCAGATCGTTCTCACGAGAGATGGCAAGTTGGGGCGGTACATTTTCGGCCGACTGGCCTTGCTCTGTGACAACAGAGCCGAACACCAGTTCCGCAATAAATGAGCGCGTCGCGATCAAGACGGTGTAGTCGTCGATGGCCGCAGGATCGAACTGATCCAGTCCAGCAAGCGCCTCGGTTAATGCTTCGCCGACAGCCGCTCTTATAGTGTCTTCGTCAACGATACCCGGTGGGCAAAACGCGTCGACGATGGAGTTGATGGCGTCTCCGACGTCGCCTCCAGTAAGGGAACGAAGGTCGAACCCATTCGGCGCAACGGGTTGGCCAGCCACCGCTTGGGACAGGGCTGAGAGAACGCCACCGCCCACTCGAGCAGCTCGCCCAAGGCGGTGAGCTCCCGGGGCGCCTCCGCCGGCTGAACCACGGGAGTAATGGCCCAGAGCTCTGCGAGCGTCGGCGCGGTCTCCAGTCGTAAGAAACCGTTTCATCGATCGTCGCATGCCTGAACTGCGCCGCGGCTCCAATACCTCGTCAGCGCCGTCATTTGGTGCAGCGGGCGCTGGTCCGCCACCGTCCCCATCACCTGGGACGGGATCCTGGTTTGCCCAAGACGGCACGAGCGGCGAACCGCCGCGAGCCGACGGCTTCGATTGCGAAGTGCCCATTATTTCCCCTTCGGCAGCAACTTGGCGGTCTTGAGTAAGAAGCCTGTTGCTTTGTGCATGGTGTCGGCCTGCAAGGTGGCGACGAAGGCTGTCAGCTCTTCTGCCGCGTCGGCCGATTTTTTGGCCAGGATGATGGCCCCGTGGACGCCTTCCGGGGCTTTGGTCCAATCCTGCTCCCGGAGGTGCCCTATAATCTCGCCCATGACCGCACGCTGGTCAGACGGCGAGAGATCTCCGGCAATTTTTTCGCCAGCCGGCGAGTTCACACTGTTTGCCGCGAGAAGCGCTTCCAACGCATTCGCCGCTGCCTCCTTCAAGCCTCCGCGATTGATCGACGTGGCCATCACATCGCGGCTGAGAAAAACGGCTGGTCGCCAAGTCGCTGCATTCTCGAAATGAGGCTCCATTTCTCGCCAGTTCTCGATGAACCCCTCATAGCCCTTCCACTCGGCCGGAAACTCAGGTCGCTTCCCTTTGATCTTGCCCTCCGCGTTGAGGAGAAGCTCGGCGTCCTTCTCTTCCATGACCAGGCCGTAGAGCTTCTGAGAGGCCTTGGCATCGGTGCCGCGTTCAAAGATCGCGAGCTTGGCAAGCGTCGCCAAATCGACGTTCATCTTGCGAGAAGCAGCGAGGGTCTGTCGTAACGTGATCGCGTTCAAGAGCCGCTTCACGATGCGCGGGTTGCCGTTGATATTGGGCGCCGTTGCTAAAATCGGAGCCAGCCGATCGCACACGGCCAGCGCATCGAGGAGATCTTTTGGCTGCCCTGCGAGATCATTTATGACTTTTCGGTCGAACGTGCTCCCCGACCAACTCGTCTGAAGGGCGTGCATCAATGTGGCTTGCACGGTCTGTAGGTGGTCTGGGGCCAAAAGACCGACAAACAACGAGTACATGTAAGCCCGAACGTCTTCGACGCTTACTTGTGGAACGTGCATCGGCACCTGGATGACCTTATCGAGGTAGTCGTGAACGTGCCGGGAATTGATATCGCCGAAATGCTTCGTCACGGAGTGACGGATCATGTCTTCGTCGGCGGCGATGACGAATGCGGTCCCCTCGATAAACAGAAACAGCCGGATGGCTTCCAACGTCCCGATCGCTACGTCAGGCAGGCATCGGTCGAGGTTGTCGATGAAAAGGACCAAAGGCCTGCCCAGGCCAAGAACAATCTCGCCGAACTCCTCACGGAACGCGGCGATCTCTTTCGGAGGAGTCCGGGCTTTTTCGGGCTTGATCAGCTTCGACCAAGTCTCTGCCGCAGTTTTCCCACCATCTCGAATAGTGGCGGCATCATCGGCCTCACCTTGGCCGGCGATGAGCGAGCCAATAGCGCCGCCGGCTTTCGTTAGAAGTCCAGGCGGCACGCCGAAGGCCATCCCGATTCCGAAATCAGCCGCCATTCCGAGTGCGCGGAAATAGTTCACCCGGCCAGCAAAACTCTTGGCTTTGTCCAAGAGAGTCTGATCCGATTTTGCTTCCTCCAGGAGGCGCTCGGCCACGACCTCCATCAATGCCGCTTTCGCGTCGTCGAAGCCTTGGTAGAGCCACGCGTCAAATTTTATGATGATCGGACTCGGATCGGAGTCCTTCAGCCGCTTTTCTACCAAGCTGAGAACTGTCGATTTTCCCGTGCCCCAAGTACCGAAGACCCCAATCGATATAGGCAACAACTTGGGGTTAGTGGCGAGAGTGGCTACTTGCTCGGCCAACTCTGTGAAATTTAGGAAATCCTGATCTGTTTCACTGTCGCGCCACATAATTCCCCCGCTCGTTAAGGATACCCTACAACTAACGCGATTGGAAAAGCGAGTCATAGCCGCAGGGCGATCCGCGTCGAGGCGCGGCGGGCTTTAGGCTTCGCCCTGAGCTTCCGGCTGCGCCGGTGATCTCAGCCCATCCGGGTTGCAATCCCTATCGCGAAGAGCTCGGGGCGTTGCCCCTGGCGCACTTCGGAGAGGCTTCCGCCCAGCTTCTCTCGCGGTGCTCGTTGCAGCCGGGTCCCCGCGAAGTCTCCCGCTCCGTTTGCTCCCCCAGTCTCGCCGACGGGCAAGGGTCGGTACGAACCCAAACCCCAGAGGCGGATATGAAAAAGGACTATTCAATCACACGGACACACTGGAACGGAGTCGAGATCGAAATCAGGTGGAACGCCGACTATCTGGTCTATGACGACAGAACCCATATGGCCCATCTGGAAGTGGTGAGTGTTTCACCCGAGCGAGCGCCATTGCCGATCACCGAGACAGGCTACAGATCGCACTTCACCCCCAAAGCGGCGATGGACGGTTACGACAGTGTGGGGGCCTTCGTGGAAGCGTGGCTCGATCAAGCATCGCGTTCGCCGGAGTGGACGGCATTCGATCAGGCAAATAGACAGCTTTCGCTGTTCTAGGCGGGTGGGATGATTACGGTTCGCGCGGACGTCCGCCATTACCGTCAGTCCTTGAGCCGGCGTGGCTTTGCGCGTCTTGGGCGCAGAGGGGGCTACGGCGGCCTTCAACTGACGCCTTGTGAAGCTCTATCGCTAGTACAGACAGGCGGCCCAAATCATTGGACGCCGTCGCCGACTCCAGCCACCTTTTGTTGCCCGCGTGAAGAATTATCTACACGAACTCTACACGGTACCTTTCACCGAAAAATTCGTTTTATCTTTCAGATAATTATATCGACGAACGAGGCCTATCTTTCTCCCGATGGGAGAGGGCTTGAGCCCACGAGAGCGAAGCGATCGGCAAGGCCAAAGGGTGAGGTTCCTCCGCCCGCATTCGGCGCAAGCCGCACCCCTTGTCATCCCGGCCGACGCGTAAGCGGAGAGCCGGGACGCGAGCGCACCCCCCTTCAAATCCGTCCCGGAAAGCGCGCAGCGCTTATCCGGGGCAAGGCCTGAGCCCATGGCTCGCTGTCGCCCGGCTCAGCCCTGCAGGGCTGTCCGGGCGCGACCGGTTTTACGACACCGCCGTCCCGGCTCTCCGCTTCGCGTCGGCCGGGATGACAAGCGATCATCAAAACCCACCCGACCATTTCTGACGCACCGGCATGCCAGACTGCGCGCGGGTCTTTGACATCGCCGTCCGTCTCGCTCCCTTGCAGTTGAGCAGCGTCCCCACGCCCCGTCGCACGAGAAAATGTGCACGATGTGCACTCCATTTTTCTCGAGTGCACTTTTTCCCGTCTGACGGGTCAGTGCTCGCCTTCCACCACCGCCACGGCGGACGACCGGTGTGCGCGCAGGCACCAGACCACGCTGACGACCATCAGGATCATGGCCACAACCTCGATGACCGTCGGCCCGCGCCCTTCCCACAGATAGCCGTACAGGAAGGCGAACAGGGTCTCGAACACGATCATCTGCCCCAGCATCGACAGCGGCAGCAGCCGGCTGGCCTGATTCCAGAAGGCGTTGCCGACAATGGAGGCCAGCACGGCCACGCCGACGCTGACCGCCGCCAGCCGCGCCCATTGGTCCGCCGTCGCCTCGCCGGCACCCAGCAGGGCTGGCACGGCCAGCAACAGGGCGAACCCGCCGGTGACCACCCCCGTCAGCAACGACCAGTCATGGGCGCTGACCCGCGGCAGGCGCGCCATCCAGCGGCTGTTGCCCACCGCATAGGCCGACCAGCACAACAGCGCCGCCAGACCGCAGCCCAGCCCGATGAACACCTCGGTGGCGTCGCGCCCCATCCCGTCCCGCGACAGGCTCTCCCAGCCGATCAGGGCCACGGCGAAGGCGGCCAGCAGGATCGGCGGCCCGACCTTGCGCAAAGGCGGCGCGTCCGCGTCCCTCAGGCCCCAGACGGCCACGACCACCGGCACCATCCCCACGATCAGGGCCGAGGCCGCCACGCCCGCGAAATGCACGCTGAGCACCAGGAACAGGTAGTAGACGATGTTCCCCGCCAGGCTCAGCCAGGCCAGCGCCCGCCACGCCTTCGCATCCAGCAGCGCCGTCACCGTCCGCCAGCGCGGCGCCAGCAACAGGGCCGCGATCAGGCCATAGGCCAGATACCGTCCCGCGCTCATCAGCAGGGGCGAGGCGTCGGGCGCGACCTTGGGCGCCAGGAAGACCAGCCCCCACATGGCCCCGGCGCCCAGGCCGCAGGCCATGCCGATGAGGCGGCTGCGGGAGGCGGCCATCAGTACAGCAGGAAGGGTCGGCGCGTTTCCAGCCAGGCCTGCTCGTCCGGGGTCGCGATCGCGTCCAGATCATCCGGAGTCGAGGCCGGGTTATCGACCCACTCCCGCAGGGAGGGCCCGCCATTGATCACGTCGATCGGCAGCTTGCCGAAGGCGTACTCATAGGGGAAGTCGCGCCACAGGTCGTAGTCAGGATACAGCCGCCGGATCGCCTTGAAGCCCAGCGCCTGCACCCGCCACGGCTGAAAGGCCGCATGGCCATAGGCGGGGTCGTCGACGTGGATCTGGACGCCAGAGCACAGCGTCCCGACATGTTTGTGGAAGGTCGGCTCGAACCACATGTCGCGCAGCACGCAGCCCTTCAGCCACTGCGGGGCGAAGGCCTTCATCTCGGCGATGACGGCGCGCGCGTCGATGTCGGGCGCCCCGAACAGCTCCAGCGGCCGGGTCGTGCCTCGCCCTTCCGACAGGGTCGCCCCTTCCAGCATGACGGTCCCGGCATAGGCTCGGGTCATGGAGACGTTGGGCGCGTTCGGGCTGGGGTTGATCCAGCTGCGTTCGTTCAGCGGCCAGCCGTAGCCGGGGCCTTCATCGGGCTTCCAGCCCTCCATCTCGATGACCCGATAGGCCACATCCAGCTTGAAGTGATCGATGAACCACAGGCCCATCTCGCCCAAGGTCAGCCCGTGCCGCATCGGCATCGGTCCGGCCCCGACGAAGCTCTCCCAGCCCTCGACCAGGGTCGTCCCCTCGACCGGGCGCCCGGCGGGGTTGGGCCGATCCAGCACCCAGACCTCCTTGCCGTGCTCGGCGGCGGCTTCCAGCATGTACAGCAGGGTCGTCACGAAGGTGTAGATGCGGCAGCCCACGTCCTGCAGGTCGATCAGCACCACGTCGAAGGTGCTCATCCATTGCCCCTGAGGCCGCCGCACCTCGCCGTACAGGCTGAAGACCGGGATGCCGTGCACCGGATCGGTATAGTCCGGGCTCTCCATCATATTGTCCTGCAGGTCGCCCTTCATCCCGTGCTGCGGCCCGAAGGCGGCGCTCAGGGTGATGTCCGGGTGGGCCGCCAGCGCGTCCACGGCATGGGTCAGGTCCTGCGTCGTCGACGCCGGATGCGCCACCAGCGCCACCCTGCGCCCCTTCAGCGGCGCGCTCAGGGCGGGATCGGACAACAGGCGGTCGAGGCCGAACTTCATGGCAGGTCCAGAACGAAGGAGTCGGGATGATGGAAGTCCGGCTTATCGGACGGATGGGCCAAGGCCCAGTAGGAGATCTCTCCGTCGATGTCCTCAAGCACCGCGGAGAGGCCCAGGCGATGAGCGCCCTCGGGGAGGTCGATCAGGAATCCCACCTCTGCGTAGTCGCCACGCTCCTCAAGACTCACCCGTTCGGCTTCCTCAACGGCCTGGGCCATGCCCTGACGATAGTCCTCGAACCTGTACGACGCCCATTGGCCGGAGATCGAAAGGTTGAACTCATGGTACCCCTCGTCCGACTGAACGAAGGCCTCGAAGCAGGTATGCCGCCAGAGGCCGTCAGCCCGGCCGACCGTCGCCGGTCCCGGCCACAGAACCTTCGCCGTATCGCCATCCACGACGTAGGTCAGCCGCAGGCGCGGCCCCTCGCAGCTGATGTCCACCGTGATCCGTTCGATAACTGCGGAGGGCGTTTGGGGGTGAGGTTCAAGGAAAGCCCGCATGATCCCACCGATACCGCCCGCTTGACGCCGGTCAATGGTGGAGGCTACCCAGAGGCCCATGTTCGCCCGCGCCACCAACACCGGCCTGTATTACCGCCCCTCGATCTGACGAGCGGCCAGCGAACCCCTGCGCCGCCCTCCCCGGCGCGCAATCCTCACAAGACGCTCGCCGGCTTCCCTGCTAACGGAGCCCCCATGAGCGATCCGACCTTCAAGTCCGACTTCCTGCGCACCCTCCAGTCGCGCGGCTACATCCATCAGATCACCCATCCGGCCGAGCTGGACGAGGCGGCGGCGAACGGCGTGGTGACGGCCTACATCGGCTTCGATGCGACCGCGCCGTCGCTCCACGTCGGCAGCCTGATCCAGATCATGATGCTGCGTCGGCTTCAGCAGGCCGGACACAAGCCGGTCGTCCTGATGGGCGGCGGCACGACCAAGGTCGGCGATCCCACCGGCAAGGACGCCTCGCGCCCCCAGCTGACCGACGAAGCCATCCAGGCCAACATCGACGGCATCCAGCAGGTCTTCGCCAAATTCCTGACCTTCGGCGACGGCCCCACCGACGCCGTCATGGTCAACAATGACGAATGGCTCTCGCAGTTCGGCTACATCGAGTTCCTGCGCGACTTCGGCACCCATTTCACGATCAACCGGATGCTGGCCTTCGACTCGGTCAAGCTGCGCCTCGAGCGCGAGCAGCCGATGACCTTCCTCGAGTTCAACTACATGCTGATGCAGTCGGTGGACTTCCTGGAGCTGAACCGCGCCCGCAACGTCACGCTCCAGATGGGCGGTTCGGACCAGTGGGGGAACATCACCTCCGGCGTCGATCTGGTCCGCCGCGTCGACCAGAAGAGCGCCTTTGGACTGACCACCCCCCTGCTGACCACGGCCTCGGGCGGCAAGATGGGCAAGACGGCGCAGGGCGCCATCTGGCTGAACGCCGACCAGCTCAGCCCCTATGACTACTGGCAGTTCTGGCGCAACGCCGACGACGCCGACGTGGGCAAATTCCTGCGCCTGTTCACCGACCTGTCGCTGGACGAGATCGCGGCGCTGGAAGCCCTCGAAGGCGCGCAGATCAATGACGCCAAGAAGGCCTTGGCCGACGCCGCCACGACGATGCTGCACGGCGCGGACGCCGCCGCGACCGCCCGCGCTGCGGCGGAAGGCGCGTTCGAGAAGGGCCAACTCTCGGCCGATCTGCCGACCGTCGAACTGCCCCGTGACGAAGTGATCGGCGCCATGCTGGCCGCGGTCACGACCAAGGCCGGCCTGACGGCTTCCAACGGCGAGGCCCGGCGTCTGGCCCTGGGCGGCGGCCTGCGTCTGAACGACGAAGCCATCGCCGACGGCGCCCGCCTGATCGAGGCGTCGGACGTCAACGCCGACGGCGTGCTCAAGCTGGCGGCGGGCAAGAAGAAGATCGTTCTGGTGAGGCCCGTCTGATGACCGGGATCACCGAAGGCATGAAGGCTCCCGCCTTCGACATGGCCACCGCCGACGGCGGCCGGGTTTCGCTGGCCGACCTGAAGGGCAGGACGGTCGTTCTCTACTTCTACCCGAAAGCCGACACCCCCGGCTGCACCACCGAGAGCCAGGACTTCTCGGCCCTGACCGGTGACTTCGACGCCGCCGGCGCCGTCGTCATCGGCGTCTCCCGCGACCCGGTCAAGAAGCTGGCCCGCTTCGCCGAGAAGCGTGAGCTCAAGGTCGTCCTCGCCTCTGACGAGCCTGAGGACGTGACCTTGGGCTACGGCGTCTGGGTCGAGAAGAAGCTCTATGGCCGTGAGTATATGGGCATCGAGCGCGCCACCTTCCTGATCGACGGCGAGGGTGTCGTCCGTCAGGTCTGGCGCAAGGTCTCCGTCAAGGGCCACGCCGCCGAAGTCCTCGCCGCCGCGCAGACGCTGTGACGACCGATCAGGCTCTGATCGCTCAGGTACAACCGGCGGCCCGCACCCGCTCAATACGCCTCACAGGCGAATAACCACCGCGAATACCGACGTTCTTCGCGCGAAGACGCTCCAGCGTGGTTAACAAGTCGTGAAGAGACTTGTCGCCGATGCTTGGCCGTGGCTCATAGCGCGTCAGGCGTGGGGGCGTTTGGGTATGGCCGAGCAGGACACCGGAGGCAGGCGATCCCTGATCGGGCGCTGGTTTCCCACACGCTACCTCTATCTCCGTGACGGCGACGAGGTGAAGGCCTGGGCCCTGACGCCGGGCAGGCAGATGCTGGCCGTCGTCGGTGCTGTGATGATTGGCGGATGGTTCCTCCTCGCCTCGGGCGGCTTCGCCCTCGACATGGTCCATCAGAGTAACGCCGACCAGGTTGTAGCTCGCAGCCGCGCCGAGGCCGAGCGCCGCAACGCCGATCTTCAGGCCCGGCTGGACAGCGCCGTCATCCGTATGACCAGCAGCACCGGCTCCATCGACGAGATGGCCCAGATGGTCGAGCGACGCCACGCCGCCCTGACCCGGGTCATGACCCTGTTCCACGGCGTTGACGGCGCCCAGGCCGCCCTGACGCCCGCTCCTGCCCTCGACCCAGACCGCACCACGCCGCTCCAGCGCATCGTCGCCGTGCGGATGGACCAGGAGCGCTTGATCGCCCGCGCCGAGAACGTCGCCGGCAGCCGCGCGGAACGACTGCGGCTGGCTTTCCGGCTCGCGGGGCTGAACCCCGCCGCCTACGCCCCGCGCGACACCGCGCTCGGCGGTCCGCTCATCGACGCGCAAGACCCGCGCGCGCTCGGCGCTGTACTGGATGTGGACGAGGCCTTCGCCCGGCGCATCCGCAACGCCGCGGACAACCTGTCCGAAATGCGGGGGCTGGCCGACGCCGCCGAAGGCCTCCCCTTCCGCCGCCCCACGGCGTCGCGCACGACGTCGGGTTTCGGCGTCCGCTTCGATCCGTTCAACGGTCGTCCCGCCGTGCATCAGGGCCAGGACTTCGCGGCCCCCCTGAACACTCCGATCAACGCCACCGCTCCCGGCATCGTGTCTTTTGTCGGCATCCGTTCAGGGTATGGCAACGTCGTTGAGATAGACCATGGTCGCGGTTTCAAGACCCGTTTCGCCCATCTGAACTCCATGGCCGTGCAAACGGGCCAGCGCGTCGCGCTGGGCCAACGCGTCGGCGCCATGGGAACTACCGGACGCTCCACCGGCGTTCACCTGCACTATGAGGTGTGGATGAATGGCCGCCCGCAAAACCCCGCCCGCTTTATGAGAGCCGGAGACCAACTTGTTCAACAAGACTAAATCCCCCGCCCCGCAGCCCCAGTCGCGTTCCGACAGCGGCTCGTCGATTCCGCCGCTTCCGGATCTTCCCGCTCCGGGCGCCGCCTCGGCTCAGGCCTCCGTCGCGCCGCGCGCGGCCGCGCCCTCCGTGCCCTCACGCGGCCTGTCGACCCTGTCGTCGGACCTGCAGTTCGAAGGCAATGTCGGCGGGGCCGGCGACCTGCAGATCGACGGTCAGGTGAAGGGCGACGTCAAGGTCGGTCGCCTGATTGTCGGTGAGACCGGCGCGGTCGAAGGCAATGTCGCGGCCGACTATGTCGAAGTGCGCGGTCGCGTCGTCGGCGCCGTTTCGGGCAAGCAGGTCAAGTTGATCGCCACGGCCTACGTCGACGGCGACATCACCGCCGAGCAGTTGTCGATCGACATCGGCGCCTATTTCCAGGGTCGCGTCCTGCAAGGCCGCCGCGAGGCGCCGCAGGCCACCGCCCCGGCTCCGGCGCCGCGCCCGGTCGAACCGGCTCCGCAGATCATCGACATGAAGCCACCGGCCGCCTGAGTCCGACGACGGCCCGGAAACACGAAAGGCCCCGGAGCGATCCGGGGCCTTTTGCTTTTTGGGGCCGGTCTGGCGGTGGGCCGTCTCTGAAGACCGCGCAGCCAAGTGGTTAGTGGCTAGTGGTTAGTGGATGCTGTGGCTGAAGCTGGCGGGTCCTGTCTGAGAACAGCCCTTGGGCCCGGCGAACCACTAACCACTAGCCACTAACCACTTCCCGGCACACCGTCGGCCGTCGGCCCTCACTCGACCGTCGATCCCCGCGTCTCGCCCACGCGAGCCGCCAGCGCCGCGCCCATGAAGGCGTCCAGGTCGCCGTCCAGAACCCCTTGAGTGTCCGAGGTTTCGACGTTGGTCCGCAGGTCCTTCACCATCTGGTACGGCTGCAGGACATAGGACCGGATCTGGTGACCCCAGCCGATGTCCGTCTTGGCGTCCGCCAGCGCCTGGGCCGCCTGCTCACGACGCTGGAGTTCCAGCTCATACAGACGGGCGCGCAGCATCTTCCACGCCTGTTCGCGGTTCTGGTGCTGAGAACGCCCGGCCTGACAGGCGACGACCGTATTGGTCGGCACGTGGGTCAGACGCACGGCGGAGTCCGTCTTGTTGATGTGCTGACCGCCAGCCCCCGAGGCGCGATAGGTGTCGGTGCGCACGTCGGACGGGTTGATGTCGATCTCGATGGCGTCATCGACCACTGGCGACACCCCGATCGAGGCGAAGCTGGTATGGCGCTTGGCGGCGGCGTCATAGGGGCTGATGCGGACCAGCCGGTGCACGCCCGATTCAGACTTCAGCCAGCCATAGGCGTTCGGCCCCGTGATCAGGATGGTGGCCGACTTGATACCGGCCTGTTCGCCCGATTCCTCGGCCTCAATCTCGACCTCGTAGCCGTGAGCCTTGGCCCAGCGGCTGTACATGCGCAGCAACATGCCGGCCCAGTCGTTGGACTCGGTGCCGCCGGCGCCGGAGTTCACTTCCAGATAGGCGTCGTTGCCGTCGGCCTCTCCGGACAGCAGAGCCTCCAGCTCGGCGCGGGCGGCGCGGTCCTTGATCGCCTTCAGATCGGCGCGTGCGCCGTCCAGAGCGGCCTCATCGCCTTCCTCGTCCGCCATGTCCGCCAGCATGACCCCGTCCTCGAGACCCTGCTCCATCTCCCTGACGGTGTTGATCTGGGCTTCCAGCCGCGAGCGATCACGGCTGACGGCCTGGGCCTGTTCGGGGTTGTCCCACAGCGTCGGATCTTCGACGCGTGCGTTCAGCTCATCGAGCTTTCGAAGCGCGACATCCCAGTCAAAGACGCCTCCTGAGCAGAGCGATGCTCTGCTCGATGTCGGCCTGCATGGCCTCGACATCCGGTCTCATCGCATTCTCCTGCGATACAAAAGTGAGGCGCGGACATAGAGCGCGCCGGGGGAAAGGGGAAGAGCTGAGGCAACAGGGAGTGGTGCGCAGGCAGCAGTCGGAAGACCTCCTGCTGCCTGATCACTCTTCCCTAATACAGCCCATCCAGATCCTGCGCCGGTTCCTTGCGGGGCGGCGGCGGGGTGCTGGGTTGGGGCGTCGAGGTTTGCGGCGGCAGACCAGCCGCCTCCTCCTGCTCGCGGCGAACGACCTCATTGTAGTTTTGCGGCCCGGTGGGAATCTCCCGGGCTGGAGCCTGTTCTTCCTCGCGGCGACGCTCGGTGCCGGGACGGAAGGCTTCCTCGATGCCGTTGACGGTGCGGAAGATGGCGTTCTTCGGTCGCACGAACGGCCGTGCCGGACGCTCGCGCAGGGCGACCCGCATGAAGTCTGTGAACACCGGCACGGGGCCCGTCGCACCCGTCTCACCGGAACCCAGAGGCCGGTTGTCGTCAAAGCCGATGAAGACCCCGACCACGATGTCCGAGGAGAAGCCCACGAACCAGGCCGAGCGGTACTCATTGGTCGTGCCGGTCTTGCCGCCAATCCAGCGCCCGAGGCCGCGGGCGCTGGCCGCGGTGCCCCGCTGGACCACGCCTTCCAGCATGGAGCTCATCTGATAGGCGGTGATCGGATCGATAACCTGCTCGCCGCGCGGCACCAGTCGGGGCGACTCCTGCCCGCTGAACGCCCGGCCGCAATCGCGGCAGCGGCGGTCGTCGGCGCGGAAGATGGTCTCGCCGTCACGGTCCTGAACCAGTTCGATCAGGTAGGGATTGACCCGCCGCCCGCCGTTGACGAAGGCCGCGTAGGCGGCGGTCAGGCGATAGGGGGTGGTCTCCCCGGCCCCCAGCGACACCGACAGATTGGGCTGCAGGGTGTCAGACACGCCCATCTTCTTCGACAGGGCGACGACATTGGCCATGCCGATGTCCTGGGCCAGGCGCACGGTCATGACGTTGCGTGACAGTTCCAGACCGCGACGCAGGGTCTGCGGGCCGTAGTATTCGCGACTGTAGTTCTCGGGGCTCCAGCGCGTGCCGTTGGCGCCGCCCGCGAAGCTGATCGGGGCGTCCAGCACGATCGAGGCCGGGGTGTAATCCCCCTCCAGCGCCGTCGCATAGACGAAGGGCTTGAAGGCCGAGCCCGGCTGGCGCTCCGCCTGCGTTGCGCGGTTGAAGCTGGACAGGGCGTAGGAATAGCCGCCGACCATCGCCAGCACCCGGCCGGACTGCGGCTCGATGGCGACCAGCGCACCGTTCACGCGCGGCACCTGCTTCAGGGCGTACTGGCCGTTGCTCGGCTCCACGAAGATCAGGTCCCCGCGCTTCAGCGGACGGTTGGCGTTGGCCCAGGCCGCGTCGCCGGTCAGCAGATAGCCGGTGCGATCATCCTTGGCGCTGCGGATGCGGACACTGTTTCCCGCGACGTTCTCGACGGCGGCGGCTTCCCAGCTCCGACGCTCAGGCGGACGGGTGCCGCGCAGCGCCTCGGCCTGCCAGCCGTCGGCGAAGTCCGTCGTGCCCCAGGCCCCGCGCCACCCGTGGCGACGGTCATAGTTCTCCAGCCCCTTCATCAGGGCGTCGCGCGCCGCCGACTGCAGCGTCGGATCCAGCGTGGTGCGCAGGTAGTAGCCGCCGCGGTTGACCTCCTCGGCGCCGAACTGGCGGATGGCCTGACGGCGGGCTTCCTCCACGAAGAAGTCGGCGTCGGCGTACTGGGCGCGACGCGGCGCATCCTGTGTGGTCAGGGGTGCGGCACGGGCGGCGGCGACCTGCTCCGGCGTCAGGAAGCCGTTTTCGCCCATTTCACCCAGCACCCAGTCGCGACGGCCCTTGGCCGCGCCCGGGTGGCGTTTGGGGTGATAATTATTCGGTCCCTTGGGCAGCGCGGCCAGGAAGGCGGCCTCGGCCGGCGTCAGCTGATCCAGCGGCTTGCCGAAATAGTTGAAAGCGGCGGCCGCCACGCCATACGAACGATAACCGAGGAAGATCTCATTCAGGTACAGTTCGAGGATCTGCTGCTTGGACAGCGTAGCCTCAAGGCGGTTGGCCAGAATCGCTTCCTTCACCTTGCGGTTCAGGCTGGACTCATTGGTCAGCAGCACATTCTTGGCGACCTGCTGGGTAATGGTCGAGCCGCCTTCCAGCCGCCGACCGGTGGCGGCGTTGAAGACATTCTTGAACATCGCTCGACCGAGACCGGACACGTCGATCCCGCCGTGTTCGAAGAACCGGCTGTCCTCGGCGGACAGGAAGGCCTGGATGACGGGCAGCGGGATTTGCTCGTAGGGCACATAGATTCGGCGCTCGTCCGAAAACTCGCCGATCAGGGTGCCGTCTCCCGCGTAGACGCGGGTCGCCGTGGCCGGGCGGTAGTCCGCCAGCTCCGACGCGTCAGGCAGGTCGTGGAACAGCCACGCCGCGTAAACGGTGACGATCAGCCCCGCCAGCGTGATTGCGCCCAGCAGGCCGACGCCTGCCAGTACGAACCACCGCTCGGCGATTTTCAGGCCCTTGATATTCAGAAATCGCGGCTGCGGCATGAAACCGCTTTAGCCCGCGTCGGTCACGCCCGCCAGAGGTCCTGTCGAAGACGCGGTGCGACGTTCCAGCTCCTGTCGCGCAGCGGCCACGACATCGGCGTCCATGTCAGACTGCCCGGCCATCCAGCGAAGGTAGTCCGCGGGGGCATCCGCCCAGCGACTACCGCGATGCTTGCCGAACGGGATCTTGTCCAGACGCCGCGGTTCGCGGGTCCACTGGATCATCTGCTCGACCGTCGCCTCTTTCAGCAGGTCGATCAGCAGGTGCGCCGTGACCCAGGCGTCCGGCCCCGCCCGGTGGGCCGGATTGGCCAGCGCGGGGTCCAGCCTCAGCTTGCGCCAGTAGCGCAGCACCTGATTGGAATGCCCCGGCGCCTGCGGCCACACCGCCTTGGCCGAGCGAACGGTACAGACCCACGGCAGACCACCATGCGCGGTGTCGGCGATGAAGCCGCGCTCGAAATTGGCGGCATGGGCCACCATGACATCGGCGGGCTGGGCGAACATCTCGCGCAGGGCGTATTCGTCGCAGTGTGGATCGTCGGGACCGAAATCGTCCTGAGTGAGGTGGTGCACGGCCATGGCGTGGACCGAGATCTCGCCGCGTGGCCGGAACAGCTTCGTTACCGGTGGCATGGCCTTCCAGCCCTCCCCGTCCGGCACGACGTCGACGATGCCGACCTCGATGATTTCGGCGGTCCGGTCTCCACCGGTGGTTTCCAGATCAACGACACGCAGGCGCATGCGACCCAGATAGTCGCTTCAAACGTTGTGCGCGACCTTGACCGTCACGGCCGTCCCGCATCGCTGGCCGAAGCCATCTGCAACGCACCGTTCGGCGAGGCGAAATAGCCGTCGATACCGGCGGCCACGGCCCGCATCAGGCGACGGCGCGCGCGCGTGTCGGTCAGCAGGCGCTCATCCTCGGGATTGGTGATGTAGCCCATCTCCAGCAGAACGGCGGGCACATCGGGCGACAACAGCACGGCCAGACCGGCGTCGCGGTGGCTGCGACGCAGCAGCGGATGGTCCGCGTCCTCGATCTCGGTCAGCAATGTGCGCGCCAGCAGCGCCGAGCGGTTCTGCGTCGCGCGTTGCGTCATATCCAGCAGGATGCGGTCGACGGAGGAGTCGCGACCGGGCAGGTTCAGGCTACGGTGCCAGTTCTCATCACGGGTGATCTCCCGCACCGCCCGGCCCGCGCCCTGTTCCGACAGGGTATAGACACTGGCGCCGCGGGTGGCCGGATCGGCGATGGCGTCGGCGTGCAGCGAGATGAACAGGTCCGCTCCCGCCTGGCGGGCGATGGTCGGGCGGCGGTTCAGGCCGACATAGACGTCGCTGTCGCGCGTCAGACGGACGCGATAGCGGCCGGACCGCTCCAGCTCCTGCTTCAGCATCAGGGCGGCGGCCAGGGTGACGTCGCTTTCCCTGGCGTGCGCGCCCTGGGCGCCCGGATCGCGACCGCCGTGGCCGGCGTCGATATAGATCAGGGGGCGTTCCGTCCGGCGCGGCGCGTTCCGGGGCGTCGGGCGCGGTGCGGTCAGCGCGCGCCCCGTCGCCTTCAGGTCGATGACGTACCGATAGTGTTCGACCCCGTCGCCGGGCGGCAACAGGAAGCGGCGCTCGATCTCGGCGCTGACGGCCAGATCCAGTTCAACCCGCGAGGCTGCCCCCGAACCCGCCACGCGATAGCCGCGCACCAGTCCGACGCCCGTACCGCTCAGGCTTCGATGCGGCGCCACACCAGACAGGGCCACGACCACGCGGCCATCCGAGCCGGGCTGGATCACCTCACCGCGCGAGGTGCGATCCAGATCGACCACGACCCGGGTCCGTTGGGCGTCGCCGCCGAACCGCACGCGCATGACCTCGCCCATCGCGCCCGACGCGAGTCCCCGGCCGGCCAGCAGCAAGGCCGCACAGAAGACAATGAAGGCCAAAGCCGTCATCGCCCACTCGCGAACGCCCCACTGTGACAGCTTGATGCGCGACAGCGCGTTCATGACAACGGAGACCCACCTTTATGGTTGGCTGCATCCTGCACGAACGTCGTCGCCAACGGGTTAAGGCCGATGCGCCTTTTCATTCACGTTTCCAGTGACTATGCTTTGTCGGCTTGCGAATGATCGCGTCCGTCCGCTCTGCCGGGTCCGGGACGCGCCCTCCTCGCAGCGCTGCTTTCACTGATCCGAGGATCGACCGGCCGTTCAAGGCGCCGACGATCTGACGAACCGGGCCCGCATCGCCGCCTTATCGAGGCGCGGAAGGGTCCAGGACCGAACCGACCCATGGGCGCAAACGCCAGCCTCAACCTCCGGTCAGATTTGACCGACTTCGCCCGCGGCGCATGCCGTGGCGACGAGGCATCGACGGCGCGCGCCACCCCAACACCCATTCGGCGAGCCGCCGCGTCCCTCAGCCACGTGCTGACCGGACGGGCCCGAGCGCGCCAGAGAGAGACTATCGATGTCAAAGACCATGTTGATCGATGCGGCGCACGCGGAAGAAACCCGCGTCGCCATCGTCGAGGGCCGTCAGGTCGAGGAATTCGACTTTGAATCCCGCGCGAAGCGCCAGCTTCGCGGCAACATCTATCTCGCCAAGGTCACCCGCGTAGAGCCCAGCCTGCAGGCTGCGTTCGTGGAATACGGCGGCAATCGCCACGGCTTCCTGGCCTTCAACGAGATCCACCCCGACTATTACCAGATCCCGGTCGCCGACCGTGAAGCCATCATGGCCGAGGCCCACTCGGACGATGACGATCACGACGACTTCGGCCGCGACAGCGACGACGGAGACCACGAAGGCGGCCTGGCCGAGGAGGAACGCCTGAAGCGCCGCCTGATGCGTCGCTACAAGATCCAGGACGTCATCAAGCGCCGTCAGATCCTGCTGGTGCAGGTCGTCAAGGACGAGCGCGGCGGCAAGGGCGCGGCTCTCACCACCTGGCTGTCGCTGGCCGGCCGCTACTGCGTGCTGATGCCCAATACCGGCAAGGGCGGCGGCATTTCCCGCAAGATCACCCAGGCCTCTGACCGCAAGCGCCTGAAGGCCGCCGCGGCCGCCCTGCATGTGCCGCAAGGGATGGGCCTGATCATTCGCACCGCCGGCGCCAAGCGCACCAAGGCCGAGATCAAGCGCGATTACGAATATCTGCTGCGCCTGTGGGAGACGATCCGCGAGACGACCCTGTCTTCCAACGCTCCGGCGATGATCTACGAGGAAGAAAACCTCGTCCGCCGCGCCGTGCGCGACATGTTCGACAAGGATTTCGACGGCATCCAGGTCGAGGGCGTGCAGGGCTTCAAGGAAGCGCGCGACTTCATGCGGGTGTTGATGCCCGCCCAGGCGAAGAAGGTGCACCTCTATCAGGGCTCGCGTCCGCTGTTCGCCTCGAACGGCATTGAAGAGACCCTGACCCAGATCCACCAGCCGGTCGTGAACCTGAAGTCCGGCGGCTATCTGGTCATCAACCAGACCGAGGCGCTGGTCGCCATCGACGTCAACTCGGGCCGCGCCACCAAGGAGCGCAACGTCGAGGCCACGGCCTTCAAGACGAACATGGAGGCCGCCGCCGAGGCCGCCCGCCAGCTGCGCCTGCGCGACCTCGCGGGCCTGATCGTCATCGACTTCATCGACATGGATGAGTCGAAGAACAATCGCGCGGTCGAGAAGGTGCTGAAGGACGCGCTCGCCAAGGACCGCGCCCGCATCCAGATGGGTCGCATCTCGGGCTTCGGCCTGATGGAGATCAGCCGTCAGCGGCGGCGTCTGGGCGTGATCGAGGGCGCCACCGAGATCTGCCCGCACTGTCAGGGCGCCGGCCGCATCCGCTCGGCGGAGAGCGCCTCGCTCGTCACCCTGCGCGCGGTCGACATCGAAGCCGGCAAGAACGGCGCGGGTTCGGTCAACCTGCGCGTCTGCACCGCCGTGGCCCTCTATATCCTGAACCACAAGCGCGACTATCTGCAGAGCCTGCTGATCCAGCGCGGCCTGAACGTGGTCATCCTCATCGACGACACCCTCGGTCAGGGCGAAAGCACCATCGAGCGGACCGAGACCAACGAAGACTTCACCCCGCCGGAAGGCGCGGATCCCTTCATCGATCTGGACGACGACTTCGACGACAGCGCCTACGCTGACGAAGAAGACGAGGACGAGGAGGACATCATCGAGGACGATGACGCCGATCTCGAACGCGAGGACGAGGACGACGATCAACCGCGCGAACGCGCGGAGCGCCAGGACGGCGATCGCGGCCGCGGCCGTGGCCGCAACCGCCGCCGCGGCGGTCGCCGTGACGAGGCGGACGCCCCCGCCGACGCGGGCGCCGAGATCGCCGCCGACGACAGCGTCCCCGCCCTGGCGGATGACGAGGATGACGGTGAAGGCGGACGCCGCCGTCGCCGCGGACGTCGTGGCGGTCGCCGGATGCGTGAAGAGGGCGGCGCCGCCGAGCGCGATTCCTTCTTCTGGGTCCGTGGCCGCACGCCTTCGCTGGACGATCCCTATGTCTGGTTCGACCCGATCGCCCCGGAACGCGCCCCGCGCGCCGAGGGTCCGGCCAAGGAAACCGATGCTGGCGACGTGGATGAAGTCGTCGGCGAACGTCCCGACGGTGAAGTCGGCGGCGAGCGCAACGGGCGTTCGCGCCGTCGTCGCGGTCGCGGTCGCGGCCGGGATCGCGGTTCGGACGCCGGCCTGACCCACGAGGTCAAGACCGAGACCCGCGCCACCAACGAAGGCATGCCCGCTGACGGTTCGCCGGACACGCCGGCCGCGGTCGTCATTCCGGACGCCGAAGTCGAAAGCGCCCCGGTCCTGATCGAAGAGCCCAAGCGTCGCCGCGTGCGCCGCAAGGTCTCCGCCTCCGCCGGCGAAGCGTCTGACGAGGCCCCGGTCTCGACGGTCGAGCCCAACGAGGCTGAGCCGGTCGGCGAGCCCGTCGTGCTGGATATCGCGCCGGACGCGCCGGTCGTGACGCCGGAGCCGGAAGTCGTCGCCGAAGAGGTCTCGGAGCCCATCCCGGCCCCGGTCGTCGAAGCGGTCGAACCTCCGAAGCCGGAAGTCGATGTCGCGGCCCTGATCGCGGAAGATCCGAACCAGATCGCCGCACCGCCCGAAAAGCCGAAACGTGGATGGTGGCGCCGCTGAAAGGCCGCGATTAGGTTGTGACCATAACAACGGGCGGGGGCGTCCGGGTCTTCAGGGAGTTCGCCATGTCCTGGCTGTCTCGAAACGCCGCCCGCCTGTCAGGCGTAGCGACCGCCATCGGCCTGGGGCTGATGGCGGCCTCCCCCGCCTCGGCCCAGAGCGCCATCCGGGACACCGAGATCGAGGCCATCATCCACGACTGGTCGGATCCCGTGTTCACGGCCATGGGCCTGGAATCGTCCGAAGTCGAAATCCTGCTGATCAACGAGGATGATCTCAACGCTTTCGCCACGCGCGGACGGATCATCGGGGTCAACACCGGATTGATCCTGCGCACCCGAAACGCCAACGAGCTTCTGGGCGTCATCGCGCACGAAGCCGGGCACGTGAAGAACCGCCACACCCTGCGTGACGGCGCCCAGCAGGCGGGCATGCAGCCCATGCTGATGACCATGGCCCTGGGCGCCCTCGCCATCGCCGCCGGCGCGCCGGACGCGGGCGCGATCCTGCTCGGCAACAGCCAGTATTTCGGCACCCTCAGCGCCCTGCGCTACATGACCCATCAGGAAGGCGAGGCCGACAACACCGGCGCCCGCGCGCTGGAACGGGCGGGTGAATCCGGCAAGGGACTGCTGACCTTCTTCGAGAATTTCCGGTCGCAGGAAGTCTTCTCCGACGCCCGGCGCTATCCCTATTTCCGCAGCCACCCGCTGTCGTCGGATCGCATCGAGAACCTGCGGCGTCTGGTGGCGGAACAACCGCATTACGATCATCAGGACAGCGCTGAGCGCGTCGCCCAGCACGCCCTGATCCTCGCCAAGATCCACGCCTTCATGGATGCGCCGAACAGCACCTTGCGCGCCTACCCGGAGACGGACGAGAGCCTGCCCGCCCGCTACGCGCGCGCCATCGCCTGGTATCGCGACGGCCAGACCGACCGCGCACTGACGGCGGTCGATGTCCTGCTGGGCGAGCAGCCGGAGAACCCGTATTTCTGGGAGCTGAAGGGCCAGATCCTGTTCGAGGAAGGTCGCCCGGCTGACGCCATCGGCGCGCACCAGCGCTCGGTCGAGCTGAAGCCTGACGCCCCCCTGCTGCGCATCAATCTGGCCCACGCCATGATCGAGACCCAGGACGCGGCCCAGATCGCCCTGGCCATCGACCAGCTGAAACGCGCCACCGCCCTGGAGGCCGACAACACCATGGGCTGGCGTCTGCTGTCGCAGGCCTATGCGACCCAGGGCAAGGAGGGCGAGGCGCGTCTGGCCTCCGCCGAAATGTATTTCGCCATGGGCGCCGAAACCCAGGCCACCCAGTTCGCCCTGCGCGCCCGTGACATGCTGCCCCGGGGCAGCAGCGAATGGACCCGCGCGATGGACATCGTGTTCGCCTCGGGCGCCACCCAGGACGACGTCGATGACGTCGACCGCCGCAACAGCCGCAACCGTCCGGTCGTCGTACCGGCCTCCAGCTGAGATTCCAAAGGACCGCATGACCGACGAAACGCCTGCCCCCCGTCCCGAACAGCCCTCGGCCGTGTCCCGTTTCCTGACCGGCCCGCGCGCCGGGGTGGCGGCGCTGGCGGTCTCGGCGGCGGCGTTGGCCCTGGCCGTCGTGCCCTATTTCGGCGGTGGAACCTCGGACGCCTCCATCCGCCGCTATCTGCTGAACCATCCCGAGATGCTTCAGGAAATGAGCCGCGCCCTTCAGACGAAAGAAAGCGTCGGCGTGGCCGAGGCGATTACGCGTCGCGCCGCCGCCAGCCCTTCCCTGCTCGCCGCCGACACGCGTGACGCCGCCTTCGGACCGGTAGACGCCAAGGTCACCGTGGTCGAATATTTCGACTTCCAGTGCCCGGGCTGCAAGGCGACCGCACCCGAAGTCCTGCGGATTATGCAGGCCAACCCCGACGTCCGTTTCGTCTTCAAGGACTGGCCGATCCTGGACCGGGGCGACCCGTCAGGTCCTTCGCACTATGCCGCCCGCGCGGCGCAGGCGGCGCACGACCAGGGCAAATACCTGCCGGTCTTCCGGGGTCTCATGGCCGAAGGCGACCTGACGACGGAGGCCGTCGATCGCATCCTCGCCGAGAATGGCGTGACACTGGAGGCCGCCCGCGCCGCCATCGCCAGCCCGGAAATGACCCGCCATCTGGTCGACACCGACGCCGCCGCCCTGGCCATGGGCCTGCAGGCGACCCCGACCTTCATCATCAACGGTCAGGCCCAGGCCAGCATCCAGCCGGAAGCGCTGGAAGCCGCGATCCGCGCCGCCAAGGCGCGCGCCCACTAGGGTCAGGCCAGTTTCAGATCCATCGCCCCGCCGATCCACTCAACCCGCGAGTGGCGGCGGGCTTCGGCGGCGGCGGCGGTGTCGCCCAGCGCCGTCTCGGCCTCGGCCAGCACGAAATAGCTGTACGGATCGTTCGGCCAGTCCTCGAGCAGTTCGGTGATCTTCGCCTTCGCTCCGGCGGCGTCACCCTTCATCAGCAGGGCGGCGGCCAGACTTCGGCGGGTGGGGAACCAGACAATGGGCGGATCGCCGCCTTCACTGCCCTCGCCCTGAATACGGGCGGCCGCGGCATAGGCTTCGGCGGCCGCATCCCAGTCGCCGTCGATCATGGCGGCGCGGCCTTCCAGAACGCGCTGGAAGACTTCGGTGAACTGGCTGCCCATGGCGGCCTGCCCTTCGGTCGGCAGACCGACGCGCAGGGCGGCGATGGCGGCGGCTTCCGCCCGCACAGCAGCGGCGTCACCGGCCCGCGCCGCAGCCTCACCGCGGGCGTAGCGCCAGCCGGCGCGCTGGATCGGCCGTCCCTCGGGCGGTTCCGCCAGCGCGGCGATCTGCGCGGGCGTTCCGTAACGCCCGTACAGGGCATAGGCGTTGTTCGCCATCGCCTGCGGCCAGGGCGAATCCATCCTCGGATCATCGCCCAGCACGGTCAGAAAGCGGTCCGCGAGCATGAGCCCCTGCTCCGCCCCGCCGGACATCAACGCGCCGCCCATGCCGAAATGGATGTTATGCCCGTGCAGGGGCATTCCCTTCACCCCGCCGGGCGGACGCGCCAGTTCGTCGTAACGCAGGTCCAGAGCCACGGCGTTGACGTTGGACATCATCGCCTCGCGATAGCGCCCCACCCGATAGAAGGTGTGCGAGGGCATGTGCACCAGATGGCTCGCGCCCGGCGCCAGCAGGGCCAGACGCTCGCCATAGGGGATCGCCTTGTGCGGATCGTCGGACCATTCGGTCAGGTGAATGTACAGGTGGATCGCGCCGGGATCGTTCGGCGCCTGGATCAGCGTCCGCTCCAGTATCTCCATCGCGCGGGTGATGCCGGGGTCCGCGGCCTTGCCGTCCTTGTCCCACCACTCGTCCGCCTTCAGCATCCAGGCGTCGGCGGTCAGCGCCGCCACGGTCACGTCCTGCGGATTGCGTCGGGCGATCCGGTCCATCGCCTGGGCGAAGCGACGGGCGCGGGTGTCCCGGCTTCCCGAATAGCGCTGGATCAGGGCGTCCATCATCTGACGCTGCATCGGCGTCGCGCGCCGCGCCGTCCGCCGGGCGTCGCGCGCCGCCTTCAGCGCCGCGGCCTGGCTTTCGTCGTCGGCGCCGCCGCCGTTCAGGTTCGGCCCCAGCGCCCAGGCCTCGCCCCACGCACACATGGCGCAGGTCGGGTCCAGCAGACGGGCCTTCCGGAAAGCGCGCACGGCTTCCTTGTGCTCGAACGCCCACCGCAGGCGGACGCCGTGGTTGAACCACGCCTGTGCGTCCGGATTGGCCGTATCGATGCTGAAGCCGCCGGTTCCGAAGCCGTCGACCATGACCATATCGGCCACCGGCGCGCCCGACAGGGCGGACCCCGCCCGGCCACAGGTCTGGGGCCGCTCGATCAGATCGCGCGCGGCCCGGTCCGCCGTCGCGTCGGCGACCGCCGCCGGTCCGATCAGGATCGTCGCCAGCGTCACGCCGGCCATCAGAAAGCGCTTCATCGCCTTGTCCCCCGTCTCGCGCTCATACTGAGGCCGAGACCGGGGTTCGCCAAGCTTAACCGCAGTCGACCCGCTCGATGATCCCGGTCTGCTCGTTGAAGCGCACATTCAGCCGATCCGCGCGGTAGTCCCGCGTGGTGGCGCAGGTCGTGCAGACGATGCGCACGTTCGCGCCGGCGGCGAAGTCGACCGCGCCGACATGGCTGCCGATCAACGACCGGGCGGCGGCGGCGTCGCAGGTCTGCGGCGCGTCGGTGTTCACGACGGGCTGGACCGGAGCGCATGCCCCGACCAGCATGACGGCGGCGGCGCCCGCCGCGATCAGCCGCATTTGACTTGCCGGATTACGCCGGTCGGTTCGTCATAGACGATGTTCAGGCGTTGCGGATTGTAGTCCATCGTCACCGGGCAGGTGGTGCAGGTCACGCGCCAGGTCTCGCCCGCGGGCTGTTGCGGCAGCTGGGCGCGGTTCGTGCCCACCAGCCTTTGATAGCGGTCGGCCTTACAGGCGGCGGGGCCGTCGGACGGCGGCGTCGCGGGATCGGACCCCGCAGTCGGCGCGCAGGCGGACAACAGTCCGACAGTCGCCAGGCTCAGCATCAGGATTCTCATGGGCGTTCTCCCTGGGTTAGCCGCAGCGGACCTGTTCGATGATCTGGGTCTGCTCGTTGAAAAGAATGTTCAGACGGTACGGCGAGAAGTCCTGCGTCACCGGACAGGTGGTGCAGGTCACGCGTCGGTTCACGACGTCCACGGGGACCGGAATGTCGGTCTTCGGCTTGCCGACCAGATACTGCATCTCGCCGGCCCGGCAGACATCGACGGTGGAGGTCTGCGGGTTGCGGGTGCCGACGGGCTGGTTCTGCTCCGCGGCCTCGATGGCGCGGGGCGCCGGGGCGTCTGACGCCGGCGGGGTCGAGGTGCAGGCCGCCAGGGCGGCCAAGGCGATCAGGCCGCCTTTTCCCAGCGTCCTTCGGGCGACTGTTTCCAGTAGGCCAGATTGGCTCCGGCCTCCTTCAGCGCCTTCCACCGCGCCCGCGCGCCGGTCAGCGAGGTCTCGTCGCGTCCGTCGAACAGAATGAAGCATCGTTCCAGTGTCTCCGTATCGCCAAGCTCTGAGCCATCCAGGATGAACAGCGCCTGAGCGGCGTTCGGGTTCTCGACAGTCTGCGTCAACACGATCGGCTGGCGATCCGCATGCGGCTCGCCGGCGCGCCCGTGGGCCAGGAAGCTCTCGTCGCGCCACGTCCACAGATGATCGTCCATGTCGTCCAGCAGACGCGCGTTGGAGGCCCGCACCACCGCCCGCCAGCCGCGCTCGCGCGTCTTCTCCAGCAAGCCGGGCAGGACGTCGCCGAGGCTGGACCGTTCCAGATGGTAGAACCAGATTTCGGGAGAAGCAGGACTCACGCCCTTCCCCCCTTGCGGGGGAAGGTGGCTCGCGGAGCGAGACGGATGGGGGGTGTGTTCCCCGGTCTTGCCAGCATGTGCGCGTATCGCATCCAGAACCGTGTTGGGCTTTGCGAGGATCGTCTCGTTGCCGAAGCGCAGGATGACGAATCCCTGCGCCCTTAGCCAGTCGTCCCGCGCGTCATCTTCGAGTTTGCGGAGAATGTGTACCCCGCCGTCCGCTTCGAGGATCAGCTTGGCCGCGAGACAGCAGAAGTCGACGACATAGGGACCGATGGGCATCTGTCGGCGGAAGCGAAGTCGGGCGACTTGCCGGTCTCTAAGCATCTGCCATAGCGCGCGCTCGGCACGGGTCGGCGTCTTCCTCAGACGCCGAGCAGACGCGTATGCCCTGTCAAAGTGGACAGCCATAGATTGCACATTAGCCGCAACCTGAAGCGTTGACACCCCCCATCCGTCCGGCTCCGCCGGACACCTTCCCCCGCAAGGGGGGAAGGATCAGTGAGGCGCCGTCATCCCCTGAGGTGGACGGACCGAGATCAGGACTCGTAGGAGTCCTTCACCATCCGGTCGAGCGTGCGCACGCCCCAGCCCACGGGGCCGTCCGGCACGGTCGGGTTGCGGCTGTCCTTGACCCAGGCGGTCGGGGCGATGTCGATGTGCGCCCACGGCGTGCCGTTGGTGAAGCGCTGCAGGAACAGGGCGGCGGTGATCGAACCGCCGGCGCGGCCGTTGCCGGTGTTCTTCACATCGGCGATCGGGGTGTCGATGTGGCGCTCGTAGAAGGCCGGAATCGGCATCCGCCAGGCGTTCTCGCCGACCTTGGGACCGGCGGCCAGGAAGTTGTTGGCCAGTTCGTCCGAGTTCGAGAAGACGCCGGCGTATTCCAGGCCCAGCGCCACGATCATCGCGCCCGTCAGGGTCGCCAGATCCAGCATGAATTTCGGCTTGAAGCGCTCCTGCGTGTACCAGAGGCAGTCCGCCAGAACGAGGCGGCCCTCGGCGTCGGTGTTCAGCACCTCGACCGTCTGGCCCGACAGGGAGACGACGACGTCGCCCGGGCGCTGGGCGTTGCCGTCCGGCATGTTCTCGACCAGACCGATGACGCCGACGACATTGGCCTTGGCCTTGCGGCCTGCGAGAGCGTGCATGAGGCCGACCACGGCGGCCGAACCGCCCATGTCCCACTTCATGTCTTCCATGCCGTCCGCCGGCTTCAGCGAGATGCCGCCGGTGTCGAAGCAGACGCCCTTGCCGACGAAGGCGATCGGCTGTTCGCCCTTGGCGCCGCCGTTCCACTTCATGATCACGACCTGGCTGTCGCGCACACTGCCCTGGCCGACGGCCAGCAGGGTGCGGAAGCCGAGTTTCTCCAGCTCCTTCTCGCCGAGGATCTCGACCTCGAGGCCCAGCTTTTCCAGCGCCTTGACGCGCCTGGCGTACTCTTCCGGGTAGAGGATGTTCGCCGGCTCGGCGACCAGATCGCGCGAGAACTCGACCGCGTCGGCGACCGCCGAATAGCTCGCCCAGGCGGCTTCGGCGGCCGTCACGTCGGCGGCGACGACCTTAATCGTCTCGATCGACGGCGTCTTCTCGGCCTTCAGCGTCGTGCGGTATTTGAGGAACCGGTAGCTGGCCAGACGGGCGGCGAAGGCCGCGCGGGCGGCCTGATCGGCCGACAGATAGCTGGCGTCGATGGTCAGCGAGGTCGCGCCCGACAGCTTCACGGCGTGATAGGCGGCGCCGGCGGCGGCCTCCAGCGCCAGATCATCGAACTTGGCCGGATCGCCCGCGCCGGTCAGCACGACGGTCGCAGCATCCACGCCCGCGGGGGCCGCGACGATCAGGGTGCTGTTGGAGCCGCCGGTGAACCGGCTGTTCGTCATCGCCTTGGTCAGGGCGCCCGACGTGGCGTTATCCACAGCCGATCCATTGCCCGCGAAGGCGCGGCCGTCATGAACCAGGACGGCCAGAACCTCGGCGGCGCTGGCCGAGGCGACGAATTCGATCTTCATTTACTGCTCCCGCCGGGATGAAAGCCCCGGTCTTGTGCGAGTGGGATTGTCCGCGCGGTTTCACCGGCGCAAACGGGTGTGTATTAGATGCTCTCCCTCGCCGCCGCCTGCAACGGGCGATTTCTATTCCCTCATGACGTTGATTCAAGGCTACCTTTTCCGCCAGATAGGCCGCCCGGTGTTGGCGGCGTGCTTGGCGCTGGCCGGAATCGGCATTCTCAGCCAGAGCCTCGACCAGCTCGAATTCATCGTTGAGCGCGGCCAGAGCGTCTGGGTCATGGTGAAATTGACCCTGCTGGCCCTGCCCCAGCTGCTGGCCGTCATTATTCCCATCGGCCTGTTCGTGGGCGCACTGACCGCCCTGACCCGCCTGCAGCGGGAGCAGGAGCTGACCGCTGTCTTCGCCTCGGGCGTCACGCGCTGGCAGGCGATCCGGCCGATGATGAAGCTGGCGATCATCGCCGCCCTGCTGACCCTGTTCATCACCACCGTGGCCCAGCCCTGGGCGCAGCGGGAGGCGCGCAACGAGACCTTCGCCGTCCGCACCGACCTCGCCGCCCTGCTGGTGGAAGAAGGCAATTTTGTTCAGGGGCCCAAGGGCCTGACCGTCTATGTCCAGCAGATCGAACAGAACGGCCTGCTGAAGAACCTGTTCGTCTACGTGCAGGACGGCGACAAGACGACGACGTGGGACGCCGCCGAGGCCCGTTTCAGCCGCATCGACGGCCAGCCTTATCTGACCCTGCTGAACGGGTCGTGGCAGCGGTATTCCTCGCGGGGCGTGCTGGAGTATCTGTCCTTCGGCCGTCAGGACCTGCCGCTGGCCCAGTACGTCGATGTCAACGACGCCGTCCGCTACAAGCCCGCGGATCTCTATCTGCCCCAGCTGTTCAACCCCTCGCCGCGCGATCTCGAAAAGGTCGGCTCCGCAGGTCAGCTGGCGGCCGAGGGTCACTCGCGCCTGACCGCCCCGCTGTACGCCCTCATGGCCATGGCGATGGCCCTGGCGGCCCTGCTGGGCGGTTCGTTCAGCCGGACGGGATATAGCCTGCGCATCGCCCAGGCGGCCGGCGCCTTCCTCGTCGTCCGCATCCTCGGCTACGGCGTCGTCGCCGCCAGCGCCTGGAATGGCTGGCTCAATATCTTCCAGTACATCCTGCCCATCGCCGCCACGGCCGTCGCCCTGCGCCTGCTGTTCCGCGCGCTCAAGCCTCGCCGCCGCCGTCGCTGGCCGGCGCTGGAACGGCTGAAGGCGAGGTTCGCATGACCGGTCGCACCTCGCTCAAGGCGCCCTGGCTGCGCATCGGCCGGATCGAGCGCTATGTGCTGGTCCAGCAGGCGCGCTCGCTGGCGGTCGCCCTTGGCGTCATCTCCGCCCTGATCATGCTGATCGACTTCGTGGAGATTTCCCGCGGGGTGGGTTCGGATGTCGACCTCTCGGCCCTGCGCATTCTGGGCCTGATGGCGCTGAAGTCGCCCCAGGTGATTTTGCAGCTCCTGCCCTTCGTCTTCCTGTTCGGCACCCTCGGCGCCTTCGTCGGCCTGAACCGGCGCAGCGAACTGATCGCCATGCGCGCCGCCGGGGTTTCAGCCTGGCGATTCGTGCTTCCGGCCGCCGGAGCGGCCTTCCTGTTCGGTATTCTGACCGTGGCCGCGCTCGGTCCCGCGGCCTCGGCCGCCGACGGCCTGTTCCAGCGTGAGCGTTCGCGCCTCTCCGGCTCCGTCGCCGGGTCGGACACGCCCCAGGCCATCTGGATTCGCGAGGGCGACGACACCCGTCAGATGGTCGTCCGCGCCGACCGGCAGGACCGCGCGGGCGGACGGCTGCTGGACGTGACCTTCTTCATCTACGTCAACGACGGCGAGGGCCAGCGCGCCTTCTCGGAACGGATCGACGCCGCCTCGGCCTCGCTCAGCGCGGGGCGCTGGCGTCTGGTTGACGCCGTCGGCGCCCAGATCGGCCAGCGCGCGGTGCGATACGCGACCCTCGACCTGCCCTCCAGCCTGGCGGACGAGGAAGCCTTCGAACGCTTCGCCCGCCCCCAGTCGACGCCCTTCTGGTCCCTCCCGGCGCAGATCGCCCGGGTCGAGAACGCCGGCTTTTCGTCCACGGCCTACGCCCTGCGCCTGCAACAGTTGTTGGCGACGCCGCTGATGTTCGCGGCCATGTCGATTCTCGCCGCCGCCTTCTCCCTGCGCCTGATGCGCCTGGGTGATCTGGCGCGGATGAGCGCCGCCGCCGTGGTGCTGGGCTTCGCCTTCTTCTTCATCAATCAGGCCGCCTCGGCTTTCGGTTCCGCCGAGGTTATCCCCCCGTGGCTGGCCGCATGGCTGCCGCCATTGCTGACAGCGCTCGCCGCGTTCACCTTGCTGTTCTATACCGAGGACGGCTAAGCGATCCGTCGCCTTCCTGCCCTGCCTTTTCTGAAGTGAGCTTGCATGCAGCGTGACCGCCGCTGGCCCCGTACCGCAGCCCTGCGCCGCCGGCTCCTCGCCGGGGTGGGCGCGGTGGCGCTGGTCGCCTCAGGCGGCACGGCCTTCGCCCAGCAGACGCCCGCGCCGCAACCGGCCAACGCGCCCGGCGCGGACGGCCTGCCGCCGAACGCCGTCTACCTCGAGGCCGATTCGACCACCCGCACCGGCGACGTCATCACCGCGACCGGCGCAGAGGAGCGGGTGCTGGCCCGGTTCCAGAACACCACCCTGCGCGCGGGCGAGGTCAGCTATGACCTGAACCTGGGCATCGCCAGCGCCCGTGACCGCGTGGAGTTCACGGATCCCGACGGCAACCAGGTCTTCGCCAGCCAGCTTCAGCTCGACTCGGACCTGCGTGCGGGCATCGCCGTCGATTTC
Source organism: Brevundimonas sp. AVps31 (assembly GCF_058681355.1). Classification (NCBI taxonomy): domain Bacteria; kingdom Pseudomonadati; phylum Pseudomonadota; class Alphaproteobacteria; order Caulobacterales; family Caulobacteraceae; genus Brevundimonas; species Brevundimonas sp. AVps31. The sequence goes on along the minus strand of NZ_CM178736.1, from coordinate 2,600,070 downwards.
GCGAGCCGCTTCCGCAACGGCGCCAGTCTGATGGCGGCCACGGCGGTCCGACGGAGCGAGCGGGTCAACGAGCTCAACTACGCCATCTTCACGCCCTGCCCGATCTGCGACGCGGACGGAAACCCGAAACAGCCCAGCATCTCGATCCAGGCGGAGAAGGTGGTTCAGGACGAGGCCCTGCGCGCCATCCTGTATCGCAACGCGGTGTTCCGGATCGGGGGTGTGCCGGTCTTCTACCTGCCCTTCTTCTCGCACCCCGACCCGACGGTGGAGCGGGCGTCGGGCTTCCTGGTGCCGATCCCCAGCTATGATCAAGGCCGCGGCATCAGCGTCGAGGCGCCCTATCTACAGGTCATCTCGCCATCGGAAGACTGGCTCATCAGCCCGCAGTTCAATGCGGATGTCGCGCCCTTCCTGAACCTGCAATGGCGCCGCCGCTTCTCGAACGGCATGATCGTCGCGCGCGGCGGCTACACCTACGAGAAGAATTTCGGCGATTTCGACATCGACGGCGACGGCGACATCGAGAACGACGTCCGCTTCGGCGACCGGACCAGCCGCAGCTATTTGCTGGCTTACGGCTCATTCGATCCCGACGGCCCGTGGCGCTGGGGCTTCACCGCTGAACGGACGTCCGACAAGACCCTGTTCGACCGCTACGACATCCGCGATCCCTATCAGGATAACGGCCTGTACTACGGCGACGAACGCCGCCTGATCTCGCAGCTGTATGCCGAGCGTCAGACCGCCCGTTCCTACGTCTCCATCGCCGCCTTCTCGATCCAGAGCCTTCGGGTGAAGGAGTTCAACGTCGATACGCCGGCGTTGAACATCTTCGAAAGCGACGGCGAACTGCCCTATGTCGCGCCGCTCATCGAGGCGCGGTGGGAGCCGGACGGTCCGGTTCTCGGCGGCCGCCTCCGTCTGCGCGGATCCGCCGTCTCACTGTATCGCGATGACTATATCGGCAGCCCCGTCCTTCGTCCGGACCTGATTCCGGCCGGACCGACCCTCGGCTACCCGGGCATCGACAGCCGTCGCGTTTCGGGTCAGGCGGAATGGCGTCGCGCGATGACCTCGCCCATGGGCCTGCGCTGGGAGCCGTTTGTCGACGTCCGCGCCGACATCTACTCCGTCAGCGACCTGCCGCCGGTTCTGGGCGTCGATGGCGACACCATCACCCGCAGCCGCGCCACCGCCGGTCTGGACGTGTCGTGGCCGCTGATCCGCCGTATCGCGCCGGGCGCCGACCTGATCATCGAGCCGATGGCCCAGCTGTCGATCTCCACCGACCCGGACCTCGACCCCCGTATTCCGAACGAGGACAGCGCCACGCTGGAACTGGACGAGAGCTCCCTGTTCCGCATCGACCGCTTCCCCGGTTACGACATGCTGGAGGGCGGCCTGCGATTCACGACCGGGGCCCGGACGACCCTGCGCTGGGGCGAAGGCCGTCAGGCCAGCCTCTTCGTCGGGCGCAGTTTCCGCGACAGCGAACAGTCCGCCTTCCTGATTCCCGTGCCTGATGCGCCCGGCCTGCTTTACGATCCGACCGGCCTGTCGGCTGACACCTCGGACTGGGTGGTGCAGGGCAGTTTCTCTCCCTCCGACCGGATTCGCGGCTGGGGCCACGCCACCATCGATTCGTCCGGCGACATCCGTCGCGCAGAAGTGGCGGCAGACGGACGTTGGGGCCTGCGCAATCTGGCGACGGTCAGCTACATCGTTGACCGCTCCAATCCCCTGCCGGGCCCGGCAAACCGAAACTACGAGTTTGTTCAACTGGCCGGTCAACAGTTCGTCTATGGCAACTGGGGCGTGGCCGGATCCGCCATCGCCGACCTCGAGCGGGACATCATCACCCGCTCGGAAGTCGGCCTGCTGTTTGACGACGACTGCTTCCGCTTTGAGCTGGGGTGGCGCCGGGACAACACAAGCGTTCGACCAAGTGGACCGTCCGAAGGCATCTATATCCGCCTAAACCTCGCCACTTTCGGCGGTACAGGGTAAGGACAGGGCGACGGGCGCTGACCGACGCGCGACTCGGGCTGCGCGACACGCCGTATCCCCTGATCGAACCGGGCGGCGCCGATTGAGGAATCAGGACTGACATGCGTTTGCAGCGTTATTTGACGGGCGTGGCCGTAGCCGCCCTGCTGGCCGGTTCGGCCGTAGCCCAGACCGTTCCGGGACGACTTCCCGCGGCTGCGGGGACGCTGAACCCCGCCGCGGAACAGGCTCCGACCTCCGCCCCGGCCGCCGCGCCGCAGTTCCAGTTGGCCGACGGCATTCTGGCCACGGTCAATGACAGCGTCATTACGGGCTTCGACCTGCGTCAGCGCATGCTGCTGCTGATCGCCATGACCCAGGTCCAGCCGACCCCCGAGAACCTGCCGGCGATCCAGCAGCAGGCCATCAACGCCCTCATCGACGAACGCCTCCAGGCGCAGGAACTCACCAAGTACGAGGACCTGAAAGTCACCGACGAGGAACTGGATCGCGAAGTCGCGGCCATGGCCGAAGAAGTCGGCACCACGCCGGAAAACTACGTTCAGTACCTGGCCCAAGGCGGCATCCGCCCGCAGACCTTCCGCGAACAACTTCGCACCCAGCTCGGCTGGTCCCAGCTGGTCGGCGGTCGCTTCCAGAGCCGCGCCCGCGTCAGCCCGGCCGCCGTCGCCGCGGCCCTTCGCTCGGCCAACGAGGCCGCATCCAAGAAGCAGTATCTGATCGGCGAAATCTACATCGAGGCCAGCCGCGTCGGCGGTCAGCAGGCGGCGCTGAACGGCGCCAACCAGCTCGTGGCCCAGATGGTTCAGGGCGCGCCGTTCCAGAGCGTCGCCCAGCAGTTCTCGGCCGCCCCGTCGGCCACCCGCGGCGGCGACGCCGGCTGGGTTGTCGAAGGCAGCGTCCAGCCCGCCCTTCAGGAAGCGCTTGAACAGCTCGCCCCCGGTCAGCTGTCGCGCCCGATCCCGGTCGATGGCGGCGTGTATGTTATTTACATGCGGGACAAGCGGGACGGGGCTTCGGCCAGTCTGGTGTCGATGAAGCAGGTGATGGTCGAGCTGCCGGAAACGGCGAGCGAGGCGGATGTGGCGGCGGCGTCGCAGCGGCTGGAAAGCCTGCGCGGCCAGCTGACCTGTGACAATATCCTGACGCGCGCGCGGTCCGAACAGGGGCTGCTGGGCGCGGATCTGGGCGAATCCGACATCCAGAACCTGGCGCCGCAGTTCCAGCAGGTCGCCCGGTCGGCCGAGATCGGCGCCGTCAGCTCGCCGGTCCGCACCCCGCTGGGCGTCCACCTGCTGGCCGTCTGCGGTCGCCGCGTCGGCGGCACGGAAGCCCCCGACGCCCGCGCGGTCGAGAACCAGATCTTCCGCCAGAACCTGGCCACCTTGGGCCGCCGCTACATGCGCGACCTGCGTGAAGACGCCCTGATCGAGTACAAGAACTGATGACGCCTCCGCCTGCCCCGCTGGCTCTCTCCATGGGGGAACCGGCGGGCGTGGGACCGGAGATCATCGCCCGCGCCTGGGCCGCCCTCAGGGGCGAGGGCCCGGTCTTCGCCGTCATCGGCGACGCGGCCCTGCTGCGCGCACAGGGCCAGCCTGTCCAGTCCATCCCGCACATCAGCGAGGCGGCCGCCGTCTTCGCCAGCGGCATCCCGGTGCTGGACCAGCCCCTGCCCGCCCCCGTCACGCCCGGCCAGCCGGCCCTCGCCAACGCCGGCCCGGTCGCCGACTGGATCGAGCAGGCGGTCAATCTGGCGATGTCCGGCGAAGCCTCCGGCGTGGTCACCGCCCCCATCGCCAAGGCGCCGCTGTACGCCGCCGGTTTCCGCTTTCCCGGCCACACCGAATTCATCGCCGAACTGACCGCCGACGCCCCGTTCAGCGGCACGCGCGGTCCGGTGATGATGCTGACCGCCCGCGACCTCCGCGCCTGTCTGGTCACGATCCACTCGCCGCTGGCCGAGGTGCCCGAACTGGTCACCGCCGAGCGGCTGCAACGCACCGTGCGCGTGGTCCACGAATCGATGAAGCGCGACTTCGGCATCGCCCGTCCGCGTCTGGCCGTCGCCGCCCTGAACCCCCATGCGGGCGAAGGCGGGGCGCTGGGACTGGAAGAGATCGAGGTCATCGGCCCCGCGCTGGACGTCCTGCGTGACGAGGGCCTGTCGATTACCGGCCCTCTGCCGGCCGACACGATGTTCCACGACGAGGCGCGGGCCGCCTATGACGCCGCCATCTGCCTGTATCACGACCAGGCCCTGATCCCGGTCAAGACGCTGGACTTCTGGGGCGGCGTGAACGCCACCCTGGGCCTGCCGGTCGTCCGGACCTCGCCCGATCACGGCACGGGCTTCGAGATCGCCGGCAAGGGCGTGGCGCGGGCCGACAGTCTGATCGCGGCGATCCGGCTGGCCGGAGTGATGGCGGCGGCGCGCGCGGTGCGCTAGTCAGCGTTTGTGACCACAGACCTTTCCCTCCGCGAACATCTCGACGCTCACGGCCTCGCGGCCAAGAAGAGCTTCGGGCAGCATTTCCTGCTGGACCTCAACGTGACGCGCAAGATCGTGCGGCTGGCGGGCCCGTTCGAGGGCCGGCCGGTGATCGAGGTCGGGCCCGGGCCCGGCGGTCTGACGCGGGCGCTTCTGGAGAGCGACGCGGGCAAGGTCGTTCTGGTCGAGAAGGACCCGCGGTTCATCCCGCTGCTGACCGAGCTGGAGACCGGCGACGGGCGGCTGGTCGTGGTCGAGGCGGACGCGCTGAACGTGCGCGAGGACCAGCTGGTCGAGGGGCCGGCGCATCTGGTGTCCAACCTGCCGTACAATGTCGGCACGCCGCTGCTGATCAAATGGCTGACCGGGCCGTGGACACCGCAGACCCTGACCCTGATGTTCCAGAAGGAGGTCGCCGAGCGGATCGTGGCGCGGCCGGGCGAGGACGCCTATGGCCGACTGGCGGTGATTTCGCAGGCTGTGGCCGAGGCCAAGCTGGTCATGCACCTGCCCGCCGCCGCCTTCACCCCGCCGCCCAAGGTCGCCAGCGCCGTGGTGCATCTGGTCCCGCGCGAGGACCGGCCGGATCGCGCCCTGCTGAAGGCGCTGGAGCGGGTCACCGCCGCCGCCTTCGGCCAGCGCCGCAAGATGCTGCGCTCCAGCCTGAAGCAGCTGGGGGGCGCCGAATTGTGCGAGGCCGCCGGGATTTCCCCGGAAGACCGGGCCGAGGTGATCGATCTGGACGGCTTCCTGCGGCTGGCCCGAGCCTCGGCCGGACAGGCCCAGCCGACGGCGCCGACAGACGAGGGCGCGGTCCTGATGCGGCGCAAGCGGACCTGACGTGACCGCCGACATCGACCCGTTCCGCGCCATCGGCATCAGCCGCCTGGCCCACGCCCTGAAGGCCCAGGGGCGGTCGATCATCCATATGGAGTTCGGCCAGCCGTCGACCGGCGCCCCGCCCGCCGCCATCGCGCAGGCGCATCGGGTGCTCGACACGGAGGCCATGGGCTATTGGGAGAGCGCGCCGCTGCGCGAGCGGATCGCGCGGCTCTATGCCGAACGGTACGGCGCGGCGGTCAATCCCGACGCCATCCTGATCACCTGCGGGGCGTCGCCGGCGCTTGTGCTGACCCTGTCGGCGGCCTTCGCGCCCGGAGACAAGATCGCCCTGGCCCGGCCCGGCTATGTCGCCTATCGCAACACGATCAAGGCGCTGCACATGGTCCCGGTCGAGATCGACTGCGGACCGGAGGTGCGGTTCCAGCTGACCGCCGCCGCCGTCGCCGCCCTCGATCCCGCGCCGCAGGGGCTGATCGTGGCCAGCCCGGCCAACCCGACCGGCACCATCATCGCCGCCGACGAGCTGGCCGCCATCGCCGCCGTCTGCGCCGAGCGCGGCATCCGCATCGTGTCGGACGAAATCTACCACGGGCTCAGCTATGTCGGGCCGACGCCGTCAATGCTGTCGTTCGCGCCCGACGCCTTCATCATCAACAGCTTCTCCAAATACTGGAGCATGGCCGGGTGGCGGCTGGGCTGGCTCGTGGCGCCGGAAGGCCTGATCGATCAGTGCCGCGCCCTGATCGGCAACCTGTTCCTGACCGCGCCGTCGCTGGCCCAGCACGCCGGACTGGCGGCGATGGACGAACAGGAGGTGCTGGAAGGCCACGTCGCCGGCTATGCCCGCAACCGCGACCGGATGCTGGCCGCCCTGCCCGCCCTGGGCCTGAAGTCCATCGCCCCGCCGGACGGCGCCTTCTACATCTGGGCCGACATCGGCCACCTGACCGACGACAGCCTGGCCTTCTGCGAGCAGTTGCTGCGCGACACCGGCGTGGCCACAGCCCCCGGCGTCGATTTCGACCCCGTCCACGGCCACCGCTTCATGCGCTTCAGCTTCGCGGTGTCGACAGCGGAGGTGGAAGAGGCGTTGAGGCGGATGGAGCCGTGGTTCGCGGCGCGGGCTACCTCGCGCTTCCCTTCCGCGCGGTAAGCCGCCTAACACTGCGGACAGTCCGAGGGAAACGCCATGACCGAACGCCTGAGCATCCAGTTCGAGGACGGCGTCGCCGATGTCCGCCTGAACCGCCCTGACAAGCTTAACGCCCTCGATATGCCCATGCTGGAAGCCTTGGCCGAGGCGCCCGCGCGACTGGCGGCTGAGCCCGGTCTGCGGGCCGTGGTCCTGTCCGGCGAAGGGCGCGGCTTCTGCGCGGGGCTGGATATGGAAACCATGGCCGGGCTGGCCGGCGCGGGGCTGGATATCATCACCCGCACCCATGGCCTGGCCAATCTGTTTCAGCAGACCGCCTGGGGCTGGCGCAACCTGCCGGTTCCGGTGATCGCGGCGGGTCATGGGATCGTCTTCGGCGGCGGGCTGCAGGTCTTTTCCGGCGCCGATATCCGCATCGCCCATCCCGACACCCGCCTGTCGGTCATGGAGATGAAATGGGGTCTGGTCCCGGACATGGCCGGAAACGCCCTCTGGCGTGGCCTTGTGCGCGACGACGTGCTGCGCGAACTGATCTACACGGCGCGCGAGTTCACCGGCGAACAGGCCGTGGGTCTGGGCTTCGTCACCCGACTGGCCGACGCCCCCCATGCGGAAGCCCTCGCCCTTGCCCGGGAGATCGCCGCCCGCAACCCGGATGCCGTGCGCGGCGCCAAACGTCTGGCCAATCTGGCGCGGGATGAGGGTGCGGGCGCGATCCTGCTGGCCGAGGCCCGCGAACAGGCCGCCTTGGTCGCCACCCCGAACCAGTTGGAGGCGGTGATGGCCAACCTTCAGAAACGCTTGCCGAAGTTCGAGGATCAGCCGCCCTGCCGATAAACCCCCGCCCGCCTCGGGGGGCGAAAGGCTTGAACGCAAGACGGGCCTCCCCTTTTCGCCGCAGCCTCGCGTGGCAACTCCGGCGGCGGGGGGACGTTAAGCGGGTCCCCCAACAATCGGAGACTCCAGATGAAACTTCCCAAGGGCGCCCTCGTGGCCGTCGTCGATGGCGAAAAGCTGGCGCTGTTCGAGAACACGGGGCAGCAGGACGTCGCCCTGACCGCGAAGCCCGTCCCCGAGATCGCCGAGCGCGCCTCCGGCGCCGCCGGCCGGATCTCCAGCGAGGCCAACCCCGACAATGACACCCAGGCCGAGGACGGCTTCGCCATGGGCGTGGCCGAGGTGCTGAACAAATGGGTGCTGAACAACAAGGTCGAGCACCTGCTGGTCATCGCCGCCCCCAAGACCCTGGGTCAACTGCGCAAGGGCTGGCACAAGGAAACGACCGCGCGACTGGTCGGCGAGATCGCCAAGGACCTGACCGGCCATTCCACTGATGAGATCGCGGCGGCGATCGAGAAGGCGTAGCGAAGGCGCGAGTGGCGAGTGGCTAGCGGCTAGTGGCTAGCGAGGTCTCCGCCTTCCTCCCGATGACGCGATCAACAAAAAGGGCCGCCCCTTGCAGGGCGGCCCTTCCATTGTTCAGCCTTGTCGGCCGATCAGGCGCGAGCCCCCGGGAGGGCGGAGGTCACGTCCGTCAGAGCCGCGCGCGGCGTGAGACAATGAGACATTCGACCACCTCCTTTCGATTGTTGAAACAGTAGGTTGGAGATGGGGGCAGATGGGACGGCGTCAAGAGGAGGCGCGCGTTTGGCGCGGGTGCGATGATCGGATTTCGACCCTCGCCGGGATCGGCCGGGTCTGCTGCCTGTCAATCCTGCGAACGACCGGTTCCGGGAGCGGGGCCAGCGTCTCAAACCGACCCATTGCGGACGCTGTGGGAACGTTACAAGCTCGGCTCCATGACGCTGGCTCCGCTGATCTCTTGGATCGACCGGGAATGGGACGCCTATCCTAACGCCCAAAACTCATTGGGCCTGATCCTGGCCGCACTGTATGTTCCCCTCATGCTGATCGGATGGACGACGCTCACGATTTCGGTCGGCGTTGTGTGGACCGGGTTTTGGGTGGGCTTGTTCGCGTGGCGATGGTTGAAGTGGATTGGCCGCCTAGAGGTGCGCTCACAAAAGAAAAAGCGACACCGCTAACGTCCTCTTGCCACCCTTCTCGGACCTCCAGCGGGTCGACTCCTAGGCCAACGTCGCAATGTCTGCTTCCAGGTCTGGGGATGATAGCCGCTTCCGACCCTCAGCTGTCTTTGGGCTCGTCTGGTGTTTTTGACTTGCCGCGTCCAAGCAGACCGATGAGGCCTTCGCCAGCCTTCAAGTTAGTCCAGTAGATAATCCACAAAGCCAAGGCCGGAGCAGTCACTGCCGTGAAGGCGCCGAACACCGTCGAGGGCGTATAGAACAGCCAAGTCGCCAACTCGAAAACTACGTAGAGGGCGTAGAACAAGTAGGTGGCCATCGTTTTCATGGCTGAATCCTATCTGACCGAGGGTCCGCTCACCACCCCTAGCCGAAGTTTGGGAGGTCCGCTTTCGAGGGCGCCGGCCGCGGCCCCGCGATCTCGCCGATCGCACGCCAACCCGCGCAATCTGCAGACCCTAAAGCCTTGATGCGGCGCATCTTCCCTCCCCCGCCAGCGTCATGAACCCGCACTCCTGCGGGAGTGGGCGATAATGGGGGAATGAAAATCACGCCGACGCCGAACACGAAACAGGTCCGCAGGGCCTACCGCTATCACGGGCCGGAGGTCTGGGCGGTCGTCCGCGAAGCCTACCTGGCCGGCGAAAGCTGCGCGGCCCTCGCCGACCGTTTCGGCATGAGCCAGGCCGCCATACGCCGACGCATCTGGCTGGAGGGCTGGACCAAGCGGTCGGTGGTCGCGGCGCGGGATGCGGCTTTGCTGGCGGATGTGGCGGCGCAGGCGGTCCGGGCGGCGGACGTCGAGGCGCAGGTCGCGTCAGAGGCGCCGATGGAGCCGCTGACGGCGGCGCGGGCGGCGCTGGACGAGGCGGTGAAGCTGATCCGGATGGGGCGGATGAGCGAAGCGGCCGGCGCGGCGCGGGCGGCAGACGTGTTGGCGCGGGCGGCGGGACGACTGCCTGCTTCGCCGAAGGCTTCGCAGGCCGAGGGGGTCGACGACGCGGCGGCGTTCGAGGCGGTGCGACGCAAGGTGCTGGGACAAGGGTTGGCTCCACGCGCCGATGAGGACTGCCCATGACGTCCCTGTCCGACCGCCTCGACGCCCTGACGCCGGTCGAACGGCGGCGGTTGGCGGCGGACTGGGTGGTGATGGCGCATGCCGGCCAGAGGGCGCCGGAGGGCGACTGGCGGACGTGGCTGATGCTGGGCGGGCGCGGCGCGGGGAAGACGCGGGCCGGCGCCGAATGGGTGGCGGACCGGGCGCGGGAGGCGGGGCGGATCGCCCTGGTGGGGCAGAGCCTGCACGATGTGCGGGAGGTGATGATCGAGGGGCCGTCGGGGCTGTGCGCCCTGCCCCGGTACGGGTTCGGCGGGCGGCCGCGCTGGGAGGCGTGCCGTCGGCGGCTGGTGTGGCCGAACGGGGCCGTGGCCATGGCCTTCTCGGCGGAGGATCCCGAAAGCCTGCGCGGGCCGCAGTTCGGGGCGGCCTGGGCGGATGAGTGGTGCGCGTGGCGGACGCCGGAGCGGACCCTGGCCCTGCTGCGGATGGGGCTGAGGCTGGGGGCGCGGCCGAGGCTGGTGGTGACCACGACGCCGAAGCCGTCAACGGCGCTGAAGCGACTGTTGAAGGAGCCCGGACTGGCGCGGTCGGACCTGCCGACACGGATCAATGCGGCGCATCTGGCGCCGGCCTTTCTGGAGGGGCTGGAGGCGCTGTACGGCGGAACGCGGCTGGCGGCGCAAGAGCTGGACGGGCGGGTCGTGGAGGGCGACGGCGCCCTGTTCACGCTGGAGATGATGACCGGCGCGCGGGCGGAGACGGCGCCGACCCGGTTCGAGCGGGTGGTGGTGGGCGTGGACCCGACCTGCTCGTCCGGAGGCGACGCCTGCGGGATCGTGGTGGTCGGACGGGCGCAGGGGACGGCCTGGGTACTGGCCGACCGGACCGTCCGCGGGCGCTCGCCGCAGGGCTGGGCCGGGGCGGTGGCGCGGGCTGTGGAGGATTTCGGCGCCGTTCGCGTGGTGGCCGAGGCCAATCAGGGCGGCGAGATGGTCGAGGCCGTGCTGACGGCGGCGGGGGTGGGCTGCGCCGTCAAGCGGGTGCGGGCGTCGGTCGGAAAACGGGCGCGGGCCGAGCCCGTGGCGGCGCTGTACGAACAGCGGCGGGTGCGCCACGCCGCCGGACTGGAGGCGCTGGAAGAGGAGCTGATGGGGCTGGGGGGCGAAGACGGGGACAGCCCCGACCGCGCCGACGCCCTGGTGTGGGCGGTGACCGACCTGCTGGTGCACAAGGCGGGGCTGGGTCCGAGGATCCGGCAGCTGTAGGGATCAGGCCGGTCTCAGACCGCTTCGTTCAGCAGGGCGTTGCGGTAGCCGTCGACCCACAGGTTCCGGCGGCGGGTGCTGCGCTCGGCGTGATAGATGTGGGCCAGTTCGGCGTAGCTGCGGTCGAAGTCGTCGTTGACGAAGACGTAGTCGAACTGGTCGCAGTGCTCGATCTCGCCCTTGGCGTTCTGGATGCGGCGCTCGATCACGTCCTCGGCGTCCTGCGACCGGGTCACCAGACGCCGGCGCAGCTCTTCCAGGCTGGGCGGCAGGATGAAGACGCGGACGGCGTCCTCCGGGCATTTGCGCGCGATGTCGCGCGCGCCCTGCCAGTCGATGTCGAACAGGACGTCGCGGCCTTCCGCGAGGGCGCGGTCGATGGGCGCGCGCGGGCTGCCGTAGCGGTTGCCGTGCACGTCGGCCCATTCGAGGAAGGCGTCCTGATCGATCAGGCGCTGGAATTCCTCATGGCTGACGAAATGATAATCGCGGCCCGCGACCTCGCCCGGACGGATGTCGCGGGTGGTCATGGAGACCGACAGCTCCAGCCCCTTGTGGTCCGCCATCAGGCGACGGCAGAGCGACGTCTTGCCGGCGCCCGAGGGGCTGGCGACGATCAGGAGGACGCCCCGGCGGGGCGTGCGTTCATTCGACATTCTGGACCTGTTCGCGGAGCTGTTCGATCACCGCCTTCAGCTCAAGGCCGATTCCGGTGAGCGCCGTCGTAGCCGATTTCGAGCAGAGGGTGTTCGCCTCCCTCATGAATTCCTGCATCAGGAAGTCGAGTTTCCGGCCGGCGGGGGGTTGCTGCAACAGGGTGCGGGCCGAGGCGACGTGGGCGGTCAGCCGATCCAGCTCCTCGCGCACATCCGCCCGGGTCGCCAGGGCGGCGGCCTCAAGGAAGATGCGGTCTTCCAGACCCGGCGCGTCGGGGGCCAGTTCGGTGATGCGGCGGGTGAAGCGGTCGCGGATGGCCTCGACCTGGGCCGCCGCTTCCGTCTCCGCCTCGGCGACCAGGGCTTCGATGCGGTCGATGAAGCCGGTGATGACGGGCAGCAGCTGCTCCCCTTCCCGCTCACGGGACAGTTTCAGGGCGTCCAGCGCGGCGTCGATGCTGGCGGCGATCCTCGCTTCCACGGCGGCGCGGGCGTCGGCATCGTCTTCCTCGTCCGGCGCTTCCAGCACGCCCCTCAGGCTCAGCAGGCCATCGGCCGACGGCGGTACCGCGCCGTCCTCGGCCAGCCGGTTGGCGAGCTGAAGGTAGCGGGCCAGCACCTCTTCGTTGACCTTCAGGGCCGCGGCGCCGGCGTCGGCGCGCTTCGTCTGCACCCCGAGCGTCACCTGCCCGCGGTTCAGCCTGGCCTGAACCGACGCCTTGGCCAGCCTTTCGAGGCTGTCGAAGCCCGGCGGGCCGCGGAAGCGGACGTCCAGATTGCGGCCGTTGACCGAACGGGCCTCGACGGACCAGCTCCAGTCGCCGTCCGCGCCGTCGGCCCGGCCGAAGCCGGTCATCCCGGAAAACCGGATCATTGAGCGGCCGCCGGCTGCTGCGGGATGCGGATGACCTGCGCGCCGGGCGGAATCTCGACCCCGGGGGGGACGCCTTCGGGGGTCGGCGCGACCGGAGCGGCGACCGGCTCTGGCGGCAGGCCGGCGCGCTGACGCTCGATGGCGCGCCAGCGGGCGACGTTGGCCAGGTGCTGGTCATAGGTCCGGGCGAAGGCATGTCCGCCCGAGCCGTCGGCGACGAAGAACAGATCATCCGACACCGGCGGGTTCAGCACCGCCGCGATGGCGTCTCGACCCGGGTTGGCGATGGGCGTCGGGGGCAGGCCGTCGATCTGGTAGGTGTTCCAATCGGTGTGGCGGTCGATCTCGGACCGGCGCAGGCCCCGTCCCAGCGGGCGGCCCTTGGTGATGCCGTAGACGATGGTCGGATCGCTCTCCAGCCGCATGCCGGAGCGCAGGCGGTTCGAGAACACCGACGCGACGCGCGGACGCTCGGCGGCCAGACCGGTTTCCTTCTCCACGATGGAGGCCAGGATCACGGCCTCGTCGGGGGTGCGAACGACGCTGTTGGGACCGCGCGTGGCCCAAAGGCGAGCGAGGTTCTCGTCGCGGGCGCGCTGCATGCGGGCGATGACCGAGGCGCGGGTGTCGCCGCGGGCGACCTCATAGGTGTCGGGCCACAGGGTTCCGTCATCCGGCACGGTCTCGACCGCCCCGATCAGGATCGGCTGGCGCATCAGGATGTCCACCGCCTGGGCCGAGCTCCAGCCCTCCGGCAGGGTCACGTAGTGGCGCACCACCTTGCCCGAAACCAGCAGCACCAGCACCGAGCGCAGCGAGGCGCCCGACGGCACCTCATATTCGCCCGCGCGCAGTCGACGGTCGGCCCCGGTCAGGGTGGCGGCGGCCTTGAACATGTCGGTGGAGCGGATCACCCCCGCCGCCTTCAGATTGGCGGCGATGGCGTTGACGCCCGCCCCGCTGGGCAGGCTGACGATGGTGGCGTCTCCCTGCCGCGCCGAGGGCCCGGGGGCATAGAAGACGCTCCACGCCGCCACCAGGGCCGCGATCAGGAACAGGCTGAAGGTCGCGGTCGCGGCCAGAAAGGCCGTCTTGCGTCCGGGCGACCCCTTTTCCACCCCCCGACGGAACACTCAGGACACCTTTTTGAAGATGACCGAGGCGTTGGTGCCGCCGAAGCCGAAGCTGTTGGACATGGCGACGTCGATCTTCATCGGCTTGCCCTTGTGCGGGACAAGGTCGATGGCGGTCTCTTCTTCCGGATTGTCCAGATTGATGGTCGGCGGTGCGATCTGGTCGCGGATGGCCAGCACCGAGAAGATGCTTTCGATGGCGCCCGCGGCGCCCAGCAGGTGGCCGGTCATCGACTTGGTAGAGGACACCGCCAGATCCTTGGCATGGTCGCCGACCAGCTGCTCGATGGCGTGCAGTTCGATCCAGTCGGCCATGGTCGAGGTGCCGTGGGCGTTGATGTAGTCGAGGTCCGAAGGCTCCATGCCGGCCCGCTTCAGCGCCGCCTTCATGGCGCGCAGGCCGCCGTTGCCGTCCTCGGACGGGGCGGTGATGTGGTAGGCGTCGCCACTCATGCCGTAACCCACGACCTCGGCGTAGATCTTCGCGCCGCGCGCCTTGGCGTGCTCGTACTCTTCGAGGACCATGATGCCGGCGCCCTCGCCCATGATGAAGCCGGCGTGGTCCTTATCGTAGGGACGGCTGGCCTTTTCGGGCGTGTCATTGAAGGCGGTGCACAGGGCCTTACAGGCCAGGAATCCGGCGATGCCGATCGGCACGATGGAGCTTTCCGCCCCGCCGCAGACCATGACGTCCGCATCGTCCAGCGCGATCATTCGGGCCGCATCGCCGATGGCATGGGCGCCGGTCGCACAGGCGGTCACGACCGAATGGTTCGGCCCCTTCAGCCCGTGGCGGATCGAAATCTGTCCGCTGGTCAGGTTGATCAGCGACATGGGGATGAAGAAGGGACTGACCCGGCGCGGGCCCTGCTCCTTCAGGATGATGGCGGTGTCGGCGATGGGGCCCAGGCCGCCGATGCCGGACCCGACCATGACGCCGGTGCGCTCGCGCTCCTCGTCCGTCTCGGGCTTCCAGTTCGCATCGGCCAGCGCCTCGTCCGCGGCCGCGATGGCGTAGACGATGAAGTCGTCGACGCGCTTGCGATCCTTGGGCGACATGATCTTCTCGTGGTCGAACACGCCGGGCTCCCCCGCGACGCCGCCGCCACGCCCGTCCACCGACGGAATCTCGCCCGCGATGGTGCAGCCGTAGCCCTCGGTGTCGAAGGCGGTGATCGGTCCGATCCCCGACCGACCTTCCACGATCCCCTTCCAGGTGTGCTCCACGCCCCAGCCGAGAGGGGTCAGAAGGCCAAGGCCGGTAACGACGACACGACGCATTCCTGCGGTCCTTCACGGTGAATCGAGCGCAGACAATAGTGAGCGGAGCGCTGTACCGCTAGGCGGGGGCGGAACTTGGTGTGAGGCGGGGCCGCGCGGGGCCCCGTTTATGGATTTTCGAGGCCGGCGGTCGCAAGGTCGCCGGGAAACGATCGCCGGCGATGTCCGGGCCGCAACGGGAGCACGCGGGTCGCGACGCGCGACCGCAGCCGGCGTGCTTGTTCATTCGCACTGCTTGGCTTAAAGATCAGGGCGCAACGCCTGGTCGCTTTCTGCAAGTTTTCGGGGGTCCCGGAGGCGCCGTAGACGGCTCCGGCGGGACTGGGGCAAGACAGTCAATTAAATGGTGGGTTGAAGTGGTCAAGATCATGCCTTCAGCTCCGCGGCTCAGAGCCCGCCTGAAGCCTTTGGCTCGACTTGAAGAGGCGGACGCCGTTCGCGCTCCGTCACGCCTGCATCTGAAGTCGGCTGCGGATTGCCTGCCCCTTCACCACCGCAAGACTTCGTCGTCGACGGCCCGTCCACAGCAAGGGCGCGGCGCGGACGACGCGGGTTCCGAAGCACACTCTTTGGTCGCCGGTATGTCTGGAGCCTTCGCCCCGCCGGCGCGGCCGGCACGCCAGATGGATACCGCCGCATGAACGCCCCCGGCCCCTCCGACCAGCGGATGACGGAAACGGTCGACCTGACCAACTGCGACCGCGAACCGATCCACCTGATCAGCGCGATCCAGCCGACCGGCTTCCTGATCGCCGTTTCCACCGACTGGCTGATCTCCCGCGTTTCGGCGAACGCGCCGGATTTTCTGCATCGTTCCGTCGATGATCTTCTCGGCGCGTCGTTGCGGGACGTTTTGTCCCTTGAAGCGGTCCATACGCTGAGAAACCGGCTCTCCGTCCTGAAGGGTGAGGATGCCGTCGAGCGGGCCTTCGGCCTGCAACTGACCGACGGCGGCGGCCGGTTCGACGTGGCTGTGCATATTTCGAACGGCGAGATCGTGATCGAGGCCGAGCCCAGCGAGCCGGAAGCCGACCTGAACCCGTCAGCCATGGTCCAGACCATGCTGTCCCGGCTGAATCGACTGACGGACCTCAACGCCCTGCTGAAGGAGGCCGCGCGCCAGGTCCGGGCGTTGACGGGCCATCACCGGGTCATGATCTATCGCTTCCACCCCGACGGAACGGGTGAGGTGGTCGCCGAACGCCTGGCCGCCGGTCTGGAACCCTTCCTCGGCCTGCGATATCCCGCGTCCGACATTCCCCGGCAGGCGCGCGCCCTGATGGAGCGCAATGTCGTTCGGGTGGCGGCCAACGTCGATGCGACCCCTGCGCCGATCGTCCCGCAACTGGGTCCCACCGGAGCGCCGCTCGACCTGTCGATGAGCACCCTGCGCGCCCATTCGCCCATCCATATTGAATACCTGAAGAACATGCAGGTCGGGGCGACCCTGACCATATCGCTGCTGCGCGGTGGACGGTTGTGGGGCCTGATCGCCTGCCACCACAAGACGGCGCGGCAGGTCAGCTACGAGCGGCGGACCGCGGCGGAGTTGTTCGCCCAGGTCCTTTCGCTGCTGATCGAGACCCGCGAACGCGAAGCCGTCTCCGACTACGAGCAACGCACCCGCCGGCTCCACGACGGGCTGATGGCCGCGATCGTCGAGAGCGGCTCCACGGCCGCCAATCTGGGGGCCATGGCGGAACGGATCAGTGAGATCGTCCCGTGCGACGGGATGGCGATCCGGATCGGCGACGAGACGGTGCTGACCGGGTCCACCCCGACGCGGGACGAAATGGTCGCCCTGACCCGATTTCTGGACCAGAGCGCCGCCAGCAAGGTGCTGGCCCTCACTGACCTCGGACAGGCCCATCCACCGGCCCGCGACTACGCGGACAGGGCCGCGGGCATGCTGGCCATCCCCGTGTCGCGCACGCCCCGGGACTATCTGGTCTTCTTCCGCCGCGAGATCGCCCAGTCGATCACCTGGGCGGGCGACCCGACCAAGCCGGTGGAGGCCGGTCCGAACGGCGTCCGGCTGACCCCGCGCAAGAGTTTTGAAGCCTGGCGGGAGATCATCAGGGGCCAGAGCGCGGCATGGACGGAGCCCGAACTGAGAGCGGCGGACGCATTGCGCGTGACCATTCTGGAGGTCGTGCTGCGCCTCACGGGCCTCGCCGAGCATGAGCGTGAGCGCGCGGCGCAGCGCCAGGACCTGCTGATCGCGGAACTGAACCATCGGGTCCGTAACATCCTGGGCCTGATCCGGGGGCTCATCTCGCAGAGCAAGGGCGGAGCGACGGATGTCGAGAGCTTCGCGGCCACCATCGGCGGGCGGGTGCAGGCATTGGCGCGCGCCCATGACCAGATCACGGAGGGCAACTGGGGCCCTCGCTCCCTGGCGGGCCTGATCTCCACGGAAGCCGCCGCCTACCTCAACGGCGGCGCCCATCGGGTCCAGATCGAAGGACCGGCGGTTCTGCTGCATCCCGAGGCCTTCGCCACCATGGCCCTGGTGATCCACGAGATGATCACGAACGCCGCGAAATACGGGGCGCTTTGCGATCGGTCGGGTCGCGTCATCGTGGACTGGACGACGGATGACGGCGAACTGGTCATCCGCTGGCGCGAGATCGGCGGCCCGGCGGTTCAGGCGCCCACGCGACGGGGTTTCGGCACCACCATCATCGAGCGCTCGGTGCCCCACGACCTCCACGGCCGCGCCAGCATCACCTATGCGCTTGAGGGCGTTCAGGCGCGGTTCGTGGTGCCGGCGAAATTTATCGACCACGACGGCGTCGTCGCCCCCGTGGCGGCGGCCCCGGCAGGGCAGGCCGAGGCCCTTCGGCTGGAGGGCGCCGTCCTGCTGGTGGACGACAGCATGATCATCGCCATGGACGCCGAAGAGATGCTCCTCTCGCTCGGCGCCGAGACAGTCCTGATGGCCAACGATGTGCAGGAAGCGATGCGGCTGCTCGACGCCGGGACGCCGAGTTTCGCGCTTCTGGACGTCAATCTGGGGTTCGAGATGAGCTACCCCATCGCCGACCGACTTCGGCGGGACGGCGTGCCCTATGTGTTCGCGACCGGCTACGGCGACGAGATCGTCCTTCCGCCCCCTCACCAGGACTGCCCGGTCGTCAAGAAACCTTACACCGCCCAGACGATCGCAGCGGGCGCCGCGTCGGCGCGGTCGGGCTCCGGACCGGCCTGAGGTCGGCCCCGCGCCTCAGGACAGGCGGTCGCGGAAGTCCGGGTAGTCGAACTGGCGGATCAGGCGCAGGGCGTCCGTGTCACTGTTCCACAGGGCGATGGCCGGCAAGGGCACGCCGTTGAAGGTCGTGGTCTTGACCATCGAATAGTGGGCTTGGTCGAGGAAGGCGATCCGCGTTCCGGGTCCGGGCGGCGTGGCGAAGCGGTAGTCGCCGATCACATCGCCCGCCAGACAGGAGGGGCCGCCCAGTCGCAGGGACACGCCCTCCCCGGCCTCGTCCAGCAGTGCCGGACGATAGGGCGCCTCCAGCACGTCGGGCATGTGGCAGGTGGCCGAGATGTCCGTGACGGCGACCGGCCCGCCGTTGTCGAAGGTGTCGAGGATTTCGCCGACCAGGATGCCGGCGTCCAGGGCGATGGCCTCGCCCGGCTCCAGATAGACCTCCAGGCCGTGGCGTTCGGAGACCTGACGCAGGAAGGCGGACAGGTCGTCGCGGGCGTAGTCGGCGCGGGTGATGTGGTGGCCGCCGCCGAGGTTCAGCCACTTCAGCCCGCCCGTCAGCCCCTGCAGACGGGGCTCCAGCGAGGCCCAGATACGCTGCAGCGGCTCGAAGCCCTGCTCGCACAGGGCGTGGATGTGCAGGCCGTCGACCCCCTCAAGGTGTTCGGGGCGCAGCTGCGACACCGGGAAGCCGAGGCGGGAGCCCATGGCGCAGGGATCGTATTTGGCGACCTCCGCCTCGCTGTGCTCCGGGTTGAGCCTCAGGCCGATATCGAACACCTGCCCCTCGGCCCGCGCCGTGGCGATGACCTCGGCGAAGCGGGTCAGTTGCTCGGGCGAGTTGAAGATGACCGAGTCCGACAGGGCCAGGATTTCGGGCAGGTCGTCGGCCTTGTAGGCCGGGGAATAGGTGGTCAGGTGGCCTTGGTAGAACTCCCGGGCCAGCCGCGCCTCCCACAGGCCCGAAGCGCAGACGCCGTCCAGGTATTCGGCGACCACCCCCGCCAGCGACCACATCGAGAAGGCCTTGAGCGCCAGCAGGATGCGGGCGCCGCCGCGGTCGGCGACGACATCCTTCAGCACGGCCAGATTGCGCCGCACCGCCGCCTCGTCGACCACGAAACAGGGCGACGGGACGCGGGTCAGGTCAAAACGGGCGAAGGCGCCGGGGTCCCCGGCCTGGGTTTCCATGGTCGGCCGATCAGAAGTCCAGCGGCGCCGCCAGATCCTGCACCTTCCAGGGCAGGCCGTGCCTGTTCAGCATGTCCATGAACGGGTCGGGGTCCATCTGCTCCATGTTGAACACGCCCTCCCCCTTCCACTGGCCGGTCAGCATCAGGGCCGCGCCGATCATGGCGGGAACGCCGGGTGGTGTAGCTGACCGCCTGATTGCCGGTCTCGGCGTAGGCTTCCTCGTGATCGCAGATGTTGTTGACGTAGACGGTGCGGGCCTTGCCGTCCTTCTCGCCGGTCGCGATCGTGCCGATATTGGTCTTGCCCTTGGTCAGCGGCCCCAGCGACGACGGCTCGGGCAGGAGGGCCTTCAGGAACTCGATCGGAATGATCTCGCGGCCCTGGAACATCATCGGCTCGATCGAGGTCATGCCGATATTCTCGAGCACATCGAGGTGTTTCAGATAGGAGTCGCCGAAGGTCATCCAGAAGCGGATGCGCTTGATTTCGGGATAGAATTTGGCCAGCGACTCCAGTTCCTCATGGTACATGAGGTACATGTTCTTCTGACCCACGCCCTCGAAGTCGAAGACCTGTTTGTGGCTCAGGGCCGGGCCCTCGATCCACTGGTTGTTCTCCCAGTGGCGCGACGGGGCGGTCACTTCGCGCAGATTGATCTCGGGATTGAAATTGGTCGCGAACGGCAGGCCGGTGTCGCCGCCGTTGCAGTCCAGGATGTCCAAGGTGTCGATCCGGTCGAGCAGGTGCTTCTTCGTGTACGTCGCGAAGACCGAGGTCACGCCGGGGTCGAAGCCCGAGCCCAGCAGCGCCATCAGGCCGGCTTCCCGGAAGCGCTCCTGATAGGCCCACTGCCAGCTGTATTCGAACTTCGCCTCGTCGCGCGGCTCATAGTTGGCGGTGTCGAGGTAGTTCACCCCGGTCGCCAGACAGGCCTCCATGATGTTGAGGTCCTGGTACGGCAGGGCCAGGTTGACCACCAGCGCCGGCTGCACCGCCTTGATCAGCGCGGTGGTCGCGGCGATGTCGTCGGCGTCGATCACGGCCGTGTCGATGACCACGCCGGTGCGCGTCTTCACGGACTCCGCGATGGCGTCGCATTTGGACTTTGTGCGGCTCGCCAATGTGATGTGCGAGAAAATGTCGGCGTTCATCGCCATCTTGTGGACGGCGACGGAGCCCACTCCGCCTGCGCCGATTACAAGCACCTTGCTCATCTGTGCCACTCCTGAAGCCAATATCTGCATACCAATGCGCCAGACCGGCGCTTTGGGAGGGGTCCTCTATACGAGGATGCGGCTTCCCGTAACCGCCCGTTGCCGCTGTTTTGCGACGGCGATGGACTTTTGGACGCCGCGAGCCCGCCTCGCTAACGCCCCGGGGAGCATTGGGTCGCATGCGGCGACGCCGTGCGTGTGCGCCGCCGCACCGGGCCTTCGACTCGATGAGGCTGACGGACCCGGACGACCGGATACAAAAAGCCGCCACGCGCCTTGCGGCCCGCAGCGGCTTTTCCGAACCGTTCGAAACGGCTGAAGGGGTTTAGCCCGCCAGCTTTTCGTCGATGAACTTCACGGCATCGCCAACGGTCTGGATGTGCTCGGCGGCGTCATCCGGGATCTCGATGTCGAATTCTTCCTCGAAGGCCATGACCAGTTCGACGTTGTCGAGCGAGTCGGCGCCCAGGTCGTCGATGAAGCTGGCCTTTTCGGTGACCTTGTCCGGATCGGCGTCCAGGTGGTCGATAACGATCTTGCGGACGCGTTCCAGGGTGTCGGACATGGTGTCTCTGCCTTCTGATGCCGCCATGGCGGCTGTTGTCTCAAATCCTGCCGTATGATGATGGCAGCGGCTGCGCAAGTCTTCAACGAAGACTCACCTCGACCGGTTGCAGCGCTCTAGCACAGCCTTGCGGGGTGGAAATAGCCTGTAGCAAGGCGTGAACAGGGTCAGGCGACCCGGCTGACGGCGAAATCGGCCAGAGATTCCAGCGCCGACTTCCAGTCGCTGTCCGGCAGGACGGCCAGCGCGGTCTTGGCCAGATCGGCATAGTCCCAGGCCACATCCAGCGTCGCCCCGACCGCGCCGGCGCCGAGAACGAGCTCCCGGGCGCGCCTGAAGTCGTCCTCGTGGCGCTCACCCTTGTTGATGGTGCGCTCCCAGAAGCCGTCATCGTGGCCCCGGGTCCGGGCGGCGGCCAGAAGCAGCGGCAGGGTCACCTTGCCTTCGCGGAAGTCGTCGCCCGTGTTCTTGCCCAGCGCCTGGGCCTGACCACCGTAATCCAGCGCGTCATCGGCGAGCTGGAAAGCCAGGCCGAGGTTCAGGCCATAGGCGCGCAGAGCCTTCACCTCCGCCTCTGACGCCCCGGCTCCGACGGCGCCGGCTTCGGCGGCGGCGGCGAACAGTTCGGCGGTCTTGGCGGAGATGATCTGCAGATAGGTCTCCTGATCCAGCCCCAGATCGTGGGCCCGGGTCAGTTGCAGCACCTCGCCCTCGGAAATCACCGCCGAGGCGGTGGCCAGGATGCCCAGGGCGCGCATCACGCCCGTCTCGACCATCAGTTCGAAGGCGCGGGCGAACAGGAAGTCGCCGACGAGCACGCTGGACGGCGCGCCCCAGATCAGGTGCGCCGCCACCTTGCCCCGGCGCAGATCCGAGGCGTCGACGATGTCGTCGTGCAGCAGGGTGGCGGTGTGGATGAACTCGACCGAGGCGGCCAGACGCACGGCGGCGTCCATGCCGTTCGGCGCGCCGGCGGCGCGCGCGGCGGCCACGGTCAGCAGCGGACGCAGACGCTTGCCCCCCGCTGCGACGATATGATCGGCCAGCATCGGAATCACCGGCACGTCGGACTGCATCCGTTCGACGATCAGGGCGTCGACCGCGGCCATGTCGTCGCGGGACAGCCGGATCAACGGCTCCACGTCTCCCTGACGACGGGATTTGGCGACGGTGACAGCGTCCAACGGAATACTCATTCAGGAACGGCGCGGGCGGAGGATCGCGCCTGAAAATCAGACCACCGACTTGCCCGGCGACGATGCGGCGCACAATGGTGATCGGCTCTACAGGGGTCAAGCCGCGTGACCGTCGCATCCGCAACTGAATCTGCACCGGAAATCGTCGAGAACGGGCTTCTCGACGGGCGGGTCCGCCTGCTTCAGCCCGCCAGGGGCTATCGCGCCGGCATGGACGCCGCCCTGCTGGCCGCTGCGTGCGACGCCCTGCCCGGCGACCGGGTGATTGAGGCGGGATGCGGCGCCGGCGCCGTGCTGATGCAGATCGCGGCGCGACACCCGGGCGTCCGCCTGACCGGGCTGGAGCGCGATCCGGCCATGGCGGCGCTGGCCCGGCGGAACGTCGAGCTGAACAGGGCGGATGCAACCATTGTTGAAGGCGATGTCGCCCGGGGCTTCCGCGCGCTCGACCTGCCGCCATTCGACCGCGCCGTCTCCAACCCGCCCTTCTTCGACGATCCCAACGCCCTGCGCGCTCCGGCGCCGGGCAAGACCGGGGCCTGGATGGCCGACGACGGTCTGGGCGCCTGGACGCGGTTCCTGCTGAAGTCGGTGCGCGAGGGCGGCAAGATCGTGGTCATCCACCGCGCCGACCGACTGGCCGACCTGCTGGCGGGTCTGGGCGAGACGGCGGGCTCCTTCGCCATCCGCCCGATCCACGCCTTCGCCGACGAACCGGCCAAGCGGGTGCTGGTGCAGGCGATCAAGACGGGCAAGGCGCCATTGCGCCTGCTGCCGCCCCTGGTGCTGCACGACCGGAGCGGCGGCAAGCACACGGCCGAGGCGGAGGCTGTGCTGCGGGGTCAGGCCGATCTGGGCTGGTAGGCCCGGTCCCAGCCCCGCGCCCCGGTCAGGGAATCAGCCGGTCGGCCCTGAGCTGCGCGAACAGGGCGAAGAAGGCGTCATCCGTCGGCGCATAGGCGGTGAAGCCCAGACGGCGGCTCTTGCCCATGTCCGTCATCACCTCGATCGGCCGGCCCAGGTCGGCGTCGGTGTGCCAGGGCGAGGACAGGCGATCGAGGTCGGGCTCGACCAATCCCTCGCGCTCGGCGAGGCGTCGCCAGACGGGCGCATCGTCGGCCATCTGGACCGCCAGCGGCTGGACCGCGCCGTCGAACTCCGCCGCCTCGACCCCGAACCAGTCCGCGATCCGGCCCCACATCCATTTCCAGCGGAAGACATCGCCGTTAACGACATTGAAGGCCTGATTGGCCGCCGCCGGCGTGGTCGCCGCCCAGACCAGATGGCGAGCCAGCTGGTCGGCGCTGGTCATGTCCGTCAGGCCGTTCCACTGCGCTTCCGACCCCGGGAAACGGAACGGACGACCGGTCTCCCGACACAGGGTGGCGTAGGCGGCCAGGGTCGCGCCCATGTTCATGGCGTTGCCGACGGCCTTGCCGATGATGGTGTGGGGGCGATGGACGCTCCAGTTGAAACCGTCCCGCGCGGCGGCGGCGAAGACCTCGTCCTCCTGGGCGTAGTAGAAGTTCTCGATGTCCAGCCGGCCCTGCTCCTCCCGGAAGGGGGTCTGGGGCAGGACGCCCTGCCCATAGGCCTCGAACGGGCCGAGGTAGTGTTTCAGCCCGGTCACCAGCGCGACGTGGGTGACGGACCGGGCGGGTCTGACGGCGTCCAGAACGGCGCGGACCATGGCGGCGTTGACCCGGATATTCTCGGCCTCGGTCGACTGGCGCGACCAGGTGGTCAGGAACACCGCATCGGGGCGGGCATCGGCCAGGGCCGCGGCGGTCGCGTCGGCGTCCAGCAGGTCCGCCGCGACAGGGATGACGCCCGCCTGCGGCGTCGGATTGCGGGCCAGGCCCAGGACCCGCCAGCCCTGATCCACCAGTTCGCGCGCCACGGCGCTGCCGGCGATGCCGCTGGCTCCGACCACAAGGGCTGTTCTCGTCATCACCGTCTCCTGCATCGCGAGGCGGTCAAGTGGGGGTCCCGACCCGCCGCCGCCAGTGGGGAGCGACGAGTGGTGCTCCGCGCTTTCGCCGGACCGCGCCAGCGGCTATGCCGTCCGCATGTCTCTGCGCCCGCTCTTCGTCACCCAGGTCTATGAAGCCAGCCTCGCCGGTTCCGCCGGCTTCGCCGCCTTTAACGCCGAACTCGCCGACGCCTGCCGGATGCTGGCCGCCGAGGATATGGCCGGGCGTCAGTGGTGCCGTCAGCACGGCTATCGCGGCTACACCTCCTACGGCTCACTGACCGACCTGCCGGTGCGGCTGCCCGAGTTCGGGGAGTTGAAGCGGCATCTCGACAAGCACGCACAAGCCTATGCCAAGGCTCTGAATTTTGATCTGGCGCGCAAGCCGCGCCTGGACAACCTCTGGGTCAATATCCTGAAGCCCGGCGGCAGCCACACCGGCCACATCCACCCGCACGCCTTCCTGTCAGGGACCGTCTACGTAGAGGTGCCGGACGGCGCCTCGGCCCTGAAGCTGGAAGACCCCCGCCTGCCGATGATGATGGCCCGCCCCGGCGTCAGCATCGACGCGTCCGAAGCCGAACAGCCCTTCGTCTATCTGGCGCCGCAGGCGGGCACGATCCTGATGTGGGAGAGCTGGCTGCGCCACGAGGTGCCGGTCAACGGCGCGAAGAGCGAACGCATCTCGATCAGCTTCAACTACGCCTGATCGCCGCCAGCCCGTCCCACGCCAGCATGGCCGCGCGGGCGGTGGCGGTCAGTTCATCCGGCCCCGCGCCTTCGCGGGCGCGGAAGGTCATGCCCTGTTGCACCGTCATGTAGAAGGCCGCGATGGCGGCGGGATCCGCGGCGGGACCCAGTTCACCGGCGGCCTGCGCCGTCGCCAATCGGTCGACCATGGCCGCCATCGACTCCTCCCGCACCTGTTTGACCTCGCTGCAGGCGGTGTCTGGCAGGGCGTCAGGGTTCACGCCGGACAGGGCCAGCAAGCAGCCCTGAGGGCGGCCGCATTGGCCGCTCACCGCCGCTGTCGCGAGAAGCAACCCTTCGACGGCCTCCCGCGCCGTCGGCGCCTCGCGCATCGAACGCCACAGGGTCGCGCCCTCCCGGTCCGTGTACAGCCGCACCGCCTCGCGGAAGAGGCCCTCCTTGCTGCCGAAGGCGGCGTAGAGGCTGGGCGCATTGATGCCCATCGCCCCGGTCAGGTCGGCCATGGACGCGTCGGCATAGCCCTTGGCCCAGAACACCGTCAGGGCGCTGGACAGGGCTTCATCTCGATCAAAGCTGCGGGGGCGACCCGCCATGGCGACTTCCGGACGTTATTTTTAAATGATCGATACATAATCCCTTGACGGTCGGAGGCAAGCTTTCCATCTGGCGTTCTGTAACGTTCGTTACGGAATGGAGATCACAACATGACCGCTTCTCTTCCCCTCGCCTCCCCCTTGGCCGGCAAGCGCGCCCTCGTCACCGGCGGCAGCCGGGGCATCGGGGCCGCCATCGCCCGCCAGCTTGCCGCGGACGGCGCCGACGTCGCCATCAGCTATGAGAAATCCGCCGACAAGGCCGAGGCGGTCGCCGCCGAAATCCGCGCCCTGGGCCGCAAGGCCGTCGCGGTTCAGGCCGACGCCGGTTCGACCGAGGGCGCCAGGGCCGCCGTGGACGGCGCCGTCGCCGGCATCGGCGGCATCGACATTCTGGTGAACAACGCCGGCATCGCCCGCCAAGGGCTGTTCGCCGACCAGTCGCTGGAAGACATCGACGCCCTGCTGAACGTCAACATCCGCGGGGTGGTGCTGACCACCCACGCCGCCCTGCCCCATCTGGGCGAAGGCGGCCGGATCATTTCGATCAGCAGCGTGCTGGCCGGCCGCGTGCCCTTCCCGGGCGTCAGCGTCTATTCCGCGACCAAGTCGGCGCTGGAGGCCTTCACGCAAGGCCTGTCGCGCGAACTCGGTCCGCTCGGCATCACCGTCAACACGGTCCGCCCCGGCGCCACCGACACCGACATGAACCCGGCGGACGGTCCGCAGGCCGCCGCCATGTTGAGCGGCATCTCGCTGGGCCGTTACGGCCAGCCGCAGGACATCGCCTCGGCGGTCGCCTTCCTGGCCGGTCCGGGCGCGAGCTTCATCACCGGGACCAGCCTGCTGGTCGACGGGGGCGCCGGCGCCTGACACCTGCGTGATCGGTTGACGAGGGGGCGGCCGCGCCCCCTCGTCGCCACATTCGGGCCGAGGATGCACACCGTGAAGCTTTGGGGGAGTCGGGTATGCGGGTGTTGTGTCTGGGGATGATCCTGCTGGCGGCGAGCCTCGCCACGGCCTGCACGGATCGGGCCGACGCCCGGCAGACCGACACCCCCGCCGACGGCGCGCCCTATGTGCTGAAGGGCACGCAGGTCTGGAGCGTGCCCGATCCCGTCTCGGGTCGCGACTATGAGGTCTTCGTCAGCCTGCCCGCCAGCTACGAAACCAGCCCCCAGCGCCGTTATCCGGTGCTGTATGTGACCGACGCGGACTACGCCTTTCCCATCATCCGCCAGATCGCCCGACGCGTGAACCTGGAGGGGCCGGTGATCGAGGAGTTCATCCTGGTCGGCCTGTCCTACGCCCGCGACGACAGCCCCGTGGTCAGCCGCAACCGGGACTACACACCCACGCCACGCGGGCCGCGCAGCGCCGGCTCGGCAGTTCACGGCGGCGGGCCGGTCTATCAGACCTATCTGAAGACGCAGGCCCTGCCCTTCATTGAGCGCCGCTTCCGGGCCGACCCCGCGCGCCGGGTGATGCTGGGCCATTCCTACGGGGGCCTGCTGGGGGCCCAGATCCTGTTCACCGACCCGGAGTTGTTCCACAGCTATGTTCTGGGCAGCCCGGCTTTCTGGTTCGACCGGCGCCACATCATGACGATGGAGGCCGACTATGCCCGCACCCACCGCGACCTGCCGGCGAACGTGTTCATGTACATCGGCGCCTTCGAGGTTCCGGGGCCGACTCCGCGCCACACCACCGACGCCGACATGGTGGGCGACATGCGGCGGATGGAGACGGCGCTGACGGCGCACGGCTATCCGGGCCTGCGGGTCCGGTCGACCGTGCTGGAGGACGAGGACCACCTGACCGTGGCCCCCGTCGGCTTCACCCGCGCCCTGATGGCGGTGCTGCCCACGCAGAGGTAGCCCTTGCCGGGAACCGATCCGACCATGGAAGCCTTCGGTCAAGGTTGCCGCAACAGGGGGTTCTCTTGAAGAAAAATCCGATCGTTCTCATCGCCCTTGGCGTCCTCCTGATCGCCGTCGGCGGCTGGATGCAGTTCACGGGGGGGCCGCCGAAAGCCGATCCCGGCCTGAGACAGGCGTGCGAAGCCTCCATGGCCGAACGCGGGGCTGACGCCGACCTGATCGCGCAATGCAGGGAGGTCGCCTTCGCCACCGCGACGACGGCGACGGACGCAGGAGCCGCGGCCAGATCGATCAGCGCGGCGAATACCGGCGAGATCGGCGGCAACGCCCTGTCGATGTTCCTGATCGGCCTCGGCCTGGCGCTGGTTGTCGGTGGCGTCGTCATCCGGCGCGGCGCCGGTCGCGCCGCGGCCTGACGGGGGCGAGAGCTGGGCCTGCCCTGCGGCGCGTGTCCCCGCCGGCCCCACGACCCGCGTCAGCGCCGGATGTAGGTCTCCCCATCGTAGTCCAGTGACACAGGGCGGCCGTCGGCGCCCAGCCGGAAGGTGACGATCTGGCCGCTCATCGGCGTCAGCTCGACCCGCAGGCTTTCCGGATCGGTGAAATTCTCGGCCACGGCCGATTGCACGCCGATGGACAGACGCAGACGGTCGCCGTCCTCACTGACGCTCAGGGTCCCGTAGGCCGGGCTGACGTAGTCGCCGACATAGGCCGGGTTCGGCCGGCTGAGCGTGCGGGGCCGTTGCGCGCGGGCCGCCAGACTGGTCGCGATGCCCGCCCGCCGCCGGTCACGCCGATTCTCCAGTGCATCCAGCTTCGCGTCATAGACCGCGTCGATATCCGGCACGCCCGCGAACCAGTCGTAGGCGTAGTTCGCCACCAGATCGGCCAGGTCGCCGGCGAAGGCGTCCTCGTTGACCATCACCGCCACGCCCAGCCGCCGCGCGGGCATGAAGGAGACGTGGGCGCGGGAGCCGCTGAAGTTGCCGAAATGGTGGATCAACTCGTCGTCGCCATAGCGCCCGACCTGCCACCCCAGCCCGTAGCCGGTCCGGACATACTCTCCGAAGGTGGTGTCCTGCGTCACCCGCGAGACATGGGTCGAGGCGATCAGCCCTTCGGGCAGCGCCCGCCGGCCGCCGACGACGCCGTCGTTGATCTGGGCTTCCAGCCAGATCGCCATGTCGTTCGCGGTGGAGACCAGACCTCCGGCGGACTGCATGGTGGCGTCCGACTTCTGCAGATATGACCGCTCCGGCGCTCCCGGGACGCGTCCGAAATGACCCGCCGCGACCGTGCCGCCGCCCTGACGCAGCGCGTCGATCCGGGCCGTGGTCGCGGTCATGCCGAGGGGCGTCAGCACCTCGTCCTCGACCCGCGCGCGCCAGTCCCGCCCCCGCTCATGCTCCAGCAGCACGGTCGCCAGATTGTAGCCGGCGTTGGCGTAGACGAAGGTCCCGTAGGGAGTCTCGCGCGCCCGCGTCTCCGCCGTCAGCCGCCACAGCAGGTCCGGCGTCCAGTCGCCGCTGTAGGCCGTCCGGAAGGCGGTCGGGGCGTTGTCCACGCCGGATCGGTGGCTGAGCAGATCGGTCAGGGTGATCCGGTCGGCGATATCGTCCGGAACACCCGACCCCGGCGCCCACGACGCCAGCGGCGCCTCAAGGTCGATCTCATCCCGCCGCGCCATGGCGGCGAACGACAGGGCGGTGAAGGCCTTGGTGGCCGAGGCGATGTAGAAGCGGGTGTCCGGCGTCACCGCCGCCCCCGTCTCCACGTCCGCCACGCCATAGCCCGCCGTGAACACCGCCCCCTGCCCGTCGACCACCGTCAGCGCCAGGCCCGGCACCGCCTCCGTCCGCGCCATCGCCCGGCGCGCGAAGGCGTCCATGGCCGCGGGAAAGGCGGCGCGGTCCTGGGCCCCGACCGGCGAGGCCAGGGCCAGCAGGACTACGGCCCCGAAGACCGCGCGGACGCGATGTGAAAACATGGGGACTCCCTCGACCCTCGGACGGGCCTGCCGGACAGAGGCCGACGCCGGGCCGAATGGATGCAGGCGCGGCCATCAAACCGCCCTGCCCGCCCGCTAGGGATTTGCCCTGACGCGGCGTGGCGGCTACATCCCGCGCCAACCTCCCCATTCGATCAGACGACAGGGCGCAACGCACCTCATGGCGCAGCAATATATTTTCCAGATGCAGGGTCTCACCAAGACCTTCCCCGGCGGCAAGAAGATCTTCGAGAACATCTGGCTGAGCTTCTACAACGACGCCAAGATCGGCGTGGTCGGCGTCAACGGCTCGGGCAAATCGACCCTGCTGAAGATCATGGCCGGCCTGGACAACGAGTTCACCGGCGAGGCCAAGGCCGCCGACGGCATCAAGCGCGGCTATCTGGAGCAGGAGCCCCAGCTCGACCCGACCCTGAACGTCCGCGAAAACGTCGAGGCCTGGTGCGAGGAGAAGCAGTGGGTCAACCGCTTCAACGCCATCGCCGTGGAAATGGCCGAGGAATACACCGACGAACTGATGGAGGAGATGACCGCCCTCCAGGAGAAGATCGACGCCGGCGACGTCTGGGACATCGACAGCCGCATCGAGATGGCCATGGACGCCCTGCGCTGCCCCGCCGACGACTGGGAAGTCACCAACCTGTCCGGTGGTGAAAAGCGCCGCGTGGCCCTGGCCCGCCTGCTGCTGTCCAAGCCCGACATGCTGCTGCTCGACGAACCGACCAACCACCTCGACGCCGAATCCGTCGCCTGGCTGCAGCACCACCTCGAGAACTTCCCCGGCTGCGTGATCCTGGTCACCCATGATCGCTACTTCCTGGATCTGGTGACCAAGTGGACGCTGGAGCTGGACCGCGGCAAGGGCCACCCGCACGAGGGCAACTACTCCTCGTGGCTGGAAGCCAAGACCAAGCGCGTCGTGCAGGAGCAGTCGGAATCGGAAGCCCGCCAGCGCGCCCTCACCCGCGAACTGGAATGGGTCCGTTCGGGCGCCAAGGCCCGTCAGGCCAAGTCCAAGGCCCGTCTGGCGGCCTATGAACGCATGGTCGACGAGCAGGACCAGCAGCGCGGCGCCCAGACCCACGCCGTCATCCAGATCCCGCCCGGCCCGCGCCTCGGCAACGTCGTGCTGGAGGTCGAGGGCCTGCAGAAGTCGTATGGCGACAAGGTCCTGTTCGACAACCTGACCTTCAAGCTGCCGCCCAACGGCATCGTCGGCGTCATCGGCCCCAACGGCGCCGGCAAGTCGACCATGTTCAAGCTGATCACCGGCCAGGAACAGCCCGACGGCGGCACCATCAAGGTCGGCGAGACCGTCAAGCTGGCCTATGTCGACCAGTCGCGCGACGACCTGAAGCCGGACGAGACCATCTGGCAGGCCATCTCGGGCGGCACCGACATCATGATGGTCGGCAAGCGCGAGATTAACACCCGCGCCTATGTCGGCAGCTTCAACTTCAAGGGCGGCGACCAGCAGAAGAAGGTCGGCCAGCTCTCCGGCGGTGAGCGCAACCGCGTCCACCTGGCCAAGACCCTGGCCACCGGCGGCAACCTGATCCTGCTCGATGAGCCGACCAACGACCTGGACATCGAAACCCTGCAGAACCTCGAGGAGGCCCTGGAGGAATTCGCGGGCTGCGCCGTGGTCATCTCCCACGACCGCTGGTTCCTGGACCGTCTGGCCACCCACATCCTGGCCTTCGAAGGCGACAGCCACGTCGAATGGTTCGAAGGAAACTTCGAGGCCTATGAGGAAGACAAGAAGCGCCGCCTCGGCACCGACGCCCTGATCCCGCACCGGATCAAGTTCCAGAAGTTCGGGCGGTAAGACTTCCGCGGCCGCGCCTTCGCGTGCGGCCGCCGGATGCTGCTTTCCAGGTCCATCGAGCAAAGACCGCACCGGTCATGGATGCGTGCGATCGGGCATGTCGGCGCGCACCGCCAGCCTGCGGCCTTGCCATATAGGTCCTTGTTTGCTTTGACAGACTCCTTGTTCGGGGAACGTCATGACGATTCTGGTTTCTGCCACCCAAAGGTTCGAACCGGGTCGGACGGTCACGATCACTGATCGGGTCGGGGTGTTGATCACATCCACGTCCGCATCCTTCCAGAATGCGGGAACTATCAATGTCGTCGCGACTGGCAGTTATCTGTCCGGACTGGAATATGACTACGCCGGCTTCTTTGAAGGTTCAGTCTTCACCAACGAGGCGACGGGCGTTCTGAAAGTGAACCTGACCGGAGCGTCGGCTCTGGGGGGCGTGGCGTACGGTTTTTCGGGTCCGAGCGGCTGGAACGGTGACCTGGTCAATGCCGGACTGATCGAAGTTCTGTCCGTATCCCACGCGCTCGGCGTCGCTACATCGGACTACACCTTCACCATGAACAACACCGGTACGCTGCGCGTACAGGCCGTTGAAAGCGCGACCGGCGTCCGGGCCTACAACGGCGCTGTTATCTCAAACTCCGGCACGATTGACGTCACCGGTCGCAACGCCATCGGAATCGAGGCCCTGCGCGCCTCCGCAATCACAAACAGCGGTTCGATAATCGCCCGCGGCGTTGGCCAGGACAGCTCCAGCGTGGCGATCAGCTTCTGGAACTCCTCGACCAGCGTCAACCGCCTGACAAACACCGGTCACATCGAAGGGCGGTATGCGATTGTTGACGCGACTAACGGCTCCCCTCCCCAGGACTCCGAGCAGATCATCAACAATTCCGGGTCCATCGTCGGCATCATCGATCTGGCTCGCGGCGACGATGACCTGACGAACAGTGGAACCATCACCGGCGAGGTCTGGCTGGGCCTTGGAAACGATTTCTACTTCGGTTCTTCCGGCTCGGTCAGTGGCGCGGTGCATGGTGGTTTCGGTAACGACCGCCTGTTCGGCGGCATCGGCGCGGACCGCCTCTACGGTGAAGACGGAGACGACGATATCCAGGCGGGTGCAGGTAACGATTTCCTGCAGGGCGGCAGAGGCTTCAACGCACTGGATGGCGGCAGCGGCGACGACACCCTGTCCTATGCCGGCCTGACCATTGGCGTGACTCTGGACCTCGCTACGGGCGTCGCCACCTCCGCCGGACGGGACCGCCTCGTCTCGATCGAGCATGTGTACGGGAGCCGCTGGGCCGACACCCTTCGCGGTGATGGGGGCGCCAACACGCTTTTCGGGGCTGACGGCGATGACGTCATCGAAGGTCGCGACGGCGATGACATCCTGGCCGGCGGCGCTGGATCCGACGTCCTGACAGGCGGAGCGGGAGCCGACAGGTTCGTCTTCGGGCGTGGCGACGGAGCGGACAGGATTACCGACCTGCGTGCAGGCGACACCTTGGTGATCCATCAATATTCGTCATGGCGAGAGTTGGTGCAGGTCGGAGCGGACACACGCGTGGTTCTGTCCGATACAGACAGCATCCTGCTGACGGGAATAAGCGTGGCGGACGCCTCCAGCCGGATCAGCTTCAACGCCCAGCCGCGCCCGGACTATGCCCTTCCCGCAGAAGCGCCCGAGGTGATGGGCGGCGGCCCACTCCGGATCGACTCTCGCTACTACGTCTATGAAGGGGAAACACTCAACTTTGACGGCACGATAGGCGCGGTCAACGTCTACGCTGATGCGGACGACACCGATCCCGGTCTGACAAACGCGGGCCATATCACGGTCATCGGCGCCGGGTTGGGCGCCAACGGGGTCGGCCTGAACGGCGTGGGGATCAGCACCGAGTTTCACAACCTCGCCACGGGCACGCTTGAGGTGATCACGACGGCGTCCAATGGCAGGGCGACTGGCGTGAACAGCAACGGATGGCAGGGTGAAGTTATCAATGAGGGCCTGATTGACGTGCGTAGCGCGGCGACCGCCTTCGGGCTGGACGGCAATAATGCCGGCATGTCGCTGATCAACAGCGGGACCCTCCGGGTCGCCGGCGTAGGGAATGTTTGCGGCGCGGACCTGGGGCTTTACGGCGCCCTGGACAACACCGGCACGATCGATGTCAGGGGTAGCGGGCAGGTTACCGGCGTATATAGTTTTCAGAACTCAACGATCGTCAATGACGGGCTCATTCGCGTCGCGAACAGCACGGGAGTCGGCGTCGGAATATCAGTCAACGCCAGCGTCATCCGCATCACCAACAGCGGTCGGATCGAGGCCGATCAGGCCATCCTGACATCCGGTGGCGCCTACATCTCCGAGATCACCAACTCTGGCGAGATCATTGGACGTGTCAGCACGTCTTACGGCGCCGACACCTTTATCAACACCGGCCGGATCACGGGCCGCGTTAATCTTGGCGACGGATACGACCTCTATGATGGTTCGGCAGGCGTACAGGAAAGTCAGGTTAACGGCGGCGGCGGTCGGGACCGTCTCATCGGAAGCGCAGGTGCTGACAACCTGGGCGGCGGAACAGGCTCAGATACCTTGATCGGCGGCTTGGGCGACGATCTGATTGAGGGTGGCGAGGGGGATGACTACGCGATCTTTTCGGGCCCACGCTCCGACTACAGCTGGACCGTCTCCGGAGACACGGTCGTCATCACCGGCCCGGACGGCGTCGACACCCTGGTCGGCGTGGAACTCCTTCAGTTCTCGGATCAGGTGGTCAGCCTGACAGGCTACGGTTTGCGCGACAGTGGCTCCGGCGAAAACGACGTGATCGAAGGGACGCAGTTCAACGACATCCTCGACGGCGGGAAAGTACCGGCCCTCGGTGCGGCCAACAATTCGCTCGACGACGGCATAGATCGCATCTTCGGCTTTGCCGGTGACGACATTTTGAGCGGCGGCGGGATGAACGACATTCTCGACGGCGGCGATGGTGACGACATTCTGGACGGCGGCATCCACAATGACACACTGATCGGAGGGCAAGGCATCGACACGGCCCGATACACCGGCCCCCGCTCGAGCTATGTCATCAACACTGTCAACGGCGTGACCACCGTTGAAGGCCCGCAAGGCGTCAACCCCTATACCGGCGCAGTCATCCGCAGCATCGACTGGCTGACCGGCGTCGAGAAGCTCGAGTTTTCGGACCAGACCATCTGGCTCGCCGCCCCGGCGATAGTCGGGACGTCGGCTGATGACAGCTTGGGGGGGGGCGACGCCGCGGATATCATCAGGGGCGCCGACGGAGCCGATGTTCTCACCGGTCGCGGCGGAAACGACGAACTTGATGGCGGCGCTGGAGACGACCTTCTGATCGGGGGGAGCGGCGTAGACAGGCTGATCGGCGGCGACGGACAAGACACTGCCGATTACGTCGCCGCTGCCAACGGCATCACGATCAACCTGACCTCCGGACGCGCAGACAATGACGGAGACAACGGCTCCGATGCGCTGGAGAGCGTGGAGAATGTCACGGGGTCAGCGCACGCGGACAGCATCGTGGGCAGCAACGTCGCCAATACGATCACCGGCGGGTTGGGTAACGACGTCATCGACGGCGGCGACGGCCTGGACATTGCCGTCTTCCACGGAAATCGGTCGGCCTACGTCATCTCGAGCGCGAACAGCGTCACTACCGTGACTGGCCCGGCCGGAACCGACACCCTGACCAATATCGAGCGACTGCGATTCGATGACGGCCTGTTCAATCTGGCGGGTAATCCCCTGCCAAACGAGGTCACCGGAACCCCGAACGCCGACGTTCTGACCGGCGGCGCGGGCGCGGACCTCATCGCGGCGGGCGACGGCGACGACCTGATCACGGGCGGGGCCGGCAATGACGTCGTCGATGGCGGGGCGGGCACGGACACGGCGGTCTTCTCGGCCGGCGCCACGACCGTGACCGTGACCAACGGGGCGGTGACGGTGACCGGGCCCGATGGGACCGACACCCTGACCAATGTCGAGCGGCTGCGCATCGGCGCGCTGGATCTGGCGGTCAGCGGCCTGACCGGCGCGACCCTGATCGGGTCGGCGGCGGGCGAGAGCCTGACGGGCGGCGTCGGCGACGACCGGTTCTTCGGCCTGGCCGGCAATGACGTCTTCACCGGCGGCGCCGGCTCGGACACCGCCGACTATTCCGGCGCGGCCGGCGCGGTCACCGCCCGGATCGACACCCAGTCGGCGTCCAACGACGGCGACGGCGGCAGCGACACCTTCACCGCGATCGAGAACCTGACCGGCTCGGCCTTCAACGACCTGCTGGTCGGGGACGCGACCGCCAACATCCTGTCGGGCGGGCTGGGTCGTGACGTGATCATCGCGGGCGGCGGCAATGACACCCTCCGGGGCGGTTCGGGCGCGGCCAACGAGCTGTACGGCGGCGCGGGCGACGACACCTATATCGTCGAGGAGCGGACCGATTCCATCGTCGAGACCGCGAACGAGGGCGTCGACACCGTCCTGTCGGCCCTGTTCCAGATCAACCTGTCGGCCAATGTCGAGAACCTGACCTATACCGGGACCGGGACCTTCACCGGGGTCGGCAACGCCATCGGCAATGTCATCACCGGCGGGCTGCAGCGCGACGTGCTGCTGGGTCAGGGCGGCGACGACATCCTGATCGGCGGGGCGGGCGCGGCCAATGAGCTGTACGGCGGCGTGGGCGACGACACCTATGTGCTGGACGTGGGCGACTCGATCATCGAGGGCGTCGGCGCGGGGATCGATCTGGTCCAGCTGCGCGGCCTGCACGCCTACAACCTGGGCGCCAATGTCGAGAACGGCATGGTCGTCGGGACCGGCGACTTCGCGATGAACGGCAATGCCCTGGACAACGTCCTGACCGGCGGCGCGGGCCGTGACACCCTGCAGGGCGGGGCCGGCAATGACGCGATGCACGGCGGGGCCGGGATCGACACCGTCACCTACATCCTGGCGACGGCGGGCGTGACGGCGCGGCTGGACGTCAACCGGGCCACGAACGACGGCTTCGGCGGGCAGGACACCTTCTCGGGCGTCGAGAACCTGACCGGATCCAACCTGCGCGACACCCTGATGGGCAATGCCGGCGACAACGTCATCGACGGGGCCATCGGCAATGACGTCCTGCTGGGCTTTGACGGCGACGACACCCTGATCGGCGGCTCGGGCGGCGGCTTCAACGAGATGTACGGCGGGCGGGGCGACGACCTCTACATCGTTGACGCCGGGGACACCCTGATCGAACTGGCGGGCGAAGGGACCGACACGGTCCAGACCACCAACGGCGGCTTCACCCTGGCCGCCAATCTCGAGAACCTGGTCTACAAGGGGCCCGGAAACTTCGCCGGCCTCGGCAATGCCGGGGCCAATGTCATCACCGGCGGGGCGGGCAATGACACCCTGGCCGGGCGCGGCGGCGACGACACCCTGATCGGCGGGGCGGGCGCCGACCTGGCCCTGCTGCAGGGCGTGCGCGCCGACTACACGATCACCGCCGTCGCGGGCGGCTGGCGGGTGACCGACGCCGTGGCCGGGCGCGACGGGATCGACACCCTGTCGGGCATCGAGAGCCTGCGCTTCTCGGACGGGACCGTGCTGGTCCTGGGCCAGCAACCCGCCGCCGCCGTGGCGGACGTCCTGCCCCTGCCCGCCGCCGGCAAGGCCGGGCTGGACGACGCCTTCGTCCTGCCCGCCTGGACGGGCGACGACGCCCTGACCCTGCCGGCCCTGCTCGCGGACAAGGGCGGGTTCGAGCCCCTGGTCCTGCCGGGGCTGGAGACGCCGAACGGCCTGTTCGATGACAGCGCCGTGGTCGCCCGGGGCGGCCCCGGCCTGATCCTGCACGACACCGCCACCCTGTCCGTCTTCGATCACTCCGATCCTTGGGGGTGACCGGGGCGGGAAAAAACAGCGAGGCGTCGGGCGCGACCCGTCTGACGCCCCGTCAGGTCCGGAGGGCTGGCGGGCGGGCGGGATCTGCGGTCAGATGGCCGGACCGCAACGTCTGAAACGAGAGCCGGCTTGAGCCAGAGCGACACCCCGCCCCTGCGTCTGGAATGTTTCCCGACCCGGCCGAACCCGCCGCAGATGGTTCCGGGGCGGCCCGAGCGGGACTGGATGGATCGTTTCGCCCAGCGCCATCCTTATCGCTGCCTGCCCCTGACCATGGCCAATACGACGGGGTGGGAGCTGCTCTGCCCCGTCGGTTTCGAGGCCGAATGGAACGGCGGGCTGGACGCGGACGCCATCCGCTTCCGCCCCCTGGTGGAGGGCGAGACGCTGGATCATCTGGTGGTGTCGCATTTCACCCACGGGGTGCTGACCTTCCACGTCGGCTGGCTGTTCCGCACGCCGCCGGGCTGGGCCCTGCGCGCGTCGGGGAGTCCGAACCGGTTCAAGCACGGCCTCGCGCCGCTGGAGGGCCTGGTCGAGACCGACTGGCTGCCCTACCCCTTCACGATGAACTGGCGCTTCACCGCGCCCGGCCGCGTGCGGTTCGAGAAGGACGAGCCCTTCTGCTTCATCCAGCCGATCCAGCATCATCTGGTCGAGGCGTTCGAGCCGGTGGGCGCGCCCCTGTCGACCGACGGCGATCTGTCCCGCCAGTACGCGCTGTGGAAGGAGGTCCGCGCCGACTTCAACGGCCGCATGGCGGACGGTGATCCCGCGGCCCTGAAACAGGCGTGGCAGCGCTACTATTTCCGCGGCGAATTCCCGGATCAGGCCGAGGCGCGGCCCGAGGGGCACGTCAACAGGCGGCGCCTGGCGGTTCTGCCCGAGCCGCCCGAGGACGCGGGCGTTCCGTCAGACGACTGAACCGATCAGCCGCCCGAGCCGTCCGGCATCGGCATGGGCATGGGGTTGGCGGGGGCCGGCATCGGAATGGCCATCGGCCGCTGCGGCGCCGGCGCCTGGGGCAGTTCATCGTCGGACAGCTGGCCGTCGCCATTGGCGTCCATCCGCTCGAAGGCGCGGGTCGCGCCCGCGGCGAACTCCTCTCCGCTGACGCGGGCGTCGCGGTTGGCGTCGGACCGCGAGATCATCGCGCGCAGGCGCCCGCCGCCCATGCTGGCGACCGGTTCCTGCGTCAGGATGGTCAGTTCATTGCCCGTGACAGCGCCGTCGGCATTGGCGTCCAGACGCCCGAAGATGCGCTCGGACCATGCGGGGATCGCGTCCGCGGTGCGCGGCAACTGGCCCATGGCCATGCCGCCCTGACGCCCGGCCTGCGGCGCCTCCGGGGGTGCGCCCGGGGGCGGCGGGGTCTGGGCGAAGGCCGCGGAGGCCGACAGGAACATCACGGCGGGGGCCGCCAGCAGGATCGGACGAAGACGCATCGCAGGACTTCCACTCACGGGGGATCGACGGCATCAGAGTGTGCCCGTCCCGCCCGTCTGGCCAGCGCATTTTTGTTGCAGACCTGAAACGAAGGGACACCGGGAACCGGACCGGGATCGACGCCCCTTTTTCCTTGCCAAATCATATAAGGATATCTTTATATAAGGCTATGTCTTTGACCGCTGACCAGACCGTCGAGGCCCTGCGCGCCGCGGGCGAGCCGACCCGCCTGCGGGTGCTCTCCCTGCTGGCCGGGGACGAGCTGTCGGTGATGGAGCTGTCGCGCATTCTGGAGCAGAGCCAGCCGCGCGTGTCCCGCCATCTGAAGCTGATGG
This sequence comes from Brevundimonas sp. AVps31, assembly GCF_058681355.1. Taxonomy (NCBI): domain Bacteria; kingdom Pseudomonadati; phylum Pseudomonadota; class Alphaproteobacteria; order Caulobacterales; family Caulobacteraceae; genus Brevundimonas; species Brevundimonas sp. AVps31. Next base: position 2,561,162 of record NZ_CM178736.1, on the reverse strand, counting down.
CCGACGCCGGCCTGATCGAACGTTTCCCGGACGGGGCGCGGGTCTTCTACCGCCTGTCCTCCGATCCGGTGGCGCGACGGCTGATCGACACCGTGCTGGACCTGCTGGAGGACGCCGCCAACGTCGCCGACGATCGGCGGCTGGAGGATGTGCGGCGTGACCGCGAGGCCGCCGCCAGCGCCTATTTCGAACGCGTGGCCCCGCAGTGGGACCGGATCCGGTCGCTCTATGTGTGCGAGACCGACGTCGAGGCCGCGATCCTGACGGCGGCGGGCGACGGGCCGTTCGACCGCGTCGTCGACCTGGGCACCGGGTCCGGCCGGATGCTGACCCTGCTGGGCAGGAAGGCGAAGATGTCGGTCGGTCTGGACCTGAGCCACAACATGCTCAACATCGCCCGCGCCAATGTCGCCCGGGCCGGACTGGACAAGGTCGAACTGCGCCATGGCGATATCTTCGCCACCCGCCTGCCCGAGCACAGCGCCGATCTGGTGCTGGTGCATCAGGTCCTGCACTACCTCGCCGACCCCGCCGCCGCCGTGGCCGAGGCCGCGCGGCTGACCGCGCCCGGCGGCCGGCTGATCATCGTCGACTTCGCCCCGCACCAGCTGGAAAACCTGCGCGAGGAGCATCAGCACCGGCGTCTGGGCTTCGCCGATGACGAGATGCGCCGCTGGCTGGCGAGCGCGGGCCTGACCGCGGAGGCCGCGACCACCCTGCCCCCCGACACCGACGGCCTGACCGTCTCCATCTGGACCGGACAACGCCCGGCCCGGTCGCCCGCCCAGACGAAAGCGAAAGCGGCATGAGCACTCCCATCAGCCTCGCCGAAGCCCGCGCCCTGCTGCTGTCGCCCCTGGGCCCCGTCGCCCGCGCCGGCCAGGACGCCTCGCGCCCGCGCGTCTCGTTCGAATTCTTCCCGCCCAAGTCCGATGAGGCCGAGGCCAATCTGTGGAAGGCGATCCAGCGACTGGCGCCGCTGAACCCGGCCTTCGTCTCGGTCACCTACGGGGCAGGCGGCTCGACGCGGGAGCGGACCCACCGCACGGTCGAGCGCCTCCTGGCCGAGACGGCGCTGCAGCCCGCCGCCCACCTGACCTGCGTCGACGCCAGCCGGGACGAGGTCGACGCGGTGATCGAGGGCTACAAGGCTGCCGGGGTGACGCACATCGTCGCCCTGCGCGGCGATCCCCCCGGCGGAGCCGGAATCGGCGGCGTCTATCAGCCGCGCGCCGACGGCTACGCCAACGCGACCGAACTGACCGCCGCCATCAGCCGCGTGGGCGGCTTCGACATCACCGTCGGCGCCTATCCGGAAAAACACCCCGAAAGCCCGTCCATCGACCATGACATCGACGTGCTGAAGGCCAAGGTCGACGCCGGTGCGACGCGCGCGGTCAGCCAGTTCTTCTTCGACATGGACGCCTTCCTGCGCTTCCGCGACCGGGTGCGGGCGGCGGGGGTGACCATCCCCCTGATCCCCGGCATCATGCCGGTGTCCAATTTCGCGGGCCTGCAACGGATGTGCGGGGCCTGCGGCACGGCCATTCCCGACTGGCTGAAAGCGCATTTCGACGGGCTGGACGGCGATCCCGAGACCCGCAAGCTGCTGGCCGCCTCGGTCGCCGCCGAGACCTGCGCCCGGCTGCAGGAAGAGGGCTTCCGCGACTTCCACTTCTACACCCTGAACCGGGCGGATCTGGTCTACGCGATCTGCCGGGTGCTGGGCGTTCGGGAGGCTGTGGCATCTTGAAGACCCCCTCCACCCCTTCGTGGTCCCCCTCCCCATCACTGATGGGGAGGAGAGTCGCGGCTTTGACCGTCTCCTCCCTGTCGCGCAGCGATGGGGAGGTGGCGCGGCGCGCTCGCGCCGTGACGGAGGGGTTCCTGAAGGAAGCGAACACATGACCCGCCCCGAACGCATCGCCGCGCTGCACGCGGCCGCCAGGGACCGCATTCTCGTGCTCGACGGCAGCTGGGGCGTGATGATCCAGCGCCGTGGCCTGGACGAGGCCGACTTCCTCGGCGACCGCTTCCTCGGCCATGCGGGCCAGATGAAGGGCAATAACGACATCCTCTGCATCACCCGCCCGGACGTCATCTCGGACCTGCACGACCAGTATTTCGCGGCGGGCGCGGACATCAGCGAGACCAACACCTTCTCGGCCACCACCATCGCCCAGGAGGACTATCACCTCGACGCGCAGGCGGTGTGGGACATCAATCTGGAGGGGGCGAAACTGGCCCGCGCCTCGGCCGACCGCTGGACGGAGAAGGAGCCGCACAAGCCGCGCTTCGCCGCCGGGTCGATCGGGCCGCTGAACAAGATGCTGTCGATGTCGTCGGACGTGAACGACCCCGGCGCGCGGCTGGTGACCTTCGATCAGGTCTATGAGGCCTACCGCCATCAGGTGAAGGCGCTGCACGAGGGCGGGGTCGACCTCTATCTGATCGAAACCATCACCGACACGCTGAACTGCAAGGCCTGTATCAAGGCCATCAAGGACCTTGAGGACGAGGGGCTGGAGCCCTTGCCGATCTGGATCTCAGGCACCATCACCGACCGTTCGGGCCGCACCCTGTCGGGCCAGACGGCCGAGGGGTTCTGGAACAGCGTCCGCCACGCCAAACCCTTCGCCATCGGCTTCAACTGCGCCCTCGGCGGCGAGTTGATGCGCCCCTTCATCGCCGAGCTGAGCCGCGTCGCGGATACGCTGGTCGCCGCCTACCCCAACGCCGGCCTGCCCAACGCCATGGGCCAGTATGACGAGCAACCACACGAGACGGCCCACTTCATCGAGGAATGGGCGCGCTCGGGTCTGGTCAACATCGTCGGCGGCTGCTGCGGGACGACGCCGGACCATATCCGGCATGTGGCGGAAGAGGTGGCGACGATCCCGCCCCGCGGGATTCCGGAGCGGCCGGTGGCCATGCGGCTGTCCGGCCTCGAACCCTTCGAATTGGTAGCGTAATGACCGACAAGATCGCCGAGCTTTTCAAGGACCCGGACCACGCCCGGACCTATGCCGACCGGCCCCGGAAGATCGTTCCCGGGTTCGATGGCCTGCACCGCATCATGGCCCAGTTGCTTGTCGAAGCCGCGCCCGCGAAAACCCTGGTGATCGGCGGCGGGGGCGGACTGGAACTCAGGACCCTGATCGACGCCCTGCCCGAGGGCCGGTTCTGCGCCGTCGATCCGTCCGCCGAGATGATCGCCCAGGGCCGGGCCTATCTGGGCGACCCCGCGTCCGTGGACTGGATCGAGGGTTATACCTTCGACGCGCCCGAAGGGCCGTTCGACGCCGCGACCTGCCTGCTGACGCTGCATTTCGTCCCGGACGACGGCGCGAAGCTGGAGACGCTGAAGGCCATCCACGGCCGGCTCAAGCCCGGCGCGCCCTTCGTCATCGCCCATCTGAGCATCGACAAGACCGATCCGGCCTCCGGCCGGCGGTTCGACCGCTATCTGAAGTTCGGCAGCGACAGCGAGATGGACCCCAAGGTCCTGAAGGAGGCGCACGAACGGGTGCGCACTCAACTCAACTGCGTCGGACCCGCACGCGACGAAGCGCTGCTGCGCGAGGCCGGATTCGGCGGGATCGAACCGGTGTTCCAGGGTTTGTCGTGGCACGGCTGGGTGGCCTACGCCTGATGCGCCCGATCTTCATCAACGTCGGCGAGCGGACCAACGTCACCGGCTCGGCCAAATTCCGCAAGCTGGTGGTCGAGGGCGACTATAACGCCGCCCTGGACGTCGCCCGGCAGCAGGTCGAGGCGGGCGCCCAGATCATCGACATCAACATGGACGAGGGGCTGCTGGACGGCGTCGTCGCCATGCGGACCTTCCTCAACCTGATCGCGGCCGAGCCCGACATCGCCCGGGTGCCGGTGATGATCGACAGCTCCAAATGGGAGGTGATCGAGGCGGGCCTGAAGTGCGTCCAGGGCAAGCCGATCGTCAACTCCATCTCGATGAAGGCGGGCGAGGCCGAGTTCCGCGAGCAGGCGGTCAAATGCCTGCGCTACGGGGCGGCCGTGGTGGTCATGGCCTTCGACGAGGTGGGTCAGGCCGACACCGCCGCGCGCAAGATCGAGATCTGCACCCGCGCCTACCGCATCCTGGTGGACGAGGTCGGCTTCCCGCCCGAGGACATCATCTTCGACCCCAACATCTTCGCCGTCGCGACGGGGATCGAAGAGCATGACAACTACGCCGTCGATTTCATCGAGGCGGTCAAGGTCATCAAGGCCACCCTGCCCTACGCCCGCATTTCGGGCGGGGTGTCGAACGTCTCGTTCAGCTTCCGCGGCAACGAGCCGGTGCGCCGGGCGATCCACTCGGTCTTCCTGTACCACGCCATCAATGCCGGCATGGACATGGGCATCGTCAACGCCGGCGACCTGCCGGTCTATGACGACATCGATCCCCCGCTGCGCGAGGCGGTCGAGGATGTGATCCTGAACCGGCCGCAGCGGACCAATGTCTCCAACACCGAGCGGCTGGTGGACATGGCGCCCAACTACAAGGGCGAGAAGGGCGCGGCGCGGGTCGTGGACCTGAAATGGCGCGACCAGCCGGTGGCGGCCCGCATCGCCCACGCCCTCGTCAACGGCATCACCGAGTTTATCGAGGCCGACACCGAGGAGGCGCGGCTGGGCGTCGAACGCCCGCTGCACGTCATCGAAGGCCCGCTGATGGACGGGATGAATGTGGTCGGCGACCTGTTCGGCTCGGGCAAGATGTTCCTGCCGCAGGTGGTCAAGTCGGCCCGGGTGATGAAACAGGCCGTGGCCTGGCTGGAGCCCTTCATGGAGGCCGAAAAGGCCGGCAAGCCGCGCCAGCCGCGCCAGCAGGCGGGCCGCATCCTGATGGCCACGGTCAAGGGCGACGTCCACGACATCGGCAAGAACATCGTCGGCGTCGTGCTTCAGTGTAACAACTACGAGGTCATCGACCTGGGCGTCATGGTCCCGGCCGACCGCATCCTGGACGAGGCCGTGGCGCACAATTGCGACATCGTCGGCCTGTCGGGCCTGATCACCCCGTCGCTGGACGAGATGGTCTTCGTGGCGTCGGAAATGGAGCGGCGCGGGATGTCGATCCCGCTGCTGATCGGCGGGGCGACGACCAGCCGGACCCATACGGCGGTCAAGATCGAGCCGGCCTATCATCGCGGTTCGACCACCTATGTCGTCGACGCCAGCCGCGCCGTCGGCGTGGTCTCGGGCCTGCTGTCCGAGACCGAAAAGGCGAAGAACGAGGCCGCCACGCGGGACGAATACATCCGCATCCGGGAGCAGTTCGCCCGGGGTCAGGAGGTCAAGGCGCGCGCCGCCCTGCCCGTCGCCCGCGCCAACCGCTTCCGGCCGCAGGCGGCGACGCCCCTGCCCGCCCGCCCGTCCTTCCTGGGCGTGCGCGCCTTCGACAGCTGGGACCTGCAGGACCTGGCCGACCACATCGACTGGACCCCCTTCTTCGCCAGCTGGGAGCTGATCGGGCGGTATCCGCTGATCCTCGAGGATGAGATCGTCGGCGAGGCGGCGAAAGACCTGTTCAAGGACGCGCAGGCGATGCTGAAGCAGATCGTCGAGGAGCGCTGGTTCACCGCGAAAGGCGTGGTCGGCTTCTGGCCCGCCAATGCGCGCGGCGACGACATCGTGGTCTGGACCGACGAGACGCGCACGGTCGAGGCCGCCCGCTTCCACGGCCTGCGCCAGCAGATCGCCAAGACCAACGGCAAGCCGAACCTGTGTCTGTCCGACTTCGTGGCCGAGGACGGCGACGACTTCCTGGGCGCCTTCGCGGTCACCGCCGGCCATGGGGAGCTGGAGATCGCCAAACGGTTCAAGGACGCCGGGGACGACTATTCCTCGATCATGGCGACCGCCCTGGCCGACCGTCTGGCGGAGGCCTTCGCCGAGCGGCTGCACAAGGAGGTGCGGACCCAGCTGTGGGGCCATGTCCCGGACGAACAGACGACGGTGCAGGATCTGATCGAGGAGAAATACCAGGGCATCCGCCCTGCCCCCGGCTATCCGGCGCAACCGGATCACACCGAAAAGGCGACGCTGTTCAAACTGTTGAGCGCGGAAGCCAATGCAGGGATGGCGCTGACCGAGAGCTTCGCCATGACGCCCCCGGCCTCGGTCTCGGGCCTGTATTTCGGCCATGCCGAGAGCCATTATTTCGGCGTCGGCAAGATCGATCGCGATCAGGTCGAGGACTATGCGGCGCGGAAGGGCTGGGAGGTGGCGACGGCGGAACGCTGGCTGGCGCCGATCCTCAACTACGACCCGGCGAGTGTCGGGCGCACGAAGGCGGCTTAGTCAGAACGGCCTTGTCATCCCGGACGCCGCGAAGCAGCGATCCGGGATGACAGGCGCCGAGGCTCGCGTCGCCCGGCTCTCGTCTATTCCAGACCGACGTCCGCGGGCGTCGCCGGAGCGGTCGTGATGTTGTCGCGGATGCGGCGGGCGGCGTGTTCGCAGCGGCCCGGCAGGCCGAAGAAGAGGCCGAAGGCCTGGCTGCGCGTCGCCTCGTCCTGATCCTTCAGCGGCGTCCATTTGGCGGTCGCCTCGGCGGCGGCGGCGCGGGCGGCGGTCAGGGTCGCGGCGCTCTGGCGCGACTGGGCGACCTGCAGGGCCGAGCGGAAGTCCGACGCCTCCAGCCGGCCCAGACGGATGATGTCATTGTCCAGATCGTCGCGGCCGGTGAGGGTCTCGCCCAGGGCGACGTGACCGTTCACCAGCGCCTCGCACCAGGCCACCAGCGGATAGTCGGCGTCAGGCGCGCCGCGCGGCATCGGGTTGGCGTAGGCCACGGCCTCCCGCAGGCGCAGGGAGTCCCGCGTCTCGCCGTCTGACGGCGCGGCGGTGGCGATGGGACCGTCGCTGGTCCGGGCGGGAGGCGGAGCCGTGACGACGGGCCCGTCCTGCGGCGCGGTCGGGGTCTGGGTCAGGAACAGGGCGGCGAGAACGCTGGCGATCATGGAGACAGGCATCTGAATGGCGACCACGGGGGTCGGGAGGATACGGCAACGCCTGAAGCGCCCCGATGGTTTTTCTACGGCAGGCGCGGCGCAAAGAAAAAGGCGGCGGAGCCGAAGCCCCGCCGCCCGATCTTACGCACGTTTCGTCAGGTCTAGTACTTCAGGCGAGCGCCGACGAAGAAGTAGCGACCGTTCACGTCATAGGCGTTCGGGTCGGTGTTGCCGTCCGGAGCGTTGTCGAACACGGGCGGATCTTCGTCCAGCAGGTTACGGATACCGGCGAAGACCTCCATGCTTTCCGTGGCTTGGTAGGTCGCGCTGATGTCGTGGTACCAGTAGGCGTCGACACCGATGTAACCACCGTCGGCAAAGTCAGGGATGTTGCCCTGGTTGTCCATCTCGTCGATGAACGTGCCCGAATAGGCCAGACGCACCGGGCCGACATCGTAGCCCAGCGAGACGTTCGCCTTCCACTCGGGGAGGGTGGCGCTGATGTTATAGGCGCCGGCCGTTCCCTTGTACTCGATGCCGTCCAGCTCGTAGCTGTCCAGGTAGGTCAGGTTGACCGCGATATCGAGCTTTTCGCCCCACATCCCGCCGGCCCACGGCACATTCCAGCCGTAACGGGTCGAGAAGTCGACGCCGCTGGTGGACAGGGCCGAGACGTTGCCCAGAGGCGCGCGCGCCTTCAGGTTGCCGGCCGCGTCGCGGTAGATCAGCGGCAGGCCGATGCCCGCGTCGTTACAGGCCGCGACGGTCGAAACCGGCGCACCCGTGGTGCCCGAGGCCGCGGCGCCGGCCGCGAAGCACTGGCCGACGATGCCCGAGACGCCGCCGAAGATCGTGCCGATGTAGTCCTCGACCTCGATCTTGTAATAGTCGAGCGAGAAGGACAGGCCTTCAGCAAACGTCGGCTGCCAGACCGCACCGACGGTGACGGTGTCGGACTTTTCTTCGGACAGGCTGGGGTTGCCGTAGAAGAACGATTCCGTCTGGGTGTTCTGGGCGACGAAGCCGCCGGTGACCGGATCGAAGCCGAGTTGTGCGGTACAGAAGTTCCGCACGCCGGCGCTGAGCGTACGCGCGGCGCCGGTGCCCGGGTTGATCGTGGTGCAGGGGTCCAGAACGGCCGGGAAGCCCTGGTCGTTGGCCTGGAACAGTTCGAACACGTTCGGGGCACGGCTGGCGCGTTGATAGAGAGCGCGCAGGCGCAGGCTGTCGACGGGTTCCCACGAACCGCCGAACTTGTAGGACCACACGCCGCCGACGGTGTCGTAGTCGGAGTAGCGGGCGCCGACTTCGAGTTCCAGCGACCGGGCGAACGGCGCATCACGCAGCAGCGGGATGGAGGCCTCGAAATAGGCTTCCTTCGAGGAGCTGCTGCCCGAGACGGCGCGTTCGGCGTTGAAGCCGTAGATGTCGCCGGTGTTCTTGGCGTCATCCGGCGTATAGGACAGGCTGTCTTCGCGGTATTCGACACCGGCGGCGAAGCCCAGGGGGCCGGCCGGCAATTCAAACAGGGTGCCGGTCAGGTTCAGCTGAGCATTGTTGCGCTCGAAGATGCTGCGGTCCGTGAAGTTCAGGCGAACGAAGGCAGCGGCTTGCGGCGTGATGGTGCCGCGACCGAACAGGTTGATCGGCACGCAGGTCGGGAACAGGATCTGCACCGACGGGGCGCAGCTGGTCGCCGTGCCGCCACCGGCCAGGGCGGCGTTCAGGCGCGAGCGCGAGACGTCGTTCTGGATGGAGGTGGTCAGTTCGGTCCGGCCGTAGCTGTAGTAGCCTTCCAGCTCCCAGTCGCCGCCCAGATCGGCGCGCAGGCCGGTGTTGATCTGATAGACGTCGGTGTTGTTGTTCTGGATACGCGCGCCGACTTCCGTCATGCGGCGGTCGAAGTTCAGATCGGCGGTCGGGTTGGGACGCGAGTTGGCGTAGGCCAGCAGCGCCGGCGAGTTCTGCACGAAGAAGTTCGTGTAGGGGATCGCGATGCCGGTCGCCGGCGTCGGGGCCAGCTGCGAGTTGTTGCGGCTGTCGGTGTAGAAGACCTCGGCGAACGCCTCGACCTTGTCGGTCACGTCGTAGTGACCCATCAGGGCGACGTTGAAACGCTCGGACGGCGACTGCAGCAGGTTGACCGGGGCGAAATCGTAACGGTCGCTGGTCGGCCCGAGGCCGAAGTCGTTGTTGAACGCACCCGGGACGCCCGGCGTGCGGAACGACCGGCGGCAGGGGTTGGCCGTGGGACAGCCCGCGGCGGTGTAGGGGTTGAGGGCGAGGTTGTTCAGACCGCCGTATTCACCCGTACCGGAACCGCCGGCAAAGCTGGACAGCGACCAGGGACGGTCCTCGTTGGGCGCGAAGCCGTCACGATCCGAATAGCCGACGAAGCCGGTCACGTTGCCGCGATCGTCAGCGAAGTTCGAGCCGAAGGTCATCGAGGCGTTGAACTGCTCGCCGTCACCGTAGCCGCTGATGCCGTACTGGGTGTCGAAGCCGAAGCCTTCGTAGTTGCGCTTGAAGATGAAGTTGACGACGCCGGCCAGGGCGTCAGAGCCGTAAACGGCGGAGGCGCCGCCGGTGACGACTTCCACACGCTCGATCAGCGAGGTGGGGATGCTGTTCAGGTCGACCGCGTTGCTCTTGTCGTAGGGGATGAAGCGGTGGCCGTTGACCAGCACCAGCGTGCGGCTGGCGCCCAGGCCGCGCAGATCGACCGTGGCCGAACCGTTCGACGGGTTGTTGGAGTTGGCGGACAGACCGGGCACGACCTGCGGCAGCTGGTTCAGGATCTGCTCGACGTTGACGTCGCCGCGGGCCTGGATCTGCTCGGACGTCACGGTCGAGATCGGGCTGTTGGCCACATAGTCCTGACGGACGATGCGCGAGCCGGTGACGACGACGTCATCGATGGTGCTCGGACCGGCTTCCTGCGCCATGGCCGGCGCGGCGAAAGCGAAAGCCGAAGCCCCTGCAATGATCGTCGTCGCCAGCAGGCGTCGGCGGTTTTGTTGGAATTTCAAGGTAGTCTCCCCTCTTGATGCCTCCACCAATCTTTGGCGCGGCATCGCGGCTGCGTAAATATTGACCCTGAGGTGAATGAAATCTCCCCAATCCTTCCGAGTTAGGCACTGACTCGCCCACCAAGCTAGAAAATTTCACCCCTGTAGTGCGGACGTCAGCGATGTGTCGCATTCTCGACACGTTCTGTTACAGCCCCGGCTGGCCCAAATGATCAGGGCCTGCGACAAGACCGGTGCCGCAACGTCCACCCCGGAGGGATTTATGGTCCTCAGACTCTCGAGCGCCCCGCTGATCATCCTCGTTTTCGCCCTGGCGAGTCCGACGGCCGCCAGACAGGCGGCGCCCCCGGCCGGATCGCCTGCGATCGCGAACCTGTCCGCCTGCCGGGCCATTTCCGTCGCGAGTGACCGACTCAGTTGTTTCGACCGGGCGGCGATGGCGCTGGACGCCGCCTTGCAGGGCGGAGACATCCTGGTCGTGGACCGCCGGCAGGCGACGGCGGCGCGGCGCGAGGCCTTCGGGTCGACGATCGCTCCCGCCGACATCCTGCAGCCCCCCCGGCCGGAGGACCGCATCGATGCGATCGAGACAACCCTGACCCGCGCGACCCAGTCGGGCGACGGACGCTGGACTTTCGTGCTCGCCGACGGCAGCACCTGGAACCAGACCGACACGGACCGCGTACGCATCAACAATCGCGCCGGAGAGACGGTCCGGGTGCGACGCGGGGCGCTGGGCAGCTATCTGCTGGTCGTCGGCCGCAGCGGCGCCGTTCGCGTCAGGAGACAGTGACCATGCCGGATTCAAAACCCCTTTCGCCCCTGGTCAGCGCGGCCTCGCAGCTGCGGGCGGAAGATATGTCCGTCCTCGCGGCCGAGGGGTTCACATCGATCATCAACAACCGTCCTGATGACGAGGAAGCGGGTCAGCCTTCGTCGGCCGAGATGGAAGCGGCGGCCGTCGCGGCCGGGCTGAGCTACCTGCACGCGCCGGTGCGCGGCATGCCCGATCCGCAGGCCGTCGCGTTGGTGGCCGAACGTCTTGCGTCGGAGTCGGACAGCGGCGGGCGCACCCTGATGTTCTGCCGCTCGGGCATGCGCTCCACCGTGGCCTGGGCCCTGGCCCGGCGGCAGGAGGACGCCGATCCCGACAGCCTGCGCGAGGCGGCGGCCGCCGCCGGCTACGACCTCAGTCGGCTGCCGCTGTAGCCCGGGTTGTCCTAGCGGACGATCGCCACACGGGCCGCGTAGGGCGCGGGCTCGGGGGTGCAGGAGGCGACCGCCAGTTGCGCCGCCATGATACACAGGAAGGCCCCCGCGATGGGCAGGAGCCGATTTGAAACAGCCAGGGCGATGGAAACGGCCATATCGGGCACTCCGCGGAAGGTTTACGAGGTCCTAACGCAAGCACCGGACCGCCCCGGGAGAGACCGTTGATCCCCTTCGTTCGTGAGTTCGATTTCGAGTATGGCCGGGTCGATCGCGTCTCGCCGCTGATCCGGCGGGTGATCGCCAACAATCCCGGACCCTTCACCTTTACCGGCACGGGAACCTACATCGTCGGTCGTGATACGCCGGGCGCGCGCGTGGCGGTTCTGGACCCCGGCCCGCTGGACGACGCCCATCTGCAGGCGCTGCTCGCCGCGGTCCAGGGCCAGACCGTCAGTCATGTGCTGGTCACCCATACCCACCGGGATCACGTGCCGCTGGCCCGCCCCTTCGCCGCGGCGACCGGCGCGACGGTGCTGGCGGCCCAACCGCCCCTGCGCACCGTCCACGTTTCCGCCACGCCGGATGAGGACGAGGACGAGACCTTCGCTCCCGACGTCGTGCTGAGGGGCGGGGAACGGATCGAGGGCGACGGGTGGACGCTGGAGGCCGTGGCCACGCCAGGGCATGCCTCAAACCACATGGCCTTCGCCCTGCTGGACGAGAACGCCCTGTTCAGCGGCGACCATGTCATGGGCTGGTCGACCACCGTGGTGGCCCCGCCGGACGGGAACATGACCGCCTATATGGCCAGCCTTGAAGCGGTGATGGCGCGGGGCTTCTCGACCCTGTGGCCGACCCATGGCGCGCCCGTGACCGACGTGGCGCCCTTTCTCGCAGCCTACAGGGCGCACCGGCTCGGGCGGGAGGCGCAGGTGCTGGCGCGGCTTGAGGCGGGCGACCGCACCATCGCGGACATGGTGCCGACCCTCTATGCGACCGTGGACAGCCGACTGTGGCCCGCGGCCTCCCTCTCGGTCTGGGCGCATCTGATCGCGCTGGTCGAAGCCGGGCGCGCCGTCGCCGAGCCGGAGGCGAGTCTGCAGGCCGCCTACCTGCCGGCCTGACGGATCAGGCTGCCGGCTGCAGCAGGCTGCTGATGCGCGTCACCAGACGACAGGCTTCGCCGCCATGCGGCCGGCCCTCGCGGGCGGCGACCCGGATGTCGGTGCGACCGGGACGGATGCGGATCACCACGTCGTAGCGGAAGCCGAACCAGATGCTCCGGCGACTGCCGTCCGCGCGAGCCACGCCCGTCTGGCCGATGTTGAACCCCGCCTCCTGAATGGCCCAGGCGGCGCTGGCCGGCGCGACCTGGGACATGACCGGCAGGGCGCCGGGGCAGGCCTCGGCCCCGACGGTGGCGCCCTGCCCCATGTCGTCGGGCCGAAGGCGGCCGAAGCCCGGCACCTCGGCCAGATCGGTGCTGACATTCTCGACCGGTCCCGCAGCCAGTTCCTGTCGTTGCCAGAGGTTCACGCCGAGCGTCGCCCCGCCGGCGATCACCGCCGCCAGCGCCAGGGGCCCGAGCTCGCGCAGGTTTCGAAGGGCCAGAATGACGGCCAGCACAGCCGCGGCTGCCCCGACCCAGGCCAGCCACCAGCCCACCCGGACCATCAGCAGGTCATAGCCGATCTCGAGCGACAGGAGACCGCTGCGGACCCCGACGACGCAAAGCAGCGCCAGGATGGGGGCGGCCAAAGCCACCACCGCCAGACCCAGAACCGCGCCCTTACCCTTCACCGCGGTTCTCGCCATGATCTCAACCTCCAGCCGTCGGCAGACGATAGTCCTTCATCCGCTCGCGCACGACCTTCTTGTCGATCTTGCCGGTCGCGCCCAGCGGGATTTCTTCCACGAACACGACGTCGTCCGGCATCCACCATTTGGCGATCTTGCCGACCAGAAACTCCAGATGCTCCTGCTTGTCCGCCGTCTCGCCGGGCTTCAGCTTGATGACCAGCACCGGGCGTTCGTCCCATTTCGGGTGCGCCGCGCCGATGACGGCCGCCAGCTCGACCTTGGGATGGCCGACGGCGATGTTCTCGATCTCGATGGAGCTGATCCACTCGCCGCCGGACTTGATCACGTCCTTGGCGCGGTCGGTGATCTGCATGAAGCCCTGCTCGTCGATGGTCGAGACGTCGCCGGTGTCGAAATAGCCCTCGTTGTCGAGGATCTCGCCGCCGTCGCCCTTGAAATAGCCGGAGGCGATGGTCGGCCCCTTGATCATCAGACGGCCGTAGGTGTGCCCGTCGTGGGGCATGTCCTGTCCGGCGTAGTTCTTCAGCTTCAGTTCAACGCCCAGCGGCGGCTGGCCCTGTTTGACCCGCCACTTCATCTGCTCGTCGTACGGCAGTTGCCGCAGTTCGGGCGTCATGTTGGACAGGGTGCCGATGGGCGAGGTCTCGGTCATCCCCCAGCCCTGCAGCACCTCGATCTGGAACTCGTCATGGAAGGCGCGGATCAGGCTTTCCGGCACGGCCGAGCCGCCGATCAGGACCTTCTTCACGGTCGGAATCTTGAGGTTGTTCTCGCGCAGGTGGGTGAGCAGGCCCTGCCAGACCGTCGGCACGGCGGCCGAGAAGGTCACGCCCTCGCTTTCGATCAGCTCATAGATAGCGGCGCCGTCCATGCGCGCGCCCGGCATCACCAGCTTGGTGCCGCCCGCGGGGCCGGCGAAGGCGATGCCCCAGGCGTTGGCGTGGAACATCGGCACCACCGGCAGGATCACCTCGCTGGGCGAGGCGCCCAGCACGGTCGACTGCATGCCCAGCAGGGTGTGGATGAAGTTCGAGCGGTGCGAATACAGCACCCCCTTGGGATTGCCGGTCGTGCCCGAGGTGTAGCAGAGGCCGCAGGCCGTCTGTTCCTCGAACCCGCCCCAGACCACATCCTCGGACGCGCCGGCCAGCAGGGCTTCGTAGCATTCCGCGCCCGGCAGCCGGGTCGCCGGCATGGTCAGTTCGTCGGTCAGCACCACGACCCGCTCCACACTGGGACAGTGCGGCAGCACGGCCTCCAGCAGGGGGATGAAGGTCAGATCGACGAAGATGATCTTATCTTCGGCGTGGTTGATGATGTAGGCCAGTTGCTCCGGGAACAGGCGCGGGTTCAGGGTGTGGCACACCGCCCCCATGCCCATGATGCCGTACCAGACCTCCATGTGGCGGCCGGTGTTCCAGGCCAGGGTGGCGATGCGATCGCCGGTCTGCACGCCCCAGTCCTGCAGCACGCTGGTGACGCGACGCGCGCGCGAGTGGATCTCGGCATAGGTGGCGCGGACGATCGGCCCCTCGACCGAACGGGTCACGACCTCGCGGTGGCCATGCCAGTTGTTGGCGTGCGTGATGATCTTGTCGACCGTCAGCGGCCAGTCCTGCATCAACCCAAGCATTTGCAATCCCTCGAACTTGCATCCGCTGAACGGGACGCTTGCCGTCACGCTATCGGCGCGATTGCCGATAAGCAACGTGACGCAAGGTCAACGACACCCGGGAAGCGCCGGTTCTGCGGCATCCTGTCCCGCTCCGGACTAGCCGGGACGCGCGCCCCGCCCTAGAAGGCCGCGCATGGCCATCCTCATTGCAATCACCGGCGGCTCCGGCTCGGGCAAGAGCACCCTAGCCGAAGCCCTTGTCTCGGCCCTGCCTGACGGTGCGGCGGTTCTGGTGCGCGAGGATTCCTATTACCGCGACGCCGCCAGCCTGCCCGACTTCGACGCCGCGACCTTCGATTTCGACGACGTCGCCGCTCGCGATCACGAGCTGATGATCCGCGACCTGTCCGAACTGAAGGCCGGGCGAGACATCGTCGCTCCGCTCTATTCCTTCCTGCACCACGGGCGCGAACCGGGCGGCGAACCGGTCAGGGCGACCGAGGTGGTGATCGTCGAGGGCACCCATGTGCTGTGCACCCCGGCGTTGACGGCCCTGTTCGACATCCGGGTCTTCGTCGACACCCCCGCCGATATCCGTTTCATCCGCCGCCTGCTGCGCGATCAGGCCGAACGGGGGCGGACGGCGGAATCGGTCATCGCCCAGTACCTCGGCACCGTGCGCCCGGGTCACGAACGCCTCACCGAACCCTCGCGGGTCAATGCCGATTTCGTCGTCGCCGACGCCACGGCGGCCGTGCGGCTGGAAGATCCGCAGGCCGTGGTGCGGTTGGCGGCGCCGGTGCTGGCCCATCCGCTGCTGGTGGAGCTGGCTCGCGCCTGACGTGTTCTGACAGGCGCTTGCCGTCTGTCCGAAGGTGCGTCACCTTGGCGGTTCCGCGAGCGATGAATTCCAAGATGACCGGCCATATCGGCGAGACCCCCTCCCTGGACCTGAAGCGCCAAGTGATCCTGCGCTACGCGCGCGCCGCATTCATTTCGGAGGGTTACGCCGGAGCGCGGATCGAGCCGATCGCCCGGGAGGCCGGGGTGTCCACGGCCACCCTCTATGCCCTGTTCGCCGGCAAGTCGGAGCTGTTCTCCGCCGTCATCGACGACGCCGCCGACCAGTTCTCGCGCCAGATGGCCAGCGTTCGCGCCTGTGACGGCGACGCCCGGATTCAGCTGACCAGCTTCGCCGAGGCCTATGCCGGCTTCATGGGCGACGGCTTCGTCCGTTCCGTCTTCCGGCTGGTGATGGCCGAACGCCCGCGGTTCGAGGCCACCGCCCGCCGCTTCTTCGAAAAGGGCCGGACCGAGTTCGGCGCGACCCTGATCGGCATCCTGAAGGATCACCAGACGCGCGGCGGCCTGAAGAATATGCCCAAGAGCTCATGGGCCGCGGGCGAGCTGATGGGCATGATCGAACACCCGGTCTTCTTCGTGCCCCTGGTGACTGGCGACGAGGTCCGCGCCGGCCGCACCAATGCCGAGGTCGTGGCCCACGTCATCGACACCTTCATGGCCCGCTACGGCGCCTGACAGCCTCAGGGCTGCAGGCGGGTCGTCGTCCAGCCGTCGCCGTCGCGCGTGAACAGCAGGCGGTCGTGCAGGCGGAAAGGCCGGTCGCGCCAGAACTCCACGCTGTCCGGAATCACCCGCCAGCCGGTCCAGCGCTTAGGACGGGGCACGTCCTGCCCCTCGAACCGCGCGGTCTGGCGTTCGATCGCCGCCTCCAGCGCCGCGCGGTCGGCCAAGGGGCGCGACTGGTCCGAAGCCCAGGCGCCGATCTGGCTCTCCCGCGCCCGGCTGGCGAAATAGGCGTCGGCCTCCTCCACGCTCACCGGCTCGACCCGGCCGCGGACCCGCACCTGACGGCGCAAGGTCTTCCAGTGGAACAGCAGTCCCGCCGACGGATTCGCCGCCAGCGCCTCGCCCTTGGCGCTCTCGCGGTTGGAATAGAAGGTGAAACCGCGTCCATCGACGTCCTTCAACAGCACCATCCGCGCATCGGGCAGGCCGTCGGCGTCGACCGTCGCCAGCGCCATCGCATTGGCGTCGTTCGGCTCATACCGCTTGGCGTCCTCCAGCCATTCGACGAACAGGCCGACCGGCTCGCTCCGGCTGAAGATGGTCTCGTCGCCATTGGCGGCCAGGGCGGCGGCGTATTGCTCCGCATACTCTTCGCGGGTCGGGCTGGGCGGGATCACAGGTGCGGTCATGGCTCCCAGATAGACCCTGCGGATCGAAAACGGGAGGGCCGTCACGGTTAAGCCGGTCTTCACCACGTTGGGCGTTTGGTGTCGGGATGCGCGCACGTCCCTCCTCCGAGGTCTCCTCGCTCAGCGAAGCCTGGCTCCTGCTGGGCCTGACCGGCCCCGCCGAAGGCGAGGCCCTGACGGCGGCCTTCCGCGCGGCGGTGAAGGCGGCTCGCCCGGACCAGGACGGGGGCGATGAGGCCCGCTTCCGCAAGGTGATCGCCGCGTGGCGGCTGGTGCAGGCGCGAGGCGGGCTGTCCGCGCTGGACGCGCCGGTCGCGACGCCCGCCCCCACGGCTGCGGAAACCATCATCGCCATCACCCCCCTGCAGGCCCTGAACGGCGGCAGCGTGACGGTGTGGCGCGGCGAACGGCGGTTGAAGGTGAAGGCGCCGAAGGGATTGAGGTCAGGCGAAAAACTGCGCCTCAGGCGCGGCGCGGACGACGGCGCGGATCTGTTCCTGCCGGTGCTGATCCGGGGCGCAGACGGGCTGACCGCCATCGGCGACGACCTTTACATGGACTGGCCCGTCCCGCCGCGCGTCATCGAGGACGGCGGCCGGCTGGAGATCGAAACCCACGCCGGCACGCGCTCGGCATGGGTGGTGGCCGGACAGGAGCCGCTGCGTCTGCGGCTGAAGGGGCTGGGCCTGCCGGCCCGCGGGTCGCGGCCGCAGGGGCATCTGTTCGTGACGCTAACGCCGTCCGAGGACGCGCCGTCGGCGGCCGAGGATCTGCTGGTCCGGTTCACCCGCGTCTGGACGCCGGACCGCATGGCGGCCTAAGCGTCAGTCATGTCGCACAACACCTTCGGCCATCTGTTTCGCGTGACCACCTGGGGCGAGAGCCACGGGCCGGCGATCGGCTGTGTCGTCGACGGCTGTCCGCCCAATATTCCTCTGACCGAAGCGGACCTTCAGCCCTGGCTGGACCTTCGCAAGCCCGGCGGGAGCCGCTTCGTCACCCAGCGTAAGGAAAGCGACACGGCCCGCATCCTGTCCGGTGTGTTCGACGACGGCGCCGGGCCGGTAACCACGGGCACGCCGATCTCGATCCTGATCGACAATGAGGACCAGCGGTCCAAGGACTATGGGGAGATCGCCCGCGCCTACCGCCCCGGCCACGCCGACTTCACCTATCAGACCAAATACGGCGTGCGCGATCCGCGCGGCGGCGGGCGGTCCTCGGCGCGGGAGACGGCGATGCGCGTCGCGGCCGGGGCCGTGGCGCGCAAGGTGCTGGGCGACGGCGTCCGCATCCGCGCGGGCGTGGTCCAGCTGGGGCCGCACCGCATTGCGCCGGACGCGGTCGATTTCGACGCCGTCTATGACAACCCCCTGTTCGCCGCCTCCGCCGAGGTCGTGCCCGCGTGGGAAGCCTACCTCGACAGTGTTCGCAAGGCGGGCTCGTCGATCGGCGCCGTGGTGGCGCTGGACGTCACCGGGGTCCCGGCGGGCTGGGGCGCGCCCCTGTATGGCAAGCTGGACGCCGAACTTGCCGCCGCGATGATGTCGATCAACGCCGTCAAGGGCGTCGAGATCGGCGCGGGCTTCGACTCCGCCGAACTGTCCGGCGAGGAGAACGCCGACCAGATGCGGTTGGGCGATGACGGCCAGCCGGTCTTCCTGAGCAACCATGCGGGCGGCGTCCTGGGAGGTATTTCCACCGGCCAGCCCCTGACCGCGCGCGTGGCCTTCAAGCCCACCTCCTCCATCCTGACCCTGCGCCAGACCATCACCCGCGACGGGACCGAGACCGACCTGCGCACAAAAGGCCGCCATGACCCCTGCGTCGCCCTGCGCGGCGTGCCGGTGGTCGAGGCCATGGCCGCCTGCGTGCTTGCCGACGCGATGCTGAGGCACAGGGCGCAGGTGGGGTGACGCGCGACCGCGCGCTCTTGTGTGTAGTCTTGTGTATGGTACACTTCTTCCCACATTAGCGGACCGGTCATGAAGAGCGCCGAGGTCATCGCGATTCTGGAAGCTGACGGTTGGCGGCGCGTGACCCAGAAGGGTTCGCACGTTCAGTTGAAGCATCCGTCAAAGCCGGGGCGCGTCACCGTTCCGCACCCGACCAAAGACCTGAAAATCGGCACGCTGAAGAGTATCGAGCGTCAGTCCGGCCTCAGCTTCCGGCGAAAGTGAGCAGAATGAGCACCGTCGTTTACGTCGCCATCGTCGAAGGCAGCGAGAAGGAAGGCTACAGCGCCTTTTTCCCCGATCTGCCCGGCTGCGTCACCGCCTCTGACAGCATGGTCGAACTGATCGCAGATGCGCGCGACGCGCTCGGGCTGCATCTCGAAGGTATGATGGAGGACGGAATGGCGCTGCCCGCCTCCTCGGCGCTGGAAGCCATTCCGACCGATCCCGAGGTGATCGAAGCCGGACGTCTGCTGGTGGACGCCGAGATCGAGGACGCGCCGGTGCGGGTGAACATCTCCATCGGCGCCGGCCTGTTGAAACGGGTCGATACGGCGGCCCAGGTCCGGGGCATGACCCGTTCCGGCCTGCTCGCCGAGGCGGCGCGTCAGTTCATGGGACGCGCGGTGGAAGGGCCCGGACTGCGAGAGACACCGCCTGCCGGGTTCTCCGAGGACTGAAGCGGTTCTGAGCCATCGGGCGCCGCCGGCTGGGGCTAGCGTGGAAGCCCCGACAGCCAGACATCGAGCGCTTCGGTGTTGTTCATGTCGCCGTCGAACCTGTGAACCGGGCTGACCGGCTGGTTATGGCCTCGTCTGCGGCCGATATAGAATTTCATTGGCAACGACATGGCTCCCAGACCGCTCGGCACATCAAATGACCGCGTCTCCATGTAGATGGTGTCGGCGCCTGTCTCTCGTCCGACCGGAACGGCCCCGAGCCCGACCCACAAGTCCACAGCGTCAAGGCACGCGGACATGCAGGTTTCGTCCGTCAATACGAAAACGCCGCCCACCGGCGGATGATACGGCAGCGTCGGAGCGGACAGAGACGGCGCGCTGACGCTCGGTTCTATGATCCAGCGATCATCCCCTCGGGCGATAGCGGCCTCCAGTCCGGCGATGGTGGACCGAAACCAGTCTCGCGCCTCATTCGAAATAGCGCCACGGGCGTCACGCTGCTGCAAGGTCTCGCGCAGGGACTCCAGATTGGCAGCAGACGCCCGCCAGACCACGGTCATCGGCGCCTCCGGCGTCCGGCTGAATGCACCGCTTCCCCACAGCGTCCGAGCGATCTGGACCGACCACTGCGATGATCCGCCCGTGTTTCCTCGCAGGTCGAAGACAATGGCGGGCGACTGCCGCAGGGTCTCCGCCTGGGTCTCGATTGCCGTGACAAGCGCGCCGAGGTCGCGCCCCGCCTCGCTTTCGGGATTACCGTCGAAGGTCGGAAGACTGATCCAGACGCCGCCGTCCTGAAGCCGTCGCATCTTGATAGCGCCGGGGGGCGGCAAGGCAAACACGTCGTAATGTGAGTAAAAGCGCTGCCCTGCATCTCGCCACTCGAGATCCTTGGCCAGGCGAACGCCCGCGACGTCGAATTCGCAGTGCCTGAGCGGCGGGACGTAGGGGTCCCCCCGTGTCCAGCATGACCATAGGGGCATTAAGCACCCGTTCCGAAGCGAGCGCCCAACGACCCAGGCGCGCACCGATACGGGCCTCTCCCAGATGAAAGGCGTCCCGTCCGTCGCAGGACACGACGGTTGCGCCGACGGCCAGTCCCGACCACGGCTCGGCATGAGTCACCACCAGCCCACGGTTCCCGTCATCGCGCGCGATGAAACCGGGCCATCGCCGCGGCTGGTCCGGTGTAGCGCCATACACCCCGAAACTCAGATGCCCGTCGTTGAAAGCCGCGACGTAATGCTGGAGCGCGAAAAAATAGTCCTCATAGCTGTCAGCCGTCCCGGCCCGCTCCAAGGCGAGGCGATACTGCGCGTCGTTCAGGCTGGCGAACCCGGGATCATCGGCGTTGACCATGCCGGGATGGCTGGAGGCGATCTCGGCGTGAACGGCCGTCGCATCGTCTAGAAGCGTCTGTCCCCAATCCTTGACGGTGGACGGGTCTGCAGCGGCCAGATTGGCTAACGCCGCCAGAGCAAGCCAGATGGACATGCCGCGAACCCCGCTATTCCAGCCTGCCCCCCGGCAGACGGGTCCAAGCCAGTCGATCAGGAAAGCGGAACGACCGCAACGCATCGCCCCAACAAAAACCCCGCCCGGATCGCTCCGGGCGGGGTCTTCGGTTCAGACTGTCGGCGGCCCTAGTGGGCCGCGTTCGCCGTGGCGCCGTCGACCGGCGGGTTGGCGGGCGGGAGGGGCTCGGAGGCCTCGTCCCATTCCACGGCGGTCAGCGGACCGGTCAGGGCCCATTTCAGGGCCTCATCCGCCGTCTTGATCGGGACGATCTCCAGCGCGCCCTTCACATTGTCGGGCACGTCGGCAAGGTCCTTCTCGTTCTCTTCCGGGATCAGCACCGTCTTGATGCCCGAACGGAGAGCCGCCAGCAGCTTCTCCTTCAGTCCGCCGATGGCGGTGACCCGGCCGCGCAGGGTGATCTCGCCGGTCATGGCGATGTCCTTGCGGATCGGCACGCCGGTCAGGACCGAGACCATGGCCACGGTCATGGCCACGCCCGCCGAGGGACCATCCTTGGGCGTCGCGCCGTCGGGCACGTGCACGTGGATGTCGGTCTTCTCGAACACCGGCGGCTTGACGCCGAAGCTGAGCGAACGGGCCCGGACGTAGGAGGCGGCGGCGGAGATTGACTCCTTCATCACCTCCTTCAGGTTGCCGGTCACGGTCATGCGGCCACGGCCCGGCATCTTGATCGCCTCGATGGTCAGGATGTCGCCGCCGAACTCGGTCCAGGCCAGGCCGGTGACGATGCCGACCTGATCCTCCTCGTCCGTCTCGCCGTAGCGGAACTTCTTCACACCCGCGTATTCGGCCAGCTTGGCCTCATCCACGGTGATGGTGAGCGAGTTCTGCTTGGCCATCTCGCGCACGGCCTTGCGGGCCAGTCCGCCCAAGGCGCGTTCCAGCGACCGCACCCCGGCTTCGCGGGTGTAGTAGCGGATCAGGTCGCGGATGGTGCTGTCGGGCACGATGAACTCGGCCGGCTTGAGGCCCGCTTCCTCGGTGACCTTGGGCAGGACGTGACGCTTGGCGATCTCGACCTTCTCGTCCTCGGTGTAGCCGCTGACCCGGATGATCTCCATCCGGTCCATCAGAGGCTGGGGCATGTTCAGGCTGTTGGCCGTGGTGACGAACATGACGTTGGACAGGTCGTAGTCGACCTCGAGATAGTGGTCGCCGAACGCATTGTTCTGCGCCGGATCCAGCACCTCCAGCAGCGCCGACGAGGGGTCGCCGCGCCAGTCGGCGCCCAGTTTGTCGATCTCGTCCAGCAGGATGAAGGCGTTGGTGGTCTTCACCTTCTTCATCGACTGGATGATCTTGCCCGGCATGGAGCCGATGTAGGTCCGGCGGTGGCCGCGGATCTCGGCCTCATCGCGCACGCCGCCCAGCGACATGCGGATGTATTCCCGGCCCGTGGCCTTGGCGATGGACTTGGCCAGCGAGGTCTTGCCGACGCCCGGAGGTCCGACCAGGCACAGGATCGGGCCGCGCAGCGAACCGGTGCGCGCCTGGACGGCCAGATACTCAATGATCCGTTCCTTGACCTTCTCGAGGCCGTAGTGGTCCTCCTCGAGGATGTCCTCGGCCTTGTTCAGATCGATGGGCTTCTGCTTGGCCTTGCCCCACGGGATCGACAGCAACCAGTCGAGGTAGTTCCGGACCACGGTGGACTCGGCCGACATCGGCGACATGTTGCGCAGCTTCTTGACCTCGGCCTCGGCCTTGGTCCGCGCCTCCTTGGACAGGCGCGTCTTCCGGATACGCTTTTCCAGCTCCATGATCTCGTCACGGGCGTCGTCGGTCTCGCCCAGCTCGCGCTGGATCGCCTTCATCTGCTCGTTGAGATAATATTCGCGCTGGGTCTTCTCCATCTGGCGCTTCACGCGCGAGCGGATCTTCTTCTCGACCTGCAGGACGGAGATTTCGCCCTCCATCAGGCCGTAGACCTTCTCCAGCCGCGACGGCACGGCGACCGTTTCCAGCAGGCCCTGCTTGTCGCCGATCTTCACGGACAGATGGGCCGCGACCGAGTCCGCCAGCTTGGACGGGTCGGTGATCTGGGGGATGGAGCTGAGCGCCTCGGGCGGCACCTTCTTGTTCAGCTTCACATAGTTTTCGAACTGCTCGATCACCGCGCGCAGCAGGGCCTCCGACTGGGCCGGCTCCCCGGCCTCGTCAGCGATTTCCTCGGCCTCGGCCTCGAAATACTCGGTGCGGTCGGTGAAGCGCGTCAGGCGGGCGCGGCCCTTGCCCTCGACCAGCACCTTCACGGTGCCGTCGGGCAGTTTCAGCAGTTGCAGGACGTTGGCGAGCACGCCGATGGGGTAGATGGCGTCAGCCGACGGATCGTCGTCGACGCTGTTCTTCTGGGTGGCCAGCAGGATCTGCTTTTCACCCTTCATGATCTCGTCCAGCGCGCGCACCGATTTTTCGCGCCCCACGAACAGGGGCACGACCATGTGCGGGAAGACGACGATGTCTCTCAGCGGCAGAACGGGAAGGGTCTTGGTCTCGGTCATAGATGATACTCCGGGGCCCTTGTTCATCTTGGGCCCGCCGGGCCGGCGGCCGGAACGCGATGTTCGGACGTATCGACTCGGCCCGCGATTCAGCGGCCTTCGGGACAGTATGTGGTTTTGCGGACGCGCCATTCAAGCGTCACCAGTACAGGCGGCTGGGGAGCGTTCATTCCCGGTGAAGCTGCACGGATCGTGCGGGCGGGTCGCGCGGCCCCTTCATCTCCCGGCGTCCCAGCCGTCAAGGCCCGGGAAAATCCACCGCCCGCCCCTGTGGCGCACCCGCAACCCTGCCCTTGAATCGTAGCGCAAGCGCCGCTCAGGGCGCCGCCAGCGCCCGGTCGAGGACCCCGGACAGGGCCGCCGTCTGCGCCAGCCCGCCCGCCTCGGTCATATGGTTGCGGTCCGAATACCAGACCCCGCCCTGCCCTCGCGTACGACAGAGCCCTTCCACGCACTGGGCGTCATAGGGCCGGAACAGGGTCACGCCGGGCTCTTCCGCGGCGATCTTCGCCAGCCGCGCATCGATCACGGCCAGCAGGGCGGCGTTCGCCGGCGCGGCCTGGTCGCACCGGGTCGTGTCCAGACGCAGGAAGGCTCGCCGGGCATGGCAGGAGCCGGGCGCGAAGATATAGTCCGGCGTGGTCCCCAGCAGCACGATCCGCGTCCGCGGCCCCACCTTCGCCCGCAACAGCGCCAGCGTCGCGCGAAGGTCGCGATCCAGCCTGTCCAGCCGGGCGGCTTCGCTCTCGGACGACTGTTCAAAAGCCCTGGTCCAACCGGCGCCGACAAGGATCATCGCCGGACGGACCCGGCCCCACTCCTCGATAGCCTGCCGGTTGAACCCGGCGCAGGCGTCGCTGACGATCCCGTTGTCGCGGCCCGCCAGGGTCAGACAGCCCGACATGGTCGCCTGCCGCACCGCGTGGCCCCGGCTCCCGGCCCAGGCCAACAGAGCGGGGCTGATGTGCGACGCATGGGAATTGCCCCAAAGGATTACGTCGGCCTTGGCCCCGACGGGCACGGTGCAGGCGGCGGCGGACGGGATCACCGCCTCTTCCATGTGGCACCGCCGCTGTAGCGGCGCCCGCACCATCACGGCGGCTTCCTCGGCGTGAACGGCCGCTGAGGCCCGCTCCGGCAGGCCGTCGAGGGCGAACAGGGCGGCGGCCCCGATCGCGAGGCTCCCCACCAGCGCACCGCACGTCAGCAGGCTCAACATCGGCCGCGCCCCGAGGCGGCGCTGGAGCGGGCGTTGCACACCCCGCTCCGTCGCCAGGGCCAGCACCGCCGCCGCCAGCAGGGCCGCTCCGACTTCCCATGGCTCCAGTGATCGCGCCAGAACCAGCCGAGGGAAGGCCAGCAGGGGCCAGAGCCAGAACCAGAACGGCAGGGCGAGCCTCCCGGCTGCGGCCAGCAGGCCGATCGGCCGCTCCATGGCCTGGCCCGCCAACCGCCACCGACGCAGGGCGATCAAGGCCCCGATCAGAAACAGGTCCGCATGCGGCGGAGCCAGGTAGAAGGCCTGCGGAGCGGCGCCGCGCGCGTGCATGACGACCTGCAGCGCCAAGGCCGCCACGACGCCCGCCAGCGCCACCCGGCCGATCCACCGCCCGGCCTTCAGCACCCGCAGCCCAACGACCACGACCGTCCAGCCGACCACCAGTTGCGCGGCGACGCCCGTGATCCACAGATGCAACAGCAGTTCGCTGCTGGTCGCCGGGGCCCACGCCCCCTGCTTCAAGAGTTCGCCGCCGCTCGCGCCGACGGCGGTCCACAACGCCGTCCAGGCCTGATTGCGCAGATCGGCGGGCGGCAGCAGCAGCAGGCCGCCGATCAGGACGACCGCGCAGACCAGCACCATCGCCGGAATGACCCACAGGGCGGCGCGCGCCAGAACCCCTAGCCCGGCCCGCCATTCCGCCGGCCCGGCCAGCAGGAGACGGGTGACGACGAACCCGGCGACGCCCAGCGCGAGGGCGAAACCTTGCGTCCCCAAGGCCCATCCCGGCGCGATCAGGTTTACCGCGCCGGCCAGAACCGCAACGGCCAGAACGCAAAAGGCCGCCCGCCAGGTCTGGCGAGCGGCCTCAGCATCAGGATCAGGCGCGTC
The DNA here is from genome assembly GCF_058681355.1 of Brevundimonas sp. AVps31. Lineage (NCBI taxonomy): Bacteria > Pseudomonadati > Pseudomonadota > Alphaproteobacteria > Caulobacterales > Caulobacteraceae > Brevundimonas > Brevundimonas sp. AVps31. The sequence goes on along the minus strand of NZ_CM178736.1, from coordinate 2,535,501 downwards.
GGTCAACAGCGCCCGTCAGCGGTCAGGCGGCGCTGTCGGGTTGCGCGCTCTTCTTGCCCTTGGTCTCGGCATAGATCAGCAGCGGCTGAGCCTTGCCCTCGATGACCTCGGCGTTGACGACCACTTCCTCGACACCCTCGAAGGTCGGCAGCTCGAACATGGTTTCGAGCAGGATGCCTTCCAGGATCGAGCGCAGGCCGCGCGCGCCGGTCTTGCGCGTGATGGCCTTCTTGGCGACGGCGGTCAGGGCGTCGTCGGTGAAGGTCAGATCGACATTCTCCATCTCGAACAGACGCTTGTACTGCTTGACCAGGGCATTCTTCGGCTCGGTCAGGATGGTGACCAGCGCCGGTTCGTCCAGGTCTTCCAGGGTCGCCAGGACGGGCAGGCGTCCGATGAACTCGGGGATCAGGCCGAAGCGCATCAGGTCGTCCGGCTCAACGCCCTTCAGAACGTCGCCGGTGCGGCGCTCGTCGACTTCCTTGACCTTGGCGCCGAAGCCGATCGATGCCCCTTCGCCACGCGCCGAGATCACCTTTTCGAGGCCGGCGAACGCGCCGCCGACGATGAACAGGATGTTGGCGGTGTCGACCTGCAGGAACTCCTGCTGCGGATGCTTGCGGCCACCCTGCGGGGGCACGGAGGCGACGGTGCCTTCCATGATCTTCAGCAGGGCCTGCTGCACGCCCTCGCCCGACACGTCGCGGGTGATCGAGGGATTGTCGGACTTGCGCGAAATCTTGTCGATTTCGTCGATGTAGACGATGCCGCGCTGGGCCCGCTCGACGTTGTAGTCGGAGGCCTGGAGCAGCTTCAGGATGATGTTCTCGACATCTTCACCCACATAACCGGCTTCGGTCAGAGTGGTGGCGTCGGCCATAGTGAAGGGCACGTCGATGATGCGGGCCAGCGTCTGGGCCAGCAGCGTCTTGCCCGAGCCGGTCGGCCCGATCAGCATGATGTTCGACTTGGCCAGTTCGACGTCGTTGTTCTTCGTCGCGTGGTTCAGGCGCTTGTAGTGGTTGTGGACCGCGACGGAGAGCACCTTCTTGGCGTGCGTCTGACCGATGACGTAGTCGTCCAGAACGTCGCGAATCTCCTTGGGCGTGGGGACACCGTCCTTGGCCTTGGAGAACGAGATTTTGTGCTCTTCACGGATGATGTCCATGCACAGTTCGACGCATTCATCACAGATGAACACGGTCGGGCCGGCGATGAGCTTGCGCACCTCGTGCTGGCTCTTGCCGCAGAACGAGCAGTAGAGCGTACTTTTGGCGTCGGTGCCGGCTGCCTTGGTCATAGACCCTTCTCACTCCCGCGGTTCACCCCGATATGAGGCGGAACGCGCTTCCCTCGCGTTGATTCCCGAACATTGGGCGCAAAGGTCTTCAAAAATTGACAATCACCCATCCCCGCGTCCGCCACAACCCCGCGAAAGCGTGGCCATTGCCGGTTTTGGGACGTTCACTGTTGATGGGGATCGCGGCGAATGTCTGACATGGGAACCCTTAACGGATTTCGCCAGCACCCCGCAAAAGGCGTGCCGATCGTCGCCTTCGATTTTGACGGCACCCTGACGATCCGCGACAGCTTCACCACCTTCCTGCGCTGGCGCGCCGGTCCGGGCGGCTGGGCGCTGGGTCTGGTGAAGATGGCCCCCGCCGTGGCGGGCTATGCCCGCGACCGCGACCGCGGCCGCATCAAGGCGGCGTCGGTGAAGGAGTTTCTGAGGGGTGTCAGCCGCACACAGCTCGAATCCGACGCCGACCGCTTCGCCGATCAGGTCTGGGATCGGTTCATGCGACCCGACGCGCTCAAGGTGTGGAACGACTGGGGCGCGCGCGGCGCCCATCGCGTAATCGTGACCGCCAGCCCCGAGACCACCGTTGCGCCCTTCGCCCGACGCCTGGGCGCGGAAGGCCTGCTGGGAACCCGGCTGGCCTTCGATCCGGACGGCCGGATCACCGGCGGCTTCGACACTCCGAACTGCCGGGGCGAGGAGAAGGTGCGACGTCTTCGCGCAGCCTATGGGGACGATGTCCACCTGACGGCGGCCTATGGCGACACCTCGGGCGATACCGAGATGATCGCGGCGGCGGACGAGAAAGGCTTCCGGGTCTTCACCGGCCGCCCCTGAGGGTCAGCGCCCCTCGCCGTCGACGTCGAACACCATGGCCTTGCCGCGCGAGGTGGGCTCCCAGCCCGCCTCGATGACGGCGCTGATGGCATTGCGGACATGGTCGGTGTTGACGAACTGCTTTTCCGTGTCCGGCCGGCCGTTCGGGCGCAGCGGCGGCGGGAACTGGATGATGGCCTCGCGCTTGAAGTCCTGCAGGCGCAGGGTCACGGCGATGCCTTCCCAGACCCCGCCGTTCAGCGGTCGGGGCTGACGCCGCAGCTCCCAGTGGTAGATTTCGCCGTCGACCTCGAGGGTCCCGCTGTTGTCTCGCGTAAGCATGGGCGCCTGATAGCACAAAAGGAAAAAGGCGCACCGTCTCCGGTGCGCCTCTTCAATCGGCCTCGTCGCAAAGGGGACGGATCAGCTGCCCGGCGTCTTCACGCCGTCCGCGTCGGCCTGTTCGCGGCGGTCGTAGACGTGGTCCACGATGCCCCAGGACTTGGCTTCTTCCGCCGACATGAAGTGGTCGCGGTCGAGGGTCTTTTCGACTTCCTCGTAGGTGCGACCGGTGTGCTCGACGTAGATCTCGTTGAGGCGTTTCTTGGTGTAGCGGATGTCGGCGGCGTGCAGCTCGATGTCCGAGGCCTGGCCGCGGAACCCGCCCGAGGGCTGGTGCACCATGACGCGCGCGTTCGGCAGGGCGACGCGCTGACCGGGGGCGCCGGCGGTCAGGATCAGCGAACCGGCCGAGGCGGCCATGCCCATGCACACCGTCGAAACCGGTGAGCGGATGTATTGCATGGTGTCGTAGATCGCGAGCGCCGAGGACACCTGTCCGCCGGGGCTGTTGATATACATGCTGATTTCCTTCTTCGGGTTCTCCGATTCCAGGAACAGCAGCTGGGCGCAGATCAGCGACGCCATGCCGTCCTCGAACGGGCCGGTCAGGAAGATGATGCGTTCGCGCAGCAGGCGCGAGAAGATGTCGAAGGAGCGCTCTCCCCGGCTGGACTGCTCGACCACCATCGGGACGAGGTTCATGTTCATCAGTTCGATCGGATCGCGCATTCAGGCCTTCTCGGATGTTCTGGGCGCGACTCACCGGCCGCCGTCCCTGTTGGACAGGATATCGTCTTGAGGAAGCGTTGATGCAAGGCGCGCCGACTATTGCGCCGCAGGCGGCTGCGCGACCGGCTCACGTTCGGCGCGGCGAACCAGCCGGGCGATGGCGTCCGCCTGGCCGCCCGGGTTCACCCGCTCCCACATCGCGTCATACAGGGCCTGCAGGTAAACCGCGTCCCAGTCTGACAGGCCTGTGACGCCCTGCGGGTCGTCGAACAGGTTCAGGACGGTGTCGTAGGCGGCGGTCTCGCCGTCCGGGTCGATCTGCGCCATGGCGACCAGCGCGATATAGTCGCTCAGCTGGGCCAGATTGACGCCGCCCAGCTGATCCACGTCCAGAACGATGAAAACCTTGTTCAGGATATCGCTGAGCGGACGCCCCCGGTTCACCAGTCCTTCGCCGGGAACGTAGATCGGCCCGGTGTCGCCGGGGAAACGGATGGCGCGCTGTCCGGTCCCGCCCACCACGGGAATGCTGACATGCCACCAGCGGACGGCGGCGTCGCTGTCCTGGAAGGCCTGCAGCGCGGACTTGCCCCGATCCAGTCCGCCCACACCCCAGTGGAAGGCGTAACGATCCCGCTCGACCATCGTCCTCGCCAGACCGGAGGCGTCGTCGGTGAAGATGATGATGATGTTCGGCGTGCACCCCGGTTCACCCACCCGGAGATTCAGATCCAGCGCCAGCCGCGACACCCGGTCGATCACCGGCTGCGCAATATTGGGCCCGACGTTGACCGCGCCGACGCAGACCCGGCCTGCCCACCGCGCAAGGCCGCGGCGGTTCGGCGGCGCGGCGACCTCTTCGACGAAGCTCTCCGCGCGTTCGTCCAGCTCACGATGACTGACGATCACATCGGCCAGACGGGTCGCCGCCTCGGGATCAGGCGTCGAGGGCCCCTGCGGGTCCTGTGCGATCAGGGCCAGTGCGAAGGCCGCCGCCGGGATCACGGCCACCGCTATTCTCCGGTCTCGTCAACAAGGCCCTCACGATAGCGCTCCTCGACGGCGCGCCGGATCGCGGCGACCTGACTGCGGGCGTTGATGCGGTACCAGGCGGTGTCGTACAGGCCGCGCAGATAGGCCATGTCCCATCCCGTCAGCCCCTCGGCCCCGACCGGTTCGTCGAAGACGTTCAGGATGGTGTCGAAGCGGGCTGTATCCGCATCCGGATCGATCTGCGCCAGACTGACCATGGCCACATAGTCGCTCAGCTGCCCCAGATTGACGCCGCTCAACTGATCCACGTCGATGATCACGAAGGTGCGCTTCAGATCCTGACGGTACTGACTGACCAGCCGCGACGGCCCCCGCACGGCGATCAGCGGCGCATAGGCGAAGACGCTGCCGTCGCCGGCGGCGGCGCCCCTGACCTGCCCCGGCAGCCGCACCGCGGGCATGCCGCTGTCAGCGTCCGTGGGCTGGCTGACCGACCACCAGCGGACCGGGCGTTCGGTCTGGATGAAATCCTCGAAGGCCGCCGATCCCCGGTCCATCCCCGCCCCGCCGACCCTGAACAGCCGCGGCCGCATGGCGACGAAGTCGGCTGTAAAGGCGTTGGCGTTGGTGGTGGCGACGATCAGAATGCTGGGATTGCACCCGGGCTCGCCCGCCTTGAGGCCGAGCTCGCGCGCGACGTCGGAAATGCGGTCGGTCATTTGCTGGGCGATCGCCGGGTCCAGATTGCCGACCCCGACACACACCCCGTCATGCCACCGGGCAAAGCCCCGACCGCGGACCGGCGCCGCGATCTCGCCCACCAGATCCGTGGTGGCGTCCTCGAGACGACGGGCGTTGGTGACCACATCCTCAAGCCGGACCGGAGCGTCCGCCGCGGGCGGCGTCCGGGCGGCCTGCTGATCCTGCGCCTGCGGCGGCGTTGCGATGGCGAGAGCGGCCCCGAAGGCCAAGGCGGCGAACATGCGATCCCTCCTGTCGTTCGCCGACCAGAGTGATCCATTCTCCCCTAACGCGCAAACGAATGTCGACCGCGGGTTGTCGCGTTACTCTTCGCGGGCGCGTTCCCGCAGCATCAGTCCGGCGATGTCGGAGGCTTGGCCGCCGACAGTGCTCCGGCTCGTCTCCGACCCGTACAGGGCCTGCAGGTAGGCCAAATCCCAATCCGTCAGGCCGGGCGTGCGCGCCGGCTCCTCGAACAGGTTCAGAATCGTCGGCAAGGCGGTCGTGGACGCGCCCGCGTCGACCTGGGCCAGGGCGATCATCGCGACATAGTCCGCCAGTTGCACCAGGGTCGTGCCCTGCAGCCGGTTGACGTCGATGACGATGAAGACCTTGGCGAGGTCATCGCGGATATCGGTGCGCAGACGCGACGCGCGCGAAACCTTGATCTTCGGCGCATCCTCTCCCGGAAGACGCACCGCGCGCTCCCCGCTTTCGGAATCCACCGGAACGCTGACCTGCCACCACCGCACGGGGCGGTCGGAGGTGCGGAAATCCCGCAAGGCGCTGAGCGGCTGGGTCATGCCGCTGCCGCCGGGGCGGAAGGCGCGGCTGTATTCCTCGACCATGGCGTTGGCGACGCCGGCCGCGTCACCGGCGGCGACGATGACGATGTTGGCCGTGCAGCCGGGCTCCCCCACCTGAAGCCCCACGTCCTCCGCGACGGTCGAGACGCGGTCGATCAGGTACTGGGCCGGCTCGGTGCTCAGATTGGCGACGCTGACGCAGACCGCGCCATGCCAACGGGCCAGTCGCCGGGACGTCGCCGGCGCCCCGATGGTGTCGACGAAGCTGGAGGCCACCTCCTCGGCGGGACGGCTGTTGACGATGACCTCGCCGAGATCCGTCACGGTCGGGTCGGCGGCAGGCGGCGGGGGGGTCTGCGGATCCTGGGCGAGCAACAGGGCCGCGGCCATCAGTCCGGAAAAAACAGTCATCGACCCCTCATGTGCCAGCCGTGCGCGTCGCTGGCGTAAAACGTGAACCTGCACGGGATTCCGGCGGCCGTTGGACCGGTTCCTGTACGGTTTGTAATCCGGCGCGCGCCGGAACGAAAAACCGCCCGGTGAAGACTTCACCGGGCGGTTCTGGAAACCATGGCTGTCCGGCGCCATGTGGCGCCGACGGATCAGCCCTCGTCGTCTTCCTTCAGAAGCTCTTCCTTGGTGATCGGGGTGTCGGTCGTCTCGGCTTGCGAGAAGATCAGGTCGACAACCTTTTCCTCATAGATCGGCGCGCGCATCTGGGCGGCGGCGTTGGGGTTCTGGCGGTAGAAGTCCAGCACCTGACGCTCCTGGCCCGGATAGTTGCGGGCTTCGGCCATGATGGCGTTGTTCAGTTCCTGGTCGGTGACCTGGACGTTGTTGGCGCGGCCGATCTCGGCGAGCACCAGACCCAGGCGCACGCGGCGCTCGGCGATCTTGCGGTATTCGTCCTTCAGGGCCTCGTCCGACTTCGCGGCGTCCTCTTCCGGCAGACGGCCGGCGGCCTTGTCAGCCTCGACCTGTTGCCAGATGCCGTCGAACTCGGCGTCCACCATCTTCGGCGGCAGCGGGAAGTCGTGGGCCTTGTCCAGTTGGTCCAGCAGGGCGCGCTTCAGCTTGAAGCGGGCGGCGCCGGCGTATTGCTGGTTCAGGTTGGCCGACAGCAGCTCTTTCAGCTTGTCCAGCGACTCCAGGCCGATGCGCTTGGCGAAATCCTCGTCCACCTTGGCTTCGACCTCGGCCTTGATGGCCTTCACGGTGACGTCGAAGGTGGCCAGTTTGCCGGCCAGATTGGCGGCCTGGTAGTCCTCGGGGAAGGTGACCTCGATGGTCTTCTCTTCACCGACCTTGGCGCCCTTCAGCTGCTCTTCGAAGCCCGGGATGAAGCGGTTCGAACCGATGACCAGATCGGCATCGGTGGCCGCGCCGCCTTCGAAGGGCTCGCCGTCCAGCTTGCCGAGGAAGTCGATGGTTAGCTGGTCGCCGTCGGCGGCCTTGACCGCCTTGCCGGTCTTGTCCTCGTAGGACTTGGCCTGGCCGGCCAGCTCCGTCAGCGCCTCGTCCAGATCGGCGTCGGACGCCGTGTAGGTCGGACGGCTCAGCTTCAGCGTCTTGGGGTCAACCGGGGTGAAGTCGGGCATGACTTCCAGCGACATTTCGTAGGCCAGATCTTCCTGACCGGCGATGACCTTGTCCATGTCGGAGGTCAGCTTCATCTCGGCCGGGGCGGCGGGACGCACCTTGGCGTCGTCCAGGGCCTTCTGGCTGGAGCTGTTCAGCTGGTCATTGATGATCTCGCCCATCAGTTCGCGACCGAAGGTCTTCCGGACGTGGGCCATCGGCACCTTGCCGGGACGGAAGCCCTTCAGCTTCATCTGCGGCGCGACTTCTTTCAGGCGCGCGTCCAGCTTTTCGTTCAGCTCGGTGACGGGGATGGTGACCGCGATCACGCGGCTCAGGCCTTCGGAGGACTTTTCGACGACTTGCATGGTCGGGGTTCTGACGCTCTGTGGCGGCGCCAATCAGGCCGGCGCGCGCGGTGTGGGATAAAGCAATAAGGGCCGCCCTTTGCAGGGCGGCACCTTTGAGCCCGCCCTTATGTCGATGACCGCCCGAAAGGTCAACGTGAGCCGGGGCGGTTTCGGTGGAGGCCAGTCACCGCTATCTGTGCGGAATGAGCCAGTCCCCCTCCCCGATCGGCGTCGGCGTCGTCCCCGTCACTCCGCTGCAGCAGAACTGCACCATCGTCTGGTGTCAGAAGACGAAGAAGGCCGCGATCATTGATCCGGGCGCTTCCGTGGACGGTCTGTTGGCCGCCGTGGAGCAGAACGGGCTGACGCTTGACGCCATCTGGATCACCCACGGCCACCTGGACCACGCAGGCGGCGCGGCGGAAATGCAGGAGAAGACGGGCCTCGACATCATCGGCCCGCACGTCGAGGACCAGTTCTGGATCGACCAGATCCCGACCAACGGCTTGATGTACGGCATCCCCGACGCGCGCAGCTTCACCCCCAGCCGATGGCTGGACGACGGGGACGTCCTGACGCTCGGCGAGACGACCTGGGAGGTGTTCCACTGCCCCGGCCACACGCCCGGCCACGTGATCTTCTTCAACCGCGAGGCCCGCTTCGCCCAGGTCGGCGACGTGCTGTTCCAGGGCTCGGTGGGACGCACCGACTTTCCCCGCAGCGATCCCGCCGCCCTGATCGACTCCATCGTCACCAAGCTGTGGCCGCTGGGCGATGACGTGACCTTCATTCCGGGGCATGGCCCGCACTCGACCTTCGGCGCCGAGCGGCGGACCAACCCTTACGTCTCGGATGCGGCCATGCGCCGCGCGCCGCTCGCGCGGCCCGCGACAGGCCCCGCCTAGCGCGCGGCCAGCAGGCCGATCAGCACGCCGATCCCCAGCGCATACAGGGAATAGCGGATGGGTTCGTCCTCGACCGAGTGCCGCAGCTGCCCGGCGCGCGTCCGGCCCCAGTCGCGCACCTGACGCGCATCCTCCTTCAGCGCCTGCCGCACCGGCCGCACGCCGTTTGACTGAATGTCGTCGCTTTCAAGAATGGCGTCCGCCTCACGGTCGAGGCGCGCGGTCGGGCTGTCGAAGGCCTCGTCGATGTCATCGATGACGGTTTGGCCGGTGTAGGTCTCGGTCACGGGAGGCTCCTTGAGCGACGGAAAGGGTTCGCCTTCTTCAATCGTCGCTCGCGCCGCCGGTTCCGCCGCGGGATCGTGATGAAACGGGCGCCCGCCGCCCCGCGTTCCGTCCGGGAAAGGAGGTCGTCATGACCTATATCGAACCAGACAGCCCGACCGGCGAACCGGAGATTCTTCCGCCGGACACGCCGGGCCCGGACATCGACCCGGGCGGCGCGCCCGAGGAGGCCCCGCAGCCTGACCCCGGCAGTGGGGACCCCGGTGATTCGCGTCCCTACGGCTAATCCCGAATCCCCGAACTCCTGTGATTCGTTCGCATTTCCGTGACCGAAGGGCCGGAACCGGACGGGAGTGGGGGGGTTCATTTCTGCAACCGCCACCGCCGCCACGAAAGGAACTCCCGATGGCTCAAGGTCAGCCCACCCGCGCCTCCGGTGTCTCCAAGCGGGGCTTCGCCTCGATGGACCCGGAACGCCAGCGCGAGATCGCCCGCAAGGGCGGCGCCAGCGTACCTAGCGAAAAGCGCAGCTTCTCCCAGGATCGTAGCCTCGCCGCCCAGGCCGGTCGGAAGGGCGGCGAAGCCTCCCACGGCTCGCGCGCCCGGCCGGACGAAACCGCGCCCGAATAAGCGTCGGTTCACGAACAAACGTCTGAAGGGGCGGCGCTACGAAGCGCCGCCCCTTTTTCGTGCCGATCAGGCCTCCAGAAGGACGAGGGCGACCGCAGGCGCGGGGCCCTCGCGGAACTCGGCCACGCGCCAGCCGGCGGCGCCGGCCAGATCACGGACAGACTCCTCCGTGAACTTGCCCGAGTTCTCCGTGTGAATGGTCTCGCCGGCCGCGAAGACGATCCGGTGACCATCCAGGGTGACCACCATGTGTCGGGTGGCCTGAAGGTGCATCTCCATCCGGGCCTCGCCGGCATTCCACACGGCGAGGTGAGCAAAGGCCTCCACGTCGAAATCCGCCCCCAGTTCGCGGTTGGCGCGGATCAACAGATTGCGGTTGAACGCAGCAGTCACGCCTTGGGCGTCGTCATAGGCGGCGATCAGCGTGGCCGGGTCCTTGACCAGATCAACACCCAGGACGAACAGGGCGTTGTCCCCCAGCAGACGACGCGCGCCCCGCAGGAACGTGACCGCCTCGTCCGGCGTCAGATTGCCCAGGGTGGAACCGGGGAAGAAGCCGATCTTGCGCCCCTGCCCCAGCCCTTCGGGCAGTTCGCCCAAGGCCAGGAAATCGCCGACGACCGGCGTCACCGACAGGTCCGGATAGGCCTCGCGGATGCGTCCGGCGGCCGCGTCCAGGGCGTCCGGACTGATGTCGATGGGGACATAGGCCGCCAGGTCCGGCGCAGCGTCCAGTACGATACGGGTCTTCTCGCTGGCCCCGGACCCGAACTCGACCAGCGCCGCGCCCGGCCCGAACCGGGCGACCCAGTCCGGCGCCACATCCCGCAGCAAGGCCGCCTCCTGGCGCGTCGGATAATATTCCGGCAGGCGCGTGATGTCCTCGAACAGGTCCGAGCCCGCGGCGTCATAGAACCATTTCGGCGAGGTTCGCTTCGGCGACCGGGACAGCCCCGCGATCAGATCTCCGCGGAAGGCGGCGTTTTCGTCTTCAGTCACTCGAACACTTTCAGAAGGGCGATCCGCCGCCAGCCGCAGGCCGGCGAAGGCCCAACGCTGATGCGGATAGAAGAAGTTTCGGTAGCTGACCCGCGCATGCCCCTCGGGCGTCGCGAAACTGGAGCCACGCAATACGGCCTGGTTGGCCATGAACTTGCCGTTGTACTCCGACGCCGTGCCCTCGGTCGGGGCGAAGCCGGGGTAAGGCGCATAGGCGGACGACGTCCATTGCCAGACCTCGCCGAAAGCGTTCGAGAGGGCATCCTGGCGGCTGCGGGCGGCGTGCTCCCACTCGGCTTCCGTCGGCAGGCGTTTCCCGGCCCAGCGGGCATAGGCGTCGGCCTCGTAGAGGCTGATGTGGCGCACCGGCGCGGCGGCGTCGACCGCCCGTCGTCCGGCGAGGGTCATCACGGTCCAGCCGTCCCCGTCCCTCGACCAGTAGAGCGGCGCGATCCAGCCTTCGGCCTTCACCGTGGCCCAGCCGTCCGACAGCCACAACTCCGGCCGCGAATAGCCGCCGTCGGCGATGAAGCGCAGCCAGTCGCCGTTGATCACCAGATCGTTGGCCAGCGCATAGGGCTCCAGCCAGACCCTGTGGCGCGGGCCTTCATTGTCGAAGGTGAATTCCCCATCGTCCGGGCCGATCTCAACAAGTCCGCCGTGGAACGCCGTCTCACCGCCCCGCGCGGGCTCCGCCGGACCCGACCGCGGCTCCTCGCCATAGGCGGCGGGATTCAGCGGCGAGCGCGCCATGAGATTCAGAATATCCATCAGGAACAACTCCTGATGCTGCTGGTCGTGATGAAGCCCCAGCGTGAAAAGATATCCGGAGCGGGCGTCTGTCTGGCCCTTCCCCAGCCAGGCCACCATCCGCCGGTCGATCTCCCTCCGATAGGCCAGCACCTCGTCCAGCGACGGGCGGGTCATCAGGCCCCGGTCAGGCCGGTCCACCCGCTGCCCGAGCGCCTCATAATAGCTGTTGAACAGGGTCTGCCAGCGCGGGTCGACGGGCTGGTAGCCCGGTTCCTGCGACAGGATCATCGCCTCGAAGAACCAGCTGGTGTGGGCCAGATGCCACTTGCCGGGGCTGCAATCGGCCATCGACTGGGCCGACAGGTCCTCCGCGGACAACCCCTTCGCCAGCTCGGGCATCCCCGCCCGCACGGCGCGGAACAGGTCGATGTCAGGCTCGAGCAGCGAGCGAACGGGCGAATGGACATTCATGCGGATTGGCTCCCCGCCGTGAACCCGGAACATGGGACGGCATCGGCTAAACTGCCAGTCCTCCCAGACCGTTCCTGTCAGCAGTCTGGCGTCAGAGGCCGCGCATGGCCGCGATCACCTCATCGACCACGTCTTCTTCGGTCGCCCAGGAGCAGACGAAGCGCACCGAACCGTCGTCGAACCGGTAGCAGGCCCACCCAAGGTCATTCAGCCGCTGGTGCGCCTCCGGCGGCATTCGCACGAAGACGGCATTGGCCTCGACCGGATGCGCCAGCACGAACGGCGTGTTGGCGGCGATTCCGGCGGCGAGCCGCTGGGCCATCAGATTGGCGTGGGCGGCGCCGTCCTCCCACGCCTTGCTTTCCAGCAAACCCAGGAAGGGTGCGGCCAGGAACCGGCCCTTGGACGCCACCTGCCCCGCCTGTTTCAGCCGGTTGTCGATGCGCCGCGCCAGCGACTTGTCGAACATCACGATGGCTTCGGTGCAGTTCGCGCCCGCCTTGGCCCCGCCAAAAATCAGAAGGTCCACGCCCAACCGCGCGATCTGCGTCAGGTCAAACCCCGCCGCGGCCGCATTGGCCAGCCGCGCCCCGTCCATGTGCACGCCATAGCCCAGCGCCTTCACCGGCTCGATCAGGTGACGCAGTTCCTCCTCGGTGTAGACCGTCCCGTACTCGGTGGACTGGGTCAGACTCAGCGCCGCCGGAGGCTGTCGGTGGCCCACCTCGGGCTCCTCCAGCGCCGCCTGAAGCGACGCCAGCTCGATCTTGCCCGAAAATCCCGGCAGTCCGATCAGGCCGACCCCTTGGCCGAAAAAGCCCGGGGCGCCGGTCTCATCGGTGCAGATATGCGCCGCATGATGCGCCAGCACCGCTTCATGCGGCCAGGCCAGCATCGACAAGGCGATGGCGTTGGCCGCTGTGCCCGAAAACACAAAACGGATCTCCGCGTCCGCATCCAGCCGCTGCCGGATCTGGTCGGCGGCGCGTGCGGTGACCTCGTCCGCGCCATAGGCCCGGGCGTAGTCCTGGTTGGCGGCGATCAGCCCCTCAAGGGCCGCGGGCGCCATGCCGGCGGTGTTGTCCGAACCAAAGTCGTAGCGCATCCTCAGCCTTCCCCGTGCGGCGCTTCGTCCGAGCCCGAGACGCCTTCCTCCTCGGTCTTCTGCTCCACCGTGCGCACGGTGACCACCGGCATCACATCCTCATCGCCATAGGGAACGGCGACCTGATGCGGGAAGGGAATCTCGATGTCCGCGGCATCCAGCGCCTCCTTGCCGCCCTGCATCAGGTCAGCCTGGGTCTGCCACCAGTCGCCGGATTGAACCCAGGCGTGCAGTGTGACCTGCACCGCGCTGTCCAGCAGGCCGGTCACCCCGGTCCAGGGCGCCGGGTCTGGCAGGACCTTCTCGTGCCGCTCCGCCACCCCGGCAAGCACGCTTCGGGCCTCCGAAAGATCTTCCCCGTAGCCGACGGTGAAATTGATCTCGACCCGTCGGGTTTTCTGGCCGGACAGGTTCAGGATCGTGTCTCCAAACACCTTGGAATTGGGCACGACGATCTTGTGATTGTTGGCGTTCGACATCTGGGTGGTGAACAGATCCAGTCGCTGGACCGAGCCCGATACGCCGCCGACGTCAATCACGTCGCCGACCTTGTAGGGGCGCAGGATCAGCAGCATCACGCCCGCGGCCACGTTCGACAGCGTGCCCTGCAAGGCCAGGCCCACCGCCAGCGAGGCGGCGCCCAAAACGGCGATGATCGAGGTCGTCTGCACGCCCAGCCGCTGCAGCACGGCGATAAAGCCGATCAGGAAGACGACGACCCGCACCACCTGAACGGCGAAGCTCAGCACCGTCGGGTCGTGGCGGAATCCCCGGACCCGGGACAGCGCCTTGCGTGTCATGCCCGACGCCCAGCGAGAGGCGAAGATCGTGAGCACGAAGATCAGGATGGCGATCGACAGGTTGATCGCGAAGTCGCCGGCCATATCGGTCAGCTTGGCGATCATGGCGGCGTCTACCGTGGCGGCCTTCTGGCCGGCGGCGACCGCCTCGTTCAGGGGAGTGACGAGGTTTGACATGGGCCGGGTCTAACGCACGAATCCCGGATTGGAACCCCGCAGGCTGGAGATTGCTTCGCTGAATGGGCAAGCTGTGCGGGAAGTGGGGAGTCGGCGGATGGGTCTTTCCAGACTGAAGGTCGGGGTCGATGTGCCCTGGGTGACCAGTTGGACCGAAGAACCCGTGATCGGGGTCCGCCCCTGCCCCACGGTGAACGGCCGGCCGGCGCTGGTGCAGGTCTCGCGGGCGGGATTCGGCCGGCCTCAGTACTCAAGGAACCATCTGGTGCGGCAGCGGGAGACCGTGCTGCGCATGCTTTGCCCGATGTGCGGCGAACCGACCCCGCCTGACGACCGCTGGACACAGCTGGCCCGCCTGACGGCCGCAGGACTTTTGCGCCGTACAGGACAGGCGGCGATGCTCACGCGGGAGATCGAGGATCGGCGGGTCGTGCTGGACGCGGGCTCCATCGCGCCGTTGCATCGCCGGTGCGTCGACCGGTCTCTCATGTACTGTCCCCATCTGCAGTCGGCCCCGGACGTCAGGATCATGCGCTTCCCCGAGCGCTGGGCGGTGCTGCCCTTGCTGATCGAGGCAGGCCCGGTTCTTGAGGCCGGCGCGGGCATCAGCGCCGCCGCAGGGGCCATGGTCATGGTGGTGACCTTCCTCCAGTTGGTCGGCGTGACAGACAAGCTCGACCGGGACTGGCGCTTCCGGAAAGCGAAGTCAGCCCCTCACCCGCCGATCGGCTGAGCCACGCGGCCGCCGCCGCTCTCGATGGCGTCAAGAAGGTCCATGACATCATTGAGGGTATTGGCCTCGCGCGCCGGCTTGTCCCAGCGGATGCGGCTGACGCGGGGAAACCGCATGGCCACGCCCGACTTGTGCCGGGTCGAGCGCTGCAGCCCCTCGAAGGCGATTTCCAGCACCAGACCGAAGTCCCGGGTCGCCTTGACCGACCGCACCGGTCCGAAGCGGTCGATCGTGTGGTCGCGCACGAATTTGTCGAGCTGTTTCAGTTCCTCGTCAGTGAAGCCGAAATAGGATTTGCCGACCGGGCCCAGAACGCCGTCCTCGGTCCAGACGCCGAAGGTATAGTCGGAATAGAAGCTGGATCGCTTTCCGTGGCCGCGCTGGGCGTACATCAGCACCGCGTCGATGACGTGCGGATCGCGCTTCCATTTGAACCAGGGGCCCTTGGGTCGTCCGGCGACGTAGACGCTGTCCCTGCGCTTGAGCATCAGCCCCTCCGCCGCCGCGCCCACGGGCGGGTCGGCGCGCAGCACGGCCAGTTCCTCCCAGTCGGCATAGGGCACGATCGGTGACAGATGCAGGCGATCCCCGCCCCGCTCGACCAGCGCCTCCAGTCGGGCGCGCCGCGCCAGCAGGGGCATCCCGCGCAAGTCCTCGCCGGTCTCGGCCAGAAGGTCATAGGCGACAATCGCGGCGGGATGGGCGGCCATGGCCTTGGCGTCCACCGTCTTGCGGTTCAGCCGCTGCTGCAGGTCGCCGAACGGCGCCACCGCCCCCTCCCGCCAGACCACCAGCTCTCCATCGATTGAGCCCTCGAACGTCAGCCCCTCCATCACATCGGGAAAGGCGCCGGAAATCTCGTCGCCGGTCCGGGAATAGAGGCGTTGCACCCCCTCCTCCCGCACCGCCTGCACACGGATGCCGTCCCACTTCCACTCCGCGACGTAGTCGGCGGGGTCCAGCTTGTCGAAATCCACCGCCTCATCCAGCGCCACCGCCAGCATCACCGGGCGGAACCGGCCCGGCGCGTCGCCGTTCGGCCGCTCTCCCCGCCCCTCCAGCCAGGCGAACAGGTCAGCGTAGGGGGGCGTCAGGGCATGCCAGATTTCCTCGATGTCGGCGGCCTCGACGCTGTCCAGCGTGGTGCTGCCCTCGTCGCCTTCGGGATCCGGCGGTGCGCTGATGGCGTCGGGCCGCATCATGGCCGCCGCCGTCCGCGCCAGCCGCGCCGACAGGCCGACCCGCAGGCCGCCGGTCATCAGTTTCAGCAAGGCCCACCGCGCCTTGGGCTCCAGCGCATCCAGCCACCCGACCAGCAGGGCCGCCACTTCGGCCCGCTTTGCTGTGCGCAGCGCCTCGACCACCTCGCCCAGATCAGGCTCACGGTTGGGTCGATGAGCGGGATCGGCGGGCCAGATCAGCGCCACCGTCTCGGCCAGGTCGCCGACATAGTCGTAGGACCAGCCGAACAGCACCGGATCGACCCGCGCCTCGACCGCCTTGCGGATCATGGCCGGCTTGGCCGCGTCGAACGAAAGGTCCCCGGTCAAGGCCGCCAGCGCCCAGCCCCGATCCGGGTCCGGCGTGGCGCGCAGATAGTCGCGCAGCAACACCAGCTTGGCGTTTCGCGAGCCTGTCAGCGACAGGCGATCCAGCAGTTCGGCGAAAGCGCGCATGGGTCCCCGGCGAGGTCAGGAACATCTGAACGCGAAAACACCCCGGAAGTCTCCCTCCGGGGTGTTTCGATTGCTCGGACGTCGAGCCCTAGTTGAACAGGCCCGCGATGACGGCGGTGATCAGGCCGGTTGCGACGGCGGTCAGAACCACGTCATTGCCGCTGCGAACGTACTGGTAGCCCGAGGGCGGCTGACGCAGGCCGTAGCGGTTGTAGTCGCGCACGACATACTGGCTGCCACGATAGTTGGCGGGCATCCGCTGGCCATAGGCCCAGGCGCGGGTCTGGTAGCCGCGCGGGGCCGTGTAGCGGCCGGCGCTGTACTGGCGCTCCGACCGCTGCCAGCGGGCATAGGCGCGTTGGTCCTGACGGTGGTCGCGGCGATCGGCGCGATCATCCCGGCGGTCGGCGCGACGATCCTGACGGTCATCGCGACGATCCTGACGTTGCTCGTAGCGATCATTGCCCCGCGATTGGGCTTCGGCGGCGGACGCCAGGCCGACCGAGCCCAGGGCCAGGGTGGCGGCGATTGCGGCGGTAAGAACCTTTTTCATCATCTGTCTCCAGTTGCAGGAGCCGGAGGGGTTCCGACTTGCCTGCAATCTGGACCCCGGCCCTTGAGCCGGGCCTGAACAGCCGTGATCACCCGAGGTTCAGCGGGCGGACGGGTTTTGAACGCCAGTGTTTCAACGCTGTTACGCGGCGACCCTGGCCTGTCCCCCGTCCACCAGATCCTGAATGCCGACGCGCCCCGCGCCGACCCGGTTCATCACCATGGCGAGGGCGGCGAAGTCGATAGGCTTGTTCAGATAGGCGTCCGCGCCCGCATCCAGACCCGCCTGATGGTCTTCGGTCCGGGCCGAGGCGGACAGCACCACCACCGGCGTGTCCCGGTTCGGGCCGTCGCCGGCGCGGATGGCGCGGGTCGCGGTCAGGCCGTCCATCACCGGCATGTTGACGTCCATGATGATCAGGTCGAAGCGCTGCTCGGCCGCGGCCTCGATCGCGATCTGGCCGTTCTCGGCGGTCGCGGCGGTGTGGCCCGCCGACGACATCCAGGCTTCAAGAATCATGCGGTTGACCGGGTGGTCCTCGACGATCAGCACGTTCAGCGACTGGCCGCCCTCGATCTCGGCCTCGACGGCTTCGGCCGCGGCCTCCTCGACCCAGCGCACGACCTCGGCATCGACGCCGAAGATGAAGGTCGAGCCTTCGCCCGGGACCGACTCCACCGTGATGTCGCCGCCCATGATGTTGGCCATCCGGCGCGAGATGGTCAGCCCCAGCCCCGTCCCGCCGAAGCGGCGCGTGGATGAGGCGTCGACTTGGGTGAAGGGCTGGAACAGGCGCTCAAGGTCTTCCGGCGCGATGCCCGAGCCCGAGTCGCGGATCATGAAGTCGAAGTGGACATTGTTGTCGTCCAGACGCCGGGACCGGACGGTGTAGGTGATCTGGCCCGCGTCGGTGAACTTCACCGCATTGGACAGCAGGTTGTGTATCACCTGACAGACCCGCAGCGGGTCGCCACGCACCACGGCGGGCACGTCGCCCTCGCGGAGGGCGACGAAGTCCAGACCCTTGGCCTCGGCCTGGGCCTGGAACGGACCGGTGACGCGCTTGTCCAGATCCTCGACCGACACGTCGACGACCTCGAACGTCATCTTGCCCGCCTCGATCTTGGTCATGTCGAGGATGTCGTTCAGCAGGCTCAGCAGGTTGTCGCCCGAGTTGCGGATGATCGACAGATACTCGCGCTGCGTCGGCTCCAGCCGCGTCGCGCCCAGCAGTTGGGCGGCGCCCAGCACGCCGTTCATCGGAGTGCGCAGCTCATGCGAGATGACACCCAGGAAGTTGGACTTGGCGTCGTTGGCGGCATTGGCCTTGTCGCGCGCCGATTCCAGTTCCTCGATCAGATGGGCCTGGTGTTCCTGGAAGGCGCGGATGCGCTCCTCGCGCAGCATGGTCATGGTGACCAGCACGAACAGGCCGGCCGCGGTGAAGGGCACCACGGCGAGGAACTGCCAGAACTCGGGCGTGCCCCACAGACTGCCGGCGATAATCAGCGCTGCGGCGCCGTAGGGCGAGGAAATCACGATGGCCTGACGCGGCGAGCTACGAAGCTGCGCGAAAACCAGCACATAGCCGGCGACGAGAAGCGTCATCCCCAGCGACGGCCCGAAGGTCGCGCCCGAGAACCAGGCCAGAAGCGGCGCCGCAGCCCAGGCGGCGGTGGTGGCGGTGGCGACGACGGGGAAAACCAGCCCCCAGCCCGTGCCGACGCGCTGGCTGATGCGCTTCTCGACCGCGCCGCGAATGGCGCCGGCGACCAGGGTGCCGATGAACCACAGGGTGGCGGCGGTCCAGCCCACGGTGGCCAGCAGGCCGACCGCCCAGCTGGCGATGATCAGATAGCGAAGATACTGGGTTTGCAGGATAGCGCGCAGAGCCTGCGCGGCTTCCCCGGAATCCGGGTCACCGCCGGCGGGCTTTCCGATGCCATCCGATTCAACCATTCCCGCCCCGCAACACGATTGCACAACCCGGCGCGGAGACTACGTGGAACCCCCTAAGACGGTATGAACGCTGACGGTTCTATGACAACCCGCGTTCAGCGACCCGACGACTTCAGGCCTCGGCGGGCGTCAGGGCCCGGATCGAGAGGGCGTGGACCGGACCGGCCAGCTCATCGCGCAACAGGGCGTTCACCGCGCGCTGGCGCTGCACCCGCCCCTGCCCCTCGAACGCCGCGGAAATCACCAGCAGGTTGAAGTGACTTTCGCCGCCCGGCTTCGCATCCATGCCGCCCTCATGATGGTGACCGGCGTGCCGCCAGCTGTCGTCTTCGATCTCCAGACGCTCCGGAGCCAGTCCCACCACAAGTTTCTGGCGGATAATCGTCGCGATTGGGCCTTCCATCATCGTCAAGTCCTTGTTGCGGTCCAATTCGACCCTACACTCGGATCGATGTCGTCAGAGTTCGAATACAAGCCGCGCTTCACGGATATGCGCATCAAGCCGCCCAAGCCCGAGGAAGAGGCTGCGGCGGCGGATGTCCTGCACCTGAAGCCCGGCGAGAAGCCGTGTAACTGGCCCGACTGTCGTCAGGCCGCAACGGCCCGCGCCCCGAAATCGCGCGAGCGGCTGAACGACTTCTACGATTTCTGCCAACGCCACGCGGGCGAGTACAACAAGGGCTGGAATTTCTACGCCGGGATGAACGAGGGCCAGATCCGGGCCGCCCAGGAAAACGAGGCCATGACCGGCGGCCGCCCGACCTGGGAGATGAAGGCCGGCAAGAACACGCGTGAGGCCGCCGCCTTCGCCGCCAAGATGGGCACGGCCAACACCACGGGCGCCGGCTCATGGCGCGACAGTTTCGGCCTCTTCGGTCGCCGCATGAAGGAGCAGGCCGGGCCCGACGGTCAGGACGACCTGCGCATCGGCAAGCTGGAACGCGCGGCCCTGTCCGATCTCGATCTCGACGTCCGCACGGACAAGAAGGCGGTCAAGGCGCGCTACCACGAGCTGCTGAAGCGCTTCCACCCCGACCTGAACCAGGGCGATCGCGGCGCCGAGGCCAAGCTTCAGCGCGTCATCAAGGCCTACAAGACGCTGAAGAAGGCCGGACTGGCCAGCTAGATCGGTTTCAGGCCGCCTGCGCCGACACGCGCGCGCCGAAGTCGCGGACCCGGGCGTTGAAGGCCTTCAGCTCATCGAGGCTCATCCCCGACCGTGACAGCAGAGCCTGAGCCAGACAGGGGGTCTGCGCGAGGACGGCGACACCCGCGTCGGTCAGCGACACCTGGACCTGACGCTCGTCCGTCACCCCCCGCTTGCGCGCCACAAGCCCCGCCGCCTCCAGCCGCTTGACCAGCGGGGTGATGGTGCTCGGCTCAAGCGCCAGACGGGCCGCAAGGCCGCCGACCGTCAGCGTGCCCTCGTCGTTCAGCGCCGTCAGCACAAGGAACTGCGGATAGGTGATCCCCATTTCATCCAGCAGCGGCTTGTACAGCCGCCCCACCGCCATCGAGGCGGAGTACAGCGCGAAACACAGCTGGTCGTCGAGGGCGATCGGAGGATGGGAAGCCTTGGTCATGAGGTTACTTATCACAATAATCGTTTTTGCGGCAAGTTTCTGCTGGACTTCGACACCCCGTCCGCCTACCTATTCATTATCGCGATAAACAACTGACGCCGACGCGACGGCGAACAGGAGCCCGCCATGCAAATCCTCTACACCGCCCACGCCTCGTCCACCGGCGGCGGCCGCGACGAAGGCCGTTCGACCACCGACGACAGCAAGATCGATGTCCTGCTCTCCCTGCCCGCCGAAATGGGCGGCAAGGGCGGCGCCGGCACCAACCCCGAGCAGCTGTTCGCCGCCGGTTACGCCGCCTGCTACATGGGCGCCCTGCGTCTTGTGTCGGGCAAGGCCGGCACGCCGGTCGGTCCGGACACCAAGGTCAGCACCCGCGTCGGCATCGGCCCGAACACCCGCGGCGAGGGCTTCAACCTCGACATCGGCATCACAGTCTCGGACCATGGCCTCGAGCAGGGCGTGATCGACGACCTGATCGCCAAGGCCCACCAGGTCTGCCCCTACTCGAACGCCACCCGCGGCAACGTCGAGGTTGAGCTGAAGGCGATCTGACCTCATGTAGATGTTCAATATTTGAAAGAGCATCTACACATTTGCAACCAATGTTATCTGGACCCGTTGTGTAAACTGGATGCGCTTGGAGGCGCTGACAGCCATGACGGTCCAGATTAGCACAAGAAAAAATAGCCAATCAACACTTGATCAGTGCGTCGTCAACGAGGCGAACAGTGACACTCACGTCCTCGATGTCTCAGGTCTCGTGTCCGGCATCATTAACTACGCGGACGCTCTTCGGCGTGAGAGATTGATCAAACGCATCTCCCGCAAGGCGACAGGCCCGGATCGGGCCACGGGCGAGTCCCGCCGGGCGCCGCCCGTCTTTCGGACCTATGCCGCGACGCGGTCGGCCGCCTGAAGACGCACGGGCGTCCGCCCGGCTTCCCTCCCCGTCATGCCTTGCGGCCCGGTCGTGCAATCAGGGACGGCATGGGCCTCGACCACCCGATGAGGGTGCGGTAATCGCACAGGCATGACCTCCCTCCTCGACTCGACGCCCGATCCCCTGCTGACACTGGAGCCGCACCGCAACGCGACCGTGCGCGAACTGTTCGGCATCGACAGCGACATGACCGTGCCGGTCTTCGCCGAGCGCGACAGCCATGTGCCCGAGATCGACGAGGCCTACCGCTTCGATCCCCAGACGACGCTGGCCATCTGCGCCGGCTTCAGCTTCGACCGCCGCGTCATGGTCCAAGGCTACCACGGCACCGGCAAGTCGACCCATATCGAGCAGGTCGCGGCCAAGCTGAACTGGCCGCTGGTGCGCGTGAACCTGGACAGCCACGTCAGCCGCATCGACCTGGTCGGCAAGGACGCGATCGTCCTCAAGGACGGCAAGCAGATCACCGAATTTCGCGAGGGCATGCTGCCCTGGGCCCTGCAACGCCCGATCGCCCTGGTCTTCGACGAATATGACGCCGGCCGCCCCGACGTGATGTTCGTCATCCAGCGCGTGCTGGAGGCGCAGGGCCGCCTGACCCTGCTGGACCAGAACCGCGTCATCCGCCCCAACAAGTGGTTCCGCCTGTTCTCGACCACCAACACCATCGGTCTGGGCGACACCTCGGGTCTGTACCACGGCACCCAGCAGATCAATCAGGGTCAGATGGACCGTTGGAACATCGTGACGACGCTCAACTACCTCGACCACGACGTCGAGACCGACATCGTCGTCGCCAAGGCGCCCGAGTGGAACACCGCCGAGGGCAAGCGCACCATCGCCGCCATGGTCCGCGTCGCCGACATGACCCGCAACGCCTTCATGAACGGCGACATCTCCACCGTCATGTCGCCCCGCACGGTCATCACCTGGGCCCAGAACGCCCAGATCTTCGGCGGCGACATCGGCCTGTCGTTCCGCCTGACCTTCCTGAACAAGTGCGACGAACTGGAGCGCCCGACCATCGCGGAGTTCTACCAGCGGGCGTTCGGAGAAGACCTTCCGGAAGCGGCGACGCGGGTGAAGGTGGGGTGATGCTGGGAGTTCTGACGGTTCTCGTTCTGGCGCTCTCGCAGGCCGATCCCGAAGTCCTTCCGCCCCCGCCGTCCGAAGCGGAACTGCTCGCGGCCTTCGCTGAGACGCGACCGGATGCGCGTCTCATCGCTTATCAGGCGCTGCCGCTGTGGGGCGGGCGGGTGAAGATTTGCGGCACCGCGGAGATCGCCGGCCAGATCGACCCGTTCGCCGTGATCGCCGAGGAGGGCGACCGCACGAGCGTGGTCGTTACCTTGGCTGGACAGCAACCCCCTGCCCGGGCGCCGGGCCTTCTTCCTCGTCACTGGAACATTCACGTCACCAGCCCCGGTCATTGGAACTTCATCGAAGGCAGCCGGTCAGATCCGCGAGTGCAGAGCCTTAATGCCTACTCTCGACGGCGCGCCCTCAGGCTTTGCCCCATGCTCCGCCCGCCGCCGGGCGTGATCTGGCGAACCGCGATCGAGCAGGAGTGACCCAGCGACACCCTTCGCCGCCAGCGCGCCCAGCTTGTTCGTAGGTCAGGGCCACCGCTCTTCTCCTCCCCCGTAAGGAATGAAGTCACCCCCGCCCATTCCGCCAAGCCGCCAGGCGGAGCGAGGTCGGATGAGGGGTCGCGCCGCCGGGTCCCGTTTGGAGGTCCGCCGATGGCCGATAAACTCGCACGGCCGGAGCGACCCCTCATCCGCAGGCCCTTCGGGCCGCCACCTTCTCCCGCAAGGGGAGAAAGTCGGGGCTCTCGACAGACCGCGCCAAGGGTGTCTTCCATAACCTGTGGACGAGTAGCTTGGACAACGCGCAAGGGAAATGCGCCGCGAGCCGGTGCTCCATGAGCGCCGCATGTGGAAGCTGCTGCGCGATCGGCGCCTGGCGGGGCTGAAGTTCCGTCGACAGTTCACGTTCGAGGAACGCCCCTGCATCGTCGACTTCATCTGCTTCAGGCATCGGCTGATCGTTGAGGCCGACGGGCCGCAACACGAGGACCGGGCGCAGGACGCCGCGCGCGACGACTGGCTGCGCGCGCAGGGGTTCCGGGTGCTGAGGTTTCCCAAGCAGCAGATCGAGAACTACGGTGAACAGGTCGTCGCCGCGATCCTTGTCGCGGCGAATGCGAAGGTGATCCGGGACTGATCGGTCAGATCGGCGCGCCCCCCTCATCCGACCTCGCTCCGCTCGGCCACCTTATCCCGCAAGAGGAGAAGGAACTCGCGCCCCCCTTCCCCTCTGCCCGGTCAGGCCTCGTTAAGGTCCATCCCGTATGGCCAAGCTTCCTCCCCGGAATTGTACCCAGTGCTTAAAAATTCTGACCGGCTGCGGGCCTACGCTAACCGCTATGGCGACATGTTCCCGGTGCGCATCACCACCATTGTCGCCGTCATCGGGGTCGCCTGTCTCGTGCTCGGTCCGGGCTGGGCGCTCAACTACGCCCTCTTCCAGCTCGGCCTCTATCTGCCGCTCTGGCATGTGGTCCAGACCGCCCGCGCCCGCCCGGACGCGCCCGGCGCCGGCCGCCGGTTCCGCTGGTCCGCTGAGGCCATCACCCTCGGCCTGGCGGGGCACAACGCCCTGTTCATCCTCGCGGCCTGGCAGGCCCAGCCCGAACACGCCGACTATCTGCGCCTGCTGCTGGCCGGCAATCTGATGGTCGGCGCCCATCAGGTGCACATCAGCCGCGTCAGCTTCGCCGCCGCCGTCCTGCCGCCGGCCGTCGCCGCCATGATGATCGCCTCGCGTCAACAGGCCGCCGACCCCGGCCTTCAGGTCGCCGTGGTCCTGTTCATCCTCGGCATCAGCGCGGCCGCCTGGCGCCAATGGCGCAGCGATCGCGAGGCCGTCGAGCTGATGATCACGGTCACCGAACGTTCGCGCCAGCTTCGGTCGGCCCTCGCCGAAGCCGAGGCCAACCACGCGACGGCCGAGCGCGCCAACAAGGCCAAGTCCCGCTTCCTGGCGATGATCAGCCATGAGGTGCGGACGCCGCTAAACGTCATTCTGGGCCTGACCGAGGTGCTGCGCGGACGCCGCCGTCCCAAGGCCGAGGCCGCCGTGATCGACGACATGGCCGACGCCGGCGGCATGCTGCTGCGCCTGCTCAACGGCGCCCTCGACATTTCCCGGATCGAGTCGGGCCATATCGATGTCCGTCTCGCCCCCGTCGACGTCGGCGCACGCCTCCGGGCCATCGCCCGCGTGTGGCGCTCCCGCGTGAACGAACTGGGCCTGACCCTGGAGGTCGAGCTCCAGTGCGCGCCGGAGAGCTTCATCGTCCTGACCGACGAGGCCCGGGTCGAGCAGGTGCTGATCAACTACCTGTCCAACGCCCTGAAGCTGACCCCCGCCGGGACCATCCGCATCCTCGCACGCGCCCTGCCCGCCGCCGACGGACGCGTCGAGCTCGAGTTCGAGGTGCATGACCAGGGCCCCGGTGTGCCGGAGGACCAGCGCGAACGCATCTTCCAGCCGTTCGAACAACTGGCCGACGGCCGGGCCGCGGGCGGCTCGGGTCTGGGACTGGCGCTCTGCCGGGCCAGCGCCGGGGCCCTCGGCGGCGCCGTGGGCGTCCGGGCCGGCCACTCCGGCGGCGCCGTCTTCTGGTTCCGCTTCACGGCCGACCGCGCGAGCCTTCCCGCGGACCCGCCGCCGCCCGGGACCGTCGAGGGTCGCGGCCGCATTCTGGCCGCCGAGGACCATCCCGCCAACCGCAAGCTTCTGGCCCTGGTGTTCCAGTCCTTCGACATGGAACTGGTGCTGGTCGAGAACGGCCAGCAGGCCGTGGAGGCGGTGCGCGACGACCGCTTCGACCTGGTGCTGATGGACGCCATGATGCCGGTCATGGACGGCGTGGAGGCCGTCATGGCCATCCGCGCCGAGGAGGCGGCCTCGGGTCGGCCGCGCCTGCCGATCCACATGCTGACGGCCAATGTGTTCGACGACGATGTGGCCCGGTACAGGGCCGCGGGGGCCGATGGGGTCCTGCGCAAGCCCATGGAGATCGCCGCCCTGCAGGCGGTTCTCGCCCCTATTCCGGCGGCCTGAGCGGGCGTCCGCGGCCGCGGCGCCTAGGTGGCGGCGGGGGCGCCGCCGGCTTGTCCGGGCTCTCCCGCGCCATTCCGCCAAGCCCCCTCGGCCATGTCCCGCACTGCCTCCCGCACATCCGCCGCCCAGCCGTCCACCGCGGCGTCGAACGCCGTCCAGTCGCCCGCGAACAGCATCCGCGTCGCCTCCTCATAGCCGGGCTTGTCGCCCGCCACGGCGGTCATGAAGCGGTAGGTCGCCTCCTTGGCCTTGCGCGCCCGGTCCGGCCCCTCGGCCGCCTTCAGCGCGCCCTCGACCAGCTTGCGCAGCGCCACCGACGCGCCGCCGGGCTGGGCGGCCAGCCAGTCCCAGTGGCGCGGCAGAAGGGTCACCTCGCGCGGGACGACGCCCAGCTTCGGACGCCCCGGCCCCCGCTTCTCCGGCTCCGGCCCGGGCGCCAGCCGGGCGAGGGCGTCGGCGGGCTCGCCGCGCAGGTCCAGGTCGACGGCCCGGCCGTCGGCGGCGTCGAAGACCAGCACCGTCTCCCCCGCCCGGGACGCCAGATGGATCGGGGCAAGGACGTCGCCCACGGGACCACGCGCGATGAGCTGGTCTCCGGCGAAGGCGAGAACGGGGCGGTGGGCGGTGATGGTCATGGCGGCTCCAGGCTATGCGTCCGACGACGAGGCCGACGAGCGATGCAGGCGGACTATTACCCGGATAAAACCCCTTGGTCAATAACATCCGGATAGAATATGACGAGGCGCATCGCCGCAGCCGCCGAATATGCCTTGCGACGGACGGAACCACCGCCGCGCTTTCGCGCTGTTCCGGCACGCCTCCCCGGCCCCATCATCACGAGAGAAAACCCATGACCGACCAGCGCATCGAAGGCGTCGCCACCGAAGTTGAAGGCAAGGTCCAGAACGGCCTCGGCCGCCTGACCGGCGACAGCAAGCTCCAGTTCGACGGCAAGCTGAATGAGGTCAAGGGCAAGGCCCTGGACGCCTATGGCCGCGTCATCGACGGCCTCGACGGCCTCGTCGAGAAGGCCCCGGCCCAGTATCAGGACAAGGCTCGTCAGGGTCTGGACTTCGCGCGCCGCAAGCCGCTTCTGACCACCGGCATCCTGGCCGGCGCCGCCCTCCTGCTGAGCAGCCTCGGCGGCCGTCGCCGCTAGACGTCTGTCTCCGGCTAACCGTTGTCGGCCGCCTGTGCGAACAGGCGGCCGATGTCGTTTGTGACCGCCCCCGGGCCGTCCAGTTCCACCACAGCGGCGAGACGTTCGGACCAGCTTTCGGTCCGCGCCGGCGCCGACAGGCGATCCGACACCGCCGGATCCAGCTTCAACCCCAGCAAGGCCTTGCCGCCCTTCAGCGGGCGGATGGCCGCGAACTGCACCGCGCGCGAGAAGCTGGTGTAGCCCTTGCGCTGCCCGGAGATGACGCCCTCAAGCCCCGCCACCCTGCGTTCCAGCGCCTCGAGGATGGCCAGTGCGCGCGGCTCAGCCCACAGGGCGCTGCGCAGGGCCTCGGCGTCGTCCCAGCTCATCTGGTCCGCCGGGCGGGCGGCGTTCAGGATATGCGCGGCGTGGTTGGCGCCGATGCCGTACGAGGCCTTCAGCCAGGCCGCCTGCGCCTTGGGCCGCGTCTCGGGACAGCCCTTCTTCAGGATGTCGACCCAGACCGCCACCGGGCGGCCGGTCTGTTTCTCGAAATTGGCCTCGACCGTGGCGAACCATTTCTTCTGACGCCCGGTCAGTCCCGCATCGCCCATTTTTCAGCCTCCCGACAGCCCGCTCGCGAAGGTGGTCCCGCATCGGCGCGTCCAGTGCAAGTCATCGCCGCCGCCGCCCTACAACGACGAAAGGCCGCCGGTCGCTTGACCGACGGCCCCCGTCTTCAGACAGAGCGGTCGACTACTCCGCCGTCTCGTCTTCCTTCACCTTGGCCGCGGTGCCGGTGGCGGGCGTCACGTCGAAGGCGATCTTGCCGTCCTTCAACTCGACCTTCACATGCCCGCCGCGGGTCAGGCGGCCGAACAGGATGTCGTCGGCCAGCGGCTTCTTGATGTGCTCCTGGATCGTCCGGGCCAGGGGCCGGGCGCCGTAGAGTTCGTCGAAGCCGTTCTTGGCCAGCCAGTCGGCGGCTTCGTCGGTCAGTTCGATGGTGATGTTGCGATCACCCAGCTGGACCTCCAGCTGCATGATGAACTTCGAGACCACCGACTTGATCGTCGTCGAGTCCAGCGCCTTGAACGCCACGATGGCGTCCAGACGGTTGCGGAACTCCGGCGCGAACAGACGCTGGATGGCCTTTTCGTCCTCACCCTCGACCTTGCCCCGGCCGAAACCGATGGAGGCGCGGGCGTTGTCGGCGGCCCCGGCGTTGGTGGTCATGATCAGGATGGTGTTCCTGAAATCGACCTTCTTGCCGACCGCGTCGGTCAGCATGCCGTTGTCCATCACCTGAAGCAGGATGTTGTAGACGTCGGGGTGGGCCTTCTCGATCTCGTCCAGCAGCACCACGGAGTGCGGGTGCTGATCGACGGCGTCGGTCAGCAGGCCGCCCTGATCATGGCCGACGTAGCCCGGAGGGGCGCCGATCAGCCGCGAGACGGTGTGCCGCTCCATATATTCCGACATGTCGAAGCGCTGCATCTCGATGCCGAGGGTCGACGCGAGTTGCTTGGCGACCTCGGTCTTGCCGACGCCGGTGGGACCGGAGAACAGGAAGGCGCCGATCGGCTTCTGCGTATCGCGCAGACCCGCGCGGGCCAGCTTCATCGCCGCCGACACCTGTTCGATGGCCGCTTCCTGGCCGAAGACCACGCGGTTCAGATCGTTCTGAAGCTCCCGCAGGCCCTCGGTATCGGACTTGGAGACCGACTTGGCCGGGATCCGGGCCATCTTGGCGATGACGGCCTCGACTTCTTTCTGGCCGATGACCTTCTTGCGCTTCGATTCCGGCAGCAGCATCTGCGACGCCCCCGCCTCGTCGATCACGTCGATGGCTTTGTCCGGCAGCTTGCGGTCGGTCATGTAGCGAGCCGAGAGCTCCACCGCCGTGCGGATGGCGGCGTCGGTGTAGCGCAGCTTGTGGTGGCCTTCGTAGCTGCTCTTCAGCCCCTTCAGGATCTTGATCGTGTCCTCGAGCGTGGGCTCGTTGACGTCGATCTTCTGGAAGCGGCGGACCAAGGCGCGGTCCTTCTCGAAATGCTGGCGGTACTCCTTGTAGGTGGTGGAGCCCATGCAGCGCAGCGAGCCCGACGCCAGCGCCGGTTTCAGCAGGTTGGACGCATCCATCGCCCCGCCGCTGGTCGCGCCCGCGCCGATGACGGTGTGGATCTCGTCAATGAAGAGGACCGCGTTCTCGTGGCTCTCCAGCTCCTTGACCACCTGTTTCAGCCGCTCCTCGAAGTCGCCGCGATAGCGGGTGCCGGCCAGCAGCGCGCCCATGTCGAGCGAGTAGATGGTGGCGCCTTCCAGAACGTCCGGGACCTCGTGGTTGACGATCTTGCGGGCCAGACCTTCGGCGATGGCGGTCTTGCCGACGCCGGGATCGCCGACCAGCAGCGGATTGTTCTTGGTCCGGCGGCACAGGATCTGGATCGCCCGGTCCACCTCGGCATGACGGCCGATCAGGGGGTCGATCTTGCCGTTGCGGGCCTTCTCGTTGAGGTCGACGCAATAGGCTTCCAGCGCTTCGCCACCGGTCTTGGCGGCGGCGGCGTCATCGGCGTCCTCGGGACTGGCGCCCAGCGCCTTGGCCGGACGGCTTTCCCCCGCGCCCGCCTTCTTGGCGATGCCGTGGGCGATGAAGTTGACCGCGTCGTACCGCGTCATGTCCTGCTCCTGCAGGAAATAGGCGGCGTGACTTTCGCGCTCGCTGAAGATGGCGACCAGCACATTGGCGCCGGACACCTCTTCGCGGCCCGACGACTGGACGTGGATCACGGCGCGCTGGATCACGCGCTGGAAGCCGGCGGTCGGCTTGGCGTCTTCACCGTCCGAGGTCGCCAGCGCGGCCAGGTCGGTGTCGACATAAAGGGTCAGGGCGGTCTTCAGCGCCGTCAGATCGACGTTGCAGGCCGTCATTACACCGGCCGCATCGGGATCATCCACGAGGGCCAGCAGGAGATGCTCAAGCGTCGCGTACT
The DNA here is from genome assembly GCF_058681355.1 of Brevundimonas sp. AVps31. Classification (NCBI taxonomy): domain Bacteria; kingdom Pseudomonadati; phylum Pseudomonadota; class Alphaproteobacteria; order Caulobacterales; family Caulobacteraceae; genus Brevundimonas; species Brevundimonas sp. AVps31. The sequence goes on along the minus strand of NZ_CM178736.1, from coordinate 2,506,006 downwards.
CGTGACGGCGCTCGTTCGCATAGTGCACCGCGCGGTGCAGGGTCTCTTCGAGAGGACGGGAAAACGAAGGCATGGGGGAGGTTCCTCTCAGTCCTTTTCCATCGTGCATTGCAGAGGGTGCTGGTGACGGCGCGCCGTCTCGACCACCTGGGCGACCTTGGTTTCGGCCACTTCGTAGGTGAAGACGCCGCACACCCCGACGCCATGCTGGTGCACATGCAGCATGATGCGGGTGGCGTCTTCGCGGCTCTTCTGGAAGAACCGCTCCAGCACGTAGATGACGAACTCCATCGGAGTGTAGTCGTCATTCAGGATCAGCACCCGATAGAGCGAGGGCTTTTGAAGCTTTGGTTTTGTCTCGGTGATCGTGGCGGAGCCGGAGCCCTCGCCCTGATCGCCGACCTTGCGTGACGGCGGCATTCGGTGTCCGATTTTGGGGAGTCGGATGGACAGATAGGAACTGTCCGCCGCTTTTGTAGATGCGGCAAGTCACAGCTTTCTGTTTGGCCGCGATCGTCGGCCCTCCGGGACCTCCCGACCCGACGCGGCTTTTGGGTTTGGCCGCGATCAGAAGGCTCCGCCTTCTCGACCCGACGCGGCCCGGACTTTCTGTTTGGCCGCGATCGTCGGCCCTGCGGGACCTCCCGACCCGACGCGGCTTTTGGGTTTGGCCGCGATCAGAAGGCTCCGCCTTCTCGACCCGACGCGGCTTGGGGCTTCCGCCGCCCTCCGGTCGCCGCCGTCGCGGCGCGTATCGAGGCTCGGCCCCCCTGCATGACCGAAGATTCACGGGACAGCGAAGCGCTCGCACGCAATGCTGACCTCGGGCGGCGAACACCGTCGCGGAGGTCTCCATGTCCCCATTTGTCGCCCTTGTGGCCGCCGCGCTACTACAGACGCCGCCGGTTGAGATTCCGCACGGCCCGGCCCTGACGGAGGCCGTGACGGCCAGCGACGCGGCCTTTTTCGCGCTGTTCTTCGAGGGCTGCGACCCGGATCGGCTGGCCACCATGGTGACCGACGACTTCGAGTTCTTCGACGATCGCGGGGGACTGATGGCCACGACCGGCGCGGCCTTCGTGGATCATTACCGCACCCGTTGCGAAGCCCGCCGCGCGCCCGACGGCTGGCGAACGCGACGCGAACTGGTTCCCGGCACGCTGCACATATACCGGATGAACGCCTACGGGGCGGTCGAGACCGGCGAACACCTGTTCTACGAGGCGCAGGGCGGCGGTCCGCTCGCGCTCGCGGGGCGGGCCAAATTCAGTCAGATCTGGAAGTTGGAGGACGGGCAGTGGAAGCTGGCGCGGGTGTTCAGCTACGACCACGCGGCCGCCGAATAGCAAAAGGCCCCGACGTTTCCGCCGGGGCCTTCGTAAGCTTACTTCTGAAGTCAGGTCGCCTTAGCGGGCGGCCTGGAACTTCTCGACCGAGGCGGTGACGCGCTCGTTGATCGGCTTGAAGCTGTCCTTCACCGAGGCGGTGAAGACGTCCGTCATGCGGGTGACTTCAGCCAGGTAGGTTTCGGTGGCCGACTTGGCCCACGAGGTCTGCAGCTCGAGCATTTCCTGCACCGAACGGGCGGCGGTCAGCGACTGGGCGGCGGCGACGCCGTCTTCCCAGCTCTTCTTGCCGTAGGCCAGCGAGGCGGCCGACAGGGTTTCGACGCCCTTCTGGGCGGCGGTGGCCGAGGCGACCATGGCTTCGATGTTCTTCTTGCCTTCAGCGTTCAGCTCGGCGAGGCCGGCGGCCGACTTGTCAGCGGCTTCGCGGAAGACGCGGGCGCCGGCGGCTTGCATTTTTTCCGCCTGGGCAGTGGTCTTCTCGGCCGTGGCCTTCACCGAAGCGGTGGCGGTTTCGACGGTTTTCTTCACGGTTTCGGCGCTGTCGGCCATGGGGATCTCTCCTGAACCTTGGGCGGCGGGGGCCGCAGATGATTTTTCTCGCCCCAAGCGAGCCCGGTGCGACAACGCTCATATGGTGCAAGTGCGAAGTAGGGTCAAGAGTTATTGTGCACTGCACAAAAGTTTCACGGACCGTCGTTCAACCTCGGGTCACGAAATCGTTGACGGCTCGTTTACCCTCATGAAACCAGCGGAGCGTCATGTTAGCCTTCACACCAGCGTCGCGCCCGGGGGGCCGTCGTCGCGCCATTGTAATGAGGGCTCGCCGCTTGCCTCTGACTGCATTGTTCCGCCGGGGATGGCTTTCGCTGATGCTGGTCGTCGCGGTCGTCCTGACCCCGACCACCACGCCGCTGGTCGCCCAGTCCTCCGATAACGCCCGCTACGCCGCCATTGTGGTCGACGCCGCCACGGGCGAGGTGCTGTTCGCCCGCCACGCCGACAGCCGTCGCTACCCCGCCTCCATCACGAAGATGATGACGCTGTATATGGCGTTCGAGGCGCTGGCCGAGGGGCGGATCAAGCCCGAGGACGTGCTGACCATCTCGCCCCACGCCGCCAGCCAGCCGCCTTCCAAGCTGGGTCTCGCCGCCGGCCAGACCATCACCCTCGACAACGCCATGAAGGCGACCGCCGTGCGCAGCGCCAACGACATGGCCGTGGCGCTGGCCGAGCATATCGGCGGCTCGGAAGCCCGCTTCACCGCCCAGATGACCCTGAAGGCGCAGGAGCTGGGCATGACCCAGACGCGCTACGTCAACGCCAACGGCCTGCCGGACGCGCGCCAGCTGACCTCGGCCCGCGACCTGGCCATCCTGGCCCGCGCCATCATGCGCGATTACCCGCAGTACTACCGGTATCTGGGCCTGCACGACTGGGCCTACAACGGCCGCGACTATCGCAACACCAACGGCCTGCTTCACGGCGGCAACGGTTATGACGGCATGAAGACCGGCTACACCAACGCCTCGGGCTACAACCTCGCGGCCTCGGCGGTGCGCGACGGACGGCGGATCATCACCATCGTGCTGGGCGGGCGTTCGACGGCCAGCCGCAACGCCCACGTCGCCGCCCTGATGGACACGGGCTTCGAGGTCGAGCGCGCCCGCGCCAACGGCCAGGTCATCCAGGTGGCCCAGACCTTCTTCGAACAGCGCGGCTTCGGGATCAGCCCGGACGCGGCGGGCCCGGTGCAGTACGCCTCGGCCGGCGCGTCGGAAGACGGCGAGGACGGCGCGCCCGTCGCCTATGTCTCCCTGCCCTCGGCCCCCGCGACGCCGACGCGCGTAACCCCGGCCCCGTCGGAGCGCGCCGCCGAACGCTCGGCGGCGCCTATCCGGCGCGCCGAGGCGCGCCCGGCCGATGTGACCACCATCCTGAACGGCGGCGTGCCGACCGCCCCTGCCCGCACCCCTCCACCCCGGACAGCGCCGCGCACGCCCGCCCGCGAACCGGCGCGCGAGCCCGCGGGCCGCTGGGCCGTGCAGGTCGGCGCCTTCCGCGATGAGGCGGTGGCCCGCAACTGGCTGACCGAGGTCAACCGCCGCTTCCGCACCCAGTTCGCCAACGCCGAACGCAATGTGCAGGACGCCTCGGGCTGGTACCGCTCGCGCTTCACCGGCATGACCGAGGCCGGCGCCCAGGCCGCCTGCACCGCCCTGGCCGAACGGCGGGTCACCTGCATGGTGGTGCGGCCGGAGTAGCAGCGGCCGCCAGGCCTTGCGTCCCAGCCTTGCTCCCAAGCCTTGCTCACAAGCCGCTTTTCCCCTATACGCGCCGCCTTTCCAGGACCTCGGTCCCGGTGCGGAGCTCCAAAGGGTTCGGGAAGTCATTCCGGCCGCCGCCTCGGGAACCATCGTGGAACGGACTTTAACCCGGTCCGCCCGCGCCGACGTCCACAAGGGAGACTACCGCATGGCTCTTTACGAGCACACGGTCATGACGCGCCAGGATATCTCGGCGCAGCAGGCCGAAGCGCTGAACGACACCATCAAGGGCTTGATCGAGGAAGCCGGCGGCTCCGTCGCCAAGATCGAGTATTGGGGTCTGCGCAACCTGACCTACCGCGTGAAGAAGAACCGCAAGGCTCACTATTCGCTGCTCGCCGTCGACGCCCCTCCGGCCGCCATGGCCGAAGTCGAGCGCCAGCTGTCGATCAACGAAGACGTGCTGCGCTGGCTGACCGTCCGCGTCGAGGAACTCGACCTGGAACTGTCGCCGCTGCTGGCCCGTCGTGAACGTGAGCGCGAACGCGAACGTGAGCGTGGTCCCCGTGACGACGCCCCCGCCGCCGAAGCGACCTTCTAAGGAACCCGGAACATGACCGATACCACCGCCCCGTCGCCGGGCGCGCCGGCCGGCTCCGGCCCGGCCCGTCGCCCCTTCTTCCGTCGCCGCAAGGTTTGCCCGTTCACGGGTCCGAACGCGCCGAAGATCGACTACAAGGACGTCAAACTCCTGCAGCGCTACATCTCCGAGCGCGGCAAGATCGTCCCGTCGCGCATCACCGCCGTTTCCCAGAAGAAGCAGCGCCTGCTGGCCCAGGCCATCAAGCGCGCGCGCTACTTGGCCCTCCTGCCCTACGTGGTGAAGTAAGATGAAGGTCGTTCTGCTGGAACGCGTCGAGAACCTCGGCGCCATCGGCGACGTCGTCACTGTAAAGGACGGCTTCGCTCGTAACTTCCTTCTGCCGCGCGACAAGGCCCGTCGGGCCACGGCCGCCAACCTGAAGGCCTTCGAACTCGACCGCGCCGCCATCGAGGCCCGCAACGAGAAGAACAAGTCCGACTCGCAAAAGGTCGCCGACAAGATCGACGGCCAGACCTACGTCATGATCCGTCAGGCCGGTGAAACCGGTCAGCTGTACGGTTCGGTCGCCGGTCGCGACGTCGTCGAGGCCGTTCAGGCCGAAGGCGGCAAGATCGAGCGTTCGCAAGTCGTGCTGAACGTGCCGATCAAGACGCTGGGCGTCCACGAAGTGCTGGTTCGCCTGCACGCCGAGGTCACGGCCACCGTCAAGATCAACATCGCCCGTTCGGCTGAAGAAGCCGAGCGTCAAGCCAAGGGCGAGGACGTGATCAAGTCGGCCTACGACGAAGACCGTGAAGCCGCCGCCGAACAGGCCGCGGACATGGTCGCCGGCGGCGCCGGCCAGCAAGACGGCCTGGGTTCGGAAGCCTGAACCCAGCCTTAGTGCTGAAAAGACACGGCGGCGTGGGGGAAACCCTGCGCCGCCGAACTTTTTTCCGATGCCCGCTTGACGCATTTATGACGCATCGCAATATCGCAACTGCTCATCGAGACCGGCTGAGGGATAGGCCCTTTGACGTCGGGGCAACCTGCGGACCTCCGTAAGGTGCCAACTCCTTCGGGACCCCTCTCCGGGTCGCGGCAGATGAGAGGCCGGTTCACAGCCGGACTCCCCCTATCTGTCACCGCAGGCGTTCCTGATCGAGCAGGAGACGACCATGCGTGCCTTCGCACCCCATGCCCTGACCGTTCTCGCCGCTGACGTTCGCGCGCCGCGCACCCTCATGCGCGGCGCGGGTCCCATGCGATGTCGCCGTTCGCTTTGATCGGCTGACCTCCCCGACCTCCGGTCGGACCTGAACTCCCACATCGCTAGCCCGGACACCCGGCGATCGCAGCCCGCGACGCCGACCGGGCGCCTGCGTCTTATCGAGAAGAGACCCGTCATGAGCCTCACCGCCAACACCGCCCGCTCCCGCCTGACCCTGTTCGCCGCGGCCTCCGCCTCCGCACTGCTGGCCGGGGCCGCGAACGCCCAGACCGCGCCCGACACGACCGAGATCGACGAGGTCGTCGTCACCGGCACCCGCGTGCCGAACCGCTCGCGCCTCGACACCCTGTCGCCCGTCGATGTGGTGACGGCGCAGGACCTGCAGACGCGCGGCACGACCGAACTGGGCGCCGCCCTGGCCGCGTCCATCCCGTCGCTGACCTTCCAGCGGCCGTCGGTCGTCGACGGCACCGACTCCATCCGCCCGGCCACCCTGCGCGGCCTGTCGCCCGATCAGACGCTGGTGCTGGTCAACGGCACGCGCCGTCATGCCTCGGCCCTGGTCAACGTCAACGGCTCGGTCGGTCGCGGCTCGGCGGCGGTGGACCTGAACACCATCCCGGCGGGGGCGCTGGATCGCGTGGAGGTGCTGCGCGACGGCGCCTCGGCCCAGTACGGGTCCGACGCCATCGCGGGCGTGGTCAACCTTCGCCTGCGACAGGCGGATCACGGTGGCGGCGCGACGCTGACCCTGGGCCAGTACTACACCACCGTGGACACCGCCCGGACCGGGGGGCGGGATGAAGAAGACGGCGGCACCGTCACCGCCTCGGCCTGGCAAGGCTTTGGCCTCGGGCAGGACGGCTATCTGACCGTCAGCGCGGAATACCTGCAGCGCGACGCGACCAACCGGGCTGACGTCGATCCCCGCGTCACGCCCAACGCCGTCACCGCCCGCTTCGGCGATCCGGAGGTGACCCAGTGGACCGTCTTCGCCAACGCCGGCCTGCCGCTGGGCAACGGCTGGGACGCCTATGGCTGGGCCGGTTATCAGGATCGCGACAGTGAAAGCGCCGCCTTCCCGCGTCTGGCCGGCAATCTGAACAACGTGCCGGCCCTCTATCCGCAGGGCTTCCTGCCCAAGATCGCCATCAATTCGCAGGATGTGTCGCTGGCGGGCGGCCTGCGCGGCGCCATCGGCGGCTGGGATGCGGATGTGAACCTGGTCTATGGCCGCAATGCGCTGGACTTCCGCACCGAGGATTCGCTCAACGCCACCTATGGCGCCGCCTCCCCGACCAGCTTCGACTCCGGCGCGCTGATCTATGACCAGTTGGTGCTGGGCGTGGACTTCACGCGCCAGTACGCGTTGGGACTGTTCGCCCCGGTCAACGTCGCCACCGGTCTGGAAGCCCGGCGCGAGACCTACGAGATCCAGGCGGGCCAGCCGGAATCCTACAATCGCGGTCCGCTGGGCGGCAACACGGCCCTGGCCGGCGGGGCGCAGGGCTTCCCCGGCTTCCAGCCGTCGAATGTGGTGGACGAGGACCGCACCGCCGTCGGCGTCTATCTGGATGTCGAGGCGCCGATCACCGAACAGCTGACCGTCGCGGGCGCCGTCCGCTTCGAGGACTATTCCGACTTCGGAACCTCGACGACCGGCAAGCTCTCGGCCCGCTATGACTTCACGCCGTCCTTCGCCCTGCGGGGTGCGGTCTCGACCGGCTTCCGCGCCCCGTCGCTGCAGCAGTCGTACTTCACCTCGACCAGTTCGGTGATCCAGAACGGTTCGGTGGTCGAGACGGGCACCTTCCCGTCCACCAGCCCGATCGCGACGGCCCTGGGCGGCCAGCCGCTGGAGGCCGAAACCTCGACCAACTACACGCTCGGCGCCGTGTTCCGGTTCGGCGATTTCGACCTGACCGTCGACGCCTACCAGATCGACATCGAGGACCAGATCGTCCTGTCCGAGCTGTTGGCCGGACGGAACTCGGCGGGCGCGATCACCAATCCGGCCATCGCCACCCTGCTGGACCCGTTCGGCATCCAGGCGTCCCGCTTCTTCCTGAACGGAGTGGAGACCAGCACAAAGGGGGTGGACGTGGTCGGGCGTTATCGCCTGAATACGGAAGAGTATGGCGATCTGAACCTGACGGTGGCGGCGAATTTCAATGACGTCTCGGTGGACCGTGTGCCGACCACCACCTCGACCCTGCCCTCGCCCCCGGCCCTGTTCGGCCGTCAGCGCATCCTGACCATCGAGGACGGCACGCCGGACACCAAGGTGTCGGGCACGGCGGACTGGAGCTATGGCCGTTGGGGCGTCACCGCCCGCACGACCTACTACGCCAGTGTGCTGCAGCCCGGTTCGACGGCCGCCGCCGACTACTCCACCGGCGACAAGATCACCGCCGACTTCGAGGGCCGGTTCCGGCCGAACGACCGGATCACCCTGGCGCTGGGTGTGGACAACGCCTTCGACGAATACCCGGACGCCGTCCCCGCCACCCTGAACAGCAACGGCGTGCTGGGCTTCCCCTACTACTCGCCGTTCGGCTTCAACGGGCGCTTCGTCTATGCGCGCATCGGCCTGAACTGGTGATCGTGCAGCCCTGAGCCCGACAAGGAGCAGTCTGCTACCAGGTGACGGCGTGGCAGGCGCGGCGGTTTCGATCGCCGAGTCTGCCACGGGCCCCAGTTGCGGCTCCTGACAATCGCATGAGTTGAATACCGCCCGCTTTGATGCACACCTTGCACGCGTCCTGAATCGGCCGTCGAGGGAGAAATCAGTGCGGCGATCTTTGCTCTGCCTCGGCGCGGCCGGCGCAAGCATCGCGGGGTGCGCGACCACGCCGCCGACTGTTTCGTCGGAGGTGGCCCTGATGCTAACCCCACGCCCCGAAGAGGGGTGCGACTTTGAGCGCCCGGATCGGGAGATCGCATTGGCGATCAATACCGACAGGACAGAGCCGATGATTCGGAATCGAGGATTCGGCCAGCCGACGACTTTGACCTACAGGGTTCGCAATGCCCAACTGATGCAGCAGCCGAAAGCTGGGGATCAGCTCTGCCTGACCGTGCTGCGCGGACCGACAATGCGCCACAAGGTCGCCGTCTATGGTTTTGATGTCCGGTTTCTCGACCCCTTTCAGGCTGAAATCACTCCCGCCTATTCCCGACTGGACCAACCGCTGTTCGGACCGCGCGGCGCGGGTGATGTGAACGTCAGCCTGGCCTTCGTCGCGGGACGCCAGACGGCGAGCGAACGGCGGCTTTCTGCAAGCGCGAGCTTTGACCTGGGTCCCGTCGCCCGGCGCGGAACCCGACGATCCGGTCAGACTGCGATCCTTGAACTGCCTGAAGCCCGCACCAGCTCCATGACACGACTGGGCGTGATCGTTCGGGAGGCGGGCGCGGGTCAGTCTTCGGTCATCCCGGCCGAACTGATGGAACAGGCACTGACTGACGGCGTCCGTGTGGATTGATCCCCCCTGCCAAAGGCTGTGCCTGACCTCTGAGCAGCGCCACCATCGACCGTTGTTTCGCCATGATATTCGCGGCAAGCTGAGCCGTTCAGAGGGGAAGCGGTCCATGCGTGCAGTCGTCGTCGCGGTTCTGGCCGCCTGTCTTTTCGCCGGTGCGGCCGTCGCCCAGTCGGGCATGACGCTGGACGCCTTCGTCACGCGGGCCAACCGGATCCCGCTGAACGCAACCGCCATGCTGCGCCCCGACGCCCACCGGCTGAAGGGCGAGGCGGAACGCGCCTTCCGGACCGTGGGGACCGAGATCGAGGCCGCCCGCGCGGCCGGTCGCGCACCCGGCGCCTGCCCGCCCGCGCAGATCAGTCTGAACGTCCGCCAGTTGCTGGCCCATCTGAACGCCATCCCGCAGGCGCGGCGGCAGCGGATGAGCGTCACCGACGGCATTCGCGACTGGATGGCCGCCCGCTACCCCTGCCCGGGCTGAGCCGTTAACTGATCCGGCTACGGAATTCGGGGTCACCCACAAGCCCGGTCAGTTATCCCAAACCCACGATACGACCGAACATGACGTGTCGGGCGGTTAAGGGCATGAGAATGACCATGAACGCCTTCGCTCCTTCCGCCTTCGATACGCCATCCGTCGCCTCCCTGCCGCACAACCTCGAGGCCGAGCAGGCGCTGCTGGGCTCGCTGATGTTCGACAACTCGGTGTTCGAGCGGCTGAATGACCGCCTGCGCGGCAGCCATTTCTACGAACCCTTCCACCAGCGTCTGTACGACGCGATCGAGGACCATATCCGTCAGGGCATGCTGGCCGAGCCGACCATCCTGATGGAGCGGTTCAAACAGGACCCGGCCTTTCAGGAGTTCGGCGGCCTGCGCTATCTGGCCGATCTGGTCGACCGCGCCCCGCCCGGCGCCAACGCCCCCGACTATGCCCGCGTCGTCTATGACCTGGCGCTGCGCCGCGACCTGATCCGCATCGGCGGGGAGATCATCAAGGAGGCGCCCAACCCGGAGACGCCGGCCGACGAACAGATCGAACAGGCCGAACAGACCCTGTATTCGCTGGCCGAAACCGGCAAGCCGTCGTCGGGCTTCGTCAGCTTCTCCCACGCCCTGAACGGGGCGGTGGACATGGCCGCGGAGGCCTATCAGCGCGAAGGCAAGCTGGCGGGTCTGGCGACCCATCTGGACGATCTGGACTCCAAGCTGGGGGGGCTGCACCCGTCCGACCTTCTGATCCTCGCGGGCCGTCCGTCGATGGGCAAGACGGCGCTGGCGACCAACATCGCCTTCAACGTGGCGCGCAACTATCGCTGGGAGCCGACGCCGGAGGGCCGCAAGACGGTCAACGGCGGCGTGGTCGCCTTCTACTCGCTGGAAATGAGCGCCGAACAGCTGGCGATGCGTATTCTGGCCGACGCCTCGGGCGTGTCGTCGGACAAGCTGCGCAAGGGCGAAATCGACGCCTCCGACTTCGGCAAGATCCGCGATTCGGCGGTCGAGATCGGCGAAAGCCCGCTGTACATCGACGCCACCGGCGGTCTGTCGATCTCCAAGCTGGCCGCCCGCGCGCGCCGTCTGAAGCGGATGGAGCACGGGCTCGACCTGATCATCGTCGACTACCTTCAGCTGATCACCACCGGCGACAACAGCCAGAAAAACCGGGTGCAGGAAGTGTCCGAGATCACCGGCGGCCTGAAGGCGCTGGCCAAGGAACTGTCGGTGCCGATCATCGCCCTGTCGCAGCTCTCGCGTCAGGTCGAACAGCGCGAGGACAAGCGGCCCCAGCTGTCCGATCTGCGGGAATCCGGCTCGATCGAGCAGGACGCCGACTGCGTGATGTTCGTGTATCGCGAAAGCTACTACCTGGGCCGCGCCGAGCCCAAGGAAGGCACCGAGGAACACCTGACCTGGCAACAGGACATGGACCGGCTGGAGCACCAGGCCGAGGTGGTCATCGGCAAGCAGCGGCACGGCCCCATCGGCATCGTGAAACTGTCCTTCGACGCCAACACCACCAAGTTCGGCAACCTGGCCCACGGCCAAGGCTACAACAACGACTACGAGTAAGTGTGACATTCTCACGGTTGACCGACGCCGGGCGTCGATCCTAGTTTCCCCGCGCTGTCCATCCGGACAACTGGGGGGGAATCCATGAGAATCATCGCCTGCGCGCTCGCCGCGCTGTCTCTGGCTGCGTGCGCCACGCAGCCGCCCGTGCCGAACGCGCGGCCGCTGAACGCCAGCCATATCGCGACCATGGGACCGACCGCGGTCACCGTGTCCGAGAACAATACGGGCATCGGCAAGGCCTGGCTGGCGCAGGACAGCTCCGCCGCGGGCGCCTCGCAAGGCATGCTGGGCGTACTGATCTCGGCCGCCTTTGACGCCATGATGAACGCCGGGCCGTCGCGCCGCGCCGGGCAGGCCGCCGACGAGATCGCCGAGGTCATGCCGGTCGATACGCTGAACACCTCGCTGGTCGAGAACCTGACCCGGCAGACCGCCATGCCCGGTGAGGGCGTGTCTCTCTCCGAAGTGCGTCTGACGCAGCGGCGCACCGCACCCCTGATCATCAACGACAATGTCGAGGTGAGCACCAACTACCTGCTGTCGGAAGACGCCACGACGCTGCAGGTGGTGTTCAACCTGAGCTACACCAATCCGGAGCTGCCCTACGTCACGCCCTACACCTTCGAGAAGGCGCCGCCGAAGAGCGAACTGAGCGGGCCGCTGTACCGCAACACCTTCACCTATTATTCGCGCCAGCTGCCGGTGCCGTTCCTGACGCCGGAGCTGCGCGAGCGGCTGATCGCCTCGATCCAGGACAGCGCCCGTGACGAGAACGGCGCCTTGCCGGCCGAGGGCACCGACGCCTTCAAGGGCATGAACCGCGAGCTGGAACAGGCCCGTGACGACAACCTGACCAAGGCCGAGATCGCGATCTTCCTGACCCGGGAGTGGAGCAAGGACAACGGCGCCCTGCTGCGCGCCGAGGTCGAGCAAGCGCATGCTTTCGTCGCCCGCTACGCCGTCATCGATCTGAACCGCACCGCGATTCCCAATCTGAACGGCGTCGATGAGGTCGTGGAGACCATGGCCGACGGCCGCACGATCCGGCGCCTCGGCTCGGGCCTCATGACCGGCGCCTATGTCTCTTCACCGTCCCAGGTCGGCAGCTTCTCGACCTATGGCAATGCGGTCGCCATCGCCCAGGTCCACCGCGCCCGGGCGGCGGCCCAGGCCGTCCGTTGAGGCGCGCGGTCAAGGCCGGCGTCGTCGCCCTTGCGGGCGTCGCCGGCCTTGCCGTGGGCGGATGTTATGGCACGCCGGGCTACGGCCCGGCGGGTCTGAACGGTAACCCTTACGGCTATACCGACGCCCCTCTGGAGGGCGGTCGCTCCATTCGCGTGACCCTTCCCAGTGCGACGAAAGACCCGCAGCTGGCCTACACCTACTGGAACCGCCGCGCCGAAGAGGTCTGTAACGGGGCCATCCTGCGCAAGCAGATCCATACCGCGCAGCGGCAGGTGTGGGACTACAACGGCATGACCGGCGTCTCCGGCGACTATGTGCTGGAAGGTTATGTCTGGTGCAACGGCCCGGTCGCGGCCGCGGCGCCGTCGCCCGCCGGGACCTGATCGAGCCGGTCAGCGCATCTCCACCCGGCGGGCGCCGGCCGGGATCTTCAGTTCTCCGTCCGCGAAGGCGGCGGCGCGGCCGTCGATCCGCACCGTCGCCGGCGGCGTCTCGCCCGCGGGCCACGGGATGACGAAGCCGCCGGGGGGCGTGACGCCGGGCTCCAGCGTCAGCACATAGCCCCGGCGATCCTGACGCAGGCTGTAGGTCAGCGGGCCCCAGGCGGTCCGCACGGCGCGGACGCCGACGCCCTCCCCCGCCAGCCAGCGGGTCGGAACACCGGCAGCCAGCACCAGGGCGTGGTCGCTGTCGCGCTCATACACCAGCAGGTCCATGGCCGAGCGGATGTAGTCCGAGCTGATCCAGGCGTGGGGCATGTCGCCGATGAAGCGGGGCTCGCGTTCGTCGCGGCCGACCACCTCGGCCCAGCCGTTCCAAGCGCGGGGACGGACATCGGCGAAGTAGAAGGCCAGCGCCCGCAGCGCCTCCTCCCGTCGTCCCAGTCGGACCATGGCCCCGACATTGCGCAGTTCGTAGGGCGTGTAGTCCTTCCACGCCTGCCGGTTCTCCTGCCGGGCGGTGAAGTTGTCCCACCATTTGTCGAAGGTGCCGTTCAGCAGGTCCTGCGGCAGCTCGTCGACCAGCCCGCCGGGCGACAGGGCGATGGTGGTGGAGGTGGCGTCGAAATCGCCCCGGTCGGCGGCGCCGGCGATCCAGTCGATGCCGTGCACCCGGGCCGTGGCGGTGATCGAGGCCATGATGTCGGCCTTGAACTGCGCCTCCGAGGCGCGGAAGCGCGCGGCGGCGTCCGTGTCGCCCAGGATCTCGGCGATGAAGACCGCGTCGCCGTAGCCGCGCAGGCCCCAGAAGTCGTCCCAGTAGCTGTAGGCCGGACGGTCGGAATAGCCCTCGTGGCTGATGGTCGGCGGCAGCAGGCCGAACAGGTGGCGCCTGTCCGCCGCCTCGAACTCCGCCGTGCGGGTCGAGGCGCGCAGCTCGTCCATGTAGCGGATGGCGCCCTGCACCTGCGGCCAGACGGCGCGAAGCAGGTCGAGGTCGTGGGTGTAACGGTAGGTCTCGGCGGCGAGGAAAACGAACTCGCCGTGGCTGTCGTTCTCGGGGACCGGATCGGCGCCCCGGCTGTCGGCGCAGCAGGGCACCTTGCCGTTGTCGAACACCATGGGCGCGAACCAGCGCAAATAGTCGGCGGACAGGTCGGCATGGCCCAGCCGGTTCAGCCCCTCGGCCATCATGGCCCCGTCGCGAATCCAGCTGCGGTTGTAGCTGCGCGTGCCCGGCTGCAGGATCGGTCCCTGGCGGGACATGAGCATATGGGCCAACGAGGACTTCATCACCGCTTCGACCGGCCCGGCCTCGGGCGGCAGGGTGACGTCGAACCGGTCGAGCTTCTCGCGCCATTCGTCCGCCAACGCCGCCTGTACGGCGTCCAGCGTGGCCTCGACCGTCGGTTCGTCGGGCAAGGGCGCGAGGTCCCCGGCCATGGCGGTCACCCAGCCGACCTGCCGGGTCTGGCCCGGCTGAAGCTCGATTTCGAAGAACAGGACGCCGCTGGTCAGGCCGTCGTCGGCTGCGGACAGGCTTTCGCTCGCCGGCCGGCGCCGCGCCGCCGTGGCGAGCAGGGCCTGAGGATCGGCGCCGGCGCTGAACCCCGAGGCGGCGACGGCGTCCGGCGACATCAGGGGGACGATACGGAGGTCGTCGTTGAGAACCAGATCCCGGCCATTCCAGGCCACCTGATCAATCTGACTGACGCCGCCAGGCGTGGTCAGGAACTGGCGGGGGCCGTTGACCTGGTAGGGGCGGGCCATCAGGGCCAACGTCAGGGTGCGCGGCGCCGCGGTGAGATTGGTCAGATAGTAGCGCCCGAACAGCCGCGACTGCCCAGGCGTCCCGTCGGCGAAGGTCTCGACCTCGAGCGAGAAGGTCTCGTTGGACCAGGTCACCTCGGGCATCGGCAGGTGAGCCGAGTCGGCCATCAGACCTTGGGTGATGTTCACATCCGCCCAGCTGACCACCCGCCCGTTGTCGACCACGAAGGGCTCGATGGTCGGGCCGCCGCGACGGAGCTCGATGGCGCCGTCCTCGCCGATCAGGCCGCTTTCCCCGCCGCCGTCGACGCCGACCAGGGTCCAGTAGGGCTGCTCGCCATGGAAACCCCGGGGGTAGAGGCCACGACGGCTCTCGCCCGCCACCGCCGTGATGAAGCTGGTGGCGGTCTCGCCGAAGGACAGGGGCTCGATCTCGAGGCTGTTCAGCGCATAGGCGTTGGCCGCCGCCTGACCCAGCCGCTGGCCCGCGCCCGCCTGACCGACGACGCCCGCCTCGTCACGGGGCGCCAACAGATCGAGGCGCAGCCAGCGGGCGGAGGCCTCGGGCGTGCGCAGCCAATCGACGCCGCCGTCGCCGTCCGTCACCGACGCCAGCTGACGCCAGTCGCGCCCGTCCGACGAGGCCATGACGCGATAGCGGGACGCCGCCATCCGGTCGGCCCAGCGCAGGGTCAGGCCGCCGAACTCCCGCTCATAGCCGAGGTCCAGGGTCAGGCTCTGCTCGCCCGTCGCGGTGGTGCGCCAGAAGGTCAGCGGGTCGTCATCGACGGCGCGGGCGGCGACATTGGCGTCGTCCTGACTGGTCGCGCTCGCCACCGGACGCGGCGCCACGCTGGGCTCGGGCGGCAGTTCGCGCAGCGCCAGTTGGTCGATCTCCAGCCAGCCCGCGCCGCCCTGCCCGGCCGTGACCACGAACTCGATGCGCGCCGCGCCGCGGAAGCTGCGATCCGCCTCCGGTCCCCAGGCCCAGAGGATCTGACGCGCCTTGATGACGTAGCGGGTCCACTCGCCCCTGGCCTCGAACCGCTGGATCTGACGCCAGTGGACGTTCTCGCCGGACGCGTCTGTGAATTTGATCTCCAGCGTGTTGGGCAGCATCTCGCCGCGCGCCCAGAAGCTGATCTCGTAGTTTTCCGGCACGCGCAGATCGATGGCGCGGGCGGCGAAGGCGTAGCCGGACCGGCCGTTGAAGTCATAGCTCAGCCGCATAGCCTTGCCGTCGTGGCCGGAGACTTCGGAGATGGTCGACGACACGTCCGTGGAGGCGTCGGCGGTCCACGGCGTCAGGGTCTCGAAGGCGTCCAGCGGGCGCGTCGTTTGAGCCTGCGCGGCGGTCGCCAGCGCGAGGGCGGCGGTGGTGGCCAGAAGGAGGGTTCGCATCGGTTCTACTCCGTCGTTCCTCCCGTTTGGGGAGGGGAACCATGCGAAGCATGGTGGAGGGGCGCCGGCCCCGGACTGCGTTGGAGCGGATAAACCCCTCCACCGCTTCGCGGTCCCCCTCCCCCAAGGGGGAGGAACGGGCCGCGTTACCCCTTCACGCTGCCCGCGAGCATGCCGCGGATGTAGTAGCGTTGCAGGGCGAGGAAGATGGCCAGCACGGGGGCGACGGTGATGACGGCGCCGGCCATCATCATCTCGGCGTCCTGCACGTGCTCACGCGACAGGGCCGCCAGCGCCACCGGGAGGGTGTAGTTGGACTGGTCCGTCAGGATGATCAGCGGCCACAGGAAGTCATTCCAGCTGCCCAGGAAGACGAACAGGCCGAGGGTGACCACGATGGGCTGCAGCGTCGGCAGGACCACCTTGCGAAATATCTGGCTTTCGCTGGCGCCGTCGATGCGGGCGGCCTCCAGCATCTCGTCGGGAATGCTGAGCGAATACTGGCGCACCAGGAAGAGGCCGAAGATCGAGGCCAGCCAGGGCACCAGCGCCCCGGCATAGGTGTTCACCAGCCCCATCGACTTCAGCATCAGGAACAGCGGCAGGGTGCCGATCTGGGCGGGCACCACCAGCGCCCCGACCAGAATCTGGAAGACCCGCTCGCGCCCCTTGAAACGGAGCTTGGCGAAGGCGTAGCCCGCCGGAACGGTGAAGCCGAGCGCCAGAATGGTCGCCAGCGTCGCAAGGGCGAAGCTGTTCCACAGGTAGCGGCCCATGCCCTGGTTGGCGAACAGGTCGCGGTAGTGCTCCAGGGTGAAATTCTTCGGCCACAGCGGTGGCGGGAAGGCCGCGGCCTCGCCGGTCGACATGAAGCTGACCGACACCATCCACACCAGCGGGAAGAGAACGGCCAGCGCGATCAGGGCGACCGCGAGATTGAGAAGGATCGAGCGGAGCTTCATTCGTACGCCCCCACCCGCTTGGCCACCGCCAGCTGCACCAGGGTGACCGCCAGGATGCAGACGAACAGGACGAAGGCGACGGCGCTGGCGGAGCCGAGGTTCCACCATTTGAAGCCCTCTTCATACATGAAGTAGAGCACGGTCACGGTGGACTGGGCCGGGCCGCCCTGGGTCATCACATAGGGCTCGGCGAACAGCTGGAAGAAGCCGGCCACGGAGATGATCGAGACCAGCAGCAGGGTCGGGGCGATGGCCGGAAGGGTGACGTGCCGGAACTGCTTCCACGGCCCGGCGCCGTCAATGCGGGCGGCCTCATACAGCTCGTCCGGGACGGTCTGGAGCACCGCCAGGAAGATCAGCATGTTGTAGCCGAAGATCTTCCACACCACGAACATCAGGATGGCCGGGATGGAGGTCGAGGGGTCGCCCAGCCAGTCCACGGGCGGGATGCCGAACGCCCCCAGCGCCCAGTTGATGACGCCGTATCGGGTGTGCAGCATGTAGTTCCACAGCACCGCCGTGGCGACGAGCGTGGTCACATAGGGGGCGAAGAACATCACCCGCCACAACGGCCGCCACTTGATGACGCGGGCGTTCAGGATGACGGCGGCGCCCAGGGAGGTGACGATGGACAGGGGCACGCCCAGAACGGCGAACAGGCCGGTGTTCTTCATCGCCCCCCAGAACAGGGGATTGGCGAACAGCCGCTCATAGTTCTGCAGGCCGACGAACCGCATGTTGCCGATGTCGGCCAGGGCATAGATGTCGAAATCGGTCAGGCTGAGCAGCAGGGCCGCGACCACCGGGATGGCGAAGAAGATGGCGATGGCCAGCAGCGCCGGGGCGACGAAGCCCCAGGCGGCGCGCTCGCGCTTGCGCAGGGATGAGGACACGGCAGCGGTCATTCCGCCCTCCCCTGCTCGATCATCCAGCGGCGTTTCTCCAGCAGGCGGTCGGCGCGGCGGTCGATCTCGGCGGCGGCGGCCCGGGGTGTGAACTCACCGCGCACCATGCGCTCGGCGACGATCTGCATCTCGGTCACGATCCGCTCCCATTCGGGCACCTTGGGCACGGCTTTCGCGCGCGCGAGCTGACCCTTGAACGCGGCGATATAGGGGTCGTTCGCCACCGTCGGCGCGGCCCAGGCGCTCTCGCGCGCGGGCAGGTTGCCGGTGACGCCATTGAAGACGGCCTGGATCCGCGGCTCGGACAGGTAGCGGACCAGTTTCCATGCCGCCTCCTGGTGCGGCGAGCTGCGATAGACGACCAGCGACGATCCGCCGGGCGCAGAGGCCCCGGGGCCGGTCGGACCGGGCACGCCGGACGTCATCCAGCGCGTGCCGGGCGCCAGACGATCCTTGAAGTCCCCGATGGTCCAGGGGCCGGAGAAATAGAAGCTGAACCAGCCGCGCTCGAACTCGGTCCAGACGTTCGAAATCTGGGCCGAGGAGGCGATCGGGGCCAGGCCCTCGTCGAACAGGCTCTTGTAGAACTCCAGCGCGGCGATGAAGAACGGGCTGGAGAAATTGCCGCGCGTGTCGCGGTCTCGCAGAAGGGGCTGGTCGCCCTGCAGGCCGAAAGTCAGCAACTGCTCGAACTCGTTCAGGGGCAGCAGGACAGCGTATTTGTCAGGCCCGACGACGCGCTTGACCGCGTGCATGGCCTGTTTCCAGCCGACCCAGTCCTGCGGCACGGCGGGATAGCCCGCCTGTTGCAGCAGGTCGGTGCGGTAGAAGATCAGGCGGGTATCGACATACCAGGGCGTGGCCATCGGCCGGTTGTTGACGCGGTTGGTGTCCAGAACCGCCGGAAATTGGTCTGTCAGCAGATCGGCGGCCTCGGGCGGCAGCGGGCTGATGGCGCCGATGGCCGTCATCTCCGACACCCAGGTATTGCCCACTTGGCTGACGTCCGGCAGCGAGGCGCCGGCGTAGGCCGTCAGCAGCTTCTGGTGGGCGGCGGTCCATGGCAGGGCCTGGACCTCGACCCTGATGCCGGGGTTCAGCCGCTCGAACTCCGGCAGGATCTGGCCGACATTGGTGGCCTCCGAGCCCATAGCCCAGAAGCGCAGGCGGGTGCGACTGTCGTTTGAGCCGCCACAGGCCGACAGGCCCGACGCCGCCGCCCCGGCCATCAGGCCGAGCGCTGTCCGTCGATCCGGCCGGAAAGGGCTCATGCGTTGTCCAGCCAACCGCCGGTGAATCCGGCCCGCTTCAGACCGCGCGTCAGATTGGCTTCGCCGCGCATGTGCTTCCAGACGATCCCGGAACGGTGGTTCTCGATCTGGATGACGATGGGCCCCTGGTCGATGCCCAGATAGTCGTCGGCGACCCAGCCGATGCCCGGCACGATATCGCCGTGCTGGAGGGGACCGTCGCGGACCGTCAGGGTCGGGTTGAAGGAGTCGAGGAAGCCGTAGCGGGTGTAGATGGCGGCGCCGTACCGCGCCTTCATCGCCTTGAGGCAGGCGATGACGTGATCAGGCGCAAACGGCAGGGAGGCCAGGGCGGCCGTCGGGGCGATGGTGCCATCGTCCCGCTCGCCCGGTCCACGCGCCGAATAGCTGAAGAACTCGCGCTCGCGGCCCTCGATGACCTGGCGGAAGTCCCCCGGGCCGTCACACGCGGTCAGGCCCCAGATATTGGCCGAATAGCCGGCCCAGCCCATCGGATTGTCGATGGCGTATTTCCGCTGGGCGTCGACGGCGCGGACGCTGTTCTGGAAATAGTCGAAGCCGGGCATTTCCGCCTGCTGCGCCCGCATCCACGGGTCATGGATGCCGCGGAAGTCGATGTACATATGGCTGAACTCGTGCCCGAACAGCGGCGCGAAATGCAGGTGTTTCGGGCCCCAGCGGTCGGTCCAGCTCTGGTCATAGACGCTGCACCACTCGTCCCAGACGCTGGACGGCACGGGATGGGTCGGGCTGCCGATGGCCAGCAGCAGCACCATCATGCCCTCGTTATAGACGTTCCAGTCGGCCGGGATGTAGCCCGTCTCCGGATGCCAGCCCATGGTGATGCGGTTGGGACGGACCATGGCCCAGTCCCATTCGATCCGCTCATAGACGGCCTGGGCCAGGCGGCGGATCTCGGCCTCGTCCGGATGGGCGCCGTCGAACCAGCGGGCGGCGAACAGCATGCCGGAGACCAAGAAGGCGGTGTCCACGGTCGACAGCTCGGTGGTGCCGAACCGGTGGCCGGTGTCCATGTCGAGGAAGTGGTAGAAGAAGCCCTTGTAGCCGCCCTTGCCGGTCGGCTCGGGCCCCTGCGGCAGGCCGTGGAAGAAGCGGATGGTGGTCAGGGTGCGCTCGCGCGCCTCCTCCCGGCTCATCCAGCCGCGCTCGACGCCCACGGGCCAGAGGGTCAGGGCGAAGCCGACGGCGGCGACGGACGAGAAGGATTTCGTGGGCCAGCGATCCGGCGTCAGGCCGTTCGACCGCTGCGTCACATGCACGAACCAGTCGAAGGTCTTGCGCTGGAGGTCCTCCACATCGGCGTCCAGACGCGGGCCGGTCGGCGTCGCCATGGCGGACGGCATTGTCGCGCAACCCGCCATAGCCAAGGCCGCGCCGGCGAATGTGGTGCCCATCAGAAATCGTCTGCGATCCATCGGGGCCATCCTCTTACTCAAATACAGTCAGGTCAAAAAACCGGCCGCCCCCGGTTTTGGGCAGGGGCGGCCGTTCAGGCTCAGGAGAGTGTAGTCCCCCGCGGGCGGCCCGAAAGCCGCCCGAGGGTCGCAGCTGGCCTTACCAGGAGTAGCGCAGGCCGACCTGGAAGCTGCGGGTCGGCTGGTACTGGGCGTTCGGACGTCCGAAATTGGGGCTGTTGAAGCCGCCGTCGAAGCCCGAATAGTTCTCGAAGTCGAAGATATTGATGGCGTCGAAGATCAGTTCAACGCGGTCGCCGTAGGGCACGTCGAACGCCTTCGTCAGACGGAGATCCACCTGACGGAAGGCCCAGGCGTTCGGAATGATGAAGTCATGCTTCTCGGGACGGCCGCCGTTCCAGCAGATGTTCGGGTTGGACGCCGTCGGGCAGTCGAAGACGTTGTAGGGCAGGCCCGAACCGAGGGTCAGGATGCCCGACAGACGGAAGTCCATCGGCAGACCAACGATGCCGGTGGCGACGATGCGGTGCCGCTCGTCCTGCGCCGTCGGGAAGGTCGGCGACTGGCCCGGGGTGTTGTAGTCGAAATCGAAGCCGGCGATGCCGCCGTCACGGCTGCCGTTCCGTTCGGCGTCCGCCAGGGTGTAGGCGAAGGTCATCCCCCAGTTGCTGGCGGTATCGAACGGCTTGTCGACCGTCACATACATCGCCTTGAACTCCTGCTCCGCGTCGTTGTTCGCGTAGAAGATCAGGTCCCGGAACTCGGGGTGACCGACGTCAACCGGGCTGGGACCGTCGAAGCGGCCGCCCGTCTCGGTCAGGGCGTTGGCGATGTACCAGGCGAACAGGTTCTTGGACTTGCCGTAGGCGAAGGTCACCGAGCTCTGGAAGTCTCCGAACTTCTGGCGGACACCGAAGTTGAACTGGTCGGTGACCGGCGGCTCCATGTCGTTGTTGAGCAGGAACAGTTCGCCCGAACCGGCCACGCTGGCCAGCAGCGGATCAAGGCCTTCCGGGGTCAGGTAGATCGGGTTCCAGGCGACGGTGTTCTGGCCGCCGCGCGGGCCGCCGGCCTGCGAGAAGTAGATCGTCTTGTTGGTCTGGAACGGCTTGAAGCGCTCGTCGAACGAGAAGTTGAAGCCGACCCGGTCGTAGTAGCGACCGGCGCCGCCGAAGACGACCGTCTGCTCGTCGCCAAACACATCGTAAGAGAAGCCAATCCGCGGCTGCCAGGCGCCGGTGAAGGCGTCGCGACCGTCGGTGATGTAGTCCTCCGGATTGAAGTAGGAGGGGAAGTCATAACCCGGCAGCGCCTGGATCGCCCGCAGCGTCTCGCGGATCGCGGTCGGCGTCGAGTAATCGTTGTTCATGGCGTTGTCTTCGTAGTCCCAACGAAGACCGAGGTTGATCTCAAGCTTTTCGGTGATCTGCCAGTCGTCCTGGATGTACAGGCCGAAGACGTTGTTATCCACGTCCGCCGGCGGGACGTAGACGCCCAGATCCACCTGCACCGGGATATCGCGGCTGCCGTTGATTTCCGGGCGGGCGTCGATGTCGTAGGTGAACTGCGGGTTCCGACCCAGTTCCTTCTCGACGAACATGTTCTGCGCCGAGAATTTCACGCCCATCTTCAGCGTGTGCGATCCCATCCACTCCAGATCGCTGAACGTCAGGTCGTTGCGGAAGGTCCAGTTGCGCTGGCGGATGTTCTGGTTGTTGGTGCCGCCGCCGGTCGAGAAGATCGTCTGGCCGCGGTTGCCCGAGTTAAACTGGAAGCCCGCGGTCACCGGACAGATCACGGGGTTGTCCCCGTTCGGCGTGCCCGGGACGCAGTTATCGTTATAAATGATGTAGTTCCGACCATACTCGTCGAAATTCAGCGAGGTCGGGTTGTAGGTGTATTCGAAGAAGTCGACCGACGCCTCGTTCAGGAAATTGTCGCCCTGATACTGGTGACGGATATTGAGCGACTTGGTCTCGGCGTTGACTTCATCAGCACGCGAGAAGGCCTGGGTGCCGCCGCCGAACCGGATGTCGGCCTCGGTGCGGTAGGTCGCGCTGACGTCCAGACGCTGGCGATCGTCAATCGACCAGCTGAGCTTGCCGAAGAACAGGTCTTCCTCGAACGGGGTCGAGAACGTGCCGACGTCGCTGGCGAACAGCGGGGCGTATTCCGAACGCGTGACGAAGACGTTGCTGGCGCGGGTCTCGTCCTTGCGCTCATAGGTCAGGAAGTAGTGCAGGCGATCTTCGATGATCGGACCGCCCACCGACAGGCCCCACTGCAGGCGTTCCAGCTCCGGCTTGGGCTCACCCCGCTCGTCGGAGAACGAGTCCTGCGAGATCCAGTCCTGGTTCTGGTAGCTGACGAACAGGTCGCCCGAGAAGTCATTGGTGCCCGAGCGGGTGATCGAGGTGATGATCGAGGTCGAGGCCTGTTCGTACTCGGCCTTGAAGTTCTGCGAAATGACGCGGAATTCCTGCACCGCGGCCTGCGGGAAGGGGTTGCCCCGGCTGTCGTCCTGCCCGGCCACGCCGCCGTCGATGATGGTCGACTTCTGGTTCTGGCCGTCGATGAAGACGTTGATCGCCTGGGCGCCCTGACCGCCGGCCGAGATGGTCCGTTCAGTCTCGCCTTCCGTCACCCGCACGCCCGGAGCCAGGGCGGCGAAGCTGAGGAAGTTGCGGTTGATCTGGGGCAGGTTGTTGATCTGGGTCTGGCTGACGTTGGTCGCCACTTCCGGGGTGCGCACCTCGAAGACGCGGCGGCCGGTCACGACCACGTCGCCCAGTTGGGCGGCATCGGAATCGGCTGCCGCCGTCTGGACAGCGACATCGAGATCAAGGGTCGCCACCTGACCCAGCGCCAGGGTGACGTTGTCGGTCGTGGTCTGGCCATCGGCCGTCGTGACGTCGATGCGATAGCTGCCCGGGCGCAGGCCGCTGAAGACATAGCCGCCGTCGGCGGCGATGCGGCCGCGCGTGACATAGCCGGTCGCCGTTTCGGTCGCCAGGATCGTGCCGCCGGCCTCGGCGGTCGCGCCTTCATAGACGGTGCCGCGCAGCGTCGAGCTGGCCACCTGCGCACTGGCCGCTCCGGCGGTTCCCAGCGCGATGGCCATGGCGAGGGCGGAGGCCGCCCCCAGATATTTTCCTGTCTTGCTCGTCATCAAAGTTTCTCCCCTTCAAGAGACATTTTCTGAACGTCGGTCGGCGCCGCGCCGGAGGCTCCGGACGGCGAAATCAACGGATTACTGGAAGCCCTCACCACCAGCTCCGGGCGCACGACCTCGCAGGCGGTGTCGACGGCGGATCCGATGAGTCTCACAAGCCGTTCGAGCGCATTGCGGCCCATCTCGGCGATCTCGATTTTCAGCGTGGTCAGGGCTGGGCGCACCAGCCCGGCCAGCGGAATGTCGTCGAACCCCACCATGGCCACGTCCTCGGGCACGCGCAGTCCGGCGTCCTGGAAGGCCAGCAGGGCGCCGACGGCCATGTTGTCGTTGGCGGCGAAGACGGCGTCGGGGCGATCGGTCCGCGCGGCCAGTTTCGCGCCTGCTTCCTCACCCGACACCTTGGTGAAGGCCCCGTCCACGACCATGGTCGGCAGGCCGGCGGCGGCCATGGCCTGCACATAGCCCGCCAGCCGCGCCTCGGCCTCAAGGTTGCCCGCGGGTCCGGCGATATGGGCGATGCGGCGACGCCCGGTGGCGATCAGGTGCTCGACCGCGGCGACCGCGCCGCCGTGATTGTCGACGACGATGGAGGGGCGGCCGTCGGCTGGCACGCCGCCGTTCATCAGCAGCACGGGCATCCGCCCGGCCAGTCCCGAGGCCAGGTTGGCGGCGCCGAGGTGCGGCGACAGCACGATCAGCCCGTCTACCCGGCCACGCATGGAGCGGATGGCGGAAGAGGCTTCATCGGCGTCGTCATGCGAGGACGAGACGATCAGGTGATAGCCGTGCGCCCGCGCGGCGAGATCCATGCCGCGGATCAGCTCCGAGAAGAACTCGCCATACAGGTCCGGCAGGATCACGCCGACGGCGCTGGTCTTGCTGGTCGACAGGCTGCGCGCGCCGGAATGCGGCACATATTGCAGGGCCTCGACGGCCTCCAGCACCCGCTGCCGGGTCGCCTCGGTGACCGGTCCGGCGCCGTTCAGGACGCGCGAAACCGACGCCACGGACACGTGCGCGCGTTCGGCGACATCACGGATGGTCGCGGGCTTCAAGCCTGACCGCCCGCGCCCTGAGGCTGCGTGGTTGAACGGAACAAAAAGGGTCTCCCTGCCGAACACCCGATCCCGGCCCGCTTTTCGCGAGTCCGTCCGAAGCATCGTGTAACCGATTACATGACATACGATTCACATGCCCCGCAAGGGCCGGATTTTCGCCACAAGCGCTGCGAGGCGTCCTGTCGCAGGGTGAGCAGGGGCTTCGGGGACCTACCGAATGCGGCCGTAATAGGCCTCGATGAGGTCCAGACGGTCCTTGAACGGTATGGCCTTGGCTACCGGTCCGTCGTTGGTGAACTCCAGCAGGCGGTCTCCCTCGGCCCCCACCTCGGGCCAGGCGGGATGATCTCCGCCGTTGGGGTTGCCGGTGGCCGCGAAGCGCGTCCAGTAGTCGGCCATGGCCGACGCCTGTCGCTGGTCCATTTCTTCCGTCGGCCAGGGCGAAGTCGCCAGATTGTCAAACACATACTGCCGCTCGGACGCATGGGTGGCCCCCGCATGCGGCTCAGGCATGGCGGCCGAGACGACGTCGAACCGGTACAGGAAGGCCGGGGCGCCGTTGGCCGCATGCAGACGCGCCAGGTGCCGCGCGGGCTCACTGAACACCAGGTCGCTGAGAACATGGGCATTGTACCCCGCCTCCCCGCCATAGGCCGCCAGGAAGGCCGCCCGCTCGTCCGGCGTCATGGCGTCATCGATGGCGCCGTAGGGCGAAATATCGGTCGGCTTCATCCACCAGAATTCGGCGCTGTTGGAGCCGATGATGAAGGGCACCAAGGCCTCCCGTCCCGCGGCGAAGGCGGCTTCGACGTCCTCGGAGATGAAGACGCCGTCCTTCACGATCAGGTCGCCGCCGTAGAAGCTGGGGGCCGGCGCGAGGAAGCGTTCGGCCGGAACCGCGCGCAAATCCGCCGCAGTGGCGGCGGGCAGGCCGAGCTCCAGGGCGAAGGCCACCCCCCGCTCCTGCATCGACGGGTCGCCGTTGAGGCGGGGCTGATCCGGGGGCGTCCCCTGCTCTCGCCCCAACCCGGACTGCACCACCGCCTTGTGAAACAGGCCGCGCGCCTGCGGGGCGATCATCAGCCGGGTGACCAGCACCCCGCCGGCGCTCTCGCCGAAGACGGTGACATTCTCTGGATCGCCACCGAAGGCCGCCGCATTGTCGCGCACCCACTCCAGCGCCGCCACCACGTCCATCAGACCATAGTTGGCGACCGGCTCGCCCGGCGCGCGCTCGGCCGCCAGCGCCGGATGGTCGAAGAAGCCCAGCCGGCCAAGCCGATAGTTGAGCGTCACCACCATCACATCGCGGCGCGCCAGATTGGCGCCGTCATACAGGGCCGCCGTGCCCGAACCGTTGTTCAGTCCGCCGCCATGAATCCACACCATGACCGGGAGGGGCGCCGTATGGTCGGACGGGACCCAGACGTTGAGGTTCAGGCAGTCCTCGCTCATCGGCAGGGGTCCGACGCCGGGGTCGCCGTTCGACGGCGGCTGGATGCAGATGGCGCCCACCTGCCCCGCATCCCGCGCGTCGGTCCAACCCTGGGCGGGGGTCGGAGGCCGCCAGCGCGCGGCGCCGACCGGCGGCGCGGCGTAGGGGATGGCCCGGAAGCTGTCGATCCCGTCCACGTGCCGCCCCACCAGCACGCCCTGGCTTACAGTCACGCGCGGATCGTTCACGACGGAAGGGGTCGTTTGCAGGGGAGCCGTCATCAGGGTGGCCGCGAACAGTGAAGCTATCATTCGGTCACACTAGCCCTGGCGCCCGGCGTGGCTCAAATGACGAAGAGTTTTCTGTTTTCCGCGCTCTGGAACCCGGGGCGTGCGAAAGCGTTACCATACATAGAGCGTGGGGATCAGTTTGCGTGAATTGGCGAAATCGGGCGACCTCAGGGTCGACTTGGCGAGCGCGTTTGACGCCTCGCCCAATCCGTATGTGCTGATCACGCCTGACCTGCGCATCGCCGGGGTCAACCAGGCCTATCTGGACGTCACCCACAGCCGGCGCGCCGACATCATTGATCGCCCCCTGTTCGCGGCCTTCGACTCCGGGCCCGGCGTCGAGGCCCCCGAGAACGTCCGGCTGGTCCAGGCTTCGCTCGAAAAGGCCCGCGACACGCGCCAACGTGATCATCTGGCCATGGTGAAATTCTCCATCCGGCGGGCGGGTGAGAATGGACAGGCCGAGTTCGAGGACCGGTTCTGGAGCGCTACCCACACCCCCATCCTGGATACGGCGGGCGACGTGGTCTTCCTGCTGCAGCACACCACCGACATCACGGAATTGCAGGCGCTCAGGGCACAGGCGACGAGCGCCCCGGGATCGCCGGCGCTGGATCTGCTGGGCGGGGCGGTGCTGGGCCGCGCCCAGGCGGTTCAGGCCGATAACCAGCGTCTCGAGACCGAACGCAACCAGCTGCACGACATGTTCATGCAGGCGCCCGGGTTCGTCGCCGTGCTGGCGGGCCCGGACCATGTCTTCCAGATGCACAACCCGGCCTACACCCAGTTGATCGGCCACCGCGCCATCGCCGGCAAGCCGATCCGGGAGGCCCTGCCCGAACTGGTCGGTCAGGGCTATTACGAGTTTCTGGACAGCGTCTATGTCACCGGCGAACCGCACGAGGGCCGCGCCAGCCGGGTCCAGCTTCAGCGCTCGCCTGACGGGCCGCTGGAAACCGTCTATCTGAACTTCATCTATCAGCCGATCCGCGACGGGTCAGGCAAGGTGGCGGGGATCTTCGTGCAGGGACACGACGTCACCGACATCGTGCTGGCCGCGGACCGGCAGAAGCTGATGATCGACGAGCTGAACCACCGGGTGAAAAACACCCTGGCCACCGTGCAGTCGATCGCCATGCAGACGGCGCGGTCGCACACCGATCCCAAGACCTTCGCCGAGGGGTTCCAGGCCCGGCTTCTGGCGCTGTCGCACACGCACGACCTGCTGACCCGCAGCCATTGGGAGGGCGCCGACCTGCGCGCCATCCTTGAGCATGAGACCGAGGCCCATGGTCCACAGAGGATCAGCCTGGTCGGCGCACCGGTGGCGCTGGGCCCGGCGGCCGCGCTGTCGTTGGGAATGATCTTCCACGAACTGGCCACCAACGCCGCCAAATACGGCGCGCTGTCCGGGCCGGAAGGCCGGGTGATGGTTGACTGGGCCGTGGCCGACCTGACCGATCCGAAACTCCACCTGACCTGGCGTGAGATCGACGGCCCGCCGGTCAGCGAACCGACGCGCCGCGGCTTCGGCAGCCGGCTGATTGAGCGCAATGTCCGCCATGATCTGGCGGGCGAGGTGAAACTTGAGTACGCGACTTCCGGCTTCGCTGCGGAGTTCATGGTCCCATTGGACCGGGGAGATGGGAATGACTGAAGCTCTGTCGGGTCGCCGCGTCCTGATCGTCGAGGATGAATCCCTGGTCGCCATGCTGCTGGAGACGATTCTGGAGGACATGGGCTGTACGCCCGTCGGTCCCGCCGCCAACATCGACGAGGGCCTGAGGCTGGCCACCGACGGCGAGCGCCTGGACGCCGCCCTGCTGGACGTGAACGTGGCGGGCCGTCAGGTCTTCCCGGTCGCCGAGGCGCTGAAAGAACGCGGCATCCCCTTCGTCTTCTCCACGGGCTACGGCGAAGGCGGCCTGCCCGACGAATGGCGCGGCCAGCGCACAATCCAGAAACCCTTCACCGAAGCCGCTGTGCGCGATGCGCTGATGGCGGCGATGGGCGTGGCGGACGTCTGAGGCAGCAGGCAGCAGGCAGCAGGCAGCAGGATTTCAGAGCGGCGCCGGCAGGAAACGCTTCTGCTTAATGCTGCCTGCTCACTGCCGCCTCACTTGAGATCCTTCAGCACCGCCCGCGCCGCATTATGGCCCGGCGCACCGGTCACCCCGCCGCCGGGGTGGGCGCCGGAGCCGCACAGGTAGAGCCCCGAAACCGGCATGCGGTGATCAGCGTGGCCCAGCACGGGGCGGGCGCTGAACAACTGGTCCATCGTCAGCCGGCCGTGGAAGATGTCGCCCCCGACCAGGCCGAAGCGCCGCTCCAGATCGCGCGGGCCCAGCGCCAGCCGTCCGAGCACCGAGGCCTTGAAGCCCGGCGCGTGGCGATCGACCGTCTCGATCATAAGGTCCGCGATCGTGTCGCGGTGTTCGTCCGCCAGCGTCGGATCGACATGCTGGCAGAACAGGCTGGCGACATGCTGTCCCGGCGGCGCGAGACTGTCGTCCAGGGTCGAGGGGATCAGCATCTCCACGATCGGTTCGGCTGACCAGCCGTTCAGCCGCGCGGAGGCGTGGGCCCGGTCCATGTAGGCCAGCGACGGGGCGATGATGATGCCCGCCGTCAGGTGATCCCCCTGCCCCGGCAGGCTGGTGAAGTTCGGCAGTTCCGACAGGGCCACGTTCATGCGGAAGGTGCCCGAGCCCGACTGGTAGTTGCCGATCCGCGCACGGAAGTCCGCCGGGACCACGGCGTCGTCGACCAGCCGCTCGAACAGCAGCCGCGGGTGCAGGTTGGACACCACGGCCCGCGCCCGCACCACATCCCCGCCTTCAGTGACCGCTCCCACGGCCCGGCCCTTCTCCGTCAGCACCTCGGCTACGGCCGTCTCCAGCCGCACCTCGACGCCCACCTCGGCGCAGGCCCTCGCCATCGCCTGGGTGATCGCCCCCATGCCGCCGAGGGCGTGGCCCCAGACGCCCTTCTTGCCGTTGACCTCGCCGAAGACATGGTGCAGCAGCACATAGGCCGAGCCCGGCGTGTAGGGACTGCCGTAGGCGCCGACGATGCTGTCGAAGCCGAACAGGGCCTTGATCGGATCGCTCTCGAACCAGCCGTCCAGCCAGTCGCCCGCCGACTTGGCGAACAGGTCCAGCAGGTCGCGCCGCCCCTCCACGTCCAGCGCCGCCGCCTGCCGCCCCAGCGACGCCCCCTTCAGCAGTTCGGGCAGCATGGCCGTCCAGCCGCCCTCGACCACATTGGGCGGGCTCTTCAGGATCCAGTCGCGCAGGATCGACGCCACCACCTCCAGCCGCCGCTCATAGTCGGGCAGCCGCGCCGCATCCCGGGCCGAAAACTTCGCCACCTCCCCCTGCGTCCGCCCCTCCCCCGCCAGCAGGTAGCGGCCGTCGTCGAACGGCAGGAAGTTGGCGACCTTGCGTTCAACCACCGTCAGCCCGTGCCGGGCCAGCGCCATGTCGGCGATGACCTTCGGGTTCAGCAGGCTGACGGTGTAGCTGGCGGTCGAGTTTCGGAAGCCCGGATGGAACTCCTCCGTCACCGCCGCCCCGCCGGCCACAGACCGCCGTTCCAGCACCGTCACCTTCAGCCCTGCGCGCGCCAGATAGAAGGCGCAGACGAGGCCGTTATGGCCCCCGCCGAGGATGACGACGTCGGTGGTGGTGGTGGTCATGGTCCCTCCGGCCTCGACCTCTAGCGGGTCTGACCTGCCCGGCAAGTCGGATGGCGCATCACACCGCCACCGCCAGCGTCGGATCGGCCCGCATCCGCTCCAGATCGCGGCCCGGCGGGCGGCCGAACAGGCGGGCGTATTCGCGGCTGAACTGGGAGGGGCTGTCGTAGCCGACGGCGAAGCCCACGCCCGCCACGTCGCGTCCCCGGCTGAGCAGCAGGGTGCGCGCCTCCTGCAGCCGCACCTGCTTCTGGTACTGCAGCGGGCTCATCGCCGTGACCGCCTTGAAGTGGCGGTGCAGCGAGGTCTCGCTCATCCCCGCCACCTCGGCCAGCCGCTCGATCCGCATCGGCTCGGCATAGTGCTGGCGCAGCCAGCGGACGGCGCGGCGCACCTGGTCCAGCCGCCCGCCCCCG
Source organism: Brevundimonas sp. AVps31 (assembly GCF_058681355.1). Taxonomy (NCBI): domain Bacteria; kingdom Pseudomonadati; phylum Pseudomonadota; class Alphaproteobacteria; order Caulobacterales; family Caulobacteraceae; genus Brevundimonas; species Brevundimonas sp. AVps31. The sequence goes on along the minus strand of NZ_CM178736.1, from coordinate 2,475,577 downwards.
GCGCCGATCTGGCGCATCATCTCGCTCCGTTCGCCGGTCAGCAGCCGCCACATCAGCTCGCGCCGGATCAGGGGCGCCAGCACCGGCGCCTCCGCCGGCCGGTCCAGCAGGCGCACCAGACGGATGACGGTGTCGATCAGGTCCTCGTCCATCGCGCTGACCGCCAGGGCCCGCACCGGCGCGGCCTCCGGCGCGGCGCCCCCCGTCTCGACCATCAGTTCGGCGATCACCGCCGGGTCCAGCGGGATGCCGATGGCCAGATAGGGCGCCGCGATCACCTGTCCGCTGACCGGCAGGTCGGTCGACACCACCAGATACTGCCCGGCGCGATAGGGATGGCTTTCGGCGCCCAGGACCGTGGTCTTGGCGCCTTCCAGGATGAGGCACAGCATCGGCTCATAGACCACCGGCTGCGCCTCGGTGACGACGGTGCTGGCGATGACCTGGAGCCCCGGCAGGGTCATCGGCCCCACGCCCTCGGGCAGGGCGCCGTCCGTATGGCGACGGACCAGTGCGACGAGTTCGTGCAATCGGCTCATGACGACACCCAAGGCCTGACTGTCCCGGAACGCAAGCCACCGCCCGCGCGTGACGCCGTCATTGGCAGAATCGTGCAAGAGCTTGGCGCCATCTGTCTACGTCCGCGGCGCGGTGCGGGACCATAACGGGGCTCCCAACCAAGGAGCCTTCCCATGACCGCCCCCACTCCAAAAACCTGGCTCGTCACCGGCGCCTCGCGCGGCCTCGGCGCCGCCATCGTCCGCGCCGTTCTCGACGCCGGCGACCGCGTCATCGCCACCGCCCGCAACCGCGACGTCCTGACCGAAGCCTTCGGTCCCGACAGCGACCGGCTGCTGTCCGTCTCGCTTGACGTCACCGACCCCGCCGCCGCCAAGGCCGCCGTCGACGCGGCGCTGGCCGCCTTCGGCCGGATCGACGTGCTGGTGAACAACGCCGGCTACGGCCACCTGTCGGTGTTCGAGGAATCCACCGCCGAGGACGCCCGCGCCCAGTACGACACCAATGTCTTCGGCCTGATGCACGTCACCCGCGCCGTCCTGCCGGTCATGCGGGCCCAGCGGTCGGGCCGCATCTTCAACGTCTCCTCGGTCGGCGGCATCGTCGGCGGGGCCAGCGGGACCCTGTACTGCGCCTCCAAATTCGCGGTCGAGGGCTTCTCGGAGTCGCTCGGCCAGGAGGTCGCCGCCTTCGGCATCCAGGTGACCGTGGTCGAGCCCGGCTTCTTCCGCACCGACTTCCTGGAGCCGACCTCGGTGAAGCACGGCTCGACGCCCATCGCCGACTACGCCGAGGCCTCGGCCGCGCTGAAGACCTTCTACGACAGCCGCAGCCGCAATCAGGCGGGCGATCCCTACAGGCTGGGGCAGGCGCTTATCACCCTCGCCGTCGCCCCGCAGCAACCGACCCGATGGGCCGCCGGCACGGACGCCCTGGGCATGGTTCAGGCCAAGATCGCCAGCCTGCAGGCCGAGCTCGACGCCTGGCGCGACCTGTCGGCCGGCACCGACGGCGACTTCGACTTCCGCGAGGAGGCCGGCTCTAGCGACTGGGGCTGAGGAGACGCGAGGCGGGATCCGGGGCGGGCGGCGCCCCCTGGGTCCCGCCCCCGGTGTCCGCCGTCCGACCGAAAAACTCGGCTTCCATCGAACGGGTCTCGGGCAGCACATAGACGATCCCCTCCCCGCTCTCGAACAGGGGGCGGATAACGGCCGCATAGAAGGGCGCGGGCACGTTGATGCAGCCGTAGGAGATGCGGTTGTCCGCGCCCCCGGGACTGTCCAGCCGCGCCTGACGCTGCTCCGAGCGCCGGGCGGTGGCGACGGGATGCAGCGAGATCGCGTCCTCGTAGTCGACCCAGAGAACCACATGGCCGCTCAGGTTCTCGCCCAGCCGGGCGACGAACCGGCCGGCGGGCGTGATGCGGTCCGCCGGACCGATATCCGCCAGCGCCCGGTCGCCGATCCCGGGCGGGGAATCATCGCCCGTCGCGAGGCCCAGAAGCGCAGGCGCGGCCTCGATCAGCAGGCCCTCGGCGTCATAGGCCGCGACCCGGCCTTCCCGCTTGTCCACGATCACGAACGCCAGACCCTGGTTGTCGCCGGTCTTCAGCACCCAGCTCCGCAGGTCTTCGCTGGCCGCCGTGGCCCCCGGGGCGACCGCCGCGTCTCGGCCGCCCGCCGAAGCGGCCGGCGCCGACAGCAGCAGCGCGAACACCATCGCCGTCAGGGCCGATCCGGAGCCGACCGCCATGATCAGTTCCGGTCCTGCTTGCGCGGACGCTCGGGTACCGGGGTCATCGGACGCGGAGCTTCCGGATAGGGCGTGACCGTCTCCGGTCCCGGCGTGTTTTCCGGCGCAGGCTGATCCGACGTCGGCGCATCGGGGGTCGGCTGATCGCCCGTCGCATCGGGCAACGACGGCTGATCCGCCGACGGCGGGTTTCCGCCGCCTGTGTCCGGCCCCGGCCCTTCGATCGACGGATAGTTGGGCGAGGTCACCCCGCTGTCCACCACAACCAGGTCCAGATCGGGCGTATAGGTCCCGCCGCTTCCCGGGCCCGTGCCCGGAGAGGTCGGGAAGGGGGTGTACGGGCCCACGGGGGTGACCGGGGGAACGACCGGCGGTGTGACAGGCGGAATGACGGGCGGCGTCACAGGCGGGACGACGGGCGGCGTGACCGGGGGCGTGACCGGCGGCGTGACGGGCGGCGTCACAGGCGCGGGGGCGATCGTGCCCCGGGTTCTGAACGTCGAGACGCAGCAGGACCCGGCAAGCGCATAGTTCGCCGCATCGGGGCCGGTCAGGCTGTAGCCGCTGTAGGTGATGCCGACATCCGCGCCCGCTGTGGCGCTGTCGAAATTCGCGGTCGCGCCGGGTCCGGCGACCAGGCTGACCCCGGTCGGCAGACCGGATGCGGCCGTGGTGAGGAAGCCGGTCAGGGTGGTCGCGGTCGTGCCGTCGAAGACCCGTCCGCCGTCAGGGAACAGCAGCATACGCTGGGTCAGCGTCGCCCCCTCGGTCAGAACGAAGTTAATCAGATAGTCGGTCGGCGCGGCATAGGAGACCGGATTGTAGTTCAGGGTCGCCGGGGCGTTTGTCACGGTGGTCGGCGGCGCGAGCGTACTGAAGATAATCGTTCCGCCCTCCGGTCCCGGCCCTGTGCCGTCAGCCCCCGCGATAATCGTCAACCCGATCGGAAGGCCCAGGCTCTGGGCCGGTATGGTAGTGCCGCGCGTCAGGGTCACGGCGGCGTCGATGTGCACGTCATGGCCCGCGCACAGGGCGATATTGCCGTCCGTCGTGGTGATGGCGTGGAAGACCCGGACGTCCCGCCCGGCGTTCAGCAGCACGCTGCCATTGACGGTGGTGATCGGCGCGTTGACGTTCACATCCCGCCCGCAACAGGCCACCAGATTGCCGTTGGTCGCGGTGATCGAAGCGTTGATATTCACGTCCCGGCTGGCGTTCAGCGTCAGGGTCGTCGGCTCGCCCGAGGCGGTCCAGGCGATGGCGTCATTGACGAAGATATCCCCGTTGCCGGGCAGGCTGGCGCCGGCGCCGGTCAGGGTGCTGATCACGACGTTGGTGGTCACCAGCTGCGCCGACAGGGTCGCGCCGGAAATATTGCCCCCGGCGCCGATGGTGAAGTCCTGCGGATCGATCAGCCAGGTCCCGGTCCGCCCGGTGCGGGCCTCGGTCGAGATGCGCACGCCGTCCGCGATGCGGACCGTGCCGCCGGAGGTTTCGATGAAGCCGCCGTCGCCGCTGTCAGGGGCGCTGGCGTCCAGCGCGCCGCCGACATTGACCGTGCCGCTCGCCATGTCCGCCAGCAGCAGGATCACCCCCTCGCGCTCGCCGACGGTGCGGGCCTGGATGACGCCGGTATTGTTGACCACGGTGTTGAGAAGCGCGCCCGCCCCCTGGGTCGTCATGATCACATAGCCGCCATCGGCCTGCAGCAAGCCGCCGTTGCTGACGAGCGCGCCCACGGCGCCGGTATCGACGACCACATTCAGCAGGCCGTCGCCCGCGAAATCGAGCGTGACCGCCTCGCCCGCCGCCATCACGATGGTCCCCAGGCGAGCCTGGATCGCGCCGTTATTGACCACCTGCCCGCCCAGCAGGGCCACATAGCCGCCGCTGCTGTTGATCACGCCCTCATTGACGACCGAACCGGCGCGCCCGGCGAAGGTCAGGCCGCCCGCCATGAAGTCCGCGTCGCTCATGCCCATGGTCGAGGCGACCAGCCCGCCCACGTTCACCTGGGCGCCCCGGCCGAACAGGATGCCGTTTGGATTGATCAGGAAGACCTGGCCGTTCGAGTTCAGGTTGCCCATGATCACCGACGCATCCGCGCCCAGCACCCGGTTCAGCGCGACCGAGGCGCTGTTGGGCTGCACGAAGTTGACGGTGTTGTCCCGACCGATCGAGAAGCTGTTCCAGTTGAGCGCCACGTTCTGGCTCGACTGGTTGACGGTCAGGGTGTTGCCGGAGGTGGTGACCGTCGCCGCCCCTCCCACCACGGTCCCGCCGGTCGGCAGGGTCTGCGCCGTCGCGGTCGTCCCGAGCGAAAGCGCCGTGACGAGGCCGGCGAGCATGGTCGAGGCGGCCAGCAGCCCGCGTCGGTTCGCGCGACCCGGACCGGGGGACGGCAGTTTCGGATCGTGACGGGTCATGAGAGCATCCTGCGAGGTGTGGGGAGCGGCGTGGCGGGTGCGAGCGGTCATCAGAACAGCTGCACGATCTGGAACGAGACACGGTCCCGGCGATCGGGGCCGGAGGTGACGATCTGGTCGCCTCTTCGCGCCCAGGTGACGCGGGCGATCAGGTTGGAGTCGCCCTGCCACACCAGCCCCGCGCCGGCGCCGCTGCGCTCTTCGCTGTTGGAGCCGGGGAACCAGGGGCTCCGGGCGACATCGACCTCGCCCCAGTCCACGAAGGCGATCGCCTGCAGGCTGCCGGGCAGCGCGGGCGCCCATTGATCAAGGACCAGACGGGCCTCGACCGTGGCGACATAGCCTTCGTCGCCGTAGGCTTCGCCTTCCGGATAGGCCCGGACGGCATAGGCGCCGCCCAGCTCCATCTTCTCTGTGCTGTCCAGGTTGGCGGTGGCGATCTGGCCGCGCAGCGCACCGTACAGCGACAGCGGACCGCCAATAATCTGGGTGCGGGCAAGGCTGTATTGCAGCTTGCCGAAGCCGCCCTGGCTCCGGGCGGTGGCGGCGTCCGCAGCGCGTTCCAGCGGCGACCGGATGTCGAGATCGCCCGCGGTCCAGCTCACCGACCAGGCGGTGACCCCGCCCCGACCGAAATCGTCAACCGCGTCACCGCGCAGGCCGAAGGTGGCCGCGTTGACCGTCTTGCGGCCCGACTGGGCCACGAGGTCGATGTCATCCCGCAGCCATTTGTGATCGAAACCGCCGAACAGGGTGATGTTGGTGCGGCGCGAACGCACGATCGGATAGCTGGCGAAGACGCCGAGAATGTCCGCCGAGCCGCCGGCGTCGCGATGCCGACCGTGGTCTCGCCGAACGGCCCTTGATAGGCGGCCCGCCCGTAGGCCAGACCATGGCCGGACGCGAGGAGTCGCAGGCTGGCCAGATCGCCCGCGCCCGTGGGGTTGTTCAGATTGACCGAACCGCCGAACCGATATCGTCCGGTGTAGCGGTCGCCGACGTTGTCGGCTTCAAGGCTCCCCGACACCCGCGGACCATCGGCCAGCTGCACCGTAAGGTCGGAGGTTCCGGGCACAGCGCCCGGCGACAGGGTGGATTGCACGATGACGCCCGGCGTGTCCGCCAGCAGCAACAGCGACCGCTCCAGCGGCGCGATGGCGATCACTTGTCCCGATTGAAGCGCGGGACGGTCCAGCAGCGCCGACGCCACGGCGTCATTCAGACGCGAGCCGTTGCGCACGGTCTGTTCGCCATAGCGCCCCTCGACCACAGCGATGGTGACGATGCCGCCGGCGATCTCCTGCGGCGGCAGATAGGCGCGGGCGAGGAAGTAACCGTTCCGGGTGTAGAAGTCGGTGATCTCCGCCGCCGCGTTGCGAAGCTCCGCGAGGGTCAGGTCGCTGCCCGGAGCGATGCCCGCCAGCGCGACCAGTTCGGCCTCCGGATACAGGGTCGCGCCCGTCACCCGGACGCCTTCGACATGGATGCGCGCGCCCTCTGTCACCGGCTCGCGCGTCGGTTCCGGCTCCGGGAGGTCGATGCGGCTCTGCGGCTCCGCCCTCGGCTGCGGCGGAATCTGCTGCACCAGAGTTCCCGCATTCGGCAGGGTTTGTTGCGCGTGCGCGACCCCGGCCGCCCCCAACAGGGCCGCCGTCAAAAGGCTCAGTCTCAACATTTGGATCTCGAAGCGCCGCCGCAGGATTCAGGGCGTGGCGGCCCCCCAGCAGCAGGGCGCTCTCACGTAACGATTGAAGTTTTTGACGGGCGCTTGGCGCAAGCACGCGAACGGATCGCGCCTTGCGGAAAATATTCGGCGTGACGCCGATCTGCCGGGCCTTCTTCACGCGACACGAGATCGCGACAGCACCAAGAACGCCGCTATCGGAATCCGGTTCCCGTTCGGCGACTATCGATCAGACGAATTCAAGACGAAGGCGTTCGATGACCCTGTATCCACGCCGCCCGCGACTTGCCGAACTGCGACGCATGTTCAAATGTCGGCTACAGGACACAATCGAAGTCAACAATCAGACAGCGGGTTATTTGAGTAGAGATTGAACAACCCTGCGATCAATGCCCCCTCGGCGCGGCGATCCCGAGTGTTTTTTTAAAGGATCAGGCGAGAGGCAAACCGAGGCCACGCCAGACGGCATACACCCGGCAGTAGTTGTCTTTGGTCTTCACTCCGTGCGGGCGCAGTACACACGGCAAACGCTCAATGGACGGGGCGCGTCTTTTGGTAGGACCAGTCCATATTTGAAAGTTGACCGACGAGGACCGGCTGCCGCGGGTTGGTCATTCAAATCCGGACTCGACCAGCAAGCCCTTCACAGGCGAAGCGCGACCGACACAGCCCTGGCCGTCACCCTCGTCCGCGATAGGTCGGCACACCCTGGTCGGGAAGCCACAGGCCTTCGGGCGGCGCCCCCGTCTGCCAGAAGACGTCGATCGGGATCCCGCCGCGCGGATACCAGTAGCCGCCGATGCGGAGCCATGTCGGGTCCAGCAGTTCCGCCAGTCGCTTGCCGATGGCGACGGTGCAATCCTCGTGGAAGGCGCCGTGGTTGCGGAAGCTGGTCAGGTAGAGCTTCAGCGACTTCGACTCCACCAGCCAGGGGCCGGGGGCATAGTCGATGACGATGTGGGCGAAGTCCGGCTGGCCGGTGACGGGGCACAGGCTGGTGAACTCCGGGGCCGTGAAGCGGGCCAGATAAAGAGTGTCCGCGTGCGGGTTCGGCACCCGCTCCAGCACGGCGGTTTCCGGGCTGGTCGGGGCGGCGGTCATCTGGCCGAGCTGGTGCAGGCCTGTGGTGTCGGTGGTCATGGCGTCGCTCTAGCGATTTCGTGGGCTTTCGTCACGCCGTCAGAGGCGCGACACCTCTGAACGGTTCGTCCAGATCGGGCTGCGGCTGCGTAAACCATTTCGGACCGTCGGCGGTCATGTGGAAATGATCCTCCAGCCGGATGCCGAACCGGCCGGGCACGACGATCATCGGTTCGTTGGAGAAGCACATGCCGACATCCAGCAGGGTCCGGTCGCCGCGCACCAGATTGGGCGCTTCATGGATGTCCAGACCGATGCCGTGACCGGTCCGGTGCGGCGTGCCCGGCAGTTCATAGTCCGGCCCCAGCCCGGCGCCCTTCAGGAAGGCTCGCACCGCCGCGTCCACCGCCTCGCACGGCTCGCCCAGCCGCGCGGCGTCGAACGCCGCCGCCTGCGCCGCCTGTTCCAGATCCCAGATGCGGCGCACCTCGGGCGTCGGCTCGCCGAAGACAAAGGTGCGCGTGATGTCGGCGTTGTAGCCGTCCAGGGCGCAACCGGTGTCGATCAGCACCACGTCGCCCTCTTTCAACTCCGGATCGCCCTCCCCGCCATGCGGCAGGGACGTATCGACCCCGAACGAGACGATGCAGAAGGTGTTGCCGCCGTCGGCGCCCAGCGCGCGATGCTGACGGTCGATGAAGGCCGCGACGTCGGACCCCCGCATCCCGGCCTGAAGGTGGCTGTGAGCGCGGCGGTGCGCCTCCAGCGTCAGCGCCTTGGCCCGCGTCATCAGAGCGATTTCGGCCTCGGACTTGCGGGCCCGCAGCGGCGTGATGAGCGACGCCGTCCCGCGCAGTCGCTCGACACCCAGCGCCTCCGCCAGTCCCAGCCAGGCGAACACCGGCGCCTGCTCATCGACGGCCAGCACACCGGTCGGGACCGCGTCGGCGACCAGGGCATAGGGGCTGTCATGCTCTTCCCAGGTCAGGAACTCGCCCGGCACGCCGACGGCGCCGCCCACCTTGTCCAGTTCGAAGCGTGGACAGATGTAGGTCAATGGTTGTCCGGGCCGGACCAGCGCTGCGATCATCCGCTCCGACCGGCCCCAGACCAGACCGGTGAAGTAGCGCAGGCTGCTGGTCGCATCGACCAGCACAGCCGCCACCCCTTGCGCCTCCATCGCGGCCTCCAGCCGGTCCAGCCGCTGACGGCGTTCCTGCAGGGTGATCGGCGGCGGGGTCATGGGCGGTCTCATCAGCAGCGGAGCGACTTGCCTGCCCCCGTCACGCCGGGGCATGAGGAGAGCAGTGATCTGTGGGGGAGATAGAGACATGGGCGGACGTTTTCAAAGGCTGGGAGCCGTCTTCACGGTCGTCGCGAGCGTCCTGACCGTCGTGCCTGTCGCGGCGCAACAGGCCAAGCCCAAACCGGGTGCGGAAACCCCGCCGCCGCCCGTTCTGATCGCGCCGCGCCCCCGGCCTGGCCCGCCTCCCGCGGCGCGCCGTCCGAGCGTCATCACCAATCCGAGCTGGGCCACCCGCCCTTCGCCCGAGTATCCGGCGCTGGCGATCACCAACGGCGTCACGGAAGGGCGCACCACCCTTCAGTGCGTGGTCAACCCCGACGGGTGGTTGTCCAACTGCCAGATCATTGACGAGACGCCCGCAGGCCACGGGTTCGGCCAGGCCACGCTCGCCGCCGCCGCGCGGGCCCGCATCTCTCCGCGCACCGTCGACGGCGCCGCCGTCGGCTCAAGGGTCCGGTTCACGGTCCGGTTCCTGATGCCTCTGGCGGAGCCGCCCGCCCCCTCTCCGCGCTGACTCGCCGCTTTTCAGATTTGCCTTCCCCTGCGTCCCCCCGCTATCCGTAGCGAAAGACAACCCGGGGAAACGTCATGGCCATTCCGGCTTCGCTTCAAAAAGGTCTCAAGCTGCCGGTGATCGCGGCGCCCATGTTCCTGGTCTCCGGACCGGATCTGGTGGTCGAGACCTGCAACGCCGGAGCCATCGGCACCTTCCCGTCGCTGAACCAGCGCACGACCGAGGGCTATCGGGAGTGGCTGCATGAGATCAAGGGCCGGCTGAACCCCGACGCCGCAGCCTTCGGCGTCAACCACATCGTCCACCCGACCAATCCCCGCCTGATGGCCGACATGATGGTCTCGGTCGAGGAGAAGGTGCCGCTGATCATCACCTCGCTGGGCGCGGTGCGGGATGTGGTCGATGCGGTGCACGGCTACGGCGGTCTGGTCTTCCACGACATCGCCAACGTCCGTCACGCCCGCAAGGCGGCGGAAGCGGGCGTCGACGGGCTGATCCTTGTCGCCAACGGCGCCGGGGGCCACGCGGGCATCGTCAATCCCTTCGCCCTGATCGAGGAGGTGCGCAGCTTCTACGACGGGACCCTCATCCTCTCGGGCTGCCTGTCCACCGGGTCGGATGTCGCCGCCGCCCTGATGATGGGCGCCGACTTCGCCTATATGGGCACCCGCTTCATCAACACGACCGAAGCCATGGCCCCGGACGCCTACAAGGACATGATCATCGACTCGGGCTCGGCGGACATCGTCCACACCCCCGCGGTGTCGGGCATCCCGGCCAATTTCATGACCAAGTCGCTGGTCGAGAACGGCATCGATCCGAAACACCTGCCCGAGCACAAGCTGGATATGGCCGATGAGGCCAAGGCCTGGAAGACGGTCTGGTCCGCCGGTCAGGGCGCGGGCGCGATCCATGACGTCCTGCCGGCCGGTCAGCTGGTCAGCCGCCTGCGCGACGAATTCGCTCAGGCTACGGATCGGTTCGCCAAGAAGACCGCTTTCATCTAGGAACGCCTCGCGCCCTTCGCGCGTCTGGAGGTTCCATGATCCGTACACTGACGCTCGGCCTTCTGGCCTCCGCCGTCCTCGCCTCGCCTGCGTTCGCGCAGGACGCGGGCGACTGGACCGTTTCGTTCGGCGCGGCGACCGACAACAGGTCCAAGGACGCCTCCAAGTCGATGGGCGATCCCTACGCCTGGGCGGGCGCGGAATGGGAAAGCGCGTCCGGCGCCTTCTATGCCGGGCCGGGCTTCGAGACGATCAAGAGCTCGACCGGGTCGGAGCTGGAGCTGGAGCTCGGCGGCGGCTGGCGGCCGCAGGTCATGGGCTTCGACCTCGATCTGAATGCGACCTACAAATACCAGGTCGACGCCGACCCGGGCGCGGACGACACGGCCTGGGAGTTTACGGCGGACGTCAAACGCTCCATCGGCCCGGCCAGCGCCCGCTTGCGCCTGCAGCATTCGCCGGACGGCACGGGCTCGACCGAAGCCTGGACCTGGGCGTCGATCCGGGGCGGCTGGGACTTCACCGACAAGCTGACCGCGAGCGCCGAAATCGGCCGTCGCGAGCAGGACAACAGCGTGGACTACACCGGCTGGAATGCGGGCTTCAGCTACGCCCTGACCCGCAATATCGAGGCCCAGGTGCGCTATCACGACACCGACGCCGATGCGAATAATCCGCAGTACGCCGACGCTGTCGTGGCCGGGGTCAGCTTCGCCTTCTAGGATTCCGGGCCGAAAGCGCCCATATGGGCGTCATGACTTCACATCGACCGACCACCCTTGAACGCGCTTATGCCCTGGCGCGCGAAGGACGGTGCCGCACCGTCAGCGACATCAAACAGGCCCTCTCCTCGGAAGGCTTCGACCGCATCCAGGACTCCCTGTACGGGCCCACGCTCAGCGCCGACCTGCGCAAACTCTGCCAGGCGAACTACGTCCCGCCGGTCGAGGAAGACGCGGGGGCCTGACCCCATCTTGCTTTCGACGTCCATCCGGTTCAAAAGGGCGGACGTCGATCTCTCTGCGAACCGTCTTCCTCTGCTTTCGCCCGAGGTCCAGCCGCTCCCATTCAGACCCGACAGGCTTCCAGGCGCTATTGTCTGGAGCCAACGCCAAGTGGAGGTCTATTATGGCTACCGGCACCGTTAAGTGGTTCAACTCGACCAAGGGCTACGGCTTCATTCAGCCGGACGACGGCGGCAAGGACGTCTTCGTCCACGTGTCGGCCGTTGAAGCGGCCGGCCTGCGCGGCCTGGATGAAAACCAAAAGGTTTCCTACGAACTCGAGCGCGACCGTCGCTCGGGCAAGGAATCGGCTGGTCAACTGAAGACCGAAGGCTGAGTTCCCGCGTCGGCCTCCGACGCGTGACTTTCGAACGGCGGCGTTGGTCTCGGACCGACGCCGCCGTTTTCGTATCTGGACATCGGGCTTGCTATTTCCTGCGATAAGGCCCACCTGTGTGTCGTCGATCTCTCTGCGAAACGCTGCTGTCCCTTTGCACCGCGCACCGAGGTCCAAGGCCGATCCCAACCAGACCCGACAGGCCGTTCAGGAGATCCTTCCTGCGGCCAATGCTTGTGGAGGTCCTGAAATGGCTACCGGCACTGTGAAATGGTACAACCCGACCAAAGGCTACGGCTTCATCGCTCCCGATGATGGCGGCAAGGACGTCTTCGTCCACGCTTCGGCTGTCGAGGTCTCGGACCTGGGCTCGCTGAACGAAAACCAGAAGATCTCGTACGAGATCGAGCGCGACCAGCGCTCGGGCAAGGAATCGGCCGGTCGCCTGAAGGCCGCCGAATAGTTTCGAACCCACGGGAGGACCGGTCGCCCTACGGCGCCGGTCCTTTCGATCTTTCAGTTTTCCACGAGAGTCCCATGCCTTCGCTCGCAGATATGATCCCGACCATGAGCGATCCCGACCTCAAGGCCCTGCGCGCCAACGCCCAGCGTCTGGCCGGCAGCGGTTCACCGGTTCAGGCCGCCAACGCCGCCGACACCCTGTATCGGATCGACAACGAACTGACCCGTCGCGAGGCCCTGCCCAAGGTCAAGAAGACCCGCGCCCCGGCCAAGAAGAAGGTCGTCCCCGCGTCCGGCCACCAGACCGCCCTGCCCTCTTCCAAGCCTGACTGAAGCCTTTCTATCGCCATTGGCGTTGTGCGATGATGCCTGGAGCCGGGAACGTCCGGCGGGTGACATCCGAAAGGTGAGACCATGCTTTTGATGGCCCTGCTGGCGCTGGCCGCCGCTCCCCAGGATGCCGGTCCGCTTGAGCCCGGTCGCACGGGCAAGCTGCAATGCTACGGTCCGAACGTCTCCGCAAAGACCTGCACCGCCATCGGCGGCTACCGGTTCGATCCTGACGGCTCGATCTGGAATATCGCCCGCAACCAGATCAGCGCGGCGCCCGCGGTCGTCCTGCACGCCACGGGCCGGGTCTACGTCAAGGACGGCGCGGAGTGCGCCCGGTCCGAGAACCGTGAGCAAGAGATCACCGGCATCGACGTCAGCGGCACCCCGCTTGAGGGCGAGCCGCTGAACGCTCTGCGCCGGCAGATCGCCGCCAACATCGGCGCCGTGTTGGGCAACGGCGAGTTCTGCAGCACCTATACCCCGAACCCGGACGGCACGATGCGCGCCTCCGTCAGCGTCGATGGCGTCGCCCGCCCCGAGTTCGAAAGCACCGTCCTGTGGATCGAACCGGACGCCGGCTGGAGCCTGGCCCTGCCGGCGGGCTGAGTCCTCAGCCCAGCGCCTGATCCAGATCGCCGATCAGGTCGTCCAGATCCTCGACGCCGACGGACAGCCGGATCAGGTTTTCGGTCACGCCGCCGGCCTCGCGCACCTCTTTCGGCACACTGGCGTGGGTCATGATGGCCGGGTGGTTCACCAGGCTTTCGACGCCGCCCAGCGACTCCGCCAGGGTGAAGACCTGAACGCGTTCCAGCACCTGCTTCGTCCGTGACAGATCGCCGTCGATCAGCACCGTGACCATGCCGCCGTAGCGCCCGTTCATCTGCGTCGCCGCGAGGCTGTGCTGCGGATGGCTGATCAGGCCCGGGTAGATGACCCTGGCGATCCCCTTGCGCGCTTCAAGCCAGCGGGCGACGGCCAGGGCGTTCTCGTTGTGCGCCTTCATGCGCAGGCCCAGGGTCTTGAGCCCCCGGTTCGCGAGGAAGGCGTCGAAAGGCCCCATCACGCCGCCGACCGAGTTCTGGAGGAACTTGATTTCCTTCGCCAGGTCGGGGTCAGCCGTCACCAGCGCGCCGCCGATGATGTCGGAGTGACCGTTCAGGTATTTGGTGGCGGAATGCATGACCACGTCGGCGCCGAGCTTCAGCGGCTGCTGGCTCCACGGCGTGGCGAAGGTGTTGTCCACGATCAGCAGCAGGCCATGGGCCCTGGCGATCTTTGACAGGCCGGCGATATCAGCCAGCTTCATCAGGGGATTGGTGGGCGTCTCGGCCCAGATCATCTTGGTCTTCGGTGTGATCGCCGCCTCAACGGCGTTCAGGTCGCTGAAATCGACGTAGCTGAAGTCCAGCCCCATAGACCGGCGGCGCACGCGCTCGAACAGCCGCCACGAGCCGCCGTACAGGTCGTCGCCGGTGACGATGTGCGACCCGGCGTCCAGCAGCTCCAGCGCCGTCGAAGTCGCCGCCATGCCGGAGGCGAAACCGAAGCCGTGGGTGCCGCCCTCAAGGTCCGCCAGGCAGGCCTCGAACGCCTCCCGCGTCGGATTCTTGCCCCGCGCATACTCATACCCCTTGTTCACGCCCGGGCTCTCCTGGGCATAGGTCGAGGTGGCGTAGATCGGCGTCATCACGGCGCCCGTGGTCGGGTCCGGTTTCTGGCCGGCGTGGATGGCGCGGGTCGAGAAACCCTGGCTGTTTTTGAGCGAGCTCATGAATCGTCCTGGTCGGTGCGGCCGATGTTGCCGCCGTAAAACGCTGCAGAGCGCTCGAAGATCTCGAGCCACTGCGGGGGTGTGAACAGATGGCCCGCGCCCGCCAACACTTCCTCGCGGACGTTGACGCCCTTGTCACGCAGGAAGGTGATCCAGGACGCCGTGTTCCGGGGCAGAACGTGGGTGTCGTTACCGGCGCGGAGGATCATCACCGGGATTCGCCGCCGCGGATTGCGAGGCGGATAGACGTCGACGCCCCCCGCCAAGCCGATCGCCGCCGCGGCCCGGCTGTTGCCCAAGGCGCCGTCCACCGCGACATAGGAGCCGAGAGAATAGCCGAACATCGCGGTGCGTCGCCGGTCGACCCCGCGGGCGATGAACCAGTCGATCGCGTCCTCGCCGACATGCCGCCAGGCGTTCATCATCCGCTCGGGCCGGATGCCGTCATCGGCGAAGGCGTCGGTGAACAGCGGAGTCAGGACCTGATAGCCGTCGCCGGCGAACCGCATGGCCAGCTCGTGCCAAGGCCCGTGATTGGTGATCCGCGCGCCCGACCCGTGCAACATCACGACCGCCGCCCCGCGCCCCGCGCCCACCGGGCTGTAGTGGATGGCCCGGATCGGCTTGCGGTGACTGTCGAAGGTCATGCCCTCATAGGCGGGGGTCGGCGCGGACGTCGGCGTCGGCGTGGGCGCCGCCGCCTGCGCCCGGACGGCGCCCGGCAGCCCCGCCGCCGCGACCGCGCCCGTCAGCAGGCTACGCCGGTCCATCCGCAGCCTCCGTCCGGTTCTCCAGAAAGATCCGCGTCCTGGCGAAGACGTCGCACCACGTCCCGAGATCGTACTGATGGCCGTCGAAGTCGAGCCCCTGAACCTCGACCGTCGCGCCCAGCGACCGCAAATCCTCGGCCAGCGCCAGCGTTGAACGCACCGGCACGGCCTCGTCACGGCGGGCATGCAGCAGAAGGGCCGACAGGGTGCGCCCCTCCAGCGTCCCGTCCGTCGATCCGCCGCCGGCCGCGAGAATGATCCTGCCGGCCCGGCCGCCCGGCCCGGTCGCGGCGTCCACGGCCACCCCCGCGCCGCGCGAATAGCCCCATAGCGCCACCTGTCCCGGCGCGACGCCGGGTTCGGCCTGCAGGGCCTCCGCGGCGTCCAGCGCCGCCTGCCGCCACGCCCGCGCCGTCACCGTGCGCCGGCTCTGATCGGGCCGGGCTGCGTCGAAATAGGCGGGCAGCAGCACCCGATAACCGCGCGACGCCAGCTGGATGGCGTGGGCGTCGAACAGGATGGAGTTCATCTCGAACCCCGTCCCCCCGTGCAACAGCACCAGCCCCATCCCGTTGGCCGCGCCGCGTGGCGTGTACAGATAGGCGCGGATCGAACGCCCGCGGCTGTCAAAGCTGATCAACTCGCGCGACGCCTGCACCGCGATGTCGTCTGTGCAGCCCGGAACACCCACCTGCGGCGGAGTGCGGACGACCTGGCTTCCGGCCGGCGCGACGCCCGGACCGGCCAGAGCCAGCACGCCGCCGACAGCCAGGGCGATCCACGGCGCCCGCATCGTCAGCGGTTAAGGCTCAGGTGGTTGATAAGGTCGGTGCGGGTGATCAGACCGACGAAGGTCTCGCCGTCCAGCACGATGGCCACCCGGTCGCGGTCGAACAGCGGGATCAGGGCGTCCAGCGGCTCGGACACCTGCACGGTGTCCAGATCGCGCGTCATGGCCGACGCGACGGGCTTGGCGAACCGCTCCTTGCGGGTGATCTCGTCGGTGTTCATCACATGCACCAGATCGCTCTCGTCCAGGATGCCGATCAGGCGACCGTCCTGGATGATCGGCAACTGGGACACGTCGGCGCCCTTCATCCGCTTGAAGGCGGTGTCCAGCGTATCCTCCGGCCCGGCCACGACGACATCGCCCTTGGCGTATTTGCGGTGGATCAGGTCGGACAGATCGCCGTGCAACTCGCGCTCGCCCAGACCCTGGTCCGCCAGCCAGGCGTCGTTGTAGACCTTGGACAGGTATTTGGCGCCGGTGTCGCAGACGAAGGTCACGGCGGTCTTCGGCTCGGTCTGCTCGCGGCACCAGCGCAGGGCGGCGGCGATCAGGGTGCCCGACGACGACCCGGCCAGAATGCCTTCCTTCAGCAGCAGTTCGCGCACGGTGGCGACGGCTTCGGCATCCGGGATCGAATAGGCCTTGTCGATCAGGTCCATGTGGGCGGTGTCCGGCACGAAATTCTGGCCGATGCCCTCGACGGTGTAGCTGCCCTCCGGGCCCGGCACGCCTTCGTTGACGATCCCCGCCAAGGTCGAACCGACGGGATCGGCGAGGATGATCTGCGCGGTCGAGCCGACGCTCTTCAGGTATTGCGCCGTGCCTGTGATGGTGCCGCCGGAGCCGATGCCGGCGACGAAGGCGTCGATCTTGCCGTCCAGCTGTTCCCAGATTTCGGGGCCGGTCGTTTTGAAGTGTGCCGCGGAGTTGGCGTCGTTGGCGAACTGGTTGACGTAGAAGCCACCCGGAATCTGCTGCGCCAGACGCTCCGCCATGTCGGTGTAGTATTCGGGGTGCCCGTGCGGGACGTCCGAGCGGGTCAGGCGAACATCGGCACCCATGGCCCGCAGATGCTGGATTTTCTCCTTCGACATCTTGTCCGGAATAACCAGAAGCACCTTATAGCCCTTGGCCTGCCCCACGAGGGTCAGCGCCAGACCGGTGTTGCCGGCCGTCGCCTCGACGATGGTGCCGCCGGGCTTCAGGAAGCCCTCCCGCTCCGCCGCATCGATCATCGACAGGGCGATCCGGTCCTTGATCGACCCGCCGGGGTTCTGGGCCTCCAGCTTGAGGAACAGGCGGCAGACGCCGGTATCGATCTTCTTCACCTCCACGATCGGCGTCTTGCCGATCAGGTCCAGCGTCGAACCGACAGGACCGGACAGGACCGGATGGGGGGCGAGAGACATCAGAAACTCCGTAGCGGCTTGGGCCCGGAAGCTAGGCGCGGCGCCTCTCCGGGACAACCCGACTGGCGAGAGAAAGGATTTATGGCTATATTTCTGGCCAGAACCGGAGATCGACCGATGGCCACCTATGGCGTCGCCGAAGCCAAGAACAACTTCACCCACCTGCTCGAGCGGGTTGAAGGGGGCGAGCGCATCGTGATCACCCGTCATGGCAAGCCCGTGGCGGAGATTGTCAGAACGCCCGTTACGACGCCTACCGTCGACCTCGAACGGCGACGTGTCGCCATCGAAAAGCTGCGAAAGATGCGCGAACGCTTGCCGCCCGCGACCCAGACCTCCGTCGAGCTTCTCCATGAGATGTACGACGACAAGCCGTGGTAGGCGCCTATCTCGACGCCAGCGTGCTGGTCTCCCTGCTCCTGGGAGAGCCGTCCAGCGCCGTTGTCGAGCGCTGGATCGCCGACGTCGAACTGCCGTTGCTGGTCAGCGATTTCGCCGCGGCGGAAGTCTCCTCGGCCGTCTCCCTCGCCGTGCGCCAAGGCCGGGAGACCGCCGAGAACGGCGCCGGCCGCCTCTCGGACTTCGATAACTGGCGGACGGAAGCGCCGACAGTCCCCATCGCTATCGATCCGGAGGACATTCGCATGGCCGATCAGATCGTGCGGGCGTTCGACCTGGGCCTCAGAGCGCCCGATGCCGTCCACCTCGCGACGGCGCAAAGATTGAATGCAAGATTGATAACCCTCGACCGCCGCCTGTTGCGCGCCGCCTCCGCCCTTGGCGTTGAGGCGATCTCGCCCGGCGGTCCCGATTGAGAGAACTGAATGACAAACACCCCCAAGAGGCCGCCCGCCGGCCTCCCCGACAAACAAACCCTGATCGCCTTCCTGCGGGACGCGGGCTCGGCCGAGAAGACCGACATCGCCCGCCACTTCGGCCTGAAGGGCGGCGACCGCCGCGCCTTGCGCGAAATGATCCGCGAGCTCGAGGCCGAAGGCGCGCTGGGCAAGCGCGGCAAGAAGGGCTTCAGCCCCTCGGGCGCCCTGCCCCCGGTCGGCGTCGCCGATGTGGTCGAACGTGACGTGGACGGCGAAATGTACGTCCGGCTCGTCGAGGCGTCCGACGACGCCCCCCGCGCCCTGCTGATGCCGGACAACTCGGGCCGCACCGGCCCCGCCCCCGGCATGGGCGACCGCCTGCTGGTCAAGTTCAGCCAGGGCGCCGAAGGCTGGGAAGCCCGACTGGTCAAGAAGCTGGACAGCGAGCGCACCCGCGTGCTCGGCGTGATCCGCAAGTCCAACCGCGAGGTGCGGGTCGAACCCGTGGATCGCCGCTCGAAGGACGTCCTGCTGGTCCCCAACGCCCAGGCCGAAGGGCTGAAGGACGGCGACCTGGTGCTGGCCGCCATCGAGAAGGGCGACCAACGCTATGGCCCGAAACGCGGCAAGATCCTCGAGACCATCGGCCGCGAGGACGACGCGCGCGCCGCCTCCCTGATCGCCATCCATTCGCACGGCGTGCCGACCGGCTTTTCGGAAGCCGTCGAGCAGGAGGCCGAAGATCAGGAACTGCCTTCGTTGAAGGGTCGCGAGGATCTGCGCGACCTTCCCCTGATCACCATCGACCCGGCCGACGCGCGCGACCACGACGACGCCGTCTACGCCCAGAAGGACGAGGACCCGAAGAACGAGGGCGGCTGGATCGTCTGGGTCGCCATCGCCGACGTCGCCGCCTATGTGCGCCCCGGTACGGCGCTGGATCGCGAAGCGCGGGAGAAGGGCAATTCGACCTACTTCCCCGACCGCGTCGAGCCGATGCTGCCCGAACGCCTGTCCAACGGGCTGTGCAGCCTGAAGGAAGGTGAGAACCGCGCCACGATGGCCGTGCGCATGGTCTTCGACAAGGACGGCAGGAAGGTCGGCCACAAGTTCGTTCGCGGTCTGATGCGCAGCCACGCCAAGCTCAGCTACGAGCAGGCGCAGGCCGCCATCGACGGCGCACCCGACGACACCACCGGCCCCATCATGGAGGCTATTCTCTATCCGCTGTGGAACGCCTACCGCGCCATGCTGAAGGGCCGGCTGAAGCGCAGCCCGCTGCAGATCGAAAGCGCCGAGCGCCGCATCCGCATGAATACGCAGGGGGAGATCACCTCCATCGAAGCCCGCGTTTCTCTCGAGGCCCACCGGCTGATCGAGGAGATGATGATCCAGGCCAACGTCTGCGCCGCGGAGACGCTTGAGAAGCAGAGGACACCCCTGCTCTACCGCGTCCACGACGCCCCCAGCCAGGAGAAGCTGTTCAACCTCGGCGACTTCCTGTCGACCATCGGCAAGCCGTGGACCAAGGGCGAACCGGCGACCACCAAACGCTTCAACAAGCTGCTGGACGAAACCCGCGAGACCGAGCACGCCGAGGTCGTCAACGAGGTGGTCCTGCGCACCCAGATGCAGGCCATCTATTCGGCGGAGAACGTCGGCCACTTCGGCCTGAACCTCGACCGCTACGCCCACTTCACCTCGCCGATCCGCCGCTACTCCGACCTGATCGTCCACCGTGGCCTGATCCGGGCGCTGGGGCTGGGCAAGGACGGGCTGACGGACCGCGAGATCGCCGAACTGCCGTCCATCGCCGAACACGTCGTCATGACAGAGCGCCGCTCCATGGCCGCCGAGCGGGACGCCATGGACCGCTACATCGCCGCCTTCCTTGAGGACCGCGTCGGCGCGACGTTCGGCGGTCGCATCACCGGCGTCACCCGCTTCGGCCTGTTCATCAGGCTCGACGAGACCGGCGCCGACGGTCTGGTCCCGGTTTCGTCCCTGGGCAGCGAGTATTTCACTCACGATGACCGCAGCCACGCCCTGGTCGGCGAACGCTCGGGCCTGCGCTGGACACTGGGCCGGCGGGTCGAGGTCAAGCTGAAGGAGGCGACCCCGATCACCGGCGGCCTGCTGTTCGAGATGCTGTCCGAGCCCGGCCCTCGCGATCCCAATGCGCCCACGGCCCGTCTGGGCATGCGCGCCCGTGGCGCCCCCGGCGGCGGCTATCCCAAGCGCGGCGGTCCGGGCTCCAAGCCCCGCGACGGCAAGAAGCCCTCCGGCGGCCTCAAGGGGGTTCGCAAGGGCAAGCGGCGGTAGGCGTGAGCGAGCGCGGCTTCGCCGCCGGCCGGCGTAGCGCCGATTGAGCTAGCCCAGCCGCTCCGCCAGATAGTCCACGAACACCCGGACCCGCGCCGGGGTGTTCGTCCCGCCCACGAAGACCGCGTGGATCGCCTCGCGGTCGCCGGGGTTGAAGCCCTCCAGCAGGGGGATCAGCCGCCCGTCGCGGATGTCGTCCTCGGCGCTGAAGGCCCCCACGCGCGTGATCCCCACGCCGTCGCGCGCCAACTGGGTCAGGGTCTCGCCGTTGTTGGCCTCAACCGGCCCGCGCACGGTCAGGGCGAAGTTGATCCCGTCGCGCCGGAACGGCCACACCGGCTCGGCCCGGCGGAAACTGAAATTCAGACAGTCGTGGTCGTACAGATCCTCCGGCGTCATCGGCTCCCCGCGCCGCGCCAGATACTCCGGCGAGGCCACCACGATCCGCCCGGTCTCGCCCAGCTTCCGCGCCGTCAGGGCGCTGTCGGCCAGCAGACCGAAGCGGATGGCCACATCCGCCTGACCCGCCGCCACATCGACCACGGCGTCGGTCAGGCTGATCTCCACCAGGATGTGCGGATACAGGGCCACGAAATCCTTCAGGAGAGGCACGACCACCAACCGCCCGTGGGCGAGGGCCGCGCTGACCCGCAGGCGGCCTCGCGGCGCGCCCTGGTCCGCCACCGTCTGTTCCGCATCGTCCAGATCCGCCAGGATCCGCCGCGCCGCACCGAGATAGCTCTGGCCCTCCGCCGTGAGCGTCAGCAGTCGCGTGGTCCGCAACATCAGCCGCACCCCCAGACGCGCCTCGATCCGGTCGATGGTGCGGCTGATCGCCGACGGCGTCAGCCCCAGCCTGCGCCCCGCCGCCGACAGACTGCCGGCGTCCGCCACAGCGGCGAACACCTCCATCTCCCGCGCGCGATCTGCGCCGTTCAACTGCATCTTTGCGTTCAAGTCACAGATCCTTGGCCCGTATCCTCCCTACCGACGCCAAGCGCCTGCGTCCATCTGTGCATCCGGTAACAACAAACGGATTTCGGCCATGGACTATCGTCAACTCGGCGCCTCGGGCCTTCGCGTCCCCGTCCTCAGCTTCGGCACGGGAACCTTCGGCGGCGCAGGGCCGCTGTTCGGCGCCTGGGGAACCAGCGACGTCGTCGAGGCGCGCCGCCTGATCGACATCTGCCTCGAGGCCGGGGTCAATCTGTTCGACACCGCCGACGTGTATTCCGACGGCGCCTCAGAGCGGGTGCTGGGCGAGGCCATCAAGGGCCGTCGCGACCAGGTCCTGATTTCCACCAAGACCGGCCTGCCCACCGGCGACGGGCCCGGCGACTGGGGCGTCTCGCGCGGCCGCCTGATCGCCGCGGTCGAGGCCGCCCTGACGCGGCTCAACACGGACCATATCGACCTGCTGCAGCTCCACGCCTTCGACGCCTCGACCCCGGCCGAGGAGTTGCTCGCCACGCTCGACCTCCTCGTGACCTCCGGAAAGGTCCGCTACACCGGCGTCTCCAACTATCCGGGCTGGGCCCTGATGAAGGCGCAGGGCCTCGCCGATCGGGACGCCCGCCCCCGTTTCGTCGCCCACCAGGTCTACTACTCGCTGATCGGCCGCGCCTATGAGGCCGACCTGATGCCGCTAGCCGCCGACCAGGGCGTCGGCGCCCTGGTGTGGAGCCCGCTGGGCTGGGGCCGTCTGACCGGCAAGGTTCGCCGCGATGCGCCCATCCCCGAGGGCAGCCGCCTGCACGAAACCGCCGCCTTCGCCCCGCCGGTCGAGGACGAACACCTCTACCGCGTCGTCGACGCCCTCGACCTCGTCGCGGCCGAGACCGGCAAGACCGTGCCCCAGATCGCCATCAACTGGCTGCTGCAACGCCCGACGGTCTCCTCGGTCATCATCGGCGCCCGCAACGAGGAGCAGCTGCGCCAGAACCTCGGCGCCGTCGGCTGGAGCCTGACGCCCGACCAGATCGCCGCGCTCGACGCCGCCAGCGATGTCCTGCCGCCCTATCCCCATACCCCCTATCGGCAACAGGCCGGGTTCGCCCGCCTCAACCCGCCGCTGGTCTGAGATCGCCTCATGAAACTCAATCCTCCCCTCCTCGCCCTCGCCGCCGGCGCCTTCGGCATCGGCGTGACCGAGTTCGCGCCCATGGGCCTGCTGCCCGTCATCGCCACCGACATCGGCGTCTCCATTCCGACGGCGGGCCTGTTGATCAGCGCCTATGCCCTCGGCGTCGTCCTCGGCGCGCCGCTGATGACCCTGACGACGGGCAAGGTCCCCCGCCGCACCCTGTTGATCGGGCTGGCCGCCATCTTCACCCTCGGCAACCTGCTTTCGGCGCTCGCCCCTGACTACGGGACCCTGATGGCCGCGCGCGTCATCACCTCCCTGAACCACGGGGCCTTCTTCGGCGTCGGTTCGATCGTCGCCGCCGGCCTGGTCGCCCCGAACCGTCAGGCCGGCGCGGTCGCCTCCATGTTCATGGGCCTGACCCTCGCCAATGTGGTCGGCGTGCCCCTCGCCGCCTGGGCCGGAGACACGCTCGGCTGGCGCGCCTCCTTCTGGGGCATCACCGCCATCGGCCTGTTCGTCATGGCGGCCCTGCGCCTGACCCTGCCGAAACTGCCCGCGCCCGCCGGCGGCGACGCCCTGGCCGAACTCAAGGTCCTCGGAAGGGGCCCGGTCCTGTCGGCTCTCGCCCTGACCGTGATCGGCGCCAGCGCCATGTTCACCGTCTTCACCTACATCGCCCCGATCCTTCAGGACGTGACCCGCGCCTCGCTCGGCTTCGTCACCGCCATGCTGGTCACCTATGGCCTGGGACTGACGCTCGGGAACTGGCTGGGCGGCCGGTTCGCCGACCGGTCCGTCGACCGGACCCTGATCGTCACCCTGATCGCCTCGTCCGCCCTGCTGGTCGCCTTCGCCTTCGCCATGCCGTTCGCAGCCCCGACGGCGGTCCTGATCTTCCTCTGGGGCGTGGCCTCCTTCGCCCTCGTGCCGCCCCTGCAGGTCCGCGTCATGGCCGCCGCCTCCGACGCGCCCAACCTCGCCTCGGCCATGAACATCGGCGCCTTCAATCTCGGCAATGCGCTCGGCGCGGCCCTGGGTGGAGCGGTCATCGCCGGCGGGCTCGGCTTTCCGGCCGTGGCCCTGACCGGAGCCGCCGCCTCGGCGTCCGGCCTGGTCCTGCTGCTCTGGCTGCGCTGGAGCGACCGCCGCGGCCGGACGCGGGTTCAGCCGGCGACCTGATTTTCGCCCTCGCCCCGGCGCGGCGCGATGCTAGTCTTCCGCCGTGCCGACATCCCCGCTCCGCCCTTTCGACGCCGCCCAGGACCTCCGTGACGCTCCCCGCGCCGCCGGTCCCCGTCAACGCCCCAAGGACGCCGCCACCCTGATCCTGACGCGCAAGGTCGGTTCGGGGACCGAGGTGCTGATGGGCCGACGCGCGCCCGGGCATGTCTTCATGGCCTCCAAATGGGTCTTTCCCGGCGGGAAGGTGGAGCGGTCGGACGCGTCCGCCGCCTTCGCCACCGACCTGTCCCATCCGGACGCCGTCCGGCTGACTCGCGAGGTTCCGCCCCGCCGCGCCCGCGCAATGGCCCTCGCCGCCGTGCGCGAGACCTTCGAGGAAACCGGCCTGCTGCTGGCCGAGCCGGCCCCGCCCGCCTCGGTGGTCGGGGGTTGGCGGGAGTTCCGGGCCGTCGGCGCCCTGCCCGACCTCGCCGCCGTGTCCTATATCGCCCGCGCCATCACCCCGCCGGGCCGCACCCGCCGCTTCGACGCCCGCTTCTTCATGGCCGACGCCTCGGCCCTGCTGCACCCGGAGCCCACGGCCGGATCGGGCGAGCTGGACGAGATCGCCTGGCTGCCGCTGGAAGACGCCCGCGCCCTGGACCTGCCCGCGATCACCCGCTTTGTGCTGGGCGAGGTGGCGGAGCGGCTGTCCCGTCCGAACCGCCCCCTGCCCTTCGTGCGCATGGTGCGCGGACAACATGTGGTCGAACATCAGGACTGACCGTCATGGCCGACACCCCGATCACCCTGCGCCTGACCCTCGCCGATCCGGTCCCGGGCGTCCGCTACAGCCTGCAGAGGGACGACGCGCCGTTCGAGCCGGTCACCGCGACCGAAGCGCCCCTGTCGTTCGACGTCCCGATCCGGCTGGCCGACGACAACCGGGTCCTCGGTCCCTTCGTCCGGCGCGAGGGCAAGGAACGCCGCTTCGTCTACATCCGCATCGGCCAGTCGGCCGGCGATCACGCCACCGCAATGAACCGCCGCGCCAAGATCGACATCCACGACATCCCGGCCGCCCTGCTGGACAAGGCCCGCGTCGGCGCCGTGCTGGAGGTGGTGCTGCCGGGTCGCAGCAAGGACGGCACGCCCGCCTGCGCCACGGTGCGACCCGTGAAGGGCTGGACGGCGCTTTAGTCCGCCACCGGCCGGGTCAGGTCGAACTCGACCCGGAAGAAGCGGCCGCCGGGACGGCTGAGCTCATAGGCGAACATCCGGTCCGGATGGACCTCGACGGCCCAGGTGTTGGTGGTCGAGACCTGCGCTCCGCCGGCGATGAACTGGTCGATGGACTCCTTATCCACCGGAAACGCCTGCCGCGAGGCCGTCCCCGGTCCCGCCGTGTCGCCGCCGTACAGATGATAGCCGTGAATCTCACCCTGCGGGTCGCGGTGGTCGTGCTTCAGGCGAAGGCCTGCGTCCGTGCGGGTGATGACCCAGCGGCGCGAGCGGTCCTCGCCGACCGCGAAGGGAATGCCCACCTCGCCCGCCGCGCAGTCCCGCACATGCATCACCAGCCGCTTGCCGTGGAAGTCGGCGTCGGCGGCGTCGGTGGAGACCACCCGGCCCTCGAATCGCTGGCCGCACAGGGCGTTCAGCCGCGACAGGAAGGCGTCCTGCGGATCGGACGGTTCCTGTGCGAGCGCGGGGCTGGCCAGGAAGACGGCGGCCGCGGCGGCGGCGAGGACTGAGGCTTTCATGCCCGCCACCGTGGCCTTTGAACGATCGATGCTCAATGCGGCGTCACGCCCGTTGACTTCCAGCCGCGCCTGAGTATGTTCCGCGCCTCTCATTTCCGCGGCTTTCGCCGTCCGCAAAGGTATTTATTCCGATGGCCAAGCCCGCCTCGATCAAGATCCGCCTGAACTCGACCGCCGACACCGGCTTCTTCTACGTCACCAAGAAGAACGCGCGCACGATGACCGAGAAGATGGTCGTCAAGAAGTACGACCCGGTCGTGAAGAAGCACGTCGAGTTCAAGGAAGGCAAAATCAAGTAAGCACTTGGTTTGCTAACGCGTTCGGGAACGCCCGGTCAGCGATGACCGGGCGTTTTTCGTTGCGCGTCAGCCATTGCCCCGGGACCGGGCGAAACACCACCGCACGCCGTGGCGACGGTTCAGACGACGGCCGGGCCGGGTGAAGCGGTCAGGTCTGGTCGCTGAGCATCGAGCGGATGGCCTGAAGGGCCTTGATGTCCCGCCCGTCGGCGCGCCCGCCGCCGATCACGTCGGAGATGACGATGTCCAGCATGGCCACCGCCTCCCCCGGCGAGGTCGGCTGATGGTCAAGGATGACCCGTTCCAATGTCTCGAGCGCCCGCCACCCCGTGGGATCGGCGGAGAAAGTACGGCTGGAGAAGTCCTCAACAGCCTTGGAGAAGCATGCACGACCCATAATGGCGCCTTTCCGCGAAATCGGGAGTCGGGCCCATCTTGGTAAGCGGATCGGGGTCCGACTACACACTGATCGCAGCTTCAGGCTGAATTCGTTTAGGATTGGTATCCAGCGCCCCGCAGCCGATCGCGCGCCTCAGGCCGCCCGCGCTATGACCTGGTTCCGGCCGCGCGCCTTGGCGTCATAGACCCCCTCGTCGCCGCGCTTCAGCAGGGCGTCGGGGGTGTCGTCGGGGCCGTTTGAACAGGCGACTCCGACGGAAACGGTGATGGTCAGGCTTTCGGCCCCGCCCATGATCGGGAACGGGAGGGAGGCCACGTCGCGGCGGATGCGGTCGGCGACGCGGGTGGCGTCTTCCAGCGAGGCGCCGGGCATGACCACCACGAACTCCTCGCCGCCCAGCCGGCACGGCAGGTCGATGGCGCGGACGTTGGTCGCCAGCCGCACCGCGAACTCGCGCAGCACCTCGTCGCCCGCGTCGTGGCCGAAGCCGTCATTGACCGATTTGAAGTGATCGATGTCCATGACCAGCACGGCCACGGGGTCGCCCCCCTGCCCGGCCCGGCCCATCAGGGCCTGGAGCTGGCCCGCCATATAGCGGCGATTGTGCAGCCCGGTCAGGGCGTCGGTGACGGCCATCTCAAGGCTGTAGTCCAGCTTCTGCTTGAGGAAGTCGGCATAGCGCTTGCGCTTGATCTGGCTGCGGGCGCGGGCGTCCAGTTCCTCGGGATCGACGGGCCGGGGCAGGATGTCATTGACGCCCAGCTCCAGCGCCTTGATCAGGCGAGGCCGGTCCGCCGGATCGACCACCGCCAGAATGGGCACACGCCGCGACGCCTCGGTCGAGCGCGCCTGGGCGACGAAGCGCAGGCCGTCAAAGGCGGCGGCGGAGACGTTGACGATCATCAGGTCCACCGGTCCGCGCGCGGCGATCAGCGCCGCCGCCGGATCGGGTTCGTGCACCGGGCGATGCTCGTCAGACAACTGGGCGACGATCTTGCCGGCTTGCAGGGCGCTGTCGTCCACGACCAGCACCCGGCCGCCGGAGCCGCGGAGGCGACCCGCGCCGTCGGTGTCGACGCCGAATCGACGACCGCTCTCCTCGCGCTCGCGCAGTTCGTCCATCACGGCCTTGAGCCGGACCAGCGACCTGACGCGGGCGAACAGGATGACGTCGTCGATGGGCTTGGTCACGAAGTCGTCGGCGCCGGCTTCCAGACCCCGGATCTTGTCCTCGCGGCCGTCCAGGGCCGTGACCAGGACGACCGGGATGTGGCGGGTGACCGGGTCGGCCTTCAGGCGACGACAGGTCTCGAACCCGTCCATGCCCGGCATCATGACGTCCAGCAGGATAATGTCCGGCCGTTCGGCGGAGGCGATGTCGATGGCCGTCTGGCCGTCCATCGCCGTCAGGACCTCGTAATATTCGAGGGTCAGCTTGGCTTCGAGCAGGCGGACGTTCGGTTCAACGTCGTCCACGACAAGGATACGCGCCGTCATGTCGCCCTACCCCAGATGCTTCCGGACGACCTCGAGGAAATGCATCACCGAAATGGGCTTGGAGATGTAGGCCTCGCAGCCGCCCTGTCGGATCCGCTCCTCGTCGCCCTTCATGGCGAAGGCGGTCACCGCGACCACCGGGATATGGTTCAGCTCTTCGTCGTCCTTGAGCCATTTGGTGACTTCCAGACCGGAAATCTCCGGCAGCTGGATGTCCATCAGAATCAGGTCGGGCCGATGCTGGCGCGCCAGGGCGAGCGCCTGCAGGCCCTCGCGGGTCTGCAGGGTCTCGTACCCCTGGGAATCGAGCAGATCATGAAAAAGCTTCATGTTCAGCTCGTTATCCTCGACGATGAGGACTTTCTTGGACATCACCACCCGGCCTGTTCGCCCCTCTCAAGCGCGATTGCGCGGGGGCTTGCCTTCTTCTGACGCAGTCTGGACGCGGTTCTCTTAAGTTGGCGTGAAGCGCGCGCGTCGCCGGGGGTCGGCCACGCGAGACAAGGCGGCGCGATGGATCGCGCGCATATCCGGCGAGCCGCAGACAGGAAGCAGGTCAGGGCTCATGCCCGGCAAGGTGGCTCGGCCATGCGTCGGGATTGGTCGTGTCGATTGCGGCGAGTCGTTGTCGGCGCGATCTTCGGATGCAGTCCGGTCCGGCTTCTCCTAAGTTGATGGAAACCGGCCTGACCAAAACCCATGCCCGACCCCGTCATCCTTCGCGAACTTACAGTGACCGCCATCGGCGGCATACTTCTGGGTGTCATCAGCAGCCGCTTCATCCAGGGCGCGTTCCGATATTCGGTGAAGTGGGAAATGGCGGCGGCCGTGACCTACATGGCTTTGCCTGTAGCGGTGTTCCACGACGTGCCGACCCTGACGTGGAAACCCGGTCTCTTCATCGTCGCCCTGATGGCAGCGATGACGGGACCCTTCATCACTCGCCGCTTTCTGCCGGTGATCCGTTGAAATCCATCTGTCGCGACTGCCTGACGACCGACGCGCGCAAGCTTGACCGCTGCGGCGCGTGCGGGTCGCGGCGCGTGGTGGCGCATGATGAACTGGCGTCCCTGACGATCGCCCATCTGGACTGCGACGCCTTCTACGCCTCGGTGGAGAAGCGCGACCGGCCCGAGCTGCGCGACGTGCCGGTGATCATCGGCGGGGGCCAGCGGGGCGTGGTTTCGACCTGCTGCTACATCGCACGGATGTACGGGGTGCATTCGGCCATGCCGATGTTCAAGGCGCTGAAAGCCTGTCCCGAGGCGACGGTGCTGAAGCCCGACTTCCACAAATACGTGACCGAGAGCGAACGCATCTTCAGCGCGGTGCGGTCGCTGACGCCGCTGGTGCAGACCCTCTCGCTGGACGAGGCGTGGATCGACCTGTCGGGGACCGAGCGGCTGAACGGCGGCCCGGCGGCCTTCCAGCTGATCCGGCTGCAGAAATATATCGAGGAGGAGATCGGCCTGACGGTCTCCATCGGTCTGGCGCCCAACCGCTTCCTGGCCAAGATCGCGTCGGAGCTGGACAAGCCGCGCGGGTTTTCGGTGATCGGGGCCGAGTCACAGGCCCTGCTGGCCCCCAAATCGGTGCGCATCCTGCCCGGCGTCGGGCCGGTGTTCGGCAAGACGCTGCAAAGCGACGGCTACGGCACGGTCGGGGCGCTGGCCGCCGCCGACCTGCGCGATCTGGTCAAGCGATACGGCGAGACCGGCCTGCGCCTGCACGACCTGGCCCATGGTCGCGACGCCCGCGCCGTGAAACCCGAACATGACCGCAAGGGGATGAGCGCCGAGACGACGTTCAACGAGGACCTGACCGCGGTCGCCGATCTGGAGACCGAACTCTGGCCCCTGTGCGAGAAGCTGGCGTCCAAGGCTCGCGCCGACGGGGTGGCCAGCCGGGTGATCGTGCTGAAGCTGCGCAAGACGGACTTCAAAATCGTGACCCGCCGGATCAGCCTGCCGGAGCCGGTGCAGACAGCGCGCGCCCTGTTCGCCGCCGGGCGAGAACTGCTGACGCCGGAACTGGGCGTCCCCTACCGCCTGATCGGCATCGGCATGGGCGAGGTGGTGGACGCCGTCGACGCCCCCGCCGCCCTGTTCGAAAGCCCCGAGGCGCGCACGCTGAAAACCGAGAAAGCGATTGATGCGCTGAGGCAGAAGTTCGGCAAGGCCGCGGTGGTGGCGGGACGGGCGTTGAAATAGGCGTGCCTCCCCCTGGGGGAGGGGGACCGCCGGAACGGCGGTGGAGGGGTCTTTCCGCCCGCACCATTGCAGTGACGACAGCTGAGAGGGTCCGACCGCGGCCGCTTCAACCGCCCCTCCACCATGCTTCGCACGGTCCCCCTCCCCCAAGGGGGAGGAAAGCGCTAAACCGCCCTCAAATCCATTCCGGAGCATCCCATGACCGTCGCCGCCCGCCTCGCCGAACTCGGCATCCAGCTGCCTGAACCCGCCAAGGCCGTGGCCAACTATGTGCCGTATGTGCAGACCGGAAACCTGCTCCACATCTCGGGCCAGCTGTCGAACGACGCGGCGGGCGGGCTGAAGGGCACCGTGGGCGCCGACGTGTCGCAGGACGACGCGGTCAAGGGCGCGCGCATGTGCGGCGTGAACCTGCTGGCCCAGATTTCGGCCGCGCTGGACGGCGATCTGGAGCGCGTGGTGCGCGTGGTGAAACTGGGCGGCTTCGTGCAGGCCGCCGGCGATTTCGAAGCCATTCCCGCCGTCATCAACGGCTGTTCGGACCTGATGGTCGAGGTGTTCGGCGACAAGGGCCGCCATGCCCGCTCGGCCGTGGGCGTGTACAAACTGCCGCTCGGCTTCGCGGTGGAAATCGATGCGATCGTCGAGGTGAAGTGAGTTTCAGCATCCGGGTTCACGATCGGGTCGCCGACATCGGCCGGGACGCGTGGGACGCCTGCGCGGCCCCGACCGGCGATCCGTTCGTCAGCTATGACTTCCTGGACGCCTGCGAGGCGTCCGGCAGCGCCGTCCCGCGCGAGGGCTGGGCCGGCCGGCACCTGTCACTGGAGGACGAGGACGGCCGGGTGATCGGCGTCATGCCCCTCTGGCTCAAGGGCCACAGCCAGGGCGAATACGTCTTCGACCACAGCTGGGCCGACGCCTATGAGCGCGCCGGTGGGCGCTACTATCCCAAGCTGCTGGGCGCCGTCCCCTTCACCCCCGCCGCCGGGCCGCGCTTTCTGGCCCATCCGGACGCCGACGCGGCCACGGTGCGCGAGGCCCTGATCCAGGGGGCGATGACGCTGACGCAGCGGCTGGGCGCGTCGTCCCTGCATGTGAACTTCCCCGACCGCGCCGACTGGGACGCCATGGGCGAAGCCGGGCTGCTGAAGCGGCAGGACATCCAGTATATCTGGCGCAACGGCGGCTATGAGAGCTTCGACGCCTTCCTGTCGGCCCTGTCCTCGAGCCGCCGCAAGACGGTGAAACGCGAACGGCGGGAGGCGCAGGCCGGGCTGGATATCCGCGTCCTGACCGGGGCGGAGATCACAGAGGCCCACTGGGACGCCTTCTTCGAATTCTATCAGGACACGGGCTCGCGGAAATGGGGTCGCCCCTATCTGACGCGGGACTTCTTCAGCCGCATTGGCGCGACCATGGCCGAGCGGATCGCGCTGGTGATGGCGTTCCGGGATGGGGTCGCCATCGCGGGGGCGCTGAACTTCATCGGGCGCGACGCCCTGTACGGGCGGCAGTGGGGGGCGCTGGACGAGGTCCCCTTCCTGCATTTCGAGCTCTGCTATTATCAGGCGATCGAATTCGCCATCGCCCGCGGCCTGTCGCGGGTCGAGGCCGGCGCGCAGGGCGACCACAAGATCGCGCGCGGCTATCTGCCCTCGCCCGTCTACTCGGCGCATTTCATCGCCGACCCCGCCCTTCGCCGGCCGGTGGCGGATTATCTGGAGCGGGAGCGCCCGGCCATGGAGGCCGAGATGCAGGCGATGGCGGAAGAGCTGACGCCCTTCCGCAAGGACTTGGGATAGGTCGGGATCAGCGCTCGGGACGCACGTCCGGGCCGCCGATGAACCAGCCGGCGATCCAGCTGACGATGCCGGTGACGATGGCCGCGCCGATGCCCGCGCCGAGGCCCGCGACCGTGAAGCCGCCCAGCAGCATGGCGACCAGACCGATCACCGCGGCGTTCACCACCAGCAGGAACAAACCGAAGGTCACCACCGTGAGGGGGAAGGTCAGCACCGTCAGAATGGGTCGCACAATGACGTTGGCGACGCCCAGCAGTATGGCGGCCAGGATCAGCGAGCCGCTGTCGCTGAACGACACCCCCGGCACGATCCGCGCGGCCAGCCACAGGGCCAGACAGGTGACGAGGAACTGGACGATCAGGCGCAGCATGGCGAACTCCATCAGGGAACCTTGACCATAACACGCGAACCGCGCCGGGGCTCCCCTCCCCGCGCACGGATTGCTACCTTGGGATTCAGACGGAGCCCGACATGACCCTTCACGCGCCTTACGACCCCGACAACATCTTCGCGAAGATCCTCAAGGGCGAGATCCCGTCGGTGAAGGTGTTCGAGGACGACGACGTCCTGGCCTTCATGGACGTGTTTCCGCAATCGGAAGGCCATGTGCTGGTGATCTCGAAGACCTCCACCGCCCGCAACCTGCTGGAGATCGAGCCGGAGGCGCTGGCGAAGGTGACGACGGCGACGCAGCGCATCGCCCGCGCGGTCGAGGCGGCGCTGAAGCCCGAGGGCTTCCAGATCCTGCAGTTCAACGGCGAGGCGGGCGGGCAGACCGTCTTCCACCTGCATTTCCACATCGTCCCCCGCTGGGCCGACCGGCCCATGAAGGGCCACGGCCATGCGCCGATGGCGGAGGTCGGGACGCTGACGGCGCTGGCGGCGCGGATCGCGGCTGAGCTCTAGAGCGGCCCCCGGAAGATGAACCACGCCCCGCCCAGGATCAGGGCGAAGCCGACCGCGTGGTTCATCGTCAGCTTCTCGCCCAGGAAGGTGACGGAGAAGATCGCGAACACGACCAGGGTGATGACCTCCTGCATCGTCTTCAGCTCGGCGGCCGAATAGACCTGATGGCCGATGCGGTTGGCGGGCACGGCCAGGCAGTATTCGAAGAAGGCGATGCCCCAGCTGACGATCACCACGATCCACAGCGGCTTGGACCCGAATTTCAGGTGCCCGTACCAGGCCAGCGTCATGAAGACGTTGGAGGCCACCAGCATCAGGACGGGCGCGATATGAGGAATGGAAATCGGCACGGGCAACTCCGCTTGCGTCCGGCGTCTTGCGCCAGCATAAGGACCGCCCGTCAAGCGGGACGCCGGCTTAGCTCAGTTGGTAGAGCGCCAGTTTTGTAAACTGGATGTCGCGGGTTCGATTCCTGCAGCCGGCACCACAAAATCAATCATTTAGCTCCGAAAGTTGCTCCCTGACGGCTGACTGGGGCCCACCGGGAACCCGTATTTCGCGGTGTTTCGGGCCTCTCCGCAGGCTTTCAGGCCGTGGCGCCCCTGCCGAATTTCCAGACGGCGCCGGTCGTGGCGTCCTGAAGTCTCCGCTCCCGGAGCCCCGACCGCGCGCCGCTTGGCCCCCATGGGCAAGGCGTTCAGCCGACGATCGCCGGCCGGACCCCGGTAACCATCCGCTCGATCGAAGCACCCTGGCCAAGCGGAGCCATAGCCGTGCGGGCGCGTTTGGACGCCATGACCGCGATCCCGTCAGAACCCTTTTCCACGGCGCTGGGCCGCGCGGTCGTCGGCGCGATCTTCTTCGCCTTCCCCCTGCTGATGACGATGGAGATGTGGGCGCTGGGCTTCCACATGGATCGCGTGCGCCTGTTGATCTTCCTGGCGGTCGGCGTCTGCGTCGTTTTCGGACTCGCCTACTATGCCGGATTTCGCGAAGCCCGCGGCGTGTTCAATGATGCGGTCGACACCTTCGCGGCCCTCGCCATCGGCTTTCTGGTCAGCGTCGTCCTGCTCGCCGTCTTCGGCGTCTACAGCCTTGACGAGCCGCTCAGCGCCGCCGTCGGCAAGACCGCGCTGCAGGCCATTCCCGCGGCGCTGGGCGCGGTCCTCGCCCGCCATCAGCTGACGGGGGCGAAAACCAACGAAGCCTCCGCCGCGCCCGGGTCCACCTATGCCGGCGAACTGTTCCTGATGAGCGCCGGCGCCCTGTTCGTCGCGTTCAACGTCGCGCCGACGGAGGAGATGATCCTGATCAGTTTCCAGATGAACCTGTTGCAGACCCTGGCCCTCGCCGCCCTCTCCCTGGCCTTGCTGCATCTGATCGTCTTCAGCCTGGGGTTCGCGGGGCAGGAGGCGCACGACGGCCCGCTTCGCGCCCTCGCCCACTTCACCCTCCCCGGCTACGCCCTGGCCTGCTGATCAGCCTCTATGTCCTGTGGACCTTCGGCCGGACGGACGGCCTGTCGCCCCATGAGATCGTCTCGACGATGATCGTGCTCGGGTTTCCCGCCGCCCTCGGCGCGGCTCTGGCGAGGTTGGTGGTCTGATGCCCCGAAGCAAGGTGAAGACCTCGACGAACGCCCGCCCGGAGCGGCACGGCCCACTGACCTGGATCGTCTCCGGCCTCGGCCTGCTGGTCATCGTAACGGCGATCGTCATCGTCGCCCTCGACGCGACGAACCGCGAGACGCCGCCCGATCTGCGGGTGTCCGAAACCGGTCGCTCCACGAGCGCCGGCGTCACCCGGGTCGAGATCGAGATCCGGAACAATGGCGGCGAAGCGGCCTCTGCGGTCGAGGTTGCGGGCAAATCGGCCTCCGGTGAAACCGGCCAGGTCAGCCTGGACTATGTCGCCGGTCAGTCGCACCGCGAGGCGACGCTCGCCTTTCCGGGCGACCCCGGTCCCGTCACCCTCTCGGTCACGGGCTGGACCCAGCCCTAGAACAGCCGTTCAACGCTGACCTGAAGACCGCGCTGCGGCCGTGGTCAGCATCGCTCCGCCGAGTACAGCAGACCCCGGATGCCGCCGACGTCGAAGCGGTCCGGGCGCCGCGGCGGGCGTGGCGCCCCCACGCAAGCCTTCGCGGCCAGCACGCGGCGCAACCTTCGGGCCCGCACCTCCCGGCGCAACGCAGGGTCCAGAGCCGAGGCGAACATGTCCTCCGCAATCGGAAGGTCGCCTCTCGGATCGCCGATCAACAGGCCCAAATGGAGGGGAACCGCCGCATGATCCCGCGGCGACCGCCAAGCCTGCAAACGCCGTGATCGGGCGCCTGTCTTTCCGCCGCACCGGACCGGCCGCCTCGCCAGCCCCGTGCGGTGAAGCCTAGTTCAGGGTCGGATCGATGAGGTATTTTTCGCCGGTCGCCTTGCGCTCATAGGCGCGCAGCAACTCGGGGGTCAGGGCTTCAGCCAGACCGATCGTTCTGGTGTAGCGCGTCGCGAACGTGGTGGTCAGCTCATCGAACACCCGTTTGCGCATCCGCATCACTGTCTCGGCGCCGGCTTTTTGCAGGAACGGCGTCAGCAGCCACCCGGAGACGCTCCACTGGAACCCGAACGCCAGGCGGTCCAGCACCATCGGCGAGAGATCGAGGGCGCCGTAGGTGTAGAGCTGCTTGAAGCTGGAGGAGCCGTAACGGCTGTACTCCGTCATGCGATTGACCGCACCCTTCTCCATCGCACGCATGATGTCGCTGCCGAGCGTGCCGCCGCCGATCGCGTCGAACGCGATGGTCGCGCCGGTTGCGCTGACCGCGTCGACGAGTTGCGCCCGGAAGTCTGCGTCTCGGCTGTTGACGACAAAGCTTGCGCCCAGGTCCCGCAACAACCGGGCCTGCTCGTCAGATCGGACGATATTGACGAGGGGGATGCCATCGCGGATGCAGATCTTTTGCAGCATCTGGCCGAGGCTTGACGCTGCGGCGGTGTGAACAATCGCCGAGTGGCCCTCGGCGCGCGCGGTTTCGACAAAGCCAAGCGCCGTCATGGGATTGACCGTCAGCGCCGCGCCCTCGGCCGCGGTCACCCCGTCCGGAAGCGGCAGCGCGTCGCGCGTTCTGATCTTGCGAAGGTCAGCATACATCCCCCCTCCGATCATGCCGACGGATCGCCCGATCCAGTCCTGGGCCTGCGGCCCGGCCGCGACCACCGTGCCGGCCGCTTCATTTCCGACGCTGAGGGATTGGCCGAGACGGGCAGCGACGCCGGCGCGCCGGGCCTCCGGAATGTCGAAAACCAAGCGCGGCCGGTCGGGAGTTCCGTCCGAGCGCATCGACGCCACGTCAGCCGGGCCGAGCAACAGGCCGAGATCGCTGGGATTGATCGGAGCCGCCTCAACCTTCACGACGATTTCGTCAGGAGCCGGATCTCCGACGACAACGTCCTCAAGCGACAGCGTCAGTTGACCGTCAGATACGACTGACCGGAGTTCACGTCCCGTGAGCGACATAGGATTTCCTTTGCGGCGGCAATGTTCCGAGGCGCCCTTCGGTGCCCCTGACGGCGTGAAAGCGCAAGTCGCCCCGGCCCGTTCAGCTCAACGGCGCGCCGCGCAAAAGGCCCCTCGGGAAGATTTCGAGGCTGATCCGCGCCGCGGATGACCCCGCGCCGGCCACCAGCCTGAGCGCCGCCGTGTCGTCGATCCGTCCGGCCAGGGAGGCGATCGCCCCTGCCGTCCAGCGGACGGGCGCCGGCCAACGGCGGTCGAGCCGGGCGCAGCAGCGTCCTGCCCGCCACCTTTCCTACTGCGGCAGATGCCGCGAGGCCGCCATGCCGGATGCCGCGATCAGTTTGTCGGGATTGCGCATGATGAAGATCGACACGATCCGACCGTCCTCGATCTCCAGCGCGGTCGTCTGCAGGGCGCCGTCGCGTTCGTAGCTGACGTATCCCGGCAGGCCGTCGATCCACACCCAGTCGACCAAGATCGGCGGGTCGCGCGTCAGTTTCCGAGCCAGACCCTCAAACAGTCGGACCACATGATCCAGACCGACGATCGGGCGCCGCCAGGCGTTGGACTTGCCGCCGCCGTCGGCGGTCAGCACCACCGCATCGGCCAACAGGCTCCGCAGGCCGGCGAGGTCTCCCCTGTTCGACGCCGCATAGAAGGCCCGGGCCACGCGGTCGCCCTCCTCGCGCGTGACCGGATAGCGAGGGCGGGCGTCCCGAACATGCTTGCGCGCCCGGGCCGCCAGTTGCCGAACAGCGGCGGCGTCCCGCCCCAGGGTGACGGCGACCTCGGCCAAGGGCGTTCCGAACACGTCGTGGAGCAGGAAGGCGGCGCGCTCCAGCGGCGACAACCGCTCCAGCGCCATCATGAGCGACAGGGTCAGGTCGTCGAGGGCGGGCCCCGCTTCTTCCGGCTCGAAGATGGGCTCGGGCAGCCAGTTGCCGACATAGGCCTCACGCCTGACCCGGGCGGACTTCAGCGTATCCAGGCACAGGCGCGTGACAGTGCGCGCCAGCCAGGCGGCCGGCTGCTCGATGCCTCCGGGATCGACCCGACGCCACCGCAACCAGGCCTCCTGCACGATGTCCTCGGCCTCGGACGACGATCCCAGCATCCGATAGGCCAGCCGTAACAGCCGGGTGCGCTGGTATTCGAAAGTCGCGGTCGCGGGATCGGTCGGCGTCATCGAATGGGCGGCTCCCCGGGCAGAAGGCCTTCATACACCATCGCGGCCCGAACGGCGGGTCGCGTCCGCATCCGGTCCCGCAAGGCCTCCAGAGGCACCGGCGTCATCACGCCGAACCGT
Organism: Brevundimonas sp. AVps31; assembly: GCF_058681355.1. NCBI lineage: Bacteria > Pseudomonadati > Pseudomonadota > Alphaproteobacteria > Caulobacterales > Caulobacteraceae > Brevundimonas > Brevundimonas sp. AVps31. Next base: position 2,438,327 of record NZ_CM178736.1, on the reverse strand, counting down.
TCAGCCCACAGCAACATGACGAACAGGTAGAAGTCCGCCACGCAAGGCCGATCCGAGAACAGATAGTCACCCGCCAGAGAACCGGCGAACAGATCCAGGAGGGTGGTGACCCTAGCGCCGGCCTTCGCCTTTTCCTCGACCGAGCCGCCGTGCCACATCGGCTTGAAGGCGTGGTGGATCTCGGTGGTGATGTAGGTCAGGGCCTCAAGCGTGCGCGTCCGCCCCAACGGGCCCGCAGCCGACAGTTCGGGCGCCGCCGTCGCGATCCAGTCGAGGACCGCGACGTTCTCGGTGATCATTTCGCCCCCGTCGAGCACCAGAACCGGGACATAGGCCTTGGCGCTGATCTCTCGGAAATCGCGACCGGTTTCCGTGCGATGGGTTTTCAGGTCGACCCGCTCCAGGTCGAAGGCGAAGCCGGCCTCGCGCAGGGCGATATGATCGGCGAGGCTGCAGGCCAGCGGGCTGTAATAGAGTTTCATGACTTTGATCCTTGGGCTCGGGCTGAGGTCAGTCGGCGCTGAGGGTGCGGAGCCAGTCTTCCAGCGTGATCCTGCCGATCCGCGACCCCGGGCCCGGGGTCAGCGAGCCGTCGTCGATCACTGACCCGAAATAAAGACCCTCGGGCTCGGCCACGACGGTGCGGCGATCCTCTTGCGCGGCGAGGTACTCCCGGGCGAAGGCGTCCATCCGGATCGGCTCGGGACCGGCGATCTCGATCGTGTCGTTCAGGGGGGCGGCGAGGACCAGTTCGATCAGGGCTTCGACGACATCTTCGGCGGCGACCGGCTGGACCATCGCCGAGGACAGATGCACCTCGTCGCCGACGCTGCCCGACTGGATGATGCCTGCCACAAACGGGAAGAACTGCGTCGATCGGAGGATGGTCCAGGGCGTCGACGAGGCTTTGATCAGCGCCTCCTGGGCCAGTTTGGCGCGGAAATAGCCGCTGGACGTCAGACGATCCGTGCCGACGACGGAGAGGGCGACGTGGTGGGCGATGCCGGCGAACTGCTCCGCCGCCAGCAGGTTGGTCCCGGAGGTGCGGAAGAAGTCCAGCGCCGCCTCCGCCTCGAACGAGGGCGAGTTGGCGACGTCGACGACCGCGTGGGCGCCGGCCAGCACCTCGGCCAAACCCTGGCCGGTCAGGGTGTTGACCCCGGTGTTGGGCGAGGCCGCGACGGCCTCGTGACCAAGGGCCTTCAGTCCCGACACCACCCGGGAGCCGATCAGGCCCGTGCCGCCGATGACTACGATCTTCATGTTCGTCTCCTTCCCGTGACGGGCTTCGCCATCGAAGCCTCGCCCGGCCGTCACAGCGAAGACGAGACAGGGCGCGCGGATGTGACATGGGCGGCGGGTTTTCTACCTCTTCCCCGCCTGCAGGCGTCATGGCGGAGGGGGTTCACCGCCGGCCGGCGAGAAGAAGGGGGACCGCGAGATCCCCGCATTCGCCAAGGAACGACCTGCCTTCGCTTCGGTTAGCCGTCCGGCGCAACTGTAGGAGACACGTCATGGCGACCGCGGCCCTCGCTGGAAAAAAGATCGCCGTCCTTGCGACGGATGGATTTGAGCAGATTGAACTGACCGAGCCGGTCAAGGCGCTCAGAGCCGCCGGTGCGACGGTCGAGATCGTGTCGCCCAAGGGGGGCGAGATCCAGGGGTTCGAGCACCATGACAAGGGCGAGCGGGTCGCCGTGGACCGGACTTTGGGCGACGCGGACGCCGGCGACTATGCCGGCCTCGTCCTGCCCGGCGGCGTCATCAATCCCGACGCGCTCCGCCTCGAGGAAGACGCCGTCCGCTTCGTCAAGGCGTTCGCCGACGACGGAAAGCCCATCGCCGCGATCTGTCACGGCCCGTGGACCCTGATCAACGCCGGCGCGGTCCGGGGGCGCCGGATGACGTCGTGGCCGTCGCTGCAGGTGGACCTCGAGAATGCGGGCGCCGAGTGGGTGGATGAAGAGGTCGTGGTCGACACCGGCCTGGTCACCTCTCGCAAGCCGGAGGACCTTCCGGCCTTCTGCGCGAAGATGATCGAGGCGTTCATCGACGGTCAGGGCGCGACAAACTAGCGGGCAGCGGCGCTCATCGCAGACGCCCAAGGAACCGGAAGCGGCGCCCGCCGTTTCCGGCGCCACGCTGGAGTAATCGTGTGAATTCCTACTATTGCATCATCAACCTGCCCGGCGTGCCGGTTCGCGAAATCGCCGCCGTCGGGGCGCACGACGACGCGGCCGCCGAGCGCGAGACCGTTCGTCTGGCGGATCGCTGGCCGGGCTTCGAAACCGTCGCCCTGTACGACGGGGAGCGGCCGGTGTTGGTGCTCGCCAATCCCCATCTCGGCTTCGCGGTCGACGCCCTCGTGCCGGAGACCAGAGCCGCGTGACGACCGGGCTGTCGCCGTCGCCCGGACGAACTCCAGGCGATTTCACGACACGACTTTGATCACGGGTCAGGAACGCCCGGCCGCCCGGCGCGCTCCCCTGTGCAACAGATCGGAGACGACCATGCTGCGTGCCCAGCCCATCAACTGCACCCTCAAATCCGACGCCTCATCCCGCAGTTCGACCGACGTGATGATCGGCTTGCTGGGCACGGCGTTCGAGGCTTGCGACGTGACCGTGGAGGAAACGATCCGCATCGCCGCCCACAACGTTCTTCCCGGCGTGAAGTCCGACGAGGGCGAGGGTGACGACTGGCCGGGCATCCGGGAACGGATCCTGGCGGCGGACATCCTGATCTTCGGAACGCCGATCTGGATGGGCCAGGCCAGCAGCGTCGCCAAACGCGTGCTCGAGCGAATGGACGCCTTCCTCGGCGAAACCGACGCGGCGGGGCGGATGCCGTCCTATTCCAAGGTGGCGGTGGCGGCCATCGTCGGTAACGAGGACGGCGCCCATGGCTCCTCGGCCCAGATCTTCCAGAGCCTGAACGACGTGGGCTGGACGATCCCTGCTGTCGCCGCCTGCTACTGGGTGGGCGAGGCGATGCAGAATGTCGACTTCAAGGACCTGAAACATACGCCTGAGAAGGTGACCAAGACCACCAAGATGGTCGCCGCCAACGCCGCCCACCTCGCGTCGCTTCTGAAGGCGAACCCCTTCCCGGGATAGGACCGGCGGAGTGGGGCGGACGACCCGGCCCTTGATGCCAGACGCCTCCCTTCCGACAGCGAACAGCTTTGCAGTCAGATGGGGCGAGCAGGCTGGACGCGGGCACGCGACTACGGATAACTGAGCGTCACTGACGCCCGGCGTCCATGGGGGTCGCATGCATCGCGATATGTTTCGAACTCCGGCGTGGCGCGGGTATGTCCTGGCCGTCGCCGCGTGGGCGATCGCATTCGGCCTTCGCTACAGCCTGGCGCACTGGTTTCCGCCGGGGTTTCCCTACCTGACCTTCTTCCCTGCCGTGGTTCTGGTCGCCTTCTACGCCGGTGTCCGTCCGGCGATCCTGACCGCGGCGCTCTCGGGTCTGTCCGCCTGGTGGTTCTGGATCGGGCCGAAAGGCTTCGATCTCGGCGTCGCCACTCTCGTCGCGATCGGCTTCTACGTCTTTGTGGTTGCGGTCGACATCTTCTTCATCGTCGGGATGGACGGCGCTTCGCGTCGCCTGGCCCGCGAGGTCGAGCGAAACGCGGCGCTGGCGCACAGCCGCGACATTCTGCTGAAGGAAGTGCAGCATCGCGTCTCGAACAATATTCAGGTCGTCAGCGCCCTTCTGAGCGTCGAGGCGCGTGGGGCCACGGATCCGAGCGCACGCAAGGCGCTGGCCAACGCATCCGCCCGAACGGCCCTCATCGCCCGGATCCAGCGCAGTCTCGCGGATGCAGACCAGCAGGCGACCGCCTTCGAAACCCTCGCGAATGCGATTGCGGTGGACGCCCTGAAGGCGGCCGCGCGAGAAGACGTCACCCTCGAACTGTCCGGGGATGGGGTCGTGCTGTCGGCGGAAGAGGCCACGCCGGTTGTTCTGATCATGCTGGAGTGTGTGAACAACGCGCTTGAGCACGCCTTTCCGGATCGTTCAGGACACATCTCGATCAGCCTGTCCGACGACGGGACCCGCAGGAGCCTTCTGGTCACCGATGACGGCGTGGGCGTGCCTGAAGAGCCTTCCGGCACGGCCGAAAGTCTCGGCCTGAAGATCATCCATGCCTTGAGCCGCCAGTTGAACGGGACATGGTCGCTCGTCCCGGCCCGGCCTGGCTCTACAGCCCGCCTGACATGGCCGCCCCCCGTCGGTCAGGACTGACCGTCGCGCACCCTCTGGCTGAGCTCCGCCCCCTTCGTCAGAAGATCAGGCTGGTCCGGGTCTCATGCAGCCGGGCGAAATGGACCGCGGCCTGGTCGCCGAACAACACGGGGTCCGACGAGTGCGCGTCCTCGATCACCGCCAGCACGGCGTCGATGGCCTCTTCACGCGACGGCTGCCGTCCCTCCGCCAGTCGGTCCAGCAAGGCCAGCAACGCGTCCCGACGCAGTTTGGCCTGCGCCTTCAGCACCTTGTCGCTGGCAGCCGCGCGTTTGGGCGGCAGGGGAGCGTCAAAGATGGGGATGTCGAGAAAGCTGTCCTCGACCGGCGCCCCCATGACCGGCTCGGGCGGACGCACGGTGGCCACGGGTTTGGGCCAGTCGGCGAACGGCATCAGCACCGGGGACTCGGGCTGGGCGGCGTTCGGCTTGCCGCAGCGCCGACAAAGCTCGGCCTTGTGGCGTTCGGACCAGAAATAATCGTGTCTGCAAAGCAGCGGCTTGAGCGGCGACAGCATGGATCCAACCCCCGGATATCGGGGAAATCGACCCTCGCCGTCGCCTTGTCAATCACGGTTCGCCCGACGCGCGAGGCCCGCCGTCAGCCGCCGCCCATCGCCACGGAGACATGGTAGGTCACGTAGGACGCCAGATAGGCCAGACCGAACATGTAGCCGATCATGATCCAGGTCCACTTGAGCGAGTTGGTCTCGCGACGGACTACGCCCAGCGTCGGCAGACACTGCGGCGCGAAAATATACCAGGCCAAGAAGGACAGCCCGGTCGCCAGCGACCAGTTGGCGGCCAACACGCCTGCCATCGCGTCGAGTGAGTTCTCGGCGTCGGCGACGGAGTAGACGGTGCCCAGCGCCGCCACGGCGACCTCCCGCGCGGCCATGCCGGGCACCAGTGCGACCACCATCTGCCAGTTGAAGCCGATGGGACGGAACAGGGGCTCCAGCGCATGGCCGATCATGCCGGCGAAGGAATAGTCGATGGCCGGCCCGGTCGCGCCTTCGGGCGGATAGGGGAAGGTCGACAGGAACCAGACGAGGATCATCAGCGGCAGGATGATCCGGGCCGCGCGGTTGATGAAGATCTTCGCCCGGAGCCACAGATTGAACAGGACGTTCTTCAGGTCGGGCATCTTGTAGGCCGGAAGCTCCATCATGAAGGGCTCGGTCGAGCCCCTCCAGAAGATCTTGCGGATGACGAAGGACACCGTCAGCGCGCTGACGATGCCGGCCACATAGAGGCCGAACATGACCAGTCCCTGCAGGTTCGCGAAGCCCCAGACCTTCTCATTGGGGATGAAGGCGGCGATGATCAGGGTGTAGACCGGGATACGCGCCGAACAGGTCATCAGCGGCGCGACCAGGATGGTCGTCAGGCGGTCGCGGCGATTGTCGATCACCCGCGTCGCCATGATGCCCGGGATGGCGCAGGCCACGCTGGACAGCAGGGGAATGAACGCGCGGCCATGCAGGCCCGCCCCGCCCATGATCTTGTCCATCAGGAAGGCCGCGCGGGCCATGTAGCCGAAGTCTTCCAGCGCGATGATGAAGGCGAAGATGATCAGGATTTGCGGCAGGAAGACCAGCACGCTGCCGACGCCGCCGATCAGGCCGTCGACCAGCAGGCTCTGGACCAGACCCCACGCGCCCTCATCCGGGATGACGGCGGCGATCCCCTGCCCCATCAGGCCGACAAGGTTCTCGATCCCGTCCATCGCGGGCGCGGCCCAGGCGAACACCGCCTGGAACATCACGAACAGGATGGTCAGCAGGATGACCAGCCCGGCCACCGGGTGCAGCAGAACGCTGTCGATCTTGCCGGTCAGGGTGTCCGGTCGCTCGGGCGGCAGGACATAGGTCTTCATCAGGCGCTCGGCCTCCCGCGCCTTGCCCCGCACGGCTTCGGCGTCCGGGGCGATCCATTCGCTTTCGTCAAGGGTCGCGCTGACGGCGGCCGCGATTTCGACCTCGGTGACCAACTCCTCGATGCCGCGCCTGCGCGTCGCCACCGTCGTGACGATCGGCACGCCCAGTTCGGCCCGAAGACCGTCCAGATCGATGCGCAGGCCCTGACGCTGGGCGATGTCGTACATGTTGAGCGCCAGCACCATCGGACGTCCGATGGCCTTCAGCTCAAGGATCAGGCGCAGCACCAGTCGCAGATTGGTGGCGTCGGCCACGGCCACGATCACATCCGGCGGAACCTCGCCGGCCAGTCGGCCCAGCACGGCGTCGCGGGTGACTTCCTCATCGGGGCTGCGGGCGCGCAGGGAGTAGGTGCCGGGCAGGTCGAGCACCGACAGGGTCCGACCGGCGGCGGAGCGGATGAAGCCCTCCTTCCGCTCGACCGTCACGCCGGCGTAGTTGGCGACCTTCTGGTGTGCGCCGGTCAGGGCGTTGAACAGGGCGGTCTTGCCGCTGTTGGGGTTTCCGACCAGGGCGACGCGGGCGGTCTTCAGCGCGACATCCATCAGGCGGCGTCCGGCTTCATAAGCAGGCTGGCCGCTTCATGGCGGCGCAACGCCACGCGCATGTCGTCCACCTTCAGGGCGATGGGATCCCGCCCGAACAGACCCTCGTGCAGCAGTTCGATCCGCGCGCCCTCGACGAAGCCCAGCTCCAGCAGGCGGCGCTCCAGCTCGACCGCATCGTTCTGGTGGTGACAGTGCTCGCCGACCTTGACGATGACGCCGCGAGCGCCCTTGCGGGCTTCGCTCAACCTGAGGGTATCGGACATGGAACTCGTGAGACCTCGGCGCTGACGACGGCGCGCCTTTCCTGACACTGATTATCAGGTGCGATGCCCAAGCGTCCACCCCGGCCAAGCGTCGCAGGCGGTTGCCGAGGGTCGCGGTTGGCTGTCAAATGCGGCCGCTACCGGAGCCCGCCCATGATCCGCCCGACCCTCGCCGTCCTGTCCCTGCTGGCCCTGTCCGCCTGTGGCGAGCCCGGCCCGGCCGCGCCGGCGAAACCGGTCAGACCGCCGATGACGCCGGAACAGAAGGCGGTGCTGCTGGCCGCCCTGCCCGCCCCATATGATCAGGGGGATCTGGAGAACGGCCGTCGGGTCTTCGCCCGCTGCCGCTCGTGCCACACCGTGACCGAGGGCGGACCGAACATGACCGGGCCGAACCTGTATGGCGTATTCGGGCGTCAGGCCGGGACGGCGCCGAACTACACCTACTCCGCGGCCGTGAAAAACGCGGGCTTCGCCTGGGACGCCGAGCATCTGGATCACTGGCTGGAGAACCCGCACACCTTCCTGCGCGGCACCAAGATGAGCTTCGCCGGCCTGCCCGAAGCCGCCGACCGCCGCGACGTCATCGCCTGGCTGAAGGTCGAGACGGGCTATGCGCCGCCCGTCACGCAAGCGGCGCCCGCCGAGGCCGCGGAAGCTGCGGCGCGATAGGCCTCGCCGCCGTCCGGGCGCAGCCCGGACAGCGACCTTGCAGAGGACTAGTCCACCCGCTTGCCGTCGGTGCGGGCTTCCTGGGCTTCCCATTCCTCGATCTTGCGGGCGGTGTATTCCGGCGACTTGGTGAAGCGCGCCAGGACGCCGTAGATCACCGGCACCACGAACAGGGTCAGGACCGTGGCGAACATGGCCCCGGAGAAGATGACCACGCCGATGGTCTGGCGGCTGCCCGCGCCCGCGCCCTGCCACAGGGCCAGAGGCAGGGCCCCGAAGGCGGTGGCGATCGAGGTCATGATGATCGGGCGCAGACGCAGGGTCGACGACTCGATAATCGCCTCGGTGATCGACCGTCCCTGATCGCGCAGCTGGTTGGCGAATTCGACGATCAGGATGCCGTTCTTGGCCGCCACCCCGATCAGGATGATCAGGCCGATCTGGCTGTAGATGTTCAGGCTGGAGCCCGCCATCACCAGACCGAACAGGCCGCCCGCCGCCGCCAGCGGCACCGTCAGCATGATCACCGCCGGAGTGATCCAGCTTTCGAACTGGGCCGCGAGAACCAGGAAGACGAGCAGCAGCGCCAGACCGAAGGCCGCGGCGACCGCGCCGCCGGCCTCCTGCTGATCGCGCGCCGCCCCGCCCCACTGGGTCGCCACGACGCCCTGGGGCTGCTCGCTGGAGACCCGCTCGAGGAAGGCGGTGGCGTCGGCGATGGTGGTGCCGGGGTTCAGATCGGCCGACAGGCTGATCGAGCGTTGGCGATCCAGGCGGCGCCGGTCGGGCGTGTCGCCGGAGGTCTGGGTCGTGACCACCGCCGACAGGGGCACGAGCTGGCCGCTTCCGGTCGAGACATAGAGGGCTTCCAGATCCTCAACAGTGCGCCGGCTGTCGCGCTCGGTCTGCAGGATGACGTCATACTCCTGACCGCCCCGCAGATAGGTGGTGGCGCGACGGGAGCCGAACATGGTCTCCAGCGTCCGGCCGATGGACTGGGCCGAGACGCCGAGCGCCGCCGCCTTTTCAGGATCGACATCCACCAGCAGGCGGGGCGAGTTGGGCTCATAGTTCAGGCGTGGGCGCGAGAAGCCGGGATTTTCGAGCGAGGCCGCCAGAACCGGCTGCAGCCAGTTGTAGATGTCCTGATACTCCGACCCCGTCACGACCATCTCGACCGAGTTGGAGTTGCCGCCCCCGCGCTGGAAGGCGCCAGGGACGCTGGCGTTGACCTGGGCGTCGGTCTGGCTGCGCAGCTTGCCGTTGAGCTCCTGAGCGATCTCGTCGGCCGAGCGGGTCCGCTTGGACCAGTCGGCGAGGGTCAGGTTGGCGTTGCCGGAGTTGTAGCTGCCGCCGCCGAAACCGGGCGCGGAGATCAGATAGCTGTCGGCCTCGCCGTTTTCCCGGTACTCGGCCAGGATCGGTTCGAGGCCCAGCATGATGCGGCGGGTGTAGTCGAACCCGGCCCCCTCAGGCCCCTGGACGCGGATCTGGACGCGGCCCCGATCCTCGGGCGGGACCAGTTCATTGGGCAGGGTCATGAACATGGCCACCGCCCCCCCGGCCACCAGCACGATCACCCCGGTCACGCCGATCAGGGCGATGCGCTTGCCCAGCAGGACCTGAAGGGAGTTGCCGTAGGAGGACTTCAACCTGTCCATCGCCCAGTCGACCCGGCGCGACATCCAGCCGCCGGTCGTGACCGGGCGCAGGATCTTGGACGCCATCATCGGCGACAGGGTCAGGGCCAGGAAGGCGGAGAATGCCACGGCGGCGGCGATCGCCGCCGCCAGCTCGACGAACAGACGTCCGACATAGCCGGGCAGGAACAGCAGGGGCGCGAACACCGCCAGCAGCACGATGGTCGTGGCCACGACGGCGAAGAAGACCTGACGCGCCCCACGCTCGGCCGCGACCAGCGGCGGTTCGCCGTGATCCAGACGGCGCTGGATGTTCTCGGTCACGACGATGGCGTCATCGACCACCAGACCGATGGCCAGGACGAGCGCCAGCAGGGTCAGCAGGTTCAGGGAGAAGCCCAGCGGCGCCAGGACGATGAAGGTCGCCAGCAGACAGATCGGCGCCACGACCGACGGGATCAGGGCGGCGCGGAACGAGCCGAGGAAGACGAAATTGACCAGGGCCACCAGCGCCATGGAGATGCCGATGGTGATCCACACCTCATCAATGGCGTGCGAGGTGAAGACCGAATTGTCCGAGCCGATGACCAGTTCTGTGCCTTCCGGCAGGCTGGCGCGCACGCTGCCCAGCAGGTCGGTGACGCCGTCGGAGATGGCCAGATCGTTGGACTGGGCCTGACGGGTGATGGCCAGACCGATCTGGTCCAGACCATTGCCGCGGAACAGACGACGGTCTTCCTCAGGGGCTTCTTCAACGCGGGCGATGTCGCCCAGACGGGTGACATAGGCGCCGGCCCCCTGGATCGCCGTCGTCGCGCCGCTGGGCAAGGCCGTGGCGGCGGCCGCCCCGTTGGCGGCGCCGGTGGTCGCGGGTGCAGCGGTGGCCGAGCCGCGGGTGCCGATCGGCAGCTGTCGGAAGTCCTCGGCCAGCGCATAGGTGCGGGCCACCCGGACAGTGTAGTTCTTTTCGCCCGACTCCAGCGCGCCGGCCGGCAGTTCGACGTTCTGGGCCGTCAGGGCGGTTTCGACGTCAGTGACGGTCAGACCCCGCGCCGCCAGGGCGGCGGCGCCCAGCCAGATGCGCATCGAATAGCGCTGCTCACCGTAGATCTGGACCTGGGCCACGCCCGGCACGGTGGCCAGTTGGTCGATCAGGTACCGATCCGCATAGTCCGTCAGCTCCAGCCGGTTCATCGCGGTGGAGCGCAGGAACAAGATCATGATCGGCTGGCTATCGGAGTCCGCCTTGGCGACCTCCGGCGGGTCCGCCTGATCCGGCAGACGTCCGACGACGCGGCTGACCCGGTCGCGCACGTCGTTGGCGGCGTCGTCGATATTGCGGTCCAGCGCGAATTCGATGGAGACGCTGGAGCGACCGTCGCGGCTGGTCGAGTTGATGCGCTCCACGCCCTGCAGGCCGGCGATCTGCTGCTCGATCGGCTCGGTGATCCGACTTTCGATGACCTCGGCGGAGGCCCCGGCATAGCTGGTGTTGACCGACACGATCGGCGGATCGACGTCCGGAAGCTCGCGCACCGGAAGGAAGAAGAAGGCCGCTGCGCCGATGACGCACAGCACGATGGCCGCGACCGCCGCAAAGACCGGGCGGCGAACGGCCATATCGGACAACATCATCGGGCGGCTCCCTGCGCCCCGGCCGCAGCGCCCGGACGGGCGCCGCCTTGCCGGCCGCCGGCTCCGGCGACGGTCACGGGCGCATTGGGCTGGATCCGGTTCAGACCCGAGGCGACGATGCGGTCGCTGGCGTTCAGACCGGACAGGATTTCGACAAAGCCGCCTTCGACCGCTCCGGCCTCGATCTCGACCCGCTGGGCGGTGGATCCTTTTTCACCTCGGGCGATCCGATAGACGAAGGCCGCATCGCCCTCGTACTGGACGGCGGCTTCGGGCACGGCGACGGAGGTGCGCTGGCCCTGCTGGACCGCCACCCGCACAGCCATGCCGGGACGGATGCGACCGCCGGGGTTCGGAATCTCGGCGCGGGCCGTGACCGAGCGGGTCTGCTCGTTGACGCGCGTGTCGATCAGGGCGATCCGGCCGGTGAAGGTCTCGTCGCCATAGGCGTCGATATTGGCGGTGATCGCCGCACCGGGCCGCAGGACCGACAGATAGCGCTCGGGAATCGGGAAATCGACGCGCACGACATCGATGTCGTCCAGGGTAGCGATGATGCCGCCCGGATTGACCAGCGTGCCGGCCGTCACCGTGCTGAGGCCCAGCACGCCGGCGAACGGGGCGCGGATCGTGCGGTCGCCCTGACGGGCCCGGGCGGCTTCGAGCGAGGCCTGGGCCGTGGCCAGTTCCGTCTCATACTGCTCGATCATCATCGGCGAGGCGAAACCGCGTTCGCCCAGCTGACGATAGCGATTGTACATCGAGCGGGCCTGATCCACCCGCGCACGGGCTTCGCCGACGCCGGCGTCTTCCTCGCGGGCCTGCAGTTGAACCAAGGGCGCGCCGGCCGCCACCCGCTGCCCGTCGGTGAACAGGACGCGCGTGATCAGCTGGCTGGTCGGGGAGGTGATGTTGACCGAGCGACGGCCCCGGGCCACGCCCAGGACGCGGATCTGGTCGCTGAACTGGCGCGGCGTCGCCACGGCTTCGGACACCGTCTGGCCGCGGCCGCCGCCGGGTCCGCCGCGACCGCCGCCGCCGCCACCCTTCTCATCGTCGGCGAAGGCCATGCGCATCACCAGCGCGACGACCATCAGGCCGAGGACCACCGCTGCTGCGATGAGGAAGAAGTGACGCTTTATCACGCGGCGGGCGCTCCTGAATCCGGGGACGAGCCGACTTAGCGGCTCCCGCCGTCGACGCAACTAAAGTTCATGTAACGGAGGCGGTTCCGGTTTCCGTCGCCAACCTCTGGACGACGGCTTGTCGCAGTCAGAAGCGTCGCCAGACGCCGATCACGGGGCCGGACGCGTTCGGCGTTTCCCGTCCGGTCAGGGTGGTGCGCCAGCCGCCCTGAACGTTCCATCGCCCGAAGCGCCGGACCAGCGAGGTCTCCAGCGACAACCAGCGCGCGCCACCATTGTCGGCCTCGCCGCCATAGGCCTGATTGAGCAGCATCCAGTTGTCGCCGTAGTGGGCGCCCAGCGTCGCATCGACCCGTGTCTCGTCCGGCAGACCGCTGCGGAACCGGCGCGCGACCTCCAGCGTCACGAAGCCGCCGGTGGATTTGGTCGGGAGCCATTTCGGCATGCCGAAGGCGTGGCCGACCTGGGCCCGAACCTCCCAGTCCTGCCCGCCGACGCCGGGGGCCGCATAGCCCGCATTGCGCCCCTCCCCGCCGTCGGCCACGCCGCCGTACAGCGCCAGGGCTGTGTGATCGTCGCGCCAGACCTGCCAGTTGAGCCCGACCTCCAGTGGTCCCCGCCCCTCGTAGTCGACGAAGGCGTCGCTGCCCGACTGCCAGTCGCCCTTGACCCGGACCGTCAGGCGGGAGGTGAGGCCGTATTCGGTGAAGACGGACCAGACCGTATCGCGTCGCTCGGCCGGCAGGGGCGCGGCGACGCCGTCGGGATCGAACCCCTCGCTGGCCCGCATGTCCTCATATTTGACGATGATCTGCCCATCGCCCTTCGGCAGGGTCCAGGGACCGGCGACAGCCGGGGCGGCGACCGCGAGGGCCGCCAGCGTCAGCAGCAGCCCCCCGGCCGGCTTCAAGTGTCGTAGCCGGGCGACTTCCTGTCGAGCATACGCAACGCGCCCGGCCAGGCGAGGGCCGAAATGAAACCGATGCCGCGACCCTGTTCTTTCGTCTCGGCCTGTGCGGCGTCGGGCGCGAACAGCACATGCTCGCGTCCGCCGGACAGGGCGGCGACCTGCTGGGCGCAGGCGCGCTCCAGGAAGAAGATGCCGATCCAGGCCTGCGCCGCCGTCTGGCCGACCGCCAGGGTGCCGTGGTTGCGCAGCAGCATCAGCGGCTTGTCGCCGAGATCCGCCACCAGCCGCTCGCGCTCGTCGTGGTTCAGCGCCAGCCCCTCATAGCCGTGGTAGGCGACCTGATGCTGCAGCAGGCAGGCGTTCTGGCCGATCGGCAGCAACCCCTCCTGCTGCGCCGCCACGCCCACGCCCGCGACGGTGTGCAGGTGGATGACGAAATGTGCGTCCTCGCGGGCCCCGTGAATGGCCGAGTGGATGGTGAAGCCCGCCGGATTGATGAAGTTCTCGGTCTCCTGAACGATGTTGCCGTCCAGATCGACCTTCACCAGACAGGAGGCCGTCATCTCCTCGAAATACCAGCCGTACGGGTTGATGAGGAAGTGATGCTCCGGTCCTGGAACGCGGGCCGACACGTGGGTGAAGATCATGTCGTCCCAGCCGTGCAGGGCGACCAGACGATAGAGGGCGGCCAGTTCGACCCGCACCTTCCATTCCGCTTCTGAAACCTTCGACCGGATCGACGTGATCGCACCGTCAGCCATGACTGTTTCCTCTGCCGTCTTGTTCGTCGGCCTGTTCTGGAGGCGCACGCTCGCGCCAACGTTGATCTGCGTCAAGATTCAGGTTCCGTTAACCGCGTCTTAGTTAGCGGCCCCTTAGCGTAACTGTAGCCGATGCTCCGTCGGCGCGCCGGAGGCGTGAGTGACCGTGCTCGTCCAGCTTAATCCGTCACGGACTTCGGAAAGCGCGCCGCGCGCCGATGAACTGCTGGCGCTGGCCCGGAACAACAGTCCGGACGCGCGCCAACGGCTGTTGCTGGGCGTCATGGCCCTGTGCGACGCCAGCCCGCCCGACGGCCAGTTGTCGCCGATCCTGGGCGAAATCTTCCTGTTCCTGGCCCGTCAGGCCGAGCGTGACATTCGCAAGGCCCTTGCCGCGCGACTGGCCCACGCGGACTGGGCCCCCACCGCCCTGGTCAATGTGCTGGCGCTGGACGAGATCGAGATCGCCGCCCCCATCCTGGCGTCGAGCCCCGTGCTGCACGACGAGGACCTGCTGCAAATCCTCGTCGAAGCCTCACTGGATCACCAGATCGCCGTCGCCCGTCGCCCCCATATCAGCGGCCGCATCGCCGACGCCGTCATCGACCGCGGCGTGCCCGCCGTGCTCACCGCGCTGGCGACCAACCGCACCGCCCAGATCAGCGGCGAAGGCTTCCGTCGGCTGGTCGATCATTCGCGACGCATCGCCGCCCTGCGCGGTCCCCTGTCGCGCCATCCCGGCCTGACCGAGGCGCTGGCGGAACAGATGTACCACTGGGTCGGCGCGGCCCTGCGCGAGTCGATCAGCACCCGCTTCCAGGTGGACGAGCGCAAATTCGGCGCCGCCGTCTACGACGCCGTGCAGGGCGTCATCCGCAAGGATCGCCCTGAGGAAGCCCCTGACGACACGCCTGAACGTGAGGAGATGGAGCGCCGGCTGGTCGCCAAGCTGCAGGCCGCCGGCCAGTTGAAGCCCGCCCTGCTCATCCGCGCCACGCGGGAAAAGCGGCTCAGCCTCGTCGTGCATGGCCTGTCCGCGCTCAGCGGCTTCACCGTCGGCCAGATCCGGCAGGCGCTGAACGCCCCGACGCCGGAAGCCCTCTACTACGCCTGCGCCTCGGTCGGCATCGACCGGGCCGTCTTCCCCACCCTGCTGGTGGAACTGCGCAAGCTGAACCATGGCCTGCCCGGGGACAACGGCAACCCGATCTGGCAACGCGGCGCCCTGTCGGCGGCCTCCTGCGTCCGCGCCTTCCGCGCGCTGGTGGACCCGGATCCGGGCGAACAACGCATCGCCGTTTGACTTCACCGGTCCGCTCGGCTTGCGTGTGCGGGTGACCTTGCCTTCTGAACCCGCCCTGCGCATCGCCTTCGCCGCCTCGGACCGTCCCGAGGCGCAGGAGGCCCGCGAACGCCTGATCGCCCGCTACGGCTCAGCCCGGGAGGAAGAGGCTGACGTGATCGTCGCCCTGGGCGGCGACGGCTTCATGCTGGAGACCCTGCACACGGTCATGGAGCGTCGCACCCCGGTGTTCGGCATGAACCGCGGCTCGGTCGGCTTCCTGATGAACGACTACGAGGAAGAAGGCCTGCTGGAACGGCTGGGCGACGCCGGTCGCGCCGTCATCCACCCGCTGCAGATGGACGCCTGGACCGAGAGCGGTCAGGTCCACAGCGGGCTGGCGATCAACGAAGTCTCCCTGCTGCGTCAGACCCGCCAGAGCGCCAAGCTGCGGATCAGCGTCGATGACCGCGTGCGGCTGGAGGAACTGTCCTGCGACGGCTGCCTGGTGGCCACGGCGGCAGGGTCGACCGCCTACAACCTGTCGGCCCACGGCCCGATTATCCCGCTGGATTCGCGCGTCCTGGCCCTGACCCCGATCAGCGCCTTCCGCCCCCGCCGCTGGCGCGGAGCCCTGCTGCCACACCAGGCCAAGGTCTGTTTCGAGATTCTGGAGGCCGACAAGCGTCCGGTCAGCGCCACCGCCGACAATTTCGAGGTCCGTCGGGTCGTGAAGGTGGATGTGCGCGAACGCCGCGACATCGCCCTGACCATGTTGTTCGACGCGGGCCGCTCGTTCGAGGAACGGGTGCTGGCCGAGCAGTTCGCCGCCTGATCCCGTGCACGGCTTCTTAAGGTCGCCTGTGCGACCTTGACCGCCAGTCAATTTACGGGAGCGCCCGGTGAGCAACTCGGCCCAGGTCATTCGTCCGCCCAACACCCTTCGCATGAAGGTCGGTGGCGCCTTCGGCGGCATCGACGCCAATGCGATCGCCAAGGCCGAGGAAGCCCTGAAAGCCATGTCGGCCCAGTTCGGCCAGTGGCTGCAGGACGAGATCGTCAAGCTGGACAAGGCCCAGACCGACATCCGCGCGGAGGGCTACAACACCCGGACCGCCGAAGCCCTGTATTTCCGCGCCCACGATCTGAAGGGTCTGGGCACCACCTACCAGTATCCGCTGGTCACCCGTCTGGCCGGTTCGCTGTGCAAGATGATGGATGATCCGGCCAAGCGCATGGCCGCGCCCCTGCTGCTGATCGACGCCCACATCGACGCCATCAAGGCTGTCGTTCGCGACCAGATCCAGACTGACGACCACCCGACCGGCAAGATTCTGGCTGAGACGCTGGAAGCCAAGGTGGCCCAGCACTTCGCTTGATCGACCACATCAAGGATTGTCGTGAACGCCCGCCCTCACCGGCGGGCGTTCTGCTGTCCGCAGTCAGGCGGCGGCGCTGACGCCGCGGGCGGGCAGCGGGGCCTGATCCAGCCGCTCCATCAGATAGGCCAGATCCTCGCGCGGGGCGTTCGGGCGCTGGGTCAGGAAACGCTCCAGCATCTGTTGGCGGAAGGCGTCGTCGGTCGTGTCCACGCCCTCGGCCTGAAGCGCGCGCCAGGTGTCGACGCCGGCGCGGAAGGCCTGGAACAGGCGCGGCGGCAGACCGGCGCGGTCGTAGATGGCCTTCAACCCCAGCGGACCCGCATCGTGGATCATCAGCCACGCCCGCTGGTGCGGCGTCCCGGCCAACTCGGCCAGACCATGCTCGAACAGCGCCATCTGCCCTCGCGCCAGCGCGCGCAGCATCAGCGAACTGGTCAGGGCGCGGCGCGCGTTCAGGGTGGCGACGAACTGGGGCAGGTCCGCATGGCTGTTGGCCTGATCGACCAGATCGACCGTGGCCCGCTCGCGCGCGAAAGACGCCAGACGGATCGCCGTCTCCGGCGCGACCGAGTGGCGGGTGACCAGATGTTCGCGCACGGCCTCGGACGCCAGTTCGACCAGCCGCTCCGTCACCGACAGCGGCAGCACCTGCCGATAGGACAGGGCGGCGATAATCTCGGGCGAGTCCCCGAACCGGTCGACACAACGTCCCAGGGCGGCTTCGGCGATGTCGGCGTTATCGTTGGCGGCCAGGGCGCGCACCGCGGTGTCGGCGCCCACCTCGGCGATGGCGGTGGCGACGTCGCGGCTGACGTTGGGGCGACTGGCCACGGCGGTCTGGCGCACGGCCGAACCGGCCTGCACGATCTCGATCAGGTCCTCGTCCGAAAAGACCGGCGAGAAATTGATCAGCGGCAGGGCCACGCTGTCCACATCGGCGGCCAGACGACGCGCCACGTCGCGCGGGATCAGGTCGGACGATTTCAGCGTCACCGCCATGGCGCGGCGAACCAGTTCGGCCGCGTCATTGGCCAGCAGGCGCAGGATCTTCTGGGCCGCGGCGCGGTCTTCCTCGTCCAGATCGGCCTTGTCCATGCTGCGGCACAGTTTGTGGGCGGCGGACGCGCGCTCGTCATCATCGGCGGCCTTGATCAGGCGGCGAATGTCGATCTCTGTCAGACGGGCGCGATAGGCAGTCATGGGGCGGTCAGATTCCAGCTTTGCGACAGCATCGACCCGGCATCGTTAACGGGCGGTTCACCATGGCCGGATTCGCGCTCAGGCGGTGGAGTTCGTGCCCGGCCCGAAAGCGCCGCCGAAGCCGCCGCCCTTGCCCTCGCCATCCTGCCCCAGCAGCAAGGCCAACAGACTCTGATCCTGCTTCAGGCGGTCCAGCCGCGCCGCCAGCATCTGATCCCGCTCCGACAAGGGCGGCGCGGCGGGGACGCCGTCGCCCGCGCCCGAGGCCGGAGCCCCCTCGCCCGCCGAGCGCTGCAGGTTGGCGTGCACCTCGGCCACGGTGGCGGGGCGCCCGTCGCGGTAGAAGATTGAGCGGTTCGCCGCCGCCGCCTCCGGGAAGATGGCGGCCGCGCTGGAGCCCGGACGGCGATCCATCGCCTCCATCAGCTGCGCTGCGCCCGCGGGACCCAGGAAGTGGGCGGCGTACAGATCTCCCGCCGCCGGTTCACGCCCCGTGCGGCCGCGCAGATAGGCGGCGTTCTGGGCCGTCAGTTCGCCCGCCATGGTCGAGGCGGCCTGGGGATCGAAGCGCAGGTCCAGCACCACGTTGCGGGCCGACCCCTCGACCCGCCAGCGTCCGTCGGAGCCGCGATAGATCAGGTCGGCGTACTGGCCGTAGCCGTGCTTGGCGCCGTGGGCCTTCACCGTGCCCAGCCAGGTCTGTTCAATGAACTGGAACAGGCCCGAGGCCGACGACGTCGGCGCCCGCGCATTGGGGTTCATCGCGCTTTCCCGCCGCGCGGTGCGCACGAGGAAGTCGGCGTCCACACCCGTCGCGCTCGATGCCCGACGAATGGCCGCCTCTACTCCGCCTGACGATGGAATCGCCCTGATGGTCATAAGTGTTAATGCTGGTGAACTCTGGTTAACGAGCTCTTAACGTGATGGGAAAGCCACGTTCTTTCACGTGTCCAATCCCGCCCGACCCTCGCCGCAAACCCGCCCCAAGCGGCGCGCCCCACTGATGTCCGGGACGCTGTGGGGACGGCGAATGACAGGGACGAAGACCATGATGATACGTACTGCCGGCGGGCCCGGAATGGTGAGCCCCATCGACTTCCACGAACGCAAGGGCCGGCGGCTGTCGCGCTCCACCTGGACCGCGATCGGTCTGGTGGCGGCGGCGCACGTCGGGGTGGGCATGGCGCTGTACTATCAACGCTTTGAAATGCCTCAGCCGATCACGCAGGCCGAGGAGCGGATCACCGGCACGATCCTGGATCTGACGCCCCCGCCCCCGATCAAGCCGGAGGTCGCCGAGCGTGAGCCGCTGGCGCCCAATCCGCCGCTGCACCAGACCGACAGCGTGCCGGTGAACACCGAGGTCCTTCATGCCAGCGTCAGCGACGAGGCCAAGCCGACCGGCAGCACGACCCTGACGTTCGACACGCCGGTCCGCGAATCTGTGGATGACGCCAAACCCGCGCATCAGCCGCAGCCGGAACAGCCACCCGCGAGCCTGATCCGCAACCCGAGCTGGGACCGCCAGCCGACGGCGGAGCAGATGATGCGGGCCTATCCGGGCCGCGCTCTGGACCGGGGCGTGGCCGGGTCGGTGGCGCTGAACTGTCTGGTTGAGTCCAGCGGCGTGGTCTCGGGCTGCGCTGTCACCGGCGAAACGCCGGCAGGCAACGGCTTCGGCCAAGCGGCCCAGCGTCTGTCGCGCTTCTTCAGGGTCAATCCCCGCACCGTGGACGGGGCGGCGGAAGGGTCCCGGGTCGTGATCAACCTGCGCTTCGTGCCGCCGGCCGATTAACGAACCGGAGGGGCGAGAGGGCCGCGGCGTCCGCAAGAGGCGCGCAGCCCTCAAGTCCGTCGGCCACGATCCGCCCGACCATCGGCCCCAGCAGCCAACCGTTACGGCGGGGCGCCAGGGCGAGGAACAGACCCGGCGCGCCGGTCGATCCCGCGAGGGGCAGGCCGTCAGGCGACGCGCCGCGGATGCCGACGCGCGGCGCGCCCGCTTCTCCGTCGCCGCCGGTCAGCCCCCGGCCGTTGGCCGCCTGTTTCGCCGCCATCTCCATGTCCGGCTCCAGCCCGCGCTGGCCTGACTGCATGGTGGCCCCGCACAGGACGCCGTCCGCCGTCGGGGTCGCATAACCGCCCGGCCCCCGCAGCACGCGTCCGGGCGCCGCGCCTCGGAGAGGCGTCAGCTGCCCCCGGATCGGCTCGATCCCATTGACCAGCTGCATCACGTCGTCAGGCAGGCCCTCCAACGCCGCCGCCGCCCCGGTCGCCAGCACCAGCGCAGGCGCGGACCAGCGCCGACCGCCGTCGGCGACCACCGTCCAGACGCCGTCCGCTTGAGACAGGCGTTGCGCGATGGCCGTGATCCGGGTCACGCCCGCCGCTCGGGACAGGACCGCCAGGGCAGCCTGCGCCTCGATCCGCCAGTCGTCGGGGGTGAACAGACCCTGCGCCACGCGCTCGGCGGCGAAGCCCAGCGCGTGCAGGCGATCCAGGGCGGCGTCGGGATCGTCCCCGCGCCACTCCGCGCCGTCCTGATGCAGGGTCAGGCCATGGCGGCTGGCGAAGGCGGGCCACAGGTCGCGCCCGCGTTTCAGCACGGCCGCATGGTCCGGCGACAGGCCGTCGATCAGGCTCTCCATCGCCGGCGCGAGCATCCCCGCCGCCGCGCTCGAAGCATTCGGCCCGCCGGGATCCAGCACGACCACCGCCTGACCGCGCGCAGCCAGTTCGGCGGCGCTGGACAAGCCCAGCACGCCTGCGCCGATGACGATCACATCAGGGGAAGAAGACACGGCGGGTCACATCGACCCGCCGTGTCTCTTTTGCAAGGGCGCTAACGCTCGCGACCCGGTCGCTCGCGGCTTGAGCGCGGGTGGCGCTACTCCGCCGCGATGGCGGCGGCGCGGCTATCCTCGATACGGGCGGTCAGGGCCGCGTGCTGGTCCCACAGGGCCTGGGGCAGACGCTCGCCGAAGGTGGCGTAGAAGTCGGGGATCAGCGCCGCCTCCTCGGCCCAGACGTCGGCGTCGACCGTCAGCAGGGTCGACAGGTCGGCGTCCGACAGGGTCAGGCCCGACAGGTCCAGGGCATCGACCGACGGCACCCGGCCGACGGGGGTGTCCACGGCCTCCGCCTCGCCGTCCAGACGTTGCGAAATCCACTTCAGCACGCGGGCATTGTCGCCGAAGCCCGGCCAGATGAACTTGCCGTCCTCGTTCTTGCGGAACCAGTTGACGAAGTAGAGCCGCGGCAGCTTCGACGCGTCCGTCTTGCCACCCATGGCCAGCCAGTGGGCGAAATAGTCGCCCATGTTGTAGCCGCAGAAGGGCAGCATCGCGAACGGGTCGCGGCGCAGTTCGCCGACCTTGTTCTCGGCGGCAGCGGTGCCTTCCGAGGCGACCGTCGAGCCCATGAAGACGCCGTGCTCCCAGTCGAAGGCTTCCGTCACCAGCGGTACGGCGCTGGCGCGACGTCCGCCGAACAGGATGGCGTCGATCGGCACGCCCTTGGGATCTTCCCACTCCGGCGCGATGGTCGGGCATTGGTGGGCGGGGGCGGCGAAGCGGGCGTTCGGATGGGCGGCGGGCTCGCCCGAGGCCGGGTCGTGGCGCGCGCCCTTCCAGTTGGTCATGCCGGCGGGGGCGTCCTTCGTCAGTCCCTCCCACCAGACGTCGCCGTCATCGGTCAGGCCGGTGTTGGTGAAGACGGTGTTGGAGGCCAGGGTCGCCAAGGCGTTCTGGTTGGTGTTGCGGCTGGTGCCCGGCGCAACGCCGAAGAAGCCCGCTTCCGGGTTCACGGCGTACAGGCGGCCGTCGTCGCCGAAGCGCATCCAGGCGATGTCGTCACCGACCGTCTCGGCCTTCCAGCCGGGAATGGAGGGCTGGAGCATGGCGAGGTTGGTCTTGCCGCAGGCCGAGGGGAAGGCGGCGGCGATGTATTTGGCGCGGCCCTTCGGATCGGTCAGCTTGAGGATCAGCATGTGCTCGGCCAGCCAGCCCTCGTCGCGGGCCATGACGGAGGCGATGCGCAGGGCGTAGCATTTCTTGCCCAGCAGGGCGTTGCCGCCGTAGCCCGAGCCGTAGGACCAGATCTCGCGCGTCTCGGGATAGTGGACGATCCACTTGTCCTCGTTGCAGGGCCACGGCACGTCGGCTTCACCTTCAGCCAGCGGCGCGCCGAGCGTGTGCACGGCGGGCACGAAGACGCCGTCGTCGCCCAGCACGTCCAGCGCCGGCTGGCCCATGCGGGTCATGATGCCCATCGACACGGCGACATAGCCGCTGTCGGTGATCTCGACGCCCAGGGCGCTGATCTTCGAGCCCAGCGGCCCCATCGAGAAGGGCACGACATACATCGTCCGCCCGGCCATGCAGCCGTCGAACAGCCCGTCCATCCGCGCGCGCATCTCGACCGGGTCGGCCCAGTTGTTGGTCGGACCGGCGTCGGCCTGATCGGCCGAGCAGATGAAGGTGCGGCTCTCGACGCGGGCGACGTCCCTGGGGTCGGAGGCGGCGTAGTAGCTGCCGGGGCGCTTGACCGGGTCCAGCGCCTTCAGCGTGCCCTTGTCGATCAGGTCGGCGACAATCTCCGCCTTCTCGGCTTCCGAGCCGTCGCACCAGTGGACGTGCGCCGGTTTGGTCAGGGCCGCGATCTGCTCGACCCAGGCGATCAGGCCGGCATGGCGGGTCGGGGCCGGGTGAAGGCCGGGAATGGACTGGGTCACTTGGCGTCTCCTGAACCGTTCAGCCCGGCGATCTACGTCGCCGTGGCCGTCCCCTCGCGTGCAATCACGCAATGTTTCAGTCGCGGAATGACACCGAAGGGCGAGGGTCGTCAACCGGCGCAAATTTCGACCTCCCGCGCAGGCTCGCCGACACCCGCGCCGCACATTTCCGGTCGCGATCCGGGCCGGAGCGGGCTATCGGGCGACCATGCAGACGATGGACCCGATCATCTCCACACCCACGGGCGGCCGGACCTCCCCGTCCGCGGCGCGCAACACGGCGCCGATCCTTTCGGCGCTCAAGGCCCACCTGCCCGCCCGGGGCCGGGTGCTGGAGATCGCCGCAGGGGCGGGCCAGCACGCCGTCGCCTTCGCCGCCGCCCTGCCCGATCTGACGTGGACGCCCAGCGACCCGTCGCCAGAGGCCCGCGCCAGCATCGCCGCCTGGGCCGCGCAGGCGAACCTGCCCAACCTTCAGGCCCCGCTCGCGCTCGACATGACCGATGAGGCCGGATGGCCCGCCGATCCGGTGGACGCCGTCCTGTGCGTGAACATGATCCACATCAGCCCCTGGGCGGCGACCGAGGGGCTGATGCGGCTGGCGGGCCGAACCCTGCGCCGTCCCGGCGGCCTGCTGGTCCTGTACGGCCCCTATCGCGAAGCGGAGGTCGAGCTGGCGCCGTCCAATGTTGAGTTCGATCTCAGCCTGAAGAGCCGCAACCCCGACTGGGGCCTGCGCGAGCGCGACGCCGTCGCGGCCGAGGCGAAGACGGCGGGGCTGGCCCTGACGCAGCGGATCGAGATGCCGTCGAACAACATCATGCTGCTGTTCCGGGCGGTTTGATCGCCCGGGACGTGCTAGAGGCCGCCGCATGAGTTTCACGAAGACCTATGACGGCGCCGAACCCGTCCGCATCAACAAGTGGCTGGGACAGACGGGGGTCTGTTCACGGCGCGAGGCCGACGCCCTGATCGCCGACGGTCTGGTGTCCATCGACGGCGAGGTGGTGCGCGACGCGGGCCGCAAGCTGGAGCCCGGCCAGACCCTGACGCTGAACGACACGGCCACGGCCCAGCTGGCCGAGGGCATCACCGTCGTGATCCACAAGCCGACCGGCTACGTCTCGGGCCAGCCGGAGCCGGACAAGCTGCCGGCCATCCGCCTGATCAGCGCGGGCACCCAGGTCGGGCCGGGCGAGGTTCCGGGCGACATCTCCCTGCCCCCCATCGGCCGACTGGACGAGGATTCGCGCGGCCTGCTGATGCTGTCCTCGGACGGGGTGGTGGCCAAGGCGGTGATCGGGCCGGAGTCCGACCTCGACAAGGAATATCTGGTCCGCGTGACCGGCGACATCACCGAGAAGAAGCTGAAGATCCTGCGCCACGGCCTGATGCTGGACGGCCGCCAGCTGAAGCCGGCCTATGTCAGCCGGATGGAGTCGCAGCGACTGAAATTCATCCTGCGCGAAGGCCGCAACCGCCAGATCCGCCGCATGTGCGAGATGGTCGAACTGGAGGTCACCGACCTTCTCCGCGTCCGCATCGGCCCGCTGAAGCTGGACAACCTGCCCGAGGGCAAATGGCGGATGCTGACGGCCGAGGAGCGCGACGCGCTGGTCCGGAGCCGCTAGGCCGGCACATAGGTCAGCAGGATGGCGTCATCCCCGATCCGCTCGCTGTCCACCAGCCGGAGCCGCGGCCGCGGACCGGCGAAATAGGGCCTGCCGCCGCCGGTCACATAGGGGTGCAGATAGATGCGGTAAGCGTCGATCAGGCCCAGGTCCCCCAGGCTCTTCGCCAGTTCCGGGCCGCCGACCTCGATCTCGCCCTCGACCTCGGCCTTCAGCGTGCGGACCGCCGCTTCGACGTCGTGGGAGATCAGGGTGGCGTTGGGGCCGACGGAGGTCAGGGTGCGTGAAACGACCCATTTCGGGTGGGCGCGCCACGCCTCGGCGAACTCGCGCTCGTCCGCCGACCATTCCGGATGGTCCTCGTCCCAGTAGGCCATGATCTCGTACAGACGGCGGCCATAGAGACTGCCGGCCTGGCCGCGCACCTGATCGATGAAATGACGGAACAAGACGACGTCGGGCGCGAAGGCGTCGTGGTCCACATAGCCGTCCAGCGACTGGTTCATGCCGAAGATGAGGCGCGCCATCTCAGGCGCCGCCGACCAGCGCGGGGTTCTTCGCCTCCGCCGCCCTGAACGGCTTCAACTGATCCGCCAGCGCGCGCCTGAAGGCCGGACGGGCCTCGTTGCGGACCACATAATCCCTCAGCCCGGGGAAGTCGGCGACGATGTCGGTGTGACGCAGGTCGCGCAGCACATGGGTCATCAGGATGTCGGCGGCGCTGAAACGGTCGTTGGCGAACCAGCGGCGGCCGCCGAGCGCGGTCTGCAGATCACCCAGTCGCTTGCGCACAAAAGCCTCGACCTCAGGCCGGCGGGCCTTAGCCCAGTCCTTGTCGGCGTTGAACAGGTCGATGGTCGCCAGTTCGGCGACACAGGGCTCGACGCTGTTCATGGCCGCGAACAACCAGGTCATGACCATGGCGCGCCCCGCGTCGTCGGCGGGCATCAGCTGATCGGAGTTCTGGGCGATCCACAACACGATGGCGCCGCTCTCGAACATCTCGACCCGGTCGTCCCGGTAGGCCGGAACCTGGCCGAACGGCTGCATGGCCCGGTACTCGGCGGTGGCCTGGTCCTCGAATCCGATCAGCCGGTCGTCATAGCCCAGCCCGGCCTCCTCCAGCGCCCAGCGGACCCTTAGGTCGCGGACCGAGCCCTGGGCGAAGGGCGGCACCCATTTGAAGGCGGTGACCTGGATCATGGGGCGTTCCTTCCACGCTGCCGGCGCCGTCCGCGCCGCTTCATTGACGAATAGGTTGATATCAAACTATCCACAACGCCATGTCAAACGTCCCCGCCGCCTTCGCGACGACCCTGCACATCCGTGACCACTGCCTGTGCCTGCATGCGCAGCGGGCGGCGCGGGCGCTGTCGCGCCGGTTCGACGAGGCGTTCCGGCCGTTCGGGATCACCAGCGGTCAGTTCTCGCTTTTGAACAGCCTGAACCGCCCCGCCCCGCCGACCATCGGTCAGGTGGCGGACACCCTGGCCATGGACCGCTCCACCGTGACGGCCAATCTGAAGCCGCTGGAGCGGCTGGGGGCGGTGATCACCACCGTCGATCCGCAAGACCGGCGGGGGCGTCGGGTGGCCCTGACCGGAGCCGGCCGCGCCTTGCTGGCGCAGACCACCCCGATCTGGGTGGCGGAGCATGCAAGGGTCGAGGCCGAGCTGGTCGGCGGCGGCGACGCCCTGAGAGCGGGCCTGCGTCAGCTGGTCTGAGGCTCAGACCCGGGCCCCGGGCGGCGCGCGCCGGAGCAGTCTGCGGACGGCAGTTCCCATATGGGCCAGACGGACGGCGCAGCCCTCCGTCAGTCCTCGCGCGGGCAACGGTTTGGGACTGCGGCACAGGCACATGTAGCAGGTGAACGGGCGGTCGCTCTCCAGCTCGATCCGCGTCCGCCAGTCGGCCTCGCAGCACTCCGGGCAGCGCACGCGAACCGCCCCCTCCAATCCTCGCATCCACATGGTCAACGACCTACTCTGGCTACAAAAACGGTCATTACTCGCTATACGTGTATCAGAAATGCGCTGATTCGCTGACGTCGTCGCGCCTAATGTCCCGCGGCCAGCATCCAGACCGCCATGCCGATCATCATCAGGTTTTCGGTCAGGGAGACGAAGCCGAGCGGGACATTGGTCGAGCCGCCGACGCAGGCGCATTTCAGATGACGCCTGTCGATGTAGACAGCCTTGAAGACCGACAGCGCGCCAATGCCGCCGATGACGAGCGCCACGGGGGCCGACACCACCGTCAGTATGCCCGCCAGCATCAGCACCCCGGCCCCCAACTCCAGGAAGGGATAGAGGTAGCCGTAGGGCGGCCATTTCTGCGCCAGGAGGTCGTAGTTCAGGAACATGGTCGAGAATTTCTCGACGTCCTGCAGCTTGAGCATCGCCAGCAAACACATGGCGATAGCGATGAAGGTCGGCAGCAGTCCGGACAGCACCGGTCCGTCCTTCAGCCAGACCACCGGCAGGGCGATCAGCAGCGCCACGGCGAAGACCACGAGCACCGGGACGTAACTGGTGGCGCCGGGCTCCGCCACCCGCTGACCGAAGAAGCGGCGCAGGTCGTCGTAGCCGCCCACCCGCTTGCCGTCGATGAAGGTCTGGGGCGTCGTCTTCACGTCATGGTCGGACTTGAAAGCGTCGGTCGCCTCGCGCGTCTCCAGCCAGCGGTCCTCGACCGCATAACCCTTGCGTTTCAGCAGCCACAGCGCCTTGCGGCCATAGGGACAGACATGGTCGGGCATGACCATGCGGTAGAGGACAGCGGTCTTTTCAGGGTCTGACATCGGAATCTCCAGCTTGCCGACAGAGGGCCGCACCCTATGTGGGGTCCGTACCATGGTACGGAGTCAAGACATGAGAGATCTGACCATCGGCGGACTGGCCCGTGTGGGCGGCGTGGGGGTGGAGACCGTCCGCTATTACCAGCGCCGCGGCCTGTTGGAGACGCCGTCCGGTGATGGTGGAATCAGGCGCTACGGCGCGGCGGAGGCGCGGCGGCTGCGGTTCATCCGTTCGGCCCAGACGGCGGGTTTCACCCTGGAGCAGATCGCCGAACTGCTGGCGCTGGATTCAGGGCAGGACCGGGCGCGGGCGCGGGAGTTGGCGAAGGTCCGGCTGACCGAGCTGGACGCGAAGATCGCCGAGCTGGAGACGGCGCGCGCCGCGCTGCGTCGGCTGGCGAACGCCTGCGGCGAAGGTGGCGCGGGCCCCTGCCCGATCATCACCGCGTTCGAAGGGTGAGCGACCAACAGGGTGCAAAGAGCGCAATCGGCGTGCTCGGACGGATGCGATCGTCAAAGACCTGAAGCCGGCAGTTCAGCGGGCCGATGCGTCAGGATTGAACGCTTGCGTCATGCGCCTTGACCTTGATCATCCTCGTACTCGTCGTCCCGACCGGAAACCTCGGGATGACGACGGCGACCGGTCCGCGCTAACCTCCCCCCATGCCAGGGAGCAACCCCATGAACGTCCTGACCATCCTGCGGTCCGTCGAGGAACTGCTGTACGAGGTCATGTCGTGGCTGCTCTTCTATCCGCGGACGCTGGTCATGACGCTGCGGCATCCGCTGAAGACGATGCGTTATTCGGACAGTGAGCAGCGCGACAAGCCGGACCAGCAGTATCTGGAAACCCTGAGCCCGCCCCTGTTCCTGGTGCTGAGCATCCTGCTGGCGCACGGGCTGGAGGTGATTTTCGGCTTCAGGGTCGAAACCGGCCAGAACACCCTCGGGCGTCTGGTCGCCTCCAGCGACCAGAACCTGCTGGCCTTCCGGGCGCTGATGTTCAGCCTGCATCCGCTGATCTTCGCCTGGGCCTGGCTCAAGCTGTCGAAGCACAAGATCGACCGCGACAGCCTGCGCCCGCCCTTCTTCGCCCAGTGCTACCTGTCGGGCGCCACCTCCATCCTGGTCAGCCTCGGCTCGCTGGGGGTGCAGGACCCGGCGCTGTGGACCACCCTGTCGGGCGCCGCCATCGTTGTGGCCGCCAGCATCTGGTACGTCTCGATCCAGAGCCGGTGGCTGATGACGGTGCAGGGCGGGATGAGCCGGCCGCGGGCCTGGGCCTGGTCGATCGGCCTGTTCCTGCTGACCACCGGGCTGGTGGTCGCCGCGAACGCGCTGGTGGAGTGAGCGATTGCCGCCAGCGGCAGGGCGGGCCACTGTCGCCTGATGATCGTCGCCCTGTTCGCCCTCGCCCTCTCGTCGACGCCCCAGGCCGCGCCCGCTCCGACCGCCCCGACCGCCATGAGCGAGACCGCGCTGCGCACATGGGTTGAGCGCACGGTCCGGACCGATGGCTGGGTCATCCTCGCCGCCGATCAGATGGCGGTGGCCCTGGGTCAGGCGCCGGGCGTCACGCGCGACGGCGAGATCGTCACCGCCACCGTCCGGCATGAGTACTACGCGCCGTTCGAGATCGGCGGCTTCACCACCCGCTCCAACCGGCAACGCCGCCAGCTCGACTGCGCGGGCCTGCGTCAGCGGACGGTCGAGATGACCCTCTACGCCGGCAACAACCTGACCGAGGCGCTGGAGGCCCGCGCCTTCCCCGACGCCGAATGGACGGCGACGACGCCAAACTCGGTGTCCCGCACCGTGCTGGAGCGGGCGTGCGCCGCCGCGCGGGGGAGGACGGGGTGGTGAGGACCGTCAGCCGGCCTCCCGCAGCACATCGGGATAGAGGTCGGCCCAATGCGGGTTCGTGTCCTCGATCAGCGCGAACTTCCAGGGCCGCAGCCACCGCTTGATCCGCTTCTCGCGCACGATGGCCTGATCGACGTAGCGATGCCGTTCGTACCAGACGAGCCGATCCGTCCCGCGTTCGCGACTGTAGCCGTCGATCTGGCCATGCCGGTGCTCGTCTATCCGACGGATCAGGTCGTTGGTCATGCCGACGTACAGCCAGCCGCAAGGGCCGCTGGCGACAATGTAAACCCAGTAGCTCTGGTCCGGGTCACGCATTATGCAACCTTAGGACGCACGTTCGCGAGCCTGCAAGCGGAACCTCTTGTCATCCCGGCCGAAGCGAAGCGGAGAGCCGGGACGGCGTGACGCCCCTCCCATCCCGCCCGGAAACTGCGGAGCAGTTATCCGGGCGACGGCCGGCCGTGATCTTGATCAGCACAGTGTGCGAGCGGAACCCTGCTTCCGGCTCAGCCCGATGGGCTGTCCGGAAGAGATAGTTTTTGTTCGGCCCCGTCCCGGCTCTCCGCTTCGCTTCGGCCGGGATGACAAGCGCGAAATCCCTCATCCCCGGGGAAGATGAGGCCCCACCTTCTTCTCCAGCAGCGCCAACAGTTCGGGCTGCATGAAGGCGTAGTCGTCAGGGATGTCGAGGCAGATGACGCGGGCGCGCTTGAGGTGAGCCTTGAAGCGGCGCTGCAGCCGCGCCCGGTGCGCCTTCTCCATGACGAAGATGAGGTCGGCCCACTCCACCAGCTCAGCGGAGCATTGCTCCTCCGCATCCGGCGCCAGCCCGGCGGAGGCGGTCTCGACGCCGGAGCGGTTGGCGAACACCTGCTCGGCCGTGGGGGAGCGGAGGCGGTTGCGGGAGCAGAGGAAGAGGAGGTTGGCGAAAGCCATAGCTACACCATAAGGTCGACGGACAGGAGACGTGAATGGACCTGGGTTGGCGAGAGCACTTTTCGGAGATCGTGATCCCCGCGTGGCAGGCTTACCTCGGCGCGGAGAATGAACTCACTGCAGCAAGAAGGGCTAACGACCAGACCGCTCTTCGAGCGGCAAAGCTCAAAGCGTTGCGCGAAGGCGGAGCGGCAACGTTGTATCTGCACCACTTCGTTGAGATCGTGGTCGCGGAGTCCCCAGCGTGGCTACCCAAAGTGAAAGACTATCGCGCTGCACAGGATTGGCTGGAGGGATTTTGCTTTGCTCTCCGTTCAGAGACCCCCTCCAAAGATGTGCGGCTTCTGGGCGACGTTGCCGACGCCCTCAAGCACTCACGACTCAGAAGCGCTGAGCGGACTGTCTCTTCGCGCGATGCAGTTCTAGCCGTGGAGTCTGGCTACGGGGAGGTTCCCTACGGCGAGGGTAAGTACGGCGGGACCGACCAAGTTCTGATCCTCGCAAAAAGCGGAAAGCGCCCCCTGTCCACAGTTCTTCAAAATGTAGTGGATGCTTGGCGACGCGTGGCTGGCCTAGAACTTCCCCCAATTAGCGAAGCCTGAGCTACAGCGGAATATTATCGTGCTTCTTCCACGGGTTCTCCTGCACCTTCCCCTTCAGCGTCCGTAGCGCCTTGATCAGTCTCCGCCGCGTCCCGTGCGGCATGATCACGTCGTCGATGTAGCCCAGCGAGGCCGCCACGAAGGGGTTGGCAAACCGTTCCTTGTACTCGGCCTCCCGCGCCGCCAGCGCCTCCGGGTCGCCGGCCTCCTTGCGGAAGATGATCTCGACCGCGCCCTTGGCGCCCATGACGGCGATCTCGGCGGTGGGCCAGGCATAGTTTACGTCGCCGCGCAGGTGTTTCGACGACATGACGTCATAGGCGCCGCCATAGGCCTTGCGGGTGATCAGGGTCAGCTTGGGCACGGTGGCCTCGGCATAGGCGAAAAGCAGCTTGGCGCCGTGCTTGATCAGGGCGCCGTACTCCTGACGGGTGCCGGGCATGAAGCCGGGCACGTCGACCAGCGTCACCAGCGGAATGTCGAAGGCGTCGCAGAAGCGGACGAAGCGGGCGGCCTTGCGGCTGGAGTCGATGTCCAGCACCCCCGCCAGCACCTGGGGCTGGTTGGCGACGATGCCGACCGACTGGCCGTCCAGACGGCCGAAGCCACAGATGATGTTGCGGGCGAAGTCGGCGCCGATCTCGAAGAACTCGGACTCGTCGACCGTCTTCAGGATCAGCTCCTTCATGTCATAGGGCTGGTTCGGATTGGCCGGGATCAGGGTGTCCAGCGACGCCTCATCCCGCTCCGGATCGTCATAGCTGTCGCGGACCGGCGGCTTCTCGCGGTTCGACAGGGGCAGGAAGCCGATCAGGCGGCGGACCTCCGACAGGGCCTCCAGATCGTTCTCGAAGGCGCCGTCCGAGACGCCGGACTTCTTCGTATGGACCGAGGCGCCGCCCAGGTCCTCGTGCGTCACGACCTCGTTGGTGACCGTCTTCACCACGTCGGGGCCGGTCACGTACATGTAGGAGGTGTCCTTCACCATGAAGATGAAGTCGGTGATGGCGGGCGAGTAGACGTCGCCGCCCGCGCACGGCCCCATGATGACGCTGATCTGGGGGATGACGCCCGAGGCCAGGGTGTTCTGCAGGAAGATGTCGGCATAACCGGCCAACGACTCGACGCCCTCCTGGATGCGGGCGCCGCCGGCGTCGAACAGGCCGATGATCGGCGCGCCGGTGGTCAGGGCCATCTTCTGCAGCTTGACGATCTTGGCCGCATGGGCGCCCGACAGCGAGCCGCCGAAGACGGTGAAGTCCTTGGAGAAGACATAGACCAGCCGCCCGCCGATGGTCCCCCGCCCCGTCACCACGCCGTCGCCGGGGATGCGCTGCTTCTCCATGCCGAAGTCGTGCGAGCGGTGCTCCACGAACATGTCGGTCTCCTCGAACGAGCCCTCGTCCAGCAGGACCTCGATCCGTTCGCGCGCGGTCAGCTTGCCCTTGGCGTGCTGGGCCGCGATGCGGGCTTCACCCCCGCCCATACGGGCGGCCGCGCGGCGGGATTCAAGCTGGTCGAGGATGGTGTTCATGAGGCGTCTCCTTGGGGCGGAGGCTTAAGGAGACGCGGGCGGACTGGCAAGCGGGACCCCTCCAGCATGCTTCGCATGGTCCCCCTCCCCATCTTCGATAGAGAGGTGAGGGTCGCGGTCACCTCTCCACAAAGTGGGGAGGTGGCGCGGCGCGTCTTCGCGCCGTGACGGAGGGGGCGAACCCGCGCGACTACGAAGCAGCAACCATACCCGCCAGCCTCTGAAGCTCCGCCACATGCGCCGCAAAGGCCTTCTTGCCGGGGCCCGTCAGATTGAGCCAGGTCCGTTGGCGACCGTCGAAGGGCGCCTTGGTCAGGGCGACGTAGCCCGCCTCCTCCAGCTGTTTGATGTGTTTGGACAGAACCGAATCCGACACGCCGATGCGGTCGCGGATCATGGCGAACTCGGCATTGTCGACGCCTGAGAGAATGGCGCAGATCTGCAACCGGCCCGGGGCGTGGATAACGGGATCGAAGACCGGGACAGGGCTCATCGCGGCGCCTCCACCAGTTCCTTACGCCACAGATGCATCCAGATGCGGCTGCCGACGATGGCGGCGACGAAGCCGAGGCCGCCCGAGACCATGAACAGCCAGTCCGGACCGACCACGCGCCCGTACAGCGACAGGCCGATCAGGCCCAGAAAGACGCCCCCCAAGCCGAAGGCGGCCCAGCGGGCGCGCCGGGGCGAGAAGCCGCTGACCCACCAGCCGTAATGTTTGCGCCAGCTCACCACCATGAAGGCGAGCCCCGCCATGGCGACCGGCAGCGCGACGAAGGACCACGGCCGGGGCATGCCCTGCCCCGCCACCAACAGACCGCAGACGGCGCCGTAAAGCAGGTCGTAGGCAATCGGATAGTGGGGCGGCGGCGCGACGCTGCTGCGCGCGGCCTTGATGGCGGCCAAGGCCTCCTGCGGGGTGGGATCCTGCGTCACGGCGAACTCCTTATTTTCCAATACGGAAAGAGTAGGCGTCACTTTCCATATTGGCAAGTGGAAACTTTCCGGATTGGAAAGTAACCCCTCCACCATGCTTCGCCCAAAGGCTCGCATAGTCCCCCTCCCTACTGCGTGGAGAGGTGAGGCTGGAGATCACCTCTCCATGCAGTGGGGAGGTGGCTCGGCGGCGAAGCCGGCGAGACGGAGGGGTCAGCCCTCCAGCACGCGGAACCACCGGTCGAACAGGGCGGCCTCGGCGCGGCGGGCGGCGGTGCGAGTGGCGTTTTCCTCGTCCACGCCCCAGCGCGATTCCTGGAAGGCCTCGTCGATGCGGGACAGGTCATAGGCCAGTTCGCCAGACACCTCGCCGCGCTGCACCGCCAGCCCCAGCACGGCCGAACCCAGCAGGGGCACGAGCGCGGCCAGTCCGGTCAGGGCGAAGTCGTCCAGCGCCAGCGCCAGCTCGCGGACGCGGGCCACGGCGGCGGGGTCCTGCGATCGGTGGGTGACGCCCTCGGCGACCTCAAGCGGCACGCCCAGATCCCGCGCCCACACCAGCCACGCCCCCCACTCGCGCGCCTGCTGGGCGACCAGCGAGCCGGGCGCCTCGGCGGGATAGC
This sequence comes from Brevundimonas sp. AVps31, assembly GCF_058681355.1. Classification (NCBI taxonomy): domain Bacteria; kingdom Pseudomonadati; phylum Pseudomonadota; class Alphaproteobacteria; order Caulobacterales; family Caulobacteraceae; genus Brevundimonas; species Brevundimonas sp. AVps31. Next base: position 2,405,036 of record NZ_CM178736.1, on the reverse strand, counting down.
AGAGCAGGTCGGTCCCGGCGTAGGCGGCGAGTTCCTCGGCCACGGCCTCGCGCACCTGACTGACCCGGTCGATGGCGGTGGAGGCCAGACGGGTGGCGGGCATGGTCCCGGGGTCGATGAACTCGCCTTGCGCCGCCCATTCGTCGGCGACCAGTTGCGCGGCGGCCTGCGTCGGCAGGGTCAGTTTCGCATGGCCCGGGGTCTTTGGCGTTCGCCCGTCGAGGGTGACGCTCCAGCCCCCCTCCCCTTCGGCCACATCGACCGCCGTCCAGAAACGCTTCAGCCGCTCCTCGGACTCGCGAAAGCCCTTGCGGGCGGCGACCATGGGATCGAGGGGGGGAATGTGGCTCATCAGATCTCTCGAAATCAGGCGTAGGTCCGGGCGAACCCGTCCAGCACCACGTTCAGCTCGCCGAAGCTCCTGGCCACATGGCGGGCGCCGCCGGCGATCTGTTCCTCGGGCGTGTGAAAGCCCCAGCCGACGCCCAGCGGCAGGACGCCCGCCTTGACGGCCATGGTCGCGTCATGGGCGGTGTCGCCGATCATGACGGTCGAGGCCGGGTCAGCCCCGCAGGCGGCCATGGCGGCGTGGAGCATGGCGGGGTCCGGCTTGCCGGGCCCGTCCTCGGCGCAATGGCTGGAGAGGAACAGGTCGGCCCAGCCCTGACGCGCCAGATTGCGGGCGACGCCGCGGCGGTTCTGGCCGGTCGCCAGCGCCAGCCGCCAGCCATCGCGGTGCAGGCGGCGCAGGTGGTCCATGGCGCCGTCATACAGCGGCTCCTCGTGCCCCTCGGCATACATCCGGTTGAAGCTGGCGCGGAAGCCGGCGACGAAGCGGGCCAGCCCCCCGGCGTCCAGCCCCGGCTCCAGCACCGCCATCGCATGCTCCAGCGACAGGCCCACGATCATGCGGACCCGGTCATACTCCGGCTCGGGCAGGCCCATGTCGCGCGCGGCCTCGCAGGCGGCGCGGTGGATGGAGGCGCGACTGTCAACGAGCGTCCCGTCGATATCGAACACGGCGAGCGGGCGGGCGGAGGAGATCATGCGGGTACGACGTCGAAGGCTACGGTCAGGCGAGGTCGGTCGCCCGTAAACGGGACGGTGCCATGCCACAGATAGGAGGGGAAAAGCACCAGCTTGCCCGGCTCGGGCTTCTCGAACCGCTCGGGGGGGAAGACCTCGGGGGCGAAAGGCGCGCCGCCGAAGCCGAGCCATCCCTGATGGCCACCCGCCTCAACGACGGCCGGGACCTCGATGTAGCAGGCCGACGACAGCCAGCCGTTGGGATGCACATGGGGGGCGTGGAAGCCGCCCGGCGCCAGCTGGACCGACCAGCAGCCGGCCATCCGCCAGGCGCCGGTATTGCGGGCGCGCAGGGGATCGGCGCCGACGCCCAGCGCCGCCACGTGCCGGCTGATCGGGCCCTGGACCGCGCCCAGAAAGGACTGGATCACCGGATCCTCGCTGGCCTTCAGATCGACCGCCGTCTGGGTGCCGTGACGCAGGCTCTGCCCCAGCGGGTGGGTCCGCAGGCCGTGGAGCCGCCGCAAGGACCCGGCCAGATCGGACAGAAAGGACGGCAGATCCGGCCAGCCGGCGGGGGTGTCGATGACATGGGCCTGAACCAGGTCCAGATCGTCCGACGGACGTCCGGCCAGCCGCCGGGCGAGGCCGGCGAGCGACAGCACGGCCTGATCGGCGGGGAAGCGCTCCGTCAGCGGCTCGATCAGGGCCAGGGCCTCGTCCGTGTCCCTCCGGGCCAGCCGCACCTCGGTGAGCCGCAACCAGGCCCGCAGGTCGGCGGGGGCGAGAGACGTCGCCCTCACCGCGTGGACAAGCGCCTGATCCGGATCGAAGGCCAGGGCGGCGTGGGCGGCGGCCAGCTCGATCTCCGGATGCGTCGGGACCCCGGGGCCGGTCAGGGTGCGCCAGACGGTCCGGGCCTCGGCGCCCGTATAATCCATCAGCGTGGCGCGAAGCAGGTGAAGGGCCGGGTCGGCGGGCGTTCGGGCCAGGGCCTCGCGCACCGGCGCCATGGCCCGTTCGCCGTCCGCCGTCCGCATCCAGATGAGCTGGGCCAGATCGCGGACGGCGTCGATGTAGCCGGGCCGCCGGGCCAGCGCCGCGCGATAGGCCACGTCCGCCTCGTCATGCCGGCTCTGGGCCAGCAGGGCGCGCGACAGGACCAGCCAGGTCTCGGGCGCGTCGCCGCCCTTGGCGAAGGCCCGGCGGGCGGCCGCCTCGGCCTCCGCGGACCGTCCGAGGTCGCCCAGCAGGGCCGCCAGATTGTGTTCCGCGACCGCGCTGGTCGGGCGCGCGGCCACCGCCGCGAGGCGCTCGACCAGGGCCGCGGGTTCTGGCGACGACGGCGTCATGTCAGCCTGCTGTTGCGATCGCGGCTCACCGCTGGCGCCTTACGCCTTCGAACGGATCGTCGCCGTCGGCCTCATGCGGGTCGAAGCCAAAGTGGGCGAAGCCGGCCTTCATCTCGGGGCTCAGCGGCGCCGTGACGACCAGCTTGCCGCCCGACGGGTGGTCCAGCTCGATGCGGTGGGCGTGGAGCTGCAGTTTCAGACCGCCCGACAACTCCTTCGATTTCTCATCACCGTATTTGTGGTCGCCCAGGATGGGATGGCCGATGGCCGCCATATGGGCGCGCAGCTGGTGGGTCCGGCCGGTGAAGGGGCGCAGCGCCATCCAGCTGGCCCGGTGGGCGGCGCGGCTGAGGGTGGCGAAGGCGGTCTCGGCCGGCTCGGCGCGCGGGTCCTTGCGCTCGGCCGGGCGCATCATCTCGAAGTCGTTGATGCCGGTCTTCTTCAGCGGCATGTCGATCTGGCCCGCGCCCGGCTTGGGGTTGCCGATGACGATGGCCCAGTAGGTCTTCTTGGCCTGACGGCGGGCGAAGGCGCCGGCCAGCCGCTTGGCCGCCTCCGGCCCCTTGCCGAGCAGCAGCACGCCCGAGGTGTCGCGGTCGAGGCGGTGCACCAGACGCGGCCGCTCCATCCCCTCGCCCCAGGCGCCCAGCAGACGGTCGACGTGGCGACTGGTCTTGGTGCCGCCCTGCACGGCCAGGCCGTGCGGCTTGTTCAGGGCGATGACCATGTCGTCTTCGTAGATGACCATGGATTTGGCGAAGCGGATGTCCTGTTCCGACAGGGTGTGGGCGTCGCCGGCCTGACGCGAGGTGTCGTCGGGGATCGGCGGCACGCGCACGGCGGCCCCGGCGGTCAGGCGACCCTCGGGCTTGATGCGGGCGCCGTCGACGCGGATCTGGCCGCTGCGGGCCATCTTCTGCACCTGGATATTGGACAGGTGGGGCCAGCGCCTGCGGAACCAGCGGTCCAGCCGGATGCCGTCCTCGGCCTCGGCGACGTAGATCGTCAGGACTTCGCGCTTGGGGGCGTCCTTGGGCGCGTCGGCCTCGTCGCCGTCGGCGGGGTTGTAGTTTTCGTCAGTCAAATTGCGGCTCCGAAGACGCGGCGGGCCAGCATCAGGCCGAGGAACAGGGCGGTGATCGAAACGACCACCGAAACGGCGACATAGCCCGACGCCATGGCGAACTGACGGCGCTCGATCATCAGCGCCGTCTCCAGGGAGAAGGCGCTGAAGGTGGTGAAGCCGCCCAGAACGCCGACGGCGGCGAACAGGCGCAGCGTCTCGCCCTGCGCCCCGCCCCGCAAGGCCAGCCAGCCGGTCAGCAGACCCATCAGCAGGCCGCCGAGGACATTGGCCGCCAGCGTCGGCCACGGCCAGCCGCCCGTCACAGGCAGCAACCGTCCCAACCCGTACCGGGCCATGGCGCCCAGCGCCCCCCCGGCGGCAACGATGAGAAAACGTGTCATGCTGCGGGGCTTATAGCGGTTTACCGGCTTTGTTGAGGGTTTGAGGAATGATCGTCGCTGCGCTTCTGGCTGCGCTTGCCCTGTCGCAGGAGCCCGCAACTCCAGAACCCGCCGAAACGACCCTGACAATCGAGGCCGTCGGGCCACAGCCCGAATTCGATTCCGGCTATCTACTCGTGACCTTTTGGGTAACCGGTCGGACCGAAAGTGGGCAAGAGTCCAGGCACTATGTGGTTTACATGGGTCAGCCTCTGATCCCTGTCGGCGCACGCTGTACGCTCCGTTCAGGTCTTACGCAGATCGACTATGTGGCCGGTGAGACGAGCAATTTCCGAGAACCGCAGCCGGCGGTCATCAGCTACGACTGCGGCGACATTCATTTCTCTGCTTAAGGCCGGCGACGTGCAGTTCTTCATCGCAGTCGCACAGATCGCCGGCCTGCTGGCGGGAGGCTGGTTGATCGCGCTCGGGGTCTGGATGGCCGCATATCCGGACCGGGCGCTGTCGGCGCTCGCCGCTATGGGCGGCAGTCCTGTAGTCCACTTCGGAGAGATGATCACGCGGCTGCTGATCGGGGCGGCGCTGGTGGCGGCAGGCCCGGCGTCGCGGTTTCCGCAGGTGATTCCCCTGCTCGGGTGGTTCCTGATCATCTCCGCGCTGGTCCTGATGGCCCTGCCAAGGCGCTGGCATGCCGCCTATTCGACTTGGTGGGCCGCGCGGATCCCGGTCGCCGCCGTCCGGGTCGTCGCGGCTTTCTCCATGATCGGCGGCGCGGCGGTGATCTGGGCGCTCTCGCCCTGAGCCGTCCCGCCTAAATCAAACTTCACTTGCCGCCGCACACGGTTAACGGCGATAGCCGAACGGCGGCGCTCGCGTCGTGAGAGAACGCCGTCCGCCCGGCGGCGTGATCTGCCATAGTGCCGGGCCTCGAGACTCAAGGGACCGCCGAAGCGCCATGTCGCACGACGATCATCACGGCCACGATCCGCACGCCCCCGGCGGCTTCCCCGCCGATGGCGGTCATGGCGGCCACGGCCACGACGCCCGGCTGCAGGCCGCGCCGAACCCGCCGCCGCGCGGCGCCGAGGACAGCCCGCACCGCGTCGCGCCCGAGCCGACCTCGCGCACCGCGGCCCCGCCGCTGCGCAGCGCCGACGGCATCCTGCGTCCCATTCAGGACAGCGAGTATTTCTCCAGCGACCCGGCCTCCGAGGCCGCGGTGTCCACCCATATCGACGAGTACTTCAACCAGCCGCTCGACCTGTTCCCCTTCTGGGAGTCGGAGGGCAAGCCGGACCGCTTCCACGTCCTGTTCAGCCGCCAGATCGAGGAGCGCTTCCCGGTCGACAGCGACCTGCGCAAGCACATCCACGACTATGGCCGTCGGGTCTTCAAGGCGCTGATCGTGCATGTGACGGTCAAGCGGGTCAGCCAACTGCTGGCCCTGATCGGCTTCACCCTGCTGGCGACCCTGGGGCCGACCTGGTTCTCGAGCTGGACCGGCTCGCCGCCGATGGGTCTGGGGCTGGCCGTCGCCGCCATGTTGGCGGTGGTCGGGGTGTTCTGGGCGGCGCAGGCGATCCTGTTCGTTCAGTACCGGTTCCAGCTGGAGAACGACTCATACGAGCTGTCGCGCGAGATCGTGCAGCGGACGCGGGAGCTGCAGAACCTGTTCACCTCCGCCCGCGCCATGGCCGATCAGGCCGAGACGCAGTTCCAGATGGACGGAAAGGGCTGGGGCCAGCGCGCCATGTACCTGACCCGCCTGACCATGTGGATCGGCGCGCGGATGGAGTATCTGGAGAAGTACGTCCAGATGGAGCTGTGGCGCGTCCGGCGCGAGCGTTACTGGATGCGCTGGGCGCAGCGGATCATGACGCCGCTGGTGTTCGTCGTGTGGCTGGCGGTCTTCCTGCTGGAGCCGGCGCCGGCCGACGCCGGGGCCTTCCGCGCGCTGCAGGCGCTGGCCATCGTGCTGGGCGCGGGCGTCAGCTGGCTGTCCTACTTCCGCTGGCGCACCCCGGTCGCCGCGATCCAGGACAAGCTCGGCGTCGAGGGCTGGGTCCGCTACGCCTCGCTGGACGTCGACAACGCCGTCGCCGATCAGGTCCGCCGCGACAAGGAGCGGCTGGTGGAATACCGGGCGCTGACCCGGGGGCGCTGACGGGTTTGGTGGCTAGCGGCGAGTGGCGAGTGTTTGCGGTTCAGTGCCCGCGGAAGGGCGACGCTGACGGTGCAGTCGCACGCCGTTGGCCAGCCACTAATCACTAGCCACTCGCCACGTCTTTACCGCCGCAGCGCATCCTGCACGCCCCGCGCATCATAGGCCTCGGGCCGGTCCGGCTTGGCGCCGCGGCCCATGACGACTTCCAGCGAGGTCGAGGTGGGGGACGGGCCGCTGAAGTTCAGGCCGACGCCCAGTCCGACGCCGGAGGTCGAATAGCTGCCGTAACGGCCCGACGACCGTCCCGCGCCATAGCCGAGGCCGACGCTGGGGCGGACGCCGCCCGCGCTGTCGGGACTGCCGTCGATCCAGCGCTGGGTGACCTCGAACCAGTCATAGCCCTGCGCCGTGGTCAGCTCGGCCGCGCGCAACAGGGCATAGTCCGCGACCGGGCCGGGCGCGCCGACACCGTTGTAGGTGACGCGGAACCGGTTGCTCTCGATCTGCTGCTCCGAATACCCCTGCCCGCGCGGCCCCTGCTGGGCGCCGTAGGGCGACAGGCTGGCGCAGGCCGACAGGCCGAGGCCGGCGGCGAGGATCACAGGCAGGACAAGGCGCTTCATGGCAGGGCTCCGGAGCTTCTGAAGATTAACCGTGGCGGGGGGCGGTGGTTCCGGTCAACGGGAGCTGAGCGGCTTAACCCCTCCACCATGCTTCGCCTTTGCGCCGTGACGGAGGGGTCAGCCTACCTCTCCACGCAGTGGGGAGGTGGCTCGGCGGCGCAGCCGACGAGACGGAGGGGTCAGAGTCCCGCCGCCGCCTTCAGCGTCTCGAAATCCTCGGGCAAGGGCGCCTCCACCGTGACGTAGCCGCCGCTCGGATGCGGAAACACCAGTTTCGACGCGTGCAGCATCAGCCGCGACGCGCCGCGACCGGCGAACGTCAGCGCCCCGCCATAGCGGACGTCGCCGGCCATGGGCCTGCCGATGGAGGCCATGTGGACGCGCAGCTGGTGCATCCGGCCGGTGGCGGGATCCAGCTCGACCAGCGCCCCGTCCTCCGACGCCGACAGGGTGCGATAGCGGCTGACGGCGGCCTGGGCGCCGGGCGTGTCGGCGGTGACGGCGCGGGTATAGCTTTCGCGCCCGATCTCCTGCCGAATCAGGGGGGTGTCGATGGTCCCGGACTTCGGCTCGGGCGCCGCCGACAGCAGGGCCTGATAGGTCTTCTTGAACCGCCGCGCCTGCAGCGCCTTGCCGAGGAAACCGGCCGCGGGCTTGGTCCGGGCGGCGAGGATGACGCCGGAGGTGTCGCGGTCCAGCCGGTGCACCAGTTCGGGCCGCTTGCCGTTCGAGCGCATGAAGGCCCACAGCAGGTCGTCCAGCGTATGCGCCTTGATCCGCCCGCCCTGGCTGGACAGGCCGGACGGCTTGTTGAAGGCCAGCACATGCTCGTCCTCGTGGATCACCCACGAGCGGACGGCGGCGATCTCCTCGGGCGTCAGGTCAACGGGCGCGCGTTCACTCACGACGCAGCCTTCGGCGCAAAGCGGATGCGGTCGAACCGGACCAGGAGGCCGGCGATCACGCCGAGGATCAGACCGGCGAACGGCCCGGCGATCAGGGTCGCCAGCAGGATGCGGTGAGCCGCGATGACGTCTCCACCGGCCTCGGTCTCAAGAAAGACGGACAGGCGGGCGTTCAGGTGGACCGCCCAGGCCATCAGGATGAAGCCCAGCCCGGCGGCCATCAGCGGCCGTCCCCGCCCCTGCGGCACGACCATCAGCAGGATGGCGACGCCGTACAGGACCAGGGCCGCCACCTCGACCATCGGCGCCGAGCCCGCATTGAGGCGATAGCCCAGCAGCCATTGCAGGAGCACACCCGCCCCGATCAGGCAGGCGGCGGCGAGGGTCAGGGTGCGGCGTTGGGCGACGATCTGCATGCCGACCGCTTAGCATACTCCGCCCCCGACCCAAGCCGGAACCGGCCATCGGGTCAGCGCAGGACGCCCGCCTTGCGCATGGCCCAGGCGTACCAGAGCAGCACCAGGGCGATGGCCATGATGACGAAGGGCATCCACGCCATCATCGCCATGGCGGGCGGCGGCGCCGGCGGGGGCGCGATGAACTTGCCGTAGATCAGGCTGACCAACGCGCCCAGCGCCGACAGGGCGAAGGCCGGGACAGCCAGCCTGTTGCGGATCAGCAGCAGGATCGAGCCTATCGCGGCGCCCCAGACGCCCAGCGTCCACGGCAGATACATCCAGTTCGGCATGGCGTTGAAGTAGTCGATCATCGCCTGATCGAAGCCGGACTCCCGGAAATAGGCCTCACCCCGCGTGATGGTGCTGACGAAATCGAACGCGCCGAAGCCGTTCCAAAGCAGCGACAACACCCCGACCACCCACAGGTGCCAGGGCGTGCGAACAGTCATCGCATCGGTATCGGTCATGGTCCCCTCCCAAGGTCATGTGACGGGCGGAGGATGATCCCAAACCGGCGTTACGGCAACGGTCGCCACACCTTGCTATCGTGGCGAGTTAAGCCCCCGCCTTCCGCGCCCGCATCTCGGCCCAGCGTTCCAGCCGTTCCTTGACCTTGGCCTCGTGGCCCTCGCCCTTCGGCTTGTAGAAGGTCCGGCGCTCCATGCCGTCGGGGAAGAAGTTGGCGCCGGAGAAGCCGTCTTCCGCGTCCGGGTCGTACTGGTAGCCCTTGCCGTAGCCGAGGTCCTTCATCAGCTTGGTCGGGGCGTTGCGGATGTGGGCGGGCGGCATCAGGGACCCGGTTTCGGCGGCCGCGCGCTTGGCCGCCTTGTAGGCCTCGTACACCCCGACCGACTTGGGCGCGGTGGCGAGGTGGACGACCGCCTGGGCCAGGGCCAGCTCGCCCTCGGGACTGCCGAGGAAGTCGTAGGTGTCCTTGGCCGCATTGGCGACCAGGAGCGACAGCGGGTCGGCCTGGCCGATGTCCTCCACCGCCATCCGCACGATCCGGCGCGCCAGATACAGCGGATCCTCGCCGCCGTTCAACATCCGCGCCAGCCAGTAGAGGGCCGCGTCAGGGTCCGATCCGCGAACCGATTTATGAAGCGCTGATATGAGGTTATAGTGTTCTTCTCGACTCTTGTCGTAAGCGGGCGCCCGCTTCTGAAGGATGCCGGCCAGCGCCTGCACATCCAGCGGCTCCGCGCCCTGAAGGTCGAACAGCACCTCCGACATGGTCAGCAGATAGCGGCCGTCCCCGTCGGCCAGGGCCAGCAGGGCGTGACGCGATTCCGGCGTCAGGGGCAGGGTCTTGCCCTCCATCGCCTCGGCCCGGGTCAACAGTTGATCCAGCGCCGCGTCATCCAGCCGCTTCAGCACATAGACCTGTGACCGCGACAGCAAGGCCCCGTTCAGCTCGAACGACGGGTTCTCGGTCGTGGCCCCGACCAGGGTGACGATCCCCTCTTCCACGAACGGCAGGAAGCCGTCCTGCTGGGCGCGGTTGAAGCGATGGATTTCGTCGACGAACAGCAGGGTCGACTGGCCCGCGGCGCGCCGCATGCGGGCGGCCTCGAACGCCTTCTTCAGGTCGGCGACGCCCGAGAAGACCGCGCTGATCTGCTGGAACTGATAGCCGGCCGCCTTGGCCAGCAGCCGGGCGATGGTGGTCTTGCCGGTGCCCGGAGGCCCCCACAGGATCATCGAGCCCAGCCGCCCCGCTTCGATCATGCGCCGGATCGGCCCGCCCTCGCCCAGCAGGTGATCCTGGCCCACCACCTCTTCGAGCGTCTGCGGCCGCAGGCGGTCGGCCAGCGGGGCGTCAGGGGGATGGATGCCGGAGGCTTCGAACAGATCGGACATGGACGCTTGTAGATAGGCGTAACCGGCCCACATTTCACGCGTTACTGTGTGCAGGATCCGAGGAGAACGACATGGCCGATGACGCAGCGCCCTCGCCCCTGACCGGCGTAACCCCCTACCTGACCATTCCCGCCCGCGGCGGTCAGGCGGCGGTCGAGTTCTACGCCCGCGCCTTCGGGGGGGTCGAGGTGCATCGCCAACTTGCCGACGATGGCGAACGGCTGGTGCATGCCCATCTGCACATCAACGGCGCCAGCATCATGCTGTCCGACGAATTCCCCGAATGGGGCGGCGAGACCGATACCCGCCCGGCGGGCGCGACCATCCATCTGCACGTCGACGACGCCGAGGAGTGGTGGGGCCGCGCCCTGCTGGCCGGCGGCGTGCCGGTCACGGAACTGGAAGACCAGTTCTGGGGCGACCGCTATGGCCGGCTGAAAGACCCGTTCGGCCACACCTGGTCCATCGGCGCACCGATCAGAAACGGAGCCTGAGCGGACCCGCCCGGGATCCGACTCCGGGCTAGCGCATCACCCCGGTGATCACCCGGCCGCGACGGTTGATCGAGACCTGCGCCCCGCGGCCGACGTTGCCCAGTTGGGCCACCGTCGTCACCGGCCGCCCGTTAACGGCGACGATGACGTCCCCGCCCTGGAAGCCGATGCGGCTGGCGTAGCTGCCCCGCTGCACCCCGCCGACGATGACGCCGGCGGAGAAGGGATCGCCGCCCAGGCTGTCGGCAAGCGCCGGATTCAGCGCCAGCAGCTGCGCGCCGGCGAAGGCGCCGGACTGGACCACGGTGGCCTTGTCGGTGTCCGGGTCGCCCGGCAGCAGCGAGATGCGCGCGTTCAGGGTCTGGGCCCGGCCGTCACGCAGGATGGCGACCTCGACCGTGTCGTTGGGATCGTGCAGGCCGACGCGGAAATTCAGCCCGCCCTGATCATTGACCTCGGCCCCATCAACAGCGGTGATCAGGTCGCCCTCGCGAATGCCCGCCCGCGCGCCCGGTCCGTTGGCCCAGACATTGGTGACGATCACGCCCTGCGGCCGTTCCAGCCCCAGGCTGCGGGCGATGTCGGCGCTGACCGTCTCGCCCTTCACGCCCAGCCACGGCCGCACGACGGCGCTCGCCCCGCCGACGGCGGTGTCCACCACCCGCTTCACCTGCGCCGCCGGAATGGCGAAGCCGACCCCGGACGAGGTGCCCGAGCGCGAGAAGATGGCCGAGTTGATGCCGATCAGGTCGCCGTCCATGTCCACCAGCGCCCCGCCCGAGTTGCCGGGGTTGATGGCCGCGTCGGTCTGGATGAAGGAGCCGGAGTCAGAGATATTCGTCTCGGTCCGGTTCAGGGCCGAGATGATGCCGTTGGTCACCGTCTGGCCGACGCCGAACGGATTGCCGATGGCCAGCACCAGATCGCCGACCTGCTGTTCCTCGCGGTCGTCGATGTTCAGCACCGGCAGGCGCTCGTTGACGCCCTCAAGCTGCAGCACGGCCAGGTCGGAGCGTTCGTCCGACAGCACCACCCGCGCCTCGAACTCGCGCCGGTCGCTCAGGATCACGCGGATCGAGCTCATGCCGTTGACGACGTGGAAATTGGTCACGACGACGCCGTTCGCACGGACAATCACGCCTGAGCCGACCGAGCCGGTCTCGCGCTGGCCCGGCATGCCGAAGAAGGGGTCGCGGACCTGCTGGACGCCCCGCGCGGCGATATTGACCACGGCGGGCGCGGCGGCCCGGACCACGGGGGCGAAGCTGGACTTCATCGCCATGGCGTCGCCCGGCACGACCCGGTTTTCGGCGAAGACGCCGTCCTGGGCCTTTGAGCTGTCGGCTTGGCCGCAGGCGGCGAGCGTGAGGGCGAGTGCGATCGCGAGAGAGCCGGTCTTCATCATCGTCCGTAAGGCAGAGGCGGTAGAGACGTTCCCATACCGCAACGTCTTTCGGGCCGGATCAAGGCGCGATTGTTACGCTTGCGCGGCCTCGGCCCGGTTGGCGTTCCGGCCCACGATCCAGCCGATCACCGCCGCCAGCAGCAGGACGACGGCGGCCAGATAGAAGGCCAGGCCCGGATCGTACAGGCCGCCGACCAGCAGCCGCGACATCGGCCCCTGCCCCGCCCAGCTCTCGATCCATCTCGCCACGCTCTCGAAACGCCCGCCCGTCGAGTGAGTGTAAATCCAGCCGAAGAACAGCGGCGACAGCACGCCGGCGATGGCGGCCACGCTGTTGTTGGCGCCCTGCAGCTGGCCCTGCTCGTCCTCGCCCACCCGGCGGGTCATCAGGGCCTGAAGCGTCGGCATGGCCAGCCCCCACAGGGCGTTGGGCAGCATGGCGGCGATGAAGGCCCAACCCGTGGGAGCCCAGCCCATCAGGCTAATGCCGATGGTGCCGCCGATCAGGCCCAGCACCATGGTCCGCCGCTCGCCCAGACGCTGGCTCACCGGCCCGGTCAACACGCCCTGCACGATCATGTCCAGCACGCCGACCAGCGCCAGCAGCAGCCCGACCTGCACCGGGCCCCAGCCGTAGCGCAGCGCCGCATACAGGACGAATACCGCCGAGAAGACGTGGTGGGCGAAGTAGAGCAGGAAGTTCACGACCGCGAGCCCGGTCAGCTCCGCATGGCGCTTCAGCAGGATCAGGGCGCCGACCGGATTGGCCCGCTTCCAGCTGAACGGCATCCGCTTCTCGGGCGACAGGCTCTCCGGCAGGACCAGCAGGCCGTAGACGAAGGCCACGCCCGACAGGACGGCGGCGAACCAGAAGGGCGCGCGCGGCCCCAGCTCACCCAGAAACCCGCCCAGCACCGGCCCCAGAACGAACCCGCCGGAGAAGGCCGCGCCGATCAGGCCATAGGCCCGCGCCCGCTTCTCCGGGGCGGTGATGTCGGCCATGTAGGCGAAGACGGTGGTGAAGCTGGACGAGGTGATGCCCGCGATGATCCGCCCGGCCGCCAGCCACCACAGGCTCGGCGCCAGCGCCATCAGCACATAGTCTAGCGCCAGCCCGGCGCAGCTGATCAGGATCACCGGCCGCCGCCCGTACTTGTCCGACAGCGAGCCGATGATCGGTGAGCAGACGAACTGCATGGCCGCCCACAGGGCGATGAAGACGCCGTTGATCCAGCCCGCATCGGCGTTGGAGCCGACGAAGTCCTCGATCAGCCGGGGCAGGACGGGGATGATGATCCCCATCGCGATGACATCCAGCACCGCCGTCACCAGAATGAAGGCGATGGCCGCGCGGCGGACTTTCAGATCGTTCAGGGCGTTCATGGGCTGGCTTTCAGAAGGACGGGCCTTCTAGCCGAAGAAGGCGGTCGCGTCAGCGCGCCATCGCCGCCTCGGTATCCGCCGCCCGACCGTCCCCTGACCCGCCGGCGATTCCCAGGGTGCGGGCCAGCAGGGGCTGGACGTCGACGCTGTCCATGTCCGGCAGGGTGACGCCGCGCGCGAAGGACGGACCGTGGGCGATGAACAGGGCGCGCATCTCGGGCGCCTGGTTGTCGAAGCCGTGGCCTCCGCCCCGGATCCGCGCGGGATCGACGCGCCCGCGCAGGCCGACGGTCCAGCCGGTCTCCACCAGACAGACGATCGCCGGGATGCGGGCGTTGGTCCCATAGGCCAGACGCGCGGGGATCTCGCCCTTGCGCCAGCATTCCATGTGCGGCTTCACGCCCAGCAGGGCCGCCTCGACCTCGGCCTCGCGACCGGACACCGGATCCAGCGACACGACCGCCCCCCACGCCGTCACGGTGATCGCCGCCGGGTCGATCAGGTCGTCGAGGACGGCCACCCGCTCGCCGGACAGCGCGGCCATCCCGTGGTCGGCGACGACGACGATGTCGGCGTCGAGGTTCTGCTTCTCCAGCCCCTCGACCAGCATCTTCAAGGCAGTGTCGACCTCGACGACGGCGGCCATCGTCTCCGGCGCGTCCGGTCCGAACGAATGCCCGGCGGTGTCCACCACGTCGAAATACAGGGTCGAGATGCGGGGCCGCTCCGCCTCCGGCAGGCTCAACCAGGCCAGCAGGATGTTGACCCGCGCATTGGACGGCACCGACTTTTCATACGGCACCCAGTAATCAGGCCGGACGCCGCGCACCGCGGCCTCTGATCCCGGCCAGAACATCGCCGCCGTGCGCAGACCGGCGTTGTGGGCGGTGACCCAGATCGGTTCGCCCGCGTCGTACCAGACGTGGTCCATCACCTCGGCCCGGTTGCCCAGCGAGAAGCGGCGTCCCGGCAGGGTGGCGTCATTGATGGTGTTGTAGACCAGCCCGTGATGGTCGGGATGCAGACCGGTCACCAGCGTATAGAAGTTGGGGAAGGTCACGCTGGGCCAAGAGGGCCGCATGCCGCCCTCCGCCTGCACGCCTTCGGTCGCCAGCCGGTACAGGGTCGGGGTCCGCTCCGCCGTCAGATAGTCGGCCCGGAACCCGTCGACGCCGACCAGGATCACCGGACGCGCGGCCGGCGCCGCCTGGGCCTCGACGACGGTCGGGGACAGGGCCAGTGTCGCGGCGGCGGCGAAGGTCAGGCACAGGGCGCGCAGGGACATCAGGCGGAACTCCTTACTAAAACGGGGCCTCCCTAGCTCGCATCGACGACAGACGCACGACGCCGCCGCCCGATTGCAAAAGCTTAATGCTATGCCGCCTTGCCAGCAGGCCCGACACACGCTCAACCTTGGCCGCATGACCGCTGTTATTGAAACCCGTGGACTCACCAAGACCTACGGCGACGTTCGCGCGCTGGATGGACTGAACCTCTCGATCCCCAAGGGCGGGGTCTACGGCGTGCTGGGGCCGAACGGCGCCGGCAAGTCGACCCTGTTCCGCATCCTGCTGGGCCTGATCAGGCCCACGGACGGCTCGACGACCGTGATGGGCGGCGCCGTCGGCGACGTGGCCGCCATGCGCCGGATGGGCTCGATGATCGAGACGCCCCGCTTCCCGCCCTACATGACCGCCCGGCAGGTGCTGCACTGGCTGGCCAAGGAGCATGGTCTGGGGGCCGAGGCGGAGATTCCGCACTGGCTTGAGCGGGTCAGCCTGACCGCCGCCGCCGATCGCAAGGTGCGCGGCTTCTCGGTCGGCATGATGCAGCGTCTGGGCGTCGCCGCCTCGCTGATGAGCCGCCCGGACCTCGTCATTCTGGATGAGCCCACCAGCGGCATGGATCCCCCCGGCATCCAGGAGATGCGGGCCCTGATCCGCTCGCTGGCCAACGACGACGGCGTCACTGTGATTCTGGCCAGCCACCAACTGAGCGAGGTCCAGCGCATCTGCGACCGCGTGGCCATCATGAACAAGGGCAAGCTGGTGCTGGAGGGCGCGGTCAGCGACCTGACGGCCGCCGGCGGCGAGCGCCTGCGCCTGATCGGCACGCCGATCGAGAAGGTCCTGGGCGCCCTCAGCGTCAAGGCCACCCGCGACGGCGAGGCCGTGCTGGCCGAGATCAAACGCCCCGAGGCCCCGGCCCTGATCCGCGCCCTGGTCGAACAGGGCGTCGACATCCACGAAGCCAAATGGGTCGGCGCCGACCTGGAAAGCATCTTCTTCACCGAGACGGGCGCCGTGCAGGAGATCGACCATGCTGGCTGACGCCATTCGCGCGGAATCCTACCGCTTCTCCCTGAACCGGGTGCTGGTCTTCATCTCGGTGCTGCTGACGCCCATCCTGTTCGCGGTCGGCGGCGTGCTGTTCCACTGGATCACCAAGACCAAGGGGGATGAGGCGGCGAAGGCGGCCAGCCTGCCCCTGCCGGTATCGACCGAGGCGGTCAATCTGGGCGACGCCTTCGGTTTCGCCGCCACCAACTGCGCCAACGGCATTGTCCTGATCTGCGTCCTGATCGCCGCCGCCACCCTGTATGCGGGCGACTATCGCTGGGAGACCTGGCGTCTGATCAGCGCGCGCAACGACCGCATGTCCCTGATCCTCGCCAAGGTCGGCGTCGTGAAGATCGTTGCCATCGTCAGCAGCCTGTTCTTCTTGCTGGCCAGCTTCGTCTTCATGCTGGCGCAGGCCTTGGTCTATGAGCGCGGTCTCAGCTTCTCGGTCGCCGGCGGCGACGTGGGAGGCATCGCCCTGACCTGGCTGCTGTCCTATATCCGCATCGTCCAGTTCACCCTCGTCGGCCTGCTGGCGGCGGTGATGACCCGGTCCCTGCTGGCGGCCCTGATCGTGCCGTGGACGCTCGGCTTCCTGCAGAGCATCTTTGGCCAGATCGCGCCGGCCCTGCTGGGCATGGATACCGCGGGCTGGACCCTGCAACTGCTGCTGCCGGGACTGGCCTATGACACGCTGAAGGATGCGGTGGCGGGAACGCTGGCAGCCCCGATGACCGCCGCGACGGTCTGGAAGGCCGGCCTCGGCCTGGGCCTGTGGACCCTCGTCCCGCTCGCCGGAGCCCTTGCCCTGTTCAACCGGCAGGATCTGTCGAAGGAATAGCGCTCAGAACCGCTTCTCCATCCACACATTACACCGGGCATAGGGCGACGGCCGGGCCGCGAGGTCGGTGAAACCGAAACGGCGGTACAGGGCGATGGCGTGGGTCTGGGCCGCATTGGTTTCCAGATACAGGCGCGGGGCCCCGGCCGCCCGCGCCGCCGCCTCGCACGCCTCCAGCAGCCGATGGCCCAGGTTCAGCCCGCGGGCCTGCGCCAGCACCGCCATCTTGCCGACCTCATAGCCGCCGTCCTCCATCGCCATCAGGGAACAGCAGCCGACCGGGGCGCCGTCCTGCTCGGCGATGAAGATGTGGCCGCCCTTGTCGAGGATCGCGCCCTGCGGATCGCCCAGCACAAGCTGGTCCTTGGCTTCCAGCGCATAGCCGCCCGCGATCAGCCAGTCCTCGTTCAGCGACCGCCAGGCGGCGGCGTGGTCGGGGCGGTAGGGTTCGATGATGATGGCGGTTTCGACGGTCGGCATGTGAAGGCCCCCTGCCCTTTCTCTGGACCGGCGGCGCG
Organism: Brevundimonas sp. AVps31; assembly: GCF_058681355.1. Taxonomy (NCBI): domain Bacteria; kingdom Pseudomonadati; phylum Pseudomonadota; class Alphaproteobacteria; order Caulobacterales; family Caulobacteraceae; genus Brevundimonas; species Brevundimonas sp. AVps31. Next base: position 2,388,201 of record NZ_CM178736.1, on the reverse strand, counting down.
GCCCGGGAAAGAGCCCGGCCTAACCTTTCGCCAGCCGCGCCTCCAGCGCCGCCAGATCGTTCACGAACCACACCCGGTCGCCGCTGTTGGACTCGCGCACGAAGTCGGCCAGGGCCGGGCTGGCCGCGACCTCAATCGAGATGTCGCCGAGGATCGCCAACCGCAGGCGATAGGTGACGAATTTCTGGATCACCGCCCCGGCGAGCCCGGTCCGCAGGGTCAGGAACCCGGGCGACAGCCGCGCGATCGGCAGGGCGATCCATTCGGCCTCGATCCCCCACAGCGACCCGATCAGGTCGACCGCGTCCGCTTCCGAGGCCAGCATCGGGCCGTCGGGCGCGCAGACGAAGACCGCATGCCCCGACAGCGTCTTCAGTTCATCCGCCATGACGGTCTCCGGTCAAAGGAAAGGGGCGGCCGGTTCGCACCAGCCGCCCCTTTTGTCGTGGCCCCAACGAGCGAAGCTTACGCTTCGTCGTCGCCCTCGATCTCATAGACCGGACCCGAGTCCAGGCCCTTGGCGTCGGCGTCGCGATCGACAAACTCGATCACGGCCATGGCGGCGTTGTCGCCGTGGCGATAGCCGGCCTTCATGATGCGGATGTAGCCGCCGTTACGTTCGGCGTAGCGCGGGCCGATCGTTTCAAACAGCTTGCCGACTTGCGGCACGTCGCGAACGGCGCTGATGGCCTGACGACGCGCGTGCAGATCGCCCTTCTTGGCGAGGGTGACCAGCTTCTCGACGAAGGGACGCAGTTCCTTCGCCTTGGGAAGGGTCGTGGTGATCTGCTCGTGCTTGATCAGCGACGCAGCCATGTTGGCGAACATGGCGGTCCGGTGTGCGCTCGTACGGCCGAGCTTGCGATAGGCGGCGCCGTGGCGCATCGGGGTCTCTCCTACTCAACCCTGGTATCCACAAACGCGGACCTGGGGCTCTATCATTCTAACCGCTCCGCGATCCCGTAAGGGGCCATGGGCGGAGGGTTGAAACTAGATCTGGTCGTCGAACTTCTTGGCCAGGTCTTCGATGTTTTCGGGCGGCCAGTTCGGCACATCCATGCCGAGGCTGAGGCCCATCGTCGCGAGAACTTCCTTGATCTCGTTCAGCGACTTGCGGCCGAAGTTCGGGGTGCGAAGCATCTCGCCCTCGGTCTTCTGGATCAGGTCGCCGATGTAGACGATGTTGTCGTTCTTCAGGCAGTTGGCCGAACGGACCGACAGCTCCAGCTCGTCCACCTTCTTCAGCAGGGCCGGGTTGAAGGGCAGGTCGGGCTTGCCGTCCGACTGCTCAACAGCCTTCTTCGGCTCGTCGAAGGTGATGAAGATCTGCAGCTGGTCTTGCAGGATGCGCGAGGCGTAGGCCACCGCGTCAACCGGCGAGACGGCGCCGTTGGTTTCGACTTCCAGCACCAGCTTGTCATAGTCCAGCGACTGGCCCTGACGGGTCGGCTCGACGCGATAGGCGACGCGCTTGACCGGCGAGTACAGGGCGTCGACGGCGATCAGGCCGATCGGGGCGTCTTCCGGACGGTTCAGTTCGGAAGCCACATAGCCCTTGCCGTTCTGGACGGTCAGCTCCATGCGAACCGAAGCGCCGTCATCCAGGGTGCAGATGACGTGATCCGGGTTCAGCACCTCGATGTCCGCGGGGACGTCGATCTGGCCGGCCGTGACGACACCGGGGCCCGTGGCGCGCAGGGTCATGCGCTTGGGGCCTTCGGCATGCATGCGCAGCGCCAGTTGCTTGATGTTCAGAACGATGTCGACAACGTCTTCCCGCACGCCTTCCAGCGAGGAGAATTCGTGGACGACGCCGTCGATTTGAATCGCGGTCACCGCGGCGCCTTGCAGCGACGACAGGAGAACGCGGCGCAGGGCGTTGCCGAGCGTCACGCCGAAACCGCGTTCCAGGGGCTCAGCAACCAGGCGCGCCTTGCGCTGGGGGTCGGAGCTCGCCTCGATCTGCGGCTTCTCGGGACGGATCAGCTCTTGCCAGTTTCGTTCGATCATGGATGTCCCTCGAGTCGGATTTCGCCGCCCCCCGCCTCGTCAGGCGTCTCGGGAGCGGCGGAGATATAGTGCGGTGGCGGTTCGCTTAGACGCGGCGGCGCTTCGGCGGACGGCAACCGTTGTGCGGCATCGGGGTGACGTCGCGGATGGTCGTGATGGTCATGCCGGCGGCCTGAAGGGCGCGCAGGGCGGATTCACGGCCGGAACCGGGACCCGAGACGTTCACTTCCAGCGTCTTCACGCCGTGCTCGCTGGCCTTCTTGGCCGCATCTTCAGCCGCCATCTGGGCCGCGTACGGGGTCGACTTACGCGAACCCTTGAAGCCCATGTGACCGGCCGACGACCAGGAAATCGCGTTTCCTTGCGCGTCGGTGATGGTCACCATCGTGTTGTTGAAGCTGGCGTTCACGTGAGCCACGCCCGACGTGATGTTCTTGCGCTCGCGCTTCTTTACGCGACCCGGTTCCTTGGCCATGTGTCTGTCTTACTTCTTCTTGCCGGCGATCGGCTTGGCGGGACCCTTGCGGGTGCGGGCGTTGGTGTGCGTGCGCTGACCGCGGACCGGCAGGCCCTTACGGTGACGCAGGCCGCGGTAGCAGGCCAGGTCCATCAGACGCTTGATGTTCATCGAGGTCTCACGACGCAGGTCACCCTCGACGGTGTGATCGCGGTCGATCGTCTCGCGGATTTGCAGCACTTCCGCGTCCGTCAGTTGATTGACGCGACGGGCGGCTTCGATGCCGACCTTCTCGGTGATGTCCTTGGCGGCCGCCGGGCCGATGCCATGGATGTACTGAAGCGCGATTTCAACGCGCTTGTTGGTCGGGATGTTGACGCCAGCAATACGGGCCACGAAGCTCTCCAGATACGCGTGGGCGGACGCAATAAACGCTCCGGTCAACAGACCAGGAGCGTGACGCGCCCTTCGCGGAAGCGGGCCTTATACAGGGGATTCAGTTTCCGTCAACGGGTGTGAAGAGCGCAAACGCCCCCTCCCCGTCTAATTCCGCCCGAAGCCGATCGATACCGTCACCGTGACCCGCTGGCCCGCCACCACACGGCCCGAGGCGGTGCGCGGCGGGTTGAAGCGGAAGTTGCGCTCGGCGATGGCGATGGCGGCCGGGCCGATGCCTCGTCCCTCCGGGGTCTCCGAAACGACCCGGCAACTGCTGAGTCGCTGATCCCGCCCGATCTCGCAATTAACCTGCGCCCGGGCCGGAACGCCCCGGCGCCGGATGTCAGGCGGCATGCCGTCGATAATCTCTTGCCGGGTCGCGCCGCGCACGATCATCGGGCCGATGCCGGATCCCGGGCCGTCGCCGTCCCCCACGCCCGTGCCGGTCCCCGTCCCCAGCCCGCCCAGGCCGGTCCCGGTCTCCGCCGTGGTCACCGGCGAGGCGCCCAGCACCGTCGTCGGGACGGCGGGCGGCTCCGGCGGGGCGAACACCTCGGGCGGCGTCTCGGGCGGGCGCGGCGAGCGATGGATGTTGGAGGCGGCGGCCGGGGCCCCTCCTCCCTGCGTCGGCGAAGGCTTCACCGGCGGCGGAGGCGGCGGCGGCGGCGGCGGGGTCGGATCGAACAGCAGCACCTCGAGCGGCGGCGGAGGCAGAACCACGGGCGGCGTCGGCTGCGAGCGCCCGACGACCGCGAACACGCCAAGGTGCGCCGCCACGATGGTCGCGGCGACCGCGGCGTTGCGGACCCGGCGGTCCTTCAGGATCGGATGAGCCCATGACACCCGCGCTTCATGCCACATGGGGGATGAACGCGCGCTGTCAGGAAAGGTCGATCCCGCCGGGTCGGGCGGGATCGGATCCGGCGATTACGCCAGGGCGGCGTCGATGGCTTCGGAGACGGCGGCGATGGAGCCCATGCCGTCGACCTCGGTCAACAGCCCCTTGTCCGCATAATAAGGCAGAAGCGGCGCCGTGTTGCGGTTGTAGGCGTCCAGACGGACCTTGAAGCTTTCGGGATTGTCGTCCGGGCGGCCCTGATCGGCGAACCGGGCCGAGACCCGGTCCAGCAGGGCCTCGTCGTTCACCTTCAGGCGCACGACGTGATCGATCTGCTTGCCCAGCTTGGCCAGCATCTGATCCAGCGCCTCGGCCTGGGCCAGGGTGCGCGGGAAGCCGTCGAAGATGGCGCCGCCGGCGTCTTCCGCCGCCTTCAGCTGGGCCTCGATCAGGGCGATGACGACCGCGTCCGGGACCAGATCGCCGCGCGACATGATCGCCTGACATTCCTTGCCCAGCTCCGAGCCCGAGGCGATGGCCTCGCGCAGCATGTCGCCGGTCGACAGCTGGATCATGCCGCGGGCCTCGACCAGACGCTTGGCCTGGGTGCCCTTGCCCGCCGCCGGCGGTCCGAACAGGATCAGGTTCATGGCTTCCCCCCTCGCGGTCAGATCAGCGGCGGGCGGGCGCGGTCACGCCCTTGCCCTTGGCCCCGCCCCGGCCGCGCAGCTTGGCCTTCTTGATCAGGCCTTCGTACTGGTGCGCCAGCAGTTGCGACTGGATCTGGGCCACGGTGTCCATGGTGACCGAGACCACGATCAGGACCGAGGTGCCGCCGAAATACAGGCCGTTGCCGAAATAGGCGACGACGATCTCGGGCAGCAGGCAGACGGCGGTGATGTAGGCGGCGCCGATCACGGTCAGGCGGGTCAGGACATAGTCCAGATACTCCGCCGTGCGCTTGCCCGGACGGATCCCCGGCAGGAAGCCGCCGTACTTGCGCAGGTTCTCGGCCGTGTCCTCGGGGTTGAAGGTGATCGAGGTGTAGAAGAAGCAGAAGAAGACGATCAGGATCGCATACAGCACGCTGAACAGCGGCTGGCCGTGCTGCATCTGGGCGGTGACCAGCGGCAGCCACTGCAGCCAGGCCGGCAGGGTGGCCGACTGGGTCAGCGACACGACCGTGGTCGGCAGCATCAGCAGCGACGAGGCGAAGATCGGCGGGATGACGCCCGCGGTGTTGACCTTCAGCGGCAGGAACGAACGCTCGCCCCCGGCCATCCGGTTGCCTTCCTGGCGCTTGGGATACTGGATCAGAAGCCGGCGCTGCGCCCGCTCCATGAAGACGATGAAGGCCACGACCCCCACGGCCATCGCGGCGATCACCAGCAGGGCGATCGGCGACATCTGGCCTTGCTGGGCCAGGCCGAACAGGCGGGCGATGGTGCCCGGCAGGACGGCGACGATACCGGCGAAGATGATCAGCGAGATGCCGTTGCCGACGCCGCGCGCCGTCACCTGCTCACCCAGCCACATCAGGAACATGGTGCCCGCGACCAGGCAGGTCGTGGTGGTGACGATGAAGAAGAGGCCCGGCTCGTCGATCAGGCCCGCCTGACCGTTCAGCTGGGTGGCGATGCCGAAGCCCTGCGCCAGCGCCAGGACGACCGTCAGATAGCGGGTGTACTGGTTCAGCTGCTTGCGGCCGCTCTCGCCGCCTTCCTTGCGCAGCTTCTCCCAAGGCGGATACACGGCGCCCATCAGCTGCACGATGATCGAGGCCGAGATGTACGGCATCACGTTCAGCGCGAAGACAGCCATGTTCTGCACGGCGCCGCCCGAGAACATGTTGAACATGTCCAGGATGCCGCGATTGCCGTCGGTGTCCTGGAAGAAGGCCAGGAAGGCTTCGTTGTTGATGCCGGGGATCGGCACGTAGCAGCCGATACGGAACACGACCATGGCCAGCACGGTGAAGAGCAGGCGCTTGTGCAGCTCGGTCGCCTTGGCGAACGAGCCCATGTTCATGTTTGCTGCAAGTTGTTCGGCGGCCGAAGCCATAGTGTCACCCCGACTGATCAGAACGCGGCGCATCGGACGACGAGTCCGCGCCTTCGTCCAGATAGGAGAAGGGCGCCCCCATGGCGAGGGCGCCCTGAAGTCTTTTTACTTCGCGGCGGCGCGTTTGGCGCGAGCCGAGATCTTGTTGGCGTCGCCCAGCGGCGCCTTGGCGGCCGGAGCCTTGCCCTTGGCGGCGTTGCGCTTCTCGACGCGGGCAGCGGCCTTGGCTTCGGCAGCGATACGCTCCTGGACCACGGTGCCGCCGGCGTCTTCGATCGCCTTGATCGCGCCGGCCGAGGCCGACCACACGACCAGGTTCAGCTTGGCCTTGATCTCGCCGGTGCCCAGGATGCGGACGCCGTCCTTGACGCGACGGATCACGCCGGCGGCGACCAGGGCGTCGCCCTTGATCTCACCCTTGATGTCCAGCTTGCCGTCGTCGATGGCGTCCTGCAGGCGCCACAGGTTCACTTCGGCCAGCTTCAGCGCGTTCGGATTGTTGAAGCCGCGCTTGGGCATACGCATGTACAGCGGCATCTGGCCGCCTTCGAAGCCGCCGATGGCGACGCCCGAACGCGACTTCTGACCCTTGACGCCGCGACCGGCGGTCTTGCCCTTGCCCGAGCCCGGGCCACGGCCGACGCGCATGCGCTTCTTGTGGGCGCCTTCGTTGTCGCGGATTTCGTTCAGTTTCATGTGCCTGATCCTTTCGGGTTCTAGCGCCCGGATCTGATCCGGACTCGGCGTTTTCAGAATGCCCTCCCCTTCCAGGGAGGATGGCCGCAAGCGGCTGGATGGGGACGGCTGACAGCCTTCCCCGAAACCTCAAGGTCGCGCGCTATAGCGGCTCCCCACACAGCAGTAAAGGCGGCTCTTGCCGAGCCGCCTCCCACAGGACCGCCTCGCGGCGATCCGCCCTCCCCCGAAGGGGAGGGAGATACAGGTGTCTTACTTCTCGACCACTTCAACCATGTGCGCGACCTTGGCGATCATGCCACGGACGGACGGGGTGTCTTCCAGGGTCGACTCGCGGCCCATGCGGTTCAGGCCGAGGCCCGCCAGGGTGGCGCGCTGGTCCGACTTGCGACGGATCGGCGAACCGGTCTGGCGGATGGTGACGGTGGCGTTCGATTCGGTCTTGGCCATGTCTTAGCCCTCGATGGCTTCAGGCGCCGAAGCGCCGTCGTTGCGGCGGCCCATCAGGTCAGCGACCTTCTTGCCACGCTTCGAAGCAACCTGACGCGGCGACGACTGGACCTTGAGGGCCTCGAACGTCGCGCGGATCATGTTGTAGGGGTTCGACGAACCGGTCGACTTGCCGACGACGTCCTGGACGCCGAGGGTTTCGAGCACGGCGCGCATCGGACCACCCGCGATCACGCCGGTCCCGGGAGGGGCGGCGCGCATCATGATCTTGCCGGCGCCCCAACGGCCGTTGCCGTCGTGGTGCAGGGTGCGGTTCTCGCGAAGCGGAACCTTGATCATGGTCTTCTTGGCTTCTTCGGTCGCCTTGCGGATGGCTTCCGGCACTTCACGCGCCTTGCCATGACCGAAGCCAACGCGGCCCTTGCCGTCACCGACGACCATCAGGGCGGCGAAGCTGAAGCGACGGCCGCCTTTCACGGTGGCGGCGACGCGGTTGATGTGCACCAGCTTCTCGACGATGTCCGAATCCGGACCGTCAACAGCGGGAGCGTTGCGGTTGTCACGACGGTTGCGATCATTGCCGCCGCCGCCGCGTTGGGGTTGTTGCGCCATCTGTCGCGTCCCTTAGAAGTTCAGGCCGGCTTCACGCGCGGCTTCCGCCAGCGCCTTCACCCGTCCGTGATAGATGTAGCTGCCCCGGTCGAAGATGACGTCGGTGACGCCCTTCTCGATGGCGCGTTCGGCGATCAGCTTGCCGATCGCAGCAGCGGCGGCGGTATCCGAGCCCTTGTTGCCCTTGCCGCCTTCCAGCGACGAGGCGGCGGCCACCGTGACGCCCTTGGCGTCGTCGATGATCTGGGCCGAGATGTTCTTGTCCGAACGGTTCACCGACAGACGCAGACGGCCATTGGCCACTGCCTTGAGGTGACGGCGGGTGCGCTCCGAGCGGCGCTTGGCTTTTTGTTGAAGAGAGAGAGCCATGACTTACTTCTTCTTGCCTTCCTTGCGCCGGACGGTCTCGCCCTGGTAGCGCACGCCCTTGCCCTTGTAGGGCTCCGGCGGACGAAGCTTGCGGATGACGGCGGCGATCTGGCCCACGGCCTGCTTGTCAGCGCCCGAGATCTTGATCTCGGTTTGCTTCGGAACAGCGAAGGTCACGCCTGCCGGCGGATCGATGTCGACGTCGTGCGAGAAGCCGAGCTGCAGCGACAGCTGGTTGCCCTTCATCGCCGCACGATAGCCGACGCCGACCAGTTCCAGCGTCTTGTCGAAGCCGTCGGTGACGCCGACGACCATGTTGTCGACCAGCGTCCGCGACAGGCCCCACATGGCGCGGCCACGTTGGGTGTCGGTGCGCAGGCCGAGGGTCAGGCCCTCGTCACCCTGGGTGACTTCGATTTCTTCAGCGACGGTCCAGGAGCGTTCGCCCTTGGGACCCTTCACCGACACGGTCTGACCGTCGACGCCGATGGTGACGCCTTTCGGGACCGCGATGATTTTCTTGCCGATACGGGACATCTTAGTAGACCCTGCAGAGGACTTCGCCGCCGACGTTAGCGTCGCGGGCGGCAGCGTCCGACATGACGCCCTTCGACGTCGAAAGGATCGAGATGCCGAGGCCGTTCTTGATCGGCTTCAGATCGGTGATCGCCGAGTAAACGCGGCGGCCGGGCTTCGACACGCGGGCGATCTCGGCGATCACCGGCTGGCCGTCGAAGTATTTCAGCTCGATCTCGAACTGCGGGAACTCACCCGGGTTCTGCACCAGGTTGTAGCCGCGGATGTAGCCTTCGTCCTGCAGCACGTCGAGGACGCGCTGGCGCAGGCGGGAGGCCGGGGTCAGCACCTTCGAACGCTTGCGGGTCGCAGCGTTCTTGATGCGGGCGATCATGTCGCTCAGGGGATCGTTGATCATCATGTCTGTTGCTCCCCTTACCAGCTCGACTTCGTCAGGCCGGGGATCTGACCCAGGTTGCCCAGCTCACGCAGGGCAATCCGGCTCATCTTCAGCTTGCGATAGTAGGCGCGCGGACGACCCGTCACCTCACAGCGGTTGCGGATACGGTTCGGCGCGGAGTTGCGCGGCAGTTCCGCCAGCTTCAGGCGCGCTTCAAAGCGCTCCTCAAGCGGGAGGGACTCGTTGTTTGCGGTCGCCTTGAGGGCGGCACGCTTGTCGGCGTACTTCGCGACGAGGGCCTTGACCATCTCGTTACGGTTTACAGCGGACTTCTTAGCCATTGTCTGTTTCCCTTCCCGCTCAGTTCACGAACGGGAACTTGAACTCGGTGAGGAGAGCCTTGGCTTCCTCATCGGTCCGAGCCGTGGTGCAGACGATAATGTCCATGCCCCACATCTGGTCGATCTGGTCGTAGTTGATCTCCGGGAACACGATGTGTTCCTTCAGACCGGTCGCGTAGTTGCCGCGACCGTCGAACGACGTGCCCTTCAGACCACGGAAATCCTTCACGCGCGGCAGCGCGATCGTGATGAACCGGTCCAGGAACTCGTACATCTGATCGCCACGCAGCGTCACCTTGCCGCCGATGATCATGCCTTCGCGCAGCTTGAAGCCGGCGATGGAGTTACGAGCCTTCGTCGCGACGGCCTTCTGGCCGGCGATGGCGGTCAGGTCCTTGAGGGCGGCAGTCGCCTTCTTGGAGTCCGCAACGGCTTCGCCGATACCCATGTTCAGGACGATCTTGTCCAGCTTGGGGATCTGCATTTCGTTCGTGTAGCCGAACTTGGTCTTCATCTCGGCGCGGATGCGCGAGGTGTAGTCCGACTTCAGCCGCGGGGTGTATTTGGTGTCGGCCATCAGATGACGTCTCCCGTCGTCTTGGCGAAGCGGACCTTCTTGTCCCCCTCGACCTTGAAGCCGACGCGGGTCGCCTTGCCGTTGGCGTCGGCGATCGCGACGTTCGACAGGTGAAGCGAGGCTTCCTTGTTCTTGATGCCGCCCTGCGGGTCACCCTGGGTCGGACGCGTGTGGCGCTGAACCATGTTGATGCCCTGAACCAGGACGCGGTTTTCGGTCGGAAGGACCTTCAGGACCTGGCCGGAACGACCCTTGTCCTTGCCGGTCAGGATGACGACGTTGTCGCCCTTCTTGATCTTGGCGGCCATGTTACAGGACCTCCGGAGCCAGCGAGATGATCTTCATGTGGTTCTTGGCGCGCAGTTCGCGAGGAACCGGGCCAAAGATCCGCGTGCCGACCGGCTCGTTCTGCTTGTTGACGATGACGGCGGCCGACTTGTCAAAACGAATGACCGAGCCGTCCTTGCGCATGATGTCCTTGGCGGTGCGCACGACGATGGCGCGAACGACGTCGCCCTTCTTCACGCGGCCGCGGGGAATCGCTTCCTTCACCGAGGCGACAATGGTGTCGCCCACCGAGGCGTAGCGGCGCTTGGAGCCGCCCAACACCTTGATGCACATGACCCGGCGAGCGCCCGAATTGTCGGCCACCTCCAGGTTAGTTTGCATCTGGATCATAGGATCCGATCCTTTTCTTTACGAAGCCGAGGCGGCAGAGGCGTCCGACAGGACTTCCCAGCGCTTCAGCTTGGACTTCGGGGCGCACTCGACGATGCGGGCCAGGTCACCGACCTTGAGGGCGTTCGCTTCGTCGTGAGCGTGATACTTCTTGGACAGACGGACGGTCTTTTTCAGGACCGGGTGCAGCAGGGTGCGCTCGACCTTGACGATGACAGTCTTGTCGCCCTTGTCGGAGACGACCACGCCTTCGAGAATTCGCTTCGGCATATTCGTTTCCTTAAACCGCCGCGCGCTTCTCACGCAGAAGCGTGGAGATGCGGGCGATGTCCTTGCGCACTTCCGAGACCCGGTGGGTCTTTTCCATTTGGCCGGTGGCGGCCTGGAAGCGCAGGTTGAACTGTTCCTTCTTGAGCTTGAGCAGCTCGTCGGACAGCTGGTCCGGGGTCTGGGACCGGAGATCGGCGATCTTGGTCATCAGGCAGCAGCCTCCACATGGGCGATGCCGGCGTCGAGGCGGGTGACCACCTTGGTGCGGACCGGCAGCTTGGCGGCGCCGAGGCGCAGCGCTTCACGCGCCACATCGTCCGGCACGCCGTCGATTTCAAACAGGATACGGCCGGGGTGGCAGCGCGCGGCCCAGTGGTCCACGGCGCCCTTGCCCTTGCCCATCCGGACTTCGGCCGGCTTGCCCGTGACGGGCAGGTCGGGGAAGACGCGGATCCAGACGCGGCCTTGACGCTTCATCTGGCGGGTGATCGCGCGGCGAGCCGCTTCGATCTGACGCGCGGTGATGCGTTCCGGCTCAACCGTCTTCAGGCCGTACGAACCGAAGTTCAGCGAGAAGCCGCCCTTGGCCGAACCGTGGATCCGGCCCTTGAAGGCCTTGCGGTATTTGGTCTTTTTGGGTTGCAGCATGACTTAGTTCTCACGTCCCCGGTCACGACGCGGACCGCGATCACCGCGGGGGCCACGTTCACGGCCTTCGTTCGAGGAGGGGCCCGAAGCTTCCTGAGCCCAGCGCTTGTCCTGGGCCATCGGATCGTGCTCGAGCACTTCACCCTTAAAGACCCACACCTTCACGCCGATGATGCCGTACGTCGTCTTGGCTTGAATGAAGCCGTAGTCGATGTCGGCGCGCAGGGTGTGAAGCGGCACGCGGCCTTCACGGTACCATTCCATCCGCGCGATTTCCGCGCCGCCGAGGCGGCCCGACACGTTGATGCGGACGCCCTTGGCGCCGAGGCGCATGGCGGACTGCATCGAACGCTTCATGGCGCGGCGGAACGCGATACGGCGTTCCAGCTGCTGGGCGATGTTTTCAGCGATCAGCTGCGCGTCGGTTTCCGGCTTGCGGACTTCGACGATGTTCAGGTGAACTTCGCCTTCAGTGCGGGCCGAGATGTCCTTGCGGAGCTTCTCGATGTCGGCGCCCTTCTTGCCGATCACGACACCCGGACGGGCGGCGTAGATCGTCACGCGGCACTTCTTGTGCGGACGCTCGATGATGATGCGCGAGACGCCGGCGGCTTGCAGGCGCTCCTTCAGCCACGTGCGCAGCGCCAGATCCTGGTGCAGCAGACGGGCGTAGGAGGCGCCGTCGGCGAACCAACGGCTGTCCCAGGTGCGGTTCACGCCGAGGCGGAAACCGATCGGATTGATTTTCTGACCCATCAGGCGGCCTCGCCGGCTTCACGGACCACGATGGTGATCTCGCTGAACGGTTTCAGGATGCGCGACGAACGGCCACGAGCGCGGCTCGCGAAACGCTTCATCACCAGGTTCTTGCCCACGAAGGCCTCGGCGACAACCAGGTTGTCGATGTCGAGGTTGTGGTTGTTCTCGGCGTTCGAGATCGCCGAGTACAGGACCTTGCGGACGTCGGTGGCGATGCGCTTACGGCTGAATTCCAGCTCGTTGAGCGCCTTCTGCACCGGCAGACCGCGGATCGACTGGGCGACCAGGTTCAGCTTCTGAGGGCTGATCCGGACGTTCACCAGCTTGGCGCGGGCTTCCGTGAGGGCGACCCGGCGGGGGTTCTTGGTCTGGGCCATCAGTTACTTCCTTTTGGCCTTCTTGTCCGCCGCGTGGCCCGGGAAGTTCCGGGTCGGGGCGAACTCGCCGAACTTCATGCCGACCATCTCTTCAGAGACGATCACCGGCACGTGCTTCAGGCCGTTGTGGACGCCGAACGTCAGACCGACGAACTGCGGCAGGATGGTGGAGCGGCGCGACCAGGTCTTGATCACGTCCTTGCGGCCCGACGTTTGAACGGCGTCGGCCTTCTTGAGCAGATACCCGTCGACAAACGGGCCTTTCCAGGAGGAGCGGGCCATTCTTAGCGAGCCTTCTTAACGTGGCGGGTACGGATGATGTACTTGTCCGTAGCCTTGTTCTTGCGGGTACGGGTGCCCTTGGTGTCCTTGCCCCACGGGGTAACCGGGGTACGACCACCAGAGGTCCGGCCTTCACCACCACCGTGCGGGTGGTCGATCGGGTTCATGGCGACGCCGCGGACGTGCGGGCGGAAGCCCATGTGACGCTTGCGACCGGCCTTGCCGAGGTTCTGGTTCATGTGGTCGGGGTTCGAAACCGCGCCCACCGTGGCCATGCAGCCGTCCAGGACCATACGAAGCTCGCCCGAGCCGAGACGGATCTGGGCGTAGCCCTGATCGCGACCGACCAGCTGGGCGTAGGCGCCGGCCGAACGGGCCAGCTGGGCGCCCTTGCCCGGCTTCATTTCGACGTTGTGGATGATCGTACCGACCGGGATCGAGCGCAGCGGCATCGCATTGCCCGGCTTCACGTCGACCTTTTCACCAGCCACCACCGAGTCGCCCGCCTTCAGGCGTTGCGGCGCGATGATGTAGGCCTTTTCGCCGTCCTCATAGACGATGAGGGCGATGAAGGCGGTGCGGTTCGGATCGTATTCCAGGCGTTCGACGGTCGCCGTGGCGAACTTCCGACGCTTGAAGTCGATCTTGCGGTACAGGGTCTTGGCGCCGCCGCCGCGGAAGCGGACAGCGATGCGACCGCCCTGACCACGTCCGCCCGACTTGGTCAGGCCTTCGGTCAGCGACTTCTCGGGGCGGCCTTTATGCAGTTCCGAGCGGTCGATCAGCACCAGGGCGCGACGGCCCGGCGATGTCGGATTGTAGGTCTTCAAAGCCATTTGCTCAGAGCCCCGTGGTGACGTCGATCGACTGGCCTTCAGCCAGCGTCACGATCGCTTTTTTGATGTCGACCCGACGGCCCATGATGCCGCGGAAGCGCTTGGTCTTGCCCTTTTGAACCAGGGTGTTGACCTTCAGCACGTTGACTTTGAACAGGCTTTCGACCGCAGCGGCGATCTCGTCCTTGGTCGAGGTCCCCGAAACGCGGAAGACGACCTTGTTCTGTTCCGACAGGATCGTCGCCTTTTCGGTGATGATCGGCGACAGGATGGTGTCGTAGTGCTTGGCGGTGGGTTGAGCGCCGGCCATTACGCGGCTCCCTTCACAGCTTGAGCCTGCTCGCTACGCGAGGGCTTGTAGTCAGCGTAGTTGGCCTCGATGGCCTCGACGGCCGCCTTGGTCAGAACCAGCTTGTTGGCGCGGAGGATGTCATAGACGTTCAGACCGGCGTTCGGCAGCACTTCCACCATGGGAATGTTGCGAGCGGCGAGACCGAAGTTCACGTCAACTTCCGGACCGGCGATGATCAGCGTCTTGGTCCAGCCCAGCTTGCCGAGGGTTTCGCGCAGACCGGCGGTCTTGGCGTCCTTCAGGGTCAGGGAGTCCACAACGACCAGGTCGCCGGCCTTGGCCTTCGACGAGAGCGCGTGACGCAGGGCCAGGGCGCGGACCTTCTTCGGCAGCGAATAGCCGTGGTCGCGAACGACCGGACCGAAGGCGCGCGAACCGCCGACGAACTGCGGGGCACGGCGCGAACCGTGACGAGCGCCGCCGGTGCCCTTTTGCTTGTACATTTTCTTGCCCGTACGAGAGTTCTCGTTGCGGGTTTGAACCTTGTGCGTACCGGCGCGGCGCTTGGCCAGTTGCCAGTTGACGTAGCGGGCCAGCAGGTCGCCGCGGATGTCGGTGATGCCGAAGACGACATCCGACAGTTCCACGTCGCCGGCAGCCTTACCGTCGAGTTTGATGACCGAGAGTTTCATTACGCTTCACCGCCTTCGGTGGACTCGGCGGCCGGGGCTTCCTCAGCCGGCGTTTCAGCCGGTTGAGCCGCAGCGGCGGCCTTGTTCGACTTCACGCCGCCAGGGAACGGGGCGTCGGCCGGGCGGGCCTTCTTGATCGAGTCGCGAATCTTGACCCACGTGCCTTCGTGACCGGGGACAGCGCCCTTGATCAGGATCAGGCCGCGCTCCACGTCGACGCGGAAGACGGTCAGGTTCTGGGTCGTGACGACTTCTTCACCGAGGTGACCAGCCATCTTCTTGCCCGGGAACGTGCGACCCGGATCCTGACGGTTACCCGTGGAGCCGTGCGAACGGTGAGAGACCGAGACGCCGTGGGTCGCCCGCAGGCCGCCGAAGTTCCAGCGCTTCATGGCGCCGGCGAAGCCCTTACCAATCGTCTTGGCTTGGACGTCGACCTTCTGGCCCGCGATGAAGTGATCGGCCGAGAACTCGGCGCCCACATCCATCATGGCGTCCGCATCAATGCGGAACTCGGTGACATAGGCCTTCGGTTCCACTTCCAGCTTGGCGAAAGATTCGCGCTGAGCCTTGTTGGTGTTCTTGGCCTTCTTGGTGCCAGCGCCCAGCTGGAGAGCGACGTAGCCGTCACGCTCCTGGGTACGTTGGCCGACGACTTGGCAGCCGTCGAGCTGAAGCACAGTGACCGGTACGTGCGCGCCGTCTTCGGCGAACACGCGGGTCATGCCCAGCTTCTTGGCGATCACGCCCGTGCGCATCGGATCCCGCCTCTTTCTTTTTAAATCTTGATCTCGACGTCCACACCGGCGGACAGGTCGAGCTTCATGAGCGCGTCCACGGTCTGCGGGGTGGGGTCGACGATGTCGAGCACGCGCTTGTGCGTGCGGATTTCAAACTGCTCACGCGACTTCTTATCGACGTGCGGCGAGCGGTTCACGGTGAACTTTTCGATCAGGGTCGGCAGCGGGATCGGACCACGAACAGTGGCGCCCGTGCGCTTGGCCGTGTTGACGATTTCGCGCGTCGAAAAGTCGAGGACGCGGTGATCGAAGGCCTTGAGCCTGATGCGGATGCTTTGATCCATATCGGTCGTATTTCCCAAGCAGGCGAACCTGCGTCCCTGTGAACCATTTCAAAGACCGGAGGTCTTCAGGCGAAAGCCTTCAGAGTACGCACGTCCGCAAAAACGATCGGCCCACGCAGTCCCCCGCGAAGGCCGTTGAAGTCCCAAGAAGCTGCAAAGAACAGGCACTCAGGTCGTTCCTGCGAACCGCGTCTGCACCCGGGGGTGCACAGCCGGTCCAACAAGAGTGGGCGCTTATGCCGATTGAGTCCCGATCCGTCAAGCGGCGAAACTGTGTCAGGGCGGGGTTTTCACCCTATTCGACCAGACGCCCTGTCCGGGGCTCCCGGCGCAGCGGGATTCCGGCGCAATCCGTCCCGTCCTGGCACGGCGCGACCACCCTCAGCGTCGCGGGCTGCGTGCTGACATCATACTCCGCCCAACGGTCCAGGGGCGCGGTATAGGCCAAAGAGACCGCCCCGCCCTCCCCGTGCGGCCCCGGCCCGGGCGCCGTGCTGACCCAGATCTGGAAGCCGGTCTCCGGCGGACGGTCACAGTCCGCCTCGGGCGTGAACACCCAGTCACGCAGGCCGTCGCCGTTCACATCGGGACTATCATGGACCAGAGGCTGTCTCAGGGCGTGCCCGTCCGGCGCGGTCACCGCCGGACACCAGCGGCGGCCTGCCGCGCGCATCTGCACCAGCGAGGGCGGGGTCCAGTCCGGCAGGCGCGGCGTGCCGTCCGGCTCCTCGCCCAGGTCGACGGCGGCCGTAAGGCTCATCCGGCTGATTCCATCGCTGGACGGCCGCTCCCGCAGTCGCCCCGCCGCCGGGTCCCAAGCCCAGGCGCGCAGGCAGTCCGCCTGCCCTTGAGCGCAGTTCAGATGATGCAGTCCGGCCTCGATCCGGCGCTCGCCGTCGACGGTCCTGATCTCGAAGCTCAGGGTCTGCCGGTCAAGGGCGCGAACGAAGCCCTCGCCGTCGCTTATATATAAAGAGGTCTCGCAGCCGCCCGTGCCGCAGAACTGGCCCGATTCCGGCCAACGGATCAGCCAGTCCGCCTTCCCGTCCCCGTTGATCTCCACCGCCGTCAGCACGCCGTCCGGGACCTCTGTCACCAAAGGTGGGCGGTTCGTCGGATCCTCGACGTCCAGATAGAAGGCGTTCAGCTGGTTCAGCACATACCAGACGAAGCCGGGCGGCGGCGCCGGGTCCGGGTCAGGCGCCGCCCGCCCCGCTCCCGCCAGCAAGACGCCTGCGGCCAAGGCCGTCGTCATCCGTAATGCCCAACCCCGCGTCATTTCATCCTCCTGCGGTCGGACCCTCTCGCGGACGGATAAAGGCGAAAACCACCCATATCTGACAGAATTTCAACGCCCGCCGCGTTCCGCACCTGAAAGCGACACATCGGCGCCACATTGCGTTGCCGACGCGCCACAGGCCCCGCCAGCCGGCGGTTTGTGACACGTTTGTAATAGCGACGCTCAAAGCCCGCCTGATACCCCGCCGTCCTCGCAGCGCGACTCCCCGCGGCTGCCAACGGACAAGAACAATGAAGACCCTCTTCCTCGCCACCGCCGCTGTCGCCGCCCTCGTCGCCGCCCCGGCCTTCGCCCAGGACTCGATCGGCTCGGTCGGCCTGGCCTACAACAACGTCAAGTACGACGCCGGCGGCGCGGACTTCACCGCCGAGAGCGGCAAGATCGACGCCAACTTCGCCCTGCCGGTCACCGATGCCTGGACCGTCACCGTCGATGGCGGCTTCGCCTACAGCTACAACGGCCCGGAAGGCGCGGATAACAGCAACATCGACGGCACCGTCCACGGTTCGACCCTGTTCAACGGCGTCCGCGTCGGCGGCTTCGTCGGCGGCCAGTCGATCGACAGCGAAACCGTCTGGGCCTTCGGCGCCGAAGCCCAGGCCTACCTCGACAAGATGACCCTGACGGGTTCGGTCGCCTACGAAACCCTCGACGGCCAGGACGTCGACGCCTGGTCGGTCGCCGCTGACGCCGCCTACTTCGTCACCCCCGCCCTGCGCGTGAACGGCGGCCTGGGCTGGAGCACCATCGACCTGGGCGGCAGCGACAACCTGGACACCTGGTCGGCCAACGTCGGCGGCGAATACCAGATCGCCAGCACCCCGTTCAGCGTCGTCGCCAACTACGGCTACAGCGAACTGGAAGACGTCGACCTGTCGGTCAACACCCTGACCGTGGGCTTCCGCTACTCGTTCGGCGGCGACCTGCAAGCGCGCTCGCGCGCCGGCGCCGACCTGGGCCGCACCGTCGCGACCTCGAGCACGCTCTTCGGCCTCAACTAGGCCCAAGGGCAGCTTCACGGCTGACAAGACAGGGCCCCGGCGGAGCGATCCGCCGGGGCCTTTTTTTGGATTCCCGGAGGGGGACTGCCTGGCCCCCAAAGCGCAGTCGCCACCCCGCGGCCACAATGCGTTGCAGAACAGCCACACACCCTAGTGTCCTGTTTTGCTTGTGACTTGTAACAGCCCAGCTGGGCTCCCAATTCATCTCTGCAACACACGACGCCACGCTTCTCGCGCCGCGTTCAATGGAAAATCAAAAAATGAACAAGACTCTCCTGCTCGCTTCGGCTGTCGCCGTCGCCGTCTTCGCCGCTGCCCCCGCCATGGCCCAATCGGTCGGCTCGGTCGGCGCCTCCTACGTCAACAGCCAGGCCGACTTCGGACCGTTCGAAGCTGAAGGCGACGGCGCCCTCCTCGACTTCGCCGGCGCCATGCCCGCCTTCGGCGAATGGACCGTTTCGACCGGCGCCCAGCTCGCCTATTCGGACAACGACTTCGGCGACGACACCGCGCTGTCGGGCTCGGTTCACCTGACCCGTGATTTCGCCGGTCTGCGCGCCGGTGGCTTCGTCGCCGCCGCCGACGCCGGCAGCGAGACCCTGTGGACCGTCGGCGCCCAGGTCCAGAAGGACCTCGCCAACGCCAGCCTGACCGGCGTGGCCTCGTACGGTTCGGTTGACGATCTGGACATCTGGACGGTCGGTGGCGACGCCGCCTACTTCGTGATGCCGAACCTGCGCCTCGACGCCAACCTCGCCTACAACTCGCTGGACATCGACGGTTCCGACTCCGACGTCCTGACCTACGGCGTCGGCGCCGAGTACCAGATCATGGAGTCGCCGGTCAGCGTCTTCGGCGGCTGGGATCGCGCCTCGATCGACGATGCGGACCTGGACATCGACACCTTCTCGATCGGCCTGCGCTTCAGCTTCGGCGGCGACCTGCAGACCCGTGACCGCTCGGGCGCCGACCTGAGCCGCAAGATCGGTGGCGTCGCCGGCGCTGTCGCCTTCATCGACAGCGTCTCGATCCCCTCGCCGCTCTAAGGCGTCCGCGCCTGTGACGACAGTGAGCCCCGGCGGAGCGATCCGCCGGGGCTTTCTGCTGTCGCCGGCTCCGGACATGAAAAAGGCCCGGGGGGTTCCACATCCCCGGGCCTCTCCCGTTTCGACGACTGCAGGAACTCAGTTGCCGATATGCACCTCGCCGCCGCCCATGATGGCGCGGCTGACCGAGCCGGTGGCGCGGGCGATGCGGACATCCCCGCCGCCGGCGATGGAGACGTCCACGTCGCGGGCGACCCCACGGAAGTTCACGTCCCCCGAGCCGGCGATATTGACCTCGACGTTCGGAGAATTCCCGCCGCGCACGTCCACGTCGCCGGAACCGCCGATGTTCACCTCGATGGGGCCGTCGACCCGAGACACGATCACGTCGCCCGAGCCGCCGATATTGACCTCAGCGTTGCGCGTGGCGCCCGCCATCACCGAGCCCGATCCGCCGATGGAAATTTCCAGCGCGCCGGACGTCCCGGTGCGGATGTCGCCCGAGCCGCCGATCTCCAGCGACACCTTGCCGTCGACATTGGCCACGTCCCAGCGACCGCAACCGGCGTGGCCCAGGTCGAGCGAGCGCGCGCCGCGTCCGACAGACCCGAAGATGGCGCCGGCGGCGGAGACGTTCACGTCGCGCGGGGCGCGGATGACGATCAGCGGGGCGTCCGACAGGTTCACGCGACCGAGATCGCGCACCTCGACCCAGGCGCCCTGTCCGGGCAGGCCGCTGTCGTTGCCGGTGTGGCAGTTGCGGACGCCGTCATTGCCGAACGTCCGATTGCGGCGCAGGCCGCCGTCGACGCGGATGTCATCGCCGTTGCGGGTCACACGGATCGGTGGCAGGCGGGACGCGCCCTGCTCCACCTCCACCGCCACATCGCTGCGGTCCTCGATGATGACGGCCACGCGCGCCACGGCCGAGCGGATCTCGACCTCGGGCTCACGGGCCAGGGCCGGGCTCGCCGCGGCGGCGAGAGCGATGGCGGATACGGCGGTTGCGATAGCGAGCTTCATGACGGGCCTCCCTGTCCGGATGTGAGGAGAGGGTGCGTCCGCCGCGGGTCGAAGTCACTTTAATACGCGGTCATGACCCCGTTGTAAGAAACGGCCCGGAAGGCCCGCCCGGCCTGACCGGTACGGGCCTTCCTGTCCGGAAATTCAGGTCCGCAGCGCGCCCGCGCCGTCGGCGACCCCGACCTCCGGTTCGAAGTCCCGCTCGAACTGCGCCAGCCGGCTCTTCAGCGCGCCGGTCTTCTTCAACGCCAGCGAGGCGGCCCAGCGCGCCGCCAGTTCGGGCGTCGCCATCCGGTCCGTCATCCGCGGCCGCTGTCCCCGACTGCGCAGCACGGCGTTGGTGTACAGCGCCCCGTTCCTGAACCGCGACGGCCAGGTCTGGAAGTCCATCGACAGGCTGACGCAGAAGCGGTCCAGGTTCTCCACCCGGTGCGGCGCATAGATGGGCCAGGTCAGGGCCTGGCCGGCCTCCAGATCCATCACCTGCGCATCCTGTTCGAACGCCAGGGTATAGGGCAGCTCTTCGGTCGTCTGGCGCGCGACCACCTGTTCCATGTTCTTTTCGGGCAGATGGCCCTCGTCGCCCGGATAGACATAGATCCGCTTGCGGCCACGCATGTGGAACAGCACCACCCCGGCCGGGTCGAAATGATAGGGCACCCGCGCCTTGGGCGACGACAGGATCAACTGGCCGGCGTTGCGCACGGCCCGCATCCCCGGATAGGTCGCCTGCACCTTGCCGAACTCGACCATGGCCGCGGCCCACAGCTCGGGCCAGCCGGTCTCGACCTCGCGCATATTGACCCACAGCCGCCCCTGCTGGATCGCGGCCAGAAGCTCGGCCCCGTCCAGCCGCCCGCGCGCGCCGGTGCGCAGCGAGACCTGCCCCTCGTCGTCGTAGTCGTACAGGTTGATGTCAAACAGCTCGGCCGGATAGCGGTCGAGGATGGCCGCCAGCGATTCATCGGTGGCGAAGCCCTGCTCCACCAGCGTGTGCGGATGGACCTCGGCGCGCTTGATCGGGCCGGAGTAGCGGGTGCGGGCCGCGGACAGATCCTGGGTCATGGACATCCTCAGGCCGCCGCGCCGGTCGTCGAGGCGCGGGCCTTGTTCAGGGCGGCGCCCGCCGCCTGCAGGGCGCCCCTGAACCGGTTGGCGGGCGTGACTTCACAGGCCTCGATGGCGGCCCAGCGACGGCGGACACTGGCGCGCAGCTTCTCGCCGCGCCCTTCGCCCGCCAGATCCAGCGCCTTCACCGCCGCCTGGCTGACCGCCGCGCCAAGGCCGGGTTTCAGCACCATGGCCTCGCGGACGACGTGGTGGCCGTTGCAGAAATATTTCTTGTAGTGCTCGCCCTCGAACCCGAAGTCGAAGGTGCGATAGCCCCGCTCCGCCGCCAGCCGCATGGTGTCCATGCTCAGCAGGATGCCCGGCGAACAGCGCGCCAGCGACGGCTCATAGCCCGGAAACCAGAAATGGTACTGGTCGCCCGCGTGCAGCGAGAACTCGATCGCCGTCAGCCGGTCGCCCGCCCACAGCCCGGCCATCGAGGCGCCGAACCCGTTCTCGCCCTCGGTCTGCAGCAGCTCGTGCAGCAGGTCGGCGGTCCAGCCGCAGGCGAAGATGTCGTGGCGGCGGGTGCGTTTGTACTGGTCGCGCTTCAGATCGATCAGCCAGTCCAGCAGCTTGGGATCCTGCAGGTCGCGCTCAACCCGCAACGGGCCCAGCTCGGCCTCCATGCTGCGCCGGGCGCGTTCCTTGTCCTTGAAGAACTTGCCGAAGGTCGCGCGGCGCTCGGCGTACCAGCCGTCATAGCCGCCGTCGCCCAGCTCGACCTGCACGGTCCGCCGGTCCTCGCCCAGCGGCGTCTCGCCGACCCAGGCGGTGACGTTCAGGCGCGCGCCGCCCAGCAGTTCGGCCACCTCCGACAGGGTCGGCCCTTCGCCGGGACGGGCGATGACGCCGTGATAGTCATTCATGGGCGCCCCCAGCGGCTGGATCGCCGCCCCGCGCCGCTGGTGCGGGAAGAAGCCGACGATCTCGCCGCCCTTGCTGAACACGGCCACCGCCGCATCCGGGCTGATCCGCCCGGCCACCCGCGTGAAGCTGGGCCGGAAATAGGGGCTGGTCAGCGCCGGGTTGGCGGCCAGAAAGGCGCGCCAGGCCGCCCACTCCGCCTCGCCCAGCTGCTCCGCCTTCAGGATGTCGACCTTGAACCCGGTCATCGCTGTCCTTCCTGCCGCCAAAACCAGACTGGCGGACAATCGCAACGCCCCTCATGTCACACAGGCCGTTTCAGCCGGGTGAGCGTTCATCCTTAATGACTGGTGTTCGGGGAGCCGCCTCGCGTCCGCCACGTTCCGCCTGTCCCATCCCCGGAGATCGCCATGACCGACCCCAACCGCCCCGACAATCCCGAAACCGAGAACGAGAACCAGCGCCCGGGCAAGGATGGCCAGCCGCCGCGCCCCGCCACCGAACCGGCCGGTTCGGAAGGCTCCTCCAATCCCGGCGACACCGCCACCGATCCCGCCACCGGAAAGCCCAATCCTTGAAGACAGCCGTCCTGATGCTCGCCGCCGTCGCCCTGACCGCCGGAGCGGCCCTGCCCCTCTCGGCCCGCGCCCAGACCGTCGCGCGAACGGGCGACCGGACACCGCCCGCGCCCGCCGTCACGGCGGGCGCCCCGATCGCGGTCTGCCCCCTCGATTCGGGCTTCGTCATCGACAACGGCGGCCTGACCCGCAGTCGGGCGGCGGTGCGGGCCGGCCAGCTGCGCATCCTCGCCGTCGGCTCCTCCTCCATCGAGGGCATCGGGGCCAGCCGGCGTGAGCTGGGTTTCGCCCCTCTGCTGGAGAGCGGCCTCGAGCAGCGCCTGCCCGGCGTGGACGTCTCCGTCCTCAACCGCGGCATCGGCGGCGAGACGGCGAAGGAGACCGCCGACCGGCTGGAGCGCGAACTGGCCGCCGGGCGGGTCGATCTGGTCATCTGGCAGCTGGGCACCAATGACGTGCTGCGCGACCGGGCCTTCGACGACGTGTTCGCCGACTTCCATCGCGGCGAGGCCGCGCTTAAGGCCGCCGACGTGGACGTGCTGCTGATCGACCCGCAGCGGCTCCCCGAGGAGACGGCCAATGCGGGCTTCCGCGGCCGCAACCCGACACTCGAGACCATGGCCCGCCGCATCGCCGACGAGGGCCGGCGCGGCGGCTATGCGGTGCTGCGCCGCTTCGACGCCATGGCCGGCTGGTCGGGCCTCGACCGGGGCGGCGTCGGTCCGGACGACCTGCACCTCAACGACGCCGGCTATGCCTGCTGGGCCGAGGTCACCGCCGAGGGTCTGGCGCCCCGCCTGCGCTAGGAGTCCGCCTCCCCGGCGACCGACGTTCCGGAACAAGCGTGACCGCGGCGGGTTGGCTCTGCAACCGCAACGCCACGGAATCGCATGTCCTTTCGCCTGATCCTCGCCTCGACCAGCCTGCTCGCCCTCGCCGCCTGCGGTCAGCCCGACCGTCCCGCCGAACCCGCGCCTTCGGCCCAGGCGCCGGCGCCCTCGCTGACGACGGACCAGATCAACGACGCCCGGATCACCGCCCCCGTCACCCCGCCCGCCGCCGACGCGCCCGCGCCCGCGCCCGGCGCGGTCACGCCGCCGGACGCCGCCCTCGTCCGGCTGCAGATCCTGCTCGACCGCTCCACCTTCTCGCCCGGGGCCATTGATGGTCTGGCCGGATCAAACCTGCGTCAGGCTGTGGCGGCCTGGCGTCAGGCCAACGGGATGCAGGGCGACGCCATCGACGCCGAACTGATGGCGAAGCTGACCGCCGCCGACGACCGCCCGGCCATGACCAGCCACACCCTGACGCCCGCCGACATCGCCGGCCCCTTCAGCCCCCCGCCCGGGGAGATGGCGCAACAGGCCGAGAACGGCGTCCGCTACACCAGCCCGCGTGAGCGGCTGGCCGAGCATTTCCACATCACCGAAGACCTGCTGCAGGGCCTCAACCCCGGCGTCGACTTCCGCCGCGCGGGCCAGCGCATCGTGGTGCCCGCCATCGGCCAATCGCCCCTGCCCGGCGACGTCGATCATATCGTGGTCAACAAGGCCGAGGGCTCGGTCCGGGCCTTCGCCGAGGACGGTCGCCTGCTGGCCTATTATCCGGCGACCATCGGCAGCGGCGACAACCCGACCCCCAGCGGCACGGTCCGGGTCAACGGCGTGGCCCGCAACCCGGACTACACCTACGACCCCGCCAAGCTCAGCTTCGGCGACGGCGACCGCAAGATCGTCATTCCTCCCGGCCCCAACGGTCCGGTCGGCGTCGTCTGGATCGACCTGAACAAGCCCAGCTACGGCATTCACGGCACGCCCGACCCGGAGAAGATCGGCAAGACCGCGTCGCACGGCTGCGTCCGCCTGACCAACTGGGACGCCTGGCAACTGGCCGCGGCGGTCAAGCCGGGGGTCGAGGTCCGGTTCGTCTAGGATCCGGCCGGCAAGCTGGAAAACCAGTCGGCATAGGGCGTGGTGCGCGCCATGTGGCGATTGAGGTCGGGCGCGCCGTCTGTCCACCAGACGGGGCCCCGCTCGCCCAGTCCGATCTTGGCCGCATCCACGGCCTGTCCCGCCGCCGCCAGCGCCGGCCGGTCACCGGCCCGGCGCGCTTGCCCGACCTCGCGCCGGGCCTGCATCAGAGCCTTGACCAGTTCCTCCCGCCGGGCCGCGTCCAGGCCCGGATCCGTCGCGCGCCACAGGCGGCCGCGAACCACGAAATAGCGACCGTCGGGCGTGTGAGGATAGGCCTTGTCCATACGACCCCAACGAAAACGGCCCCCGGATCGCTCCGGGGGCCGCTTCATTTCAGATCGTCAGATCCTCGAGTTCTACTACTCGATGATCTTGGCGACGACGCCGGCGCCGACGGTGCGGCCGCCTTCACGGATGGCGAAGCGCAGGCCCTGATCCATGGCGATCGGGGTGATGAGCTCGACGTTCAGCTCGGCGTTGTCGCCGGGCATGATCATCTCGACGCCTTCCTTCAGGTGCACGATGCCGGTCACGTCGGTCGTACGGAAGTAGAACTGCGGACGGTAGTTGGTGAAGAACGGCGTGTGACGGCCGCCCTCTTCCTTGGTCAGGATGTAGGCCTCGGCCAGGAACTTCGTGTGCGGGGTGATCGAACCCGGCTTGCACAGAACCTGACCGCGCTCGACGTCTTCACGCTTGGTGCCGCGCAGCAGAACGCCGACGTTGTCGCCCGCTTGACCCTGGTCCAGCAGCTTGCGGAACATTTCGACGCCCGTGCAGGTCGTCTTCTGGACCGGACGGATGCCGACGATTTCGACTTCTTCACCGACCTTGACGATACCCTTTTCGACGCGGCCCGTGACCACGGTGCCGCGGCCCGAGATCGAGAACACGTCTTCGACCGGCATCAGGAAGGGCAGGTCGACCGGACGTTCCGGCTGCGGGATGTAGCTGTCGACGGTTTCCATCAGGGCCAGCACGCGCTGCTCGCCGATTTCCGGGTTCACGCCGTCGGTCGCGGCCTTGGCCGAGCCCTTGGTGATCGGAATGTCGTCGCCCGGGAACTGGTAGGACGAAAGCAGCTCGCGCACTTCCATCTCGACGAGTTCCAGCAGCTCTTCGTCGTCGACCAGGTCGACCTTGTTCATGAAGACCACCAAGGCCGGCACGCCGACCTGACGGGCCAGCAGGATGTGCTCGCGGGTCTGCGGCATCGGGCCGTCAGCGGCCGAAACCACCAGGATCGCGCCGTCCATTTGAGCGGCGCCGGTGATCATGTTCTTCACATAGTCGGCGTGGCCCGGGCAATCGACGTGGGCGTAGTGACGGTTGGCCGTCTCATATTCCACGTGCGCCGTGTTGATCGTGATGCCGCGCGCTTTTTCTTCCGGAGCCGCGTCGATGTCGGCATAGGCCATGGCCTTGGCGCCACCGGCCTTGGCCAGCGTCATCGTGATCGCCGCCGTCAGCGTCGTCTTGCCGTGGTCAACGTGACCGATCGTGCCGATGTTGCAGTGCGGCTTGTTACGTTCGAACTTTTCCTTGGCCATGGCCAAAACTCCTGTGGCCCGGGTCCGTCAGCGGAGGGGCGCGGTGCTGATCTAAAAACCTGGAGCGGGTAGACGGAATCGAACCGACATATTCAGCTTGGAAGGCTGCTGTACTACCATTGTACTATACCCGCGCGGAGACGGCCTTGGGCCCGAAAGCCGTCGACCGCCGACCCGATATGGGGTCCTGTCCGTCGTTTTGAAAGCGCGTGGTGGGGGAAGCAGGACTCGAACCTGCGAAGCTTACGCAGGGGATTTACAGTCCCCCCCCTTTGCCGCTCGGGACATTCCCCCAACGCGCCTGTCAAAACCGTCGGACCCTTGATTCAGCGACCTTTCGGCCTCTGAAGCAACAAAGCCTCTCGTGATCCCGCGACGCCTGCTTTAGGAGGTGCGCCAGACCCGAAAGCCCTCAGGGCTCCAAATCGGAGGGCGTCTTATAGTGTCGAGAATTTCAGAACGCAATGACCGGAAATCGGGCAAGAAAACGGCCCCTTCCGGCAAGCCCGGCGGGCGTTTCGACGGTCCGAAGGCCGCGAACAAGGGTGGAAACGAGCGCGGCGGGTGGAACCCGAATCCCCCCGCGAAGACCTTCAGTGATTCTGCGCCGCGAGTTTCGCGGGCCAAGGTCGACGCCGACAACTTCGTCTGGGGCCGCCATCCGGTCCTCGCCGCGCTGGCCAACCCGGCCCGCAAGGGCATGGGCCGCCTGCTGGCCACGCCGGACCGCGCCGCCGAGATCGAGCGCGACCGTCTGGCCCCGCACGGCCACAAGCCCGAGGTGATCGAGCCGCAGGCGCTGGACCGCATGCTGCCCCCCGGGGCGGTGCACCAGGGCCTGGCCTTCAAGGTCGCCCCGCTGGAAGGCGTGGCGCTGCACGACATCGCGGAAGACGCCTCGGGCGTCATCGTCATGCTGGATCAGCTGACCGACCCCCAGAACGTCGGCGCCATCTTCCGTTCGGCCCTCGCCTTCGGGGCCAGGGGAATCGTCGTGCAGGACCGCCACTCCCCCGCCCTCGCCGGCGCCCTGGCCAAGGCGTCCGCCGGCGCCACCGAACGCCTGCCCTGCGCCCGCGTGACGAATCTGTCCCGCGCGCTGGAGACGCTGGCCGACCTGGGCTGGCGCGCCGTCGGTCTGGACGGATCGGCCGAGCTGACGCTGGAGCAGGCGCTGGACGCCCAGCCGACCGTGCTGGTCATGGGGTCCGAAGGCGACGGCGTACGTCGTCTGGTGGCCGAGCATTGCGACGCCATGGCCCGCATCCCCATGCCCGGTGGTTTCGAGAGCCTGAACGTCTCCAACGCGGCGGCCATCGCCCTGTACGAAACGGCGCGAAAACAGGCGGGATGACGGCTCTTCCTCCCCGTTCGCGTCGCGAATGGGGAGGTGTCGCGCTTCGAGTACGAAGCGTGACGGAAGGGGCGGCTCATGCGTCTGAACGCCGACCGCCAATCCCTTCCCGCCCCCGCCGTCTCGTCGCCTATCCGTGCCGAGCCGCCTCCCCATCGCGGACCGCGACGGGGAGGAGACAGCTCCCCCTTGGCGACCGACTGTCGCACGGCTAGAGGACCGGCATGGAATTCCTCAGCTCCCCCGAACTCGGCTCCCAGCTGACCGCGCTTGGTCAGGTGGTCATGATGGACCTCGTGCTGGCCGGCGATAACGCCGTCGCCGTGGGTCTGGCCGCCGCCGCCCTGCCGCAGGCGCAGCGCAAGAAGGCCATCCTGATCGGCCTGATCGCCGCCGTGGTCATGCGCATCGGTTTCGCCCTGGTCACCGGCTGGTTGATGGGGCTGATCGGCCTGCTTCTGGCCGGCGGCCTGCTGCTGCTGTGGGTGTGCTGGAAGATGTGGCGCGAGCTGCGCGAGGCCGCGACCCACGATCAGGCCGAGGCCGAGGCCGAGCTGGAACTGGCGCTCAGCATCGAGCACGGCAACGGGCCGTCGCCGGAAGAACTGGGCCTGAAGCGCAAGACCTTCGCCGCCGCCCTGATCCAGATCATGATCGCCGACATCACCATGTCGCTGGACAATGTGCTGGCCGTCGCCGGCGCCGCGCACGAGCATCCGTGGATCATGGTCTTCGGCCTGGTGCTGTCGATCGGCCTGATGGGCGTCGCCGCCACCTACATCGCCAAGCTGCTGCACCGCTTCCGCTGGATCGGCTACGTCGGTCTGGTCATCGTGCTGTATGTCGCCCTGCACATGATCTGGGACGGCTACCGCGCCACCGTGGTCCGCACCCTGAACCTGGCCCAGCACAACGCCGCGGTCCCCGCCGTCCTGCAGATCAAGCCGGACGAGGTGGCCAAATACTGCAAGGCTGAAGCCGACGAGACCAAGCGCGGCCCCTGCCTGACCCAGCCGGGGGCCACGCCCGCCGACCTGCCGCCGCCGCTGACGGTTCCGCCGACGGCCTCCTGACCCCGGCCTCCTATCGCGTCAGGAAGTAGGTCCCGTCCACGTGGCCGTTGGCGCCGCAGTAGGGCCGGATCGTCCGGCTGGCGGGGGTCAGCTCCTCGACCTTCAGGACGCCGCGATCCAGCGACACCCGGACCCGCCAGCCGTCGCCCCCGTCCAGGGTGATGGCGCGGTCTCCGACCCGCCCGCGCCCGGACACGTCGCAGGTCCAGCGCGCATTCACCGGATGGGCGGCGTTGATCTGCACCGAGACCTGCCCCTTCTCCAGCGTGCGGATATCCACCGTGCCCGCCGCGTTGCGCCAGACGCCCTGCAGATGGGTGGCGGGTTGTGTGCGGAGTTGGTCAAGGAAGGCGATCCGCTCGGTCATCCGCGCGGACAGGTCATCGAAATCCCGGAAGCCGCCCCGCGTATGGTTCTCCTGCCACTCGTCCCGGGCGCCGAGGAACCACCGCTGATCGCGCGTCAGCGCCTCGCGCTGGGCCGGCGTCATCGCCCGACGCACGGCGACGTAGCGATCCGCCAACTGCCGGTCCAGCCGCCCCAGCCGCGGCTCGGCGCAGATGGCGTGCTCCGACGGGGTCGAGGCCCGGCTGCAGCTGAAGGAGGGGTTGCTGGCCTGCGGGGCGGCGGCCAGCGACAGGGCGAACGCGAGGGAGGTGAACATTCGTTGCCTTTTTCAGGGTTCACCCGATGCAACGCTGCAAGCGCCGCAGCGCTCCCTCCGCGCGATCGCTTCGAGGTTTTACGCCTCCGCGCCGCCGAAGCGGGCGCTCCATTCCGCGACCTGTTCGTCCTCGATCTTGGCGAACAGAACCGCCGCGGCGGCTACGGCTTGGCCCACCGGCACGGCGGCCAGCAGGTCCTCGTCCGCCGACGGCCACGACAGGTTCGTCGCGCCCACTGTCGCCGCGATCTTTTCCGCCGAGCCCGGGATGACCGGCGCGGCCAGACGGGCGAACAGGGCGACCAGGTTCAGGGCGAAGCGGGTGGCGGTGGCCGCGCGCTCGGGATCCGTCTTGAGCGCGGTCCACGGGGCGGCGACCTGAAGGTATTCGTTGCCCAGCACCCACAGGGCGCGGATCGACTGGGCCGCCTTGCGGAACTCCATGTCCTCCAGATTGGCCGTCGCCTCGGCGATGCCGCCCTTGATCTGGGTCAGGAAGGACTGCTCGACCTCCGTGAGGGCCCCGCCCTCCGGCACGACGCCGCCGAATTTCGACTCGGTGAATTTGACGATCCGGTTGACGAAATTGCCGAGCACATCGGCCAGGTCCTTGTTGGTCGTCGACTGGAACTGCTCCCAGGTGAAGGCCGCGTCCGAATGCTCGGGGCCATAGGCGGTCAGGTGCCAGCGCCAGTAGTCGGCGGGCAGCAGTTCCAGCGCCTGGTCCATGAAGACGCCGCGCTTCTGGCTGGTCGAGAACTTCCCGCCGTACCAGTTCAGCCAGTTAAAGGCCTTCAGCGTGTCGACCATCTTCCACGGCTCGCCCGAGCCGATCAGGGTCGCCGGGAAGCCGACGGTGTGGAAGGCGACGTTGTCCTTGCCCATGAACTGGACGTAGCGGACGTCGTCGGCGCCCTCGTCGGTGCGCCACCAGTCGCGCCAGGTCCGGCCGGTCGCCTCGGCCCACTCTTCGGTGGCGCCGATATATTCGATCGGGGCGTCAAACCAGACATAGAAGACCTTGCCCTCCATGCCCGGGCGCGGCCCACCGTCGGGCCCGACCACCGGCACGCCCCATTTCAGGTCGCGCGTGATGCCCCGGTCGATCAGGCCCTCGTCCAGATGTTTGTAGGCGATGGATTTGGCCAGGGTCTGCCAGTCGGTCCTGGTCCCGATCCAGTCGCGGATCGGCTGCTCGACCTTGGTCTGCAGCAGGTACAGGTGCCGCGTGTCGCGCACTTCCAGGTTCCGGGACCCGGACACCGACGAATACGGATCGATCAGGTCGGTCGGGTCCAGCAGGCGACCGCAGTTGTCGCACTGGTCGCCGCGCGCGCCGACATGGCCGCAGTGCGGGCAGGTGCCCTCGACGTAGCGGTCCGGCAGGAAGCGGGCGTCGTCCACGGAATAGATCATCCGATCCACCCGCTCCTCGATCAGCCCCTTCTCCTCCAGCACCCTGGCGAAATGCTGGGTCAGGCGGCGGTTGGGCTCATTTGAGGAGCGGCCGAACCAGTCGTAGCTGAGGCCGAAGGCCTGCCCCGCGGCCTTCTGGATCTCGTGCTGCTCGTCGCAATAGGTGCGCACGTCCTGCCCGGCCTTGGCGGCGGCCAGCTCGGCCGGGGTGCCGTGCTCGTCGGTGGCGCAGATGTAGAGGACCTCATGCCCCTGCCCGCGCTTGAACCGCGCATAGACGTCCGCCGGCAGCATCGAGCCCGCTAGATTCCCCAGATGCTTGATGCCGTTGATGTAGGGCAGCGCCGAGGTGATGAGGATGCGGGACATGGAGGCCAAGGTTCAGGGATGAGGGATTAGGGATGAGGGATTGGGGATTAGTCTCGGTTAGTGGCGAGTGCGGACCGATACCGCAACCCTGCCGCCAGCCTAATCCCTAATCCCTCATCCCTAATCCCTTCAGGCCAGCCGCCGCGCCACCCGCACGAACCGCCCGGTCAGCAGCGTGCCCGACACCAGACTGGCGATAATGACGGCCCAGACCAGACCGTCCACGCCGATGCGATGCGCCAGCACCCAGCCCAGCGGCATCATGATCGCGCCATAGGCGAAGAAATGCATGATCGTCGGCCACCAGACGTCGCCCGCCGCGCGGTTGGCCTGCGCCGCCACCACCTGGATACCGTCGGCCACGAAGAACAGGGTCGCCAGCACCAGCGCGGGTCCGGCGATGGCGATCAGCGCGGGATCGATGGTGTAGGCCCTGACCAGCAGACCCGCCGTCGGCCAGATGATCAGCGCCACCAGCAGGGCCAGCACCGTCACCACCCCGATCCCGGCGAAGCCCGCGCGCAGCACGCCGTCGCGATCCTGGGCGCCATAGGCCCGGCCGACCAGCACCGCCGTCGCCGACGACAGTCCCATCGGCAGCATGAAGACGATGGCCGACATATTGATCACGATGGCCCAGCTGGCGGTCTCGTTCGTGCCCAGCAGGCCCGCGATCACGGTCATGGCCGCAAAGGCCCCGACCTCGATGAAGTTCGACGCGCCCGCGCCGATCCCGACCTTGACCTGCTCCCGCTCGGTCTCGCGGTCCCGCGCGGGCCGGGTCCACAGGTTCCAGCTCTTCGCCTCGGGCAGACGCAGGATGTAGACGACCAGAAAGACGGCCAGCGCCGTCCGCGCGCCGAACGTGGCCCAGGCCGAAGCCACGGCCCCGTCCACGCCCAGTCCCAGCAGGTCGGGCACCAGCAGCAGGTTCAGCGCGATGTTCACGCCATTGGCCACCCACATGGCCCACATGCCGGGCTTGGGCTTGGACAGGCCCTCCAGGAAGAACTGCGCCGCCACCGAGATCAGATAGGCGGGCATCGACAGGGCGAAGACCACCAGCGGCGCCGACGCGCCCTCCCCCAGCCCTTCGCCGAACTGCACCTTCTGCATGACCCAGGGACCCAGCACGGCCAAGGCCAGCATCGAGGCGATGCCGATCTGCAGCGCATAGACCATGCCCCGGCGAAGCACCGCGCCGATCTCGGCGTGCCGCCCCTCGCCGCGCAGGCGGGCGGTGATGATCTGCACCCCCATCATCAGGCCCACGGCGGTCGTCAGCACCACCGACGACGGCGCCCAGGCCAGCGAGTGATAGGCCAGCTCGCGCGAGGCATAGTGGCCGACCACGATGGCGTCGGTCAGCCCCATGGTCATGATGCCGATCCGCGCCAGCACCACCGGCCAGGCGAGGTTCAGCAACTCCTTGAGAGTGGCGCGGGTCTTGTCATTGAGGGCGATCATGGGACGCGGCACAGGCCACGGGCCGACGGCGGGGTCAACCGGGTTTCAGGACAGCAGCCATAAGGGGAACTGATCATTCTCCCTTCCACCCAGCTCAACTGCCCGGCAGTCAAGGTTCACACCATGAGCACCAAGGGGGACACCAAGGGACACGAAGGAGCCGGTGGGGCGGCTGACCGTTGAGCGACATCAGCGAGGCTGAAGGATCGCTTCGCGATCAATTCCTCCAGATCCACGGACAAGAGGGGCATCATTCGACGCCCCCCTTTCTCTTGGCGTTCTTCGTGTCTCCCTTGGTGTCCTTGGTGTGAACCCGCTCTGCCGGTCTCGCCCCTTACGCCCCGTGCTTCGCCACCAGCTTGCCGAAAGCCGCCATGATCGAGGTCAGGAAGGTCTTCGTCCCCTCGACCTTGACCTCGCCCTGATCGTCGAACAGGTCGCCCGCATTGCCGATATAGGCCTCGGGCTGCTGCAGGGTCGGCATGTCGAGGAAGACCAGCGACTGGCGCAGGTGGTGGTTGGCGCCGAAGCCGCCGATGGCCCCGGGCGAAACGCTGACCACGGCGGCCGGCTTGCCCGACCAGATGCTGTGGCCATAGGGGCGCGAGCCCACGTCGATGGCGTTCTTCAGCACGCTGGGCACCGAGCGATTGTACTCCGGCGTCACGAAGACCACCCCGTCCACGTCCCGCAGGGCGTCACGGAACCGGGTCCAGGCCGCGGGCGCCGACTCTTCCAGATCCGGATTGTACAGGGGCAGGTCGCCGATCTCGACGATCACGCCCTCCAGCCCATCCGGCGCCTGACGGATCAGCGCCTCGGCGGTCAGCCGGTTCAGGGAGCCCTTGCGAAGGCTGCCGACGATAAAGGCGATTTTGCTCATGGAGATGATCCTTCGGGACGACCGTCGCCCTGCCCCTGATCTGGCGCCGCGCGGTCCGGTGGACAAGGGCGCGATGCAACGCCTAAACCAGCCCCATGCCGAAGCTGACCTCCGCCATCGACACAAACTCCGCCGCCTTCAAGGCGCTGGACGCCCACAACCGCGCCCTGCGCGATGAGCTCTACGCCAAGGTCGAGAAGGCCGGACGCGGCGGCTCCGACGCCAGCCGCGACCGTCACGTCTCGCGCGGCAAGCTGCTGCCGCGGGACCGGGTCGAGCGCCTGCTGGACCCCGGCTCCCCCTTCCTCGAGGTCGGCCAGCTGGCCGCCGGCGGAATGTACAATGACGAGGCGCCGGGCGCGGGCATGATCTGCGGCGTCGGCCGCGTCTCGGGCCGCGAGGTCATGATCGTCGCCAACGACCCGACCGTGAAGGGCGGCGCCTACTTCCCCCTGACCGTGAAGAAGCACCTGCGGGCGCAGGAGATCGCCGAGCAGAACAACCTGCCCTGCGTCTATCTGGTCGATTCCGGCGGGGCCAACCTGCCGCACCAGGCCGAGGTCTTCCCCGACCGCGACCATTTCGGCCGCATCTTCTTCAACCAGGCCCGTATGTCGGCGAAGTCGATCCCCCAGATCGCCTGCGTCATGGGCTCCTGCACCGCCGGCGGCGCCTATGTCCCGGCCATGTCGGACGAGACGGTCATCGTCCGCAACCAGGGCACCATCTTCCTGGCCGGCCCGCCGCTGGTGAAGGCCGCCACCGGCGAGGTCATCTCCGCGGAAGAGCTGGGCGGCGCCGAGACCCATGGCCGCAAGTCCGGCGTCGTCGACCATGTCGCCGAGAATGACGAACACGCGCTGGAGATCGTCCGCTCCATCGTCGCCAATCTGAACACGGTGAAGCGCGTCGACCTGGACGTGCGCGAGCCGCGCGCCCCGGCCCTGCCCGCCGAGGAACTGTACGGCATCATCCCCGACGACGTCCGCGCCCCCTATGATGTGCGCGAGGTCATCGCCCGCACCGTCGACGGCTCCGAGTTCGACGAGTTCAAGGCCCTGTACGGCACGACCCTGGTCTGCGGCTTCGCCCGCATCTGGGGCTATCCGGTCGCCATCCTGGCCAACAACGGCGTCCTGTTCAGCGAAAGCGCCCAGAAGGGCGCCCACTTCATCGAACTGGCCTGCAAGCGGAAGATCCCCCTGCTGTTCCTGCAGAATATCTCGGGCTTCATGGTCGGCGGCAAATACGAGGCCGAGGGCATCGCCAAGCACGGCGCCAAGCTGGTCACCGCCGTCGCCTCGGCCGAGGTGCCGAAATTCACCGTCCTGATCGGCGGCAGCTTCGGGGCCGGCAACTACGGCATGTGCGGCCGCGCCTACAGCCCGCGCTTCCTCTTCACCTGGCCCAACAGCCGCATCAGCGTCATGGGCGGCGAACAGGCCGCCAGCGTGCTCGCCACCGTCCACCGCGACGCCGACAGCTGGACGCCCGAACAGGCCGAAGCCTTCAAGGCCCCGGTCCGCCAGAAATACGAGGACGAGGGCAACCCCTACTACGCCACCGCCCGCCTGTGGGACGACGGCGTCATCGACCCCGCCCAGACGCGCGACGTCCTCGGGCTGGCCATCAGCGCCAGCCTGAACGCCCCGATTCCGGAGACCACCTTCGGCGTGTTCCGGATGTGATGCGGCTCGTCCGGCTCACTTCCAGTCTGGTCGTCACGCTCGCCCTTGCCGGGTGCGCGACCGGAATGGACACGCCGGACCCCGCCATCCCCGACCGCTTCCACGGCGACTGGAGCGCCGACCTGTCGAAATGCGGAGACCGTGAAAGCGGCCTGAACCTCAGCATCGACGCGGGCTTCATCACCTATTTCGAGGCCGCCGACACCGTCCTCGCCGTCCGCCCGGCCGAGCTGGACGGCGTCAACATCCATGTCCGCCACGAGGACTATGACGGCATGGAAGAGACCTACCGCACCCTGATCCTCTCCGACGACCGCCAGACCCTCAGCTTCACCTACGGCGACGGCCCGGAGCAGGTCGTCCACCGCTGCCCGGTCTGATCCGTCCCCGTCTCCCCCGGCTGCAGAAGCCGGGATGCGACGCATGACGGATCAGGGGTCGCGCAGGTCCCTCCGGTCGGCTATCCCGAACAGACACGCCAAAGCTGGCGCGACCCATCCTCCGACCCGCGGCGCGGGCCACCTTCTCAAATGGAGAAGGATCACGTCTGAAGCGTTAGGCACCCCATGACCGACAAACCCATCGACACCCAACCCGAAGACGCCCTCGACATCACCGACGCCGAGGCCGCCGAGATCAACGCCATCTCGCACCCGCTGCTGGCCGATCCGGCGCCGGACGCCAACGATGATCTGGTGCAGATCGACGCCACCGCCGACGGGACGGTCTTCGTCACCATCAATCGCCCCGAGAAGCGCAACGCCTTCGACGCCGCGACCATCGCCGCCCTGCGTGAAGCCTTCGAGACCTTGCACGGCGCCGACCGCGTGCGCGTGGTCTTCATCCGCGGCGCGGGCGGCACCTTCAGCGCGGGCGCCGACCTGGGCTGGATGAAGGATGCGGCGGGCTGGAGCGAGAGCGACAACCGCGACGACGCCATGGGTCTGGCGAAGATGCTCAAGGCCCTGCACGACGTCCCGGCCCTGACCTGCGCCATCGTCGAGGGCGCGGCCATGGGCGGCGGCGCCGGCATCGTGGCCGCCTGCGACATGGCCGTCGCCGTCGAGGGCGCCCGCTTCGCCTTCTCCGAGGTCAAGCTGGGCCTCGTCCCGGCGACCATCGCCCCCTATGTCGTCGAGGCCATCGGCGCCCGCCGCGCGCGTCAGCTGTTCCTGACCGCCAACATCTTCGACGCCGACTACGCCGCCCACGCGGGCCTGATCGACATGGTCCTGCCGGAGGGCTCGGTGGACGAGTTCATCTCCATGCTGACCGACAGCCTGTCGGCCAATGCGCCCGGCGCCATGGGCGACGCCAAACGGCTGGTCCACTACGTCGCCGGTCACGGCAAGATCGACGGCGGCCTGATGGACGAAACCGCCAAACGCATCGCCCGCGCCCGCACCAGCGAAGAAGGTCAGGAAGGCGTCGCCGCCTTCCTCGCCAAACGCGCCCCGAAGTGGGCGGAATAGGCTGGATGGTCGACGCTCGGTCCGGTGAGGTCTGAGCCCGGAAAGTGATTAGTGGTTAGTGGCCAGTGGATGGCGGCGTCAGCACCGGCGCCCGCTCCGGTCCCGCGACCGCCCACGGCATCGAACCACTAATCACTAACCACCAATCACTTGCCATCCGCGCTCCATCCGGATGTGGCGCCTTTGCCCGCGCCACTCTAAACATCCCCCATGTTCAAGTCCGTCCTTGTCGCCAACCGTGGCGAGATCGCCTGTCGCGTCTTCCGCACCGCCCGTGCGATGGGGATTCGCACCATCGCCGTCTATTCCGAGGCCGACGCCGACGCCCTGCACGTCCGCGAGGCCGATGAGGCGGTGCTGATCGGCCCGGCCGCCGCCCGCGAGAGCTATCTGGTCGCCGACAAGGTGCTGGCCGCAGCCAAAGCCACCGGCGCCGAAGCCATCCACCCCGGCTACGGCTTCCTGTCCGAGAACGCCGACTTCGCCGAGGCGGTCGCCGCCGCCGGTATCGTCTGGATCGGGCCGAAGCCGGAGTCGATCCGCGCCATGGGCCTGAAGGACGCGGCGAAAAAGCTGATGATCGAGGCCGGCGTGCCCGTCACCCCCGGCTATCAGGGCGACGACCAGTCCGACGAAACCCTGACCGCCGAAGCCGCGAAAATCGGCTTCCCCGTCCTGATCAAGGCCGTCGCCGGCGGCGGCGGCAAGGGCATGAAGAAGGTTGATCGCGCGGAAGACTTCGCCGACGGCCTGGCCTCCGCCCGGCGCGAGGGCCAGTCCTCCTTCGGCGACCCGCGCGTCCTGATCGAAAGCTACATCACCCGCCCGCGCCACATCGAGGTTCAGGTCTTCGGCGACAGCCATGGCGAGGTCGTCCACCTGTATGAGCGCGACTGCTCCCTGCAGCGCCGGCACCAGAAGGTGATCGAGGAGGCCCCGGCCCCCGGCATGGATGCCGCCACCCGCGACGCCGTCACCGCCGCCGCCGTCCGCGCCGCCAGGGCCGTGAACTACCAGGGCGCCGGCACCATCGAGTTCATCGCCGACGCGTCGGACGGCCTCAAGGCCGACCGCATCTGGTTCATGGAGATGAACACCCGGCTGCAGGTCGAACACCCCGTCACCGAGGCCATCACGGGCGTCGATCTGGTGGAATGGCAGTTCCGCGTCGCCGCCGGCGAACCCATCCCGCTGAAGCAGGCCGACATCCCCATGAACGGCTGGGCCATGGAAGCGCGCCTCTATGCCGAGGATCCCGCCAACGGCTTCCTGCCCAGCATCGGGCGGCTGGATCATTTCGTCATGCCCGAGGACGCCCGCGTCGACACCGGCGTGATGCAGGGCGGCGAGGTCAGCCAGTTCTACGACCCGATGATCGCCAAGCTGATCGTCCACGAGGACACCCGCGAAGAGGCCGCCGAGGCCCTCGCCGACGCTGCCGCCCAGGTCGAGGTCTGGCCGGTCAAGACCAACGCCGGCTTCCTCGTCCGCTGCCTGGAACACCCGCGTTTCGTCTCGGGGGACGTGGACACGGGCTTCATCGGGGCGGAGGAGGCTGATCTGCTGACCGCGACCTCCGATGCACCTGCTGTCGCGGCGCTCATCAACGCCGCCGAGTTGGTGCATGGCGACTACACCGTCGCCAGCAATGACTACCACACTCCTTGGTCCTCATACCCCAGCCGCGCCCTTGGCCTTCGCCTGAACGCCCCGTCTCACGCCCTTATCCCCGTGCGGCTGAACGGCGAGCGGGTTGAAGCCAAGGTTCAGTCCGCACGGCTGGGCGACAGAACCTGGAAGATTAACTACCGGGATCAGGAACTGCGGGGGCGCTTCGAAGGCATCGTGGTGGAGGTCGGCGATGAGCGAATCTCAGTCGCCCCTTGGGCCTTGGGAGAGGACGACGAGTTGTCGATCTTCTTCTATAAAGGCGATGTCTATGAATCGCGGCCCTACCGCTACGAGGCAAATTCCGCCCTTGGCGGCCCCGCCTCCGACGGCTCCCTCCGCGCCCCCATGCCCGGCAAGATCGTCGCCGCCCCGGCCGCCTCGGGCGACACCGTGACCAAGGGCCAGCCCATCGTGGTGCTGGAAGCCATGAAGATGGAGCACGCCCTGATCGCCCCCTTCGACGGCGTGGTCGAAAGCGTCTCGGTCACCGTCGGCGATCAGGTCGGCGACGGTGTCGTGCTGGCGGTGGTGAAGGCCGCGGAGTTGCGGGCTGAGTGAAGAGTGAGTGGTGAGTCGAAGTCTGTCCGCGACGCGTCGCTCTACTCACGGCTGACTCTTCACCC
This sequence comes from Brevundimonas sp. AVps31, assembly GCF_058681355.1. Lineage (NCBI taxonomy): Bacteria > Pseudomonadati > Pseudomonadota > Alphaproteobacteria > Caulobacterales > Caulobacteraceae > Brevundimonas > Brevundimonas sp. AVps31. The sequence goes on along the minus strand of NZ_CM178736.1, from coordinate 2,349,390 downwards.
CGCTCACCCCAGCCCGAACCCGCCCACCGGCGTCGTCACCGTCGCGTCCTCGAAGGTCGCGATCAGGGGCAGGCCCTGACGCAGCACGGCCTTCACGCTTTCGTCGGCCAGGGCGTCGCGGTGCGCGGCCTCGCTGATCCAGACCTCGGTGACCCGGATGGCGTCGGCGTCGGCGGCATCGTGGGCGATGACATAGCTGAGACAGCCGGGCATCCCCAGCGCCACCCGCGCCGTCAGAACGGCCGTCAACGCATCGCGCCGCCCCGCCACCGCCGTCATCCTGCCGATCAGTCCGTACATGGGGGCCGCCTTCTCTTGGCCTCCCCCATACGCCCGCGCGAAGCCCCTGTCCCCACAGGGAAACGCCGTGTGTGCACCTTAACGTCGGTCACCAGAACGGTGGCGAAAGTTCGCGGAAAAGTGGCGGGCGGGCGGCGCTCGGAAAGTGATTAGTGGCGAGTGGCTAGTGGCTAGTGGCTTCGGATCACAAAGCCACGGCCAGCGGAAGGGCGGCGCGGACGGTCCGGTCGCAGGCTGGTGGCCAGCCACTAGCCACTAACCACTAACCACTCACCCACCCACATCCCCGCTGGCGCCCGCCCGCGCACTCCTCCATATCCCGCCCATGCCCATCCACATGATCAAGCTCTGCGTCGGCGTGTCCGAGGTCGAATGGCTGGAAGCGCGCGCGGCCAAGGGCCAGCCGCTGATCGTCCACACCCGCATGACGCCCAAGCGCGCGCCCGAGATGGAGGACGGCGGCTCCCTCTACTGGGTCATCAAGGGCGCGGTCCTGTGCCGCCAGCCGATCCTCGACGTCTCCACCCTCGGCGAGGGCAAGCAAAGCCGCTGCGAGATCACGCTGGAGCCCCGCGTCATCCGCACGGCCCCCCTCGCCCGCCGCCCCTTCCAGGGCTGGCGCTATCTCGAGCCCAAGGACGCCCCCGTCGACCTCACCGCCATGGGCGCCACCGACCTGCCCGACGACCTGGCCCGGGAGCTGAGGGAGTTGGGGGCGTGGTGAAGGCAGTAGGCAGGTAGGGAGTAGGCAGTAGGGCAATGAGCGCCCTCTTCCCCGTGCACGGCCAAGCTGATCTAACCTACTGCCTATCTGCCTACTGCCTTCGTCTGCCTGCCCTCGCACCGAGCTGTCCGCCCCATGCCTCCCGCCCGCTCCGACCGCCTCGAAGACGCCCTGCACCGCATCTTCGAGGGCGGGCGCAACACCCAGGCCAGCTGGTTCGCCCTGACCGGCGGCGAGACCCTGTTCGCCGAGGGCGACCCGGCCGACACCCTGTACCTGCTGCGCGCCGGGCGTCTGGGCGTCTTCCGCAGCGAGCAGAACGACCAGCCGCCCCAGTTCGTCGGGGTCATCCGGCCGGGTGAGCCCGCGGGCGAAATGGCCATGCTGGCCGGCAGCGCCCACACCGCCGATGTCGTGGCGCTGCGCGATTCGGAAGTCCTGGCCCTGCCCCGCGACGCGTTCTTCGAGGCCGCCCGCACCGAGCCCGACCTGATGGTCGAGCTGTCGCGCCTGATGATCCAGCGCGCCCGCGACCGCCGCTCCGGCGGCGGCGAGCCCAGCGTCTTCGGTTTCATCTCGGCCCGCCCGCGCCCCATCCGCGCCTTCGTCGAGCGCGTCGCCGCCGCCATCGAGGCCGTGGGCTTCACCTGTCAGGTCATCGACCACTCCGCCCTGTCCTCGGCCAGCGAGTGGTTCAGCCGGGTCGAGGACGCGCGCGACTTCGTCCTCTATGTCGCCGAGGCGGACGAGCCCGCCTGGGCCGCCCTCTGCGCCCGTCAGGTCGATCGCGTCTTCGTCGTCGGCCAGTGCCTGCTGGCGCCGCCGAACCGGCCCCTGCCCCATGCCGGCGTGCTGGACGCCCAGCGCCGCACCGACCTGATTCTGCTGCGTGACGCCCGCATGGCCCGCCCGGCCAACACCGCCGTCTGGATCGACGCGGTCCAGCCCGGCCGCTGGTTCCAGGCCCAGGAAGGCAGTCAGGCCGACGCCGACCGCATCGCCCGCGTCATCACCGGCGAGGCCGTGGGCGTGGTCATGTCCGGCGGCGGCGCGCGCGCCTATGCCCACATCGGCGCCCTGCGCGCCCTCCGCGACGCGCACGTGCCCATCGACTTCGTCGGCGGCAGCTCCATGGGGGCCGTCATCGCCGCCGGTCCGGCCATGGGCTGGTCGCTGGAGGAGCTGGAGGACCGCATCAAACGCTCGTTCGTCGACAGCGACCCGCTCAGCGACATCACCTTCCCCATGCTGGCCATGACCCGCGCCCACAAGGTCGATCGCCTGCTGCAGGCCGCCTATGGCGAGATCGACATGGCCGACCTGGCCCTGCCCTTCTTCGCCGTCTCGACCAACCTGACCTCGGGCCGGGTCGAGGTCCATCGCCGCGGCCTGATGCGCCGCGCCATGCGCGCCTCCATCGCCATCCCCGGCCTGCTGCCGCCTGTCGTCATGGATGGTCAGGTGCTGGTCGACGGGGCGGTGCTGAACAACCTGCCGGCCGAGGTCATGCGCCAGATGAACTCCGGCCCGGTCATCGGCATCGACATGTCGCAGGCGCGCGGCGTCGATGCCGCCCTGATCGAGCATCCGCCCTCCATCTGGCGGCTGCTGGCCACCGGCGCCTGGCGGCGCGGCCCGCCCATCGTCTCGATCATGATGCGTTCGGCGACCCTGACCACGGACGCCGAGATCGAGCGGTCGCGCGGCATTGTCGACATTCTGGTCCAGCCCACGCCCGACGGCGTCGACATCCGCGACTGGAAGGCCTTCGTCCCCGCCGTCGACGCCGGCTATCGCGCCATGCAGGCCGAGCTGGAAACGCTGGACGGCCCGGTCACCGGCCTGCGCCGTCGCCGCTCCGTATCCGCGCGATCCGGACCAGACGCGGAAACGGCGGACGCGTCATCCCCTCCGGACGACGAAACACCTGTGAAAGCGCGTCGCCTGAAGCGCAAAGCCAAGGCCGGCGGCGGAACCTGACCGGGCGCGTGCCGCCGGGCCCAGTGATGGGGGCGAACGGCTGGGGAACGCGCATTGGCGGGTTGCGGAAGGGCGGCGCGGACCGTGCCGTGGCAGACCGGCGGCCAGCCACGGACCACTCGCGACTCATCACTTCCCGCGCCCGAAACGCAGGACAGCCGACGGACTGTCAGGGGAAGCGTGGAAAGCGATGGTACAGCCTCTCAGGTTTGAACTGAGGACCTCCGGCTCCACAAACCGGCGCTCTAACCAACTGAGCTAAGGCTGCACATATCCGCGCGAGCGGCGTCTTTAGCTGCGTCGGTTCGGGGGATCAAGAACCAATTGCGCCGGGCCTGGGTGAAGATTGAGTGGTGACGAGCGAGCGGTGGTCAGTCGCTGGGCATAGCGCCCGTCCACGACCGCTCCCGATCGGCTCAACGGACGACATCTCCCCCTGCTCACCACGCACGCTTCGCTTTTCACCTCGCTCCGCCATCCCCAACCCGCCCAAACGAAAACACCCCGGAGCGGCTGCTCCGGGGTGTTGCCGTGGTCTGACTGTCGTCCGGCCCTATTCGGGCATGACGTAGCGTTGCGTCCAGCGAACGGTGGCCCCTTCGGCCGCGCCGTCGACGGTACGGGGCGAAACCCGCGACCGTCGCGCCGCTGCCAGAGCCGCCTGGCCGAAGCCGGCGCCCGCAGGGTCTTCGTTCACGACCGAGCAGTTCGCCAGCGAGCCATCCGGACGGACGGTGCACTGAAGGGTCACTCGACCGCTGGTGATGCCCCGGGCGATCGCGCGCTCGGGATAGTCACCGGTCACCTGACGCGCCCAGGTGGGCTGCGTGATGACCGACGGACGCGGCGGAGCCGGTTCCGGTGCGCGGACCGGGGGATCAGGCGTGATCACCGGAGGCGCGTTGTTCTCGATCCGGTCTTCGTTCTTGGTCGGCGGCGTCACCACCGGCGGCACGGGAACGTTGGTCGGGATCGTTGCCGGCGGACGCAGCTGCAGCTTGGGCGGCGGCGGCGTGTTCGGCGGAGGCGGAGGGGGCGGCGGAGGCGGAGGCTCGGGCAGAGGCTCGATGATCTCAACTTCCACCGCTTCGTCGGTGTACCTCACCTCACGCAGTTTGAACTGCATGTTGACGAAGTAGATGGCGAGCAGCGTGAAGAGGAAGCAGACCACCAGCAGGCTGGTGATGAGCACTGCCGGGGGAACCCCCAGGAAGCCCTTCTTGCGCGGCGCGTCGTACCGACTGCGGTGATATTCAACTGTATCAGTCATTCACCGTCTCCTAATTCAGCGACTGGTCTTCACCGACCAGAGCCACGGAATAGAAACCGTGATCCTGGAGGGAGTTCATGACCTGCATGAAGTCGCCGTACCGGGTCTGCTGATCCCCACGAATGAAGATCCGCTCGTCGGACGGAGGCCGGTTGCCGATCAGGCCCGCCAGTTCAGCGCCGACCGAGGTGATGTCCACCAGGTCATCGCCGACATAGGCCGTGCCGTCGTTCTTGATCGAGACGTAGAACGGCTTGGGCGGGTTGGGCGCGGGTTTCGCGACCGCGGCAGGAAGTTTCACCTCCACCGACACGGTGGCGAGCGGAGCCGCCACCATGAAGATGATGAGCAGAACCAGCATGATATCAACGAAAGGCGTGACGTTGATGTCCGAGTTCTGCTCAATGGCCCACTTGCCACCGCCGCCGCCTCCAAGTTTGGCGGCCATTCGGGTTACGCCCCCTTGTCGAGGTTACGCGAGATCGCGTTGACCAGCTCGGCGTTGAAACCGTCCGAACGGGTGCCGTAGGCGGCGATGCGCGTGTTGAAGTAGTTGTAGAAGATAACGGCCGGGATAGCGGCGAACAGGCCGATACCGGTGGCGAGCAGGGCTTCGGCGATACCCGGAGCAACGACGGCCAGGTTGGTCGTGTTGGTGTTCGCGATACCGATGAACGAGTTCATGATGCCGTAAACGGTGCCGAACAGACCGATGAACGGACCGGTCGAACCGACCGAGGCCAGGAACTGCTGGCCGCCCGACAGGCGCTTGGCCAGACCCGACTGAACCGCCGAGACGGCCTGTTGGGCGCGCAGCAGGGCCGAGTCAGAGTGTTCACCCGTGACCGACAGACCGGCTTGACGCGACAGTTCGATTTCGTCGGTGGCCGCGGCGGCCATGTCGGCCAGCGGGTTGCCGTCGAACTCGTCCGAGGTCGCGACCTTGCGCATGTCAGCGATCGTGCGGGCGCTGCGGAAGGTTTCCAGGAAACGGTCGGTGGTGCGGTTCAGCGAGCCGAACTCGAAGAGCTTGATGAGCAGCAGCGTCCAGGAGAACACCGAAGCCAGAACCAGGCCGATCATGACGACCTTAACGACGATGTCCGCTTCCAGGAACATGCCGGCGACGGTCAGCTTGTGACCGCCTTCAGCAGCCGGAGTGGCTTCTTCGGCCGTAGCCGGGGTAGCGGTGGCCGGAGCCGTAGTAGCGGCGGCGGCGTCAGCCGGAGCCGCGGTCGCGGCCGCCGGAGCAGCCGGAGCCGTTTCCTGCGCGAGGACCGGCGAACCAGCCATCAGGACGGCAGCGCCGGCCATGGCCAGAAGAATGTTGGTCTTTTTGAAATCGAGCATAGTTCGCCAGGTCCTGCTTTGGTGTCTGACTCGTGGAACCCAGGGAGCAAGCCAATCAGACAGCCGGCCCCCGATGAAATTTTCGCCCGCAAGTTCAGGGATTCTCTGAACCCCGACCTGCGGAACGCCTCCTGAACGCTTCCGGTTGCCTGAAGGCTTCCGGGGCGGTGTCGACAGGCCTTGGAAAGCGTTTTTCCAATCCCTCCCGGCCGCTGAAAAGGAAAGCGGTCAAGCTCCTTTGGCGAACGCATACCAGAGCGTCAAGTGCGCAACGCCGCTTTTCCCCTCGGGGGAGAGCCGCCGCGTTCACTCCGGAAGTTTCAGGTTGAAAGCGACAATTTCATGATGGTTCTGGAGAATGTCCGACCCTTTGCGGGGGCTTACGGACGATAGTTTTGGAATATTGCACCGCACAATGGAATTTCGTTCCAAGGTTGTCGCAGGGTCGGGACGACCCGACCCGTTAACCTGTCTGAACGGGGTCATTCACACCAATCACTGATACATTTCAGGGTGCGTCAATGGCGCACGAAACCGCGGCCTCCGGCGGCCATCACGCGCTTGCGGGATGCGGTTTGACGGGTGTGGAGGATCGCGACGCCCTTCCCCGAGAAAAGTGGGGACGCAGGGGGGCCGAAGCGGGTTCGACACAATCTCGATGAAGGAGATGGTGCCCGGGGGCGGATTCGAACCACCGACACGCGGATTTTCAATCCGCTGCTCTACCAACTGAGCTACCCGGGCCAACGCTTTTGCAGCGAGGAGCGGGGTCTATAGTCGAGCCGCTTTCGGGTGGCAAGCGCCTCGATCAGTCTTCTTTGAAACCGTCATTCGTCTCACCGTCCGTCGGCTCGTCGTCCCGCACCGGTATGGCGTAGCCCCCGGTGAACCAGCGCTGCAGGTCCACATCCGCGCAGCGTTTGGAGCAGAAGGGCTTGTACTCCGGGGTCACCGGGTTGCGGCGGCAGATGGGGCAGGTCGCCATGGTCACTCGGCCTCGATTACAAACGCGCCGCTTCCCGCGGCGGTGTCCGGCTTCAGATGGGCCCTCGGCCCCAGTTGCGCCACCAGCGGCGCGGCCAGGGCGGCGACGGCCGGGGCGCAGCGCAGCGTCACCCGCGCCCGCGTCGTGTCGTCCAGCAGGGCGAACCGCAACCGCCGCACCGCCTCCTGAGCCGCCTGCTCGGGGCGAAGGATTCGGCGTCGCCCGTCCGCATACAGAATCTCTTCCAGCGGCGTCCGGCCCCACGGCAGCGACAGCATCAGCACCCCGAACCGGTTCACCGGCCCAAAGACGATCGACGGATCATCAGCGAACGCCGCCTGAAACGCGACCTGGGCCGCCTTGAGGATCGCCTTGCCGTCGTGCTGGGCCCCGATCAGGTCGATCGCCACCAGCCCGCCCCAGCGATTCAGCCGGATCAGTCGCGCCGCCTCGCGCAGCGCCAGCCGATTCGTCTCGTCCTTCGGCCGCGCCCGGCTCATGTCATGGGCGTTCAGGTCCACGTCGACGGCGATCATCGCCCGCGTCCGCTCCACCTGCACCAGCCCGCCCGGCAGCGCCCCGGGCGACAAAGCCTCGTCCACGGCGCGCCACCCGGCCTCGATGGCCTCGCGTCCCGTCAACGGCTCAACGCCCGGCGCCAGCGTCTGCAGGGTCTGCATCAGCGTCGGCCCTTCGGCCAGCAGGCGGACATCCCCCTGCCCCGCCCCCAGCCAGCGCGCCACCGGCGCCTTGGCCTCGCGCCGTTCCGCGCTGATCTCGACCTCGACCTTGGCTCCCACCGGCGCGGAGAGGCCGCCCCGCATGGGCATGAAGGCCTCCAGCCCCCCGCCCAGATCGACGAAGGCGCCTTTCAGCCCGGGCGCCGACTGCCGCACCCGGCCGATCGAACGCGCGCCCAGACGGATCTGCGCGGGCGTGTCGGCCCTCTCTATAAGGATGTGTTCCGCCCGGCCGTCCCGTTCGACCACGGCCCTCAGCTCGCCGGGCGTGTCGTCGAGGAAGACCTCGAGCGTCACGGCCTGAGGCCCGCGCCCTGCAACAGGTTCACGGTCTCGAACAGCGGCAGGCCCATGACCGCCGGATAGCTGCCGACCAGACGGGTCACGAAGGCCCCGGCCCGGCCCTGGATGCCATAGCCCCCGGCCTTGCCCTTCCACTCGCCCGAGGCGACGTAAGCGGCGATCTCGGCGTCGGACAGGACCTTGAAGGTCACGCGCGTCTCGACCACCCGGTGACGCACCTCTCCGCCCGCCGCCACGGCCACGCCCGTATAGACGCGGTGTCCACGGCCCGAGAGCAGCTTCAGGAAGCGCACGCATTCCGCCTCGTCGGCGGGCTTTTCGAGGAAGCGCCGGCCCACGGACACCACGGTGTCGGCGGCCAGCACCACGGCGTCGGGCGCCCGCTCGGCGACCACCGACGCCTTGCCGATGGCCAGACGTGCGGCCAGACGCGCCGGAGGCTCGCCTTTCAGCGGGGTCTCGTCGATGTCGGCGGGTTCGATTCGGTCAGGCGTGATCCCGACCAGCGCCAGCAGGTCAACACGGCGCGGGCTGGCCGAAGCCAGCACAAGTTCGGGGCGAAGGCTCACCTGAGCCCGCCCTTACTTGAAGCGATAGGTGATACGGCCCTTGGTCAGGTCGTAGGGCGTCATCTCGACCAGGACCTTGTCTCCGGCCAGCACGCGAATACGGTTCTTGCGCATCTTGCCCGCGGTGTGGGCGATGATTTCGTGGTCGTTCTCAAGCGTCACGCGGAACGTGGCGTTCGGCAGCAGTTCGCTGACGACGCCGGGAAACTCGAGCAGTTCTTCCTTAGCCATGCGGCCTCTCACGCCCGGTGGATACGAGTAAACGACGCGCGCCGGGCGGCAGCGCACGCCGAAGGAGCGGCCATATGCCTGAAAACGGCGGGATAGTCGAGTTCTCCTCCCCGTTCGCGTCGCGAATGGGGAGGTGGCACGCTGCGGATACGCAGCGTGACGGAAGGGGCGGCGCGACGCCCCGAAGTTTCAACACCGTCTTTCCTCCCCGTTCGCGTCGCGAATGGGGAGGTGGCACGCTGCGGATACGCAGCGTGACGGAGGGGGCGGCGCGACGCCCCGAAGTTTCAACACCGTCTTTCCTCCCCGTTCGCGTCGCGAATGGGGAGGTGGCGCGCTGCGGATACGCAGCGTGACGGAGGGGGCGGCTCAGACGACGCGTAACAGGCGTGTCAGCCGGGCCTCCGCCTCCCGCCGGATGAAGCCCAGAACACCGTCAAGTTCATCCCGAACTGCAAGCGCGCTGATACGGATCACGCGAATGCCCTTGGTCCGCCCCAGCCAGCCGGTTCTGCGCGCGTCATGGGCCATCTGCTCTGCGCTGTTATGAGACGCACCATCGACTTCCACCGCCAACTTCGCGGCCGCGCAGTAGAAGTCGAGGATGTAAGGTCCGATCGGATGCTGCTTGCGAAAACCGAGCCCTCCCAGCTTGTCGCCTTTCAGGCAGCGCCATAGCCGCGCCTCCGGAGGGGTCAGACGTCGCCGCAGACGGCGTGCCCGTTCAAAGCTGATGCCGTCAGCCACAACCGCAACCCCAAAGTTATGCAACTTAAGGATATCACATCCCCTCCCCGTCACAAGGCGAGGGGGAGGTGGATCGTCGGCGCTCAGCCGATGAGACGGAAGGGCGGCGCAGGGGATCAGGGATTGGCGACGGTCGAAGCCGGAGGTGAGCACAAGGGATCCACCGACCACCGGCGCCGCCCCCTCCGTCACGCCGCATATCTGCGGCGCGCCACCTCCCCGTTCGCGTCGCGAATGGGGAGGACACTCCCTTCACCGCCGGTAAAGCGCCGTCACCAGGGTGAACAGCCGTCGCGCGGTCTCGTGGTCAACGGCGATCTTGCCGTCCAGGCGGGACTTCAGCAGTTCGGCGCCTTCGTTGTGCAGCCCCCGGCGACCCATGTCGATCGCCTCGATCTTGCCCACGTCGGTCCCGCGCAGCACTTCATAATAGCTGTCGCAGATGTCGATATAGTCCTTGATCGTCTTGTTCAGCGGCGACATCGACAGGCCGTGCGCCTTGGCGAACTGCGGCCCGGTGATGTCGAACACCAGCCGCCCGTCCTGCGACGACAGCTTCAGCGCATAGGGACCGCCGGCCGCGCCCACGGGCTCGAAACTGTTCTTCTCGACGATGTCGAACACCGCCACGCGCCGCTCATGCTCGATCTCGGCCGAGGCCGCCGGCAGGGAGGCCGCGTCCAGGTCGATGGAGGTCAGCCGGTGATCGCTCACTGCGGGCCCGCCTCCGCCAGTTCGGCCTCCAGCGACCCCGACAGATGGGTCGGCGCCATCTTGGCGGGCCAACGCTCCGACAGGTCGGTCAGCACGGCGTCGAGGCATTCCACGTCGATCCTCAGATCGCCGCCGCCCGCGAACATCATGATGATCCGTCCGCCCGGCGCCTCGCCCGGCTCGAAATGCATGGCCAGCAGCTCCAGCGCCGTCTCCGGCCCGCGCGGCAGGCGGCGGCTCTTGACCGACACCACGTCCCCGAACTGCATCGCCGCCATCACCCGCGTTCCGCCGCACTCCCAGCAGAACCGGCTCAGCGCCACCGTCAGCAGGCGCGAGTTGCGCTCCCAGACGATGTCCATCGGCCGCATGATCGCGTCCTGCAGCGCCACCGAGATGATGCTCAGGTCATGGTCGTCCTCGGCCAGCAGGCGCAGGGGCTCCATCGGCGACCGTTTCGCCCGTTCGTCCGCCCCGCCTTCGGCCTCAGTGCTCATGGGTTTCGCCCGTGATCCGTCGAATATCGGCGCCGCAGGCGCCCAGCTTCTCTTCCAAACGCTCGAAACCGCGATCCAGATGATAGACGCGGCCGACCGTCGTCTCACCCTGCGCGACAAGACCGGCGATGACCAGACTGACCGAGGCCCGCAGGTCGGTCGCCATGACCGGCGCGCCGTGCAGGACCTCGACGCCCTTCACGATCGCCTCGCCCGCCCCGACGTGGATGTCGGCCCCCAGCCGCGCCAGCTCCGGCGCGTGCATGAAGCGGTTCTCGAAGATGGTCTCGCGAATGGTGCTCTCGCCCTCCGCCGTCGTCATCAGCGTCATGAACTGCGCCTGCAGGTCGGTTGCGAAGCCCGGATAGACCTCGGTCTCCAGATCGACCGCGCGCAGACGCTGCGTCGGATCCCGCTTCACGATCACGCCGTCCTCGGTCGGGGTGATCTCGACGCCCGCGGCGACCATCTTCTCGGTCAGGGCGGTCATCAGCTCGGGCCGCGCCTTCGTCAGCCGCACCTCGCCCCCGGCCATGGCCGCGGCGACGGCATAGGAGCCCATCTCGATCCGGTCCGGAATCACCGACCATTCCGCGCCGTTCAGCGAGGTCACGCCGGTGATGGTCAGGACGTCCGTGTCGATGCCCTCGATCTTCGCGCCCATGGCGGTCAGGCAGCGGGCCAGGTCGCCGATCTCCGGCTCCCGCGCCGCCTTGCGCAGCACCGTCGTTCCGTTGGCCATCACGGCGGCCAGCAGGGCGTGTTCGGTCGCGCCCACGGACACGAACGGGAACTCGATCTCGGCCCCCTGCAGACCGCGCGGCGCCCGGGCGGTGACATAGCCCTCGTCCAGCTCGATCTCGGCGCCCAGCGCCGTCAGGGCCTGCAGGTGCAGGTCCACCGGACGCGCCCCGATGGTGCAGCCGCCCGGCAGCGACACCTTGGCCTCGCCCGTGCGCGCCAGCAGCGGCCCCAGCACATTGAACGACGCCCGCATCTGGCGGACCAGATCATAGGGGGCGAAGGTCGAGCTGATGGTCCGTCCGTCGAACAGGGTCTCCTGCCCGTCGGCGCCGTCCCGCTCCGTCACCTCGACGCCCAGCGCCTGCAACAGCTTGCCGAGGAATTTCGTATCCGCGAGGCGCGGCATATTGGTCAGCAACAGCGGCTGATCCGTCAGGATCGAGGCGGCCATCAGCTTGAGGGCGGAATTCTTGGCGCCGCTGACGGGGATGATCCCGTTCAGCTGGGCGCCGCCGGTGATGGCGATGCTGTCCATGTCGTCTCTTGAGGGCCACGGCGGGGGCCATGGCGGATCGACTATCTAGCGCGGTCCGCCGGTCCTGTGAAAGGCCGCGTGAACCGTACGCCCGATGACATTCAGTTGCTCGGTCTTGCGGCCTTGGTCGCGACCTTGCGCCGGCGCAGGTTGTCGCGCAGCGCCTTGGCCAGCCGCAGCGCCTTTTCCGCCTTCACCCGTGCGACGTCCGGCGCCGGGGCGGGCGTCGCCACCTCGGTCGCGGCGACCTTGGCCGGGGCGGCGGCGGTCGGCGGCGCCTCGGGCGCGGCGGCGGCTTGGGTCGCGGTCGTCACGGGCTTGTCCATGGAATCGATGAGAGCCCGCGCCGCGTCCCGGCGCAAGGCCCCGACACCGTTAACGCGAACCTTGTCCACCGGCCCCCGCCCCCGGACGGGGCGCGCCGCGGACAAACTTTTCACATCGGAACGGAAATAGGACTTGGCCCCCGCCGCGACGTTGGCTATAGGGCCGCTTCCTCAGAACGGGCCGCCGTAGCTCAGTGGTAGAGCGCATCCTTGGTAAGGCTGAGGTCGTGGGTTCGATTCCCCCCGGCGGCACCATCTGAAGACCCCTGCGGGGCCTGACTGCAAAGTCGGGCCCCGTTTGCGTTTCCGCCCCTCCCTCAAGTCCGGACCAATATGGCAAAGCCTGTTGCCGAGATATAACAGCGCTTATACATCGACCTGCGCCCTCGCCGCACCGGAGCCCCCATGGCCATTGTATCCTTACCTGTCGACGTCCGCTCATACGCCGCCGCCAACCCGCTGGCTCTGGGCGAGCGCCGCTTCCTGCATCCGGGGCCTTTGCGCTGGCTGCGGGCGATCGGCTGGGCGGTGGCCCTGGTCTTCCTGGTGTTGATCGCCGGCATGACCACCGCCGAGGGGCTGACCCATCTGCAGCCCGGATCATCCGGCCCGATCCGGCTGGCGGCGCCGCTCGTCGGGGCCGTGGTGGCCCTCGGGGTCTATGCGTTGGCCGTCTGGCTGGCGGAGGGCCGTCTGCCGTCAGAACTGGCCCTGCGTCCGATGGCCCCGGAACTGGTCGGCGGCCTGCTGATCGGCGGACTCATGTTCGCGGCGGTCATGGGGATCATGGCGGCGTTCGGTCTCTACGACCTGCGCATGACAGGACCCGTTCCCGCCTGGATCGCGCTCGGCAACGCGGTCCAGTCCGGCGTGATCGAGGAGCTGATCATCCGCGCCGTCCTGTTGCGGCTGATCTGGCGCGCCTTCGGACCGTGGATCGCCTTCGCCGTCTCGGCCGCCCTGTTCGGCTTCGGCCACATCGCCAATCCCAACGCCACCGTCTTCGCCGCCGTCTGCATCGCGCTGGAAGCCGGGATCATGCTGGGCGCCTTCTACGCCCTCACGGGCCGGATCTGGCTGTCCATCGGCGTCCACGCCGCCTGGAATTTCGTTCAGGGCTATGTCTTCGGCGCGGCGGTCTCGGGCGGCGACTTCGGTCCCTCCCTTGCCGTCAGCACGGCGCGCGACGGCTTCCCCGAATGGCTCACCGGCGGTTCCTTCGGACCGGAAGCGTCCCTGCCCGCCCTGGCGGTCTGTGGCGCGGTCGGCCTGGGCGTCATGATCCTGGCCTGGCGCGCGGGGCGTTTCTCGACGCGCTAGCCCTGCGACATCCCGCCCGCGACTCCTTCGCAAGTCCGTGCTACCCCGGCCCCATGCTCCGGCGCGCGCACCTCCTTCTGAACAAGGTCGGCCTTCTGGCCGCGCTTCTGTTCGCGCTCGTCGCCGTCATGCCCGCCACGGCCGCCGTGGCCTGCGCGGATCAGGCGCCTGCCTCCGCCGCCTCCGCCGCCCCGGCCTCCGCCCCGTGCGAGGATCCGGCCTGCGAGCATTGCGCCATCGTCTGCGGCCATGGCTGCTGCCACGCCCCGCACGCCGCCTCGCCGCACACCGCCGCGCCGACGCTCGGCCTGCCGGGCCAGAGCCATGACGCCGTCCGCTGGGCCTCCTCGCCCGGCGCACCGCGTCAGGCCGCCTTCGGCCTCGAACGCCCTCCACGGGTCTGATCCGGCGCGACGAAACGGTCGCGTCCTCTCCTCATCCTGATCAGACGCCCGGCCCGCGCCGGTTCGCGCCGCCCTGAGCGCGCCCGCGGGTCCATCGAGGACACTTCATGACTTCCCGCAAACACTGGCTGATGACCGGCGCCGCCGTCGTCGCCGCGCTCGGCCTCGGCTTCGGCGCCGCCCGCCTGTTCGACGCCCCCGCCCCCGCCGAGACCCATGCCGAGGGCGAGGAGGGCCACGCCGACGAGGCCGCGCCCGAGGGCTTCGTCGCCCTGACCGACCGGCAGGCGACCGCCGCCGGCGTCTCCGTCACCACGCCCCAACGCGGCGGCGGCTCCGAACTGCGGCTGCCCGGCCACGTCGCCGTCGCCCCGGGGGCCGAAGCCCGCGTCGACAGCCCGCTGGCCGGGACCGTGACCGCCGTCCACGTCGGCCCCGGCGCCCGCGTCCGGCGCGGCGCCGTCCTCGCCACCCTGCGCAGTCCTGAAGGCGCTTCCGCCCGGGCCGACGCGGACGCCGCCGCCGCCGAGGCCGAGGCCGCCGGCGCCGCCCTGACCCGCGACCAGACCCTGTTCGACCGGGGTTACATGCCCCGCGCCCGGCTGGACGCCACCCAGGCCGCCGCCCGCGCCGCCCAGGCCCGGCTGCGCGCCGCCCGCGCCCGCGTCGCCGCCTTCGGCAACCCCGGCAGCGATGGCGTGGTCATCGTGCGCAGCCCGGCCGACGGCGTCGTCACCCGCCTGCTCGCCGCCCCCGGCATGACCCTGCACGAAGAAGCCCTGCAGGTGGCCGAGCTCGCCGACGCGGGCCGCACCGAGCTGGTGTTCGACGCCCCGCCCGCCGCCGCCCGCCTGCTGGCCGTCGGCGGCCGCCTCAGCGCCGAAACCGCCGACGGTCAGGTCCTGCAAGCCACCGTCATCGCCGTCGCCCCCGCCGCCGTGGGCGGCACAGCCACCGTCCGCGCCGCCCCTTCCGGCCCCGCGCCCGCCGCCGGGACCGTGCTGTCCGCCCGCCTGCCCGTGGGCGGCGGAAACGGCCTGACCGTCCCCGCCGACTCCGTCCAGACGGTCGAGGGCGTGACCTCCGTCTTCGTGCGCGAGGGGGCCGGCTTCCGCGCCCGTCCCGTCACCACCGGCGCCACCGCCGGGGGCCGCACCGAGATCCTGACGGGCCTGACCGGGTCCGAGCGCATCGCCGGAACCGGCGCCTTCCTGCTCAAGGCCGAACTGGCCAAGGGCGAGGCGGAGCACGGACACTGACCATGCTGAACCGCATCATCGACGCCGCCGTCCGCCATCGCTGGCTCATCATCGTCCTGGCCGTCCTGTGGGCCGCCGTGGGCGCGCGCGAGCTCCTGCGCCTGCCCATCGACGCCGTGCCGGACATCACCAACCGCCAGGTCCAGATCACCACCGTCGCCCCCGCCCTGGGGCCGGAGGAGGTCGAGCGGCAGGTCACCTTCCCGCTGGAGACCGCGCTCAGCGGCATGCCGGGTCTGGTCGAGACCCGTTCCCTGTCGCGCCACGGCTTCTCCCAGATCACCGCCGTCTTCACCGACCGCACCGACATCTGGTTCGCCCGCACCCTGGTCAACGAACGGATGCAGGACGCCCGCGCGGACCTGCCCGGCGGCCTGACGCCCTCCATGGGTCCGGTCGTCACCGGTCTGGGCGAGGTCTACATCTGGACGCTGGAGCTGACCGGCGCCGCCGCCGCCGAAGGCGCCGTCTATGTCACCCCCGAGGGGGAACGCCTGACCACCGACGCGCAGAAGGCCACCTACCTGCGCACCGTTCAGGACTGGATCGTCGCGCCCCAGCTGCGGGGCGTCAAAGGCGTCGCCGGCATCGATGTGCAGGGCGGCTATGTGAAGGAATACGCCGTCCATCCCGACCCCGCCCGTCTGGCCGCCTACGGCGTCGGTCTGGTGCAACTGGTCGAGGCGCTGGAGCACGCCAACCGCATCGCCGGCGCCGGCTACGTCAACCGCGCGGGCGAGGCCTGGATCGTCCGCGCCGACGCCCGCGTCCGCACCCTGGAGGAGCTGGCCGCCACCCCGATCCTGAACCGCAACGGTCAGGTCGTGCGCGTCTCAGACGTGGCCGTGGTCGAGATGGGCCGCGCCCCCCGCCTCGGCTCCGCCAGTTCGGACGGACACGAAACCGTCCTCGGCGCCGCCCTCATGCTGCAAGGCGAGAACTCGCGCCAAGTCGCTCAACGTGTTGGTGAAAAGCTTGAACAGATCGCCCCCAGCCTGCCGCCCGGCGTCAGGGTCCGCCCGGTGCTGGACCGCACCCAGCTGGTCGAGGCCACCATCGGCACGGTCGAGCACAACCTCGTCCTCGGGGCCGTGCTCGTCATCGCCGTCCTGTTCGTGGCCCTGGGCAATGTGCGGGCCGCGATCATCACGGCCTTGGTCATCCCGCTCAGCTTCCTGTTCGCGGCCACGGCCATGAACCGCTTCGGCATCAGCGCCAATCTGCTCAGTCTCGGGGCCCTCGATTTCGGCCTGATCGTCGACGGCGCCGTGGTGGTGGTCGAGAACACATTGCGCCGCCTTTCACTCAGGAGGCAGGAGGCGAATCAATCATTGACGCTGGCCCAGCGGCTGGACGTCGCCGCCGCCGCCGCGCGCGAAATGGCCCGGCCCGCCGCCTTCGGTCAGGCCATCATCCTGCTGGTCTACGCCCCCCTGCTGATGTTCGAGGGGGTGGAGGGCAAGATGTTCGGCCCCATGGCCGCCACCGTCATGTTGGCGCTGGGCGGCGCCTTCATCCTCAGCTTCACCTTCGTCCCGGCCCTGACCGCCATCTGGGTGCGCGAACCGAAGGCCGGGCATGAGGACGGCGAGACGAAGATCAGCCGCGCCGTCCGCAACCGCTACGAACCCCTGCTGACGAAGGCCATGCGCTACCCCCGCGTGGTCATCGGCGGGGCCGTCGCGGCTCTGGCGGCGGGGGCCATCGCCTTCGCCACCTTGGGCAGCGAGTTCGTCCCCCAGCTGGATGAGGGCGACATCCTCGTCCAGGCCCTGCGCGTCCCCTCCACCTCGCTGGAGCAGTCGCAGGCCATGCAGTTCCGCGTCGAGACGACGCTGAAGGCCCTGCCCGAGGTCGAACGGGTCTTCACCCGCACCGGCACCGCCGAGGTGGCGTCCGACCCCATGCCGCCCTCCATCTCCGACACCTTCGTCATGCTGAAGGACCGCAAGGACTGGCCCGACCCGTCCCTGCCCAAGGCCGAACTGGTGGCGCGGATGGAGGAGGCCCTCTCCCAGCTGCCGGGCAACAGCTACGAGTTCACCCAGCCCATCCAGATGCGCTTCAACGAGCTGATCGCCGGGGTCCGTTCGGATGTGGCGGTCAAGGTCTATGGCGACGATTTCGACGCCATGACGCGCTCGGCCGAACAGGTCGCCGCCGTCCTGCGCCGCATCGACGGCGCCGCCGACGTGCGGGTCGAACAGGTCTCGGGCCAGCCGACCCTGACAGCCCGCGTCGACCGCACCATCGCGGCGGCCCAGGGCATCCACGCCTCCGACGCCGCCGACGCCCTCGCCATCGGTCTGGCCGGTCAGGCGGCGGGTCAGGTGATGGAGGGCGACCGTCGCTTCGACGTGGTCGTCCGCCTCGACGACGCCCTGCGCAACGACCCCGTGGTCATGGCCCAGCTGCCCGTCATGCCCGAGGAGTCCGAGCCCGGCGCGGCGACCGTCCCCCTGTCCTCCGTCGCCCGCTTCGAGATGGGCGAAGGCCCTAACCAGATCAGTCGCGAGAACGGCAAGCGCCGCATCATCGTCCAGGCCAATGTGCGGGGTCGGGATCTGGGCGGCTTCGTCGCCGAGGCCCGTCGCGAGGTGGCGGCCGAGGTCCAGCCCCCGCCCGGCGGCTGGATGGACTGGGGCGGCCAGTTCGAAAACCTCGAACGCGCCTCCGCCCGTCTGGCCCTGATCGTGCCGCTGGTCTTCCTGACCATCGGCGGCCTGCTGTTCCTGGCCCTGCGCTCGGTCCGGGACGCGGCCCTGGTCTTCGCCGGCGTGCCTCTGGCCCTCGTCGGCGGCGCCCTGGCGCTTGCGGCGCGAGGGATGCCGCTGTCGATCTCGGCGGCGGTCGGCTTCATCGCCGTTTCCGGCGTGGCGACCCTCAACGGCCTGGTCCTGATGCAGGCGGTGCTCGAACGCCTGCAGGCCGGGGAGCCCCCGGTTCAGGCCGCGATCAACGGCGCCGTCAGCCGCCTGCGCGCGGTCCTGACCACGGCGCTGGTGGCCGTGCTGGGCTTCATCCCCATGGCCTTCGCCTGGGGCCCCGGCGCGGAGGTCCAGAAGCCGCTGGCCACCGTCGTCATCGGCGGCCTGACCACCGCCACGGTCCTGACCCTCATCGTCCTGCCGGTGCTGGCGGCGCTGGGACGCAGGAAGGCCTGACGCCGCGCGGCCCCGTCATCCCGGAGGCCCGGCGCGGCGTTTCGGGATGACGGGGGCGCCACAGCCGATAGACGACGACCGGTGCGACACACTTTCACGGGCACTAAGTCGGCCACACGGCATTAGACCCGCTCGACGGCCTCTCCAGCGGGCCCGGATGTTGCTTATGGGACACTACACACTCACGGTTTTCCACAAGGGGCGGCCGCTCCCGACCGAGACGATCCACCTGACCCGCGCCGCGCAGGTGCTTCCGGGCATCAGCAGCCTTCTGGCCAAACATGCGGACTGTCACCGCATCCGGGTCGACAGCCCCACCGCCCATCTCTTCACGGTCGACTGCAAGGGCGATGTCGTGGAGGACTAGGGCGACCCCCGCCGCGCCCCGACTCAAAAGGCCCGCTTCATCGAAGCGGGCCTTTCGGGTCTCAGTCGACGGTGGCGTCGTTCTGATAGATCGGTCGCCGGTCGGTCGGCGGACCGCCGGGGCGCGCGGCGCGGTATTCAAATCGGGCGGCGGCGGTCGGGTCGTAGCGACCCGGGAAGACGTAGTTGCTGTCGCTGAAATACCCGGGCCCGCCCAGGGCGCCGTCGCGCGGATAGCCGTAGCCATAGCCCGACGGATAGAAGCCGTTCTCGGTCTGGCGATAGCTCAGGTTGACCCGGCCGTTGTCGCCGACCGGCAGGGACACCGCCATGCCGTAGTCGCGGTAGCCGCCGGTGCCGATGCTGGCCGAGAACTCGCTGTGCATCTTGCGGTCATCGACCGGGCGCTCCCCGCGGCCGCTGGCATAGGGCGTCGCGTCCGGGTCGCGGCTTTCCAGCCAGCGGTCGATCTGCTGGTCGGTGGTCAGGTTGTGCGGTTCCGCCGCCTGAAGGGCCGCGCCCTCGGCCGTCGGTGCGACAGGACGATTCACGGCGGTCAGGTCGACATTGGTCGCGGGCGCGGTCGTCATGACGCCGTCGGGATCGCTCCCGGCCAAAGCCGCCGCCATCAGTAGGGCCGAAATCAGCATGCGCTCACTCCCTGTACTGAACCTACCCTAACCCTGATTGAGGCCAAGGTCAGGCATTTCCGTCGCCGCGATGCAACGGGTCTCGCAACGGCTCGCCTTCCGGCACGAACTCCAGCGCCACCGAGTTGATGCAATACCGCAGCCCCGTCGGCGGCGGCCCGTCGGGGAAGACATGCCCCTGATGCCCGCCACAGCGCGCGCAGACCGTCTCGGTCCGCACCATGCCGTAGCTGCGATCGGTGATGGCGGTGACATGGGCCGCGTCCACCGGCTCTGTGAAGCTGGGCCAGCCGGTGCCGCTCTCGAACTTGGTGCCGGTTTTGAACAGCGGCAGGCCGCATTCACGGCAGCAGAACACTCCGGCCCGCTTCTCGCCCAGCAGCACGCCGCAGAAGGGCGCCTCGGTGCCGTGCGACAGCAGGACCCGGGCCTCCTCGGCCGTCAGGTCCGCCTCCAGCCGCTCGCGCTCGGCCTCGGTCGGCGGCGTCAGGTCATATCCGGAGGGGGAGCGGTGCGTATCGGTCATGACGGGAAAATAGGAACTGGAAGGCGGAGGTTCCAGTCCGGGTGACGAGATGAGGAGCGGTGGGCGTGAAGTGATTAGTGGTTAGTGGCTAGTGGCTGGCCACCCGCGGTGCGGTTGCGCCGCCTGTGCCGCCCTTCCGCTCACGGAGAACCTCACATGGCCGCTCTTGCGTGGGCGGCGGAAGGGCGGCTCAGGGTCGTCCGTCGCACGCCGCTGGCCAGCCACTGGCCACTAACCACTAATCACTTCACGCCCACCGGCCCCCTCGTCCGGCCCGCCGTAAGCCCCCGCCCAAAGAAAAGGGCCGGACGGTTGCCCGTCCGGCCCTCTTTCAATCGACGTTCAGAAGCGATCAGCCGCCGAACAGCGTCCCGACCCAGGCCTGGACGGCGGCTTCATCGGCGGGGTTGCCGGTGTAAACCAGACCGGCGGCCGGGGCGTACGGCGTGTTGTTCGGGCGCGGACGGGCGGTCCAGGCCTTATGGCCGTAGCTGAGGTTGGAGTAGTTCGACGGCGTCCGCTGGGTGGTCTGCTCGATGAAGATCGAGTCGGTCGCGGTGGTCGAACCGGCGATGCGGACGTTGGGCAGCTTGGACACCAGGTCCAGCGTGTCCAGGCACCCGCCCGAGCAGCCGGCGTCGACCAGAACGACGACCGGACCCTGCACCGGGTTCGGCGCGCCCGTGTCGGCGGCGGCGGCGCGGCCTTCCAGCACGAAGGTCGGCTGGCCGGCGGCGATGGCGGCGTCATAGGCGGCCACGATGGCGCGGGTGTTCTCGATCACCGCCGGGGCTTCCGAGACGAAGCGCGGATCGGCTTCCATCCGCGACAGGGTGTCGGCGTACCAGGCGCGGTTGCCGGCGGTGGCGCGGTAGGTGATGGCGCCGGCGGCCGGCTGGCGGCTGACGGTGAACTCCGGCGTCCAGATGCGGTTGGCCAGGCCATAGCCGCGCGTGGTCGAGGTGTAGGCCGAGGCGCCCGAGGCTCCGCGCAGGTCCAGCACGAAGCCTTGCGGGCCGCGCAGCTGGGCGACCTGGCCCTCCACGGCGGCGTTGAAGGCGTCCCAGCCCGCCGAGTCGGCGAACGAGTGGACATTGACCCACGGACGGCCGTTGACGGTCTGGATCGACAGCGGCGTCGCGCCCGGCATGTAGACGGTGGCGCGGTAGGCGGCTTCCAGCTCACCGGCGGCCAGCGGCAGGGCCGGGGCGATGGTCAGGGCGCGCGCCCGGCGGTTGCCGGTCTGGAACTCGCAGGTCGAGGGCACGCCGTTCACGAACGGGTTGTTGCGGTTCCACAGCAGGTAGGGCGCCGAGATGACACGGCCGGCCTCGGTGTTCAGGTCGCCTTCCCAGCGATCCAGCTTGGCGCGGGCGAACTCCTCGATCGGGGTCGCATTGCACGACACCACCGTATCGCCGATGCGCGGGATGTTGGAGCCGCGCAGGCCCGGCTTGACGTAGGTCACGACATATTTGCCGTCGCGCCAGCCGGTCGTGTAGCCCGGCCAGGCGGTGCCGAAATAGGGCCCGAGGCCTTCGAACGACGGGGTCAGCGAGATGTTCGAATCCCGGAACCCGGCGCCGTAGTAGCGCAGCAGATAGGCGTGGCTGTCGCCGCTGTTGACGCGGTTGGCCAGCGCCAGGGATTCCGTCAGGCCGGTGTCCAGCCAGGCGCGGAAATCAGCCGAGGGCTGACCCGGGATGACCGGGGCGGGGTGGTTGGCGGCCAGCTCGTCGTGGGCCATCTGCAGGTCCTGCCGCGCCAGGGCGCGGAAGTCCTGGGCGACGGCGGCCCCGGCGGTCAGGCTCAGGGCGACGGCCGCGACGGCGGCAAGGGAAAGGGTACGGGACATCAACTCGGGCTCCAGCAGTCCGATGGGAAGGCGCGAAGGGTTAAAGCGTATACACAAGGGGTCTGCCAACCCCGTACGCCCGCTCTGTGACGTGGGAGCGACCGGTTTACTCCCCGGCGAGGTCAGCCTAATCGAAACCCGACGCCTCCGCGGGAGGCCCCCTTCGCTTCACAGTCGAGCCTTCATGTTCAAGAAGATCCTGATCGCCAACCGCGGCGAGATCGCCGTCCGCATCATCAAGACCTGCCGCCGTATGGGCATCGCCACGGTGCAGGTCTATTCCGAGGCCGACGCCGGTTCGCTGGCGGTCGAGATGGCGGATGAGGCCGTCCTGATCGGCCCGGCGCCCGCCGCCCAGTCCTATTTGCTGGCGGACAGGATCGTGGACGCCGTGCGTCAAACGGGCGCGGAGGCGGTGCACCCCGGTTTCGGCTTCCTGAGCGAAAACGCCGGCTTCGCCCGACGGCTGAAGGCCGAGGGCATCGCCTTCATCGGTCCGAATCCCGAGGCGATCGACGCCATGGGCGACAAGATCACCTCCAAGAAGTTCGCCGCCGAAGCCGGCGTCTCGACCGTCCCGGGCCATATGGGCCTGATCGAGTCGACGGAGGAAGCGGTCCGGATCGCCAACCAGATCGGCTATCCGGTCATGATCAAGGCCTCGGCCGGCGGCGGCGGCAAGGGCATCCGCGTCGCCCACTCCGATGACGACATGGCCGAGGGCTTCGCCGCCGTGAAGGCCGAGGCCCTGAACGCCTTCGGCGACGACCGGGTCTTCCTCGAGAAATTCATCATCGACCCGCGCCACATCGAGATTCAGGTGATGGGCGACAAGCACGGCAATGTCGTCCACCTGTTCGAGCGCGAATGCTCGATCCAGCGCCGCAACCAGAAGGTCATCGAGGAGGCCCCCTCCCCCCTGCTGGACGAGGCCACCCGCGCCGCCATGGGCGCCCAGGCCGTCGCCCTGGCCAAGGCCGTCAACTATGACAGCGCCGGCACGGTCGAGTTCGTCGCCGGTCAGGACAAGAGCTTCTTCTTCCTGGAGATGAACACCCGCCTTCAGGTCGAACACCCGGTCACCGAACTGATCACCGGCGTCGATCTGGTCGAGCAGATGATCCGTTCGGCCTGGGGAGAGAAGCTGGCCTTCGAGCAGGCCGATCTGAAGATCAACGGCTGGGCGGTCGAGAGCCGCATCTACGCCGAGGATCCCTACCGCGGCTTCCTGCCCTCCATCGGCCGTCTGGTCCGCTACGAGCAGCCGGAAGAGGGTCCGCACGAGGACGGCTATGTCATCCGCAACGACTCGGGCGTCCGCGAGGGCGACGAGATCAGCATGTTCTACGACCCCATGATCGCCAAGCTGTGCGCCTGGGCCCCGACCCGCGCCGAGGCCATCGAGGGCATGGCCCGCGCGCTGGAGGACACCCATCTGGCCGGCGTCGGCCACAATGTGCCCTTCCTGGCCGCCGTCATGGACCAGCCCCGCTTCCGCGGCGGGAACATCTCGACCAGCTACATCAAGGACGAGTTCCCCGAGGGCTTCCACGGCCTGAAGCCTGACCCGCGCCAGACCCACATCCTGATCGCGGCCGCCGTGGCCATGAACGAGATCATCGCCGAACAGGAGGGCGATCCGTCCGACCGCACCGACTGGACCGTGATGATCGACAAGGATCATCACGGCGTCGACCTGTCCTATGACGCCGACGAGGCCCTGCTGCTGGCCTTCACCGGCGGCGGACAGGCCCGGCTGACCGACATCGACTGGCGTCCGGGACAGGCCCAGTTCCGCGCCGAGCTGGACGACGAGCCGTTCACCGCCGAGGTCAGCCGCGTCGCTGACGGCTTCATCATCCGCCACCGCGCCGCCAAGGCCCGCGTCCGCGTCCTGCGCCCCCGCCTGGCCGAGCTCTATGCCCGCCTGCCCGCGAAGGTCGCGGCCGACACCTCCAGGATGGTCCTGAGCCCCATGCCCGGTCTGGTCGTCGCCATCCCGGTGGTCGTCGGTCAGGAGGTCAAGACCGGCGAAACCGTCGCCATCATCGAGGCCATGAAGATGCAGAACATCCTCAAGGCCGAACGCGACGGCGTCGTGAAGGCCGTCGGCGCCAGGGCCGGCGACCCGGTCGCGGCGGATGACGTGCTGGTGGAGTTCGGGTGAGGCTCAGGGGGCTTTCAAACCCCGCCTGATCCTTTCCGCATCGACGGCGTCCCAGGCGGCCTGAAGGGTTCGCAGCCGGATCGTCGCCTCGTGCAGCTCCACCAGATAGGGCCGCAGGAGCTTCGCCCTGGTCCGGTCGGACCACCAGCCGATGCCGTTGGTCATGGCCGGGATCAGGAAGGCGCCCACCAGTCCCAGCGGGCTGAGGGTCAGCGTCAGCACCCCGATCACGAACCCCGTCCCCTCGACCACCTTCAGGGCGGCGCGGTACGGGACCCGGGCCATGTCGGAGACGATCCGGGTCCGCCGCTCGGCGTCTTTCGCCGTGCGCTCAAGCTCCAGAAAGACGGCCGCCGCGTAGTCGGTCAGACCGGCGTCGTCCAGGGCCCGAAGCTGCAGGATCGACAGGCTCGGCCGCATGGCGGTCAGCCGACGCGTCGGCGGGCGATGGCGGCCTGCAGTTCGGGATCGCCCTCGATATCGGCGGCGATCCGGGCTTGCAGCCGGCGCACCGAATCCAGCTCTTCGGACAACAGCGCGACCTCGGCCAACGCCTGATCCTCAAGGGCCTGCGCGCGTCGGCGCTCCGCGAGGCTGAGCAGGTTGGCGACAACCAGCCAGCCGGTCGCCGCCACGATCAGGGCGCCGCTGTGCGACGCAATCGCGGATACCAGGCCCTCCCCGGCGGTCAGGACCTGGACGGCCGCATAGGCCACGACCACGCCCCAGACGAGCCAGGCCGAGATCACCAGCCCACCGACCCGACGGCGGGTTGGTGCAGGCGACAGGTCGGCGTCCAGAGGCGAAGGCATGATCGTCATTCTATCCGCAACGGCCTCCCCGACCAATCCAGATGCGCGATACAACCTTGGATCACAACCTTCACCGCTGCAACGGCCTGATCCTCGCCGCCCGGGGCCCCGGCCGAATAAAGCCGCTCTCGCCCTCCATCCCCTTGCTCTTCTGCGACATTGCGCCTCTGGTCGATGGCCGCGCGTCGGGACGGCCCCTCATCATGAGCGCCGACGGACGCCGCAACCGAGTATGCCCGTGTGGGAAGAGAAGCATCTGCGCCTCGGGGTCGAGGCCGCGGGCATCGCCCTGTGGGCCTGGAACGTCGACAGCGACCGCCTGACGATGGACGACGTCGGCCATGACCTGTGGGCCGTGGCCAAGGGCCGGACCGTGACGTTCGAGGATCTGTCGGCCAACATCCACCCCGCCGACCGCGACCGCGTCCGCGCCGCCTTCAGCGCCACCCGGGGTATCGTCGGCCCCTATGAGATCGATTTCCGCATCCTGATCCAGGACACGGTGCGGTGGATCTCCGCCCGGGGCCGCGGCGACGACGAGGGCATAGTCGGCCGCATGATGTTCGGCGTCTTTCTGGACGTTACGGGACGCAAGCAGGCCGAGGAGGCCAATGAGCTTCTGGCCGGCGAAATGAGCCACCGGGTCAAGAACCTGATCACCATGGCCGGCGCCCTGACCCAGATGACCTCCCGGTCGGCCGAGACCAAGGAGGACATGGCGCGGGAGCTGACCCATCGCCTGACGGCCCTGGGTCGCGCCCACGATCTCGTCCGCCCCGTGCCCGGCCAGATCGAGACCGCGGCGCTTCTGGGCGACCTGCTGTCCGTCCTGCTGACCCCCTACGATGATCTGGGCGCGTTCAGCGGGCGTATCCGGGTCGCCGTCCCCCGCATGGGGATCGCGGAAGCGGCGGCGACCAATCTGGCCCTGGTCCTGCATGAGCTGGCGACCAACTCGGTCAAGCACGGCGCGCTGTCGGTCGACGCCGGGCTGCTGGACGTGGCCTGCCTTGTGGAGGATGGCGCGGCGACGATCGTCTGGACGGAGCGCGGGGGCCCCAGGGTCGAGGCGCCGACGGCGGAGACCGGCTTCGGCAGCCAGCTGCTGAAGCGGATCATGACGCACCATTTTCGAGGCACGGTGGAATACGAATGGGCGCCGGACGGCCTGACCGCGACGTTGTGCATTCCGGTCGAACGTCTCTCCACCTGACGGTCAGCCGACTGAAAAGCCGATAAAATTTGCGGCCTCGCTTGAACCCCGGGTTTTTCGACGTGTTCGCAATGCCATGTCCTTCGCCTCCGATGCCCTGCGTGATGAAGCCGCCCGCTTCCGCCGCATGAAATTCATGATCGACGACGCGCGGACGCTGCGGGTGATCGAGGAATACGCCCTCGAGCTTGAGGCGCGCGCGGCCCTGATCGACCTCCGGAACCGGGAGGATGAAACCGGCGAATGAGCCCTCCTCAAAGTTGCCGGATCCTCGGCCCGCGCTCGCCCTGCCGGTCGATCAGCAGGTCCGTCACCGCCCAGACCAGCGCGTCGGCGCGGTCCAGCGAGCCCTCCCCCAGCTCCGCCCCCAGCATCATCAGCTCCTCCTCCAGGGCGTCGAACAGTCCGGCGTGTTTGACGCGGCCCTGTTCGTAGAGCGCGGCCACGGGTTCGGCGCGCAGCACCTTGCCCCGTGTCGCGCGGACGGTGCGGACCGGCAGAGGGCGGTCGACCGCCTTGAGCACCGCGGTGACCATGTCGCCGCCCTGGTTGACCTCGGCCACGATACAGCCGGCCTTGACCTCGCGCGCGAGGGCGACGGCGCGGCGCGCCCAGTCCTCGGGCGACAGGCCGTGGGCCGAGCGGTCGGCCAGCACCACCGCCTCGCGCACCCCGTCAGCGCGCAGGCGTGAGGCGGCGGCGATGATGCCGCACGCATCCCCGGTCGCCGTGGCGGGCGGGTCGATGGCGACGATGATGCGTTCGTATTTTGGTTCTCCCTCCCCTTCCGGGGAGGGTGGCTGTCGCGTAGCGACAGACGGGTGGGGTACGGCCGCACGGTTTCCCGTCGCGGCGGCGTCACCCTTCCCCACCCTGTCGTCGCTGCGCGCCGCCATCCCTCCCCACAAGGGGGAGGGAGAACGCGCCAAGACCATCATCTCCGCCGTGAACAGGGCGCCGTCGAGGGCGACGATCTTGCCGTCCAGCTCCTGCGCCTCGCGTTTGGTGCCGCCGTACAGCTCCCGCAGGCCCTCGATGAAGCCGGGGGCGAGGTGGGCGGCGTTGTCGGCGCTGGCCGCGTGGGTCAGGGCGCAGGCGGCTTCGTCCTTCAGCCGCACCAGGGCGCGCATCGGGCGCGGCGTGGTGGTGACGAGCAGGCGGGGCGGATGGCGGCGTTCGTTGTTGCCCGCTACCCCGCCCGTGACCCCTCCACCCTCCGTCGCCTGCGGCTCCGGACGGTCCCCCTCCCCACCTTCGGTGGAGAGGTGAGGGTTTGTGCTGATCGGCCCCGGCAGGCGAAGCCCCATCCGCAGCAGGGCCAGCGTTTCGGAGGCCCCGCGGGCGCCCGAGGCGCGCCAGGCGCAGAATTCGTCAGCCCAGGCGGCGCTGAACTGGGGGCCGCGCAGGCTGTCGGGGTCTTCGGCGGAGAAGGCGTAGGCGACGCAGCCGTTGGCGAACTTCAGGCGACGACGCGAGCTTTCGAACACGGGGCGGGTCCGGGCCGTCCAGCGCGGCAGGGACCGCAGGCCGGACGCGCCCTCGATCATCACCTCGCGCACGTCATGCAGGGTCGGGCCGATCAGGGCCAGACGCCCGCCGGCGCCCAGGGCCTCGGCCTGATCGGCCAGCCATTCCGCGCCCGCCTGGGTCTTGCCCGCGCCGCGTCCGCCGAGGAACAGCCAGGTGCGCCAGGGCTCGCCCGACGCCGTCGCCGCCGGGGGCTGCTGCGCCTCGCGCAGGGTGATCGGCGGCGCGGCGGGGTCGCGGTCGGGGTCATCGACCCGGTCCGGCGTTTCCGCCGCGATCCAGCTCTTCATCTCGCGGCAGAGGCGCAACGTGCCCTGCCCCATGCGCAGCAGGCGGGAGTAGTCCGCCTCCCGCCCCGCCGCCGCGGCCTCCGCCATCCGCTCATACAGGGTTCGCACCGTCGCGACCGGATCATCGGCGTGGAAGACGAAGGCCAGCTCTGCGCAGGTCACCTCCACCATCGCGCCGGTCAGCGGCGCCAGCACGACACGCGCCGGCCCCTTGGGCAGACGGACTGCGTCACGATGATCCCCTTTGCGCATCTTCAGCCGTCTCGCGTTGTAGTGCAGCGCCCCGACACTGACGCGGAACTCCGCCGCCAGCGCCTTCGTCGGCTCCCCCGCCAGCCAGCGTCGCAGCAAGCTCCGCCAGCGCGCCGTGCTCATGCCCGACCGGCTCTGGGGATAGGGGCGATCCTCTTCCGCCGCCGCATCCACGATCCGCCTCACCCCGCGCGCCATATCGTCCTGATCCTGTCCGGCCTCTATTATCCCACGCTCCCGACAGGGTGCTGGGAATATGACGCTGGCGAAGGATGAAACCTTTTCAGATCAATCCTGTAGTGGGCGCAGATATGTTAGCTCAGGTCGCGCCCCGTACAGGATGGGGGGTGTTCGGGCGCAAGGCGACGCTTGCCGCCCGATCCGTTCCGCGTAGGGTCGGCCGTCGGAGAATTGAGCATGTCCCACGCCCTTCACCTCTTCGCCGGCGCCTGGCTGGCGGCGGTCGCGCCCCAAGAGGTCCCGGAGATCGACCTGGTCGCGGAGTTCGAAGCCCTCTGCCTGGCCTCGCGCGGAGGCGTGGCCGGTGTCGAGACCACCGCCCGGACGCGCGGTTACGTCCCGCGCGAGGCGACGCAGGAAGAGGAGGCCGGATCGGATCGCGGCGATCCGCCGCCCCGGGTCTGGGCGCGGGGCGAGGATGACGCCGAGGTGCGGGTCGTCGCCGCGCCCGGGCGGATGAAGGGGCCGGGGCCGTGGCTGTCGGTGGACCGCTGCTACATCGCCGGGCCGGGCGACCTGACCGCCGCCCGCGCCGCCGCGGGCCGGCTGACCGGGGTCGACTCCTTCCGCCAGCGCGACACGGCCGTCTTCGCCTGGCGACCGACGCCAGAGGGCCCCCGCGCCATCCGTCAGGCCCAGTTCGAGCGCCACGCCGTGCGGATGCTGCGCGAACAGGGCCTACAGCTGGTGCTGGTCAGCCAGACCACCGATGGCGTGACGATGAGCTATGTGGTCGCGGCGCCCTGAGCCCTCGCGAAGCCAATGACCTTGACACCGGTGTCAGGACCACCCCAACCTGCCTCGCCTTCTGACCGCCGCGAGGATGCCGGCATGACCCGAGACCTGTCCCGTCGCGGCCTGCTGGCGGCTGTGGCCGCCACGCCCCTGCTGACCGCCCTGCCCGCCTTGGCCCAGGTCGCGCCCGCGCCCGACCGCGCCGCCGTGCTGGCCGCGATGAAGCGGGCGACGCGGTTCATGACCGACGAGGCGGCGGTGGACGGCGGCTATGTCTGGTCCGCCCTGCCCGACTTCTCGCGCCGCTGGGGCGAGCTGGAGGCGACGCCGACGATGATCTGGGTCCAGCCGCCCGGCACCGGGACGATGGGCCACCTCTTCCTCGACGCCTGGCACGCCACCGGGGACCAACAGTTCCACGCCGCCGCCGTCAGCGCGGGGCGGGCGCTGGTGCGCGGCCAGCATCCGTCGGGCGGCTGGAACTATGTGATCGACACCGCCGGGCCGGAGAGCCTGCGCCGCTGGTACGACACCTATGGCCGCAACGCCTGGCGGATGGAGGAATTCCACCACGACTACGGCAACGCCACCTTCGACGACGCGGGCACCTCCGAGGCCTCGCAGCTGCTGCTCCGCCTGTACCTCGAGAAGCGCGAGCGCGAGTGGCGGGGGCCGCTGGACAAGGCCATCCGCTTCGTCCTCGACAGCCAGTATCCGAACGGCGGCTGGCCCCAGCGCTGGCCCCGCACCGATGGCGCGGGCCTGCATGGGCGGCCCGACTACACCGGCTACATCACCTTCAATGACGATGTGGCGGGCGAGAACATCAAATTCCTGATCTTCTGCCGCCAGACCCTGAACGCCAGAGAAGGGGGTGCGCGCCTCGACGATCCGATCCGCCGCGCCATGGACTGTTTCCTCGCCTGCCAGCAGCCGGCGCCCCAAGCCGGCTGGGGCCTGCAGCACCACGCCGACACGCTCAAGCCCGCCGCCGCCCGCACCTATGAGCCCGAGGCCTACGCCACCCACACCACGGCGGCCAATATCGAGCAGCTGTTCAGCTTCTACCGCCTGACCGGCGACCGGAAATACCTGGCCCGCGTGCCCGAGGCCCTGGACTGGCTGGACAGCGTCCGCCTGCCCCAGCGGCTGCAGCGCGACGGCCGAACCCATCCGACCTTCATCGAACCGGGCACGAACAGGCCGCTCTACGTCCACCGGCGCGGCTCCAACGTCGTCAACGGGGCCTACTATGTCGATGGCGATCCCAATGACACGGTGATCCACTACAGCTCATTCCGGGCGGTCAACGTCGAGCGGATGCGCGCCGAATACGCGCGCCTCATGACCCTGACGCCCGAACAGGCCTCGGCGGGCTCGCCTCTGCTGGCGCGCCGGGGAACGGTCGCCCTGCCCCGCTACTTCACCCTGCAGGACATCTCGGTCTCGGACATGACCAGCGACGGCCGCCGCCCGCCCGCCGAACCGGCGGTGATCGCGGGGCTGGTCGCCGGGCTCAACGACCGCGGCTACTGGCCGACGCCGCTGAAGGCGGTCAGCAATCCCTACATCGGCGACGGCTCGCCCGAGGTCGCGCCGGGCGAGTTCCGCATCACCCGCGTGGGCGACGCGTCCGACACCTCGCCGTACATCACCGATGATCCGGTGATGGGGATTTCGACCGGCGAATACATCAAGAACATGGGGGTGCTGATCGAGGCGCTGGGTCGGGCCTGAGGGCGCGATCCGCCTGTCGCCCGGCGCATCCGCCTCGGGCGCGCCGTGGTTTCAGGTCCGGCGAACGTCGGAGCCGGTGTCGAACGGCCGACCGCGCGCGCTCATCAGGTTCCAGCCGGCGTTGGTCGGCCAGAAGCCGGCCTTGCCGCGCCGTTCGACCAGTCCCCGGACGGCCAGCTGTTCGCCCGCATCGCCCTGTGGGGTGCGGCTGTCGTCCACGATGTCGAGGAGGGCTTCGATCTGGTCTGCGTCGGTCATGCCATCAGGATAGGGGCAGAAGGGCCGCGTGACTATCCGTAGTGATGGCTATCGCGCACCGGACCCACAGCCTTGCGACGCCGCAGAATGTCGGACCAGTGGTCGGCCAGCACCAGAAGGCCCTGACGCCGCGCGTCGTCCGTCTCGACCACCGCCTCGGCGATAAGCTCGGACAGTTCGGCGCGGACCTGGGTTTGGGATTTCAGCGGCGACATGCAGGGGTAAGACGCGGGCTGTGAGTCGAGTTTCAGCGTCACCGGAAAGAAAAGTCGAAGATTATCCGGCGGTAATGTCGCTGCGGCCCTTGGGGCCGGTCCTTTCCTGCGCCTCGCCGGCGGTCAGCAGCGCGTCCACCGCGGCCCGCAGCCGGTCCTCGGTGAAGGGTTTGAACAGGGTGTCGTCGGCCCCGAACACCCTGGCCGTCTGCAACAGATAGCCGCCGTCCAGCAGGCCGCCCGCCGAGATGGCCAGGACGGGAAACCCGCGCCCGTCGCGCCGCAGCGACAGAAGGGTTTCCAGCCCGTCACGGTGCGGCATCAGGATGTCGAGAATCATCAGATCGGGCGTCCGGGTTTCGATCACCCTCGTGGCGGCCAGGCCGTCGGCGGCGGTCACCACCGAATGCCCGGCCTGACCCAGCACCAGGGCGATGAAGTCGCGAACCTCGGCGTCGTCATCCACCACCGCGATGTGCGCCATGCGCCCCTCTCCTGCGTCTCTCCTGAACCCGGTCTGCACAACGTGGGCATGGCCGTAAGGTTGTCGGAAACCGGAGGTGCGGCGTCAGGGGGTCGCGGGGGACGGTCGTTTCGGCCGTGCGCGGGCTGGCGAGACGTCGCGGGGGCGCGTTAGACTGGCCGTCATGGAAGATCCCGTCACAGACAAGCCCGCCTCGAAAGCCACGGTCCGCGCCCGGGCCGAGGCCATCCGGCCGTTCCGGTGCAAGAACCTGATCGCGGTCATCGAGAATCCGACCGACATCAAGAACATCGGCACGGTGATCCGCAACGCCAACGCGATGGGCGTCGAAAAGGTCTATGTCGTCGATCCGCGCCAGTCCCTGCCCGACGACTGGCAGGACCTGCGCGAGCGCAAGTCGGTCTCCAAGACCTCGGTCTCGGCGGTGAAATGGACCTTCGTGAAGCGCTTCGACAGCACCGACGCCTGCTTCGACGACCTCGAGAGCAAGAACTACACCTCCATCGTCACCTCGCCCCATGTGAAGGGCAAGGCGTCCATCTTCCTCGACGAGGGCGACTACACGACCCAGACCAAGCTGGCCGTGTGGTTCGGCAGCGAGGCCGTCGGCATCAGCGACCGGGCCGTCGAACGGGCGGAACTGTGCGTCAGCATCCCCATGTTCGGCATGATCGAAAGCCTCAACCTGGGCACCAGCTCGGGCATCGTACTGTACGAGGTCGCCAAACAGCGTCGCGCCTACCAGAGCCGCTACCGGATGCGGAACCAGCGCGGCGAGCGGGCCGTGCCCCTGCCGACCGTGATGACGCCGGAAGCGGCGGAGTAGGATGCGCGGGGTCGGGCTGCCTCTGACTCTCGTGGCCCTGCTGACCGGCTGCGCGCCGGGTGAGGCCGCTGAAAGGGCGGCGCGACCGGACGGACGGGCCAGGTCCGGAGACCGCAGGGTATCCGTCCGGTCGCGTCCGCGGATCAGTCGTGGCCGACCGGGGCGGCGCCGCCTCTGGTTTTCCACAACGACCAGCCGACCCCGCCCGCGAGGATCAACCCGGTGATCGCGAGCGACCATTCCGCCGGGAATTTCTCCCACCCCAGCAGGTCGGCCACGAAGATCTTGCCGCCGATGAAGACCAGCAGGACCGCCAAAGCCTGCTTCAGATAGGCGAAGCGGTGGATGATCGCGGCCAGCGCGAAATAGAGGGCGCGCAGGCCCAGGATGGCGAAGATGTTGGAGGTGTAGACGATGTAGGGATCGGTGGTGATCGCGAAGATCGCCGGCACCGAGTCCACGGCGAAGATCACATCGGCGATCTCGATCATGACCAGGGCCAGGAACATCGGCGTGGCCCACAGCACCATTCGGCCCCGGGCGTCCGGCTGGCGGACGAAGAATTTCTGACCGTGCAGCGCGTCGGTGACGCGCAGGCGCCGCCGCATCCATTTGACCAGCGGATTGGCCCCGACATCGCTGTGGCCCTCGCCGGCGAAGAACATCTTGATCCCGGTGAAGATCAGGAAGGCGGCGAAGATGTAGAGCACCCAGCCGTACTGGCTGACCAGGGCCGCGCCGGCGCCGATCATCAGGGCCCGCAGAACGATGACCCCGAGAATGCCCCAGAACAGCACGCGGTGCTGCAGGGCCCGCGGAATGGCGAAATAGCCGAAGATCATTGCGATGACGAAGACGTTGTCCATCGCCAGCGACTTCTCGATCGCGAAGCCGGTCAGGTATTCGATGCCGGACTGACGGCCCAGCTCCCACCAGAGCCAGCCCCCGAAGATCAGTGCGATGGCGATATACATGGCCGACAGCAGCAGGCTCTCGCGAACGCCGATCTCGTGCTGATCCCTGTGCAGGACGCCCAGGTCCAGCACCAGAAGCGCCAGTACCACGCTCATGAAGGCCAGCCACATCCAGGCCGGCTTGCCCAGCCATTCGGCGAGGAAGACACTCATCAGGTCCATAGGACTCCCCATTGTTAAGGAGCGACCTGCGGCGCGCGACAGGAGATGGACCGGCCAGGGTCATCGCGCACCGAGATCACTCGATGCGGTCCGACATCACGTCTGCCATCAGACGTCAGAGGGGCCCGGTCCGCTGTCCGATCTTTTATCCCGGCGGCGCACTCAATTCAACGTTCGACCGGAGGGCTGCGACGCCCTGGGCCGCTGGCAGAGGGCCGGATCGAAAGTCCGAACGCGCTTACAGCGGCGGCGCCGGCGCGCGCGCGCTGGCCACGTCCCCGAACACCCGCCGGAAGCTGACCTTCAGCGCCTCATCCGCCTCGTCCATCGTCGCGGGGACGCCGAGGTCGACCAGGCTGGTGACGCCGTGGTCCTGAATCCCGCACGGGACGATGCCGCCGAAATGGTCGAGGTCGGGTTCGACGTTCAGGCTGATGCCGTGGAAGGTGACCCATTTGCGGACCTTGACGCCGATGGCGGCGATCTTGTCCTCACGGGACCAGCCCGGCCCCTTGCGTTCGACCCAGACGCCGACGCGGCCCTCGCGCACGTCGGCGGGGACATTGAATTCGGCCAGGGCGCCGATGATCCATTGCTCCAGCCCCCGGACCAGGGCGCGGACGTCCTTGCCGCGCGCATTGAGGTCCAGCATCACATAGGCCACGCGCTGGCCGGGGCCATGGTAGGTGAACTGCCCCCCGCGCCCGCTGCGGTGGACAGGGAAGCGACCGGCGTCCAGCAGGTCCTCGTCCTTCGAGGAGACGCCCGCCGTATAGAGGGGCGGATGCTCCAGCAGCCAGATCAGCTCATTCGCCTCCCCCGCCGCGATGGCGGCGGCGCGGGCCTCCATGGCCTCGACCGCGAAGGGATAGTCCACATAGCCGTCGGACCGCGCCCATTCGACGGGCTTTCCGTCGGGACGCAGGAGTTTCGCTGTGGCTTCGCTTAATGTCTGGGAAAGCATGATGACCCAATGTGGGGATCGGTAGCCCCATGCAAGACCACACCGACCACTCCTTTTCAGTATCCGAGTCCCCCGTGAGCCAGATCGAAGCCGTCGATGTCGAGATCTCGGTCGTCCTGGGGCGCTCCGTGCTGCCCATGAGCCAGCTGCTCCGGATGGGCCGCGGGGCGGTGATTCCGCTCGACGCGTCGGAGCATGACGAGGTCTGGATCCTGGCCAACAACCACCCGGTGGCGCGCGGCGAAATCGAAATCCGCGAAGACCGCATCGCCATCACGGTGACGCGCGCGGCGGATGTCTATGACTTCATGGCCGGCGCGGCGTAGGCAGCAGGCAGCAGGCAGCAGGCAGCAGGCAGTAGGCAGTAGGCAGTAGGCAGTAGGGTACAGCGCGTCCGAGGAAGGGAAGCGATTTGTCCGATGTCCGGAGCTACCGCGATCTGATCGTCTGGC
The DNA here is from genome assembly GCF_058681355.1 of Brevundimonas sp. AVps31. Lineage (NCBI taxonomy): Bacteria > Pseudomonadati > Pseudomonadota > Alphaproteobacteria > Caulobacterales > Caulobacteraceae > Brevundimonas > Brevundimonas sp. AVps31. Next base: position 2,314,523 of record NZ_CM178736.1, on the reverse strand, counting down.
AGCGCGCCATGGATGCCGCCGCCGCGACCTACGAACTGACGCGGGCCTACCCTCGTGACGAACTGTTCGGCCTGACGTCGCAAAGCCGCCGCGCCGCGGCTTCGGTCGCCGCCAATATCGCGGAAGGCTACGGCAGGGCCTCCAGACAGGCCTACATCAACTTCCTCCGCATCGCCCAAGGCTCGCTCAAGGAACTTGAGACCCACCTCCTGCTGGCCGAGCGAGTTCGTGTGACGCCGACAGGCTCGGTGCAGCCGATCCTTGAACAGGCTGAAGAAATCGGCCGAATGCTGAAGGCGCTCATCGGAAAGCTCCAGGACCATCCGGGACGCTAGACGCGCCCCAATACCCCTGCTGCCTGCTACCTGCTGCCTCTTCCCTACTGCCTACTGCCTACTGCCTACTGCCTACTGCCTACTGCCTACTGCCTCCCCTCCCCCTTCATCCCGCCTTCACCAGCACCCCGTCGACCGGCTGGATCACGCCGTTTGACGCAGCGGTTTCCGAGCCGGTGAGCGCGGCGGCGGCGCCGTCGTCGGCGGTGACGCGGATGGTCTGGCCCTCGCGGCTGAAGGTCAGGACGCCATCGTTCATCGTGCGCATCTTCACCGTTCCGCTCCCGGCGCGATCCAGGGCGGCGTTGATGTCGGCGCGGGTCACGGCGCCGGGGACGATATGAGCGCGAACCAGGGTGGCGCCCTGGGCCTTTTCGTCGGCGCCCGGCGCGCCGCCGGCGGCGGTGAAGGCCGCGTCGGTGGGAGCGAAGACAGTGTAGGGGCCGACGCCCTCCAGCACGGTCTTCAGGCCCGCGCCCTCGACCACGCCCGCCAGCGCGCCGAGGGCGTCATTGTCGGCGAGGCTGGCGGCCAGGGTGCTGTTGGTGGGCGCGGGCGCACCCGAGGCGTTCACGGCGGGTTCGCCGCGGCCGCAGGCGGCGGTCAGGCCGAGGCTCAGCGTCAGGGCGGCGACAGCCGCCGCCCGGATCAGGGTGTTGCGCATGTCGGGCTCCGTCAGGTCAGCAGCTGGATAACGGACTGGACCAGCTGGGTCTTCGGATCGACCTGGTACACATAGCCGTCGTTGTAGCGATACCAGCGGTCCGACGTGTCGGCGTACCGGTCGCGGTAGGCGTAGGGGACGTTGTAGATGTCGTATCCCGCAGGCATGGCCTGACCGACCGTCCACTGCTGACCCGTCAGCAGGGCCGCGATCTGGCTGATGCCGCTGTCCTGACGATCGACGCCGTACAGGACGCCGTCGGCGTAGCGGTAGTCGTACCGGTCGGGCAGTCGGTAGTAGTCGGTGTAATAGGTCGGGGCGGGTTGATAGCTGTACTGCGTCGGCCAGACCGAGCCCGTCGACAGGGCGCCGCCCAGCACGGGCAGCCAGCCCAGCAGGCCGCCGCTGTTGTTCACCCGGTACAGGTAGCCGTCGTCGTAGCGGTACCGATAGTCGTCGCGCGCCATCCGGTCCCAGACATAGTCGTAGCGGGCCCGGCGTTCAGCCTCGATGCGGCGGGCCTGTCCGGGCGGCAGGCAGCCGTTGCCCTTGCGGGCCAGGCCGGGCGGGCAGCCGGTCAGCAGGACACGGTCCCGCGGGCGCTCGAAGCGCACGATGTCGCGCACCCGCTCCTGCCCGGGCAGGACGACGGGCAGGCGCGCCGGCCCGTCGCGGCGGACGTCGCGATCGCGCCGGTCGTCGCGGCGGTCGTCGCGGCGCTGTTCCACAGCCTCCCGCACCTGCCGCATCTCGCGCGGCTCACGAACCTCGGGACGCTGCCGGGGGCCGGCTTCCGCGCGATTCCCGCGGCCTTCGGCGCGGTCGGGACCACGCTCCGGACGGGCCTGAGGGCGATCAGGGCCACCGCCCCGTTCCGCGCCCTTTTCCGGTCCATGTCCGCGCCCGTGATCCTGCGCCAGCGCCGCCGGCGCAACCGTCATGGCCAGCGCCACGGCCAGTGGAAGAAGTCTGGACATGTTCGATCCTCAACAGCGCCCCGCAGCTGCAAAAAACGCCTTCTTGCAACGCCGGTTCCGGCGCCCCCTTCCCTTTCCCCCCGACCTCCGCTATCAGCCGCCCTCCGATGCGAGCGGTCGTGGCGGAATTGGTAGACGCGCAGCGTTGAGGTCGCTGTGGGGCAACCCGTGGAAGTTCGAGTCTTCTCGACCGCACCATCGATATCTGGCCACATGTCCCCCTACCAAGGGACCGGCCGCCACTTCAGACGGGGATGGTTTTTGAGCCGTCCCCAAGGGCGAATCATCGGCTAGATGCTGATCTGACACATTGAGGGAGGCCGCAGCGTGAGCACCACCGCAACCGCCCCTCGTTCGCCCGCCGAAGACGACGACATCGAACACATCGCCCTGGACGAGGACTATGTCCTGACGCCGGGCTTCGTCGAGAAGGTGGTCGACGCCGCCGACGACGGCGACGGGCTGAAGCTGCGGTCGCTGCTGGAAGACCTGCACCCGGCCGACGTGGCCGACCTGATGGGCTTCCTGACGGAACAGCACCGCGGCGTGGTGGTGGTCTGGCTGCCGCCCGAGCTGCTGGCCGAGACCCTGCCCGAACTGGACGACAGCATCCGCGAGGAGGTGCTGGAACGCGTTCCTCACCTGACCCTGGCCGAGGCGCTGCAGGAGCTGGATTCCGACGACGCCGCGGCGGTGGTCGAGGATCTGGAGGACGATCAGCGCGAGAAGGTGCTGGCCGCCATGCCCGAGGTCGATCGCGCCGCGATCGAAAGCTCGCTCGGCTATGAGGAAGACTCCGCCGGCCGCCTGATGCAGCGCGAGGTGATGGCCGCGCCCCAGTTCTGGAACGTCGGCGACACCATCGACCACATCCGCAAGCAGGGCGAGGAGCTGCCCGAGCTGTTCTTCGACATCTATGTGGTCGATCCGCAAAATCACCCGGTCGGCGGTGTGGCGGTCAGCCAGCTGCTGCGCAGTCCGCGCACGATGGCGCTGCTGGACATCATGGAGCCGGTCAACGTCATCGCCGTTGACCAGGACCAGGAAGAGGTCGCCTACATCTTCGAGAAATACCACCTGATCTCGGCCCCCGTCATCGACGTCGCTGGCCGTCTGGTAGGGCAGATCACCGTCGATGACATCGTCAACATCATCCAGGAAGAGAACCGCGAGGACATCCTGCGTCTGGCCGGCGTGGCCGACGAGGACCGCGGCTCGTCCGTCCCGGAGATCGTGCGCAGCCGCGTGCCCTGGCTGGCGATCAACCTGGCGACGGCGACCATGGGCGCCAGCGTCATCGGCTGGTTCGAGGGCACCATCCAGCACATCGTCGCGCTGGCGGTGCTGATGCCCATCGTCTCGGCCATCGGCGGCAATGCGGGGACCCAGGCCCTGACCGTGACGGTGCGCGCGCTGGCGACCCGCGAGCTGAACAGCTCGAACGCGCCGCGCACCTTCTGGCGCGAACTGGTGGTGGGACTGGCCAACGGCCTTGTCCTGGCGCCGCTGATCGGCATCGCCACGGCCCTGTGGTTCCGGGACGAGGACTGGCGCATCGGACTGGTGATCGCGGCGGCCATGATGCTTAACCTTCTCGTGGCGGCCAGTATCGGGGTGCTCACGCCGCTGACCCTGTCGAAATTCAAATTCGACCCGGCGGTGTCCTCGGCCGTGTTCGTGACGGCGACGACCGACTTCTTCGGCTTCCTGATCTTCCTGGGACTGGCGACGCTTGTCCTGATGTGACGCCCATCCTGTTCTGACGAAGCCGTGAGCGGCGCGGCTCTTGCGGGTTCCCGCCGTAAGCGAAAGCGTTCGTCCCGATCTGGAACACCCACCTGTGCCCGACAGCAACCGGCCCCGTCTGAAGGTCTCCCGAGCGGGGATCGTGCTCATCAAGAGCTTCGAGAGCTTCCGGCCGCGCGCCGTGCAGCGCGCGGATGGCCGCTGGGTGATCGGCTACGGCCACACCGCCTCGGCCCGCGAGGGTCTGACGGTGGGCGAGCAGGACGCCGAATTGTTGCTGCAATACGATCTGTTGCCGGTCGCCAAGGCGCTGAACGAGGATGTCGAGGCGGCGCTGAACCAGCACCAGTTCGACGCCCTGGCCAGTTTCGCCGTGTCGGTGGGCGTGGAGCGCTTTCTGGCGTCCGATGTGCGGGCGCGCCTGAACGCCGGCCATGCGGGCGAGGCGGCGGACGCGCTGATCGGCTGGCCCGAAAGCCTGTCGCCCGAGACGGCCCTGCGCCGCCGCGCCGCCGAGCGCGCCCTGTTCGTGGCCGATCCGGCGTCGCCGGTTCTGCTGTCCGACCTGCTGGCCGCGCCCCTGCCGCCGCCGCCCGTGCCGGTGGCGGAGCCTGCAGCCGAAACTGAGCCCGCGCTGGTGGCCGAGGCCGGATTGAGCCGCGCCGCCGCGGTGGCCTCCCTCCTGGGCGAACCGCATGAGGATGCGCCGGCGACGGCGGAGCCGGTCGAGGAGGCGCCTGTCGCGGCGCAGACGGCGGCGTCTGCCCCCGAAACCGAACCGGTCGCCGTCGAGCCGGAGCCCGCCCCCGTCGCGGAGCCGCCCCGCCCCCTGCCCCTGCCCAGCGTCTGGGTGCCGCAGAGTGGCTGGGACGCTTCCCTGCCCCCGGCGGCGGTCGCCCATGCGCAACGGTACTCGCCCTATTCGAACATCATCGTCGGACCCCTGCCGGGCTTCCCGACCGTCGCGCCGCCCGTCGCGCCCGAACCGGAGCAGGCGCCCGAGCCCGAACCGGTCCCGGCAGCCGTCGAATCGCCGCCCCCGGCGCCGCAGCCCCAGCCGGAGCCCGTCGTCGCGGCCGTCTCCGATGCGCCCATCGTGCCCGTGTTCACGCCGGTCGCGCCCCTGAGCAGCGCCCCGGTTTCGCCGTCGCCCTTCCCGCCGCTGGAGCTGACTCCGGCCGTCGAGGCCGACTTCGCCGAACCCGTTCGCGACGCCTGGGCGGCCGAACAACGCGGCGCGCCGGAAGAGGCCGAGACCGTACTGTTCGAGGACGAGCCGCCGCTGGCCGTGCTGCGCCACGAGGTCGAGCCGACCGCGCCGCGGCGCTTCGACTGGATCGAAACCGGGCCCTATATGATCATGGGCGGGCTGGGCCTGTTCGCCTGCGCCGCCTCGGCCGCGGCCTTCCGCAAGGCGATGACCGACCGGTCGCCGCTGGACGATTATTCCGTCATCGCCTGGGTTCTGGCCCTGATCGGGGTGATCTGTGTCGGGGTGTCGGCATGGAATCTCTACGTGCGGGCCACGAAGCGAGACTGACTTTGCCTGCCCGCGCGGGTGATGCTACGCCCGGCTTATGAGCATTCCCTTCGCGCCCCAATCCATGGAATTCGGCCTCGGCGAAAACGCTGACGCCATCCGCGACACCACCGCCCGCTGGGCCGCCGACCGGCTGGCCCCGCGCGCCGCCGAGATCGACGAAAAGAACGAATTCGCCCGCGACCTGTGGCCCGAGATGGGCGAACTGGGCCTGCACGGCGTCACCGTGCCGGAAGAGGACGGCGGCCTCGGCATGGGTTACCTCGAGCACGTCGTCGCCATGGAGGAGGTCAGCCGCGCCTCCGCCTCGATCGGCCTCAGCTACGGGGCCCACTCCAACCTGTGCGTCAACCAGATCAGCCGTTGGGGGAATGCCGATCAGAAGGCCAGATACCTGCCCAAATTGATCTCGGGCGAGCATCTGGGCTCGCTGGCCATGTCGGAGGCGGGCTCGGGTTCGGACGTCATGTCGATGCGGACCCGCGCCGAGAAGAAGGGCGATCGATACGTCCTGAACGGCACCAAATTCTGGATCACCAACTCCCCGACCGCCGACACCCTGGTCGTCTACGCCCGCACCGGCGAAGGTTCGGGCGGGGTCACCACCTTCCTGATCGAGAAGGGGATGAAGGGGTTCAGCGTCTCGAAGAAGCTGGACAAGATGGGGATGCGCGGATCGGACACCGCCGAGCTGGTGTTCGAGGACTGCGAGGTCCCGGAAGAGAACGTCATGGGCCCCGTCGGCGGCGGCGCCGGGGTGCTGATGAGCGGCCTGGACTATGAGCGCACGGTGCTGTCGGGCGGTCCGCTGGGCATCATGCAGGCGGCGCTGGACGTGGTCCTGCCGTACGTCCGCGACCGCAAGCAGTTCGGCAAGGCCATCGGCAGCTTCCAGCTGATGCAGGCCAAGGTCGCCGACATGTACGTCGCCCTGAACAGCGCCCGCGCCTATGTCTACGCCGTGGCCCGCGCCTGCGATCAGGGCAAGACCACCCGCTACGACGCGGCGGGCGCGATCCTGCTGGCGTCGGAGAATGCGGTGAAGGTGTCGCTGGAGGCCGTGCAAGCGCTGGGCGGCGCCGGCTATACGAAGGAATGGCCGGTCGAACGGCTGGTCCGCGACGCCAAGCTTTACGACATCGGCGCAGGCACCAACGAGATCCGGCGCTTCCTGATCGGGCGCGAGCTGCTGGGGTAGGAGGAGGTTGGCGGGGCGCGGGATGACGATCTGGTCCGGCGCCCTTCTGGCCCTCGCCCTGACGACACCGCAGGTGGCGGCTGATCCGGCGACGGTCCTGCTGGACAGTGCGCGGCGGATCGAGACGCAAGGCGAGGCCCTTTCACGCATCTGGCCCGGTTATTGGCCGGCCGATCAACCGTTCGTCCTCTACCTGCCCGAAAGCGGAGCGGCGTTCGGGGGCCGGGCCTCGACGGACGGCGCGAGTTTCCGTGCGGGTGCGTTGGACGACGTGCGTTTCGCCTTCGTGCTCGACTATCCTTCAGGCGTGGACAACACCGTGCTGCTGCGCCTGAAGACGACGGACGACACCCTGTCGACCCTCTTCCACGAGCAGTTTCACGACTATCAGACGGATGCGTTCCGTTGGCGCAGCGGGGGCCGGGGCGGCGAGTTCGTCGATGTGTCGGCCATTCCCGATCTGGAAGCCTTCACCGTCGCGGCCGAGCAGGAACGCCGGCTGCTGCACGCCGCGCTGGGGCCGGTGACGCCAGGGGCGCGGCGGATGCTGGTTCACCGCTACCTGGCCGCGCGGGAGCGCCGTCTGGCCGACCTGCCCGTCGAGGTCCGTGACACGGAAAATCGGATGGAGTGGAACGAGGGCACGGCGGAATACGCCGCCCTGCGCGCCATGACGGTGACCGAGCCGGACGGGCCATCCACGGCAGACCGCTTGCGCGAGCAACTGGGCCGTCCGATCCTTCATTCCTGGGGATCCTATGTCGGCGACATGTTCCGGGGGCGGGCCTATGGCGTCGGCGCGAGCCTGGCCTGGCTGCTGGAGGACATGGGCCAGCCCGACTGGCGCGGCCGCGTCGAGCGCGGCGAAACCCTTGCGGCGCTGGTGACGGAAGCCGCGGGCGAACGGCCGGTGCTGCCGCCGGAGCCCGTCGACGACTCCCTGCGGGACGATGTCCGACGCCAGATGGCCACGCGCGTCGCCGAGCCGACCGACACTACGACCTTCCTCGCGCGAGAGCCGGACTGGCTGGTGATCATCTTCGATGGACCGGTCCGGCCCGATGCGAACATGGAGCTGAACTTCAGCGCCGGCGTGATGACGCCCCTGCCCGGCGAGGCCATCGCCCTGCAGGAGGTTCGCGAACTGCTGGCGAGCTTTGACGGGGCTCGCGTCGAGGCGCGCGACCGGGCGGTCCTGCTCCTGGGCATGGACGGACCATCGCGGCGGCTGACCCAGACTGTCTATGTCGCCCTCGGCGAGGGCGAGCGGGAGCGGATCATACCGGGTCAGGCGCGGATCGCGTTCGACACCCTGAGCCTCGACCTGCCCCCGCACGCGACGGTCGAGGACATCGACGGCCGCCGGACGATCCGGGTTGTGACGCCATGAGCGGAGCGATGTCGTCGATGGCCCAGTTGCTGATGGTGGCGGGCTTCCTGTGCTTCGCCGCCAGCATGGGTCTGGCCCGTCTGGCGTGGCCGAGGTTGAAGGCGCTGGAGGCGCGGGGAGTCATCCGCCGGCCCGTGCCCGACCTGATGGACGAGCACCGACAGCACCGGGTGTTCAACCTCATCTGGACGACGCCGATCCCCAAAGACCGGACGCGGTTGCGGCGCATGCTGCTGGTGATCCGCCTGCTGTTGCTGACGGCGCCGGTGCTGATGCTGGCCGGCGTATTGGTGATGGCGAACCGGCCGGCGCTGACCGGGGCGTCGAGTCCGACCGTGACCGTCGACGTGCCGGTGGAGGAACCGGCACGCTGACCGCCGGTTTGCTCCCCGCCAGAAGGAGACCCGCCATGCCCGCCGTATCCGCCGCCCAGCAGAAGGCCGCCGGGGCCGCCCTGTCCGCCAAGCGCGGGGAGACGCCGAAGTCGAAGCTGAAGGGCGCGTCGAAGTCGATGGTCGAGTCGATGACTGAAAAACAGTTGGAAGCGTTCGCGCACACAAGGCGCAAGGATAAGCCCGAGCACGTCAAATCCTGACGCGCGAACCGCATCGACGCGGCGCATGACGCCCCCTAGCCTTCTCCCATGTCCCTGACCGAGACCTCGACCGGGCGACCGCTTGCGTTTTCGGACGTGGTGGAGACGCTTGGGAGCCGGCCGGGCGAGCGCCTGTGTCTGGGCGAGGTCGTCGAGGCGTTCGGGGATCGGGCCTTCGGGCCGGTGATGTTCTTCTTCGCCCTCGTGAACATGCTGCCCTGGCCTCCGGGCGGGACGACGCTGACCGGCGCGCCGCTGCTGCTGCTGTCGATGGAGCTGGCGCTGGGTCGCGATACGTTGTGGATCCCGCGCTGGGCCGAGCGGGTCGCGATCAATCGCCAGACCTTCCGCAAGCTGAGTGCCCGGTTCCGGAAGCCGCTGAAGCTGACGGAAAAGCTGTCGCGGCCGCGGGCCGCCTTCATGACGGGCGGTCTGGGTCAGGGGTTGATCGGCCTGGCCTGCGTCTTCCTGTCGGCGGTGCTGGTGCTGCCGATCTGGGGCGGGAACCTGCTGCCGGCGGTGGCCATCGGCTTTTTCGCGCTGGGCGTGATGCAGCGCGACGGTCTGGCCGCCCTGATCGGCTGGGGTCTGACCGCGACGACGGTGGCGGTGCTGTTCCTCGCCTGGGCGCTGATCGTGGCCAGTTTCGAGCATGGCTTGCGCTGGACCGCCCACCTCTTCTGAACCCGCCTTGTCGCATGGACGTTTCTTAAGTGGCGTAACCGTGAGGCCGCGCCTAGATCAGACAACCCTGCCGCCCCCGGAACATTCGTCGCCGATGCCCGACTACGATTATCAGGCCGACACACGCCCGTTCTCGCAGGTGATCGAGGACATCGGCGCCAAGGACGACCCGAAGCTGTATCTCGGGGAGCTGGTCAATGCGTTCGGGGAGCGCGCCTTCGGGGCGATGCTGCTGTTCTTCGGCCTGCTCAACGTGGCCGTGGGCGCCCTGCCCGGCACGACGACGGTGCTGGGCGCGCCCATGCTGCTGATGGGCGTGCAGTTGCTGACGCGCCGCGACCAGCTGTGGATGCCGAGGTGGCTGCTGTCGCGGGCGATCGAGCGGGCGACCTATCGCACGGCCGTCGGTCGGCTGTTGAAGCCGCTGCGCTGGGTCGAACGGCTGGCCAAGCCGCGCCTGTCGGTCATGACCAGCGAGGCGTCGGAGATGCTGATCGGCGCGGCCTGCGTGGTGCTGGCGGCGATCCTGATGCTGCCGATCCCGGGCGGCAATCTGGCGCCGTCGCTGATCATGGCCCTGTTCGGGTTCGGCCTGTTGCAACGGGACGGGTTGATGATCCTGGTGGCCTGGCTGGGCGTGGGCGGACTGGCGACCTTCGTCTGGCTCGCCTGGGAGCTGGTCAGCCACGTGCTGGTGGCGTCATCGTCCTGGCTGTTCGGCCTGTTCAGCTAGAGGCTGAAACGCGAGACGCCGGAGGGGTTTCCCCTTCCGGCGCCTGCGAGAACCTGAGTGTAAATCAGCCCTGGAACAGGGACAGGACCAGCTGCGGAGTCTGGTTGGCGATGCCCAGCGCCTGAACCCCCAACTGCTGCTTCGTCTGCAGGGCCTGGAGCTTTGCGCTTTCCTTCGCCAGATCGGCGTCGACCAGATTGCCCACACCCGCTTCCAGAGCGTCCGACAGCTTGCCGACGAACGTCAGGTGGGTGGTGAGCGCCTTCGACTTGGTGCCCAGACGCGCCAGGGCGCCCGAGACCTTGTCGATGGAGTTGGAGACGGCCGTCAGAGAGGCCGTCGCCTTGGTCAGGGTGTCGATCGATTGCGTCGTCGCGACCGAGACGGTCGTGCTGCCCAGAGCCATGACTTCAGCGCCGACCGTCAGGGTCGCCGTGCCTTGAGCGTTGGCCAGAGCCGAGAAACCGGTCGCGCCGGTCTTCAGCAGGTTGATCCCGTTGAAGTCGGCGTTGCTGGTCACCGAGGCGATCTGGTCGCGCAGGGCCTTGAAGTCCTCGTTCAGAGCGGCGCGTGCCGCAGTCTTGAGCGACGCATCAGTCGCCGCGAGAGCCTTCTCCTTCATCTGCAGCAAGAGGTCGGAGACCGTCTCGCCCGCCGCCAGCGCCACATCCACCGCAGCGACGCCGCGATCGATGGACTGTTTCACCGCGTTCAGCGCCCCGATGTCAGCCCGTTGACCCTGGGCGATCGCCCAGATGGAGCCGTTATCCTTGGCCGTGGCCACGCTCTTGCCGGTGTTGATCCGGTTTTGCGTGATCGCCAGCTGGGCGTTGGTCGCGTTCAGGTTCTGGAGCGCGACTTGCGCGCCCACGTTCGTGTTGACGGACATAACCATCGGATAGTTCCTTCCATTCTGGTCGGTTGTAAAAGGCCTTCTGGCCCTAGAACCGGTTCTGGTTCGCGCACGCCCTCGCAAGGATCGCGCCGAATCAAGTCATTGATTTCATTGGAAGGGTGGCCCGGCTCGGGCTGCCGGTCGGCAGAATTGGCCGGGCGTCGCTTCCCCGCTCGCGAAGGCGACCGGGGCGGACAGATCGGCGCGTCGGCGTCGATCAGGCGGGACCGGACCCGTCAGGACCGGAGATGTCTGGCGGAGGCGTGTCGGAGGGTCCCGGGCAGAGGCCTGCGCCGCCCCCTCCCGATCCCCTCGCAAGGGGTCGAGGGAGAGGTGAACCGGGGCTCAGGCCGCCTGTTGGCCCGGGCCGGCCAGGCCCTGCATGATCATCTTGTTGATCTCGATCAGGGTCTCGAAATCCTCATCGCCCCGCATGACTTCCGACGAATGGCGGCCGACGAACAGGCTGATGGAGATGATCTGGGCGCGCAGGCTCATGGCCATGGCGTTGTCCGGATTTGAGCAGTCTGTGGCGAGCGTGGACCACAGGCGCCGGTTCCAGTCCAGCGCCTCGATCCGGGTCTTGATGTCCGAGGAATCCACGGTCGAGGCGTGCATCAGCGCCCGGGTGACTTGCCCGAACAGCCGATACTCGCTCTCCCGGGGAGTCTCAGACCGCGTCGCTGCGGTCTTGTAAGCCTGAAGCGACATTCGCCAGATTTTCCTCGTAATCGACCAGTTTGCGGGCCGCCATCAGGGCCTTGTAGTACTCGCGCGCCATGACGTGCCGCGAGGCGGCCACGCAGTCGGCGAGGATTTCGGGATTGCGCGTCGCCCCCATGAACTCGGTCAGGCGCAGGGCGAACTCGTCATAGACCTTCGGGGCCGAGGCCTCGTCCAGGTACATCATCATGACGGGGAAATAGATGCGTTTGGCGGGGCTGTTGGCCTCGGCCAGCTGCATGATGTCCTTCTCGCGCAGGACGCTGGCCTTGTTTTGCAGGATCAGCACGCCGCGACGGTCGCCGTTCTGGACCACGGCCCCGTTGAGGACGAATTTTTCGCCCGGCTTGAGCGACAGCTTCAACGGCATATCGGCGTCTTTCCCTTGGGCCCGGCATACGGTTCTAGAAAGCCGGGAACCAACACAGGCTAAACAGGCGTGGTTAACCATCCATTGTGAGCCGGGCGCGTCATATCCCCTATCCGCCCCGGTCCCTGAGTCGATCCATGTCCGCCGTTACCGCCGAAGACACCGCCGCCCACGCGCCCGCCCCGTCGGCACAAGGGATCGCGGGCGACGCCGCCTCGCCCGAGGCCATCAGCCGCCTGTCGAAATCTCTGGCCAGGGGCACGGCCAAGGCGGTCAAGACCGAGCGGAAGACGCTGGAGCTGCTGAAGTCGTCGTTGATGGCGATTCGCGTCGATGATTTCGAGCGCGCGACGAAGAAGGTGCTGGAGGCGTTGAAGGTCGATGAGACCAGCGGTATGGCTTGGCACGTTCTGGCGATCTGTCAGGAAAAACAGAACCGGTTCGGCCCGGCCATCGTGGCCTATGAGGCGGCGCTGAAGCTGCTGCCGGACCACACCGACATCGCCCACGACCTGGGCCGTCTGGCGCAGCGGCTGGGCTATCTGGATATCGCCGAGAAGCTGCTGCTGAAATTCCTGGCGGCCAACCCGGGGCATATCGAGGCGACCAACAACCTGGCCTGCGTGATGCGCGACCAGAACCGCTATGGCGACGCCATCGAGACCCTGCGCCCCTTGCTGCAGATCGAGGCCGACAGCCCGGTGCTGTGGAACACCCTCGGCACGGTGCTGAACGACCAGGGACGGCTGGACGAGGCGCTGACCTTCTTCGAGGAGGCGCTGCGTCTGGACCCGGCCTTCGCCAAGGCCCGCTACAACCGCGCCAATGTGCGCCGCCCGCTGGGCGATGTGGCGGGCGCGATCGAGGACATGGAAGCCGCCCTGCCCGGCGCCGAGAGCCGCTATGAGGTGGCCATGATGAACATGGCCCGCGCCCTGATGCTTATGGGCGAGGCGCGCATCCCCGAGGGCTTCGAGGCCTATGAGGTGCGGATGGATCCCAACCTGCCCGACGCCATGCATGTAGCGGTCGACGCCCCGCGCTGGGACCCGGCGACGGAGAGCGTGGCGGGCAAACGGGTGCTGGTGGTCGGCGAACAGGGCATCGCCGATGAACTGGTCTTCTCCAACTGCGTGCCGGACCTGATCGCGGCGGTGGGCGACCAGGGCCAGGTCTATCTGGCCGTCGAAGCGCGGATGGTCGGTCTGTTCCAGCGCGCCTTCGCCAAGGCCATCGTCGGCGGGCACAAGGCGGTGCGGCTGGAAGGGCGGCTGACCCGCTATGTGCCCTTCACCGAGGACCTGGAGCCCCGACTGGACTGCTGGATCCCGATCGCCAGCCTGATGGCGCCCTACCGCCCGACCGTCGAAAGCTTCCCGCCGCCGCGTCACTACATCGAGGCCGATCCGGCGAAGGTGGACTACTGGAAGGGCGAACTGGCCAAGCTGCCCGAGGGGCTGAAGGTCGGGCTGCACTGGAAGAGCCTGATCATGACCGGGGCGCGGGCGGCCTTCTTCGCCTCCGGCTTCAAGCTGTGGGAGCCCATCCTGACGGCCCCGGGCTGCGTGATGGTCAATCTGCAGTGCGGCGACGTCTCCGCCGATCTGGAGGCGGCCGCGGCGGCCGGGGTGTTCATCTGGACCCCTCCGATCAATCTGAAAGACGATCTGGAGGACGTGGCGGCCCTGTCCGTGGCCTGCGACGTGGTGCTGGGTCCGGGCATCGCCGGGACCAATATCGCCGCCGCCAGCGGGGCGAGGACCTGGATGGTGGCCGCGCCCGACGACTGGCACCTGATGACCACCGACCACTACGTCTTCTATCCGGAGGTGAAGATTTTCGTGCGCGCGGCCGTCAACGGCTGGCCCGAGGTGATCGACCGGATGCGGGCGGCTCTGGATCGGGTCGTCGCGGACGGGTGGAACGCCGCCTGAGCGGGACCGTTGTCTTCCCTGACACTCAGGGAGGCGAAAATGCCCGACATCGACAACACCCATGACGACCAGGAACAGTCTGAAGTTTTTGACGAAACCCATCTGGATGACGAGGGGGACGGCGACTTCCTTCTGGACGAGGCCGATCCCGTTCTGGACGTCACCCAAGCCGACGGCGACGCGGACGAAGAAGAGTTCGACGAGGACGATCTGGACAGTGTCGAGGAGTCGCTAGGCTCCTCCGGCATCGAGGCTGAGGCCGACGCCCTGCTGGGCGTGGACGGCGAGCGGCTGACCGAGATCGACGGCGAGAGTGGCGGACAGCGCGGCGCCGATGAGGTCGAACTGGTCTATTCCGGCCTGATGGAAAACACGCGCGGGGCCCAGGCCAGCGCCGCCCATTGGGAAGCCAAACGCCTGTCCGACGACGACATCGCCGACCTGGGCTACGGCCCGGACGGCGACGAAGACAAGCCCCAAAACTGAGGAGAGAGACGATGACTGCTCAATCCGACCATCTGAACAAGGCGCAGGAAGACTGCGATCCCGAGACGCCGCACGCCAAGCGCGCGGAACGGGAGCATGGCAAGCCCGACCAGCTCAAGGAGGCTGAACGTGGGGCTGAAGACCGGCAGGAAGCGCTGGTGGATGAAGGCGTCGAGGAGACCTTCCCGGCCAGCGACCCGGTCAGCGTGAAGCGGATTACGTGAGTCTGAGCTGAGATAGCCTCACCTCTCCATCGCCCCTTCAAGGCGATGGGGAGGACAGATCGGGCAGCGATCAGGTGGGGGCGGCGCCGGCGGTCGGTGGGTAGCCGCCATCACCTGACCGCCGCTGACGCGTCGGTCTGTCCTCTCCATTCGCCTACGCGAACGGAGAGGTGAACCGGACTACGACTTCACCCGCCAGGTCGCGCCGGTGGGGCCGTCCATGACGACGACGTTCAGGGCGTTGAGACGGTCCCGGATGCGGTCGGCCTCGGGCCAGTCCTTGGCGGCGCGGGCGGTGGCGCGCTGGTCCAGCAAGGCCTCGACCTCAACCCGAAGATCGTCGGAGACCTCGCCCTCCAGCCAAGCCGCGGGATCAGACTGCAACACGCCGAGGATGGCCGCGGCCGCCAGCAGTTTTCCCTTGGCGGCGGAAACGGCCTCGTGGTCGCCCGCCGTCATACCGCGCTCGATCTCGCTCGACAGGGCGAACAGGGCGGCGAAGGCGCCCGGCGTGTTCAGGTCGTCCTCGATCGCCTTGAGGAAGTCCTCGGGCAGCCAGTCGGGCCCGGCCTCGATCCCCGCCGCGCGGTGCAGGGCGCCGTAGAGGCGATCCAGCGATTTGCGGCTCTGCTCCAGCAGGCCCTCGTTCCAGTCCAGAGGCTGGCGATAGTGAGCGCTGAGCAGGGCCCAGCGGATCACCTCGCCGGGTAGCTTCTCCAGCAGGGCGTGGGGCAGCAGGATGTTGCCCAGCGACTTGGACATCTTCTCGCCGTCCAGCGTCAGGAAGCCATTGTGCATCCAGTAGCGGCTGTACTCGGCGTGAGACGCCTCCCCATGGGCGTGGCCGTGGGCGCAGACGCCCTGGGCGATCTCGTTCTCATGGTGCGGGAAGACCAGATCAATGCCGCCGCCATGGATGTCGATCGGCAGGCCGAGGTTGGCCTCGATCATGGCCGAGCATTCGATGTGCCAGCCGGGGCGGCCGTCGCCCCACGGCGAGGGCCAGGACGGCTCGTTCTCCTTCGACGGCTTCCACAGGACGAAGTCGTGCGGGTTCTTCTTGTAGGGGGCGACCTCGACACGGGCGCCGGCGATCATGTCATCCAGATTGCGGCCCGACAGCTTGCCGTAGGTCTCGTAGGACGAGACATCGAACAGGACATGGCCCTCGGCCGCATAGGCGCAGCCGTGGTCGATGATGGCCTCGATCTGGGCGACGATGGCGTCCATGTGGTCGGTGACATGCGGGGCCATATCCGGCGGCGAGACGTTCAGCCGCCCCATGTCTTCCAGATAGGCGGCCTCGTAGCGGGCGGTGATCTCGCTGATCGGAACGCCTTCCTTGAAGGCCTTCTGATTGATCTTGTCGTCCACGTCGGTGACGTTGCGGGCGTAGATGACCTTGTCCGCCCCGTAGTTCCGGCGCAGCAGCCGGACGAGCACGTCGAACACCACCGGCGGACGCGCATTGCCGATGTGGGCGAAGTCATAGACCGTCGGGCCGCAGACGTAGAGCGTCACCCGGTTCTCGTCTCGCGGCGTGAACACGCGCTTCTCGCGGTGCAGGGTGTCGTGGATCGTCAGCGGCATGAGTATGGTCTTTGCGGGAGAGTTTTCTTGCGGCACGGACCGGCGGTCCCATATACGCCGCCAAGCTGATAAACAGTCCCTTGCGACTTACAAAGCCGCGCGTTCGAGAACCTTCTCATGAGCTCTACCCCCGTCAAGCCCGTTCTGGTCGGCGACAACGACCTGGCCCAGCGTCCCAGCCGCGATGAGGCCCTCAAGGCCGTGCGCACCCTGCTGGCCTGGGCCGGCGACAATCCGGACCGTCCGGGCCTGATCGACACGCCTCGCCGCGTGGTCGACGCCTATGGCGAGTGGTTCGACGGCTACGACGCCGACGCCAGCAAGGAACTGGGCCGCATCTTCGAGGACGTGCAGGGCTATGACGACATGGTGCTGCTACGCGACATCGAGGTCGAGAGCCACTGCGAGCACCACATGGCCCCGTTCCTGGGCAAGGCGTATGTCGCCTACATCCCGAACGAGAAGGTGGTCGGCATTTCCAAGCTGGCGCGGGTCGTGGAAATCTATTCGCGCCGTCTGCAGACGCAGGAAGTGCTGACCAACCAGATCGCCGAGGCCATCGAATCAAGTCTGGCGCCGAAGGGCGTGGCGATTCTGATCGACGCTGAACACCAGTGCATGACCACCCGCGGCGTGCATCATCGCCACGTTTCGACCATCACGACGCGGTTCACTGGCGACTTCAAGACCGATGCAGCGCTGAAGGACCGGTTCCTGAAGCTGGCCCAAGGGCGCTAAGTCGGGCTGAATCGGTTCGCCTCACAGGGGTATTCGGCGCAAACGCGATGCTCTGGAACCTCCGGGACGCCGAAGCCGCTTTACAAGCCGGTTGCGGGACGCCAAGAGACGAACCGAAGCTTTCAGTGACGCTCGCCGCACGACGCGCCGGGCCTGATGGAGACACCCACTCATGGGCGCCAAACTTTCCGGTCCGGGCAGCAAAGCCGGCACGATCGAACAGAACGCTGACATCAACGTCACGCCGTTCGTCGACATCATGCTGGTGCTGCTGATCATCTTCATGGTCGCCGCCCCTATGGCCACCGTTTCGATCCGTCTCGACCTGCCGCCGGCGGTTCCGCCGCCCCCGGGCACGGTCCAGAAGGACCCGATCTACATCTCGATCATGGAAGGCGACCGCCTGTTCATCTCGGGTGAGCCGACGACCCTCGAGGCCCTGCCCTCGCAAGTCTGCGCCGCTCTCGGCGGCGGCAACCCGGCCTGTAAGGAAGAGCGCGTGTTCGTCCAGGCCCAGGCCGAAGTGACCTACAACCAGTTCATGGAAGTGGTGAACACCCTGCAAGCCAACGGCTTCTTCAAGGTCGGCCTGCTGAACGAGAACCTCGACTAGGTTTTCACGCCGGTTGGAAAAATCAGGGCCGCCTCCCGATGGAGGCGGCCCTTTTTCATGCCCCCTTTCCCGCCCTGCGGACCGGGGTCAGCGAACCTTCTGATCCGGCAGAAAGCCGTCCGGCAACAGGGCTTCCGGATAGGCGAATCCGCTCTCGTCGTCAGCATTGGTCAGGAAGATGATCCACCGTTCACCGACAGCGGGCGTCGGCACGCGCCAGCAGAGCCCCAAGCCGCCGAGCTCTCCGGCAATGAACGCGTCACTCTTCGGCAATCCCTGAAGGACCGCCCGAGTCGTCAGGGCGGCGCGCCACGACGGCGCAGCGGCGTCCCCCTCCGTTTCAAGCCCGGCTACGGTGACGGCCACAATGGCCTCGTAGGGCGCGTTGAGGCGGCTGGACAGGTGCTCTGCGGATGAGCGGGGAGCGCGGCAGGCCGAGGCGCCCCCGGGCAGGGCGAAGGCCACGAGAGTCGATACTGCCAGAATCCGAAAACGCATGCCGATAGTCTGGCCGCCTCGCGCCGCCGCGCCAGTTTCGGAACCTGACGCAAAACGCCGCGAACGACAGCGGCCTGTCGCCCCTTTCGGGGGGGCTCCTGGACCTACTGAACCGACTGGCGAGGCTGGTTGGAAGCGGCGGCGGGGGCAGCCGGCTGGTAGGGGCGTTCGCCGGCGGGCTCCGGCGCGGGAGCCGGGGTGCGGGCGGCCGGACGCGCCGGAGCCCGGGCCGGCGCGCGCGCGGGGCGCGCCGCCGGGGGACGGTTCGCGGCCGGACGCGGCGTCGGAGCGGCGGCGGCGGGAGCGGCGACGGGTTGGGGCGTCGGCGCCGCTGCTGCGGCGGCGGGCGTGACGGCCGGGGCCGCCTCAGGCGCAGGCTCGGCGGTCGCGGCGGCCACGCGGGCGGCCAGCGCCTGCTGGGCGGCGAAGCGGCGGGCCAGTTTCTCGGTCAGGGTGCGGGCGGCGGCGGGGTCCATCTGGGCCATGATGGCGGCCAGGGTGCGCGGACGCATGGCGGCGGCGACCGGCAGGCGGACATCGTCATCCAGCGTCGAGAAGACGCGGGCGGCCTCGCGCGGGCGCATGGCGGTGTAGACGGCGACCAGACGGTCGTTTTCGGCCTTCTGCTTCTCGTCGACCTGACCCAGCAGGGCGGCGACCTCGGCCTTGACCTGCTCCAGCGCCTGAACGCGGGCGTCCAGCTTCTGTTCGGCGGCGGTCATCAGGGGCAGCATGGAGGCGAAATCGGTGTCGCGGGCGTCCAGCTCGACCCGGCGGGCAGACAGCGACTGGATAATGCGCAGCTCGGCCGGCGAAATGCCTGCCTGCTGGGCCAGTTGCTCCGGCGACAGGGCGCAGACCGCGGCGGGCGGCGCGGCGGCGGCGGCGGGAGCCGCAGCCTCCTCCGCCCAGGCCTTGGCGCCTTCGAACAGGCCCGGCGCCACACCGATGGCGCGGATGATCACCACGCCGCCGATGGCGACGGCGATCAGGGGCAGGAGGCGGGGGATTTTGGCCATGAAGGAACTCGAAACCCGGAGAGGGAAAATCAGGCGGCGAACAGATCGTCGTCCAGACTACGGCGCGCCTGGTTGAGGCTTTGCTTCGCGGACTGGTTAGCGGCCCCGTGCGCGGTCAGGGCGCCGAGGATGGCGTGGACATTGCCGGCGGCCGGGGCGCGGGTCGGAACGGCCATGCCCTGGATGCGCTCGGCCAGCGCCTGCATGCGGGCGGCGCGGGCGTCGTCGTCCGAGACAGGGGCGGCGGCGGCGGGAACCGGACGCGGCGCAGTGGCGCGCGGCTCGGCGCGGGGACCGGGTTCGGCGGCGCGGGCCGGGACGATGTCGCCGCCCCGGGCGATCAGGGTTTCCAGCTGGGCCTTCACCTCCCGCGCCTTGATGATGCGGTCGTGCAGCAGGTCGGTTTCCTGCCCCGAGGCGCGAAGGGAGGCCAGGGCGGCCTCGGCGCGGCCGGCGGCGCTGTTCAGGTCGGTGACGGCCGAGGCGAACGCCAGCTGGCCCGCACGCAGGGCTGTCAGCTTGCGCTCCAGCCGGATGCCGTAGCCGATCGCCGCGACCAGCAGCAGCATCAGGATGCCGTCCAGAATCATGCCGGTCATCAGCGTTTTCCCTTCACCAGACTGGAGGCGGCCTCGACGTTCACCGGGGCCTCGATACGCACGGCGATATGCTGGCCCTTGCGGCCCATGCGGCCGACGGTCAGCGGAATGGAGCCCGCCCGCACCGAGACGTTGGACTCGGGGGTGGCGTTCAGCATCAGGGTGTCGCCGACCTTGAAGTCGAGCACCTGCGACAGGGGCACCTGCTGCTCGTCCAGCACGACGCGGACCTCGGTCTCCGTGGTCCAGAGCTCGGTGGCCAGGTGGCCTTCCCAGATGTTGTCGCGACCGAATTTCTCACCCATGAACTGCTGCAGCAGCATCTTCCGGATGGGTTCGAGCGTGGCGTAGGGCAGCAGCAGCTCGATGCGCCCTCCGCGATCTTCCATGTCGATGCGCAGCTTGACCAGAATCGCCGCGTTCGCAGGACGCGCGATGGCGGCGAAGCGCGGATTGGTCTCCAGCCGGTCGAGGTTGAAGTGGACGGGCGTCAGGGGCTCGAAGGCGGCGCGGGCGTCGGCCAGCACGACCTCGACCATCCGCTGGACCAGAACCCGTTCGATGGTGGTGTAGGGACGCCCCTCGATGCGCAGGGCCGCGGTGCCGCGACGGCCGCCCAGCAGCACGTCCACGATCGAATAGATCAGGTTGGAATCGACCGTCAGCAGGCCGTAGTTGTCCAGCTCCTCGGCCCGGAACACGGCCAGGATGGCCGGCAGCGGGATCGAGTTCAGATAGTCGCCGAAGCGGATCGACGAGATATTGTCCAGCGACACCTCGACGTTGTCGGAGGTGAAGTTGCGCAGGCTGGTCGTCATCAGGCGCACGAGGCGGTCGAAGACGATCTCGAGCATCGGCAGACGCTCGTAAGACACCAGCGCCGAGTTGATGATGGCGCGAATGCCCGATCGCTCGGAGCCGTCGTCGTCGCCCAGATCGAAGCCGAGAAGGCTGTCGATCTCATCCTGATTGAGGACCCGCTCGGACGCGACGGGACGATCGTCGGCCAGGGGCTCGGCGAACGGATCGGCCTCGTCTGCGAAGGCGGCGTCGGTCATGGGCTACTGCACCAGCATTTCTTCGATCAGCACGGCGTCGACCTTGCCGGGGGCGGCGATCAGGTTGACGCGGCGCAGGATCTCCGCACGCAGCTGGAAGCTGCCGGCGGACCCGGCCAGATCTTCGGGACGCAGTTCGCGCAGGAAGCTCTGGAACATATCGTTCATGCGCGGCATCTCGCCCTGGAGGTGCGAGGCCAGTTCGGCGTCCTGCATCTCCAGCGTCAGCTTCAGCTTCAGATAGGTCGGGCGACCGTCGGCGGACTGGATGTTCATCACCATGTCCGGGAGGGTGTAGAAGGTGACGCCGTCGGGGCCTTCGGCGATCGTGCCGAGCGCGGGGTTGGCCTCGCCTTCCGCGCCGCCGCCGTGACCGCCCCCCTTTTTCTCGGCCTTCTTTTCACCGTGGCCGCCGGCCTTCTCCTCGCCGTGACCGCCGCCGGCGTCTTCGGCGGCAGCCGACTTGGGCTGCATCATCATGAAGGCCGCCGCGCCGCCGCCGCCCAGCACGACCGCGGCCGCGGGAATGACGATGAACAGCAGGGGCAGCTTCTTCTTCGCCGGCGCGCCTTCGCCCTCGGCCCCTTCGCCGTCGGTCGTGGCGGGCAGGTTGGCGTCACCGCCCCCGCCCTTTTTCTTGCCCAGTTTCAGCATCCGGCCCGCGCCCCGAGAATCTCAGGCTCCAATTCAGCCGGGTTTGGTTAACGAGCCGTTTACGATCGGCAAATCCTGCCGGGCGCCGAATACGGCTTTGCAGCCCAAAGGCCCGCCACGACTGGATTAACCCTGTTGGCACAACCGTTGCGAGGTGGATGTCCGAAAGGAGCCGCCCGTGGAAAACGCAGCCTACGCCGGATTGTCACGCCAGATGACGCTTCGCCGCGAACTGGATGTCGTGGCGAACAACATCGCCAACGCCAACACGAGCGGCTTCAAGGTCGAGCAACTGCTGGTCGGCACCGAGGTCGGCGAGCGGGCCCGCAACGCCTTTGTGCGGCCGGGCGTCAGCTTCGTGCTGGATAACGGCGTGGGTCGTGACTACGGCCAGGGCGCGATGGAACAGACGGGCCGCTCGCTGGACTTCGCCATCGAGGGCGAGGACGCCTTCTTCAAGGTTCAGGACGGCGCGGGCGAGGCCTATACCCGCGACGGCGCCTTCACCCTGGACCCCACGGGACGCCTGACGACACAGGGCGGCAAGGCCGTGCTGGGCGACGGCGGCGAGATCATCCTGGACACCACCCTGGGCGAGCCCTCGGTCGGCGGCGACGGCACCATCAGCCAGAACGGCGAGGTCGTGGCCCGGCTGTCGCTGGTCCGCTTCGACAGCCTGGGCGCGCTCGAGAAGAGCGGCGACGGCCTGTACCGCAACGCCTCCAACGCCGTCGCCAACGAGGCGACCGACGCCCAGGTGCGTCAGGGCATGCTGGAAGGCTCCAACGTCAATCCGATCCTTGAGATCACCAACCTGATCGAGATCCAGCGCGCCTACGAGAGCGTGACCCGGATGATCGAGAACACCACAGACCTGTCACGCCGCTCGGTCGAGCGGCTGGGCCGGGTTTCGTAAGGGAGCACTGAGACATGCGCGCGCTGAGAACCGCCGCCTCGGGCATGGCCGCCCAACAGCTGAACGTGGAGGTCATCTCCAACAACATCGCGAACATGAACACCATTGGCTACAAGCGCCAACGGGCCGAGTTCCAGGACCTGCTGTACCAGAACGTCGAGCGGATGGGCGCCCAGTCGTCCACCCAGGGCACCGTCGTCCCGACCGGCATCCAGATCGGCGCCGGTGTGAAGGCCGGGGCCGTCTATCGCGTCACCGATCAGGGCACGCCGTCCAACACCGGCGGCCTGTACGACATGGCCATCGACGGCCGCGGCTATTTCCAGATCCTGATGCCCTCGGGCGAGACGGCCTATACCCGCGCCGGCAATTTCGCGATCAACGGCGAGGGCCAGCTGGTCACCGACGACGGCTATGCGGTGCAGCCGAACATCACCATTCCGCAGGACGCGGTCGACGTTCAGATCTCCAAGTCCGGACAGGTGCAGGTCTTCACCCAGGGCAATGTCACGCCGCAGACAGTCGGGCAGATCGAGCTGGCCACCTTCTTCAACGAAGCCGGGCTGGAAGCGATCGGCGACAACCTGCTGCTGGAGACCGCAGCCTCGGGCGCGGCCAACGTCGGCACGCCGGGCGAGGTCGGATACGGCGACATCCTGCACAAGTTCACCGAGTCGTCGAACGTCGACGCGGTGTCGGAAATCTCGGCCCTGATCATCGCCCAGCGGGCGTATGAGATGAACTCCAAGGTCATCACCACCGCCGACCAGATGCTGTCGGTCAGCGCGCAGGTGAAATCATGAGGTCGGTGATCTTCGGCGCCGTCGCCGCCCTGATGCTGGCCGGGCCGGCGCTGGCGGGGCCGGTCACCCTGAAGGCCAATCCGGCGGACGCCGACGGCCAGGTGACCCTGGGCGACATCTTCGACGGCGTGGGCGCAGCGGCCAATGTCGTCGTCGGTCGCCGCGCGGGCCCTTCCATCGTCTTCGAGGCGGGCCAGCTTCAGGG
This sequence comes from Brevundimonas sp. AVps31, assembly GCF_058681355.1. NCBI lineage: Bacteria > Pseudomonadati > Pseudomonadota > Alphaproteobacteria > Caulobacterales > Caulobacteraceae > Brevundimonas > Brevundimonas sp. AVps31. The sequence goes on along the minus strand of NZ_CM178736.1, from coordinate 2,291,336 downwards.
CATGGCGCGTCAGGCCGGGCTGGAGTGGGCAAATCCGACCGGGTTGCGTCGGGTGGTCGTGCGCGACGCCGCCTCGGCGCCGGGCGGCCCTGCCCTGACCGCCTCGCCGGGCGCCGCGGCAGACGTCGCCGCCCCTGCCCCGGCCCACGTCCGCACCGCGCCGGTGCGGGCCGCCGACCGGATCATCAACCGCAACGACATGGTCGAGGTCCTCTACGAGGTCGGCGGCGTGCGCCTGACCATCACGGGGCGGGCCGAAGGCAATGCGGGCGAAGGCCAGCGCCTGGCCATCCGCAACCTGCAATCCAACCGCATCATCGACGCCGTGGCGACCGCGCCGGGACAGGCCATCGCCGGCCCGGCCACCCGCGCGCCCGCCGCCTCCCAACAGTTCGCCGCCCGCTAAGGGGAAGTTCCATGCGTACCGCCATGATCCTGACCACCGCCCTGACCGCCTCGCTGGCGCTGACCGCCTGCTCCACCGCCGTGGAAGCGGTGCGCGGGCCCGAGCTGGCGCCCATCGGCTATCCGGCCGCCCTGGTGCCGACCAGCCAGGTCTATCTGCCGTCGCCCGAAGCCCAGCGCGCCGACCGCGCCGCCAGCGCCAACAGCCTGTGGCGCACCGGCGCCCGCACCTTCTTCGGCGACCAGCGCGCCCGGAACGTCGGCGACATCCTGACGGTCAACATCGACATCGATGACCGCGCCCAGACCAACAACTCGACAAACCGCAGCCGCACCAACGCCGCCTCGGGCGGGGTGACCAACTTCTTCGGTCTGGAAAGCAGCCTGGGGCGCCTGTTCCCGGGCGGGTTCGATGCGGCCAACATGATCGGGATGGAAGGCGAGACCAATGCCGCGGGCTCGGGCTCGGTCAATCGCGCCGAGAAGGTCAGCCTGACCATCGCCGCCGTCGTCACCGACGTGCTGGCGAACGGCAATCTGGTGATCCAGGGGCGGCAGGAAGTGCGCACCAACCGCGAGGTCCGCGAACTGACCGTCGCCGGCATCGTGCGGCCGGAGGATATCTCCTCCGCCAACACCATCCTGCACACCCAGATCGCCGAGGCCCGCATCAGTTACGGCGGCCGTGGCGACATCAGCCGCGTGCAGGCGTCCCCGGCCGCGCAGTCCCTGGTGGAGCGGTTCAGCCCGTTCTGACTCCTCTCCCGGTGTCGCCATCCCGGCGAGGATCGGGCGGCGACGGCGGCGGGCGGAGCGGCATTTCCATCACAGGATGACTTTCGTCAGACGCCGTTCAGCTTGGCCGTGAACTCTTAACGGACATCAACGTTTGCCCCTCAGAGGTGAGTGTCTGTCCATGTTGAAGTTTGCTGTCCCCGCTGTCGCCGCCCTGGGCTTGATCGCTTTCGCCGCGCAATCGAGCGCGTCGAATGGCGACCTCCAGACCGTGCAGACCGGGATGGGCTGGCACCTCAGCCAGGAAGAGGGCATGGCCAAGCTGGCCTACGGCGTCGAGAACTCCGACCAGCTGGCGCTGATGATCACCTGCGAACCGGGTCATGCGCAGGCCGTCGTCTACGGCGACGTGCAGCCCGCCAGCCCGCGCCTGATCCAGGCCGCGATGGCGGAGACCGCCATCGATCCGCTGGACGGGGATCTGGCCGCGGAAAGCCGGATCTCGCTGCGTGACCCGACCATGCAGGACCTGGTGCGTCGCGGGCGACTGGCGGTCGAGGGCGACGCCGGGCGGTTCCAGCTGACGGCCACGCGCGACGAGCGCGTGCTGATCGACCGCTTCTTCTCCTATTGCGGAACCGATCACGCCTGACCACCTGATCAGGACGTCAGGCATCGGCGGGGGCTGAACTCATGAGCATTTTCCTGGTTGCCGCCGCGGCCTTGGCCCTCTGGCCGCAAACCGCCGCCGCCGCACCGCCAGAGGCCGCATGGACCTGGACGCTTTACAGCGACACGCCCGTGGTGCTGGCCAATGAGGTGCCGGACACCGCCAACCTGCGCACCACGCTGGAATGCGACCCGGGCAGCAGCGTCGCGCGTCTGACGTTGTACGGCGGCGAGGGCGGCGCGGGCATGGCCCGGGTGACCGCCGGAGAGGCCACGGCGATGGCCGAGGCGGAAGCCGCGCGGGGCGGTGGGCTGAAGCTGGCCCTGCGCACCGACCATCCAATTTTCGCGGCCTTCGGCGTCACCGGTCGGCTGGGCATCGCGCTCGGCGCGCAGCGCCGCACGGTCGAAGTCCCCGCCGCGCACCTTGCCAAGCTGCGCCGCTTCGCGGAACTGTGCTCCGGCTGAACCGGAGTTCTCCCATGCGCCTTCCCGTCCTGATCGTCGCTTCCGGCCTGACGCTGGCGCTGGCGGCGTGCAACACCACCGGCCAGCCGGGGATGGGACTGGCGGCTGCGGTCTCCAGCGGCTCGCCCGCCCCGGTCGAACACTATGACTGGTTCCTCCATCAGGACGGCAGCGAAGCGCGTCTGGCCTATGGCCTGGAGGAGAGCGACGACCTGCGGATCGGGCTGGACTGCCGCAAGAACTCGGGCCGTCTGGGCCTGAACGCCGTGGCGGCGGCCGATGCGGCCCCTGAAATCCATCTGGAATCCGGCGGCGACACCGAACGCTATCCGGCCCGGGCCGAGCCGTCTGAACTGAACGACGGCGTCTTCCTGAGCGCCGAGGCCAAGGCGGGCGATCCGGTCTTCCTGCGCTTCCGCCGTATCGGCTGGCTGGCTGTCTGGGACGGGGATCAACGCCACGCCTATGCCCCGCATCCCGGATCGCGCGATCGGGTCGAGCAGTTCTTCGCCTTCTGCGGTTGACGCAACGGCCCGGCTCCGGTGCAGTCCGGCCCGGATCCGGGAGGGAGCCCCCATGAACAAGACCATTCTCGCCGCCTCGGCCGCGGCCCTGCTGGCCGCTTGCGCCCAGATGGTCCTCGTCGGGCCCGCTTTCGCCCAGACCGCGCCGCCGGTCGCCGTCACGCGCAACGCCCAAGACCCGGCGCTGGCGGCGGTGCTGCATGACTATGAGGTCTATTTGCGCGCCCTGGATCCCATTACGGCGGGGATGGAGGGCGACCGGGCGGCCCTCGGCCGCCTGCCTGACGCGTCGCGCCAGGCCGAGGTCGCGCAGGAGGAGCCGCTGAAGGCCTTCGCGGACCGGCTGGCGGCGATCGACGCGTCACGGCTGACCGCCGACGACCGGCTGAACCACGCCTTCATGACCTATGTGATCCGCCGGTCGCGCGACCGGATCCCGCTGGACACCGGCCGGATCGACGCCTTCAGCTCCGAAGGCGGACCGGGCCAGATGCTGGGCTATGTCGCCAGCGTGACCCGGATCACCAGCGTCGAGGACGCGGAGCTGTATATCGCCCGGCTGGACGCCATGGCGCAGATCTATGACGACCAGAAGGACAACGCCCGGCGTGGCCTGACCAGCGGACTGGTCCAGCCCCGATCGATCGTCGAGAACGCCCTGAGCCTGATCGAGCCGGAGGCCGCGCTGACGCCGGCGACCGATCCCCTGCTCCAGCCGCTGGCCACCTTGCCCGCCTCGATCCCGGCGGCCCGGCAGGCGGAGCTGAGAGCCCGGGCGCAGGACGTCGTCGCCCGGCAGATCATGCCGCGTCGTCAGGAATGGGTCCGCTTCCTGCGCGAGGACTATCTGCCGAACGCGCCGGAAACCCTGGGTCTGGTGCACCGGCCCGGCGGGCGCGAGGTCTATGCCTATCTGGTGCGCGGCTACACCACGACCGACATGACCCCGGACGACGTGCACGCCCTGGGTCTGCAGGAGGTGGCGCGCATCCGGGCGCGGATGGACACGGAGATGCGGGCGGCGGGATGGACCGACGATTTCGCGGGCTTCCTCAGCTTCCTGCGCACCGATCCGCAGTTCTACGCCACGACGCGCGAGGACCTGATGGAGAAGGCCTCGGAGATGGCCAAGCGCTCCGACGACGGCCTGCCCGCCCTGTTCGGGACCCTGCCCCGCACCCCCTATGGCGTGCGAGAGGTGCCGCGCGAGATCGAGACCAACTACACCACCGGCCGCTACTTCCCCGGCTCGATGGAGAACGGCATCGCCGGCGGCTACATGGTCAACACCGGCAAGCTGGACCAGCGGCCGCTCTACGAACTGCCCGCCCTGACGCTGCACGAGGCCGTGCCCGGCCACCATCTGCAGATCGCCCTGCAGCAGGAGGCCGAGGACGGACCCTATTTCCGGCGCGGCGTCGACGTGACCGCCTTCATCGAGGGCTGGGGCCTGTATTCGGAATTCCTCGGCGAGGAGATGGGCTTCTACCGCACCCCCTATGAGCGGTTCGGGCGGCTGAGCTACGAGATGTGGCGCGCCTGCCGGCTGGTGGCGGACACCGGCATCCACTGGCTGGGCTGGGACATCGAACAGGCCAGGGCCTGTTTCCGCGACAACTCGGCCCTGGCGCCGCACAATATCGAGACCGAGTTGCAGCGCTATATCGGCTGGCCGGGTCAGGCGACGGCCTACAAGGTCGGCGAAATCCGCCTGCGCGCCATCCGCACGCGGGCCGAGACCGAACTGGGCGACCGCTTCGACGTGCGCCGCTTCCACGACGCCCTGCTGGTCGACGGCCCCCTGCCGATGGATCTGCTGGACCAGCGAATGGACCGCTGGATCGCGGAGGAGAAGGGGCGGCCCGCCGGGTGAATTGGCCTAGGCCCCCGGCATCACCGGCATCATGTTCTCATAGGGCGTGGTCGGTTTCTGGCCGGGCGGCAGGGCCGTCGGGGCCGGGTCGCCCTCCAGAGGCAGGGATTTGATGTAGCGATAGACCGCCCGCTTGTCGGCCTCGTCCATGGCCCGGACGCTGGGCCAGGGCATGGGCGGCAGGCCCTCGCGGGTGTTCAGCATCTCGACCCAGGCGTCCTCGGTCATGCCCGCCACGGTGCGGCGCAGGTTGTGCGGATAGGTGACGCCCCACGGCCCCATGAAGCCGGAGCCATTGCCCTTCAGCCACGCGCTTTCAGGCACCTTGCCGCCGCTCTGCGCATAGCCGGGCGTGTGGCAGTCGTTGCAGCCGCCGGTCACGATCAGGTAGCGGCCCGCCTCGATATCGGAGGCGGCGGCCACATGCGGCCCGTCCGACGTCCTGACATTGACCCGCGCCTGATCGCAGGCCGCCAGTCCGACGGCGCAGGCGCCGAGCAACAGAAGGTGTCGGGTGGTCATGATGGTTCTCCCCTGAGCAAACAGAGAACCGCGTTTTTTGGATTCTGGCAAATCGGGCGCTCAGCCCAGTCCCAGTTCCATCCGCTGCTTTTTCGTCAGCTTCGCCGCGATGATGGCGTGGGCGATGGCGAGATGGTCGGCCAGTTCGTCATCGGGCCAGGCGGCGGGGTCCGGCAGGTTCACCCATTTCGCGCGCGCCATATAGGGCGCCGGGCGCGCCCGCCCCTCCTCCGTCAGCACCTCATAGGCGATGTCGGAGACCTTGAACGACACCCCGCCCTCGCCGCCGGCCATGACGAACATCTTGCCGCCGACCTTGTAGACGTCGGGGTCGTCGCCGAACGGATGGTCCAGCGTGGCGCCGGGCAGGGCCAGGCAGACCCTGCCTATCCCTGCCCGGTCCATGATCAGGCGTTTTCGGACGCGGGCGCCGTCACGCCGATGCCGATCGGGCAGACCACGCCCGTGCCGCCGATGCCGCAGTAGCCGGCCGGGTTCTTGGCCAGATAGCCCTGGTGATAGTCCTCGGCGTAATAATAGGGCTGGGCCTCGGTGATCTCGGTAGTGATCCGGCCGCGCCCGGCCTTGTCCAGCGCGGACTGATAGGCGTCGCGCGACGCCTCGGCCTCGGCCTTCTGTTCGTCGTCCAGATAATAGATGGCCGAGCGGTAGGTGGTCCCGATGTCATTGCCCTGACGCATGCCCTGGGTCGGGTCATGGTTCTCCCAGAAGGCCTTCAGCAGTTCGGCGTAGCTGATCTCGGCCGGGTTGAAGACAATCTTGACCACCTCGGTATGGCCCGTGCGGCCCGTGCAGGTCTCTTCATAGGTCGGATTGGGGGTCAGCCCCCCGGTATAGCCGACCGAGGTCACCCAGACGCCCGGCAGGGACCAGAAGATCCGCTCGACGCCCCAGAAGCAGCCCATGCCGAAAACGGCGGTCTGGAAGCCTTCCGGATAGGGCCCTTTCAGCGGGCGCCCGCTGACGAAATGGACCTCGTCGGTGTGCAGGGGCGTGTCGCGCCCCGGCAGGGCGGTGTCGGCGGTGGGCAGGGTGGTTTTCTGCGAGAGCATGGGGGGAAACTCCGGACAATTCGTTCCCCGCCCATATGGGGGCTAATGAGGCGCTTGCCGAGGGGGTCCGACTGTTCTAATCAGCGCCCCTCGCCGGATGGACCGTCCGACGACACACGAAGGCCCTCGGGCGACGTCGTGGAAACGGACAGGTGGCGGAGTGGTCGATCGCGCACGCTTGGAAAGCGTGTGTACGTGAAAGCGTACCGAGGGTTCGAATCCCTCTCTGTCCGCCACGCACCTTCACAGGGTTTTGAAATCCTTTGCTTATCTGGCGCTACGTCGGATTTGCCCTAATATTTGCCCCAATGGTTTGGTCCGGCGGGTCAGTTTTAATCATCTTCTAGGTTCCGGTCCGGGATCGCCCACATGTCGCTGGGGTACTCCCAAACCGTCTGCGCAGCACAAATCGCGTAGTCGACAGTGTGCCCCTGAGCACGCAATGCCCGAGCGCTAGCTAGCAAGTGCCCCCCGGTGGAGCAGACGTCATCTACCAGCACCACACGCGTCGGTGCCGCCGGGCGAACCCTGAGATTCGCTTCTAATATTCTAGGGTCACGAGGGCCGCCATCGGCGGCCTTGGCAAGCCTTTGCCTCCAGCACAGCAAGTCCTCGGCTGTGAAGCCGTCCTGAATACCGCTGATTGCAGTGGCCAATCTTCGACCTTTTTCGTCTTGCCCAAAGGCAAGGCAAGGCGAGGACGGCACGGGAACGAGTATGCCCTCAGCAAACGGAAGCCCCCTCAAACAATGGGCACCCCACTGGCCAAAAATGTCGAAGGCAGGAGCGGGATTTGCTTGATTTATTGTCACCCACTGTTTGTCGAGGCGACGCAACGTAGCGTATCCCTTGATCTCATGCCCCTTGAGGGCCTTGACCAATTTGAATGCGTCAAAGTCCACCTGTCGCCAACCCAGGCCGCGCTCCACGTAGCTCGGATAGGCACCGTGGACCCTCAGCCAAAGAGCCATTAGCCGTAGATCGTCTTCAGGAGGCTCTCGGTAGTTTCGAGGGGCACAAACCGGTCGTAGCTCAAGAAGCTGGCGGGCCAAGTAAGGCGGGAGTCATCCAACACGTTCTTGGCGATCCCCAACCACCGCCCCAAGCGAACGCACTCTACTGCTTGGTGAAGGCTACCGGAGGTATCGGAGGCTTCAACGACAATGCTGGCGTCGGCTACCGCCGCCATAGTCCGATTGCGGGCCGGGAAATTAGACGGGAAGACCCGAGCACCAAACGGAAATTGAGACACCAATAAGTGGTCCCGGTAGATGTCTTCCTGAAGTCGCTTGTTCTTTGCCGGGTAGGCTTGGTCAAGCGGCGTGCCGATGACCGCCACGACGTCGCCCCCCGCTTCAATCGCAGCGGTCAGTGCCGCAGTATCAATTCCTTCGGCCAGCCCGGAGACGATAACGACGCCCTCAGCAACCAGTTGACGCGCCAGCTTCGCCGCCCGCTGCGATCCCGCCTCGCTCGCTTTGCGCGCGCCGATGATTGCGATGCAACGACGCTGGAGTAATTCGGTCCTGCCCGACGCGAAAACGCTACCGCCGTTTCCCCCCGCTCCTTTGGTGACTGAATTTATCCAATCACTCTGCTTCGGAGCGAAGTCCGCTCGACCAGTGCCCTGAAGAAGGTCGTTGAGGGAAATGCGTGTCCACGTCTCCGGTGCCTGATAGGCCAGTCGCGAAGCTCCTCTCCTCATTGAGTTTTCGATTGCTTCCTCTATTTGCATGCCTACCCCCGCTTCTAGCCCAATAGGCGATGCGCACCAATCAAGGCACTCAGGCAGCAGTGCGCAATCTATCGCGTACGCCGACTCGCGCAGACGTCAAAATGGCCTCAAAGCAGTGGCCACAGGGCATACGCAATCATGCGCACGGCGCAGTTATTGACCCCGTCCATTCCAAGCCACAGGCACGGCTCGGAGGGCTAGAATACAGTACCAAATCGTCGAAGCGCTTCACGATCAACCGCCTGCTCAAATGCGATGCTCGCTTCGGTCCAGGACTTCAACATTCGCTCCCGGTTTGCTCCCCGCCGCCGCCGCTTGTGCAGGGCCTCTTCAAGTCGGCATGCCCGCGAGCCTAGCCGTCCCAACCAGTCCTCCGACTGGGTCGCATAGGTAAGCCGGTGGGCCTGACGACAGGCAATCACTCCGCCGACGATTGGGAGAACCTCGCAACGTCGGCCTGACAGCGGACACCGGGCGTAGAGGCGATGACCACCGAAACGCATAGGAACGGCCTCTAGGGGAATGACGGTTCGCCTTGCCTCGCCTCTAAAGGTGAAGCTCACAACGAGCTGCCGGCTGTCGGACGATGTCAGATCGACTGTGTAGCCGACGCTGCCGGTTTCTTCCCCGTAGCGAGACCACCGCAAACTTCCGGCCGAAACGCCGCCGTCCCTGAAAGCGCCCTTGGCCCTCAGAAAGCGCATATCAATGCGGCATGCGCTCTCGACCGTTCCTCGGTTCCGAGTCCGATATCGACCCGAAAGATAGCCGCCCACGGTGGTCTCCGATTTTCCGAACTCTATTGGCTAACGCGTTGGCTTCGGCGTTGGCCCAAGCCAGAACTCCCGCGCCTATGGCTAGATATATATGTGTCCGAAGGCAGGGGACCGATCGAGGTGCCCAAACACCCCCTCGCAGTCCCAATCGAGGGGACAACTGTCAGCATGGCGCGCCCTCTTGTCCGGCTTCAAGGGACCGCCTCGACGCTGGATTGGGACTGCGAATTTCCTTGGCCGGTTTCCATTGAAGGAATGCCTTTGAGGGTGCCGCCCCGGTCAAGTCATTCTTGTGCGAGGTTAGGCTCCACTCTGAACTGTGAGGCAGTTTGTAGCTGAAGGCCCCGACCTGACTGCACTCGATAACCCCGACCTCCATAAGCCTGCGTAGGGCTTTCGCGGCGGTGTCTTTATTGATCCGGCAGGCCGCCGCCGCGCGCCGGACAGACAGGCACAAAAAGCCGTTGTTTGAGCCGTTGTAGAATTCGGCGAGGCAGACGTAGACGGCTCGTTCAACGGGCGTGAGAGAGGTCCAGGCGGCGGATCGCAGCAAGTAGTGATGAAGCTGGACAAACGGCGGCCCCGCAATGGAGCGGCCTTTGATGGTGTGTCTTCTCGGCATGGTATCTGGCCTTACGGGATAGGCGGACGCGGCAACCCGCAATCCGCCCAACCGGTTGTCAGGCTTCCTCCCCAACGAGACGCAGAGGCATCGAAAGCGCATAGCGCCCGACCCTTGACCCGTCTCCGGCGGGCTCGCGTCGGGTCTCAATCCGCACGCCCAACATCCGCAGGCAGTGGACGTAATGCGACGTTCGGCGCGCCCAACCCAAAGGTGATGCTTCGCCTGAGGTAAAGCCTCGCGGGCCTCGCTCCACTAACAGCGATAGCGTTTGAGCCAGTCGCCCCCTGACGGTAACGGGGTCTCGACCTTCAGCAATAAAGGTCACCTCGGGCTTGATACGATGGGGCGGGGTGTTACCTTGCCCCGGCTTTCCTGACGTGGAATGCAGCCTACCAGCCTCCCTTGCCGCGCCAACGGCTTGGGAGGCTTTTTCGTTCTCGGTCTCTGTCATCGAGCACCTCCGGCGGCCTGATGAATGAACCGGTCGACGGTCTCTCTCAGGATCAGTCGCCGCCCGCCAACCCTGAAGCTGGCAAGAGCCCCGGACTGGATAAGCTCGTAGACGCGCGAACGGCTTAGGCCTGAATAGGTAACGACCTTCGGCACGTTCAGGGCAATGGGTTCTGTCAAAGCGGTATCCTTCATCTGCCGCGCGCGAGCACCGGACGAAGTATCCAGAGAATCCGCGAAGCAATATCCAGATAACATGTCTGAGCCGCTAGGGAAGAGGTGCGGACGCTTTGCGCAGCGCATTGGCCGCTCAGTGGACGATCCGTCCACAGCGTTCACGTCCCGTTCGCAGATATCCACCAGTGGATATCGCTACAGCGCAAATCAGGGGTTTTTTCTACCGAACGAGACAATATTCGCCGGACGCGACGAATACATGCAGTGTCGCGCCCAATCCTGCATAAGAGCGCGCCGCTTCTCCAGCGCATCACCTCGGCGGTAGGCTCTCTCGGTAGCGTCCCCCACAACGTGCGCTAACGCCGCCTCGGCGACCTCCCGAGAGTGGATAGAAACCTCGCCAGCCCAATCCCGAAAACTCGACCGGAAGCCGTGGGGTGTGACCTCGGACCCTTTCAAATCCATTCGCAGCAGCAGGGCGCGGAAGGCATTGATCGACAAGGCACCACCGTTCGTGGCCGGGAATACGATGGCGTCCATCTTGCCTTCGGACAGAGCCTGCACGGCGGCCAGGATTTCGACCGCCCGCTCAGTGAGCGGCACCCGATGCTCGCGCTTGGCCTTCATTCGCACCGCCGGGACCGTCCAGACCTTCGCCTTCAGGTCCATCTCGCTCCATTGGGCCTCGCGAACTTCGCCAGACCGGGCGGCGGTCAGGATCAGGAATTCCAGAGCAAGGGCAGCCATCGCCTCGCGTTCGCGCAGGCTGGCCACAAACGTCGGGACTTTGTCGTATGGGAGCGCCGCATGGTGGCCGCGCGTGAGCTTTTGCCGCTTGGGCAACAGGTGACCGAGGTGGCCTCGCCAGCGGGCCGGATTCTCCCCTTTCCGGTGCCCCTTGGCCTTGGCCGCATCCAAGACATTTTCGATCCGCCCGCGCAGGCGCGAAGCCGTTTCCGGTTTCACCAGCCAGATAGGCTGAAGCACCCCGTAAACATCCTCGGTGGTGATTTGATCGACGGGGATCGCTCGGAGCTTGGCGGCGTCGGTGGTGAGGGTGGTGGACCATTGCGCCCGATGCTTTGCGTTGGACCACTTCCGCGACATGGCGGCCACGTACTCGTCGGCAGCTTCCCCAAAAGTGGGGATCGCGCTGGAGGCCTGCCGGGCCGTTAGCGGATTGACGCCTCGCGCGACCGCCTCTCGGGCTTCACCCGCCAGCTTGCGAGCTTCCTTGAGGTCCACGCCCAAGACGCCCCCCAAACCCATCTCGGTGAGTTTGCCCCTCCAACGAAACAGATAAATCCACTGCTTCGACCCCCCGGCCCGCACGGCGAGATACAGACCACCGCCATCGGAGTACCGGCCCGGCTTAACGGCAGCCCGGACCCCTTGCGGCGTCAGTCGATTTATCTCTCTGGCCATTTCCCTGCCCCAACATTTGCCCCAACAATTTGCTCGGATTACACCGGATTGTCTAGGACGGAATGGGACGGTGCCTACTACCTACCTTTATAATAGCAGGGCTTTTCTGGACGCTTTCAGCCGGCTCTCGGATGCTAGTTAGGCGGACTCTCTGTCCGCCACGCACTTCGATGACTGGTCCCGGTACAAAGACGAAGTCAGCGTCTCCAAGAACTCGAAATCAAAACTCAGGCGCCTGCGATATTGACGTCGTGCAGCCTGTGTTCCCGGAAGCGACAGTGCGCTCGTGGCTCGAAGGAGCCGTTGGCGGTGCCGGCGTCCGGTGGCGGCACAATCGCTTTGTTCAGCCCCCCTCCTTCGCCCCGCACCGCCCCGCCCCCCCCGCAAGACAGCGGTTCCGGTCACGAGGGGCGCAACCGGTTGCAGTTGCGGCCCGGAAGTGGCTGGCACGGCCATGCTTCACCCCCTACAACTCGCGAGCGAGGCAAATGAGGGAGAGCGCGTTGCGGGGCGAGGTCTTGAGTTTCAATGCGGGGACGGGGGAGGGATTCATCCTCGCTGAAACCGGGGAACGGTTCAGTTTTACGGCAGCGGATGTGCGCTCCGGGCGCCCTCTCGACCGCGATCAGAAGGTTGAGTTCGCGGCTGACGATGGTCGCAAGGCCCGCAACATCGTCGAGGTCCACCCCGAGGTCATGCGTCGATCCTCTACGGGTTCGGGGCATTTCGACCTCGGCCGGGTGATCCAGCGGACGTTTACGTCGATCGGGCAGAATGCAGCGGTCTTCTTCGGCGCCTCCGTCATTCTGGTCGGCATTCCCAGCACCATCTCCGCCCTCGGCCAGGGATCGCTGACGTCGGCCAACCCCTATTCGGGCTTCGGCTTCGTCATTCTCGGCACGATGCTCTATTTCATCGGCCTCTACCTGCTGCAGGGCATGGTGGTGAAGGCGGCGGTCAACGGCTTCAACGGCAAGAAGACCGCGTTCGGCGATGCCTTCGGGGCCGGCTTGCGGATGTTCTTCCCCCTGCTCGGCCTATCCATAGTCGCCACCCTCGGCGCCCTGCTCGGCTACATCCTGCTGGTTGTCCCGGGGATCCTTCTGTCGGTGATCTGGTCGGTGGCCGCCCCCGCTGTGGTCGTCGAGAAGCGCGGCGTCTTTGAGAGCCTGCAACGTAGCCGGGACCTGACCCGCGGATTCCGCTGGCCGGTGTTCGGGCTGATCGTAATCTATGTGGTGCTGTCATGGATTTTCGGCCTGGCGATGGGCGGTCTCAGCCTGGCCACGGGCGGGACCTTCACCGGCGGTACGCCCAACCTCGCGGTGACCCTGATCTCGGGCCCGCTGACGAACATCGTGGCGGGCGTCGTCGCCTCCGCAGGGGTGGCGTCGCTCTACTACGAACTCCGGATCGCCAAGGAAGGCGTCGGTGCGGAAGACCTGGCGTCAGTCTTCGATTGATCGGCGCGCTCAGACGTCGTGCTTGTCGCGACGTCTGACGCCCATCAGCAACTTCTGTTCGAGACGGCCCCGGAGCGCGGCATAGTAGGCGGCCAGGAAGTCACGGTCGGTGTCGTCCTGGCGGCGCCAGCCGATCTTGCGGGCGATCCGCTCGGCCACCGAAGCCAAGGTCGCGCGATCGGCCTGGCGCAGGACCGATTCCAGGACGTGAAGCTCCTTGGCGCCGTAGGCGTCAAGTTGCCTCGCCGTGAAGTCATAGACGGCGATCCGCTGAACCCCTTCGTCCGCCATATCGCGGGTCAGCTTGTGGCGCGGCGCACGGACGACCCATGTGCCGCCTACAAGATCGCCCAGCCTCAGCCGATCCCGGTTGAACAGCGGGAAGAAGACGAAGACGCCGGCCCAGACGAAGCCGAGGAGGTAGAGCCAGCTATCGACCCCGCCCTGGCTGGCCCGCGCGCCGAGCACTGAAAGCGGCAAAAACACTTCCAGCTCGCGCATCGCATTGCGCGAAAAGACCGCCTCCGCCTTGAGTCTCCCCCCGTCCCGCGAGGCCACGCGCAGGCCCATGATGCGCTTCCCGGGGGTCGCCGCGGCCGCCGACAGCTCGAATGCGGTGAAGTAGAAATTGCGCAGAAGGAAGAAGACGGCCAGCCAGATGACGGCCAGCAGCTCCATGCCCGCGCCCCCCGCGCCGAGCCCGGTCAGGACGACCAGCAGGGTGAAACCGATCAGAACCGCGACGATGATGCAGGCGTCGAGGAGGAAGGCGGCGGCCCGCTGGCCGGCGTCGCCGATGTTCAGCCGCAGATCCACCCCCTCCGGGGTCACGAAGGCGCGCTCCGTCCGGGCGCCCATGTCCGCATCCCCGATCACGACGCTCTCCGACGCGGCGCATAGAAATAGGCGCCCCAGATCCCCGCGCTGGCCGCAGCCACGACGTAGCGAAGGGTCGTGTCGGTGATCAGTTGCCGGCCAAAGCCTTCAAGCAGCCCCGCCAGCAACAGCATGACCACCACACCTCCCATGACGATGCCGGCCAGCCGCCCCGCCTCCATCGCCGCATCGAGTCGGCGTTTTCGCCCCGGGAAGGCGACGGCCCAGCCGATGCGTAAGCCGGCCGCGCCGGCCAGCACGACCGCGAAGAGCTCGGTGACACCGTGGATCAGCAGCCACCCTCCCACCTCGACACCGAGGCCCCGGCTGGCGAACAGGGCGACAAACGCCCCGATAGTCGCACCGTTATAGAGGATCAGCAGGCCGGTCGGCAGACACAGGGCGAAGCCGAGCGCGAAGGCCAACAGGGCCACCTGGGCATTGTGGGTGAACAGGAAGGTTGCGAAGACCGAAAGGCCCCGGGCGTCTTCGGTACCGTCCAGGGTGGCGCGAAGGCTCTCGGTCGACGCAGCCGGGTCACGCCCCCCGCCCAGGTCTCCGGGCACGAAGGCGTAGAACCATTCCGGCTCGATCGTGACCAGCCAGCCGGCCACGAGGGCGCCGAGCAGCATCAGGCCGACCGATACGAGGGTCTCGGGCCACAGGTTCCTGACGGCCGCTGGCCAGTCTGTGCTGAAGAAGCCGGCCAGACGGTCTTGGAGCGTGGATCGCGAGCCGTAGACGAAGAAATAGGCGCGGGCGGCCAGGGTCTCCAGATAGCGGATCAGGTCCTGGTCGAGCGAGGTTTCGCGCGCCACCGACAGCGCCGAAAGCGTCGACCGGTAGAGGGTCGGTATGGCCAAGATCTCCGCGTCCGTAAGGCGCGACATCGACCCCTTCTCCGCCTTGTCCAACAGCCGCTCGAGGCGACGCCAGTCGTCTTCTCGCGCGCGACGGAAGCGCTGGCTCTTGAGCAGACCGGGAACGGGCGTGCTGTTCACAGCAGATCTCTCGCTTTGAGGTCCAGATAGGCGTTGACCACCGCCGGCCCAACGTTGCGCGCCGGCACATCAACGATATGGGCGCCCATGCGCCGGAGCCGCCCGACGACGGTCTCCCGTTCCCGCAACAGGGTCCCGGCGACGACGGCGCGCGAGACGTCCTCGGCGGTGGCCGGCGCGGCGCTCGCAAGGCTTTCCAGCTCTTCGTCACGCAGCACGACGAACAGAAGCAGGTGTCGGCGCTGGAGGCGGCCAAGAGACTCGATCATCAGCTCGGCGGCGGTCGAATCGGTGAAGTCGGTGAAGATGACGATCAACGAGCGCCGCTGGAGTTCACCGGACAGGGTGGCCATCGCCAGGGTGAAGTTCGTCTCATGCGTGGAATAGTCGATGCGACCGGCGACGGTCTGGATCACGCGGAATGCGTCAGCGCCCGAGATTGCGCCCGTTGAAAGACGCGGCTGCGAGTCGAAGGCGAACAGGCCGGCGCGGTCGCCGGACCGCAGGCAGGCGTAGGACAGCAGGAGGGCCGAATGGATGAACCGGTCGATCCTCGGCATTCCGCCGACGGGCTCGCAGGCTGCCCGGCCACAGTCCAGGGCCATGATGACATTGTGGTTGCGCTCGGTCCGGAACTCCTTGGCGAGAAGCGCTGAATGTCGGGCCGACTGCTTCCAGTCGATCGAACGGCGATCCATGCCCGGCTGATAGTCGCGCAGGGCCTGGAACTCGGCCCCTTCTCCGATCTCGATCTGGGTTTTGGCGCCGGACAGGGCGTCGCGGGCGAACATGCGGACCGCTTCGTCCCGCACGCCCTGCAAGTCCGTCCGGACCGGCGCCGGAGCGCCGATGGTGAAGACCTTCTGCTTCCAGGCCAGGCCGAGCGGACCCTGCCATCGCACCCACAGATCATCGATGCTGGCGTTTCCCCGACGCTCGGGCTGGAACGGGAAGGCCAGGCCGACCGTCCGGTCTTCGACGCCGACGCGCTGGACGTCCTCCTCGATACCCAGCCGCGGCTCGCCGGAAAGAGCGCCCTCGACATGGCTTGGCGACGCTCCCTTGGGCGCGAACTGAAGCACCAGTCCGATCAGCCCTGGCCGACCGACCGCCGCTGACACCGCACGCGGTTCAGCAAGCCGCAACCCTGTTCGCGAGCCCGATGCGAGGGCGTCCAGAGCGATCAACAACAGGACCCCCACGATCCACGCCGGGCCGACGAGCCACCCCGCCGGCATGGACACGCCAGCCAGCAATGCGACGGGAACGCCCGCCGCCGCCGCCATCACTGCGCGTCGGGTGGGATAGATCATCGGGGGGCGGCGACCTGATCCACCAGCCCGGCCAGCACCTGCTCAACGCGTCGGCCCTCAATCTCCGCCGCTGGCGAGAGGACGAGACGATGGCGGAGGGCCGGAAGGGCGAGAGCCTTGACATCGTCGGGGATCACATAGTCCCGACCGTCCAGAGCGGCGCGGGCGCGGGACGCGAGGGCCAGCATGGCGCCCGACCGTGGCGACGCACCCGTCTCGACATCGGCTGAATCCCGGGTCGACCGCACCAGTCCGACGATATAGCCGACAACCTCCTCGGTCAGTCTGACGTCCGCGACAGCGCCGATCGCCGCCTCCAGGGTCGCAGGGTCGGCGGCCACCGCGACACCGAGACTTTCCGGCTGCATCTGGCCGACGCGGCCGCCATGGGCGGCAATGATCGCATGCTCCTGTTCGACCGAAGGGTAGTCCACGACATGTTTGAACAGGAACCGGTCAAGCTGCGCCTCCGGCAGCGGATAGGTGCCCTGCTGCTCGATCGGATTTTGCGTGGCGATCACAGTGAAGTGCGGACTTAATGTGTGCGCCTCCCCGTCGATGGTGATCTGGCGTTCCTGCATCGCTTCCAGAAGGGCTGCCTGGGTCTTGGGCGGCGTCCGGTTAATCTCGTCCGCCAGCAACAGTTCGCAGAAGATGGGTCCGCGCGTCAGCGTGAAGCTGGAGGTCTGGAAGTTGAAAAGATTGGTCCCGATGATGTCGCCCGGCATGAGGTCGGGCGTGAACTGGATGCGGCCGTAGTCCAGTCCGATCGCGTGGGCGAAACTGTGGGCCAGCAGGGTCTTGGCCGTTCCCGGCGGTCCCTCCAGCAGAACGTGGCCACCCGCGAACAGGGCCGTCAGCAACAGGTCGACAGCAGCGTCCTGGCCGATCACCGCCTTTGCAATCTCGGCGCGGATGCGCCCTGCGACCGTCTTCACCTCATTGACGTGCACGTGTCAGCTCCTGTTTCCAGCGATGAAGGGCTCCGGCCACCTCCAGCAGGTCGACCGGCGTTTTGGCCGCCGCGGCTCGCTCGGCCAGGGCGGAATAGGTGTCCTGCGCGCCGGAAGCCCGGCTAACGCGGTCGAGGAAATCGTTGAGAGCCGTGTCGCTCAGACCGCGTGGAGCGCCGATGGCTCGCGCGACCAGGCCGCGAACGATGAGGGCGTAGGGCGTCGCCATATGGTGCTCTCGCCGCGCCAGCCGGATCAGACCGGCGGTGTTGTCCGCAAGGCCCCGTTTGCCGAGCGCGATGACGCGGCCATGCGCACGCGCCGGCCCGAACCTCACCGCCGCCTGGAAGCCGGCGAGCGCGGCGAGGCCCACCAGGATCAGGGTCATGCCGAGGAGCGGCGGCTCCAGCATCAGGCGCAGCAAGTTCCGCGGCCTCTGGAAGCCGTGGAGCGTCAGGTCGAAGACGATGGGGGCGTCCCGCGCGCGGACGATGTCGAGAATCGCGACGGCCGTCTGCGCGCCGCCGAGGGTCTTCAGTCCTTGCGTGTTGATCAGGTCGGGGTCGGCAAGCAGATAGGTCCGCGTTTCACGATGCATGCCCAGCACGATCCCGCCCTGGTCATCCACCACCACGGGAATCCATGCCGTGCCCGACAGGGTGCGCAGACCCTCGACCTCGATGGGGGCGCCGAACGCCTGCCCGGCCGGTCGTTGCAACGCCACGCGCGCGGGGCCATCGCGAGCCGTCAGCCGGGTCTGGTCGCGCAACTCGTCCGGCAAGGCTTGCAGGACCGTCGCGTGTGGAAGAGCCCCCGCTGTGGTGACCCAGCCCGGTCGCCCCGGTTCGGCGATGGCAACCCATTTGGGCAGGACGATCAGGGTCGGACCTGGATGGCGAATGTCGTCGATCCTGTCGGGATCCGTCTCCCCGGTGGGCGTGAGGACAAGCAGGCTGTCCTCAGAACCGGCGGAAAGGTCGCCCCGGCTGAGAACCACCGGAACACCGAGACTGCGCATCAGACGCGGCAAGGCGCCGTAGCCGATCGAGGCGCGCGACAGGGCGTGGCTGCCGCCGTCGTTGCCGGATTGGAGCTCCGGCCTGTACGCGGAGAGCACCCCCATGCCGGCGAGGGCGACCACGCTGACCAGTGCGGCCACGATGATCGTGACCGGCGAGAAGGCGCCCGCGCTGGCCCGGGTAGACAGACTCACGCTGTCCAGCCGTCCGGCAGGGCGAAGGCCTCATACGCCCGGCGGCAGCTGGCGAAGTCCGCGGAATCCACAGGCGCGCCGCCGAACAGACTGCGTTCGACAATCCGCCCGATCAGCGTGAAGGCTGGGCGGGCGCTGTCCGGCAAGGCTTTCAGGTTCGCGATTTCGCGGGTCGTGAATGAGACGCGCAACGCTCTCGGATGGCGGCTCTCGATGTCCTGCACACTGCGCAGCAGCAGAAGGTGCGTCGCCTCCGCAAACTGCCCGCGGTTTGCGAGGCCGTCAGCTTCGGACAGCAGATCGCGCGCTGTCTGGGCCTGTGGACGCCACTCGACATCGACGACGGCCTTGGGCTTGTCCGCCTTCGGACGCGGCGCCCTGAGACGCAGGATCTCACGACCGATCGCGTAGAGGACCAGTCCGGCGATGGCCGCCAGGCCGATCCAGAAAACCCATTGCAGCGCGGGCGCGATGAACTGCAGCACCTCGCCGACCCAGCGCAGCCATCCCGGAACCTCCGGCGGCGTCAGCCCGGTGCGATCGAACTGCAGGGACTCGTCACGGATCAGCCGGGCGTGCGCCTCGGCCAAGGCCTCGTAGTTGGGCGCAGCCCGATCCTGCATCAAAAAGCACGCCCCACCACTATCGGCGCATCATGGCCCAATAGAGCGAGCAACCGCAAGTTCGCCGCGGCGCCCACCGCCATTGCGGGCTGCCGTCGGGCCTCGCACCCCCGGAATTTGCCGGACTGGGTCGCATTCAGTCAGCGCATCGACGGTCTCTGGCCTGCGCCGGGGGCCCGATTGTCGCCGAGGATGCAAAGCGAACCTCGAGAGTGGCCGTTACCTACGCCCGCTTCCGGCTGGTCGGTGAAGGTCCGCCCTTGTCGCAGAGCCGCCCTCCCCCGGGACGCGGTCCAGATGCGAAAGCCCAATCCTCAGGTCGGCGGCGTTCGGGCGGCCGCGTCGGCGTGATGCGGGTCCGGGTCAGATCGCGTCCGCGTAGGGCCGGGCCATGGCTTCGAAGCCGGAGAGGGTTCGCAGACCCTCGCGATTGAGAAGACGGGCCTGCCCGCCCGCCAGTTCGACCATGCCGTCGCGTTTGAGGGTCTGAAGCGTTCGGTTCACATGTACGCCGCTCATGCCCAGGACGATCCCGAGCGCGTCCTGGGACAGGGGAAAAGGCATGGCGCCGTCGTCGGCCAGGCCGACGTTGCGAAGTCGCTGATCCAGTTCCAGCAGGAAGCTCGCCATCCGCTCGACCGCATTCTGGCGCCCCAGGCGGACGACGTGATCGAGCACCCGCATCTCATCATGGCGGGAGCTGAGCGTCAGCGCCTCGTGAAGCCCCTGATGATCTTCGCCCGCATCGCGGACCTCCGAGAGAAGGGCGCCCGCATCGCAGGTGGTCACCGGCGTGATCGCGACCGTCGAGGACAGGGCGCGAGGCCGGGGTCGCCAGCACAGGCCGATGAAATCCCCGGGCAGGACCAGGGCGAACACCTGGCGTTGGCCATTGGGCAGGCTGCGCATGCGCCAGGCCCAGCCGGCCACCAGCAGCCGGGGGCCCGCGACCGCCTGCCCCTGTTGCAGAAGGACAGAGCCCGGCGGATGGCTGGAGCCGTCGCGCAGGATCGAGGTGATCAGCGACCGGTCTTTCGGCCCAAGGGTCGCAAGACCGTCAAGGCGATCTATGAGGCGTTCAAGACTGATGGCGCGGCCCGCTGACATGGGTTCTCCCGGCCGCCGCATCGCGACCCACTTCAAGGTTTTCCGAGACTTGTACGGTCGATGGCGGCTGTCGGATCGCCGGGATCACGCCGTCATCGAGAGGACCGAAGCGTGGGAAACCGTCCGACCCTGGTGCCGTCGCGTCCATGCCGCACCATGCGATAGGGGTAGCCCGGATACTGGCGGGCGACATGTCGCACGCCTTGCAACGCCACGGACGGATGCTGTCCCGCCCCCATGGTCAGGACGACGGTGTTCCCGTCCAGGGTTTGCTCATAGGTCGGCGAATAGCCGTCCTCGGTCCATCTGAGAGCGATCTCGGCGGAGGTCACCGCCCACAAGGTGACGCCCACGACGCGCCCGTTCTCGGACGCGAGGGCGTAATGGCCCCGGCTTACGGCGCCCGCGATCGCCTCGACCATCTCCCCGAACGGAAGGGTCCGGAACGGGGCGCGCGCAGCCATGAAGACCACCGCCGCCGCAAAGGCGGCGTCAGGTCGAGGCATCTTTCCGATTTTCAACGCCATAAGGCCCCTTTCGCCGGCCCGGCTACGACGCTCGCCGAGCCCACCGATCCCCCCCCCCGGTTAGCCAACGGATCGGAGACGGAAAACGGCGGCCCAGAGCCGCGATTAACATTTGATACCCTCATTGGAGGGCGTCCCGGACGAAAGTTAACGACGTGCGCACCGCCGCGGCAACCTTGTTACCCGAACCGGCTTGGGGGCTTCGGAGACAAATAGTTGTCATGCAGGACGCTGGTCGTCCGATGGGGAAAACGCACCATGCCTACGATTAACGGAACGGCCGGTAACGACGCGCTGCGCGACACGGCGGAAGACGACATCCTGAACGGCGACGCGGGCAACGACGAAATCTTCGTCAGCCGCGGCCGGGACGTCGTCGACGGCGGCGCGGGGGTCGATCGCATCGGCATCAGCTACGGCGGCCTGACCTCGGGCGTAGTCAACTTCGGCGAGACCGGGTTCGACAACGCCGCGGGCGACGGTACGACCAGCGTCCGGTTCACCGGGATCGAGGCGGTGAACATCACGACCGGCGCCGGCGACGACACCATCCGCACCTTCTTCCGACCGGATGCCAACAGCGACACCATCGTCTCGGGCAGCGACTACATCGCGCTCGGCGCCGGCAATGACCGCGCCCTCGGCGGCGGCGGCAACGACCAGATCTACGGCGGGGCCGGCAACGATGTCCTGGACGGCGACGGCGCCATCCGCGGCAAGTTCGGCGGCGCGCGCAATCTGGGCGACCTCAACTTCACCGGCTCCGACACCCTGTTCGGCGAAGCGGGTGACGACATCCTGCAGGGCGGCGGCGGCGACGACATCCTGGACGGCGGCATCGGCAACGACACCCTGTACGGCGACGGCCAGCTGCTGCGCTACACCGACACCACCGTCAACGGCGGCGGCACGGTCACCCAGATCGACCAGGGCGGCGGCCTTGAATCCGGCAACGACCGCCTGAACGGCGGCGACGGCGACGACATTCTGGTCGGCGGCCAGGGCAATGACGAACTGACCGGCGGCGCGGGCAATGACACCGCCCGCCAGAACCTGATCCAGGACGGCGCCGACAGCGTCAATCTGGGCGAGGGCGAAGACCGGGTGGAGATCACCGCCAACGCCGACGCCGACAACTCGGGCGCCATCCGGCTGACCTTCACCAGCGCCGAAGTCGGCAACGGCTCGGCGTTCGACGGCGGGACCCTGTCCGGTCAGGACGGCGGCCTGGGCGTGCGGATGCAGGGCGAGAACTATGCCGACGGACTGGTCGGCTCGACCAGCCGGTTCGACGACGAAGGCATCACCTTCGTGGCCCAGGGCGCGTCCCGCTTCGACGTCCGCGACCTCGTCTCCGGCGCCCAGCGCGGCAATCTGTTCTCCACGGTCACCCTCGGCACGATCGCGGCGGACACCTACGCCGGCACGGACGCAGCCGACTACATCAACGGCGGCATGGGTGCCGACACCCTGTCGGGCGGACTGGAGGACGACTTCCTGGTCGGCGGCGCCGGCGATGACGTTCTGACCGGCGGCGCGGGCAATGACAGCCTGCTGGGCGGAGCGGGCTCCGACACCGCCAACTTCAACGTCACCACCGACGGCGCGGACATTGTTGATCTGGGCGCCGATCAGGACCGGGTTCTGCTGGCGGGCGCAGCCGGCCAGATCCGCCTGACCTTCACCAGCGGCGAAGTCGGCAACGGCATCGCCAACGACGGCAACACCCTGGCCAACCAGGACGGCGGCCTCGGCGTGCGACTGCAGGCCGAAGACGGCGCGGACGCCCTGACGGGCCCGGTCTCGCGCTTGGATGATGAAGGCGTGACCTTCGTGGCCGGCGAGGGCCAGACCTTCGACGTTCGCGATCTGCCGACCGGCACGCAGCGGGGCAACCAGTTCACCACCGTGACGCTCGGCACGAGCGGCAGCGACGCGGCCTTCGGCGTCTCCGGCGCCACGGCGTTCAACGGCACGGCCGGCGCGGACTACATCAACGCCGGCGGCGGGGACGACACCGCCAATGGCGGCGACGGGGATGACTTCCTGGTCGGCGGCGCGGGCGATGACACGCTGAACGGCGGCGCCGGGCGGGACACCATCCTCGGCGGTGCAGGCAATGATGCGATCGACACCGTCGACCGTCCGTCGAACATCTTCGGCGGCTCCATCGCGCCCGAGAGCGACACCGTGGATGCCGGCGCGGGCGATGACACGGTCACCGCCGGTCGCACCGATATCGTCAACGGCGGCGACGGCATCGACTCCTTGTCGATCAACTTCGGCTTTGACGGCCAGAACCTGGATCCGGCGGGCGTGACCCTGACGCTGGATTCGACCGGCGCCGGCGTCGCCACGGACGGGACCTCGATCTCGAACTTCGAGCGCGTCAACTTCACCCTCACGAACAACGTCGACGTCGTGAACACCGGCAATGTGACCGCCTCGCTGGATGGCCAAGGCGGCAACGACACCCTGACCACCGGTAACGGAGACGATCAGATCTCCGGCGGCGCGGGCGATGACATCATCAACTCGGGCGCCGGCGCGGACACCCTTTCGGGCGGGTCGGGCAATGACATCGTCAACGGCGGCGACGGCGACGACACCTTCAGCCTCGACCTCAGCCAGGACGGCGCGGATCAGGTGAATCTCGGCGCGGGCAACGACACCGTCCGCTTCGACGGCTTCGCCACCGGCCAGTATCGCGTCACCTTCACCAGCGCCGAGGTCGGCAACGGCTCGGCCAATGACGGCGGGACCCTGGCCAATCAGGACGGCGGTCTGGGCGTGCGCATCCAGCGCGAGAACGCTGACGGGACCCTGACGGGCGACATCGCCCGCTTCGACGATGAAGGCATCCAGTTCATCGCCGGCACCCAGGGCATCACCTTCGACGTTCGCGATCTGGTTTCCGGCGCCGAGCGGGGAACGCAGTTCGAGGGCGTGGTGCTGGGCACCAGCGGCGCCGACACCCTGAGCTTCTTCCCGCCGTTCCGGGCCGGGCAGGCGTTCTATTACAACGCGGGCGCCGGCAACGACACGGTGACCGGCGGCGACAGCAACGACTTCCTGGTCGGCGGCGCGGGCGACGACGCCCTCAACGGCGGCGCGGGCAATGACACCTTCATCGGCGGCGCCGGAAATGACGTTTACAACGGCGGCACGGGCATCGACACGGTGACCTACGCCGCCTCGACCGCCGGCGTCTCCATCCGGGGCGACGGCGCCAGCGGATCGGACGGAATGGGCGGCACCGACATCCTGTCGGGCATCGAGAACATCACCGGCTCGGCCTTCAACGACACCATCATCGGCAATGGCGCCGACAACCGGCTGGACGGCGGTCTCGGCCGCGACGTCCTGCTGGGCCTGAACGGCGACGATGTTATCAGCGGCGGAACCGGCGTGGCCAACGAGCTGTACGGCGGCGCCGGCAATGACCTCTATCTCAGCGAGGCTGTCGGCGACACGATCGTCGAACTGGCCGGCGGTGGGATCGACACGGTTCAGACGACCCTCTCCCGCTATACCCTCCAGGCCAATGTCGAGAACCTGACCTACGGCGGGACCGGCGCGTTCGTGGGCATCGGCAACGCCGCCAACAACGTGATCACCGGCGGAACGGCCTATGATGTGCTGCTCGGCGGCGACGGCAACGACACCCTCATCGGCGGCTCCGGCGCGGCCAATGAACTGTACGGCGGCGCGGGCAATGACACCTACATCGTCACCTCGGGCGCCGACACCATCGTCGAGCAGGACGGCGGGGGCGTCGACACGGTGCGGTCGTCGACCTCGTTCACCCTGCGCGGCAATGTCGAGAACCTGACCTACACGGGGACAGGTGATTTCGCCGGCACGGGCAACACCCTGGCCAATGTCATCACCGGCGGCGTCGGCAGCGACACCCTGACCGGCGGTCAAGGCAACGACACCCTGATCGGCGGCGACGGCCTCGACACGGTTGTCCTGGCCGGCAACCGGGCGGACTACAGCTTCACCCGCTCGGGCGACGGCTACCGGTCGGTCGACTCGATCACCGGACGTGACGGAACCGACACCCTTAGCGGCGTGGAACAGATCCGTTTCGCCGACGGCTCGATCGTCCGCCTGACGGACCTGGTCCCGACCGTCTCCACGGCTCTGGCCGCGGACGACTTCCTGCTGACGGACGGTGGTCCCCAGACCCTGCCGCTGCAGAACAAGGCGATCCTGGAAGACGCCTTCAATGCGGGCGAGGGCTTCAATCACGCCGGCGACAGCATGATGATGCTCCCGCCGTCGGATGATTTCGTCCCGACCGTCGTGGCGGATCCCCTGCATCCGGGCGTCGGCCACGACGTCTGGGGCTGACGCCAGGGTCCGGCGCGCGGACGAACGGTCAGGGTCAGGCCGGTATGGGATGTCGTCGCTTTCGGCGGCGCCCTGCCGGCCCCCTCTCCGCCGAAGCGCGCTGAACCCCTACGCCTGCGGCGGCGGTTGATCGGGCGGATCCAGCCCTGTCAGCCGCCGCCGTCGTCGTATCTGCCCCTGCGCAGTCGTCCGCAGGCCTGAGGTCAATCCCCGTCCATCGGCACCGGCTTTTCCTCGGGCGCGGATTGTTCCGTGCGGTCCCGGAAGAGCGCCGCACGGGCGAGCAGGATCAGCGTCACGGGCGTTGTGACGGTCAGGAAGACCGCGATCAGAAGTTCACGCGGCAGCCAGCGCCCCTGCGCCGCGCCGAAATAGAGCCAGGACGCCACCAGGATCAGCGCCATGCCGAGCGTGGCCCCGAGGGTCGGGGCGTGGACGCGGTCGTAGAAGGACCGCAGCCGGACAAGCCCGCTCGCCCCGAGCAGGGACAGGCCGGAGCCCAGAATGACCAGGCCGACGATCACGATCGCCAGCCAATCCGGAAGCGCTGTCTCCGTCACTCGATCACCTCACCGCGCATCAGGAATTTGGCCAGCGCCACGGTTGCGGCGAAGCCCAGCATGGCGATGATCAGGGCCGCCTCGAAATACAGGTCGCTTCCCGTACGGATGCCGACGACCACGGCCACCAGCATGCCGTTCAGATACAGGGTGTCCATGCCAAGCACGCGATCCTGGGCGCGCGGGCCGCGGATGATGCGGAAGGTCGCGCAAACCAGCGCAAGCCCCAGCAGGACCAGGGCGACGGTCAGGCCCAGATCGAGAATCCGCGCACTCATTCGAATATCTCCATCAGAGGCCGTTCGTACCGCTCCTTTACGATCCGGACCCAGGTTTCCTCGTCCACCAGATCAAGGACGTGCATCAGCAGCCGGCCGGTGAAGCGATCATATTCAACCCACAGGGTCCCCGGCGTGCTGGTGATGATGATCGCCAGAACAGCGAGGGCGTAGCGATCCTTCAGGTCCAGCGGAATGTGGATGAAGCCGGACACCCGGTCAGCCCGGCGGCCGGTCAGGATCTGGGCCACGGCGAAATTGGAGCGGACCACGTCCACCGTGACGCGGGCGGCCAGGGTGAGGATCGCACCGGGCGCCCTGACACGGACCGGATCCATCCGCAGGACGCGCATCACCTGCGGCGCCGCCAGCGCCATCAGCAAGGCGAGCGCCAGCGACGGCGGCGCAAGGCTGGAGCTCAGCAGGATGGAGGCGACGAACAGCCCAAGCGACAGCAGGGGGTGTGGCAGCAGCCCTCTCATCGGCCCTCTCCCGTCAGAACCGCCTGGATGTAGGCCGAGGGCTCCGCCAGCCAGACCGCGGTCTGGTTCGCATAGGCCAGAACGGCCTCGCCGAAGAGGGACATCAGGACACAGGCGCCGAGCAGGCCCGCGATGCCGAAGAACTCGCCGGCGCCGACGACCAGGGCCGGCGCGGTCTCGTCCCGCGTCCAGATCGCGCCGACGCCGAGGCGGGTCAGGCTGATCACCGCGCCGAGGCTGGAGACCGCCAGCATGCCGACGATCATCCAGGCGGCGGCGCTGTTCGCCGCGACCAGGGCGCCCATTATGCCCACCTTACCGATGAAGCCGGCCAGAGGCGGCAGACCGGCGATCATCAGGGTGCAGAGGATGACGGCGCCGCCGAGGGCGGCCACGGCCGCCGGGATCACCAAACCCGGCTCGTTGCGCTCCGTATCCTCGAACGGATCCCGGTATTCGTCGTCAAAGACAGCCTTGTCGGCGCCGCCGCCGGGGTCCCGACCGCGCTCCAGGATTTCAGCGACGAGGAACAGCGCCGCGCAGGCCAGGGTCGACCCGGCGAGGTAGTAGAGCGCCGCGCCGAGGCTGCCCGCCCCTCCCCCGCCCACCACCGCCAGCAGCGTGCCGGACGAGACCATCACCGCAAACGCCGCCGCCCGCCCCAGTTCCCGCGCCGCCATCATGCCAAGGGCGCCGAACAGCATCGTGGCCAGGCCGGTCGCCAGCAGCACCTCGTCGCCGAAGCCCGCCGACGCCCCGGCCTGGGCGGAAAACGTCAGCGCGCTGAGCCTCAGGATCACATAGACGCCGACCTTGGACAGGATCGCCAGCATCGCCGCCGCGGGGGCGCTGGCCGCCGAATAGGTGGACGCCAGCCAGAACCCGAGCGGCCAGGCGGCCGACTTGATGAGGAAGGCCACCGCCAGCACCGCGCAGCCCACATGGAACAGGCCGCGGTCCCCCGCGGCGATGTCGGGAACCCGCGTGGCCAGATCCGCCATGTTCAGCGTTCCGGTCAGCCCGTAGATCAGCGCCACGCCCACGAGGAACAGCAGCGAAGCCGTCAGATTGACCGCGATATAGCCGAGCCCCGCGCGAATCCGGGTCTCGCCGGATCCATGCAGCACCAGGCCATAGGACGCGGCCAGCATGATTTCGAAGAAGACGAACAGGTTGAACAGATCGCCCGTCAGCAGGGCTCCGTTGACCCCCATCACCAGCAGCAGGAACAGGGCGTGGAACCGCGGCCCCGCCCGATCCCAGCGCGCCATCGCGAAGATCAGGGCGCAGAAACCCAGCACGGCGGTCAACGCGATCATCAGCGTCGAAAGCCGGTCCGCGACCAGCACGATACCGTACGGGGCCGCCCAGTCCCCCAGACGATAGACCCGCGCGACATCCCCCCCGTCAGCCGCGCCGGTGGCGCTTTCATGGATCAGCACCATCGCCATGACGAGGACGGCGGTCATGGCGGCGAGGCTGAGCGCGCCCTTCAGGATGCGACGGCGCTCGTCGATCAGCAGCATGCCCGCCGCTACGACCAGAGGCAGAACGATGGGGCCGATGATCAGGTGTTCGAGCCAGCCGGTCATGCGCCGGGCTCCCGACCGTCGACGTGGTCGCTGCCCGTCGCGCCGCGCGCGGCCAGAACCACCACCAGGAACAGGGCGGTCAGGGCGAAGCTGATGACGATGGCGGTCAGCACCAGGGCCTGGGGCGTGGGATCATCATAGAGGGCGGGAGTCTCCAGCCCGGAGGCGGTGACCGGCGCGGCGGCGATGCGCAGACGGCCCATGGAGAAGATGAAGATGTTCACCGCATAGGACAGCAGGCACAGCCCCATGATCACCTGGAAGGTGCGCGGGCGCAGCAGCAGCCAGGTGCCGGACGCGCCCAGCACGCCGATGGCCAGGGCGAGGACGATCTCGATCATGCCGGGTCCTCCGCCTTGTCTTCGCCCGTCTGCCTCGCCTTCCGCAGTGACTGGTGGGCGAGCGCCACCAGCATCATGACCGTGGCGCCGACGACAAGCACGACCACGCCCAGGTCAAACACCACGGCGCTGGCGATCGGCACCCGCCCCAGCAGCGGCAGGTCGGCATACTGGAAGGCCGAGGTCAGGAAGGGTCTCCCGAACGCCCAGGCGCCGGCGCCCGCCAGCGTCGCGATCAGCAGACCGGACCCGATCCAGATCGCGGGGCGGATTTCCAGCCGGTCTTCCACCCACCGCGCTCCGGACGCCATGTACTGGAGCACGAAGGCGACCGACAGCGCGACGCCCGCGGCGAAGCCGCCGCCGGGGAGGTCGTGCCCCCGCAGGAATAGGTGGACGGCCAGCAGGATGACGAAGGGGAACATCCAGCGCATGACGACCTGCGGAACCATCAGGGCCTCCTTCAGGGTGTCGCCCTCGGTCCGGTTCTCGCGTCGACGATCGGCGGCGGCCTGCACGCGCTTCTGTTTCGGATCCGGCAAGGTATCGCCATAGGGCCGGAAGCGCCTCAACAGGATGAAGACCGTCAGGCCGACGATGCCCAGCACGGTGATTTCGCCGAAGGTGTCGAAGGCGCGGAAGTCGACGAGGATGACATTGACGAGGTTGCGCCCGCCCGCGAGGTCATAGGCGTGCTCGACATAGTAGCGGGAGACGCCATCCATCAGCGCGGGGCGCGTCATCACCGCATAGGCGGCGACCGACAGTCCCACGCCCACAAAACCGGCGAGCACCAGATCGACCCGACGGCGCAGACGTGAACGTCGCTCGAGGTGGTCCGGGACACGGATCGATTCCAGCCGCTTGGGCAGCCATCGCAGGCCCAGCAGCAACAGCACCGTGGTGACGATCTCGACCAGCAGCTGGGTGATGGCCAGGTCCGGCGCCGACAGCCAGAGGAAGGATAGGCAACTGGCCAGCCCTGCCCCGCCCATCAGCACCACAGCCGCCAGCCGGTGGTATTTCGCCTGCCATGCCGCCGCGACGGCGCAGGTTCCGCCGACGAGCCAGAGCAGGGCGAACGCGACCTCCGAGAGCGCCGGCGCCGCCGGCGCGGGCGCTGCGATCGTGAACCCGCCGGAGCCCAGACCGGCCACGAAGGCGGCCATGACGGCGACCAGAATGATGGCCCGAAGCTGCTGCTGGACGCCCTTGGCGCCGAAGACGGTCTGGCCCGCCTCGGCAGCCCGGAAGGCGCCGGTCATGGCCTTGTCGAACAGGTAGCCGCCATTCAGCCAGCGCACGGTCAACGGACCACCGCCGGCGTTCACGTTGATGCGGCGGCCCAGCAGGATGTAGAGGCCCACGCCGCCGAGCAGGGCGATCATGCTGAGCAGGAGCGGCAGGTTGAATCCGTGCCAGACCTTGAGGCTGTAGTCCGGCAGGTCGACCCCCAGCACCGAGACCGCCGCACTGCGCAGGAACGGCCCGATGGTCAGCGCCGGGAAGACGCCCACCACCAGACAGAGCAGAACGAGAATCTCCACCGGCCGACGCATCCAGACCGGCGGCTCATGCGGTATGCGGTCCAGCGCCGTCGGCGGCGGGCCGAAGAAGGTCGCGTGGATGAACCGCAGGGAATAGAGGACGCTGAACACGCTCGCGAGCGTCGCCAGAACGGGCAAGGCCGTCGCTAGCGGATGGCGCCCGGCGCCGGTCACGGCTTCCGCCAGGAACATCTCCTTGGACAGGAAGCCGTTGAGCAGCGGCACGCCCGCCATGGCGGCGGCGGCCACCATGGCCAGCGTGGCGGTCACCGGCATGAAGCGGAACAGCCCGCTGAGTTTTCGCATGTCCCGGGAGCCGGCCTCGTGATCGATGATGCCGGCCGCCATGAACAGCGACGCCTTGAAGGTCGCGTGATTGACCACATGGAAGATGGCGGCGATCGCGCCCAATTTGGTGCCCAGGCCGAGCAGCAGGACGATCAGGCCGAGGTGACTGATCGTCGAATAGGCCAGCAGCCCCTTCAGATCGTGCTGGAAGATCGCGGTCCACGCCCCGATCAGCAGGGTCAGCAACCCGGCGCCCCCCACCAGCACCAGCCACATCGGGGTCTCCGCGAAGATCGGCCAGAAGCGGATCAACACAAAGATGCCGGCCTTCACCAGGGTGGCGGAATGCAGGTAGGCACTCACCGGAGTCGGCGCGGCCATGGCCCGCGGCAGCCAGAAGTGGAAGGGGAACTGGGCGCTCTTGGTCATGGCGCCGACCAGGATGAAGCCCAGCGCGATCGTGTGTCGCGGGTCCGCGAGGATCAGGGCGCGGGAGTCCAGAACGGTCTGCAGATCATAGCTGCCGACGATCTGGCCCAGCAGCACCATGCCGACCAGCAAGGCCAAACCGCCCGTCGCCGTCACCGTCAGCGCCATCCGCGCGCCTTCACGCGCCAGTCGGTTCTGGGTCCAGTAGCCGATGAGCAGGAAGGAGAAGAGGCTGGTCAGCTCCCAGAAGACCACCATCTGGATCAGGTTGCCGGACAGAACCAGTCCCTGCATCGCCCCCATGAAGGCCAGCAGGAAGGAGAAGAACCGCGGCACGGGGTCCTTCGGCGACATGTAGTAGCGGGCGTACAGCACGACGAGCGCGCCGATGCCGAGAACCAGGGCGCTGAACAGCCAGGACAGGCCATCCAGCCGCAGGACGAGATTCAGGCCCAGCGACGGGATCCAGGGAATGTCCACCCGGAGGACTTCCCCATCCTGGAACTGGGGCCACAACAGCCCCAGGCAGACGACGCAGACGAACGCCACGCTCCAGGACAGCAAGGCCGCAGCCGTTCTCGTATGTTTCGGCAGCCCGGCCGCGACCACAGCCCCGACAAAGGGCAAGGCGACTACGAGAAGCAGCAAGGCTGAAGTCATTCGTCTTTCGAATCTCCGTGGCGTCAGGAGACTGACAGCCTAGCGCAACGCTCCCCGCCTCACATTCGCCGAGTGACCGCGTCGATCCGCCCCATAACCCTGCCGGCGTCCACCCCGTTCCTGAAGGGACGCCAGCAGGAGAACCGGATGTCCCGAACCACCCTTAACTTTCACGATGACCGACGGGACGCCGCCTCGGCCCTGGTCTCTCTTCGCGAAGTCGGGATGAACGCCGGGGACGTCGCCTCGATCTGGGAAATGCCGCCCGCAGGCGAGGCGCTGCGGGATCCGACCGTCGCGCCGTTCGCATTTTACGAGATGGACTTTCGGGGCGGCCCGGCCCTCCAGCTTTCGGGCTGGTTCGCCACCGCCGCCATGGATGCGCTCGCCGAGCACAGGTTGATCGACCTGCCCTCGCTCCTCAGCGCGGCCGGGATCGACGCCGCCGAGGCTGAACGGGTCCGCGCCACGATATCGGCCGGCGGCGGGGTGACGGCGGTGCGCGCCCGCGACAGCCACCTTCAGAACGGCGACTGAGCACGCCTCAAACACTGACGCGCCGCCGATCGCGCTACGCGGAAGGAGCGAGCATGGGGTCGTGCGGGTGGGCCCGTGGGATTGGGCTGCCGATCAGGTGATCACCGCCAGCAGCACCGCGACCCAGTGCACGGCGGCCGCGGCCACGACGTGCCCGTGCCAGATGGCGCGACGAAAGCGGAGCGTCTTGCGCGCATAAAAGCCCACCCCGACCGAATAGAGCAGCCCGCCGACGGCGAGGAGGATCAAGGGCGCGAGGCCGAGGCTCTCCATCAACGGCTGGATCGCGATCACCATCAGCCAGCCGAGAGCGAGATAGACCGCGATCCAGAAGCCGCGTCCCAGCCCCGGCAGCAGCAGCTTCGCCGTGGCCCCGAACAGCGCCGTCGCCCAGACCGCCGCCGTCATGCCCCACGCCCAGGCGCCGCTCAGATGCTGGGTCGTGAAGGGCGTGTAGGATCCGGCGATCATGATGAAGATTCCGGCGTGATCAAACCGCCGCAGCAGAGGCTGAAACCGGGCCGGTGCAAAATTGTAGGCGGTGGACAGGGCCAGCATCGTCAGCAGGCCCGCCGCATAGATCCCCGCCGTCGCCAGGCGCCCGATGTGGCCGAACCCGATCGCCAGCCCCAGCAACATGCCGCCGCCGACCAGCGCCAGCGCCAGTCCCGTCAGGTGGACGATCAGGTCCGCCAGCCGCTCCCGGGGATCCTCATAGTGTTTCGGCGCGGGCGGGAGGTTGCTCAAGGCGGCAGATCCGATGTTGATGGCCACGGGTTATATCGCCAGCCGGTCGCCTGCCAAGCGCTCCTGGACCGACGCCCCGCCTTGTGCGCGGCGCCCGAGGTGAGCCTTGTCGACCGATGACGCCCCGGTTCCCGGGTATCGCCCGGGGACGGACGGACGACACTTTGGGACGCACGGACATGTTTAAGCAGACCTTAAACCGATAGGATCGGGGCAGTTTCCGGTGTTCCTCGGCGCATGCGCGGCTGAGGTCTTGAGCGCCGCGTCGACTATCTTTCGGGGCCCTCCATGACTTCATCGACCACGACCGCGTTCGCGACCTCGCTTGTCCCGACCGTCACCCCCCTGGCCTTCGCCGGGACAGGCGGGCCCTCTGTCGTGATCGCCCCGACGACCCGCGGCCGGACGGGCGGTGAAATCCTGGTCAACACGACGACGGCAGGCGCGCAGATCACACCGCTGATCGTCAACCTGTCGAACGGCGGCTTCGCCGTGGTCTGGCAGGACCGCGGCGCCGACGCGCAGGGCGACATCCGGGCCCAGACCTATTCCGCCGCCGGTCAGCCGGTCGGCGCCGAAATCCTGGTCAGCCTCGCCACCGTCAACGAGCAGAGCGAAGCGACCGTGACCGCCCTGGCCGGCGGCGGCTATGTCGTCGCCTGGCGCGACCTCAGCCAGGGCGTCGGCGGCAACCCCGGTGACAGCAATGGCTGGGCGATCAAGGGCCGGGTGATCGGCAACGACGGCGTGCCGCTGGGCGGCGAACTGGTGCTCAACTCCCATATCGACGGCAGCCAGGTTCAGCCCCAGATCACCAGCCTGCCGACCGGCGGCTTCGTCGCCACATGGCTCGACACCTCCACGACCGGCGGCGATGCGGACGGCAGCTCGATCCGGGCACGGGTGTTCGACGCTTCCGGCGCCCCGCTGGGACCGGATTTCATGGTCAACACCCTCACCGACAGCGCCCAGACCACCCAGTCCGTGACGGTGCTGTCGAACGGCGGCTTCGTCGTCACCTGGCAGAGCTTCAGCACCGCTGGCGGCGACGGCAGCAACTATTCGGTCGCGGCCCAGGTCTTCACCGCCACGGGCGACAAGGTCGGCGGCGAATTCCTGGTCAATACGGCGACGTCAGGATTCCAGCAGAACGCAGAGGTCGTGGCCCTGGCCGGCGGCCGCTTCGCCGTCACCTGGCTGGACAACAGCCAGGGCGTGGGCGGCGCGACCGGCGACAACTCCGGCTTCGCGATCAAGGCCCAGGTCTTTGAAGCCGACGGAACGCGGGTGCTGAGCGAAATCCTGGTCAATACCGCGACCGCCAACGGTCAGACTATCCAGCAGATCGTCACCCTGGCCAACGGCGGTTTCGTGATCACTTGGCAGGACTACAGCGCCGGCGTCGGCGGCGCGACCGGCGACACGGCCGGCACGGCCATCAAGGCCCAGGTGTTCGGCGCCGACGGCGCCAAGGTGGGGACCGAGCTGCTGGTCAACAGCGCCACTGCGGGCGATCAACAGAGCCCGCAGATCACCGCCCTGTCCGATGGCGGCTTCGTCATCGTCTGGTCCGACGGCAGCGTCGGCGTGGGTGGCGCCTTGGGCGACGGTTCAAACTATGCCGTAAAGGCCCAGGTCTATGACGCGTCGGGCGTCCGGTCCGGCGGCGAATTGCTGGTCAACACGGCGATCAGCGGAAACCAGGGCAGCGCCGTCGTCACCGCCCTGCCCGGCGGCGGCTTCGTCGTCAGCTGGGCCGACCCGAGCAGCGGCGTCGGCGGCGCGGGGGGCGACACCAGCGGCACCGCGATCAAGGCCCAGGTCTTCGGCGCGGCTTTCGTCGCCAATGAACAGACCCCGCTCAGCCTTAAGGCGCTGGGTCTCGACGTGTCCGATCCGGACGCGGGCGACATCCTGACCGTGACCCTGTCGGTGACCTCCGGCGTGATCACGGTGGACGCCGGGACCAGCGGCGCGACCGCTTCGGGTTCGGGTACGGCCAGCATCACCCTGACGGGCACGGCGGCCCAGATCAGCGCCCTGCTGAACACCGACGGCGGCAGCGTGCTGAGCTACAGCTCCACCAGCGATGCGCCGCCCGCCAACACGACCCTGACGATGTCGGTCGATGACGGTCAGGGCGGGACGGCGACCACCACGGCCCAGATCGCCAATGTCGCCCTGAACGACGCCCCGGTGCTGAACCACAATCAGGTCGTGACCGTGCTGGAGGGCGCGCAGGTCGTGCTGACCGCCGCTGATCTGGACTTCAACGACGCGGACAACGCCGACGTCAGCGTGACCTATACCATCACCACCCTGCCGACCAACGGCACGGTGTTCAAGAACGGCTCTTCGCTGGGGCTGAACGGAACCTTCACGCAGCAGGACGTGGTCGACGGACGCATCGTCTTCCTCCACGACGGCAGTGAAACCACCTCCGCCGCGTTCGGCTTCTCGGTCAGCGACGGCATCGGCGGCACGGTCACGGGCCAGAGCTTCACCTTCAGCATCACGCCGGTGAATGACGCGCCGACCGTCAACGTCAGCGGAGAGGTCAGCCCGCGCGGAACTGAAATCCTCGTCAACACCCAGACAGGCGGCGCCCAGTCGGCGGCCCAGATCACGACGCTTGGTGACGGCCGGTTTGTCGTGACCTGGACGGACGCCAGCTCCGGCAACACCGACATCAAGGCCCAGGTGTTCGCGGCGTCGGGCGCCAAGCTGGGCGGGGAACTGCCGGTCAACACCGCCGTCGCCGGCGCTCAGTCCGTACCCCAGATCACAGCTCTGGATGGCGGCGGCTTCGTCATCATCTGGCAGGACAGCAGCTTCGGCGTCGGCGGCGCGGCTGGCGACCCATCCGGCCTGGCGACCAAGGCCCGGATTTACGGCTCCGACGGCTTGCCGCTCGGGGCCGAAATCCGGGTCAACACCCAGACCTCTAACGACCAGTCTCAGGCCCAGGTCACGGCCCTGGCCGGGGGAGGGTTCGCCGTCGTCTGGACCGATCTCAGCGCTGTGAAGGACGGTTCCGGCTCCTCCATCAACCTGCAGGTCTTCAACGCGACCGGTGGCGCCGTCGGCGGGGAAACGGTCGTCAACACCGCCGTGCTGAATGGTCAGACCATTCCGCAGATCACGACCCTGGCGGGCGGTGGCTTTGTCGTCACCTGGCTGGACGGCAGCCTCGGCGCCGGCGGCGCGACCGGCGACAACTCGAGCAGTGCGGTCAAGGCGCAGGTGTTCACCGCCGACGGCGTCAGGACCGGCGGGGAAATTCTGGTCAACACGGCGGTTAGCGGCGCGCAGTCGGCCTCCCAGATTACGGCCCTGATGAACGGCGGCTTCGTCGTCACCTGGCAGGACAACAGCCTGGGCGTCGGCGGCGCCGGCGGCGATACGTCGAGCGGCGCGATCAAGGCCCAGATGTTCGGCGCGGATGGATCGAAAGTCGGTGGCGAGTTCCGGGCCAATACCGCCGTGAACGGCGCCCAGAGCGTACCCCAGATCACCACCCTGTCGAACGGCGGCTTCGTCATCACCTGGACGGACAACAGCCTCGGCAGCGGCGGCGCGGGCGGCGACGCGAGCGGCACGGCCATCAAGGCCCAGATGTTCGGCGCGAACGGCGCGGCGGTCGGAAACGAACTGCTGGTCAATACGGCGGTCTCCGGCACCCAGAGCGTCGCACAAATCACCGCCCTGGCGGACGGCGGCTTCGTCATCACTTGGCAGGACGGCAGCTTCGGCGTCGGCGGCGCCACCGGTGACGTCAGCAGCACGGCGATCAAGGCCCAGGCCTACGATGCCCTCGGCGGCAGGGTCGGTGGTGAAATCCTTGTCAACACCGCCACCTTTAATGCGCAAGCCGTCGCTCAGATCACGGCCCTGCCGGACGGCGGCTTCGTCATCACCTGGCAGGACATCAGCCAGGGCAGCGGCGGCGCCGGCGGCGACACCAGCAGCACAGCCGTCAAGGCCCAGGTCTTCAACCTCGGCCTTTCGGCGATCGAACAGACGACCGCCGACTTCAAGGCGCGCGGGCTGTCGGTCACGGATCCGGACAGCAGTGGCGAGCTGACCCTCACCCTGTCGGTCGATCACGGCGCGCTGACCCTCGATGCGGGGACCAGCGGCGCCGTCGTGACGGGCTCCGGCACGGCCTCGGTGACGATCACCGGCACGGCGGCCCAGATCAACGCCCTGCTGAACACCGACCCGACCTCGATCTTCAGCTTCGTGACCACGTCGGACGAGACCCCGGCCACCGCCACCCTGACCTTCGTCGCCAATGACGGCGCGGGCGGCGTGACCACGACCACCGCTCCCATCCGGCTGGTCGCCGTGGTCGACGCCTCGACCGCCGCCGCCGACGCCTTCGCGGCCAATGAGGGCGTCGGAGTGACCGGCAATCTGTTCGCCGACAACGGCGCGGGCGCCGACACCGATCCGGACCACGGCGCTCCCCGGGTGGCCGCCGTCAACGGCGCGCCGGCCTCGGTGGGGACGCAGATCACGCTCGCCTCGGGCGCCCTGCTGACCGTCAACGCGGACGGGACCTTCACCTACGACCAGAACGGCGCCTTCAGCGACCTCAGCGCGCCGGGCTCGGGCGGTGCCAACACCAGCGCGATCGAGACCTTCACCTACACGCTGGAAAGCGGCCAGACGGCCACGGCGACCATCACCATCACCGGCGTGGACGGCGACGACACCATTGTCGGCACGGCGGGCGACGACACCCTGACCGGCGGCGCGGGCATCGACACCGTCGTCTATTCGGGCGCAGCCTCGGCCGTGCGCGTGGACCTGCGTCTGAGCGCGCCGCAGACCACCAACGGCGCCGGGACCGACACCCTGTCGGGCTTCGAGAGCGTCACCGGTTCGGACTTCAACGACACCCTGATCGGCACGGCCGGCGGCAACGTCCTGCGCGGCGGCCTGGGCTCTGACGTCCTGCTGGGTCTGGGCGGAAACGACACCCTGGTCGGCGGCGCGGGCGCGGCCAATACGCTGCAGGGCGGGCTGGGCGACGACGTCTATGTGGTCGAGGCCCAGGACACCGTCGTTGAGCTGGCCGGACAGGGCCGCGACCGGGTCGAGACCACGCGCAACGTCTACACCCTGTCCGCCAACGTCGAGGACCTGACCTTCACCGGGACCGGCGCCTTCACCGGCTACGGCAACGCCTCGGACAACGTCCTCACCGGCGGCGCGGGCGATGACCTGCTGGTCGGCGGCGCGGGCGCCGATACGCTGAACGGCGGTCTGGGCAGCGACACGGCGGTCTATACGGCGGCGGCCGGCGGCGTGAACGCCAACCTGACCACAGGCGCCGCGACCAACGACGGCGATGACGCCGGGGACATCCTGACCAGCATCGAGAACCTGACCGGCTCGGCCTTCGACGACACCCTCACGGGCGCCGCGGGCGTCAACTATCTGATCGGCGGCGCGGGCGACGACGTCATCAACGGCCGCGGCGGCAATGACTGGCTGTACGGCGGCGACGGCGAAGACACCGTCTCCTATGCCGACGCGACCGCCGGCGTGGCGGCGTACCTCTACGCCCGTACGGCCCAGGACGGCGAAGGCGGCGCGGACGTTCTCACCGGCTTCGAGAACGTCACCGGTTCGGCCTTCAACGACCTTCTGGTCGGCGACGAGGGTAACAACGAACTGCGTGGCGGGGCCGGGCGCGACGTCCTGCTGGGACGCGAAGGAACGGACCGGTTGTTCGGCGGTACGGGCGCGGCCAATCAGCTTCAGGGCGGCGCGGGCGATGACGCCTATTACGTCGACGCCGCGGGCGACACGATCGTGGAGCTGGCGGGCGAAGGCCACGACGTCGTCATCACCACGGTGAACGTCTTCAACCTGGCCGCCAATGTCGAAGACCTGTCGTTCGAGGGGACCGGTAACTTCATTGGCTCCGGCAACGCCTCGGACAACGAGATCTATGGCGCGGACGGCGACGACATTCTGAACGGCGGCGGCGGTCACGACAGCCTGAACGGCGGCGTCGGGGCCGACATCCTGCTGGGCGGCGACGGCAACGACTATCTGGACGGCAGCTGGGACACGGTGCGCGACATCCTGATCGGGGGCGCGGGCGACGACACCTACGCCCTTCGCGCCGGAGACGCGGTCGTCGAGGCCATCGGTGGCGGCTACGACACGGCGCAGATTCTGGGCGACTACACCCTGGCCGCCGGGGTCGAGCTGGAAGTCATGACCGCCAACGCAGCCTCCAGCGAATACAACACCACCATCGTCGGCAACGAACTGGCCAACACCATCGTCGGCGGCCTGGGCGACAACGTTCTGCGCGGCATGGCGGGCGACGACCGCCTGAGCGGCGGCGCGGGCCTGGACCGTCTGGAAGGCGGCGACGGCGATGACCTCCTGTTCGGCGGCTATGGCGACGACCTGCTGTTCGGCGGAGCGGGAACCGACACCGCCCGGTTCAGCTATGACCGCAGCCAGTACACGCTCACCGATCTGGGCAACGGCCGCTACAGCATCAGCCACAACAGCGCCGATCAGGAAGGCGTCGATATCCTGGAGGGGATCGAAATGGTCCGCTTCAGCAACGGCACCTTCACCGTGGCCTCGCTGTTCAACGCCGGCGCGCCCGCGGTGGAGGTCAAGGCCGATTTCGGACCGCAGACCCTGCCGATCCTGGACGACGACTTCCTGTCCGTCGGCGGCGACCAGCCGCTGGTGCTTCCGGCCCTCGGGGACTTGGCCAAGGACCTCGATCTGCCGCAGGTCCAGCCGGGCCTGGAGATCGCGCTGGAGGACATGGTGGTTCGCCCGGTCGCCGGCGCCTTTAACGGCATCCTGCACGACACCGACCTGATCGCGCACTACGACAGCTGGCTGATGTAGACCTCCGCGCCATCGACCAGACGGGCCCGAGGGCCCGACGACGGGGGCCTCTTCCGCAAGGAAGGGGTCCTTTTCGCTGCGCGACCGGGGAGAGGCTCAGATGGTGGCGGCCAGGGCCCTGGCCATCGCCGCGTCCGCGATCGGGCGCATCAGGGCATAGCCCGCCAGATTGGGATGGACACCGTCACGGGTCAGGTCGGCCCGCAACGCGCCGTCGGCATCGACCAGAACCGGGCGATAGTCGGCGTGGATCAGGCCGCGCTCGGCGGCGAGCGCCCCCAGCCAGAGATCCAGTTCCCCTGCCCGCCCGCACGGATCCCGCACCTCGGGCGACCACGGCAGGCCGGTGACCGGCGTCAGCCCCGCCAGGATGACGGTGACGCCGTTGGCGCGGGCCAGGTCGAGCATGGCCAGGATGGTGTTGCGATAGTCCTGCGGCGTGGTCGGCCCGGTATTGCCCGCCACATCATTGACCCCGCACATCAGGTGCACGGCGTGG
This sequence comes from Brevundimonas sp. AVps31, assembly GCF_058681355.1. NCBI lineage: Bacteria > Pseudomonadati > Pseudomonadota > Alphaproteobacteria > Caulobacterales > Caulobacteraceae > Brevundimonas > Brevundimonas sp. AVps31. The sequence continues at coordinate 2,251,593 of NZ_CM178736.1, read as the reverse complement.
GGCTTCAGTGCGATCACATCGGCCATGAAGCGCAGCAGGATTTGCGGGCTGGTCTGGCCGCTGATGCCCCGGTTGACCACGCCGCCGGTGAACAGGTCCGGCTGGGCGATCCGCCACATCTCGGTGATGGAATCGCCGATGAAGACCACCTTGGTCGTGTGTCCGGCGCGCGCGGCGTTGTCGTCGCGATAGTAGCCGAGGTTGGCCCAGTCGACCTGCCGCTGGGCCGCCTTCTGGCGTTCGCGCTCCGCCAGGAATCCAGGGTCGCCGAGTTTGGCCAGCAGGGTCAGGTCCATCTCGCCCTCGGCCATATAGGCGGTCGCGAAGGCCAGGGCTTCGGGCGTCGGACCGCCGTTGCCGGGCAGATGGTCGACCATGCCCTTGGGCGTTTCAGCGGTCATGAGGAGCCTCTGTATCCGGTGGACGCCCGTATCCGACCGGGCCAGCAACGCTAGACGGATCAGGCGGCGCGCGCGAGGGTGGCGGTCACCACCTCCAGCTTGCGCGCCAGTTCGTCGGCCTTGCGCTGAAGCACGCTGCGCAGACGGGCGCGACGGTCGGCGTCGGAAACCTCCTCGGCCAGCACGGTCCGGATGTCGTCCAGCGACACGTCGCACCGCCGCAGGGACACGATCAGCGAAGCCAGTTCGCACTGATCCGGCGTGAACAGTCGCACGCCGTGGGCCGCGCGATGCGGCCGGATCAGGCCGACGTCCTCATAGTGACGCAAGGCGCGGGGCGTGACCCCGGTCATCGCCGACAGGCGCGAGATGCTGACCACGGCGTGGACGGCCTGCGGACCGCGGGACGAAACCGGGGCGACCGACGACATGGTTCAGGCCGCCTCGACCGGCGGCGTGTCCGGCAGCGCCTCGGCGGCCGGCTGCGGGGCGTTGCGCATGGCCAGCCAGTAGCCGATCAGCGAGATAATGCCGGTGATGACGCCCAGCCAGGTCAGGGTCATGCCCAGCCCCGTCGGCCCCTTGAACAGCAGGGTCATCCACGCGATCACCCCCGCCGTCACCGGACCGCCGACGATCTTGGCGATGATGGCCAGGGCGGCCAGGCTGGTCGCCCGCTCCTCGTTCGGCAGCAGGACGGCGATCGCCGCCGAGTTCACCAGATTGATGATCACCCCGCCCAGCAGCAGGGCGAACAGGACCCAGGCGAACAGGGTGACGTTCGGCATGATCGGATAGGCGCTGGCCGGAATGCTGAGCGCCGTCGCGATCAGGGCGGGCAGAAGGATCGCGCCGCGCATCTTCAGCTTCTGGCTGATGTCCGCGGTGAAGCCGCCGATGATCGAGCCCAGAATGCCCGATCCGAGGATCACCAGCCCGACCCAGCCGCCGAACTCGCCCGGCGACTGGCCATACTGGCGAACCAGCACGGAGCCGATCCACAGCGCCGCGGCGCCTTCCGCAAATCCACCCGCGAAATTCCCGACGTAAAGCCAGCCGAGGAATTTGCGCCGACTCCAGAAGGCGGCCAGGGCGACGCGCAGGGGCGGGTTGGCCCGTTCGACCTCGTGGCGCACGGGCTCCCGGATCAGGAACAGCGGCAGGACGAGAACGGCGGCGGCGACGCCGACCAGAAGATGCAACTCACGCCACGGCGGCATGTCGGCGATGAAGGCCGAGGGATTGGCCTCCAGCCAGCCGAACAGGGTGCCGCCGATGGCGAAGGCGGCGGCGACCCCGGCCCAGGCGCCGATCGAGATCAACAGCATGGAACGCCCCCGACGTTCAGGCATGCAGACGTCCGCCAGAATGGACACGAGAACGGGGAAGGCCGTGGCCGCGCCGATGCCGGACACCAGTCGCGCCGCGAACAGGCCGTAAAAATCCTGCGCAAAGGCCGTACCGATCGTCCCGACCGCCCAGAAGGAGGCGAGGATGATCAGCAGGCGCGTCCGCGTGTGGTGATCGACCATCCAGGCGATGGGCAGGGACAGGATGGCGGCGGGGATGGCCGTGGCGCTGCCGACGATCATGGCCAGCTGGAAGTCACTCAGGCCCAGGTCGATCTTCACCGCCTCCTGGATCGGCGCCAGCAGGCCTCCGACCGTGAGGGCCGAGAAAATGGTCAGGGTCAGCAGCCAGACGACGCTCCATTTGGTCTTCCGGAACGCGCTTGTCGGCGGCGGAGAGGCCGCCGCGGCATCCAGGATGGTCATCGTCGTTTCCTCGGAATGCGGACCTTCAGGTCCGTCTGTCGCTGGTGAAAGTCAGAGCTCGGGCCGCGTCAGGGCCGTGTAGGTGAAGGTGCGGGCCTTGGCCCGGAACTCGCCGGAGATCGGGTCGGCCAGACGCTGGATCAGGCCGACGAAAACGAGGTCGTTCTCGGGGTCGATCCAGAACCAGGTGCCGCCCATGCCGCCCCAGGCCAGGGTGCCCCGCCCCTCGGTCGAGCCCATCCGGCGCGGATCGCTGAACACCGAGAAGCCGAGGCCGAATCCGAAGGCGGGATTAAAAGGCAGCAGGCGAAGCGGGTTGGTCGTCGCCAGAACCGCATCGGGAATGACGTTGGTCGCCATCAGCTCGACCGTGACCGGAGCCAGGATACGCACCCCGTCCAGTTCACCCTTGTTGAGGATCATCTGGGCGAAGCGGGCGTAATCGCTGAGGGTGGACACCAGTCCCCCGCCGCCATCCTCGAACTCGGGCGGGGCGGTGAAGGGATTGATCGGGGCGCCGAGGACCTCCGCGACCTCTTTCAGACCACCCTGACCGTCGTCCTGATAGAAGGTGACCAGACGGTCGGCGTTGTCGGCGCGGGTCTGGAAGCCGGTGTCGACCATGCCGAGCGGCGCGAAGATGCGGTCCTGAAGGAAATCGCCGAACGACTGGCCCGAGATGCGGCTGACGATCACGCCCAGCAGGCCGGAGGCGATGGAGTAGAACCACTCCGTGCCCGGCTGGAACATCAGGGGCTGGGCCGCGAGACGGTCGATGAAGGCCTGGGGGCCCTCGGGACGGGCGATCCGCTCCGCCAGATAGGCCTTCTCAAGGGGATGGAAGTCGGGGAACAGCCCATAGGCGAAGCCGGCGGTATGGCTCATCACCTCGCGCATCGACGGCGGGCGTCTGGCGTCCTCGAGGATCATCTCGCCATCCGGACCGACGCCGGCGAAAACCTTGAGGTCGGCGAACTCCGGGATGAACTTGGTCACCGGATCGTCGAGGGTCCAGCGCCCTTCCTCGAACAGGATCATCATCGCCGTCGCGGCGATCGGCTTGGTCATTGAATAGATGCGGAAGATGGCGTCAGGGCTGAGCGGGGTCTGTCCGCCCAGCACCGCCGAGCCGTGGGTCCGCTGCGCCACCACCTTGCCGTGGCGCAGGATCAGGGTGGCGACACTGGCCACGCGCCCGGTCTCGACCATGTCCGCCATATAGGAATCCAGGCGCGCCAGACGGCCACTGTCGAATCCGAGGTCCTCGGGGCGGTGCGCGAAGGGGAAACCGGCGAAACTATGCATCGGCGACGGCCTTCCGTTCGCTTGCGCGCTGCTGGCAGATGGCGTTGAAGCCGCCCGCCATGAAGCTGGCCATGCGGGCCTTGATGGCCTCGAAATCCTCGGACTGGCACAGGCCGCCGGACAGGTGGTCGATCCGCCCCGTTCGCGCCAGGCTGAGCGTCAGGGCGCCGGTGACGAAGTGGTAGCCCCAGAAGATGTCCTCCTCGGCGGCGTCCGGCATGGCCTTCTTCAGCAGGTCGATCAGCTGCAGCACGACGGGGTCGAAATTCTCCCACATCACCGCCGCGCCCCAGACCGGGGTGTTGTTCAGCTGGCCGCCCAGAGCGCCGTAGTTCCGCCACCCCTCGCCACCCTCGATGTAGAGGTCCAGATCGGTGTCAAGGAAGGCGCGCAGCGCGCCCTCGACCGTCGGATGATCGCCGGTCTCCTCGGCATACCGCTTCATCGCCTCGACCCGACGCCCGATGGTGATCGGCGCGCGGCGTTTCACGACCTGCTCGAACAGGTCCTGCTTGTCCTTGAAATAATAGTGCATCAGCGAGGTGTGCACCCCGACCCTCTGCGCCACATCCTTCAGGGTCACGCCGTACATGCCGTGCCTGGAGAACAGCTCCTCGGCGGCGTCCAGCATCTGTTCCAGGCTGTCGGCGCGCTGTTCGGCCTTGGAGCGGCCGGGCGGCTTGGCGGCGGCCTTGGCCTTTGTCGGGGCCGACGCCGCCTTGCGGCGGGCCGTAGCGGGTTTGGCGGTCACGGGAGCCTCCGGCGGAATCACTTCCGCGGAGGATCGGACGGCAGCGGTGAACTTGGAAGCCGCCATCAGGCCTGACCGTAGGCCGCGCGCAGGCGGGTCTTGTCGATCTTGCCCGTCGCGGCCAGCGGCATGGCGTCGATCCGCTCGATCCGGTCGGGGATCCACCAGTCGGCGACCCGGCTCTTGAGCGCGGCGCGGAAGACCTCGTCGGAGACAGCTTCGCGCAGTTCGACGACCAGGACCGGACGCTCACCCCATTTCGGATCAGGACGCGCCACCACCGCGGCCAGCGAAACGGCGTCCAGCGCGCCGACGATGGCCTCGATCTCGGCCGGGTTGATCCACTCGCCGCCGGACTTGATCAGGTCCTTGGAGCGACCGGCGATGGTCAGGGCCCCGCCCGCGTCGATGGCCGCCAGATCGCCGGTGTCGAACCAGCCGTCGGCGTCCAGGGCGTGGGCGGGGGCGCCGAGATAGCGGTTCACGACGCTGGCCCCGCGCACCTTCAGATGGCCCACACCGCCACGTTGGTCGGGCAGGTCGATGCCCTCGGCGTCGGTCAGCTTCATATCCAGGCCGATCGAGGTGATGCCCGAGACGCGCGCCGGGGCATCGGGCGGCGACAGGGTGCCGGTCGGCGACAGCTCGGTCATGCCCCAGCTGGTCTGGACGCGAACGCCGAGGGTCTGTTCCAGACGGGTCATCAGCGCTTCGGGGCAGCCTGCGCCGCCCAGCACGATGCGCTGCAGCGAGGGCACGCCCTCGCCGCCGGCCTCGACGTGATCCACCAGACCCAGCCAGACGGTCGGCACCCCGGCGGTGACGGTCACGCCCTCGTCGCGGATCAGGCGGGCCAGCCGTGCGCCGTCCGTGACCCGTCCGGGCAGGACCAGCTTGGCTCCGACGGCGGGCGCCGAGAAGGGAAAGCCCCAGGCGTTGGCGTGGAACATGGGCACCGCGACCAGCACGGTGTCCTGTCGCGTCAACCCAAGGGAGTCCGGCAGGATTGACCGCAGGGTGACGAGGTAGTTGGAGCGGTGGGTATAGACGACACCCTTGGGGGCCCCCGTGGTGCCTGAGGTGAAGCACAGCCCGGCGGGCGTGCGTTCGTCGAAACCGCCCCAGGCGACCGGGCGACCGGCCTCGATCAGGGTCTCGACATCCATGGTGTGGGGATTGGTCGGGCGCTCGTCCAGCGCCATCAGGCGCAGGCCGGGACGGCGGGCGGCGATGTCGGCGGCCAGTCCGGCCAGCCCCGCGCCGTAGGCCAGAACCGGCGCGCCCGACTGTTCCAGCATGGACGCCAGCTGGGTCGCGGTCAGGCGGGGGTTCAGGGTATGGCAGACCATGCCGACGCCCATGACGGCGTACCAGATCTCCATATGCGGCCGGGTGTTCCACGCCAGGGTGGCGACGGCCTCGCCCGCTTCCAGCCCGAGGTCCAGCAGGGCGCCCGACAGCATCTGGCTACGCGCCAGCACGGCGCCGTAGCCCATCCGCGTCGTTTCGCCGTCGATATCGCAGGAGACGACCTCGACATCGGGATGCCAGCGGGCGGCATGGGTCAGGAATTTGTCGACCGTCAACTCGTAGGCCTGCATGCCGTCCGCCATCGCTTCCAGCGGACGCACGCGCGGGGCGCCGGCGTCTTTCGACGGACGGTCGAGGGGTTTCGGAACGGTCATCGGCGAATGGGGGGACATGAACTCAAACGATGTGGGGCGGACCCGAAGGCCCGCCCCGATACGGATCAGAAGGTGCGGGTCAGGCGGACGCCGTACTGGCGCGGCGGCCCGGCGTAGCGCTGGCCCGACTTCACCGCCCCGACGTATTCCTCGTCGGTCAGGTTCGTGCCGTAGGCCTGCAGCATCCAGCCGTCGCCCCGGTCATAGGTCAGCTGGGCGTTGAAGATGTCGCGCGCTTCCAGATGGTCGCCGCGGGCCTCGTTGGCGAAGATGGTGCCCCAGACGTCCGAGATGTGGCTGTAGTCCAGACGCGGCGTCAGGACGCCCCCGGCGACACGGAAGTCATATTCGACGCCCGCGCTGAGGGTGAACTCGGGCGCATAGGTCTGGGCGTTGCCGCCGACGTTGACGCAGTTGACGGTGGCCGGCCCCGTTTCCGGGTCACAGGCCCCGGCCAGGGTTCCGCGCGCGTCCAGGGCGAAGAAGTCGCCCAGTTCGGAGTGCGACAGCGAGGCGCCGACATCGAAGCCCAGGGCGCCGAAACGCCCCTGCGCCGAGGCTTCCAGACCGTAGATGGTGGTGTCGCCGCGCACGTTCGAGATCGTTGTGATCGTCGGGGTGACCGGGTCGCCGACGACGACCTGGAAATTCTTGTAGATGTTGTAGTAGGCGCCCAGCTGGGTGCGGACGTGACCGTCGAACAGGGTGGATTTCCAGCCCGCCTCGAAGTCGGTGACCTCTTCGCCCTCGAAGGCGCCCGGCGGCACGCCGAGGATGTTCGGACCGTTCAGGCCGCCCGGCTTGTAGCCCGTGGCGACGAAGCCATACAGGAAGTTGTCGCGGTCCAGCGTCCAGTTCAGGGCGACTTTCCCGGTGACCTTGTCCTCCTCGACCTTGTCGTTCTGGCTGATCGCCAGGCCCAGTTGCGGGATGGCGCTGATGGCGTCGTTCTCGACCGTCGAGCGCGAGTAGCGGGCGCCGACCTGCAGTTCCAGCGAGTCGGTCAGATCATAGCTGACCTGACCGAAGACGGCGGCGGTCGACTTGGGATTGCGGCCTTGCAGGGTCAGATCGACCAGCAGGGGGATCGTCGGAGACAGATACTGGGTGGTCGTGAACTGGCCCGCCGGGAAGTCGATCAGGTCGTCCTGATAGTAGGCCCCGACGATCCAGCTGAAGCGGCCCTCGTCCGGCGAGATCAGGTTGAACTCCTGCGACCAGAGGCGCTGGTCCACCTTGATGTTCGAGGTGAACGGCAGGCTTGCTGTCCCGTCCAGATCGGCCTGCACCGAGGTGGTGCCGTCCTGGTAGCCGGTGATCGACCGCAGGGTGATGCCGTTGTCGAACTGGTAGTTGACGTTCAGGGTCGTGCGGAAAATCTCGTCCACACCCCGCGCAGGCCCGTTCCAGCGAATGTTGAACAGACCGTCCGTGCCGGTAACCGGCGTGGTCGGATAGCCGCCCAGATCGACGTGGCTGTAGTCGGTCTTCAGCAGAACCTTCAGCGCGTCCGACGGCTGCCACAGCAGGCTGGCGCGGTAGCTTTCGATCTCGACCTCACCGGGCGTCCCGCCGGTCGTCGGCGTGCCCTCGATGACGGTGTAGAAGCTGTCGCGCTGCTCGTGGTTGGCGGCCAGACGCAGGGCCAAAGTGTCGCTGAGCGGCACATTGATCGCGCCTTGCAGACGGATGTTGTCGTAGCTGCCGTACTGGCCGGTCACATAGCCGTTCACGCCCGAGAAGTCGGGGTTGCGCTGGGTGATGAAGACCGCGCCGCCGGTGGCGTTCTGGCCGACGAAGGTGCCCTGCGGCCCCCGCAGCAGCTCAAGGCTCTGGATGTCGTAGAGCGGCTCGTTCTGGAAATAGGCCGGGAAGACCGCGACGCCGTCGCGATAGGTGATGACGCCGACGCCGATCGAGGAGCTGTTCTCGGTCTTGCCGATGCCGCGAATGTTGAAGCTGTTGCCCTGACCCGAGTTCTGGACCGTCACCGACGGCATGGCGAACTGCAGGGTCTCGATATTGGTGACGCCCTTGTTCTGCAACTGCTCGCCGCTGAGGACGGCCGCCGCGATCGGGGTCTGTTGCAGGTTGGTCGTGCGGCGCTCGGCGGTGACCACGACCTCGCCCAGCGAGGTGGTCTCCGGCTCCTGCGGGGCGGGCGTGGCGGTCTGCGCCTGAGCGGCACCGCACCAGAGCAGCGCGACGACGGACGTCGAAATCCAGATATTACGGGCCATATCGGTCCCCCTGTCCTGTGTTGTTTCCTCGGCGATCTTGCGTCGCCATGACCGAATGAGTTCCACCGAATCCGGCCCACGTCAACACTCATTCATTCGCGAATGAACATCTTGATTTTGACGTGGGGTCGTTTGAGTGTGTTCCTGAAGCGGTTGTCCCCCGAGACGAAACAAGCCGCACAAGGGAGAGGATCATGCGTTTTCTGGATCGCGGCGGCGTGCGCCTTGCGTGGGACGAACAGGGCGCGGGCGTGCCCATCCTGCTGATCATGGGACACCGCTACAGCTCCGGCATGTGGTATCCCTTGAAGGAGGCGATGGGCGACCGTTACCACCTGATTTCCTTCGACAATCGGGGCACCGGCCAGAGCGGCGCGCCGCGCCGGACCAGCGTCGAGGAGATGACCGCGGACGCACTGGCGGTGCTTGACGCGGCGGGCGTCCAGTCGGCCCACGTCTATGGGGTTTCGATGGGCGGCGGGATCGCGCTGGAGTTCGGCATCCGCCACCCGGAACGGACCCGGTCGCTGATCCTGGGCTGCACGATGGCGAAGACGCCGGATCTCAAGCGCAAGCCCGACTGGCTGATCCGGCTGCTCTACAACGCCATGCCGGTCCTGAAACTGTTGGCCAGACCGAAGTTCAGGAACGGCTACGGCGACGCCGCGCCGGACGACGCCATCGCCCGTGACATGAAAGTGCTGGCGGCGGATCCCTACGATCTGAACGGCGTCATCGCACAGGCGCTGGCCATCTCGCACTACAGCGTGGATCCCGAGGCGGTTCGGGGGGTGAAGCGGCCCACCCTGGTGCTGCACGGCACGCAGGATGTGACGGTGCCCTTTGAGGCGGGCAAGGCGTTGGCGGAGATGATCCCGGGCGCCCGGCTGGTCGCCTTCGAGAACATCGGCCACAACTATTTCGTCGGCGCCGGCGACCGCGCCACCGCTGAGGTCGAGCGCTTTATCGGCGAGGTCGAGGCCGCCCGGGCGGGCGCCGGATCATGACCCTGCTGACCCAATGGGAGCTGCGCGACGCGACGCCGGGCGAAGGCTCCGCGAGCGGCGATGACGGCTGGATCCCGGTTTCCGCCCCCGGCGACGCCTACGTCGCCCTGATCGAGGCCGGACGGCTGTCGCATCCCTTCCAGGGCCGAGGCGAGGCCGACGCCGCCTGGGTGCGTGACCGCGAATGGTGGCAACGCACGACCTTCGTCGCCCCGACCCTCATCCCCGGCGAAACGGCGGAACTGGTGTTCGAGGGGCTGGACACCTTCGCCACGGTCTTTCTCGACGGCGAGGAGATCGGGCGGGCCGACAACATGTTCCGCCGCTGGGTCTTCGACATCAGCGACCGGGTGGAGGCGGGGACGCGGCATAAGCTGACGATCCGTTTCGACCCGCCGGCCCTTGCGGCGCCGGCCGGGACCCTGCCGCCTTGGACCGCCTTCACCGACCGGGTCAGCCGATCGCGGCGCAACCAGATGCGCAAGGCCCAGTTCGGCTGGGGCTGGGACTGGGGTCCGGACCTGCCGACGGTGGGCGTCTGGCGGGAAGCACGGCTGGAAGTGCGCGCGCGCGCCCGCCTCACCGATCTGCGCTTCACCACCTTGACGGTAGGACCGGAAGCGGCTGAGGCGCGGATCGGCATCGGCGTCAGCGGCGCCGGGACCGCCCGTATCAGGTTGACGCTGAGCGCTCCGGACGGGACCACCGCCTTCCGTCATGAAGGCCCGGCAGCGGACCTGTCCTTGCCGGTTCGTATCGACACGCCACAGCTATGGTGGACTGCCGATCTGGGCGGGCAGCCGCTGTACACCCTGACGGCCGCCCTGCTCGCAGACGATGGCCGCGAGGTCGATCAGATCCGCCACGACGTCGGCCTGCGCACCCTTGAACTGGACCAGTCGCCCGATCCCGACGAGCCGGATGCGACCTTCTTCCGCTTCGTGCTGAACGGCGTACCCCTCTTCGCAAAGGGCGCCTGCTGGGTCCCCGCCTCCTCCTTCGTGGGCGAGGTGGATGCGGCGGCTTACGAGCGGCTCATCGACCAGACGGTCGGCGCCCATATGAACATGATCCGCGTCTGGGGCGGCGGCATCTATGAGCCCGACCTCTTCTACGACCTGTGCGATCGCAAGGGCGTTCTGGTGTGGCAGGACTTCATGTTCGCCTGCGCCCAGTACCCGGAGGACGACGCCTTCGCCGCCTCGGTGAAAGCCGAGGCCGAGGACCAGGTTCGCCGGCTCCGCCACCATGCCTGCATGGCCCTGTGGTGCGGCAACAACGAGAGCCAGGCCATGCACCGGATCAACAACGACAAGGCCGGCGAAGACGGCCGGTTGTCCGGGCTGCGCCTCTATGACGAGGTCCTGCCCGAGGTGGTCGAGCGGCTGGATCCCGGCGCGCTCTACTGGCCCGGCAGCCCTTGGGGCGGGCCGAACCCCAACAGCATGAAGGCCGGCGACGTCCACGACTGGACCGTCTGGCACGGGGTGCCGCCCATTCCCGACGACGTGATGATCGGCGACTTCCAGTCATCGCCCGAGGGCGTGGCCTGGACCCGCTATGCGGAGGACACCTCCCGCTTCGTCAGCGAGTTCGGCCTGCAGGCCGCGCCCGCGCTGGAGACGCTGGAGCGCTGGATGGACCCGGCGGACCTGACGCCGGACAGCGAGGGCTTCCTGGCCCGCATCAAGGATGAGGCGCGCAAGGCCGACGCCATGATGACGCCGGTCACGGGCCTGCCGACCACGCTGCGCGAGTATGTCGACTTCACCCAGTGGTGTCAGGCGGAGGGGCTCAAATTCGGCATCGAGCATTTCCGCCGCCGTCGCCCACACTGCTCGGGCGCCCTCCTTTGGCAGCTCAACGACTGCTGGCCCTGCGTGAGTTGGAGCCTGATCGACTACGACGGCGTGGAAAAGGCGTCGTATCACGCGGTGCGCCGCGCCTTCGCGCCGGTGCTGGCCTCGTTCAGGAGCGGTGCGGATGACGCGCTGGACCTGTGGATCAGCAACGATACGCTGAGCCCGTTGGCGGGCGAGGTCCTCGTCACGCTGGAAACGCTGGACGGCGCGGTCGAGCAAGGCTGGACCCTGCCCTTTTCAGCGGCGTGCGGCGGTCATGCCGTTCCGTGGTCAGCGACCCTGCCCGCGCGACCCGATCGCGTGCTGCGAGCGATGTCCACGTCCGGCCAGTTTGAAGCGGCGCGGCATCTGTTTGTCCCGATCTCGGCGCTGGCGCTGGAGAGCGGCGCGCGGCCGGAGGTCGGGATGACCCGGCTGTCACCCACGACACTCCGGGTCAGGCTGACGGCCCGGACCTGGCTGGCTTTCGTGCACCTGACCTCGCGCCGGACGGACCTGCGCTTCAGCGACAACCATTTCGACATGGCCACAGGAGACACGCGCATCGTGACTGTGACCGGCTCAAGCCCCATCGGGCCGGATGACCTGATGGTCCGATGCTGGAACGATCGCTAAGGCGAAATCGGCCGGCTTGGGCGCAGTTCGACCCTACCCCTGGTCGATCAGGCTCTGGCGACGGATCAGGCTGTCGTAGACGTGGGTGACGGTGTCGAAGCGGACGCGGGACGGCTGGTCGGCGAAGGCGGCCGATTCAAACCACGGGTCGGGAAGGCCCGCCGCCAGCGGATCCTCGATCTTGTCGGTGTTCCAGCCCAGCAACAGGCGGCCGCCGGGGCGCAGGATGGCCGCCATGGCCGCCAGCGCCTTGCGCTGTTGCTCGACCGCATCGACGCCGTAGCCGAGCACGCCGTTGCACAGGATGGCGTCGAAGCTCATGTCCGGGAAGACGGTGTCGATCTCGCACACATCGCCCGTGCGGTGACGCTCGCCATGACCGTAGGGGGCGGCGGCGGGGTCGATGTCCGTGGTCCAGACCTGCGCGCCCTGCGTCTCCAGAGCGGCATAGTCCGGAGCCGTATAGACGCGACAGCCGACCCACAGAATGCGCCCGCCTCCGGCCGCGAAGGCAGGGATGAAGGCCTTGGCCATCAGCTGACGATCCGGCAGGTCGCGGATGTGCCGGGTCCGCGCCGCGTGGCGGCGGGCGGCGGCCTCCTTGCCGAAAAACAGATTGGTCAGAAAGGTGCGTCCGCCCATGGCGAGCCTCGATCAAACATGGGTGAAACCGGCGATCCGCCGATCATGCGGCGCTGTGGGCCACAAGACCAGAGCGGGCATTGCGTTCGCTGACCAGCCGGTGCCGCAGATTGTCCAACTGGGCCGCGCGGACGGCGGGCGTATGGGTGGCGGCGACGTAGGCCTGACCGGCGCGGGCCATTCGGCGGCGCAGGTCTTCATCTTCCACCAGACGCAGCAGGGCGGCGGTCAGCCCGGGCGCTTCAGGCGGATCGACATAGAGGGCGTGCTCGCCGCTGGCCTCGCGCAGGCCGCCCCGTCCGGAAGAGACCAGGGCGGCTCCGGCGGCGTGAGCCTCCAGCGCGGTCAGGCCCAGGGCCTCGGCCACCCGCGAAGGCGTGACCGCCACGGCGGCGCGACGGGTCATCTCCACCACCTTGGCGATGGGCGCGGAGCGATGCACCTCGACCCGGTCCCCGAAGCGATCAAGCATGGCGATCTGCGGCGCGGCCCAGGCCGCATGCTTTTCCCAGTCCCCCAACATCAGAGCGCCACGCCACGTCGGGTGCCGATCCAGGATCGCCGCCAACGCCTCGCAGAAGGCATCAAGCCCCTTCTCCGGCAAGGCGCGTCCCACGAACAGGATCAGGGGCTCGCGCGCGTCGGCGTCGCCACGCCAGACCTCGACGTCTACGGGGTTACACACCGACGAGACCGCGCCGCCGAAGCCCGGATAGTCGGTCCGGAACTCGGCGCAGGCCGCTTCGCTCACGAACAGAAGATGGTCGAAGCATTTGAGCCGCCGGCGATAGCGGAAGCGCTCGATCGGATTTCCCGGGGGCTTGATACGGGTGTGTCGGTACAGGACATGGATCGGGCCCGGCAGGCCCCTGGCCAGTTCCGCCGCCGGGCCGAGCTGCTGGTGATATTCGACGATGTCCGGTGCGAAATCGCGCAGCAGGGCCGCGACGGCCTTCATCCGCGCGCGCTTGCCCAGCCCCCGCGGCACGGTGACCAGACCCGGCATGGCGGGATCGTTGGCGCCGCCGTCGCAGATGATGCGGACGTTCGCGCAGCGACTGCGCGCGTTCAATGTCAGCGCGACCGTCTCCATGGAGTTGGTCCGCCCGCGGTCCATTTGACAGCCCCGCGGCATGACGACGGCGATGCGCATCAGGCGGCCCTCAGCCGAGGACCGTTCAGGTGGAACAGGCGCCGCAGCTTGTAGAGGGTGCGGATCAGCCTCTCCTTTGGCGAACGGTGCACCGCCTTGATGTCGATGCAGGTGACATCGCCCATGCCCGACAGGGTGTGCAGGCCATCCGGGTAGCCCTTCAGCATTCCGTCCGGCTCGAACCGGCGGACCACGGTCGCCTCGAAGCGGTTGGGAGTCAGCCCATCAATCCGCAGCAGACGCAGACGACGGCCGTAGGACTCCTCGCAGTCCTGAACCGGCAGGTGCAAAACGCCGTCATGTTCGAACGCCGTGCCGCCGGGGCGAGTGTCGGACAGACCGGCGCGAACCGGATTGTTCGCGTGCTGGACCCACGGCCCCTGCAACCGCTCGGCCCAGGCGACGTGCAGTTCCCGCATGGCCCGGTTCTCCGGCCCCGGCAGCGCGTAGAACATCCACCACCGCCCGCCCGTCCGCGCGACGGTGGCGTCGATGGCCGGCAGGTTCAGCAGTTTGCGCGCCGGCTCCCACCGGTTCGGGAAACTGACACAGCGGTACAGGGTCAGGGCGCCGCTCTTGTGCCCCTCGGGAAGCATGTACAGCTCGCCGTCGTCCTCGATCAGGCTTGGGTAGGAGAGATGGAAGGGCTCGGCCAACGCGATCCCCTGCCCCACCACTCGGTCGTCGGCGTCATACTGGACGTAATGGATTTCGCCCCGGCGCACCCGGTAGTCGAAGGCCTCGACGAAGACGGTCAGGACACCGTCTCGCTCGATCCCGAACGGATCGGCGGCGTACTGGAAAGTGCGCGCGCTCTCGGGCAGCCAGACCACCGCGGCGGGGTCCAGCCCTGCCGGCTCCATAACGTGCGCCAGCGGACGCCGGATGAAGCCCGAACGCCAGAGATCATACATCGGAGAGGGCCTGCACGCGCGGACCGGTCAAGGAGTCAGCGCAGGTTTGAAGGACGAGGCAGCGATCATCGCGACTGATCCGGCGCATCCGTCACGCGCGGCGCGTGGGTGGGGCGCGCAAGCGCGCTGGACAGCCAGCCGGGACGGGCGGATTTCGGCGTCGGGGTCTTCATCGCGTCACCATGTCCAGTATGCCACCCGGCCTCGACTGGAGAGGCGAGACCGGGTGGCGGGGAGACGCACAGGGGGCGTTGCACGCTCTCATGGGTAAGACGCCGCGCACGGTCGCTTGCCTCAAAAGAATCTGCGCGGCATGACGGACCTATCGCCTTGGGGAAGGCGGGGCCTCGCCAAGCCGGGGCCGACCGGGCATCGGAGGGCCACACTCGCTTGACCGCGCCGACCGCGCCTTCTCTGGCGGACGCCTATTTCGAGCAGCGTGACGCGCTGGCGCGGTTCCTGCGCGCGCGTCTGGGGACAGGCGCGGATATCGATGACCTGCTGCAGGACCTGTACCTGAAGGTGTCGCAACTCGATCCGGATATGGAGGTGCGCGAACCCCGCGCCTTCCTGTATCGGCTGACGTCTAACCTGCTGCTGGACCGGAATCGGTCCGCCATCCGCGGGGCGGCGCGGGACGGGGCCTGGCGCGACGCCAACCAGGTCGCAGGCCTGACCGAGGATATCGACGACGCCCCGTCCGCCGAGGCGGTGGTCGCGGGCCGCGAACGTCTGACCGCCCTGATCGCCGCGCTGGAAAGCCTGCCCGGCAAGACCTCGGCAATCTTCCGCATGCACAAGTTCGACGGCCTCAGCTACGCTGAGGTCGCACACCGGCTCGGGATATCACGAAGCTCGGTCGAGAAGCATATGATGGATGCCTTGCGGGTCCTCGCCGTAAAGACGCCGCGATGACGGGCGGCCGTATTTCGGGGAAAGTGCTTTTCGTCGGAGGTGGTGCGCCACCGGCGACGTCTATTCACAAGGGACTGCATTCCGCCGTCCAAGCAGCGGCGCCGGTCTAGATGAACCCAGTCCCCGACATCGACGAACAGGCCCGGGGGTGGTTCGTCCGCCTGAACGGTTCTGACGCGTCCGAGGCGGACTGGCTGGCCTTCGAGGCCTGGCTGGAGGCCGACGCCGTCCATCGCGACGCCTATGACGCCGTCGAATCCCTGTGGGCGTCGCTCGACGCGATTCCAGCCTCCGCCCTGCCCGCCAACGAGGACTTTGGCCTGGCCCCGCTGCCGGTTCGCAAGAGCCGGACGCGCTGGATCTGGCCCGCCGTGGGCATCGCCGCGACGGTGGCGCTGGCGGTCGGCGTGTGGCCGATGATCTTCCCCGGGACGCAGGTCTACCAGACCACGACCCGGCCCGAGACGGTGGAACTGGCCGACGGCTCGGTGATCCGGATGAACCGGCATTCGGACATGAGCGTCCGCCTGCGGTCCGATCGCCGGGAAATTACGCTGAGCGACGGCGAGGCGGCGTTCGACGTGGCCCATGACGCCAGCCGCCCCTTCGTCATCACCGCCGGGGACCACAGCGTCCAGGTGCTGGGCACGGCCTTCAATGTGGTCAACCATGACCAGCGTTTCTCGGTCAGCGTCGAGCGCGGCGTCGTCGCTGTCATCCCGGCGCGCACGACCCGGGCCCTGCGACTGACCGCCGGCCAGCGGGTCGACCAAGTCGGCGCCCGGAGCGCGGTCCTCAGCCGGCTTGACCCCGCCCGCGCCTCTGCCTGGCGTGACGGCGTGCTCGTCTATCACACCGCCCCCCTCGATCTGGTCGCAGACGATCTGTCGCGTTACCTCGACAAACCGGTTACCGTGTCCGCTTCGGGGCGGGACGTGCGGTTCACCGGCGTCCTGCGGGTGGGTGACGAGGCGATCATGCTGGAACAGCTCCGTGAGCTGGCTCCGGTCGAGGTGTCCCGGTCGCCCGACGGGGTGGAATTGACCGGGCTTGGCGGACGCTGATCCTTCTTCGAGGCGCATCACCGAACGGGTCGGCCTCCGGGGCATAAGCGCCCTCGTGGCCGCCGTGACCGCGTTCGCCTGCAGCACGTCCGCGCAGGCTCTGCCGAGCCGGCGGGTGAGTTTTCATATTCCGGCCCAACGCGTCGAGAGCGCACTTCTGGATCTGGCGCTGCAGGGCCGGGTATCGCTGGGTGGCGACCTGTCGGCCTGCCGCGGCACAACGACCACCCTCAGCGGAGTCATGACGCTGGATCGCGCCCTGTCGCGCCTGCTGGCGGGCTCGGGCTGTCGTTATTCAGTCACCGCCAGCGGCGCGGTGATCATCCGGCGGGCCGAACGGGTGCGCCCCCCGGCCCCGCCGCCGCCGCCGCCCGCCCCGCCCCCTCCGCCCGCGCCCATGGCGCTGGACAGCGCCGAACTGAGCGACGTCATCGTCACGGCCGAACGCCGACCGGACTCGCCCCAGAACGCCGCCGTGCCCGTGACCGCCGTCTCCGGCGAGCAGATCCGTCGCGCGGGGGCCGTGGACGCCCATGATCTGAGCGCCCTGATCGCCGGGATGACGGTCACCAACCTGGGCTCCGGGCGGAACAAGATCCTGCTGCGCGGGATGTCCGACGGCGCCTTCACCGGCCAGACCCAGTCAACGGTCGGCCTGTACCTGAACCTTGTCCCGATCACCTACAGCGCGCCCGATCCTGACCTGAAACTGGTTGATATCGACCGGGTCGAGGTGCTGCGGGGGCCGCAAGGCGCCCTCTACGGCACGGGTCCGATCGGCGGCGTTGTGCGGATCCTGACCCGGCGCCCGGAGAGCCTGGCTCCGGGTTTCGACCTGTCCGCGACCCGGTCGGTGACCGAAGGCGGCGGCGCCAACAGCGACTATTCGGCGGTCCTGAACCTGCCCCTGCCGCGCAATCTGGGGGCGGTGCGCGCGGTGCTTTATGAGGAGTCCTTCGACGGCTACATCGACGACGTCAGCCTGAGCCTGCGTCAGGTCAACGCCTCTTCGCGGCGGGGCGGACGGCTGGCCGCAACGGTCGAGATCGCCCCGGGCTGGACCTCGACCGTCGGCTATGTGCACCAGTCGATCGACACCGAGGACACCCACTATGTCTACCGGACGCTCGGCGGACTGAGACGCGCAAACCTCGTTCGGGAGCCGCACGCCAACGACTTCAGCCAGACCTCGATCAACCTGCGGGGACGCGGGGCGTGGGGCCGGTTCGACGGCTCCATCGCCTATCTGGATCACAGCTTCGGCAGCCGTTACGACGCCTCGACAGCCCTGCCGTTGTTCGGCTCGAACGGCCGCATCGGCGCCCTGGACGAAGCCAAGGCCATTGATCTGGTGGTCGGTGAAGCCAGCTTCCGGTCGCGACCGGTCAACGGGCTGGAGTGGCTGGTCGGCGGTTTCTTCTCGACCAGCAAGACGCGGTCGGAGACCCGACTAAGGTCCCTGTGGCCCGCCGTCTGGACCCCCTATGCCGAGGTGCGCGACGACGGGCTTGAGGAAGCGGCGGTGTTCGGCGAAGTGTCGTACGACCTGACGCCGTCCCTGACCCTGACCGCAGGCGGGCGCTTCTACATCTTCGATTATGACGCCGTGTCCGATGTGGCCTTCCGGACCGGTCAGCGACATTTCGAGGGGGCCCGCCGCACGACGGGCTTCTCGCCCAAACTGGGCCTGGACTATCGCGCCGGCGACCACGTCAGCCTCTACGCCCTGATCAGTCAAGGCCACCGGACCGGGGGCTTCAACACGGCCGGTCCGCAGTCGCAGGCCTTCGCCGGCGGCCCCTCGAACCCCGCGCGCGAATACGAGGGCGACACCCTCTGGAACTATGAGGTCGGGGCCAAGGCCCTACTTTGGGACGGACGGGTCCAGGCGCGCGTCGCGGCCTTCGCCGCCGACTGGCGAAACATCCAGAGCGACCAGTTCCTGCGCAATGGACTGTCCTATGCGGTCAACGTCGGCGATGGCGACAATCGGGGCGTCGAGATCGAAGCCAACTGGAAACCGACGATCGACCTGGAAATCCGGGCCAACGCCCTGCTGGCCGACCCGCGCATCACCCGCCCGAGCGCGGCCTTCAACTCGCGCGGCGACGCGGGCCTGCCGGGCGTACCCTCGGTTTCGGCCAATGTGAACATGGCCTGGCGCAAGCCGATCGGTCGGGGGCTGAACGGTTTCGTCGAAGGCAGCTTGGCCTATGTGGGCGCCTCGCGTCTCACCTTCGACGCCGAGCGCCGCTATCGCATGGGCGACTATGTCACCGGACGGATCAGCACCGGGTTCGAGACCGAGCGCTGGGCCGTGATCGCCTTCGTCGAGAACCCCTTCAACACCGCCGCCAACACCTTCTCGTTCGGCGATCCATTCCGTTTGCCGGAGGCCTTGGCCACCACCCCGCTGCGCCCGCGCACGGTTGGGATCACGTTGCGACTGTCGCGGTAGGACCCGCGAACGCCTGCGACGGGGTGTGGCGGGATGGTGGTGCGGCGGCCAAGGTTCGGATAACAGTCGAAATGAGCTGGACCGGACACCCGTGCATCACGACCACCCTCTGATCTATCCCCTGCTCGCGGCGTTGTTGGCGGTCTTCGGTTCGTGGACCGCCCTGGACCTGTTCCGGCGCTCACGGCGTCATGACGGCAGGGCTCAGGCCCAATGGGTCGGGCTGTCCGCCCTGGCGATGGGCGTCAGCATCTGGTCGATGCATTTCGTGGCGATGCTGGGCTTCGATCCCGGCGGGCCGGTGTCGTATGATCTCGTGACGACCCTGGCCTCTCTCGCGCTCGCGGTGGCCGGCACTGCGGTGGCTTTCATCGTCTGCAGCGCGCCCGATCGACCGCTGCCCCGCCTCATCGGCGGCGGCGCGGTGATGGGACTGAGCATCGGCGGCATGCACTACCTCGGCATGTCCGCGCTGCGCAGCACGATGGAGATCGGCTACCGGCCGGAGTGGGTCGTGGCCTCTGTGATCGTCGCCTTCCTGGCCTCGACCGCGGCGCTGGCGACGGCGCGGCGCAACTCCCGATCCGGATGGCAGGCCATGGCCGCCGTCGTTCTGGGGGCCGGGGTGGTGGCGATGCACTACACGGCGATGGTCGCGGTGGTGCTGAGGCCGGGCGCCGCTCACAACGCCCCCGCCGGCGTGCCGCCCCTGTGGCTGGCCTTCGGCATCGCGGGCCTGACCCTGCTGCTGCTGTTTCTGGCTTTGGGCGCCAGCCTGATGGACCAGAAGCAGGTGCTGCAACTGGCCCTGCGGGCCGGTCGCATGGGCTATTGGGAAATGGACATCGCACGGCGACGCCTGTCCCTGTCGGAGCAGGGCCGGGTCCTGCTGGGGTTCGAGCCGGATGCGCCGTTTGATCAGTCGCTGGTCTCCGCCGTGCTCACCCCGGAAAGCGCCGCCCACCGTCAGGCCCTGCTGGAGCGCGCGATCGCCGACGGCAAGGACTATGAGGCGGACTATGAGATGCGCGACGGTCGGTGGCTGGAAGTCCGCGGCCGGATGCTGCTGGACAGCGCGGGCCGGTCCCAGCGGCTGGTCGGCACGATCCAGGACGTCACCGCCCACCGCGCCGCCTTCCAGGCGCTGGCCCGCAGCGAAGCGCGCCAGCGGGTGCTCATCAACGAGCTGAACCATCGGGTGAAGAATACACTGGCGACGGTGCTGTCGATCGCCACCCTGACCGCGCGCCGGTCAGAGGATGTCGAGAGCTTCGCCAAGGGCTTCCAGGCGCGGCTCCTGTCCCTGTCGGCGACCCACAACCTGCTGACCGCCGAGGGCTGGCAGAGGGCGGAGTTGCGCGACATCTTCCGCGCCGAGTTCGGCCACTACAATGACGACCAGGTGGTGCTGACCGGGCCGGAGACCTGGCTGGGCGCCGAAAATGTGCTGACCATCGGACTGATCGTCCACGAGCTGGCGACCAACGCGACCAAATACGGCGCCCTCAGCCGCGCGGAGGGTCGGGTCGAGGTGAGCTGGACCACCGAAGGCGACACGTTGAACATCGCCTGGCGCGAGCGCGGCGGGCCGCCGGTCTCCCAACCCGCGCGGACCGGTTTCGGCTCGCGCCTCATCTCCTCCAGCGCCAGCGACTGCGTCTTCCGCTATCCGCAAACGGGCTTCGAAGCCGACATCCGCATCCAGCTGTTCGCCGCCCCGGTGGACGGCCTGTCCCTCGAAGGCATGTAGCGCCCGCGTCCCGTGGAGCCTCGCCCAGGCGCGGCCCGAACGACGTCCGCGCACCAACTCGCCTGCAGGATGACCGCCGTCGCACAGGGCGGTTCCTGACATGGTCGCAACCCCCGCCGACATGCTAGCTTTGCCGTAACAAACACCGGTCGGCGATGCCTCTCGAACAGCCAGAAGAAACCCGCGTCCAGTACGTCATGCGCCGTGTCGCCGAACACATCGGACACGAAGGCCTGCGCGTGGGCGACGAGTTGCCCGGCGAGACCAGCTTCTGCGAACGGCTCGGCGTCAGCCGCCCCGTGGTGCGCGAGGCGTTCGGCGCCCTGTCGGCCCTGAACATCATAGACATCTGCAACGGCCGTCGTCCGCGCGTCAGCGCCCTGAGCAGCCGGACGCTGTCGATCCCGCTCGATCACGCGGTCCGCACCGAACAGATCAGCCTGTCCCAGGTGTGGGAGACGCGCCGCTGTCTCGAGACGCAGATCATCGTTCTGGCCGCCGAACGCCGGACCGACAGCGAGGCCGCACGCATCCAGGATCTCGCCGAGGCGATGGCGGCGGCGGATCGGGGATCGCTCGAATTGATCCGTCTGGACATCGCCCTGCACACAGCGATCGCCATCGCGGGCCGCAACGCCCTGATGGCCAATCTCCTGGCCTCGCTGGAGCCCCTGCTGGACGCCGCCGTCCCCGCCGCCTGGCTTACCCGCCGCACGGATGAGGAACACGCCGTGGTCATCGCCCGCCACCGCGATCTGGCCGATTGCATCCGGCGCCGCGATCCCGAGGCGTCGCGCCGGGCGATGGAGGCCCATTTCGATCGCGCGATCGACGCCCTGCTGGCCGCCGACTAGCGGGCGGTCCCCGCCACGCATTGCCGCAGATAACTGTCGTGGGACGGAAGGCTATCCACCCGCGCCCTGATGGCCGCGCGGATTTGCGACAGTCTCAGCCGCAGGTCATCGTCAGACAGGACATCGGCCAAGGGGTGATACCCCTCCGGCGTCAGGCCCTGCCCGTACAGGACGGGAAACCAGTTGGTCTCGCGGAACAGTTCGTAGTTCTCGACCATGACCTCGCCCCGCGCCCGGAACAGCTCCAGCTTCGCGGCCAGCGAGTCCGGCACGGCCATGTCACGGCAATGCCGCCAGAACGACGTGTCGTCGCGGGTGGTGACCTTGTAGTGGGCGATGATGAAGTCGCGGACGCCCTCGTACTGCTGATCCATTTCCCGATTGAACTGATCGGCCATGGCGTCGTCCCGTCGCGCGCGCGGGAACAGGGCCAGCAGCTTGGAGATCGCGGTCTGGATCAGGTGGATGCTGGTCGACTCCAGCGGCTCGAGGAAGCCGCTCGACAGGCCGATGGCGACCACATTGCCGATCCAGCCCTTGCGCCGCCGTCCGGTGACGAAGCGCAGGACACGGGGCTCGGCCTGCGGTGCGCCGTCCAGCCGGCTCATCAGGTCGGCAGTGGCCTGATCCTCGCTGATGAAGGCGTCGCTGAAGACATAGCCGTTGCCGGTCCGATGCTGCAGCGGGATGCGCCATTGCCAGCCGCTCTCGCGCGCGGTCGAGCGGGTGTAGGGGACAGGGTCCTCGACCCGGTCACAGGGCACGGCCACCGCGCGGTTGGCGGGCAGCCACTGCGTCCAGTCCTCGTACCCGGCCTGCATCTCCTGCTCGATCAGCAGGCCGCGGAAGCCGGAGCAGTCGATGAACAGATCGCCCTTCACCTCGCGCCCGTCCGCCAGCGTCACCGAACGGATCGTGCCGCTCTCGCCGTCACGCGCGGCGCCGACGATCTTGCCCTCGCGCCGCACCACGCCCCGCTTCTCCGCGTACTTGCGCAGCCAGGCGGCATAGAGGCCGGCGTCAAACTGGAAGGCGTAGTTCACGCGCGGCATCTCGCCCGATCCGCCCGCCGGCGTGCGCGCGAAGCGGTTCAGGCGCATGGCCTCGGCCTCGGCCACGAACCGGTGGTTATCCGCGTCTGCGCCCGCCTGCACGGCGCGCAGCCAGTAGTGGCTGAAGTTGATGCCGTTCATGTCGGCGCCGAACAGGCCGAAGGGGTGGGCATAGGTGTGGCCCAGCTTTCCCCAGTCGACGAACTGGATGCCCAGCTTGAACGTCGCCTGGGTCTCGCGGATGAATTCGTTCTCGTCGATGCCCAGCAATTTGTTGAACAGCAGGATCGGCGGGATGGTCGCCTCCCCCACCCCCACGATGCCGATCTCGTCGGACTCGATCAGGGTGATCGACAGGCTCTGCGTCCCGGCCACCTTGGCCAGGGCTGACGCGGTCATCCAGCCGGCGGTCCCGCCGCCGACGATGACGATGTCGCGGATACGTTCAGGCCGATCCATCAGGCGGTTCCGAACTCGGCGTCCAGCGACGGCATCTGCGCCACCTCCTCGGCGATCTTGCCCAGAAGCCCGCGCACCTTGCCCATCTGCTCCTCCACGGGAACGCCATCGACCATGGGGTCGTAGCTGGCCGGGATCAGGCCGTGGCCGATCAGGATCTGGACCCAGTTCTGCTGCTGGAAGGATTCGTCGTCGTACAACGGCACGCGGCCCCGCGCGGCGAACACCCGCAGCCGGGTCTTCAGCCGCTCAGGCAGGTTCGCCCCCCGGGGCCGATCCCAGACCGGCTCGTCGAACCGCTGGTTCAGGGCGTAGTGGGTCAGCATGAAATCTCGGATATTGCCCACATGCGAGGTCAGGGCGCGGTTGTAGGCCTCGGCCTCCGGCATGGCCGCCGCCTCGGTCGGGAACAGGCCGATCAGGTTCGACAGGCCGGTGTGGATCAGGTGCAGTTGCACCGCGTCCAGCGGCTCCAGCGAGACCGCGGCGGAACCGATGGCCACGCAGTTGCCGGTCCAGGCGGGGCGGACTCCCGCATGGAAATCCTCCACCGCCGCGTCGCCGCTGACGGGCAGGCCGGTCAACACCGGCAGGGCGTCCAGCACCGCCTGATCGCCCATCACCTTCGAATCATAGGCGGCGACGATGGCGGTGCGGTCCTTTAGCGGATGAAGTCCGATCCAGCCCGCCGGGAAGGCGGCGATCTGGGCGAAGGCCGGCAGCGGTTTCAGGCGCGGCGCGGACGCCACCAGAAGGCGGTCGGCGCCGAACCAGTGACGCCAGCTCTCGAACGCCGCGTCCGGCGCGCTCGAGGCCAGCACGGCGGCGGGACCGGAGGCATCGATGAACAGGTCGGCCTGCACCGTCAGACCGTCGGCCAGCGTCACCGAGGCGATGCGGGCGCCGTCTCGCTGGACCGAGCGCACGTCCGCGCCCCGTCCCTCGATTCCCGCCTGAAGCGCTGTGCGCCGCAGCAGATCGACATAGGCGCGGGCGTCCAGATGATAGCCCGGCGACACCGGCAGCTCGGGTCGGTCGCCGTCGCGCGAGACCGGCGAACGGCCCTGTTTGGCGGCGGCGACGGCCAGCGAGAAATCGTCCAGATCAACACCCATCCCCTCGCCCCGGGCCTTCACCCAGAACTGCAGGAAGTCGATGTCGTTGAGGGCGACCCGATGGGTGTCATAGCCGTGGGTGAAGGGCGCCTTGGCCCGGGACCAGTTGGCGAAGCGCTGCCCCAGCACCGGCAGGCCGCGCGTGGCCTCCAGCACGGTCGCCTCTTCGAGACCCAACAGGCTGTGCAGGGCGCCGAGCGAGGGCACGGCGGTATAGGCGTCGGCGGGCGTCAGCAGCGAGGGCATCTCCACCACCCGCACCTTCACCCCGGTCCGTCCCAGCGCCCGGTTCAGCGCCAACGCGGACAGCCAGACCGCGGCGTCGCGCCCGACGACCAGAACCTGTTCGACGCGCCGGCTCATGCCATGCCCCCGGCCTTGAGCGGCGCCGCGCCCGCGCAATAGTCGCGCACGAACTCCGCATGGCCCGGCATCGCATCGACGCGATCGGAGATGCGGCGCCGGATCGCCTCCATCTCTTCCAGTGCGGTCGCCAGCGGCAGGGTGTCGGCCATGGGATGATAACCGGTCGGGACCACGCCCTGTCCCACGAAGACGCTGAGCCAGCTGGGCGGCGAGAACAGACCGTCCTTGTACTGGGCGATGTGCCCACGATGACCGAACAGGGCCATCTTCTCCCTCAGGGTGTCGGGGATCTCCATCTCGCGACAGTGCCGCCACAGCTCGGAATCCGTCCGCGTATTGGCGTGGTAGTGCAGGATCAGGAAGTCGCGGACGCGGTCATATTCGTTGTCCACCACCCGATTGAATTCCTCGGCCAGGACCGGGTCGATCGGACCGCGCGGCAGCAGGTCGAGCAGGGTCAGCACCGCCACCTGCGTCAGGTAGATGGACGTCGACTCTAGCGGCTCCAGGAAGCCGGACGCCAGCCCGACCGCGATGCAGTTCTTCGTCCACGAGGCGGTCCGGCGGCCCGACCGGAAACGGATCGGCTTGGGATCGGCCAAGGGCTTGCCGTCCAGATTGCCCAGCAGCCGCGTCGCGGCCTCGTCATCGCTGATAAAGCTGCTGGAATAGACGTAGCCGTTGCCGGTCCGGTGCTGCAGCGGGATCCGCCACTGCCAGCCGGCCTCCAGCGCGGTGGAGCGGGTATAGGGGGTGAAGTCTTCCGACCGCTCGGTCGGCACGGCCAGCGCGCGGTCGCAGGGCAACCAGCGGGTCCAGTCCTCGAACGGCCCGTTCAGCGCGCCGCCGATGATCAGCCCCCGGAAGCCGGAGCAGTCGATGAACAGATCGCCGGTGATCGCCTCGCCCGATTCCAGCACGATGGCCGCCACATCGCCCGAGTGGGGGTTGAGCCGGACCTCCTTCACCTTGCCCTCGGTGCGCGTCAGCCCTCGGGCCTCGCACCAGTCCCGCAGGTAGCGGGCATAGAGGCCGGCGTCGAAATGATAGGCGTAATCATAGGTCGAGTTGACCGCCGACTTGTCCGCGGCGGGGAAGTCGAAGCGGTTCCGGCGGCTGGCGACGATGGCGTAGGAATAGTCGCCGATGTCATGCGCCTCACCCGCCAGCCGCGCCCGGGTCCACTGGTGATGGAAGCCGACGCCGCCCATCGGATGGCCGTGGGCCCCGAACGGGTGAACGTAGCTGGAGCCTCTGAAGCCCCAGTCCCTGAACTCGATGCCCAGTTTGAAGGTGGCGTTCGTCTTGCGCATCATCTCGGACTCGACGATGCCGATGCGGTCGTTGAACTCGCGCATCTGCGGCAGGGTCGCCTCACCGACGCCGACCGTGCCGATGTCGTCGGACTCCACCAGCCGCACCCTGACCTGATCCGGCTTCAGCACGCCGACCAGTCCGGCCGCGCTCATCCAGCCGGCCGTCCCGCCGCCGACGATGACGACCTCAAGCGGTTTGTTCACGCGCGGCCTTCCCTATGCAGAAACGCGAAACGCGCCGCCCCGTGAGGGACGACGCGCTTCTTGTATCGTCGTTTCGATCAGAACCGGTAGCGCAGGCCGACCACAACGCGACGGTCGGATTTGAGCCAGGCGTTCGGGGTCAGGGTCCCGCCCGCCGTCGAGTCGTTGATCTGCTGGTACAGCTTCGTCTCGGTCGACAGCAGGTTGCTGCCCTGCAGGCTGAGCTCGAGGTTGTCGGTCACGGCGTAGCGCACCGAACCGTCCAGGAAGCCGGCGGCGTCCTGCCAGATCGGCAGGTAGACGCAGCAGTCCACGGCCGTCACGAGATATTCCGACCGCCAGTTGTAGGCCAGACGCGCCGCCCAGGGACCGCGCTCGTACATGCCCACGAGGTTGTACTGATGGTCCGACAGCCCTTCCAGACGATCAACCTGCAGGACGGTGCCGGCGCTGCCCGGCTGGGCCGTCTCGCCGCTGGCGCCGCCCGAAGCGACCTTCAGGTTGGTGTTCGTGACACCCTGGTTGTCGATGTAGGTGTAGTTGGCCTGGATGCCGAACCCGGCCCACGGTCCCGGCAGGAAGTCGAAGAACTGCTGGTAGGCGACTTCCAGACCGCGAACCTTGGCGCCGTCGCCGTTCATCGGGCCGCGCACCTGAACGGTCCGCGTCACGCCGTTGTTCGTCACATCCAGATTGTACGAGCCGTACTGAATGTAGTTGTCGAACGTCTTGTAGAAGGCGGTGACGGTGAACGAACCGGCGTTGGCGAAGTAGTGCTCGATCGCCAGGTCGAACTGATCGGCGGTGACCGGCTCGAGGTAGGGGTTGTAGGCGTTGGCCGTGTAGGTCGGGTTCACGCCGCTGATGGCGCCGCCCGTCGACACGTAGCGAGGATCGGTCGGGTCAGTGCCCGGCAGGCTGGCCGAAACCTCGATGTAGTTCTTCAGCAGGCCGATGTCGGGACGCGACATGGCGCGCGACGCCGCGAAACGCATCACCCAGTCTTCGCGGATGTCGAACTTGATGTTGAAGCTCGGCAGCCAGTGGCTGCTGGACGATTCCGCCGTGCTGATCGTGCCGCCGCCCGAGTTGAAGGCGATTTCATCAGGCGACAGATAGCAGCCGATGGTTTTCGGCACGCTCGGGATGCCCGGCACCGCGACAACGTCGTCACAATCCAGCGTCGATGGGGAGAAGGCGACCGGGTTGGACAGCGAACCGGTGCTGGTCACGTTGGTCTCGACGTAACGCAGGCCGATGTTGCCCGAGAACGGCGTGCCGCCGATGGTCGAGTCGCCGCCGCCGAAGCGCAGCATCGCATAGGCCGCGACGGTCTCTTCCTGGACGTCGTTCAGTTCGTTGGCGCGATAGCAGCCCTCGATTTCACCCGCCCGCTCGCAGATCGGACGCCACTGGTCCTGGCCGGCGCCGATGCGATCGTAGCTCAGCAGGTCCGCGTCGTGATCCGCCAGGCGGTCCATGTTGAAGAACACGTATTCGCCGCTGTTGCCGAAGAAGTCGCTGCCGAAGTTGCGCGTCTCATACAGGCCGGTCGGATAGCCGTTGAACGACCCGTTCGGCGTGGTCCGGTCGATGTTCCAGAACGCGGCCTGCCCGCCACCGAGGTTCCAGTTGTTGGCGACGTTGCCCCAGTTGTAGCCACTGTAGCGGACGTGCTGGTTCCGGTCGGCATAACGGACGCCGACCTTCAGCGAGTCCATCCAGCCCGCGTCGATGTCGTATTCGACGTCCGCGCGCAGGGCCAGTTCGTCACCCTCGCTGTCCTCGCGGTGGTCCATCAGGTGGTTGTAGCGGTAGTTGTTGGCGTTGGTCAGACCACCAGCGGACTGGTTGATATTGGTCGGCGCGCCGAAGCTCATGACCGGGCGGTCACCGGTGTAGTCGAGCGTCAGGTTGGCGAACGTGTACTGACCCACTTCGATGTCATAGTTGCTGACTTCGGAGTTGATGTACTGGACGTCGAAATTGGCGCGCAGACGGTCGCTGATCTCCCATTTCAGGTTGATCGCCGCGTCCTCGGTCAGGTTCGAGGTCTCATTGTAGCGGGTCAGGGCGTTCAGGTCGCCGCCGCGCACCGGGTTGGCGCAGGTCGGCTGCCAGGCGTAGCAGGGCTGCAGCATGTTCTGGCCCTGGTCGTTGACCGCGATGCCCGCCGCGTCAGCGTCGCTGGCGCCCCACCAGAAGGTGTCGGTCTGCTGGATCAGCAGGGTGCCGCTGCGGAAATTGCCCTCGGAGTCGAACACATAGGGCGTTCCGCCGACGCCCGGCGAGGGGTTCCATTGCGAGCGGTTGCCCGGCGTGTAGACGAAGTCTACCGGCAGGGAGAACATGTCGGCGTTGTAGCTGACGATCGCGCGCTCACGCCATTCGTTGGTGAAGTCCGAGCGGTTGTACTGACCGGTGACCGTCAGGTTCCGGTCCGGGCTGCGCCATTGGCCGGCCAGGGCGATCCCGTTCCGGGTCCGCTCGTAGTCGGTCTGACGATTGCCGACGCTGGACGGGATGTAAACGTCGCCAGGCCCGTATTCGGGGACGTCGCGGAACACGCCCATGCGGCCATACTGGATGGTTTCCGACTGGGTGTTGACGTCCGAGTAGGCGATGTTGGCCAGGAAACCGAACTCGCCGATCTCGGTGTCCCAGCGGTTGCTGTAAATGACCGAGGCTTCAGGCGTGTAGTTTTTCGACAGGTCGCCGTAGTTGACGGTGGCAGACGCCTGGATCAGCTCGCCCGGCGCGTCGAACGGCACGCGGGTGCGCAGGTTGATCGTGCCGGCGATGCCGCCCTCGATCATCTCGGCGGTCTGGTTCTTGTAGGTGTCGACGCCCTGCATCAGCTCGGGCGAGATGTCGCCCCAGCTGAGGCCGCGGCCGGAGTTGGCGCTGAAGGTGTCGCGGCCGTTGTACTCGGAACGGACCTGTTGCAGGCCGCGCACCAGGACGCCCGACGGCTCGGCGCCGAAGTGCGAGGTGTCATCGCTGGCGGCGAACCGGTTGACGGTCACGCCCGGAACGCGTTGCAGCGCTTCGGCGACCGACTTGTCCGGGAAAGCCCCGATGTCGGTGGCGGTGATCGAGTCGACGACGGTGTCGGCGTTGCGGCGGATCTGCTGCGACGTCTGGAGCGCGCGGCGCTGGCCGGTGACGATCACTTCGCCCAGTTGAGCCGCGTCCGGATCCTGTGCGGCGTCAGCCGCCGGAGCGTCTTGGGCCATGGCCATCGCCGGAACGACGGCAGCCACAAGGGCGCCGAGCACAAGAGCCGATGCGCCGGTCTTCAGAGCGCGCAGCCGCGCAGTGTTTGTGTTCTGATTCATTCCGTCGCCTCCCATGACGGTTCTCAGACGCGAAGCGCCTGATCGTGAAGTAGCCTCGCCCGCCAGGCCCAACCCCGGCGGAAAAGTTCCACGGATATTCCGTGATCGTATCGGGTTTCTCACACAGCAAAGCCGTGCGGACCGACTGGACCGAGTTGTCTGAATACTTGCGAAAACAGGAGCAATGCTGGCGCTATCTCACAACTTCAGTGTGACCCCGGACCCAACTCCGGATAGCGTCAAACACCACGGAAATCCGTGGCTCCGTTCTGGCCCACTGTCAGTGGACCGGTCCCTCCCCTACGTTCGCAGTTTCTCGAACTTGACCCTTTGTAGGGGGTTCGGACAAAAAAATTCCAATCGCTTTGTGTAACAGCCGAAAAACATTGATTATGCAAACCTTTTTTCGGCAGTAGCGGTTTGAAAGCCGGCACGTGCTAGTTTCGCCCGGTTGAATCGGCTCGAATATTGACGTTAGGGGACCCGGTGACTGACCAACTGCCGCAGACGTTGTCCAGAGTGGCCGAGCGCGTCGGACTGACCTCTGGACAATTCCATGAGCAGGTGCTGGCGGCGGGGCGTCCGGTCGTCTTGCGGGGCCTGGTGAAAAACTGGCCGGTCGTTCGGGCGGGCGCGAGCCCGGCGGCGCTGGCGGCCTATATCAAGCCGCTGGATCGCGGCCACCCGGTCGGGGCCCTGTTCGGCGGGCCGGGCATCGGCGGGCGGTTCCACTACAATGAGGATCTCAGCGGGTTCAACTACCGGCAGGGTCAGATCCAGCTATCCGCCGCCCTTGACCTGCTGGCCGACTATGCCCGGGAGGATCGACCGCCGTCGTTGGCCGTGCAATCGGTTCCGGTGCGTCAGGCCTTGGCCGGGTTCGAAGCCGAGAACCCGATGCCCCTGCTGGGCGATGCGGTTGAGCCGCGGGTCTGGATCGGCAATGCCGTGACCGTCGCCGCCCACCATGATCCGTCCGAGAACATCGCCTGTGTGGTCGCGGGCAAGCGCCGCTTCACCCTGTTCCCCCCGGAGCAGGTCGCCAATCTGTACATGGGGCCGCTGGAGCTGACGCCGGCGGGCGCGGCGATCAGCATGGTCGATTTCGACGCCCCGGACCTGGTGCGTTTCCCCCGCTTCGCCGAAGCGATGAAGCAGGCGCTGGTGGTCGATCTGGAGCCAGGCGACGCGCTCTACATCCCCTATCTGTGGTGGCACCATGTGCGCTCGACCGAGCGACTGAACATGCTGGTCAACTACTGGTGGACGCCGTCAGACCCGGCGCGGGGTCGGCCGATAGAGGCCATGATGCATGCGATGCTGGCCGTTCGCGACCTGCCGCCCGGCCATCGGGCGGCATGGAAGGTGATGTTCGACCATCATGTCTTCCACGCCGACGACGAGACCGCCGCCCACCTGCCGCCGCGCCAGCGAGGCATACTGGGCCGGATGGACGGGCCGATGATCCGGGCTATCCGGGCCGGGATCGCCCGGACGCTGGGCCGCGCATGAAAGTCGCGGGGACGCTGGCCCTCGGCTTGCTTGCCGCGGCCCCGACCGCCGCCCAGACGCCCCGCACGATGGCCGGACTTCCGCTGACCGCGGTCGAAGGCTACGGCGCGACCGTGCCCTTCACCGAGCATGAGGCCGAGGCCGCGACCTTCACCGGGCGCCTGATCGGCCCGGACCGGACCTTCGGCGCCCTGGCCGCCGAAGCGTCAGGACGCCGAGCCGTCCTGCTGGATGCGGCGGACCAGTCCGTGACCTTCGTTCTGGACGCCCCGGCTGACGCCATCACCGTCCGCTATGCCGTGCCGGACGCGATGAACTGCCGGGACGGCGACACACGGATTGGCGTCCATGCGGAGGGGGCGCGGATCGCCGACCTGCCGCTGACGCCCTGCTTCGGCTGGTACTACGGCCCCTATCCCTTCAGCCACGAAGGCGGTGAGGGCGGGCATCACGCCTATGACCACGTCCGCCTGCGGCTTGATCGGCGCCTGCCGGCGGGCGCGACGGTGAGCCTGCGCTTCGAGCGCGAGACCCGGGCGGACTGGGTGGTCATCGACCTGGCCGACTTCGAGACGGTCCCGCCGTCCCCGCCGCCGCCGGAGGAGGCCGTGTCCGTCCTGGATCTGGGCGCCGATCCGACGGGGATGCGGGATTCCCGACACGCCATCCAGGCCGCGCTCGATCAGGGCCGCCGGGAACAGCGCCCGGTCTGGCTGCCGGAAGGCATCTATCGCGTGGACGGCCATCTGACCGTGGATCGGATCCGGCTGATCGGCGCCGGACCCTGGCGGTCGGTGCTGACCGGCGCCGGGGTCGGCGTCTATGGCCACCCTGCGCCGGACGGCAGTTCGGAGGTCGTCCTGAAGGACTTCGCCATCATCGGGCAGGTCATGGACCGGGACGACCATGCCCAGCTCAATGGGGTCGGCGGCGCCCTGAACCGGTCGCGGATCGAGAACCTGTTCATCCAGCACACCAAGGCCGGCGTCTGGCTGGATGGACC
Source organism: Brevundimonas sp. AVps31 (assembly GCF_058681355.1). NCBI lineage: Bacteria > Pseudomonadati > Pseudomonadota > Alphaproteobacteria > Caulobacterales > Caulobacteraceae > Brevundimonas > Brevundimonas sp. AVps31. Next base: position 2,219,837 of record NZ_CM178736.1, on the reverse strand, counting down.
GATGGCCGACGTCACGGTGCGGGGCCTGCGCATTCTCGATCAGGCCGCCGACGGGCTGAATTTTCACGGCGGCGCGACCCGGGTGGTGGTCGAGGACACTTTCGTGCGGAACACCGGAGACGACGGTCTGGCCGCCTGGTCGAATCCGACGCCCAACAGCGGGATCATCTTCCGCCGCAACACCGTCGTCGCCCCTGTGCTGGCCAACGGCATCGCCATCTATGGCGGGCGAGATATCGAGGTCGCGGGCAACCTCATCGCCGACACCCTGACGCGCGGCGGCGGACTGCATCTCGGGGCGCGCTTCGATGCGACCCCGGTGGAGGGTGCAGTGCGGTTTCACGGCAACCTGCTGGCCCGCACCGGGTCGCTGGATCCGGTCTGGGGCTTCGGGGTCGGGGCGATCTGGCTCTATGCATTGGATCGCCCGATCGACGCCGATATCCGGATCACCAACACCGTCGTCATGGACAGCACCGATGCGGCCCTGATGACCTTAGGCAAGGCCATTCGCGGCCTGAGTGTCGAGGACATAAGCGTCAGCGGGGGAACCGGCCTGCTGACCGTCCGCTCACCCGGGCAGGCCCGGATGAGCGGCGTCACGGCGGAGACGCCGGGGGTGGAGATCCACGACCCCGGCTTTGTGCTGGACCCTAGTCCAGCGCCTTGAAGCGGATCGCCTGACCACCGCCCGCACCCATCCGGAGCGTCAGGCTTTCGCCCGCCGTCACGACCTGTTTCGCGGTCTCGAAGGCGTACGGATCGGTCAGGTAGCTGGCGCCCGGGCCGTCGCGATAGATCTGCGCCTCATAGCGCTTGCCCGGCTCAAGGAAGTCCAGGCTGACGGTCACGTCGCGGGCCTGTTCGTCCGTCACGGCGCCCAGGAACCAGTCGACCCCGCCGCGCGGCTGACGCGCCACCACCGTGTAGTCGCCGATGACCGAGTTCAGGGTCCGCGACTGCTCCCAGTCGGTCGGAACATCGAGGATGAACTGGAAGGCGTCCGGGTGGCGGGCGTAGTTTTCCGGCAGGTCGGCGGCCATCTGCACCGGGCTGTAGAGAACGACATACAGGGCCAGCTGGGTCGCCAGCGTCGACTGCACCCGTTCGTTTACATCGGTCTTGCCGAAGGTCAGGTCGAAGATGCCCGGCGTATAGTCCATTGGCCCGGCCAGCATCCGCGTGAAGGGCAGGATGGTGACGTGCTCGGGCGGATTGGTCGGACGCCCCCAGGCGTTGAACTCCTGCCCGCGCGCGCCTTCCCGGCTGATCATGTTCGGATAGGTCCGGCGCAGGCCGGTGTCCTTCACCGGCTCGTGGGCGTTCAGCGCGATATCGTGCCCGGCGGCGGCGAGGGCGGCGCGGATTTCATGGTCCACGCGGTACTGGCCGGCGAACCACTCCAGCTGGGGCGTGCCGTCGGGATTGGTCCCGCGCACGATCGTCCCGCTGGGCTTCACATAGCCGGTCTTGATGACGTGGACGCCGACGCGCTGGTACTGCTCAAAGCCCGCCTCCATCTGCTGTTCATAGTTCTCGACCGCGCCGCCCGTCTCGTTGTGGCCGATGATGTTGGTCCCACGCGACTGGGCGTAGGCCGCCAGGGCGGGCAGGTCGAAGTCGGGATAGCTGTCGACGAAGTTGAACTTGTCGCCATTGGCGACCCAGTCCCCGTCCCAGCCCAGGTTCCAGCCCTCGACCAGCACCCCGTTGAAGTCGTTGGCGGCGGCGAAGTCGATATAGCGGCGGACATTGTCGTTGTTCGCGCCGTGGGTCGGGCCACTGCCCCAGGTCGATTTGTTCAGGTGCATTTCCCACCAGACGCCGACGTATTTGCCCGGCTCGAACCAGCTGACGTCGCCCAGCGTATTGGGCTCGTTGAGGTTCAGCTCGATGCGAGAGTCCGCCAGCTGCGCGGGGGTTTCCCCGACCAGAATCGTCCGCCAGGGCGTCGCGAACGGGCCGGTCCGGCGCACCAGAACCCCGTCGGACCACGGCATCAGATCGGCCTTGAAGGCGTTCTCGCCGGTCCGGCGCAGGTTCATGCTGGAATAGCCCGCCAGCGCCGCCTCGTGCATCGACAGCACCAGCCCGTCGCCTTCCAGCGTCAGCGGCGTCTCGGCGAGGGTCACCTCGTTCAGCGGAGCGCGGTGATACAGGTATTCGTCGCGCTCGACGCCCCGCGCCGGATACCACCAGGCGTCCCATCGGCCGGCGAAGTTGAACTGGGTCTTCTCGTCGGTGATCGCCACGGCCTCGTCGGCGCCAAGCCCCTTCACGTCGTAGCGGAAGCCGAAGCCGTCATCGAAGACGCGCACCACCAGATCATAGGGGACCGCATCGCCGTCGCCCGCCAGCGACAGGCGCATTTCATTGTGGTGGTCGCGGATCAGCCGCTGCTCGCCCCACGGCTGTTCCCAGGTGTCGTCGTGCGTCGCGCGCGCCACGGCGGCGATCCGCGACACCGGCGCCTCGGACTTGCCCTGCAGCACCAGACCCAGTTGGGACGCGGTGAGGATCGGACGCCCGCCGCGTGACACGTCATAGGTCGCGCCGGTCGCGCCGACATCGACGCAGAAGGTCAGTTGTTCGTTCGGAGACGACACGCACTCCCGGCTCTCCGCAAAGGCGGGCGCGGCGGCGCCCAGGACAGCGAGCATCGCCGTGGTGGTGAGCCAGTGCTTCATCTTGATTGTCTCCCGGTGAAGCGGTCTTGACCGGAAGCCGGCGCCGCTTTGTCGTCCCTATCCGACGGGATGGCCCCCGACTGTCAAGGCGGGAACCCGTCATCGTAACCGTTGGTGTTCAGCCTGCGCGGCGTGTCATGTTCCCTCGCGCCCGGTCCGCCCCTATCCCTGTCACAGGGAGGACACCATGATCCGCACGCTTCTGTCTTTCGCTTTCGCCGTCTCACTGGGCGGGGCGGCGCTCGCCGAAACCCCGGTCGAACGACATGGCCAGCTCAGGGTCGAGAACGGCCGGGTGGTCGATCAGCACGGTGAGCCGGTGACCCTGCGTGGGATGTCCCTGTTCTGGAGCCAGTGGAAGCCGCAGTTCTACAACGCCGACGCCATCCGCTGGCTGGCCGAGGACTGGCGGGTCACGGTCGTCCGTGCCGCCATCGCCGTGCCGGAGGGCGGATATCTGGAACATCCCGAGCGCGAAACGGCCAAGGCCGAGGCCGTGATCGAGGCGGCCATCGCCCAGGGCCTCTACGTCATCGTCGATTGGCACGCCCATGAGCCGGAGCCGGAGGCCGCGTCCCGCTTCTTCGCCCATATCGCGGCGAAATACGGCGACCATCCCAATGTGATCTATGAAACCTACAACGAGCCCCTGCCCCGGCACGACTGGGCAGGCGTCGTGAAGCCCTACCATCTCGCGGTCATCCCGAGCATTCGCGCGGTCGATCCGGACAACCTGATCGTCGCGGGCACACCGAGTTGGTCGCAGGACGTGGACGTCGCCGCCGCCGATCCCCTGCCCTTCACAAACGTCGCCTACACCCTGCATTTCTACGCGGGAACGCATCGGCAGGACCTGCGCGACAAGGCCTTGCTGGCGATGCAGCGGGGCGCGGCGCTGTTCGTCACGGAGTGGGGAACGACGGAGGCCAGCGGCGACGGGCCGGTCGATGAAGCGGAAACACGGCTCTGGTGGGACTTCATGGAGACGCACGGCATCAGCCACGCCAACTGGGCCCTGAACGACAAGAACGAGACCTCGGCGGCGCTCGCGGCGGGAGCCTCGGGCCGCGGCGGTTGGCGCGACAGCGAGCTGACGGCGTCCGGGCGGCTGGTCCGCGATCGTCTCAGGGAGATGAACGGCGCCCGGTAGACCGGGCGCCGTTCCTCTGGCCGCCTACTGAGCAGCGGGGCAGACCGTGTCGTTCTCGTTGGAGGCCAGACGGACCTCCGACACCGAGACCGTGAAGGCGCTGGACGTCCCCAGCTGGAAGGGCGTTTCGACGCCCGCCAGTTGCGCGCCCGCGTCGCGGAAGCAGGACAGGCGGATCTTCACCGACGTCCACTCGCCCAGCGGGGCGCTGTTGAAGAGCGAGGTCATGTCCACGGCCCCGCCCTGCAGCTTCAGCGACACCGGACCGGCCGGACGCGCATCGACGCGATAGCGGAAGCTGAGCGCGAGCTCGCCGTTGGCCTGACGCGTCAGATCCACGGCGCTGCCCCAGATCTGTGCGTCGCCATGGCCCGAACCATTGTAGCGGAACTGGCGGGCGCTTTCCTGGGCGCGGTCGTCGACCACGACAGCCTCGACGGCGCCACGCGGGCTGACGCCGCCCTGACCGAGGGTCGGCTTGGCCTGCCCCCCGGCGTCGTTCAGCAGCAGGGCCCACGGCGAAACGAATTTGCCGTCGACGAAGTAGCGATCCACCACCGAGGTCTCGCCCGTGACGCCGGACTCCTCCGACAGCATCGGCACCGAGGCGCCCCGGGCGTAGGTCAGGCCGTAGCCATAGGCGAACTGCGGGTCATAACCGGGCTGGCCGCGGTTCAGCGGCGCGCCGGCGGCGTCCTTGGGCCACGAGAACGACAGCGTGCCGCGGAAATCGTGACGGGCCTTGCCGTCGCGGTCGCCGATCAGGACGTCGGCGATCCCGGCGCCCTCGGTGCCCGGCAGCCAGGCGGCGACAAAGGCGTCGGACTGGTTCAGTTCGGGGTTCACCCACATCGGGCGACCGGACAGGAAGACCGACACGGTCGGAATGCCCGCGGCCTTCAGGCGGCGCAGGGTTTCCAGCGGCCCTTCCGGCATGAAGTCCAGCGTGTCCACATCGCCCTGGAACTCGGCATAGGGCGTCTCGCCGAAGACGACGATGGCCACGTCCGGCTTGGTCGTAAACGAGCCGTCGGCGCTCAGAACCGCCGTGCCGCCGCCTTCCGCGACCGCCTCGTTAATGCCGCTCCAGATCGACTGGCCGTTGGGGAAGTCGGCATTGGTGTTGCCCGTCCCCTGCCAGGTCAGCGTCCAGCCGCCAGCGGCCTGACCGATGTCATCGGCGGCGGCTCCGGCTACCAGCACGCGGGCGCCGGCCCGGATCGGCAGCACCGAGCCTTCGTTCTTCAGCAGCACCAGCGACTCGCGGACGGCCTCACGGGCCAGGGCGCGGTGAGCGGGCGAGCCCAGTTCATTGAATCGACCCTCGACCTCATAGATCGAGCCGAACAGACCGGCCTTCACCTTGGCGCGCAGGATGCGGGTCACGGCCTCGTCCAGACGGGCCATGCTGATCTCGCCCGAACGGACCTGGGCCAGGGTGTTGTCGTAGAGCGGCTTCCAGCTGTCCGGAGCCATGAACATGTCGATGCCGGCATTGAAGGCCGCGGCGCAGCTCTCGTTCGAACAGCCCGGCAGCTGGCCGTGGGCGTTCCAGTCGGAGACCACGAAGCCGTCAAAGCCCAGCGGACCGTGCAGCACATCGCGCAGGATGGTCGGGTTGCCGGAATGCTTGAACCCGTTCCAGCTCGAGAAGCTGGCCATCACCGACAGCACGCCCGCATCGATCGCCGCCGGATAGCCGCCGACGTGGATATCGACCAGTTCCTGCTCAGTGCCGATGAAGTCGCCCTGGTCCTTGCCGTCGTGGGTGCCGCCGTCGGCGAGGAAGTGTTTGGCCGAGCCGGCGATCCGGCCGGGCAGCAGCGGGTGATCCGGCGACAGCTCGCCTTGCAGACCCAGGGTCATCGGCCCGGCGTAGGAGCGCTGGACCTCGGGATCCTCGGCATAGCCTTCATAGGCGCGGCCCCAGCGGTCGTCGCGCGGCACGGCCAGCGTCGGGCCGAAGGTCCAGTCGGCGCCGGTGACGGCGACTTCCAGGGCTGTGGCTTCACCGATGCGCTGGATCAGGCCGGGATTGCGCGCCGCGCCCAGGCCGATGTTGTGCGGGAAGATGGTCGCGCCGACGACGTTGTTGTGACCGTGCACGGCGTCGATGCCGTAGATCAGAGGCACGCGTGCGCCCGGACGGGCGGCGGCGGCGGCGCGATAGGCGCGGGCCAGATCGACCCAGGCCTGCGGCGAGGCGCGTTCATCCCCGCCCGGCGAGGAGTTGCCGCCCGCCAGGATCGACCCCAGCGGATAGGTCGCCAGATCCTCGGGCTTCACCGAGGCGATGTCGCCCTGAATGGTCTGACCGACCTTCTCCTCAAGCGTCAGGCGGGACAGCAGGTCGGCGACGAAGGCCTCGGTGCGGGCATCGCTCATAGCGTCGGGCGACGAGGCGCGAGGCCAGAGCTCCGGATGGGCGCGCGCGGCCTCCGGCACGGGCGGCAGATTATCCTGCGCGAAGGCGGGCTGCGCGGCCATGGCGAGCGTCAGCGCGAGCAAGGAAACGGAAAGGCGCATTGTATCCCCCGGGAGTTTCTTTTCGACGCGCTCGCGACCGACCGCGCGGTCCGCGCCGGGATTCGGGCGGACGGTACCGCTATCTATCAGCGACAGCGCAAGCGCTTGGCAAATCACGCTGTCTTTCGAGGCTGCGACAGAATGGAGCTTGCGCGTTCCATCGTTACAGCATAGTGGAACGGCCCATGACGACCGCCAATGCCCGCAACGCGCTGCATGACGCCCTGTTGACGCTGAAAACGCGCGACGAGGTCGACGCCTTCCTGGCCGATTTGTGCACGCCCGCAGAGCTGCGCGCCTTCGCAGAGCGTTGGGAAGTCGCCCGCCTGCTGGACGCCGGCGGCAAGTCGTATCGCGAAATCGCCGCCGAGGCGCAGGCCAGCCCGACCACGGTCGTGCGGGTCGCCCGGTTCCTGAAAGAGATGCCGCATCAGGGCTACCGCCTGGTGCTGGACAGACTGAAAGCCTGAGTTGAGATCATGAGTACTGTTGAAGGGCGACTTCGTATCGCCGTGCAAAAGTCCGGCCGCCTGTCCGAACGCAGCCTTGATCTGGTGCGGGACGCCGGACTGCGCGTGGTCAAGGGCAACAACGACCTGCTGTACAGGGTCGAAAACTACCCGATCGACCTGCTGCGGGTGCGCGACGACGACATCCCGACCTTCGTCGCGGACGGCGTCTGCGATCTCGGCATCGTCGGTGAGAACGTGCTGGAAGAGGGCCGCAACGGCGGTCCGGTCGCCAGCGTGGTCATGCCGCTGGGTTTCGGCAAATGCACCCTCAAGATCGCCGTGCCGCCGACGCTGGACTACGCCGGTCCGGCCTCTCTGGACGGCAAGCGGATCGCGACCTCCTACCCCCGCGTGCTGCGCCGCTATCTTAAAGCGAATGGCGTGGAGGCGGAGATCGTCACCATGCGCGGCGCGGTCGAGGTCGCCCCCCGCCTGAAGCTGGCCCACGCCATCTGTGATCTGGTTTCCACCGGCGCGACCATAGAGGCGAACGGCCTGTCGGCGCGCGACACTGTGCTGGAGTCGCAGGCCGTGCTGATCCGCTCGCCTGTCGCGCCGGAGCCCCAGCTGGCCGAACTGCTGGACAGCATCATCGAGCGGATGAGCGGCGTGGTCGCCTCGCAGGGCGCCAAATACGTGATGCTGAACGCGCCTCGCTCGGCGCTGGACCGGATCACAGCCATCCTGCCGGGCGCGGGCGCGCCGACCGTCATGCCCCTGTCCGGCCGTGACGACGCCGTCGCCGTGCACGCTGTCTGCCAGGAAGCCGTCTTCTGGGAGACGCTGGAGAAGCTGAAGGGCGCGGGGGCTTCGGCCATTCTCGTCCTCCCCATCGAGAAGATGATGTGATGCCCGCACTGTTCGGAAACATTATCGACTGGTCGTCGCTCGACGCCGCCGGTCGCCGCGCTGCGCTGGCCCGCCCGGCCCGGCGCAGCGACGCCCAGGTCATCGACGGCGTGCGCGCCATCTTCGACGACGTGCAGGCCCGGGGCGGCGCCGCCGTCACCGACTGGAGCGTGAAGCTGGACGGCGCCGCGCCGCGCCGGATCGCCATCACCGAGCAACTGGTCGCCGACGCCCGCGCCGACCTGCCGCCCGCCGCCACCCGCGCGCTGAAGATCGCGGCGGAGAATGTCCGCATCTTCCATCAGGCCACGCGTCCGGAGGACAGCGCCTGGATCGAGACCCGCCCCGGCGTTCAGTCGAAGATCGCCTGGCGTCCGCTCGGCTCGGCGGGCCTGTATGTGCCCGGCGGCACCGCGCCCCTTTTCTCGTCCCTGCTGATGCTGGCCATCCCGGCGCAGGTGGCGGGGGTCGAACGGCGCGTAGCCGTCACCCCCCCGTCGAAGGACGGCCGGCCCCACCCCGCCATGATCATCGCCGCCGCCGAAGCGGGTCTGGATGACCTGTGGCTGATCGGCGGGGCGCAGGCCATCGCCGCCCTGACCTTCGGCGCGACTTTTGACGACGGTGAGATCGAACCCGTCGCCAAACTGTTCGGCCCGGGCAATGCCTGGGTCGCCGAGGCCAAGAAACAGGCCGCCGCCCTGCCCGGCGGCCCCGGCGTGGACATGCCCGCCGGCCCCTCCGAACTGCTGGTCATCGCCGACCGGGACGCCGACGCCGTGGTCGCGGCTGCCGACCTGCTCAGCCAGGCGGAGCATGACGTGGATGCGCAGGTGGTTCTGGTGTCCGAAAGCAAGGGCCTGATCGACGCCGTGCTGGCCGAGGTCGAGCGTCAGCTCGAAACCCTGCCCCGCGCCGACATCGCCCGCGCCGCCTTGGCCGAAGGTCGGGTTATCCGGGTGAAAAGCATCGCCGAAGCCTGCGAAGTGTCCAACCTGTATGGTCCCGAACACCTGGCCCTCCAGACGCTGGACGCGGACCAGTGGGTGCCGAAGATCACCGCCGCCGGCGCGGTCTTCGTCGGCCCGAACGCCGCCGAAACCCTGGGCGACTATGCCGCCGGCCCCAGCCACGTCCTGCCGACGGACGGCGGGGCCCGGACCATGGGCGGCGTCACCACCGCCAGCTTCATGACCTCCATGTCGGTCCAGTGCGTGTCCGCCGCCGGCGCCGCGGCCCTGGGTCCCGTCGCGGCTCAGCTGGCGCGCATGGAGGGGCTGGAAGCCCACGCCCGTGCGGCCGATCTGAGGTCCGGCCAATGAAGAACCTGCCCGCCCCCTTCGCCCCGCTCGTCGCGGGCGGCGAGGGTCTGGACCGCTACCCGGTCGAGCCCCGCGCCCTGGCCGCCCGCATGGGCGAGGTCTATGGCCTGCCTGCCGATCAGGTGCTGCCGCTGCGTGGCCTGACGCACGGGCTGGAACTGGTGTTCCGCCTCGCGGCGCTGGACGGTCGGCGCGTGGAGGCGCCGGACGCCGAGCCGTACCGATCGCTGGCCTCCCTCTATCGTCGGCCGATCGCCGGCGCCGACACCGCCGCCGTCATCCTGCGCGCGCTCGGTTCGCCCGAAGCGGTCGCCGAGATGGCCGCGCGGGTCGCCCCGGCCCTGCTGGTCGTGGACGAGGGCATGGCGGAATACGCTGACGCCGCCTCCGCTGTCGAAGCCATCGCAAACCAACCGAACCTGATCGTTCTGCGCAGCCTCTCGATGGCCTATGGACTGGCCGGCGCCCGGATCGGCGCGGCGTTGGGACAGGCCGAAGCGCTCGCCCGGCTGGCAGCGGTGCTGGAGCCCTACGCCCTGCCGGAGGTGTCGGTGCGGCTGGCGCTGCAGGCGCTGGATCCCTCGCGCCTGATCGAGACCCGGGAACGGCTGGGCGCCGTGCGGCGGGAACGCGAACGGCTGGAGAAGGCCCTGTCGCGCGAGATGAGCATCGAACCCGGGTTCGGCCCCGTACTGATGGCGCGCCCTTCCGATCCGGACGGGGTGCTGACCGCCCTGACCCGGTACGGCATCACGGCCGAGCGCGCGGGCGACCGCCTGCGCCTCCCCGTCTCCGCCAAGGCCGAGATCAACGACCGCCTGCTCATCGCACTGGATCTCGCCCCCGCCAAGGCCCGCGCCAATCGCACCGGTCAGGCCGTGCGCGACACGAAGGAAACCCGCATCGTCTGCGCGGTCGATCTCGACGCGACCGGTCCGATCCTGATTTCCACAGGCGTCGGCTTCTTCGATCACATGCTGGAGCAGATCGCGGCCCATGGCGGCTTCTCCCTGTCCCTGTCGTGCGAGGGCGACCTGCACACTGACCCGCACCACACCATCGAGGACTCGGCCATCGCGCTCGGGCAGGCGTTGAAGCAGGCGCTCGGCGAACGGCGCGGCATCGCCCGCTACGGATTTGTCCTGCCGATGGACGAGGCCGAGGCGCAGGTGTCGATCGATCTGTCGGGTCGTCCCTATCCGGTGTTCGAAGGGACCTTCGACACGCCCTTCATTGGCGAGTACCGCACCGACCTGACCGCCCACGTCTTCCGCTCCCTGGCCGAGCACCTCGGCGCGGCGATCCACGTCTCGGTCAAGGGCGAGGACGACCACCACAAGACCGAGGCCGCCTACAAGGCCTTCGGCCGCGCCCTGCGACAGGCCATTCGCATTGAAGGCGATGCGGTGCCCAGCACCAAGGGCGTGCTGTGAAGTCGGTCACGATCCTCACCTATGGCGCGGGCAATGTCGCGTCGGTGCAGTTCGCGCTGGAGCGGCTGGGCGCCGCCGTGCGCCTGACCAGCGATCCGGCCGATGTCGCCGAGGCCGAGCGTCTGATCCTGCCCGGCGTGGGCCAGGCCGGCTATGCGATGTCCCGGCTCGACGAACTCGGCCTGACCGAGGCGATCCGCGCCTTTCCCCGGCCCCTGCTCGGCGTTTGTCTGGGGCAACAGCTTCTGTTCGCCGACAGCGACGAAGGCGGTGGCACGCCCCTGCTGGACCTGATCCCCGGCCGGGTCCGCAAGCTGGAGCCAGGCCCCTCCCGCCCCGTCCCGCACATGGGCTGGTCCCGGCTGGAGACCGTAAGGGCCGACCCGTTGCTGGACGGTCTGGGCGAGGACGAATGGGCCTATTTCGTCCACGGCTTCGTCTGCCCGGACGGCCCCGCAACATTGGCCCGCGCGGAGTATGGCGGGGTGGTCCCCGCGGTCGTCCGCCAAGCCAACCGCTGGGGCTGCCAGTTCCACCCGGAGCGTTCGGCCAAGACCGGCGCCCGCATTCTGAAGAACTTCCTGGAGCTGCCCGCGTGATCGTCTATCCCGCCATCGACCTGAGAAACGGCGCCTGCGTGCGGCTGATGCACGGCAAATTCGATCAGGTGACCCACTATGACGACGCCCCGGCCAAGCGGCTGACGGCGTTCCGGGCGGCGGGCGCGACCTGGGCGCACATCGTCGATCTGGACGGCGCCGAGGCGGGCCGCGCCATGCAGCACGCACTGATCGGCGAACTGGCCGCCGCCATAGACATCCGTATCCAGTCCGGCGGCGGGGTCCGCAGCGCCGACGACGTCTCGCGCCTCCTGGACGCCGGGGTCAACCGGGTCGTGGTCGGTTCTCTGGCCGTGACTCAGCCGGACACGGTTCTGGGGTGGCTCGAGCGTTTCGGCGCCGACTGCATCACCCTGGCCATCGACGTGAAGGCCGACGGTGATCGCTATGTCCCGGCCCTGAAGGGCTGGACCGAGGCGGCTGACGTGGACCTGTGGGCCGCGCTGGACCTCTATCCGGCCGGCGCCGCCCGACACCTGCTGGTCACTGACGTGGGCCGTGACGGCGCCCTGACGGGGCCGAACCTCGACCTGCTGGCCGAGATCCACCAGCGCCGCCCAGACCTGTGGCTCCAGGCCTCGGGCGGCGTCGCAGACCTGACCGACCTGACCGGCGCCCGTTCGGTCGGCTCCTCCGGCGCCATCATCGGCCGCGCGCTGTACGAGGGCCGCTTCACGCTGGAGCAGGCGCTGGAAACCGCACGCGCATGACCGCCAGAAGGATCATCCCCTGCCTCGACGTGAAGGACGGCCGGGTCGTGAAGGGCGTCCGCTTCGAGGGCCACCGCGACATGGGCGACGCTTCCGAACTGGCGGCCCGTTACCGCGACCAGGGCGCCGACGAACTGGTCTTCTATGACATCACCGCCAGCCCCGAAGGCCGCACCCTCGACTACGGCTGGGTGCGCGACATCGCCCGGTTGCTGGACATCCCCTTCTGCGTCGCGGGCGGCATTCGCTCGGTCGAACAGGCGGCGCTCTGCCTCGACCACGGGGCGGACAAGGTGTCGATCAACTCCCCCGCGCTGGAGCGTCCTGAACTGATCGCTGAGATGGCCGAACGGCTGGGCTCGCAGTGCGTGGTGGTCGGCGTGGACTCCAAGCGCGCCGGCGACGACTGGGTGGTGCACCAGTACACCGGCGACGCCGCCGCCAGCCGGGGCTCGGGCCGCCGGACGCTGGACTGGATCGTCGACGCGCAATCCCTCGGCGCCGGCGAGATCGTGCTGAACTGCATGGACGAGGACGGGGTCCGCAAGGGCTATGACATCGCCCAGCTGGCCGCCGCCCGCGCCCGCCTGACCATCCCGCTCGTCGCCTCGGGCGGCGCCGGCTCTGCCGAGCATTTCCGTGATGTGTTCGAGCAGGCTGACGTGTCGGGCGCCCTGGCCGCCAGCGTCTTTCACACCGGAACCCTTCCCATCCCTGAACTGAAGACCTTCCTGACGCGGTCGGGCATCGAGGTGAGACCATGATCGATCCGGACACCCTCGACTTCGCCAAGGGCGGTGGACTGATCCCGGTCGTGGTGCAGGACGCCGCGACGCTGCAGGTGCTGACCCTCGCCTATATGGACCGCGCCGCCTTTGACGAGACGGTAGCCAGCGGCGAGGCGACCTTCTTCTCTCGGTCGCGCGGCGGGCGCTGGCGCAAGGGCGAGACCTCGGGCGACCGGCTGTATGTCGTCTCCCTCACCCCGGACTGCGACAAGGACGCGCTGGTGCTGAAGGTCCGCCCCGTCGGCAACGCCTGTCACCTGAACCGCATCAGCTGTTTCGGTGACGAGGATGCGCCGGGCCTCGGTCGACTGGGACGCCTTGAGCAGACCATCGCCATCCGCGCCGCCGCCGATCCCGCCGAAAGCTGGACCGCCCGCCTGATCGCCGAAGGGCCCAAGCGCGTGGCCCAGAAGGTGGGTGAGGAAGGCGTCGAAACCGCACTGGCCGGCGCCGCCGGGCCGGACGAGGAGGTCGCCTCCGAAGCCGCCGACCTGATCTACCACCTGCTGGTCCTGCTCCACGCCCGCGGGCTGAAGCTGCAGGACGTGCTGGACGTGCTGGCGGCGCGGGCGAAGAAGACGTGACGCGGCGGGCGCTGGTCACCGGCGCGACGGGAGGCCTGGGCCTGTCGCTGGTCCGCGCCCTGCTGGATGCGGGCTATTCGGTTCGCGGATCAGGCCGCAAGCCGGAGGCGCTGGAGCGACTGCGCGCCATGGGCGCCGAGCCGTTCGGCGGCAACCTGATGGACCAGACAGAAGACGCCTGCCGCGACATCGACGTGGTCTTCCACGCCGCGGGCCTGTCCAGCCCGTGGGGCCCTGACGCCGACTTCGACCGGGCCAATGTCGAACTGACCCGCCGCCTGCTGCACGCCGCTCAGGGCGCCGGCGTCGATGGCTTCATCTTCGTCTCGTCGCCCTCCATCTTCGCCCGCTGGGGCGACCAGACCGGCCTGACCGAAACCAGCCCCCCCAACCCGCGCCCGCTGAACGCCTATGCCCGCACCAAGGGCGAGGCCGAGCGGCTGGTGCGCGCCGCCGACGCGCCGGGCTTCCGCACGGTCTCCCTGCGCCCCCGCGCCATCGTGGGGCCGAACGATGCGGTCCTGTTGCCGCGCCTGCTGCGTCTGGTGAAAAAGGGCCGCTTCCCCCTGTTCCGCAACGGCGAGGCCTTGGTCGAAATGACAGACCACCGCGACGCCGCCCGGGCCTTCCTGCTGGCTGACGTCCACCGCGAGGACGCCGGAGGGCAGGTCGTCAACGTCACCTCCGGCCGCGCCATCCCGCTGAACGCGCTCGTCCGAAAGCTGGCGGAGACGCTGGGCGCCGAGGTGAAGATCGTCCCCGTGCCCCTGTTCGTCGGCAAGGCGTTGTCGGTGGTGTCGGAGACCCTGAACCGCCTTCTGCCCGGCAAGCCCGAGCCGGTGCTGACGCCCTACACCCTGGCGACCCTGGCCTGGTCCCAGACCTTCGACCTGTCCGGCGCCAAGCGGCTGATCGGCTATGAGCCGCAGTACGACGCGGTGCAGACGGCGCTGGACGTCGCGCCCCTGCTGGCTGCCAAAGCCTAGACCCCGGCCTTGGCCGCCGGGCGGGCGCGGCTCGCCTCCAGCCAGCGGGCCAGATGAGTGAACTCTTCGGGCGGCCGGTATTTGATCAGGCGCGCGAAATCCAGCCCGACCACCGCGACGATATCCGCGATGGTGAACCGGTCCGAGGCGATGAACTCATGCTCCGCCAGACGCCGGTCCAGGGTGCGCATGAATTTCTCGGCCGAGAGTTTGTTGTACTCCGCCACCTGCGGCAGTTGCGTCGCCTCCAGAGCGGCCAGCGCCGGATGCGAATGGCGCACATTCAGCATGATCGGATTGGCCAGATAGAACTCACAGCGGCGGGTCCACATTTCGATCACCGCCTGCTCCGCCGCGTCACGGCCGAACAGGTTCGGCTCGGGGTAGACGGACTCCAGATAGCGGCAGATGGCGACGGATTCCGAGATCGTCGTCCCGTCCTTCAACTCCAGCGCCGGAACGTGCGGCACACCCACCCTGGCCCGATAGTCCGGCGTCCGGTGCTCGCCGGCCATGATGTCCAGTTCGACCATCGTGACGTCCTCGACGCCCTTTTCGGCCAGAACCCAGCGGACCCGGCGCGGATTGGGCGCGCGGTGCGAGGTGTAGAGTTTCATGTCGGCCTCCGGTTCAACCGAATATGGCGGTCGGCATCACACCGACAATGGCTGAGGTCATCAGGGTGGCGAGGAAACCGGCGAAGAGCGCCTTCCACACCAGTCCCAACACCTCTTCCCGACGCTCGGGCATCAGCACCGACAAACCGGTCACGGTAATGCCGACCGAGCCGATGTTGGCGAAACCGCACAGGGCGTAGGTCATCAGCATGCGCGACCGCTCGGTCAGCTCGCCGGCGGGAACCGCGCCCAGATCCATGAAGGCCTTGAACTCGGTCTGGGTCAGCTTGGTCCCCAGCAGCAGGCCCGCCTCGCGGACGTCCGACGCCTGCACGCCCGTCAGCCAGGCGACGGGGGCGAAGACCCAGCTCAGCAGCCATTCGACACTGATGCCCGGGAAGATCGCCCCGACCATGATGTTGACCAGCGCCACCAGCGCCACGAACACGATCAGCACCGCCGAGATGTTCAGCACCACCATCAGGCCGTCCGACGTGCCCTTCACGATGGCGTCGATGGCGCTGTCGTATTTCAGGGCCGAGTCATACTCGGCGAAGGCCCCGCCCTCGCCCGCCTTTTCCGGAATGATGATCCGCGCCAGCAGGATGCCCGCCGGCGCCGAGATGATCGAGGCCACCAGCACATGCCCGGCCGCGTTCGGCAGGGTCGATTCCAGCATCAGGGCGTAGGCCACCATGGTCGATCCGGCGACCGTCGCCAGACCCACCACCATCATCAGGAACAGCTCCGACCGGGTCAGCTTGTCCAGATAGGCGCGGATCACGATCGGGCTCTCGATCATGCCCAGGAAGATATTGGCCGCCACCGCCAGGGCCGAGGCGCCGCCCAGCCCCATCGTCTTCTGAAACAGGATGCCGAACCCGTAGGTGATCCACTTCAGGATCTTCCAGTGCCACAGCAGCGCCGACAGGGCCGAGATCACAAGAATGAGCGGCAGGACGTTGAAGGCGAAGGTGAACAGGGCGCCGGGCTCCTGCACGGCATAGGGCTGGGCGAAGGCTCCACCCGCCAGATAGCCGAACACGAAATTGGTGCCCACGGCGGTCGCCTGGGCCAACCCGTCGACCGCGCCGTTGATGGCTTCCAGCACGCCGCGCGAGGCCGGGTTGAACAGCACCAGCACCAGGGCGGCCTGAACGAGGATCGCGCCCAGAGCCAGTCGCCACGGGAAGGCCCGCTTGTTTTCAGACAAGCCCCAGCAGGCGGCCACGATGACGAAGAGCCCGAGCAGGCTCTGGAGATTCAGCAGGCTAAACATGGACGTTTCCCCGACCGGCCTGACGAGCCGATGCCATTAGCCCTTGAACGACAGCTTGTCGCATCTGGCAAGCGGCGCCAGACGCGACGATGTCTTCAGAGCTGGCCGCGAACCAGCCGGCCGTAGTCTTCCATCAGGCCGAGGCTCAACGCCGCCGGGGTGAAGCGGTATTCACCGATCTCGCTCACCGGCGTCACTTCGGCGGCCGTGCCCGTCAGGAAGCATTCGCTGAACGTGGCCAGCTCTTCCGGGCGGATGTGGCGCACGACCACCTCGATGCCCTTGGCCTTGGCCATTTCGATCACGGTCTGGCGGGTGATGCCGTCCAGGATCGCGTCGACCGGCGGCGTGTGCAGCACGCCGTCCTGCACGAAGAAGACATTGGCGCCGGTCGCCTCGGCCACATAGCCGCGCCAGTCCAGCATCATCGCGTCCGAATAGCCGCGCTTCTCGGCGGCGGTCTTGGACATGGTGCAGATCATGTACAGGCCCGCAGCCTTGGCCGCCGAAGGGGCGGTCATGGGATCCGGGCGGCGCCACTTGGCCCACTCCAGGCGAATCCCCTTCGCCTTGGTCTCCGGATCGAAATAGCTGGGCCACTCCCACACGGCGATGGCGACGTGGGTCTTGTTGTTGATGGTCGAAACGCTGACCTGTTCAGGGCCCCGATACGCCACCGGACGCACATAACAGTCCGAAAGCCCCATCTTTTCGCAGGTTTCCTTGCAGGCGGCGTCGATCTCGGCCACGCTGTACGGAAGATCAAAATCCAGCAGGTTCGCGGAGCGCTGCAGACGTTCCGAGTGCGGCGTCAGCTTGAAGATTTCGCCGCCATACATACGCTCACCCTCGAAGACCGACGAGCCGTAGTGAAGGGCATGGGTCAGAACGTGCGTTTTCGCTTCCCTCCAGGGTACGAAATCGCCGTCCATCCAGATCCAACCGTCACGATCGTCGAAAGGAACGAAGGCCATTGAAGAACGTCTCCCGCGAAGCTCTTCGGGTTAGACCCGCCGGAATCGCTCAGGTCAACGCCTGTCGCGTCTGTGAAGTCGCATCCGCATGACGGACGTTCGCTCCAGCGGCCGTTCGGGCCCGATCGCGGGCGCGGGCGCGGGCCGGCATCTGCTGGTCGTCGATGACGACGACCGCATCCGCGAACTGCTCAAGGAATTCCTGACCCGCGAGGGCTACCGCGTGACCGGCGCCGCCCACGCGGCCGCCGCCAGACGCTTGGTCGAACTGATCGAGTTCGACCTGATCGTGCTGGACGTGATGATGCCGGGTGAAAGCGGCTTCGACCTGACGACCTGGATCCGGTCCAAGGCCGAGACCTCGAAAACGCCGGTCCTGCTGCTGACCGCCCGCGGCGATCCCGACGATCGGGTCGAGGGCCTGTCGCGCGGCGCCGACGACTATATGTCCAAGCCGTTCGACCCACGCGAACTCGCGCTGCGCATCGACGCCATCCTGCGTCGGACCGGCGGCAAGCCGCTGACGCCGCGCGAGATCAAGCTGGGGCCCGCGATCTTCGACATGGAACGGCTGGAACTGCTTAAGGACGGCAAACCCCAGCGCCTGACCGAGGCCGAGGCCCAGCTTCTGAAGACGCTGGCGATCCACGCCCACGCCCCGGTCGAGCGGATGAGCCTGTCGCCCGACACCGCCGACATCACCGGTCGCGCCGTGGACGTTCAGGTCACCCGCCTGCGCCGCAAGCTGGAAGCCGATCCGAAGAACCCGCGCTACCTGCAGACGGTGCGCGGCATCGGCTACATGCTGGCGCCGGACTGATGCAGCGCGTTCCTCCCCCCTCGGGGGAGGGGGACCGCGAAGCGGTGGAGGGGCGCCTGCCCTGCGCACGCTTCAACACCCCTCCACCATCCTTCGGATGGTCCCCCTCCCCCAAGGGGGAGGAACGGGCGTGAGACTTCTCCCCGCCGCCCTCTGGCCGCGCTTTCTGAAGCGGCGCCTGCCGACCTCGCTGTGGGGCCGGTCGCTGCTGATCATCGTGCTGCCCGTTCTGGTCATGCAGGTGGCCGTGACCTGGGCCTTTTTCGACATGCACTGGCAGACGGTGACCGCGCGCCTGTCCGACGGGCTGGCGGGCGACATCGCCTGGGCCTCCGAGAGCTACGCCGACGAACCGACCCCGCAGAACCTTGAGGTCATCGCCGAACGCGCCCAGCGCTCCATGTCCCTGTCCATCGTCCTGCAGGAGGGCGAGCATCTGCCGCGCGAAACCCGGCGCGGCGCGATCGGCGTCGTCGATCGCACGCTGGAGAAGGCGCTGCGCGCCCGCATCGATCAGCCGGTCTGGTTCGACACCACCCGCTACCCCGCCTACGTCGACATCCGGGTGCAGCAGCCGCAGGGCGTGCTGCGCATCATCGCCCCGCGAGAGCGGGCGGTGGCGACACAGGCCCATATCTTCGTGCTGTGGCTCCTGATCGCGACAGTGCTGCTGATGGGCGTCGCCATCCTGTTCATCCGCAATCAGGTTCGCGCCATCGAGCGGCTGGCCGAGGCCGCCGAGGCCTTCGGCCGGGGCGAAACCCGCGAACGGTTCAAGCCCTCCGGCGCCAAGGAGGTCCGCGCCGCCGCCCAGGCCTTCATGAACATGCGCGACCGGATCCAGCGCTACATCGACCAGCGCACCGCCCTTCTGGCCTCTGTCAGCCACGACCTGCGCACACCCCTGACCCGACTGCGGCTCGAACTCGCCCTCGCCCCGCCGTTCAAGCGCGTCGAGGCCATGCGCGGCGACATGGACGAGATGGAGCATATGATCGACGAGTATCTCGCGTTCGCCCGTGGTGAAGCCGGGGAGACGCCGCAGGAGATTTCACTCGGCGATCTGATCACCGCCGCCGGTGATGACGCGCGACGCGCCGGCGCCGAGGTCGAGGTGATCGCGCCGCAGCCCCTGACCGCCTGGGTGCGGCCACTCGCCTTCAAGCGGGCGATCAGCAATCTGGCGGGCAACGCGGCCGCCCATGGCGAACACGTTCGCCTGACCGCGCGCGCCCTGCCCTCGGGCGGTTTCGAGATCGCCATTGAGGACGACGGCCCCGGCATTCCCGACGATATGCACGAGGAAGCCTTCCGGCCCTTCTCGCGGCTGGATGAAAGCCGGAACCAGAACCACAAGGGCGTCGGTCTGGGCCTCGCCATCGCTCGCGACGTGGCGCGGGGCCACGGCGGCGACATCACGCTGGAGCGCAGCGATCTGGGCGGCTTGCGCGCCCTGATCCGCCTTCCCGGCTGAGCCGCTCACCCCGTTGCCAAGCGGCGGGGGCGGGACCATGTTGAAGGACAGATCGGGGGCGATCTGGAGAACCGTCAAATGCGCATCTTCGCCTTTATCGTGCCGTTCGCCGCCGCCGCCGTCCTCTCTGGCGCCGCCGCCGCCCAACCCGCCACCGTCAACGTGACGCTCGGCGCCGCGCTTCAGAACAGGACCGAGGAACTCGGCTCGCGTGAAGTGCAGGCGCAGGTCGATCGGCTCAGCGAAGCCGTGGTCGGCGCCCTCGCCGACAACGACGCCCTTGAGGGCGCGCGTATCGATCTGGTTCTGACCGAGCTCAAGCCGAACCGCCCGACCTTCCGGCAAACGGTCGATCGACCCGGCCTCGATCCGATTCGCAGCATCTCCATCGGCGGTGCCGCCATCGAGGGTCAGATCACCTTGGCCGACGGCACGGTGCAGCCGGTCCGGTACAACTGGTTTTCGAACAACCTGGCAGAGGTGAACGGCTTCTCGGTCTGGCGGGATGCGGAGCGCGCCTACCGCCGCTTCGGCGCCAACCTGGCCGCCGGTCGCTACGTCTCGCGCTAGAGACGTCTCGCCCGGTCGACGGCGGCCCTGACCGCGGCTTCGGCCGCGCGGGTCAGGTCGCCGCCTCCGGCCATCGCGTCCAGCCCTGCCCGGGTCGTGCCGCCCGGCGAAGCGATCCGGGCGATCAGGGCCTCCAGCTCCTCCCCCGTCTCCAGTCCCGCCCCCGCGGATCGCAGCGCTCCGCGCGCCAGCCGGGCCGCCGACTCGACGGTCAGACCCTCCGCCACGCCGGCCTCCGCCAGCGCCTGCACAAAGGCATAGATGAAGGCCGGGGCCGAGCCGGCCACCGCCGTCGCTGCGTCCATCAGGGCTTCGTCGTCCAGCCCGGTCACATCGGCGACGGGATGGAACAGGGCCTGCGCCGCCCGCAGCGCCCGCCCGTCTTCGGACCAGACCGCCGCCACGCCCTTCGCCTGCGCCACCGCCGTGGTCGGCATGACCCGCGCCACCGGCCGCCCGGCGACCGCGACCAGATCGTCGGCCCGCACGCCCGCCATCACGGACACGAGCACAGCCTCGGGATTCAGATAGGGGACCAGAGGCGTCAGGGCCTCACGCCACATCGCCGGCTTTATGGCCAGCACCACGGTCTTCGCCGGACGCAGGAAATCCAGCGGCGGGTTGATCCGCGCGCCCTTCGCCCGCGCCGCCTCTGCGGCGGGCTTTTCGGACGGGCTGAGAATGATCAGGTCAGAGGCCGCGACCGCGCCGGTCGCCAGCCAGCCTTCCAGCATGGCCGATCCCAGACGGCCGCAGCCCACCAGGACCACGCCGTCACGGGAGATATCGGAGGTCATCGGATCAGGCGTTGCCGACCGTCTCGAACAGGCAGGCGTCGATCGCCTCCTGCGGCTTCTTCGAACCACGGATCATGAAGTCGAAGGCGGGGTAGTAGCGGTCGGCGGCTTCCACGGCGGCGTCGATCATCGACGCAGCCTGGGCCAGCGTGGGACGCTCACCCAGCGGCAGGGCCAGCGAGTGGCGGAAGACGATCTCGCCGTCCTCGGCCCAGACCTCGAAATGGCCCATCCAGGTGCGCTGGTTGATCAGGCCGACCAGTTCATAGGCGGCGGTGCGCTTGGACTTGGAAGCCTGAAGGTCGAGCGCGCAGCAAAGCTGGAGGCAGTCGCCCTCGGGACGCCAGGCGAACCACAGCTCGTAGTCCTTCCAGTCCCCGGCCAGTGAAAAGGCCAGGTCACCTTCATCGGTGCGATCAAACGGAAGATTTTCCGCCACCAGCACATGCTCGACCACGTCCAGGGGATCGTAGGGCGTGTCGATTTCTTCGGGCCGAACGGCGTCCATCAAGTCTTCCTTGGGCGCGACTCACGCCCTGTTAAGGAACCGTAGGCGGGTTCGCAGATTCGGCTCAACCGGCTGCGTCCTCAGGGGGAACCGACGCTGTGGACGTTCCCTTGCGAGGCGTCCTCGCGGCCTTCAGGGTGGCGATTTCCGCCCGCAAAGCCGTGACTTCCGCCTTTAGGGCGTCGAACTCATCGCGGCGGACGAGGTCCATTTCGGCCACGAACCGGTCAGCCTGCGCGCGCATGGCGGTCTTGGCTTCTTCCCCCGCGGCCTGGGCCAGACCCATGGCGCCGGTGGTCAATTTGGCGAACTCGTCGAGGAAGGGATTCCGGGTTTGCATGGCTCTCTGGCGCTCCGACTCACACTGGCGAGCATCGTTAACGAAGGTTGAGCCGATATGGTGAACGAAACCTTGTCATCGGTGCGGCGAAAGCGCCGATGAGGCGTTACCGAAAATACGGGGACGGGATCGGCGACGCTTGCTAAACCACGCTCCGACGAACCGCCTTCAGGAGCGCCCGTGCAATTTCCCGAGTTCAATCCGGTCTGGTTCAGCATCGGTCCGCTGGACATCCGCTGGTACGCCCTCGCCTATGTCGCCGGCATCGTTCTGGGCTGGTGGTATGCCGCCCGGATCATCAAGACCGAGCGCCTGTGGGCGCCCGGCAAGGCGCCGATCAACACGCAGCAGCTGGACGATCTGGTCCTGTGGGTGACGCTGGGCATCATCCTGGGCGGCCGCCTCGGGTTTGCGCTCTTCTACCAGCCGCATCTGTACGGCCAGTTGTTCGGCGGGCCTGACAATTTCGCCCTCTTCCGGCTCTGGGACGGCGGCATGTCCTTCCACGGCGGCCTGATCGGCTGCACCGTGGCGGTGGTGGTCTTCGCCCTGCGCTCGAAGGTGCGCGTCCTGACCGTCGGCGACATCGCCCTGGCCGCCGCTCCGTTCGGCCTGATGTTCGGCCGGCTGGCCAACTTCATCAACGGCGAGCTGTGGGGCCGCGAGACGACCGTCCCGTGGGCCGTCCGCTTCTGCAACGGCCTGATCGAGCGCACCTACGGCTTCTGCCCCGCCGGCAACGAACCCCGCCACCCCAGCCAGCTGTATGAGGCCGGTCTGGAGGGCATCTTCCTGATGGGCATCCTCGCCTTTGCGATCTGGAAGGTCGGTCTGCTGCGCAAGCCGGGCTATGTCACCGGTCTCTTCCTGCTGGGCTACGGCGTCATCCGCGCCTCGCTGGAGAATGTCCGCCAGCCGGACGTCGGTCTGGACCACCTGCCCTTCGGCCTGACCATGGGCATGATCCTGTCGACGCCGATGATGCTGATCGGCGCCTGGCTGATCTGGCGGGCCTGGAGCCGTCCGCCCGTGACGGCCGCCTGATCCGATGAGCCTCAGGGAACGGCTGGCGCGCGAGATCGCCCTGACCGGGCCGATGACGGTCGCCGACTATATGACCCGCTGCCTGCACGATCCGCAGGGCGGCTACTATGCGACACGCCCGGCGCTCGGCGCGACCGGCGACTTCATCACCGCCCCGATGATCAGCCAGATGTTCGGCGAACTGATCGGCCTGTGGGCGATCGAGCTGTGGAATCGTCTGGGCGCGCCAGAGCGGGTGCGGCTGGTCGAGGTCGGACCCGGCGACGGGACCCTGATGGCCGACGCCCTGCGCGCCGCCCGTCTGGCGCCCGACTTCCTGCAGGCCGTCGACCTGATCCTGATCGAACCCAGCGCCCCGCTGCGCGCGGCCCAGGCCCGGATGCTGGCGGACAGTGATGTCCATCCCCGGTGGGTGTCCTCGCTGGACAAGGTCGAGACCGACGCCCCGGTGATCCTGATCGCCAACGAAGTTCTCGACTGCCTGCCCGCCCGCCAGTTCGTGAAGACGGAGGACGGCTGGGCCGAACGGCGCATCGGCGTCACCGACGACGGCGACCTGCAGTTCGGTCTGGTGACCATCACCGGCGGCTTCAAACGCCCCGAATACGATGTCGAGCCCGGGCAGACGGTCGAGATCTCGGAGCAGCAGGCCGCCTTCGGTAGAGATCTGGCCTCCCTGATCAAGGCCGCATCCGGCGCGGCCCTGCTGATCGACTACGGGCGCGCCAGGGCGGAGGCGGGCGACACCCTGCAAGCCCTGCGGCGACACCAGAAGGTCGATCCCCTGGCCGATCCCGGCGAGGCCGACCTGACCCAGTGGGCCGACTTCCCCACCGTGCAGGAGGCCGCCGTCCACGCAGGCGCGGACGTCACCGGCTGTCTGGACCAGGGCGAGTTCCTGCACCTGCTGGGCATCGAGGCCCGCGCTGACAGGCTCAAGGCAGGTCGCCCCGACGCCGCTCCGGTCATCGACCGCCAGCTCGCTCGCCTGACCGCCGACGACCAGATGGGAAGCCTGTTCAAGGCCTGTGCGATCTTCTCTCCGCGCACCCTCGTCGTGCCGGGGTTCGAGGAATGAGCCTTACTCCGATCACCCATCCCCTGCTGGAGCGGGCCGGGGTCCGCCACGGCTTCTTCACGCGTCAGGGCGGCGTCTCGACAGGCCTTTACGAGGGGCTCAACACCGGCGTCGGCTCCAATGACGCCCCTGTCGCCGTGGCCGAGAACCGCGCCCGTGTGGCCCGCTGGTTCGGCCGCGAGGCCGACGACCTGGCCGCCTGCTACCAGATTCATTCCGCCGTCTGCCGGGTGGCCGAGGCCGGCTGGAAGGGCGAGCGGCCCGAGGGCGACGCCACCGTCACCGCGACGACCGGCGTCATCTGCGGCGTCCTCACCGCCGACTGCGCGCCGATCCTTCTGGCCGATGCGGACGCCGGCGTCGTCGGCGCGGCCCACGCGGGCTGGAAGGGCGCCCTGGGCGGCATCGTCCACTCCACCGTCGCCGCCATGCAGGCCCAGGGCGCCGAACCGTCGCGCATCGTCGCGGTCGTCGGCCCCTGCATCGCCCAGGCCTCCTACGAGGTCGGCGCGGACTTCCAGGCGCGGTTCGCCCACCATGACCCGGGCAGCGAGCGCTTCTTCCTCCCCGGCTCCGCCCCCGACAAACGCCTGTTCGACCTGCCCGCCTTCGTCCTGTGGCGACTGGAACAGGCGGGCGTGGGCGAAGCCGTCTGGACCGGCCATGACACCCGCGCGGACGAGGCCCGTTTCTTCTCGAACCGCCGGGCGTATCTGAACGGAGAGCCGGACTTCGGCCGGCTGATGAGCGCGATCGCGCTCAGCTAACCCTCTCCTGATGGGAGAGGCGCGGGGTTTTAGCCCGCCATTGCGAACTGCGGCACGCGCGTCGTCTCGCGCCACGCCTGCGGGTTGGCCAGCAGTTCGCGGACCAGCAGGTTGTTGATCGCGTGGCCGGCCTTCACGCCCTCGTAGCGGCCCAGCAGGGGCGCGCCGAGCACGTACAGGTCGCCGATGGCGTCCAGCGCCTTGTGCTTCACGAACTCGCGCTCCATGCGCAGCCCGCCGGGATTCAGGATCTGGTCGCCGTCGATGACCACGGCGTTTTCCAGCGAACCGCCGCGGGCCAGACCGGCCTTGCGCAGGGCCTCGACCTCATGGGCGAAGCCGAAGGTGCGGGCGGCCATGATCTCCTTGCGGAAGGTTTCCTCGTCGACGACGAAGTCCACGACCTGATTGCCGATGACCGGCGTGGCGAAGTCGATCTCGAACCGCATCTCATAGCGGTCGCAGGGCAGCAGGACGGCGGACTTGTCGCCCTCCTGCACCCGGATCGGTTCAAGGATTTCAATGTAGCGGACCGGGGCTTCCTGTTTGCGGAAACCGGCGCGGTCCAGCAGCTGGACGAATTGCAGCGCCGAACCGTCCAGGATCGGCAGTTCAGGTCCATCCACCTCCACCACGGCGTTCGACACGCCCAGGGCGGCGAAGGCGGCCATCAGGTGTTCGATGGTCGACAGACGCACGCCCGCCGCGTTCTCGATCATGGTGTTCAGGCGCGCGTCAACCACAGCCTCGCCCGAGACGGGGATGCGGTTGTCGCGGTCGGTGATGTCGGTGCGGACGAAGACGATGCCGGTCCCGGTCGGCGCCGGGCGCACGGCCAGGCGTACGCGGTCGCCCGTGTGCACGCCCACGCCGGCGATGATCGCGGGCGCGACGGTCGTCTTCTGGTGATGGTCGTTGCGGACCGACAAGACTCGAACTCTCTGTTTCTGCGCTCCGCCTCTGTGTGCGGAGTTCGCCCCACGTCTTGGTTAGCGATCTCTTCGCAAGCGCGAAATGAAAGTCGGGTTTCGGATTGTTTCGGTCTGAAACAGGGTCCGGCTTCCGGGTCCAGGGCGCGCCCGGTCTCTTTCCCGACCGGAACGAGAAAGGGCGGCCCTTGCGGACCGCCCTCCACTCAAACTTCGACCCTGAAACCTGGTCCCTAGTTCGCCAGCCGGCGCAGGAAGGACGGGATTTCCAGATCGTCCTCGGCGTGGCCCAGTTCGGGCTCGGCGGTCGGCTGGACCTGGCTGGTGTGGCGCATTTCGGTCTGACGACCGTTGGACGACGGATAGCTCGGCTGCGGCTGCTGGCGCTTCTTGCCGAACAGGCTCCAGCCGCTCTTGCGGTGATCCCGGTCGTCGTAGCCGTCGTCATAGGCGGGCTCGGGACGCGGGGCCGGTTGAGCCGCGGCGGCCGCCGCGCGGTCCATGTACAGGTCGCCCTGCGCCTGCGGCGCGGCCTCTGCGGCGGCCGGACGCGGACGGGACTCGAACTCCTCGACCCAGGGGTCGACGATCGGATCCAGCGTGCGCTCTTCAGCGACGTGGATGATCGGCTCGGGAGCGGGCTCGGGCGAACGCGTTACAGACCCCAGCGACGGCTGGGCGGACTGAAAGCTGGGGACGATGGGGGCTTCCTCGGCACGGGCGCGGACCGGATCGGCGGCCCGGGCGGGTTCGGAGCGAACCGGCTCCGACGCGCGCGGCGCAAAGGCCGGGGCCGGACGGCGGCTGTCGAAGGCGCCGCCGGTCGAGGGCGGAGCCTTGGCGACGGCCGAGGTGTCTTCCATGCCGGTCGCGACGACCGAGACGCGGATCTTGCCGTCCAGGGCCGGGTCGAACGCGGCGCCGAAGATGATGTTGGCGTCGGCGTCCACTTCACCGGCGATGGCGTTGGCGGCCTCGTCGACTTCCAGCAGGGTCATGTCCATGCCGCCGGTGATGTTCACCAGCACGGCCTTGGCGCCCTTCAGCGAGGTCTCGTCGAGCAGCGGGTTGGCGATGGCGTTCTGCGCGGCCAGCAGGGCGCGGTCGTCGCCGGTCGCTTCGCCCGTGCCCATCATCGCCTTGCCCATTTCGGACATGACGGCGCGGACGTCGGCGAAGTCGAGGTTGATCAGGCCCGGCAGGATCATCAGGTCGGTGATCGAGCGCACGCCCGAGTGCAGGACCTGGTCGGCCATGCCGAAGGCGTCGGCGAAGGTCGTGCGTTCGTTGGCGACGCGGAACAGGTTCTGGTTCGGAATGACGATCAGGGTGTCGACATAGCGCTGCAGCTCGGCGATGCCGGCCTCGGCGAGACGCATGCGGTGACGCCCCTCGAAGGTGAAGGGCTTGGTCACGACGCCGACGGTCAGGATGCCGCGGTCACGCGCGCATTTGGCGATGACGGGGGCCGCGCCGGTGCCGGTGCCGCCGCCCATGCCGCAGGTGATGAAGACCATATGGGCGCCGTCCAGGTGCCCGAAGATTTCCTCGGCGGATTCCTCGGCGGCGTTCATGCCGACCTCGGGATGGGCGCCGGCGCCCAGGCCTTGCGTGATGGTCTCGCCCAGCTGGATGCGGCGGTCGGTCTTGGCGAACGACAGGTGCTGCGCGTCGGTGTTGGCGACCACGAACTCAACGCCTTCGAGACCGGCGTCGATCATGTTGTTGACGGCATTGCCGCCGGCGCCGCCGACACCGAACACAACGATGCGGGGCTTCAGTTCAGTGGCTTGCGGACGCACCAGCGAGAGAGACATTTGTTCCGACCTTATTCCGACCCTGCCCTTGCAGTCCCGATGCGAAGTCCCCGCCGATTCGCATTGGTTATGAGCGCGTTAAGGAAGCGCCCGAACTGCTTAAGAGAGTGTTACCCGATAGGCTGAGTCGGAGCGCCGGACAGCAAAATCGTTAACCTGGGCCGCAGAAAACCCGGGATTCCCGCGACTTGGAAAGCTTGGCCGTTAACCATGGGGCGGAGCGCGCCCCGCACGCGAACTTCGGGGGACCGGACTTCGGCGACGGCCATGGCGGGCAGCGGACGGCCAGCGGCCTCCATCAGCAGCAGCGCCGGCTGCGGTGCAACGAAAAAGGGCGGCTCTTGCGAGCCGCCCTTTCCGTTCCGGATCAGACCGAACTTACCAGGGACGGTAGTTCAGGCCGACGAAGAAGCGACGACCGAACGGGTCGAAGTTCGAGTAGAGCGTCGTGCCCAGCCACGAAGCCTGTTCGGCATCGAAGGCGTTCACAACACCGGTACGCAGCGTCAGTTGGTCGTTCACGTTGTAGCGGACCGTGAAGTCGTGGCGGGCGTAGTCACCCGTCTCGCGGTACACGGGGTCGTAACGATCCGGGTTCGTGATGAAGTCACGGATGGTCACGATGTCCTGCGACGCCTGCCAGTCCATGGTCCAGTTCACGCTCCAGACGTCGTTCGGCGAGTAGGTCACCTGCGAGGTGAAACGAACGCGCGGGTAGAACAGGGTGGAGCCGATTTCCGTACCGTCGGACGGATCCGCCGGGTTCAGGAAGTTTTCCTGCTCGATCAGCCACAGACCGCTGATCGAGGTATCGATCCGGCCCCAGTTGTGGCCGGTCATTTCTTCCAGGTCCATGCTGTAGCGTGCCGAGAAGTCCAGACCCTTGGTCGAACGCGAAGCGTAGTTCAGCGCCGACTGGAAGAAGGCCGGGTCACCCGACGGCGCACCGACGTGGAAGGCGCGGGCCGGGTTGGCGTCATCACGGATAACCCGCGAGCAGGAGTCCGTGTTCAGGACGGTGCCGCTGACGCAGTTGTCAGCCAGACCGATCAGGCTCGGGAACTCGATCACGTCCTCGATCTCGATCTCGTAGTAGTCGAGAACGATGCTCAGGTTCGGAATCCAGCGGGGCTGGATCACGGTCGAGAAGGTGAAGGATTCCGACTGTTCCGGACGCAGGTCCGGGTTGCCGCCGGTAACGCCCGGAATGCCCGCGGTGTAGGACGGAATGAAGTCATCCGCCGTGGTCGCCGTGGTGCTGCCGAAGTCGAAGGCCAGGCCTTGGTCAGCGGCCAGAGCGGTACAGTTGGCGATCCGGTTGGCGCGGATTTCGGCGCCTTGCAGGGCGATCTGCGCGGTGGCGCAGGGATCGACGAAGCCGTTACCGAAGGTCTGCGAGAAGGGCGAGAAGTTTTCGCCCAGATCCGGAACGCGAACCGAGGTGTTGAACGAGGTCTTGAAGGTGATGTCGCGGACCGGGCGGTAGACCAGGTTCACGCCATAGACGTCGAGGCTTCCGACCGTGGTGTAGTCGGCGTAGCGGTACGAACCGCTCAGTTCGGCGTATTCACCCAGCCAGTTGTCGCGGAACAGCGGCACCGACAGTTCGGCGAAGACTTCTTCGCTTTCGTACTCCGCGCCCGTGAAGTTCGGGCCGGTGTTCAGGAAGAGGTAGCGGCCGGCGGTGTCGAAGTCACGGCCGATGGCGTCGGTATACTCGCGGCGGTATTCACCACCCACGGCCACGCCGATGGCGCCAGCGCCCCAGAAGTCCCACAGCTGACCCGAGATCGAGCCGATCAGTTGCTCTTGCTCGTTGTGTTCGATCGTGCCGACCGAAGCATCGATGTAGGCGAGAGCGGCTTCGCTCTGGTTGCCCTTGCCGAAGATGTTCAGCGGGCGGCAGTCCTGGATGTCCTGGGCGCTGTAGCCGGACAGGTCGGGATCACCGAGGGATTGACCGCCGAAGATGCCGCTGTCGAAGGTCGGGGTTGCGCCCGAGGCCGCGATCAGTTGAGCGCGGCAGACGATCGCGCCGACAGTGCCCAGCGCGCCGGTGGTGTCGACGACGGAGTCCGCGGCGAGCGCCATACGAACGACGTCGATGCCGCCTTCCTTGTTGGTGACTTCAACTTCACCGTAGGTGTAGCCGATGTCCCAGCTGATGTTGCTGACGAAGCCGAGCTGGTCAGCCTGGCCGCGCAGACCGGCCACGAAGCGGCTCAGGGTGCGCTCGTTTTCCTGGAAGCGGTCCGGACCGAACATCGAGTGACGGGCCAGTTGCACCAGCGAGGTGGTCGTGGGCGTGCTCGGCGAGGTCTGGGTCGGAGCGGTGTAGTTCTGGATGCGGTTGGCCGCGATCGCGTCCTTGACGTTTTGCGGCAGGAACGCGTTGTCCGACCAGCGCAGGTCGATCGAGGACGCGCCCCAGATCGAGTTCAGCGAGGTGGCGCCGTACGAGGTGTTGTCCAGGTCGAAGTCGAAGAAGGTCGGCTGCGAGACATCGAAGGTTTGTTCGATGATGTGCTTGGCTTCAGCGTAGAACTGGATGCTGTCGGTGACGTCGAAGTTGGCGCCGACCTGATAGCGTTGCGATTCCGAGTCCGGCAGACGCGACAGGGTCGAGAAGGCGGCGGGGTTGTCGCCGTCACCACCGTAGTTGAACGGACGGCTGATGCCGCTCACGCCGATACGGGTGCCGAAGTTGGCGGGACGGGCGGTCGTGCCGTCGTACCAGAAGGTCTTGCCCGGCTCGACAGCGTAGCAGCTCGCCGCATAGGTGAAGTTACAGCTCGAGCCGGTGAACGCGGCCTGATCGGGGTCGCGGGTCGGGCTCAGGGCCGTCGTGTGGGCCAGGGTCGTCTGACCCCATTGCGGACGGTCCATACGGACCGGGCCGCGGAACAGCATCGCGTCCAGCACGCCGTCACGGTTCGGACCGATCGCGGCGTTGGTCGGATCGGCGTCCATGCCCAGCAGGTAGTAGCCGTCGTTGATCCAGTCGATGTCGAACGACGTGACCTGCTCTTGCTTTTCGTATTCGGCGTGAGCGTAGAGGTTCAGACGGTCGTCGAGGAAGTTGCCGCCGATCAGGGCCGAGGCGCGGTACGAGGCTTGGCCGCCGTCGTTGATCTGGCCGTAGTTGACGTCGAGTTCGAGACCTTCGAAGTCGCGACGCAGGACGAAGTTCAGGACGCCCGAGACGGCGTCAGCGCCGTAAACCGACGACGCGCCGCCGGTGACGATTTCGACATTCTCGATCAGCAGGCGCGGGATGGTGTCGACGTCGACGGCCAGCGAACCACCGTTCGAGCCGACGTGGCGACGGCCGTCAACCAGCGTCAGGGTGCGGTTCGAACCCAGCGAGCGCAGGTTGGCCAGCGACAGACCACCGTCACCCAGGCCCGAGCCCGTGGTGTCCGACGGAACGACCGAGTTCGACAGGGCCGGGATGGTGGCCAGGTAGTCGATGACAGTCGCCTGACCGGTGGTACGCAGGTCTTCACCCGAAACCTGGATCAGCGGGGTCGGCGCGTTCGTCGGGTCACGACGGATACGCGAGCCGGTGACGACGACTTCGCCGATTTCAGTGGCTTGAGCATCTTGCTGGCCCTGAACGGTCACGCCCGGCAGTTGGCTTTGCGCGAAGGCCGGAGCCGCCACAGCCATGACCCCGGCGAGGATCGTAGTTCCAAAGAGGTACTTGCGTTTGATTAGCATGTGTTGGGGCCCCAAACATAATGAATGCAAGACGCAGGGCCCCAACCCGAGGGCGGCGCACTGCTTCGGACTCCACGCTAGCAGCAAAGAGCCTGCGAACAAGGGATTGTGGCCGCTTGGCGACCAATCGAGACCTCAGTTGTTACAATCCGGACACACTCTCGCCACGCAGGAGAGAAAAACGGCGAGATAAGGCGGGATCACGGCAAAGCTCCGCCCCGCGCCCCGTTCAAACGAGGCCCGGCGGCCGTTTCAGCGCCTTAAAGGTTCTCGCGCAGCCAGCCCGCGGCCCGGGCGACCAGACCGCCGGTGTGGGCGCGCGGCGCGTCCGCTGCGGTGATCTGACGCGACATCAGCTTACGGGCCGATACCGCTTCACGCGGGCCATAGGCGGCCCGCAGCAGCACACCCGCCGCCGAGCAGAAGGCCGGGCCCGAGGCGGCGTCGGCGAGGTGGGGCGCGCGCTGGGGCTTGCCCAGCCGGACGCGTCGATCGAACACCCGCATGGCCAGCTCCGCCACGCCGTTCAGCTGGCTGGCCCCGCCGGTCAGCACCAGGCCCGCGCCGGGCTCGAGGCCGACGCCCGCGTTGCGCAGGCGATCCCGCAGCAGCTCCAGCGTCTCCTCGACGCGAGGCGCGATCACAGTCTTCAGCATGGCCCGCGGCACCACCACCGGCTCGGCCGACGGGTCCTCGCCACGCGGCGGAGCCTCCAGCATCTCGC
The DNA here is from genome assembly GCF_058681355.1 of Brevundimonas sp. AVps31. Classification (NCBI taxonomy): domain Bacteria; kingdom Pseudomonadati; phylum Pseudomonadota; class Alphaproteobacteria; order Caulobacterales; family Caulobacteraceae; genus Brevundimonas; species Brevundimonas sp. AVps31. Next base: position 2,188,212 of record NZ_CM178736.1, on the reverse strand, counting down.
GATCTTCATTGGCGCTGGCCATGGCCGACCCGTGCAGGGTCTTCAGCCGCTCGGCCCCGGCGCGCGAGGTCTGCAGGCCGCGCGCGATATCGGCGGTGACGTGATCGCCACCGACGTTCAGCGATTCGATATGCAGCAGGGAACGCCCGCCCCAGACCGCCGCCGAGGTCGCGCCGCCGCCCATGTCGATGCAGACGCAGCCCAGATCCATCTCGTCGTCTTCAAGCGCCGCCAGCGACGACGCCACCGGGGCGGCCACCACGCCCTGAAGGTCGAGGTGCGCCAGCTCGAGGCAATGGCTGAGCGCCATGAAGGCGCTTTCCGCCATGGAAACGACCAGCAGGTCCAGCCCCAGCGAGTGGCCCCGCATCGACCGGGGATCATGCACGCCGCGCGCGCCGTCCACCGACCAGGCGATGGGCAGGACGTGGATGGGGCGGCGGTTGGGCAGACGAATCTGCGCCAAGGCCATGGCGATGGCGCGGGCCAGATCGGCGTCGCCGACCGGGTTCTGGCTCAGGGAGACGCGGGACTGCACCCGGTGGCTGGCCATCTGGCCGATCGCCGTGGTCACGACGACGCCCGACACCGGCGAGCCGGCGGCGCGCTCGGCGCGCTCGACGGCGTGACCGATGGCCTGGGCGGCCTCGTCCATGCTGATGATGCCGCCGCCCTTGATGCCGCGCGACTGGACGTGGCCCGCCCCCGCGACCCGGATGGTCCGGTCGGCATGGCGCACGCCCTCGGGCTTCATGATGAAGCAGCCGACCTTGGACTGGCCGAGATCGAGCGCGGCCACGACCGGCGCCCGGCTGGCGGCCCGGCCATCAACTGTTTTGTCCATAGACCGTCCGGTCATGCCCTGCCCTCGAGTATTCATGCGTCACCCGACGAGGGCCGGACGGCGACCTCTTCCGGGGTTCTAAGATCGATGCGGGCGAAGCCCAGTTCCAGCAGTCGGCGGCGCTGGTCCATCTCGTCGAGCTGGATCAGGGCGGCGTCCTGATTGGTGGCCGGCAGCTGGATCAGGCTGCCGTCCTTCAGACGCAGGTCCCAGCGGCGGTCGTCGACGCGCACCAGCGCTTCAAGCCGGCTCATCAGGCGCGGACGCTGGGCGACCAGCGGCAGGATTTCGGCGGCGGCCTGCTCGGCCCCCTCCCCCACCACCAGCGGCAGGTTGGGATAACGGCCGGCGTCGGCGCCCGCGATCACCCGGCCGTGGCCGTCGATCACCACATTGCGTCCGCCGGTCTGCCAGACCGCCATGCGGTCATGCTCGGTCACATCGACGATCAGGGTGTTGGGCAGCAGACGCACCACCCGCACCGACTTGACCCAACCCACGGCCTCGACCCGCTGACGAACAGCGTTCAGGTCGATGGAGGTCATGGCCTGGCCGGCGTTCAACTGGACGGCCTGACGGATGGCGGCGTTGGCCTCGGCGCTCTCGCCCTCGATGAAGACCTTCTCCAGCTTCAGACCCATGGCAACCGCCATGCCGTCGAGACCGTCATGCATCGAGGCGCCGATCCGCTCGGCGCGCGCGCCGGTGGCCAGCACGCCGCCCAGCAGGAGCACGCCCGCCGCTATGGAAATCACCACCGCGCGCGGCGACAGATCCAGCTTGCCGATGGCGGCCATCTTGCCGGGCACGGCAGAGGCGTTACGGGGCGCGCGACCGCGTCCCTTGGGAGGAGGCGCGCCGCGTTTTGCGGGCTGGTTCGAACTCTGTCGCCGACCGCCGCGAACTACCGCGGGCATGAGGCGTCCTCCACCATCCACCGGACCAGGTCTTTATACGCCATCCCGCAGTAGGCGGCCTGCTCGGGAACGAGCGAGGTCGGCGTCATGCCGGGCTGGGTGTTGACCTCCAACAGGACCAGAACGTCCTTAACATCGTCATAACGGAAGTCGGACCGGCTAACGCCCCGGCAACCCAATGCCTTGTGCGCCAGCTCGGATTCCCTGAGCGCCGCTTCGAAAACATGGGCGGGCAGTTCGGCCGGAAGCTTGTGGACGGATCCGCCGGGCGCGTACTTGGCCTCGTAATCGTAGAAGCCCTTCACCGGCGTGATGTCGGTCACGGTCAGGGCGCGCGGCCCGGACGCCTCGCCCAGCACGGTGACGCACAGCTCCTTGCCCGGGATGTAGGGCTCGACCATCACCTCTTCGCCATAGGTCCAGTCGGGCGAGCCGACCTCGGTCTGCGGCCCGTTGGCGCCTTCAGGCACCAGATAGACCCCGACGGACGAACCCTCGGCGTTCGGCTTGATCACATAGGGCGGCGGGATGACGTGGCGACGCGCGACCTCGTGCCGGTCGAACAGACCACCGCCCGGCACCTCCACGCCCGCGGCGCGCAGCACGGACTTGGTCTTGTCCTTGTCCATGGTCAGGGCCGAGGCCAGCAGGCCGGAGTGGGTATAGGGAATCTGCAGCGTCTCGAGGATGCCCTGGACGCAGCCGTCCTCGCCCCATTCGCCGTGCAGGGCGTTCAGCACCACGTCCGGCTTCAGCTCGGCCAGCACCTGGGCCAGATCCCGCCCGGCGTCGACGCGGCTGACCTTGGCCACCTGCCCCTCAAGGGCGTCGGCGCAACCTTTGCCGGAACTCAGGGAGACTTCCCGCTCGGACGACAGCCCGCCCATCAGGACGGCGACATGAAGCTCAGCAAGGGGACGGGTCATGGTCGGCTCCGGGCATCTTCAGCGCCCCTCCACCGATTGCCTCGGGGACGGTTAAGAAGCCTTAACCAGATGCCCGTCGTGGCGAGATAAATTGGGAGTGAGCGGGATCAGGCCGCGCGGCCGATCCGCTTGATCTCCCAGTCCAGCTGAACGCCGGTCTTGGCCTTCACGTCGGCCCGGACGGCCTCGCCCAGCCCCTCGATGTCTGCAGCGGTCGCCTCGCCGGGGTTGATCATGAAGTTGGAGTGGAGCTCGCTGAACATGGCCCCGCCGCCCGTGACGGCGTGGAGCTTGCCGCGCCAGCCCGCCTCGTCGACCAGTTTCCAGCTGGAATGCCCCTCGGGGTTCTTGAAGGTCGAGCCGCCGGTCTTCTCGCGGATCGGCTGGGTGGTCTCGCGGCGGCTTGTGATCTCGTTGATCTTCGCCGTGACGGTCTCCGGGTCCGTCGGAACGCCGCGATAGACGGCCTCGATCCAGATGATGTCGGCGGGCGCCTCGCTGTGGCGATAGGTGTAGCCGAAGTCGGCCAGCTCATAGTCCACCCGCTCGCCCTGACGGTTCAGCCCCCAGGCCGACACCAGAACGTCCTTCGTCTCGGAGCCGTAGCAGCCGGCGTTCATGGTCAGGGCGCCGCCGATGGTGCCCGGAATGCCGGCATAGAACTCCAGCCCGCCGATGCCCGCCTTCGCGCTGGCCTTGGCCACCATGCTGTCCAGCGCGCCCGCGCCGGACGTGATGGTGTCGCCCTCGGTCGTGATCTGCGCCCAAGGACGCCCGGCCAGCCGGATCACCACGCCCTCGACCCCGCCGTCGCGCACGATGACGTTCGAGCCGACGCCGAGCACGGTGACGGGCGTGGACGGGTCCAGCGCCTTCAGGAAATCCGCCAGATCGGCCGCGTCCGCCGGAATGAACAGCGCATCCGCCGCCCCGCCCACCCGGAACCAGGTGTAAGGCCCCAGCGGCTCGTTCCGCAGCAGCTTGCCGCGGACGTCGGGATAGCCGCTCAAGACAGCGCCTCCAGCTGCGACGGCAGGGCGTAGGCCCAGCTCGTGATGTCGCCGGCGCCCAGCAGGACGACCAGATCGCCCGGCTTCGCCTCTTCCTTGATGGTGCGCGGCAGAACGGCGGCGTTCTCCAGCGGCTGGACATGGCGATGGCCGAAGCGGCGGATGCCGTCGACCAGCGCATGTTTGTCCACGCCCTCAATGGGGGTTTCACCCGCCGGATAGACGTCGGCCACGATCACCGCGTCGGCGTCCGAGAAGCAGGTCGAGAACTCCTCCATCAGGTCGCGCAGGCGGGTGTAGCGGTGCGGCTGGACCACGGCGATGACGCGGCCCTCGGCGACCTGGCGCGCGGCCTTGAGCACGGCGGCGATCTCGACCGGATGGTGGCCGTAATCGTCGACGACGCGCACGCCGTTGACCACGCCCGTGGTGGTGAAGCGTCGCTTGACCCCGCCGAACCCGGCCAGACCGGCCTTGATGGCCTCGTCCGACACATCCAGCTCGCGCGCCACGGCGATGGCGGCCAGGGCGTTGGAGACGTTGTGCCAGCCGGCCATGGGCAGGTGCAGGCCCTCGATCCGGATCGGCTCGTCCAGCATATGCAGCCCCTGCTGCTGGATCACCACGTCGAAGCGGCACCCGTCGGGGCCCATGTCGCAGTTGTCCGCGCGGACCATGGCCTGCGGATTGATCCCGTAGGTCACCAGTCGCCGGTTATCGATCGAGGCGACCAGCCGCTGCACCTCGGGGTGATCCAGGCAGACGGCGGCGAAGCCGTAGAAGGGGATGTTCTCGACGAAGTCCACGAAGGCTTTCCGCACACCGTCGAAGTCGCCGTAGTGGTCGAGGTGCTCGGGGTCGATGTTGGTGACGATCGCCACAGTCGACTTCAGGCGCAGGAAGCTGCCGTCGCTCTCGTCGGCCTCGACCACGATCCAGTCGCCGTCGCCGACCTTGGCGTTGGTGCCGTAGGCATTGATGATCCCGCCGTTGACCACCGTCGGGTCCAGCCCGCCGGCGTCGAGGATGGCCGCAACCATCGAGGTCGTCGTCGTCTTGCCGTGGGTGCCGCCGACCGCGATCGAGAATTGCAGCCGCATCAGCTCGGCCAGCATTTCGGCCCGACGGACCAGAGGGATGCGGCGCTCGCGGGCGGCCATCATCTCGGGGTTCGAGGCCTTGACCGCGGTCGAATAGACCACCGCCGATACGCCCTCGCCCACATGGGCGGCGTCATGGCCGATGAAGATCTTCGCGCCCAGCTTTTCCAGCCGTTCAGTATTGGCCGACGCCTTGGCGTCCGAGCCCTGAACCGAATAGCCGATCTTGAGCATGATCTCGGCGATGCCGCTCATGCCGATGCCGCCGATGCCGACGAAGTGGACGGGACCGAGGTCAAACGGGACGGGACGAAGGCGAGCGATCATGCCAGCGGACTAGCAGGGGTTTTGGCGGAATGCATCACCTTCGGGCGGCGAGGCGGGAAGTGATTAGTGGTTAGTGATTAGTGGTCCGATGCCGCAGCCGGTTGTGCAGGACGACACCTGCCGGTGAAGCGGCCAGCCACTAATCACTAACCACTAACCACTTGGCCGCTCCGGCGCTCGACGCTCCAGGTGCCGCCGCCCATCCAGCCCTCAGTCCTCCGCCACGAAATCCTGCGCGAACTCCGGCGAGTCTTCCTCCCCCGGCAGCAGCGGCGTTTCGTCGTCGCCGTCGCCGGCGCGGGTCGGGTCCGGCACTTCGAAGCCGACGGGGATGGACAGGTCCAGCAGGCCCGCCGCCTTCATCTCCTGCACGCCCGGCAGGTCATAGAGGCTGGCCAGGCTGAAATGCTCCAGGAATTTGTCGGCGGTCGCATAGGTCACGGGGCGACCCGGCGTGCGCCGCCGGCCCTTCATCTTCACGAACCCCATCTCCAGCAGCAGATCCAGCGTCCCCTTGGACAGGGAGACGCCGCGCACGCTCTCAATCTCGGCCCGGGTGCAGGGCTGGTGGTAGGCGATGATCGCCAAAGTCTCGAGCGCGGCCTTGGACAGGCGACGCGGCTCCTCCCGCTCCTCGGTCATCATGAAACTCAGGTCGGCGGCGGTGCGGAAGCGCCAGCGCTCGGCCACGCACTCCAGCTCCACGCCCCGGTTCTGATACCGCTCGCGCAGGGCCGAAATCGCTCCGCCCACGTCGGCGCCCTCAGGCAGGCGGCGCGCGATCTCGGCGGCCGACAGCGGCCCGGCGGCGGCGAACAGCAACGCCTCGACGCGGCGCTCGATCTCGTCATGGTCCGGGGCGAACTGCAGGCTCATGGGGTCAATTCCAGCGGGAAGCCCTTGCCGCGGCGTTTGAGGAAGATGTCGGCGAAGGCCTCGGCCTGTTTCACATCCATGGTCCCTTCCTTCACCAGCTCGAGGCTGGCCGACAGGGTCGAGGCCGTATAGCTGGCCTGCGACGGTCCCTCTTCTTCATATTTCTCAGGCGCGATCTTCTCCAGCGGCGTCCAGTTCTCCAGCCGGGGCAGGACCTCGCGCAGCCAGTCGCGCGCGGCTTCCAGCTGAAAGGCCTCGACCCGCTGGCCGGGATTGTAGCGCCGCAGTTCCTCACGCCGCCGCTGGGTCACATAGGCGGCCATCAGCTCGTACAGGCTGGCGTCGATGCGATCGGACGGGACGATGACCAGGGCCTCGGGATCGCCGCGCGTGAAGACGTCGCGCTTCAGCTGCGGCCGCGACTGGATCGCCTCGACCGCGCGACGCATGGCTTCCAGCTTTTGCAGGCGGAAGGCCAGCGCCGCCGCCATCTCCTCGGCCGGAACCTCGTCGCCCTTGCCCTTCTCGGTCCGGGGCAGCAGCAGCCGGGACTTCAGATAGGCCAGCCAGGACGCCATCACGAGATAGTCCGCCGCCAGCGCAAAATTCCGCCGCCGCGCCTCGTGCACGAACGACAGGTATTGTTCAGCCAGTTTGGTGATGGACAGCTTCAGCAGGTCGACCTTCTGGGTCCGCGCCAGCGCCAGCAGCACGTGCAGCGGGCCTTCATAGCCTTCCAGATCGACCACGAAGGCGTCGCGCGCATCCGCCTGATCGGCGGCGGCGAAGTCCAGATTGGGCTGAAAGGCGTCGGTCATGCCTTTGACCTGGCGCGCTTCACGCTACTTGAGGTCATGCCCTATGCCTCCGCCACATCCGGCCCCTCCGCCGCGTCCAGCCGACCGGCCAGCACGGCGTCGAAGCGGTCACGAGCCTCGCGGTAGTCCAGCGGTTCGGGCGTGTGGACGATGCGGGCCAGCGCGGCCTCGGCCCGCCGGGCGGCCTTGCCCTTCAGCTTGCCGACCCCCGCCGCGACCTCACGCATCTCGTCCATCACGCCGTTCCAGTGGATGACCAGATCGCAGCCGGCCTTCAGCGAGGCTTCGGCCCGCTCGGTCAGGGTGCCGGACAGGGCGTTCATCACCAGATCGTCCGACAGCAGCAGGCCGGTGAAGCCCAGCCGCTCGCGGATCATGCGGATGGCCTTCTTCGACTGGGTCGCCGGCCGCTTGGCGTCGATGGCGGTGAAGACGATGTGGGCGGTCATGCCGATCGGCATATCCGACAGGGCCTTGAACGGCGCGAAATCCCAGGCGTCCAGCGTGTCCAGATCGGCGTGGACCGTCGGCAGTTCCTTGTGAGTGTCGGCGAAGGCGCGGCCGTGACCGGGCATGTGCTTGATCACCGGCAAAACGCCGCCCGCCAGCAGCCCCTCCGCCGCCGCCCGCCCCAGCTGCGCCACCGTCGCCGGGTCGCGGGCATAGGCGCGGTCGCCGATGATGTCGTGGGCCCCGGGCACCGGCACATCCAGAACCGGCACGCAGTCGACATTGATGCCGACCTCTTTCAGCTCATGCGCCATCAGTCGCGCGCCCAGCCGGACCAGTTCACGCGCCGCCAGCGGGTCATTGGTCGCCTTCAGATAGGCGTCGCCCGGCGGATATTTGGGCCAGTGCGGCGGACCCATCCGCTGCACCCGGCCGCCCTCCTGATCGATCAGGATGGGGGCGTCCGGGTTCTCGATGCTGTCGCGAAGCTCGGCGGTCAGGGCGCGCAGCTGATCGGGGCTCTCCACGTTCCGGCGGAACAGGATGAACCCCCACGGCCGCACCTCGGCGAAGAAGGCCTTCTCCTCCGCCGTCAGCCGATGGCCGCTACAGCCGTAGATCGCCGCCGAGGTCACCGGGCGGTCAGCGGACGATGCAGTCGTCGCCGGCGGCCTTGATCGCACTGCACAGGCTGGTGGCCTGCTCGCGGCTGAGGCCGGTCACGGTCGTGCGGTACAGGGTCGAGCCGCTGGAGGACGTCACCTCCTGCACCCGGCGGCTGGCGCCGCGCGTGAACTGCGGATAGCGGCCCACGATCTGGCCATACTCGCGCTCCGCGATGGCCGGGGTCGAGAAGGCGCCGATCTGCACGCCCGAGGCTCCACCGGTCGCGGGCGCGGGAGTGTCGGTCTTCTCGACCGGAGGCGTCGTGGCGACGGGCGGGGTCGGGCGGGTGGCCGGGGTTTCGATCGGCTGCGGCGCGGGGCGCGGCTGGACCGCTTCGGGCGGCGGCACGAAGGTCGGCGGCGTGGCGGTCGGCTCTGCGCCCGCATAGACGTCGATGCCCGCTTCCGGATCGACGGGCTGGGCGTCCATGGGGGCCGGACCCTTCATTTCGCCCACGGGCGTGCCCACGGCGGGCGGGGCGTCGTTCGAGGACCGCGGGCCGGCGCGGTAATAGACCACCACCGCGATGATCAGCAGCAGCAGGACCACGCCCGAAATAATCAGGGTCAGCGGCGGCGCCTTGGCCCCGCCTCCGGCCGGACCACCGCCCCGGCGCGGATCATAGCCACCGCGATCAAACGGCAGATCGTCGTCCGTCGGTGGCGTATAGGCGCCGCGGTCGCGGCCCGAGTTCGGACGGTAGGGATCTTCGTGGGACATGGCCGCGCCTCAGGAACGTCGCCGACCGCGAATCGCCCGCGTCGGTCAGATAGTTTACCCGTCCCAGCCCGGCTTACGAATCACAGATCCAGTGCGAGGTCGAGGCTGAACAGCTTCTTGTGTTCCTCGATCGCGTAGCGGTCGGTCATTCCCGCGATGTAGTCGCACACGGCGCGGGCGCGTTTGGTCTCGTCGCCGCCCTGGGCCGGCTTCGACCATTCGGGCGGCATCGTCTCGGGCTCGGCCATGAACAGCTGGAACATCTCGGCCAGGATGCGGCGCGCCTGACTGCGCGTCCGGTTGACGCGGTAGTGGCGGTACATCCGCTCGAACAGGAATTTCCGCAACACGCCCAGATCGGCCAGCATGGCCGGCGAGAAGGCGACCAGCGTCCGCGAGGCGGTGCGCACGTCCTCGGTGGAGCGGATGTTGTCCGCCTCCAGCCGCCGCCCGGTCTCGGCCAGCACATCCTCGACCATGACCCCGATCATCCGGCGCACGGCCTCGATCCGCACCATCCGCTCATTGATCGACGGCCAGTCGGCCCGCACGCCGCGCAGGACCGGGCCGATCAGCGGCACCGCCATCAGGTCCTCGAGCGTGAACAGCCCTGCCTGCACCCCGTCGTCGACGTCGTGGTTGTTGTAGGCGATGTCGTCCGCGATGGCCGCGGCCTGCGCCTCCAGCGAGGCGAAACTGTCCAGCCGCAAATCCCAGCCGGGCGCATAGTCGGCGATGGCCTTCCAGGCGGGTTCGTCCAGCCGGTGGCTGACGGGACCGTTGTGCTTGACCACGCCCTCGACCGTTTCCCAGCTCAGGTTCAGGCCGTCGAACTGGGGATAGCGCTCCTCCAGCTTGGTCACGACGCGGAAGGTCTGGACGTTGTGATCGAAGCCGCCCCACGGCGCCATCTGGGCCTGAAGCTCATCCTCGCCCGCGTGGCCGAAGGGCGGATGGCCCAGGTCGTGGGCCAGCGCCACCGTCTCGGCCAGATCCGTATCCAGCCGCAGGGCGTGCGCCAGCGAGCGGGCGATCTGCGCCACTTCCAGGCTGTGCGTCAGGCGGGTGCGATAGTGATCGCCCTCGTGCGCCACGAAGACCTGGGTCTTCTCCTTCAGGCGACGGAAGGCGGTCGCGTGGATGATCCGGTCGCGGTCACGGGCGAAGGCGTTGCGGGTGCGGCTGATCGGCTCCGGCCACAGCCGTCCACGGCTGTGCTCGGGATATTCGGCGTAGGGCGCGCGGTCAGGGATCAAGTTCGTCTGCTCATTCGCAAGGACGGGCCTTTGCGAACGCCCGTGCGCGCCTCATATAGGCCCTTGTGAGCACCGTCCAATCCAGCCCCGCCTTCGCCATCTCCGCCCCCACCGGCGGTCATGGCCTGACCCTGTCCGAAACCGCCGCGCGCCGGCTGGCGGCGCTGGGCGAGGCCGAGGGCCATCCGGTGCTGCTGCGCGTGGCCGTGGACGGCGGCGGCTGCTCGGGTTTCCAGTACCGCTTCGAGCTGATCGAGGCCGGCGACGCCGACGACATCCGCATCGAGACCGACGGCCAGACCGCCGTCGTCGACACCGTCTCCCTGCCCTTCCTCAAGGGCTCCGAGATCGCGTTTGTCGACGATCTGGCCGGCGCCCAGTTCGTGGTGCGCAACCCGAACGCGGCGTCGAGCTGCGGCTGCGGGGTCAGCTTCTCGATCTAGCCTCAGGCCCGCTGCCGCTCGATCTCAGTCCCGCACCAGCCCGCCATCCACCACCAGGTTCTGCCCCGTCACCGCCCGACTCCAGGGCGAGGCGAAGAACAGGACGGCGTCGGCGAACTCTTCCGGCGTCGTCACCGTGCGCAGCGGGGTCATGCCGGCGATCAGGTCGAAGACCGCTTCCGGGGTCGCCTTGCTGGCGTCAGTGGTGCGCAGCAGGCCGCCCGAGACCATGTTGACCGTGATCCCCTGCGGACCGAGGTCACCCGACGCCGTCCGGGTCAGGCTCAGCAGGGCGGCCTTGGCGGCGGTGTAGTCGTGGTAGGGCACCACCGGGTTCTGGAACAGGTTGGTGCCGATGTTGATGATCCGGCCAAAACCGATCCCGGCCATGCCGGGCGCTGTCGCCTGGATGACATTCAGGGCGCCGCGCACGACGGTGGCGAACTGGTCCTCGATCTCCGACCACTCGATATCGTTCAGCTTGGACCGGGCCTCGCCGTTGAAGCTGTAGTCCAGCGCGTTGTTGACCACCGTCGTCACGGGCGAGCCGAACACGTCCTCGGCCAAGGCGACCATCTCGTGCACCGCCTCGCGGTCGGTGACGTCGGCGCGGAAGGCGACGGCCTGTTCGGGGAATTCGTCGACCAGTTCGCGGGCGGCGTCCTCGCTGGCGCGGAAATTGATGACCACGCGCGCACCCTCCCGGGCGAAGGCGCGGATGGTCGCGGCGCCGACGCCGCGCGCCCCGCCGGTGACGAGGACGATCTGGTCTTCGAGTTTCATCAGGCGAGGGTCTCCTGGAAGCGGACGGGACGGCCGTGGGCCGCGCCCTGCAGTTCGCCGTCGCGCATGACGACGCGACCGCGCACGATGGTGGCCTTGACCTGACCGGTGGCTTCGAAGCCGTCGAACGGGGTCCAGCCCGAGCGGGTGGCCATGTCGGCGTGCTTCAGGACGTGCTTCGCCTTCAGGTCGACAATGGTCAGGTCGCCGTCATAGCCCTCGGCCATCCGGCCCTTGCCGGCGATGCCGAAGACGCGATTGGCGCCGTGGCTGCTCAGGTCGATGAAGCGGTCCAGCGTCAGCCGGCCGTTTGCGACGTGGGTCAGCATGACCGGCACCAGGGTCTGCACACCCGGCATGCCCGACGGCGAGGCCGGATACGGCCGCGCCTTCTCTTCCAGCGTATGCGGCGCGTGGTCCGAGCCCAGCACGTCGGCAACGCCCTGCTCCACCCCGCGCCACAGGCCGGCGATGTGATAGTTGTTGCGGATCGGCGGGTTCATCTGGGCCAGACCCTTGAGGCGGTCATAGGCCTCGTCCCCGTCCAGCGTCAGGTGCTGGGGCGTGACCTCGACGGTGGCGACGTCCTTGTTCTTGGCCAGGAACTCGATCTCCTCCGCCGTGGTGACGTGCAGCACGTGGATGCGGGCGCCGGTCTCTCGGGCCAGCCCGACCAGACGGCGGGTGGACATGATGGCGCTCTCGGGGTCGCGGACCTCCGGATGGCTGGTCCAGTCGCCGGTGCGGGCCAGCGGACGACGCTCGACCAGCCGGTATTCATCCTCGGAGTGGAAGGTGGCGCGGCGCTTCACATGGCGCAGCACCTCGCGCACGCCGTCGTCGTCGGCCACCAGCAGGGTGCCGGTCGAGGCGCCCATGAAGACCTTGACCCCGCAGCAGCCCGGCAGGCGCTCCAGCTCCGCCAGGTATTTCGCGTTCTCGTGCGTGCCTCCGATATAGAAGGCGTGGTCGGTCCACATGCGGTCGCGGGCGCGGTCCAGCTTGTCTTCCAGCGTCGCCGGATCGGTGGTGTTGGGTTCGGTGTTCGGCATCTCGAACACGGCGGTGACCCCGCCCAGCGCCGCGGCGCGTGAACCGGTCTCCAGATCCTCTTTCCACTCCAGCCCCGGCTCACGGAAGTGGACCTGGGTGTCGATCACCCCCGGCAGGACCGTCAGCCCCGTGGCGTCGAACACCTCGCCCGCCGAAGCCTGCGACAGGTCCCCGATAAAGGCGATCTTGCCGTCGATGACGCCGACGTCGGCGAGGCCGCGCCCGGCATGGTTGGCGACTTCGCCGCCACGAACGATCAGGTCATAGGTCATGGACGGTCTGAATAGTCTGAAAGCGGGCGGAAGGCAGGGGGCGGGCGGGAAAAAAGCTCTTCTCCCCCCCCGCGACCGCGCTTTAGCGCGCCAGCACCTTCTTCGCCGCCTTCAGCATGCGGTCGGCCGGGACCTCGTTCATGTGCAGGATGGCCTGGTTCAGGCCCGGGTCGATCTTGCGGAACTCGTCCACCGAGCGGGGACCGCGCACCACGACGCCGCCCCAGGGACCGCGCACGGTATCGTCCGACGGGCCGTAGGCGGCCACGACCGGCGCGCCCGCGGCCACGGCCAATTGGGTCCACAGCGAGTCGCCGCCCAGATAGAGTTTCGCCCGCTCCAGCACCGCCAGCGCCTGCACCGGCGTCAGCTTGCCCGGCAGTTCGGTGGTGCGGTTTCGCGGCATGGCCAGGCGGATGGTGTGGCCGGCGTCCTTGTCGGCGGCGGCGCCGATGACGACCACCCGCCCTCCGGCCAGCGGGCCGTCATTGGTCAGGGTCGCAGCCAGACCGGCATAGCGTTCGGACGGCCACTCGCGGCCCATCCAGTCCGCTCCCGGCGCGATGACCAGCAGGGGCGCGCCGTCACCGGGCAGCAGGGCCTCGATCGACGACCGGGTGGCGTCGGAGACGAACAGTCTCGGCGGAGGGACCTCGTCCAGCTGCAGCACGCGGGCGGCCAGCTCGACCTTGTGAAAACCCGCCTCGTCCTTGCCGCGCACGGCCCGCTTCTGGCGGCTGAGCTTGCCCGAGAAGGTGGTGCCGCGCATGTCGACGATCAGGCCCCATTTGATCGCGCGGACCTGGTTCCACAGGCCCAGCCACTCCAGCCGGCCCTCCTTCTCCAGCACGATCAGCTTGTCGAGGCGCGGGGTGTCGGCGAACAGGGGCGCGCTCTGCGGCGAGCCCACAATGGTGAAGCTGGCCTGCGGCATGGCGTCGACCAGATACGCCAGCACGCCCGAGGACATCACGGCGTCGTCGGCGCCGGCCTCGGCGAGGTAGAGAATGGGAAATCGGCCCGCCATGACGCGATTGTACAGGGATTCTCGTCACGTCAGCGGGACATGATGGCTTTCCCGTTGTGAATGCGTAGGTTCGTGTGGACGAAACCGGAGAGACCGATGCGCCGTCCCCTGAGCCTGATCACTCTGGTGATCATCGCCGCCACGGGCCTGACCGCGTTCAGCAGCGCACCGGCCCGGACACAACGCGAAAAGCCGCCGGGCGAAGGCGTGATCTGCGCCTGGGCGATCTACAGCTTCGTCGCGGATGTGGTTGAGCGCTGTCCGACCGGAGCCAGTGTTGAGATGAAAGCCGAACTGGCGCGGTCGGTCGAGCGGCTGGACACCTATGTCAGGGAAAATTCCGACATCACGCAGGCCCAGTTCGAGGCGTTCAAGCGGGAACAGGCCAACGTCGGCCGCCCCGAAGCTGAAGTCTGCGAAGCGAGCGTCGCTGACGGCCTTGTAGAGGGCCTGAGCCAGATGCCGGTGAACGAGCTTCGAACCTTTATCGACGAGACCGTGGCTCGCCCCGGCACGCCGACCTGGGGTACGTGCCTGTAGGATGAGCCTTCCCCTTCTCCCCGGCCGTGAATGCGGCGGTTGCGTCGAATGCTGCCGGGTGATCCCGCTGGACCTGCCCGAACTGGCCAAGCCGACGGGCGAGCTGTGCGGCTATTGCGTCAACGGCGCCGGGTGCAGCGTCCACGCGATCCGGCCGCAGACCTGCCGGATATGGTTCTGCCTGTGGCGGGTGATCGAACTGGACGACGATTGGCGGCCCGACCGCAGCGGCGTGATCGTGCGCCCCGACGGCGTCGATGAGGGGATCATCACCCTGTATGTCATCCGCCGCAGCGACTTCCTGGCGTCGGAGGAATTCTTCGCCGTGATCGCGGGCTGGCTGGCCGAGGGGATCGAGGTCGCGCTGAGCGTGCCGGGGCCGGTGGGCTTCTTCCCGGCGCGGGCGGTGGTGACCGAGTGGCTGCGCCCGGCGGTCGAGGCGGGCGATCCGGCAGCGTTCGTGGATCGGGTCGTGCGATCGCTGGATCGGCTGGAACAGCACGACTGGCAGCCGGACGGGGTGGTGGCGCGGTATGCGGTGGGGGAATGACGCCCCCGCCAGCTGTCGTCATCCTTCGACCAGCGTAGCAAGACCGGAGGACCCAGCGGCGCGCGAGAGCGCGAAGCTGTCGGGAGCGCCATTGCTTCGGCTTCGACTCCAGTGTTTCGCCGCCTTCGCGGCGCCACTGGGTCCTCCGGTCTGCGCCGTTGCGCGGCTTGCCGGAGGATGACGATAGCAAAATGGGGCGCTGGCCCGATGCGCGCACCGCTCCTATCTACCCTCCCATGACCACGCGCATCGCCCGCCTGACGTCCCGCGCCCTCATCCGGGTCAGTGGACCGGACGCCAAACCCTTCCTTCACAATCTCCTGACGCAGGATGTGGAGACGATCACCGAGGGCGAACTGCGGTTCGGCGCCCTGTTGTCGCCCCCGGGCAAGCTCCTGTTCGACCTGTTCATCTTCGGCGAGCCTGAAGCCGTCCTGCTCGACGTCGCCGCCGATCGCCGCGACGCCCTCCTCCAGCGGCTGTCGATGTACAGGCTGCGCGCCGCCGTGACCGTCGAGGCCGATGACCGCCCGGTCTTCGTCGGCTGGAACGGCGCCGTCGAAGGCTTCGCCATCGATCCGCGTGAGCCGGCGCTGGGCGGGCGGCGCTATGGCGGCGCGCTTGAGACCAACGCCTCCGAGGACGACTGGCAGGCGCACCGGCTCATCGTCGGCGCGCCGGACCCCAGCGCGGACGCGCCGCCGGACACCACCTATCCCATCGAGGCCGATTTCGACCTGCTGAACGGCATCGACTTCCAGAAGGGCTGCTTCATCGGCCAGGAGACGACCTCGCGCATGAAACGGCGGGGGACGATCAAGAACCGGATGCTGGCGCTGGAGTTCGACGGCCCGCCTCCGCCCTTCGGAACCGAGGTGCTGAACGGCGAGCTGCGCGCCGGAGAGGTGTTGAGCGGGCGCGACGGCATGGTCATGGCGCTGGTGCGGATGGACCGGCTGGACGGCCAGTTGACCGTGGACGGGCGTCCTGTACGGGTGCGCCGCCCCGACTGGCTGCCGGCGTTCGTCCCGGCCGCCGGCTGATTGTGCACTGCGGCAAAGTCACTTGCGTCGAGGGACGAAAGAGACGATCTAGCCGCCGTAGGTTTTTTTAGAGGATGCTCTCGATGTCTGATCCCGTCGTCATCTGTTCCTTCGCCCGCACCCCCATGGGCGGGTTCCAGGGCGCCCTCTCGGGCGTGAAGGCCACCGAACTGGGCGCCGTCGCGGTCAAGGCCGCGGTCGAGCGCGCGGGCGTCGCGCCCGAGAAGATCGAACAGATCTATATGGGCTGCGTCCTGCCCGCCGGTCTCGGCCAGGCGCCGGCCCGTCAGGCCGCCATCGGCGCGGGCCTCGGCCAGCATGTCGAGGCGACGACGGTGAACAAGATGTGCGGCTCGGGCCTGCAGGCCGTGATGATGGCCGCCGACTCGATCAAGGCCGGCTCGGCCGACATCATCGTGGCGGGCGGCATGGAGTCGATGACCGGCGCCCCCTATCTGATGAACAAGCACCGCGGCGGCGCCCGCATCGGCCACGACGTCATCGTCGACTCGATGATGATGGACGGGCTGGAGGACGCCTATCAGGCCGGCAAGCCCATGGGGTCCTTCGCCCAGGACACGGCCAATGAGTACCAGTTCACCCGCGAGGATCAGGACGCCTACGCCATCGAAAGCCTGAGCCGCGCCAACGCGGCCGTCACCGGCGGCGCCTTCGCGGGCGAAGTGGTTCCGGTCGAGGTCCAGACGCGCAAGGGCCCGGTCACGGTCCGCGAGGACGAACAGCCCGCCAAGGCCGATCCGTCCAAAATCCCCAACCTCAAGCCCGCCTTCGCGAAGGACGGCACCATCACCGCTGCCTCTTCCGCCTCCATCTCGGACGGCGCAGCGGCGCTGGTGGTGACGCGCGAAAGCGTGGCCAAGGCCCTGGGCATGCCCATCCTGGCCCGGATCGTCAGCCACTCGGCCCACGCCCATGAACCGGCCCTCTTCACCACCGCCCCCGTGGCCGCGATCCGCAAGGCGCTGGCCAAGGCCGGCTGGTCGGTCGAGGACGTGGACCTGTGGGAGGTCAACGAGGCCTTCGCCGTGGTGCCGATGATCGCCATGCGCGAACTGGGCATCGACCACGCGAAGCTGAACGTGAACGGCGGCGCCACCGCCTTGGGCCACCCCATCGGCGCCTCGGGCGCGCGGGTCCTGTCCACCCTGCTGGCGGCGCTTCAGGCGCGCGGCGGGACCAAGGGCGTGGCCAGCCTCTGCATCGGCGGCGGTGAGGCCGTGGCGATGGCGGTCGAGCTGGTTTGAGTTTTCCTTCTCCCCTACGGGGGAGAAGGTGGCTCGCGGAGCGAGACGGATGAGGGGGAGGCCGGCGACGGCTTCCCCCTTTCCATTTGCGACGCTGACAAAGCCCCCCTCATCCGAGCGGCTCCGCCGCCCACCTTCTCCCCCGAGGGGAGAAGGACTTGGCGCAAGGACGTCTCCGACCTAGCCTCCCCTCCCGGAGGCCTCCCATGATCACGACCCGTAGAGGCGCGCTCGGCCTGGCCGCAGCCGCCGCCACGCCCCTTCCCGCCCTGGCGATGACACCGGTGTCGCAGGCTGTCGCCCCGCCCGACCCGAGCGAAACGATCCGCCTTTGGCCCTCCGGCGCGCCCGGCGGCGAGCGGGTCACCGTCACCCCGCAAGTGACCGAGCGTTCGACCGACCCGGCCTTCCACGACCGCTTCGCCCGCTACACCACCGACCCGATCCTGACCGTCCTGCGGCCCGAGCGAGCGAACGGAGCCTCCCTGCTGCTGATCCCCGGCGGGGGCTATAAATGGGCGGTGGTGGACAAGGAGGGGCTGGACTGCGCGCGGGTGTTCGCGGCGGCCGGGATCACCTGTTTCGTCCTGCGCTACCGCCTGCCCGGTGACGGCTGGGCGGCGGGGCCGGACGCGCCGCTTCAGGACGCCCAGCGCGCCTTACGGCTGGTGCGGGCGCAGGCGACAGCGCACGGGCTGGACCCGACACGGGTGGCGGTGCTGGGCGCCTCGGCGGGCGGGCATCTGGCCGGGATGCTGACGGCGCGTGCGGATCCGACCTATGCCCCGGTGGACGACGCCGACGCCGCCTCCCTCCGCCCCGACCTGTCGATCCTGCTCTATCCGGTGGCGACCCTGGCCGACCCGTTTGTGCATGCCGGGTCGCGCGCCGAGATGCTGGGACAGACGCCGCCTGCGGAGGCGATCGCCCGCTATTCGCTGGAGCGGATGGACTGGAGCGGTCGCCCGCCGGTCTTCCTGCTGCACGCCATGGATGACGAAGCCGTGCCGGTGGAGAACAGCCTGCAGCTGCTGACCGCGCTGAAGGCCGCGGGCGTGAAGGCGGAGGCGCATCTGTTTCAGGAAGGCGGCCACGGCTTCGGCATCCGCCTGATCGCCGGCAGGCCGGCGGCGGTCTGGCCGGAGCTGGTGCTGCGTTGGAGCGCCCGCCAGGGCTGGGTCTAGGCCGTCGCGGCGCCCGTTTCGGCGGCGGGGATGAAGCCCTGATCCAGCAGGGCGTGCAGGCGATCGACGTGACCGTCGCGCCGCCGGACCGGCGACGGGTCCGAGGTCATGACCACCGTCAGCCGCAGGTCCGGCACGACAAACACCATCTGCCCGCCATACCCCCAGGCGAAGCGGACGTCATGGCCTCCGGATCGCCGCAGCCACCAGCCGTAGCCGTAGGGGTTGCCGCTCCAGCGCGACGTCCCGCGGCCGTTCCACGAGTCCCGCACCCAGGCCTCGGGCAGCACGCGAACACCCTCATGCAGGCCGTCATTCCGGTAGAGTTCACCGAACTTCAGCAGGGCGCGGGGCGACAGCCGCATGTCGTTGCCGCCGAAATAGATGCCCTGCGGGTCGGCGGGCCAGGACGGGATGTCGATGTCCATCGGTTCGCCCAGCCAGTCGCGGGCGTTGGCCAGGGTCGAGCGGTCGCTGGCCCGGGTCAGGGCGGCGGACAGCAGGTGGGAGGTCCCGGTCGAATAGATCATCCGCCCGCCGGGCTCGGCCTCGAACGGCTGGGCCAGGGCGTAGCGAACCCAGTCCCGGCTGGAGACCCATGAGCCGTAGTTGGCCCCGGAGGTGGAACCCAGCCCCGCCTGCATCGACAACAGGTTGCCGATGGTCACGGTCGCCAGCCGCGGGTCCGGGCCGGTCGGGAAGCGGTCGGACAGGAAGGCCGAGATGGGCTGGTCCACGCCGGTAAAGACCCCTTGCCCGATGGCGATCCCGCCCAGCGCCGCCAGCACCGACTTGGACGCCGACTTGATATTGACCGGAGTGTCGAGCCCCGGACCGCGAAAGACCTGTTCCGCCAGCGCCTGCCCATCGCGGGCGACGATGACGCTGTGCAGACGCGGCAGTTGCTCCGCCGCCGCGAGCGCCTGCGCGAGCAGGGCCGGATCGAGACCGGTGGTCGTCCGCTGCGGCAGGAGGGCGGACGCGGTCTCGCCACACGCCGCGACAGGGATCAGGGCGAGGGAGGAGGCCAGAAGGGCGCGACGGTGCATGGAGCTGATACGGTGCGGGCCCCTGAAGGGTTGCCGCGACCGGGCGTCACAGCCCTACTCCTCCTCGTCCCCCAGCAGGTCCGCCGCGTCGAAATCATAGTCCAGCAGGTCGGCCGGCCGGCACTCCAGCGCCGCGCACAGCTTGGCCAGGGTGCGGAAGCGGATGCCCTTCACCTTGCCGGAGCGGAACAGGGACAGCTGGGTCTCGCTGAGGCCCACCTGCTGCGCCAGGTCGCGCGCCTTCAGCCCCTTGCGGACGATCAGCTGGTCGAGGGTCACGCGAATGGGCATCAGATCATGTCATCGAGTTCGGACTGAACCCGCGCCGCCTGTTCCATGACTCGCCCCAGCAGGAACAGGGCCCCGCCGATCATGCCCAGCGTCATGCCCGACACATCGAAATAGGCCCAGCTGCCCCGACCGCCCTCGACCAGCCGCACCAGGTTGGTCACGCCGAACACGCTGAGCAGCCCGCCGAAGCCGAGCGCCAGCCCGACACGGCGCAGGACGCCGGCCAGCACAGGCTGGATCAGCCTCCCCTTTCCCAACTGCCCCAGCGCCGAGCCGATGGACCAGACGGCGAACAGGTAGAAGACGTTCGGCAGGGCCATCACAACGCTGGCCAGCCATGCGCTGAGCAACGGATAGTCGTCGCCCTTGGCCAGAAACACGATCGGGACGATGACATGCATCGCGGCCAACAGCAGCCCGACGCTGCACACCATGAAGACCGCCAGCCAGCGGAACTGACGGCAGCGCGTGCGAAAACGATCGATGTCGGCGGCGGACATAAGAGGCTCCGGAAGATGTCTTGTCTTTAATCTTGACTTAAAGACGCGCCCTTCGCAACTTTATATCTGACTTAAACGGAACCGGAGCGCCGCCCATGCCCGCCGCCATCGAAACCCACGGCCTGACGCGCCGGTTCAAACACCATCTGGCCGTCGACGCCGTGTCGATGACGGTGCCCGACAAGGCCGTCTACGGCTTTCTGGGCCGCAACGGCGCGGGCAAGACGACGACGCTGAAGATGCTGCTGGGCCTGATCGCCCCGACCGGTGGTCAGGCGATGATCGACGGGATCGATGTGGCGCGCGACCGGCTGGGCGCGGCGCGACGCGTCGGGGCGCTGCTGGAGGCGCACGGTTTTTACGGAAACCTGTCGGGCCGCGAAAATCTGGATCTGACCCGCACCCTGCTGGGTCTGCCGAAGACCGAGATCGACCGGGTGCTGGAGGTGGTCGAGATGACCGCGAACGCCAACCGCCGGGTCAGCGACTATTCGCTGGGCATGCGCCAGCGCCTGGGCCTCGCCCGCGCCATGCTGGGCGCGCCGCCGGTGCTGATCCTCGACGAGCCGACCAACGGGCTGGACCCGGACGGCATCGCCGACATGCGCCGCTTCCTCAAGGCCCTGCCCGAACGGACCGGGGCGACGGTGCTGCTGTCCAGCCACCTGCTGGGCGAGATCGAACAGACGGCGACCCACGTCGGCATCCTCAGCGAGGGCCGGCTGGTGCTGGAGGGCGAACTGGACCGGCTGAAGGCCGATCTCGCGCCCGAGATCGCGTTCCAGACGGACGACCTGCCGCGCGCCGCCGCCCTGGCGACCGCGCGCGGCTTTGATCTGACCCTGACCGAGGACGGCGCGGTGGCCCGGCTCAAGCCCGGCGAGGACGCGCGCGCGGCCTCGGCCGCCCTGAACCGCGCCCTTGTCGAGGCCGATCTGGCCGTCTTCTCCATCGGGCCGCGCGCCCGGTCGCTGGAAGGCATCTACCGCGACGTATCCACCCCCAGCCCTGAACCGGAGACCGTCTGATGCTCACCGTTCTGTCCGTCGAGGCCCGCAAGCTGAACCGCTCGCTGGCCGCGGTGCTGGCCATCGCCGCCCCGTCGCTTATCGCCGTCTTCACCTTCTTCAACGTCCTGAGAATGGACGAGGCCCAGCCGTGGCAGATGTGGCTGCAGAGCGCCGCCGCCATCTGGGCCTTCTTCATGCTGCCGATGAGCGTGACCGCCCTGACCGCGCTGGTGGCGCATATGGAGCATGGGCCGAAAAGCTGGGACCATCTGCGCGCCCTGCCCGTCCCGCGCTGGAAACTCTACGCGGCCAAGGCGATCTGCGTGCTGGCGGTGGTGGCGGCGATGAGTGCCGCGGTGCTGGCCCTGACCTGGCTGGCGGTGACGGCCGGCGCGGCGATCCAGCCGAACAAGGCGCCGACCGGGCCGCTGGATCTGGCGGGCCATGCAAAGACCCTGACGATGATGTTCGTGGCGGCGCTGCTGCTGGTCGCGATCCAGCTGTGGACCGCCCTGCGTTACGCCAGCTTCGTGCCCGGCCTCGTGGTCGGGATCGGCGGGACCTTCTTCGCCGTGGTGGCGACCTCCGCCAAACAGGGCGCCTTCCTGCCCTGGCAGATGCCGGTCAACATGCTGTCGTCAGAAGCGTGGCGCCTGACCACGGCGCTGGGGCTGGGCGGCGGGGTCGGCCTGCTGGCGCTCGTCGCCATGGTCCTGCACCTGTCGCGGCGCGAAGTGCTGTAATCGCGGCGCGGCGTCCGCCTGCATCAGACGGGTCAGGGACGCCGGTCCCGTGGTCAGCACGATCATCAGCCCACTCCTGCGATTGATAACGAGTCGCAGATTGGCGTGGATGGCGGCGGCTGGCAAGCGGGACGGTGAACGAGCGTGGACCCCAGCTTGGCCGTTGATCTATCGTTCCCGATATGTTCTGTCGCCATATCCTTCCACTGGACACACCCTGATGCGCGAAGACGGCAAGCTGGATTATCTCGAACTGCCGGGCGGCGACCTGCCGACGGTGAAGACCTTCTACGGCGCGGCCTTCGGCTGGACCTTCGTGGACTACGGGCCGACGTACGCGGCCTTCAACGAAGGACTGGACGGCGGTTTCGACGCCGATGCCGCGGAGGCGACGAAGACGCCCCTGCCCGTCCTGTACGCCCACGACCTCGACGCCATGCTGGCCAGGGTCGAGGCGGCGGGCGGGACCGTGGTGAAGCCGATTTTCGACTTCCCCGGCGGCCGCCGCTTCCACTTCCGCGACCCTGCGGGCAACGAACTGGCGGTCTGGTCGGAGGGCTGACGCCCTAGCGAATATCGACCGATTGGGCGATCTGTTCAGCCAGCGCCCGGTCGGCGCCGTCCAGGCTCATGGTCCAGACGTGGACCTCGCGCGGCGCGTCGGCGCGCTGGAACAGATGCTCCATGGCGTGACGCTGGCCCTCCTCGGTGGCGACGATGCTGGTGCGGCCGCCGGCCTGCACCTGTTCGCCGGTGTAGATCGGGAACTGCGAGGCCGGGCCGGCATAGACCATCGCAAACGAGCGCTCGCCGCGCCGGATCGTATAGATCTTGAAGTCCGGGCCGGGACGGCCCGTCACGATCTGGAAGCCCGCGGGCAGATCGACCGAGAACGGCAGGGCCGCGCGCGCGGTCGCGTCCAGCACGGTCACCGTCGGCACATTGGGCGCGGGCGGCGGCGGGGCCGGCTCCGAGACGGGCGCGGCGGGGGTTGCCGTCGCCGGCGCAGCGGCGGTCGGGGCCGTCGTCGCAGAGGACGGACGCGGCGCTGCGGCTGCCGGGGCGGGCGTCGCCGGACGCGGCGTCGCCGTGACGGGTGCGGGCGTGGACGCGGCCGGACGCGGGATGGTCACCGGAGCCGGGCGCGGCGCCACGGTCGCCGGGGCCGGCGTCACGACGGGCGCAGGAGACGCCGACGGCGCGGGAGACGGCGCCAGATAGGTCGCGGCGGCGGGCGGACCGGCATTCAGGTCGCGGGTGAGATCATTGGCGGGGGCGCCGGCGGGCGCCGTCTGGGCCAGAACGGGCGAGGCTCCGGCGAGAAGCAGGAGGGCGGCGGACGCGACGGTGAGTTTCATGGCCGCGACCTTCGCCCCTGACTGCGGCGACGGCAAGGCCCGATCAGGCAGACGGCAGCTCGACCCAGAAGATCGCGCCCTCGCCCGGCGTCGAAGACACGCCGATCGTTCCGCCCTGCAGTTCGACCAGACGCTTGGCCAGCGCCAGTCCGATGCCGTGTCCCTCGACCGTCGAGCGTTCAAGGCCCAGACGGTTGAACGGCTCGAACAGCTGGGCCTGCTTCTCGGGCGACAGGCCGGGACCGCGGTCGATGATCTCGATCCGGACGCCGTCGTGGATGCGCGTGGCGCGCAGCACGACCACCCCGCCCGAACCGCCGTACTTCACGGCGTTGGAGGTCAGGTTGCTGACGACCTGGGTCAGACGCTGGGAGTCGGCCAGGGCGACCAGGCCATCGCCTTCGCTGATCAGATCGATGCGGATGCCCTGGGCCTCCGGGCGCAGGGCCGTGGCGCGACGCACGTCGTCCAGCACGCCGGGCACGTCGGTGGGACGCAGTTCGACCTTCACGGCGCCGGACTCGGCGCGCGCCACATCCAGCAGATCGTGCGCCAGCGCCTCGACCTGCCGGGCGGTCTTGACCAGCATCTCGGCCATCTCGGTCTGGGTCGGGGTGACCGGACCCAGTTGTCCCGCGCGCCACAGCTCGCCGATGCCGATGATGCCGCCGACGGGGCTCTTGATCTCGTGCGCCACATTGGCGAGCAGGCGCGACTTGGCCGCCGACGCCCGCTCGGCGCGAACCTGACCGGCCTTGGCGCGGTCCGACAGGCGATCGCGCTCCTCCAGCAGGGCGGCGACCAGCATGATCGGCAGATAGCCGAACAGCACCAGCAGCTGGGCCATCATGGCGCGATCGGCGCCCTGGAAGGCGGCCGCGTAGGGGCCGTGGCCCAACATGCTGCCGCCGATGGCCAGTACGCTGATGATGAGCAGCGCCGCCGTCACGCCCAACAGGCGCAGGCGCACCGCGATCAGCAGCAGCAACGGCAGGGTCAGGAAGCTGATCGGCAGCGACTGCATGCCGAAGATCAGCAGATTGGCGACGGTCAGCAGGCTGAGCAGAACCACCGCCTCGGTCGCGCGGACGGGAGACCGCAGCCGCACGATTTCGCGGCGGGTGATCGCCAGACCGAAGCTGGAGACCACGGCGATGCTCAGCGCATGGCCGAACCACCAGGTCTGGGCGGTTTCGAAGAAGTCGGCGCCGTTGATCCAGTACAGGGTGCCGCCGACAAGAGCCGCCGCCGGCAGGGGCGCGATCACGGCGGCGCTGATCAGGAAGCGGGCGCAGCCCTCCACGCTGGCCAGGTTCAGGGTCGGGGCGAAGCGTCGCGCCAGCAGGACGGCGACATAGATGTCCAGCATGTTCGCGAAGGTGAACATGACCGAGGTGCTGGTGGAATTGCCGGCCAGCAGGTTGCCCGCGGCCAGGCCACAGGCCACCAGCGCGCCGAAGCAGAGATCGTACAGCGGCCCGCGCGACGTGCGCAGCCACACCGCCACCGCCACGCCGCCTGCGCCCCACAAGGCGGCGACCATGTCGGCGGTCCGGGCGAAGGTCAGGGCCAGAATGGTCAGGACCATCACCGCCATGGCGGTGAAGATGGGCGCCAGCGGCTGACCGATGCCGCTCGTGGCCCCGGCGCCGGCGGTCAGCGGACGCGCGGGCGCCGCCTTGGTCACGGCGGCAGGCGTGGGCTCGAGCACACGGCTCATGATCATGTTCAGGTCCGGCAGTCGACGAGAGGTCCGCTAGCTAACCGGGGTCTCCCTAACATCCCCTGAAGGTCAGAAGGCCGTCGCAAGCACCTGATCGAGTTCACGAACCGCCGCGGCGGGACCGTCGGGATGACCCCAGACCGCTGCGCTGACGGCCACGAAGTCGGCTCCGGCGCGGGCCAGATCGGCGGCATTGGCCGCGGTGATCCCGCCGATGGCGACGCAGGGCGTCTCGACCGTCTCCTGCCAGATCGTCAGGATTTCCGGCTCGGGCCGGTGTTCCGTGGCCTTGGTCGTGGTCGGGAAGAAGGCCCCGAAGGCGACGTAGTCCGCCCCCGCCTCGGCCGCGTCCATCGCCAGTTCGCGACTGTCGTGACAGGTCACCCCGATCATGGCGTCCGGCCCCATCGTCCGGCGCGCCTCGGCATAGGATGCGTCAGACTGTCCCACATGGACGCCGTCGCAGCCCAATGTCTTCGCCAGGTCGGGCCGGTCGTTCAGGATCACCGCCACGCCGCGCGACTGGGCCACCGGCGCCAGCACCGCCACCGCCGCCAGCACCGCGGCGTCATCCACGTCCTTCAACCGGATCTGCAGCGCCGCCACCGCGCCCGCATCCAGCACCTCGCCCAGCGTCTTCGCAAAGGCGGGCAGGTCCGGGATCGCCGGCGGGGTGATCAGATACAGCGCACAGGGCGGGCGCGGCGGGACGACGGGTTCTCTGGCCATGGGCGGGAAGTGCGATGCCATGAGCCCCGCGTCAATCCGCCCGGCCTGCGAACGACTTGCAGTCGCCTTAATCCGCCTGCTATAGCGAACCATTCGCATCCAGTGGGTTCGCCTTCCGTGTACGTCTGCAACTGTAACGGCCTTCGCAAGCGTGACGTCGCCTCGGCCATCGAGGCCGGCGCCACCCGTCCGCGCGACGTCTTCGCCCGGCACCAGTGCCAGGCCCAGTGCGCCAAATGCGTGTGCGAAATGCGCCAGATGATACAGGACACCCGTCAGGCCTACGCCCTCGCGGCTGAGTAGCGTTCTCAACGCCGCCTGCGGGCGATTTTTACTCGCAATTTCAATGTTGTGAGAAATGTTCGCAAGTGAACATACGGCGTTGGTCCCGTGTTATGAACGGCGGGAAATCAGGCGACTCCGAATGGTGGAGGCGCGGCTACCGCAAGGACGACGACCATGAAGGGCGACCCCGCGATCATCCGGACGCTGAATGCGATCCTCACCAACGAACTGACGGCGGTGAACCAGTATTTCATGCACGCCCGCATGTTCGAAAGCTGGGGCCTGAAGCACCTCGGCCAGATCATCTATGACGAGAGCATCGGCGAGATGAAACACGCCGACATGCTGATCAAGCGCGTGCTCTTCCTCGACGGCCTGCCGAACCTGCAGGACCTGCACAAGCTCAAGATCGGCGAGAACGTCTTCGAATGCCTGGGCGCCGACCTGCAGCTGGAGCTGGGCTCGCGCGACGTGGTCGTCGCCGCCGTCACCCAGTTCGAGGCCGCCCGCGACTATGTCAGCCGCGATCTGGTCATGCGCATTCTCGCCGACACCGAGGAGCACATCGACTTCCTCGAGGCCCAGCACAAGCTGATCGAACAGCTGGGCGAGCAGAACTACCTGCAATCCGCCATGACCGAGATCGCCCCGGACAAGAGCGCGACGGGGAACTGATCGCGACGTCTCCCTCCCCTTCCGGGGAGGGTGGACCGCGAAGCGGGACGGGTGGGGAGCGGCTGCACCGCCGCTCGGTCCCCCACCCTGTCGTCGCTGGGGCGCCGACATCCCTCCCCACATGGGGGAGGGAAAATGAATGGCGGAACCCCGCCCCGTCCGGCTCATTCCCTCCTCAAGCTTGGAGGCTCTGATGACCGATATTGATGATGTGTTCGACGACGTGCAGGACGCCGCGACCGGATTCCTGAATGCCGAAGACCGCAGTCTCGGTCATGTGCTGCTGGGCGTGGCGGTCACCGCCGGCTTCGCGCTGGCGGCGACCCTGCTGGCCCAGAAAGCCCTGAGCCCCCGGCTCTCGGCGGCGGACCTGCGCAACGGCGCGCGTCCGGTGACCGAGCGTCCGCGCGGGGCCATGAGCATGATCGTGCCCGCCGTCTTCTCCGCCACCAGCCTGTCGGCCGTGCGGGTCTGGAACGCCCCGTCCCAGCCGCGACGCAACGCCGCCCTGACCCTGTGGGCCGCGACCCAGGCCGTGAACGCCCTGTGGCTGGCCGCGCGACCGGCCGGACGCATGCTGCAGATCGGCGCGGCCATGGCCTCGGCCGGTCTGGCCGCCGCCTTCGCCCACGAGGCCCGCCGTCTGGACCCCGACGCCGGCAAGCTGGCCGCCCCCATCGGCGGCGGCACCCGGATGCTGAACGCCATCGATCGCAAGGCGGACGAAGCGCGGGCGACGATGCACTGACAGTGGGTGAGTGGTGAAAAGTGACGGGTGAGTCGCGGCGGCGCCTGCCGTCCCACCCAATATTCGCCTCTCACTTCTTACTGCGGCGCCGCCCACCGGCGCGCCCCAGCTTGCCGTAAGCCACGGCTTCCTTTACGGACTGCGCCCGCTCGCGCGCGCCGCAA
The DNA here is from genome assembly GCF_058681355.1 of Brevundimonas sp. AVps31. Taxonomy (NCBI): domain Bacteria; kingdom Pseudomonadati; phylum Pseudomonadota; class Alphaproteobacteria; order Caulobacterales; family Caulobacteraceae; genus Brevundimonas; species Brevundimonas sp. AVps31. The sequence continues at coordinate 2,160,867 of NZ_CM178736.1, read as the reverse complement.
GGGCTGCGCCTCAACCTTCCGAGACATCCATGGCCAAGATTAACGGCAACACCATCAAGCCCGGCATGGTCCTGCAGCACAACGGCGGCCTGTGGGTCGTCACCAAGGCCAGCCACGTCAAGCCCGGCAAGGGCGGCGCCTTCGCCAACGTCGAGGCCAAGAACCTCGAAACCGGCAACAAGCTGAACGAGCGCTTCCGGTCGGAAGACAAGGTCGAGCGCGTCACCCTGGAACAGAAGGACTTCTCCTACCTGTACGACGGCGGCGACAGCCTGGTCTTCATGAACGCCGAAAACTACGAGCAGATCGAACTGCAGAAGGACTGGGTCGGCGACGAACGCATCCCCTACCTGCAGGAAGGCATGAAGGTCGTCATCGAGATGCACGAGGACCGTCCGATCGGTCTGTCCCTGCCTGACCAGGTCAATCTGGAAGTCGTCGAGACCGAGCCCACCGTGAAGGGCCAGACTGCCTCGTCGTCCTACAAGCCCGCGATCGCCAACAACGGCGTCCGCATCATGATCCCGCCCTACATGGGCGTCGGCGAAAAGATCGTCGTCGACACCGCGACCGGCGAATACGTCCGCCGCGCGGACTGAACGGCTTCGCCGCGTGGTTGGTGATTAGTGGTTGGCAGCGTCTCTGACGACGCCCCTTTCATCCACTCATCACTGTCCACTAATCACTTCACCGGCTCCGTCGGAGCCGGTTAGCGTTTGAACTTCTCCGCATCTCCGGGCCACAGCGCCTTTTCAGGACATGCGGACCAGGAGATTCCCGATGGCCCTCGCCTCCGCCCTGCTCACCGTCATGATGGACGCGGTCCGCAAGACCGCCCGCCCGATGCTGCGCGACTTCGGTGAAGTCGCCGAGCTGCAGACCTCCCGCAAGGGTCCCGGCGACTTCGTCACCGCCGCCGACATCAAGGCCGAAGACACCCTGTATGAACTGCTGATGAAGGCGCGTCCGGGCTATGGCTTCCTCGGCGAGGAACGCGGCCCGATCGAGGGCTCGGACAAGTCGCACCGCTGGATCGTCGATCCCATCGACGGCACCACCAACTTCATCCACGCCATGCCTCACTTCGCCATCACCGTGGCGCTTGAGCGTTTCGCGCCGGACGGCAGCTCGGAAATCGTGGCGGGCGTGACCTACAACCCGGTCATGAACGAGATGTTCTGGGCTGAAAAAGGCAAGGGCTGCTACCTGAACGATGGGCGCATCCGCGTCGCCGGACGTCGCGACCTTGCCGACAGCCTGGTCTCCACCGGCCTGCCCTTCATCGGCAAGACCGGCCACGCCCAGTCGATCAAGGACATCCACGCCGTCGGCCAGCGCGTCGCGGGCATCCGCCGTCTGGGCTCCGCCGCCCTGGACTTCGCCTGGGTCGCCATGGGCCGCTACGACGCCTTCTACGAGCGTAACCTGCAGCCGTGGGACGTCGCGGCGGGCATCCTGTTCGTCACCGAGGCGGGCGGCATCGTCACCACCATCGACGTGGACGGCGATCCGAAAAACGGCAAACAGGTCCTCGCGGCCAACACCGACATCCACACCGCCCTGCGCAAGGTGCTGCAGGGCTAGGTCCGGGACCAGCGGGTTTCGACGGGTGCGATGACAGCGGATCTCAGCGCAGCAGGAACGCCCCGACGGCGGCTCCGGCAGCCAGGACAACCGGCGCGCTGAACCGGCTCTTCCAGGCATAGACGATCGCCAGAGCGGCGATGAACAGGGCTGCGGTGACCGGCAGGCTTGGCGTATCCGCCACGGCGGCCGCTCCAAGCTGGAACGCTGTAACGGCGATGAGGCCCACGACAGCGGCGGCCACTCCGGTCAGAAAGGTGTGAAGCCGCTCGCTCTCGACGACACGCTCCAGTCGTTCATAGAAGATCATCGAAAAGGCGAACGCCGGCAGAAACATGCCGGCGGTGATGGCCAACGCCCCGGGCAACCCCCCGCTCATCCAGCCCACGAAGGTTGCGAATATCACCAGAGGCGCGGGCAGAACGTTCGCAAGTCCAACCCCGTCGAGAAACTGGGCGTCTGTCGCCCAGCCGCGTCCCACCGTGTCCGTCCTGACGAAAGGAATGGCGGTGTAGGCGCCTCCGAACGTAAAAAGCCCGCCCTTCAAGCCGGTCAAGAAGAGCGCAAGCGTCGTCGCCGCCGTGGCTTCCGCCGGAAGCGCTGGCATCCTGATCGCGGTTGCAGGGACCACGAGCGCCGCCGCCAGGGCCGCAGACAGGACGCCGGCGACCAGCCACCACCGACCGGCCCTCGCGCCGGCGCAAGAGAGCCCCGCCGCGGGGAGGACGATCCAGAAGCTGACGCCCGCCAACGTCGCGATCGCCGACGCCGCCATGATGATCCAGAGTGAGGCGGCGGAAAGGATGTGTTCGCCGATCCGATGCACGGCCCGGACGATGACCGCCAGAACGGTGGCCTGAACCCCGAAGAAGAGTGCATCAAGCACCGGGGAACGCCCCGCCAGTTCAGAGTAGCCCCAGGCGGCGAGGAGCATGAGGACGAGGCCGGGCAGCATGAACCCCAGCCCCGCAAGCAGCCCGCCGAGCCGCCCGCGAGCCCTGATCCCCAGATGGACGCAAAGCTCGTGCGCCTCAGGTCCCGGCAAGGCCTGCATCACGGCCAGCAGCCGGTTGAAGCGGCCACTGTCGATCCAGCGTTCCTGATCGACCAGCTCGCGGCGGATCATGGCGATTTGCGCGACCGGCCCCCCGAAGGCGAGAACGCCAAATCGCAGGAAACGGAAGAACAGAGCGGCGAAGCTCAGATGGGGCGGTCGAGCTTCTTCACGGTCCACACCGCTCATGACCTGGCCCTGATGGGACGGGGCGCTGCCCCGGACGGCGCAATCATCAGGGTGATCGCGACCCTCGCCAAGCCAAATGTGGCGCCCCGACGCTGAGCGCCGGCCGGGCAGTCGACGCTACGCGACGTGTCCCGCCGCGTTCGTCAGCCGATCAGCGCACGCGCCGCCGCCCGCGCCTCGTCCGTGATCGTGGCGCCGGAGAGCATGCGGGCGATCTCCTCACGGCGCTCGTCCTCGCTTAGCGCATCGACCGTGGTGGCGGTCTGGCCGCCGACGTCCGACTTGCGCACCTTCCAGTGGGCGTGGCCGCGCGCGGCGACCTGCGGGCTATGGGTGACGACCAGCACCTGGGCGCCCTGCGACAGGCGTTGCAGGCGGGTGCCGACGGCCTCGGCCACAGCGCCCCCGACGCCCTGATCCACCTCGTCGAAGATCATCACCGGCTGGCGCCGATCCTCGCGTCCCGCCAGCGCGGCCTTCATGGCCAGGGCGAAGCGCGCCAGTTCGCCGCCCGACGCGATGGCGTCCAGCGGGCCGAAGGGCGTGCCGGCATTGGTGGCGATCTCGAACCGCACCGTCTCGACGCCCGACGGGCCGCGACGGCCGTCGGCCACCGGCTCGAAGGCGACGCGGAAACGGGCGCGTTCCAGCTTCAACGGGCCCAGCTCCCCCATCACCGACGCGGTCAGCCGGTCTGCGGCGGCCTCCCGGGCCGAGGTCAGGAAGGTCGCCGCCAGATCATAGCTCTCGCGCGCCGCGTCGGCCTCACGCTCGGCGGCGGCGATCGCGTCGGCGCCGTCCTCGATCAGGCGAAGCTGGTCTCGGAAACGCTCGCGCAGCACCGGCAGCATCTCGACCGAGGTGTTCAGCTTGCGGGCCGCCGCGCGCAGGGCGAACAGCCGCTCCTCCGCCTTGTCCAGACGGCCGGGCTCGAAGTCGAAGGCGTTGGCGGCGGCGTCGACACAGGCCAGCGCCTCCTCGGCTTCCACCAGCGTCCGGTCGATGGCCTCGGCCGCGGCGCCCAGCTTGACCAGCAGCGGGTGGTCGCCTTCGGCCCCCGACTGGGCGGCGCGGGTGCGGGCGTGCTCCACCGCGCGCAGGGCGGCGGACAGGTTGCGCGACAGCTTGTCCCCGCCCAGCGAGGCGCGGGCGTCGGTCAGGTCGGCCATGGCCTTTTCGGCGGCGCCCAGCAGGGCGCGCTCTCCGGCCAGTTCGGTCTCCTCGTCCGCGCGGGGGTCCAGCGCGTCGAGGTCGGCGAGGTTGAGGGTCAGTTCCTCGGTGTGGGCGGCGGCGTCGGCGGCGGCGGCCTTCAGATCCGCGACCTTGCGGTCGGCGGTCTTCAGCCCCTCGGCGGCGCGGGCCACGCCCTCCAGCTGGGGCGACAGGCCGCCGTAGTTGTCCAGCAGGGCGCGATGGGTCTTCCAGTCCAGCAGGCCGACCGTCTCGTGCTGGCCATGCACCTCGACCAGGGCCTGGCCGATCTCGCGCAGGGCGGTGACGCCGGCGGGCTGGTCGTTGACGAAGGCGCGGCTGCGGCCGTCGGCGCCCACGATGCGGCGCAGGATCAGCTCCTCGCCCGGCGCGACGTCAAAGCCCTTTTCGGCGATCAGCTCGATCAGGGCCGCGTCGTCGGGGGCGGTGAAGACGGCGGTGGCGCTGGCCTGTTTGGCCCCGCTGCGCACCAGACCGGCGTCGCCGCGCGCGCCCAGCGCCAGTCCCAGCGCATCCAGGATGATCGACTTGCCCGCCCCGGTCTCGCCGGTCAGCACGGTCAGGCCATCCCGAACCTCGAGGTCCAGCACATCGACCAGAACGATGTCGCGGATGGAAAGCGCGGTCAGCACGGCAGGCTCCCTTGCGGGAGCTTCAGGCCGGAAACGCGGTCAGGAATCTGGGACAAGGCGAATCGTTTTCTCGGGCGACGCCGGAGAATGCGGAGCAACCGCCTCCCGGGACAAGACCGGGATAGCGGAACAAATCGAAAACGTCAGCCCGGGATCAGGCGACGCAGCCAGCTTTCGCGCTGGCCGGTCGGCGCGACGGTCGGGGCGGCGTCCTCTTCCGACAGCAGGGCGTAGGCTTCCGAGTACCAGGGGCTGCCCGGATAGTTGTAGCCCAGCACGGAGCCGTTGCGCATGGCCTCGTCCTTCAGACCCAGCGTCAGATTGACCTCGACCAGACGATACAGGGCTTCCGGCGTGTGCGAGGTGCGCTGGTAGGCCGGGTTGTCGAGCACCGCCTTGTAGCGGTTGATCGCGGCCAGCGGCTGGTTGGCGCGCTGGTAGTAACGGCCGATGGCCATTTCCTTGCCGGCCAGCTGGTCGTTGACCATGTCCATCTTCACCGTCGCATCGGTGGCGTAGGGGGTGCCGGGATAGCGGCGCGCCACATCGCGCAGGCCGTCCAGCGCCGCCTGGGCGAAGCCCTGGTCGCGGCCCACGTCGGTGATCTGCTCGAAGTTGCAGATCGCCTTCATGTAGAAGGCGTACGGCGCGCTCGGATTGCCCGGGAACAGGGCGATGAAGCGGTCAGCCGCGGCGATCGCCTCCTGATAGTGGTTGTCCTGATAATAGGCGTAGATCTGCATCAGGATCGCGCGGCGCGACCATTCCGAATACGGATGCTGGCGCTCGACTTCCTGGAAGTAGTCGACGGCGTCACTCCAGCGGCGCGACTGCACGCGCTGGTAGCCGGTGTTGTACAGCGCCTCGACCGGGCGCTCTTCATAGGCCAGACGCGGACGACTGCCGCGGTTACACGCGGTAATGGTCAGGGCCGATAGGGCCACGGCCGTCAGAATGAGGCCGGTGCGGATCTTCGAAGCGGACAAGGACGACCTCAATATAGATGCCGAGGGCCAACTGCCCTTCGGCGCCCCCGGAAACGAGACGCGATCTCTATACCAGTGAACAACGCAGCGCCAATGCGAGAAGAAGCGCCAAAAAGCGTGGATCGCGCCTTGTGGCCCCGGCGTCCCCTGATATGTAGCGCGCCAGCGCCACGGCGATATGCAGCCGGGCGATGACGGCGAAAGGATGACCGGACATGAAGCTGCTCTCTGGCAACTCGAACCGGACGCTATCCGCCGCCATTGCGGCCCACCTCGATATGCCCCTGACCAAGGCCCAGGTGAAGCGGTTCGCCGATAACGAGGTCTTCGCGATGATCGAGGAGAATGTCCGCGGCGAGGACGTCTTCATCATCCAGTCCACCAGCTACCCCGCCAACGACAATCTGATGGAGCTGCTGATCCTGACCGACGCCCTGGTGCGGGCGTCGGCGAAGCGGATCACGGCGGTCGTCCCCTATTTTGGCTACGCCCGACAGGACCGGAAGACCGGCGGCCGCACCCCCATCTCGGCCAAGCTGGTCGCCAATATGATCACCCGCGCGGGCGCCGACCGGGTTCTGACCATGGACCTGCACGCCGGTCAGATTCAGGGGTTTTTCGACATCCCGACCGACAATCTGGTGGCGACCCCGGTCCTGGCCCAGGACATCAAGGATCGCTACACCCGCGGCAATCTGATGATCGTGTCGCCCGATGTGGGCGGCGTGGTCCGGGCCCGGTCGCTGGCCGAGCGGCTGAACGTCGATCTGGCCATCGTCGACAAGCGCCGCCCCAAGGCCGGCGAGAGCGAGGTCATGAACATCATCGGCGACGTGGCGGGGCGCGAATGCATCCTGTTCGATGACATCGTCGATTCGGGCGGCACCCTGGTCAACGCGGCCAAGGCGCTGATCGACAAGGGCGCGACCCAGGTCTCGGCCTATATCAGCCACGGCGTCCTGTCGGGCCCGGCGGTCCAGCGCGTGGCCGACGGCCCGCTGAAGGAACTGGTCATCACCGATTCGATCGAACAGCCGGACGAGGTTCTGGCCTGCTCCAAAATCCGCCGCGTGTCCGTCGCGCCGCTGATCGGCGAAGCCATCCGGCGCATCGCCAATGAGGAATCGGTCTCGAAACTCTTCGATTGATCGAGGGAACGTCCTTGGTCCGGCCTCATTAGGGCCTGAAGATTCGGCGCGGGGGCGTCGGGTATCGAAGGAGTTCTGATGCGTACGGCCAACCGGAGCCGCGGCCTTGCCGTGGCCGCTCTCGCTGTCGCCGCCCTTTTGGCGGGCTGCGCTTCCCAGACCGCCGCTGAAAAGGCCGCGGAGATCGAGGCCGCCCGCGTCGCCGCCGAGATCGCCGCCCGCACCCCGCCCCCCATCGCCTTGAACCAGAGCGTGGGCGAGGCCGCGTCCATCTATGTCGCCTTCACCCGCGACATGGCGGCCCTGCAGGGCGGCTTCAACGATCCCGAATCAATCCAGGTCGCCCTGCGCAAGGGCACGGCCTATGACCCGGCCCAGCTGTCGCGCGGGCTGGTGGCCTATGCCTCCATCGTCGCGCTGCAATCGCCCGAGTTCGTGCAGAGCGTCCGCCGCTACGCCGTGAACCGCACCGCGCGGGAGCAACTGGCCGCCAACATCGTCGCCGACCCCCGCTGGGCCTCGCAACTGCCCGGCGCCGACGCCGCCGCCGGACTGGTCATGTCCGCCCTGCGCACCGACATCGACGCCCTGAGCCGGGCGGCGGGCTCCATCGAGAACGACGCCTATGCGATCCAGGCCGATGGTCGGCGGTCGTGGAGCATCGCCCATGTGACGGACCGCGAAGGCCGTCTGGCCGCGGCCAAGGCCCGGTCCTCCGAGGCCATGCTGCCGTCCGCGCCCGACGCCGTCCGCCTGCTGGCCGCCGCACATGGCGGCACGGGTCTGGGCATCGCCAGCGACCGGCAACGCACGCCGCCCTATCCGCCGGTGGTCGAACGGGCCCTGGCCCTGGCCGCGCTGGCGGCTCTGGGCGAGGCCGGCGAGACTGCGATCACGCGCACCGACGCCCTGCAGAACGACCCGGTCAGTCAGGGCTGCCTGGCGGAGTCCAAGCTGAACCTGTTCCAGTGTCTGGCGGCCTCTCGCCCCAACTACGAGGACATGTTCTGCGTCGGCCGCCACATCGTCCGCGATCTGGCGACCTGCACGCGCGGCGCCGCCATGCCCGCCGGGCGGGTGGTCGCGTCGGAACTGGAGGTGGCCGACACCCCCGCGCCGCGTATCGCGGTCACGCCCGCGCCCGACCTTGCCCCCGCGCCTGCCGCCCGGACACCGGTCGCGACGCCGGCGCCGACGCCGGCCCCTACGCCCACACAGCGGCTCAACTCGGGGCCGGCCGGCGCTCGCGACTGAGGAGAATCATCACCTTGTGATCCGCAACCTCCTGCAACGCTTGGATTAACGCTCGGAGAACCCTTTTCTCCGCGATATAGATGGCAGTCAGTGGTGCGTGCTCCGTCGGAGGAGCGCCGAGGTCGGGGTTATCCATGTTCAAAGGTCAAATGCGCCGCGGGCTCACGCTCGCTGCTGTCGCCGCCGCCGCAATCCTGGCCAGCTGCGCCACGGATGAGGCTCCCGCTCCCGCGCCGCCGCCCCCCCCGCCGCCGCCGCCCGCCGTGTCGATGAACGAGGGCGTGGCCCAGGCCGCCTCCATCTACGTCGCCTTCATGCGCGACGTGGGCACCATCCCGCCCGGCGGCTTCACCGACGCCGAAGCCATCCAGGCCGCCATCCGCAAGGGCGCGGCCTATGAGCCCGCCCAGCTGTCGCGCGGCATGATCGCCTATGGCTCCATCCTGGCGCTGCAATCGCCGGAGTTCGTACAGGGCGTGCGCACCCATGCGGTCGATCCCGCCATCCGTCAGCAACTGATCAACCGCATCATCGCTGACCCGGCCACCGCCGCGACCCTGCCGGGCGCCGACGCCGCCGCGGGCCTGATCGTCGACACCCTGCGTCACGACGTGGCCGCGATGGTCCTCATCGCCGACGGCGTCGAGGGCGACGCCTACACCATCCAGGAGCGCCGCGATCCGCGCCGCCGCTGGGCCACCACCCATATTCCGAACCGCGAGGTTCGCCTGCAGAGCGCCAAGGCCCTGTCGGCGGCGCAGATGCTGCCTTCGGCCGAGGAATCCGCCCGCCTGTTCGCCGCCGCCAACTCGGGCTCGGGCCTCAGCATCGGCCCGTCGCGCTCGGGCCCGCCCTACACCCCCGCCGTGGTCCGTTCGCTGGCCCTGGCCGCCCTGGCCGCGCTCGGCGCCGGCGGCGACGACCATCGCACCCACACCGAAGCCATGACCGTCGAGCAGAACAGCGAGTTCTGCCTGAACATGTCCAAGCTGATGCTCTTCCAGTGCCTGGCGGCCTCGCGCCCCAGCTATGAAGACATGTTCTGCGTGGGCCGCCACATCGCGCGCGACCTGTCGACCTGCACGGCGCAGAACATCACGCCGATCCCGGTCGAGGTCGCTCCGACCGCTGTGGCCGGGACGGAAACGGCCTCCCCGTCCGTCGCGGCGGAAGCTGCGGCGGCCTCGACCGTGGCCACGGCGTCGCTGAACACCAGCCGCTGATCCGACTTTAAGAGTCCGACGGCGGTTGCGTCGTCGGACATGAGCGTGTAATAGCCCGCGCTCCTGATTTCGAGGGTTCATGACCCCCGCCGCGCGGGCCCCGGTTGGCGCGGCGTTTCTGTTGTTATTTGAGGCGAGCCAGATGGCCGAGATCATTCTGAACGTGGATGTCCGCGAGAACACCGGCACCGGCGGCGCGCGCGCGGCCCGTCGCTCGGGCGCAGTTCCCGGCATCCTGTACGGTGGCGACAAGGCCCCCGTCGCCATCTCGGTGAACGAGAAGGACTTCCGCAAGAACCTGTACACCGGCAAGCTGCTGGGCCACCTGGTCACGCTGAAGTACGGTGACGAGACCCAGTCGGTCATCGCCAAGGACGTGCAGTTCGACCCCGTGTCGGACCGTCCGCTGCACTTCGACCTGATGCGCGTCGACGAAAACGCGACCATCAAGATCGAAGTCCAGATCCACTTCATCAACGAAGACCAGTGCAAGGCCTTCCGTCAGGGCGGTTCGCTTGAAGTCGTCCGTCACTCGGTCGAGATCATGGTCCCCGCCAACCACATCCCGGAAGACCTGGTCGTCGACCTGGCCGGCCACAAGCTGGGCGACACCATCCGCTGGTCGGACGTCAAGGTCCCCTCGGACGTGGAAGCCACCATCACCGACCGCGACTTCGTGATCGCCTCGATCAAGACCTCTTCGGCCGCCAAGGCTGCTGACGAGATCGAAGAAGCGATCGCCGAAGAACAGGCCGCCGCCGCTGAAGAAGCCGCGGATGAAGTGCCCGCCACCGAGCAATCGGAAGACGGCGAAGCCGCTGAAGGCGAAAAGACCGAAGGCTAAACCGCCCTCGATCGACTGTTTCTGGAGCGGCCCCTTCCGTTTACGGATGGGGCCGTTTCCTTGTCTGGACCACCGCCATGATCATCATCGCCGGCCTGGGCAATCCCGGCCCGAAATACGAGAAGAACCGCCACAACATCGGCTTCATGGCCGCCGATGAGATCGCGCGCCGCTGGCGCTTCGGACCCGAGCGGGCCAAATTCCAGTCGGTGATCCGCGAGGGCGAGGTCGCCACGCCCGACGGCGCGGTGAAGGTCCTGCTGATGAAGCCCCAGACCTATATGAACGAGAGCGGCCGGGCCGTCGGCGAGGCCGCGCGCTTCTACAAGATCAAGCCGTCCGAGGTGATCGTCTTCCACGACGAGATCGACCTGGCCCCCGGCCGTTTCCGCATGAAGACCGGTGGCGGCGCCGCGGGCCAGAACGGCGTGCGCAGCCTGATCAGCCATCTGGGCGCCGACTTCCGCCGCGCCCGCATGGGCGTGGGCCACCCGGGGGAGAGCCATCTGGTCATGCCCCACGTGCTGGGCGACTTCGCCAAGACCGATCAGGCCTGGCTGCAGGCCCTGCTCGACGCCTGCGCCGACGCCCTGCCCTTCGCCCTGACCGGCGACGACGAACGCTACCAAGGCGAAGTCATGCGCCTCGCCCCCGCCCCGAAGTTCAGCCCCCGCCAGCAGGCGGCCAAGGGCGAGGGTTAGTTTTCGGACTGGATGGTGTAGCGCACGGTTTCGGAGCCATGGGCCGGGACCCGGACGCGCCAGACGGTGTCGCCCGCCTCGTTGATCACGCTGCGACGGCTCTGCTCCAGCACGCGGAACCCAGGCCAACGGGTCCACTCCGGAACGACTTCGATTTCAACCGGCCAATCCTTGTCGTTGGTCAGGATGACCTCGACGGCGGCCTTCTGCATGTCGATGTCGCCGACCCGCCGATCGTCCTCTTCCGTGACCTCGATCCCGGCGGAAAGGCCCATGGCTTCGCCGAACCGCAGCTCCAGCGGCACGCCCTCGCCCCGGTCCATGAACTCGGCCTGGCCGGTCAGGACTGTCCCGCCGTCCTGGGTCTCGATCAGGCTCAGCCCGCCCCCCGGCATGGGCAGGCCCAGACCGTCCTCCGCCTCATTCCGCAGCCTCAGCAGCAGACGGGGAACCTGAGGCTCGTCCTCTTCGTGCCGGGCCTGAAGCTGATAGGTGCGGGTGAAACGGACATCGTGCTGCTCAAAGAAGCGAACCTGCTTGGCCTGACGGGCGTTCAGGTCGGTCGGCTCGGCCAGGGTGTAGAGCTTGTAGTCGCCCAGATCCGACAGGACGGCCCGGATACGACTGCCGGTCACAACGACCTCATCGATCATGGTCCCGTCGCTGACATAGCTGTTCGAGAGCGCTGGCATGGTCGCCAGATAGTCGACGACGGGCGTCCCCACGATGGTCCCTGTCCGCCCGTTGCGGGTCGTGGTGTCGATCGGCCCACAGCGGGGTGTAACCGTGGTGACGACAGGCTCGATCGCTTCGGTCTCATAGTCCCGGGACAGATTGCCGGCCACGACATGAACGGGGGCATCGGTGAAGTCGCCGTCGGTGAAATTCATCAGGGTGATCCACCCCTCGATGTCCATGGACGACCCGTCGGGCGCCAGGCGCGCCACATAGTCGGCCGACCAGTTCAGCCCCTCCGCCAGATAGGCCAACCGGACATTATAGCGCCCGGCGACGGGCGAGCGGGTGCGGATCGACAGGCTGGGTTTGTCGCCCAGCCCTGCCGGAACGCGGTCGAAGATCAGCCGCTGGTTCGTCCCGTCACAGGACAGGGCCTCCAGCCGGCCGTCAATCTCAAGCATCGGGCCATCGGCGCCGGAGCGCACAACGGCGGGCCTGGCGGTCTCGACGCCGGTCCGGGGATCGGCGCGCACGACGCTGACGGTTTCGCCGATCGAATGTTGAAGCAGCGATCCCGGCCCGAGGCCCTCGAAGCTGCTATTTCGCTCCAGCACCGCGCCGGGCAGACCGTCGAGAGCGGCCGTTTCCGGGATGATGGCGTCGGCCACGCCCTCGAACCGGATGATCGCCTCACCGGCGGGGACGTCCACCGTCCGCGTCTCCACGATCATCGCCAGCCCATCCCGGCGCGCATACCGGTCCCCCTCCCGCAGGGCTTTGAGTGAGCGGGAGGTGTTTATCGGGTGAAAGCGATAGATCACCAACGTCGTCCGGTCGGGACGCGCAGACACACTTTCCACCTGGGCCCAAGCGGGCGTGGCCAGCCCCGTGATCAGGGCCAGGACGAGCGACACCCGCATGGCGATCAGTCGCCGGTGACGACGGTGGCGGTCAGCTTCGCCTCACCGTTGGCCGGAACGGGGACCAGCCAGATCAGGCTGTCGCCCCGGCGTTCGGCCTCGATGGACGGGTCAGACACCTCGGCCGAGGGGCTGAGCTCCGTCTGGCGGACCTCGACCATCACCGGCTGCGCGCGGGCGTTCCGGATGGTGTACTCCATCTGGTAGCGGGTCCACGGCGACTGGCCCCTGCGGCGCTGAACGGCCTCCTGCAGCACGATGCGGGGCTGAACGGTCACGTCGAAGGCCGCGCCCGTCGTGATCACGATGTCCGACCCCGCCGGGGTATGGCCGACGCGATCCTCGCCGATGAAGCGCGGCTCGCCCGCCGCGTCGTTGACGTAGACCCGGATGACCCCCGCAGGCAGCGGCGCGCCGACGCCCGAGGCGGCGCTGTTCGAGAAGGCCATGGCGACCTCGGCGCCCAAGGGCTCCCGCGCGGTCTCGAACCGGTCCGTCTCGAAGACGTAGCGTTTGGTCGCAGGCACGCCGGCGACGTCCAGCAGGCCGACCTGCTTGGTCTGGTTGTTGGCGACCGTGACCGGCTCGGGCAGCGGATAGATGTAGACGTCGGCCAGCCCACGCGCGCCTCCCGGCTGGGTCCCCGCGCCGCGCGGCGCGGGCGGGGAGGCATAGGTCCCGCTGCGCGAATCATAGGGCGCGTTCAGCACCGACACGTCACCCGCCACCACCCGCGTCCGCGCATCGGTGAAGGTCACGCCCGACCGGTTGGTCAGGGTCACCCAGCCGGTCAGGTCCAGCGTCCCGGCCATCTCGTCATAGCGGGCGACATAGTCCGCCTTCCACGCCAGTCCCGTGGTCAGATAGTTCAGCGTCACGTCCCGGCGTCCCGCGCCCTCGGCGTCAAGGGTGACGCTCAGGGTCGGGCGGGGCCGCAGATTGGTCGGCACCTCGTCGAAGATCACACGCGTCGGCAGGCCGTCGTCGCGCAGCACCTCGATCTTGCCGCCGACCTCCAGCACCACGCCTTCATTGGCCGCCAGCACGCGGGCCCGGTCGGTCTGCTGGGCCCCGGTGCCGGGATTGGTGCGAACGATGCCGATCTCGCCGCCGACCGCCGCCTGCATCAGCCGATCCGGGGTCAGCAGATCGTAGTCGAAATTCTGCTCCACCACCGACAGGCCGCGCCCGGACAGGCCGACGGTCTCGGGCCGGATGCTGGCGGAGACGCCGGGGAACTCCCGCCGCGAGCGACCGGCAGGAATGTCGAGGCTGCGCGTATCCTCCACCAGGGCGACGTTCTGGTTATAGACGGTCAGGGATACCGAATCCGGCCCGCCCGCCCCGGTCTGGGCCTGTTGCGCGACGGCGGCGCCGGCTCCCAGTACGGTCAGCGCGCTTCCCACCAGCAAGGTCAGTCGAACGGAATGGCGAGCGGACATTCGGATACTTCCCCGGTTGCAGCCTCAGGCTCGCACGCGTTTCAGGAGGTTGTCGAGCCGAAGCGTGACAGCGCGCCGCTCTTCCGGTTAGGGCCGCGTCAGGCTACAGCCCGCACGTGACCCGTCCGCAGACCGAGTCCTGGTCGATCTGGCGTTCGCTGGCCCTGATGGCCGCGACGTTCGCCATCGTGCTCGGAAGCCTGCTGCCCTATGCCGCCATGGCGGCGGCCCGGCCGGGACAGACGCTGGTGCTCTGCTCCAGCGACGGCCCCCAGACCATCAGGCTGGACGCCGACGGCAAGCCGGACCGTTCGGTCCCGCCGCCCAGATGCGCCGCCTGCGTGATGGCGGTGGCTGCGGTCCTCCCGACCCCGCCGCGGGTCCAGCCCTGCACCCCGCCGACGGTCACGCCCGCGGCGACCTTCACCGCCCTGATCGCCGCCCCGCCGCCGCCCGCGCGCGCACCGCCGCGACCGCCGTCCACCGCACCCCCCCGGATCTGAAGCAGACCCCGGCGCGTCCCCGCGCCTGATCCCGCGCGCCGTCCGGCGACGCGGCGTTTTTCTGTTTCAGGATTGATCCCTCATGTCCCTTCGGACCACTGCGGCGCCCTGCGCCCTGCTGCTGGCGGCCATCGCCACGCCCGCCTTCGCCCATGCCTCCGAGCCCGCCGCCGGGCCGGACGACCCCACGACCCTGGACACCGTCATCGTCACCGCGCGGCGCAATGCCGAAGACCCCGCCGTGGTCGCCGACGCCCGCGACCGCCTGTCCCGCACCCCGGGCGCGGTGGCTGTGGTCTCGGCCGAAAGCTACGCCAACCGCTTCGCCCAGACCTTCGCCGACACCCTGCGCAACGTGCCCGGCGTGCTGGCCCAGAAGCGCTATGGCGAGGAAGCCCGCCTGTCGATCCGCGGCTCGGGCCTGGCCCAGGGCTTCCACCAGCGCGGCGTGCTGTTCGCCCAGGACGGCGTGCCCTTCGCCGACGCCGACGGCTTCTCGGATTTCCAGGGCGTCGATCCGCTGAGCGCCCGCTACATCGAGATCTACAAGGGGGCCAATACCCTGCGCTTCGGCGGCGCCCAGCTGGGCGGCGCGATCAATCAGGTCACCCCGACCGGCCGCACCGCCATAGACGACACGGTGCTGCAGCTGGAGGGCGGATCGTTCAACAGCCAGAGGGCCAGCGTCCAGCTGGCGCGCCAGTCCGGCGATTGGGACCTGTTCGCGGCCGTCTCGGCCCTGCAGTCGGACGGCTATCGCGACCACAGCGAACAGAGCCAGGCGCGCCTGACCCTCAACCTCGGCCGCTCGTTCGGCGAGGACCGCGAGGTGCGACTGATCTATCAGGCCGCCGACATCAAACAGGACATCCCGGGGTCGCTGTCGCTGACCGACGCCCTGAACACCCCCGAAATCGCCAACCCCGGTGCGATCAGCGGCGATCAGGCTCGCGACCTGACGCTGAAACGGTTGACGCTGCAGACCCGGTGGCGGCTGAACGGGTCGACGGTCTTCGAGGGCGCGGTCTGGGGCTGGGAGAAGGAGCTGTGGCACCCGATCTTCCAGGTGCTGAACACCAACAGCGAGACCGCCGGCCTGTTCGGTCGCTTCGACTGGACCGGTCAGGTGGCCGGCATGCGGGCCGACCTCTTCTATGGCCTCAGCTATCGCGACGGGCAGATCGACAGTCAGCGCTACATCAACACCGCCGGCCAGGCGGGCGCCCTGACCGCAGACAATCTGCAGAAGGCGACGGGTCTGGATGTGTTCGCTGAAGGCCGGCTGTTCGTGACCGACCGGCTGGCGCTGGTGGCGGGCGGCTCGTTCGGCCGGGCCACGCGCGACTATGCCGACCGGGTCAATGCGGCCAACGACGACGCGATCGACTACGAGTGGGTCTCGCCCCGTCTGGGCCTGTTGTGGGAGGCGGAGGACGGCGCCCAGGTGTTCGCCAATGTCACCCGGTCGGTGGAACCGCCGACCTATGGCGCTCTGGTTCAAACCACGGTGGTCGGCTTCACCCCGCTGGAGGTGCAGGACGCCTGGACGGCCGAGATCGGCACACGGGGGCGTCGCGGCGCCCTGGCGTGGGATGTGACCGCCTACCGAAGCGAGATCGACGGTGAGTTGCTGAACTTCATCACCGGCCCGGGAATTCCGGCCGCCACCTTCAACGCCGGAGAGACGGTGCACCAGGGGATCGAGGCCGGGCTGGACTGGCGTCTGCCGACCGGGGTGCTCGACGGTTCGCTGCTGCTGCGCCAGACCTATGCCTGGAACGACTTCCGCTTCGTCGATGACGCGCGCTGGGGCGACAACCGCCTGCCCGTCGCGCCGGAGCACGCCTGGCGCGCCGAGCTGGCCTGGCGGCATCCGTCGGGCCTGACCCTGACCCCGTCGGTGGAGTGGCGGATCAGCGACGTCTGGGTCGACTACGCCAACACGCTGAAGGCGCCCGGCTATACCCTGCTGGGGCTGAACGCGAGCTGGGAGGTCAGGCACGGGCTGACCCTGTTCGTGGACGGCCGGAACCTGACCGACGAGCGGCACGTAAACGAGTTCTCGGCCATCACGGACGCCCGTCCCAATCCTCCGGCTCCCCAGACGCCGGTCTCGACGGTCGTGTTCAATCCGGGCGAGGGACGCGCTGTCTTCCTCGGCCTGCGGCTGGCCCTGTGAGGGTGACGAGGATGACCGAGATGCCGAACCCGTCCGCCCCGCCCCCCGCCACGCCCCCTAGCACGCCCCTCTCCGGCGCCTATCGCGCCGTCTGGCGCTGGCATTTCTACGCCGGCCTGCTGGTCATGCCCTTCCTGATGCTTCTGGCCCTGACCGGCGGGGCCTATCTGTTCAGGGACGAGATCGACCATGCCGTCTACCGGCGCATGATCGAGGTTCCGGTCGCGACGCAGACGGCCTCGCCCGATGACTGGATCGGCGCGGCGGCCCAGGCGGGACGCGGACGCGCCGCCGCTGTCCTGATGCCGGAACGACCCGATCAGGCCGTCCGCTTCCGCATCGACCGCCCGGACGGAACGCGCCGCACCGTCTTCGTCGATCCCCATACCGCCCGCGTCACCGGCGTGACCGACTTCGGCGGGGTGATTGAGCTCATCAAATCCCTGCACTCCCTCACCTTCTTCGGGCCGGTGATGAACATTCTGGTGGAGATCGTGGCGGGCTGGACCATCGTCCTGTTCGCCACAGGTCTGTACCTGTGGTGGCCACGCAGGCGGCAGGCGGGCGTCGTGGCCCTGAGCACGACCGACGTGCGCCGCCGTCCCTTCTGGCGCGACCTGCACGCCCTGACCGGCCTGTATGTCGGCGGCGTGATCCTGTTCCTCGCCGTCACCGGCATGCCCTGGTCCGCGGTCTGGGGCGATCGGATCATGGACGTGGTGAAGACCAGCGGTCTGGGCCGCCCCGCCGCCCCCGTCGCGGGCGCCTGGCAGCGCGCCGGACACGCCGACCACCCGGACGGCGCGGGCTGGACGATGGAGGGCATGGTCCTGCCCGCCCATGACCACGCCGCCATGGCCGGTCCGCTGTCGGGCATGGTCGAGCGGGCCGACGCCGCCCGCCTGCCGCGCCCCTATATGATCGCCATCCCCGCCGCGTCCGACACGACCTGGACCGTCACCGCCCAGGTGAAGCGGGTGCAGGACAGTCGGGCCCTCTACATCGACCCGTCCGATCACCGCATCGTCGCCGACATCGGCTTCAGCCAGTTCGGCGCGGGCGCCAAGGCCATCGAATGGGGCATCTACACCCATCAGGGCACCCAGTTCGGCGCGATCAATCGCTGGATCATGCTGGCGGGCTGTATCGGCATCTGGCTGCTGGCGATCAGCGGCATGGTCATGTGGTGGACGCGCCGTCCGCCCAGCCTGTCCGCCCGCCGCCTCGGCGCTCCGGCCGCGCCGGACGGCCTGCGCCTGCGGGCTGCGGTGCTGGGGATCGTCGTGCCGCTGGGCCTGATCTACCCCCTGACCGGCCTAAGCCTGATCGCCGCCCTGCTCGCCGACCGGTTGCTCCGCGTCGCTTTCCGTTCCAGACCTGCCACACGCTGAAAGACACCCGGACCATGATGACCCGCACCCTGTTTCCTCTCGCCGCCCTCGCCCTGCTGGCCGCCTGTTCGAACCCGTCCTCGGGCGGCGGAACGCCCAACACCGTGGCCGCGGCCGACGCCATCTGCCGCCCGACGCCGGTCGGCCGCCAGATGACCGGCTGCTATCTGACCCTGACCTCCGCCGCCGACGATCGTCTGATGAGCGTGGCCACCCCGGTCGCCGGGCGGGTGCAGATCCACGAGAGCCGGATCGAGAGCAATATGATGATGATGCACGAGCTGAAGGACGGCCTGCCCCTCCCGGCCGGGCAGAAGGTCGAGCTGAAGCCCGGCGGCAACCACATCATGCTGCTGTCGGTCGAGACGCCGATCACGATGGGCCAGACCGTGCCCCTGACCCTGACCTTCGCCTCCGCCGCCCCGGTCGAGGTGACGGCGGTCGTCGGCCAGCCTCAGATCACCGAGGCGGACGCCTACGCGGGTCACTAGAGCCTGACAAACCGGCCCGGACCGGTTAAAGGCTCGCGCTCATTGAAAGCTCCTGAGACCCATGGCCCTTAAAGTCGCGATCGTCGGCCTGCCCAACGTCGGCAAGTCCACCCTGTTCAACGCCCTGACCAAGACGGCGGCGGCCCAGGCGGCCAACTATCCGTTCTGCACCATCGAGCCGAACACCGGCGACGTGGCCGTGCCGGAGCCGCGTCTGGACGCACTGGCCGCCATCGCGGGCTCCAAGGAGATCATTCCGTCGCGGATCACCTTCGTGGACATCGCCGGTCTGGTCCGCGGCGCCTCCAAGGGCGAGGGTCTGGGCAACCAGTTCCTGGCCAACATCCGCGACTGTGACGCCGTGGCCTTCGTGGCCCGCTGCTTCATCGACGACGACATCACCCACGTCGAGAACCGCATCGACCCGATCTCGGACCTCGACATCATCGAGACCGAGCTGATGCTGGCCGACCTCGAAAGCCTCGAGAAGCGGTACGCCAACGTCGAGAAGCGCGCCAAGGGCGGCGACAAGGAGATGCAGACCACCCTGCGCCTGATCAACATGGCGCTGGAGCCCCTGCGCGCCGGCAAGCCCGCCCGCGTGGTCAAGGTCGACAAGGAGGACGAGAAGGCGTGGCACATGCTGCAGCTGCTGACCTCCCTGCCCGCCCTCTACGTCTCCAACGTGGACGAAGGCTCGGCCGACAAGGGCAATGAACTGTCCGACCTGGTCGCCAAACGCGCCGCCGAGGACAACGCCAACGCCGTCGTCATCTCGGCCAAGATCGATTCCGAACTGGCCGTGCTGGACGCCGAGGAACAGGCCGAGTTTCTGGAGAGCCTGGGTCTGGCCGAGCCGGGCCTGAACCGCCTGATCCGCGAGGCCTACAAGCTGCTGGGCCTGCAGTCCTACTTCACCGTGGGCCCCAAGGAAGCGCGCGCCTGGACCATCCCGGTCGGCGCCACCGCCCCGCAGGCCGCCGGCGTGATCCACACGGATTTCGAAAAGGGCTTCATCCGCGCCGAAACCATCGCCTTCGACGACTTCGTCGCCCTGAAGGGCGAGGCCAAGGCCCGCGAAGCCGGCAAGCTGCGCGCCGAAGGCAAGGCCTATGTCGTCAAGGACGGCGACGTGATGAACTTCCTCTTCAACTGAGTTGAAGCGCTGCCGTACCGCCGCTATGGACCGATAGGGTTCGGGGGGATTGCAGTTGAACTACAAAGACGGAACGGCGCTGGTTCTCGGCGCCTGTCTGGCTGCGCTGGTGGGCGCGGGTTCGCCCGCGTCGGCCCAGTCGAGGCCTTCCACCCCCTTCGTAATTCACGGCGTCGCGGCGAACCCCGCAGAGCAGGCGGGCCGGGAAGGCCGCCCTCTGGTGACGCATCGCGTGACCTCGGTCCGGTCGGCCCGACTAGACGCCGTCGCCCCCGCCGAAGGCACAGGCTGGTTCAAGGACAAGTCGTTCCCCGCAGGCACGCTGATGTTCGGCGCCTATACCGATGACGCCTGGTCCTACTGCGCGATCGCCGAGTCGCGGAGCTGGTTCAACGAGGATCAGTTCATCTGCTACGTGGATCGCGACGATGACGGTCGCTTCGATGAGGCCATCGACTCCGGCGTACCGTTCAACGGCGTTCCGCTGCTGGTGTTTGGTTCGGGCGCGGCGCGCCCCCTGCCCGCGCCGGTGCCCTACAGCCGCATCCCACTCGCCGACGGCCCTTCGGTCGACTACGAGATCACCTATCAGATCGTGCGTCCCGTCGGACGGGCGATGCGCGCCGGACGCAACGTGCCGCGCACGGCCACCCACATCATCCCCGCCGTCGGCTTCCGCATCCCGGGCCAGCACCTCGTCACGCTCAGCGGGGCCGGCGGCGAGCGCCGCATCCCGCTTGAGGGGGGCCAAAGGGCCACCATCCGCATCAAGGACACCGTCATAGAGGTCCTCGGCGTCAACGACGACGACACCATCCGCTACCGGGTGGTCGAGACCATGCAGCCTCACGTCGACCAGATCATGCTTCAGATCGTCACCACGACCCGCTGGGTGGTTTACTGATGCGCTACGCCCTCCGCCTGTCCGCCGCCGCGATCTTCAGCCTTGCCGCCTTCACCGCCGTCGCGCAGGAGCCCGCCTCGACGCCCGCTCCGATCCCTGCCGCGCCCGACGGTGCGGTGGAGGATGTCCTGACCTGGGAAGAGTTGCCGGAGGCGATCCGCCGCCGCGCCACGCCCATGATCGGCCGCCCCGCCGCCCAGGCCGTCCTGAACGTCGAGACCACGATCCAGCCCGACGCCGACTTCCGCGAGGTCGACCATGGCGATGTCCTGTTTGAACAGTGGGTCCGTCCCGCCGCCGTCGCGCGCATCACCCGCTCGGTGCGCAATGGCGAGAAATACGGCCCCGTCGGCGCCGCCCTATGGCCCGGGGTCGGCCCGGACGGGGACTACTGGTGCTGGCGCCGCTTCAACCCGGAGAACGCCTTCGCGCGCGGCAACATCTATTGCTACCTCGACAAGAACGGCGACGGCGTCTCCGAACAGTTGATGGAGAACAACATCTGGCAGGGCGGCATTCCCGCCAGCCGGTTCCAGTTCCTGACCTTCGGACACGACGAAGGCGTTGAAGAAAGCGCCGCCTTCGCGGTTGAGCCGGATACGCGCGGCGAGTTCCGGGAACTGGTCGTTCTCCGCTACTACGGCGCGACCCGCGGGCTTTTGAAAGCCGATGGAACCCTCGGACCGGCGATCGTCGAGTTCGAACTCCTGACCGGCCTCGCCCATGACAGCCTGAACGTCGCCAGCCGCATCCGCATCCGGACCGACGTCAACGGACGCGGTCAGTACCACGGCCTGAACGGCATCCGGCTGATGGTCGACGGCGTCAACGTCGACGGGTCGGTCCGCGCCCGCTTGCTGGGCGCCCTGCCCCCCGGCCGGGGCCTGCTGTTCCCCGCCACCACCCGGGAGCTGGTGGTCGAACGGATGTCCGAGTTCTACAACCCCGACGGAACGCCGAAGGCTGCGCCGGCTTCAGCCGACTAACGACCGGGCGTGGGGGCCCTCACCGCCGCCGGGCAGCGTTTCAGCAGCACCACCGCGTCGTTCCGGTTCAGCCAGGTCAGGCGCAGCACCTCGTCCTGCACCGACAGGCGCACCCGTTCGCCGGTCGCGGCCCCTTCTGCCTGGCAGGCCAGGGCGACCTCATAGCCGTCGACCACCTCATCCAGAGTGGTGATGGCGCAGCTGTTCTCATAGCCCTCGACCCGCAACGGGGTGATTGTGATCGGGCGCTGGGGGCCGGTTGTGTTGTTGCACCACGCCGCTTCAGCGGCCCAGCGTCCGACGAAGCTTTGCGGCCCCGCGCCCGGCAGCGAAGGCCCGACGCCCGGCGGGCTCGGCGCGGGCGGTGCGACCTCGCTCGTGGCGATGGCTTCGGCGGGCTCGGTCGGCGGGTTGACCGTCTGCCGGTCACACGCTCCCAGCATCAGGATCGTGGTCAGGGCGAGGGCGCGGGAACAGGTCATCCTGTCCGAACGCCGTTCATCCCCAAGAGGTCCACACTCGCCTCGATCACGAAATCGCGGTGACGCTTGCATCCGGCCCGCGATTTTGCGACCGGTTCGCCAGTGTCGAGAACAAGGGGGCGTCCCGCATGACTCAGAACACCAATCCCTGGAGCAAGGCCATCGATCCGTTGGCCGAGGACATCACGACCGTGCTCAAGAGCATGGGCGGTTCCGCGCATCAAAGGGACGTGGTCCAATGTATCGCGGCGATGAAACGCCAGCGCGGTGAAACCGTGGCCCAGGACCTGGCCTCGAAGATCATCGAGGTCTTCGAACGCTACCGTGACCTTTTCTTCCGCCCCTTCGGCGAAGGCTCGATGCGCTGGGCCCTGCAACCCGGCGTCGTCTGACGACAGCACGATCCCACGCAAAAGGCCCGCGGTCTTCACCGCGGGCCTTCGTCGTTTCGCCTGACCGTAAGGATCAGAAGCGGCGCACGTAGGAGAAGGACACGGCGTCGAAGCCGCCGTCCAGTTCGTCATACTCGTGACGCGTCACGTCCATGCGGACGCCGTTGTCCGAGCCGTCGAAGAAGTATTGGCCGCCGATGCCGAGGGCCAGGCCGTCGTAGCTGTCGGTGAATTTGGCGCCGCCGAATTCGACTTCGAACTCGGTCGAGCCGTAGCCCGCGCGGGCGTACAGGTCGACGTTCTCGGACAGCGGCAGATAGGCCACCACATAGCCGGCGATGGTGTGGTTCATCGACAGGTCGACGCCGTCGATCTCCGACGAGCCGAGACCCAGGTTGCCTTCGGCTTCAACGCCGAAATAGCGGTGCAGGCGGGCGGCGCCGCGGACGGCGACGGCGTGACCGTCCCAGTCCTCGCTGCCGTCAGCGAAGCGGGCGTAGCCGACCGAGGCCGTGAATTCCGGCTTGGTCAGCGATTGCGCGGCGGCCGGAGCGGCCACGGCGGCAGCCGCGGCCAGGGCGGCCGCGAGAACGAGAAGACGCATGGTTATTTCCCCCGAAATAAGCCGCCAGAAGTGGCGGGCCCGCTCTTTGGCCGATCCCGAGGCAAAAGCGTAGCCATATGCGTAAAGGTGGCGCGGCGTTCGCGCGACTGTCGTTATGAGTGTGCTGCGTATGCCACAAGATCCTCACGCATAACGAGAAAAGGCCCGCCGGGGGAGCGGCGGGCCTCCTCATCTGAACCTCGAAGCCGCTTAGAAGCGACGCACGAAGCTCAGGCCGTAGGTGTCGGCTTCACCGGCGTCGCCGCGGAAGTCGCGGCGGGTCCAGTCGGCGCGCACGCCGTTCTGGCCGTCGATGAAGTAGTTGGCGCCGACGCCGTAGTTGATGCTTTCGGTGCTGTCCGACGACTGGATGCCGGCGACCTCGGCCTTCACCCGCGTGGTGCCGTAGCCGAGACGGCCGAACAGCTCGAAGTTTTCATTGATCGGCAGCTTGGCAACGCCATAGGCGGCGGCGTCATACTTGTGCTCGATCGAGCCCGGGACGCCGGCGACGGTGAAGTCGTCATCGCTCACGCCGATGGAGGCTTCGCCTTCGACCCCGAAATTGCGGGTGAAGTCATAACCGGCGCGGCCGGTCACGGCGCCGAGATCGCCACCGTCGGTGTCCAGTTGCGTGTAACCGATCGAGCCGGTGACGCGGGAGCCCGGATCTTGCGCCAGAGCCGGCGCGGCGATCAGAGTAAGAGCAGCAGTCGCGAGAAGAACGTTACGCATTGTTTCTGTATCCTCTAGATGCGGTGACTTCTGTGGTCACCGGCCCCATCCAGCGGGATACAAATGGGCCCAGAAGTCAGCGGTTCCAGACCCGGATTCCGACTTCCCGTCGACTGTGCGCGAACAGGCACAGACGACGATACGTCAACCGTGACCTTATCATGGTGTTATTCTGGCGACGCGAAACCTAGCGGTCTTTTTCGCGCTCCGTCCCCGCCCGCGCGTGCAGCGCGGCCTGGGCGGCGGCCAGACGGGCGATCGGCACGCGGTAGGGCGAGCAGCTCACGTAATCCAGACCGACCTCTTCGCAGAAGGCGATCGACGACGGATCGCCGCCATGCTCGCCGCAGATGCCCATCTTGATGTCGGGACGCACCGCCCCACTGCGCTCGGCGGCGATGCGGATCAGATCGCCGACGCCGTCCCGGTCCAGCCGGACGAAGGGGTCGGTCTCGAAGATGCCCTTGTCCATATAGGCCTGCAGGAAGCGGCCGGAGTCGTCGCGGCTGATGCCGAACGTCGTCTGGGTCAGGTCATTGGTGCCGAAGCTGAAGAACTGGGCGTGCTCGGCCAGATCCCCGGCCCGCAGGGCGGCGCGGGGCAGTTCGATCATGGTCCCGACCAGATACTCGACCGTATCGCCCGCTTCCTCGAAGACGGTCTTCGCCGTCCGGTCTGTCAGCTCGCGCAGGTATTTCATCTCGAGGCCCAGGGCGACCAGCGGGTGCATGATCTCCGGGATCGGGGCCAGACCCGTCGCCTGCTTCACCTCCAGCGCGGCCTCCAGCACGGCCCGGACCTGCATCTCGTAGATTTCGGGATAGGCGACGCCGAGGCGGCAGCCGCGGTGGCCCAGCATCGGATTGGTCTCGTGCAGTTCCTTGGCCCGGCGCTTCAGTTTGGCGGCGTCCAGACCGGACCCTGCGGCCAAGGCGTCGATGTCCTCGTCCGTGTGCGGAATGAACTCGTGCAGCGGCGGGTCCAGCAGGCGCACCGTCACCGGCAGCCCGACCATGATCTGGAACAGCTCGACGAAGTCCGACTTCTGGAACGGCGCGATCTTGGCCAGCGCCAGACGGCGACCGGCCTCGTCATCGGCGAGGATCATCTCGCGCACGGCGGCGATCCGGGTGTCGTCGAAGAACATATGCTCGGTCCGGCACAGGCCGATGCCCTCGGCGCCGAAGCCGCGCGCGGTGCGGGCGTCCAGCGGCGTCTCGGCATTGGCGCGCACGGCCAGACGACGAACCTTGTCGGCCCAGGCCATCAGGGTCTGGAAATCGCCCGTCAACTCCGGCTCGATCATGGCCACGGCGCCGTCCAGCACCTCGCCCTTGCCGCCGTCGATGGTGACGATCTCGCCCGCGTGGAAGGTGCGGCCGCGCGCCGTGAAGGTCTGCGCCTTGTCGTCGATGTGGATTTCGCCCGCGCCCGAGACGCAGGGACGCCCCATGCCGCGCGCGACGACCGCCGCGTGGCTGGTCATGCCGCCGCGCGCCGTGACGATGCCGCGCGCCGCGTGCATGCCGTGGATGTCTTCCGGGCTGGTTTCCTCACGCACCAGAATGACGGCCTCGCCCAGCTGGGCCAGACGTTCGGCCTCGTCGGCGTCGAACACGATCTTGCCGGTCGCCGCGCCGGGCGAGGCGGGCAGGCCTTGGGCCACCACGCTGCGCGCGGCGTTCGGGTCCAGCGTCGGGTGCAGCAGCTGATCCAGCGCGGCCGGCTCGACCCGGCTGACGGCCTCTTCTTCCGAGATCACGCCCTCGGCGGCCAGCTCGACCGCGATCTTCAGCGCCGACTTGGCCGTGCGCTTGCCGTTACGGGTCTGCAGCATCCACAGCCGGCCCTGTTCGACCGTGAACTCGATGTCCTGCATGTCGCGGTAGTGGGTTTCCAGCCGGCCGACGACGTCGACGAACTGGCCGAAGACGTCCGGCATCGCCTCTTCCATCGACAGCGCCGTCTCGCCCATCTCCTCGCGACCGGCCCTGGTCAGCGACTGCGGCGTGCGGATGCCCGCGACCACATCCTCGCCCTGGGCGTTGATCAGGAACTCGCCGTAAAGCTTCGCCTCGCCGGTCGACGGATTGCGGGTGAAGGCCACGCCGGTCGCCGAGGTCTCACCCATATTGCCGAACACCATCGACTGGATGTTCACAGCCGTGCCCCAGCTCTCGGGGATGTCGTGCATGCGGCGATAGAATTTCGCCCGGTCGTTCATCCAGCTTGCGAAGACGGCGCCCACGGCGCCCCACAGCTGATCCTTCGGATCCTGCGGGAAGGCGTGTCCCAGATTGCGCTCGACCACCTGCTTGTAGTCGGCGACGACCTTTTCCCAGTCCTTGGCGCTCAGATCGGTGTCGACCGTGACGCCCAGCCGGTCCTTGTGGTCGTCCAGCACTTCCTCAAAGTGGTCGTGGCCCAGACCCAGCACCACGTTCGAATACATGGTGATGAAGCGGCGATAGCTGTCGAAGGCGAAGCGGCGGTCGCCCGACAGGGCCGCCAGCCCCTCCACCGTCTCGTCGTTCAGGCCCAGGTTCAGGACCGTGTCCATCATCCCCGGCATCGACGCGCGGGCGCCCGAACGGACCGAGACCAGCAGCGGGTTCGAGGCGTCACCGAACGTCTTGCCGACAATGCCCTCGACCTTGGCCAGCCCGGCCTGCACCTGCTCGGCCAGTTCGCCGGGGTAGGTCTGTCCCTGCGCATAGTAGTGGTTGCAGGCCTCGGTCGTCACCGTAAAGCCCGGCGGGACCGGCAGCCCCAGCGACGACATCTCGGCCAGGTTCGCGCCCTTGCCGCCGAGAAGGTTCTTCATCGAAGCATCGCCGTCAGCCGAGCCGCCGCCGAAACTGTACACCCACTGAGTCATAGACTGCCCCTGAACCGTGGCCGTTTACGCGGCGGATTCGCTCCGCTCGCTGTGCATCCGCCCCGCTTACCGCGCTCGACGCGGCAAGGCGACCCTGAGCGCGTAACAAAACGTGAGCGCCTGTGACGGTTCCCTCGACAGGGGACCGTCACAGCCGCCGGAGCGCCCGGCTTCAGGCCAGCATGCGGACCTTGGGCTCACGGTCCCACTGACGCGTCCGCGCCGGTTCGATCCAGGCCTCCGCGCCGGCCGTCAGGTCGATGACGCCGGCATCAGCGACGACCCCCGCCTTGTCGAGCAACGGCTGGGCTTCCGGCGTAAAGCCGATCGCCTTCAGGTGGCCGAAGGCGTGGGACGCGAAATCGACCGCAGCGCCCTCGCCCAGCAGTTCGGCGCAACCGGCTTCGGACAGCACCAGCGCCACGGCGTCAAACACCACCGACGGCGTCCCGGCCAGTTGTCCGTCGGCCTTCAGCTTCTTGCCGCCCTTCAGCTTCACGCCGCCGATCTTCGGCGCGACGATCTTGACCGTCGCCCCCTCCGCTTCGGCCGCGGCCTTCACCGCCTCGACCACGGCGCCGTCGGCGCCGTCGGTGACCAGGATCCCCACGGCGCGCCCCTTCAGGGTGTCGGGATATTTGCCGACGATGCGCAGCGCGGGCGAGGCGTCCATGTCGAACGGCGCGCTGGCCGCCTCATTGGCGGCCGGAAGCGGCACGTTCAGACCGTCGGCCACCCGCTGCGCCAGCGTCTCGTCGATATTGCGCAGGTTGCCCAGCACCCGGTTGCGCACGTGATCCAGCGTCACCTTGGACAGTTCGAACACCAGGGCGCTGGCGAGGTGGGCCTGTTCGATCTCCGTCTGGGACGCGAAGAACAGCCGCGCCTGGCTGTAGTGGTCGGCGAAGGTTTCCGCCCGGATGCGGACCTTGGTCTCCTCGACCGGCTGGGCGAAGCTGCGGAAGCCACCCTTGGGGTCCTCGCGCGGACCACCGTCCTCACCCGCCTCTGACAGGCTGTTCGGCTCATAGTTGGCCCGCCCCTTGGGCACGAAGGTCTGCATCTGGCCGTCGCGCTGCAGGTTCTGGAACGGGCAGCCCCGCGCCTGATTGATCGGGATCTGGTGGAAGTTCGGCGTGCCCAGCCGCGACAGCTGGGTGTCCTGATAGGAGAACAGCCTCCCCTGCAGCAGCGGATCCTCGGAGAAGTCGATGCCCGGCACGATATTGGTCGGCAGGAAGGCCACCTGCTCGGTCTCGGCGAAGAAATTGTCCGGGTTCCGGTCCAGCACCATCCGTCCGACGACCCGGATCGGGTGAAGCTCCTCGGGGATCAGCTTGGTCGCGTCCAGCACGTCGAACGGCAGGGCGTCGGCCTCCGCCTGCGTCAGCAGCTGGACCCCGAACTCCCATTCGGGGAAGTCGCCGCTGTCGATCGCCTCGAACAGGTCACGACGGTGGAAGTCGGGATCGGCGCCGGCGATCTTCACCGCCTCGTCCCAGCAGGTCGACTGCGTGCCCAACTTCGGACGCCAGTGGAACTTCACCAGCGTCGCCTCGCCCGCCGCATTGATCAGGCGGAAGGTGTTGACCCCGAAGCCCTCCATCATGCGGAGCGAGCGCGGGATCGTCCGGTCCGACATGGCCCACATGATCATGTGGCTGCTCTCCGGCATCAGGCCGATGAAGTCCCAGAAGGTGTCGTGCGCGCTGGCCGCCTGCGGATAGCCGCGGTCGGCCTCCATCTTCACGGCATGGATCAGGTCCGGGAATTTGATGGCGTCCTGGATGAAGAAGACCGGAATGTTGTTGCCGACCAGGTCCCAGTTGCCCTCGACCGTGTACATCTTGACCGCGAAGCCGCGCACATCGCGCTGGGTATCGACGGACCCCGCCCCGCCTGCGACCGTCGAGAACCGGGTGAACAGCTCGGTCTTCTTGCCGACCTCGGTCAGGATTTTCGCGGTGGTGTAGTCGGCCAGGCTGTCGGTCAGTTCGAAGAAGCCGTGGGCGGCCGAACCGCGGGCGTGGACGATCCGCTCCGGAATCCGCTCGTGGTCGAAATGCTGGATCTTCTCGCGCAGGACGAAGTCTTCCAGCAGCGAGGGACCACGCGGACCGGCCTTCAGGGAGTTCTGGTTGTCGCTGACCGGCACGCCGTGATTGGTGGTCAGGCGGGTCTCGGGCGTGGAGGCGGTCTGGTGCGTCTCGCCCCCGTTTCCAGGCGTGAGGGTTTTCGAAGCGGCCATGTCGGAAGGTCCTGAGGGTGACGATGAGTTGACACCCCAACGCTCCCGGCCGCCCGAAGCCCCAGCTTGGCCGCAGCTTATTTATATGTCGAAAACCGTCCCAAGCCCGCCCCCAACTGCGCGCCGACCGATCTTTCGACCGTCTGTCGCTCCGGTTACGCCGCCTTAACCGTAAGGATTCACCATGCCCGCTCAATCCTGTGCGGGGCCGCGTTTCCATGTCCGAACTGAAGACCGACATCGTCCATCGGGGCGACTGCATCGAGGTGCTGCGTTCGCTGCCCACGGCCTCGGTCGACATGGTCTTCGCCGACCCGCCCTATAACCTTCAGCTCGGCGGCGACCTGCTGCGTCCCGACAACTCCAAGGTCGATGCGGTCGACGACGACTGGGACAAGTTCGACAGCTTCGCCGAGTACGACGCCTTCACCCGCGCCTGGCTGAAGGAATGCCGCCGCGTTCTGAAGCCCGAAGGCTCCATCTGGGTGATCGGCAGCTATCACAACGTCTTCCGCCTCGGCACGGCGATCCAGGACCTGGGCTTCTGGGTGCTGAACGACATCATCTGGCGCAAGTCCAACCCGATGCCGAACTTCAAGGGCACCCGGTTCACCAATGCCCACGAAACCCTGATCTGGGCCGCCCGCTCGCGTGAGCAGAAGCGCTACACCTTCAACTACGACGCCCTGAAGGCCTTCAACGAAGACACCCAGATGCGCTCCGACTGGACCTTCGCCCTGTGCACCGGCGAGGAGCGGATCAAGGACGCCGACGGCAAGAAGGCCCATCCGACCCAGAAGCCCGAGGCCCTGCTGCACCGCGTCCTGCTGTCCGCCACCAAACCGGGCGACGTCGTGCTGGATCCCTTCTTCGGCACCGGCACCACCGGCGCCGCCGCCAAGCGTCTGGGCCGCCACTACATCGGCATCGAGCGTGACGAGACCTACGCAAAAGTTGCCGAAAAACGCATCAAGGCGGTGCTGCCCGCCGCCCCGGAAGACCTCGCCGTCATGGGCTCCAAGCGCAACGAGCCGAAGGTGCCGTTCGGCGCCCTGGTCGAAGCGGGCCTGCTGCGTCCGGGCGACCGCCTGTATTGCCCCAAGGGCGAACGCGAAGCCCGTGTCCGCGCCGACGGTTCGCTGGTCGCCGGCTCGCTCACCGGTTCGATCCACAAGATGGGCGCCCTGTTCGAAAACGCCCCCGCCTGCAACGGCTGGACCTACTGGCGCTTCAAGTCGGATCAGGGCCTGCGCAGCATCGACGCCCTGCGCGCCGAAATCCGCGCCGGGATGCAATAGGCCCGATTAATCTTTTCAACGACTTGATTGCCGGACAGGCGCGTTAAGTTCGCTAACCGACACATTGTAACGCTGTAAGTCACCGGTTTCACGAAAGAAATTCCGCATTTTGCGGAACTTCGCACCTGCAGCATTGTTAGTGATCCCGGCGCCGCGGAAGGGCGTCGGGAGCGCATGCCATGAAGATCGCCCAGATCACCCCGCTGTACGAAGCCGTTCCGCCCCGGCTGTATGGAGGGACCGAACGGGTGGTCGCGCACCTGACCGATGCGCTGGTCGACCTGGGCCATGACGTGACCCTGTTCGCCTCCGCCGAGGCCGAGACCCGGGCCCGGTTGATCCCGGTGCGGGATCAGGCGATCCGGCTGGATCCGGCTCCCCTGAAGTCCGACCTGGCGGCCCATATGTCGATGCTGTCGGAGGTGCTGAAGCGCGCCGACGATTTCGACATCATCCATTTCCACACCGACATGATCCACTTCCCCTTCTTCGAGCGGTGCGCGGACAAGACCCTGACCACCCTGCACGGGCGGCTGGACCTGAAGGACCTGCCCGGCGTCTACGAGCGCTGGCCCCAGTTCGGCATGGTGTCGATCTCCGACGACCAGCGCCGCCCCCTGCCCTTCGCCAACTGGAAGGCGACCGTCCATCACGGCATGCCGTCCGAGCTCTATACGTTCAGTCCGAAATCGGACGGCTACCTCGCGTTCCTCGGCCGCATCTCGCCCGAGAAGCGCCCGGACCGCGCCATCCAGATCGCCACCGCCCTGAACAAGCCGCTGAAGATGGCGGCCAAGGTCGATGCGGCGGACAAGGCCTATTGGGAGACCGTCATCAAGCCGATGGTCGAGAACAATCCGCTGATCGAGTTCGTCGGCGAGATCGGCGACCATCAGAAGTCCGCCTTCCTCGGCGGCGCCGAGGCCCTGCTCTTCCCCATCGACTGGCCCGAGCCCTTCGGCCTGGTGATGATCGAGGCCATGGCCTGCGGCACGCCGGTCGTCGCCTTCAAATGCGGCTCGACCACCGAGATCATCGAGGACGGCGAGACCGGCTTCCTGGTCGACACCATGGAACAGGCCATCGCCGCCGCCGGCCGGGCCCATCTGCTGGACCGCGAGGCGATCCGCGCCCGGTTCGAGCTGCGCTTCTCCGCCACCGCCATGGCCCGGCGCTATCTGGACGTCTACGGCGACCTGCTGGCGCGCCGCCCCTTCGCCGAGGCGCCGCTGACCGACGTGGTCACCGCCCTGCGTCCACTGGACGAAGCCCGGACTTTCGCGGCCATCGCCTGAACCCCGGGCGGGTTTGTCCGTTATCGTACCGTGAGATCGGTTGAGAGGGATCGCGTCGCGATCCACCGATGCCTTGAATACGGCTCTGGCTTGAGGCTGCAGTGAAATCCGGGTCCGGATGCCCGCGCATCCGAGCTCATTTCAGTCTGGCGGCCATTAAGCGTCCGCATTCGGGTGGGAGGCTGGGAACCGACCTGAACCGCCGTCAAGGAACCTCATGGACGACGCCTATTCGGTGCAGACCACCGCCGCGAACAGCGGAGAAGTGGATGGCCTTGAACAGCTGATGGCGCTCAAGGACGCCGACACCTTCTGTGTCGCCGACCATTGGGGCGACCTGAAGGGCGGGGCCGACGGTCTGTTCGACCACGACACCCGCCTGCTGTCCCGCTTCGTGATGACCGTCGGCGGCGCGCGCCCCTCGCGGCTCAGCTCGGGCGTCAGTCAGGACAACGTCTTCTTCATCTGCCACACGACCAATCGCCCCCTGCCCCCGATGGGCGGGCGATCCGCGCCGGCCGGCGTGCTGCATATCGAGCGTCGCCGCTTCATCCGCGACCGGCGGATGTTCGAGCGGGTCCGGATGGTCAATCACGGCGTGGAGGACGTCCTGCTGCCGCTGTCGTTCGAGTTCGGCGCGGACTTCGCCGACATCTTCCAGGTCCGGGGCACGCCCCGGCTCAAGCACGGGACCCGCACGTCCCCGACCCACGACGGTCGACGGGTCAGCTTTGGCTACCTCGGTCTGGATAATGTCGAGCGCAACAGCTGCCTCGCCTTCTCCGAGCCGCCCGCCCGGCTGACGGGCGCCAAGGCCGACTTCATGTTCAGCCTGCCCATGGGCAAGCGGGTCGATCTGTATATCGAATGCGGTCCCGACCGCTGCGAGACGCCGGACGAGGCGCGCTTCCGCCGCAACGCCATCGAGGCGCGGCTGTCGATGCGCCGTCGCCGTCGCCGCGGCGCCTCCCTGCGCGGCCCGCGCAGCCCGCGCTTCAACGACTGGCTGGACCAGAGCCGCGCCGACGTGGCCCTGCTGACCACCGACCTGCCGACCGGCCCCTACCCCTATGCGGGGGTGCCGTGGTTCTCGACCCCGTTCGGCCGCGACGGCATCATCACCGCCTGGCAGATGCTGTGGCTCGACCCGTCGCTGGCCAAGGGCGTCCTGACCTATCTCGCCAAACGTCAGGCCACCGAGGTGTCAGCCTTCCAGGACTCGGCCCCCGGCAAGATCATGCACGAGACTCGCGGCGGCGAGATGAGCGCCCTCGGCGAGGTGCCGTTCGGCCTCTATTACGGCGGAGTCGACACCACCTGCCTGTTCGTGGCCCTGGCCGGCGCCTATGCGCGTCGCACCGGCGACTTCGACCTGATCCGTCAGCTCTGGCCCAATCTGATCGCCGCCACCGGCTGGATGACCGACTACGGCGATATCCGTGGCGACGGCCTGATCAGCTACCAGCGCGGCGCCGACACCGGCCTGTCCAACCAGGGCTGGAAGGACTCGGAAGATTCCATCTTCCACGCCGACGGCCGCTTCCCGAAAGGGCCCGTCGCCCTGCTGGAGGTTCAGGGCTACGCCTTCGCCGCCTGGCAGGCGATGGCCGAGCTCGCGAAGACGCTGGGCGATGACCGTCAGCCCGAATGGGCCGCCCGGGCCGAAGCGACCCGCGCCCTGGTCGAGGAGAAGTTCTGGATGGAGGACGAGGGCTTCTACGCCATCGCCCTGGACGGCGACGGCGAGCCCTGCCGCGCCATCGGCTCCAACGCGGGCCATCTGCTGTTCACCGGCCTGCCGTCGCGTGAGCGGGCGCTGAAGGTGACGAAGCGGATGCTGTCGGCCGAGTTCCGCTCCGGCTGGGGCGTGCGGACGCTGGCGACCGGTCAGGCCCGGTTCAATCCCATGAGCTACCACGACGGCTCCGTCTGGCCCCATGACACGGCCATGGCCGCGGCGGGCATGGCCAAATACGGCGAGCGCCGCGCGGTCGCCCTCCTGCTCGGCGAGATCTACGCCGCGGCGACGCATTTCCACCTGCGCCTGCCCGAACTGTTCTGCGGGTTCGAGCGCGCGACCGGCGAGCCGCCGATCGCCTACCCCGTCGCCTGCCTGCCCCAGGCCTGGGCCGCCGGATCGGTCTTCCTGATGCTTCAGGCGGCGCTGGGCGTGAACATCGACGCGGTCGCGGGCGTGGTCGAGATCGACGACCCCGTCCTGCCCGCCGGCATCGACCGCCTGAACGTCACCGACCTTCAGGTCGGCGACGGCCTGGTCGACCTGACCTTCCAGCAACTGGGCGACCGCACCGTCGCCATGCCCCGCCGCCGGGGCGGCGCGGTCAAGGTCAGGACACTGGGGTAGCAACCCCACTCACCTCTCCATCGAAGATGGGGAGGGGGACCACGCGCAGCGTGGTGGAGGGGTCGGCCATCCGCGCCCGTATCGACCCCTCCACCATGCTTCGCCCAAGGCTTCGCATGGTCCCCCCCCACTGCGTGGAGAGGTGAAGGTCAGCCCAGCCCGCGCTCCAGCGCCTTCCTGAACACTGTCGGCAGCGCGCCCAGCGCCTCCTCGACCTCCGTCCAGACGAAGTCTCCCCCGCCCTCTCCTGCGCGCACCTCCAGCGTCAGCGAGAAATGGGTGAAGACGTGCTCCACGAACCCGGCCTCGCGCCAGTCGGCCGCCACCGGCGGGGCGCTGTCCGGCGTCGCGCTCCAGTCCGAGGTCGGCAGGCCCAGCATGCCGCCCAGCAGCCCCTTGTCCGGCCGCCGCACCAGCGCCACCCGACCGGCCGCGTCGCGCAGCACCCAGACGATGCCCGTCCGGTGCGGCCGCTCGGCCTTCTTCAGCTTCAGCGGATAACGCTCCGGCTGGCCGCTTGCGTATCCCGCGCACCACGCCGTCAGCGGACAATCCCCGCACAGGGGCGATTTCGGACGACAGACGGTCGCGCCCAGATCCATCAGCGCCTGGGCCCAGTCGCCCGGCCGCTCGTCCCGCACCAGCGATCCCGCCAGCGCCCGCAATTCCGGCCGCGCCGTCGGCACGGGCGTCTCGACCGCGAACAGACGCGACATCACCCGCTCGACATTGCCGTCGACCACATTGGCGGCCTCGCCGAAGGCGATGCTGGCCACGGCGGCGGCGGTATAGGCGCCCACCCCCGGCAGGGCCAACAGGCCCGCCTCGGTGTCCGGGAACACCCCGCCATACGCCCCCGCCACCGCCCGCGCGCAGGCCAGCAGGTTGCGGGCGCGGGCGTAGTAGCCGAGGCCCGCCCAGGCGGCCATGACATCCCCATCCTCCGCCGCCGCCAGATCGGACACGGTCGGCCAGCGCGCGGTGAAGGTCAGAAAATACGGCGTCGCATGCGGGGTGGTGGTCTGCTGCAGCATGACCTCCGACAGCCATACCCGGTAGGGGTCCGGCCGCCCCTTCGTCCCCGGCGGCGCGCGCCACACCAGCGTGCGCGCGTGCGCATCGTACCAGCCCAGCAGGGCGGCGCGGAGGGCGGGCACGTCGGCGGGGACGGAAGGCATCCGTCGCGCTATAACCCGGAAATGCGCCGCACGCTGCCAACAGACGCCGAAGTCCGGGAAATCCTGTCCCGCCGCCGCACCCGCCCGGCCCCGCGCCCGGCGCCCAAGGCCGGTCGCGCGCTCCAGGGCCTGATCAAGGATCTGGACGGCAAGCTGGGACGCGGCGCCGGCGCCCTGGAGCCCCGCTGGCGCGAGATCGTCGGCGAACGGCTGGCCCGCGTCACCCGCCCGCAGAAGCTGACCAAGGGCCGGGGCGAGAATGGCGGCACCCTCGAACTGCGCGTCGCCGGCCCTGCCGCCCTTCTGGTTCAGCACCAGTCCGAGGACATCCTGCAACGGGTGAACCTGTTCCTCGGCCCGGGCGCCGTGACCAAACTCCGCATCGCCCAGGGACCTGTGAAGCCCCTCACCGACGCCCCCGTCCCCGCCGCCCGCAGGGCCGCCGTCGCCGCCCCCCTGCCCGCCCATCAGGAAGCCGAACTCAAGGCCTCCATCGCCGACGCGCCCGAGGGGCTGCAAAAGTCGCTGGAGAAGCTGGGCCGCGCCGTTCTTGGGGACCGCGACCACCGGCGGCGTTGACAAAACTTCGCCGCACCTGTTCTCGAAAACCATGGCTGCGCGACTTTGCGGGGAATCGCGCGATGATCCGAAAATCCCGTCGAGGTGAGGAAGACCCCATGAAGTTCCGTTATGCCGACATGAGCCGCCGCGCGGCCCTGTCCGCCGCCACCCTCGCCGCGCTCGCGGCCCTCGCCGGCTGCGGCGGCAGCTCCGGCGCTCCGGCCGCCGGCGACATGGCGCTGGGCGCCCCGGAAGGCGCCAAGGTCACCGTCATCGAATACGCCTCGGTCACCTGCGTTCACTGCGCCGCCTGGCAGGAAGAGACCTGGCCGGGCTTCAAGGCCAAATACGTCGACACCAACAAGGTGCGCTACGTGTTCCGCGAACTGCCGACCGGCCCGATCAACGTCGCCGTCGCCGGCTTCGCCATCGCCCGCTGCGCCGGCGGGGACAAGTATTTCGATGTCGTCCATGAACTGATGGCCAGCCAGCAGGAAATGCTGTCGCCGGGCGCCGATCCCCGCCAGACCCTGTTCCGGGTCGGCAACGGCGTCGGACTCAGCAATGAGCAGATCCAGACCTGCATCACCGATCCGGAGGCGCTGAAGGCCGCCGACGAGCGGGCCCGCGCCGCCGTAAGCAACGGCGTCACCGGCACGCCTACCTTCATGGTCAATGGCGAGACCATCGTCACCCCGGGCTCGAACAGCGGCGCGACCCTCGCCGACCTGTCCACCGCCATCGACGCCGCCCTGGCCAAGTAGGAGGCGACCGTGAAGGCGTTCCTGCGACCGTTCCTGATCCTGACGCTGGCCCTTCTGGCGCCGCTCGCGACGGCCTCCGCGCCGTCGCGGGCGGTCGCCGTCGAGCCGGTCGCGCCCGTCACGGCGGCCGACCGCGTGCTCGGCAGGGCCGACGCCCCGGTGACGGTCATCGAATACGCCTCCTTCTCCTGCCACCACTGCGCCGACTGGCACAACATGGTCTTCCCGCTGTTCAAGCAGCGGCTGATCGACACCGGTCAGGTGCGCTACGTCTTCCGGGACCTGCCGACCAACCCGCCGGAGCTTTCGGGCCCGGCGGCCGCCTTGGCGCGCTGCGCCGCCCCCGGCAAATTCTTCGACGTCGCCTCTGTCCTGATGCACGGCCAGTCCGCGGTCCTGAACGGCGGCGATCAGCAGGACTGGTACGCCCCGGCCATCACCGCCAGCGGACGCACCAAGCCCCAGATCGACGCCTGTATCGCCCTGCCCGCCACCCGCGCGGCGATCCAGCGTGACATCCAGACCGCCGTCGACGCCGGCGTGACCGGCACTCCGGCCTTCTTCGTCAATGGCCGCCTCGTGGCAGACCGCTCGCTGGGCGGTCTGGAGGTCGCTGTCCGCGCGGCCGCCGCGGCCCGCTAGACGGCCCGCCGCAGGTGCAGTTCCAGCGCCTCAGGCTTGTCGGCTTCAAATCCTTCGTCGACGCGTCGGAGTTCCATATCGAACCCGGCCTGACCGGCATCGTCGGCCCCAACGGCTGCGGCAAATCGAACGTGCTCGAAAGCCTGCGCTGGGTCATGGGCGCCAACTCGGCCAAGGCCATGCGCGGTCAGGGCATGGACGACGTCATCTTCGCTGGCGCCGCCAATCGCCCGCCGCGCAGCCATGCCGAAGTCCAGCTGACCATCGACAACGCCCAGCGCCGCGCGCCCCAGCCCTTCACCGACAGCCCGATCCTCGAGGTCTCGCGCCGCATCGACCGGGGCCAGGGCTCGACCTACCGCATCAACGGCAAGGAGGTGCGCGCCCGCGACGTCCAGCTGCTGTTCGCCGACGCCTCCACCGGCGCCAACTCCCCGGCCCTCGTCCGTCAGGGCCAGATCAGCGAGCTGATCGCCGCCAAGCCGCAGAACCGCCGCCGCATCCTCGAGGAGGCGGGCGGCGTCGCCGGCCTGCACACCCGCCGTCACGAGGCCGAGCTGCGCCTGAAGGCGGCCGAGACCAATCTCGAACGGCTGGACGACATCGGTCGCGAGCTGGAAACCACCCTGACCCGGCTGAAGCGCGAGGCGCGGCAGGCCGAGAAATACAAGAAGATCTCCGCCGAGATCCGCGCCCTGCAGGCCTCCCTGCTCTATGTGCGCTGGAACGACGCCCGCCTCGCCGCCGAGGTCGCGGCGCAGGAGCTGGCCGAGGCCGACCGCGCCGTGCTGGAAGCGACCACCGCCTCGGGCCGGGCCCAGACGGCCGCGCTGAACGCCCAGGACGCCCTCAAGCCCGCCCGCGAGGAGGACGCCGTCGCCGGCGCCCTGCTGCACCGCGCCAGTCTGGAGCGCGACCGGCTCGACATGGCCGAACAGGCCGCCCGCGCCGAGGTCGATCGCCTCAAGGCCGAGGGCCTGCGCATCGCCGCCGACATCGAGCGCGAAACCGGCATGGCCGGGGACGCCGAAAGCGAACTGGCCCGGCTGACCGAGGCGTTCGAGCGTGTCTCCGCCGAGATCGCCGCCGCCCCCGCGCGCGGGCCGGAGCTGGACGCCGCCCTGCTGGCCGCCGATGACGCCCGCCGCGCCGCCGACGCCGAGGTCGAGCGTGTGGCCGGGGCCGTCGCCGCCGTCGAGGCCCGGGTCTCCGCCGAAAACGCCCGTAAGCGCGACGCCGAAGCCCGCGTCGAACGCGCCCGGGTCCAGCTCGCCTCCGCCCAACGCGAGCGCGAGGCGCTCGGCCCGCTGCAAACGCCCGAGATCGAGGCCGCCCGGGCCGCGCTGGAACAGGCGCAGGCCGCGCTCACCGCCGCCCGCGCCGCCGTCGAGACCGCCGAGGCCGATCGCGGCGACAAGGCCCGCGCCGAACAGGAGGCCCGTCAGACCTCCCGCGCCGCCGAGGACCGACTGGGCCGTCTCCAGACCGAGGCCCGCGGCCTCGCCCAGCTGCTGGTCCAGGGCAAGCGCGAGCACGCCCCGGCGCTGGACAGGGTTCAGGCCGACAAGGGCTATGAAGCCGCCCTCGCCGCCGCGCTCGGCGATGATCTGGACGCCGCGCTGGACGCCCGCGCCGCCGCCTACTGGGCCGGGGCAGAGGTCCCGACGCCAGTCTGGCCAGGCGGCGTCGCCCCGCTGGCCGCCCACGTCTCCGCCCCCGACCAGTTGAAAGCCCGTCTGGCCCTGTGCGGCGTGGCGGCCAGGGATCAGGTGGCGACGCTGGCGAAGAGCCTGCCCGTCGGCGCCCGTCTGGTCACCACCGACGGCGACCTGTGGCGCTGGGACGGCTTCGTCCAGCGCGCCGAAGCCCCGCGCCCCGCCGCCGTCCGTCTGGCCCAACGCACCCGCCTGTCGGAGCTGGAAACCGAGATCGACGCCGGCAAGCCCGCGCTGGAGGCCGCGCAAGCCGCCCTGAAATCCGCGACCGACGCCTTCCGCGCCGCCGAGGAGACGGTGAAGATCGCCCGCGCCGCCCCCTTCCCGCTCGACAAGGCCGTGACCGCCGCCCGCGACCGCGTCGAAGCCTTGGGTCGTGAACAGGCGCGCAAGGAAGCCCGGGCCCAGGCGCTGGACGAAACCCTGACCCGCCTGTCCGCCGAGGTCGAGGCCGCCGAAGCCGCCCTGATCGAGGCGCAGGGAACCGAGGCCCCGTCCGAAACCCTCGCCGCCCTGCGCGAGGAGCTGACCGCCGCCCGCGCCGCCGCCGACACCGCCCGCGCCGCCGCCTCCACCGCCCGCGTCGAGCGCGACGCCGAGGCGCGCGAGGTCGCCGGTCGTCAGGCCCGGGTGGAAGGCATCAAGCGCGAGCGCGAAGGCTGGGCCGGGCGCGCCAAAGACGCCAAGGCCCGCGTCTCCGCCCTGGAGAAGGACGCCGAAAAGACCGCCGCCAAACTGAAACAGGCCTCCGACGCGCCTGAGCAACTGGCCGCCCAGCGCAACGCCCTGCTGGACGCCCTGACCGTGGCCGAGACGCGCCGCAAGGCCGCCGCCGACGCCCTGTCCGTGGCCGAGGGCGCCGCCGGGGACGCCGACCGCGCCTCCCGCGCCGCCGATGCCGCCGCCTCACAGGCCCGCGAAGCCCGCGCCGGTCTGGCCGCCCGCGCCGAGGCCGCCGCCGAGAAGCTGGCCGACGCGACCCGCAACGTCGAGGAGACGGCGCAGATGTCGCCGGAGGAGCTGGGCCAGAAGCTGACCGACGACGCCGTCGCCCGTCCGCCCGACGCCGCCGGCGCCGAAAGCCTGCTGTACGGGCTCGAACGCGAGCGCGAGCAGCTGGGCGCGGTCAACCTGCTGGCCGAGGAGGAGGCCAACGAATACGGCGACCGTCTGCAGACCATGAAGGTCGAGCGCTCGGACCTGACCACCGCCATCTCCCGGCTGCGAGACGGCATCGACGAACTGAACGCCGAGGGCCGCGAGCGTCTGATCGCCGCCTTCGACGTCATCAACGAGAACTTCAAGGCCCTGTTCGAGGCCCTGTTCGGCGGCGGTCAGGCCGAGCTGAAACTGGTCGAGAGCGACGATCCGCTGGAAGCCGGTCTGGAAATCTTCGCCTGTCCGCCCGGCAAGCGTCTGGCGGTCATGAGCCTGATGTCCGGCGGCGAGCAGGCCCTGACGGCGGCCGCCCTGATCTTCGCCGTCTTCCTCGCCAACCCCGCGCCCGTCTGCGTGCTGGACGAGGTCGACGCCCCGCTGGACGATGCCAACGTCGACCGCTTCTGCCGCATGCTCAACGAGATGCGCAACCGCACCGAAACCCGCTTCATCGTCATCACCCACAACCCGGTGACCATGAGCCGCATGGACCGCCTCTACGGCGTTACCATGCCCGAGCGCGGCGTGTCGCAACTGGTCAGCGTGGACCTGACGGTGGCGGAGACGCTGGTGGCTTAGCGCCGCCCCTCGGGGGAGGGGGACCGCAGTTCCTCCCCCTTGGGGGAGGGGGACCGCCGAAGGCGGTGGAGGGGCGCCTGACCCACGCGCCTCAGTTCCTCCCCCTTCAGGGGAGGGGGACCGCGCGAAGCGTGGTGGAGGGGCGCCTGCCCCCGCGCCGCAGTTCCTCCCCTTCAGGGGAGGGGGACCGCGCGAAGCGTGGTGGAGGGGCGCCTGCCCCACGCGCCTCAGTTCCTCCCCCCTGGGTGAGGGGGACCGCGCGAAGCGTGATGGAGGGGCGCCAGACACGGACGCGGGGCCTTACCGGCCCGCTGATCTCCGGATGAAACCCAGCGCCGCATCCAGATCATCCAGCACATCACGCGCGGCGATGCGGATCACCCGGATGCCCTGCTGATTCAGCCAATCCGTTCGCCGTCGGTCATGAGCCAGACGATCAGGATGCTCGTGAACCTGTCCATCGACTTCCACCGCCAGCTTCAGCTCGTGACAGTAGAAGTCGAGAATGTAGGGTCCGATCGGATGCTGTCTGCGGAAGCGA
The DNA here is from genome assembly GCF_058681355.1 of Brevundimonas sp. AVps31. Lineage (NCBI taxonomy): Bacteria > Pseudomonadati > Pseudomonadota > Alphaproteobacteria > Caulobacterales > Caulobacteraceae > Brevundimonas > Brevundimonas sp. AVps31. The sequence continues at coordinate 2,119,955 of NZ_CM178736.1, read as the reverse complement.
AGGTCCGCCAGCGCCCTGCCCCGCAAAGCGCGCCACATCAGCCCCTCAGGCAGCGTCAGTCGCCGCCTGAGGCGTCGGGCACGACGGGTCGTTTCCGTAATGGCGACCATGCTTGCAACTTAACATGGAATCGAGAGAGCGTCAGGCGCCCCTCCACCGCCTTCGGCGGTCCCCCTCCCCTGACGGGGAGGAACTACGGCCGCATAACTTCGTGCTTGAGAAACAGCCCGACAATCGCCGGCCCCTCGATCACATAGCGGCGGAACATCCGCCTCGGCTGGCTCAGCAGCCGGTGCAGCCATTCCAGCGACAGCTGTTGGAACACCTTCGGCGCCCGGTGCTGCCGCCCGGTCAGGAAGTCCACCGACGCCCCGACGCACAGGGTCACGCCGAACGGACGGCCCGCCGCGCGCAGGGCATGGGCGAACCGCTCCTGTTTGGGGAAGGAGACGCAGGCCAGCAGCACGTCCCAGTCCGCCTCGGCGGCGGCCTTCACCGTGGCGTCCCACTCGGGCGTGCCGGGCGTCAGCATCGGCGCCGCGATGAAGGTGAACCGCCGGTCCGGATACAGGGCGGTCAGCTCGTTGAAGGCCACGCGATCCGGTCCGAACACGCCGAAGGTCAGGTCATGCCCGGACGCCAGCAGGTCCGCGGTCAGGTCCGAGCCCGGATAGACCGACAGCCGCTTGCCGCGTAGCCGGGCCAGATGCGCCAGAATGCGGCTGTCGCAGATCATCAGGGCGGCGCCGCGATAGACGTCCTCGGCCACCCGCCCGTCCATCAGCTTGATCACATGGTCCACGTTCGGCGTGACCACATAGCCGTAGGCGCCGCGCGCCATCGCGGCCACCTGACCGAGCAGTTCGGTCCGGTCCCCGTCGGCGAAATCCAGCGTCATGAAGCGCGTCATGGCCCCAGCCTACTCGCGGCGCGGTCAACGTCCGGTTACGATCAGCGGATGAAACGCCCCCCGCTGAAGTCCGTCCTGTTCGCCGCCCTGCTCACCGCCCTCGCCGCGCCCGCGACGGCGGCCCGGGACGACAACCCTGCGGGCGAGCATCGCTTCGTCCTCACCGGCGTCGGCCGCTTCGCCGTCTTCGCCGACATGGTCTCGATCCAGCGTGACGGCGACGGGCTGAAGATGCGCGCCTTCCAGGTCGCCGAAGCCGACTTCCACGTCGGCGATCAGGCCTACTGGGGCGGCTGGTCGTGGTGGCGCTTCGACTGCGCCGCCCGGTCCGCCGACCGGCTCGACTTCGCCGCCGTGAAATCCGGCGGCGCCGAAGGCCCGGCCACGCCCGATCCGGCCCCGCCCTACGAAGCCGTCGAGGGCGGCGACGCCGCGGAACTCCTCGCCGCGGCCTGCAATCCGGACTCGGTCGGTCCCTATGGCGTCGGCACGCTGGACGACGCCGTCAGGGTCGGGCGGGAGGCGCTGAGCCAGTAGACAGTCCGCTTTCGTCCTCCCCCAACCCCGCATTCAGCTGCCTCTGCCGCGGCAAGGCCTCCGGGCAATGGTCCCGCATGAAGGCCAGCATCCCCTCGCGGATCTCGCAGCGCAGGTCGAAGGCCGTCGGCGCATTCCTCGCGCTGGCCAGACAGCGGATCTGCGCCGTCCGGTCGGTGATGTCCGTCACCTGCAGATTGACCACATCCCCGTCCCAGCGCGGACTGGCCTTGCAGATCCGCTCCAGCTCGGCCCGCAGCCGGTCCATCGGCGCCTCATAGTCGACGTACAGGAAGGCCGTGCCGATCAGGCGCGACGTCTCGCGCGTCCAGTTCTGGAACGGCGTGGTGATGAAATAGCTCAGCGGCAGGATCATCCGCCGCCAGTCCCACAGCTTGACCACCACATAGGTCGAGGTGATCTCCTCCACCTGCCCCCACTCGCCCTCGACGATGACGGCGTCGTCCAGCCGGATCGGCTGGGCCGTGGCGATCTGCACCCCCGCGATCAGATTGGTCAGCAGCGGTTGCAGCGCCAGACCGGCGATGATCCCGACCACCCCGGCCGAGGCCAGCAGGCTCATCCCCCACTGCCGCACCGCCCCGATGGTCATCAGCGCCAGCCCGAGGGTGATCAGCGCGATCAGCAGGGCCGCGACCCGCTGCAGGATGCGGGTCTGGGTCACGTGCTTGCGGGCGACGAGGTTGTCTTCCTCGGCCATGTTGAAGCGGCGCATGTAGACGATGGCCCACATGTCGGTCGCCCCGATCGCCATCCAGCCGAGCGTCAGCACGAAGAGGAAGCCCAGCAACTGGCGCACCGCCATCGACGGGCCGGGGTCCAGCGGCGACACGGTCACCGCCAGGGCCAGGGCGATGATCATCACCATGATCCGCACCTTCAGCCGAGCGCGGCCCACCACGCCGCGCCAGAACAGCTCGCGCTTGCGCACCGCCAGTTGCAGCAACCAGAACACCAGCTGGTTCGCCGCCCAGCCGATGAAGACGAAGGCGACGACGATCAGCGCCACCACCGCCCATTCCGGCAGCCAGTTGAACTCGCGCCAGAGGCGGGACACCTCGCGGGTCAGGTCAAGAATGAAATCCGGCATGGCCAAGCTAACGCGCGAAGTCACGATCAGAGCCCCCAAAAGCCTGCGGCCTCAGGTCGCCGCCGCCTCGACCAGGTCGGCGAGGTCGCCGGTCGCGTCCGGCAGGGCCGCTGACCGGGCGCCCGCGCTCATGGCGGTCAGGCGCGCGGGGTCGGACAGGATGCCGGCGAGCGCCGCCGTCATCGCCTGCACCGTCACCGCGTCCTCCAGCATCACCTCGGCCCCGCCCGCCTCGGTCAGGCTGGCGGCGTTGAAGCGCTGGTGGTCGTCCATGGCGATCTTCAGCGGGATCAGCAGCGACGGCAGGGCCGCCACCGCCAGTTCCGAACAGGTCGAGGCCCCGGCCCGGCCGATGACCAGATGCGCCGTCGACAGGCGGGCGGCCATGTCGCGGAAGAAGGGCGCCACCTCGGCCTCGATCCCGGCCTCCAGATAGATCTGCCGCGCGGCCTCCAGCGTCTCGGGCCGCGACTGCTGCTGCACCTTCAGCCGGGCCCGGATCGCGTCCGGCAGGGCCGCCAAGGCGCGCGGCGCGGTCTCCGACAGGATGCGCGCGCCCTGACTTCCGCCCGTGACCAGCACATGGATCGGCCCGCCGTCGACCGGCGCCGCGAACGGGCGGTCGAACAGGGCGCGGATGTCCGGCCGCACCGGATTGCCGATCAGCGTCACCCGGTCCCGCACGCCGTCCGGGACCTTCTGCAGGTTGGGGAAGGACGAGGCGATGGCGCCCACATAGGGCGCCAACCAGCGGTTGGTGCGGCCCAGCACCGCATTCTGTTCATGCAGCAGGGTCGGCCGCTTCTGGCTCAGCGCCGCCAGCAGGGCGGGCGCCGACGGATAGCCGCCGAAGCCGACCACCACCGCCGCGTCCAGCCGCGTCAGGGCGGCGCGCGCCTGAACGACGCCCTTGAGGATGGCGACACCGGCCTTGGCCATGCCGATCGGACCGCTGCCCGTCGCCGCATCCAGCGCCAGCCGCTCCTCGGCCGGGAAGCCGTGCGCGTACTGCTCGCCGCGATGATCGGTGGCCAGCACGATGCGCCAGCCCCGCCCGGCCAGCTCGCGCGACAGGGCCTCGGCGGGGAACATATGCCCGCCGGTGCCCCCGGCGGCGACGACACAGACTTTGGCGTTCATGGGCGGTCTTTGGCTGGAGGCGGAGGACGGGTGAAACGTGCGCGTGAGGAGTGAGCGGCGACCGCGCACATCGCCCTGCTCACTAATCACTACTCACCCATCACTTCTAGGGCAGGATGCGGCGGCGTTGGCCGAGGGTCGCGCCCGGCTCATAGGCGCCCGGGCGGCGGCGGGTCAGGCTCAGGGCGAAGCCCATGGTCAGCCCCATCGCCAGCATCGACGACCCGCCATAGCTGATGAAGGGCAGGGTCATCCCCTTGGTCGGGATCAGGTTCAGGTTCACGGCGATATTGATGCTGGCCTGCAGCCCGATCAGCATGAACAGCCCCGCCGCCGCCACCTGCTCGAACGGGTCGGTCAGCTTCATCGCCAGCCGCATCCCCCGGATCACCACGAAGGCGTACAGGGCGATCATGATCAGGCTCAGCACCAGGCCGAACTCCTCGGCGCCGACCGAATAGATGAAGTCGGTGTGCAGGTCGGGGACCGAACGCTTCATCACGCCCTCGCCCACCCCGCGCCCGACCAGTCCACCCGCGCGAATGGCCTCTGACGCCCGGTCGATCTGATAGGTCGCGCCCGCGTCGTCCGAGCCGAAACGGCTCAGGCGGTCGCGCATGTGGCTGAAGGTGAAGAACAGGCCGACGACCCCCGCGCCGCCCGCGGCGGCCAGCGCCATCACCCATTTCAGCGGCACCCCCGCCATGAAGAAGACGGCCATGAAGGTGGTGGTGATCAGCAGGGTCTGGCCGATGTCTGGCTGGATCAGCAGCAGGCCGACCACGATCGCCCAGGCCCCGAAGGCGATGCTGACGCCCGGCACCCCCTGCCCCTTCTGCGCCTCGGCGAACATCCAGGCGGCGAAGACGATCAGGCTGGGCTTCACGAACTCGGACGGCTGCAGGCTGAACGGCCCCAGATTGATCCACCGCGCCGCCCCCTTAACCGTGTCCCCGATGAAGGGCAGCAGGGCCATCACGAAGATCGCGCCCAGCAGGACCAGCACCGCGATCCGCCGCACCCCGCGCGGCGACAGCAGCGACATCGTCAGCATCCCCGCCAGCCCGGCGCTGGCGAAGACGATCATCCGCCACGAATAGTGGAAGGGGTCCGAAATCGACTGGTCGGCCAGGATGGCGGCGGGCGAGGACGCAAAGCTCAGCGCCACCCCCAGCCCCATCAGGGTCAGGGCGGCGGCCAGCAGGCCGCGATCCACCGTCCAGAACCACTGGGCCAGCATGCCCGGGTCATTGCGGGAAAACGGAGGGACATAGCTCTGGCTCATGCGGCGCTCGCCGGTTGCGCGCCGAGGGCCAGGACGGCGGCGCGGAACGCCTCCCCCCTCGCCTCGAAGTCGGGATACTGGTCAAAGCTGGCGGCGGCGGGGCTCAGCAGGACGACCTCGTCCCGGCCCGTCGCGGCGGCGGCCTCATAGGCGGCGTTCACCGCGCTCGCCATGTCGCCGCTGATCCGGTGCGGGGTCTCCCCCAGCCGCGCCGCGAACGGCCCGGCCGCCTCGCCGATCAGGAAGGCCTCGACAACCCGGGGGAACAGGTCCTCCAGATCGTCGATCCCGCCCGCCTTGGCCCGCCCCCCGGCGATCCAGAAGCTGCGCTCATAGCTGGCCAGCGCCTGCCGCGCCGCATCGGCGTTGGTGGCCTTGGAGTCGTTGACGAAGCGGACCCTTCCCAGTTGGCCCACGGTCTCCATCCGATGCGCGAGACCGGGGAAGGACAGCAGCCCCTCCACCGCCGCCTCGTGCGACACCCCCACCGCCCGGGCGGCGGCATGGGCGAAGGCGGCGTTCTGGGCGTTGTGGCGGCCCAGCAGAGAGCGGGCGGCGGTCAGGTCAACGTCGCCATCCGTCCCGGTGACCAGGCGTCCGTCCGTCGCGCGAATGTCGGCGGGGGTTCCTGCCGTGGAGACGGTGTGCGCGCCCGGAACCGTCGCGGCGATACCCTGCCCCCAGGCCTCATCCACCCCCACCAGCGCCAGGCCGGCATGGGCGAAGATGCGGGCCTTCGCCGCCACATACCCCTCCATCCCGCCGTGGCGGTCCAGATGGTCCGGCGAGATGTTGGTCAGGATCGCCACGTCCGGCGCGAAGCTCGTCGTCAGGTCCAGCTGATAGCTCGACACCTCGATCACATAGACGGCGTCCTTCGTGGGCGCCGGCAACGCCAGCACCCCGATGCCGATATTGCCGCCGACGTGCACCGTCAGCCCGGCCTGCTTCAGCACCCAGCCGATCAGGGCCGTCGTCGTCGACTTGCCGTTGGTGCCGGTGATGGCCACCACGCGGGGCCGCTCGCCCTCCAGCAGCGCCGCCAGGGCCCGGGCGAACAGCTCGATATCGCCGAGAACCGGCACGCCCGCCGCCTTCGCCTTCTCGACCGTCCAGTGCGGCTTGGGATGGGTCAGCGGCGCGCCCGGCGACAGCACCAGCGCCGCGAACCCCGACCAGTCGGCCACCGTCAGATCCTCGACCGCGAAGCCCTCAGCCTCCGCCTGCATCCGGCTGGAGACGCTGTCGTCCCACAGCACCGGCAGGCCCCCGCCCGCCTTCAGCGCGCGCGCCGCCGTCAGCCCCGACCGTCCAAGGCCGAAGACCGCGATACGCCGCCCTTCAAAGCCGGGAGCGGGGATCATCGGACTATCGCAGCTTCAACGTCGCCAGACCGGCCAGCGCCAGCATGGCGGCGACGATCCAGAAGCGGATCACCACGGTCGATTCCGGCCAGCCCATCTTCTCGAAATGGTGATGGATCGGCGCCATCAGGAAGATGCGCTTTCCGGTGGCCTTGAAATAGGCGACCTGGATCATGACCGAGGCGGCCTCGATGACGAACAGGCCGCCGACGATGCCCAGCACCAGCTCGTGCTTGGTGGCCACGGCGATCGAGCCCAGGGCGCCGCCCAGGGCCAGCGACCCGGTGTCGCCCATGAAGATCTTGGCCGGCGGGGCGTTGTACCAGAGGAAGCCCACGCCCCCGCCGATGATGGCCGCGCAGAAGATCGACAGCTCGCCCGAGCCCGGCACGTGGTGCACGCCCAGATACTGGGAGAAGATGAAGTTGCCGACCAGATAGGCGATCAGGCCGAAGGCCGCGGCCGCCATCATCACCGGCACGATGGCCAGCCCGTCCAGACCGTCCGTCAGGTTCACGGCGTTGGAGAAGCCCACGATCGTGAAGGCGGCGAAGATCACATAGAACCAGCCGATGTTCAGCAGCACCGCCTTGAAGAAGGGGAAGGCGATGGAGGTCTGGAGGCCCGGGGAGGTCGGCGACGCCGTCATCCACAGCACGGTCAGCACGCCCGCGATCACCGCGATGATCGTCTGGGCCAGCAGCTTCTGCTTCGAGGTCAGGCCGGCCGAAGTCTGTTTGGTCACCTTGGCGTAGTCGTCGATGAAGCCCAGCACCCCGAAGGCCGCCGTCACGAACGACACGATCCAGATATAGGGGTTGGTCAGGTCGCCCCACAGCAGCACCGCCACCGCGATCCCCGCCAGGATCATCAGCCCGCCCATGGTCGGGGTCCCGACCTTGCTCAGGTGGGACACCGGGCCGTCGTCGCGGATCGGCTGGCCCCGCCCCTGCTTGGTGCGGATCCAGCGGATGAAGCGGCTGCCCATGGCCACGGCCACGATCATCGCCGTCGCCATCGCCAGCGCCACCCGCACCGTCTGGTACTGGATCAGGTGCAGCAGCGGATAATCCTGCGCCACGTCCTGGAAGTAGAGATACAGCAGGTAAAACAAGCTCTTATTCCCCCAGCGCGGCCAGAGCTTTCGCCACCAGCGAAGCCTTCGATCCGTTCGAACCCTTGACCATGATGATGTCGCCCGGCCCGGCCAGCGTCGCCGCGTCGGCGGCCAGTTCGGCGGCGGTCTCGCGCCATTCGCCGCGACGGGCGGCGGGCAGGACGTCATACAGCCGCTTCATCTCGGGCCCCGCGGCGTGGACCAGGTCCAGCCCGGCGGCCTCGATCGGGGCGGCCAGCCCCTCGTGCAGGGCGCGCGACTGCTCGCCCAGCTCCAGCATGTCGGTCAGCACCACGACCCGGCGTGCGCCCGCCGTGACCGGCTTCACGCCCAGACTGCGGAAGCCCGCCGCCATCGACAGCGGATTGGCGTTGTAGCTCTCGTCGATCAGGGTGAAGGCGCCCCCCGGCGCCCGCACGGCGGTCGTCTCGCCCCGCCCGGCCAGCGGACGGAAATGGGCCAGCGCCTCCAGCCCGGTGTCCAGCGGCACGTCCAGCGCCTCCAGCATCAGCAGCACGCACAGGCTGTTCAGCCCCCAGTGGAAGCCCGACTGCGCCAGTTCATAGTCCAGCAGCTTGCCGTACAGTTCGGCCTTCACCCGCGCCCCGCCCTCGAAGGGCTGGAAGTCCAGCAGGCGGGCGTCGTGCCCGGCGTCACTGCCAAACGTCGCCAGCCGCGCGCCCACAGCCCTGGCCCGGTCGCACAGCACGGCGGCAAAGGCCACATCGCCGTTGGCCACGGCCACCCCGCCGGGGACCAGCCCGTCGAAGATTGACGCCTTCTCGGCCGCCACCCCGGCCTCGCCGTCCGCGAAGGCCTCGATATGCACCGGCCCGACGGTGGTCACGCAGGCGGCGTGGGGCCGGACGAATTTCGACAGCGGCGCGATCTCGCCCGGCGCGTTCATGCCGATCTCGAACACGGCCCGCTCGACCCCGCGCGGCATGCGGGCGAGGGTCAGCGGCACGCCGATATGATTGTTGTAGCTCTTGATCGAGGCATGGGCCGGGCCGGCCAGATCGAGACCCGCCTTGATCGCCTGGGTCACACTGGTCTTGCCGACCGAGCCCGTAACGGCGCCCCGCTTCACCTGCGGCGCCCGCTCGCGCGCGAAGACGCCCAGCCCCTCCAGCGCCCGCAGGGTGTCGGCCGTGATCACGGCGGGCCCGTTCACCGCCCGCTCGACGATCGCGCCGGTCGCGCCGTTGGCGAAGGCCATGTCGGCGAACTCATGCCCGTCACGCGCGCCCTTCAGCGCCACGAACAGGTCGCCGGGCGTGATCTCGCGGCTGTTGTAGGTGATGCCGGTCGCCTCGAACGGGGCGCCGGACAGGCGGCCTCCGGTCGCGGCCTCGATCTCGACGGACGTCCAGAGGGGTTCGATATCAGGCATGGATACGCAGGGCTTCGGCGGCTTCGGTGGCGTCGTCGAAGGGATGGGTCACCCCGCCGACGATCTGGCCCTGTTCATGCCCTTTTCCGGCGATGACCACCACATCTCCTTCACGCATCAGGCTGATGGCGTGCTGGATAGCGCGGCGGCGGTCGCCGATCTCCTGCGCGTCGGGACAGCCCTCGCGCACCGCCTTGCGGATCGCGGCCGGGTCTTCCGAGCGGGGATTGTCGTCGGTGACGATGGCGACATCGGCCAGACGGCCCGCGATCTCGCCCATCAGGGGTCGTTTGGCCCGGTCCCGGTCGCCGCCGGCGCCGAACACCACGATCAGCCGCCCCGTCGCGTGCGGCCGCAGCGCCTTCAGCACCGTCTCCAGCCCGTCGGGCGTATGGGCGTAGTCGACGTAGACCTCCCCCTGGCCGACGCCGCCGTTGATCCGCTCCAGACGCCCCTGGGCGCCCTCGATCTTCTCCATCGCCGCCAGCACCCGCCCGGCGTCCTCGCCCGCGGCGATGCACAGGCCCGCGGCCACCAGGGCGTTCGACGCCTGGAAGGCGCCGGCCAGCGGCAGCAGCACCTCATGCAGTTGGCCCTGCACGTCCAGCGTCAGCCGCTGCCCCTCGGGCACAGCCCGTCGCGCCACCAGCGCCAGATCCCGGCCGCGCTCGCCCACCCCCATCACGCCGAGGCCCGACATGATGCTGGCGGCGGCAAAGGCCGAATAGGCGTCCGAGTCCGCGTTCAGCACCGCCGTCCGCCCGCGCGGCAGCAGGGTCTCGAACAGGCGCATCTTGGCGGCGCGATAGCCGTCCATGTCGCCGTGATAATCCAGATGGTCCTGCGTCAGGTTGGTGAAGGCCGCGGCCCTCAGCGTCACCCCGTCCAGGCGACGCTGGTCGATGCCGTGCGACGAAGCCTCCAGCGCCAGATGGGTCACCCCCTCCTGCGCCAGCTGGGCCAGCATCCGCGCCGCGTCGGCGGCGTCCGGACTGGTCAGGCCGGGGCCGGTCAACGCCTGATTAACGTTACCTGTCTGTTTCAAAACCCCGAGCGTGCCCATGCTCGCGGACGTCAGGCCCAGCGCCGCCCAGATCTGACGGCAGAAGGCGGCGACCGAGGTCTTGCCGTTGGTGCCGGTCACCGCGACGCAGGTCCTGGGCTGATCGCCGTAGAAGCTGCGCGCCGCGATCGCATAGGCCCGGCGCACATCGCCCGAGGTGACCAGCACCGGAGCCAGACCCGCGTCCGTGTCGGACGGCGCCAGCACCGCCGCCGCCCCCTGCGACAGGGCTTGCGGAATGAAGGCCCGACCGTCGGCGGCGGTCCCCGGCAGGGCGACGAACAGCGAGCCCGGCGCGACCTTGCGGCTGTCCGCGGTGACGCCGGTGATCACCGGGTCCGAGGACACGTCGCGGCGCAGCAGATCTGACAGGCGAATGGCGCTCATGGGACGGGCGCCGCGGGCGGGAGGACGGGATCGGCCACGCGGCCGACGCCGAGGAAGCCGGCGATCCGGTCGATCACACGGCCCGCCACGGGCGCCGCCACGGCGCCGCCCAGCTGCGAACCGACCGCCGGCTCGTCGACCAGCACGAAGACCACATAGCGACGGGCGCTGTCCGGGCCGTCCGCCGGGAAGACCGCGGCGAACGAACCGACGCCGTGGCGCGCGTCATAGCGGCGGTTGACCAGCTTGTTGGCCGACCCGGTCTTGCCGCCGACCCGCAGGCCGCTGGCGTTGGCCGACTTGCCCGAGCCGCGCAGGACGTTGGCGCGCATCAGGGCGCGGACATCGCGCGAGGTTTCGGGCGAGACCACCCGGCGGCCCTCGACCTGCGCCCCGCCGCGACGCAGGGACAGCGGCCGATAGAAGCCGCCGTTGACCAGCGCCACCGTCGCCGTCGCCATCTGCAGCGGGGTGATCATGATGCCGTAGCCGAACGACATCGACGCGCGGGTCGAGTCTTCCCAGTTGGCGGGCCGACGCGGACGGGCCGACTCGTGCAGTTCGATCGGCGCGGCGTCCAGCAGGCCCAGCCGCTGGAAATAGTCGCGCATCCGGTCCGCCCCCAGCTCCACCGCCATGCGCGAGGTGCCGATGTTGGACGAGTGCAGATAGACCCCTTCCAGGGTCAGGATTTCGTTGGTGGCGTGGAAGTCGGTGATCCGGCGGTTGCCGATCATATAGGGCTGCGAGGCGTCGAACATGGTGTTCATGTCCGCCAGGCCGGTGTCCAGGCTGGCCGCGATGGTGAAGGTCTTGAACACCGACCCCATCTCGTAGTGGCCCGAGGTGACGCGGTTCAGGGTGTCGGTCGTCGGCCAGCTGGCCATGCCCAGAACCTCGCCGGTGGTGGCGTCCGCCACGATCCCGACCGCGCCCTTGGCCTGCACGGCCGAGGCGGCGGCGGACAGCTCGTTTTCCAGCACGCCCTGCACCCGCAGGTCGATCGACAGCGGGAAGCTGCCGCCGTCGGCGCCGGCGGCGCGGATTTCGTCGTTGAAGGCCAGCTCGGCGCCCGAGATGCCCTTGGCCCCCGTATCGGACACGCCCAGCACGTGCCGCGCCGAACTGCCCAACGGATAGGCCCGCACATTCTCCGGCTCGAACGTCACCCCGCCCAGCGCCAGCGCATGCACCGCCGCCTTCTCTTCCGGCTTCAGCTGACGCAGCACCAGCGACCGCGACGTGCCCTTCAGGACGTCGCGCAGCCTCGACAGCGGCACGCGCGGCAGGGCCCGGCGAATCTGCACCTCGGCCAGTTCGCGGTCCCAGACCTCCTTGGGATCGATGAACAGGTTGTAGTGGGTGATATTGGTCGCCAGCAGCGCGCCGTTGCGGTCGACGACGTCCCCGCGCGACACGGCGTTCGGATTGGCCCCCGGACCGACCACGCCCTTGGGCGTCAGCAGGGCCGCATGCACCGCGCCCATCGCCAGCAGGCAGAAGACCGCCGAGAAGGCCGACAGGATGACGAAGATGCGGACGCGGGTGTCTTCTTCCGGCCGCGCATCGGCGCGGGCCCGGCCGAAGGCGTGCTCGACCCACCACATCGCCTCGCCGATCCAGCGCCACGAGGGCAGCAGGCGACGCAGGCCATAGACGGCGCGCACCGGGCGCTGCGCCGGACGGTCCCAGGCGTGCGGATCGTGAACGCTCATTGCGCGCCCTCCGCGCTGGCGGCCGGCGCTGCGGCGGCGACCGGCGCGGCGTCAGCCGGCGTCGGCGCGATGACCACCACCGGCTTGGGCGCGGGCACGGGAACCAGATGCGCCAGATTGTCCTCGCTGGCCTGCCGCTTCATGTCGACCGGGCCCAGCCCCGCCTCCCGCGACAGGGCTTCCAGCCGCGCGGGCTGCTCCAGCCGGGCGACCTGGGCGCGCAGCAGGCGCACGCGCTGGCCGCTCTCGCCGATCTGCTGTTCCAGCTCCGCGATGCGGGCGCTCTCGCGCGCCGCCGCGGCCTTGGCCAGATAGACCGAGAAGATCATGGCCGCGACCAGCGCCACGCCGATGATCTCGACCCAGCGAATGCCGCGCACCTTCCAGGCGAACAGGCGGTTCAGGGTGTGGCTGAAGACGGCGGCGTTCATGCGGCGATCCTCCCCCACGGCGCGGCGTCGGTGCGGACCGCGGCCCGCAGCTTGGCCGAACGCGAGCGCGGATTGACGGCCAGCTCGGCCTCGCCCGCCTCGACCGCGCCCTTGAAGCTCAGGGTGAAGCTCGGCTTGCGCGGGTCGACCGCCACCGGCGCATGACGCGAGCCGGCCGGCGCATTGCCGGTCCGCTCGGTCAGGAAGGCCTTCACGATCCGGTCTTCCAGCGAATGGAAGGTGACCACCGCCAGACGCCCGCCCGGCGCCAGCGTCGCCTCGGCGGCCTCAAGGCCCGCGCGCAGCTCGCCCAGCTCGTCGTTGACCGCGATCCGCAGCGCCTGGAATACCCGGGTCGCCGGATGGATGGCCGCGCCGCGACGGCCGCCCAGCGCCTTCTCCACCACGGCGGCCAGATCCAGCGTGCGCTCGAACGGCTGCTCGACCCGGCGGCGCAGGATGGCCGTCGCGACCCGTCCCGACTGACGCTCGTCGCCGTACAGTTTGAAGATGTGGGCCAGCGGGCCGTGGTCCCAGGTGTTGACGATGTCAGCGGCGGTGACGCCCTCGTCCGACATCCGCATGTCCAGCGGCCCGTCGCGCATGAAGGAGAAGCCGCGCTCGGCCTGATCCAGCTGCATCGACGACACGCCGATATCGAACACGACGCCATCCAGCTTCGCCTCGCCGGTCTGCGCGAAGGCGTCGGACAGGCCCGAGAACGGCGTGCGGATCAGGCGGAAGGTGTCGGGATAGTCCCGGGCCACCGCATCGGCGTGCGGCTGCACCGTCGGGTCGCGATCCAGTGCGATGACCGTCGCGCCGGTCTTCAGGATGGCGCGCGTATAGCCGCCCGCGCCGAAGGTCGCGTCGATGATCACATCGCCCGTCTGCGGCGCCAGCGCCTCCAGCACCTCGGCGATCAGGACGGGGGCATGAAGAGCGGCGGTCATGCGCCCTCCCCTTGCGGACGGCGCGCCCGCAGGGCCAGCCGTCCGGCCTCGCCCCGCTCGCGCACGGCCTGCCGCGCCAGCGCCCGGCGTTCGTCGCGACGCGCATTCCAGCGGGCGCGATCCCAGATCTGGAAGCGCGAACCCAGACCGACGATGACCACGTCATCGCCCAGCCCGGCCTCCTGGCACAGGCCCTCCGGCAGGGTGATCCGCCCGCCGCCGTCATAGGCCAGCGGACGCTGACCGGCGTAGAAGGTCTCTTCCAGGGCGGTGCGCAGGTCGTCGCCGAACGGCAGCTCCTCGATCATCGAGACATACTCGGCCATCAGCTTGTCGCCGCCGGCCTCGAGGCAATCGGACTCGATCGAGAAGAAGCAGAACACGCCGTGCTCGGCGCCGTTGTCGGCCGTGCGGAATTCCTGCGGGATCAGCAGGCGGCGCTTGCCGTCCAGTTGTTTCTCATAGGTCGAGAGAAACACGCTCTGCCCAATCGAGCCCCTGCGAGCCCGCTCCCCATAATCCCGTTGACGCCAGTCGGCGCACCCACACCCCTACTGAAGTCTGGGATAGCATGGGACTGACTGCGCCTCAATGGGATTAGTTGACGCCCGTTAACCGTCAAGCTGGCCCAAAATCCAGCAAAAACCGGAACATACAGTGAACTATGCACATGGGGACGGGCGGTGGACGGATCCTGACAGCCCCGTCGATCCAAGCGGTTAACACGCGCGCGGCGGCGCTTGCCGAGGCCCTGACGCACGCGTCCCAAGCGCCGGCCAAAAATCCGCGCCGCTCCCGGTCGCCATTACCAAAGCTTCACTGGCGGACGCGGACCCGAAATGGTCGCTTGTCGGCCCGCGATTGGAGCCGCCATGACGTATCGCCACCTGACCCTCGCCCTGGCGATCACCGCCGCCCTGACCGCAGCCCCGCTCGCGGTCTCGGCCCAGCCCTCGGCCCCGTCAGCCACCCCGCAGTCGATCCGCGCCGATCTGGACGCCTGGGTCGGCCGCCAGATGACCCTTCGGTCAATCCCCGGCATGCAGGTGGTGGTCGTGAAGGGCGGGCAGGTCGTCTTCTCCGGCGCCTGGGGCCTGGCCAATCTGCAGACCCCGGTTCCTGTGACCCCGGAGACCGTCTTCTCGATCAACTCCGCGACCAAGACCTTCACCGGGGTCGAGATCCTGCGGCTGGTCGAGCGCGGCGAGGTGGATCTGGACGCCCCGGTCTCGACCTATCTCGCGGACCTGCCCCAGGCCTGGCGTCCGATCACCATCCGCCAGCTGCTGACCCATATGTCGGGCCTGCCGGATATCATCACCCGCGACGGCGGCTATGTCGGACAGGACCGCACCGCGGCCATCGCCGCCCTCGCCGACCTGCCGCTCCGGTCGGGCCCGGGCGAGCGGTTCGCCTACAACCAGACCAACTACCTGCTGCTGCAGTGGATGATCGAGCAGGCGCGCGGACAGTCGTTCGAGGCGGTCGTGGCCCAGGACGCCTTCGCGCCCTTCGGCATGACCCACGCGGGGTTCGGCGACTCGCTCGACCTCATTCCGGGCAAGGCCGACAGCTATCGCTATGGCCGCCCCGTCGGCGGCGAACCGCCTCGCCTCCAGAACGTGCACGAACTCTTCCCGCCCTTCACCCGCGCCGCCGCGGGCATCAACAGCTCGGGCCAGGACCTGGCGCGCTGGCTGATCGCGCTGCAGGCCGGCGAGATCCTTCGTCCCGCCACGCTGGACGCCCTGTGGACGCCCGGTCGCTTCAACGACGGCAGGGCCGGTGAATGGGCCAATGGCTGGGTGGTCGTCGATCGGCCGGAGCATCGGTCCGTCGGCATGTCGGGCGGCGGTCGATCCGCCTTCTCCATCTATCCGGACGACGGAGTGGCCGTGATCATCCTGACCAATCTCGCCGGCGCCTATCCCGAGGAGCTGATCGATCCCGTCGCCGCCCGCTTCATCCCCGGCATGACGCTGAGCGGCGTGACCGCCCTGCGCGAGCGGCTGGAGAGCGAAGGCTTCGACCGGGCCGAACGGATCGTGACGGAGCTCGTCGCCCGCGACGGCGTGGCCTCCCTGCCCGAGAGCGACCTGAACAACTGGGGCTATCGCCTGCTGGGCGGCGGCAAGACCGCCGACGCCCTGACGCTGATGAAGATCATCGTCCGCCTCTATCCCGACAGCGGGAACGCCTATGACAGCCTGGCAGAGGTCTACGCCCGCGCCGGCGACCGGCCCCGCGCCATCGAGAACTACCGCCGCGCCCTCGCCCTCGACCCCGCCAACACCAACGCCGCCGACCAGCTCAGGGCGCTGGAGGCCGCCCACTAAGGTCGCCCGTTCTGGCGCCAGAATCTTCGCTCAAGCAGCGAGGCCCCGCGGGCCGAGCGTTAGCGCACCAAAAACGCCCTCAAGCAGCGAGCGCCCGCGGCGCGAGCGTTAGGGCCAAAATAACGGTCAGACGGCCTGTAAGCCGGGTTCTGTTCCGCCCGAAAGCGGTGACGATCATTCCTCTGGACCGGCCATTGCTGACCGGTTCTCGCGACCTACCCGGATGCTCTCGGGCGGTGAGCCCTGTGAGCCGAAGCCCACGCGACATCCCTATTCGGTCTTGCTCCAGGCGGGGCTTGCCATGCCGGTCCTGTTGCCAGTCCCGCGGTGGGCTCTTACCCCACCCTTTCACCCTTACCGGCCCCGCAGGTCCGGAGGTTTGCTTTCTGTGGCGCTATCCCTCGGGTCACCCCGGGCGGGCGTTACCCGCCGCCTTTTCACCGTGGAGCCCGGACTTTCCTCGACGGAGCAAGCCCCGCCGCGACCGCCCGGCCGTCTGACGGGCGGACTGATGCCCCCCCGGACGCCGGGGGTCAACCGAATGATGCCCGCGAGCCCCGGTTGTGCTAGCCTTCCGACATGGCCCACCCCGCGCCGACATACCCCGTCGACCCCGCGACCGAGACAGCCGAAGCGCGCGCGGCCCGCGTGGCCTGGGAGCGCGCGCGCCTTGCTGAGGCCGAGGAAGACATCGCCGCCGGTCGATACCTTGAAGGCGAAGAAGCCGTCCGGTGGCTTGAAAACGAGTTGGCCGAGGCCGAGGCCGCCTTTGAACGCGAGCCCGAGTGAGCTTGCTGCGGTTGCGGGTCGTTGATCGGGCCCGGATCGACCTCGCGGGCGCGCACGCATGGCTCACCCAACCCGGCAGCGGTCGCAGAGGTCACGGCCGCTACGCCGCCATCATCAAAGCCATGCTGGACCTCAGATCAGCGCCATTGCGCTGGCCCATCGGAGACACGCCCGACGTTCGCGAGCGGGCCGTCGAGGGTCATCGCATCTGGTATCGGGTAGATCTCGAGACCCGACAGATCGAGATTTTGCGCGTCTTCAGTCCCGGACAGGATCGTCCCTGACAGCGCATACCGGGCGTCAGTTCAGCACGCCCGTCACGCTCTCCGCCGTCGCCAGTTGCAGCACCCCCATCAGGGTCGCCCGCGTCTCGCCGTCGGCGACGCCGTCAACCTGTGCCGGCCGCCAGTGGCGCTGGAAGGCTTCCACGGTCCGCTGGGTCGCGGCGTCATAGTCCCCGCCCGGCGGCAGCGCATAGCCCAGCCGATGCAGCCCGGCCCTCAGCACGATCACGCCCAGCCCCTCGTCGCCGGGCCCCAGCGGGGCGCCCAGGGCCGCGATCCGCTCCGGCGCCGGTTCAAACCACAGGCCATGCCCGACCGCGGCCAGTCGCTTCCACGGGAAGCGCTCACCCGGGTCCTGTTTGCGCTCGGGCGCCACGTCCGAGTGGCCGATGATGCGGGCGTCGGGGATGGTCCAGCGGGTGCGGACGTCCGAGATCAGGCTGATGACGGCGTCGATCTGGGCCTCAGGGAAGTCGCGATAGCCGAACTCATGGCCCGGGTTGACGATCTCGATGCCGATGGAGGCGGCGTTGCAGTCGGTCTCGCCCTGCCAGCCGCCGCGCCCGGCGTGCCACGCCCGGCGCTCTTCCGGCACGAGCCGCAGTATCGAGCCGTCCTCATCGACCAGATAATGGGCTGACACCCTCGTCCCGGGGTCGGTCAGTCGCGCCAGCGCGGCCTCGGCGGTCGGCATGCCGGTATAGTGCAGCACCAGCATGTCCGGCGGCGACCGGCGCATGTCGAAATTAGGGGACGGGACGTCCTTGACGATCAGCATGGCGGCGCGGCCTCAGCGGCCCGTCCGCTCCCAGCCGTAGGCGACCCAGGCGTCGCCTTCCTTGCGGGCCTCGATCACATCGTCACCGGCGCGACGGTCGCGGCGGGTCATGGTGCGGCGGGCGCGCAGGGCCAGGCCGGCGAAGAAGACCAGCACCGCCGCGATCACCGCGATCACTGCGACGGCGGCGGCGGTGACGATGGCCAGCACAGCGCCCACGGCCATCGCGGCCAGGGTCGCGATCAGGCCGAACAGCCACAGGACCGGCGCCAGCAGTCCGTTCGACGGACGGCGGGCCGCGGGGCCAAGGATGAGGCGTTCGGAGGGGGTCATGTCTTCACCTGGGTCAGCGCCGGGTACAACGCCGTACAGTCAATGTCGGTCCATGGGGGGCCGTCGTCAATGCGCGGCGCCTTCACAGGCGAGTGTCTGCTCCGCCTAATAGGGCTGTTCGGCCAGCACGGACGCGCCTGACGCGCGCGCCCGGTCGGTCTCGATGCGACGAACCGCCGCCTCCGCCTGCGGATCGTTCATGATCCCGCCGATGCCGATCAGGACCCGCGCCGCCTCGCCCGAGACGCCGAACGCCTTGGACAGGGCCTCGAACGGCGAGCTCGCTTCCGGATAGCGTTTGAAGCGCACGTCGGTGTCGGCCGGGATGCGGGCCAGCGCCTTGGCCTTGGCCACGGCCTCTTCCAGTCCACCCAGCTGATCGACCAGCCCGATGCGGTGGGCCTGCGCCCCGGTCCAGACGCGGCCGCGGGCGATCTCGCGCACGCGGGCCGGCTCCAGCCGACGGCCGGTGGCGACGCGGGTGATGAACTCCTCATAGGTCCGGTCGATCTGGGCCGCGAAGGCGGCGCGTTGGGTCGCCGTGAACGGCTGCGACGGCGAGAAGGCGTTCGCATAGTCGCCGCCGACGGTCAGGTGGCGCATGTCCACCCCGAACCGGCCCAGCGCATCGGCCAGCACGAACTTGCCGCCGAACACGCCGATGGAGCCGGTCAGGGTCGAGGGCTGCGCCACGATCCAGCTGGCTTCCGAACTGATCCAGTACCCGCCCGAGGCGGCATAGTCGCCCATCGACACCACCACCGGCTTGCCGGCGGCCTTGGCCGCGCGCACGGCGGCCAGGATCTGCTCCGACGCCTCCGGCGATCCGCCGGGCGACGAGACGCGGAAGACGATGGCCTTCACGTCCGTGTCCTCGATGGCCTCATAGATGGCCTTGGCCGTGTCGTCCGAGGTGATGGACGAGCCGCCGCCGAACGGGCTGCCGCCGCCGGCGCGGCCGGTCACGATCGCGCCCTCGCCGCCGACGATGGCGATGGCGTCCTTGCCCGAGCCGGCGCGCTCGCCGGTCGAGGCCGCGTAGTCGTGGAAGTCCATGATCTCCGCGCCCTTGCCGGCGCGGCGCTTGATCTCGGCCTCGGCCTCCTCGACCTGTCCGATCTTGTCGACCAGACGGCGTTGCAGGGCCTGCGGCGCCGAATAGGGCCCGGCTTCGATCACGGCCTTCAGCTGCGGCAGGGTGAACCGGCGATCCTGCGCCGCATTGGCCAGGGCGCTGTCGTAGATCGAGGTCATCCACGCCGTCATCGCCTCGCGGTGGGCAGCGGTGAAATCGCTCTGCGTATATTCGTTGACCGCGTTCTTGTACTCGTAGCGCTGCTCGAACTGGGCGTTGACGCCATACCGTTCAAACGCGCGCCCCAGGAACACCGTGTCGGCCGAGAAGCCCGCCAGCTGGAAGCCGGCCGTGTTCTGCATCCACAGTTCGGACGCCGAGGCCCCGACCATATAGCTCGACACCGTCGTCCCGACCGGCTGGAAGCCCTGGCTGTGCGCGATCACGATCTTGCCCGCGCTGCGGAAGCGACGCACCGCCTGTCGGATCTCGTCGGCGGCGGCGGGGGTCATCCCGGCCTCGGGCAGACGGATCAGCAGCGACTTCACCCGCGTGTCGGTCTGGGCCTGGGCCAGGGTGTCCACGATCTGCATCGTCGACAGCCCGCTCCCGCCGAACACCGCGAACGGATTGGTCGGGGTCTGGTCGCTGATGCTCTCGCGCAGGTCCAGCTCCAGCACCGTATTGCTCGGCGCCGGCTCCTTGGCGCTCAGCGACCCGATGGCGATCGCCAGGAAGAAGAAGGGCACGATGACGAAAAAGACGAACAGCCCCGCGAAAACGCCGGCCATCGTGAGGAAGAACTGCTTCATGGGGCGTGCGTGGTCTCAAGGCCGGGCCGGGTGATGGCCACATTTTGACCATAGAGCGGCAGGGCTTTCGGTCAAATGAACGTCGCGTAACCGGCGAATGCGCCGCAGCATGACTTATGGTGCGTTGCCGAAAGCGAGATTGAAGACGGCGAGGGAAATCCCTATATCAGCCGCCTGCGAGCGGGGGCCTATCGCCCCGCGTCATTTCCGGACCGCGCTCCCATGCTGGTCACCCTGATGAAGGCCAAGCTTCACCGCGCCACGGTGACCCAGGCCGACCTCGACTACGAGGGCTCGATCGCCATCGACATGGACCTGCTGGATGCGGCGGGGATCTTCCCGCACGAGCAGGTCGATGTGCTGAACATCACCAACGGCGCCCGCTTCACCACCTACGCCATCGAGGCGCCGCGGGGTTCCAAGGTCATCGGCGTCAACGGCGCCGCGGCCCGTCTGGTGCAGAAGAACGACAAGGTGATCGTCGTCACCTACGGCCAGCTCCCCTCCGAAGAAGCCCGCCAGTGGTCGCCCAACGTCGTGCTGCTGGACGACGATAACAACATCAAACACAGCGCCTGATCCCTCCCGCTTGACGGCGGCGTGTCCCCGGCCTTCCCTCCCCTTCGGAGGAACGGCCATGACCCGCACGATCTCGAGCCTGCGCTGGGTGCTGTACGGCGCCTATGTCCTCGCGGCCGCGGTCGCGCTGATGATGGCGTTTACGCCGGGGCTGGCCCTGCTGGGCCTGCCGCCCGAGCGGGTGACCTTCCTGCCCGCCACCTTCGCCGGCCTGCCGTGGACCCTGCCGCTGCTGGTGGCGAAGTTCGATTCCGTCACCACCCTCGCCATCGCCCTCGTCGGCGCCCTGCTCAACGTGGCGATCGGCCTGATGCTGGCGCGGTCGGGGGACTGACGGGCGTGGCGAGTGGCGCTTGGCGCGTGGATCGCCGTGTCGGATGACAGCGGAAGGGCGGCGCGGACCTTTCGGTCGCACGCCGCCCGCCAGCCACTGGCCACTAGCCACTAACCACTCGCCCGCGCCTTACCGCGCCAGATCGTACACACCCGTGATGTCGATCCGCACCGTCAGCTCGCCGGCCGCGACCGGGGTCGAGTCGGCCGCCATCTCCATGCGCGCGGCGGCGTACATCGGGCGCGGCGGTTGCGGGGCGTAGCCGCCGCCCTCGGTCAGCGAGCGGATGCCGCCCAGCGGCGTGCCCAAGGCCTGCGCGTACAGGGCCGCCTTGGCCTGCAGGTTGCGCACCGCGATCTGGCGCGCCTGGTTCTCGGCCGCCGACGGATCCTTCAGACCGAAGCTGATGCCGCTGATCTGGTTGACGCCCGCGCTGACCACGGCGTCGGCGGTCGTGCCGACCTTGGTCAGGTCGTTGATGATCACCGTCACCTGGTTGTTGGCCTGATAGCCCCGCAGCCGCGGCGGGTTGTTCTCGACATAGTCATACTGCGCCGACAGGTTCAGGCCCGAGGTCTGGACGTCGCGCTCGTTGATCCCGGCGCGGCGCAGGGCGGCCATCACCTGGTTCATCTTGGTGGCGTTCTGCGCCATGGCCTCGGCGGCGGTGGTCGCCTCATTGACCACGGCGAAGGTGATCGTCGCCATGTCCGGCGTCGCCCGCACCTCGCCATAGGCCGACAGGTTCAGGCTGGGGCGCTCGGTGACCGCCTGGATGGTCAGCGGCGCGCCGCCGTTCGGCTGCGACTGGGCATGGGCGGCGGGGGCGGCGACCATCAGGGCGGCGGCCGCCATCAGCGCGCCGCCGAAGATCAGGGCGCGGTTGGACACGGCGGGCAGGGCTGCGGCGGCGGCGGCGGGACGGGTCATCGGGGAAGGCTCCGTGAGAGACGAGGTGTCGTTGCGGACACCGTCGTCGGCGTCCGTGTTCCAACCATGACCATAAGCGCCTGAACGGGCGGTCAGGGTCCATTGGCAGAAACCGTTCATCGGCGTGACAACGCAGACAGGTCGGCGGCGGATCAGAGGCCGCATCGCCCTTGGCAAGCCGCCGCCCCGCCTGCTAGGCCGGACCTCCCTCGCTCCGGGGGCCCGTAGCTCAATGGTTAGAGCCGACCGCTCATAACGGTCTGGTTGGGGGTTCGAGTCCCTCCGGGCCTACCACCGCGAACAAAAACGGCGCCCCATCGGAGCGCCGTTTCCTGTTCCAACTCAGAGGCTCACCGCCCCCAGAACCCGCCCCCGCCACCCCGGCTCCACCGGTCTTCCCCGCGATACCGCTCATCCCGCACATAGCGCCCGTCGCGGTCGTACCAGCCGTTGCCGTCCTGGTAGTCGTCGTAGCCGTCCAGCTGGTAGCCGTCGTCGTAGTATTCGACGCCCAGCAGGCCGTCTTCCTGGCCCCACCAGTCGCGCGGATAGGCCCCGCGCGCGCATTCCCAGCCGTCGCCGGGGCGCCAGTAGGGCTCATGGCGGCCGCGATAGCGGTCGCGGAACTGCGGGCGACAGGCGGACTGCGACCAGACGCGGTTGCCGCTGGCCTGCACATTGGCCCGGGCCTCGCGATAGATGGGGTCGCGCATGCCGGCGAAGACGTTGTTGACGATCACCGCATTGCCCGCCGCCGCCGCGACGCCGACCGAGGTCGCGCGCACCCGGCTGTCGGCCAGCCTCAGCTCGCCGCTGTACAGCACCACCCCCTTGTCCGAGCGGCAGACGCGGCTGTTCTCGATCGAGACAGAGGCGCCCTCGACCACCACCCCCTCGACGAAGCCGCAGACGGCGGTGTTGTCGATCTCGACCCGGCCATAGTCGCGCCCGGCGCGCACGATCACACCGATGCTGCGCGGACCGAAGGCGTTGGGCGCATTGGTCCCCTTCAGGGTGGTGGAGGTCAGGCGTGACGGCGCACCGGCCGCCGGGGTGATCTCGATGCCCGACTGGGCGCCCGACACCACCGTCTCCCAGGTGTTCAGCACCGCGCCGTCGGCGACGATGGCCGGGGCGATGGTCCGGGCCTCGATCACCGCATTGCGAATGTCCAGCAGGCCGCCGTCGGCATAGATGGCCGCCTCATCGCCCGCGTGGTGGAAGCCGACCCGGTTCATGACGATCTCGGCGCCGTAGCCGACGATGCAGGCGGCGTCGCCGGCGCGCGGCGAGGCGAACACCATGTCGCGGATCTCGACCCGCACGCCCTGCGCCACCGTCATGCACGGCAGGCCGTCCGGCGCCTGCAGGGTGGGCTCGGAATTGCGGGCCCAGTCGCGCGGATCAAAGCCGCCCTCGCCGATCAGGGTCATCGGCTTGTCGATGTTCAGCCAGCCGACGCAGGCCCCGGCCCGCGACCGGATCACCAGCGTCCCGCCCGGCCGCACCCGGCGCACGGCGTCCTCGACCGCGCCCGTCCCCGGATTGCCGCCACAGTCGACCAGCACGACCTCTTCTCCGCCCGGCCGCAGCGGCGGGTAGCCGGGGCGCCAGCCGGAATTCCAGTCCGGGCGGTGGCGGCGATAATCATAGCGGTTGCGGTCGCGCCGCTGGCTGTACGACCGGGTCGGCGGGTCCAGCAGGACGCCGAAATTCGGGCGCGTCTGGCTTTCGACCTTGGCCGCGACCTGGGCGTGGGTGGCCGGCGCCCCGAGGGCGAAGGCCGCGACGGTCGCCGCGATCACCGCCGCGCCGCTGATGATGCCGAGGGGATTGCGGGTCGTCATGGGTTCACGCCCTCCTTAGCGGCGCTGCGAACGGGAAACCTGGGCCAGCACGGCCTGCAGGCGCCCCGCTGACGGGCCGAAGCCCGACAGGGCGGAATCGATACGGTAGGCGACGGCCTGGGCCTTGTCCTGATCGGCCACGCCCGAGACGCCGAGGGCGAAATAGCTGGACATGGCGAACTTGGCCTCGGGGCTGCCCTGACGCGCCGCCTCCTCGAACCATTTGAAGGCGCGGGCGTAGTCGGCGGGCAGGCCGATGCCCTCGGCGTACATCACCGCCAGCACCAGCTGCGCCTCGGACGAGCCGTTGACCGCCGCCAGCTGGATCGCGCGCACCCGCTCCAGATAGGACAGCCGGCCCTCCATCGGGTGGCCCAGCATGGCCTCCAGCGTCTCGATCTGCCGCTTGGACAGGTCCTCGGGCCGCTGCGCCGCCGTCTCGGTCACGCCCAGATAGCGCAGGGCGCGGCCCACGTGGATGAAGGGCAGCTCGCCGGCCATCCGGCCCAGCGCATATTCATAGGCGTCCCCGCGCGGCCGGCTTTCGTCCGAGAAGGGCACCCCCGACTGCGGCGCGGTGTTGGGATAGAATTCGAACGGCGGCGTCCACTGGCGCGCCTTCACCTCGACGAAGCGCTGGTACTGGGCCCGGCTCGGGGCCGACCGCTCGAAGTCGCGCATCAGCACATAGGCGCCCACGTCGCCGGTCTGCACCGCCAGATAGTTGTACAGATAGGCGTCCACGTCATTGCGCTGGAACAGGCTGGTCGCCGCCGGATAGCCGCGGCGGTCGCGCTCGCGTCCCTGCCCCCGGTCGGCGTGGCCGCGCCCCCAGGCCTCGCGCGCCTGGCGGTTGTCTTCCGGCTCGCCGAACGGGCCGTACAGGCCGTCATGCAGACGGGCCAGGGTGCGATAGCCCGAGGCGTCCTGCGTCGACAGGATGTAGATCACCCGGTCGCGCACCGCCCCCTGCTCTTCCAGGGTCATATTCCCCAGCAGGCGATCCAGCTTGCGATAGGCCTCATGCCGCTCGAACGCGCGACAGTCGTCATAGCGCGACAGCGGACGCCATCCGCCCCAGCCGCCGCGGTTCACCCGGTTGATCGGCGCATAGCCCTGGTCATTGGCCAGCGCCATCGCGATCCAGGTCGCGCTTTCGATCGGGTCCTCGATATTCTTGTCGGTCGCCCGCACGGCGGAGTAGCGCGCGCCCAGCTCCAGCTGGGCGAAGAAGTCGTTCTGGAAAGCCGCGCGGCGCAGGGCGCGCAGGCCGGTTTCCTGGGCGTTGAACTCGGTGCCCGTCATCGAGGCCGGGCGCGGACAGCTGTTGGAGGCCGCGTCGGACCCGCCCTGCCAGAACCGCACGCCGCTTCCCCGGTCCCCGCACGACGCCATGCCCAGCGCCGCGACGGCCAGCAGGCCGGCCACAGCCGCTATGGCGACGGGACCGCGAGAGCCGCCGGAACGCGAACGTCTGCCGTGATCGCCTTCGCCGTCAGCCATAACCCCTCGCACACCCACGGGCGTCTCCGCCCCCACCCGTTAACCAGTTCCGTTAACCATTGCGGGACTGCGACAGTCCGGTCCAGTTAAGGTCCTGTCAAGGTTAACGCTGTTTTGCGACAAAGCGTTGCCGCATGACGGCCATTTTGTGACCGGACGTCAGTTGTCCACGGGAATCAGCGGCTTGCGAACCGGCGCGGCGGACGTGATTCCCGCCCTCGCTTCCGCCCCGGCGCCGACCTATATGCGACCCACGCGCCCCGGAGTTTACGCCTGATGTCCTACGTCGCCCGCGACGACCGCCCCGCCGACAAGGCCGCCCGCTATGCGGAGGTCGAGGCGGAAATCCTCGCCGTGCTGGACGGAGAACCCAATCTGACGGCCCGCATGGCGACCGTTGCCTCCATGCTGGCCGACGCCTTCCCCGTCTTCTTCTGGACCGGCTTCTATGTCGTCGATCCGGACAAGGCCGAGGAACTGGTGGTCGGTCCCTATCAGGGCACGCTGGGCTGCCTGCGAATCGCCTTCAGCCGCGGCGTTTGCGGCGCCGCCGCCCGCACCGGCCAGACCCAGATCGTCGAGGACGTCCACGCCTTCCCCGGCCACATCGCCTGCGACGCCCGCTCGGCCAGCGAGATCGTGGTCCCCGTCTTCGACGCCTCGGGCGCCCTGATCGCGGTCTTCGACGTGGACGCCACCGTCACCGCCGCCTTTGACGCCTCGGACGCCCGGGCCCTCGAACAGCTGATGGCGCGGGTGTTCGCCGCCCCTTCGGCCTGAGCCGGACCACGCCTTCTTTTTTGACCCGGGCTCTGCACTCTTCGCACCCCGTTTTTTGCTGGAGCCCCTGATGTCTGACCGCGTGATTCTGGTGACCGGCGGCCACGGCGCCCTCGGCTCCGCTGTCGTGCAGGCCGCGCTGGCGGACGGGCTCAAGGTCGCCGTCGTCGACCACGCCGAGGGCCTGCCGGTCCCCGAGGGCGTGCTGGAGCTCGGCGGCGTCGACCTGACGGACCCGGCCTCGGCGCAACAGGCCGTCGACGCCGCCGTCGCCCGTTTCGGCCGCCTCGACGCCCTGCTCAACATCGCCGGCGGCTTCGTCTGGCAGACCACCGACGACGCCGCCCCCGCCTGGGAGAAGATGTTCGCCCTCAACCTCTCCACCGCCCTCAACGCCAGCCGCGCCGCCCTGCCCCACCTGAAGGCCTCGCCCGAGGGCCGGATCGTGAACGTCGGGGCCAATGCGGCGGTGAAGAGCGCCGCCGGCATGGGCGCCTATGCCGCCTCCAAGTCCGGCGTCCACCGCCTGACCGAAAGCCTGGCCGAGGAGTTGAAATCCACCTCGGTCACGGTCAACGCCGTCCTCCCCTCGATCCTCGACACCGAGCAGAACCGCAAGGACATGCCCGACGCCGACCCGTCCCAATGGGTCGCCCCCGCCGACCTCGCCCGCGTCATCCTCTTCCTCGCCTCGCCCGAAGCCCGCGCGGTGACCGGGGCGCTGGTGCCGGTCACGGGCAAGGTCTGACCGTGAGGTCCGCCCTCTTCCTTCCCGCCAGCAATCCGCGCGCCGTCGAAAAGGCCCGCACCCTGGACTGCGACGTCGCCATCCTCGACCTCGAGGACGCCGTCGCTCCTGAAGCCAAGGCCGATGCCCGCGCCGCCGCCGTCCAGGCCGTCCGCGAAGGCGGCTTCGCCACCCGCCTCGGCGTCCGGATCAACGGGCTGGACACCCCGTGGGGCGCCGCCGACCTCGAGGCCCTTACCGAGGCCGGCGCGACCCTGATCGTCGCCCCCAAGGTCGACGACGCCGACGCCGCCCGCGCCCTGACCGCCGCCCTACCCTCCGGCGCCGTCCTTTGGGCCATGATCGAGACGCCGCGCGCCCTGCTGAACCTGAACGCCATCGCCGGGATCGAGGGGCTGGAGGCCCTGATGCTGGGCGTCAACGACCTGGCCGTCGGCCTGCGCACCGGCCCGTCGCCGGACCGCGAGCCGCTTAAGCCCTGGCTGGCCGCCACCGTCGCCGCCGCCCGCGCCCACGGCCTGCTGGCCCTCGACGGCGTCTACAATGCCTTCACCGACGCCGAGGGCTTCGCCGCCGAATGCGCCCAGGGCCGCCTCTACGGCTTCGACGGCAAGAGCCTGATCCACCCGTCCCAGATCGCCCCCGCCAACGCCGCCTTCGCCCCGTCCGAGGCCGAGATCCGCCACGCCCGCGCCATCGTCGCCGCCTTCAGCCTGCCGGAGTCCGAAGGCAGGGGCGCGATCCGGGTCGACGGCCAGATGGTCGAGCGGCTGCATCTTTCCGAAGCCGAACGTGTCCTCGCCCATCTCGACCGGACGCGATGAGAGGCCTATCTAAGGGTTCTGAATAAGAACGGACGCCGCCCACAGCAGGCGCCGCAGGGAACGCATCGAGTGACCACCAACGCCGTCATCGCCGCCACCGGGCTGTTCACGCCCGACCAGTCCATCTCCAACGAGGAACTGGTCACGGCCTACAATGCCTATGCCGACCGCTTCAACGAGCGCCACAGCGCCGAGATCGCCGAGGGCGATGTCGCCCCCCTGACCCACTCCTCGGTCGAGTTCATCGAGAAGGCCTCAGGCATCAAATCCCGCTTCGTGCTCGACAAGGCGGGCGTGCTCGACCCCGAGCGCATGGCCCCCAACATCCCCGAGCGCTCGAATGACGAGCTGTCGGTCCTCGCCGAAATGGCCGTCAAGGCCGCCCGCGACGCCATCGCCGCCTGGGGCAAGCCGGTCAGCGAGATCGGCGCCGTCCTGTGCGCCGCCTCCAACATGCAGCGCGCCTATCCGGCCATGGCCATCGAGGTCCAGCAGGCCCTGGGCATCGAGGGCTTCGCCTTCGACATGAACGTCGCCTGCTCCTCGGCCACCTTCGGCCTCAAGACGGCGGCGGACTTCATCGCCTCCGGCTCGGTCAAGGCCGTGCTGATGGTCAACCCCGAGGTCTGCTCGGCCCACCTGAATTTCAAGGACCGCGACAGCCACTTCATCTTCGGCGACGTCGCCACCGCCGTCATCGTCGAGTCGGCCGATCAGGCCGGACCGGGCGGCTGGGACATCCTCGGCACGCGCCTGAAGACCAGCTTCTCGAACAACATCCGCAACAATTTCGGCTTCCTCAACAACGCCGCGCCCGAGGGCATCGGCGCGCCCGACAAGCTGTTCGTCCAGCAGGGCCGCAAGGTGTTTAAAGACGTGGTGCCGATGGTCTCCGACATGATCGTCGACCACGCCGCCGAACTGGGCGTCGACCCGACCGGCCTCAAGCGGATGTGGCTCCACCAGGCCAACATCAACATGAACCAATACATCGGCCGCAAGGTGCTGGGGCGTGAGCCCGAGGGCGACGAGAATGTCATCATCCTCGACGAATACGCCAACACCTCCTCGGCCGGCTCGATCATCGCCTTCCACCTGCACCACGACGGCTTCGCCCCCGGCGACACCGGCCTGATCTGCAGCTTCGGCGCGGGCTACTCCGCCGGCACGGTCTTCGTCCGCAAGCGCTGACCATCTCCTCCCCGTTCGCGTCGCGAATGGGGAGGTGTCGCGCTTCGGATACGAAGCGTGACGGAGGGGGCGGCTCAGGCTTCAGACAGCCCTCCGCCATCTCCTCCCCGTTCGCGTCGCGAATGGGGAGGTGGCGCGCTTCGGATACGAAGCGTGACGGAGGGGGCGGCTCAGGCTTCAGACAGCCCTCCGCCATCTCCTCCCCGTTCGCGTCGCGAATGGGGAGGTGTCGCGCTTCGGATACGAAGCGTGACGGAGGGGGCGGCGCAGGCTTCAGACAGCCCTCCGCCAATCCCCTCGCCCCTTCGCCGCCCCCTCCGTCTCCTCGCAATGCTCGGAGCCACCTCCCCATCGCGGACCGCGACGGGGAGGAGACGGTCACTCGGCCCGATGCGCCGCCTTCCACTCCATCGCCCGCCGCACCCGGCTCTCGACCGAGGGGTGGTCATAGAAGATGAACTCCTCGACCGCCGACGGCGACGGGGCGCGGTATTCGGCCGTCTTGATCAGGGCCTTGGCCAGCCCGTCCGGCTCATTGGCCTGAACCAGCGAGAACTGGTCGGCGTCGGCCTCGATGGTCCGGGTCAGGGTGCTGAACGCCGGGGTCGCCAGCAGGCCCAGCACCGCCGCGATGGCCGCCAGCACCGGCAGGCCCGCCGGGTCGGCCACGCCCCCGATCCGCGCCCCGCCGCCCAGCAGCCGCTTCACCGGTTCGAACAGACGGTCGGCCAGCCAGAAGAAGATCGCCATCAGGACGATCAGCACGCCGGTCATCCACAGCGTGTGCATATGGACATAGTGGCCCATCTCATGGCCCACGACCCCGCGCACCTCGGCGATGTCAGCCCCCTTGGCGAACATCACATCGCTCATCGCCACCCGCGCCGACCCGAACAGGCCCGAGACATTGGCGGTGTAGCGGTCCGACTGTTTGGAGCCGTCATAGATGTAGATCTTGTCGTCCGGCGTCCCCGTCTTGTGCGCCAGCGCCACCACCGCATCGCGCACCGGCCCGTTCGGCGCCGGGGTATAGGTGTTGAACAGCGGCTCGATCAGGATCGGCGAGATCACCAGCATGAACACGACCGCCACCGCCGTCAGGCCCGCGCCCCACGCCCACCACAGCCCCCGGGCCCGCCGGATGATGAAGTAGAGGGCGACCAGCAGCACGGCCATGAAGGCGGTCGAAATGCCCGCGCTCATCGCCGCCTCGGTCAGCCAGCCGGTCAGCGGCTGCTCCGTCAGCCCGTACTGCCGCTCCCGCCACCAGCTCTCATAGATCGACCACGGCAGGGTCAGGACAAAGCTCATCACCAGATAGACCGCCCCGACCACCAGCGAGACCAGCTTGGGCCTCGGCTTCCGACGTTCCAGCCGATCCCGGATGCCGCTCAGCCAGCCCGACCGGATGATGATCCACGACACGGCCACGCCGACCACCGCCGCCCACAGCAGCAGCCAGTGGCCGCCCTGGGTATAGCTCACCGCCCGCGCGGTCTCCTCGGGCGACAGGTTCGCCAGCCAACGCGCGGTCTCGGCCGCCGGATCGATGCTCATGATGGGTCCCTCCCTGGACGGTGGGAGATGACGCCGCCCCGGCGGCCCTGTCAGCTTAAATCGCCGTCACCTCCGGCAACCGCGCCGGGACGGACGGGAAGGGCTCAGCGGACCCGCTCCAGCCAGCCCCGATAGCGCACCACCCGCCCGATCAGCGGCAGGCTGATCGTGACGTCGAAGACGAACCGGCCCTCCGCGTCCACCTCTTCGAACGCCACCGTCGACGGCGACAACCCCTTGGGCAAGGGCATCGGCCCGGCCCGCCAGCCCTCGACGCGATAGACCAGCCGATCCCCCTCCGGCGTCAGGATCAGGTCCATGCTCAGCGGCCCGAACCGCTCGCTGACCCGCCCGCCGGGCCGGGGCCGCGACAGCACGCTGGCGAAGCCGTGGCCGCCGATCCGCCGTCGCCAGATCGCGCGCTCGCCGTCGGCCTCGACGGCGACCTCGGCCTCGCAGTCCGCCTGCGCCCTGGGGAAGCCGACGAGCCGCGCGACCAGCGCCGCCAGCGGGGTCGTCGCCCCCTCCGTCATCGCCCGGCCCCGCCACAGAGACCGCCCCGGCGTCTCGTGCAGGGTCCGGATCGGTGCGGGCAGGCTGTCGAACGCCGGACCGATGGCGTTGGGATACAGCCCCCTGTGCGTCTCCGTCGTCGTGCTCAGGCCATGCGGCGCCATCTCGTCCACGATGGCCTCCAGCGGCAGCACGCCCACACAGGCCCGCGCGCCCGGCGCGACCCCTCCGGCGGCGATGGCGCGAATGGCGGCCAGGGCGGGCAGCGACGGCGTCACCGGCCCCTCCCCCGGTTCGGCCACCAGCCGCCAGACCGCCCGTACCGCCCGGCCCTGTCCGTCCACGCCCAGCGCCTGCACCCGCATCGCGCCCCGGTCCGATCCGCTCGTGGAATGCAGCTTCGCCATCACCAGCAGCGCCTTGGCCAGCGGCACGGGATTGAACCGCAACCACCCGACCAGCCGGGCCAGCAGCCAGCCCTCCAGATGCAGGGTCGACGGCTCCATCCCCGCCAGAAACAGGGCGCTGTCCCGCGGCGCGAACCGGGCGGGAAACAGGTCCAGATCCGGCGTCTCGCACAACGACACCCGCCGCCGCCCCGCCGCGCCGAAGTCCCGCGCATACAGCCCGCTCCAGCCGCGCCGCATCGTCCAGACGCCGCCATCGAACACCATCACCGGCCGTCCCATCCACGACAGGATGGCCTGCATGACCGACAGCCCCTTGGGCGCCCGCGCGCCGGGCGAGATGGCCGCCTCCACCGACACGATCTCGCGCCAGCCTTCGGTCAGCCGATCCAGCACGGCGTTGGACAGGGCCGGCGTCGAGCTGCACCCGGTCAGGGCGACCACGCCCGCGTCCCGGGCGGCCTCATCCAGCGCCGGAAAGGCCTTCACGAAATCCCGGCCGTCGGCCAGATCGACGGCGTGCAGCCCCGCCGCGATCGCCGCCCGCGCCGTCGTCGGCTCCGCGCCCTGGAACGGCCCGGCCATGTCGGCGACGATAGACGCTCCCGTGGCCTTCAACTGGTCCGGCGTCAGGGTCGTGGTGTCGAGCAAGGCGACTTCGACCGTCTCCCCCGGAAACGCCCGACGCAGCCGCGCCGCCACGCCCTCGGCCCGCGCCCGGTCTCGCCCGGCCACGACCACGCCGAAGCCGTGCCGCAACAGCCCCTCGGCCAGCCGCGATCCGAACACCCCGCCGGCCCCGATCACCAGCACCGTCGTCATGCCAGAAAACGCTCCCGATCCCCGGGCGACGGGACCATGCAGGCGTCGGTCCGCCCGAAGATTGCATAACGGTTCTTCGCGATCAGATCATAGACCGGGTCCCGCAACAGGCGCGGCGCCGCCTTCAGCCCCTTCAGCGCCCGCGTGCGCGGCAAGGCGCCCAGCACCGTCAGGGCCGCGTCCGATTTGAAGAAGATGCGTCCGTCCAGAACCACGGCATTGGTCTGCGGCGCCTCGGGATCGACGCTATACCGCTCCGCCAGCGCCCGCCCCGCGTCCGACTGGATCGGCAGAAAGCGGAAGCGCCGCTCGGGGTCATGATCAATGACGAACCGCACCCAGCGCGAACAGAAGACGCAGACCCCGTCGAACAGGATCAGGCCGTCGGGTTCGTCAGGAGCAGGCTGCGGCGACCAACGGCTCATGGAAGGACAGTGGGCCTCTCGGGAAAAGCGAGCAATGCGGCATTCCTCCCCTTCAGGGGAGGGGGACCATGCGAAGCATGGTGGAGGGGCGCCGGCGGAGTGCGCGGTTGGCCTCGCCGGAGCGCGCGGCAGGCGCCCCTCCACCGCTACGCGGTCCCCCTCCCCCAAGGGGGAGGAACCGGATTTACCCCGCCGCCACGGCCTCGATCTCGACCAGCCAGCCCGCTTCGAACAGCCCCGTCACGATCACCGTCAGCGCGGTTTGCCGTCCGCCCAGCCGTCTCAGCCGGACCTCCCGGTTCGGAAGAGCAAACTCCCGATCCGACAGGAAGGTCGTGACCTTCACCAGATTGTCCAGCGTCATCCCCGCCGCCCGCAGCTGGGTCTCCACATTGTCCCAGACCTGCTCGCACTGGCCGGTGAAGTCGTCGGCCAGCGACCCGTCCGGCGCGACCGGAATCTGTCCGGACAGATAAAGCCAGCGGGTCGCCCCGCTGACTTCACAGGCCTGGGCATACTCGCCCTCCGCCGGCGGCGAGCCGTCGCCGGTCAAGGGGCGGATCGACAGCATCAGTCGCGCGCCGCGTCCGAACGGGCCCGCACCTGGGCGAACTCCGAGGTCGGCTTCCAGCCCGGCCAGTCGCGGCTGTTCGCGAGATCGAGGCCCAGATGGTACAGCAGGGTCAGGTTCTCGACCGCCGAGGTCAGGTCCCAGTCCGCCGACCATTCGTCCGACGCCTTGTGATAGTCGGCGGCGAACTTGGCCTTCCACGCGGCCTCGCCGGCTTCACGCCCGCCCTCGACCCAGTCCCAGCCGTGCCACGGCATGATCGCCGGCACGCCCATGCGGGCGAAGGGGAAGTGGTCCGAGCGGTAGTAGAAGCCCTGCTCCGGCTGGTGATCGTCCGAAACATAGCGGCCCAGCGGGGCGGCCAGCGCCTCCAGCCGGTCCTCCAGATCGTTCTGTCCCTTGCCGAAGATCGGCACGTCGCGGGTCGAGGGCGACAGCGGCAGCATGTCGATATTGATGTCGGCGACGGTGGTCTCCAGCGGATAGACCGGGTTGGCCGCATAGCCGTACGAGCCCAGCAGGCCCAGCTCCTCCGCCGCCATATGGGCGAAGACGATGGTGCGTTGCGGACGCGGCGCGGCGCTCAGCTGACGCGCCATCTCCAGCACGCCGATCGTGCCCGAGGCATTGTCCCAGGCGCCGTTCCAGATCTGGTCGCCGGTCACGCCGGGGTGCTGGTCGGCGCCGCCCACGTGATCCCAGTGGGCCGAATAGATGATGGTCTCGTCCGGGTGGGTCGTGCCGGGAATCCTGGCCAGCAGATTGTGCGTCACCAGGGTGTCGATGGTCTCGGACACGTCCAGCGACAGGCTGACGCCGTTCAGCGGCACGGCCTTGAACGCTCCGCTGGCGGTGTCGGCGAAGCTGTCCATGCCCAGACCCGCGGCCGCGGCCATGGCGAAGGCGGTGTCGTGGTTGATCGCGCCCGAGAACTCTAGGTCCGCCGCGCCCGGCGTCAGGGTGCGGGTGCGGTTGGCGCCGCGGGTCATCCCCTGCCACTGGGGCGAGCTGGCCGGCTGGGCGATCAGGGTGATCACCCCCACCGCGCCGCGACGGAAGGCTTCATCCGCCTTGTAGGCGCCCGACTGGTAGTTGGTGGCGTAGTCGCCGTTGAACACCGCGCCGTCCGGCTCGCCCGCGACGACCACCACGACCTTGCCGCGCACGTCGATGTCGCCGTAGTCGTCCCAGTTCCGCTCGGGCGCCGTGATGCCGTAGCCGGCGAAGACCAGACCCGCATTGCGGATCGAGGCGCGGCCGTCATTGGTCACGGCGCGCAGGGTGATGTCGGTTCCGACCGTCAGGGCGTGGGACTGTCCGTCCGGGCCGGTCCAGCTGGCCGTGCCGCCGGCGACGGGGGTGTAGCGCTTCAGCTCCACCGGCTGCAGCCACTGGCCGTCCGGCCCGCCGGGCTGCAGGCCCATGGCCTCGTACTGCGCCTGCAGGAAGGCCAGCACCATCCGCTCGCCCTCGGTGCCGGGATAGCGGCCCTGATAGTCGTCGGCGCTGATGGTGCGGATGTCGTTGCTGATGCGCTCGGCCGAGAAGCTCTGGGCCTGGGCGGCGCCGCTGACCAGCAGCACGGCGGCAAGGGCGATGCCGCCCGTCAGTTTGCGAAACATGGTGGGAGACTCCATCCCAAATCAGATGGCGCGCACCTTAGGGCGGCCCCGAAAGACCGCCCCTTACTTTTTTGTCATCTGGGCCGCGGCCCGTCCGTCCGTTTCTGACGCATCGGCATGCCATGGTGCCGATGGTCCTTCTCGCCGTCCGCCCGGCCCGAACCCGTTCAAGTTCGAGTCTTCTTTTTCCGAATTCAGAAAATTCGGGTCTGTATCGATCGTAACAGTATCAACCCGGCTACCGCCGCTGGTCCGCCGTCGCCGCCCGGGCCGGACCGAACTCCGAGCCGTCCTTCCACTGCGGCCAGACGCGGCTGTTCGCCAGGTCCTCACCGACCGAATACAGCACCTGCAGGTCCTCGACCTGACCCCGCAGGTCCCAGTCCGCCGACCACTCGTCCGCCGCCTGGTGATACCGGCTGCGGCCATACTCCGACCGGCTGGCCTGACGGTCGGCGAGGGGCTCGTCCCGGAAGTCGCCGGTCGAGCCGCCGTAGGTCATCGGCACCCCGCGCTTGGCCAGCGGGAAGTGGTCCGACCGGAAATAGCCGCCCGAGGCCGGGTTGGCGTCCGGCTGGATCGTCCGCCCCTGGCTCTCCACCACCGCGCCGATCCGCTCGTCCAGATCCGACTGGCCATAGCCGGTGATGCCGTACCGGTTGACCCGGCCATAGACATTCATCGAGTCGACATTGAACCCGCCCACCGTCGTCGCCAGCGGATAGACCGGGTTCGAGGCATAGAACTCCGACCCCAGCAGACCGCTCTCCTCGGCCGTAAAGCTGATGAAGACGATCGACCGCTCCGGCCGCGGTCCCGAACCGAAGGCCCGGGCCAGCTCCAGCAGCCCCGCCGTGCCGGTGGCGTTGTCCACCGCGCCATTGAAGATCGTATCGCCCTCGGCGTCCGGTGCCCCGACCCCGATGTGATCCCAGTGGGCCGTGTACAGGATGGTCTCGTCCGGATGCGTCGTGCCCTCCAGACGGGCGATGACATTGTGCGTCGTCACCTGGGTCGAGGCCACGTCGAACATGGCGCTGACCGTCGCGCCGGTCAGTCCGACCGGGCGGAAGTCGCGGCTGCGCGCGGCGACCTTCAGCGCCTCGAAATCCTGACCGGCGGCGCGGAACAGGTCCACCGCCACGTCGCGCTGCACCCAGGCCTCCATCGGCACGCGCTCGGCCGCCGCGTTCTGGCGCACGATGTCGAACTGCGGTCCCGACCAGCTGTTCGTCACCGTGGCCCAGCCGTAGGACGCCGGCGCGCTCTCGTGGACGATGATCACGCCCGCCGCGCCCTTCCGCGCGGCCTCCTCATATTTGTACGTCCAGCGACCGTAGTAGGTCATGGCCCGCCCGCCAAAGGTGTTCAGCTCCGGCTCCTCGAAGTCGGCGTCATTGACCAGCACGACGATCACCTTGCCGCGGACGTCCACGTCCTTGAAATCGTTCCACTGCCGCTCGGGCGCATCGATGCCGTAGCCGACGAAGACGAGCGGCGCGTCCATCAGGTGCACGTGCTCGCCCGGCAGGCGGGTCGAGATCACGATCTGCTGGCCCTGGGTCAGCGGCACGGCCGTCTCCCCGACCTTGAACTGGGCCCGGATGTTCGACGCGGTGAAGCGGTTCAGGGTCACGTCCTGCGTCCACTGACCGTTCGGCCCGCCCGGCTGCATCCCCGCCGCGCCGTACTGGGCGCTCAGATAGTCGATGACCTTCTGTTCCGCCGGGGTGGCGATGCCGCGCCCCTCGAAGCTGTCGTCCGACAGGACCCGCACGTCCTCGGACAGGCGCGCCGTGTCGAAGGTCGGGGTCTGGGCGGCGACGCCCGTCGCGGTGAGCAGGGCGCCGGCGATCAGCGCGGCGACGGAGACGGACAGACGCATGCTTTGGACACCCTCGGCCTTTTGAACAGGAGGCGGACGTTAGGGCGCCGCGCCGGGGCTGTCGATCAGGCCGCGACGCCGCAGGGGCCGGGATCCGGCGCAACGAAAAACCCGCCGGAGCGCAGGCTCCGGCGGGTCGATCATGTCAGCCTGTGAAGGGGAGCCCTAGTGGGCGACGCCCTTCCAAATCCGGCGGTAGGACAGGTAGGTCACACCGGCGAACAGGAGCAGGAAGATCAGGGCGCCGACGCCGCTGCGCTTGCGCTCGACCTGCTTGGGATCCGACGCCCACGCGATGTAGGCGGCGACGTCCTTGGCATAGTTGTCGGCGGTCTGGGCCGTGCCGTCGTCATAGGTCACCTGGCCGTTCCGCAGCGGATTGGGCATGGCGATGAAACCGCCGGCCGGCACGTGGTCCGCGTCGCCCGTCCAGAACGGGGTCAGGTCGCCGGCCATATAGGCATTGTAATTCTGGCCCGGACGGATGGTCAGACCCGCCGGAACGGCGTGATAGCCGGTCAGCAGCGAGTAGATATAATCCGCGCCGCCGTGACGCGCCTTGGCCATCACCGACAGGTCGGGCGGGGCTGCGCCGCCGTTGGCCGCGGCCGCGGCCGTGGCGTTCGGGTAGGGGTTGGGGAAGCGGTCGGCGGCGGTGCCGTCGCGCATCACCGGCTCGCCGGTTTCGGTGTCGATGTCCGCGATCTGCACTTCCTTGGCCAGCGCCTTGACGAAGCGGTTCTCGGCCGCGCTGGCCTGGTGCGCGTCGTAGAAGGGACCGCCCGGCTCGGCCAGGGTGCGGAAGTGCATCAGGTTCATGCTGTGGCAGGCCGCGCAGACCTCCCGGTACACCTTGTAGCCGCGTTGCAGCTGGCCCTGGTCGAACCGGCCGAACGGGCCGTCGAACGAGAAGCCGCCGTCACGCAGGGCGTGGCCTTCGCCGCCCGCGGCCAGAGCCGGGCCGGCGGCGAGGGTCAGGCCGGCCGCCGCGGCGATCAGGACCAGGGTCTTCTTCATGGAACGCATCGAAGTCTTGAGGGTCATGGTCGCGATCAGCCCTTGTGCTCGTCGCCACCCGACAGAACGGGTTCCGAAATGGTCGCCGGGATCGGGAGCGGCTTCTCCTTCAGACCCACCAGCGGCAGGATCACGAGGAAGAAGGCGAAGTAATAGAGGGTGAAGAACCGGGTCAGCCACAGGTAGCTGTTCAGGTCACCGTCGACGAGGGTGAAGGTCTTGAAGTCACCGATCACCGGGGCATCGGGCAACTGACCACCACACCAGCCCAGACCGATACCGACGATCACGAAGATGATGAAGAAGGTCCGCATCGTCGGGCGGTAGCGCATCGAACGCACCTTCGACGTGTCCAGCCACGGCAGGACGAACAGCACGCCGATGGCGCCGAACATCGCCACCACGCCGCCGAACTTGTCCGGGACAGCGCGCAGGATCGCGTAGAAGGGCAGCATGTACCACTCGGGCACGATGTGCGCCGGAGTCTGCAGCGGGTTGGCCGGGATGTAGTTGTCGGCGTGACCCAGGGCGTTCGGCATGAAGAAGACGAACAGCGCGAACAGGATCAGGAACAGGATGATGGCGAAGCCGTCCTTGACCGTGAAGTACGGGTGGAACGGGACCATATCCTTCTTCTCCCGATCCTTCGGGATCAGGATGCCGACCGGGTTGTTCTGGCCGGCGGTGTGCAGGGCCCACAGGTGGAGGACCACGCAGCCCGCGATCACGAACGGCAGCAGGTAGTGCAGCGAGAAGAAGCGGTTCAGCGTCGCGTTATCGATGGCCGGGCCGCCGCGCAGCCAGATCAGGATGGGCTCGCCGACGACCGGGATGGCCCCGATCAGATTGGTGATCACCTCGGCGCCCCAGTAGGACATCTGGCCCCACGGCAGGACGTAGCCGAGGAAGGCGGTGGCGATCATCAGGAAGAAGATCACGCAGCCGACGATCCAGATCATCTCGCGCGGCGCCTTGTACGACCCGTAATAGAGCCCCCGCAGCATGTGCAGGTAGACCGCGATGAAGAACATCGAGGCCCCGTTGGCGTGGGTGTACCGGATGATGTCGCCGCCGTTGACGTCACGCATGATGCGCTCGACCGAGGCGAAGGCCAGTTCGGTGTTGGGCACGTAGTGCATGGCCAGCACGATGCCGGTCGCGATCTGGGTCGCGAGGCAGAGGGCCAGGATGCCGCCGAAGGTCCACCAGTAGTTGAGGTTCTTCGGGGTCGGCAACGACATGTAGTCCGCGCCGAAGCGGACGATCGGAAGACGGCTGTCGAGCCATTTCTCGACGCCGGTCTTGGGGACGTAGGTGGATTCGTGATCGCTCATCGTTCTCTTATCCGTCCTCAGCCGATCTTCACGCGCGTGTCGGACACGAACTCGTACTCCGGCACCACCAAGTTGGCCGGCGCCGGCCCCTTACGGATGCGGCCCGAGGCGTCGTAGTGCGAACCGTGGCAGGGGCAGAACCAGCCACCGAAGTCACCGGTGCCGAAGGTCGGGACGCAGCCCAGGTGGGTGCAGTTGCCCAGCACGACGAGATACTTCTCGTGGCCCGGCTTGGTGCGCTCGGCATCCGTCTGCGGTTCTTTCAGGTCGCTGGCGTGGTCATCGGCGATGACGCGCTGCAACTCGGCGGGCGAGCGGAAGCGCACGAACACCGGCTTGCCCTGCCATTTGATGACGACCTGCTGGCCTTCCTGGACCTTGGTCATGTCGAATTCGATCGACGCCAGGGCCAGGGTGTCCGCCGCGGGGTTCATCTGGTTGATCAGCGGCCAGACGACCATGGCGCCCGCGCCGACCGCGGCCGCACCGGCGGCGATGTGGATGAAGTCCCGGCGGGTGGCGTCGCCGCCTTCGCCTTCAACGACCGATTCGGCCACGTCTCACTCCTCGTACGCCGCTTTCCACGCCCGGGAAGGAGCATGGCGATCACGGCATGAATGCATTAGCGGAAACCCGGAAATCCCGCCCGACCCGTCTTTGCGGCGCTTCGACGCAAGTGGCTGACGCCACTTGCGAAACAGTCGCAAAACAGACCGCGACAAGCCCCCGGGCCACGCGTATGAGGGCTCTAGAATGCGTCTCGCCCTTTTTCAACCAGCCATTCCGCAGAACGTCGGCGCTTGCATCAGGCTGAGCGCCTGTTTCGGCGTTGAGTTGCACATCATCGAGCCCACCGGTTTCCGTCTGGATGATCGGGCGATGAAGCGCGCCGCGCTGGATTACGGCCCCTTGGGACATATGGTCAGGCATGCCGGGTGGGAGGAATTCCATCGGGACAAGGGGGCTGGCCGGCTGA
Source organism: Brevundimonas sp. AVps31 (assembly GCF_058681355.1). Taxonomy (NCBI): domain Bacteria; kingdom Pseudomonadati; phylum Pseudomonadota; class Alphaproteobacteria; order Caulobacterales; family Caulobacteraceae; genus Brevundimonas; species Brevundimonas sp. AVps31. The sequence continues at coordinate 2,080,277 of NZ_CM178736.1, read as the reverse complement.
TTCTGTTCACGACCAAGGGCGCCACCCCGATCCAGGACTTCGCCTTCCGGCCGGACGATACGCTCCTGTTCGGCAGCGAGCCCACGGGCGCGCCGGATTTCGTCCACGCGGCCGCGGATGAGCGGGTGGTGATTCCACTGAAACCGGGCGCGCGGTCGTTGAACCTGTCGGTGTCGGCGGGAATCGCCCTGTTCGAAGCCCTCAGACAGACAGGCCTCTAGGCAAAGACCGTCAGGGCCGCGTGTTGCAACAACATGATGGTCTTGGCGTCGCGGATGCGGCCGTCGCCGATCATGGCCATGGCCTCGTTGAAAGCGAGTTCGAGCACGTCGATCTCCTCCCCCTCGCCTTCCAGACCCCCGCCGTCCCCGATCCTCATGGAGGCGTCATATTCGGCGACGTACAGGTGCAGGCATTCCGTGACCGAGCCCGGGCTCATGAAGCTCTCGAACACCAGGCGGATGTCGCCCAGGCGATAGCCGATCTCCTCCTCGACTTCCGACCGGATCCGCGCCTCGGGATCGGCGTCGTCCAGCAGCCCGGCAGGGACCTCGATCAACAGGCCGTCGTAGCCGTTGCTGAACGCCGGATAGCGGAACTGCTGCGTCAGAATGACCGTACGGGTGGCCAGGTTATACGGCAGCAGGGCGACGCCGTTGCCACGGTCGTAAGCCTCACGCTCCTGGGTTTGCCAGCTTCCATCCTTGCGGCGCCAGTCAAAGGTGGCCTTGCGCAGGATATACCAGTTGTCAGAGAGGACCTTGATGGCGTGGACGCGCACACGGTCGGCGACAGACATCGGCTTGCTCATTCCGGGGCGCCCTCGGACGCCAGAACGGCAAGGCCGGGGCGGTCGGCCGACTTTCCGGTCGTGATCGTTTCGACCGCGCGCATCACGCGCAGTACATTCTCGCCCGCCAGCTTCCGGATATCCGCCTCGGTCCAGCCATTCGCCATCAGGGCGGCGAGGATGCGGGGATAGGCGTCCACGCCGCTGATCCCGTCCGGCAGGGCGTCCACGCCGTCGAAGTCGCCGCCCAGCCCCACATGGTCGATCCCCGCCACGTCGCGGACGTGCTGGATATGGGCGACGACATCGGCGATGCCCGCGTGCGGAATAGGGTTGGCGGCGGTCCAGGCGGTCAGGCCGTCGCTCACGGCCTGCGGGGAGCCCGGGTTCAGAGCCTTCAGCCGGGCCTCCTCGGCGGCGCGGCCGGCGTTCCAGCTGCGCACGGTCTCATTCACGAAGCCCGGCACGAAGGTGACCATCACCACGCCGCCGTCCCCGGGCATCATCCGCAGGACAGTGTCCGGCACGTTGCGCGGGTGGCCGGTCACGGCGCGGGCGGACGAGTGCGAGAAGATCACCGGCGCCTCGGACACCCGCATGGCGTCCAGCATGGTCTCCTCCGAGACGTGGCTGAGATCGACCATCATGCCGATCCGGTTCATCTCCCGGACCACCTGCTCGCCAAAGGGCGACAGGCCGCCCCATTTGGGCGCGTCTGTGGCGCTGTCGGCCCACGAGGTCGTCTTCGAATGGGTCAGGGTCATGTAGCGAACCCCGGCCTGGTGGAACTCGCGCAGCAGACCGAGGGAGTCGTCGATGGAATAGCCGCCCTCGATCCCCATCAGGCTGGCGATGCGGCCCTGACGGTGGATGCGGACCACATCTTCGGCGGTCGTGGCCAGTTCGAACACATCGGGATGGGCCGCGACGAGGCGGCGGACGGTGTCGATCTGCCCCCACGTCTCGCGGGCGGCTTCGGTCGGGGGTAGCGAAGCCGGGACATAGACCGACCAGAACTGACCGCCGACGCCGCCCGCGCGGAGGCGAGGAATGTCGGTGTGCAGTTCGGTCGAGGCGTGCAGGTCGCGGGTCAGGTCCACGGCGTAGGGATCGTTGCCGTGTCCCTGGCGCAGGGCCCAAGGCAGGTCGTTGTGGCCGTCGATCAGCGGCGTTCGCTCCAGAATGCGCCAGGCGCGCGCGGAGCCCGAGTCGTCCTGCGCCAATGCCGGCGCCGCCGCGGCGGACAGGGCGGCGGCGGCCATAAGGGCTGTGCGAAGCATCGGCGGTCTCCCCAAACGAACACGGGAGACAGTGGCAGAGGCGTGGGCATCGTCAAAGGCGACACTTTCGTCCGGCGACGCCACGGCCTAGGAAGCGCCATGACCGACGCCTCCGATCCCCTCGCGCAGAAAAAAGCCGACGCCCGCCAGTGGTTCGAAGCCCTGCGCGACCGCATCCACGCCGGGTTCGAGGCGCTGGAGGACGCGGCGCCCGCCGACCTGTTCCCCGGCGAACCCGGCCGGTTCGTGCGCACGCCCTGGGAGCGCAAGGACGGCGGCGGCGGGGTCATGGGCATGATGCACGGCCGCCTTTTCGAAAAGGTCGGGGTCCACGTCTCGACCGTGCACGGGACCTTCCCCGCCGACTATGCGAAGTCGGTGCCCGGCGCAGCCGAGGACCCCCGCTTCTTCGCCACCGGCATCAGCCTGATTTGCCATCCGGTCAGCCCGCGCATTCCGGCGGTGCACATGAACACCCGCTTCATCGCCACGACCAGGAGCTGGTTCGGCGGGGGCGGCGACCTGACGCCCGTGCTGGATGTGGACCGCCATCAGGACGCTCCGGACACCGTCGCCTTCCACGCCGCCATGAAGGCCGCGTGCGACGCGCACGATCCGAGCTGGCATCCGAAGTTCAAGGCTTGGTGCGACGAGTATTTCTGGCTCCCCCACCGCAACGAGCCGCGCGGCACCGGCGGCATCTTCTACGACCACCACGACAGCGGCGACTGGGAGCGCGACTTCGCCTTTACCCGCGACGTCGGCGAAGCCTTCCTAGAGGTCTATTCGCGGATCGTGGCCGGCCGGATGAGCGAAGCCTGGACGGCGGAGGAGCGCGAGGAGCAGCTGGTCCGGCGCGGGCGCTACGTCGAGTTCAACCTGCTCTACGACCGTGGCACCATGTTCGGCCTGAAAACCGGCGGCAATGTCGACTCGATCCTGAGTTCGATGCCGCCCTTGGTGAAGTGGCCCTAAGCCATCAGGCTCACAAAGGCGTCACCCGCCCGACTGCGATACCGGTCCCGGTGGCGTAGCAGGCGGAACGGTCGTTCCGGCAGACGAAACGGCGCCACGACCAGACGGCCCGCCGCCACCGACGCCTGCGCCACGCTTTCTGACAGGGCGGTGGCTCCGGCGCCCGCCTCCGCCGCCGCCAGCACGGCTTCGTTCGCCGGCAGGGTCATGGCGATGGGCAGGGTCGCCGGATCGATCCCCGCGGCCCGCACCGCCTCCTCCAGCGTGGACCGGGTGCCCGAACCCCGCTCCCGCAGAACCCAAGGGCTCGACACCAGATCGGCCGCGTCCAGACGCCGCAGCCGGGCCCACGGGTGATCCGGAGCGACGACCACCGTCAGCCGATCGGAGCCTACCCGGGTCTGGCTGAGCGCCGGATCCTCTACGGTCCCCTCGACCAGACCGATCTCCGCCAGCCCCTGCAATACGGCGTCGGCGACCTCCCGCGTGTTGCCGATGGCGACGTCCAGCTCGACGCCCGGATAGGCTTCGTGGAAGGCGACGAGCCGGCGGGGAAGCCAGTAGCTGGCGATGGTCTGGCTGGCATGGATCGACAGACGGCCGCGGCGAAGCGCGCTCATGTCGGTCAGGGCGGCCTCGGCGGCGGCGGCGCGCGCCAGCACGGCGCGGGCTTCGGGGAGGAAGACGCGTCCGGTCTCGTTCAGGGTCACCCCCCGCCCGACCCGGTCGAACAGGTGGATGTCATATTCCGCTTCCAGCGCCGCCAGGGCGTTCGACACCGCTGACTGCGTCAGGTTCAACGCGCGGGCGGCCGCGGTGACATGCTGACGCTCGGCCACGGCGACGAAGATGCGAAGGCGTTCCAGCGTCATGATCAATCTCCGGATCGGATCATTCAGACAATAACAATCCGTTGGATGTGGGTCGAGCAAGAGCGCACGACAGGTCATGACCGCGTCGCCGATGAGCCCTCCGCTGCCCTCCACGAACACTGTGTGGAAGATCCTGCCCGGACTGGTGCTGTGCGCGGTCGTCAGCGTCGCGGCGGCAGGACTGGCGGAGATCGAGCGGGCGGTGTTCGGCCATGCCTGGCTGGAATCGCTGGTGCTGGCGATCCTGATCGGCGCCGGGGTGCGCACGGCGTGGACGCCCGGCGAGATCTGGCGGCCCGGCGTGTCTCTGGGAGCCAAGACCCTGCTTGAGGCGGCGGTGGTCCTGTTGGGGGCCACGGTCAGCGCGGCGACGCTGCTCAGACTTGGACTGCCTTTCATGGCGGGGATCGTGGCGGTGGTCGCGGTCGCCATCGTTGCCGGATCGGCCATCGGTCGGGCCTTGGGCCTGAGCCCGCGCATGGCCCTGCTGATCGCCTGCGGCAACGCCATCTGCGGCAACTCGGCGATCGCCGCCGTCGCTCCGGCCATTGGGGCGGAGGGTGAGGAGGTCACCGCCTCCATCGCCTTCACGGCCGTGCTGGGCGTGGCGGTGGTGCTGCTGCTGCCACTGCTGGGGACGCTGGCGCAGATGACCCCGCTGCAGTTCGGCGCCTTGGCCGGGCTGGGTGTCTATGCGGTGCCGCAGGTGCTGGCCGCCGCCGCGCCGTTCGGTCCCGTCGCAGTCCAGACCGGCGCGCTGGTGAAGCTGGCGCGGGTGCTGACCCTCGGTCCGGTCGTTTTCATCCTGTCTCTGATGAACCGGCGCACTGTGGGAGACGGCCCTGCCCTCCCCCTGCACCGCATGGTCCCGTGGTTCATCCTCGGGTTCATCGCCATGATCGCCCTGCGCTCGGCCGGCCTGATCCCCGCGCAGGCGCTGGGTCCCATCAGCGGGCTGACCCAGGTGTTGACGGTGCTGGCGATGGCGGGGCTGGGCTTGCAGACAGATCTGCGCGCGGTGGCGAAGTCCGGCGGGCGGGCGGTGCTGGCGGCGGTGCTGTCGCTGGCGGTGCTGCTGGGTCTGGCCCTGCTGCTGATCCGACTTCTGGCGCTCTAGGCGGCCGCGCGATCCGGCTGGGCCGACAGGGCCTCGGTGATCGCATTGAACAGGCTGGCCAGGGTGACCGGCTTGGTCAGATGGCCGTCCGCCCCGGCCAGACGTCCGGCCTCGACGTGTTCCGCCATGGCGTTGGCGGTCAGCATGATGATCGGCGTACGAACCAGACCCTGCTCCCGTTCGAGGGTCCGGATGGCGCGGGTAGCGGTCAATCCGTCCATGACCGGCATCTGCATATCCATCAGCACCAGATCGTAGGCGCCGTTTCGGAACGCCTCCAGCGCCTGTTGCCCGTCCTCGACCGCGACCATGTCCATCGCGGTGGCGGCCAGCATGATCTCGACCACCTTGCGGTTGGCCGGATGATCGTCGGCCAGCAGGATTCGCAGCGGCGTGGCCGACACATCGACCGCATCATCGCCCGCGACCGGCTCGACCAGAACCGCCTCGACGGGCGGCAGCGGAATCTCGAACCAGAAGGCCGCTCCCTCCCCCGGCGTGCTCTCGCAATCCAGAACGCCGCCCATCAGATCGACCAGCGCGGTGGAGATGGCGAGACCCAGGCCGGTGCCCCCGAAGCGTCGGGTAATGGAGCCGTCCGCCTGCTGGAAGCGAATGAAGATGCGGCCCTTCTGTTCGGCGTCAAAGCCGACGCCGGTGTCGTGGACCCGGAAGACGGCGCGCCCGTCCCCGATCGCCTGCACGGCGATGGACACCGCGCCCTCAGCGGTGAATTTCAGCGCGTTGGAGACGAGGTTGTTGAGCACCTGACGCAGGCGGACAGGGTCGCCCTCGACGAAGCCGGCCAAGGCCGGATCGAAATCGACATTCAGGGCCACACCCTTGTCCTCGGCCTTTACACGCCAAAGGGCGGCGACGTCGCTGACGGCCTGTTCGAGGTTGAAGGGGATGGGCTCCAGCGCGACCTGACCGGACTCGATCTTGGCGCTATCGAGGATGTCCGACAGAAGGCGCTCCAGGGTCGCGCCGGACGAGCGGATCAGCTCGACCATCTCATGCTCCTGCGCGTCCAGATCACGGCGCGCGAGGGAGTCGGCCATCGACACCACGCCGTTCAGGGGCGTGCGGATTTCATGGCTCATGTTCGCCAGGAATTCGGACTTGGCGCGGTTGGCTTCCTCGGCGCGACGACGGGCATCGCGCAGATAGCGGGTCAGCCGCCACTGCCAGGCGAGGGCGGCGGCGGCGCACAACAGGAAGAGCACCACGATGGCCGTCACGGCCAGTTGCAGCCGGGTGTTGGCGCGCGCGGTTTCGAGCTGGTGCCGACGTTCGGAAAGCTGCTGCTGCATATTTCCGGTGACCTGATGCACCCCGGCGCTGAAGCTGCGGGCGGCATCGGTTTCGCCGACCAGCATGTGGGCGCGCAGAACGCGATAGGCCTCGGCCGGGCGACCTTCTGCGAACAGGATTTCCGCCTCGACGTGATCCACTTCGGACTGATGGCCGACCTCCATCTCCAAACCGCGCAGGACGGCAAGGTCGCGGCGAGCAGCGGCGACCTGCCCTGTCCGGGCGCGGGCGATAGCCCGCAGCGGCAGGGCGTCACGCGCGAGGAAGGCGGCTTCGCCCAGATCCTCTCCATAGGGCGCCAGACAGGTCAGAACAGCCTGCGGCTGCTGCCGCGCATTGGCCACCGTGGCGCAGAGGCTGGCGTCATAGATTTTCAGCGCCGGCACATCCGATCGCTCGGCCAAACGATGGTGAGCGGCGAAATAGCGCGCTGCCCGGTCGTTGTCGCCGATGCTCACCGCCATCATGGTCAGGTTGTAGAGGCTGTCGAAGTCAGGACGCGGATAGGCCTGGTTGGAATAGTCGATCTCGAATTTGCGGAAGGCGTCGGCGGCGCCCTCGACGTCGTTCAGGTCCTTCAGCCCCATGCCCGCAACCTCCCAGATGCCGGCCCGTGCGGTATCGGCGAAGGGGTCGTTGGCGGGAATGTCCGACTCGGCGGCGGTCAGCAGTTGCAGGCCTTCACCGACCTTGGACTGATCGATCAGCCACAGGGCGGCCAGTCGGGCGGCATGGGCGCGAACGAACCAGTCCCGGCCCGTCGTCGTCATATGGCCCATCTGCGTCGCCACCCCGACCTCGCCCTGATCGTAGCGGATGGCCAGGTCGTTCAACTGGGCGATATCGATGTAGCGGGCGTCGTTCTGGGCCCGGGCCGCGGCGGCGAGGCGGCGGTTCCAGACCTTTGCCCGTTCGAACTCGCCCTGGTTCAACGTGGTCCAGGTGACATGGTAGAGCCGGTTCAGCCCCTCGCGATCCGTGCGGGTCATGGCCTCGCGACCGAAGTGCTCCAGCGCCGCGAACGTGGTCGATGCCGCACGACGCTCAACGAAATCGGCCAGCCGCGTTCCGTCGTCAGAGGGCCGCGACGTCTGGGCGCGCACGGCCGTCGCGCCCCCGAACAGAGCGAGCAAAACAGCAACGGTAAGCGCGAAACGGAAAGGCGGCATGCCCGTCCTCCATCGCACAGCATTCATTGAATAAGGTTTACGGCTTCAGGAAGCCGCGGATCCAGTCCGTTACAACCGCGCGATCATTGGGCCCGGACAGGGTGCCGAGCGCCTCATCGACCGTTTCCGGTGGAATCCGTCCGCGCCGCCCCGCCGTCAGGTCCGCGGCGTAATCAGGGGTGAATTCCGGGTGTCCCTGAAAGCTGATGGCGTCCTCGCCCCACGCCAGTCCGGCGAAGGGTGTAAAGTCGCTCCGCAGGGTGACACGGGCATTGTCGGGGACGGCGACGACCTGATCCTGATGCGAGACCGGGATAGCGACCGTCGCGGCGGCGGGCGTCATCCAGCCGCCCGTCCCGACCACCTGATAGCGATGCAGGCCCACGCCCCAGCCGCGGTCCGACTTTTCGACCCGCCCCCCCAAGGCCTGCGCCATCGCCTGATGGCCGAAGCAGACACCGACCAGCCGGGTCTGGCCCTGCGCCAGCCGGATCCAGTCGAGCAGCGCCTCGATCCACGCCTCGGCTTCGTAAACGCCGGCCGCCGAACCGGTGATGATGGCGCCATCGAAGGCGACCGGATCGGGCCACTCGCCTTGCTGTACATCGAAGGTGGTCACGTCGAACCCGTCGCCCAGCAGGCTCCGGAACATGGCGGGATAGTCGCCGTGGACCAAGGCCAACGTCGGGGGCGGCGCACCGGTCTTCAGGACGGCGATACGGGTCATACGGCTCTCCAGAGGCTTACCGATATGGTCCGACGACGCGGACAGGCAAGGCGCCGCGGGCGAGCTCGGACACGGAGGCCAATTTTAATGGAGCGTCCGTACAAAGCTGAAGCAAAACTCGTCTAGAGGACACGCCATGTCCGACGCCGATCCCGTAGTGCTTATCAACGTCTATCGGTGCGAGCCCGAGCGCCAGCCCGCCCTGATGGAACATCTGGCGATCATGGTCGCAGCCCAAAGGCAGGCAGAAGGATTCGTTTCGGCCACCCTGCACAGGGGACTGAACGGCAAGGTCGCGGCCGTCCACGCGGTCTGGCGCTCCCGTGAGGACTGGAAGGCCATGGCCCGGTCGCCGGACGTTGCGAAAGCGATGGAGCCGATCATGGCCATCGCTACCTTCGAACCGAACCTCTACGAGCCCGGCGAAGTCATAGAATAGGGCTCAGGCGGTCCAGACCTCGGCCTTGGCCCCCGCGTCGCCCAAGGTGGCGGCCACCCAGTCGCAGACCTGACGCGCGGCCTCTTCCGCGCCCGCCGGGGCGTTCAGGATGACCATGGCGCAACCGTTCATCTTCATCGGATTGGTCAGCGGGCGCAGCCGAGCCTCGGCGACCAGCACCCGCTTGGCGCCCGCCTCGTCCAGACGACGCAGGAAGCCGTCGAAGGTTTCAAGATCCTTCAGCGGGGTCCAGACCGCGACCATGGCCCGCGGGTCGGCGCGGACGATCGCGGCGGCGGTGTCGGCGGCGCGGATATAGTCGTCCGGCCGCTCGAACGGCGGGTCGATCAGCACAAAGGCTCCCGGTGCGCGGGCGGCCTCTGACCGGGCCTGATCATAGCCGTCCCCGCCACGGGCCGTGGCCTGCGGAAAGGGCTTGAGCGCCTCGATCAACAGGTCCAGCACCGGGGGATTCAGCTCGAACCCCACATAGTGATCGTCCCGATCCAGCCGCCTCGCGATCAGAAGGGGCGACCCGGGATAAAGGCGTGCGCCGCCGTGCGGGTTCAGTTCGCCCACCGCCTTCGCCAGACCCTCGATCAGCGGCGGACGCCCCTGCGCCGCCATCAGCCGCACGATTCCGGCCTCCGCCTCCTTCGACCGGACCGCATCGCCGCTGAGGTCATAGACTCCGGCGCCCGCATGGGTGTCGATCACCGTCACCGGTCCTGTGGCGCGGCGACGGTCGAGCAGCCAGAGCACGAGCGCATGCTTGACGAGATCAGCGAAATTTCCGGCATGGAAGCTGTGGCGATAGTTCATCTGCATGCCCTCCGCCTCCCGGTGCGCCGGGTCAAGAGGAACCGGTTGATCCGCGTCTCGTTGGTGATCGCCATGACCGACGTCGAAATCCCTGAAGGCCTGACCTGGTGCAGCGACGAGATGTCGGGGCTGTCACGCCGCAAGTCCGGAACCGGGTTCCGATACCTGGACAAGAGCGGCAAGAGGATCGCCGACACCAAGGTGCTGGACCGTATCCGCGGCCTGGCCATCCCTCCGGCCTGGACGGACGTGTGGATCTGTCCCCGCGCCACCGGCCATATCCAGGCGACCGGGCGGGATGTGAAGGGTCGCAAGCAGTATCGCTATCACGCCGACTGGAGCCGCCACGCCTCGGAAAGCAAGTTTGATCGCCTGCCCTCCTTCGCCCGCGCGCTGCCAAAGCTGCGAAGCAAGGTGGAGGCTGATCTGGCGACGCGCGGCGTGACGCGCGAAAAGGTCATAGCCACCGCCGTGCGGCTGCTGGAAATCACCCTGATCCGGGTCGGCAATGCCGAGTACGCGAAGCAGAACCGCTCCTATGGCCTGACGACCCTTCACAAGCGACATCTGGAGCTGGACGGCGCCGCCCTGACTTTCGCCTTCAAGGGCAAGAGCGGCGTGGAGCACGAGGTGAGGGTTCGGGATCGGCGGCTGGCGACCGTCGTGCGCTCTTTGCGCGACCTGCCGGGGCAGCAGTTGTTCAAGTACCGCAACGCCGAGGGCGAGCTTTGCCCGATCACTTCGGACGATGTGAACGCCTATATCCGTGACGCCATGGGCGAGGCCTTTTCCGCCAAGGATTTTCGGACCTGGGCCGGGACAGTTTCGGCGGCGCGCGCCCTGCGGGATGCGGAAACGCCGACCTCGCCCACCGACGCCAAACGCAAGATCACCGTCTGCGTAAAGGCCGTTTCCGGTCTGCTGGGAAACACGCCGACGGTCTGTCGATCGTCCTACGTCCATCCCAAGGTGTTCGAGATGTTCGAGGCCGGGGAGCTGCGCGCCCTGCCCGGGCCCGACGCCAAGGGGTTCGAACCCGCCCTGTTGCGCGCGCTGAAGTGAAGCCTCAGGCGGTCGCCCAATAGCCACGACTGCGGGCGCTGACCGGCGCCCCGCTCGCCTGGACCTTGGCCAGAATACCCGCGCGGAAGGTGTCGGCCTCTTCATCGCCGCGCAGCCGCCTCAGGGCGCGGATGATCCGCGTGATCCGAAGGTGGTTGTGGTCCGCCGACTTCAGCCAGTGATCATTGTTGCGATAGAACGTCGCCATCCGGTCAGTCGCCGCGGCCAGCGTGCACTGGGCCATGACGGAGTCGCAGACGGCGGTCGCCTGTTCGTCGGTCAGCACCGGCGCGTCCGGGACCGCAGACGACGGCTCGGTCAGCGGGAACAGCCACTGGATGAAGTCGTGGGTGTTCTCCAGCGCGGCGTCATCAAACGAGAGCACGTCGAAGACGGTGCGCCCGCGCGCATCGGTCCCTTCGCCCTCAAGAAAGGCGAGGACGGAGGGGGTCGATGCCGTCAGTGTCGCCTCCTCAGGCGGTCTTGTCCCAGTTCAGCACGACCTTGCCCGACTGGCCGGAGCGCATGGCCTCGAAGCCCCGCTCGAAGTCCTGATAGGGCATCTGGTGGGTGATCAGCGGCGACAGGTCCAGCCCCGCCTTCAGCAGGCCCAGCATCTTGCGCCAGGTGGTGAACATCTCGCGGCCATAGACGCCCTTGATCGTCAGGGCCTTGAGGATGATCTGGCCCCAGTCGGTCTCCATCGGCTTCGACGGAATGCCCAGCAGGGCCATGCCGCCACCCATGATCAGGGTGTCGACGCATTGTTTGAAGGCGATCGGCGAGCCCGACATCTCCAGCGCCACGTCGAAGCCGACCTTCAGGCCGAGTTCGTGCATGACATCCTTCAGGTCTTCCTTCGTTGTGTTGACCGTGCGAACGCCGGGCGCGACCTTCTGGGCCAGGTCCAGGCGGAAGTCGTTGATGTCGGTCAGGACCACGGTGCGCGCGCCCGCATGACGGGCGACGGCGGCGGCCATCATGCCGATCGGGCCGGCGCCGGTGACCAGCACATCCTCGCCCAGCAGGTCGAACTGCTGCGCCGTGTGCACGGCGTTGCCGAACGGGTCGAGGATCGAACCGATCTCATAGGGGACATCGTCCGGCAGTTCGATCACGTTAAAGGCGGGCGCCACCACGAACTCGGCGAAGGCGCCCTGTCGGTTCACGCCGATGCCGCGGGTGTCGGGGTCGAGGTGGAAGTGACCGGCGCGGGCGGCTTCGGAATTCAGGTCGATGACATGGCCCTCGGCCGATACACGCTGGCCGATCTTCAGGCGGCGATCCACGTCCTTGCCGATGGCGACGATCTCGCCCGAGAACTCGTGGCCGGTGATCATCGGGACCGGGACGTTCTTCTGCGACCACTCATCCCAGTTCCAGATGTGGATGTCGGTGCCGCAGACGGCGGTGCGCTTGACCTTGATCAGCACATCCTCGTCGCCCGGCGTCGGGATCGGGGCGTCGATCAGCTCCAGGCCGACTTCGGGACGGGTCTTGGCGAGGGCCTTCATGGTGTCGGTCATGCATTACTTCCTGTCGTTTCGGCTTCGGCCGCGCCCTGCGTGAGGTTCAGCCTGAAGCGTGATCGCGGTTCCGTCTCCGCGTCCCTGAGAACGCCGACGACGGTGTCGAAGTCTGTGCCCATGCTCTTGGCCGAGACTTCGGCATGGGTCCAGTGGATGGTCAGCGGCGCCTGGATGGCCGCCAGCACCAGATCGAAGAGGGCGTCGAGATTACGCCCGAACCAGTCAGGGGTTTCGGGGATCCCCTCGATGGCCGCATAGAAGTCCGCCTTCGAAAGGATCGTCCGCCCGTCGAACCGCGCTTCAATCGGCTGCATTCAGATGACGCCGAGTTCGCGCCCGGCCGTCTTGAACGCCTCCACAACCTGATCAATCTGATCGAAGGTATGCGCCGCCGACATCTGGGTTCGGATGCGGGCCTGACCGCGCGGCACCACCGGGAAGCTGAAGCCGATGACGTAGACGCCCAGCTCCAGCAGGCGGGCGGCCATGTCCTGCGCCAGCTTGGCGTCGCCCAGCATCACCGGGATGATCGGGTGCTCGCCCGGTTGCAGGGTGAAGCCGGCTTCGGTCATGGCGGCGCGGTAACGAGCGGCGTTGGCGAAGAGTTGTTCGCGCAGCTTGTCACCTTCCTCGCCGGCAGCGATGCGGATGGCTTCCAGCGACGACCCGCAGACGGCGGGGCTGAGGGCGTTGGAGAAGAGGTAGGGCCGGGCGCGCTGCTTCAGCAGGGCGACGACGTTCGACCTGGCGCAGATGAAGCCGCCCATGGCCCCGCCCAGCGCCTTGCCGAAGGTGCCGGTGACGAAGTCGACCTCGACGCCGTTCCAGGCGTAGGAGCCGCGCCCCTGCGGGCCGAGGAAGCCCGTGGCGTGGCAGTCGTCGACCATGATCAGGGCGCCGTACTGGTCCGCGAGCGCCCGGATGTCCTTCAGGCGGGCGATATAGCCGTCCATCGAGAAGGCGCCGTCGGTGGCGATGATGATTTCTTTCGCGCCGTCGGCCCGGGCCTGCTTCAACTGGGCCTCGAGGTCGGCCATGTCCGAGGTGGCGAAGCGATAGCGTTTGGCCTTGCACAGGCGAACGCCGTCGATGATCGAGGCGTGGTTCAGGCTGTCGGAGACGATGGCGTCGTCGGCGCCGACCAGCGGCTCAAAGATGCCGCCGTTGGCGTCGAAGGCGGCGGCGAACAGGATCGTGTCCTCGAAGCCGAGATAGTCGGCGATCGCCCGCTCCAGCTCCTTGTGGATTTCCAGCGTGCCGCAGATGAAGCGAACCGAGGCCGTGCCGGCGCCCCACTTCTCCTGCGCCCGGATTCCCGCCTGCGTCACCCGCTCGTCGCCGGCGAGGCCGAGGTAGTTGTTGGCGCAGAAGTTCAGGACATCGCGCCCGCCCACCTTGATGACCGGTCCCTGACGGGAGGCGATCACGCGTTCAGGCTTGGTCAGCCCCTGGGCGTCGATGTCGGCGAGTTCCGCGGAGACGCGGTCATAGAAGGTCGCTGTCATGCGCGCTCCGCTACGCCGTTTTCGCGATGGTTTGAACCCCTTAAACCGTCGGTTCAGGCGCGGTCGCGCCGGCCGGGGGCAGCAGACGGATCGGACTGACCCTGACCCGGCTGCTGCAAGGGCTGAAGGCCATGTCCAGCGAGACGGCCGAGGTGTCGCCCGGGGCGGTCACGCGGATGCGCGATACATTCGGGCAGGTCGTCTGGCCCTCGGCCTCATTGGGTACGACGTTCCAGGCGATCTCGAACGCGGCCTTGGCCTGCGGAGCCAGCAGGACAGGGGTCGGCGGCTGGCTCTGGGTGAAGTAGCTGCCCAGGCTTTGTTCGCTGCGGATGGCGGTCAGGTTGCGACCCTGGCGGTCCTGCAGCACCACGCCCGGATAACCGGTCAGGCTGCAGGCCGTCGCGCTGATGTTCTGAAGGCCGATGTTGGTGACGCGATTGCCGGCGCCCGCGTCCCCGCCTTCGGTGGACAGCTTGAGCTGGGGACCGCGGCAGGGCGCGGCGGCGGGCAGGACCCCGCCCGGCGCAGGCTGGGGCGTCGGCACGGGGCCCGGCGCGACCGGGCCCGAGGATGGTCGGCTGCAGCGCTCCAGCACCACCGACCCGACCTCTTCGTTCGGGCCGAGACGGCTCAGGGTCGCACTTTCGGTCCCGTCACGATTGGCGGTCCACCATTCGATGTCTGACCCGACGTAACGGGCTCCGGACGCCGCCTGGGCGGTGCGCAGGGCGTAGGTACGGCCCTGATAGGTCAGTTGCGCGCTCGAGGTATCGGGATAGGCGACGGTGATCGACTGGCCGCTTTCGCAGGCATAGCTGACCGGCGGCGCGGCGGGGGCGGTCGGGGCGGGGGATGGCGGCACGGGCGCGGGCGGCTGTTCGGCTTCCGGAGAACAGGCCGCCACGGCCAGGGCCAGAACGGAAACAGCGGTGGTGCAGGCGGCAGTCAGGCGCATGGAGAAGTCCCTTTCCCGGTCGCAGCGTTAACGCCACCGAACGGCAAAGGCTCCGCTTGTGCAAGCGGCGCGAAGGTCAGGCGGTCAGAAGACGCGGCAGCTTGAAGGTCACCGTCTCGCGTTCGCCGTCGTCCTCGACCACATCGGCGTCGAAGCGGTCGCGCACCGCCTGCACCAGCTCCTCGATCAACCGCTCGGGCGCGGACGCGCCGGCAGTGATGCCCAGTGTCGACACGCCGTCCAGCCACCGCCAGTCGACCTGGCTGGCGTCATCGACCAGTCGGGCGTCACGGGCCCCAGCCTTCATGGCCACCTCGACCAGCCGCACGGAGTTGGAGGAGTTCTTGGACCCGATTACCAGCACAAGATCGCAACCCTCGCCCAGCCGCTTCACGGCCTCCTGACGATTGGTCGTCGCGTAGCAGATGTCTTCCTTGTGCGGGTCGGGCAGTTCCGGGAAGCGCCGCTTGAGCGCGCCCAGGATTTCCGCCGTGTCGTCAACCGACAGGGTGGTCTGGGTGGCGTAGGCCAGCGGGGCGTCGCCCGGACGCTGGAAGGTCTCGGCGTCTTCCACCGTCTCGACCAGACTGATGGCCCCGGCCGGAAGCTGGCCCATGGTGCCTACCACCTCCGGGTGACCGGCGTGACCGATCAGAATGATGTGGCGACCGGCGGCGTGGTGGCGTTCGGCCTCGACGTGGACCTTGGAGACCAAGGGGCAGGTGGCGTCGAGATAGAGCATGTCCCGGAAGCGCGCCGTCTCGGGCACGGACTTGGGCACGCCGTGCGCGGAGAAGACCACCGGCCGGTCGTCGGGGCATTCGTCCAATTCCCTGACGAACACCGCGCCCATCGACCGTAGCCGTTCGACCACGTGGCGATTGTGCACGATCTCATGGCGCACATAGACCGGCGCGCCGTATTTCTCGATCGCCCGTTCGACGATCTGGATCGCCCGGTCCACGCCCGCGCAGAAGCCGCGTGGGGTCGCGAGACGCACGGTCAGGGCGCGCTTGTCGGCCGGTCGGATCGGCTGGTGAACGGTCATGCGGGGGAACCTAGTCGTTCAGGCCGTCCGCCGCCACCGTCGTTTCCGTGCGCGGCGGGTTTGCCGCGCCTCCGTTTAGCCGCTATCAGCGGCAAGCGTGCGAACGGCGTCGGGCTGTCGCCGCCTCCTCGTGATCTGGAAGAGCATTTGATGCGTCGCGTCCTGAAGATTTCCCTCGCTTCGGCTCTGGTCGCCGCCACCCTGTCCACCGCCATGCCGCCCGAAGCCGTCGCGCAATCGCGCCCGGGCAGCCCGCGACAGCAGGGCGGCGCGCAGGATCGTCCCGAAGCCGGTGACCAGCAAAGCGGCGCGCGCCCGGTGCGCATCGCCCCGCTGCGCCGCCGCACCGCCGCCGGGCCCTGCCCCTATGTGAAGGTGCTCTACGACGCCGCGCGTTATGTCGAGATTCCCGCGGGCCAGGTCGCGGCCGCCAACGTCGGCTACACCGGTGAGATCGAGGGTCTTGTCTCTGACTGCGCCTATCAGAGCGACGAACCGATCCAGGTCGAGACCCGCGTGCTGTTCAACCTGGGCCGCGGGCCACAGGCGCAGGGCGAAGGCCGTACCTACCGCTACTGGATCGCCGTCACCGAGCGGAACAGCGCCGTGCTGGAGAAGGTTTATTTCGACCTGCCGGTGAGCTTCCAGAACGGAGCGACCACGACGACGGTGACTCAGGACAACACCATCAGCATCCCGCGCGCCTCCGCCACGACCAGCGGTGACCATTTCGAGATTCTGGTCGGCTTCGACGTCACGCCCGAGATGGCCGAGTTCAATCGCTCGGGCAGCCGCTTCCGCGTCAACGCCGGCCGCGTCCCCCCCGCCGCCCCCGCTCCGGCCCAGTAATGACCGACCTCAGAACGGAACTGGGCGAAGCGGTCGCAGCCGCCTTCGCCGCCGAAGGCGTGGACCCGGCGCTGGCGCGGGTCACGGCTTCTGACCGCCCTGATCTGGCGGACTTTCAGTCCAACGGCGCCCTGGCCGCCGCCAAGGCGTTGAAGGCCAACCCGCGCGAGCTGGCGGGCAAGGTCGCGGCGCGGCTTGAAGGCGACCCGCGATTCGCCTCGGTCGAGATCGCCGGACCGGGCTTCATCAATCTGAAGATCGCGGACGCCACCCTGGCGAAGCGCGCGGCCGAAGCCGCCGCCGATACCGACCACGCGGGCGCCGCCGTGGTCGGGGACCCGCGCAAGGTCATCATCGACTTCGCCGGTCCGAACGTGGCCAAGCCGATGCACGTCGGCCACCTGCGCTCGTCCATCATCGGCGAAAGCCTGAAGCGCCTGTTTCGCTTCCGCGGTGATCAGGTCTGGGGCGACGCCCACTTCGGTGACTGGGGCTTCCAGATGGGCCTGCTGATCGTCGCCGCCGGCGACGAGGGCAAGGCGGACGCCTTCCTGGCCGAGGGCGACGGCCCCTTCCCGGCCGAAAGCCCGGTCACGCTGGAAGACCTGGAGCGCCTGTATCCGCAAGCCGCCGCCAGGGCCAAGGAAGACCCGGCCTTCCGCGACCGCGCCCGCAAGGCGACGGCGGAGCTGCAAGGCGGTCGCCCCGGCTATCGCGCGCTGTGGTCCCATTTCGTCGCCGTCAGCCGGACCGCGCTGGAACGCGAGTTCGGCGCCTTGGGCGTCACCTTCGACCTTTGGAACGGCGAGAGCGACGCTGATCCGGTGATGGCCGAGATGATCGCGCATCTGGAAAGCACCGGCCTGCTGGTCGAGGATGACGGCGCCCGCGTGGTCCACGTCGCGCGCCCCGGCGAGACCCGCAAGAAGAAGCTGGCCGACGGCTCGGTGATCGAGGCCCCTTCGCCCCCGCCCCTGCTGGTGATCAGCTCGGAAGGCTCGGCCATGTACGGCACGACCGACCTGGCCACGATCCTGGACCGCCGCAAGGCGATCGACCCGGACCTGATCCTTTACGTCGTCGACGAGCGCCAGGCCGAGCATTTCGAGCAGGTGTTTCGGGCGGCCTACCTGGCCGGCTATGCCGCCGAGGGCTCGTTGGACCACCTCGGTTTCGGCACGATGAACGGGCCGGACGGCAAGCCTTTCAAGACCCGCGCGGGCGGCGTCCTGAAGCTGCACGACCTGATCACCATGGCCACCGACAAGGCGCGCGAGCGTCTGACCGAAGCCAGGCTGGGCGATAACCTGCCCGCCGACGAGTTCGAGGACATCGCGCACAAGGTGGCCATCGCCGCCCTGAAATTCGCCGACCTGTCGAACGCCCGCACCACCAGCTACGTCTTCGACCTCGACCGCTTCATGAGCTTCGAAGGCAAGACCGGTCCCTATCTGCTGTATCAAGCCGTTCGCATCCGGTCCCTGCTGCGCAAGGCCGCCGATCAGGGCCTCGCGCCCGGCGCCATTGTCATCGGCGAACCGGCGGAGCGCGACCTGGCCCTGACGCTGGACGCCTTCTCGCAAGCCGTGGCGGACGCCTACGACAAGCGCATGCCGCACGTGATCGCCGAACACGCCTACCGGCTGGCGCAGTCGTTCTCGAAATTCTACGCCGCCTGCCCGGTGCTAATCGCGCCGGATGCGGAGACCAAGGCCTCGCGTCTGGCCCTGTCCAAGGCGGCGCTCGACCAACTGGTGATCGCCCTGTCGCTGCTGGGGATCGACACGCCGGAGCGGATGTAGGTTAAGCTCCCGCCCTGAGGAGAAGCTTCATGTCGCTCGACGCCTATATCGCCGGCCTGCCCAAGGCCGAACTGCACCTGCACATTGAGGGCAGTCTTGAGCCTGAGCTGATGTTCGAGCTGGCGCAGCGCAACGGCGTGGCCATTCCGTTCGACAGCGTCGAGGCGGTGCGGGCGGCCTATGACTTTTCGAACCTGCAGGACTTTCTCGACATCTATTACGCCGGGGCCAATGTCCTGCTGACGCGCAAGGATTTCGAGGATCTGGCCTTCGCCTATTTCCAGCGCGCCGCCGCCGACACTGTCCGGTACGCCGAAATCTTCTTCGATCCGCAGACCCACACCGACCGGGGCGTTCCGTTCGGGGTGGTGGTTGAGGGGCTGATCGCCGGGATGGACCGGGCGAAGGCGGAACTGGGCGTCACCTCCGGCCTGATCCTCAGCTTCCTGCGCCATCTGTCGGAGGAGGAAGCTTTCGCCATCCTGGATATGGCCAAGCCCTATCTCCACCACTTCGTCGGGGTCGGGCTGGACTCGTCTGAGGTGGGCCATCCGCCGTCAAAGTTCGTGCGCGTCTTCGCCGCCGCCCGTGAGCTGGGCCTGAAGCTGTGCGCCCACGCCGGCGAGGAAGGCCCGCCCGCCTATGTGCATGAGGCGCTGGACCTGCTGCACATCGACCGGATGGACCATGGCAACCGGTCGATGGAGGACGAGAGTCTGATCCGGAGACTGGCGGCCGAGCAGATGACGCTGACGGTCTGTCCGCTGTCGAACCTGAAGCTCTGCGTCGTCGACGACCTGAAGGACCACCCCGTGCCCGAGATGCTGCGCCGGGGCCTGCACGTGACGCTGAACTCGGACGACCCGGCCTATTTCGGCGGCTATGTGAACGCCAACTACGCCCGACTGGCCGAGGCGGTGAACCTGACCCGCGAGCAGGTGACGCAGATGGCGATCAACAGCTTCGAGGGCAGCTTCCTGAACGACGCCGACAAGGCGGCACGGGTCGCTGAAGTCCGCGCCTACGCCGCGGCCTGACGCGCCAAGCGTCACCATTCTTCTGGAGTTCAGGCGCTGGCAGGTTAGTGTACGCTATCGAACACTTTGACAGCTGCGGCACACGCGCCGCTTGAGAGGGGAACTTCATGATCAAACGCCTTTCTGCGCTGGCGCTCGCCTGCGCCCTGACCGCCGCCGCCATGCCTGCCAATGCGCAGGACGCCAGCCTGACCGCCAATTTCGGCGAGCATCGCCTGACGGCGGGCTTCCGGCCTGACCCGTATTCGGTGGACGTCGTTGCCGGCGGCAGCATCGACGCCGCGCGCCTGGGCGGCAGCTGTGTCGGAAAGATCAGCACGGCACCGGACTTCCAGCTGACCTATACCGGCGGCGGCCTGCCGCTGGCCTTCCGTACCCGTTCGGGAGAGGACACCACCCTGGTGATCAACGGTCCCGACGGCGCCTGGCACTGTGATGACGACAGCTGGGGCGACGGCGACGCCCAGGTCATCTTCCGCGACGCGCAAAGCGGCGTCTACGATGTCTGGATCGGCACCTATGGCGACAATCCGGCGTCGGGCGCCCTGATCATCACCGAAGAGCCGTAAGCCTCTCATTGGTCCAAACGAGAAAGCCCCCGGTGTCGCACCGGGGGCTTTTGCGTTCTGGCCCAGAGGGCGGGTTCAGATCGGCAGGATCGCGGTGCCGAAGGCTTTCTTCAGATCGTGAGCGGCGAGATTCTGGGCCAGGGCGGCGTCGGGGACGACCAGTCCCATGCCGAAGAACTCATGCGTCGAACCGTTGAAGGTCTTGTGGCGCACATCATTGCCGGCCGCCTCCAGCTTCTCGGCCAGTTGCTGGCCCTCGGTGCGCAACGGGTCGATCTCGGCGGTGATGACCGTTGACGACGGCAAGCGCGACAGATCGGCGGCGCCCACCACATTGACGCGTGGATCGGCGGTTTCAGCTTCGCTGGCGAAGGTGTGCTTCACGAACCATTCGATCATCGGCTTGTTCAGCGGCTTGGCCGTGGCGTTCTCGACATAGCTTTCGTTGTTCAGGTCATTGCCGACCAAGGGATAGACCAGAACCTGGTGCATCGGGGCCTGCAGACCCTGATCGCGCGCCGCGATGGAGACGTTGATCGCCAGATTGCCGCCGGCGCTCTCGCCCATGACCGCCACCTTGCGGGGATCGCCGCCGATCGACTGGGCGTTGGCCAGCGCCCATTTGTACGCCGCGACCGCGTCGTCATGGGCGGCGGGGAATTTGTTCTCGGGCGCCTGACGATAATGGACGGACAGCACCACGACGTCGGCGAAGCGAGACACGCCGCGCGGGCCGCCGTCATACACGTCCAGGTCAGCGATCACGAAGCCGCCGCCATGGAAATAGACGACCAGCGGCTTCAGATCGTCGCCGTCGCGCTCGGGGCTGTAGACGCGGGCCTGGAGCGGACCGGCGGCGCCGTCGATCATGATGTCGCGGGTCTGGATGCCCAGCGTCGGGTCCTCGTCCTTGATCGTTTCGCGCAGGATTTTCTTCACGGCGTCGGTCGGCGTCGGCTGGCGACGGGCCTCTTCCGGGCTCAGCGTCTCGATCGGCTTGCCGCCGAGGTCTGCGAGGGTGTCGAGCACCTTCTGCATCATCATGTCCGGCTTGGCCGGGGTCGTGCGAGGCTGGTCGTCGTTACCGAAAATCTTGTCGAGGATCGACATGGGGAGGCTGTCCTTGGTCTGTTTGTACGTCAGGGCAGGCCAACCGTGGGCAAGCGGACCGGTTCCGTTCGGTCCAGCTTGACTTCAAGGCTGAGTCGGGGTCTTGGAACGGGGCTCTCGCGGGAGAGATCGGGACCGTCCAGGCGGGCCCGGAGCCGAAGGCGCAACCGCCCCGGAAACGCTCAGGCAAACGGACCGCGAAAGCACACGGACGCTGGAAAGTCGCTCTAACGGGCGCGCCGACGGAGCAAGGGCGGCCTCACCGAGGGCGCCGGAATCTCTCAGGCTTCAGGACAGCGGGGGCGCGAGGACGGCGGAGCTACCGCCAAAACACGCGACCGCGAAAGTCTGATCCATGACCGACCAAGCCCTGAAGACCACGCCCCTGAACGCCGCGCACCGCGCGCTGGGCGCCCGCATGGTGGGCTTCGGCGGCTACGACATGCCGGTCCAGTACGAAGGCGTGCTGGCCGAGCACCGCTGGACCCGCGAACACGCCGGCCTGTTCGATGTCTCGCACATGGGCCAGTGCAAGATCACCGGCGAGGACGCCATCGCCCAGTTCGAGCGCTTCGTGCCCGGGGACTATGCGATCCTGAAGGCCGGCAAGCAGAAATACTCCCTGCTGCTCAACGAGCAGGGCGGCATCATCGACGACCTGATGGCCGGCAAGCCCGACCACGACGGCCTGTTCGTGGTCGTCAACGCCGGCAACAAGGACGAGGACTTCGCCTTCTGGTCCGCCCACCTTGAGGGCGATGCGGAACTGACGGTTCTTGACCGCGCCCTGATCGCCATCCAGGGCCCGGAGGCGGCCGAAGTCATGGCCGCCCACGATCCGGTGTTCGGCGATTTCGGCTTCATGGATTGCGCCCGCCTGATGCTGTTCGGCGTGGACTGCTACGTCTCGCGCTCGGGTTACACGGGCGAGGACGGCTACGAAATCTCGGTCCCGGCCGCCGACGCCGAGCGCATCTGGACCGAAATCCTGAAGGACGCCCGCGTGAAACCGATCGGTCTGGGCGCACGCGACAGCCTGCGTCTGGAAGCCGGCCTGCCGCTGCACGGGCACGACATTGATCCGACCACCAGCCCGGTGGAAGGCGCCCTGACCTTCGCCCTGTCGAAGTCCCGCAAGGAGCGGGCCGACTTCAACGGCGCCGAACGCATCCTGAAGGAACTGGCCGACGGCCCGGCACGCGTCCGCGTCGGCCTGAGCGTCAAGGAAGGCGCCCCGGCCCGTGAAGGCGCCGAGATCGCCGATCCGGACGGCAACATCATCGGCAAGGTCACCTCGGGCGGCCCCTCGCCGACCCTGGGCCGCAACATCGCCATGGGCTACGTGCCGCCGGCTCTCGCCGAACTGGGCACGGACCTGAAGGTCGTGGTGCGCGGCAAGTCCGCCGCCGCCGAAGTCATCGCCATGCCGTTCGTGGCGCAGCGCTACTACCGCAAACCCAAAGCCTGAGAGATCAGACCATGAAGTTCACCAAGGATCACGAGTGGGTCAGCCTCGACGGCGACATCGCCACCGTCGGAATTTCCAAGCACGCTGCTGACGCCCTGGGCGACGTGGTGTTCGTCGAGACTCCGGAAGCCGGCAAGACCGTCAGCCAAGGCGATAGCTTCGCCGTGGTCGAGAGCGTCAAGGCGGCCTCGGACGTCTACGCCCCGGTGTCGGGTGACGTGGTCGAAGGCAACGCCGCCCTTGCCTCGGCCCCGGAAACCGTCAACGCCGACCCTGAAGGCGAAGGCTGGTTCGCGAAGATCCGCATCGCGGACGCCGCGCAACTGGACGCCCTGATGGACCGCGCCGCCTACGACGCCTTCCTCGCCACCCTCTGAAATGACGTTGCGACCCGCTGATTCAAAGTCAGCGGGTCAGCGCGGCCGCTCTCCCCGGCCTGGAGTTCCCCATGCGCTACCTGCCCCTGACCCCCGACGACCGTACGGCGATGCTTGCCGCCATCGGCGCGAAATCCATCGACGACCTGTTCGTGGACGTGCCCCAGGCGGCGCGCCGTGAGGGCTTCGTCGACCTGCCGCGCGTGGCGGGTGAACTCGAGGTCGAGCGCGCACTCGGCGCCATGGCGGCGAAGAACGCCTCGGCGGGTACGGTGCCCTTCTTCTGCGGCGCGGGGGCTTACAAGCACCACGTCCCGGCGACCGTGGACCACATCATCCAGCGGTCGGAATTCCTGACCAGCTACACGCCCTATCAGCCGGAAATCGCGCAGGGCACGCTGCAGTACCTGTACGAGTTCCAGACCCAGGTCGCGAACCTGACCGGCATGCCGGTGGCCAACGCCAGCCTCTATGACGGCTCGACCGCCATGGCCGAGGGCGTGCTGATGGCCACCCGGGTGACCCGCCGCAACAAGGCGGTGATCTCGGGCGGCGTCCACCCGCACTACGTCCGCGCCACCGAGACCGTGGTTCACGCCGTGGGCGTCGAGACCGAGGCCCTTCCGGCGGCGGTCGACGCCGAAGCGGACGTCATCGCCCGCATCGGCCCGGACACCGCCTGCGTGGTGGTCCAGACACCCAACATCTTCGGCACCGCCACCGATGTGACGAAGATCGCGGAAGCCGCCCACGCCGCCGGCGCCCTGCTGATCGTGGTGGTCACCGAGGCCGTGTCGATGGGCCTGCTCAAGTCGCCGGGCGAAATGGGCGCCGACATCGTCGCGGCCGAAGGCCAGTCGATCGGCAACGCCCTGAACTTCGGCGGTCCCTATGTCGGCCTGTTCGCCACGCGCGAAAAGCTGATCCGCCAGATGCCCGGTCGCCTGACCGGCGAGACGGTGGACGCCGACGGCGAGCGCGGCTTCGTCCTGACCCTGTCGACCCGCGAACAGCACATCCGCCGCGACAAGGCGACCTCGAACATCTGCACCAACTCGGGTCTCTGCACCTTGGCCTTCACCATTCACATGAGCCTGCTGGGCGAGACGGGGCTTCGCAAGCTGGCCCTGCTGAACCACGAGAAGGCCGTCGCCACCCGCGATGCGCTGGCGGCGATCCCCGGCGTCGAAATCCTGACCCCGCGCTTCTTCAACGAGTTCGCGGTGCGTCTGCCGAAGAACGCCGCCGAGGTTGTCGACACCCTGGCGAGCCATCACATTCTGGCCGGCGTGCCCTACAGCCGCCTGGCGCCCGACGCCGGCCTGGACGACGTCCTGCTGGTCGCCGCGACCGAAACCACCCTGGACACTGACATCACCCTGCTGGCGAAAGCGCTCGGCAAGGTGCTGGCGGCCTGAGCGGAGACAGAACGATGAGCACCATGAACACTGTCGGCCGCCCGACCACCCCGAACGCCGTGGCCGAAAAGCCGGCGACCCTGACCGGCGCCCGCGGTCTTCTCCAGAACGAGCACCTGATCTTTGAGGGCGAAGGCTGGGGCAAGACCGGCGTCGACCTCCCGGAGCCCAAGGGTTCTGCCTCGGATCTGGGCGATCTGGTCCGCAAGGATCCGATCGGCCTGCCCGGCCTGTCGGAACCCGAAGCGATGCGCCACTACGTGCGCCTGTCGCAGAAGAACCACGCCATCGACCTGGCCATCTATCCGCTGGGCTCGTGCACGATGAAGCACAACCCGCGCCTGAACGAGAAGATGGCCCGTCTGCCCGGCTTCTCGGACATCCACCCGCTGCAGCCGATATCGACGGTGCAGGGCGCGCTGGAGCTGATGGACACCCTCGCCCACTGGCTGAAGACCCTGACCGGCATGCCCGCCGTCGCCCTCTCGCCCAAGGCCGGCGCGCACGGCGAGCTGTGCGGCCTGATGGCCATTCGGGCGGCCCATGAAGCCAGCGGCCAGCATGAGCAGCGCCGCAAGGTGCTGGTGCCCACCTCGGCCCACGGCACCAACCCGGCCACGGCCGCCTTCGTCGGCTACACTGTGGTCGAGGTCGCCCAGACCGAAGACGGCCGTGTCGATGTGGCCGATCTGGCCGCCAAGCTGGGCGACGACGTGGCCGCCATCATGGTGACCAACCCCAACACCTGCGGCCTGTTCGAGCGCGACATCATCGAGATCGCCCGACTGACCCATGAGGCGGGCGCCTATTTCTACTGCGACGGCGCCAACTTCAACGCCATCGTCGGCCGGGTCCGTCCCGGCGACCTCGGCGTCGACGCCATGCACATCAACCTGCACAAGACCTTCTCGACGCCGCACGGCGGCGGCGGTCCGGGCGCGGGTCCGGTCGTGCTGTCGGAAGCTCTCGCCCCCTTCGCCCCGGCCCCGTGGGTCGTGCATGACGACAACGGCTATCGCCTGGTCGAGCGCGAGGAGGACGAGGCCGTTCAGGCTTTCGGCCGGCTGTGCGCCTTCCAGGGCCAGATGGGCATGTACACCCGGGCCCTCAGCTACATGATGAGCCACGGCTCGGACGGCCTGCGCCAGGTCGCCGAGGATGCGGTGCTGAACGCCAACTACATCAAGGCCCGCCTGTCGGACCTGATGTCAGCGGCCTTCCCCGACGGCCCCTGCATGCACGAGGCCCTGTTTGACGACGAGTGGCTGAAGGGCACGGACGTCACCACCCTCGACTTCGCCAAGGCGATGATCGACGAGGGCTTCCACCCGATGACCATGTATTTCCCGCTGGTCGTCCACGGCGCCATGCTGATCGAGCCGACGGAAACGGAGTCCAAGGCCGAACTGGATCGCTTCATCCACGCCATGCGCCTGCTGGCCGAAGCGGCGAAGGCCGGAGATGTCGACCGCTTCAAGGGGGCTCCGTTCCACGCCCCCCTGCGTCGTCTGGACGAGACCCGCGCCGCCCGCTCGCCGGTGCTGCGCTGGACCGCGCCGGAAGGCTCCAACATCGCGGCGGAATAGCCTACCCGACTTGCGGTGAAGCCCGTCGTCGCCGACATGTCCGGCATGACGCGCTTCACCCTCGACGACATTCCCGACCTGACCGGCAAGCTGGCGGTCGTTACCGGCGCCACCGGCGGCCTCGGGCTGGAGACGGCCCAGGCCCTCGCCGGCGCAAACGCCGAGGTCGTGCTTGCCGGGCGCAATGCGGCCAAGGGCGCCGTCGCCATGGACCGAATCCGCAGCCGCCACCCGACCGCGGCCATCCGGTTCGAACCGGTCGACCTGTCCCGACTGGCCGACGTGCACGCCTTCGCCGACCGCATGCTGGCGGCGGGGCGGCCCATCGACATCCTGATCAACAACGCCGGCGTCATGGCCCTGCCGACCCGCCAGACGACGGCGGACGGCCACGAGATGCAGTTCGGGACCAACTATCTGTCCCACTTCGTCCTGACGGCCCGTCTGCTGCCCCTGTTGACGGCGGGCCGGGCGCGGGTGGTCCAGTTGGCCAGTATCGCGCACAAGGGTGGGCGGATCCGGCTGGACGATCTCAACTACACCCGGGGCTACAAGGCCTGGCCGGTCTATCAGCAGTCCAAGCTGGCGATGCTGATGTTCGCCATCGAGCTGCAGCGCCGCAGCGACGCCAACGGCTGGGGCCTGACGAGTGTCGCGGCCCATCCGGGCTTCGCCCGCACCGACCTGATCGCCAACGGCCCGGCGCAGGGCGGCGGAAGCCTGTTTGGTGGCGTCACCCGCCTGCTGGAACGCCTCGTCAGTCACTCGGCGGCCGATGGCGCCCTGCCCACCCTGATGGCCGCCACAGCGCCCGACGTGACCCCCGGCGGCTATTATGGGCCGCAGGGCTGGCAGGACCTGAAGGGGCCGCCGGGACCGGCCGACATCCGCCCCCAGGCGCTGGACACCGCCGTCGCCGCCGGATTGTGGGCCGCGTCTGAGCAGCTGACCGGCGTCCACTTCTCCTGAGCCCCGCTCCGTGCACGGCAATGTGAACGCGGTTCGGCAGGACAGGCGTATGCTCAGCCTCGCGTTATCAAGAACCGAAACAAGCGTTGGGAGGCGCTCTGGTCATGATGTCACGCGTAAAAAAGGGTCTGGTCGCGGGTTTTGCGGCCACTGTGACGGTCTCGATTCTTGAGGCCGTGAATGCGACGGTCGGCCATTGGGCGGTCAGTTTCCCCCAGCTTCTGGCCTATGCTCTCAAAATGCCGGAGACACCGGCGGTGGGATGGATCGCCCACATCGTCGTCGGCACCCTGGTGCTGGGGCCGCTGTTCGCCATCCTGTGTCCCAGACTGCCGACGGATACGCCTGAGTCGAAGGGCATCCTGTTCGCGGTGGGCGCCTTCATCCTGATGGGCCTGTTCCTGGCGCCGCTGATGGGCGTCGGCATGTTCTTCATGCGGGCGGGCTTCGGCACCCTGGCCTGGATGATCGCCAGCCACGCCGTCTTCGGCATCGTGCTGGGCAATGTCTACGGGCGGCTGGTGAGGCGAGAAAAGCTTCACCCGGTCGTCAACGCCGCCCCGGCGCACTGAACGAGAAAGGCCCCGCCGAACCGGCGGGGCCTTTTTTGTTGGGCCGCGGTCAAAAGGCTTCGCCTTTTCGACCCGACGCGGCCTGATCTAGTTCAGCCGGCCGCCCAGTTGGCCGATGGCGGCGTCGAGCAGGGGATCGGTCGTCTGGCCGGCCACGCGGGCGGTCAGGATCTGCTCGGCGGCCCTGGCGGCCAGATCGGTGGCGGCGGCCTTCACGTCGGCCATGGCCTGGGCCTCGGCCTGCTCGATGCGGCGTTCGGCCAGGGCCTGACGGCGCGTCATGGCTTCTTCCAGCTTGACCTTGGCTTCGGCTTCCAGACGACGGGCGTCGTCCTCGGCGGCCTTCAGCATGGCGGCGGCCTGGGCCTCGGCCTCGGCCTTTTCAGCGCGGATCTGGGCCAGCAGGGCCTCGGCTTCGGCGCGCAGACGGGCGGCTTCGTCGAGCTCGGCCTGGATGGTGTTGGCCTTCAGGTCCAGCTGGCCGGCGACCAGTTTGGGCACGCCGGCGAGGATCAGGATGCCGACGAAGATCAGCAGGCCGATCGCAACCCAGAGCTCCGGGTTGTCGAGGCTGTACATATGCGGATCGAGGAAGTGAGGCATCAGGCGGCTCCCTTGACGGCGGCCAGCTCGGCGGCCGTGGGGGCCTTGCCGGTCAGGCGTTCGACGATGGCCGAAGCCGTGTCATTGGCGATCGCGCCGACGTTGGTCATGGCGGCGTCGCGGGTCTTGGCGATCGCGGCCTCGGCCTCGGCGATGCGGGCCGAAACGGCGGCCTCTTCGGCGGCCTTGCGAGCGCCGGCTTCTTCGGCGATGCGCGTCGCGGCGGCGACAGCCGTGGCGCGGCTTTCGGTGCGGGCGCGGGCGACGTCGGCCTTGGCGGCGGCGGCCTGCTCGGCGGCCTCAGCCTGAACCTGACGCGCGGTGGCGACGGCGCTGGAAATGGTGTCGGCGCGTTCGTCCATCACGCGGCGGAAGCGCGGCGCGAAGACCTTGCTGATCAGCAGGTACAGGACGAGGAACAGAACCAGCAGGTAGGCGATCTGCCCGAACCAGTGCTGGGTTTCGAACTGCGGCAGGCCGCCTCCGCCGCCGTGGCCTTCGGCCTCGGTCGTCGCGTGAGCGTCGGCGTGCGGGTCAATCGGAGTGGTGGCCATCAGGAGTCCGTTGGGTCTGGAAAAGGCGACGACGGCGGAACAGGCTTTCCAGCCCGCTCACGCCGCCGTTTTCAGCGTGATCGCTGGATCAGCCCAGCCAGGCCAAGATGCCCAGAACGAAGGCCAGGATGCCCAGGGCTTCAACCAGGGCGGCGCCGACGAACAGGTTGCCGACTTGCGAAGCGGCGGCCGACGGGTTGCGCAGGGCGCCGGCCAGGAACTGGCCGAAGATGTTGCCCACGCCGATGCCGGCGCCGAGCATGCCCAGGGTGGCCAGGCCGATGCCGAAATATTTGAAGGAAGTCGGTTCCATGATGAGTGTCCTTATTCAGTCAGGATGGTTTGGAGGAAAGCTGGGCGGGCTTTTAGTGGCCGTGGCCCAGGTTGACCACATCGTTGAGATAGATGCTGGCCAGAACGGCGAAGACGAAGGCCTGCAGGAAGGCCACGAGGAACTCGAGGGCGGTCAGGCCGACCACCATGCCCATCGACAGGGCGGCGACCGGCAGGCCCAGCAGGCCCAGACCGCCTGCGGCGGCCAGCGCGCCCATCGAGACGACGAAGCCGGCGAAGATCTTCAGGGCGATGTGGCCGCCCAGCATGTTGCCGAACAGACGAAGCGCCAGGGTGATCGGACGCAGCAGGAACGACAGGAACTCGATCAGGCCCACGACCGGGCGAATCAGCAGGGGCGCGCTGGTCGGCCAGAACAGCGCGAAGAAGCCCAGGCCGTGCTTGGCGAAGCCGATGCCGATGACCAGCAGGATGGTCAGGAGGGCGAAGGTGCCCGTGACGGCCAGCTGCGAGGTCGCGGTGAAGGTCAGGAACATCCCCAGCAGGTTCATCCCGAGGACCAGGGTGAACAGGGTGAAGACGAACGGGAAATATTTGCGGCCCTCGTGGCCGATGATCGAACCGGTGACGCCGTCGACCAGACCGAAGAGCTGTTCGCCCGCCGCCTGCCAGCGGCCCGGAACGATCTTGGCGTTCGAGGTGACGAGGGTCAGGAAGCCGACGACCAACAGGAAGGCCAGCGTCATGGCGACGTGCGAATTGGTGACGGCAAGGTGCACCGTGCCGACGACCGGCAGGGTCACTTCACCGAAGTCCAGACCCGGAAGGGCGTGAATCTCGAACTGTTCGATCGGATCGGCCACGCGCCTATCGCTCCTCGTCTTCGTCATCGAACGGGATGGATTTGGGCTCCACCCCGGCTGCTTTTGCCTGCGCCATCAGCCGGTGGGCTGTGCGACGCGCCATGTAAATCGACAGGGCGAAGCCCAGAAGGACCCCGCCGATAATCCCCCAGGGCCTGGTTCCGAAGAGCCAGTCCGCCCCGAACCCCGCCGCCAGTCCGATGAAGACCCCGCCGAACAGGTCGGCGACGATCTTCCAGGCCTGACTGGTCACCGCCATGCCCGCAGCCTCCGCCGACGTCGGCGGCGCGTTGCGCGCCTCCATGTCGGATGCGCTCTTGTTGAGACGAGCGATCGCCTCTTCGCGCGATTCCGGGGGCAGGGACATATGGGCCTCAGCGCTCCGACGGTGAGGCCGGAGGGGGTCTGAATTCGGCGCGGAACCTATAGGCGAGACCCGCGCAGGTCAAGGCGGCTGAACCATGCCTCAGTCTATTGAAATTTCGCATATTTATTTCTCCACAGGCCAGGCGTGGCGAACGGTCGCTGGGCGGGGGTCGGGATTCGCGGTTTCGACTGCCTTTCGAAGGGGGTTTCGGGGTTTCGGGGCCGGGCGGGTTCCTGGCGACGACGGCGCGTCTGGGGCGGTGGATTGAGGAGCGCGGGCCGTCTGGAGACGTGCGATCCGGCGGGGGCCGATGACATCGGGGTTCGGGACCACTCCGGCCGACACCGCGCCGCCCTCTCCTGATCGACGCTGGCGCGCCGATCTGTCCTCTCCATCGCCTTGAAGGGGCGATGGAGAGGTGAGGACCGGGCACGACTTTTGGCCGCTTCGGCCTGAAGCGGGGATGGGAAGGGCGCGGGACGCCGGGCCTCGCCCGGTGTGGTTATTGGTTTACCGTTTCGACGAGAGCGACGTCCCGCGTGGTCGTTGTACGCGCGCCCTCCGGCTGGCGGCCCTCCTGTTGGAGCCTTGCCGGATCATCCGCCGACGCCGTTGCCGACGACCGACGCGGGGCGGACATAACGATCAATCGCCATCGGCCCGCTCCACAGGCAGCGCGGCGAGCAAGCGGGCAGGATCCCTCCCTGCCCGACGAGGCCCCCTGCACTCTCCATCGCGCAGGCTTCATCGCTCAACCACAGCCCGCCGTCGTCGAGAAGCGTGGATCCGACGCCCTCCCCATCGACGGGATGGGTTGAGTGTGCGGCGGGGGCTTCCTCAGGCGGGAAGATGACGCTGGGGGATTATTTTCGAGCGCGGGATCAGGGGGTTAGGCGGTGGAGATGTGCGGGTTCAGGGGGAATGACTGCGTATTTTTGGAGGACGGACACCGCTTGGGCTATGGAGAAAGGCCCGCTTGTCATCCCGGCCGGAGCGAAGCGGAGAGCCGGGACGCGATGGTGGTCAAGATGATCCACGCCCGGACAGCCCGTCAGGGCTGAGCCGGGCGACAGCCGGAGGTGAACTCAACCCTGCTCCCGGACAAGCGCTGCGCGCTTTCCGGGAGTGCGTTGAAGAGTGCGCCGCGCGTCCCGGCTCTCCGCTTCGCTCCGGCCGGGATGACAAGGGCTGCGGCTTACGCCGAATGCCGACGATCGACCCTCACCCTTTCGCCTTGCCGATCGCTTCGCTTCCGGAGGCTCAAGCCCTCTCCCATCGGGAGCGGGAGCGGCTTTTCCGGCCCTGACGGAGCCGCCCTCTCCTGATCGACGCTGACGCGCCGATCTGTCCTCTCCATCGCCTTGAAGGGGCGATGGAGAGGTGAAGGGTTCAGCCGAAGCGGCGGATCAGTTCGCGGGCGGTTCGGCGGTGGGCTCGCCGCAGCGCAGGCCGGTGTAGAGGCCGTTGAGATAGTACCAGCGCTGTTCCACGGCGGCCTCGCGCGCCTCGCGGCGCTCCCGGCCGGGCCGGTTCAGGGCGTCGACGCCCGCGATGGCCAAACCCGCGCCCGGGATCAGCATCGCCGCGCCCGCGCGTCCCACACCCACCACGCTGCTGAAGACGCCCCCGCCGTGCGCGCCGCCCATCCCGGCGCTGAGCTCGGCGGCCTCATCGGAAATCTGACGGCAGGTCATGGCGGCGTCCCCCTCGCGGAAGATGGGCTGGGCCTCGGGCGGAGCGGCCACCTCCTGCGCGAGAACGGGCCCCGCGGCGAGCGCGAGGGCGAGGGCGGGAATAATGCGTTGCATGACCGTGAAACTCCGAACCGCCCACCGTGCCCAGCGGAACGGCGGACGCGGTCCGAAGTTGCCTGCGACGTCAGGCGCGGACGGCGCGGGTCGCCTCGACGCCGAGGGCCTGCAGGGCGGTGGCGGCGATCTGGTCGGCGTTGAGGCCGGCCTGGGCGTACTGGGCGACCGGGCTGTCCTGATCCTGGAAGACGTCGGGCAGGTGCAGGGTGCGGATCTTCAGCCCGGCGTCGAGCGCGCCCCTTGCCGCCAGCATCTGCAGCACGAAGCCGCCGAAGCCGCCCATGGCGCCCTCCTCCACCGTGATCAGGCATTCGTGCTCGCGGGCCAGACGCAGGATCAGGTCCTCGTCCAGCGGCTTGGCGAAGCGAGCGTCGGCGACGGTGACCGAGACGCCGCGCGCGGCCAGAACGTCGGCGGCCTTGAGCGATTCCTGCAGCCGGGTGCCCAGCGACAGGATGGCGACGGTCGTGCCCTCGCGGATGATGCGGCCCTTGCCGATCTGCAGCGGGGCGGCCAGTTCCGGGATCTCGACCCCGACGCCGTCGCCGCGCGGATAGCGGAAGGCCGAGGGCCGGTCGTCGATCTCCAGGCTGGTGGCGATCATGGCGGCCAGATCGGCCTCGTCGGCGGCGGCCATCAGCACCATGCCCGGCAGGGCGCCCATGAAGCCGATGTCGAACGAACCCGCGTGGGTCGAGCCGTCGGCGCCGACCAGGCCGGCGCGGTCCATGGCGAACCGGACCGGCAGGGACTGGATGGCCACGTCGTGGACGACCTGGTCGTAGCCGCGCTGAAGGAAGGTGGAATAGATGGCGCAGACCGGCTTCATCCCGTCGGCGGCGAGGCCGGCGGCGAAGGTGACGGCATGCTGTTCGGCGATGCCGACGTCATAGGTGCGGGTCGGGAAGGCCGCGCCGAACAGGTCCAGCCCCGTGCCCGACGGCATGGCGGCGGTGATGGCGACCACCGACGGGTCGATCCGCGCGCGCTTGATCAGCTCGGTCCCGAAGACCTTGGTGTAGCTGGGGGTGTTGGAGACGGGCTTGGTCTGCTTGCCCGAGACCACGTCGAACTTGACCACCGCGTGCAGCTTGTCGGCGCTGCTTTCGGCCGGGGCGTAGCCCTTGCCCTTCTGCGTCACGACATGGACCAGCACCGGGCGGTCGGTGATGGCGGCGGCGTTCTTCAGGATGGGGACGAGGTTGTCCATGTCATGCCCGTCGAT
This sequence comes from Brevundimonas sp. AVps31, assembly GCF_058681355.1. Classification (NCBI taxonomy): domain Bacteria; kingdom Pseudomonadati; phylum Pseudomonadota; class Alphaproteobacteria; order Caulobacterales; family Caulobacteraceae; genus Brevundimonas; species Brevundimonas sp. AVps31. The sequence continues at coordinate 2,047,196 of NZ_CM178736.1, read as the reverse complement.
CGGACCGACATAGTAGAAGCCCAGCTCCTCGAAGAAGGTGCCGCCGACGACCATGCCGCGGGCGTATTCCTCGGCCTTGCGGGCGGCTTCCTTGAACGGCCGCGGCAGGTGTTCGACGAATTTCTTGCCGATGTTGCGGACCTGGCGATAGGCGCCGCCCGAGACCTGACGCGCCAGATAGGCGCTCATCCCGCCCACCGGCGGGGCGATGGACATGTCGTTGTCGTTGAGGACCACCATCAGCTGGCCGCTGGTGGCCTCGATGGCGTTGTTCATGGCCTCATAGGCCATGCCGGCGGACATGGAGCCGTCGCCGATGACGGCCACGACGCGGTTGCTCTCGCCCTTCTGGTCGCGGGCGGCGGCGAAGCCGAGCGCGGCGCTGATCGAGGTCGAGGCGTGGGCCGCGCCGAAGGGGTCGTATTCGCTCTCGCTGCGCTTGGTGAAGCCCGACAGGCCGCCGCCCATGCGCAGGGTGCGGATGCGGTCGCGACGCCCGGTCAGGATCTTGTGCGGATAGCACTGGTGACCGACGTCCCAGATCAGGATGTCCCTGGGCGTCTCGAACACATGGTGAAGCGCGACCGACAGCTCGACCACGCCCAGACCCGCGCCCAGGTGGCCGCCGGTGACGGAGACGGCGTCGATGGTCTCCGCCCGCACTTCGTCGGCCAGCTGTTTGAGCTGGGGAATATCGAAGCTCCGCATATCGGCGGGGAACTTGACTTGGTCGAGAAGGGGCGTGTCGGGCATGCGGGGTGTTTGTACCTAAGCCTTTGGTCTTCCAACACGCAGTAGAGCATTTCGCTGCGGTCGAGGTCGATCCGGTCAGGAAAATCCGTGCAGGAACGGTGCAGGGGAAGCCCCCCTATCAGGACCTGCGCTGAAGCACAAAGTCCACGCTGGCCTTGAGGATATCGGCGTCGGGGCCGAACAGGTCCAGATGGGCGCGGGCCTGATCGGCGAGGTGCGCGACCCTGTGCCGCGCCTGATCGACGCCCAGAAGGGTGACGAAATTGGTCTTGCCCTGGGCCGCGTCCTTGCCCGCCGCCTTGCCGAGAATGTCCTCGTCGCCTTCCACGTCCAGCAGATCATCGACGATCTGGTAGGCCAGGCCGATGTCGTGGGCGAAGCTGGTCAGGGCCTGACGGTGGCTCTCGCGGGCCCCGGCGATGATCAGCGGAATCTCGAAGGCGAAGGTGAACAGGGCCCCGGTCTTGAGCCGCTGCATGCGGGCGACGCCGCCCAGGTCGTCGCGCACGCCCAGCAGGTCGATCATCTGGCCGCCGGCCATGCCGCGGGCGCCGGACGCCAGCGACAACCGCGCCGCCAGCTCGCAGCGGATGGCCGGATCCTCGTGGGTGTCCTCATGCAGGATGATGTCGAAGGCGGCGGTCTGGAGGGCGTCGCCGGCGAGCACGGCGGTGGCCTCGTCATAGGCGCGGTGCACGGTCGGGCGGCCCCGGCGCATGTCGTCGTCGTCCATGCAGGGCAGGTCGTCGTGGACCAGGCTGTAGGCGTGGACGCACTCCAGCGCGCAGGCGGCGCGCAGGACGGGGCGTTCCTCGATATCGAACAGCTGGGCCGCCTCCAGCGCGAAGAAGGGGCGCAGGCGCTTGCCGGGCCCGAGGGCGGCGTAACGCATGGCCTCGGTCAGGCGGGACTCGGGGCCTTCGGCGCGGGGCAGCAGTTCGTCCAGCGCCACGGTGACCAGGTCGGCGACCTCGGCCACCCGGTCGATGACGCCCTGTTCGGGAGAGTTGGCGGCGTGAGGCTTTTGCATCAGAACAGTCTCCCGCCCAGGGGGGTGTCGCGGTCGACGCCGACCAGCACGACATTGCCCTCCGCATCCGGGAAGCCCAGCGTCAGGACCTCGGACATCACGGGCCCGATCTGGCGCGGCGGGAAGTTGACGACGGCGGCGACCTTGCGGCCCTGCAGCTCGTCCAGCGTGTAGTGGACGGTGATCTGGGCCGACGACTTCTTCACGCCGATGTCGGGGCCGAAGTCGATGGTCAGCCTGTAGGCGGGCTTGCGCGCCTCGGGGAAGGGCTCGGCCTTCACGACCTGCCCGACCCGGATATCGACCTTCATGAAGTCGTCGAAGCCGATGGTTTCGGCGATGGCCGACATCAGTCGAACGCGGCCGGTTCGGCGCCGCGCGGCTGGCCGTCGGGGCCCACGACGATCTTCTCGACGCGCAGCTGGGCCGCCTTGAGCCGGGCCTCGCAGTGGGCCTTGAGGCGCGCGCCCTCTTCGTACAGGGCGATGGATTCCTCCAGCGGAGCCTGTCCGGATTCCAGCTTCTGAACGATCTGCTCCAGCCGCTGCAGGGCGTCTTCGAAGCTGAGGTCGGCGGGGATGGGGGCGGCGTCGGTCATGTCCGGCGACCCTAGAGGGGCCGGAAGCGCGCCTCAAGCGGTCAGAGCGCTTAATCCCGGCTTTCAGCGACGCGGGCGGCGGAGAGGATCTGCACGGGCGGCGCCAGCATCTGGCCCTTCATCACCCCCTCGCCCTCCGTCGGCGACTTGGGCGCGACCAGGATGGCGCGGACCAGATCCATGCCCTCAACCACCCGCCCGAAGGCGGCGAAGCCGGGATCGTCGGGCGCGGTCTTGCCCGCATCGAGCGAGGTCAGCGGGCCCCGGATAATGAAGAAATCGCCGGTCGCCGTGCCGGGCGTGTAGCGGGCCATGGAGATGACGCCGTCGGTATGGGTCAGGCCCGTCTGGCTGGTCGGCTCATGGGCGACGGGCGGCAGGATGCGGGTCCGGGCGTTGTTCGTGCCGCCCTGGATCAGGCCGATGTCGGCCCCCAGCTCCATGCCGCGATAGAAGGTCGTGCCGTCGAAGCGATGCTCGTCGACATAGCGCAGGAAGTTGGCGGAGGTGATCGGCGCGCGGGGGTCGGTCTCGATGACGATGGTCCCCAGGGTGGTCACGAGGGCGACCCGGACGCCGGCTTCCGCGACCGCTTCGGTCGTCGGCGCGTCCTGCGCGAGGGCGGGCGCGGCCGTCAGGGCGGACAGGCAGAGCAGGCCGGAAAGCAGGAACCGCCGGATCATATGCGTCTCCGTCAGCGCTTCTCGAAGCGGCGCTGGGACCAGTAGCGGAAGCCCTGGTTGTGGACGAGCTTCCAGCCGGCGGCCTTCAGCCGCTTGCCGACCATGTGGTTGAAATAGCCGTGGGCCAGCACCAGCACGTCCTGGCCGGAGGCGGCGCGGCCGATCAGGACCTGCGCGGCCTGTTCGGCGCGGGCCTCGGCCTCCCGGCGGGTTTCCTGCCCCTCATGATGATTGAAGGCGTGCCACCAGAAGCGGGCGACGCCGCCCCAGTATTTCGGCGGAAGCTTGAACCAGGCCGGGAAGTGCGGCGGCGGCAGGGGCGCCTCGATGAACAGGGCGTCGGTCAGGATCTCCTTGCCCGCGGCGGCGGCGGCGGCGGTTTCCTGCGCCCGGGGACGGGTCGAGGCGTAGATCGCGCCCGCGCCCTCGGCGGTGGCCAGCAGTTCGGGCGGCGGAGTCTGGCCCGCGCGCAGGCCGCCGACCTCGTATCGGGCCCACCACTCGCGGTACTGATCCGAGGTCAGCATGCATTTGCGCGACAGGGCGGGTTCGCCGTGACGCGCCAGGGTGATGGAGCCGGGACGCACCGCCAGCGGGGCCGCGCGAGACGGCGCGGGCTCGATCGGTGCGGACGCGGGGGCTTCAACCAAGGACGTGTCTCTCGCGGCGAGGGGCATGATGTGCGGACCAACGCCTTGCGGCGGTCTGTCCTTATTCCTCCCCCAAGGCCTGTACATGGGCGACCGACGAACGGCCCAGCCCCTCTAGGTCGTAACCGCCCTCGAGCGAGGAGACAACCTTTCCCCCGCAGCATGACCGCGCGACCTCGATGACAGCGCGGGTGGCCCAGGCGAAATCTTCGGCCTCGAGGCTCTGATGCGCCAACGGATCACGCCGGTGGGCGTCGAAACCAGCGGAGATCAGAATCAGGTCCGGCCGGAAATCCTGCAGCGCGGGCATCAACCCGCCGGAGAAGGTGGCGCGCCAGGCCTCGCGCGCCGCATGGGCCGGGACCGGCGCGTTGACGATATTGCCGACGCCGGTCTCCGACGCGGCGCCCGTGCCGGGATAGAGGGGCATCTGGTGGATGGAGCCGAGGAACAGGCTGTCGTCATCCTCGAAGGCCGCCTGGGTGCCGTTGCCGTGGTGGACGTCGAAATCGATGACGGCGACACGGGCCAGCCCTTCCGCCTGCGCCACCCGCGCCGCCACGGCGACGTTGGAGAACAGGCAGAAGCCCATGGCGCGGTCCGGCTCGGCATGGTGGCCGGGCGGGCGGATGGCGGCGAAGGCGCGGGTCAGTTCGCCCCGGCTCACCGCGCGCACCGCATCGACCACCGCCCCGGCCGCCAGCCGCGCGGCGCGAATGCTGCCGGGAGACAGGACGGTGTCGGCGTCCAACTGGTTCAGACCTTCGACGGGCGAGGCGTCCAGCAGGCGGGCCACATAGGCGGCGGGATGCAGTCGCTCCAGATCGGCGACGGCGGCTTCGGTCGCCTGCCGGCGGTCGCGATCCAGCCCGGCCTCCGCCAGAGCCCCCAGAACGGCGCGCAGCCGCTCGGGGCTTTCCGGATGGCCCTGACCCGGCTGGTGGGCGAGCATGTCGGTGTGGGTGAAAAGGGTGGCGCTCATGACGGCGAGACTAGGCGCGCGCCCTCGACTTGTCGCGCGCGGATACAGGCTCTAGGGCGGAGCCATGACCGAAGCCACGATCCGTCCCGCCCGCATCGAAGACGCGCAAGCCCTGGCCGACCTGGGTCGGGAAACCTTCGTCGACACCTTCGTGACCGGGTTCGGCATTCCCTATCCGGTGGCGGACCTGACGGCGTTTCTGGACGCCAGTTTCAACGCCGACACCATCCGCACCAAGATGGCCGAACGGGGCGCGGCCTGGTGGGTGGCGGAACGGGACGGCGAACTGCTGGCCTTCGCCAACACGGGGCCGAACACCCTGCCCCACCCCGACGGCAAGAGCAGTCATGCGGAGCTGCGGCGGCTGTATGTGTCCAAGGCCGCGCAGGGACTGGGGTTGGGCACCCGGCTGCTGGCCATCGCGCTGGAGTGGATGGAGGCCAACAGCGACGGCCCGCTGTGGATCGGCGTCTGGAGCGGCAATCTGAAGGCCCAAAAACTCTATGAGGCCTACGGCTTCGAAAAGGCGGGCGAGTACCGGTATCCGGTCGGCTCGTGGTTCGATGACGAGTTCATCCTGCGGCGCGGATAGACGGGAGCCACGGGGCGTGGCTTGATCGGCGCCTGTTTTCGGGGGACGACCATGCTTGCTCGCTTGACCTTCATCGCCACCCTGGCCGTTGCACCGGCGGCCGTAGCGCAGGACGCGCCGGCGCGCGCCGGCGCGGAACAGATCGCCGCGTCGCGCGCCCTGGCCGATCAGCTTATCGCCGACGGTGACGCCGCGGGCATCTTCGTCAACTCGACCAAGGATGACGGGGTGGCCCGCGTGACCCACGTCGCCAGCGGCATGACCTGCACGTTCGACGGCGGCCCCGAGGATCGGGTCTACATCTTCCCGCAAGGCCCCGGCGGCATTCCGCGAGGCGAGGATGTGGGCTGCGTTTCGCGCGACGACGCCCTGAAGATCGACCTGACGCTCTACGCCACCCATTACCGTCCGCTGCCCGATGCAACCGAGGTTCTGGCCATTGCCCGGCAGGGGATCATGGCCCGTTGGCCTGACGCCCTGCCCTACACCGGGAGTCTCCCCGCAACGACCGTGGAAGGCCGCGCCCCGACGCGGATCGCCGCCTACAAGATCCGGATGGACGACGCCGAAATGCTCACGATGGCGCTGGTGACCCATCGCGACGGTTGGGGCTTCAAGGCCCGCGCGACCGGCCCTTACGGGGATGCGACGGGCGTCGCCCTGTACACGGGGCTCATGCTTGAGAGCAGCTTGCTGAGGCGCGAGGACTGAGCCCTCAACCCGCGCCGGATTTAATTGGGCGGCGGCCCCGCCCCTGCTAGTCTGCCTCCCATGCTCCTGCCCTTCTTCACAGCCCTGCGCGACGCCAAGGTTCCGGTCTCGATGAAGGAATGGCTCCATCTGATGGAGGCCATGGACAAGGGGCTGGCCGACGGGAAGGTCGATGACTTCTACCACCTGTCGCGCGCCGTGCTGGTCAAGGACGAGAAGCACTACGACCGCTTCGATCAGGTGTTCGGCAAGGTGTTCGCGGGCATCGAGACGGTGGGCGCGGGCGAGGACCTGACCGCCCGTCTGCCCGAAGACTGGCTGCGGTTGCTGAACGAGAAATTCCTCTCCGACGAGGAGAAGGCCGAGATCGAGGCCATGGGCGGGTTCGACAAGCTGATGGAGACGCTGAAAGAGCGGCTCGAGGAGCAGAAGGGTCGGCACGAGGGCGGCAACAAATGGGTCGGCACCGGCGGGACCAGCCCGTTCGGCCATGGCGGCTACAATCCCGAGGGCGTGCGCATCGGCGGGCCCGGCAAGCACGGCCGGGCCGTGAAGGTCTGGGAAAAGCGCGAGTACAAAAACCTGGACGACCAGGTCGAGCTGGGCACCCGCAACATCAAGGTCGCCCTGCGCCGCCTGCGCCGCTTCGCCCGTCAGGGGGCGGCCGAAGAACTGGACATGGACGCCACCATCGACGGCACCGCGCGTCAGGGCTGGCTGGACATCCACATGCGGCCCGAGCGGCGCAATACGATCAAGGTGGTGCTGTTCCTCGACATCGGCGGCTCGATGGATGCCCATGTGAAGATGTGCGAGGAGCTGTTCTCGGCCGCGAAAACCGAGTTCAAACACCTGGAATTCTTCTACTTCCACAACTGCCTTTACGAGGGGGTGTGGAAGGACAACCGGCGTCGGCACGCCGAGAAGATCGACACCTGGGACGTGCTGAACAAATACCCCGCAGACTGGCGCGCCATCTTCGTGGGGGACGCCACCATGTCCCCCTATGAGATCACCATGCCCGGCGGCTCGGTCGAACACTGGAACGAGGAAGCGGGCGCGGTCTGGCTGAAGCGGGCGACGCAGCAGTGGGACAAGGTCGCCTGGCTGAACCCGTCGCCGGAGCGGTACTGGAGCTATTCCGCCTCTGTCGGCCTGATCCGCGAAGTGGTCGATGAGCGGATGTATCCGCTGACGCTGGAAGGCCTCGAGAAGGCGATGCGGGCGTTGGCGAAATAGGCTAGCGTGGGCGCACACATCCGGAGGCTTCCCCATGCTGACCGCCGCCGTGCTTTCCGCCCTGATGCTGCAACAGGCCGCCGCCGGTCCGGTGGTGTGGACGACGCCCCTGCCGGCGCCCGAGCCTGTCGCTGCGGCCGAAGCGCCGCCGCTCCCGGACTGGGCCCGGGCCGATCCCTATGGCTATGAGCGGTCCGAATGCAGCCCCCTGATCCGGGCCGCGTCGGAGACGATGGAAGCCTGCCAGACGCGCGTCCGCTTCGCCCTCGCCGCCAATCTGGGGAACGCCGTGCCCGCGGGGCTGAGGCCCACGGCCTCGATGGACAATTGTCGTCAGGAAGCCGCGGGGGATCGCTACGCCCTGCAGTGCGCGGCCCCGTCCCGCACCGTGCCCGCGGAGCCTGACCTGAGGGACAAGGTGTGCAACACCCGCCCCAGCGGCACGCGCGAGGGCGTCATGACCTATCGCGAGGAGTGCACGGTCGGCGGCCAGCCGGTCCGCGAAGAGGGACTGCGCATCAACCTCGGCGGTCGCGACTAGGCGACGAACAGACAAACGCCGCGCCCCTTGCGGAGCGCGGCGTCTGATTGAGTGAGGTTCGGGCGAACCTTAGTTGCGCTTGTCGTCGCGCAGGGTGTCCTTGATGCCACCCACGGTGTTCTGGACCTTGCCTTCGAGCTGGTCGGCCTTGCCTTCAGCTTTCAGCTTTTCGTCACCGGTCACCTTGCCGGCGAATTCCTTGGCCTTGCCGCCGAGGTTCTTGGCGGCGCCTTCAACGCGATCATGATCGGCCATGATAAGCTCCCTGAGTTGACGACGCCGGAAGAGCGTCGCTTCGGCAGGAACAACCGTGGGGGGGCGCTGGGGTTCCCTCGGCGGGATCAGCCCTTACGCCGCAGCCAGGTCGCGACCGCCCAGGCGTGGGCGTCGTGGCGCAGTTCGGTCAGGGCGGTGTGCGGGTGCAGCCAGACCAGTTCGTGGTCCGCCTCGACCTTGGCCGACGGATCCAGCGAGACCTGTTCGGCGATCCAGAAACCGCCGGTGTTGTTCAGCGGCTCGCCGGTGGATTTGCGGAAATACTGGGCGGCCTCGGCGATGCGGGCGAAGGGACGGACGGTCATGCCGGTCTCCTCGACGAACTCGCGAACCAGCGCCTGCTCCTCGGTCTCGTCGCCGTCCACGGCCCCGCCCGGCAGGTCGTAATAGCTGCCCTCCCCGCGATCGACGCGGACACAGGCCAGCCTGCCGTCATGGAAGACCAGGCCGAAGGCGACGGGACGGCGGACGTAGTCCAGGCCGGGCTCGGCGAGGCCGAACTGCAGGGCGGCGGTCATGTCAGAGGTCGAAGGCCAGACGGGCGCGGACGCCGCTATGAGCCTTGTCGAACTCGACCGCCGAGCGCAGGCCCGACGCCATGGCCGAGATGATCTTCCCGCCCAGACCGGTGCCCTTGGGCGTGCCGTCGCCCATGCCGGGACCGTCGTCCTCGACCGTCAGCAGGGCGCGGCCGTCGGAGCCGGTGCGCAGGATGACGCGGATTTCGCCGCCCTGGCCGGGGGCGTAGGCGTATTTGACGGCGTTGGTGACCAATTCGGTCACGACCACGCCCAGCGACACCGCCTGATCGGTCGAAACGCGCATGGGTTCGACCTCCAGCGTGATGGCCGGCGAGCCCGCGCCGGGGCCGACCGACTTGCCGAGTTCGTCGATCAGGCCCTTCAGATACTCGTCCATGTCGACCGAGGACATGTCGCCGGAGGTGTAGAGGCGGCGGTGGACGTGGGCCACGGCCTCGATCCGCGCCTGGGATTCCTTCAGGGCCGCGCGGGCGCCGTCGTCGGCCAGGTGGCGCAGCTGCAGGGACATGAAGCTGGACACCAGCTGCAGCGAGTTGCCGACGCGGTGGTTGACCTCGCGCAGCATGGCCTCGGCCCGGTCGCGGGCGAGGCGGACCTGCTCGTGGGCCTCGTCGTTCTCGCGCTGAAGACGGCGACGCGAGACCGCCTCCTCCAGCGCATTACGCAGCAGGGCGGTGAAGTCCTCGGACACGTCCTTGATGACGTAGTCGGCGGCGCCGGCGCGCAGGGCGGCGACGGCGATGCGGCCCTCCTGAGCCCCGGTGACATAGACCACCGGCGGCGGATCGTTCAGGGCGACGATGTCCGGCAGGACGTCCAGCCCCTCGCGGCCGGGCATGTAGTGGTCCAGCGCGACGGCGTCGAAATCGCCGGGACGCGCGATGAGGAGGTCCAGCCCCGCGTCGCCGTCAGGCGCGCAGGTGACGGCATAGCCGTGACGCCCCAGCTCCTTCTCGACCAGTCGCGACAGTCCGCGATCATCGTCGATATAGAGCAGGCGAATGACCTCCCCTTCGGTTTTCACTCGATTTCCGGCGCCTGCATGACGGAGAGGAAGAGCCCGAGCTGGCGGATCGCGCCCGCGAAGCTCTCATAATCGACCGGCTTGGTGATGTAGACGTTGCAGCCCAGATCGTAGCAGCGCTGGATCTCGACCTTGTCGTCCGTGGTGGTCAGGACGACCACCGGGGCGCGGCGCAGGCGTTCGTCGTTCTTCACCCGCTCCAGAATGTCCGTACCCGACATATCCGGCAGGTTGAGGTCCAGCAGGATGAGCAGCGGCCCGTTGGCGCGCACTTCCGGGCTGAACAGATAGTCGATGGCCGAGCTGCCGTCGGCGAAGTGCGCGATATCGTTGGCGATATTGGCGCGGCGGATATTCTTCTCGATCAGCTTGGCGTGACCGAGGTCGTCTTCGATCATGACGATCTTGACGGAAGTGCTCATCAATACTCTCCGGCATCCGCGAGGATGAGGCGTGTGGGGAATTTGAGGATGAATGTCGAGCCCTTTCCGAGCTCTGAATCCACCGTGATTTCGCCGCCGAGCCGGCGAACGCTGTTGCGGACGAAGGCCAGCCCCAGCCCTTCGCCGGAGCGATCCTGACGGCCCGAGCGGCGGAACAGCTCGAAGATGCGTTCGTGGTCCCGGGGCGTGATGCCGCGCCCGTTGTCCTGGATGCGATAGAAGACCCAGCCGCCCTGTTCCTCACCCGAGACGACGATGCGGCCCGGACGGTCATGGTCGAGGTATTTGACCGCATTGTCGATCAGGTTGCCGAAGACCTGCTCGACCGACAGGCGGTCGCTGTCGAGGCGGGGCAGAGGTTCGACGATGATCTCGGCATTCGCCTCGCCGGTCTGGTGGTTCAGGCTGTCGGCGATGCCCTGGACCATCTTCGACATGTCCAGCAGTTCCGGCGTCAGGGAGCGGCGGCCTTCGCGGGACAGCTTCAGGATGGCGTTGATCAGCCGGTCCATCTTCTCGGTCGACGCCCGGATGAAGCCGATGGCCTCGGGCATGTCCTCGCGGACGGCCATGATGACGTCGGCGTCCACCGGGCGCGTCTTCTCGGCGTCGGCGATGGCCTTGTCGATGACCTTGCCGGCCTGCTCCAGCTCCGAGGTGTAGCCCATGACATTGACCAGGGGCGCGCGCAGGTCGTGGCTGACGATATAGGCGAAGCGCTGGATTTCCTCGTTGGCCCGGGTCAGGTCGGCGGTGCGCTCGCGCACCTGCCCCTCCAGCCCGGCGTTCATGCGGGCGATGGCCTCCCGGCCCTCCTGGATCTCCATCACATAGCGCCGCAGCATCCAGGCCACGACGGCGGCCAGCGCCAGGATCAGCAGGGCGCCGATCGCATTGGCGACCACCGTCACCGAGCTGGCCCACTCGGTCTGACGGGTGCGGAACTGCAGGCGCGTCTGGGTGATCTCGTCGACGGCCAGGGTTTCGGCGCGGAACGCGTCCATCGCGGCCTTGCCCTCGTTGCTGCGCACGACGCCCAGCGCCTGTCCCAGTCGCCCGGTCCGGGCCATGTCCACCGTGCGCTGCAGTTCCGCCAGCTTGGACTCGGCCAGTTCGCGCAGGTGGGCGACGCGCGGTTCGAGGTCCACGTCGCCGGTCGACAGGCGGGTCAGTTCGTCCAGCATCTCCGGCAGGTCGCGGGACGCCTCGTTATGCACCTGCAGATATTCGGGATTGCCGGTCAGCAGGAAGCCGCGCTGGCCGGTCTCGGCGTCGATCAGACGGATCAGCACGGTCCGCGTCTGACGGCGCAGCTGCTGGGTGGCTTCCACATCGTCGTTGAAGCGCGCCGTGCGGTCGATCATCACGAAGGTGGCGATGTTGCTGGCCAGCAGCAGGACGAGCGCGAGCGTCAGGAGGCCCGCGACACGCCGCCCGAGGGTGGGTGTCCGCAAAAACTGACCCAAGGCCCCAAGGGTGTCGCGCCAAGCCGAACTCATCGGGCGGGAGCATTAGCGCCGCCATTTGCCCTGTCCAGTCGCCTTGGGGGAGAAACCCTCGCACTGTTGAGGATTTACGGTAAAGATTGTCCCGTCTTGATCGGGGGAAAGGGACGCAGATGGTTTGGTGGTGGTGGATCGCTCCGGCGGTCGTGGGGCTGATCGGCCTGGTTCTGCTGGTGAAGGGGCTCGGCGCCCTGTTCCGGGGCAGGATCGTCGGCGGGCTCCTGGGCGGGGTCGGCGGCGCGGGTTTCCTGGCCGCCGCCGCGATCGCGTCACTGCTGGCGCTGGATATCCAGACCTATTCTCGCCTGACCTATGAGCGGCCCGTGGCGACGATCATGACGCGCCAGCTCGGACCGCAGTATTTCGAGGCGACGGTGATCCAGCACGCGCGCGGTCAGGACATGCCGGCGGCGACAAACCTCTACCCGCTGCACGGCGACGAGTGGCGGATCGAGGCGCAGGTGCTGAAATGGAAGCCATGGGCCAATGTCATGGGTCTGGACACCCAGTACCGGCTGGACCGCCTGTCGGGCCGCTACCAGTCCGTCGAGCAGGAGATCAACGCCGAGCGCAGCGTGCATCCGTTGACGCCGACGGAGACGGACAACGGCCTGCCGTGGAAGATCAGCACCTGGGACACGGCGCGGAAGTACCGGCGCTACGTCGACGCCGTGGACACCCTGTACGGCGGCGCGGCCTATATGCCGATGGCCGACGGCGCCCAGTATGAAGTCTGGATTACCCAGTCCGGACTGGTCGCCCGCCCCGTCAACGACGCGGCGCGCAACGCCTCGGCGGGCGGCTGGACGCCGGTGCAGTAAGGCCGGCGCCCGGACACGCGTCACAGGGGAATTTCCCTGATGATACCGGGACGTACAGACCAGACTCTGGGACGGACAGACATTTCCGCGTTCGTCCGGCACGCCTAATGATGTGTTAATCGCCCGGGCGTCCGACGCGATGCGCGGGGAATTCCGAGATGCCATCCGTCCTTACCGGCCTGAACACCACCGTGTCCGTCACGGAGGGTGGCGCCGCAGTGCTGCTGTCTCCCGGCGCGACCCTGTCGGGCGACGGCGTCTTCGGCGCGGGCGCCTATCTGGTGCTTCGGGGCGGCGCCCCGGGCGACAGCTTCGCCGTGCGTAGCACGGGAGACGCGCCGGGGCAGATCAATGTGGTCGGCAACACCCTCGTCTACTACGGGGGTGTGCAGATCGGCACGGTCAGCACCGTCGAGGGCGAATACCGGATCACGTTCAACGCCGATGTGACCGCCGCGGCGGTCGAGGCGATCGTGCAGAACCTGACCTATCAGAACACGTCGAACGACCCGACCGCGCACCATGAGCTGTTCCTGAACGTGGTCGATGTGAACGGAGCGGACCTGGGCCTCACCCGGTCCGGCGACGCCTTCGCCATCCGCACCTTCACCCAGACCAACGGCGTCCTCATCGACGACGGCAGCGCCACCACCCCCTTCATCTGGACCTTCAGCAACGCCCCGACCCTGTTCTCCGGTACGGCGACAAACACCAACCTGACCCTGCACGGGTTCAACTATGTGGATGATCGCGGCATGGAGGCCGCCAGTTTCGGCGCGGGGACCATCGTCGCCAACGTCGGGCTGACGAACCTGGTCTACACGCGCGGCAACCTGTACGGCGACGCGACCGACGCGATCGTCGCGGGCGGTTCCGACGGCTCCCTGCGCCTGTTCCGGCACAATCCAAGCGCCGCGCAGCAGGCCTTCACCGCCGATGTGGGCGCCAACAGCTCGCCGACCCTGGCCGACATCGACAGCGACGGCGACCTCGACCTGATCGTCGGCGCGGCGGACGGCCATCTGTACCTCTTCGCCAACACGGGCACGGCCACCGATCCGGTGTTCGAGTCCCGGACCGGCGCCGACAACCCGTTCGATGCCATCACGGTGACCGGCTTCAGCGCGCCCGCCTTCCTCGACGTCGATCATGACGGCGACGTGGATCTGGTGCTGGGCTCGGCGGACGGGACGCTCCGCTATTTCCAGAGCAGCGGCGGCCTGACCCCCGTCTTCACCGAACAGACCGGCGACGCCAACCCGTTCGACGGCATCGACGTGGGTAACCGCAGCGCGCCCTTCGTCTTCGATCTGAACGGTGACGGTCGGCTGGACCTGATCATCGGCCAGGCCGACGGCCGCTACACGGTTCTGGAATCGGTCGACACGCGCGGGGCCGAGATCGACGTCCACATCACGCCGATCAACAGTCTGCCGACGGCGTCCGGCGGGTCGGGGCTGACTGTCGCCGAGGGCGGCAGCGCGGTGATCTCCAACATGCAACTGAACTTCATCGACACGGAAACCCAGCAGTCCGAGCTGGTCTACACCCTGACCAGCATCCCCGGCGGGGAGGTCTTCCTGGGCGGCGTCGCCCTGACGGTGGGCCAAACCTTCACCTACGCTGACCTTCAGGCCGGGCGGATCAGTTACCGGCACGGCGGCGCCGAGGAAACGGCCGTCCAGATCGGCTATACCGTCACTGACGACGATGGTGGCGTGCAGGCCGACCAGACCCTGAACATCACCATCACGCCGGTGAACGACGCGCCGGTAATGACCGGCGCAACCGGCGCCGGCTTCGACGAGAGCCTGGTCAACAGCGCGCCGCAGCGACTGCTGACCGGTGTGACCGTCACGGATGCCGAGGGCAATTTCGACGGCGGCAAGGTGGTGATCGGCGGCCTGTTGGCCGAGGATCGCGTCACGATTGGACAGCAGGGCGCCGGGGCCGGCCAGATTTCCCTCTCAAGCGCCGACAGCGGCGCGACCGTCAGCTATGGCGGCGTGGCCATCGGCGTTCTGGTGATCGGAACCGACCAGACCCTGACCGTGACCCTGAACGCCAATGCGACCGCAGCCGCGGTGCAGGCGCTGGTCAATGATCTGTACTACGCCAACGTCTCCGACGCCCCGACGGTTACGCGTGATCTCTATGTCAACGTCGTGGACGGCGCCGGCCGCGATCTGGTCACCGGGTACAGCTTCGCGCCCGCGGTCGTCGCAACGGGCCTGCCGACCGGCCTGGTGATCAATGCGTCGCCCGAACTGGCGGACATGGACGGCGACGGCGATCTGGACCTGTTCATGGGCCAGTCGGACGGCTTCGTCTCCTATTACCAGAATACCGGTTCGACCGCGGCGCCGGTCTATAGCCTGGCGCCGACGCCGACCGGGCTGACGGCGGACTACGGCTCCTTCTCGGAGGTCGAAACGGCCGACATGGACGGCGACGGCGATCTGGATGTGTTCGTCTCGGCCCCGGGCGGAGTTCGCTATTTCCGCAACGACGGCGACGCCACCACGCCGAACTTCACGCTCGTGAACACCCTCACGACCGGAACCGTTGCCCGGAGCGCCGTGTCGGTGGGCGATCTGGACGGCGACGGCGACCTGGACGTGGTCGTCGGCAATAGCGGCGCCAACATGCGCTACATCCAGAACACCGGCAGCGCGACCGCTCCGACCCTGACCTTGCTGCCCGCCGGGCAAGGACCGGTGAACTTCGCGTCGGGCTCGACGGTCACCCATCCTCTTTTGCTCGACATCGACGGCGACGGCGACCTCGACATGCTGATGGGCGCCCAGAACGGCTCAGTGACCTTCCGCGAGAACACGGGCACGGCGACCGCCCCCGTGTTCGGTGCGCAGCAACTGTCATTCTTCGGACCGACCCCCGCCGGAATCGTCACGCGACTGGACAGCGCCGACATCGACGGGGACGGAGACCAGGACATCCTGATCGCCGTCGGCAACGCGGGGACGGCCACCACGACCCAGTTCTTCGTCTATGAGAACACCACGCCGCGCGGCCAGACCGTGACCGTGACCATCAACCCCCAGGACGAGCCCGACCTGCGGGAAGACCGCTTCTCCATCGACGACGATGTCGTGCTGACCGGCTCCCTGTTCGCCGACAACGGCTACGGCGCCGACAGCGGTCCCCGGCTTGTGGTCAATGCCCTGTTCGACAGCCCGGGAGCCGTGGGTCGGCCGATCACCTTCCCCTCGGGCGCGACGCTGACGGTGCAGGCGGACGGCACCTTCACCTACGACCCCGGTCCGCTGCGGGACCTGGCCCCGGGCGCCAGCCATTACGAGTCCTTCAACTACAGTGTCGAAGGCGTTTACCAGCAGGTGATCATCAGGGTGAACGGCGCGGACAACGACGACACCGCGACCAGTACGGCGGGCGACGACACCCTGATCGGGGGAGCCGCTGGAACCGACACCGTGGTCTACAGCGGCGCGACCTCGGCGGTGCGCGTCGACCTGCGTCAGACCGTGGCGCAGAACACCAGCGGGGCCGGGACCGATACGCTTTCGGGCTTTGAGAACCTGACCGGTTCGGACTTCAACGACCTGCTGATCGGCGCGGGCGCCGACAACGTCCTGCGCGGCGGCCTGGGCGCCGACACCCTGCTGGGTCTGGGCGGAAACGACATCCTGGTCGGCGGCGCGGGCGCGGCCAATACGCTGCAGGGCGGGCTGGGCGACGACGTCTATGTGGTCGAGGCCCAGGACACCGTGGTCGAACTGGCCGGACAGGGGCGCGACCGGGTCGAGACCACGCGCAACCTCTACACCCTGTCCGCCAATGTCGAGGACCTGACCTTCACCGGGACCGGCGCCTTCACCGGCTACGGCAACGCCTCGGACAACGTCCTCACCGGCGGCGCCGGCGATGATTTGCTGATCGGCGGCGCGGGCGCCGATACGCTGAACGGCGGTCTGGGCAGCGACACGGCGGTCTATACGGCGGCGGCCGGCGGCGTGACCGCCGACCTGAACGCAGGCGTGGCGACGAACGACGGCGACGGGTCCTCGGACGTCCTGAGCGGGATCGAGAACCTGACCGGCTCGGCCTTCGACGACACCCTGACGGGCGCCGCGGGCGTCAACTATCTGATCGGCGGCGCGGGCGACGACGTCATCAACGGCCGCGGCGGCAATGACTGGCTGTACGGCGGCGACGGCGAAGACACCGTCTCCTATGCCGACGCGACCGCCGGCGTGGCGGCGTACCTCTACGCCCGTACGGCGCAGGACGGCGAAGGCGGCATGGACGTTCTCACCGGCTTCGAGAACGTCACGGGCTCGGCCTTCAACGACCTTCTGGTCGGCGACGAGGGTGGCAACGAACTGCGGGGCGGCGCCGGGCGCGACGTCCTGCTGGGCCGCGAGGGAGCGGACGTGCTTTACGGCGGTGCGGGCGCGGCGAACCAGCTCCAGGGCGGGAGTGGAAACGACGCCTATTACGTCGACGCCGTCGGCGACACGATCATCGAACTGGCCGGCGAGGGCTATGACCTGGCCTATGTGAGCGTCAGCGCCTTCGTCGTGCCGACGAACGTGGAGCAGATCTATTACACGGGCGCCGGCGACTTCACCGCCGTCGGCAACGCCCAGGCCAACTACATCTACGGCGGCACGGGCCGCGACCTGCTGATCGGCGGCGACGGCAATGACATCCTGAGTGGCGGAACCGGCGCGGCCAACACCCTGATCGGCGGGACGGGCAGCGACGACTACTACGTCTCGGCGGTCGGCGACTCCGTGGTCGAACTGGCCGATGAGGGCGACAACGACCGCGTCCTGACGACCCTGACCAGCTATCGCCTGTCCGCCAATGTCGAGCACCTGAGCTATGTGAGCTTCGGCGGGACCGCCGGGTTCAACGGAACGGGCAATGCACTGGACAACACCCTCTTCGGCGGGGACGGCGACGATGTGCTGCACGGTCTGGAGGGGAACGACACCCTCTACGGCGGCAGCGGCAATGTCAGCGGCGGCCTGTTCGGCGAGCCCGTCGTCGACAACGGCGACGGCGTGGACACCCTGATCGGCGGGGCGGGCAATGACCGGCTGGTCAGCTTCCGCGCCATCGGCGACCGCATGGAAGGCGGGACGGGGGACGACATCTACGAGTTCGACAGCCAGCCGCAGGCCCTGATCGAACGGGCCGGCGAGGGCACGGACACCATCCGCACCGCCCTGACCAGCTGGACCCTGGCCGAGAATTTCGAGAACCTCAGCTTCATTGGTCAGGTCGGGTTCAGCGTGCCGCTGACCGCGGACGTCACGGGCATCGGCAATGCCGCGAACAACGTCATCATCGGCGGTCAGGGGAATGACACCCTGACCGGTCTGGCCGGGGACGACAGCCTGAACGGGAACGACGGCGACGATGTCCTGACCGGCGGGCTGGGCGACGACACCCTGACCGGCGGCAGCGGCACGGACACCGTCTATATGACGGGGCTGCGCAGCGAATACACGCTGGACACCGCCACCACCTCATCAGGGCTGTTCCACATCACCGACACGGTGGCGGGGCGCGACGGCGCGGACTCGTTGTTCTATGTCGAGCGCATCGTCTTCTCGGACGGCGAGGTCTACATGGTCCCCGCCCCGGCCGCGCCGACCTTCCCGGGCATGCCCGGCGGTCCGGGCTTCCCCGGCTTCCCGGGCGGTTTCGCACCCGGCCTGTCGGAGAAGGACGACGGCGTCTGGACGCTTCCGGCCCTGTCGGATGATGACTTCCTGTCCGTCGGCGGCGATCAGCCGCCGGTGCTTCCGGCGCTCGACGCCACGGTCAAGGCCTTCGACCTGCCGCAGGTCCAGCCGGGTCTTGAGATCGCGCTGGAGGATATGGTGGTCCGCCCGACGCCCGGCGCCTTCAACGGCGCCCTGCACAACGCCGATCTGGTCGCCTATTACGACCACTGGCTGATGTAGGGGCGTCGCGGCGCAGGCCGGACGAAAAAAGGGCCGCGGCGGAGCGATCCGCCGCGGCCCTTTTCAATTCAGACGGAGCCGATGGTCCGCAGGCGCGCCTTGGGGTGCACCTCGTTCTGGCTCATCACCACGGTCTGGCCGCGGAAGCGTTCGATGATCGAGCGGACGTAGGGGCGGACCTGCGGCCCGGTCAGCAGCACCGCCGTCTCGCCCGACATGGCGGCGCGCTCGAACACGTCGCGGACGGCGCGGATGAAGTCCTGCAGGCGCGAGGGCGCCATGGCCAGCTGCTTGTCCTCGCCGGGGCCGATCAGGCTTTCGGCGAAGGCCTGCTCCCACTCGGGCGACAGGGTGACGATGGGCAGGGCGCCGTCGTCGCCCTTGTGCTGCCAGCACAGCTGGCGGGCCAGTCGGGCGCGGACGTGCTCGACCAGGGTCGTGACCGAGGTGGTGTGCGGCGCGGCCTCGGCCAGGCCTTCCAGAATGGCGGCCAGATCGCGGATCGAGACCTTCTCGCGCAGCAGGGACTGGAGGACGCGCTGCAGGGTGGTCACCGTGACCACGGCCGGGATCAGCTCCTCGACCAGCTTCTTCTCTTCCGTGCCGAGCTCCTTCAGCAGCTTCTGCACCTCGGCGTAGGAGAGCAGGTCGGCCATGTTCTCCTTGAGGATCTCGGTCAGGTGGGTGGTCAGCACGGTCGAGGGGTCGACGATGGTGTAGCCGCGGAAGGTGGCTTCCTCGCGCAGGCTTTCGTCGATCCAGGTGGCGGGCAGGCCGAAGGCGGGTTCGCGCGTATGCTCGCCCGGCAGTTCGACCTGACGGCCCGCCGGGTCCATGGCCATCAGCGAGCCGAGGCGCACCTCGCCGGTCCCGGCCTCCATCTCCTTGATGCGGATGGCGTAGCCCTGGGTGCCGAGGCGCATGTTGTCGAGGATGCGGACCGACGGCATGACGAAGCCGTACTCCTGGGCCAGCGAGCGGCGCAGGGCGCGTACCTGATCGGTCAGGCGGCGCCCCTCCAGATCGTTGATCAGGGACAGCAGGGAATAGCCCAGCTCGATCTTGACCTCGTCGATGGTCAGGGCGGTGCCGATCGGCTCCTCGACATCCTCCCTGGGGCCGGCGGCGGTCTGGGCCAGCTCGGCCTCGGTGGGCTGGGGCTTGAGCCGCTCGCGACCCAGCTTCCAGGCCATGAAACCGGTCCCCGCGGCCAGGGCGAAGAAGGGGATGATCGGCATGCCGGGGATCAGGCCGATCAGGGCCGAGGCGGCGGAGACGACGCCCAGGCTGACCGGGTTGGTGGCCAACTGGGCGACGAAGGCCTTGTCCGCGGTGCCTTCGACACCAGCCTTCGACACCAGGAAGCCGGCGGCGATGGAGATGATGATGGCCGGAACCTGGGTGACCAGACCGTCGCCGATGGTCAGCTGGACATAGGTGTTGGCGGCGTCGCCGATCGGCATGCCGTGCGAGATCACCCCGATCAGGATGCCGCCGATGGCGTTGATGAAGGTGATGATCAGGCCCGCGACGGCGTCGCCGCGCACGAATTTGGACGCGCCGTCCATGGCCCCGAAGAAGGTCGACTCCTGCTCCAGCTCCTTGCGGCGCAGCTTGGCCTGATCCTCGGTGATCAGGCCCGACGACAGGTCGGCGTCGATGGCCATCTGCTTGCCCGGCATCGAGTCCAGGGTGAAGCGGGCGGACACTTCGGCGATTCGGGTCGAGCCCTTGGTGATGACCACGAAGTTCACGACCAGGATGATCGAGAAGATGATCACCCCGATGATGAAATTGCCGCCCATCATCAGCTCGCCGAAGGCGGCGATGACCTGACCGGCGGACGCATGCCCCTCCTGCCCGTGGGTCAGGATCAGGCGGGTCGAGGCCAGGTTGAGGCCCAGACGGAACAGGGTCGAGACCAGCAGCACCGTCGGGAAGATGGCGAAGTCCAGCGGCCGCTTCATCATCACGGCCGTCATCAGGATCAGCACGGACGACACCAGCGAGATCGCCAGCAGCAGATCCAGCAGGAATTTCGGCACCGGCAGGATCAGCAGCATGATCACGCCGATCACGCCGACCGCCATCAGCACCTCGCCGCGCATGAACCAGCCACGCATGTCGCCGGCGGTGGGACGGGCGTAGCCGTCCTTCATCATGATCGGCGTGTCAGTCATGGCCGGGCGCTCCCGCGGACGGGGCTGGTCGGGACGCTTCTGCAGTCCTTACCCGGGTTCATGGATCAGGCCGCGTAGCCGGCGGCGGCGATGCCCGACTGGGGCGCGGGGATGCTCGTGCCCTCGTCGGCGTATTCGTTCAGCTTGTTGCGCAGGGTGCGGATCGAGATGCCCAGGATGTTGGCCGCATGGGTGCGGTTGCCCAGGCAGTGCGACAGGGTGTCGAGGATCAGGGTCTTTTCCATCTGCGCGACGGTCTGGCCGACGTGCGACCGGGTGACGACGTCGGCGGCGTGCGCCGCCCGGGCGGCGGGACCGGCGTCATGGGCCGGGGCGGCGCCGTGCGCGCCGGCGGACAGGGGCTGGCCGTCCGGAAGGCGGATGGCCTCGACGTCGATCTCGGGCCCGACCGCCAGCAGCACCGCGCGGTGCATGGCGTTT
This sequence comes from Brevundimonas sp. AVps31, assembly GCF_058681355.1. Classification (NCBI taxonomy): domain Bacteria; kingdom Pseudomonadati; phylum Pseudomonadota; class Alphaproteobacteria; order Caulobacterales; family Caulobacteraceae; genus Brevundimonas; species Brevundimonas sp. AVps31. Next base: position 2,026,228 of record NZ_CM178736.1, on the reverse strand, counting down.
TCCAGCTCGCGGACGTTGCCGTTCCAGCGATGCGAGACCAGGGCGCGTTTGGCGTCGAACGAGATCGGCTTGACCGGCACGCCGTTGGCGGCGGCGTATTTCTTGACGAAGTGATCGGCCAGCACGGCGATGTCGCCCGGACGCTCGCGCAGGGCGGGCAGGCGCAGGTTCACGACGTTCAGGCGGTACAGCAGGTCTTCGCGGAAGGTCCCCTCGGCGACCGACTTGGCCAGGTCGCGGTTGGAGGTGGCGATGATGCGGATGTTGACCGGGACGGGCTTGGTCCCGCCGACACGGTCGATGACCCGCTCCTGGATGGCGCGCAGCAGCTTGGCCTGCAGGCGCACGTCCATCTCGGAGATTTCGTCCAGCAGCAGGGTGCCGCCGTCGGCCTCCTCGAACTTGCCGATGCGCCGGGCCATGGCGCCGGTGAAGGCCCCCTTCTCATGCCCGAACAGTTCGGACTCGAGCAGATTGTCAGGGATGGCGGCGCAGTTGACGCTGATGAACGGCCGGTCGGCGCGCTTGGACCCGCTGTGCAGGTAGCGGGCCATGACCTCCTTACCCACACCGCTCTCCCCCGTGATCAGGATCGAGGCTTCCGAGCGGGCGACCTGATCGGCGAGCTGGATGACGTGCGACATCGACGGGTCGGCCGAGATCATCGGACGGTCGTCATCGGCCACCGCCGACAGCACCGCCGCGATCAGGTCCGCTTCCGGCGGCAGGGGGATGAACTCCTTGGCCCCCGCGCGGATGGCGTTGGCCGCGTCCGTGGCGTCGGCGTCGACGCCGCAGGCCACCACCGGCACATGGATCCGCTCGTTCTCATTGGCCAGAATCAGCGCCGCGATGTCGACGCGGTAGTCGACCATCAGCAGGTCGGCCCCCTGCCCTCGACGGAGCTGTTCCGTCGCCTGATCGCCGCGCTCGACGTGCTGCACCTTGGCGCCGTGCGCCATGGCCATCTTCACCGCCGTCGCCAGCTGTCCGCTGAGCCTGCCAACCACCAGAAGCCGCATGGGTCTTCTCCTTAAATCCTACGCATCGATCCGCGTCCGCGAACCGGGTCCAACACCGTCAGGCGTTGCTGTCTTCGATCTTGATGATTTCCGTCATGGTCACGCCCAGACGGTCTTCCACGACCACCACCTCGCCGCGGGCGACGAGGCGGTTGTTGACGAAAATGTCGATGGCCTCGCCGACCTTGCGGTCCAGCTCCAGCACGCTGCCGCGGTTCAGCTTCAGCAGCTGGGCCACGGACATGTGGGCCTTGCCCAGCACGGCCGAGATATTGACCGGCACGTCGAAGACCGGCGCGAGATCGTGCGCGGTCTTGTCGGTGTGCTCTTCGTGCGCGGCAAGGCCGGGGGAGTCGGGGAACTCTTCCAGCGCCATGGTATCCGTGGCCATCAGGACCTCCCGTTCAGGGTTTCAGCGTGCCCGGCCTCGGAGGCCAGGGCGGAGTTCAGGGCCTCGACCATGCGGTCGAAGGTGGCCTTGGGATCGAAGTCGGCGCGGCCGTCGGCCCATTCCAGACGGAAGGCGGCGGGCGGCAGGCCGGGCTCATCGCGGAAGGCGACCACGCCCGAGAAGCCCGCGTCGACGCCCAACTGCTGCAGGCTGGCGCGGCTGTCGTCGGTCAGGTCGCCGGTCCGGATCACCAGACGGGGCGAGGCGTCGATCTCCTGCGCCAGGGTCTCCAGCGCGGCCTGCAGCGGCGCATGGGGGAAGCGGTCGAGGGCGGCGGCGGAGACGACGCGGGCGGCCGACATGGCCAGTTCCGCCGCCTGTTCGCGGTGGGCCTGGGCGATCTGGGTCAGGGCCGGAGCCGCGGAGGCCAGCGCCTGCGCGATCGAGGACAGGGCCATGGCCTGGATGCTGGCGACCTCGGCCAGAGCGGTCTCGCGGGCTTCCAGCGCGGCCTGGGCCACCAGCGCCTCGACCTCCGCCTGGGTCCAGGCGCGCTTGGTGGGACGCCAGGCCGTGGCCTGGATGACATCGCCGACCGAGTCGAACTCGGTGTCGAAGAAGAAGGCTCGTTTTTCGGGTTGCGCGGTCATGTCAGTAAATCAACTCGTCGTCGCCGCCCTGGCCGACCAGCATGATCTCGCCCTTGGCGGCGAGATCCTTGGCGACCTGAACCATGGCCATCTGGGCCTGATCGACGTCCTTCAGACGGACCGGCCCCATCGACTCCATGTCTTCGCGCATGATCTTGGCGGCGCGTTCGGACATGTTGGAGAAGAACATCTCGCGCAGGGTCTCGGACGCGCCCTTCATGGCGAGGCCGAGGGAGTCTTTCTCGACCGCGCGCAGCAGGGTCTGGATGCCGCCGGGGTCCAGCTTGGACAGGTCCTCGAACACGAACATCAGGGCGCGGATGCGCTCGGCCGCCTCGCGGTTGCGCTCTTCCAGCGCGCCGATGAAACGGGCCTCGGTCTGGCGGTCGAAGCTGTTGAAGATGTCGGCCATCAGTTCGTGGCTGTCGCGCTTGGACGTGCGCGCCAGGTTGGACATGAACTCGGTGCGCAGGGTCTGTTCGATCTTGTCGAGGATGTCGCGCTGCACCGGCTCCATGCGCAGCATCCGCTGCACGCACTCCAGGGCGAAGTCCTCGGGCAGGCTGGTCAGCACGCGCGAGGCGTGGTCCGGCTTGATCTTGGACAGGACGACCGCGACGGTCTGCGGGTATTCGTTCTTCAGATAGTTGGCGAGGACGGCCTCGTTCACATTGCCCAGCTTGTCCCACATGGTGCGACCGGCGGGACCGCGGATCTCCTCCATCAGGGCGTCGACGCGGTCGCCCGGCATGAAGGAGGCCAGCAGCTTCTGCGTCTGTTCGTAGCTGCCCATGACGGCGCCCGAGCCGCTCATGCCCGAGACGAACTCGACCATCAGCTCCTCGACCACCTGGGCGCTGACGGTGCCGAGCGAGGCCATGGCCTGGGAGATCTCCTTGATCTCCTCCTCGTCCAGACCTTCCCACAGCCGGGTGTGGTCCTCGCCCAGCGACAGCAGGATGACGGCGGCCTTTTCGGGCCCCGTCAGTTTCCTGACATCGTCGACAGCCGGTTTCTTGGTGACCATGCGCGCGCCGGACATCAGCCTTCGTGCACCCAGCTACGGAGGATGGAGGTCGACTCCTCGGGATGCTTCTCGACGAACTCGGCGACCTTCTTGACCGAAGACGCCTTCACCTGACCCTCGATGCGGGCGATGTCGAGCCGCTGCTCCATCTCCGACGGAGGGCCGCCCAGTTGCGGCACGCCGCCGGCTCCGCCGACGATGGTGGTCTGCAGCGAGGTGACGCCCGGGCCGGCCAGCTGGGCCTGACCCGGCGTGGGGCCGCCGGTGGTGGCGGTCTTCAGCAGGGGGCGCAGGACGAAGAAGATCAGCAACACGCCGGTGATCAGCAGCACCAGCAGCTCGACCCCGCGCATGGCGTCGTCCTTGGTGAAGTTGAACATCGAGCTGCCCGCCTCTTCGCCGCCGGCGGCCAAGGGGTCGCGGTTGAAGCGGACGTTGAGCACCTCGATCTTGTCGCCCCGCGTCTCGTCGATGCCGACGGCGGCGGCGACCAGCGACTTGATCTGGGCGATCTCTTCCGCCGTGCGGGCGGTATAGGTCGGCTCGCCCTTGCCGTCGGCGGCCGGGGTCCACTTGCCGTCCAGCAGCACCGACACGGCCAGCTTCTTGACCTCGCCCGCCTCTTTCACCGTGGTCGTGGTGGTGTTGGAGATTTCGTAGTTGGTGGTCTCGGTGTTCTGGGTGTCGCGCGAGCCCTGCGGCGTCGCGGCGGGAGCCTGCCCCCCGGGAATGTTGTTGGCCGCGGTGGCGCCGCCGTCCGGGGCGCTGCTGGTGTCCGAGCTCTCCGAGCCGTTGGTCTGGGTCGACTTCACGACCTGGCCGTCGGGATCGAAGCGCTGCTCCTGGGTCGTGGAGCGGGCGTGATCGATCTCGGCGGTGACCTGCACGCGCGCGCCGCCGACGCCGACGACGCCCTCGACGATATCCTTGATGCGGGCCTGCAGCTGCGATTCAGTCTGGCCGCGCGCCTCCTCGGCGGAGGCCGCGCTGAAGCCGTCGGCGCCCGAGCCCGCCGCCAGGGTGCGGTTCGAGGTGTCGGTCAGGGTGATCTTCTCGGGCTTCATATTGGGCACCGAGGAGGCGACGACGTTACGGATCGCCTGCACCTGCGCACTGGTCAGCTGCCCGCCGGTCACGCCCACGACGACCGAGGCGGTCGGTTCGGCGGCCTGGGACTGGAACAGCTCGCGGCGCGGCATGGCGATCATGACCCGCGCCGACTGGATGCCGCGCATGGTCATGATGGTGCGCGCCAGCTCGCCCTCGAGCGCGCGCTTCTCGTTGAGGTTCTGCTGGAACTCGGTCTGGCCCAGCACCGACTGGTTGTCGAAGATTTCGTAGCCGACGCTGCCCGAGGTCACGAGACCCTGCCCGGCGACCAGCATGCGGGCCTCGCCCACCTGATCGCGGCTGACGAAGATGGTCGAGCCGTCGCCCTTGGAGCTGTATTTGATGCCCGCCGTATCCAGGGCCGAGGTGACCGAGGAGGCTTCCCGCAGGTCGAGGCCCGAGTACAGCAGGGCGTCCGGCGCCTGACCGATACGCAGCATGACGGCGATCAGCACAGCCGCGACGCCGGCGGCGACGCCCAGCACCACGGCCAGCCGGCCGATCCCGAATCTCTGCAACGCCGCCGTGAAGCCGCCCACGCGCTCTCGCCCCGATACTCACGGGACACTGATCCGACCCGCTGGGCAGAAAATGCCGGGCACGTGGTAAACGACGCGTTAAGACCCGTGAACGATCAGCGGTTTCGCCGTTTGCCCATGACGAATCCGATCACCTTGGCCGCAGCCTCGAAATGCTCGCGCGGGATGGTTTCGTCGATATCCACAGCCGCATAGAGGGCGCGGGCCAGCGGCACGTTCTCGATAATCGGCACATTGTGCTCGCGCGCCACTTCCCGGATGCGCAGGGCCAGGGCGTCGACGCCCTTGGCCACACAGATGGGGGCGGCGTCGCCCTGATCCGGCTCGTAACGCAGGGCGACGGAATAGTGGGTCGGGTTGGTGACGATGACCGTGGCCTTGGGCACGTTCTGCATCATCCGCTGGCGGCTGCGCTGGGCGCGGATCTGCTTCAGCTTGGCCTTGACGTGCGGATCCCCCTCGGACTGCTTGTAGTCTTCCTTCAACTCTTCCTTCGACATCCGCATCCGCTTGTTGAAGCTGAAGCGCTGCCACAGATAGTCGGCGCCGGCGGTGAAGCTGAGGAAGATCAGCGCGGCGCTCATCAGGGCGATGGCCAGGTCGCGGCTCAGCGGCAGGATGGCCGCCGGCGGCATGGCGACCAGGTTCTCGAACTCGCGCACATGCGGCTTCATCACCATCCAGCAGATGGCGCCGATGGCGAGCAGCTTGATGAAGGTCTTGATGAACTGGACCAGTCCGTCCGCGCCGAAGATGCGTTTGAACCCCGCCATCGGACTGACCCGGTTCCACTGGGGTTTCAGCTTTTCACCGCTGAAGATGAGGCCCGACTGGGCCAGGTTGCCGCCCGCCCCGCCGATGATGGTCGCCAGCATGACGGCGCCCAGGAAGGGGGCGATGGCCCACAGGGCCTGCCCCCCGATCTCCACGCCCGCTCCGGCTTCGAGACCGCCGATCATGGTGTGCGGGGCCGCGATGAAGGGCAGCAGGTCGCGCGCGATATTGCCTGCGAACATGCCGCCCAGCGTCAGCACCACCGCCGCCGCCCCCAGCAGGGACAGGGCCGAGCCGACGTCGGCGGACTTGGCGACATCCCCCTTGGCCCGCGCGTCGGCTAATTTTCGGGGGGTGGCTTCTTCTGTCTTCGACTCGGGATCGGCGCCTTCAGCCACCGGCGCCTCCCGCGAAGAGCTGGGCCAGGGCGCGATAGCGGTCGATGAAGACCGTACCGACCACGCCGAGACTCAGGGCGAACACCGACAGGCCGAGGATGACGCTGAGCGGCGCCGCGGCGAAGAAGACCTGGAACGACGGCATCACCCGCGCGACCAGGCCCGAGGCCAGGTTGAAGATCAGGGCGAAGACCAGCACCGGCGCCGACAGCTGGACGCCCAGCATGAAGCTGTCGCCGAGGGTCCGGATGGCCAGGGTGGCGAAATCGCCGGTCATCAGCGGCTTGGCGGGGGCGATCAGCTCATAGGATCCGACCAGCCCGGCGATGAACAGGTGATGGGTGTTGGTCGCGAAGATCAGGGTGGTGCCCAGCACCATCAGGAAGGCCGAGATGGTCGAACCCGGCTGGGCCTGAAGCGGGTTGGCGGTCTGGGCGAAGCTGAGGGTGGTCTGCAGGGAGACGATCTCGCCCGCGGTGGACAGGGCGGTCATGAAGCTGCGCAGCAGGGCGCCCATCATCAGGCCGACGATCACCTCGCGGATGATCCAGCCCGCCATCCCGCCCAGCGTCGCCGGAAGCCCGGGCAGGCCGCCGGCCACGACCGGCCAGAGGGCCAGGGTGACGACCAGGGCGAAGGCCAGGCGGATGCGCGGCGGCACATAGCTTTCGCCCACGCCGGGCAGCATCAGCAGCACCGCGCCGATCCGTGCGAAAATCAGCGCGCCCTGCCAGACCTGTTCTGATGTGGCGTAGGGCTCCACCGGCCGATCACATGCCGGCGATGCGCGCGGCGATGGTCCGCATGAAGCCGCCCAGCAGGGCGCCCATCAGCGGCAGGAACAGCAACAGGGAGACGAAGATGGCGATGATCTTGGGCGCATAGATCAGGGTCTGCTCCTGAATCTGCGTCAGGGCCTGGACCAGTCCGATCACCACGCCGACCACCAGACCCACCAGCAGGATCGGTGTGCACAGCTGGATCGTCAGCCAGAGGGCGTCGCGACCCACATCCAGAACTTCTGCGCCGCTCATTCCACGCTCCACCAGCCACAGAACGCGCGGCCGAACCGGGCAAGAAATGCCGGGGGTGTGGTTAACAAGGCGTTAGTGATGCGCTTGGGTTTCTCCCTCCCCTTCCCCGGATTGGGACGTTATAGGCATGCCATGACCAAGCCGAGCATCACCCAGGCCGACGCCGAAGCCGCCGTTCGCACCCTCATCGAATGGGCCGGGGACAATCCCGATCGCGAAGGCCTGCTGGACACGCCCGCGCGCGTCGCCCGCAGCTATCGCGAGCTCTACGAAGGCTATGAGGTCGATCCGCGCCAGTATCTGGAGCGCACCTTCCAGGAGGTCGGCGGCTACAACCAGATGGTCGTGCTGAAGGACATCCGTTTCGTCAGCGCCTGCGAGCATCACATGCTGCCGGTCGTCGGCGTGGCCCACGTCGGCTATCTGCCGACCGATCGCGTGGTCGGCATTTCCAAGCTGGCCCGCGTGGTGCGCGGCTTCGCCCGACGCCTGCAGATCCAGGAGAAGATGACCTCCGAGATCGCCCTGGCCATCGAGGAGGTCCTGCGGCCCCAGGGCGTGGGCGTGGTCATCGAGGCCGAACACAGCTGCATGACCCTGCGCGGCGTCAACGCCCCGGGCGCCAGCCTGACCACCAGCCACCTGAGCGGCGTGATGCGCGACGACCCCCGCACCCGCGAGGAATTCCTGCGCCTGACGCGGAAGTAGGGACCGCGGCCCCTAGTGGGCCGCGCCCGCCGGCAGGTGCGCCTTGTCATGCCGGCCGACCCGGTCAATCAGGGTCTGGCCGGCCGCGTTCATGCCGATGACCTCGACCTCCGCGCCCTGACGGCGATAGCGGAAGACCACCTTATCCACCGCGGCGACGCCGGTCAGGTCCCAGAGGTGGGCGCCGGTCATGTCGATCTCGACCCGCTTCGGGTGGCCGTGATGCTCGAAGGCGGCGGCGAAGACGTCTGACGAGGCGAAGAACAGCTGGCCGGTGACGCGGTAGCGCAGGACGCCGTCCTCGGGCGTTCCGATCTCCTCCACGACCACCGTCTTGCCGACCTTCCGCATGAAGAAGATCGCCGACAGGATCACCCCCAGCACCACACCCTTGGACAGGTCGTGGGTGGCGACCACCGTGACCGTCGTGGCGATCATGACGATGGACGACTGGAACGGGGTGGAACGGATATTCAGCACCGACTTCCAGTCGAAGGTGCCGACCGAGACCATGATCATCACCGCCACCAGCGCCGCCATCGGGATGCGCGCGACCCAGTCCTGAAGCACCAGGATCAGGAACAGCAGGAACAGCCCGGCCCACAGGGTCGACAGCCGACCGCGCGCGCCGCTGGTCACATTGATGATCGACTGGCCGATCATGGCGCACCCCGCCATGCCGCCGAACAGGGAGGCGGCGATGTTGGCGATGCCCTGCCCCCGCGTCTCGCGATCCTTGTCCGAGGGCGTGTCGGTGATGTCGTCCAGCAGGTTGGCGGTGAGCAGGGACTCCAGCAGGCCGACGAAGGCCAGGGTCGCCGCGATCGGCCCGATGATCGTCAGCGTCTCCCAGGTCAGGGGCACGGCCGGGAAGTGGAACATAGGCAGGGTCGAGGGCATCTGGCCCATGTCGCCCACGGTGCGCACGTCCAGCCCGGACCAGATGACGAAGCCGCTGAGCAGGACGATGGCCACCAGAGGCGACGGCACGGCCTTCGTCAGCCGCGGCAGGCCGTAGATGATGACCAGGGCCGCGCCGACCAGGGCGAAGGTCTGCCAGTTGGCGCCGATCAGCTCGGGCATCTGGGCCAGGAAGATCAGGATGGCCAGGGAGTTGACGAAGCCGGTCATGACGCTGCGGCTGACGAAGCGGATGTAGCGTCCCAGCTTGAGCAGGCCGACGCCGATCTGGAACACCCCGGTCAGCAGGGATGCGGCGAACAGATATTCCAGCCCATGGTCCCGAACGAGCGTGACCATGAGCAGCGCCATGGCGCCCGTGGCGGCCGAGATCATGGCGGGCCGACCGCCGACGATCGAGATGGTGACCGCGATGATGAAGCTGGCGTAGAGCCCCACCGCGGGATCGACCCCGGCGATGATGGAGAAGGCGATCGCCTCCGGAATGAGGGCCAGGGCGACGACCGTGCCGGCCAGAAGGTCACGGCGCGGATTGGCGAGCCATTGCTGGCGCGCGGAAGCGATGAGGGTCATGGAAAGTGTCTGTCGTTCGACCCGGCGGCGCATCGCGCTTCGACCGGATCCGGTTTCCCGAGGGATCGGCGCCCGGGGTAGCCACCCGATCAAACGGGTCCTTGTGACGCGCGTCAGATGCCCGAGTCATCAGCGGATAGCAACGGCCCACTCCTTGCGGCGCGGACCTCGAAAGAGAGTTTTGCCGTGCCCTGGACCGTGATTTCGACCCGTAATGAGACAGTCCCCATCGTTCGCGGTGGCTGGCTGGACGCGCTGCGTTTCATTGTGGCCAGCCTGATCATCCTGCACCATTTCCAGATGTCGGCGCCCGTGCCGCTGGCCGAGGGCCTGCATCCGGTGTTCGAGCGCGGCGGCTTCCTGCTGACCAACTTCTTCCTGATCGACAGCGGCTATGTGCTGATGCGGGTCTATGGCGCCTCGCTCGCCAAGGGGTCGATGTCGGCGGGCGACTTCTTCCTGAAGCGCTACCTGCGCGTCCTGCCCGCCCATCTGATCATGGTGGGGCTGCTGGTGGCGCTGGTCGTGGTCGGCGGCGCCCTCGGTTTCGCGCCGCGCGCGCCGGAGTGGTTCCGCTGGGACCAGCTGCCGGCGCAGGTCACCCTGACACAGGCGTTCGGCGTGCACGGCGGACTGGGCTGGAATGCGCCCAGCTGGTCGGTATCGGCCCTGATCGGCTGTTACCTGGCCTTCCCGTGGATCCTGCGCGGGCTGGTCAGGATGGGGCCGTGGAGCGTGCTGCTGAGCGGCGTCGGCCTCTACCTGCTGGCCAACCAGCTGACCTGGACCCTGTTGGGCTACCCCGTCTACCAGATGCCGATGGGCTTCGGCTTCTTCCGCGCCCTGCCCCTGTTCGTGCTGGGCATGTCGCTGGCCTGGTTCGCGCAGAAGGTCTGGATCGCCCCGAAGCCGGCGGGCTGGGCCGGGATCGGCGCCGCGTTGGCGCTGGCCTTCGTCCAGTATTTCGACAAGCACGCGCTCATCTCGCTGGCCTGTATCTCCACCATCATCCTGGCCGCCGGCGCGACGCCGACGCCGCGGCCGTCGAAATGGGTGGAGAAGGCCGCGCAGGTCTCGTTCTCGATGTTCATCACCAATGAGGTCGTGCGCATCGCCTGGTTCGGCGTCGCCAATGTCCTGATCGCGAAATTCGCCCTGCCCGCCACCGCGCAGTGGGCCCTGTGGTTCGCGGGCGTCGGCGCGGCCTTCGTCTTCGCCTTCCTGTTCCACACCGTCATCGACACCCCGATCCAGGACCGCATCCGCGGCTGGCTGAAATCGCGCCGTCGTCGCGCGACCCCGCCGCTGCAGCCCGTGGTCTCGATCGAGGGCTGACGCCTACATCCCCTCGATCAGGTGCAGGATGTTGCCGTCGGGATCCTTGAACCAGACCAGCTTGGCCGGTCCGGCCTCGTGGATGTCGCCGTTCAGCGTCATGCCCATGTCGGGATAGTGTTCGAACGTCACGCCCTTGGCGCGCAGGTCATCGACGACCGCGACGAGGTCGCCCTTCATGTCCCAGGTCACGGCGTTGGCCTTGTTCGTCCCGGCGAATTCCGACCGGTAGACGGTCAGCTGCGTGTCTCCGGTGCGAAACGTCAGCAGCCCGGCTTCCGCGTTCGACCCGATGAGGGTCAGCCCCAGCGTGTCCTCGTAGAAGCCGCGGGCGCGGGCGATGTCACCGACGGCGATGATGGCGGATGAACTGCGATCCTTGAGCATGGCGATCTCCTTTCATTGCGAAAGGCAGCGTCCGGGCCCGGGGCCGGTTCCCGGGGACAAGGGCCGTCGGTTCAGACGCCGTCAGATCGGCATCCGCATGATTTCCTGATAGGCCTGGATCACCTGATCGCGGACGGCCATGACCGTTTCCAGCGAGGCCTCGGCGGAGCTGACGGCGGTGACCACGTCGATCAGACTGCCCTGCCCCTGCACCGAAGCGGCCATCTGGCCCTCGGCGGCGCGCGAGGTCTGGGTCATGTCGCCCATGACATTGGTCAGCATCTCGGCGAAGCCGGACTGCTGCGGCCCTGCCGTCGGCGCGGTGGGCATGGCCCCGCCCTGGATCGCCGAATAGGCCTTGGCCGCCATCATGGGGTTCATGGCTCAGCCCTTATTTCTTGATCAGGTCGAGGGTGCGCGAATCCATCGACCGCGCCGTCTCGATAACATTGAGGTTGGCTTCGTAGGCGCGCTGCGCCTCGCGCATGTCCATCGCCTCGATCAGGGTGTCGACGTTGGGGCGCAGCACATAGCCCTCGGCGTTGGCCGCGGGGTGCGAGGGGTCGTACTCGGAGCGGAAGTCGCCCTGATCGGCGCGGACCTCCGCGAGGCTGACGCCGGTCGCGCCGTTGATCTCGCGCGCCTGGAAGACGGGGATCTGGCGACGATAGGGCTCGCCGCCGGGCGTCAGGGCGGTGGACTGGGCGTTGGCGATATTCTCGGCGATCACGCGCATGCGCGACTGCTGCGCCTTCAGGGCGCTGGCCGCGACGGCCATGGCGTTGTTTCGGGGCGAGACGGGATCAGGCATCGGCTATTCCCTCTGAATCAACGACCGGGCGCGCGGGCGGCGGTGCGGAGCATCTGCATGGACTTCTGGTAGAAGCCGATGGCGGCGTCATAGGCCATGCGGCTCTCGGCCATCTTCAGCATCTGCTCCTCGACCACGACCGCATTGCCGTCGAGCGTGGTTTCCGAATCGGGCGCCTTGACCGTGTCGAAGCGCGACGCCTGCTGTCCCGGCGGGGCGATGTGCATCGCGCTGGTGCGGGCCATCTGAAGCGCGCCGCCGCCGCGCATCGCCGCCGCGAAGTCGGCGGGCTGGTTCAGGTCGCGGCCGACGTAGCCGGGCGTGTCCGAGTTGGCGACGTTCTCGGCGATCACGCGCTGGCGCTGGTCCAGCCATGACAGGCGGCCCTTGATCTGGCTCAGCAGCGGAAGGTCGGTGAAGCCCACGGCGTCGGGTCTCCGGGCGCGGATCGCCCAAGGTGATGGGCAGAAAATGCCGCCTCCATGGTTAATGAGACGTTATCTCAACCCGCCGTTAACCATGATCGCCGAAGGGTGAGCCGCCGGAATCAGTCTTCGGCGGGGCCTCGCATGAATTTCCTCGACCTGCTCAGGGCCGTTTTCGCCCTGGCCTTCACCCTCGGCATCATCGGTCTGGCGGCCTGGGCCGCGCGACGCTACGCGCCGCAACTGCTGGCCAAGCTCAGCGCCGAGCGCGGCGAGCGCCGGATGCAGGTGGTCGAAACCCTGGTGCTGGACCCGGCCCGTCGGCTGGTTCTGGTCAAGGTCGACAGCGAGGAGCGCCTGATCCTGCTGGGCGAGGGTCGCGAACTGATCGAGCCGCGCGGACCGGAGGCGGGCCAGTGAGCCTGAAGGGCGTGTTCGTCATGCCGACGCGGGCCGAGTTGAAGCGCGCGGCACTGCTGTCGCTGTTCTCCACCCTGCTCTGTCTCGCCTTTCCGCTGGCGGCGCTGGCGCAGGACGTGGCCGGCGGCGCGGCGATCAATGTCGATCTGGGCACCGGCGCGGGGCTGACCGAACGGGTCGTCCAGCTGGTCGGCCTGATGACCGTTCTGTCGCTGGCGCCGTCCATCGTGATCATGACCACCAGCTTCGTGCGGATCGTGGTGGTGCTGTCCCTGCTGCGCACGGCGCTGGGCATGCAGCAGTCGCCGCCCAACGCGGTTCTGGTCTCCCTGGCCCTGTTCCTGAGCGCCATCGTCATGGCTCCGACCTGGCAGGACGCCTATGATTCGGGCATCCGCCCCCTGCTGGACCAGCAGATGGAGCTGCCTCAGGCCTTCGATGCGGCGTCAGAACCTGTGAAGACTTTCATGCTGGGTCAGGTCGACCCGGACGACCTCGCCCTGTTCACCCGACTGTCCCAGATCGAGGCCCCCGCGCAGGCCATCGACCTGCCCCTGCGGGTGGTCACTCCGGCGTTCATGATCAGTGAGCTGAAGCGGGCCTTCGAAATCGGATTTCTCCTTTTCGTTCCGTTCCTTGTGATCGATCTGGTGGTCGCCAGCGTGCTCATGTCCATGGGTATGATGATGTTGCCTCCGGTGGTGATTTCCCTGCCGTTCAAGCTGATCTTTTTCGTGCTCGTGGATGGCTGGAGACTGGTCGCCGGGAGCCTTGTCGAGAGCTTCCAGCGAGCGTCCGGTAGCGGATAAATCCCCATCCTGTGGGGGTTACAGCGGCAAAGCCGCTTGCCATGTCGGGAAAAAGCGGCGTTGATCCGTCCGTCGTCGCCCCTGACTCACGGGGCGAACTTAATCGGGAAACGACCCACAATGACCACTCAAGCCGAACTCATCGCCGCCGTCGCAAAAGACGCTGGTGTCAGCCAAGCCGATGCCGGCCGCGTTCTGGAAGCGATCGTGAAGAACATTCACAAGTCGCTGACCGACGGCGGCGACATCCGCATCTCGAACCTCGGCGTGTTCGACACCGCTGCCCGCGCTGCCCGCGAAGGCCGCAACCCGGCCACCGGCGCGACCATCAAGATCGCCGCCTCGAAGGCTGTCCGCTTCCGCGTCTCGAAGCCGCTGAAGGACGCCGTCAACGGCTAAACCTTTCGGCGGCGTGAGCCGCTGATGGTGATTCAGGAACGGGCGGGGGTCGCTGGGCGAGTCCCGCCCGTTTTCTGTCTGAGCTCGGCCTTCATCTCATTGACCCAGCCGGCGAAGGTGTCCGCCGACCGGCTGAGGGTGGTGAAGTCGCCGGCCGAGACCGTACCGTCCGTACCGCTCATCCCCTCGAGCGCGATCGACAGGGCGATCTTCGAACGGGCCCCGGCCACGAACGGACGATAGTTGCGCGACAGCCGACCCAGCCCGGCTGCGTCATTCGCCAGCGAATAGCCGACGCCGGCCCGGATCAGGCGGGCCTCTTCGTCGGCGCTGAGCGCCGTCGGGGTCTTGAAGCGCTCCCCCAGGGCGGCGTCGTACAGCGTCGCCGCCGCGCCCCAGTTTTCCTGCTTCCAGAAGATTTCGGCCTTCACCGCACTGGCATCGGACGAGGCGTCCGCGCCCAGCACTTCCAGCGCGTGGTCGTAGCGGCCCAGGTTCATCAGGGCGCGCGCCTCCAGCGCCCGCCGCTCCGCGTTCAGGGCGTTCGGCAGCAGGGTCGAGCGCGAACTCCAGATCGCCTGCAGGGCCTTCTCCGGCTGGCGGTCCATCAGATAGACGGTGGCCAGATCGGTCGCGACCTGCGCCTTGGCGACGCCTTCCAGCCGGGTGTCGACCTGATGCTTCAGCAGTTCGGCGGCCTGATCCAGCAGGTCCACGTCGATCAGGCGGCGGGCCAGACGACGCACCATCTCGTCGCCGTCGGCGCCGATGGGGGTCAGTTCCCGGAAATCATAGAACAGGCCCAGCGCCTGCACCGGCTGCAGCCCGTCCGCGCCGCCCTCGAGGAACAGCATGCGGAAGGCGTTGGCCAGGTCGAGGGACAGGTCCGCCGCGCCCGGCAGACGGTTCATCCGCCCGCCCGCGCCCTTCAGCGCGGTCAGCGCCTCGCGATACAGGCCCTGCGACAGGTACAGCTTGCCCAGCTCGCGGATGACCGAGAGCTCGGTGGCGTCGCCGCGCCAGCGCCAGCGCAGCGCCTCCAGCTCCTTGGCCGCCGCGTCCGGCTTCATCGTCCCGCGCGCCAGGGACAGGCGGATCAGGCCCAGTCGGGCGGGGACGGCGACATTGTCCAGCGGGGCGCGGCCGACGGCGGTGTAGACCGCCAGCGCCCGGTCGCCCATGCCGTCCTGCTCGAACAGCCGGGCCTGCACATTACGGGCGGCCAGCTGGTCGGCGGCGGGGGCGTTCTGGCTGAACACATAGCTCAGCAGGGCGCGCGCGGCCTCGGGGTCGCCGCTTTCCAGCGCGGCCTCGGCATGGGCGGCGCCGAAGCGGGCGCGCCAGGCGGGCGGGAAGTCGTCGACGGCGCCGGCCCCGGCGGCGAAGGCCTGACGCGCGGCGGCCCAGTCGCCCTGTTTCGAGGCGATATAGCCGCGCCACACGGCCGAGGCCGGGTCGCCGGCCACCGCGGCGGAGGCGAAGTCGGCCTGCGCCTCTTCGAGCCGCCCGATCGACGCACGCGCCGCGCCGCGCAGGCCGCGCAACTCAGGCTCGCCCGCCATGTTGGGCGCCTTGGCGACGATGGCGTTCAGCACGCCGATGGCCTCGTAGGACAGGCCCGATCCGGCGAGGAAGCGCGCGAAGGCCAGGCGGGCCTCTACGGGCGCGCGGGGATTGTCCCCGGCGGCTCCGGCCTCCTCGCCGGCGGCGTCCTGCAGCTGGCGATAGCGGGCGGCGAATCCGGCGTGGCCGGTGCTCTCCCAACCGGCCACGATCAGGCCGGGATATTTGCCCTTCTGCGGCGCGCCCGGCTCCGAGCTCGGCGCCTCCAGCGCGGCCGACGGCGCCGACAGGGTCAGGCCGCCCGGACGGCTGAGGGTGACCAGATCGCCATCGGCGCGGATGGCGAGGTCCGACACCAGGGTCTCGATCGCCAGACCATGCGCGCTCGGCAGGATCGTCATGTCGATCGTCTGGCGGCTATCGGCGAAGCCCTTGCCCGGCGCGCGGGCGGTGACGGCGGCGAAGCGGTCGCCGGCCATCGGGTCGGTCAGCCAGATCGCCTTGGTCGCCCCGGCCATGCGCGCGACCAGCGCGGGCTCGCCCGTATCATCCCGGTCGACGGTGACCCCGCCCGCCGAGGCCGCGGGTCCGCCGACGGTGACCGTCCAGGTCGCGCCGGTGGCGGTGGCGGAGACCCGCAGGGCGCGCGGCGCGGCGAGGCGGACGGCGACGTGGTCCGGCCCGGCGGTCCAGTGCGCGCCGGTCGCGGGTCCGAGATCCTTCGCCCCGTCCATGTCGAAACGGGCGGGCGTGTCGAACACCACCCAGACCGCGTCGCCCCGACGGAAGACGGCGGCGGCGACCGGCTGGTCCCATTTGAAGTCGAGGCTGACCTTGCCGGGCGCGACATGGGACACCACCGGCACGGTGGCGACCCGGGCCTGCTCCAGCGGGACGACCGGCGCTTCCGGGGCTGTGGCGTACAGGTTGACGAAGACCGCCCCGTCCGCCGCGCCGGTGCGGACATCCGCGCCCTCGGCCAGCGTCAGGATCAGTTCGGTGCCGCCCCGGACCGAGCGTGTCTCGACCTTCTCGACTCCCTTGGGCGGATCGACGCGCAGGCGCGACACGTCCGGCGCGGCGGTCGAGCCGATACGGACGACGACGGTGTTGCCCTCGCGGCGGATCTGCGACCGGGCCCCGATGACCCCGGCGAACTCGACACGGGTGAAGGTCTCATTGGCGCCGACGCGGATGGTGACGGGATCCAGCGGCCCCGCGCCCTCCTGGGCGTACAGGGGCGTCATGGGGGCGAGCACGACGGCGCCGGCCGCGGCGGCCGCCGCGGTCGTTCTCAGAATGCGCTTGCTGGTGCGGGCCCCGGACATACGCGCGCACACTCGCGCGTCTGCTCTTTAAGCACGGTTAACGGATGGTGACCGGCCCCCGGCCTTGGACAATTTGCCCACCGTGACAAACAGCCCGGCTTGCGGTCCGCCTGCAACAGGCCGACATCGGATCAACGAAGGAACCGGACCCGCCATGAGCGACCCCGTCTACCCGCCTCTCAGCACCCTGAAGACCGGCCTGCGCTGCCGCTGCCCCCGCTGTGGCGAAGGTCCGTTGCTGCGCGGCTTCCTGACCATCCGCGACAACTGCCCGAACTGCGGCCTGGACTACAGCTTCGCCGATCCGGCGGACGGGCCCGCCTTCTTCGGCATGAGCCTGGTCGGCGTCGTCGGAATGGCGCTGTTCATGTGGTTCGAGTTCACCGTCCACCCGCCGATCTGGGTCCACATGGTCGTGACCATGCCCCTGCTGGCGCTCGGCTGCCTGGCCGTGCTGCGTCCGCTGAAGGGCTGGCTGGTGTCCGAGCAGTTCGTGCACAAGGCCGCCCCGCCCGAGTGGGAAAGCATCGGCAAGCACGGCGATGGCTCGAAGTGGAAGTGACGCCTCAGGCGTCGGCCACCGGCAGGCCGATCTCGAACACCGCCCCGGCCGCTGACGGCACGAGGTCCAGCGTCGCCTGATTGGCGGCCAGAAGGGCGCGGGCGATGGACAGACCCAGCCCCGCCCCGCCCTCGCTGCGGCGGGTGGTGAAGAAGGGCTCGAACACGCGGTGGTGGTCGGCGGGCGTCACGCCCGGGCCGTCGTCCGAAAGGGACAGGATCACCGTCTCGCCCGCCCGCCGCGCGGCGATCCGCACTGCCTTCGCCCCGGCCTGACGGCTGTTCTCCAGCATGGTCGAGACCACCACCTCCAGCGTCGCCTCGGGCGCGGCCACGGGCGGCAGATCGTCGGGCAGCTCCAGTGTGATGGTCAGCTCCGGCGAGCCCGCGTCGAGGGCTTTCCGCAGCGGCGGCTTCAGGTCCACCGACAGGCCCGCCTCGGGCCGCGCCATGTCCGCGCGCGCCAGATCCATCAACCGCGTCACCAGCGCCGACAACCGCCGGCCGTCGGCGGCGATGTTGTCCAGGAAGCGGCGACGCTCCTCCGGCTCCATGTCCTCGTGGTCCTGCAACAGTTCGACCGCGCCGTTGATTCCCGCCAGCGGGGTCTTGAACTCGTGGCTGACGGCGGCGGCGAAGTCGCGGAGGTAGCGGGAGCGGCGGTCGATGGCCTCGGCCATGACGCCGAAATCCTCGTAAAGGGTGCGGATCTCGATCGCGGCGGTGCTCGGCGGCGGCGGGACCTCCCCGCCCCCGGCGGCGACCTCACGCGTGACCCGGCTGAGACGTTCGATCGGCTTGGCGATGCCGCGCGACACCAGCACCGCCAGGAAGCCGATGAACCCCAGCACCCCGACCACGCCCAGCGCGATCTTGATGCGATCCTGATAGATCCCCCGGAACAGGGCGCGGGGCGAGCGCGAGACCAGCACCACCCCCTCCACCCGGCCGTTCACCACCACCGGCCGGGCGTGGTGGATACGCAGGCCCGACGCCCGGCTGAGCCACTCCATCGAATAGCGCGGGTGGTAGGAATCGTTGCGCCTCAGCACCGTATCCGCCCGTCCGGCCAGGGCCGCGCGGACCTCCGGTATGTCCTTCCAGCTACCGCCCTGTCCGAAGCCGCTGACCACCACGCCATTGCGGTCCAGCAGGATGATCGAGGCCAGGGTGGTGCGGCTGGTCTCCTGCATGATGGCGTCCAGCCGCGACCCGACCGCCATCGCGTCGGCGTCAGGCGCGCCCGCGGCCCGTGCCGGCGGACGGACGGGCAGGACCGGGGTCGAGCCCAGGTCGATGGTGGCCCCCTCCGGCTGATACCAGCCCGGCGTTTCGCGCTGCGCCTGCGTCGGAGCCGTCAGGCGCGTCCCTGGCCAGAGGGCCTCGGCCGTGGCCGTCAGGACCGCCGTCTGGGCCACCAGCTCGGCCTCGGTCTGGCGCACGAGGGTGTTCTCGTAGACCCGCAGGAAGATGCCCGCGAACCCCGGCAACAGGGCGGCGAACAGCAGCACAGACAGCAGGATGGTCCTCAGTCTCAACGCCGGCCAGTGCCGCCGGACGAACAGGCGGAACCGTCCCGGTGCCCCCTTCGTCACGCCGAGGCGCCGGCGCAGCGGCCGAGCTGATAGCCCAGCCCGGCCCGCGTCTCGACCACGTCCCCGCCGCCCACCGCCGCGAACTTGCCGCGCAGGTTGCGGATGTGGCTGTCGATGGTCCGGTCGGTCATGGCGAAGCCCGGTCCGTGGACCCGGTCGATGATGGCGTCGCGGGTGAAGACCATGCGCGGCTGGGCGGCCAGCACCCGCACGATGGCGAACTCCGTCACCGTCAGCGGCACCTCGGCCCCGCCCCAGGCGGCGCGCCAGCCCTCGGCGTCCAGCGACAACTGGCCGTGGCTCACCGCGCCCGACGGCAGGGGCGCGGGCGTCCGCGCCGTGCGTCGCAGGATGGCCGCCACGCGGGCCACCACCTCGCGCGGGCTGAACGGCTTGGTGACATAGTCGTCGGCGCCCAGTTCGATGCCCAGGATGCGGTCGAACTCATCGTCCCGCGACGACAGGAACAGCACCGGGGTGTCGCCCCTGGCCCGCAGGCGACGGCAGGTCTCGATCCCGTCCATGCGCGGCATGTTGATATCCAGCACCACCAGATCGGACGGGTGGGCGTCCAGATCGATCAGGGCCGCCTCCCCGTCCGCCGCCTCGCGCGTGGCCAGTCCCGCCTTGCGCAGGGCGAAGGTCAGAAGGTCGCGAATGTGGGGGTCGTCATCGACCACCAGAACAGTGCGTTGCATGATCGCCATGTTCAGGCTCCCGGGGCGGAGGTCAACGGTGTGAGGACGGACTCCTGCGGCGGCATCGCCACCGGAGGCGGGACGTCCGGCGGGGTCGGCGGGGGCGGCGGGGGCCGCAGGCGACCGTCCCAGTCGCGGCTGCCGGGCGCCGGCGGCGTCAGCGGGCGGCTCGCGGTCAGGGCCCGGACCCGCGCCAGTCGCCGTTCCCCCCGCCAGGTCCAGCTGCGCCAGTCCGACTGGCGGCGCCTCAGGTCGAACAGGATCGGCTGGCGCACGGCGGCCAGACGGTCACGCAGCGCCGGGTCGTCCGTCGTCCGCTCCAGCTCGACCAGAGACACCAGCGCCGGCTCGCCCAGCGAGTGCAGATAGCCCACGTCGAGGACCGCGCCCGTGCCGTCCACCTCCCGCCCATGCTTCACGTTCCAGGACGCCGCCACGGCGCCCAGATCGATCGTGCTGACGGCCGCCAGCACGACCAGCACCAGCTTCACATTGGCGTCGATCAGCCAGTGGCCGTCCTTGTTCTTCAGCAGGCGCCAGCCGATCAGCAGCAGGCCGATCCCGACCAGCACCATCCAGAGCATGGCCGCGATGCGGAAGCGGGTCAGGGCATAGCCCTCGACATAGTCCGCCGTGCGCAGCAGGGCCGAGGCGACCAGCACCATGTTCTGCCCGACCCACAGGGTCACCAGCCCGCGCACCAGCGGCCGCTTCGCCGTTTCCGATCCGGGCCGCAGGGCGACCAGCACGAACAGGCCGGCCAGCAGGGCCGTGACGATCAGGGGATAGGCGCCGCGGTGCGCATAGTCCGCCAGCGTCATCTCCCCCGGCAGGGGCGCGCCGCTCCACAGGAAGGCGACGTCCAGCCCGTTCTGCAGGGCGAACAGGACGTTGAAGACCAGCAGCGACAGGGTGACGGAGGCGGGGTTGACCCCGGGAATGCGCCGCTCGCCCAGCGAGGGCAGGGCCTGCAGCCGCCGATACCAGCGCGGACGCAGGATCATCCCCACCAGGACCATGGCGATCAGCGAGCCGATCAGGCGCAGGATCGTGACGCCTGACAGCGGCGGCAGGCGCAGGGCGTCCAGCACGCCGGAGATCACCGGATTGGCCCGGGCGAACAGCAGCAGGAAGACCAGCCCGCCGATCATCGGCAGGGCCAGCAGCTTCAGCAGCGCCGCCGGCGACACCTTGCCCGACCGTCGACGCCGCAGCCGACCCAGCCGCACCAGATCCAGGATCGGCCCGACCAGCCCGACCGCGACATGGATGATGATCCGCTGCGCCCAGCGCCAGGCGGGCTCCGCCTCGCGCACCCGCGCCGACAGCACCGCCACGGTCAGAAGCAGGCCGAACATCAGCCAGCCCAGCCCGTCCGGCCGCTCGATCATCACCGCCGCCAGCGCCGCCGCCGCAAGGATGGCGAACAGGGCCCGCCGGTCCCGCAACAGGCCGCGCCGGACGACCAGCACCCCGACGATCCAGGCCGCCGCGAAGGCCCCGACGACGGCGCCCCACGGCGCGGACCAGAAGAACAGGGCGTTCGCCAGACCGGCCAGCAGGGCCGCGACCCCGACCTTCAGCCAGAACGACGCACGCGTGAATGGATGGGTGCTGAGCATGGACCTCCCCTTTGCTGAGGCGGTCGTTGTCGCGGGTCAGGGTTCAGGCGTGCGGGATCGGGGAAGGAGCCTCAGCGGAGGGGGTGTGCAGAAGCGGTGCAGGCGCCGCTCCGGCTTGCGGTCACTCAACCATGCGGCCGGCGCGAACCTGTACGCTTATGTGAAGGCGGATCCGGTGAAAAGAAAGAGACGCAAGATAAGATAAAATCAACAGGAATATACCCATATCCCATACCAGCGCCCTGGTACTTTTTATAATCAATAGCGCTAGTTTTACTTCTTTCGCTTCCACTTGTTGCATGGAGCGCAAGAAACATACTGACCAGCTATATTGATGTAATTGTTTGGGGCTGGGGAGCCTGGTCGCTACTCACCATTTTTATGGGAGCAATTGCGTTCAAGAAAATCAGTATGATCTTCGGACTGCAGGCCGAAAATTCACTGAATAGCCCCCGCAAATTCAATGACCGCCGGTTGATATTCCCATGAAAACTGGCGACCCCGGCAGGACTCCAACCTGCGACCTCGGCTTTAGGAAAGCCTTGCTCTATGCAGCTGAGCTACGGGGCCATGGTCGGGTGAACTAGCGGAGCGCGACGCGTGACGGAAGCGGGGCGGCGGGGATTTCTTCCCGCCGCCCCTTTTTCTGGCCCGCCGCCTGTCGGGCCAGACCGTGCCGGCCGGAAAAGGGTTGTGGTTAATCGGCCTTAAGATACAATATCTTGTAGGGAACAAACCCCGAATCGGGCCGTGTCGGTGATTCGGTCCTGATTCGTTTCGCCCCTGTTCCGCTTCGGGACAGCCCGGCGTTTACCCCGGTCACGTCCGCGAGACTTCCGCTTGAGGAACTGCGCCGGAAGGGCCACCTTTCCACTGACATGAGTGATCGCGGCACAGGCCGGGCCCCGTCGCGCGTAACGGCGATCCTGGGCCCCACGAATACCGGCAAGACCCATCTGGCGGTCGAGCGGATGCTGGGTCACGCCTCGGGCATGATCGGCCTGCCGCTGCGTCTTCTGGCGCGCGAGATCTATGACCGCATCGTGCGCCAGCGCGGCGCCTCCAAGGTCGCCCTGATCACGGGCGAGGAGAAGATCGTCCCTGAGCGGCCGCACTATTTCGTCTGCACCGTCGAGGCCATGCCGCTGGAGCGGACGGTCGAATTCCTGGCCATCGACGAAATCCAGCTGGTCGCCGACCCCGAGCGCGGCCACGTCTTCACCCAGCGCCTGCTGCATGCCCGCGGCCGCGAGGAGACGATGTTCCTCGGCGCCGGCACGATGGCGCCGCTGATCCGGGCGCTGGTCCCCGATGTGGAGATCGTGTCGCGCGACCGGCTGTCGACCCTGTCCTATGCCGGGTCGAAGAAGCTGACCCGCCTGCCCCGCCGCAGCGCCATCGTCGCCTTCAGCACGGACCAGGTCTACGCCATCGCCGAGCTGATCCGGCGCCAGCGGGGCGGCGCCGCCGTGGTCATGGGCTCGCTCAGCCCCCGTACCCGCAACGCCCAGGTCGAGCTGTTCCAGTCGGGCGAGGTCGACTTCCTGGTCGCCACCGACGCCATCGGCATGGGGCTGAACATGGACGTGGACCATGTCGCCTTCGCGGGCCTGCGCAAGTTCGACGGCCGCCGCACCCGCTGGCTGTACGCCAACGAGATCGGCCAGATCGCCGGGCGCGCCGGTCGCCACCTGCGCGACGGCACCTTCGGCGTCACGGGCGAGGCGCTGGAGCTGGACCCCGATCTGGTCGAACAGGTGGTCGAGCATCGCTTCGATCCGGTCGAGAGCGCCGAGTGGCGCAACGCCCGGCTGGACTTCGACACCCTGAACGACCTGCTGCGCTCGCTGGTGGTCACGCCGAACACGCGCGGGCTGAACCTGACCGCCCCGGCGCTGGACGAGACCCTGCTGCGCCGCCTGATCAAGGATGAGGAGGTGGCCCGCATCGGCCGCTCGCGCGGCGCCATCATGCGCCTGTGGGAGGCCTGCCAGCTGCCGGACTTCCAGAAGACGACGCTGGATGAGCACGGGCGGCTGTCGAAGGAGATCTTCCAGGCCCTGACCGGCAAGCGCGGACGGCTGGTCGAGGACTGGATCGCGCCCCGCTTCGCCGAGCTGGACCGCGACGACGGCCAGATCGACCAGCTGTCGGCCCGGCTCAGCGGCGTTCGCACCCTCAGCTATATCGCCAACCGCCCCGACTGGCTGGATCAGGCCCAGGGCTGGCGCGACCGGACCAAGGCGCTGGAGGAGCGGCTGTCCGACGTCCTGCACGAACGCCTGACCGCCCGCTTCGTCGACCGGCGCACCACGGCCCTGATGCAGGCGCTGAACGTGCGCGGCGACGCCATGGCCCAGGTCGAGGACGAGACCGGCGAGGTCATCGTCGAGGGTCACTCCGTCGGCCGCCTGACCGGCATCGACTTCCAGATCGACAAGGGCTCGACCGCGCTGGAGGACCGCGCCCTGCGCCACGCCGCGCGCCAGGCGGTGACGCCGGAGATCGCCAAACGCCTGGGCCAGCTGGCCGCCGAGCCGGACGAGGCCTTTTCCGTCACCCCCGACGGCGCCGTGCTGTGGCGCGGGGCGCAGGCGGGGGTCATCACCGGCGGCGAGCCCTTCGCGCCGCGCATCCGCCTGCTCGGCGATCTCGGCGCCGTCGCGGCGCGCGAGCGGGCGACCAAAAGGCTGGAGGCCTGGCTGGCGGGCGAGTCCGGCCGGGCCCTGCGTCCCCT
Organism: Brevundimonas sp. AVps31; assembly: GCF_058681355.1. Taxonomy (NCBI): domain Bacteria; kingdom Pseudomonadati; phylum Pseudomonadota; class Alphaproteobacteria; order Caulobacterales; family Caulobacteraceae; genus Brevundimonas; species Brevundimonas sp. AVps31. The sequence continues at coordinate 2,002,391 of NZ_CM178736.1, read as the reverse complement.
GCGCCGGCTGAAGACCGCGATCGAGAGCGGCAGCCTGAAGGGCCTGCCGCGCGGCATCGCCTTCCGCCTGCTGGAAGCCGGGGGCGTCATCGACCGGCGCGAGGTGGAGCGCGATCTGGCCGCCCTGTCGCAGGTCGAGCGCCGCACCCTGAAGGAGTTCGGCGTCCGCCTCGGCGCCCATTCCGTCTGGCAGCCCGCCCTGCTGAAGGACCGCGCCCGTGTGGTGGCCCAGGCCTTCATGGCGCGGGAGAACTTTCGCCCGAAACCGTCCGGGCTCAGCGTCCTGCCCGCGCCGCCGCCCTCGCCGCGGCTGTTGTCCGCCTTCGGCCTGCGCGCCGTCGGCCGCTTCGCCGCGCCGGTGGAGTTGCTGGAAGCCCTGTCCGAGCGCCGGTCAAAGGGCGACGGCAGGCTCTCGGATCGCGACCTGAAGGAGCTGCACATCTCGGCCGAAGAGGCGAAAGCCCTGTCGGCCGCGCTGAAGACCGTGCGCGCGCAGCAGCCGGATCGCGCCGATCGCGCGCCCAGGCCAGTGAAGGACTCGCCCTTCGCGGCGCTGGCCGCCCTGACGGCGCCGCCGCCTGCCCCCGCCCGGCGCAAGCGCCCCCGGCGACGCGCCACGCCCGAATGAGCGAGGCCTCGGTCCGTATCGATGTCTGGTTATGGCGCGCGCGGTTCGCGAAGACGCGGACGCTGGCGGCGGCGCTGGTCGAGAAGGGCGCCATCCGCCTGACCCATCAGGGCCGGCAGGTGCGGCTCGACAAGCCCAGCCGCGCCGTCCACCCCGGCGACCGGCTGGTCTTCGCCCTCGGCGGGCGGCTGGTCGATCTGGAAGTGATCGCCCTGGGTGAGCGGCGCGGGCCCGCCGAGGAAGCCCGCGCCCTCTACGATCTTACTGCTGAAGGGTGAATTCGCCCTCGAGGTGCAGCTTGACCTCGTCGCCCAGGCCCATCGGGATGCCGTAGTTGATGCCGAATTCCGAGCGCTTGATGGTGGCTTCACCGTCAAAGCCGGCCTTGTAGGTATTGCCCATCGACGGACCGGCCTGGTTGAACTCGACCTCGATGGTCACCGGACGCGTCACGCCGCGCAGGGTCAGGTCGCCGACCACGGTCGCCTCGTTGGCGTCATCGGCGTCCACGGTCACCGAGCGCGAGACGAAGGTCGCCGTCGGGTGATTGGCGGTGTCGAAGAAGTCGGCCGTCTGCAAGTGGCCGTTCAGCGCCGCATTGCCCGAGGCCACGTCGGCCAGCGGAATGGTCGCCGTCAGGGTCGAGGCCGAGGGGTTGGCGGTGTTCAGGCTCAGCTCAGCCTGCACGTTCACGAACTGGCCGGTGTAGGTCGAGAAGCCCATATGGCTGACCGACCAGGTGATCTTGCCGTGATCGGAATCCAGCTTGTACGCGCCCGCCGTGACTTCCGCCGGAACCTTGGTCAGCGCGGCCTGGGCCACGACCGCGCCGCCGGTCAGCAGGGCGACAGAGGCGACACCGACGGCGGCGTAGCGAAGGAAGGGACGCATGGGGCAAGCTCCGATAATCTGTAAGAGTGATGGATACTAAATAGCGGCTGACGCCACAGCCGCAACCCCGAAACACCCCATCCGGTTGACACTTCGTCCCACGAGGGTCATCTGCGCGTCCGCGCCCCTCACCGAACGCCTGCCCACATTCATGACCTACATCGTCACCGACGCCTGCGTGCGCTGCAAATTCATGGATTGCGTCGAGGTGTGCCCGGTCGACTGCTTCTATGAGGGCGAGAACTTCCTGGTCATCGCCCCGGACGAATGCATCGACTGCGGCGTCTGCGAACCGGAATGCCCCGTCGACGCCATCGTCCCCGACACCGAGGACGAGCCGGACGGCAAGTGGCTGCAGATCAACGCCGAATACGCCAAGGTCTGGCCCAACATCACCGTCAAGGGCGAGGCGCCGTCGGACAAGGAACAGTTCGAACGCGAAACCGGCAAGTTCGAGAAATATTTCTCGCCCGCGCCCGGCAAGGGCAGCTGAGCGCAGACACGGCGCGCTGCCCCGATCCGGAGAGGATTTCCACCCTTCTCCGCACTGACGCTGTGGACGTTTTGAAATTCCGCAGATTTGTGATAGGTTACTGTCATTGGGTCGGGCGGTCTGCGAAATCCTCGCGCCGCCCGCGTTTGCGACAGAATCCCATCCATGCAGGTGGGATCGGCCAGAGGTTGGGTGATACGTTTCCGCATTTGACGACCAGACAGACACCCCGGCGGAACCTGTTTCCGGCGGCTGTCAGCCTGTTCTCCGTGCGCCTTCGCCTCTCCCTCCCGCTGAGTCGGGAAAGGAAATGACATGACGAGCAAGACTGGTCTGGAATTCAAGGTAGGCGACGCGGTGGTCTATCCGGCGCACGGCGTCGGCAAGGTCGCGGCCGTCGAGACCCAGGAAATCGCGGGCATGTCGCTGGAGGTCTATGTCGTGACCTTCGACCACGAGAAGATGACCCTGCGCGTCCCGACCAAGAAGGCGAAGACCGCCGGCCTGCGTTCGCTGGCCGCCGACGACGTCGTGACCAAGGCGCTGACGACCCTCAAGGGCCGCGCCCGGGTCAAGCGGACCATGTGGTCGCGTCGCGCCCAGGAATACGAAGCCAAGATCAACTCGGGCGACCTGGTCTCGATCGCCGAAGTGGTCCGTGACCTGCACCGCGCCGACAGCCAGCCGGAACAGTCGTACTCGGAGCGTCAGCTGTACGAGTCGGCCTTGGACCGCATGGCCCGCGAAGTCGCCGCCGCCAACAAGATCGACAAGGACGCCGCCGTCGAACTGCTCGGCAAGTCCCTGAGCGCCAAGAAGGCCGCCGCCCCGGCCGCCGCCGAGGCCGAAGCCGCCTGATCGACGCGCATCGCTGAAAAGCCGAAGGCCCGGGAGCGATCCCGGGCCTTTTGTTTTGCGCGACGGACGGCGAGAGCGGCCTGCGTCGACAACAGCGTGGCTGCCCCCGCCGCCTCGCGACCGGCCTGACGCGCATCGACAGCCGCTCCGCCATCCCCTACCTCTGCCGACCTCCCTCTTCTGCCTCGCGGACCGCCCATGCCCTCCGGACTTATCGCCCTGCTCGACGACGTGGCGGGGATCGCCAAGCTGGCGGCGGCGTCGATTGATGATGTGGGCGCGGCGGCCGGCAAGGCCGGGGTCAAGGCGGCGGGCGTGGTGGTCGACGATGCGGCGGTGACGCCAAAATATGTCACCGGACTGGAGCCCAGCCGCGAGCTGCCGATCATCGGCAAGATCGCCATCGGCTCGATACGCAACAAGTTGCTGCTGATCCTGCCGGTCGCCCTGCTGCTGACCGCCTTCGCCCCCTGGGCCCTGACGCCCCTGCTGATGTGCGGCGGGACCTACCTCTGCTTCGAGGGGGCCGAGAAGCTGATGGAGATGTTCGGCGGCGGCCACGGTGAGGACGAGGCGCCCGTGCTCGACGACCCCGCCCATCTGGAAAAGAAGACGGTCTCCGGCGCGGTGCGCACCGATCTGATCCTGTCGGCCGAGATCATGGTCATCGCCCTGAACGACGTGGCCGACAGGCCGCTGGCGATCCAGGCCGGGGTGCTGATCGTCGTCGGCCTGGCGATGACCGTCGCGGTCTATGGCGCGGTGGGGCTGATCGTGAAGATGGACGACATCGGCCTGCATATGGCCCAGCGGTCCTCGCGCCTCAGCCAGACGGTCGGGCGCGGACTGGTCAAGGGCATGCCCGTGGTCATGTCGTCCCTGTCGGTGATCGGCACCGCCGCGATGCTGTGGGTCGGCGGCGGGATCCTGATGCACGGCGCCCATACCCTGGGCCTGCACTGGCCCGCCGTGCCGGTCGAGCATCTGGCCCACGCCATCGCCGGGGCCACGGGCCCGTTCGGCGGCCTGCTGGGCTGGCTGACCACCGCCCTGATCTCTGCCGTCATCGGGGTCGTCGTGGGCGGGGTGGTCGCGGTGGTTCTGCACCAGGCGATGAAGCTGAAACCGGGGCGAGCCGCCCACTAGCGTGGAGACACGCGAAAGTTATCCGTCAAGCCTATTTCCGATTGTACAGCCGCTCCGTCGTCTGCACCAATGCGGACCTTCACCAACGGAGGGTCTGACATGAAGCTCATCAAGTCTGTTGTGGTCACCGTGGCCTTGGCCGTGGCGGCCGTCGCCGGCGCCGCGTCGGCGGTTCCGCCGGGCCTGCTCTACGAGAAATTCTATTATAGCGACGCGACCTACACCACGGTCGTCGGGCATCAGCTGGATCGCTGCGTCAACGGCATCGTCGGCTCAGGCGTTCTGGCCGGTTCGAAGTCGGATTATGTGATCCAGACCGCCGCCGGCCAGTGCCCGGGCGGCTACTGGTAGGACCGGACCGTCTCCCGCCGCCGGGCCGGCGGCGGGAGACGACGGACCCTCAGAAATATTCCGCGTTCGCCGGGCAGGCCGCGGCCAGACGGCGCGCGGTGATCGAGGCCGGCAGGTAGGGCGTGCCGCGCGCCAGCTGGGCTCCGCCGCGGAAGGTGAAGCTTTCCTGCGTATAGGTCCCGTTCAGGCGCACGTTCACGCGCCGGTTCTTGTGGTCGGTGCAGACGCCTTCGAATCGGGCGTTGCCGCCGCCGACCTGACGCACCGGATAGGTGCAGCGCCAGCGGCGCGTCGACAGGCCGCCGAAGAACCGGTTGATCTCGCTGGGCCGCACGCATTTCTGCTCGGTGTCGCGCACGCCCACCGCGCTGGTCGTATATTCCCAGTAGCCGGGCAGGACGGTGTCCGCGCTCTGCTGCGGCGCCATGGCGGCCTGCGGCGTCGCGGGCGCGGCCAGGAACAGGGCGCCGACCATCGCGGGAACGGCGACGGCGGCGGCGCGGGTCAGGACGGTTTTCATCTTCGGCCCTCGGGCGGTTGGTCGGATCATGGGTAAAGTGGATATATGGCGGGAATTGAACGGCGGCTGAACGGCGGACCGCGCCCTGACGCCTTGACGCCTCGCGGACTCTTCCTCTATACGCCCCACCTCTCGCGCTGGACGGTGTCTCGCGCGCACCTGTTTCATGCGTTCGCCCCCTTGGCGGACCGCTCCGAAGGATAGTCAGATGTCGCGTCGTTGCGAACTCACCGGTATCGGCCCCATGGTCGGCCACAGCGTGAGCCACTCGAACATCAAGACCAAGCGCCGCTTCCTGCCGTCGCTGAAGACGGTCAAGGTCGCTTCGGAAGCTCTGGGCCAGTCGTTCAGCCTGCGTATCTCGAACGCCGCCCTGCGCACCCTCGACTTCAAGGGCGGCCTGGACCCGTTCATCGTCAAGGCGCGCGACGAGCAACTGTCGGCTGCCGCCCAACGCATCAAGCGTCAGGTCAAGGCCAAGCTGGCCGAGCAAGCCGCCGCCGCCTGAGGCGCGACTGCTTTGAAGTTCTGAAGAGGCCGGCGGAAACGCCGGCCTTTTTGTTTGCCTGAACCGTCCCTGCCCGCCAGTCTGCCCGCCTGTTCGCCGGGAGCCTGTATCGTGTCCAAATCCGTTCGCCGCGCCGCCCTTCTGGGCGCCTCCCTGCTGGCCCTGACCGCCCTGCCCGCCGTCGCGCAGGAGGCCGTGGGCGCCCCGCAGATCACGCGCGAATCGACCGCCTTCACCCTCGCCACCGACCAGCCGCGCACGCCGGAGCAGGAGGCCGTCCGCATCGACAAGGCCGACCTGTCGATCAAGGTCATCCCCGACGACAAAACCATCGAGGGCGTCGCCGTCCTCGACTTCACCGCCACCGCCCCGCTCAGCGTCCTGCCGCTGGAGCTGGACACCCTGCTGACCATCGCCTCGGTGCAGGTGGACGGACGGGAACTGGATCAGGGCGAGGGCGGCTGGCGCAATCCGGAGGGCCGGCTGTGGATCGACCTGGGCCGCGATCTGGCCGCGGGCGACACCGTGCAGATTCGCATCGCCTACGCCGGCGCCCCGCGCGTCGCGCCGCGCGCGCCGTGGGACGGCGGCTTCGTCTGGGCCACCACGCCCGACGGCCAGCCGTGGATCGCCACCGCCGTCCAGCCCGAGGGCTGCGACATCTTCTGGCCCTGCATCGACAGCCCCCTGGCCGAGCCCGGCCGCGTCGATCTGCACATCACCGTCCCGCCCGGTCTGTCGGCCCCCTCCAACGGCCGCTTCATGGGCACCGAGAGCCAGGCCGACGGCTGGACCACCTGGCACTGGTCGGCGGCCCACCCGAACACCTACGCCATCGCCCTGAACATCGGGCCGTACGACGAGGTCCGCGCCGACTATCGCAGCCGCTTCGGCAATACGATCCCGATGTCCTACTGGCATCTGCGCGGCGACGATCCGGCCAAGGTCCGCGCCCTGTTCGCCGAGTTCGCCCCCATGCTGGACTTCTACGAAGCCACCGTCGGCCCCTTCCCCTTCGGCGACGAGAAGATGGGCGTGGTCGAGACCCCGCACCTGGGCATGGAGCACCAGACGATCAACGCCTATGGCAATGAGTACAAGCTGGACGGCCGCGGCTTCGACTGGCTGCTGCACCACGAGCTGTCGCACGAGTGGTTCGGCAATCAGCTGACCAACGCCAACGCCGACGACATGTGGCTGCACGAGGGGCTGGGCACCTATATGCAGCCGCTCTACGACCGCTGGCTGAACGGCGACATGTTCATGCAGTCCGCCCTGCTGAAGCAGCGGCAGGGGCTGGCGAACCAGTTCCCGGTCGTCTCCGGCACGCCCAAGTCCGAGGACGAGGTCTACAAGGGCGACGTCGGGCCCGGCCTCGACATTTACAACAAGGGCTCGCTCATCGCCCACAGCCTGCGCCTGCTGATCGGGGACGAGGCCTTCTTCCGCTCGGTCACCCGGCTGGTCTACGGCCGCCCCGATCCGCGCCCGGGCAATTTCGCCCCGCGCTACGCCACGACCGCCGAGTTCCTGGCCATCGTCAACGAGGAGACCGGGCAGGACCTCGACTGGTTCTTCCGCGGCTATCTCTACAACGCCGCCCTGCCCGACCTGCGCCAGACGCGCGACGGCGACCGGCTGCGGCTGGAGTGGGTCACCGGCGACGGCCAGACCTTCCCCATGCCGGTCGAGATCGAGATCGACGGCCGCCGCGTCACCGCGCCCATGACCGGCGGCCGGGACGAGATCGCCGCCCCCGCCAACGCCCATGTCCTGATCGACCCGGACAACCGGGTCCTGCGCCGCCTCGACTTCATCGAGGTGTGGAAGGGGCGTGAGCCGCGCTAGTCCACCGCCACCGCGCTGACCGACTGACGCACCAGCTGGCACGTCCCCTGGGTCGTCAGGAAGGCGATGTCCGCGGCGTCGCGGCCGCAGGCGATCCGCACCAGCCCCTCGACCGGCGCCAGCCCGGTCGGATCGACCAGCCACCAGCCGTCCGACAGCCAGACCTCGAAGATGGCGTGGAAGTCCGGCGGGTTCAGCTGGTGCGCGAAGGCGCTGACCGCCCGCGCCGGAATGCCCGACGCCCGGCACAGGGTGATGCCCATGTGGGTGAAGTCGCGGCACACCCCGGCCCGGTCGATGAAGGTCCGCGCCGCCGTCGTCTCGCTGTCCGAGGCGCCGGGCTCATAGTCGATATTGGCCTTGATCCACTCCAGGATGGCCAGCACGCGCTCGCCCCCGATGGTGCCGCCGAAGGTCCGCTCCGCGAACCGGCCGAACTGGTCCGACGGGCAATAGCGGCTGGGCCACAGATAGGTCAGCACCTCGGGCGGCAGGTCGTTCCAGTCGTGCTGCACCGTCACCGGCGGCAGGCCCTTCAGCGTGCCGTTGTCGACCACCGCCTCATAGGTCAGGGCCACCTCGCCGTTCAGGTGCGCGCGCAGGGTCCGCGCCCCGAACTCGTCGTCCTCGTTCTCGATGAAGTCGACATGCGGGGTCGTGGTCAGCCGCTCCTCGACCACATGCTGACCCGGCCAGTGCGCGACCTGGATCTTGTAGATGGCGTCGGTGGGCGGATCGAAGCGATAGACGAGGTCGGCGCGGACGCGGATTTTCATAGGGGCTCGACTGCGGCAAGCGGGGGCCTTCGTCAACGCCCCCTTGCGAGCGGCGTTCCGTCGGGAGACGCCTTGGCGTTTCTCCCCTACGGCTCCAGCTCGATGTCCCAGTACAGATAGTCCAGCCAGCTTTGGTGCAGATAGTGCGGCGGGAACTTCCGGCCGTGTTCCTGCAACTGCCAGGCGTTGGGCCGGTGCGGTTGGCGGCGGATCATCATCTGGGCCTGCTGGGGCGTGCGGCCGCCCTTGCGCAGGTTGCAGGGGCCGCAGGCGGCGACGATATTCTCCCACGTGGTGCGCCCGCCCCGGCAACGCGGGATGACGTGGTCGAAGGTCAGCTCGGCGCTGTCGCCGCAGTACTGGCAGACGAAGCCGTCGCGCAGGAAGACGTTGAAACGGGTGAAGGCGGGCTGGCGGTCCTGATCCACATAGCTTTTCAGCGCGATCACGCTGGGCAGCTGGATCTCCATGGACGGGCTGCGCACGACCTTGTCGTAGACGGAGACAATATCGACGCGGTCCTGGTACACCGCCTTGACCACCTCCTCCCACGGCCAGACCGACAGCGGATAATAGGACAGCGGCCGGAAGTCGGCGTTCAGCACCAGCGCGGGCCAACCGGACGGGGGGTGGCTCCGGACCTGCATCAGGTCCGCTCCGGGGTGCGGAGGGTTATCGAGGCGACAGGATTGAAGACACGTCTCCTTCCCTTGTCAGGCGAGGAGAACGGTAGCCTTGATTCGTGGGCTTGGCGATGACCGCACGACGACGCTTTTGCGACGGTGTCCGTCGATAGATCAGCGCGTCACCGTCCCCGGAAACGCCGGCAGGCTCCAGCCCCAGACCAGCGCCCCGGCCCTCAGGCCAAAGCCCATAACCGCGCCGACGAAGGCCGCCGGCCACAGGTCCAGACCCAGGACCCGGGCCAGCACGAACACCGTCGCCGCCAGCAGGGCCGCCGACACCGTGATCTCGCGCCGCAACAGGATCGACGGCTCGCCGGCCAGCAGGTCGCGCACCACCCCGCCGAAACAGGCCGTCAGCGCGCCCATGACGATGCAGATCAGCGGCGCGATGCCGAAGGCGCTGGCCTTGGCCGCGCCCATCACGCCATAGGCGGCGAGCCCGAAAGCATCCAGCCACAGCAGGGCGCGGAACCGCCAGGGCCGCGCCCCGACCAGCCACACCGCCACCGATGCGGCCAGACAGACGGCGATGTAGCGCCAGTCCTTCACCCAGAAGACCGGGGCCCCGATCAGCAGGTCGCGCAGCGTCCCGCCGCCGACCCCGGTGATGGCGCCGAAGAAGGCGAAGGTGACCAGGTCATGCTTCTGGCGCGCGGCGGCCAGGGCGCCGGTCGCGGCGAACACGGCCACGCCCGCGAAATCGAGCGCGCCGAGAACGGTTTCGGGATTGGCGATGGCGGGGTCGACCAGAGGCGTCATGCGGCCGAACCTAGCCTCTATGCGGGCGGGTTCTCCAGTCCGATCTCGCCGCGCTTCACCGCGCCGTACCAGCCCCACAACAGATGGGCCGCCACGCTGCGGTGTGGCGACCACATCCCGGCCCGCAGATTGGCCGCCTTTTCCTTCGGCCGCGTCGGCGATCCGTCGGCCCAGCGCATCGCCTCCTGCAGGGCGATATCGCCGCCCGGAAATACATCTGTCCGCCCCTCGCAGAACATCAGGAAGGTCTCGGCCGTCCACCGCCCGACGCCCTTGATCGCCACCAGCTTCGCCACCGCCTCCGCGTCCGACAGCCGCTCCAGATGGTCGAAGTCGATCCGGCCGTCGACGTGGGCGCGGGCGATCTCATGCCCGTAGGTCGCCTTCTGGATCGACAGCCCCATCGCCCGCAGCGCCTCGATCGGCGTCGCCAGCACCCGTTGCGGCGTCAGCTCCCCGTCCAGCCCCTCGACCACCCGCTTCCAGATGGCGGCGGCGGATTGCACCGACACCTGCTGCTCCACGATCATGCGGAACAGCCCCTCGAAACCGCCCGTCCGCAGGCGCCACTCGAACACCGGCAGGCGTGCATGCGCCTCGGCCAGCGCCGGATCGAGAAGGACCAGGGCTTGGCGCGCGGCGGCGATCTGTTCAGGCGTGGGGCAAACGGGCATCGGACCTCATCGACAGGCGGAAGCGGCTGATCTAGGCGTTGGACATGCCCAAGGCGAATGACCTCATCCATCCGCCCCTGCCCGCACAAGCGGCCCCGGACGACGGCGTCCGAAAATCGCGAGGAGCGCGGGGAAGATGATCACCCGCTTCGCCCCCTCGCCGACCGGGCGCCTGCACAAGGGTCACGCCTTCTCGGCCCTGACCGCCTGGACCACGGCGAAGGCGGCCGGCGGCCGCTTCCTCCTGCGGATCGAGGACATCGACCCCACCCGCTGCCGGCCCGAGTTCGACGCCGGCATCCTTGAAGACCTCGCCTGGCTGGGCCTCGACTGGGAGACGCCGGTGCGCCGTCAGTCAGAGCATCTGGCCGACTACGCCGGCGTCATCGACGCCCTGGATCGGCGCGGCCTGCTGTACCGCTGCTTCCGCACCCGCAAGGAGATCCTCGACGCCATCGGGGACGCCCCGCACGGCAGCGCCGAGGCCGTACGGCCGGGACCCCATCCCGCCGACGAGGAGGCCGCCCTGCTGGCCGAGGGCCGCGCCTTCGCCTGGCGGCTGTCGCTGGACCGCGCCCGCGAGGTCCTCGGCGACCGGGCCTGGCAGGCGCTGGCCTTCGTCGAGGAGGGCGAGGGTCCGGACGGCGAGCGCGGCCTGATCCGCGCCCGGCCCGAGACCGCCGGAGACGTCGTCGTCGCCCGCAAGGACGCCGGGACCGCCTACCACGTCGCCGTCACCCACGACGACGCCCTGCAGGCCGTCAGCCACGTTATCCGCGGCCAGGACCTGTTCGAGGCGACCCATATCCAGATCCTGATCCAGGCCCTGATGGGCTGGGGCGCTCCCGTCTATCGCCACCACCGGCTCATCACCGGCGAGGACGGGCGTCGCTACGCCAAGCGCGACGGCTCCGTCACCCTGGCGCACCTGCGCGAGCAGGGCGTCTCCCCGGCCACGCTGCGGGCCGAGCTCGGGCTCTAGCGGGACAGCCGGTCGCGGTTGTTGGCCGCCGGGAAGACCACGTCGCGGTCCGGCTTCTCCACCGTCTCCCCCGGGCCGCCGACGGTGCGCAGGACGTGGCGGATGATGCTGAGCCGGGCGGTCTTCTTGTCGTCGGTCGCCACCACGGTCCACGGCGCAGGGCCGCTGTCGGTCTCCTCCAGCATCCGGTCGCGGGCCTCGCTGTAGGCGTCCCAGCGCGCCTGCGCCTCCGCGTCCAGCGACGACACCTTGAACCGCTTCAGCGGATCATCGACCCGCTCGGCCAGCCGCCTGGCCTGTTCGTCCTTCGAAATGTCCAGCCAAAGCTTGATGATCCGCACCCCGTCGTCGGCCAGCATTCGCTCGAAGCGCGGCGCGTCCTTCAGGAACTGCTCGTGCTGTTTCGGGGTGCAGAAGCCCATCACCGGCTCGACCCCGCCGCGATTGTACCAGGAGCGGTTCAGGATCACCGTCTCCCCCGCCGCCGGCAGGTGGGCGACATAGCGCTGGAAATACCACTGCGTCGTCTCGCGCTCGGTCGGCTTGGGCAGGGCGATCACCCGCGTCTGGCGCGGCGACATATATTCGGTCAGCCGCTTGATCGCGCCGTCCTTGCCCGCGCTGTCGCGCCCCTCGAACACGATCAGGGTCCGCAGCCCCTTGTCGATCGTCCAGGCCTGCATCTCCACCAGCGCGACCTGCAGTCGCTCCAGCGCGTGCTCATAGTCTTTCTTGCTCATGCCCCACCGTGCGCGCCCCCGCCGGTCAGGGCAAGCGCGGCCCTTCCCGCCTTTGGCCCCTTGCCCGCGCCGCCGGGTCAGTTAACGCTGTCCCGGCATGAAGCGCGACTTCGCCGATTTCTGGAACCTGCTGTGGGAAGCCGCCCTTGGCCTCTGCGCGGCCTTCGCCCTGCTCAACGCCTTCGCCCCGCATCAGGACCTGCCGTGGAAGCCGCTGGACCTCAGCCATCCCATCGGCCAGGCCACCGCCGCCAAGGTCGATGATTTCGAGATCGCCCGCGTCGCCGCCCCGGAGGAGGTCACCGCCGTCACCGAGGCCTGTATGCGCACCTTGCGCGACGCCGGCGTGACCGTGGAGCGGGCCGAGGATCGCGACGACGGCGGCTTCTGCGTCGTCCGCGGCGCGGTCCGCATCACCGGCGGCGCCGTCACCCCCCTGGCCCCCGGCGGTCTGGTCATGCAGTGCCCGCTGGCCGTCCGCTACGTCATCTGGGACCGGCAGGTGCTGCAGCCCGCCGCCCAGGAGATCCTCGGCTCGAAGGTCGCCCGCGTCGACAACTACGGCTCCTACGCCTGCCGCCGCATCTACAACTCCGACAAGCCCCAGGACCGGCCCAGCGAGCACGCCCGCGCCAACGCCCTCGATGTCGCGGGCGTCACCCTCGAGGACGGCCGCACCCTCTCCGTCGCCAACGACTGGACCGCCCCGACGCCGGACGGAGAGCCCCGCGCCCGCTTCCTGCATCGCCTGCGAGACGGCGGCTGCCGGCTGTTTTCGACCGTCCTCAGCCCGGACTACAACGAGGCCCACCGCGACCACCTGCACCTCGACGGGGCCGCCCGCGGCCTGTGTGGTTAAGCGCCGCTCACCCTGTTCGCCTTGCGAGCGAATCTCTTTGCTGTTGACCGTTGCCTTTTTGCGGGTGAGAACTTCGCCCGCAGTCCGGATTTCGCGCGGTCTCCATCCCCGCGCAGCGCTCCTTCTACCGAGAACGAGCTTGTCCAGATGGGCTGACGGACGACCCCGCCGGGGCGTCCGCCTGGAAAGCGCGTTTACGGAGACGCAATTATGGCGACCGGTACGGTCAAGTGGTTCAACCCGACGAAGGGTTTCGGTTTCATCCAGCCTGATGGCGGCGGTCAGGACGTTTTCGTCCACATCACCGCGGTTCAGAAGGCCGGCCTCGCCGGTCTGGATGAAAACGCCAAGGTCGAATACGAGCTGGAATCCCAGCGCGGCAAGACCTCGGCGGTGGATCTGAAGGTTCTCTAGGGACCCGACGACACAATCGATTTGAAAGGCGCGGCAGCGAAAGCTTCCGCGCCTTTCTTTTTGGCCGCGGACCGTCGGCCCCTGCGGGGACCTCCCGACCCGACGCGGCCTGGCGCTTCGCGCGGGCGCCCACCCCTCACCTCTCCCTAAGGCACATCCACCGCCACCCCCGGCGGCAGGCCGACCTCCTCGCGCCAGGCGTCCCGGTTGGCCATCACCGCGCACATGTCCAGATAGTCGACGGGCGACAGCCGCCCCGCCGCGTCCCAGAAGTCCGCCGTCCACGGATGCGCCTGCGTCAGCCAGTCCCGGTCCCGCGCCGCGACCTCCGGCCCCAGATGCCCGGCCCGCCAGTCCAGCACGAAGCCCACATGCCACAGCGGCACGCCCTCCGGCGCCCCCTCGCCCTGCATCCCGGCCGCCAGGGTCAGGGCCAGCGCCCGCGCCTCGGCCAGCTGCCGCTCGAACGCCTCCAGCCGCGCCCGCCCCCACCGGTCCCAGCCCTCCACCGGCTCCGGCCTGGGGTCCGGCCGCTCGGGCCGCGCCCAGCCCTCGGACGCCCGCCGCCGCCACAGGTTGGCCAGCCCGACCTGATACCGCCGCGCCAGCGACGCCCCGGTCTCCCCCGCCTCCCAGCCCCGCCGGACCTCGGCCCAGCCCTCGTCCGACAGGATCTTCTGTTCGCTCCAGTCCATGAGGCAGGATCGTAAACCGCCGATCCGTCAGTTTTGGTCGTAGGGGGGAGGCAGTAGGCAGTAGGCAGTAGGCAGTAGGGGCGCAGCCATTCCCATCCGCAGACTCCGCGTCGGCACTCGCAGACGGCCCTGGCGTCTTCCTGCTCACTGCTGCCTGCCTGCTTCCTGCTGCCTTCCCTACTGCCTACTGCCTACTGCCTACTGCCTACTGCCTCTCTTCCTGCTGCCTGCTGCCTGCTCACTGCTGCCTCCCCTACTGCCTACCTCCGCCGAAACCACGCCGGCCAGTCCCGCCGGTCATGCGGGTCCCAGCGCCAGTGCCGTCTCAGCCGCTCGGCGGTGAAGGGCTCCCCCAGCGCCCAGTATTCGCGCCGCAGCCCGACCTTTTCCGACTCGACCACCTCCAGCGAGGCCGCCGGCCGGCCGCAGCCGGAACAGCGGAACCGCCCGTCCAGCCACCACTCGCCCAGCGCCACCGCGCTCAGCCGCTCCGGCAGGTCCGCGCCCCGCACCACCGACCAGCGGCGACAGAACTCGCACCCGAACCTCAGCGTCATGTCGTGCCGCCGCGCCGACTGCAGGGTGATCAGGGCGGGCGGCTTGTCCGGTCCGAGCGGGCGAAGATGCATGGCTACAGCCACCCGCAGGGATTATCCCGCGTCGGCTTGCGGTCCGCATGGCTGACATGCGCCGTCCGCGACCCGCACTCGCACACGAACCGCCGCGACAGCCCCGGTGGCGGAAGGGCCTCCCCCCCGAACCGCCGCACCGCATCGATCACGGCGTCATGCCCGCACCCGGGACGCAGGCAGCGGACGTGAAGAAAGCGAACAGGACGGGCGGGCGAGGCGGACACGGGGGGGGCTTTCGTCGCGGCAGGGGACCGACGACGAAGGCGTAGCGCGGGAAGGGGCGGCGGCGGAAGACGTTTGTTCGCTTTTTGTTCTGGCGGCTGTGGATCACCGGCCCACCCCACCTCCAGTTGCTTTCGTCATCCTCCGGCGACCCTCGCGAAAGCGAGGGGAGACCGGGGGATCCAGCGGCGCGCGAGAGCGCGAGGCGAGGTTTCGGGACCCCGTTGACTTAACCCATTTCCCCGCAAGCCACATGTCGTGGCGGCGGTCCGGCGATGGGCAAGGAAACGCGAATGATCATCACCGACCCCGCCATCCTCTTCGGCCTCGCAGCGATGCTGAGCGCCGGCGCCACCATCATCTGGGCCATCCGGAGGCGGCCATGATCGCCGCACCCCCTCCGCTATCGTCATCCCGGCGACGAACGCGCCATTCGGCAGTTGCGGCAGGTGGTCCGCCGGGCCGTTGGGACAGAAGCCGTGAGGAGAGACCCAGGCCTCGGTCACCGGCCGCGCGGTCTGGGTCGGCCCCTTGAAGACGGCGCTCGGCTCGGCGAAGCCGAGTTCGCACCAGTGATTGTCGTCATGCCCCATCCATCCACCGTAGCGGGTGGCGGGTCAGGGGTTAGCCCTGCTGCGGAGAGAGAGACAGCTAGCGGAAGCGTCACGCCTCTGAATAGCTATTCCCCAATTGAACGAGAGGATCAGGCTGCGATCGCGTCAACTCGCGGTTAGCTGGCCGAGATGTTGCAGTACCTCCGCTTTCTGGTTAGCCACTGGAAGATGGGAATGGGGCGGAGGGGAAGTGCAAAATCCTTGGTGGATCGCCGTCTGTGTCGGGATTCTGAGCGGAAGCTTCAGCGCCTTAGCTACGTTCACGCTCAATTATAATCGCGAGTCAAACGACTATAGACGGCTTAAGGCGGAAGAATTTTATCTCGCGCTAGATCAGTATGTTTCGCTTTTCAAGGTCGCAACGGTGCATGACTTGTCACCGAAAAAGATTGCAGGGCTTCCGTTGAACGATACCCAGACAAAAGAGATGTCTGATGCATTTACGACTATGAAAATGTCCGTCGCCATTCACTTCACTAACCTTGCTTACCGCGTAGATGTTCTCCTAGGCGCGACTGCCGGACTGAACGTTTACCTAAAAACGCCAGGCCAAAACCCGACCGCGAGGGCAGCGAAAGCGAAGGCACAACTCAAGAATATCGACGCCTGCGCTGAAGACCTCAAGGTCCACATCGCTCGCGCGGCCCGCCACGGCGCTCCGCTTTCGCTAATGGAAGCAGCCGGTCAGCTCATCGGCTTGAAGAAATGACCCCATTCGAACTCGGCACCTTAACTGGCAATGAAACCGCGCCGCCGGTAACCATTCCGACCTTCAGGGCGATACCGGGAGCTCTCGCAGCCCTCCCACCGAGAGGGGTCGGGGTCCTCTGGGGGACGGATGTTGGCGAAGAGCTGCCAGCCTACAGCCGCTCCGTTGGACTGCGACAACCCGCCCAAGCGTTCGTCGGCGGCAAGCGTTTCAGCGTGCGAGATCACGCCGCGAGACGCGCGCCGATGCCGGCACGCTCAAGGTACAAGGTTGAATCGTTCATCTCGCGGCCCGTCCCACGTTCCATATCGATACGGAGAACAGAGGAACTAGTAGCCTTCCACGACATATTTGACTTCGCAGCCGAGGCAACTTGGAAGACTTTAATTGACTACATTAAACCTTTTTATAGAGCCACTAGACGTGTAAAAGACGGCACGGAAGCCGATATTGAGAAGTACATACTCCCCTTCCGAGTTAGCGCCCTACAGGGCGATATGGTGTTGAGAGCAAATCGAGACTATTTTACGTTTGAATTTCTCATCGCTATCTGGACTTACTATCACACACCAGCAATAAGTCGGCTTCTGATTGTCGTCGAAGGCCAAGAACCATCTTGGGCGAAATCGCCCTCGGTTTTTTCTTCAAGGGAACGTGACTATCTTTCTGTAGACGAACTTCTCAACGATTCCGCTCAACATTTCCGTAGATCCCGGGGGATTATTGGATCTGCCTTTCAGATTTGGAAAAAAAGCCGGTCACCGGCAGAGCAAGTCCTTCTGGATTCTGGTAGGATCGGTGAGACCGCCGCCGATCTGTTCTTGACTGCCTTTGCATCTACGGATGCAGACGACGATATGCCGGCGCTGCGCCTTACCGTTCCTCAGCAAAAAGCCGCTCCAATTCAGTTTAGATCGGAGGGCGATGTAATCGACGTCGTGACCGATCGCGAAATGGCCGCACTGGCACCAAAAGTTATAGGTGCCGCCCAAACCTGCGTTCATTCTGTCGATGATCTACTCAACTTTGGTAACTTGTCGAACACGTTGCCGAGCGTTGTTAGCCGCCTACAACGCTTGAGATCCATGTTAGAAAGGATTTCGAAGGACGACTACGATGATGGCTTAGTTGTTCAACTGGGCACCGAACTAGGGGGAATTCAAATTCGGATAGATTCGGCCACAGACATTGTTTCGGAGGATACTCTCGCAGAAGCCGCAACAATGTACGCTGTTGTCGGACGCTTCTTGAGCCAGTTCTCCTCTTGGAACGAATATGAAAATCAAGTTCGTCGCGTCGATATACCTGACTCAGCGCCCGATGCCGCAAAAGAGATACTAGACGTCGTTCGCCTCAAGCAAGACATTATAACAGGTAGAGCTCATCACCGCATTGATGAGTACATCGATGGATTCGACACCACAGCTACGCTTCAGGTCATTGAGGCTGGAGCCGTCATCACAGCAGAAAACCTTTTGTCACAAGCTGCGGGTCAACTGGCTGAAGCCGCCCAGAAGGAGAACCAGCCAGTTTCGCGCGAATTTGCGGGCTCCCTGTCGTCAAGAAAAGATCTTAGTGCTGCCAAGTGGCTCATTGAGAATGAGGAGCTTGCGGTCGAATTCGCCGAGAAAGGAAACCTCAGTTGGCTGAGCAACTTCATGAATGCACTGAAGAGAGACAAGCCAAATCGGTAAGCTTAAGCGCTGATCACCTCTACGTGCATGATGCGGCATCCCGCTAGATCGCCCCCCCCTACAGCCGCCCCTTCCGGAACGCCTCCGCCTTCTCCGCCGCCGCCTCGGCCCGCCAGCGTTTCGGCGCCGACTTGTCGACCTCCTCCCCCGCCCCGGTCATCAGGTCGTTGGCGAACTCCAGGTCGAGGAGCTTCATCTTCTTGATCTCGTCGCGCAGGCGGCCGGCCTCCTCGAACTCCAGGTTGGCGGCGGCGTTGCGCATGCGGCCTTCCAGGTCCTTGAGGGCGGCCTGGAAGTTGGTGCCGACGAAGGGTTTGGACTCGTCGCGGACGCCCGGGTTGGTCAGGCGGTCCATCTCGCGGCTCTCGTAGGGCGAGGCCATGATTTCCTTGATGTCGCGCTTGACCGATTCCGGGGTGATGCCGTGTTCGGTGTTGTACTCGACCTGTTTCTCGCGCCGGCGGTTGGTCTCGGCGATGGCGCGCTCCATCGAGCCGGTCATGCGGTCGGCATAGAGGATGACGCGGCCGTCGACGTTGCGCGCGGCGCGGCCGATGGTCTGGATCAATGAGGTCTCGGAGCGCAGGAAGCCCTCCTTGTCGGCGTCGAGGATGGCGACCAGACCGCACTCGGGGATGTCGAGGCCCTCGCGCAGCAGGTTGATGCCGATCAGGACGTCGAAGGCGCCCAGACGCAGGTCGCGCAGGATCTCGATCCGCTCCAGGGTGTCGACGTCGGAGTGCATGTAGCGGACGCGGACGCCCTGCTCGTGCATGTATTCCGTCAGGTCCTCGGCCATCTTCTTGGTCAGGACGGTGACGAGGGAGCGATAGCCCTGGCGGGCGACCTGTTTGACCTCGTCGATGACGTCGTCGACCTGATTGCGGGTCGTGCCGCTGACCGGACGGATCTCGACCGGGGGATCGATCAGGCCGGTGGGGCGGATGACCTGTTCGGTGAAGACGCCGCCGGTGCGCTCCATCTCCCAGCTGCCCGGGGTGGCGCTGACGTGGACGGTCTGGGGGCGCATGGCGTCCCACTCGTCGAATTTGAGCGGCCGGTTGTCGATACAGCTGGGCAGGCGGAAGCCGTACTCCGCCAGGGTGGATTTGCGGCGGTAGTCGCCCCGGTACATGCCGCCGATCTGGCCCACGGTGACGTGGCTCTCGTCGAGGAACAGCAGGGCGTTGTCGGGGATGTATTCGAAGAAGGTGGGCGGCGGCTCGCCGGGCGCGCGGCCGGTCAGCCAGCGGCTGTAGTTCTCGATGCCGGCGCAGGAGCCGGTGGCCTCCATCATCTCCAGATCGAAGCGCACGCGTTGCTCGAGGCGCTGGGCCTCCAGCAGCTTGCCGTTCTCGACCATCCAGTCGAGCGTCTCCTTCAGCTCGGCCTTGATGCCGGTCATGGCCTGGTTCAGCGACGGGCGCGGGGTGACGTAGTGGCTGGCGGCGTAGACGGTGACCTCCTCCAGGTCATTGGTCTTCTTGCCGGTCA
Organism: Brevundimonas sp. AVps31; assembly: GCF_058681355.1. Lineage (NCBI taxonomy): Bacteria > Pseudomonadati > Pseudomonadota > Alphaproteobacteria > Caulobacterales > Caulobacteraceae > Brevundimonas > Brevundimonas sp. AVps31. The sequence continues at coordinate 1,983,198 of NZ_CM178736.1, read as the reverse complement.
GGGGATCGAACTCCTGGATCGATTCCAGTTCGTCCCCGAACAGCTGGATACGCCAGGCGCGGTCCTCCATGTGGACCGGGAAGATCTCAAGCACGTCGCCGCGCTTGCGGAACATGCCGCGCTCGAAATTCAGGTCGTTGCGCTTGTACTGCAGCGCGATCAGATCCGCCCTCAGCTTCGCCTCATCGATCTGATCCCCGACCTTCAGCGTGAAGGTCATCGCCGTATAGGTCTCCACCGACCCGATGCCGTAGATGCAGCTGACCGAGGCGACCACGATCACATCGTCCCGCTCCAGGATCGACCGCGTCGCCGAGTGGCGCATCCGGTCGATCTGCTCGTTTATCGAGCTGTCTTTCTCGATGTAAGTATCTGATTTTGGTACATAAGCTTCCGGTTGATAGTAGTCGTAGTACGAGACGAAATACTCGACCGCATTGTCCGGGAAGAAGCTCTTGAACTCGGAATAGAGCTGGGCCGCGAGGGTCTTGTTGGGGGCCAGGATCAGGGCCGGGCGCTGGGTCGCCTCGATGACCTTGGCCATGGTGAAGGTCTTGCCCGAGCCGGTGACGCCCAGCAGGACCTGATCCCGCTCGCCGGCCTCGGCGGTGGCGACCAGTTCGGCGATGGCGGCGGGCTGGTCCCCGGCTGGCGTGTATTTGGTCTCCAGCCGGAAGGGGATGTGCTTGCGGCCATTGGGCCGGTCCGGTCGGTGCGGGGCCCAGTCGGCCGGCTTGCCCGGCGCCTCCTCCGGCGTCAGGCGCGGCCCGGTGACCGGGGCGAACATCGGCATGGACCTGGGCTTCGATCCCGCGTCGAAGACGAAGGGGGCCGAGGCCTCCGACACGCCGGCGGGCTCGGCGCGGACATGCTCCGGCTTGCGGGTCCCCTGCGGGGTGACTTGGGTGGAATTCCGGGGAGAACGGGCCATGAACGCAATCTAGTCAGCGGAAGGGGCGTGCGCCAGTGAACGCACGCCCCTCATGTTGGCTGCTGACAGCAGGGTGGCGGCAGGCCTAGCGCCGGATGCGGGCGCGGACTTCCAGTTCCCCGATACGACGCTCCAGATAGGTCCGGTCGTCCGACGAGGGCTGGGTGCGGCTGTAGGCGGCGTCCAGACGCATCAGATCGCCGGCCTCGACGCGGATATCGGCGACCTCGGTGCGGCTGAGGCCCGAGTTGGAAGCCGATACGGCGCGCTCGATGTTGGACAGGCGGGTGCGGTTGTCGAGATAGCCGTTGTTGCCGCCGCCATTGGTCGGGCCGTCGCCGACGCGGGCGTCCAGCGCATCCAGGCGGCTGTCGAGATCGTCACGCTCCTGGGCGGTCAGGCGACCGTCGCGCATATAGCCGCTCTCGACGCGGATCAGGTCCTGATAGTCGGTCTTGAGACGGGTGGCCTCGGTGCGGGTCAGGCGGCGGTTGCGCAGGGCGGCGTCGACGCGGGCGTCGAACTCCGCGCGGCCATCGGCGACGGAGGTGCGACCGCCGGAGTAGTCCGACCCGCCGGCTTCGACGCGCTGCGAGAACTCACGGTACTGGGCGACGAGATCGGCCCGTTCCTGTGCGGTGACCCGACCGTCGGACGTATAGCGCGCCTCCAGCCGGACCAGATCATCGTACTCGCCGCGCAGGCGGTTGGCCTCGCTGCTGGACAGGCGGCCGGAGCGGACGTCGGTGTCGAGCCGGGTCTGGAACTGGGCGCTCTGGGTCGAGAGCGGACGGCGGCCACGGCTCCACTCGCTTTCCAGCGAGGTCGAGACGCCGAGACGGTCACCGAAAAGGGCGCCGAGGATGGCGCCGAAGGCGTCCTGCTGGCTGGAGGGCTGTTGCTGCTGGGTCGAGGAATAGGGGGTCTGGGCGACCGCCAGCGGTGCGGCGGCCAGAACGAAGGCGCCGGCGGCGATGGCGGAAATGGTTTTGGGGGAAGGCATCAGGTCTCTCCGACCGTTGTCGAGACCGGCAGAACGGTAGCCAGCCGTTAAGGTTGCCGTCAGCGGGCGCGGCACGCTCGGGGAAGGGCGCCCGAAAGCCGCGAGCGGAACGCCCCCGGCGGGACTATCATGCGCGGATGATCCTGATCGTCTCCACCCTGCCCTCGCCCGTCGGCCCGCTGGCTTTGGCCTGCGACGAACAGGAGCGCTTGCGCGGCGTGTCGTTCGGCGACGGCCTGTCGAGGGTCATGCACCGGGAGTATCCGGACGCGCGATTGGCCGACGGCGGAACGCCGGGGCCGATCCGCGTCGGGCTGGAGGCCTATTTCGACGGCGATCAGGCCGCGCTGGGCCGCACGCCCTGGTCGCTGGACGGCGCCGTCGCAGCGAACGGCTTTCAGGCGCGGGTCTGGCGGGCGCTGGCGGATATCCCGGCGGGCCTGACCATCAGCTATGGCGAAATGGCCAGGCGCGCGGGTGAACCGGGCGCGGCGCAGGCGGCGGGCGTGGCGCTGAACCGCAACCCGATCGCGGTGGTTTTGCCCTGTCACCGGGTCGTCGGCGCGGACGGCGCCATGGTCGGCTTCGGCGGCGGGCTGGAGCGCAAGACCTGGCTGCTGCGGCATGAGGGAGCGCTGCTGCTCTGACCGCTTGACTCATGTAACCCTGAGGTGACATGTAACCCGTAGGTGACACGGGGAGACGGGGTCATGGCCATGGAAAACGGAGCAGCGACCGAGCGGCGGCGGGCCTTCCGGCACCGAACCGCCATGGCGGTGTGCGGATTTGGCGCGCTGCTCGCGGCGGCCTCGGGCGTCCTGTGGGAGAAGAACGGTCTCGACCGACACGCTCTTCTGGGTATCGCGACCTTCTCCGGGATCGCCATCGTCTGTGCCGGAGTGATCGGGCTGTTCGCCTACCGCCCCGACACGGCGGAACAGACGCGAAACCACACCGGCAGCTATCGCGATCGCGTGCAACGCAGTTGGGTCGGCGGGATCACCATCCTGCCGGCGGCCACCTTCGGCCTGACGGTGATCGCGATGACCCGTTCACAGGAGTGGCTGAGCGGCGAGGATACGAGCTGGAGCGGCGTCATCCTCGCCGGGATGGCGGTGGTGAACCTGTTGCTGATCCCGCTGATGCTGATGGGCTGGGACGGGGGGTCGAAGAAGATCAAACGCCTGATCGAGGACGAACTGACCCGATCCTATCGCGCCAGCGCCATCACCTGCGCCTTCTGGGTGCTGCTGGTCGGCGTGGCCGGCGCCTATCTGGTCGGATTGTGGAACGCGGAAGCGGTGATCGTGGCCCTGCCGATGATCCTCTGGGTGTCGGCTACCACGGCGGCGCTGAGATTCGCGCAACTCCATCGCCGGGCGGAGCGGGAGATGGAAGCCGATGAGTGACCCGCGGCTGGCCTCGCGGCTGAAGGAGGCGCGGCAGGCGGCGGGGCTGACGCAGGCGGAACTGGCCGAGAAGGCCGGGGTGTCGCGCAAGACCGTCAATACGGTTGAGAACGGCGTCTTCATCCCCTCGACCATCCTAGCGCTGTCGCTGGCGCGGGCGCTGGGGGTGACGGTGGAAGAGCTGTTCTGGCTGGCGGATTGAGAGCGGAGAGGCAGTAGGCAGATAGGCAGTAGGCAATAGGGCGACGGCGGAGTGTCGACCAGGGCGGCCAATCCCTACTGCCTACTGCCTACTGCCTACTGCCTACTGCCTATTGCCTTCTCGACCCGCTACACCCGCCAACATGACCACCCTCCCCCTGTCCGAAATCCTCATCCTGCTGGCGGCGCTGGTCGCGGCCGGGCTGGCGGGGGGCGTGGTGGCGGGGTTGTTCGGCGTGGGCGGCGGCACCGTGATCGTGCCCGCCCTCTTCTATGCGTTCGAGGTGCTGGGCGTCGGCGGCGAAAGCAATCTGCACGTCGCCGTCGGGACCTCCCTGCTGACCATCGTGGCGACCTCCCTGCGATCGCTGAAGGCGCATCGCAGCCATGGCGCGGTGGACGAGGCGGTGCTGAAAAGCTGGACGCCCTGGGTCGGGATCGGCGCCCTGATCGGCGCGGCCGTCGCCGGGGTCGCCTCAATGGAAGGGCTGGCCATCGTCTATGGGGTCTGTCTCGCCCTGATCGGGCTGCAACTGGCTCTGCTGCCCGAGCGATTCACCCTGGCGAAGGGCGTGCCGACCGGCTGGATGCGACGCGTCGTGGGGACGGCCATCGGCGGGCTGTCGGCCATGATGGGGATCGGGGGCGGTAGTTTCGGGGGACTGATGCTGACCCTGTGCGGGCGGCCGATCCACCAGGCGGTCGCGACCGCGTCCGGCTTCGGCGTGGCGATCGGCGCGGCGGCGGCGGCGGGCTTCGTCGTGTTTGGCTGGGACGCCGTCGGACGTCCGCCCTTCTCGATCGGCTACATCAACATTCCCGCCGCGATCATCATGGGCCTGCTGACCACGGCGGTGGCGCCGTGGGGCGCCCGGCTGGCGCACCGGCTCGACAAGCGCGTCCTGCGCAAGGTGTTCGCCGTCTACATGTTGGCGACGGCGCTGTCGGTGGTTGTGAAGGCGGTTTGAGGCAGCAGGCAGCAGGCAGCAGGATTTCGGATCGGCGCCGGCAGGCAGGCGTTCCGGCCTCCTGCTCTACCGCCGCCTCTACGGCGTCAGCGTCAGAGCCGCCGGGGTCGCGGTGAAGGCGGACAGGCGGCCGAGGTAACTCATGCCGAGCAACGAGTGCGGCAAGCCCTTTTCGACCACAACGGCCTCGACCTGTTCAACGCGGGCCCCGGCGACGGAGACGGACCGCAGGCGGACCGGCGCGGCGCGAACCGGGCCGGAGGCGGTCGTCAGCCGGGTGGTGAAAGCATCGGCGTCGAGGTTCAGCCCCAGGCGCGCGGCGTCGGCGGGCGTCAGGACGACCAGACTGGCGCCAGTGTCGACCATGACCTGAACGGTGCGCCCCTCGATCCGGGCCTCAGCCCAGTAATGACCGTCGGAGGCCTTGAGCACCTCACCGGGGACGCCCGAGGCATGGACGGCAGGCCGCTCAGCCGCCTGGGCCTCGCTGTGGAGGCCCGCCCGGTCCATCCACCACAGGACGCTCAGCGACGAGGCGACAGCGAGGGACAGGACCCCGAGAGAAGACAGGTCGAAACGCATCGACGCACGCATCCGCGGCTACCACCGCTAACTGCGGGCCCGACCGGTGTCGCACACGCCGATTGGGATGCGGTGAAGGAGGATGGTGGACGGAATCTGAACGCGCGGCTTCAGACCGGCCCCAGCTTCGCCGGATCGATGCGAGCCCGTCGCGCGGTCAGATCGGCCATGATCCCGGCGCGCTGCTCATCGGTCAGGGCGCTCCAGCCGCCGATCTCCTGCAAGGTGCGGTAGCAACCGAGGCAGAGCCCTGTCGGGCCGTCGACGATGCAGACCTTGACGCACGGCGTGGCGACCGGGCGCGGCGGTTGTCGGGAGGCGTCGGAGGGCATTGATGACATCTGAAAGAAATATGGTCCGGTAGCGGAGTAAAAAACAGTTGCAATCCGGCCATGGTTATCCTACCTTGACCGTGACGCGAAACGACTATGACGGTGAGACTCCCGATCAGCACGACGTGTCTCTTTTCATCGTTCAACGAAAGGAGACATCAAGATGAACGACAAGGACCGTAATCTGCAGCACGCCATGATGAGCTTTGCGCTCTGGGGCGGCATGCTGGTGAACACGAAGAACACCAACGGAGCCGGCGATCGCGTGATCAGCCACCCCTCCAACTTCGTGCCGATCAAGATGGACAAGGCGCGCCGTTAAGGGCGAGACCTCTCCTCGGAAGATTGAACCCCGGTCCGCAAGGTCCGGGGTTTTGCATTTTGGCAGGGCGCTGTCGCTCGCGACGCGGTCGCTCGCTGCTTGAGCGCAGATTGTAGCGCTGGCGCGACGGGCGCCTTGAGCGCGCTCCATGAATGCGGCACTGCTGCCCCATGACCCTGATCCATATCGAACGCCGTGGCCCCATCGAACTCTGGACGCTGGATCGCGCCGATCGGCTGAACGCCCTGCCCGATCCACAGGACGGCGAAGCGTTCGCCTCGGCCTGCGAGGCAGTGAACGCGGATCGCGAGGTGCGCTGCGTGGTGCTGACCGGCGCGGGCCGGGCCTTCTCGGCGGGCGGCGACCTGCGGGCGATGCAGGAGAAGCGGGACCTGTTCGAAGGCGACGGCATCCGCATTCGCGACAGCTATCGCCGCGTCGTCCACCGCATCGTGCGGTCGCTCTACGGGCTGGAAGTTCCGCTGGTGGCGGCAGTGAACGGGCCAGCCATGGGGCTGGGCTGCGACATCGCCGGACTGGCCGACATCCGCATCGCCTCCGAAGCCGCCTCGTTCGGGGTGCCCTTCCTGAAACTGGGCATCCTGCCGGGCGACGGCGGGACCTGGCTGATGCCGCGCAACGTCGGTTATGCACGGGCGGCGGAGCTGCTGTTCACGGGCCGGACGCTGGACGCGAAGACGGCGCTGGAGTGGGGACTGGTCAACCGCGTGGTTCCGGCCGAGGCCCTGCTGGACGAGGCCATGGCCACGGCGACGCAGATCGCGGCCCAGGCGCCCCACGCCCTGCGCATGACCAAGGCCCTGCTGCGTCAGGGCCGTGACGCCACCTTCGACCAGATCCTGGAGATGACGGCGGCCATGCAGGCGCTGGCCCACCTGACCGAGGATCACGCAGAGGGCGTGGCGGCGGTGCTTGAGAAGCGGCCCGCCGACTTCACGGGGCGCTAAACGCGAGCGAAAGCCGTGGCCGAAAAGCCAAGGGCCGCCCGGCGAACGCCGGACGGCCCTGTTGGCGCGTGCGTGAGGCCGGGCGTCAGCTCTGGGCCGGGGCCTGCATGGAGCGGTCGGCGGGGACGCCGACAGTGACGGCGCGCGGGGCGCCGGCGGTCTGGCCGGGCTTCATGAACTTGACCAGCACGCGCTGGCCGATCAGCAGGGGCGCGTCACCGGCGGTGACCACGACCTCGATGACCCGTTCATCCGAGCGCTGCGAGGGATCGTCGGAGGCCAGCTTGCGGGCGCCGAAGACGGCGGCGCGACGCAGGACCGTGCCGACATAGACCTTGGAGGGATCGCCTTCGGGCGTGATCTCGACCTGCTGGCCGTTGGTGACGTTCGGGATGTCGCTCTCGACGATCTCGGCGCGGGCGATGCGGGGGGCGTCGGGCTCGAGGTCAAACATGTTGGACACGTTCAGGGTCGAGGCGCCGGCGCCGGGGTTGGCGTAGCGGCGGACGATACGGCCTTCGGCGGGCGAGCGGATGACGGTCAGCTCGACGTTATAGGCGGCCTGATCGCGGCGGGCGCGGGCCGTCTGCACGGCAGCCTGCTGCGAGCCGAGACGGGCCTGGGCCTGGGCGATGGCGTCGCGGGCCTGATCCATGCGGGCGGCGGCGACGAAGTTGGTCGCGACCAGACGCTCAAGACGCTCGTATTCGCGCTGGGCGGTGCGGATGTCGACCTGGATCAGGCGCAGCTGGCTTTCCGCGGCAGAGAGGTCGGCATTGGCGGTCTGCAGGGCGAGACGCGGCTCGTCATCCTCCTGACGCGCGAGAATCTGGCCGGTGACGACGCGGTCGCCCTCCTGCACCAGCACCTCACGGACGACGCCGCCACGGCGGGCCGCGATCTGGATGATGCCGCCCTCGATGTCGACCTTGCCGTTGGCGATGGCCGCATAGGGGCTTTCGACCTTCTCGGCGTCAGCCTTCTCGTCGGCAGCCTTCTTCTTGGCCGCATTGCCCTGGACCATGCTGAATCCAACGACCGCGAGGATGATCGCGATCAGGCCGATCCAGAGCCATTTGTTCTTCAGGAAGCGCATGTCGTTTCTCGGTCCGAAGGCGTTCAGTGCGACGCCAGAACGGCGTCAGGATTGGGAGTTCGGCGTTCGTCACTGATGATGACGCCGTCCTCGATGTGGATGACCCGGTCGGCCCAGGCCTCAAGGCGCGGATCGTGGGTGACGCAGATGACGGCGGCGCCGTGTTCGGTGGCGGCGCGCCGCAGCAGGCGGATGACCACCTGACCGTTCTCGCCGTCCAGCGCCGAGGTCGGTTCGTCGGCGAACAGAATTTGCGGGTCCTTGGCCAGGGCGCGGGCGATGGCGACGCGCTGCTTCTCGCCGCCGGACAGGGCGGACGGCCGCTGGTGCAGGCGGTGGCCGAGGCCGACCTCCTCAAGCGCCAGCTGGGCGCGCTTGCGCGCGTCGCCCTTGGACAGGCCCTGGAATTTGAGCACGATCTCGACCTGTTGCAGGGCGGACAGCGCAGGGAACAGGTTGAAGCCCTGGAAGATGAAGCCGCAGTGGTCGAGGCGGAATCTGTCGATGCGGCCGGAAGACAGCTTCCACATGTCATCGATGTCCAGCGCGTCGACCCGGCCCTGTTCGGGGCGGAGCAGGCCGGACAAGGCCGCGATCAGGGTCGACTTGCCGGAGCCGGACGGCCCCATGACCATGGTGAGGTCGCCGTGGCGGGCGTCGAAATCCACGCCCTTGAGCACCTCGACGAAGCTCTTGCCGGACTTGAACCGCTTGACGAGCCCCTTGGCCTCGATCGCGAAGTCGCCGTGCCGGCCGTGAACCTTGGTGTGACTGGTCATCGCAGCAGGTCCGCCGGTTGGCTGTTCTTCAGGATGCCGAGCGACAGCAGGCCGGACAGCATGGCGATAATGATCAACCCGCCGCCGACGATGATCAGAAGCGGGATCGGCAGGGCGATGATGACCGCGTTCGAGAGGGCGAAGAGCTGCACCAGCCAGGTGAGGAAGATCGCGGCGAACACGCCGACGCAACCGACCCAGAAGCTCAGTTCCATGACGATCCAACGCAGCGAGCCCATGCCCACGCCGAGGGCGCGCAGGGACGCGAACTCCTTGATATTGGCCATGATGGCGCCGCGCAGGGTCTGCCAGGTGATGGCCACGCCGATGATGGTGCCCAGGACCACGCAGCCGCCGATGATGATGACGAGGATGCCCTCCTCGAACATGGCGCCGGCGTTGGCGTCGGCCAGTTGCTGGCGGGTCCAGGCCTTCCACTGACCGTCCCCCTGGACGTTCAGCTCATTGGCGACGCGCTCGGCCTGGGAGGGGTCGGACAGCTTGACCATCAGAGGGCCGACGCGGGGACCGGTGTCGGCCTGCCCCACCATCCGCAGGGTGTCACGCGACATGATGACGGTGGATTGCATCATGTTCGGATAGCCGCGGGTGATGCCCGCCACGGTCACGGTCTGGCCGTTGTAGAGGGCCTTGTCGCCCAGCTTGACGCCGAGCTTGCGCACGGCCGTTTCGTCGATGGCGACGGTGTAGGGCTGACGCAGGGCATCGACCAGTTCGGGGGAGTAGTCGGTCGGGATGGTGACCGAGCCCGGCGTGGTGTCGATGATGCTGGCCTGCACGAACTCCTGACGCGGCGCGCCCATCTTGGCGCGATCAGCCTGCGACATGGTGGGGTCGACGTTCTTGACCGACTGGAAGGAGCCGCCAGCGCCGTCCAGCGGCTGGACCTCGACCACCGCCGGATTGCGGTAAGCCAGCGGAATGAACCGGCGCGGCACGCCCGACGGTCCGCCGATCAGGCTCTTGGCCCCCGGCTGCATGATAATGATGTCGGCGCTGGAGCGCTCGATGGTCGCAGTGAAGCCCTTGCCGATGCCGATGAAGACACCCGTCATGGCCAGCACCAGCAGGCCGGACAGGGCGAGCGCCATCACCGCCGCCATATAGCGGCGCCACTCGTACAGAAGGGTTGAAAGCGCGAGCGACATGTATTCAGCGGGCCCCGGACAATGACCGCTATCTGACGACCCCTGCGGTTGTGGCCAAGTTAAATCGGGGTAAGGCGACCGATGGTCGGGGAAAGACCTGTGCGGTAAACCCGTGGACGACCGGCGAAGTCTGGCGCTAGTTACGCGCCCAAGAGGGCTGGCGCAGGAAAGTCAGGCCCAGAGGAGACCACTGCATGCTGTTCCGTTCGTTGCGCGCCGCCTTCCAGGTGACCGCTTCCATCGTCGCCGTGGGCGGCGTCATGGCCGTGATGGCCGCACCCTCGGCCGCCAAGGCCGACGAGGGCATGTGGACCTTCGACAACTTCCCCATTCGCACGGTCAACGAGCGCTACGGCACGCGTATCGACCAGGCCTGGCTGGACCGCGTCCGCAACGCCTCGGTGCGGATCCAGGGCTGCTCGGCCTCGTTCGTTTCGCCGGAAGGCCTGATCCTGACCAACTGGCACTGCGTCGTCGGCTGCGCCCAGGAACTGTCGACCCCGACGCAGGACTTCGTGAAGAACGGCTTCATGTCGGCGACCCGTGAGGAAGAGCGTCGCTGCCCCGGCCAGACCGCCGAGGTCCTGACCGAGATCGTCGACGTCACCGACCGCGTGCTGGGCGCCGGGACCGGGCTGGAAGGCGCCGCCTTCAACGCCGCCCGCTCCGCCGAGATCAACAAAATCCAGACCGAAGCCTGCGCCGGCGACGCCAAGTTCAACTGCCAGGTGATCAGCTTTTACCGCGGCGGCAAATACGCCCTGTACAAGTTCCGCAAGTATGACGACGTCCGTCTGGTCTTCGCGCCCGAGAACCAGGCCGCCTTCTTCGGTGGGGACCCCGACAATTTCAACTTCCCGCGCTACGCCCTGGATGCCGGTTTCCTGCGCGCCTACGAGAACGGCCAGCCGGTCGACGTCGGCCAGAACTATCTGCGCTGGAATCCGAACGCCCCGGCCGAGGGCGATGTCACCTTCGTGTCCGGCAACCCGGGCACCACCCAGCGACTGCTGACCATGAGCCAGCTGGAGCGCCTGCGTGACCAGCAGCTGCCGGTCACCCTGATCCAGACCTCGGAACTGCGCGGCCGCCTGCTGGAATATTCGCTGACCGGCGACGAGGCCAAGCGCGTGTCGTTCGACCCGGTCTTCGGCCTGGAGAACAGCTTCAAGGTCTATTACGGCCAGCAGGGCGCCCTGACCGATCCGGCCTTCATGGCCCGCAAGCGCGAGGAAGAGACCGAGCTGCGCGCCCGCGTCGCCGCCGACCCCGCCCTGCTGCAACGCATCGGTGATCCGTGGGCCGACCTGGAGCGCGTGCAGGGCGTCGCCCGCGATCTGTACCTGCCGTACCGCCAACTGGAACAGGGCGCCGGCGGCGGTTCGCAGCTGTACGCCTACGCCCGCAGCATCGTCCGCGCGGCCAAGAACACGACCCTGACCGCCGAGCAGCGCGCCCGGCTGTCGGCGGCCATCGCCGCCGAGACGCCGATCTATACGGATATGGAAGAGATCCGTATGCGCTACTGGCTGTCCAAGACGCGCGAGTATCTGACGGTCGACAATCCGCAGGTGAAGGCGATGCTGGGCCGTGAAAGCCCGGAAGCGCTGGCGGACCGCCTGATCTCGGGCACCAGGCTGGCCGACCCGGCCTTCCGCGCCCAGGCGCTGACCCTGACCACCGAGCAACTGGCCGAAGCCGACCCGCTGCTGGCCTTCGTTCTGGCCAACGACGATGCCGCCGCCGCCGTCGGCGCGCGCTGGAACGCCGAGATCAACGCCCCGACGGCCCGCGCCGCCGAAAAGGTCGCCCAGGCCCGCTTCGCGGTCTACGGCACCAACCTGTATCCAGACGCCACCTTCAGCCTGCGCCTGTCCTATGGCCAGGTTCAGGGCTGGAGCTACCGCGGCGTGACCGTGCCGCCCTTCACCAACATGGGCGGCCTCTACGAGCGGGCCACCGGATCGGAGCCGTTCAACGCCGCCCAGGCCTTCATCGACAACGAAGCCCGGGTGAACAAGGCGACGGTCTATGACTTCACCTCGACCAACGACATCATCGGCGGCAACTCGGGCTCGCCCGTGATCAACGCCAACGGGGAAGTCATCGGCGCGGCCTTCGACGGCAACATCCACTCGCTGGGCGGATCGTTCGGCTACGATCCGGAGCTGAACCGGACGGTGTCGGTGTCGACCGCCGCCATCACCGAGGCGCTGCGCAACATCTACCCGAGCCCCCGCATCCTGCAGGAGCTGGGCGTGGACCGTCCGCAGCGTCGCACGCGCCGGTAAGACTGAAAGCCTTCTCTCCTCCGGGGGAGAAGGTGTCAGGCCGCGGGCCTGACGGATGAGGGGTCGCACCGGTCTTGCCGGGCGACCCCTTCGTCATTCATGGTCGCGCCCAACCCGGCGCAGGCCGGAGAAACCCCTCATCCGACCCGCTCCGCGGGCCACCTTCTCCCGCAAGGGGAGAAGGAAGGAGTTCAATATGCGTCACCTCACCCCCGCCCTCGCCGCCGCCGTCCTGACCCTCGCCGCGGGCTCCGCCGCGAAGGCCGAGGAAGGCATGTGGACCTTCGACAACTTCCCCGTCGCCCGCGCCAACCAGACCCTCGGCACGAACATCGACCAGGCCTGGCTGGACCGGGTGCGGCTGTCGTCGGTGAAGTTCGGCGGCTGTTCGGCTGGACTGGTGTCGGCCGAGGGCCTGGTGATGACCAATAACCACTGCGTCGCCACCTGCGTGGCCAACCTGTCGACGCAGGCGGTGAACTACGCCGAAACCGGCTTCACCCCGCGCAACCGCGAGGAGGAGCTGAAATGCCCCGGCGGCACGGCGGAAATCCTGACCGACATCAGCGACGTGACCGAGCGCATGCATGCCGCCGGCGCCGGGCTGAGCGGTCAGGCCTTCACCCGCGCCCGTGACGCCGAGGCCGGCCGCATCGAACAGGAAGCCTGCGGCGACGACGCCGGGAAGCGCTGTCAGGTGGTGACCCTGTATCGGGGCGGTCAGTTCAAGCTGTACACCTACAAGAAATACTCCGACGTCCGCCTGGCCTTCGCGCCGGAAGACCGGGCGGCCACCTTCGGCGGCGATCTGGACAATTTCAGCTTCCCGCGCTTCGCCATCGATGCGGCCTTTATCCGCCTGTATGAGAACGGCGCCCCGGCGCAGACCCCGACCCATTTCCGCTGGAACGCCGACCGCCCGGTCGAAGGCACGCCGGTCTTCGTCTCGGGCAGCCCCGGTGCGACCCAGCGCCTGCTGACGCAAGACCAATTGTTCAGCGTACGGGACGTGGTCCTGCCGATGGACCAGTTGATCGCGTCCGAACTGCGCGGCCGCCTCATCCGCTATTCCGAGGAGGGCGAGCGTCAGGCCTTCGAGGCGATGGATCCGATCGTGTCGCTGGAGAACACCTACAAGCGCGGGCTCGGCCGGATGCGGGCGCTGACCGACGCGTCGTTCATGGCGATGAAGGCGGAACAGGAGACCGACTTCCGAGGTCGCGCCGAAGCGGGTGTGGGGACGGACAATCCGTGGACCACCCTGACCGGGGTGCAGCCGATCCTGCGCGAGAGCTATCCGGCCTACGCTCTTCTGGAGGGTGGGACCGGCATCGGCACCACGCCGGTGGCGGGCGGTTCGCAGCTGTTCCTGTGGGCGCGGACGTTGGTGCGCGGCGCCCAAGAGCGGGGCAAGCCCTCGGCCGAGCGCCTGCCGGAGTTCGCCGACAGCCGTCTGGCGGGCGTGCAGAGCGGCCTCTTCGCCGAGCGTCCGGTCTATCCGGGGCTGGAACAGGTCCGCATGGAATGGTGGCTGTCCAAGACCCGCGAGTGGCTGACCGTCGATAACGCCAACGTCCGCACCCTTTTGGGCCAGGACTCGCCCGAGCAACTGTCGGCCCGCCTGATCGAGGGTACGACCCTTGCCGATCCGGCGGTGCGGCGCGCCCTGTGGGAAGGCGGCCTGGCCGCCGTCGAGGCGTCGACCGATCCGCTGATCCAGTACCTGCTGCGCATCCAGGAGCCGACCCGTGCGGTTCGCGCCGCCTGGGAGGAGCAGGTGCAGGCCCCGACCGATCGTGCGTCCGAACGCCTCGCGGCCCTGCGCTTCCAGACCTATGGCGACAGCGTCTATCCGGATGCGACCGGCACCCTGCGCCTGACCTACGGCAAGATCGAGGGCACGGACGTTCCGGGCCAGCGGTTCGGGGCCTTCACCACCTTCGACGGCCTGTGGGACCGCGCGACCGGCGCCGCGCCGTTCGATGTCGCGCCCAAGCTGCTGGCCGCGCGCGGTCGCATCGACGGCTCGACGGTGCTGAACATGGCCGTGTCGTCCGACACCATCGGCGGCTCGTCGGGGTCGCCGGTCGTGAATGCGGCGGGCGAAATCCTGGGCGCGAATTTCGACTCCACCGTCCTGACCCAGCGCAACGCCTACGGCTACGACCGCAACGTCAACCGCTCCGTGATCGTGACCACGGGCGCGGTGACCACCGCCCTGCGCGATGTCTACGGCATGGACGGACTGGTGCGGGAACTGGGCGTTCGGTGAGCTGGTGGCTCGTCGCTAGTGGTCAGTGGATCAGGCGGTCATTCGCCGTATAGGCATAAAGAAGCCCCGCACGGCATGCCGGCGGGGCTTCTGTTATTCGCAGGCTGGCGTTTGCAGCGCTGACCAGTCACTCGCCACTCGCCACGCCTTAGAGCTGGCTCATCTTCTGCTGGGCCTTGGAGAAATACTGCCAGCCGGTCCACAGGGTGACGACGGCGGCGAGCCAGGTCAGGGCGACGGCGAAGGTTTCGAAATGACCCTGCCATTCGGGGGTCGTGCCGTCCGGGTTGGTCAGGCCGAAGGCGTCCCACAGCAGGGTCAGTTGCAGGGCGCCGAGCGCGAACATCTGCAGGGTGGTCTTCCACTTGGCCAGCAGGGTGACCGGCAGCTTGACCTTGCCGGCGACGGTTTCGCGCAGGGCCGAGACGGCGAACTCGCGGAACAGGATCAGGCCGCAGGGAATGGCGATCCCCGGCAGGGAGCCGGAGGCCAGAACGCCCAGGATGGCGCCCGTGACCAGCACCTTGTCGGCGATCGGGTCCAGAATGGCGCCCCAACGGGTTGTGGCGTGCCAGCGGCGGGCCAGGAAGCCGTCGACCCAGTCGGTCGAGGCCGCGACGGCGAAGATCCAGAAGGCCCAGACGCCGAAGCTGAGCTGCTGCTCGGGCGACAGGAAGCCGTCCATGAACCCGGGCGCCGCGCCCGCCAGCATCATGAACATCACCACCCCGGCGGCCAGGCGCAGGCCGGTCAGGATGTTGGGGATGGGATTGGCGTGGTGGGTTGGGGTCATCACAGCTTTCCGAAAAGAGGCGTCCCGTGTGCCACGCTTCGCAGGGCGAGGCGAGGCGTCAGAACGGCGCTCAGGTAAGAGGCTCGAACCGCCCCGGCCCCATCAACGCGCGAAGCACGCCATCGGCGATGCCGAAATGCAGGCCGATCAGCTTCAGCGCGCCCGCCGCCTCACGCTCGGCGATCCACGGGAAGGTGCGAAGGTTGTCCAGCGACAGTCGAACCACCGCCTCCTCCGCGGCCTGGCCCTGCTCGTCCTCCGAGACTTCCTCGCAGACGCGGCGCACGACCGGCGCGCCCTGCGCGACCCAGGGCGCGACGAAGTCCTGCACATTGTCGGGCGCGCCGTGGATCATGGCGTTCACCCCGCCGCAGGACGCGTGGCCCATAACGACGATGCGGTCGACGTTCAGCACCTTCACGCCGAACTCCAGCGCGGCCGAGACCCCGTGCAGGTGGCCGTCCGGCTCATAGGGCGGGACCAGATTGGCGACGTTGCGCACCACGAACAACTCGCCCGGCGCCGCATCGAAGATCAGGGCCGGGTCGGCACGGCTGTCGGAACAGGCGACGATGAGGGTGTGCGGTTTTTGCCCCTTGGCGAGCGCTTCATATTCGGCGCGGGCCTCGGGCCAGGTGTCCTTGCGGAAGCGGCGATAGCCGGCTGCGATCTGGTCGGTCATGGGTGCGGTATAGGCGATCGTCTGAAGTTGGGGGAGAGGGCGGAGCGGGTCGGCTCTGCTAGCGACGCCTGCGCGCCGGCGCGTCGATGAGGACAGCCTGTTGCCACCGGCCGGGCGGCTTGTCGGTGCGGTGGATACAGCCGACCCAGCAACAGGGCCGCGTCTTGCCCTCCAGCAGTTCCTCGACTGTGCGTCCGATGCGACGCTGGCGGGTGGCGGGCTGTTTGGCGTCATCGACCCAGCAGATGAATTCGTTGCGTCCCAAGGGCGTCAGACCCTGCCAGAGCGCCAGCACGTCCTCCCGGGATTGCAGGGCGGACTTCAGGTCCTCACCCGCGACGTGGACCGTGCCCTGCGCGAACTCGCTCATGCTGACAGCCTCCCCGCTCGACACCCTATCCTAGCCCCGTGTCTCCGGATGGAAAAATCCGTGAATGCGTTCGGCCAGCGGCTGGTTGATGCCCTCGACCTTGACCAGATCGACCACCGAAGCCCGGCCGACGCCCTTGGCGGAACCGAAGGCATGCAGAAGGGCCTTCTTGCGGCCCGGCCCGACGCCCTCGATCTCGTCGAGCGGGTTCTTCTTGATGTCCATGGAGCGGCGCTTGGCGTGGGCGCCGTTGGCGAAGCGGTGGGCCTCGTCGCGCAGACGCTGGATGTAATACAGCGCCGGCGACTTCAGCGGCATCATGAAGGGCGCCTTGCCCGGCATGAAGAAATGCTCCTTGCCCGCGTCGCGGTCCGGCCCCTTGGCCACGCCGACGGCCAGGATGTCGTCCAGACCCAGATCGGCCAGCACCGCCAGCACCTCGGCCAGTTGACCCGCCCCGCCGTCGATCAGCAACAGGTCCGGGCGTTCGACCTCCTCCCCCTCGTCCTCGTCCTTCACCAGACGGCCGAAGCGGCGGCGCATCACCTCGCGCATCATGCCGTAGTCGTCGCCGGGGGTGAGGTCCTCGCCGCGGATGTTGAACTTGCGGTACTGGTTCTTGCGGAAGCCCTCTGGCCCCGCGACCACCATGCCGCCGACGGCGTTGGTGCCCGAAATGTGGGCGTTGTCGTAGATCTCGATCCGCTCCGGGCGGCTGTCCAGACCGAAGGCCTCGCACACCTCGTCGAGGATTTTCGACTGGGCCGAGCTCTCCGCCATCTTGCGGCCCAGCGCTTCGCGGGCGTTGGTGAGGGCGTGATCGACCAAGGCCTTGCGGTCGCCACGCACGGGCTTTTCGATGCTGACCACCCGACGCCCGTCGTCGATGCGCGCCTTCATCGAAAAGGCCTCCTCCAGCAGTTCCTTCTCGAACGGGACGATGTTGGACAGGATTTGCCGGGGCACCGGCTTGTCCTCGTAGAACTGGCCGAGGAAGGCGGAGAGGATTTCAGGATCGGTGTCGGCCTTGTCCACGCGCGGGAAGTAGGCGCGCCCGCCCCAGTTCTGGCCCCCGCGATAGAAGAAGACCTGCACGCAGGCCTGTCCGCCGTCGGAATGCAGGGCGAAGACGTCGGCTTCCGCCACGCCCTCGGCGCTGACGGAGTTCTCCATCGAGATGGCCGACAGGGCGCGGATGCGGTCGCGGACGCGAGCGGCCTGTTCGAAATCCATATCGTCGGACGCCGCCTGCATCTCGGTCGACAGGCGGCTGATCACGGCCCGTGACTTGCCGCGCAGGAAGGCCTCGGCCTCGTCGACCAGACCCTCGTAATCCTCCAGCGAGATCAGGCCCGTGCAGGGCGCCGAGCAACGCTTGATCTGGTGCAGCATGCAGGGCCGGGTGCGGGTCTCGTAGACGCTGTCCGAGCAGGACCGTAGCAGGAAGGCCTTCTGCAGGGTGGTCAGGGTGCGGTTGACCGCCCAGGTCGAGGCGAAGGGGCCGAAATAGTCGCCCTTGATCGTGTGCGCCCCCCGGTGCTTGCGAACCTGGGGCGCGCGGTGGTCGCGGCGGATCATCAGCTCGGCGAACGACTTGTCGTCGCGCAGCACCACGTTGAAGCGCGGCTTCAGCTTCTTGATGAAGTTGGACTCGAGCAGCAGGGCCTCGGTCTCGGACGCCGTCACCACGAGCTCCATGGAGCGGGTCAGGCTGACCATCAGGCCGATACGCTGGGTGTGAAACCGCCCCTGCGCGTACTGGAGGATGCGCTTCTTGATCGACCGCGCCTTGCCCACATACAGGCAGGTCCCGTCCTCGCCGTACATGCGATAGACGCCCGGCTTGTCGGGCGCGCGCCGGGCCTCATCACGGATCAGGTCGGCGGCCTGAAGCCGCGTCTCCGGCAGCGGCGAATCGGTGGCGGGGGTCTCCTCGGTCATCAGGGGCAATATAGTCGTCCCGGCGCTGCCGCGAAGCGTCAGCAGAGCTCCTGCGCCCGATTCATGATCGGGCCCCGGAATTGATTTCGATTCTAGAAGCGACGAACCATCAGGACGCCGGCGATGACCAGCGCCACGCCCGCCACGCGTCCGAGGTTCATGGGATGCGCCGGGGCGCCGAACGCGCCGAAATGGTCCAGGATCAGGCCGATCAGAAGCTGGCCCGCCACCATCAGGGTGATGGTCAGGGCGACGCCGAGGCGCGGCACGCCCCAGGCCGCCGCCACCACGAAGATCGCGCCATACAGCCCGCCGACCCAGGCGTACCAGGGCAGGTTCCGCGCCGCGACCATGTCCGGCTTGGCCTGCAGGATCACCGCCAGAATGCCCAGCGCGGCCGTCCCCACGGCGAAGGACACGAAAGCCGCGTTCACCGGCGAGCCGACAGCGCCCATCATCTTGGCGTTCGTGGGCGCCTGGAGCGCGGTGGCGCCGCCCGCAAGGACGACGGCGATCATGGACAACAGCATGGGGTTCATGCCGTCACCGCTACCAGCTTGTCGCGCGGCTCGCACCGGTGAAGATTTCCGCCAGCCGGTCCCGCGTCGCGCGGTGGGTGTCGTCGGGCAGGTCGGTCGGATGGAACCAGCCGACGTCGGCGATCTCGCCATGGCTGGAACGGTCAGTCAGGGTGAAACGATCGATCCGGTAAACCAGCACATGGTCGCCCCGGAAGTAGCGCTCGTTGGAGTGGGCGCTGACCAGAACAGGTCGTCTCTCGACGATCAGGCCGGCCTCCTCGCGCATCTCGCGGACCAGGGCCTCCTCGGCGGTCTGGCCGCGCTCGACCCCGCCGCCCGGCAGCCACCAGCCGTGGACATAGGTGTGCTTGACCAGCAGCACCCGCCCGTCTGCGTCAACCGCCACCCCGCGCACACCCAGCGTCATGCCCCGGCTGAGACGGGCGTAGGCGAAGAAGAGGGGCCGCGTGAAGGGCTCGATATGGGTCCGCCAGGTCGTCATCCGGAAACGATAGGCTTTCGCATGGCCTTGAACAGCGGGTGAGGCCGCTTTATTGCCGGTCTCATCAAGGAGCTTTCCATGCTGGCCCTCTACGTCATCCTCGGCTTCGTCGCCGTTCTCGCCCTGATCAACTTCCTCGAGTTCGGCCGGGTTGACTAAGTCCCTCGCCGATCGCGGCGCCGCGCTGGTCACCGGCGGCGGCAAGCGGATCGGCAGGGCGATCTGTCTGGAGCTGGCGCGCGCCGGCTTTGATGTTGTGATCCACTATCGCGGATCGGAAGACGCGGCGCAGGCCGTGGCCGACGCTGTGCGCGCGCTGGGCCGCCGGGCGGCCGCCGTGCAGGGCGACCTGTCGGTGGAGAGCGAGGTCCGGACGGTCGTCCCGGCCGCCGTCGCGGCGCTCGGCCCGCTGGCCGTCCTGGTCAACAACGCCTCCGTGTTTGAGGACGACCGGGTCGGGACCTTGGGGCGCGGAACCTGGGATGCCCATATCGAGACCAATCTGCGGGCGCCCATCGTGCTGGCCGAGGAATTCGCGGCCCAGGCCCCTGACGGCGGCTGCATCATCAACCTGCTGGACCAGCGGGTGCTGAAACCCGACCCCCGCTTCTTCTCCTATGCCCTGTCGCGCAATGGGCTGTGGTGGGCGACGCGGACGATGGCGCAAGCGCTGGCGCCGCGCCTTCGCGTCAACGGCGTCGGCCCCGGGCCGACCCTGCCGTCCATCCACCAGAGCGCCGAGGAATTCGCCGCCGAGGGCGCTGCGGTGCTGCTGCAACGGCCGGGCAGTCCGGAGGCCGTGGCCTCCGCCGTGCGCTGGCTGGTTGAAGCCGACCTCGTTACGGGCCAGATGATCGCCGTCGACGGGGGCCAGCATCTGGCCTGGCAAACCCCGGACATCGTGGAGTAGCCCGTGGCAATCCCGGCCCCCCTTCCCTTTCCGAATACAGGCGCACCTGTTCGCGAAGCCCTGACCGTTTTTGTGCGGGGGCTGGAGGTCGCCGCCGGCATCGGCGTCTACGACCACGAACAGGGACGGCTGCAACGGCTGGTCATCGACGTGACCCTGGAGCTGACGCCCGCGCCGATCGAGCGCCTGGGCGACACCATCAACTACGAAACCGTGGCCGAGGCCGCCCGGAGCATCGTGGCGGCCGGGCATATCGGCCTTGTCGAGACCTTTGCAGAACGACTGGGGCTGGCCATGCTGGAGGACGCCCGCGTCCGACGCTGCACGGTTCGGATCGAGAAGCCGGGCGCGCTCGGCGGCGAGACGGTGCCGGGCTGTGAACTGGTGCTGGCGCGCTGAGGCTCAGCCTGCCGGTTGCGCGGCGCGAGCGGGGCCGTCATACCTGACGACGGACTTGAAGGACCTCCGATGGCCGAACCCGGCGATCCCCAGCACCCTGACGATCACGACGATCATGTCGGCTTCTCCTCGGCGGCTTCGCTGCAGGGGCGTCCGCGCGAATCGGCGCCCGAGCCCGTGGCTGAGCCTGAGCCGACGCCGGAACCCGCGCCGGAGCCGCGACCGGCGGTCAAGGCGCCGCGGGAGCCTGAGCCGGACCTGTTTGATCCACCCGCCCCACGCCCGGTCGTCGCCGCGCCGGAACCGCTCGAGTCCGCGCCGGTCACGCCCGCGCCGGAGCCCGCCCCAGAGCCCGCTCGCCGTCCGGCCGACGCTGATTCGATCTTCAAGCCCTCGCCCGAGTTCACCGGTCGCTCGCGTCATCGCGGCGCCCCGGTGCAGGACCCGCCCGGGGGCGGCATGGGGCTGTATGCCGTCTATGCGCTTATCCTGCTGGCCGTACCGACGCTGGGCGTGTCGGCGATCATCGCCTTGCTGGCCGTGACCGGCCGGCCGGGGCCGGAAGACGCCCTGTCGCGCTCGCACTTCATCTATCAGCAGCGCACCCTGTGGGCCGCCGCCGTGGCCGCGGGCGCGGGCGTGATCCTGCTGGCCGCGCCCTTCGCACTGGGTGTGCCGATCCTGTTCCTGTCGGCCCTTTGGGTCGTGCTGCGCGGCGCCACCGGCGTCTGGAACCTGAAATCGGGCGCCGCCATTTCCAATCCCCGAAGCTGGTGGATCTAGAAGGACGATCTGATGTCAGACCTGCCCCCCGAAGACCGGTCGCCGCGCTATGGCTCCGGAAATTCCGAAGACGGCCGCGTCGCCGCCATGCTGACCTGGGGGCTGTACATCCTGTCCATCCCCAGTGCGAACGTGCTGGTGCTGGTTGGCCTGGTCGTCGCCTATGCCTCGCGCGACAGCGCCAGCGGCCTCGTTCGCGAGCATTTCGAGGCGCAGATCAAACTGTTCTGGTCGGTCTTCTGGTGGACCATCGCCTGCTGGGTGGCCATCGCGGTCAGCGCCGTCCTGTCTGTGCTGCTGATCGGCATTCCCTTCCTGATCCTGTTTGGCGTTCTTTGGCTGCTGATCACCATCTGGTTCACGGTGAAGAGCATCCTCGGCCTGCTGCGCCTGCTGAACAACCAGACGCCCTGAGTCCCCTTCAAGACGACACCCGATGATCCGGCGCGCGACGGGAACACCGTCGTGCGTCGCGGATTGGTTCCGGGACGTTTGACCGACGCCGGTCCTCAGGAGCTCTCACATGTCCACCTTCCGCGACATTCGCGCCGACAACCGTTTCGAGCAGGCGTTCGCCGATGCCGACGGCGAAATGCGTTCGGTTTTCGCCGACTATGCGGTGCAGGGCGACACGCGCGTGATCCTGCATGTCGAGGCGGACCCGGCCCTGCGCGGCGGCGGCGCGGCCGGGCGCTTCATGCAGTCGCTCGCCGCCCATGCGCGGGCCGAGACGCTGAAGCTCCAGCCGCGATGCAGCTATGCCGTGCTGTGGCACCGCCGCCATCCCGAATACAACGACGTGCTGGCCTGAGGCCCGGGGCGGCTCAGCCGCCGCCGTAGCCGCCAATGATGGGCAGCACCTCGCCGGTGATGTAGCTGGAGCACTGGGGCGAGGCGAGGAAGACGTAGGCCGGGGCGATCTCCTCCGGCTGGGCCGGGCGTTTCATCACGGTCTGGGCGCCGAATTCCGAAACGCCCTCGGCGTCCTTGTCCGCGGGGTTCAGCGGGGTCCAGACCGGGCCGGGCGCGACCACGTTCACCCGGATCGCCTTCGGCGCCAGATGCGTGCCCAGCGAGCGAGCGAAGGCATGGATGCCGCCCTTGGTCATCGAATAATCGAGCAGCGCCTCATTGCCCATGATGCCCGTCACCGAGCCGGTCATGACGATGCTGGCGCCCGGCTTCAGATGCGGGACCGCCGCCTTCACCAGGTTGAAATAGCCATACAGGTTGGTCTTCAGCGTCCGGTCGAAATGCTCGAACGTCAGGTCCTCCAGCGCCTCGACATGCTCCTGGAAGGCGGCGTTCGGGACCACGACATCCAGCCGGCCGAAGGCCTCCAGCGTGGCCTTCACCGCGGCGTCCGAGAAGGCGGGGTCGGAAACGTCGCCCTTCAGGATGATGGCCTTGCGTCCCTCCGCCTCGACGGCGGCCCGGGTGTCCTCGGCGTCCCGGTCCTCGTCCAGATGGCAGATGGCGATGTCGCAGCCTTCCCGGGCGAACAGCACGGCCACGGCGCGGCCGATGCCGGAGTCGCCGCCGGTGATGATCGCGGCCATCCCGTCCAGCTTGCCCGACCCCTTCCAGAAGGGGGCTTCGTACATCGGGGCCGGATCAAGCCTGAACTCCTCGCCCGGCTTTTTCTGATGCTGCTTCGGGAAAGGCGGCTCCGGGTATTTGCGGGCCCCGGCCTGCACCGCGCCTTCGGGCTTGTCACCGCCGGAACCCTTGCCGTCGATCTCCGCCTGAATCTCGCGCTCCTGGTCAGCGATGGCGTCGGCGGCGGTTTCGAAACGGTCAGTCATGGCGATCTCCTTGCAACTGGCCGATGAAAGCAGAGGGAGCGCCGACTGTTCCCGCGCATTATCCTGTGCGACCGGCCGCGAGCGCCGGAGGGAGGCGAAATGCCCGAACTGGACATCAACGCGCTGGGCGTGGCGGCGGGGCCGCTGCAAACCTGGGTCCTGCCCGCCCTGCTGGGGCTCGGGCTGGCTTCAGCCACCGGCCTGAGGACTTTCCTGCCCTTGCTCATGCTGGCGCTGGCGGCGCGGTTCGAGGTCTTCGGCGTCAGGCTGATCGATCAGATGGACTGGCTGGTGTCGTGGCCGGCGATCGCCGCGCTGGCGACGGCGACGGTGGCCGAGTTCGCCGGCGACAAGGTGCCCGCCATCGACCACGCCCTGAACGCCGTCGGCTATGTCACGCGCCCGCTCGCCGGCGCGGTGGCGGCGGGCAGTGTGTTCTGGGCGGTCGATCCGACGGCGGCGGCCGTCGCCGGATTGATCGTGGGCGCGCCGACGGCGCTGGCCTTCAACGCCGCCCAGACCGGGGTCCGGATCGGCTCCACGGCCACGACCGGGGGGTTGGGCAATCCGGTCGTCTCCCTGATCGAGGATGTACTCGCCTTCGTCACGGTAATCGTGGCCTTCCTGGCGCCGTTCCTGATCCCGCTGGTGCTGATCGCCCTGGCGGTCATCGTCTTCCGGCTGGCCAATCGCATCCGCGAAGGCGGTGTCCGTCGGGTCAGAGCGCCCGGCTGACGATGGCCTTCAGCGTTTCCGACTTCGAGGGCAGGTCGGAGGCCAGGCGGTTGGCGATCTCCCGCGCGCCGACCGGATAGGCGTCGCCGCCCTCGGCGATCTCGCGCGCCATGTCGGCGGCCTTGATCAGCAGAACCTCCAGGGCCTCGACCTGTTCAACGGCCAGGGCGCGAGCCTCGAGCTGCAGACGCTTGACGCGGTCCGCCGTGGTCTCCGGCTGACGCATCAGGTCATAGACCTCGGCCTGGGCCTGAACGAGGCGCAGATCAGGCTGGGCGGTCGGCGTGCGCTTGGGCATGGCTCTCTCTCCTGCAAAGCCAATGCGGAGTGAGTCCGGCGAGTTCCCACCTTGGCCGTGGGGATGGTCCGGAGAAGCGCTGCTGTGACTTTCACGCCGCAGGGGGCCGGCGGTCAGGCCGCGTCTTCGCGAAGCTCCATCCTGGCCTCGGCTTCGCGGACAGCGTCGACGGCGCGGTCCACGACCTCGATCCCGGCGCCGGACTTCACGCCCTCGACCGTCAGGATCCGGCGGAAGCCACGCGCCCCGGGCCGGCCATGCATGACGCCCAGCAGGTGCCGGGTCATGTGCGCCAGATGCACCCCCTCCTCGAGCCGGGCCAGCAGATAGGGGCGGTAGCGATCCAGCGCCTCGAAGGCGTCCACGTCCGGCGTCGTCGCACCGAACAGGCGGCGGTCGGCCTGCCCCAGCAACGCCGGCTCATGGTAGGCGGCGCGGCCCAACATCACGCCGTCCAGTTGCACGCCGTCGTCGGCGGCCATGTGCGCCTCGGCCTCTTCAAGGGTCGCGATGCCGCCGTTGATGCTGATCGACAGATGCGGACGCTCGCGCTTCAGGCGGCGCACCAGCGCATAGTCCAGCGGCGGCACGTCCCGGTTTTCCTTCGGCGACAGCCCCTTCAGCCAGGCCTTGCGAGCATGGACGATGAAGGTGTCGATGCCGACCGCGGCGCTGGCGTCGACGGTGGCGAACAGGCTGACCGCGGGATCCTGATCGTCGACGCCGATGCGGCATTTGACGGTGGCGGGCACGGTGACCGCCTCGCGGATCGCCGCCATGCAGTCGGCGACCAGGTCCGGTTCGCGCATCAGGCAGGCGCCGAACTTGCCGGACTGGACCCGGTCCGACGGGCAGCCCACGTTCAGATTAATCTCGTCATAGCCATAGGCCTGACCGATCTTGGCCGCCTCGGCCAGTTGCGCCGGGTCCGACCCGCCCAGTTGCAGCGCCACCGGATGTTCGACGGCGTTAAAGCCCAGCAGCTTGTCGCGGTCGCCGTGCACCACCGCGGGGGCCGTCACCATCTCGGTGTACAGCAGGGCCTGCGTGCTCAGCGCCCGGTGGAAGGCGCGGCAGTGCCGGTCGGTCCAGTCCATCATGGGCGCGACGGAGAGGCGGCGGTTGGGAGCGAGCGGATCGGACAAGCGGCGGACCTGCGGTGAACAAGGCGGCGGCTTTTACGCCATCCGGGCCACAAACGCGACCGTCCGGCTCGCGCGGCCCCAAAGGTCTGGCGACCGTGGGGTGTTTAATGGACCTCTGACATGGCCTCTGCGACCGATCCCGACATTCTTCTGACCGGCGCGATCAGGCGCCGGACTTCTCGCGCTCGTCCTCTTCCTCCAGCGCATCGGCGGCTTCCTCGTTGAGGGCCCGACCTTCGCGATGCGGCTTGATGTAGGGCTCCGGCCGGGTGGTGCGGATGTTTCCCCGCATCAGCGAACGCCCGCCGGTGATGCCCTCGACCATCTGGATCGACAGCCGCTCCTCGTCGCGACGGCGGACGTCCTCGATGGTCTCCTCGGCCTGCTGGTGGGTGAAGCCCAGGTCGATCAGCACCTGATAGCCGAACACCAGTGCGCTCTCGAAGGTCTCGCGCAGCTGATACTCGACGCCCGCCTGCACCAGACGGATGGCATGGCCGCGATCGTAGGCGCGGACGAACAGCTTGGTCAGCGGGAACTCGGCCTTGACCAGTTCCACGATCTTGTCGGCGTCTGCCTGTTTGTCGACGCAGACCAGAATGGTCTCGGCCTTTTCGGCCCCGGACGCGCGCAGCACGTCCAGCCGGGTGCCGTCGCCGTAGTAGACCTTGAAGCCGAAATTCCCGGCGGCCTGGATCATCTCCACATCCATGTCGATGATCGAGACGTCCACGTCACGGGCCAGCAGGGGCTGGGACACGACCTGGGCGAAGCGGCCGAAGCCGATGATCAGAACACGCTCCCGCAGATTGCGGGCCTTGTCGACGCCCTCCGCATCCTCGGGGTTGAGGGTCGAGGCGGGCATCAGGCGGCTGACCAGAATGCTGGTGATCGGCGTCAGCATCATCGACAGGATGACCACCGCGCTGGCGATGGCGGAGATACGGGCGTCAAACACCCCGGTCGCCAGAGCGGCGGCGTACAGCACGAAGGCGAACTCCCCGCCCTGCGCGAACAGCACGGCCCGCTCCACCGCCTCACGCTCGCTGGCCTTGAAGATGCGGGCCACGCCGTAGATGGCCACGGCCTTCACCGCCATGAAGGCGACCACGCCGCCGACCACCACGCGCCAGTCGGCGAACACCACCGCCAGATCCAGCGACATGCCGACGCTGAGGAAGAACAGGCCGAGCAGGATGGCGCGGAAGGGCTCCACGTCCGCTTCCAGCTGGTGCCGGAAGGTGGACTCGGACATCAGCACCCCGGCCAGGAAGGCGCCCATGGCCATCGACAAGCCGCCGAGGTCCATCAGCCAGGCCGCTCCGACCACGACCAGCAGGGCCGCCGCCGTCATCACCTCGCGACCGCCGTAGCGCGCCAGCAGGCGGAAGATCGGGTTGATCAGGAACTTGCCCGCCAGGAAGACGATGGCCACCGCGCCGATGGCCAGACCGACGGTCCGCCACAGGGGCGGCGCAGCCTCTCCCGCCAGCCCCATGACCGAGGCCATCACCGCCACCACCGCCAGCAAGGGTACGATGGCGAGGTCTTCGAGCAGCAGGATGGAAATGGCGCGCTGGCCCTGGGGCGCGGCCATCTCGCCGCGTTCATCCAGCATCTGCATGATGACCGCCGTGGAGCTGAGCACAAAGCCCATGGCCGCCACGAAGGCGACCGGGATGCTGAGCCCCGCCGCCATGCCGGTGAATGTCAGCAGAACGCCCGCCGCCAGCACCTGCGCCGCGCCCAGACCGAAGATGTCCTTTCGCAGGCTCCACAGGCGGCTTGGACGCATCTCCAGCCCGATAATGAACAGGAAGATGACCACCCCGAACTCGGCGACATGAAGGATGGTCTCGGGCTCGGTAAACAGGCCGACGCCGAAGGGACCGATGGCCAGACCCGCGGCCAGATAACCCAGCACCGAGCCCAGTTGCAGCCGCCGGAACAGGGGCACGGCCACCACGCCCGCGGCCAGCAGGGCCGCGACGTGCCCAAGCTCAAGTCCGCCCGTCGCATCGGCCATGCGTGATCCCCGTGTCAGTCGAGGCCCCATAGTGGGGAAGGACGCCCTGAATCGCCACCCCGTAACGTCAGGCTTCGTCAGGCTTCGTCAGGCCCCGCCGCCACAGTTTGGACCGAGGATGGCTCGCCAGATGGCAGGACCAGCAAGGGAGACACGACATGAGCCGACGCATGCTGAAGCCAACGATCGCCGTGGCGGCGCTGATGGCGACCGGCCTTGCCGCCTGCGCGCCGGGCGAGGCCGGCTATATCCCGCCGCCGACCCAGGTCGGCGAGGTGGTCGTCACCGGCAGCCGGATCAGCCGCAACGACAGCGCCGCCGCATCACGCCCGGCCAGTCCCCCGAGCGCCTATCCAGCGCCGCCTCCTCCGCCGCCGCCCCCGATGCCCGATACCGAGCGGTATCCGGACGCCCTGCCCAATCCGGTCCGCCGCGTGGTCGAGGAGCCGGTGTCGACCTTCTCCATCGATGTCGACACGGCCAGCTATTCGAACGTCCGGCGCTTTCTGGACAACGGGACCCGCCCGCCGGTCGACGCGATCCGGCTGGAGGAGATGATCAACTATTTCGACTACGGCTATGCGCGGCCGCGGTCGGGAAGCGAGCCGTTCGCGATCAGCACCACCGTCGCCGCCGCGCCCTGGGCGCCCGGGCGGCAGATCGTGCACATCGGCTTGCAGGGCTATGAGTTGCCGGCGGGCGAGCGGCGGCCCCTGAACCTGACCTTCATGGTCGATGTGTCGGGGTCGATGATGACGCCGGACAAGCTCGCCCTGGCGCAGCAGTCGATGAACCTGATCATCGACCGCCTGCGGCCCGAGGACCGGGTGGCCATCACCACCTATGCCTCCGGCGCCGCCGTCGTCCTGCCACCGACGTCGGGCGATCAGAAGCCGGCGCTGCGAGCCGCCGTGGCCGGACTGCGCGCCGGCGGCGGCACCGCCGGGGCCCAAGGCATGATCACCGCCTACCAGCAGGCGGAAGCCGCCTTCGGCAAGGACAAGGTCAACCGCATCCTGATGTTCACGGACGGCGACTTCAATGTCGGTACGACCGAGAACCAACGGCTGGAGGACTATGTCGCCGCCAAACGCGAAACCGGCATCTACCTGTCCGTCTACGGCTTCGGCCGGGGCAACTATCAGGACGCCCGGATGCAGGTGATCGCCCAGGCGGGCAACGGGACCGCAGCCTATGTCGATGACCTGAACGAGGCGCGCCGTCTGTTCGGTCCGATGTTCGACCGGGGCGCCTTCCCCATCGCCGACGATGTGAAGATCCAGGTCGAGTTCAACCCGGCGCGTGTCTCGGAATACCGCCTGATCGGCTACGAGACCCGCTTGCTGAACGAGGCGGACTTCAACAATGACCGCGTCGATGCCGGCGAGGTCGGGTCCGGCGCGTCCGTGACCGCCATCTACGAAATCACCCCCGTCGGCGGGCCCAGCCAGATCCCGGAGCGCCGCTATGACCAGAACAGGATCGGCGTGGGCGGCGGCGACCCTACCGGCGAGATCGGCTTCGTGCAGGTGCGCTACAAACTGCCTGGCGAAACGGAGTCGCGCCTGATCCAGCGCGTGGTTTCGAACGGCGGTCAGCAGCCCCGCTCGACCCAGCCGCCGGAGAACACCCGCTGGGCGCTGGCGGTCGCGGCCTTCGGCCAACGGCTGCGCGGCGATCCCTGGATGCCCGCCGACTACGGCTGGGCGCAAATTCTCGAGCAGGCGCAAGGCGCGCGCGGCGACGATCCCTACGGCGAGCGGGCCGAGTTCGTTCAGCTGATCCGCGCCGCACAAAACCTACCCGCCCGGACGGCGCCGTAGCCGCTTTCCGCCATCCCGGCGCGTCATCCCCATGGCGCGCCGGGGCGGTTTTGGGCAGGCTGGTCGCGTGACCGACACCCTCAGCCTCAGGACCGCCCGCCGCATCGCCCTGGCCGCACAGGGTTTCGGGCGCGCTCGTCCCGGCTCGCCGGGGCGGAGCCATGTGCGCGACCTCGTGCGCAAGCTGGGCGTAGTCCAGATCGACAGCGTCAACGTCGTGACCCGCACCCACTATCTGCCGGGCTTCTCGCGGCTGGGCGACTACCCCCGCGAGGCGCTGGAGGCCGAGGCCTGGGGGCCGAAACGCAGTCTTTTCGAGTACTGGGGCCATGAGGCGTCGCTGATGCCGCTGGAGCTGCAGCCCCTGTTCCGCTGGCGCATGCAGCGGGCGCAGGAGGGCGCGATGTGGACCGGAATCGCCCGCTTCGGCCGCGAGAAGCGGGCCTATATCGACGGGGTCCTGGCCGAGATCGAACGACGCGGACCGGTGACCGGCGGCGACTTCGCTGAAGGCCCGCGGGGCCAGCCGGGCTGGTGGTCCTGGTCGGACGGCAAGCGGGCGCTGGAGTGGCTGTTCTGGGCCGGGCTGATCACCACCAGGACCCGCAACGGCTTCGAGCGGGTCTATGACCTGACCGAGCGCGCCCTGCCCGCCCGCATCATCGACGCCCCGACGCCGGAGGAGCCCGACGCCCAGCGCGAACTGATCCGCATCGCCGCGCGGGCCATGGGGGTCGCCACGGAGGCCGATCTGAGGGACTGGTTCCGCATGCCGGTGGCGGACACGAAGGCGCGGATCGCCGAGCTGGCCGAGGCGGGCGAACTGACGCCGGTCACCGTCAGCGGATGGCGGCAGAGGGCCTGGCTGGCGCCCGGCGCTAAGACGCCCCGCAAGATCAGCGGACAGGCCCTGTTGTCGCCTTTCGACAACCTGATCTGGGCCCGTGACCGCACCGAGCGACTGTTCGGCGTTCGGGTCAGGCTGGAGATCTACACCCCCGCCCACAAGCGGGAGCACGGGTACTATGTCCTGCCCTTCCTGGAGGACGAAGCCATCACCGCGCGGGTCGATCTCAAGTCGGATCGAAAGGCGGGCGTCCTGCTGGTGCAGGCGGCGTGGCGTGAGCCGGACACGACGCGTGACACCGCCGCGCGCTTGGCCGCGGAGCTGAAACGGATGGCCGGCTGGTTGGGGCTGGAGAGCGTCAGGGTCATGGGCAAGGGCGATCTGGCGGAGGCGCTGAACGCGAGTTTGGCGACGGAAGACCCGTAAGAGTCTGTGAGAGCCCGGCGACGACCTCGCGGGAGTTTTCGGCGACAATAATTCCAGACACGAACGACTCCGGCTATTGACGAAGTGGACACGCGTGTCCACTTACCCCGCGTCATGGAGAAGCCCCTCAGAAAAGACGCCGCCGAACGCCGCGAGGCCCTGCTGGCGGCGGCGCGCGATGTGTTCGCTCAGGAGGGGATCGACACACCCCTGGACCGTATCGCCGAACGGGCGGGCGTCGGGCGCGCGACCCTGTACCGGAACTTTGCGAACCGGACCGAGATCGCCCTGGCCGTGCTGATGGACGAGGTGGCGGTGCTGGGCGAGCGGTTCGCCCGACCGACCGAGCCCACCGCCTTTCTGGACTTCATCGGCGCCCTGTCGGAGACGCTGACGCGCAACACCGCCTTCGGCGGCGTCGTCCGCGCCGCGCCGACCCCCGAAATCCTGACGCCGTTGCGCGCCGCCCTGGTCAAGGCCGCGACCCCCGCGCTGAAGGTGTCACGCGCCGCCGGTCTGGTTCGTCCGGACTTCAAACCCGCGGACATCCGTATCGTCACCGCCATGCTGGGCGCGGCCCTGCATAACGCCGCTCCGGCGGAGCGGAACGCCCTCGCCCTTCGAACGCTAGAGCTTGTGCTGGACGCCGTGAGGGCGCGCGTCGGAGACGGGGCATGAGCCGCCGCAACTTCAATCTGCCGTGGGCCGAGTACGTCCAGACCCTGAAGCCGCACGAGCGGCCCATGTTCCCCGGCTCGCCCGCCACGCCGGACCACACCTGGCCCTATCGCATCGCCTATCTGGCCGTCGGCATGCTGGTCACCGCGACCGGCAGCATCGGCTCGGCCATGGTGACCGCCAATACCCAGCAACTGGCGGGCGCGCTGGGCGTGTCTCTGACCGAAGCCGCATGGTTGCCGGTCGTGTTCGTGATGACCAACGTCTGCATGAACCTGCTGCTGGTCAAATTCCGGATGCAGTACGGACTGAGGCTGTTCGCGCAAATCTTCCTGATCGCCTATGCGCTGATCAGCGTCGGCGCCCTGTTCTTTGAGGATTATCAGTCGACCCTGATCGTGCGCGGCTTCGCGGGCATGGCTTCCGCCGCCCTGTCCACCCTGGGCATCCTCTACACCATTCAGGCCTTCCCCGCCGCGCACCGCCTGAAGGGGCTGGTGCTGGGCATCGGCGCGTCCAGTCTGGCCGTGCCGGCGGTGCGCATCTTCTCCAACGATCTGGTCGACCTGTCGGAGTGGCGCGGCTTCCACGTGTTCGAGCTGGGGCTGGCGCTGATGTCGCTGGCGGCGGTGTTCGCGCTGAAGGCGCCGCCGTCCGAACGGTTCAAGGCGTTCAGCCCGATGGACTTCGTCACCTTCGCCCTCTTCGCGCCCGGGATCGCCCTGCTGTGCGCCGTGCTGGGGCTTGGCCGGATCGTCTGGTGGACCGAAGCGGCGTGGATCGGCTGGGCGCTGGTCGGCTCGATCGTGTTGCTGACCGTCGCCATCGTCATCGAATACAATCGCGCCACCCCGCTGATAAACCTGAAATGGATGGCGGGGCCGGACATCGTCCGACTGGCCCTGATCATCATCGGCATCCGCGTGGTCCTGTCCGAACAGACCTATGGCGCGGTCGGCCTGATGACCCAGATGGGGCTCGGCCCCGACCAGATGCACGGGCTGTTCTGGCTGATTTTGATCGCTACCGCGGCCGGGTCGGTGACCAGCGCCCTGACCATGAACCCGGCCAAGCTGTACAAGCCCATCGCCATCTCCCTCGCCCTGATCGCCGTCGGCGCCTTCCTGGACTCGCACTCGACGGTGCTGACCCGCCCGTCCCAGCTCTATTTCAGCCAGGCCTTGCTGGCCTTCGCCGCTGCCTTCTTCATCGGCCCGGCCATGATGAGCGGCGTGGTGCAGGTGCTGCAGAAGGGCGCGCAGAATTTCGTCAGCTTCATCGTCATCTTCGGCATCGGCCAGAATGTCGGCGGCCTGCTGGGCTCCGCCGTCGTCGGCACGCTGCAGACCTGGCGCGAGAAATTCCACTCGAACCAGTTGTCGGAGGCCATCACGCTGGGCGATCCGAACGTCACCCTGCGTCTGCAGCAGCTGTCCGGCGCCTATGCCCGCGTGATCGGGGACCCCGCCCTGCGCACCGCCGAGGGACAGGTGCTGTTGCAGCAGCAGATCACCCAGCAGGCCCATGTGCTGGCCTACAACGACGTCTTCCTGCTGATCTCGGTGTTCGCCGCGATCGGCTGCCTGTGGGTGACCTTCCATCACCTGAGACCCCGCTTCCAGGCCCGTCGCGCCGCGCGACAGGCCGCCAGAACCGGACCTGACGCCGAAGCCGTTTCGGCAGCCGCCGGCGCTATCGACTGACCCCCCAATTCACGACGAACCACACACGCCCATGACCGACACAACCGCCCCCGCCGCCGCCGCTCCGCAACCGGCCCCTCCGCCGCCTCCCGCGCCCGCACCCGCTGCGGCCGAGCCGCCGAAGAAGCGCGTTCTCATCAGTGTCGGACTGGTCGTGATCGCCCTTGTCGGCGTCCTGCTGGTGCTGTGGGCCTGGCGGTTGCCGCCGTTCACGTCCGGCGTTCAGCATACGGACAATGCCTATGTCCGGGGGCAGGTGACGGTGATCGCGCCGCAGGTGACCGGCTATGTCACGGCTGTCGAGGTGCAGGATTTCCAGATGGTGAAGCAGGGCCAGTTGCTGGCCACCATCGACGACCGCATCTACCGCCAGCGCCTCGAACAGGCCCGCGCCCAACTGCACGCCGCCCAGGCCGCGCTGGCCAACTCGGCCCAGAGCCAGACCTCGGCCCGCGGATCGGTGGCCCAGACGCAGGCCAGCATCGCCGGCGCCCAGGCCAGCGTCGCCAAGGCCCAGGCCGATCACAACCGCGCCCGCACCCTGTTCGAGGGCGGCTGGGTCGCCCAGGCCCAGGTCGACGTCACCCGCACCGCCCTGCAGGCCGCGCAGGCACAATTGGCCGCCGCCCGCGCCTCGGAAGGCATCGCCGAAACCGGCGTGACCTCCGCCGTGGTCAGCCGGGGCTCTCTGGAAGCCGCCGTGGAGAATGCGCAGGCCGCGGTGCATCTGGCCGAGATTGACCTGTCCAACACCCGCATCGTCGCGCCCCGCGACGGGCGGCTGGGCGAAATCAGCGTCCGGCAGGGCCAGCAGGTCGCTGTCGGCACGCAGTTGATGGCGCTGGTCCCCGACCGCATCTGGGTGACGGCGAACTACAAGGAAAACCAGCTGCGCGACATCCGCGTCGGCCAGCCGGTCGAGCTGTCGGTCGACGCCTTGGGCGGCCGCACCCTGACCGGCAAGGTCGAGCAGATCGCACCGGCCACGGGATCGGAGTTCAGCGTCATCCGCCCTGATAATGCGACGGGCAACTTCACCAAGGTGGCCCAGCGCGTCCCGGTCCGCATCGCGCTGGACCCTGGTCAGGACGGGCTGGACCGCCTGAGGCCGGGCCTGTCGGTGGTGGCGCGGGTGGAAACGCGGGGAAGGGATTAGGGACTAGGGATCAGGGATCAGGGTGTTCGAGGGTCGCCGGGCTGTCTGATCCCGTGCTCGATCAACCTAATCCCTAATCCCTAATCCCTAATCCTTTGTCGCTGGTCCCTAATTAGACGTCGAACTTCACGCCCTGCGCCAGCGGCAGGGCGCTGCTGAAATTCACGGTCTGGGTCTGGCGGCGCATATAGGCCTTCCAGGCGTCGGAGCCCGACTCGCGGCCGCCGCCGGTGTCCTTCTCGCCGCCGAAGGCGCCGCCGATCTCGGCGCCGGACGGACCGATGTTGACGTTGGCGATGCCGCAGTCCGAGCCCCAGGCCGACAGGAACTGCTCGGCCTCGCGCACGCTGTCGGTGAAGACGCAGGAGCTCAGGCCCTGGGGGACGGCGTTTTGCAGGTCCACCGCCTGATCGAAGTCGGACCAGGTCAGGACATAGAGGATCGGGGCGAAGGTCTCGTGCTGGACGACCGCCGTCTGGGACGGCATGCGGACAATGGCGGGCCTGACATAGGCGCCCTCGGCCTCGACGCGGCCACCGCCGGTGATGATCTCGCCGCCCTGCTGGACGGCCTGCTCCAGCGCCGCTTCGAAGGCGACCACGGCGTCGATGTCGATCAAGGGGCCGACCAGGGTCCCGGCCTCGCGCGGATCGCCGATGGGCAAGGTCTCGTAAGCGGCCTTCAGGCGGGCGACCAGCGCATCCGCCACGCTCTCATGCACCAGCAGACGGCGCAGGGTGGTGCAGCGCTGGCCCGCCGTGCCGACGGCCGAGAAGGCGACGGCGCGCACCGCCATGTCGAGGTCGGCGCTGGGGGTTACGACCATGGCGTTGTTGCCGCCCAATTCCAGCAGCGAGCGCCCCAGTCGCGCGGCGACGGTCTGCGCCACCGCCTTGCCCATGCGGGTCGAGCCGGTAGCCGAGACCAGCGGAATGCGCGGATCGGCGGCCAGCGTCTCCCCGGCCTCACGCCCGCCGATGACGACCTGCGACAGCCCTTCCGGCGCGTCCCCGAAGCGGGCCAGGGCGCGGTCGAAGATGGCCTGGGTGGCCAGCGCGGTCAGCGGCGTCTTCTCCGACGGCTTCCAGATCACCGGATCGCCGCAGACCAAGGCCAGGCAGGCGTTCCAGGCCCAGACCGCGACGGGGAAGTTGAAGGCAGAAATGACCAGCACCGGCCCCAGCGGCTGCCAGGTCTCGCGCATGTGGTGGCCGGGCCGTTCGCTGGCGAGGGTCAGGCCGTAAAGCTGGCGCGACAGGCCGACGGCGAAGTCGCAGATGTCGATCATCTCCTGAACCTCGCCGAGGCCTTCGGAGACGATCTTGCCCGCTTCCAGGGTGACCACCCGCGCGAGGTCGTCCTTGGACGCGCGCAGCTCCTCGCCCAGCAGGCGGACCAGTTCACCGCGGCGCGGGGCGGGCACACGCTTCCAAGCGTGGAAGGCGCTGACCGAGCGGGCGATAACGCCGCCGATATCGGGCGTCTCGGCCACCGATCCGGCCGTGGAGCCGTCGATGGGCGAGCGGGTCGGCAGGTGGCCGGTCCAGACCGCGGCGTCGACGCCCAGTCGCTCAAGGATGGCCTTCGCCTCGTTCGCCGCCGTCATCGTCATCGCTCCCGTTTCGGAGCGGGCTGTAGCCCGGTCACGCGTCGGGCGGAAGCGGAACCGCAGCGCCGGGCAAGGGTTCTGTCGGCGAACCGACCCAAGGAGAGACCCGATGAAGGTACGCGATCTGATGAGCAAGGACGTGCAGGTGGCCCGTCCCGGCGACACGCTGCAGGAGGTCGCGAGCCGCATGCAGGCCGGCAATTTCGGCTTCATGCCCGTGGCCGACGGCGACACCCTGATCGGGACGATAACCGACCGCGACATCGTGGTGCGCGCCGTCGCCGGCGGCGTCTCCACGACCGCCCCGGTGGTCGAGTTCATCACGCGCGACCCGCACACAGCCCGCGCCGATGACGACCTGAAGACCGTGCTGGACGCGATGGGCAGCCGCCAGATTCGCCGCCTTCCCGTCCTCGACAAGGACAACCGTCTGGTCGGCGTCGTCTCGCTGGGCGACCTGTCGACGCGGGTGAAAGAGAAATACGCCGGCGAGGCGCTGGAAGACATCTCACGCAACTGAAGCGGTTGTCGGACGGAGAAAGGGTAAACGCCCGCTTCACCCTTTCGCCAAACCGGACGTTCACTCGCAGGCCTCAAGGTACGCCGTCGCAGGACGGGAGTGACCAATGGCGCGCGCGCAGTTCCAGAAGGGCCAGAAGGTCTGGGTCGAGTGCGTCGGCGCGTGGGCCACGATCGAGAAGGTCCAGCCTGTTTGGGCCAAGGGCTTCGAGGAGCCCGTGCGCGTCACCTATGACGTGGGACTGGGCCGCGAGTTTCTGGGCCATGAGCTGTTGCTGCCCGTGGAAGACCCGTCCGCGGACTTGGGCCAGCAATGGCGGCTGATGCGCGCGCGGAACAAGTGGCAGGCGGCGGAAGACACCCCGCATCACCCCTTCCCCGGCACCTATCCGGTTGTGGTCACGGACAAGGCGGACTGGGGCGGCTGGCGCGTGCCGGGCGCGGAATATGACCGCGACCCTGACCAGATCGAATTTCAGGCCCGACTGATCGCCGCCGCCCCGCGCCTGATGGCGCTGGCGACCCAGCTTGTGGGGTCGGTCGACGAAGCGCCGGACGACGCCCCGCCCGAGATGCGGGCGCTGGCGCGGGAAGCGAGAACTGTCCTGAAAACCATTACCGACGTGCTGGCCGCGCCGAGCGGTGAACAGACCGCCGGGCCGTCAATCCGGGCCGCCTGAGCCTACCCGGCGTCGGAGTGCGACTCTTCTGACTCACCCTGTTCAGGAATGTTGAGTCAGGGTTAACCCTGCTCGACACGAATCCGCGACGCAGCCTAGATTCGGACCTGGTTGTCGAATCGTTCGGGAGAGCGCCTTGCGGGGTGAGGAGCGCCGCATATCACCGCAGGGGCGGCGCGCATCGGATCGCGAGCGTGGAGCCCCCGCGTGGCTGCGCATTTCCATCCTCGCGCTGGCGCTGGCGATCACCGCCCACGTTCTTCTGGTCGCCCGCGGCGTTTCCGGAGCGCAGACGGCCTCGACCGGCTTCTCACTGAACGACCTCTGGGTGCTGGGCCCGCCGATCGGCATCGGCCTGTTCACCCTTGTGCTGGTCGTCATCATGCAGCGCCGCCAGATGGGCATCAGTCGCGAGTGGGCCGCGTCTGAGCGACGCTTCCGCGGGGCGGTCGAGGCCGCGCACTGCGGCGTCTGGGACTGGGATCTGGCCGCCGGTCAGGTGATGATCTCGGACTATATGGCCAGCCTGATGGGTCTTGATCATAGCGGCGCCCTGCCCGAAGACGTCATCATGGAGCGGATCCACCCGCGCTACCGTGAAGCCGTCCAGCACGCCCTGCGTCAGGCCCAGATGTACGGCGCGTTTGAAGTCAGCTTCCCCGTGCCGGACGAGAACGGGCGCGCCCGCTGGATCGATGCCCGGGGTCAGGCGCGCGGCGAACGGGGACAGGACGGCTTCACCTCCGTGCTCGGCGTCGCCCTGGACACCACCGAGGCCCGTCGCGCCAAGTCGCAGGCCCAGGCCGCCGAAAGCCGCCTGCGCGACGGTATCGAGAGCGTCTCTGACGCCTTCGTCCTGTTCGACAAATCAGGTCGGCTGATCCTGTCCAACCAGGCTTTCCAGGACGCCTTCGCCTTCGAGGACGGCGTGGTGCGCAAGGGCGCCTACAAACAGGACCTGAACCGCATCGCCGCGCTGGCCATCAAGTCGGAGCAGCCCGCCGCGGGCGGTCGCGCCGGGGCGCGCGAGGTCGAGCTGGTCGATGGCCGCTGGCTGCAACTGGTCGAGCGCTTCACCTCGGATGGCGGCTCTGTGGTGTCGGCCGCCGACATCACCGCCATCAAGCAGAAGGAAGCCGAGCGCCAGCGCGCGGTCGAACGCCTGCACGTCACCATCGCCGAGCTTGAGGATCGCGAGGAGAAGCTGTCGCTTCTGGCCCGCAAATACGAAGTGGCCATGACCCGGGCCGAGGCCGCCAACCAGGCCAAGTCCGAGTTCCTGGCCAATATGAGCCACGAGCTGCGCACGCCGCTGAACGCCATCAACGGCTTCTCCGAGATCATGGCCAATGAGCTGTTCGGCCCCTTGGGTGACGCCAAGTACAAGGGGTATGCAGGGGACATCCTGAGGTCGGGCCAGCACCTGCTGAGCCTGATCAACGACATCCTCGACATGGCCAAGATCGAGGCCGGCAAGCTGACGCTGCACTATGAGCAGGTGTCACTGAAGGAGGTCGTCGATGACGCGGCGCGCCTCATGCGCGGCAAGATCGAGGAGGCCGGCCTCAAGCTGGTGGTCGACGCCGCCCCCCTGCCCGACATCGACGCCGACCATCGCGGCCTGAAACAGGTGGTGCTGAACCTGATCTCGAACGCCGTGAAATTCACCCCCGAAGGCGGCGACATCATCGTTTCGCTGTCACGGCTGGACGACGAGCGGGTGCGGGTCGCGGTCACGGATACCGGCATCGGCATCGCACCCGAAGATCTGGCCCGACTGGCGCGGCCGTTCGAACAGGTCGAGGGGCAGCATTCGAAGACGACCCAAGGCACCGGCCTCGGCCTGGCCCTGACCAAGTCGCTGATCGAACTGCACGGCGGCGAACTGGTCATGGAAAGCCGGCCTGGTCAGGGCACGACCGTCAGTTTCGACCTGCCGATCACCCGCCCCGGCGGCGCGCAGGCCCAGGCCCGCGCCGCCTGACGGCGCGGCTAGCGGTCCGCTTTCTTCCCGGCCGAGCTGTCCGTATTGGCCTTGGCCGCCGAACGGCCGCGACGGGACAGGATTTCCGACAGCACCTGCCGATCGGCCGGCCCGAGCGTCCCGAACAGCCGGATGGCGTCCGCCTCCAGCCGGGCGCGACCCCGCAGTTCCGCTGCGCGGGATTGCTCAAGCAGGGCATGCACCTGAGCCGGGTCGAATGTCGGCGCGGCGGACAGGGCGACAGCGGCGCGGCGCTTGGCGCGGGCCTCCTCGAAATCCGGTTTGGCGGCCAGCGCCGAAGCCTTCAGCGTCCGGCGAACGCGCTCGCGTTGGTCGGGGCTGAGGCGCGCGATGATCGCCATGGGCGAGCGGTTTCGGGACGCCTGTTCCTGCGCCTCGATCCGACTCTCGACCTTGGCGCGGGTGACCAGCATGGTCGCCCCGGCCGCCACGGCGAACAGGTTCAGTGCGACCGAGGCCGCGAGCGCGATCTTCAGGGCCTTGGGGCTCAACCGAGCACCTCCGTATCGTCCACGCCCTGCAGGGAGGCCTGGTAAAGCACGGCGTCGGCCTGGGCGTCGGCGGTCATGTGGGCGGTCATGACGATGCCCGCCGCGACGCCCGCGCAGGCCGCAGCGGCCCAACCGGCGCCGAGCGTAAGCGCCAGCCGGTCCAGCCAGAGACGGCCATGCTTGCGCGCCTTCAGTCCCGCGTCGGCCGCCGAGGCGATAATGCGGTCGCGCAGGGCGGACGGGACCTGGGGCGCGGGCGAGGCGTGCAACAGCGCATCAATGGCGTCGGCCTCGACCAGCGCCGCGCGCGCGACGTCGGGCTGCCCGGCCGCAAAGGCCTGCGCCGCTGCGCGCTCGCCCTCAGGCCAGCGCCGCACGTCAGCCCCGTAGGCCGACACCAGGGCGATGAACCGGTCCGCAGTCATGACACTCACGCTCCTTCAGCGTCCGGCCGCATATCGGCCAGAGCCAGTCTCAACGCCCGCCGTCCTCGTGACAGCAGGCTTTCCAATGCCTCGACGCTGATCTCCATCAGGGCCGCGGCTTCGATATTGGTCAACTCCTGATAGTGGCACAGGACGATGGCCTCTCTCTGGCGCTCGGGCAAACGGGACAGGGCCGCATCGACCCGGACGCCCACATCCGCCGCCAGCAATCCCCGATCCGGAGCCGGACTTTCGTCCGGCCGGTCCGGCGGCGAGTCCGTCGCGATCTCGCGCCGTCGGCGCAGCCGGTCGTAGCAGAGGTTCAGCGCCACACGGTGAAGCCATGTGTCGAACCGGGCCTTCCCGGGCGTCCATCTGGGCGCCTGTTTCCAGGCCCGCAACAGGGCGTCCTGCGCGACGTCCTCGGCTTCCATCGGATCGCCCAGCATGCGTCGCGCCAGCGCCAGCATCCGCGGCAGCTTTCGCGCGACCATGGCCTGGATGGCCGCGGGATCTCCCCGACCCACGCGGCGCACCAGATCCTCGTCGGGGTCGGCGATCAGCGGCAATCAGACCTCGTTCGAACGTCATCGACCGGGTCGCCCGGCACAGAACCGTCGTCCCCGACATCTCCTTACTCCGAAGCAGGCGTCTGAGGCGACGCCTGTCGTGCGGCGCGACGCTCGGCCATCCGCTCCCGACGATGCTCGCGCGCAGCCTGCTTGCCGGCGCGGCGTTCCTCTGTGGTGACGAAGCCATCGTTGTCGGCGTCCAGGCGGGCGAAGGCCTGTTCAGACCTCGCCTGCATTTCGGCGATCACCACCGGCCCCCGTTGGTTCCGCGACCCGGCATGGGCGTCGCGCGGACCATGGCGGCCCGGGCGGGCGTGGTCGCGCCCGGGATGGGCGGCGTGATCCGCGCGCGGAGCGCGGACAGCGGTGAACTCCTCACGGGTCAGACGGCCGTCGCTGTCGGCGTCCAGACGAGCGAAGCGGGCTTCGGCGCGTTGCTGGCGTCCGGCTCGACGCTGGCCCTGACGTTCCTCCGGAGTCACCGTACCGTCACGATCGGTATCGGCGGCGGTCAGGCGGTCCAGGCGGCGGCTGACGAACTCGGCGCGGCTGATCCGGCCGTCCTGGTCCGTATCGGCCCGCTGGGCGCGCGCAGGGCGTTCCACCAGCTGCTGGGCCGTCGCGGCTCCGGCGACGACGGCCAGGCCGAGCACAAATACGCCGGCCAGAAGGGTCTTTCTCATTCGATGATCTCCATGGCCTTTCGGCCTTGCTCGTCCCTGTCAGGAGATCAAACGGGGGTGACGTCAGTCTCCGTCGCCGACGGGCGGCAGAGCCTGCTCGAACGCCGCGCGCGCGGCCTGCCGAACATTCGCCAATCCGTCGGTCAGGGCGTCATAGTCGGCAAACCCCGTCGCCTCGGCCAGACGACGGCGGAAGCCCTCGGGCTCGGTGGACGGGTCACCCGGGTCATCAAAGGCCGCGGCCAGAACCTGTCCCAGCGCCTGCTGCAGCCGCCAGGCCTCGGCCAGTTCGGGGTCCCCGGTCAGGGCCTCGAGCGTGGAGACGGTCAGGGGTTCGCCGATGGCGGCGGCGTGAAGCTGCCGGATCTGTGCAACGAACTCGGCATCCACCTGACCACCGGGCGCCAGCTTCAGATCCCATGCGCCCTTGCCCGGCCGTTCGCGAGCCATCAGATCGCGCATGCGCCGGGCGTCGGCGGCGATGTTCACGCCGGGGCGTGGGCGGCGCAGAATGCCTTCCAGCGCCGTCGTCACAGTCTGCCCGAAGGCGGCGTCGTCCGCCCACACCACGCGCGCACGGGTCAGGGCCATGAACTCCCAGGTGTCCCCTTCTGCAGCGTAATAGTCTTCCAGCGCCGACAGCCGCAGCGAGACCGGTCCCTTGGCCGCCCCGGGACGCAACCGCATGTCGACCTCATACAGACCGCCCTCCGCTGTATGCGCCGACAGGGCCGCGATCAGGCGCTGGGTGAAACGCGACCAGAAGACGCCGGCGGCCCAACCCTTGTCCGCCGACACCGCATCCGGCGGAGCGTCATAGACGGTCATCAGATCCAGATCGGAGCTGGCCCGCATCTCCCGCGAGCCGGCCTTGCCCAGCGCCACGACCGCGACCCGGCCGCCCGGCAGCGCCCCGCCCTGCCGCACGGCCTCCGCGAGGGCCGCGGGAGCCAGCGCGGCCATGGCGGCGTCAGCCAGCGTGGTCAGGGCCTTGCCCGCCGCTTCCGGCCCCGCGCGCCCGGTCAGGATCTGAAGACCGATGCGGAACATCTGGTCGCGGTGGATGCGACGCACGACATTCATCGCCGCCTCGAAGTCGGGGGTCGCCGCAGCCTCGGCCAGCATCTGGTCGGCGACGCCGGTCTCTTCCTCAAGCTCGCGGGAGAACCGGGCGTCCAGCATGCTGTCCAGCGCCGCCGGATAGCGCCCCAGGGTCCGCGCCAGACGTGGCGCGAAGGCCATCACCCCGACCACCAGTTCGAACAGCTTGGGCTGGGCCAGAAACAGGGCCTGCACCTGAACCCCGGCATTCAGTCCCGCAAAGAAGACAGCGAAACGCGGGAAGGCGTCATCGGCGGCCTGGGTATCCGCCAGCGCCGTCAGCAGGCGCGGGGCGAGGCGGGTGAAAAGCTCACGTCCTCGCGCCGTGCGCGTGGCCGGAATGCGTCCATGGTGCCAGCTGCGTATGGCGTCGGCGACTTTTGCCGGCTCCGAGAACCCCATGCGGGCCAGCGTCGCCAGCGTCTCCGGGTCATTCTCCACCCCCGTGAAGACCAGCGAACCATAGGGCGATGACAGCTCCTCCTCGCCCTCGAACAGTTCGCCGTAGCGCCCGTTGACCCCGACCAGCAGGGCCTCGACCGAGGCGTCGAAGGCGGCAAGGTCGCCCTGCCCCGCCAGCGCACCGACCGCCGCGCGTCGGACAGGGTCCAGCGGGAGGCTGTGGGTCTGCTCGTCGTCCAGCATCTGGATGCGATGCTCCAGCCCGCGCAGTTCGATATAGGCGGCCGTCAGCTCCTCGCAGACCTGATCGGTGATGTGGCCGGCGTCACGCAGGGCGGCCAGCGCGTCGACGGTGCGGGGGGTGCGCAGTTTCGGGTCACGCCCGCCGAGGATCAGCTGCTGGGTCTGGGCGAAGAACTCGATCTCGCGAATTCCACCGCGTCCGAGCTTGAGATTGGCGCCGGCGGCCTCCAGCCCTTCTCCGGTCTTGTGGACGTGGATCTGGCGCTTGATCGACTGGATGTCGAGGATGGCCGGATAGTCCAGACTGCGACGCCAGATGAAGGGAATCAGCGCCTTCAGGAACGCCTTGCCTTCGCGGGGGTCGCCCAGCATGGCGCGGGCCTTGATGAAGGCGGCGCGCTCCCAGTTCTGGCCGACGCCCTCGTAATAGGTCAGGGCGAACGGCACGGCGACCACCGGCGGGGTCGAGGACGGGTCTGGTCGCAGCCGCAGATCGACCCGGAAAACATAGCCTTCGCCGGTTCGCTCCTGCATCAGGGTGGCGAAGGCGTGGGCCAGACGATCGACAAACCGCTGCGGCTCAACGCCCTCGGCCAGGGCGGCAGTCAGCACCTCCGGCTCCCAGAACAGGCTGATGTCGATGTCGGACGAATAGTTCAGCTCGTC
The DNA here is from genome assembly GCF_058681355.1 of Brevundimonas sp. AVps31. NCBI lineage: Bacteria > Pseudomonadati > Pseudomonadota > Alphaproteobacteria > Caulobacterales > Caulobacteraceae > Brevundimonas > Brevundimonas sp. AVps31. The sequence goes on along the minus strand of NZ_CM178736.1, from coordinate 1,939,936 downwards.
CGCCCCATGCTTGCCCATGGCCAGGCCGAACAGGCCGGGGACGGGTCCGCGTTTGTCGTCGGCGGCGGAGATCAGCTTGCCACGCTCGCGTTGGTCATGGGCCACCGCCGCGAGGGCCGCGCGGGATGAGAGGTCGGCGAAGCGGCTGAGCGCGCCCGTCACCTGATCGAGGCTCCAAAGCCCGCCCAGATCGGCGAGCGCCGTCAGCAGATGCAGTTCGCCTTTCAGCCGCCGCAGCGGCGCCCGCAGGTCGTCCGCGCCGCCGGTCAGGGCGGCGGTGCGCGTCAGCACATTGCCCAGCCGCGCGTCCGGCCCCTGTTTCAGGAGTGCGCGCAGGGTGTCCGGCCAGCGTCGCGCAAGACCGAACAGATAAGGCGAGGCGGCGAACACAGGCGCCAGCGCGGGCCAGCGGGCTTCCAGCAGATCGCTCCAGCCGCCCTCGGCGGCGGCGTCCGACAGGCGCTCGTGAGCCCGGGCGGCGGCGTCGGAATCCAGCACCGGACCGCAGGACTTCACGGGGGCGGGCGGCGTCATTCCTCCGCCGCCGGGAGGACCAGCGCCACCCGCAGGCCGGGGCCGAAGCCGCCATAGGCGCCCGGGCCCTCATCCAGCACGATGCGCCCGGCGTGGGCCTCCATCACGGCGCCCACCAGCGACAGGCCCAGACCCGAGCCGGGCTCGGTGCGGCTGTTGTCCAGACGGACGAAGCGCTGGATGACGCGCTCGCGGTCCTCCTCGGGCACCCCGGGGCCGGTGTCGGTGACGGAGAACTCGATCTCCCCGGACGACCGGCGGCGCGCCCGCAGCATCACCGCCCCGCCGACCGGGGTGTATTTGATCGCATTGTCGATGATGTTGGCGATCGCCTGGGCAAGGAAGGGCTGGTTGGCGTTGACCATCAGCCCCTTCTCGATCTCGGCGGAGAACTCCAGCCCCTTCTCCTCGCTGGCGGGCTCGTAGAGTTCGGCCATGTCGGCGGCCAGTTCGGCGGCGTCGAAGAGGGCCGGATCGGGCGTGCGGCCAGACCCCGCCGCGGCCTGAAGGCGGGCGATGGCCAGAACGGTGTTGAAGGTCTTCAGCAGGTTGTCGGCCTCGGACAGGGCCAGTTCCAGCGCGTCCGTGCCGTCGATCTTGCCGGCTTCGGCGTCGATCAGGGCGACTTCCAGCTTGGCCCGCATCCGGGTCAGGGGCGAGCGCAGGTCGTGGGCGATGGCGTCGCCCGCGTGGCGGATGGACGACATCGAGCCCTCCAGCCGGTCCAGCATGGTGTTCAGCCCCTGCCCCAGTTCGTCCCACTCGTCGCCGGTGGCGCGGACGGTGGCGCGGGCCTTGAGGTCGCCCTCCTGCACCGCCGTGACCACCGCCTTGAGCCGACCCATGGCGCGCTCAAGATTGCGGCTGACCAGCAGGCCGCCTGCCAGGCCGAGCAGCAGGACAATGCCCATGGCCGCCCACAGCGCCTGGGTCAGGCGCGACAGATAGGCCTCGGTGTCGCCCATGGACTCGCCGACGAACAGGATCTCCCCGCTCGACAGCCGCATCTGCACGCCCAGCGACTGCGGGCGCGTGACCCGGCCGCTCGCGTCATTGTCGGTGTAGGTGAAGGTGTCCCAGGTCGGCGTCGTCCCGCCGTCGCCTTGATCCCGGGGCACGATGTCGATGGGGGTCTCGGTCAGATTGCCGGTGATCAGCCCGCCCTGCGGATCCATCAGCATATAGAGGTAGGGCCCGCCCCGGATGGTCCGGTCCACCAGCGCCGCGTTGAGGGCGTCGGACCCGCGCTCGCGATAGACGCCGGTCAGAACCTCGAACTCCGCCGTCACATCCGCCTGTGTCTTGGACCGCGCCTCATTGGCCGAGGCGATATAGACATAGGCCAGCACCGCGCTGGCCGCCGCCGCGAACAGGGCGACGAACAGCAGGGTCAGCCGGAAGGGCGTACGGCGAAGGAGGGAGGGAAGGCGCATCGGGAGGCGCTATGCCTCCAGCCGGTATCCCGCCCCGCGCACCGTCTGCAGCATGGCCTTGTCGAAGCCCTTGTCGATCTTGGCGCGCAGACGGCTGATGTGGACGTCGATGACATTGGTCTGTGGGTCGAAATGGTATTCCCAGACCTTCTCCAGCAGCATGGTGCGGGTGACCGACTGGCCGGCGTGGCGCATCAGGAATTCCAGCAGCTGGAACTCACGCGGCTGCAGGTCGATCTCCTGCCCGGCGCGGTGCACGGTGCGGGCGATGAGGTTCATCTCCAGATCGCCGACCTTCAGCATGGTGGCGATGGAGCCGGTTTCGCGACGACGCGACAGGGCCTCGACGCGGGCGATCAGTTCCGAGAAGGCGTAGGGCTTGACCAGATAATCGTCGGCCCCGGCCTTGAGGCCCGTAACGCGATCCTCGACCTCGCCCAGCGCGGACAGGAACAGGACCGGGGTCTGGTCGCCGTCCTTGCGCAGGGTCTCGACCATGCCGATGCCGTCGAGGCGGGGCATCATGCGGTCCACGACATAGACGTCATAGCCGCCCTTCTGGGCCTCCAGCAGGCCGAAAGCGCCGTCGACGGCGTGGGTCAGCTCGTGACCGGCCTCGGTCAGACCGCGGACCATCGCGGTCGCGGCCTCGGCGTCGTCCTCGACAACAAGAATGCGCATGGAATCAGCCCCTGAATGCAAAATCGCCGCCGATGTTAGCGCATCGGCGGCGACTTCGTCAGTTAAGGCTTATTCAGGTTGCGGACCATCACTCTTCGGCGAACTTGAGCACCACCAGAGCGGTGCCCTGCGGGGTCCAGACGGACAACAGGACGCCGGCGCGACCAGCGGCCTTCACCCGTTCGACCGCGCTCCGCAGATCGGCGACCGAGGTCACCGGGCGGTTGTCGGCGCGCGTGATGACCAGCCCTTGCTGGAGCTGAGCCCGTGAACCTGCTGTCCGGGGGGCCACGCCGGTGATGAAGACGCCCGTTACCGTATCCGGCAGTTCGTTGCGTGAGCGAAGCTGGGGCGTAACCGGCGTAACGCTGATGCCCTCGATCGGCTCGCCCTGCGCAGCAGGCGGGGTTCCCGGCGCAGCAGGGTTCTGGCTCCCGCCGTCCTGGGCGAGAAGGTCGGCTTCTGACGGACGGGTTCCCGCGCGGATACTCACAGTCTGACGGCGCCCCTCGCGGAGAACCTCCATGCGGATGGTCTCGCCAGGGCTGACCCCACCGACACGGCGGGTGACATCTGTGCTGTCATTGACGGCTTGACCGTTCACCGACACCACGATGTCGCCGACCTGCAGGCCCGCACGCTGGGCGGGGGCGTCGGGCGTCAGCGTCTCGACAAGGGCGCCCTTGAAGGTGCGCGACTGGCCGAGAGCCTCCCAAGCGTCCGGGGACAGGGTGCGCAGACCGGCGCCGACATAACCGCGCTGGATGGCTTCACCGCGCATCAGCTGATCCGTGATCGGCTTGGCGACCGAGGCCGGGATGGCGAAGCCGATGCCGACCGAGCCGCCCGAGGGCGACAGGATGGCCGAGTTCACGCCGATGACCCGACCATAGATGTCAAAGGTCGGACCGCCCGAGTTGCCCCGGTTGATGGCGGCGTCGATCTGGATGTAGTCGGTGTAGGGCGTGCGCGAGTCTAACTGGTTGCGGCCCTGCGCCGAGACGATGCCCGCCGTGGCGGTGCCGCCCAGGCCGAAGGGGTTGCCCACGGCGATGACCCAGTCGCCCACGCGGGGCTGTGCCGTTTCCTCGAAGGTGACGAACGGGAAGTCGGCCCCATCGACCTTGATGACGGCCAGATCGGTCGACTCGTCACGGCCCACCACGCGGGCGGGCATCTCACGCCCGTCAGCCAGTTTCACGCTGATCTCGATCGCGTCGGCGACAACGTGGTTGTTGGTGACGATGAAGCCGTCCGCCGAAATGAAGAATCCGGAGCCGGCGCCGGCGCCGGTCGCGCCTTCGCCATCCTCGCCCTCGCCTTCACCGCCCTGCCCGTTGGGGACCGGCACGGCGCCGAGGCCCGGGATCTGGATGAAGGCCTGACGCGGGTTGGCGACGCGGGTCTTGACGTCGATCTGCACGACCGCCGGGGCGACCTGCTGGAAGATGTCGGCGAAGCTGAGCGGCGCGCCCTGCGGCGGGGCGAAGGCCAGACCGGCGGCGCCGGCGCTGGGGGCCAGGCGTCCACTGACGCCGGCGACGGGCTCCGCATGGGCGGCGGGCCAGTCGATCACCCCACCCGCGGTCGCGGCGGCGGCGAAGGCCAGGCCGGCGACGGCTCCGAGCATGAATTCCTTGCGCTTCATCATAGGCGGTCGACAATCCTCTCACCGGGCGACGAACGCGCCCGTTACGGCGATGAATATAGGGCGTTTGTGCTTCACACCAACGCCATGACGCGATGTTGGCTCCGGCCTCGCGTCAGTCGTCGGACCGCTTTGCGTCAGGATCGCGGCGAAGCTGATTTCCCGAGAGAATATCGGCCAGCCGAACCTCCTCATCGGGCGACAGCGGCGCGACATCGACCTTGCGGCGGCGGGCGAAGGCGATGAAGGCCCCCGCCACGGCCAGCAGGACGGCGAACGGTCCGAACCACAGCAGCCAAGTCCCGATTCGCAGGGGCGGGGTGAACAGGACGAAGTCGCCGTAGCGGCGCACCAGATCGTCGCGGATGGCCTGATCCGATCGTCCGGCGGCGATCTGGTCGCGCACCAGGCCGCGCATGTCCGAGGCGATGCCCGCCGGGCTGTCGGCGATGGCCTCATGCTGGCAGACGACGCAGCGGATATCGGCGAACAGGCGTTTGGCGCGGGCTTCCTGCGCGGCGTCCGGCAGGGGCCGGTCTGGCGCGGGCGCGGGCTCGGCGGCGATCAGCCCCAGCGCAGCGACGGCGATCAGCAGGGCGCGCTTCATGCGGTCTTCTTTCCGCCGACCGCCAACCGGAGCCGGCGATCCAGCAGGGACAACACCCCGCCCAGCGCCATCAGGACCGGCCCGAGGAAGATCAGTCTCGCCCAGGGATTCCACCAGACCCGGACGTTCCAGGCCGGGGCGCCGTCGGTCGCCTGAGCCCGTTCGCCCATGACGACATAAACGTCGTCCAGCCCGCGGAAATCGAGGCCGACCTCGGTCGTGGTCTGGCCGCCCGCCGGGAAGAAGCGGCGCTCGGCGGTGATCTCGCGCGTCTGGCCGCCCGAGACCGAAACGTGCAGGCGCCCCTGCTCTGCCAGATAGTTGGGGCCCTCGACGATGCGGACGTCGTCCAGAGTCACGCTCCATTTGCCCGCCTGGATCGACTGGCCGATAGCCAGAGGCCGCGCCGCCTCGACGCGATAGCCGGTCTCGACCACCGCCCCCAGGACGAAGACGCCCAGCCCGGCGTGGGCCAAGGTCATGCCCCAGGCGCCCAGCGGCAGGCCCTTCGCCCGACGCAGGGTTTCGGCCAGAGGGGCGCGGAACAGCCGGATGCGCTCCGCGGTCTCGGCCAGCGCGCCCAGGATCAGCCAGGCGCCCAGACCGATGCCGGCTGCGGACAGGGCCTTGCGCGGCTCAAAGGCGGCGAAGGCCAGCAGGGCCATCACCACCGTCAGCCCGGCGGCCACGGCCAGACGCTGGCCGACGCCCTTCAGGTCGCCGCGCTTCCACGCCAGCAGCGGTCCGGCGGGCAGGATGACCAGCGCCACCGCCATCAGCGGCACGAAGGTCAGGGCGAAATAGGGCGGCCCGACCGAGATGGTCGCGCCGGACGCGGCCTCAAGGATCAGAGGATAGAGGGTGCCCAGCAGCACCGTCGCGGCGGCGGCGGTGAGGAACAGGTTGTTGATGACCAGCGCGCCCTCGCGGCTGATCGGGGCGAACATGCCGCCGCCCTTCAGCTGGGGCGCGCGCCAGGCGAACAGCAGGAAGGCCAGGCCGGCGGTCACGCCGAGGATGCCCAGCAGCATCATGCCGCGCTCGGGATCGACGGCGAAGGCGTGGACGCTGGTCAGCACGCCCGACCGGACCAGGAAGGCCCCCAGCATGGAGAAGGTGAAGGCCAGCAGCGCCAGGAAGGTCGTCCAGCCCGCCAGCGCTCCGCGCCGTTCGGTCACCACCGCGCTGTGCAGCAGGGCCGCCCCCGCCAGCCAGGGCAGGAAGCTGGCGTTCTCCACCGGATCCCAGAACCACCAGCCGCCCCAGCCCAGCTCATAGTAGGCCCAGAAGCTGCCCAGCATGATGCCGACGGTCAGGAAGGCCCAGCTGGCCAGCGCCCACGGTCGCACCCAGCGGCCCCAGGCGGGCCAGAAACTTGCGTTGGCGCGCCCCTCGATCAGGGCGGCGACGGCCAGGGAGAAGCAGACCGAGAACCCGACGTAGCCGCAGTAGAGAAGCGGCGGGTGGAAGGCGAGCGCCGGGTCCTGCAGCAGCGGGTTCAGAGATTCGCCCTGGAACGGGGCCGGGTTCAGGCGGGTGAAGGGGTTGGAGGTGAAGACGGTGAAGCTGAGGAACAGCGCGCCCAGCAGCCCCTGCGTCGCCACCGCGCAGGTCTTCAGACCGAACGGCAGGTTCTGCGCCCGCGCGAGAGCCGCGCCGAAGCCGGTCATAACCAGACACCACAGCAGCAACGAGCCCTCGTGGCTGCCCCAGGCCGCGGCCACCTTGTAAAGCATCGGCTTGTCGGTGTGGCTGTTGGCCGCGACGTTGGCGACCGAGAAGTCCGACACCGCAAAGGCGAAGATCAGCGCGGCGAAGGCGACCGCGATCAGGGCCGCGGAAGCGATGGCCGCGCCGTTGGCGGCGCCCGCCAGAACGGGGCTGCGGCGCACACGGGCGGCGGCGGCGATGAGGGCCTGCAGGACCGACAGGGTCAGGGCGAGAATGAGGGCGAAGGCCCCGGTTTCGACGATCACGAGACGGGGCCTCCCGCTTCGGGTCGCCACTCGCCCTTGGCCTTCAGGCGCTCCTGGACCTCGCGCGGCATATAGGTCTCGTCGTGCTTGGCCAGCACCTGTGTGGCGCGGAATGAGCGGTCGGGCAGGAAGGCGCCCTGGGCCACAATCCCCTGCCCTTCGCGGAACAGGTCGGGCAGGTCCCCGCGATAGACGACCCGGGTGGTGGCGACATTGTCGGTGACGGCAAAGGCGACTTCGCCGTCGGTGTTCCGCTTCAAACTGCCCATCTCGACCAGTCCGCCCAGCCGGATGACCCGGCCTTCCGGCGCTTTTTCGAGCGTGGCCTCGGACGGCGAGAAGAAGAAGGTCACGCTGTCGCGCATGGCGTACAGCGACAGGCCGACGGCCAGCGCCAGCACGGGCGCCACGACGGCGGCGATCCAGAGACGGCGACGCGCCTTGGGCGACTTCGGAAGCCAGCTCATGGCGTCGCTCCCGGCAGACGGCGCTCAAGATCGGCGCGGCGGGGGTCGGCGGGGTCCAGAGCCGCGATCAGGGGCAGCCACATCTCGCGCACCGTCGAGGCCTCGCCCCGGGTCAGGGCCGCTTCGCCCAGGAAGTAGCGGGCGCCGAGCTGGCCCGCATCCCGCTTCAGGGATTCCCGGAAGGCCGCCTCGGCGTCGCCGCCGACCGTCCCGGCATTGGCGCGCACGAGGCTTTCGCCCAGCCGGGCCCAGCTCTGGGCGTCCTCGGGGTTCAGCGCCAGCACCCGACGGAAGGCCGAGGCCGCGCCGATCGGGTCGCCCGCCTCGAACCGCGCGGCGCCGAGCATGGTCAGGGCCTGGCGATTGTTCGGCTGTTCCTTGACCAGACGATCAATGACGGCGGCGATCTGAACGGCTTCCAGCGTGTCCGGCTGGGCGGACCATTCGTCGACACGGCGTTCGTAGGGCTGGTCCGGCAGGCCGGAGGTTCCGACGAGCAGATAGAGGCCCAGCGCGCCGGCGACCGCCAGTCCGGCGCCGCCCAGGACCCAGACGCGATCCCTCCCACCGGCCTGAACCGGTGCGGTGACGCGCTCGCCCGCCAGAATGCGGCGCCCGGCCTCGGCGCGGGCGGCGGTCCAGGCGGCGTCGTCCATCAGGCCCCGGGCCTTCAGGCGATCCAGCTCGTCCATCTCGGCCCCGGCGGCGGCGGTTTCGACCGCCTCGCCCGCGTCCGCGCCCCGACGGGCGCCGGCCAGAACCAGCAGACCCGCGAGGGCCGCCAGAAGGGCTGTCATGGTCCAGAAGATTATCATCGTCGCGCGATGTAGCCGATCAGGCCGCCCGCGACGAGGCCCCGCCCGACACTGGGACCCCACCGGCGACTGCGGCCCGGCGACGCACGGTCCGCGCCGCCTCCTTGGCCTCGATGAGTTCGAGGTAGCGGGCGGCGATGGAAACCAGCTTCAGGGCGTGGCCTTCGTCCTCCGCCTCGGCGTCGTTGACCATGCTGAGCACCTGGTCGGCATAGTCGCTCAGCCGGTCGGTCAGGGCGTCGACCAGCGTCTTGCGCGCCGCCTCGCTGCCGAAGATGGCGGCGGCCCCGCGCGTGGCGCCGACCAGTCGCAGCAGGGACAGGGCGGCGTCGGCGGCATCGCCCCGTGCGGGAGCGGACAGCATCGGCGCCATCCGGCTCATGCGGCCGGAGGTCTGCACCCGCGCCAGCGGCAAGGCCTTGTCCACCGCCTTGTCCGCCGTCCGCAGCAGGCCGGACAACCAGCCGGACACCTTGACCCGGCTGTCGCGCACCCGGCGGCCCCATTCGGAGTCCGGGTCCAGCGTCAGGGTGACGTCCAGCTCGGCCAGCACATTGGCGCACCAGTCCAGGTCGGCGATCACCGCGTCGACCCCGCCGGGCGTTCCGTCCGGGCGATAGGCCGCGAGCCGCGCGCTGCGCTCGTCCACCCCGGCCAGCAGCCGATCGACGAAGCCGGCCAGTTCCGAGGCGCTGAGGAAACCTTTGCGTCCGGCCACGCCGGAGGTCCGCGTGATGATCCGCAGCACCAGAACGGCGTCGTCCAGCTGCGAGAATATCATCTCCAGCAGGCGGCTGGCGCCGTCGGCGTGGATTTCGGAACAGTCCTTCACCAGCAGACGCAGTTCGGCCAGTTGGTCGCCGTCGGGCCGCTTCAGCCAGATTTCGATGGACGGCAGCGCGCGCCGGGCCAGATGGGCCAGGTCGAGGCAGTTCGCCAGATCAACCAGGCCCTGCGCCCGCTGCTCGGACGCCAGCGCCTCGGGCCACACCAGCGCCGGGCGGTCGCGCACGGCGGCGGCGGCGGCGAGGCAGTAGCGGTTGGCCACGGCGACGGCGTCGGGCCCGTCCTTGTCGAGACGCGGCAGAAGGTCCGGCTCATGCTCGACGGCCGCGCGCCACAGTCGGGGCAGGACGGACGGTGGAAAGTGCATCGCCGAAATGCCGTCGGCGCGGCGCTGGAACATCCGGGCGACAGGGGCCAGGACGATGGCGCGGCGGGCGCGATCCCGCATCTCTTCGGCCAGCATCAGTCGCAGCTCGGCGGCCCGACCGCCCGGCAGGCTGACCACGGCGGCGCTGACGGCTTTCAGCACGCTTTCCGGGCAGCGCCCGATCAGGGCGGCTAACGCGATGCGATGGGCGGCGGTCAGCCCCGACATGATACCTCTTCGAACCGCCCCCGGCGTGAGCCCGAACTATGCAGCCCGTACGGTTAACAGGCCCTGACGGCCCTTCCTGCGGTCAGAGTTCCGCCGCCGGCAGCTCCAGCATCACCTTCAGCCCGCCCATGTCGCTGTCGCCCAGCGTGATCTTGCCGCCATAGGCGCGGGTCAGCTCCACGACGATGGACAGGCCGAGGCCGGAGCCCGGCGTGGTCTCGTCCATCCGCATACCGCGCTGCAGGGCGCCTTCGCGCTGATCGGCAGGGAGGCCTGGGCCGTCGTCCTCGACCACCACCACCATCTGGCCCAGGCCGGTGCTGCCCGCGGAGATGCGCACCCGGCGCTTCGCCCATTTGCAGGCGTTCTCAAGCAGGTTGCCGAGGATTTCCTGCAGGTCCTGCCGCTCGCCCCGGAAGCCCAGTTCGTCGGGCGCGCGCCAGTCGACCTCGACGCCCTTCTCCTCAAAGACCCGCTCCAGCATCACCGCCAGTTCGTCCAGAACCTCGGCGATGGGGGTGCGTTCGCCCAGCAGCTGGGCGCGGGCGGCGGCGCGGGCGCGGCGCAGGTGATGGTCGACCTGGGCCTTCATCACCTCGGTCTGTTTGCGGACCATGTCGGGCAGGTCGCCCTGCTGGGTTCCCGCCTCGGCCAGCATGACCGACAGGGGGGTCTTCAGGGCGTGGGCCAGATTGCCGACGTGGGTGCGCTGGCGCTCCACAGTCTCCTGGTTCTGGTCCAGCAGGCGGTTGACCTGCTCCGCCAGCGGCTGGATCTCGACCGGGTAGCTGTGGACGACCCGCGCGGCCTTGCCCTTGCGGACATCGGCGATCTCGTTGCGCAGGCCGAACAGGGGGCGCAGGCCAATCTGCACCTGCAGGAAGACCGCAATCACCAGACCACCGCCGAGGATGAGCAGCGCGATCCAGGTGAAGGTCGCGAACTGGCGTGTATCGGCGTCGATCATGGACCGGTCGACCCCGGACATCAGGACCAGCGGCTCCGTGCGGCCCGGCAAGGTCTTCAGGCTGGCCGCGATCCGCAACGGACTGCCGATGGGGCCGGTGGCGTTATAGCTGATGGTCTGTCCGAAGGCGTCGCGCAGGCGGTCCGGCAGGCCTTCCGGGACCGTCAGATCCTCGCCCGCCAGTGAAGGCGAACGGGCCAGGACGCGGATTCCGCCGCGATGGTCCAGTTCGCCGATGGCCCAGTATTTTCCGGACAGGGGACGAAGGGTCTGCGAATCCTTGATCTCGGCGACCTCCACGCCGCCGGGCGTGATGGTGGTGGCCAGCACCACATCATCGATGGTCGCGTTCAGCACGAAGCCGAGTCGCCGCAGGGTGCTTTCCTGATACTGGCTGGTCAGGGCCCAGCCGGTCAGCAGCAGGGCGACGATGATCCAGGCGGAGGCCAGCCAGATCAGGCGCCGCGTCAGGCTGCGGCCCGGACGACCGAACCAGCGGCCCCAGGTCTTCGGCTCGTCCGCGGACTGCTCGCCCCCCGTCGTCTCCGTCACGCCGCGTCGGACTCCCCGGCCAGCGGCGTCAGGCGATAGCCAAGCCCACGCACGGTCTCGATCCGGTCAGAGCCGATCTTCTTGCGGAGGCGGCCGACGAAGACCTCGATCGTGTTGGAGTCGCGGTCGAAGTCCTGATCGTACAGGTGTTCGACCAGCTCGGTGCGGCTGATGACCCGACCCTGATGCATCATCATGTAGTGCAGCAGGCGGTACTCCAGCGAGGTCAGGCGCAGGGGCTCGCCGTTGACGCTGGCGCGCGCGGCGCGGGGGTCAAGGCGCAGGCCGCCACACGACAGGGTCGCCGAGGCGATCCCGGCCGACCGGCGCAGCAGGGCGCGCAGACGGGCCAGCAGCTCTTCGGTGTGGAAGGGCTTGGTCAGGTAGTCGTCGGCTCCGGCGTCAAAGCCCGACACCTTGTCCGACCAGGCGCCGCGCGCGGTCAGGATCAGGACCGGCGTGGTCTTGCCGTCCCGCCGCCAGCGCTCCAGCACCGACACGCCGTCGATCTTCGGCAGACCCAGATCCAGGACGACGACGTCATATGGTTCATTGTCGCCGAGATAGTGAGCCTCCTCGCCGTCCGCTGCGTGGTCTACGGCGTAACCGGCGTCGCCCAGAGCGACCTTCAGCTGACGCGACAGGTCAACGTCATCCTCGACAAGAAGCACTCTCATGGATGAACCCTATCGGCTGGCGTCGACTGAAATATTGAAAATGCGTCCGCCGTCGTCGAACGCGAAGATGTAGCTGTTGCCCGACTGGCCGCGATACCCGACGAACCGGGCGCCGCCGGCGCGCGACTGGGCGATGCGCTGGGCCTCGGCCTGACTCATCTGCGGCCGCTCGCGTTCACGCTCGCGATCAGGACGTTGCGGCTGTTGCTGTTCGCGTCCCCCGGAGCGGCGATCACCACGCGGCCCATCCTGCGCGGCCGCGGCCTGGAGGGGCGCGACTGCGAGAAGAGCGGCGGCAAGAATGACGGACATCCGTTTCATGGTGACGGGTTTAGGCTCGCGGCTCTGAACGACGGCTGAACGGCCAGTGTAGACAGATTTCACCGTAACCGCTTCGCCCACCTGAGACGAAGCTGTCTTTTTCCAGCGACGATGAGATCGCCTCACGTGCGCGCGTACGCGGATCATTTCCCTGATTGCGTTTGCCGCTCCCGACCATGACGGCGATTTCACGCAGATGAACGCCAACTGACTTCGGCTGTTCAGATCGGGCTCAGGCCGGGGCTGCTTTTATCCGGGTCAACGCAGCCCATCCGGTTGCGGCGAACCAAGGAGAGACCCGATGTTCAAGAAAGCCCTTATCCCCGCCCTCGTCCTGGCCGCGGCTTCCGTCGCGGTCCCGGCTGTCGCCTCGGCCCAATCGCGCCACCACGACAACGGCCCGCGCTATGAGCAGAACCGCGGCTGGCAGCCGATCGCCCAGCGCAAATACCAGCTGGACCAACGGATCGACGTCGGTCAACGCAACGGCCAGCTGAGCCGCCGCGAAGCCACCCGCCTGCGCGGCGAGCTGAACTCGCTGGTGCGTCTGGAGTACGGCTATCAGCGCGGCGGACTGAGCCTGCGTGAGCGTCAGGATCTGGACCGCCGCTACGACAACCTGTCGCGTCAGGTCCGCGCCGAGCGCCGCGACCGCGACAACCGTCGCTACTAAGATCTGACCTTCCCTCCCCGAGAGGTCAGCGAGGGGCGCGATCCGGAAGGGTCGCGCCCTTTCTTCTGTTCAGAGCCTGAGTACGCTCTCGATCACCGTCACCGCCTGACCGCGCAGCAGGACCCGGTCGCCCTTCAGGACGGTGGCGATGTCGCCGCCCCGGCCCGGGAAGACCTGTCGGAAGCGCACATCCGCCCGGCCCAGCTTGTCGGCATACAGCGGCCCGAGGATGCAGTGGGCGGAGCCGGTGGCCGGGTCCTCGTCGACGCCGCAGCCCGGGGCGAAGAAGCGGTCGACCACATCCTCGTCGTCGGAAGGATCGGCGGGCGCGCAGACGATAACCTGCCCCGGCTCACCGGCTTCGCCCTGAAGGCTCGCCAGTGCGCGGATGTCGGGCGTGACGGCGTGAACGGCGGCGGCGTCCGCCAGCACGGCGACCAGATAGCGCCCGGCCCAGACCTCCAACGGCTCCACGCCCAGCGCCTCGGCCAGCCCTTCCAGCGGGCCGGTGCGGCGCGGCGGATCGGCGGGGAAGTCCATCTCGTAGCCGTCACCGCTCGCGCGTACGACCAGCGGGCCGGAGCGGGTGTCGAAGGTGAGGGCGTCAGCGGTCAGGCCCAGCTCAGCCAGCAGCACATGGGCGGAGGCGAGGGTGGCATGGCCGCAAAGATCAACCTCCATCCCCGGCGTAAACCAGCGCAGGCCGAATCTGGCGGGGTCATCGGTGCGCAGCAGGAAGGCGGTTTCGGCCTGGTTGTTCTCCCGGGCCAGCGCCTGCATCCACCCGGCGTCTGGCCACTGACTGAAGGGCTCGACCACGCAGGCGGGATTGCCCTTGAAGGGGGCGGACGCGAAGGCGTCGACGGTCCACTGCTTCATTCAGACGGTCTCCACCCTCAACTCCGGCCACCGCGCCTGTGCGCTGGCCACCGCCTTGTCCCAGCCCCTGGCCAAAGGCCGGTTCGGGTTGGGGCGCAGGACCATGTCGAACATGTCTTGAAGGCCGAAGGGGGCGGCGAGGCTGATGCTGTCGTCATCCTCGAGCCGGACGCCGACCGAGAAGGCCGGGGCGACGAAGCGGCTGAGCGCCGTGTCTGTGTCGGGCAGGGCCTCATAGGGTTCGCCGAAGCGGTCGGGGAACCAGATGTGGACGCGGGCCTGATTGCGGACCTCGACGATATCGCGGAAGGGCGGGTCGAAGGCGGCGGCGACGCGCTTGATGACGACGTCCTCCGCGTCCCAACTGGTGTCCGGGTCGAAATAGCCGAGGTCGTAGTCCTTGATGCCGTAACCCGCCGCGCGGCCGGTGACGTCGTTCCAGACGGCCTGATAGACGGCGCCGGAGAAGACCCGCCAGTCTTTGAGGCGCAGGTCGCGCACCGTGGTCAGGACGTGCATCAGGTCGGGATTGGCGTGGACGATGTCGGCGAGCCGGCTGTCGAGGTCGCTCATCTCCGCAGCGTCCAGCCGTGGTCCAGCGGGCCGTGGCCGCCGCCCAGACCGGGGGCGCGGCGGATGGCTTCGGCGACATAGGCCCAGGCTTCGGCCACAGCGGCTTCCAGCGGCAGGCCGCGCGCCAGACCGGCGGCGCAGGCGCTGGCCAACGTGCAGCCGGTGCCGTGGGTGTGGCGGGTGTCGACCCGCTCGCCCTCCAGCAGGGTCTCGCCCTCGGGCGTGACCAGCACGTCGATGACGGTTTCGCCGGGGACATGGCCGCCCTTCATCAGCACGGCCTTCGCCCCCATGCCGAGCAGGAAGGCGCCGGCGCGGCGCTGGCCGTCGAGGTCGGCGACGGTCAGCCCGGTCAGAGCCTCCGCCTCGGGCGCATTGGGGGTCAGCAGGGTGGCGCGCGGGATCATCAGCGACCGCACCGCCTGCACCGCCTCGTCGGGCAGCAGGGGGTGGCCGCCCTTGGCGATCATGACCGGATCAACGACCGTCAGGGCGTCGGAGCTGTCGAGGATGGCGGCGACGCGCTCGACCACATCGGTGGAGCCCAGCATTCCGGTCTTGATGGCGTCGGCGCCGATGTCGTCGAGCACGGCGCGGGCCTGCGCCTCGATCAGGTCCAGCGGCAGGGGATGGACGCCGTGGACGCCCAGGGTGTTCTGGACCGTGATGGCGGTGATGGCGGTGGCCGCATAACCGCCCATGGCGGTCACGGCCTTGATGTCCGCCTGTATCCCTGCGCCGCCCCCGGAATCCGAGCCGGCGATGATCAGGACGCGTCCGAGGGGCGAGGTCATGGGTTGGAGATGGCCGAGTCCGGCGCGGCGGGCAAGCCGTAGCGCGAGATCGCCGCCGTGACCGCCGCCTGCACGGCCAAGGCCTGGACCGTCTCGCGGACGTCGTGGACGCGGACGATGGCCGCGCCGCGTCGGGCGGCCTCCAGCGCCAGGGCCAGCGAGCCGCCGAGACGGTCGGAGGCGTCCGTCGCGGTCGGGTCTATGGCGGCGATCGTCCGCTTGCGGCTGGCGGCGTAGAGCACCGGCAGACCGGTGGCGCCCAGCCGGTCGAGGTTGGCGGTCAGGGCCATGTTGTGCGCCGGCGTCTTGCCGAAGCCGATGCCGGGATCCAGCCACAGCCGGTCCGGCGCGATGCCCGCCGCCATGACCTCGCCCGCGCGGACGGCCAGCCAGTCGACCACCTCGGACACCACGTCGTCATAATGGGGCGCGTCCTGCATGGTGCGCGGCTCCCCCTTCATATGCATCAGCACCACGTCACAGCCGAGGTCGGCGGCGGTCGGCAGGCTGGCGGGGGAGAAGCCCAGGGCGGTGACGTCGTTCCAGATGTTGGCGCCCGCGCCGACGGCGACGGCGGCGACCTCGGGCTTCATGGTGTCGATGCTGATCGGGCCGGCCCAGCCAGACGCGCGCAGGCCGGCGATGACCGGGGCGGTGCGGGCGATCTCGTCCTCGAGACTGACCGGTGCGGCGCCCGGGCGAGTGCTCTCGCCGCCGATGTCGAGGATGTCGGCGCCCTGCCGCACCAGCTCCAGCCCGTGGGCGATGGCGGCCTCGACCGTGTCGTGTCGCCCGCCGTCGGAGAAGCTGTCGGGCGTGACGTTGACGATGCCCATGACGCGGGGACGAGGATGGGGACGCAGGACGGCCATCAGCCCTTGCCCCCGATCAGGTCGCCCAGCGCCATCAGGTAGTCGTGGAAGGCCTTGCGGCCGGCGGCGGTGATGGAGACGCGGGTCAGGGGCTTGTTCTTCACGAAGCTCTTGTCGATGGCGACATAGCCCGCCTCCTCCAGCTTCTTGAGGTGGACGGAGAGGTTGCCCTGGGTGGCCTCGAGGACGGTCTTCAACTCGGTGAAGTCGGCGACTTCGGCCTCGACCAGATAGACCATGATCCCCAGCCGCATGCGGCCGTGGATGACGTCGTCGATCCGTCCGAGATCGGCCAGCCCCATGAACTCAGACGCCCTTGCCGCCGGCGCGGGCGTCGCGGAACAGGATCAGGCCCGGCAGGGCGAACAGCAGGAACAGGGCGACGGTGCAGACGCCGAGATAGGCCAACGGCTCCCGCACCAGCACGCCCAGCGCCACCGCCGCGACCCAGCCGCCCAGCGCGGTCGCCAGCATCCAGCCCTTGCGCTTCAGGGTCCAGGCCACAAACCACGCCGCCGCCTGGAGGGCGAAGACGATGGCGGCGTAGTAGAGCCAGATGCCGAAGTCCTGATCCCGCCAGGCGCCGACGGCGAAGACGATGATGACGGCGGTATTGGCCATGCCGGTGGCGCTGAAGGCGGCGTTGAGCGTGCGCGAGGCCAGAGGGCCACGGCTGGACGCACCCTGTTGGCGATCCCGCAGGATGGCCCAGGTCAGGATGGCCAGGAAGGTCGCGGTGATCCCGACCACGACGACCAGATTGGCCAGCTCCGGCAGGCGGATCACGCCGAAGACCTGACCCAGGTGGAACAGACACTGCGCGCCGTACAACAGTCCCCCGGCCAGATAGCAGACGGCCAGGGTCATCGGCACCCGGGCGTCGCCCTGCACGATGGAGCGCATGAAGGCGAGGTCATCCTCGGGGGAATGCAGGCGGGGTTTGGCGGACATGACGACTCTCTCGGAACCGGCTCACCCATCGGGTGGACGACCGGGGGGCTGTTTGCAAGTTATTCGGCGGGGACGGCGATCGGGTCTGCGGGGCGGCGCCAGGGGATGCGGCGGCCGTTCAGCCAGCGGCCCAGGACGCCGTGGCGCACCATCAGCTCATAGGTCAGAAGGCAGACGGCGAAGACGCCCAGCGACACGCCCGCCAGCTTGGCCCACCAGGGCGCGGCCCAATCCTGCACCCAGACCTGGGCCAGCATGACCAGCGGCAGGTGCAGGATGTAGACCCAGTAGGAGGCGTCGGCGAGGTAACGGCGCACGGCGCTGTGGCCCGACAGGAAGCGCAGGCACAGGCCCATGGCGGCGAAGGCGGAGGTATAGACCGCCAGCGCGACGACGACGGCGGCGACGGCCTTGTCCTGCGTCGGCTCGACCATGGGCGCGAGGCTGGGGCCGCCGGCGAGGATCCAGGCCCAGACGCCCGAGACCACGGCGGTGATCAGATAGACCGGCCACCAGCCGGCGATACGGGCCAGCAGATCCCGGCGGCGGTCCAGCAGGAAACCGAGCCCGAAGGCCGAGCCGAAACCGATCAGGGCGGCGGTGTTGGGGATCAGACCGGCGTCGGGGGTCGGCACGGCGAAGAAGGCGATCCATTTCGGGTCCAGCCACAGGGCCAGGGCCAGCGGCGCGGCGAGGACGGCGGGCGTCCACCAGCCGATCAGGGCGCCGGTGACGCGGTCCACCCTCCGGCCCCAGCTCCCCTTCCGGTCCAACGCCGCGAACGGGGCACGCAGGATCAGGGCGGCGAGGCAGAACAGGGTCAGGACATAGAGGAACCACAGGTGGGTCAGCGGGATGTTGGTCCAGTCATAGGTCGGCGGCGGGGGCGGCGTCGCGCCCGGGACAACCAGCCCCTGGACATGGGCGTTCCAGACCAGCGCCGTGACGATCCCGGCCATCACAGGGAACCAGAAGGCCAGCAGGGGGCCCGTGATGCGGACGGCGCGGTCGCGGGCGAAGCCGAGCCAGCCGCGACGGCTGAGCATCATATGGGCGAACAGGCCGGCGATCAGGAAGAAGGCCGTCATCCGGAACAGGTGGATGGCGAAGAAGACGACGGCCGCGCCCAGGGCGGTGCTGTCGTCGCCGACGATCCAGATCTGCTGCGGGAAGAAGGACAGGCTGGCGTGCAGGACGACGCCCAGCAACAGGGCGCCGCCACGCAGGGCGTCGAGGCCGTGCAGGCGTTCGGGAGACTGGGCGGGCGGATGGGCGGTCATGGCGGGCTCCCCTCGTTGAGAACTCCGATCTACAATAGACTTGTTTGGATTGCAAACTTGTTGGTCAATGAGCCGTCCGGCGGTTAGTCGGTACTTGTGAGTGGCGGGAATTCGCCAACCTGAACATCAGGTTGGGGGCGGGATCACCGCGTTGGCGGGCGGTGCTGGAGGGGCGTCAGGCGGTGTAAAAACACGTCCCATGCCGTCCATGCAGTCCATCCAACCCATGTGACCCATGTGACCCATGCAGTCCGCAACCCGTCGCTGGCGCGAAGGCCGGGTTGGCAGACAGGCTAACAGGCGGATGCGTCAGGATTGGTCGTGGGCACAATAAAAAAGGGGCGGCTCCGTCGCCGGGGCCGCCCTCTTCATTTCGCGATGCGCGTCGGTCAGTGGACCGTGGGAACCTCGACCTCGACGCCGTCCGAGACCGGGGTGATCGGCACGGAGACCGAAGGCCCGGCATTGGGGAAGTTGTTCTCGTCGCGGTTCGGGGCGAGGCCCTTCTCCAGCAGGTCCTTGATCTCCTGACCCGACATTGTTTCGTACTCGAGCAAGGCCTGGGCCAGGGTTTCGAGATCGGCGGCCTTGTCGGTCAGGATCTGGCGAGCTTCGTCCCAGCCCGAGGTGACCAGTCGCTTGACCTCGCTGTCGATGATGCGGGCCGTCTCCTCCGAGATGTTCTGGCTGCGCGCGACGGAGTGGCCGAGGAAGACCTCCTGCTCGTTCTCGCCATAGGCGACGGTGCCCAACACTTCCGAGAAACCCCACTGGGTCACCATGCGGCGCGCCAGCTTGGACGCCTGCTGGATGTCCGACGAAGCGCCCGAGGTGATGTTCTCCTTGCCGAAGATCAGTTCCTCGGCGACGCGGCCGCCGGCCATGATGGCGATGCGGTCGATCATCTGCTGGTATTTCATGGAATAGCGGTCGCCTTCCGGCAGCTGCATGACCATGCCGAGCGCCTGGCCGCGCGGGACGATGGTCGCCTTGTGCACGGGATCGGCCATCTTGACGTTCATGGCGACGATGGCGTGGCCGCCCTCGTGATAGGCGGTCAGGCGGCGCTCTTCCTCGTTCATGGCCATCGACTTGCGCTCGGCGCCCATCATGACCTTGTCCTTGGCGTCCTCGAAGTCGCGATGGGTGACCATGCGACGGTCCTTGCGAGCCGCCATCAGGGCCGCCTCATTGACCAGATTGGCCAGGTCGGCGCCGGAGAAGCCCGGGGTGCCGCGCGCGATGGTCTTGACGTTGACGTCGGCGGCCAGCGGCACGTCCTTCATGTGGACGCGCAGAATCTTCTCGCGGCCCGCGACGTCGGGGTTCGGCACCACGACCTGACGATCGAAGCGGCCGGGACGCAGCAGGGCCGGGTCGAGGACGTCGGGACGGTTGGTGGCGGCGATCAGGATGATGTTCTCGGACGCCTCGAAGCCGTCCATCTCGACCAGCAGCTGGTTCAGCGTCTGCTCGCGCTCGTCATTGCCGCCGCCCAGGCCGGCGCCGCGATGGCGACCGACGGCGTCGATCTCGTCGATGAAGATGATGCAGGGGGCGTTTTTCTTGGCCTGTTCGAACATGTCGCGGACGCGGCTGGCGCCGACGCCGACGAACATTTCAACGAAGTCCGAACCGGAGATCGAGAAGAAGGGCACGCCCGCCTCACCCGCGACGGCGCGGGCCAGCAGGGTCTTGCCGGTGCCGGGAGGGCCGACCAGCAGGGCGCCCTTGGGGATCTTGCCGCCCAGACGCTGGAATTTCGACGGATCCTTGAGGAAGTCGACGACCTCCTGCAGTTCTTCCTTGGCCTCGTCCACGCCGGCGACGTCCTCGAAGGTCTTGCGACCCTTGTGCTCGGTCAGCAGCTTGGCCTTGGACTTGCCGAAGCCCATGGCGCCGCGCGCTCCGCCCTGCATCTGACGCATGATCAGGATCCACAGGCCGATGATCAGGACGAACGGCAGCAGGCCGATCAGGGCGCTGACCCAGATGGACTGGCGGGTGTTCTTCACATCGACCGAGGCGCCCTTCTGGTTGATGCTCTCGATCAGGTCGGTGTTGGGCAGGGTGGTGGTCGTCTCGAAGACCTTGTCATCCTTGAGCGTGGTCTTCACCCGCTCGCCATGCACCTCGATGCTCTTGATCTGGTTGGCGTCACGCGCGCGCAGCAGCTCCGAATAGGTCATCGGCGCGGGACGCGAGGCGGCGGCCTTGGCGCCGTCGGCCGTGGGCACGACGCCGCCGCGGTTGAAGGCCAGGTAGGCGGTCAGCCCGCCCAAAATAATCACGCCTAAGATGGCCAGAGTGCGCAGATTCATTCTCGTCTCGTTCCCTCGGAACGCGGTCGCGTCCCGTCACTCGAAGATGTCACGCCCGAAAATAGGTGGTTCCGGGGCAAGGCGCCACGGGCGTGAGCCACCAGATCGTCTTCGTGCGTCATTCCGTCCAGCGCGGACGCCAGTCTTGCTTCGACCAGCGCATGCGCCCTGAACGCCTCACCTGCAAGAACCGCTGCATCCGGAGCGTTCCGGATCAGCACAGGTCGGCCGCCGCGGGCGGCGGCGGGCAGGGCCCGCAAATGCGCGTGATCGACAGGGGAAAGGGCGGCCATCCGCCCGGCGGCGGGAAGGACGGACCAGCCCGGCCCGGGCGCGGTCAGGGCCCAGCGGCCATCCCAGACGACCTCCTCTCCCGGCGGCAAGGACAGGGGCGGCGCGCCGGCGCGGCGGAACTCGCCGGCTTCACGGGTGACGGTGACGTCCGCGCCGTCCGCCTGGATCCGCGCGCCGCACAGGGTGGCGATGAAGTCGTCTCCCGCGGCCAGCCGGGCCAGGACGGCGACCAGCCGGTCGCCGCGCGGCGGACGGTCGCCGCCGCCGGCGCAGACGAGGGCGGCCGACAGGGCGCGGGCGTCCACGTCGCGCGACAGGCCGATGATATCCTCCCGAACACCGAGGACGCCCCTGCCCCGCCCCTCCGGCGGCGGCGTGGGCGCCGGGGCGCCGGCGGCCAGGGCCTTGCGGGCGCGAGGGCGGGCATAGCGCAGGTCGGCGTTGGCCGGGTCCTCGATCCAGTCGGCGCCGCGCGCGGTGAGCCAGTCGCGCAGCGCGGCCCGGCGAACGGGCAGCAGGGGGCGCAGCAGCATCAATCCCCGCCCCTCGGGCCAGACCGGCGACGGCGACCAGGCCCGCAACCGCCCGAGGGTCGAGCCTTCGGCCCGCATCAGTTCGCCCTCGTCCCGGTCGTCGGCGGTGTGGGCGATCAGGATGACCCTGGCCCCGGCCTCACGGGCGGCGGCGGCGATCAGGCGGTGACGGGCCAGACGGGCGGCGGCGGGCAGGCCGGTGACGGGCTTTTCGCCGGACCAGACCAGCCCGCGCCAGTCGGCGTCCTGCGCCTGCGCGGCGGCGGCGGCCCGGGCGGTCCAGTGCGCGCTGTCGGGATTGAGGTCGTGATCGACGGTCAGGGCCAGCAGTCGGCGGCCGTGCGCCCTCGCCCAGTCGGCGGCAAGGTGCAGCAGGGCGACGGAATCGCCGCCGCCGGACAGGGCGACCACGACGGGATCAGGGCTGTCGGACCGAAGGCGGGCGCCCAGCCGGGCGTGGGCGTCCGCGAGCCAGTCAGGGTCGCTCGGGCTCAGCCCGGGCGCCGGGCGGGCGTCCGCGCCGGCGCCGCCGGGGCGCGGGCGGGCGTGCAGGCGAAGCGCGTGGCCAGCTCGGTCGCCCGCGTGCGCTGGCTGGCCGAGGCGGTCGCGGCGTAGCGGTTGGTGAACTCGACCAGGGCGCCACAGGCGTCGGTCTTGCGGTCCGCCTCGTTGAGCGCGTTGGCCAGTTCCAGCGTCGTCGCCGCGGCCCAGGGCGTGGTCGGCCAGCCGCGGATCGCGGAGGAATAGGCGCGCACGGCGTTGGCGTAGTCCTGATCCGAGACACGCAGGTCGCCGATCCGGCTGAAGGCCTCACGGGCTTGCGGGGTGTCCGGCCAGGCCAGGGTGACGGTCTGCAGCGCCCGGTCGCCCAAGGCCGGATCGCTGGCGGCCAGACGGACGGCGGCGGTCAGGTCGCGGCTCGCATCGCCGGTCGGCGAGGTCGAGGAAATGGGGGCGTTGAGCTCGTTCTCGCGCGCCGCCGCCTGCTCCATCGTGCGGACCCGGCTTTCGGCGTCGCGCACGCGCGTGCTGAGGGCGGTGTTGTCGCGGCGGGATTCGTCGAGGGCGAAGGTCAGGCGCTCGATGTCCCCGTTGACCCGCTGGGTGGTGGCTTCCAGATCCTGCAGGCGGCGATCCATCAGGCTGACCCGGCCTTGCAGGGCGATGACCTCGGGGTCGGGCTCGACCAGCACCGGCTGACCGGCGGCGTTGCGCTGGGTCACCGCGCGCTCGAGACGGCGGACGTTGCGGTCCAGTTGATCCAGCCGGCGCTTGTCCCACTGAACAGCCTCAAGCGGTGCGGTCTGGGCGACGACCGTGGTCGTGCCGGCGATCATCAGCACGCCGAGCGCGGTGACGAGGGCTTTGCGGGTGCGCAGGGCGGGATGGAGCTTCAGCATGGGATCAGTTTCACCGGATTTGGGGCGCTCGCAAGGCGCTCAGTGGCCGAGCGCCAGGAACAGCACCGCGAGCAAGAACAGGGACATGGCCAGCACGCAGAAGATCTGCAGGAAGAAGAACCGCCAGAGGGTCGAGAACCAGCCGAGCTCGTAGCCGCCCTTGAGCTGGGCGAACTGGTGGACGGGCGTGCCGAGCATGACGGCGAACCAGGCCAGCCCGCCCAGAGCCGGGTGAATGAGCCCGAAGGCGATCGCGAGCAGGCCCGCCAGAACGACGAAGGTCAGCGAGTAGAGAACGAAGACGCCGTGGTCATACAGGGTGGTCTTGCGACGCCACAGGAACAGCAGGGCCATGAAGGGGATCGACAGCGGCACCAGCAGGAAGGCGAATTTGTAGAAGGTCTGCTGGACCTTGTAGATCGCCAGATCGGGATTCATCAGCTTCTTGGCGATCTTCCTGACGTTCTTGCTGGCGCCCTGGTCGGCATAGATGTCGGCGGCGACGTCGTGGACACCCGCCTGCCAGCTGCCGGGCTCCAGGCCGTCGGCACGGGGCGCTTCATCCTCGTCGACGGCTCCGGCCTTGCCGGCCATGCTCGCCATCACATTGTCGGCGACATCCAGCGCCGCCTTGTCCCTGGGGGTCGTCGCCTGGGCCCTGGCCGCCGCGATCTCCTGACGGCCCTTCTCGAAATCGGCCGCGCCCTCCTGCGCCGCGGCGGCGGCGACCGGGTGAACCGAAGGCTCGGGCATGTGCACGAAGCTGAGGGCGAAGAAGGTCACGAAGACCGTGAACAGGAAGATCGCCAGCGGGGAGATGTAGCGGGTGCGCTTGCCGTGGATCCATTCGCGCGTCAGCCGGCCCGGATTGAGGACCAGCAGCGGCAGGGTGCGCCAGATGCGGGCGTCGAAATGCATGACGCCGTGCAGCACCTCCTCGCCGAGGTGCAGCAGGCTGCGATGGACATGGGTGGGCTGGCCGCAGTTGGCGCAGAAATTGCCGGTGGTTTCGGAGCCGCAGTCGGAACAGGTTCCGGTGTGATCCTCGCCCGCCTTGCCCGTCGGCTTCTCGATCGCGCCGGCGACCAGACCCGCGGTCACGACGCCGCCCGCACCTTCGATATCCATCGGCAGTATCCCCCCTGGCCGAAAATCGGCGCGTTCCCCGAACCCGCCTTACAAAAGAAAGGGGCGCCGGTGAACCGACGCCCCTCCCCCTATACAACTGTCTTGAGGATTTAGCGCGTGGCGCCCGACACGATGGCGGTGTGGCCGTTGCGGTTACGGGCCCACGACTCTTCGGTCGAGCCGGCGGCGATCGGACGCTCCTTGCCGTAGCTGATGGTGTCGATGCGGGCGGCGTTGACGCCGCGCTCGATCAGATAGGTGCGGATCGACTCGGCGCGGCGGGCGCCGAGGGCCAGGTTGTATTCACGCGTGCCGCGTTCATCGGCATTGCCTTCGATGCGGATGGTGACGTTCGGGTAGCGCTGCAGCCAGGCCACCTGGGCGTCCAGACGCGGGAAGGCTTCCGAGCGGATCGAATAGCTGTCGAGGTCGAAATAGATTCGGTCGCCCACGTTGACGACGAAGTCCTGCTCGGAACCCGGCGCGGCGGCGCCGATGTTGCCGCCGTTGATGGGGCCGGTCGCCGGCGGATATTGCGGATTGGACGGGGGAGCGACTTCGCCCGAGCCGGTTTCCACCGGACGCCTGGGGGTGCAGGCCGCGATAGCGGTCACGGCGACGCCGACGGCGGCGAGGCGGACGAGGGTCGAGGGCTTCATCATCTGGATCGTCTCCCAAGATTGGTCGGGGCCCAGCCCCGGAAATAGCTTTGCTGTAAAGGGTCGGTACTGTCGCGCCAGTCAATTCACCAGACGCGATAACGCAGTAGTGAGACTAAAGGCTCCGCTTGAGAGCAGGAGCCTGATCGGCGGCGGTGAAATCGCTTCGCGATTTCGCTGATGCCGTAAATCAGGCTCCCGCTTTAATCCTGAGCGAAATCTGAGCCGGCTCGGGGCGCGCCCCGAGCCGACCGATTTCGCTTAGGCGGGACAGGCGTCCGGCCCGCCCGCGCCGGGACGGACGGGTTGCTCATCCAGCAGCGGCGACCACGCCGGGTCGGTGCCGCGACCGCCGTAGCCGGCCTGATTGATGACCCGGCCGGACAGGTCGACGGTCCACAGACGGGTGTCGCCGCCCGGGCTCTGACGCGCGAACATGATGTAGCGGCCATTGGGCGCCCACGACGGGCCTTCCTCGAAATAGCTGGACGACAGGATGCGCTCACCCGAGCCGTCGGGAGCCATGACGCCGGTCGAGAACCGCCCGCCCGACTGCTTGGTAAAGGCGATCAGGTCGCCGCGCGGGCTCCAGGTCGGCGCCGTGTACAGGCCGCCGCCGCGCGAGATCGGACGCTGGCCCGAGCCGTCGGCGCGCATGGTGTAGAGGCGCGCGTTGCCCGACCGGTCCGAGGTGAAGACGATCTGGCTGTTGTCGGGGCTGAACGACGGCGAGGTGTCGATGCCCGGATCATTGGTCAGGCGGCGCACCTGCCGGCTGCTGAGGTCCATCACATAGACGTCGGTATTGCCGTTGCGAATGATGGAGAAGGCCATCTTCGTGCCGTCGTTCGAGAAGCGCGGCGCCAGGACCTGACCGTCGAACTCGCCCAGGCTTTCACGGCGCTGGGTGGCGAGGTTGAACAGGTAGATGCGGCTGTAGTCCTTGCCCAGCGCGACATAGGTGATCTCGTTGGGGTCGCTGAGCGAGAAGCGGGGCGACATGATCACCTCTTCGCCCTGCGTCAGGTATTCCGGATTGTAGCCGTCCTGATCCGAGATCGCGAGGCGCGACACGCGGTTCAGCTGGGTGCCGCTTTCCGAAACGAAGACCACGCGGCTGTCGAACAGGCCGGTCTCGCCGGTCATGCGCTGATAGACGAGGTCGGCGATCTTGTGCCCGATCCGGCGCCACTGCTCGGCCGTGGCGGTGAACTGGTAGGAGGCCAGCTGGCACTGCCGATAGGGGTCGTAGAGGCGGAAGCCGAAGTCGTAGCGCTGGTCCTGGCGCGGGGTGACCGAGCCGTACAGCACGGCCTGGGCGCCGATGGAGGTCCACTGCGGGAAGTTGGGCGCATTGGCCAGGGTCAGGCCGGTCTCGACGAAGCTGTTGGGGTCCAGCGGCTCGAAATAGCCGGTGCGGCGCAGGTCGGCGCGGATGATGCCCGACAGGTCGGAGCCGTTCTGGCCGCTGAAATCGGCGACGGCGATGGCGAACGGGCGGATGTCGGCCTGGCTGATGACCACGTCCTCGCTCGCCTGGGGCGTCTGGGCGGCGACCACGCCGGGGACCAGGGCGACGGCCGTCGCGGCCATGAGCATCAGGAATTTCGATTTCACGCTTGGCTCTCCAAATTCATCGGCAGGCTCGCATAAGCCTGATCGACCGGCCACAGGTTCCCGGTCATTGCGGCGACAATCGGTCGGTGACGGCAGCTATCAGACGCCGTCAGCAATACTGTGACGCCGGGAACCGGAACGGTATGTCCTGCACCTCATAGTCTGACGGCATCGTGAACGGCTGGGCCGCATAGATGGCGCGGATAACCGCCTCGGACACCGGCTGGTAGCTGGGCCCGCCGCGCGGGGGCAGCAGCTGGGGCGTGCCGACGACGCGCCCGGATTCGCTGAGCCGGACCTGCACGCGGATTTCCAGGTCCTGCACGCCCTGCAGGGTGCAGCTGAAGGATGGACGGATCTGGGCGCCCAGCGCCTGCAGGGAGGCCCGGCCCAGGGTGCGCGGCGCCACGCCCGACGCGCCGCCGCCCGTCCGCGGACGGTTGCCGCGGTTGGGGGTGTTGTTCAGCTTGCCTTCCAGCTCGGGATTGAAGCCCGGCTGGGGGCGTTCGGCCGGGGGGCGCGGCTGGGTGCGCGGCGGCGTGGGCTGGGTCCGGGGCGGCGTGGGCGGGGTGCGCGGCGGCGTCGGCTGGGGACGCGGCGGCGTCGGTTGCGGACGCGGCGCCGGCGTGGGCCTTGGCGTGGGCGTCGGACGCGGCGCGGGCGGCGGCGGAGTCGGGGTCGGCTGGGGCGCGGGCGGCGTGGGCTCCGGCAGAACCTCGGACGGCGCGGTGTTGGCGTCCTCGGTGACCAGTTCCTCGCTGGGGTTCAGCGGCTGGGCGCCCAGAACCTCGACCTCGGATATCACCTGCACCGGCACAGAATTCGTCACCGGCAGGGGCGCGACCGGACGGCTGAACATCAGCGAGAAGGCGATGACGCCTGCGATGCCGGCGTGAACCGCGACCGATCCGATCAGGGCGGTGCTGGGACGCTCCACGCCGTCAGCCCTCCCCGGAGGTCGCGACGGTGTCGGTGATGAGGTTCAGCTTGGTGAAGCCTTCAGACGACAGGCGGGCCATGACGCGGGCCACGGCCTGATAGGGGGCGCGACCGTCGGCGCGGACGAAGACCGGCTTTTCGCGCGAGCCCACGCCGCCTTCCTGGGCCACGCGCAGAACCAGCTCATCCCATTGCACAAGGCTGTCGCCGACGAAGATTTCGCCGTCGCGCCTGATCGACACCGTCACCGGCTCGGTCGTGGTGTCGACAGAGCTGGCCTCGGTCTTGGGCAGCTCCACCTCGACGCCGGTCGTCAGCAGGGGGGCCGAGATCATGAAGATGATCAGCAGCACCAGCATGACGTCCACCAGCGGGGTGACGTTGATCTCGCTCAGGGGACGCTTGCGCGCCCGGCGGCCGCGGCGGCCGTGACCGCCTCCGCCTGCTCCACCCAGGGCCATGGCTCAGGCCTCCCGACGCGGGTCGGACGACGGGCCGGCGCCGGCGCCGAGACGGCGGGCCACGGCGGCCTGCAGGTCGTCGGCGAAGCTTTCGAGACGACCGGTGAACTTGCCCGCGTCGATCGAGAATTTGTTGTAGGCGATATAGGCCGGGATGGCCGCAAACAGCCCGATGGCGGTGGCGAACAGGGCTTCCGAAATGGCCGGCGCCACCGTCGTCAGATTGGTGTTCCCCGCCGAGGCGATGGCGCCGAAGGCGTTCATGATGCCCCAGACCGTGCCGAACAGGCCGATGAAGGGCGACGAGGTGGCGACGACCGACAGGACGCCCAGACCATCCTCGACCCGCTGGCTTTCCCGCGCGATCAGGCTGTCGAGCGCGCGGTCGATGCGCGACACCAGCAGATTGCCGGCGCCCTCGGTCAGGGGACCGCGGGTGCGGGCCTCACGCCAGTCGCTGAGGGCGATGACCAGCATGCGCGGCAGGGGGTGGGACGGATTCGGCCCGGCCTGGGCCGCGATTTCCTCAAGCGACCGGCCAGAGCCGACGGCGTCCTCGAAGGCGTTGGCCTGGCTGTTCAGAGAGCCGAAGCTGAGCGCCTTGCTGATGATGACCGCCCAGGACCAGACCGACGCGACCGCCAGACCGATCATGATCGCCTTCACGACGTAGTCGGCCCGCAGGAACAGGTCGACGGGGTTCAGCATCGAGGCTTCGGCGGCGATGGTCATTCAGGCGTCCTTCCGTGTCCGCCCTGTGCAGCGGACGGGCGTGGCGGTTCTGTGGCGAGTCAGGTGTCGTCAGGCGGTTTAGCGTCGTCTAGCGGCACGGTCACGCTTGTGCACATGACAGGTTCGCTATCGCAGCGAGGTTCGCTCGTGAGGTTAGTCGGCGGGCCGGTTCGTATTGGGCTGGACCGCGACCGAGACGGGGGCGCCGACGCTGATGATGACGCCCTCATGCCCTTCCTTGGCGATGGAATAGGTGGCGGCGTCGCGCAGCAACTGGTCCTCGCAGGCGACGTCGTTGGCGCGGCCCAGATCCTGACAGCCGCGCTTGGCGGCGTCAGCCCAGCCCCGCACCCGGCGGGTGGCCGCCTCGGCGCGCTTGATGGCGGCCTCGTCCTCGGCCGCGGCCTGGGCGATCAGGGCCTGACGGGCGCCCTGCTGGTACTGGAGCTCGGCCTGACCGGCCATCTTGCGCTCCCAGACCTTGTAGTAGGGGCAGCCGACCAGACCGCCGCCGACGGTGATCACGACGAGCAGGCCAATGACGATCAGGGCGCTCCAGCCCTGACGCTCGGTGAACTCGGTGTTTGAAGCCATGTCGTTCAGTCCTCTTTCGGGGCCAGCCAAGGGCCGACCTTTTCAATCAGGGCCTTGGTCGGACGGCGCGGACGACCGTCCATGTGGATGCAGACCACCTCGACCTCGGCCCGGCACAGAACGTCCGCGCCGCGCGCGATCTCCTGGGTGATCAGCAGGCGCGGTCCCCTGGCGGCGTCATACCAGGTGCGCACCACCAGTTCATCGTCGATGCGCGCGGGCTTGAGGAAGGTCAGGCCCATCTTCGACACCACGAAGGCCATGGGCTGGTCGCCGTCCAGAAGCTCGGCGTGGCCGATGCCCATCAGGCGCAGGCAGTCGGACCGCCCCCGCTCGAAATAGCGGACGTAGTTGGCGTGATAGACCAGACCGGTGAAGTCGGTGTCCTCGTAATAGACGCGGACCGGCAGGCGATGCTCCCGCCCCTCGAAGCGGCCGGCGGTGGGACTGTCGATCATCGGACGATGTCTCCCTGTCGCTTCAGGAAGCCGGGGCAGAGGTCGCCCTGCAACTGGTCGAACTCGGTCTTCAGGGGGTCGGTTTCCAGCATCAGACGATTGGGGCGCGAGACGAAGGCGACGACCTCATTGCCGTTGCGGATGTAGCCGCAGACGGCGCGGCGGCGGCCGGTCTCGGTATAGGTGACGCGCGCCTGTCGCCCGACCAGCCGGTGCACCTGGGCCTGCGCGCGCTGTTCGGGCGTCGGTTCACTGGGCCCGAAGGCGTTGCGGCTGAACAGCCACAGCATCAGGACGCCGAGCAGGATCACCGCCCCGCCCAGCACGACGATCAGTCGATCAACACGGATGGTCCGTTTAGCCATGCCGCAACCATGCCGGGGTTCGGCGTGCAGGTGAAGGCTATTTGCCCCCGAACAGGTCGCCCGCTTGCGGAACCTTGGGCGGTTCGGTCAGGCCGAGGTGGCTGTAGGCCCGCGCGCAGGCCATGCGGCCGCGGGGCGTGCGCTGGATGAAGCCCTGCTGGAGCAGATAGGGCTCGATGACATCCTCGACCGCGTCGCGCGCCTCGGCGATGGCGGCGGCGAGGGTGTCCATGCCGACGGGACCACCGCCGTAGTTCTCGATCAGGGCCTTGAGGAAGCGGCGGTCATTGGAGTCCAGCCCGACCTCGTCGATCTCGAGCCGGGCCAGGGCGCGGGCGGCGACCAGTTTGTTGATGGTCGCGTCGCCCCCGGCGTCGGCGAAATCGCGCACCCGGCGCAGCAGCCGGCCGGCGATCCGGGGCGTGCCGCGCGAACGGGAGGCGATCTCGAAGGCGCCGTCCTCGGTGATCGGCGCGCCCATCTTGCGCGCCGTGCCGATGACCACGCGGGTCAGTTCCTGCGGGGTGTAGAATTCCAGACGCAGCGGAATGCCGAAGCGGTCGCGCAGGGGCGTCGCCAGCAGGCCCGCCCGTGTCGTGGCGCCGACGAGGGTGAAGGGCGCCAGATCGATGCGGACGGACCGGGCCGACGGCCCCTCGCCGATGATCAGGTCCAGCACATGGTCCTCCATCGCCGGATAGAGGATCTCCTCCACCGTCGGGGCGAGGCGGTGGATCTCGTCGATGAACAGCACGTCGCGCGGTTCGAGATTGGTCAGGATGGCCGCGAGATCGCCCGCCTTGGCGAGGATGGGGCCGGAGGTGGCGCGGAAGCCGACGCCCAGTTCGCGCGCCACGATCTGCGCCAGCGTCGTCTTGCCCAGGCCGGGAGGGCCGAACAGCAGGACGTGGTCCAGCGCCTCCTGACGCCCGCGCGCGGCGTCGATGAAGATCTTCAGATTGCCCTTGGCCTGCTCCTGTCCGACGAACTCGGACAGCACCTGCGGACGCAGGGCGCGGTCATAGGCCTCGCCGGCGACGGGCTCGGGCGAGACGATGCGGTCGCTCATCGCCCCAGCTCCTGCAGCGCGGCGCGGATGACGGCGGACAGGTCGGCGTCCTCGCCCAGCCGGATCAGGGCCTGATCGACGGCGCGGCGGGCGTTGATCTCGGTCATGCCGAGGCCGAGCAGGGCCGAGACGGCCTCACCGGTCAGGCTGGGCGGAGGCGGCGCGATTTCGGTGTGAACGCCCGGCGCGTTGGGGGTGAAGGACGTGTCGCCCAGCGACTTGCCCTTCAACTCGGTGACGATGCGCAGCGCCAGCTTGGGGCCGACGCCGTTGGCGCGCCCGACCGCAGCCTTGTCGTCGCGCGCGACGGCGGACGCCAGATCGCCGGGGGGCAGGACATCCAGCACGCCCAGCGCCGCCTTGGGGCCGACCCCCTGGATGGCCAGCAGGGTGGTGAAGGCGCGGCGTTCGTCCCGGGTCAGGAAGCCGTACAGACGCGGGCCGGCGTCCTCGCTCCACTGCGAATGGACGTGCAGGGTGGCCTCGTCGCCGGGCGCGGGCAGGCGCTGCAGGGTGCGGGCGCCGCAGGACACGACATAGCCGACGCCGACGCAATCGATCAGGCAGTGATCCTGCTCGACCTCCGCCAGGACGCCACGAAGACGACCGATCATGCGTTTCTCCCCCACTGGGGGAGGTGGCGCGACGCGCTCGCGCGTCGTGACGGAGGGGCGCCCGACGCGGCGCCGAGCGCGCGGAACGACCCCTCCACCGCTCCGCGGTCCCCCTCCCCCGTGGGGGGAGGAACTAGCAGGGCCCGCTTGCGCAGCTGGGCATGGGTGATGGCGACGGCGAGAGCGTCGGCGGCGTCGGCCTTCGCATCACCGGACGCGGGCAGCAGGCGTTTGACCATGAAGGCGACCTGGCCCTTGTCCGCGTGACCGGCCCCGACCACCGCCTTCTTGATCAGGTTGGGCGAATATTCCGCGACCGGCAGGCCGCATTTGGCGGGCGCCAGCATGACGGCGGCGCGGGCGTGCCCCAGCTTCAGCGTCGAGGACGGGTTCACGTTGACGAACACCTCCTCGATCGCCGCCTCCTCGCAGCCGTAGTCGCCGCACAGGGCGGTGACGGCCTCCAGCAGATGCAGCAGGCGCTCGCTGAACGGCGCGGTTTCGGGGGGCGTGACCACGCCGTGCGCGATCCAGCGCAGGCGCGAGCCCTCGGCCGAAATCACGCCCCATCCGGTGCGCCTGAGACCGGGATCCAGCCCGATGATCCGAGTCGTTTCGTTCGCCATCCGTTCCCTTTTGCCCGAGAGATGCCTAACGGACAATGACCGGCGGACAAAGGGGGCCCTGTTCGTCGATCTACTCGTCCCTTGGCATGACCGAGAAGCCGGACAGGTCGTCCTCGGCGGACAGGCGGGCGACCAGGCCGTCGATGTCGAGCGGCATGGCGCCTTTCACCTTCAGATGATGCTCGTGCAGCTTGCCGTCCTGCGAGATGATGTGGCCGAGACGGACCGCCTTGAGGCCGGAATCGCGCAGCAGGTTGCGGACATGGGCCTCGCCGGGCGCGGCGTTGCGACGCCACTTCAGGACCACGTCCGTGACTCCGATGTGAGGCAGCTTCGCATCCGCCAGACGCAGCACGCCCAGCACCGCCAGCGTCGCGCCCGCCGCGATCAGGGCCAGCGGCAGCATGCCGACGCCGAACAGGACCCCGATGGCCGAGGTCACCCACAGGGACGCCGCCGTGGTCAGGCCGTGAACCGAAAAGCCCTCGCGGAAGATCACCCCGGCGCAAAGGAAGCCGATGCCGGTCAGCAGGCCGTGCGACATGCGGGTCGGGTCGATGACCACCGTCTGCCCCGGCAGGGCGGTGAAGGCCCAGGTCGACTGATGCATGGCCGCCAGCATCAGCACGCAGCTGGTCAGACAGACGAGGATGTGGGTTCGGAAGCCGGCCGGGTGCCCGTGATAGGTGCGCTCGACGCCGATCAGCCCGCCGGCCGTCATGGCCGCCAGCACCGGCCACACCAGATCCCAACTCATCAGAAATTCGCTCCGCAAACAGACGAATCCCGAGCCTAGGCCCGGTTCGCCGCGACGGGCAAGCGGCGGTCAGTCGTCGCGGGGGTCCAGTGAATAGCCGACCACGCCCTCGATCGCGCGCAGACGGGCGGCGAGGGCCTTGAGCGCGGGCTCGCCCTCGATCCGGAAGCGGAACGTGCGGCGCAGGCGGGTCCCGTCGTCGATCAGCTCGAACCGGTCGCCCCGGGGCGGGCGACGCAGACCCGCCAGGGCGGCCTCGATGCGGTCCTCGGCCCCGACGACGTCACGGCGCCAGACGATCTCGGCATCCACCACCGCCTCCTGCGGCAGACGCAGGCTGACCAGACGGAGGGCGACGAGGATCAGGACGGTCAGCGTCGTTCCGACCGCGCCCAGCAAAAACAGCCCCGCGCCGAACAACAGGCCGATGGCGGCGGTGATCCACAGCGACGCGGCGGTGGTCAGGCCATGGATCGAGAAGCCCGCGCGGAAGATCACCCCCGCGCACAGGAAGCCGATGCCGGTCAGGACGCCGTGGGCCAGACGGGCCGGATCAGCGACGACCTCCGCCCCGCCGATGGGCATGAAACGCCAGGCCCCCTGCGACACCGCCAGCTCCATCAGCAGGGCCGAGGCCAGGCAGACGAGAATGTGGGTGCGGAAGCCGGCGGCCCGCCCGCGCCACTCCCGCTCGAACCCGATCAGGCCTCCGGCGAGAACGGCGGCGAGCAGGGGCAGGGTGAAGCCGGGCAGGTCGCTGAAACTCATGCGCGACCAACGGGGGCCGGGCGGGGCGGTTCCGGTCAGCCCTCCGCGGGCGGTTCCGCGGGCGGATCGGCCCGGGGCGACGTCGGGTTCGACGTCTGGTCCGGAGTGTCCGGCGCCGGCGCCGCGGGCTCGGCCGGCGGTCGGGGCCGGTCGACGACGACGGGCGCGGGCGGACGGGCGTCGAAATGGACGCTGATCGTCGCCTCGCCATCCACGGGCCGACCACCACGGGTCATCGGTCGCATGCGGGCGGCGGCGAGAGCCGGGCGCATGCGCGCAGCCAGACCCGTGCCTGCGGGGATTTCCGTCGCCCGACAATCGGACAGAACGCCGGTGCGACTGACGGCGCAACCGAAGTCCACACGGATACGGGTGACGCCCTCGGGGAAGGTGTACCCGCGCAGCGCGGGCCACTGCGGACGAATCGCCCACTCCAGCGGTTGCGAGTCCGGTTCGGCGCGCGGCGCCGGGGCCGGGGCCGGGCGGGTCCTTGCGCCGGCCACATCCACCCCATGCTCTTCAAGGTAACGCCGCAGTTCTTCCTGCGACATGGCCTCGAAATTCGGGGCTGCAGGCACGGTGACAGGAGGCTGCGCATCCAACGGGGCTTCGGCGGCGGCCATCCGCTCCGCCTCGATGGCCTCGCGCCGCGCCTCCTCCGCCGCCCGCGCCTCGCGTTCGCGCAGACGTTCCGATTCCTGCGCCGCGCGCCAGGGCGCCGCCGCGCGGTACTGGTCCGCCAGATAAATCGCCGAGGCGAGGCCGATGACGGTCAGGGTCAGGCCCACGCCCCAGACCATGATCCGGTCGGTCCTGCTGCGCGCCGGGATCGGCGCGTGATCGTCGTAGCCGTAGGTCATGGATCCCCCTGCCCCATCATGACCGCTCCGGCCCGCCCGTGGCAACGCCGGAGACAGCGGCGGCGGTCCGGGTTAGCGTCCCCGCGTTCCGGGAGAAGCCTGATGTCACATTCCGCCGCATCCACCATGGCGATCATGGCCCATCACGCAGAAAAGCGCGTCGTCGAGACCCTGCGGAACCATGGCGCGGTCAGCGCGGACCGGGCCGTCCCGCTGGTCCTGTCGCGCGGGCTGGAACGGTCCGCCCTGCGTCGCCTGCTGCGGCGTCAGGCTGTTCGGGAGGCCGGGGAGCGGTACTGGTTGCACGAGGAAACCTATGCCGCCCTGCGCAAGGCCCGACGGGGCGGAGTGGTGATCATGCTGGCCGTCATCGTGCTGGTCGTGGCCGCCATTCTGATCTTCAGCGCCGGACGATCCGAGGCGCAGGCGACCGCGCCCCGACCGGGAGAGGCGGCGTTCCGCGACCTGTACAGGGCGCTGATCGAGACCAACACCACCCTGTCCGAAGGCAGTTGCACCCTCGCGTCCGAGCGGATGGCGGCGCGGCTTCTGGCCGTCGGCTATCCCGCCGCCGATGTGCGGGTGCTGGTCCCGGCCGAGCGGCCCCGGGACGGCAATCTGGCGGCGGTGCTACGCGGTTCGGATGCGACCGCCGCGCCGATCCTCCTGCTGGCCCATATCGACGTGGTCGAGGCGCGGCGCGAGGACTGGGCGCGTGACCCCTTCACCCTCGTTGAGGAGGACGGCTATTTTTACGCCCGCGGCGCCCAGGACGACAAGGCGCAGGCGGCCATCTGGGTCGACACCCTGATCCGGCTGAAGCAGGAGGGCTATGTGCCCCGGCGCGACATCAAGATCGCCCTGACCTGCGGTGAAGAGACGTCGGACACCTTCAACGGCGTGTCGTGGCTGCTGGAGACCCATCGCGACGCCCTGCAGGCCGGGTTCGCCCTGAACGAGGGCGCCCGCGGCCGGCTGGACGCGGACGGGAACCGCGTGGCGCTGGAAATCCAGGCCGGCGAAAAGATCTATCAGGACTACCGGCTGGAGATCACCAATCCGGGCGGACACTCGTCGCGCCCCGTCCCGGACAACGCCATCTATCGCCTGTCCGCCGCCCTGACCCGACTTGGCGCCTACACGTTTCCGACTGAGCCGAACGAAGCGGTGCGCGGCTATTTCACGGCACTGGCCCCGACCAATCCCACCCACGCGGCCGACATGAGAACCCTCGGCGCGGGCGCGTCGTCGGCGACCGACGCCGCCGCGCAACGGCTGTCCGCCGCCGATCCGGCCTGGAATGCGGTGCTGCGCACGACCTGCGTGGCGACCATGGTCGATGCGGGCCACGCGCCCAACGCCCTGCCCCAGCGCGCCACGGCCAACGTAAACTGCCGGATACTGCCCGGACACGATCCGCGCGTGATCCGCACCGAGCTGGAACAGGTGCTGGCCGACCCCGCCATCGCGGTGACCATCGCCGGCCACATCGACCCGACCTCGCCGCCGCCGCCGCTGCGCCCCGCCATCGTGGAGCCGATCCGTCGCGCCGCCGCCCTGATCTGGCCGGGTGTTCTGGTGCTGCCGTCGATGAGCCCGGGCGCCACGGACGGCCGCTTCACCAATGCGGCGGGCATCCCGACCTACGGGGTAACCGGCCTCTTCGCCGATCCCGACGGCGGCGGGGTCCACGGGCTGAACGAACGCATCCGCGTCCGCTCCCTGCTGGAGGGCCGGGACTTCCTGTTCGCGCTGGTCAAAGACTATGGAAATGCGCCGAATAACCCCTAGGTAGTTTTCCTCAGTGAATAAAGATGGGCGATATCAGGACGTTAATACATGCCTAATTCCCGCTCAATACGCCGGTATGGCGGGGTTCGTCTGGTTAACGACAAGTAAATGAACGGGATTCCGGCAAAAACTCCGACGGTTACTCAGAAATCAGCGGGAACAACCTGAAGTCAGTTTTCTTTTCCGATCGGGAAAGGAGAACACCATGCTTCACACAACCTCTGGCGCAGGCAAGGCCTTGATCTGCTGCGGGATTGCCGCAGCCGCTCTGGCCCTCACGGCCTGCAATGGCAATCGATCCTACTCTCTGGGCGGCGGGGGCGGCTTCGGCGGCGAAGGCCCGCAGGGCAACCCGGGTGAACCCGGAGCCCCCGGCGAGCCGGGCACGCCGGGAGCGCCCGGAACCCCCGGGACCCCGGGGACGCCAGGAAACCCCGGCTCTCCGGGCCTACCCGGCATCGGCGGCGGCCTGAGCGATCTCGGCGAAACCACCGGCCTGACCGGACTGACGGACGGCCTCGGTCGGGTCAGCGTCGGCGATCGAACCATCCTCGGCGCCGGCGGCTCAGGTGGTCCGGTGGGCGTCAGCGTCCTGTCACCGACACAGCAGAGCGGCACGGTGGCCACGGTCGGCGTCCTGTCGGGCGGCACGGTGGCGACGGTCTCCACCGGTACGCCGACCACGCCGGTCGGCAACGCCTCCGGTCCGGCCACCGGTCTGCTGGGCGTCAACCTCGGCGGCAACCAGCTGGTCGGCTCCGGCAACGGCAATCCGGCTGTCGATCTGAACGTCCTGTCTCCGGGCAGCGCCTCGGGCACGGCGGTGACCGGCAACATCCTGTCGAACGGCCAACCCGTCGGGGTGGGCGTGAGCGGCCCCGGCGCGACCGGCGGGACCAATCCTGTCGGCGGCCTTCTGGGCGGCGTGACGGGCACGGTCGGCGGCGTCCTCGGCGGCGCGACCGGCGGCGGAACCGGCGCCAACCCGGTGGGCGGCCTGCTGGGCGGCCTGCGACCCGGCGGCCACTGAACGGAGCCCCGGAAAGGACGGGCGGAGGACGTCGCTGATGTCTTCCGCCCTCCCCTCTCTCACGCAAGGACAGACTGAATGATCGCTTCCGCCTTGATGGCCGCGGTCCTGATTGCGGCGCCGGACGGTCCCCAGGACGGACTGATCGTGGATCGCGGCCGACTGGATCGCCGCACCCCCCTGCCCGATGCGGCGCAGGTCCCCGCCGCGACGACGGAGCCCGCCGCCGCCAGCGAGGCGCCCATTGCGCCCTTCGTGTTGCGCGCCGTCGATATCCGAACCCCGCCCGTGGTGGCGGAGGACATCCAGCGCGCCGTCGATCCCTTCATCGGCCAGACGCTGGATAACGAGGGCCTGGCCCGGCTTCGCGCCACGGTCAGCGCCGCCCTGTCCCGGCGCGCCGCCCTGCCCATTGTGGCCATGGACACGCGGGAGTCCGCCAATGGCGTGCTGCGCATCACCGCCGCGCCCGGCAAGGTCGGACGCGTGGCCATCTACGGCGACATCAAGCCCGATGTGGAGCTGATGCGGGGCTACGCCGGCAGACTGGCCGCCGAGGCGCCGCTGACCCGCGAGACCGCCGAGCGCTACCTCTCGCTGATCGCCGACATCCCCGGGGCCAAGACGACGCTGGAAAGCGTGCCCTCGGCCACGCCGGGCGCGACCGACCTGGGGTTCGACGTCGATTTCACCCGCTGGGTGGTCGAGACCGACATCAACAATCGTGGCTCGCAGGCCTTGGGCCGGACCCAGGTGACGGGGGCGGTGACCCTGAACGGCGGCTTCCGGATGGGCGACCAGACCCGGCTTGCCGTCACGGTTCCGACCGATCCCGAGCGGTTCCAGTTCGTCAGCCTGTCTCACCGCCAGCCCATCGGCTCGGACGGCATGGCGGTCTCGCTGGCGGCGGGCCGGCTGCGGACCCGGCTCGACGGACTGGACGGCGACGCGACCACCCTGTCCGCCGTGGTCAGCTGGCCGATGATCCGCAGCTATCGGCGCAATCTGGTGCTCAGCGCCGGGCTGGATGGACTGAACAGCGACAATGCGGTGTTCGGCAATCTGGTCGCGACCGAGAAGGTGCGCGCCCTGCGGGGGTCGGCCGCCTTCGGTCAGATCATGACCAACGCCACCCTGAACGCCAGCGCAACGCTGAGCCGCGGCATCGACGGCCTGGGTGCGGAGGTCGACGCCTTCACCGACGCGGACTTCACCAAGTTCAACGGCCGGATCGACGCCGCCCGCGCTTTCGGACGCACGATGCGGCTGAGCGGCGCGGTGGCCGTCCAGTATTCCGACGACCGCACCCCGACGGCGGAGCTGTTCAGCCTGGGCGGGACCGATTTCGGGCGCGGCTTCGGCGCGGGCCTGCTGGTCGGCGACAGCGGTTACGGGGCCAAGATCGAGACCGCCTGGCGCCCCGGCTTCGTGCCGCGCCCCTTCGCCGGCACCGAGGTCTATGCCTTCGCCGACGGCGGCGAGGTGACGGTCAATGCGCGCGGCCCGCTGGCCGACCGGTCAGAGAGCCTGATGTCCGCCGGCGGCGGCGTCCGCATCGCCATCGCCGACAAGGTGATGGTCGAGCTGGAAGGGGCCCGCGCCGTCGACGACCCCCGTCCATCCGGCGGCCGATCCCGCTTCGGCTTCGCCGTCACGGCCCGGTTCTAGGAGCACCCCGATGGGCCGCTGCCCCGACCGCCGGCTTCATCCCGATGACTTCGCCGCCCTCAAGGCCGAGGTGATGCGGGCCGCGGTGGAGCTGTCTGATGAACAGCTGATGGACCTGACCGACGCCCTGCACGGCATGAAGCGCCTGCGCCGCCCCGGCCGGCCGATCAGCCACGATGCGGGATGGCTGGTGGAGGAAGAGCCGTATCTGACGTGAGGCGGGCGGCGACTCCTGGCGCGGCAGGCGGTAAGCGTGGGCGTTGGTGTTCGACCTGATCACCGCCTATGCGATGTCGGGCCGGCCCGGCGCGTCAGCCGTGCTTTTCGACATAGGCCTCGGG
Organism: Brevundimonas sp. AVps31; assembly: GCF_058681355.1. NCBI lineage: Bacteria > Pseudomonadati > Pseudomonadota > Alphaproteobacteria > Caulobacterales > Caulobacteraceae > Brevundimonas > Brevundimonas sp. AVps31. Next base: position 1,900,830 of record NZ_CM178736.1, on the reverse strand, counting down.
GTCCTTGTTCACCGGCTTGATCCCGGTGATGTGATCGGCCTCGAAGGCGGCGAACTTCACCGCGAGGTCATGGCGCGTCTGCAGCGGGGCGTGGCGGCGGAAGTCTGTCAGCCCCTGCCGCTCCTCCTCGCCCATATGCTTTGAGTTCACGACATTGGCCTTGCCGACGGCCTCGATCCAGGCGCCCGTGCCGACGGGGTATTTGTCCACCGCCTTGACCGCGTCGCGCAGCTTGTTGTGGTCCTCGATCGCGTCCTCGGTCTCGGGCCCGGCATCGTCGCCCTCGGCGTCGTTCGCCGATTTCCCGACCTTCATCAGCTCCGGATAGAAGAACCGCTCCTCGGCCTCGGCGTGGACGTCGAGGAAGGCGGACAGGCGGCTCCAGACCTTGGTCAGGGCATCGACGTCGCTGGGGTCGATCTGTTCGATGATGGCGAACAGCCGACGCTGCTCGGCGTGATCGTCGAGGATCAGCTGGGTGATGTCCATGGCCGCGCTCCGCCCGCAAAGGTGAAGCGCATTACGTACGCGTCGGCGCCCGGTTCCATGCGAACGACTTGCATCGCCCGGGCGCATCATCGCAGACGGCTGTCGGCTTTTCTGCCGGCCCGGGCGACGCGGATCAGATCCGTGAGGCCGTCGGGCGCATCAGCCCGCGTATTTGGCCACGTCCTCGTCCGAGATGTCCTCGTTCGAATAGACGTTCTGGACGTCGTCCTCGGCGTCCAGCGCATCGAGCAGCTTCATCAGGGTGCCGACGGCCTCGCCGGTGACGGGCACGTCGGACTGGGGCTTCCAGACGATGGCGGTCGACTTGGGATCGCCCAGCACCTTGGACATGGCCTCGGCCACCTCGTTCAGATCCTCGAAGGCGGTCCAGATGGTGTGGCCGGGCGCGTCCTCATAGATGTCCGGCTTGATCAGATCGCTCTCGACGTCCTGGGCGCCGGCCTCGATGGCGGCCTCCATGACGGCGTCTTCCGAGCCGGCCTCGGCCTTGTAGATGATCTGGCCGACTCGATCCCACATGAAGGCGACCGAGTTCATCTCGCCCAGGGCGCCGCCGTTCTTCTTGAAGGCGGTGCCGATGTTGGAGGCGGCGCGGTTGCGGTTGTCGGTCAGGGCCTCGACGATGATGCCGACGCCGCCGGGGCCGCGGCCCTCGTAGCGGACCTCTTCCATCGTATCGACGTCGCCCGAGGCGGCCTTGTTGATGGCGCGCTGGATGACGTCCTTGGGCAGGCTTTCGGCCTTGGCGTTGTTCACCGCCAGACGCAGGCGCGGATTCATGGCCGGATCGGGCATGCCCGACTTGGCCGCGACGGTGATGTCGCGCGACAGTTTGGAGAACAGTTTGGAGCGCTGGGCGTCGGCGCGCCCCTTGCGGTGCATGATGTTCTTGAACTTGGAATGGCCGGCCATGGATAGGTCTCTACGTTTGGACGCTGACGCTCGCGGTGCGGCCGCTCGCGGCTTGAGCGCCCGGTCGCGATGGAATGTTGGAGCCGCGATCTAGCCGATGGCGGACACGGTGTCACGATTCAGGAACCGGTAGAGCTTTACAGGCATTTGGGACCCAGCAGACGGAGCCCGAAAATGACCGCCGAAGACGCCATCTACGCCAACGAAGGCTTCCACGATGACGACCTGCACGAGGCCGACATCGTGGAATGGTACGAGGCCCGCCCCGTCACCGTGCCCACCGCCGTCGCCACCGGCGCCGTGATCGGCGCCTTTGCGCTCGGCGTCCTGACCGCCGTGGGCGCGCTGGCGCTGCTGGGCCGTCTGGACGACTAGCTCTTCAGGCTTTCGAGGAAGCCGCGCATCTTGTCGTCCACCGACACCGGCCGCTTGCTCTCGCGGTCGACATAGACGTGGACGAAATAGCCGACGGCGGCGGCCTCCTGCTCGTTGTTGCGGAACAGGCCGATCTCGTAGCGGACCGAACTGGTCCCGACGTGGGCGACGCGCACCCCGGCCTCGATCTCGTCCGGGAAGGCCGTCGGCGAGAAGTAGCGGCAGCCGGTTTCGACCACGAGACCGATGGTCGTGCCCTCGTGGATGTCCAGCACCCCGTTGACGACCAGCAGCCGGTTCACCGCCGTGTCGAACCACGAGTAGTAGACGACATTGTTCACATGGCCGTAGACGTCGTTGTCCATCCAGCGGGTCGAGATCTGCTGGAAGCGGCGGTAGTCGCTGCGTTTCGTGCGTTCGATGGTGCCGGTCATTGTCCCTCCAGTGAAGTCCGCTAACGCTCGCGACGCGGTCGCTCGCGGCTTGAGCGCGAAGGACGCGCTGTCGCCCGGCGGCGGCGCCTCGCTGCGACAGCGCGGCTCTGTGATCGTTCGTCCCTCGGAGTCGGTCTGCGCCGACTTCCGATACCGACGCTCGGGCTTGGCGGACGCCGCGTCAAGCGCCTAGCGTCAAACCCATGAACCAGCCGATCCAGACCCGCGCCGCCGTTCTTCGCGCCATGGGCGCCGCCCGCCCCTATGCCGACAGCCGTCCACTGGCGATCGAGACCGTGACGCTGGACCCGCCCGGCGCCGGGGAGGTGCTGGTGGCGATCAAGGCGGCGGGCCTGTGCCATTCGGACCTCAGCGTCATCAACGGCGACCGGCCGCGCCCCCTGCCGATGGCGCTGGGCCATGAGGCGGCGGGGGTGGTCGAGGCGGTGGGCGAGGGGGTGACCGATCTGAAGATCGGCGACCACGTCGTCATGGTCTTCATGCCCAGCTGCGGCCACTGTCCGCCCTGCGCCGGAGGCCGCCCGGCCCTGTGCGAGCCGGGGGCGGCGGCCAACGGCAGGGGCGAGCTGCTGGGCGGCGGGGTCCGGCTGCATGACGCCGAAGGCGACCTGCATCATCACCTGGGCTGTTCCGCCTTCGCGGATCGCGCGGTCGTCTCGCGCCGGTCGCTGGTCAAGGTTCCCGCCGACCTGCCGTTCGAGCAGGCGGCCCTGTTCGGCTGCGCGGTCCTGACCGGTGTCGGGGCCGTCGTGAATACGGCGCAGGTGCGGGCCGGGCAGTCGGTGGCCGTGGTCGGGCTGGGCGGGGTCGGCCTGGCCTCGGTGCTGGGGGCCCTGGCCAGCGGGGCCAGCCCGGTGGTGGCGGTAGACCTGTCGGAGGACAAGCTGGCGCTGGCGCGGAGCCTCGGCCCGGTGCTGACCGTCAACGCCGCCGACGCCGACGCCGTGGAGCAGGTGCGCGCCCTGACCGACGGAGGGGCCGAGGTGGTGCTGGAGATGGCCGGGTCGGTGCGGGCGCTTGAGGCGGCGTGGAGGATGACCCGCCGGGGCGGGACCACCGTCACCGCCGGCCTGCCCCCGCCCGAGGCCGCGCTGGCGGTCAATGTGGTCAATCTGGTCGCCGAGGAGCGGACCCTGAAGGGCAGCTATATCGGCACCGCCATCCCGTCGCGCGACATCCCCCGCTATATCAAGCTGTTCCGCGAGGGCCGACTGCCGGTGGACCGGCTGCTGACCGGGGTGGTCCGGCTGGAGGACATCAACGCCGCCTTCGACGCCCTGCATGCGGGCGAGGCGGTGCGGACGGTGATCCGCTTCTGATCCTCACGCCTTGTCGCGGATGCGCATGGCCCCGCCCGAGCTGGTCTGCACGTCGAACCGGCCGGTGGCGCGGATCAGGTCCGACAGCTTGGCGTGACCGTAGGAGCGCTGGTCGAAGTCCGGATAGGCGTTGCGCAGCCGGTCGCCCAGCCCGCCGACCGAGACCCAGCCGTCGCCGTCCTCGTCCATGTCGGCGATGACCGAGGCGATCAGGCGCGAGGCCTCGCTGGGCTTGCGGCGACCCGCCGGCTCGGGCGCGGTCTTGCCGGCGGGGGCGGCCACGGCGCCCTCCTCGGGCGGAGGGGCGCTGAGGTTCTCGGTATAGATGAAGCGGGTGCAGGCCTGGCGGAAGCTTTCGGGCGTCTTGCGCTCGCCGAAGCCGTAGACATCGACCCCCTCCTCGCGGATCCGCGACGCCAGCCGGGTGAAGTCGGCGTCGGACGAGACCAGGCAGAAGCCGTCGAACCGGCCCGAATGCAGCAGGTCCATGCCGTCGATCACCAGGGCGATGTCGCCGGAATTCTTGCCCTTGGTATTGGCGAAATTCTGCTGCGGCTGGATGGCGAACCGGGCCAGCACCCGGGTCCAGCCGGCCAGCTGGGCGCTGGCGAAATCGCCGTAGATGCGCCGCGACGAGGCCTCGCCCAGGGTGGCGATCTCGGTGAACAGCGCCTCGGCGATGCGGGCCGAGGCGTTCTCGGCGTCGATCAGGACGGCGAGGCGGGGCGGTTTGGCGGCAGGCGACATGGCGGGCTTTCGAAAGGCGGAGGACGGTCGGAGGGTCGAGGGTCGGCTTCGCGGCGGGCCGGGTCAACGGGTCTTCGGTGGCGGGGTGCGGCGGCGGCCGCTTTGCGCTAGAGCGCCGGGATGACCCAAGCCCCCCTGCGCCGCCTGATCGACCTGCCCGGCCTCGACGCCCTGGAGATGAAGGCGCTGATGAAGCCGTCCGTCGCCGACCTGGACCGTCGCGACGAATTCCCCGAGATCGCCGAGGCCGCGAAGGCCGCCTTCGGCCTGACCCCGGAGGAGGCCGAGGCCGTCGCCCGGCCCGCCGACTGGGACGGGATCGACCAGCTGGAGGGCTTCGACCTGACCGACGCCTTTGAGGCCGAAGGCTGGGACGTCACCGACAGCAAGCGCAAACCCCTGCGCATGATCCGCCACTGGGCCCTGCCGCTGGCGCTGGCCATGCGCGGCGTGGCGGGCGAACTGCCCTTCCAGCCCGAGCCGGGGCCGGATGATCGCGGCGATGACTGGGGATCGAAGATGGCGGCCGAGGCGACGCGGTTCAGGAAGCGGTAGGCGACAGGCAGCAGGCAGTAGGCAGTAGGCAGTAGGGGGCAGGAAGAGGGCTGCCTTCAGATCGCGTTCCCCTGTTGCGCCCTGATCGGGGCTGCATCCATCAACGCCAGTTGGGCCCGGGACAGGGTGGCCGAGACCACGTAGTCCGGCCAGCGGACCTAGGACGGAGTGGCGCGGTTCACCTCTCCATCGCCGCTTCAAGGCGATAGGGAGGACCGATCGCGCAGCGATCAGGTGGGGGCGGCGCAGGGGGGGAGTGGGTGGCCGCAGACACCGGTGTTCGAGATTTGTCCGGCCCTGACGGAGCCGCCCTCTCCTGATCGGCGAAGACGCCGATCTGTCCTCTCCATCGCCTTGAAGCGGGCGATGGAGAGGTGAGGCTGTGGCGGCGGTGTCGGTTTGTAGAGCACCGCCCCTGGCGCCGTAGCCATGCCTATGCCTAACCTGGAATGGGCAGGGGCAGATGGCAGACCAATCCAAAGTAGGAACCGACTGGCAGGCGGATGAGCTGGAGGCGATCGTCGCCGACTACTTTTCCATGCTCGTGGATGAGGTCGCCGGCAGGAGCTATGTGAAGTCGCGCCATAACGCGGCGCTGCAAGCGAGGATCGGACGGACGGCGGGGTCCATCGAGCGCAAGCACATGAATATTTCCGCGGTGCTGCGGGAACTGAGCCTGCCGTTCATCGATGGCTACAAGCCGTTCTCCAACTACCAGGATGCCCTTGGCCGCACCATTGAACGCTATCTCGTCGCTCACCCGAATATCCTGATTGGTGAGACGATGCTGCCGACGTGGGCGCGGACTGGAGAGCTCCAACCGGCGGTCGGCTTTTCCGATGCCCCCTCTCTGTTCGAAGACCCGGGACCACCGTCTCCCGCCCCGCCGAGGGCGCCGCGACCGGCGGGGCTGGAAAGACTGGTGCGGAAATTCGACCCCACGGTCAGAGACTTCCGAAACCGCGCGCTGGGCAAGGCGGGCGAAGCGCTCGTCGTCGATTTCGAACAGCGCAGGCTAACGGCGCTGGAGCGACCTGATCTGGCGGAGAAGGTTCGGTGGGTCGCACAGGACGATGGTGACGGAGCCGGCTACGACGTCCACTCCTTCGACAGGCTGGGGAATGACCGGCTAATCGAGGTCAAGGCCACGAATGGCGGAAGGACCTCACCGTTCTTTATCACGCGCAACGAACTGGCGCTGTCGGAAGAACGACCCGACCATTTTCGCCTCTACCGACTGTATGATCTCGCGAAAGCGCCGCGCATGTTCCGCCTCAAGCCGCCCATTCCGCAGGCGGTCACACTGGAACCGGAGACGTGGAGGGCGCGGGTCAGCTAAACCGGATCAACCCGTACTTCTCCGCGAACCACTCCACGAACGCTTCCGGTGTCTCGTCGAAACGCCAGTAGCGGAGCACGTCTTCGTCAGACCAGCCGGCATCCTCGGCGTCGATGCACCAGTCGCGCTTCATCACCGCGTTGACGCAGTTGAGCCAGTCACGACAGGCGTCTGGGAGGTTGGTGGACATGCGGTAGAGCCTGTCTGGACGCAAACCACGATGCAACCACCCGAAGGTTGTTGTTACACCGCGTTTTACTCCCCTTCTCGCCGCCCACCTTGGCCACCGAGACGTCGAAGAGCCCATGACGGAAGTTCAGGCCAGCGCCCGCAGCGCCCCTCTGCCCGGCGCCGCGCGGGGCGGTCGGGGGAGGCTTGAGGCAATCGGGCTGACGCGGACGGAAACGGGCGCGCGGCGGGGAGGCCGCGCGCCCGTCCGGGACTTCGGGGAGGAGGCGCTCCGACGTCCGCGGCGGGCGGACGCCGGAGCCGTCGGCCGGCGGTTAGGCCAGCACGACGATGGTCACGCGCCGGTTCTGGGCGCGGCCTTCGGGGGTGTCGTTGGAGGCGACCGGCGATTCCTCGCCGTAGGAGATGGCCGACATGCGGTTCAGGGCCACGCCGCGACGGCTGAGGTAGCGACGCACGGCCTCGGCGCGGGCCTCGCCCAGCTGGTCGTTGTGGGTCTCGTCACCGACGCTGTCGGTATAGCCCTGGATCTCCAGATAGACGTTCTGGTTCTCGGCGGTCAGGCGCTGGGCGAACTCGGCCAGACGCTGTTCGGCTTCCGGCGACAGGGCGTTGCCGTCGGTGGGGAATTTGACCGAGTCGTCGGAGAGGACGACCTCGTACAGGAACTTGCCCTGGGCCAGATGGTGGGCGGCGTTGGCGCGGGCGAGCGCCTCGCCGGCGGTGCCCTCGACCGTCGTCACGCGGGCGTCGACCACAGCGGTCTGGTCGCGCACGAAGCGGTGGCTGGCGCAGCCCGAAGCGGCGACGCCGAAGGCCAGGATGACGCCGACGGCGGCTGCCGTTCTGAATTGCGATTTGATCAAGAGTCTCTCCATCAATGATCCGGTGCGCCATACCCGGTTGTCGCGCGCGCCGCCCAGCACAGGTTGCCCAACGGTGAAGCCCGCGCAAGGTTGCATGAGACGAATGGAAGCTGAGCCGCGAACTGCGGAAAACTGATCTGTGACGGAGGTCGGTTCAGCTTTGCCAAGACTGTCGGTGTTGCGCCTTGATGCTGACGCGGGGACAGGTTCATCATGCGGGATCGACCACTGATCTAACGGCGTTCGGGAGAGCGGATGAGCGAGACGGGACGGCGGGGGGAGGAAAAGCGCAGGCTGGCGCGGCGCGCGGGCGCGTCCGTGGCGGCGGTGGCGGCGCATCTGGCCCTGCTGCCGGTGCTGTTCGCGGCGCGCGGGGATCCGGGCGCCCTGCCGATGGCCGTGGAGCCGCCGGTGCTGCTGGTCGAACTGGTTGCGCCGCCCCCGCCGCCGCCGCCGCCCGTTCCGCCGGTCGCGCCCAAGGACCCGCCGCCGGGCGCCAAGGCCCAGGCCGCGCCGCCCGCCGGCCCGCCGCAGCCCGCTCCGGTCGCGCGGCCCGCGACCCCGCCGCCGCCGCCGCGCCTGCGTCCGGCCCGGCCGACGCCGCGCATGGCCCCGGTCCCCCTGCCCGTCGCGCCGCGGACCCCGCCCGAGATTCCCATGCCGACCATCGGCGACGCCCAGCTGGTCGGGGCGACCCGGGTCGGCGCGGGCGTCGGCGGCGGCGGCGGCGCGGGTGGAGGCGGCGGCGGCGGCGGCGGCGGTGCGGGGACCGGCGGCGGCTGCGACATGGTGCGCGAGCTGCAGAACGCCCTGCGCGAGGACGCCGAGGTCCGCGACGCCATCATCCAGGCGCATCGCGCCGGCGGTCAGGGCCGCGCCCTGCTGGTCTGGGACGGCGACTGGCGCCAGACGCCGGGGCAGTCGGGCAAGGGACTGGCGGGGGTGCGTCAGGCCATCGCCCTGGAGGTCGCCTTCGCCCCCCAGGCCTGCCGCCGCGAGGCCATGCGCGGGATGGTGCTGATCACCATGAGCGATGCGCCGGGGGCCGCGCGGCTGGCGCTGGGCACCGGGAGCTGGCGCTGGAGCGACCTGCTGCAACGGTGAAGCTGCCGTAAAGAGGCCGCGCGTCCGCCGCACCGGGGTCGCGCCCCGCCCCTACCAGCCCCCGCGGGCGGATGGCTCGTCCATATGAACGGCGGACAACGGGGCCATCAGGTTCCGTTGGGCGCGACCGTTGCATACGGCGAAGGTCGAGGATGCTCGACAAGGGTTGTGGGGCTGAACACGTGAAAATCGCTATCCTTGCGGGCACCCGCCCGGAGGTCGTCAAGATGGCGCCGGTGCGCGCGGCCCTGGCCGCCACCCCGGGCGTCGAACCGATCTGGATCTCGACCGAGCAGCAGGGCGCGCTGAACGCCCAGGCGCTGGAGACCTTCGGCATCACACCCGAAATCCGGCTGGACCCGCCGGCGCCCGAGCGGACGCTGGGCGGCCGGTTCGCGCAGATCATGGACCGGCTGGACGACGTGCTGGGGCGGCTGGAGCCCGAACTGGTGCTGGTCCAGGGCGACACCTCGACGACGGCGGCGGGGGCGATGGCGGGCTTCGCGCGGCGCATTCCGATCGGCCATATCGAGGCGGGCCTGCGCACCTTCGACCTCGCCCAGCCCTTCCCCGAGGAAGGCTGGCGCTGCGTGGTCGGGCAGCTGGCCGACCTGCATTTCGCCCCGACGGACGCCGCGGTCCGGAACCTGCTGCGCGGGGGCGTGTCCCGACACCGCATCCATATGACCGGCAATACCGGAATCGACGCCGTGCGGCTGTCGGGCGCCCGCGTGACGCCCGCACCGCTGACCGACGGCCTGCGCCGCGTGCTGGTGACGGTGCACCGGCGCGAGAACTGGGGCGCCGAATTGGAACAGGTGCTGGCCGCGCTTGTCCTGTTGCGGGACAGGGTGGCCGACATCGAGATCGTCTTCGCCGCCCACGCCAACCCGGCGCTGCGCGGTCGGGTCGACGCCGCCCTGAAGGGGCAGGACCGCATCCGCATCGTCGAGCCGCTGGATTATCTCGGCTTCCTGTCGCACCTGAAGAGCGCGACCCTGGTGCTGTCGGACTCCGGCGGGGTGCAGGAGGAAGGGCCGGTGCTGGGCGTGCCCGTGCTGGTGCTGCGCGACGCCACCGAGCGGGCCGAGGCCGTCGAGGCCGGGGTGGCGCGACTGGTCGGGACGCGCACCGAAGACGTGCTGGCCGCCGCGACGGGACTGCTGACCGAAGAGCCCGAGCGCATGCAGATGGTGCGCGCCGTCAGCCCGTTCGGCGACGGCTTCGCGGCGGACCGCATCGCCGACATCGTGTCCCGCTGGAGCCCGGTGAAGACGCCGGGCGGCGACCAGATCCGGTCGGCCGTCTGAGATGTCGCCCTTCCTGGCCGTCACCTTCGGGTACTGGCTGAGCCTGCTGGCGACGCACGCGCCGACGGGCGGGGACTGGTATGGCTTCGTGCTGGGCTACTGGGAGGTGCTGCGCTGGGCGGTGATCGTCTCGGCGGTGCTGATCCTGATCAGCTCACTCGACGACCTGTTCATCGACATCGCCTACTGGTGGGGCCTGCTGGTGCGGTTCTGCACCTTCTGGGACCGGCCGCCGGCCCAGGCGCTGCTGGCGCGCGAGCCGGAAAAGCTGATCGCCATCATGGTGCCCGCCTGGCAGGAGTCGGACGTCATCGCCAGCATGGTGGCCAACACCAACAACACCTTCGACTACAGCCGCTACCACATCTTCGTCGGCGTCTACGCCAATGACCCGGAGACGCGCCGCGAGGTCGAGAAGGTGCGCCGGCGCTTCCCCAATGTGCACCGGGCCGAGGTGCCGCATGACGGGCCGACGTCCAAGGCCGACTGCCTGAACTGGATCGTGCAGAACATCCTTCTGTACGAGGAGAAGACGGGCCAGAAATTCGGGGCCTTCCTGATGCACGACGCCGAGGACGTGGTGCACCCGTTCGGGCTGAAGACGGTCAACTGGTACGTCGACGAGGCGGCCATGATCCAGATGCCGGTCCTGTCGATGGACCGCAAATGGACCCAGCTGGTCGCCTGTCACTACATGGACGAGTTCGCGGAGTTCCACACCAAGGACCTGCCCGTGCGCTCGGCCCTGGCGCGGATGACGCCCTCGGCGGGGGTGGCCACCGCCTTCCACAGACAGGCCATGCTGGCGCTGGTCCACGAGAAGAACGGCCTGCCCTTCAACACCGACAGCCTGACCGAGGACTATGACGTCGCCCACCGGCTGAGCGCCCTGGGCTATCCGTCCGCCTTCGTGCGCTACCACGCCCGGGTGCCGCGCCAGCGCAAGGCCTGGTTCCGCAAGGGGATGGTCGACATCCAGCGCCGCGAACTGGTCTCGACCAAGGAGTTCTTCCCGCACAAATTCGCCTACAGCGTCCGCCAGAAGGCGCGCTGGACCCTGGGCATCTCGATCATGGGCTGGGCCCAGCTGGGCTGGTTCGGCGGGCTGGTGAACCGCTACTATCTGTTCCGCGACCGCAAGGCCCTGCTGACCGCGCCGGTCGGAATGTTCGGCTATGTGATCGTGATCCAGCTGCTGGGGCTGCTGCTGGTCGAGCGGATCTGGCCGGAGGCGGTCAACCTGCCGCCGGTGATCGACCGGCACTGGGTCTGGGTGCTGGTCACCGCCAACTTCCTGTTCCTGGTCAACCGCATCCTGCACCGCGCCTGGTTCACGGGGCTTAATCACGGCCTGAAGCATGTGCCGCTGACGCCGGTCCGGATCGTGACCTCGAACCTGATCTCGTTCGGCGCCTTCTGGCGGGCCTCGGGCCAGTGGATCGGCCACCTGACGACCGGTCGTCCCATCGCCTGGGACAAGACCCAGCACGCCTATCCGTCGTTGTCCGAGCTGCAGCAGGGCACGGGGCGGCTGGGCGATACGCTCAGGTTCTGGAACCACGTCAGCGAGGCCGACCTGACCACCGCGCTGGAGGCGCAGAAGGCCGGCTATCGTCCCCTTGGCCTGCTGCTGCTCGATCTGGCGGCGGTGGAGGACGACCATCTGGCCGAGGCCTTCGCCGAGCGGGGCGAGACCTACGCCTCCATCTTCGACCCCTTCCAGATTGATCGCGAGGTGCTGAACCTGCTGACGCTGGAAGAGGCCGCGCGCTATGGCGCGGTGCCGCTGCGCCGCAACGGACCCGACCTCGACGTGGCCCTGGCCGAGCCCCTGCCCCCCGCCCTGCGGTCCGCGCTGGAGAAGCGGTTCGGGCAGCAGGGCGTGCGCAGCGTGCGCTTCCTGTTCGCGCCGCTCAGCGACATCGCCTTCGCGATCCGCTTCGCCTGGGGCGAGGATCCCTTCTCCCGCGTGCGCGAGCAGCTGGGGCGGCTGAGGGCGGCGGGTCATCTGGACGCCTCGCGCGAGGCCATGCTGTGGCGTTCGGTCCGGGCGGGCTATGCGCGGCTGGGCGACATCCTGATCCGGCAGGGCCGCATCAGCCACGCCGACCTGCAGACCGCCCTGGCCGCCTCGCGCGCCGACGGCCGATCGCTGGGCGAGACCCTGACCCGGCTGCGCCTGGTGTCCGCCCCCGACATCGAGGCCGCATTGAAGGACCAGCGCAGCGCGCGCTGGCTCAACGAACATCTGGCCGAGGCGCTGCGTCGCGCGCCGGCTGACCATGAACCCGCCTGACCGCCGAGGATATCCCGTGCGCCGTTCCCTTTTCCTCGCCTCCGTCGCCCTCGCCGCCAGCGGCGCCGCCGTGCTGACGCCCGCCGCCGTGCAGGCGCAGACCGTCGCCGCCGCCCCTGACGGCTACGCCGACGCGACCGCCGCCTATGCCGCCATGAGCGCGCGCCGTCCCGCCGACGCCGTGGCGCCCGCCGCCCGCGCGGTCGCCGCCTCGCCCGAAAATCTGGAGTGGCGGCTGCTGCTGGCCGACGCCCTGACCGGGACGGGCGACCACGCCGGAGCCCTGGCCGCGCTGCAGCCGGTGGCGAACAGCTGGGATCACCGGGTGCAGACCCGTCGCGCCGAGGCCGCGCGCCAGACCGGCGACCTGCAGCAGGCGGCCGAGGCCTATGGTCTGGCGGCGCCGCTGGCCCCGACGGCCGACAGCCGGGCCTATCTGACCCGGGCGCGGGCGCAGGCGCTGACGCAGCTGGGCCGTCCCGCGGAGGCGCGCGCCGTGCTGCGCGAGGGCGCCGCCAACGGCATGCTGCCGGGCGAGGCGCCGCTGGACTTCGCCTATGCCGCCGCCGGCGCGGGCGATGACCGGCTGGCCGTGCAGGGCTTCGCCGCCGCCGACCGGGCGGAGCCGCTGAAGGGCGCCCAGGCCCTGGACGCCGCCTATGCGGCCCGTCGCGCCGGTCAGGACGCGGAGGCGATCGTCTGGCTGGAACAGGGCGCCCGCACCCTGCCCGCCGACCAGCTGACGCCGCAGCGCCGCCACGAGATCGGCCGCGAACTGCAGACGCTGGAGCAGCGCTGGGGTGGGACCGCTACCGTCTCGACCGGCCCGGCGGCCAGCGCGACGACGCTGGTCAACGGCGGCGGCGAACAGGTGACCCAGGTCGGGGGCGAGGTCTGGGCCCGCGTCGGCGGCGACAACAACGGCCGCCCCGTGCAGGTCTTCGCCCGCGCCTATCAGACGGTGGACGCCGACAGTGGACCGACCGGCGGCGACACGACCCAGGGCTGGGTCGGCGTTCGCTGGAAGCCGCTGACGGAGACCAATCTGGTCGTCGAGGCCAGCCGCCTGATCGCCATCGGCGACGCCGCGCGCGACGACACCATGCTGCGCGCCGCCTGGTCGGCCGACGTCGGCGGCGACCTGCGTTACGACCGCGACAGCTGGCCATCGGCCAATGTCTATGTCGACGCCGCCCGCCTGATCGAGGACGAACAGACCTACGCCGTCGCCGACGCCAACCTCGGCTGGACCTGGGTCGCCAGCGAAAGCCGCCGCGACACGATCACCGCCGGGGTCGGCCTGCGCGCCGACTACGACAGCCTGCGCGACGAGGAATGGGCCGTCGCCGCCGGCCCGCGCGTCGCCTGGCGCCACTGGATGGACGGCGACGATGTGCGGGCGCCGGGGCGGTATCTGGACCTGTCGCTGGGGTATTACGCGCCGATCGGCGACGGTCCGCGGGATGCGGGGGTGGTGGCGGCGGTGACGGTGGGGTTCTGAGGGTTCCCGCGCCTCAACACTCGAACGCGAAACTAGAACATACCCACAGGTCGCATTCTGCGAACAAAAAAAGAACTTGAAGAGGGCTGCGATATTTGGAAACTAACGTTCGACGAGGAACCACATTATGCCCACGGTCAACTTCTCGAGCTTCTCTTACTACCCAAGCATGCTTTCCTCATATGGAGAGCTCAGCGGGTACAGTCAGCTTTCAGGAGAGGATAAAGCTGCTCTCCTGCCAATAGCGGCCCTAAGCTGGCTGGGCTTTAATGTTTCCTTTGAACAGACAGCGGATCGCCTCAGAGCTTGTTTCGGCGACAACAGCTTTCTGCTCGATCTGGACCATCGTCCTGCCCCACCGCCTTACGAAGCCGTTGATCCACAAGACCCCGACGCACAAGCTCGCCGCTTGGTCGAACAAAGAGCCGCTCAAACAGCATATAATGCTCACTTAGAGCAGGCCTTGTCGGCGACCGATGGTTTCGCGGCTTGGAGGGCTCTTGCCGCGACGTTCCCCAACGCAGTGCCGATCCTCCAGCATCGCGACTTCTCAACAGAGGCCCCCGCCATACTACGTCAGGCCGCGCGGCTTTCAGCGGGCGGGCGTTCAATCGCTATTAGAGTGAGCGAAGAAAATGCGGACGATTCCACGTCAAGCATAGCTCAAATTCTATCCATACTTGAAGCACCAGAACAACTTCTGATCATCTACGACGCAGGCCCAGGGCGACGGTCGATAAACGAGCGCGCTGAGAGAGCCGTCGATTTCATCTCATCCCTGAGCGCTGAACTCGACGTGCAAGACGCAAGTCGCATTGTCTCAGCGCTGATATCCAACTCCTTCACTGCCGCGGTCCTCAACTACGATGAAACTCGCGTCTCGCCCAACCTTGATCGGACGCTCTGGGAGGCTGCACGGGAGTCTTTCCCGTTCATTTACGGCGACTACGCGACGACAGCGCGCACTAATGCCCACTCCGCATACATACCACCGGACTCTAGACCCACAGTTGTTTACCCGCTGACAGGCGGCTGGATTATTTACAGAGGCGAAAACCTAAATGACCCTCAAGGCTGGATTGATGGATCACAGGCAGTCACTGCACACCATGACTACGACGGCCCTGTAACCACTTGGGGCCAAAGCGTCATTGATCAAGCCGCAGGTGGGAATCTCGAGGAGATCAATTCCCCGCGCTTCTGGCGTGCCGCCAAGGTCAATCTTCACATATACCGACAACTTCATCATCCGTCCGCTGAGGGACCGGGTAATGATGTCGATTGGGATGAATTTTCATAACCCCATGACGTTGCCTAAGGATCGTTCGACAGCTCGAACGAAAACGAGGATGACTCATTAAGCCAACGGCAGCCTCCACCGTCGCGCGACGGCTTTGATTCCGCCGAATTTTACCCCCCAGAAGCCTGATAACTTGCTCAAGCTCAGGCACTGACATTGCGTGGACAAGACTCTCCGGTCGTCTCACAGGGTTTCTTTTCGCCCGCCTCAATGTCCTTGGTTTACAGTCTGGCCGAACGACTACAATTCCCCACCAGTCGGGAACAATCGCTGACGCCCTATCGAGATGCGTGTCCGTAGTAACGATATTGACGCGGTCAAACAGCGCGCTGAAGCACTTGATCTGACGAGGGAGGCGCTTCAGCGTATCAAGATCACCTTTAATCTCATAGCCAACAACTTCGCCGTTTATTACAGCAAGATCGGCGCGGCCAGATGGCCGAGGGATCTTAAACTCGTGGACCAAGCCGGTGGGAGAGGTGTGCTTCGCTCTAGCGATCCACTCGCTCAGCACCGATCTGATCTCAGCGTCACGCATAGCTGCCTCCGACTCAAGTACACAGCATGCGAATGGTTAACGCGAGATTCACGCTCAATCCTCATCCATCTTCAGCGCGGCGATAAACGCTTCCTGCGGGATCTCCACCTTGCCGAACTGGCGCATGCGCTTCTTGCCGGCCTTCTGCTTCTCGAGCAGCTTCTTCTTGCGGGTGGCGTCGCCGCCGTAGCATTTGGAGGTGACGTCCTTGCGCAGGGCGCGGACGGTTTCGCGGGCGATGATCTTGCCGCCGATGGCCGCCTGGATCGGGATGACGAACATGTGGGGCGGGATCAGCTCCTTCATCTTCTCGACCATGCCGCGTCCGCGCGTCTCGGCGCGACCGCGGTGGACCAGCATCGACAGGGCGTCGACGGGCTCGGCGTTGACGAGGATGCTCATCTTCACAAGGTCGCCGGTCTTGTAGCCGGTGATCTCGTAGTCGAAGGAGGCATAGCCCTTCGAGATCGACTTCAGGCGATCGTAGAAGTCGAAGACGACCTCGTTCAGCGGCAGCTCATAGACCACCAGGGCGCGGCTGCCGACGTAGGACAGCTCCAGCTGGTTGCCGCGGCGGTCCTGGCACAGCTTGATGACGCTGCCGAGGTAGTCGTCCGGGGTCAGGATGGTCGCCTTGATCCACGGCTCGCTAATCTCGAGGATCTGCATGACGTCCGGCAGGTCGGCCGGGTTGTGCAGGTCGATGGTCGTGCCGTCGCGCTGGGCGATCTTGTAGACGACCGACGGGGCGGTCGCGATCAGGTCGAGATTGAACTCGCGGCTCAGGCGCTCCTGGATGATCTCCAGATGCAGCAGGCCGAGGAAGCCGCAGCGGAAGCCGAAGCCGAGGGCCGCCGAGCTTTCCATCTCGTAGGTGAAGCTGGCGTCGTTCAGGCGCAGGCGGGCGATGGCGGCGCGCAGGTCCTCGAAATCGGCGGCGTCGACCGGGAAGAGGCCGCAGAAGACCACGGACTGAACTTCCTTGAAGCCCTTGAGCGGTTCGGCGGTCGGCTTCTTCTCGTCGGTGATGGTGTCGCCGACGGCGGCGTGGGCGACTTCCTTGATCTGGGCGGTGATGAAGCCGACCTCGCCTGCCGACAACTGGTCGACCGGGGTGTTCTTGGGCAGGAAGACGCCGACTCGGTCGACCAGGTGGGTCGAGCCGTTCTGCATGAATTTCACGCGCTGGCCGGCCTTGAGCACGCCGTCGAAGACGCGGACCAGCAGGACGACGCCGAGATAGGGATCGTACCAGGCGTCGACCAGCATGGCCTTCAGCGGCGCGTCCGGGTCGCCCTTGGGCGGCGGTAGGCGGGTGACGATGGCCTCGAGGACCTCCTCGATGCCGATGCCCGACTTGGCGCTGGCCAGGACGGCCTCGGACGCGTCGATGCCGATGACGTCCTCGATCTGGGCGCGGACGCGCTCGGGCTCGGCGGCGGGCAGGTCGACCTTGTTGAGGACCGGCACGATCTCGTGGTTGTTGTCGATCGCCTGATAGACATTGGCCAGGGTCTGGGCCTCGACGCCCTGCGAGGCGTCGACGACCAGCAGCGAGCCTTCACAGGCGGCCAGCGAGCGCGAGACCTCATAGGCGAAGTCGACGTGGCCGGGGGTGTCCATCAGGTTGAGGACGTAGTCGAGACCGTCCTTGGCCTTGTAGTTCAGGCGCACGGTCTGCGCCTTGATGGTGATCCCCCGCTCCTTTTCGATGTCCATATTGTCCAGGACCTGGGCGGACATTTCACGCGCGGTCAGGCCGCCCGTGAACTGGATCAGCCGGTCGGAGAGCGTGGACTTGCCGTGGTCGATGTGCGCGACGACGGAGAAGTTGCGGATGCGGTCGATGGGAGGGGTCGTCATGGTCCGGCGCGCCTAGCACGGCAGGCGCCAAAGCGCCAACGGAACGCGAGGAAGAGCCGGGTCCGCCACTGATTTCGTGGCGGATTACTTCGAGGTAAGGCGACGCTTTGTCCGTTTCCGAACGCGGGCGAAAACTGTATTCAACGACGGATGACAACCGAACGTCCGCAGGGGCGTTCATTCGCTCGACCGGTGGGCTCCCCTCCCCGCCGTCGCCATGGGGATCAGACTTGTCGCTCAAAATCCGTAGCCGCCGGGTCGGCGCCGCCGCCGTGCTCATGACCGCCGCCCTCGCGCTGGCCGCGTGCGACCATGGCCAGGACAACAAGAAGACCGAGCGCCCCGCCGGTGGCCAGACCGTCAGCGTCGAGACCGCCACGACCCAGAACCTGCCGCAGTCGGTGACCGCCTCGGGCACGGTGACGGCTTGGGAAGAGGTGCCGATCGGCGCCGAGGCCGGCGGACTGGTGGCGACGGCCGTCTATGTCGACGAGGGCGCCTATGTGCGTCAGGGCCAGCCGCTGGTGCAGATGAACACCGCCCTGCTGGAGGCCCAGGTGCGCCAGCAGCAGGCCGGGGTGCAGACCGCCGAGGCCAATGTGGCGCGCGACGACGCGGCCCTGGGCCGGGCGCAGGAGCTGAAGGAGCGCGGCTTCCTGAGCCAGGCGTCGCTGGATACGGCCCTGGCCAACCAGCGCGCCTCGCAAGCCAACCTGGCCTCGGCCCGCGCCTCCCTCGCCGAGACCCGCACCCGCCTGTCGCAGGCCACGATCCGCGCGCCGGTGTCCGGCCAGATCATCAGCCGCAGCGTGACGCGCGGGCAGATCATCGCCGCCGGGACCGAACTGTTCCGCATGGTCCGCGACGGCCGTCTGGAGCTGGACGCCCAGGTGCCTGAAACCGAACTGGCGCTGATCCGCGCCGGCCAGTCGGCCCAGGTGACCTCCAGCCAGGCCGCGCCGACGACCGGCACGGTCCGCATCGTGACCCCCGAAGTGGACGCCGAGACCCGGCTGGGTCTGGCCCGCGTCGCCCTGTCGTCCGGCAGCGCCCTGCGCCCCGGCATGTTCGCCCGCGCCGTCATCGACGTCGGGGCCCAGCCCGCGACCGTCGTGCCCACCTCCGCCATCCTGTACCGCAACAACCGCGCCGGGGTGTTCGTCATGGCGAGCGCCGATACGGTCCGCTTCCAGCCCATCACGGTGCTGAACCGTCAGGCGACCCGGACCTCGGTTTCGGGCGTCACGGCGGGGACGCGGGTCGTGGTCGAGGGGGCGGGCTTCCTCAACGAGGGCGACCGGGTGCGCATCGCCGCCGCCGCCGCCGCCCGTGAGGCCCAGGCCGCCCGGACCGCCGCCCAGTCCGACGCGCGTTAACCGGAACAGACCTCATGAACCAGATTTCCTCCTGGTCGATCCGGAATCCCATCCCGATCATCCTTCTGTTCCTGCTGCTGACGCTGGGCGGGATCGTCGGGTTCGCGGGCATGCGGATCAACAACAACCCCGACGTCGACTTCCCGCTGGTCAACGTCACCGCCGCGCGTCCCGGCTCGGCCCCGGCCGAGATGGAGGTGCAGGTCACCCGCCTGATCGAGGACGCCCTGGCCGGCCTGTCGGGCGTGCGCCACGTCAACTCGACGGTCACCGACGGCGTCTCGACCACCCTGATCGAGTTCGAACTGGGCACGGATACCGACCGCGCGACCAATGACGTGCGCAACGCCATGACCGGCCTGCGCGCCTCGCTGCCGCAGGACATGCAGGAACCGGCGGTGCAGCGCATCGACATCACCGGCGACGCCCTGATCACCTATGTGGTCCGGTCCGAGACCCTGACGCCGGAACAGATCAGCTGGTTCATCGACAATGACGTGTCCCGGGCGCTGCTGGCGCTGGGCGGCGTCGGCGAGGTCAACCGCTCCGGCGGCGTGGATCGCGAGATCCGGGTCGAGCTGGATCCGCAGCGTCTGTCCGCCTACGGCGTGACCGCCGCGCAGGTCAGCCAGGCCCTGAGCAGCGTCAACAACAACCTGCCCGGCGGGCGGGTGACGGTGGGCGGCTCGGAGCGCGCCGTGCGCACCGTCGGCTCGGCCACCTCTGTCCAGCAGTTGCGCGACACCCTGGTGCCGCTGGAGGGCGGGCGGACCGTGCGCCTGAGCGACCTGGGCTCGGTCGAGGACAAGTGGGGCGAGCCGCGCCGCATCGCCCGTTACGATGGACAGGAGGCGGTGACCTTCAACTTCCTGCGCTCGCGCACCGCGAGCGAGGTCAAGGTCGCCGAAAAGGTCCGCGAGGAAGTGGCCCGCATCGACGCGGCCAACCCCAACCTGACCATCCAGCAGGTCACCTCCAGCGTGCAGTATATCGAGGAGAGCTATCTCGCCTCGCTGGAAGCGCTGGCGCTGGGCGCCCTGCTGGCCGTGATCGTGGTCTTCATCTTCCTGAGGGACTGGCGGGCGACGCTGATCGCGGCCGTGGCCATGCCCATGTCCCTGATCCCGACCTTCGCCATCATCGGGCCGATGGACCAGTCGCTGAACGTGGTGACCCTGCTGGCCCTGTCGCTGACCATCGGCATCCTGGTCGATGACGCCATCGTGGAGATCGAGAACATCGTCCGCCACATGCGCGACGGCAAGGCGCCCTATAACGCGGCCATCGAGGCGGCGGACGAGATCGGTCTGGCGGTCGTGGCGACCACCGGCACCATCATCGCCGTGTTCGCGCCCGTGGGCTTCATGCCGGGCATCATCGGGCAGTTCTTCAAGGCCTTCGCCCTGGCGGCCTGTATCTCGGTCTTCTTCTCGCTGGTGGTGGCGCGGACGCTGACGCCGCTGATGGCGGCCTTCATGCTGAAGCACTCGAACCACGAGGACCGCGACCCCTTCTGGATGAACGGTTATCTGAAGGGTCTGCGCTGGTCGCTGTCCAACCGCTGGAAGGTCTTCCTGCTGGGCATCCTCTTCCTCGTCGGCTCGATCGGAATCTCGATCGTGGCCAAGATGTCGTTCGAGTTCATGTCGCCCGCCGACGAAGGCCGCGCCGCCTTCCAGGTGGAGACGCCGCCCGGATCGACCCTGGCCCAGACCGACGCCATCGTGCGTGAAGTGACGCGTCGGCTGGAGGCCCGGCCGGAGGTGACGTCCGTCTATGCCGCCATCGGCGGCCAGGACGTCAACCAGGCCAATGTCTATGCGGACATGGTGGGCAAGGGCGATCGCGACCTGACCCAACAGGCCTTCGCCCGCGAAATGGTCGATGAACTGAAGGCCATTCCCGGCGCCCGCATCCGCGCGGGCATCGCCCAGCAGGGCGGCGGACCGGGCGACGGCACCAGCTACACCTTCTCCATCCTGGGCGATGATCCCGCCACGCTCGACGCCGCGGCCCGCAAGGTCGAGGAGGAGATGCGCGGGGTCGCCGGGCTGGCCAACATCGTCAACAGCGCGGCCATCGCGCGACCGGAAATCGTGGTCACGCCGCGTTCGGACGAAGCGGCTCTGGCCGGGGTCTCGGCCTCCGCGATTTCGCAGGCGGTGCGGGTCGCCACCATCGGCGACGTCGACCAGAACCTGCCCAAATACAATCTGGGCGACCGGCAGATCCCGATCCGCCTGCAGCTGACCGAACAGGCCCGCGAGGACCTGACGGTGATCGAGAACCTGCGCGTGCCGACCTCGAACGGGGGGCAGGTGCCGCTGAGCGCCGTCGCCGACGTCGCCTTCGGCGCCGGCCCGGCCACCGTCAGCCGTCAGGACCGGTCGCGGATCGCCTCGATCACCGCCGAACTGGACGGGATCACCACCGGCGCCGCCGGGACGGCGGTCAACGCCCTGCCTTCGGTCAGGAACCTGCCGGAAGGCGTGCGTCAGGTGCCGGCCGGCGATGCGGAGTTCATCCAGGAGATGATCACCGGCTTCGCCATCGCCTTCATCTCGGGCATCCTGCTGATGTACGCGGTGCTGACGCTGCTGTTCAAAAGCTTCGCCTATCCGATCACCATCATGGCGGCCCTGCCGCTGGCGATCGGCGGCGCCTTCATCGCCCTGGCCGTCGCGGACAAGAATTTCTCCATGTCCGCCCTGATCGGGGTGCTGATGCTGATGGGCATCGCGGCCAAGAACTCCATCCTGCTGGTGGACTACGTCATCATCGCCGAGAAGGAGGGGATGACCCGCCACGAGGCCATTATGGACGCCGCCCACAAGCGGGCGCGGCCCATCCTGATGACCACCTTCGCCATGGGCGCGGGCATGGTGCCGATCGCCATCGGCGTGGGCGCCGACGTGGAGTTCCGCTCGCCCATGGCCGTGGCCGTGCTGGGCGGACTGATCTCCTCGACCTTCCTGTCGCTGCTCTACATCCCCGCGATCTTCACCATCGTGGACGACATCGCGGGCTGGATCCGTCGCCACCTGGGCGGCGGCTTCACGGCGCGGAAGAACGAGGGCGAACGACCGGCGACGGAACCGGTCCCGGCTGTGGACGACCGCTACTAGGCGCATTCCGGTGGGGCGGGTGGCGCTGTGCGCCGCTCGCCCGCCGTCGCTCCCGGCCGGTCAGCCCGCCCAAGCCTCCAGTTCGTCCAGAATCCGCAGCGCCGGATAGTGGCGTTTCAGGGGATATTCGGTCCGGTAGTAGGCGTTCCAGTAGCTGGTCGCTCTGGCCCGTATCGTCCTGAGGGCGACCGGATTCCGGCGGACGAGGTCGGCATAGAGCGCCCTGTCCAACAGCGGCAGGGCCGCGCCGATGTCGTCCACGATCTCGATGACATACTCGCCCAGCAGGCTGAGGACGTAGGGCCCGGCCCACGCTTCGTCGGCGGCGAAGAGGGACCGGACCGCCGCCTGTCGTAGCCGGCCGTCGGTCGAGCGGGAGACAAGACAGGCCGGCGCCAGGGACAGCCTCTCGACCTTCCCCCTGCCCAGCCCGGTGAAATGCAGCCTTCGCGGAAGCGCGATCTCCTGCCCCTCCACGACATACCGCTCGGCGCCCTGTCGGTAGGAATCATCCACGAAGGGCGAAAGGGTCGTGAAGGCCTGTTCCGCCTGCGGCCTCGCGTCGGTGGGGAAGGCGCGACGGGCCGAGGTGATGAAGGGTTCGGGAGCGAAGGCGTCCATGGCCTCGTTATGTGTCAGATCCCGGGACCGCCCAAAACAAAACCGGCCGGGGTTTCCCCCGGCCGGCTGCTCATTTCGCGGTGAGCGAAGCGATCAGTATTTGAAGCGCAGGGTCGCGCCGTAGGTGCGCGGCTGGCCCAGGAAGGCGTTGTAGGTCTGGGTGTCCAGCGCCTGGTTGTAGAAGGTCCCGGGGTTGCTGCCGCCGGCCTGAACGGTCGACTGGAAGGCGGTGCCTTGCAGCGGGCCGTTGTAGCCGACCTGCAGGTACTCCTCGTCGGTGATGTTCTGACCCCAGAACTCCATCGTCCAGCGCTCGTCCTCGGTGCCGACCATGATGCGGCCGTTCACCGTGGTGAAAGCGTCCTGCTGCTTGAAGGGCGAGAGGTCCGAGCCGGTGTTGTATTCCGACATATACTTGCCGGCGAGGCTGAAGCCGGCGCGCAGGCCGCCACCCATGTTGCGCTCGTAGTTGATCGACAGCGAGGCCGAATACTCCGGAGCGAACGAGGGGCGCGAACCCGGCAGCAGCGAGGCCTGCGGGAAGTTGTTCGGATCCACCAGATCGGCGGCGGTGAACTGGCCGTACTGCGCGTCCGTGTAGGTCAGGCCGCCCTGGAAGCTCAGGCCCTCGATGGGCGAGAACCAGACCATGTCGGCGTCGATGCCGCGCGAGGTCAGTTCCGGGATCGGCTCAACCACGAAGCCCACGCCGTTGAAGGTGTTGAGCTGGAAGTTCTCGAACGTCTGGTCGAAGTAGGTGGCGTTCAGCAGCAGTGTGCGGTCCAGCAGCGTCATCTTCACGCCGGCTTCGTAGCTGTCGACGTATTCCGACGGGAAGTAGAGCGACGACACGGGCGTGATGGTGCCGGTGCGGTGCACGCGGTCCAGATTGAAGCCGAAGCTCTTGTACCCGCGAGCGTACGATCCATAGAACATGACCGAGTCGTTCAGGCGGTAGGCCGCCTTGATCGTGCCGGTCAGTTCGCTGTCATCGGCGTCCTGGGCGATGACGCGGTTGTTGAACGCGCTGTTGGCGAACGGCAGGCAGAGGGCGCCGAGGACGCCGCCGACATTGCCCGCGCCGATCGCGCCACCGATGGCGGCGGCGTTCAGCTGGGCCGCCGTACAGGCGGCGCCGTTGGTGCCGACGTTGTCCTGGACGGCGTCGAGCGACTTGTCGTCCATCGTGTAGCGCAGGCCGAGGGTCAGATCGAACTGGTCCGTGACGTGCCAGGTGTTGTTCGTGAAGATCGCGAACGAGGTCGATTCCTGCTCGTAGGAGTCGGCGTAGCCCTGACCCAGGGTGAAGCCCTGCCCGGTCGCGGTGGCGGTCGGGACGACAGCGCCGCCCGGCCCGATGGCGCCGGTGCCGCCGCTGGCGAGACAGCCTTGCAGGCCCGTCGGGCCGGCGGTCTGGCCGGGGCGGGTGAAGCAGCCGACGATGCCGGGGCTGATCGGGATGGCGCCCGCGGTGGCCGCGTTCAGGTTGGCGCTCAGCAGGTAGGAGATGAACGGCGTGTAGTCAGCGCCGAAGTACCAGCTGTCGTGACGCTCGATGGTTTCCTTGGTCGCGAACACGCCGACCAGCCAGTCGAAGCGGTCGTTCTGGCCGGCCAGGCGGAATTCCTGGGTCCAGTTTTCAACGCCGTAGCCGTTTTCGCTGTCCTGCAGGCGGTAGGCGATGTCGGCGCCGGTGTAGTCGATGTCCTGGCCGAGCTCGGTCGACCAGTCACGCCACGAGGTGACCGAGGTCAGGGTCGCGCCGCCGAACAGCGACGGCATGTCGAAATTGGCTTCCAGCGAGAGGCCCTTGTCCTCGATGCTCTGGCCGCTTTCGCGGTTGGCGTAGGCCTGACGCGAGAACGGCAGCGGCGCGAAGCCCGGCGCCGGCGGACGCACGCCCGGGCCGACGGACAGGGCGTCGATGAAGGCCGCGGTCGGACCCGAACGGATCTGGACGCCGGTGCAGCAGTATTCGTCGCGCGTGGTGTAGTCGGCGATCAGGCGGAACGAGGTGTTGTCGTTCGGCAGCCACAGCATCTGGCCGCGGACCGAGCCGAAGTCCTGGTTCTGGTCGTCGGTCTGCGGGCGCGGGCCGTCGCCGATGTTGACGTCATAGAAGCCGTCGCGCACGCGGCGGGCGCCGTACAGGCGGAAGGCCAGGGTGTCGGTGATCGGGCCGGTGATCGAGCCCGAGACGCCCATGGCGCCGTAGTTGCCCACGGTGCCTTCGGCGTTGAAGCCCGGCGTGAACGACGGGGCCTCGGTGATGATGTTGATGACGCCGGCCGAGGTGTTCTTGCCGAACAGGGTGCCTTGCGGACCCTTCAGCACTTCGATGCGGCTCATTTCGCCCAGGTCGCCGAAGCCGACCGAGTTGCGCGAGCGATAGACGCCGTCGATCACGACGCCGACCGAGCTTTCCAGACCGGGGTTGTCGCCGACGGTGCCGACGCCGCGGATACGGGCGGTGGTCGAGGCTTCCGACGAGGTCGAGGTGACCGTCATGCCGGGGGTCAGGATCTGCAGATCCTTGATGTCACGGACGCCCGCGTTTTCCAGGACCTGCGCCGGCAGGCTGGTGACCACGATCGGCACGTCCTGCAGGTTCTGTTCCCGCTTCTGGGCGGTGACGATGATGTCGTCGATGGTGGTCGGGCCGTCCTGAGGCGTGCTCTGGGCCGAGGCGACACCGGCGAAGCCGAAGGCGCAGGCGCCCACGACAGCCGCCGAAACGGTGGTGCGAAGAAGATTGGTAAGGCGCATGCAAGGCTCCCCGACATAAGGCCGGGCTCCGTTCTTCAAACGGCGACCGCGGCGTTTCCTGATCCCTTGGGCCGCGCTCTTACGTGGAACGCGAAACTCCAGTTCCCAATGGGGTAACGCAGGCCGGAGTCACCGACAAGAAGCGCCGTTTGGTCACGCCGCATTTCAACGGTGCGCGAAGCCAAACTGTGACGCAAAAGCGACAGAAACCGATGACGCTACGTCAATATTCGCTCAACTCTGGTGAGTATCCGCGGTCAAATCGGCCAATTTTTTGCGTCTGCCCGCCGCAATTGCGAGAACCGTTGCGCCAGTGATCGCTGATAACATAGACCCGCCGAGCACCCCGATCTTCACCTCGACCTGTTCCGGCGAGTCGATCGCGCCCGGGAAGGCCAGAATACCGATGAACAGGCTCATGGTGAATCCGACGCCGCAGAGAAGACTGACGCCGTAGAGCTCCAGCCAGGTCGCGCCGGTCGGCTTCCGCCCCAGGCCGGTCGCGGAGGCCAGGGCGGCGGCGCCGAAGACCCCCAGCTGTTTGCCGATGAACAGGCCGAACGCGATCCCCAGCACCAGAGGCGCGAACGCCTGATCCAGCGACAGACCGGCGAAGCTGACCCCCGCCTTGGCGAAGGCGAAGAGGGGCAGGATGACGTAGGCGACGTAGGGATGGAGGTCGTGCATCGCCTCCTGCAGCGGGCTCTGGCCGTCGGACCTGCGGTCCTTGACGGGAACGATGGCGGCGAAGGCCACGGCGGTCAGCGAGGTCGACAGGCCGGACAGCACCGTCAGGTACCAGACCAGGCCGAAGCCCAGCACCCAGAAGGGCGCCGGGATCTTCTTCCACTGGCCGACCACCGCCCCGGCGGCCAGCAGGCCGGCGATCCACAGAAGCGGCGCGAACTGCACCCCGCTGGAGAAGAGGACGGCGATCAGGGCGATGGCGCCCAGGTCGTCCACGATGGCGAGGGTCAGAAGGAAGACCCGCAGCGAGGACGGCAGGTTGCGCGCCACCATGGCGAAGACGGCGAGGGCGAAGGCGATGTCGGTCGCCAGCGGGATCGGCCAGCCGCCATGCGGACCGGAGAAGACGCTCGAGAAAGCCAGATAGACCGCCGCCGGGGCGATCATGCCGCCCGCGGCGGCCAGCACCGGCGTGGCCAGTTTGCGCGGATCGCTGAGTTCGCCCCGCAGAATCTCGTATTTGATCTCCAGCCCCACGACGAGGAAGAAGATCGCCATCAGACCTTCCTTGATCCACTCCGAGACCGTCAGCTCCAGCATGACGGGCCCGAGCTGGACCACGTGCTCGCTCTTCAGCCAGCCGAAATAGTCCGCGGCCCACGGCGAGTTGGCGACGAACAGGGCCGCCAGGGCCGCGAAGCCCAGGACCGCGCCGGATCCGGCCTCGGTCTTGAGGAATTGGAGTGTGAGTTTGCGCGCCATACGGCCTCCGGATCAAAGGTCAGTGGCGTCAGGTTATCGACGGACGCCGGACCGGGTTCGCGGGAGGGGCGCCGGCCTGACCCGACGCGCGAGGCGGCGGGCCTGATCTCTGGGGCCAACATACCGCCCCCGTCCGACGGTTCAAGGCGAACCGGACCCGCCAACGGTTGCGCCGGAGCCCTCGAGGCCGCATCTGGCCCCCATGCCCGTCTCCCCCGCCTACCGCCCCGAGCCCCGCTTCTTCGATCTGGGGGACGAGTACGGCGACGCCGTGCGGGCGGCGGACTTCCCGCAGGCGATCCTGCGCTTCCGCAACGACCGGGCGGCGGCGACCGTGGGGCTGGAGACGCTGAGCGACGCGGAGTGGGTCGACCACTTCGCCCGCTTCCCCCCCCTGCCCGGCCAGCCGGGGCCGGTGGCGATGCGCTATCACGGCCACCAGTTCCGCACCTACAATCCCGACCTCGGCGACGGGCGCGGCTTCCTGGCGGCGCAGCTGAGGGAAGTTCTTCAGGGTCCGGCCGCGAGCGACAGCCCCCTCACCGGCCGCCTTCTCGACCTCGGCACCAAGGGGTCGGGCACGACGCCTTGGTCGCGCAC
Organism: Brevundimonas sp. AVps31; assembly: GCF_058681355.1. Taxonomy (NCBI): domain Bacteria; kingdom Pseudomonadati; phylum Pseudomonadota; class Alphaproteobacteria; order Caulobacterales; family Caulobacteraceae; genus Brevundimonas; species Brevundimonas sp. AVps31. The sequence goes on along the minus strand of NZ_CM178736.1, from coordinate 1,873,714 downwards.
GGCGGACGGGCGGCTGACGCTGAAGGGCGGGGTGCGCGAGGTGCTGGCGGCGGAGATGCTGGAGGCGCAGGGCGTGCCGACCAGCCGCGCCTTCAGCCTGATCGAGACGGGCGAGGAACTGGAGCGGGGGGACGAGCCCTCCCCGACCCGCTCGGCGGTGCTGGTGCGGCTGTCGCACAGCCACATCCGCTTCGGCACCTTCCAGCGCGCGGCCTGGTTCGGGCGGGCCGACATGATCGAGACCCTGGTGGAGCACGCGCGGTCGCTTTACCACCCGCAGGTCGCAGTGGGCGACACGCCGGGCTTCCTCGCCGCCGTGGTCGCGGCCTCGGCCCGGCTGGCGGCGCGATGGGTGGCCGCTGGCTTCGTCCACGGCGTGCTGAACACCGACAATCTGAACGTCACGGGCGAGAGCTTCGACTACGGCCCCTGGCGGTTCCTGCCGTCCTATGAGCCGGGCTTCACGGCCGCCTATTTCGACCACAGCGGCCTCTATGCCTTCGCGCGTCAGCCGGAGGCGGTGTTCTGGGCGCTGACCCAGCTGGGCGGCGCGCTGAAGCTGGCGGCGGACGCGGGCGCCCTGACCGAGGCCCTGAACGGCTTCGGCCCGGCCTATATCCGGGAGCTGCGCACCGCCTTCCTGGATCGGCTTGGGGTGAAGAGCCTGGGGGAGGCGGCGGATCAGCGGCTGCTGGACACCACCCTGGCCCTGCTGCGCGAGACGGGCGAGGCGGCGCGGTGGGAGCCTCTGTTCCACGACTGGTTCGGCGGCTTCGCCTCGTCGGCGCGGGCGCTGGCGGGGCCGCGCGCGAAGCTATGGCAGGGCAAGGCCTTCGACACCTTCCGCTTCGCCCTGTTCGAGCACGAGCCCGACCGGCCCGAGCGGCTGGAAAGCCCGGTCTTCGCGCGGCCCGAGCCGGAAGAAATGCTGATCGATGAGGTCGAGGCGATCTGGGCCGCCATCGCCGAGGCGGACGACTGGGCGCCCTTCCACGACAAGCTGGCGCGGCTGGATGCGGTGCGAGCCGCCCGCGCCTGACCTTACGAAAGTTTCATATCGTTTATCGACAATTTCCTTGATTGATAATCGATGTTTCCATATCGACTATCGACATGGCCGCGCGAGGCGGCAGGAGGTAGCCAGATGAAGCTCATCGGTCGTCGATCCGTCGCCAGCGGGGTTCGCTGGATACTGGGGTTCGTGAACATCTTCGTCATGATCGGGGTCATCGGCTCCGCCGTCGGCTTCATGGTCTCTCTGATCGCCCCGGAAGCCGCCGCCGGGTTCATCGATGGACTGGCGCGGGAAACCACGGGCGAGACCGGCATCCTGTTGTCCCAGAGGCTGGTGTACGCCGGCGCCTTCGTGGCGACCCTCAGCACCTGGTGGATCCTGAACCGGCTGCGGCGGATCTTCCTGGCGGTCAATCAGGGGGACGCCTTCGAGCGCGCCAATGTCGGACGGCTGCAGGGCATCGGCCTGGGCCTGATCGGCGTCCAGCTGAGCGCGCTGGTCCTGGCCCTGACCGTTCCCGAGGGGATGCCGGGCGACGCCGACTACACCTTCGATCTCGGATCGTGGCTGGGCATCCTGATCGTCTTCATGCTGGCCGAGGTGTTCCGGCAGGGCGCGTCCATCCGTGACGACCAGCAGATGACGGTCTGAGGGAGGCCCGGATGTCCATCACCGTTCAACTGGATCGCCTGCTTCTCGACCGCCGCATGTCCCTGACCGAACTGAGCGACCGGGTCGGGGTGACCGTGGCCAATCTGTCGATCCTCAAGACCGGCAAGGCCCGCGCCGTCCGCTTCAGCACCCTCGATGCGCTGTGCCGCGAACTGGACTGTCAGCCGGGCGAACTCCTGGCCTCCGACGACAGTCCGCAGGGCCCGGCGTCCGAAGCCTGGGACGCCTGACGACGCCGCCGGAAAGCGTGCTTGTCATGATGTAAAAGACGCTTGACTGAACGGCTCGGCGGTGTAAAACAGCCTTGTCACAACGACAGGGAGCCTTGACATGACCACCTCGACGTCTCCGGCCACGACCCGGTGGACCCCAAAGCGGGGCGAGATCGCCGTCCTGCTTCTGGCCATGGTCGCCATCGTGTCGGACATGCCCGAGCCCGTCCCCTTCTGGCCGACACCCTGGGGGCATGCGCCCTCGGTCGGCACGGTGCTGCTGATCGCCGCCATCCTTCTGGCCTTCAGCCGGTTTGGGCGCGACCTCTGGGAGACGGCCAAATGACCGAACTTCATCCGCTCAAGGCCATGCGCCTTGAGCAGAAACTGACCCAGGCGGAACTGGCCGATCGCCTCGGCGTGTCCCTGCGGACCCTGAGGGCGATGGAGCAGGGCTTCTATGACCCCTCCATCACCCTCGCCTTCAGGGCCGCCCGGGCGCTGAACCGGCCTGTGGAAGACCTCTTCCGCCTCTGAGCCCCGGCTCCAACCTCACCACAAGGAACACGACCATGACCACCAGCACCGCTCTGGGGCGCGCCGCCTCATGCCTGGAACGCTTCGCCGCCGGCCTGTGCCTGACCCTCGTTGCCGCCGCCTTCTTCTCGGCCGCCGAGGCGCAGGTCAGCGTCTCGCACCCGGTCCCGGCGCCGGCGGGAATCTAGCAGACCTGACACCCGGTGTACGGCTGCTGACAGTCTGTTGGCAGGAGGGTGGCGGTAGAGAGCCGGGGTCGGCGCCCAGCCCGCCCCTCCTGTTTCCGGACCCGCCATGACCTGCCCGTCCAACCCGCGCCACGACGCTCTTAACCCCGCCGAAACGCCGTTCACATTACAACGATTTATAGATACGGCCACGCTTTGGCCGCGGGGTGGCGTCACAGGGAAGTCACGGATGGTTACACCCGCTTTGCGCCCCCTTGCGGAACGGCGTGGACGATCCGATCTCGCCACTGTTGCAAATAACAAGAGCGCCCACCGGGCGTCATCGAAAATGACTTCTCAGACCCTTACCCCGACCCCCGCCCGCTCGCGGCTGAACGCCAGCTACCGGAACCTGACCCTGTGGACCCTGCAGGGCTGGATCGCGATGTTCTTCATCGCGGCCGGCTACGCCAAGCTCAGCGAGCCCATGGCCAATCTGATCGACCTCATGAAGTGGCCGGCGTTGATGCCGGAAAACTTCGTGCGCGGCCTCGGCGTCGCCGAGATCGTGCTGGCCGTGCTGGTGCTGGCGCCGCTGGCGTCTTGGAAGCATGGCCGCCCGCTGCTGGTCGTCGCCGCATCGGGCCTGCTGCTGCTGGAGATCGCCATGCTGGCGATCCACGCCACCGGCCTGAACGCCGGCCCGGCGATCACCAACGCCATCCTGATCGCCATGACCGCGCCGGTCCTGTGGATGCGGGCGCGCGAGGTTCGCTGAACCTCGAGGCAGTAGGCAGATAGGCATTAGGCAGCAGGGCCGCGGCGGAAACGCTGCGGCCCTTTCGCTTGAGCGCGGGTCGCCCGACCTGCTGCCTGCTGCCTGCTGCCCCGGCCCAAAACCTTCCCTTTACGTCCGCGTCAAGTTCGGGATAGAACTTCGGCATGGCGACCGCCGACGATCACCGCACCTATTCCATCCGTCAGCTGTGCCGCGAGTTCAGCGCGACGGCGCGCGCCCTGCGCTTCTATGAGGACAAGGGCCTGCTGAATCCGGCGCGCAAGGGCCAGACCCGGGTCTATGACGCCCGCGACCGCGCCCGGCTGAAACTGATCCTGCGCGGGCGTCGCATCGGCTTCAGCCTGCAGGAAATCCAGTCGATGCTGGATCTGTACGATCGCAAGGATCACAACGCCCATCAGATGGCCGTGGCCCTGCGCCAGCACCGCGCGCAGATCGCGACCCTGAAACAGCAACTCGAAGACATCGAAGGCGCTATCGGCACGGCGGAAGAAGCCTGCCGCTGGATGGAGGAGAAGCTGGGCGAATACCGTCCCGATCTTCTGCCCGGCGCCGACGAGTATGCGAGCCTGATGAAGGCCCGCCTGAACACCGAACACCATCACCCGCCCTTCAAAGCGAGAGCCTGAGCCGCATGGCCTACAAAGCCCCCGTCCGCGACCTGACGTTCATCCTGAACGAGGTTCTGGAAATCGACCGCTACACCAACCAGCCCGGCTTCCAGGACGTGTCCTCCGAGCTGGCGCAGCAGATCCTCGAGGAAGCGGGCCGCTTCTCGGACGAGGTCATCGCCCCGATCAACCACTCGGGCGACAAGGAAGGCTGCACCTGGGCCGAGGGCGGCGTCGTCACCACGCCCAAGGGCTGGAAGGAAGCCTATCACCAGATGGTCGAGGCCGGCTGGCCTTCGCTGACCGCTGACCCCGCCTATGGCGGTCAGGGCATGCCCTCGATCATCGGTTCGGCCGTGGGCCAGTTCACCGCCGGCGCTTCGGCGGCCTTCTCGATGTATCCCGGCCTGACGGCGGGCGCCCATGCGGGCATCCACGCCAACGCCTCGGACGAGATCAAGGCCAAGTATCTGCCGAAGATGACGTCGGGCGAATGGACCGGCACCATGAACCTGACCGAGCCGCAGTGCGGCACCGATCTGGGCATGGTCCGCACCAAGGCCGTGCCGAACGGCGACGGCAGCTATTCGATCACCGGCCAGAAGATCTGGATCTCGGCCGGCGAGCACGACTTCGCCGACAACATCATCCACACCGTGCTGGCCCGCGTCGAAGGCGCGGTCCCGGGCATCAAGGGCCTGTCCCTGTTCGTGGTGCCGAAATTCCTCGTCAACGAGGACGGCTCGCTGGGTGAGCGCAACAACCTCGAATGCGCCGGCCTCGAGCACAAGATGGGCATCCACGGCAACGCGACCGCCGTCATGCAGTACGACGGCGCCAAGGGCTGGCTGATCGGCGAGGAAGGCCGGGGCATGAACAACATGTTCGTGGTCATGAACGAAGCCCGCCTCGGCACCGGCCTGCAGGGCCTGGCCATCGGCGCCGCCGCCTATCAGGCCGCCGTCGAGTTCGCCAAGGACCGCCTGCAGGGCCGCTCGCTGACCGGACCGAAGAACCCGGACGGCCCGGCCGATCCGATCATCGTCCACCCCGACGTGCGCCGCATGCTGCTGGAGGCCCGCGCCTTCGTCGAAGGCGGCCAGGCCTTCATCCTGTGGACCGCGCTGCAGGCCGACCTCGAGAAGTCCGAGGACGAAGCCGTCGCCCAGAAGGCCAAGGACTATATGGGTCTGCTGACCCCGGTGCTGAAAGCCTATCTGACCGACAAGGGCTTCCACGCCGCCTCGCTGGCCATGCAGGTCCATGGAGGTTCGGGCTACACCGAGCATTTCCAGGCCAGCCAGTACCTGCGTGATGCGCGCATCACCATGATCTACGAAGGCACCAACGGCATCCAGGCGCTGGATCTGGTGGGCCGCAAGCTGCCGTCGGCCGGCGGTCGCGCGATCATGAGCTGGTTCGGCGACATCGACGCCTTCGTCACGGAGCACGGCGGCGAGAGCGCGGTGAAGCCTTTCATCGACGGTCTGGCCGACGCCAAGAAGAAGCTGCAGGACGGCACCATGTGGCTGATGCAGAACGGCATGGCCAACCCGGACAACGCCGGCGCCGCCTCGACCGACTATCTGAACCTGTTCGGCATCACCGCCCTGGCCTATGTTTGGGCCCAGATGGCGATCGCCGCCCAGAAGCAGATCGACGCCGGGTCGAGCGACCCCTTCTACGTCTCCAAGCTGCAGACCGGCCGCTACTTCGTCGAACGCATCCTGCCCGACGCGGGCGCGCACCTGACCAAGATGAAGACCGGCGCCGACGTCCTGATGGCGATGCCGGCGGACGCGTTCTGAGACCTGTCTCCTCCCTGTTCGCGCAGCGAATGGGGAGGTGGCGCGGCGCGGATATGCGCCGTGACGGAGGGGTTCTTTCCGTCACCAGAAATCTGAGCGGTGGTCCAGAACCCCTCCACCGCTTCGCGGTCCCCCTCCCCACGGAGTGGGGAGGAGACATCAGATGAACGTCCTCAACAGCCCCGACCCCGCCTTCATGCAGGACGAGGAGATCACCCTCTTCTCCGACAGCGTCGGCAAATGGATCGACGAGCACGCGCCGCTGGAGAAGGTCCAGTCGTGGATCGCCAACAGCTCCGTGCCGCGTCAGCTGTGGAACGACGCGGGCGACGCGGGCCTGCTGGGCCTGTCGATGCCGGAAGAGGACGGCGGCTTCGGCGGCGACTACCGCCACGAAGTCGTGCTGATGCGCCAGCTGGGCTGGAAGGGCGCCGATCACTTCGGCATCTCGCTGCACAATGCGATCGTCATGCCCTACGTCTGGCATTACGGCACGGCCGAGCAGAAGGCGCGCTGGCTGCCGCGTCTGGTCTCGGGCGAACTGGTCGGCGCCATCGCCATGACCGAGCCGGGCGCGGGCTCCGACCTGCAAGGGGTCAAGACCACCGCCATCAAGCAAGGCGACCACTACGTCCTGAACGGCTCCAAGACCTTCATCACCAACGGCCAGCTGGCGAATTTCATCATCGTCGTGGCCAAGACCGACCCGGCCGAGGGCGCCAAGGGCACCTCGCTGATCGTGGTCGAGACCGACGGCGCGGAAGGTTTCGAGCGCGGCCGGAACCTGCACAAGATCGGCATGGAGGGGAACGACACCTCCGAGCTGTTCTTCAACGACGTGAAGGTCCCCGCCGAGAACATCATCGGCGGGACCGAGGGCCAGGGCTTCATCCACCTGATGCAGCAACTGCCGCAGGAGCGGCTGAACATCGCCGTCCAGGGCGTCGCCGCCGCCGAGCGCGGGCTGCAGGAGACGCTGGCTTACGTGAAAGAGCGCAAGGCCTTCGGCAAGCGGATCCTCGACTTCCAGAACACCCAGTTCAAACTTGCGGAAGTGAAGACCAAGCTGACCGTCGCCAAGGTCTTCGTCGACCACTGCATGGGCCTGCACCTCGAGGGCAAGCTGGACGCCGCGACCGCCTCGATGGCCAAATACTGGGTCACCGACATCCAGGGCGAGGTCATCGACGAGATGCTGCAGCTGCACGGCGGCTACGGCTATATGAACGAGTACCCGATCGCCCAGCTGTACAAGGACGCCCGCGTCCAGCGTATCTACGGCGGCACCAACGAGATCATGAAACTGCTGATCGCGCGGACGCTCTAGGGCTCGCGGGTCAGCAGGAAGAAGAAGGGCGCGGGGGTCAGGCGCAGGTCCATGAGGCCCAGCACCCGCGTCTCGTCCACCCGCCGGAAATGGTCGATGATCGGCAGGTCGTCATAGACCATGGCCGCCGACGCCTGACCGGCCCACTCGACGCTCCGCAGCCGCGCCTTGGGCGCGCGGGTGGCGAGCAGGGGCAGGACCGCCCTGAACAGGCCCCGCGCCGCGTCGGTCCGCGCGATCCGCGGCAGGGACAGGGCCAGCCCCAGCGGCAGCTTGCCGGGATCCAGCGCCAGCACCCGATCCTCCCGATCGAACAGCAGCGGATCGACCGTGTCGGCGTCCGTGAACCGCTTCCCGCGCCAGCCGTACAGCGCCAGCAGACCGTCCAGCGGATGGCCGGTGGGCAGTTCGGATCCTCGCCAGCTGCCGATCATGTCGGTGAGCGTGACCGGAGGCTGGCGCTCAAAGGCGCCCACCGCGGTGTCGGCGCTCCAGCCCTCTTCAGCCCAGGTCTTCAGCCACGGCATGTTGGTCTCCGGTCAGTAATGCAGGGACGCGGAACGCACCGGCGAGGGCGATGATCCTGCCTTGACACTCACCGTCACGTTGCGAGAACGTACTCGATCGCGTACATTGCGGGTCATGAACGCGATCTCCATCACCGAACTGCGCAAAAACCTCGCGGCCGCCGTGGATCGCGTGACGCAGGATCACGACTATACGATCATCACACGCGAGGGCGGAAAGCCCGCCGCTGTGCTCATGTCGCTTGAGGACTTCGCCTCCTGGCAGGAGACGGAGTATCTGCTGCGCAGCCCGGTCAACGCCGCGCGACTGCGTGAGGCCATCGCTGAACTCGATGCCGGCGGCGGACAGGTCCGCGAGCTGATCGAGGAATGAAGCTCACCTTCCAGACACTTGGCTGGGAGGACTACCTTCACTGGCAGGAGACTGACCGGAAGATGCTCCGGAAACTCAACAGCCTGATCAAGGAGTGCCTGCGCACCCCTTTTGAGGGGACCGGCAAGCCGGAACCGTTGAAGGGCGAATTCCGGGGGTGGTGGTCCCGGCGCATCGATCAGGAGCATCGGCTGATCTACCGCGCCACCGAAGACACCTTGCTCATCGCCCAGTGCCGGTACCATTACGTCCGATGACCCGCCTCCACATCCCCCAGCCCCTGTCCCCCGGCGCGGCCCTGGCGCCGACGCTCGACCAGTCACGCTACCTGACGCAGGTGATGCGGCTGAAGGCGGGCGATGACCTCCTGGTGTTCAACGGCGCGGACGGCGAATGGCGCGTCAGCATCGCCGAGGTGCTGAAGAAGGGCGTCGTTCTGAAGGCGGAGGAGAAGGTCCGCGACCAGATCGATCCGCCCGATGTCCACCTGCTGATCGCCACGGTGAAGAAGGCGGCGCTGGAGTTCGCGGTGGAGAAGGCGACCGAACTGGGCGCCGCCCGTATCCGGCTGGTGACCACCGCCCGGACCCAGCCGCAGCACCTGCGCCTCGACCGTCTGGACGCCATCGCCGAGGAGAGCGCCGAACAGACCGGGCGGCTGGACGTGCCGCTGGTGGATGCGCCGGCGAAGCTGGACGCCCTGCTGGACGGTTGGGACGGGTCACGCCGGCTGATGTTCTGCGACGAGACCGGCGGGGCGCCGGCCGTTCCGGCGCTGCAGGCGGTCGGAGCCGGACCTTGGGCCATCCTGATCGGGCCGGAGGGCGGGTTCACACCGGACGAAGGCGAGCGACTGCGCGCCCTGCCTTACGCCACCGCCGTGTCGCTGGGGCCGCGCATCCTGCGGGCCGACACCGCCGCCACCACCGCCCTGACCCTCTGGCAGGCGGCGATCGGCGACTGGGACCGCTAGGGAAATCGACGCCACTCGCGGAAGTCGGACGTCGCCCCTTGAGCAAGCGATGAATACCGCCCATCTAGCCGCGACAGATGGGCTGAAAGAACACCATGGCCGACGCCGCACCGCTTTCCCGGGAAGACCTGATCGGGGCCATGTCGAAGGGCGCCAAGCCGCGCTCCGAATGGCGGATCGGCGCCGAGCACGAGAAGTTCGGTTTCGACCGCTCCACCCTGCGCCGCCCGACCTATGAAGGCCCCAGCGGCATCAAGGCGATGCTGGACGGCCTGACCCGCTTCGGCTGGGACAAGGTCTATGAGGGCGACAACGTCATCGCCCTGGAGCGCAGGAACGGCGAGGGCATGACGGCCTCCATCAGCCTGGAGCCCGGCGGCCAGTTCGAGCTGAGCGGCGCGCCGCTGAAGGATGTTCACGAGATCTGCAACGAAACCGGCCAGCATCTGCTGGAGGTCAAACAGGTCGCCGACCAGCTGAACCTCGGCTTCCTGGGGACCGGCTTCGACCCGATGTGGGCGCGCGAGGACGTGCCGGTCATGCCCAAGGGCCGTTACGGCATCATGCGGGCCTATATGCCGAAGAAGGGCGGGCTGGGCCTCGACATGATGCTGCGCACCTGCACCATCCAGTCGAACCTCGACTTCGAGAGCGAAGCCGACATGGTGGAGAAGTTCCGCGTGTCGCTGGCGCTGCAGCCGATCGCGACGGCCCTGTTCGCCAACAGCCCCTTCACCGAGGGCAAGCCCAACGGCTTCCTGACCGCCCGCGCCAACGTCTGGACCGACACGGATCCGGACCGCACCGGCATGCTGGACTTCGTCTATCAGGACGGCTTCGGCTTCGAGCGCTACGCCGACTATGCGCTGGACGTGCCGATGTATTTCGCCAAGCGCAACGGTCAGTACATCGACCTGTCCGGCCGCTCGTTCCGCAAATTCATGGACGGCAAGCTGGACGATCTGCCCGGCGAGCTGGCGACGATCAAGGACTGGAACGACCATCTGACCACCCTCTTCCCCGAGGTGCGGCTGAAGGCCTATCTGGAAATGCGCGGCGCCGACGGCGGCCCGTGGAGCCGCATCTGCGCGCTGCAGGCCCTCTGGGCCGGCGTGCTGTACGACGCCCCGTCGCAGGCCGCCGCCTGGGATCTGGTCAAGGGCTGGGATATCGCAGACCACGAGCGCCTGCGCCGGGACGTGACCCGTCTGGGCCTGAAGGCCGAGGTCGGCGGCCGCACGGTGCGCGACATCGCCGTCGACATGGTCGCCATCGCCAAACAGGGCCTCAAGAACCGCGCCCGCTTCAGCGGCGGCATGGTCGATGAGCGGGGCTATCTGTCCGAGCTGGAAGACATCGCCGACAGCGGCGTCACCCCGGCGGAGCGCCTGCTGGAGCTCTACAACGGCGACTGGCAGGGCGACCTGACCCGGCTGTACCGCGACTTCGCCTACTAGGTCGTGCCGACCGAGAACGAGCGCAAATACGTCCTGTCCGATCCGGAGGCCGTGCTGGCGCTCTGGCCGCCAGAGGACTGGGATGACGTCCGGCAGGGCTATCTGCCGGGCGACGCGCGCATCCGGCGACGGACGCGGGCCGGGCGCACCACCGAGACCTTCACCTACAAGATCGACGCCGCCGGGCGGCTGGTCGAGATCGAGACGGGGCTGGAGCCGCGCGACTTCGACGACCTGTGGCCGCTGACCACCCGCCGCATCCACAAGCGGCGCCGGGCCATGACCGATGCGCACGGACTGGCGTGGGACATTGACCTGTTCCTTGACCCCCAAGGCCGGTTCTACTTCGCCATGGCCGAATGCGAGATGCCGGAGGGGATGGACGCGCCGGCCGAGGTTCTGCCGGAACTGGCCGGACTGATCGGCTACAGCGTGCCGCGCGACCGACAGACCGAGTTTGTGAACAGCCGGCTGGGCGATCCGGCCTATGTGGCCGCCCTGACCTTCTGATCAGTTCGGCGTCACCAGCCCCTGCAGGCCGACCAGGATGGCGATGACGCCGTAGATGGCCAGCACCAGACCCGCGCCGGCCGAACCGCTGGCGGGCAGGTCGCGACCGGTGCGGCGGCGCAGGTTCAGGCGGTCCCACAGCAGCAGGACGCCGGTGATGATGCCGACGACCTCGAAATGCATGACGCGCGGGCCGCTGATCAGGTGGACGATCAGATACCAGCCGCCCGTGATCAGGGCGGCGACGCCGACCATCCAGCCGAACGGCCCGAGCCTGCGCGCGAAATCGGCGAGCTTGTCCCCCACCGAAGGCAGTCGCGCGAGCAGGCCGATGGCCAGCAGGAAGCCGCCGAGGATGTTCGAGAGGTCGAGCAGAAGAGCGATCATCCTGTCCGAATGTCCGGCCCGCTGCGACGTTCCGCCCGGCAAAGCTCTATGTCGGCAAGGCGTCTTTAACGGTAACAGCCATAGGCTCCGAGCCATACCGGTCCTGAGACGGGAGTCCCGATGAGTTGCGCCGACCCGACGTTCGACTATCCGTCACCGGCCAATGATGAGGGACAGGGCGAGCTGTCGATCTTCTTCGACGCCTCGCTCGATCTTCTGGTTATCCGGGACATCGAGGGCGTCGTGATCCGGGTCAATCCGTCCTGGCAGCGGACCTTGGGCTGGTCGTTGCAGGAGATGGTCGGGACGCGGCTGCTGGATCTGGTGCACCCGGACGACCTGGCCGACACCAGGGCCAGCGCGGTCGAGGTCGAGAACCGCCGCGCCGGGGATCCGGTGCGGGGTCAGATCAACCGCTACCGTCACCGCGACGGCCACTACGTCACGGTCGAGTGGCGGGCGCAGCGAGTCGGCGACCGCGTCTACGGCGTCGCCCGCGACGTGACCGACCGGGTCGCGGCCGAACAGGCGCTGATCGAGGCCAAGGCCGCGGCCGAGGCGGCCAGCGAGGCCAAGTCCGACTTCCTGGCCAATATGAGCCACGAGATCCGCACGCCCCTGAACGGCGTGATCGGCATCGTCGACGCCCTGTCGCGGACCGGCCTGACGCCGGAACAGGCGGAGATGGTCGATCTGATCCGCGGCTCCGGCGTGACGCTGGAGCGGCTGGTGTCCGACATTCTGGACGTCTCCAAGATCGAGGCGGGCCAACTGGATCTGGAATCGCGCGCCTTCGATCTGGACGAGGCGCTGGAGCCGGTCTGCGTGATGCAGGCCCGCGCCGAGGACAAGGGTCTGAGCTTCACGCTGAACCGCGCCCCCGAGGCGCACGGCGCCTTCATCGGCGACAGCACCCGCATCCGTCAGGTGCTGGGCAACCTGCTGTCCAACGCCATCAAATTCACGCCGCACGGCGGCATCACGGTCGATATCGCGGTCGAGGCCGCGGGCGGTCTGGCGATCACCATCACGGATACGGGGATCGGCTTTGACGCCGGTCACGCCGCCCGCCTGTTCGAGCGCTTCAACCAGGCGGATGGCACGATCACCCGTCGCTTCGGGGGCACCGGTCTGGGCCTGTCGATCTGCCGCTCGCTGGTGGAGATGATGGGCGGCGAAATCCGCGCGCGCTCCACGCCCGGTCAGGGCAGCTGCTTCCACTTCACCGTGCCGCTGCAACGCAGCGGGACAAGCCTCGATGCCGGCGCCGCGCCCATGCCGATGATGGCCCGCGCCCTGCGCGTCCTGCTGGCCGAGGACCATCCGACCAACCAGCGCGTCGTCCAGCTGATCCTTCAGGGACAGGGCGTGGAGGTCCTGATCGTCGAGGACGGGGCCGCCGCCGTGGCGGCCTTCCAGGCGGACGACTTCGATCTGGTGCTGATGGACATGCAGATGCCGGTGATGGACGGCCTGACCGCCACCCGCGCCATCCGCGCCGCCGAGGCCGCCACGCCGCAACGCCCGCGCATCCCCATCGTCATGTTGAGCGCCAACGCCATGGCGGAACACCGGGCCGAGGGCGCGCTCGCCGGCGCCGACGGCCACATCGCCAAGCCGATCACCGCCTCCAGCCTGCTGGCCGGCATGCAGGCCGCGCTGGACGCATAAGGGTCGGTGACGCGCGGCGCGGCGCCGCCTATGGTGGCGCTTCGGGTCATCGTCGGGGGGCGGGCATGAGCGCGTTCGAGTTCTTCTTCAGCTTCTACGGCCTGGTCCTGGGCCTGTCGGTCGCGGTCATCGCCACCGGCGCGGCGCGGGCGTTCAAGCATCGCAAGACCGTGCGCGTCGGCTGGAAGACCCCGCTGCTGGCCGTGTTCGCCGCCTTCGACATCGCCACCTTCTGGGACGCCGCCTGGACCAATCTGGGTCAGGCCCCCTACAGCTACGGGATGCTGATCGCCGGGCTGGCGGTGGCGATCGTCTATTTCATCGCGGCCAACCTGATCTTCCCCGAGCCGGAAGACGACGCGACCAGCCTCGACCAGCATTTCGTCGCCAACAAGCGGGCGGTCCTGCTGCTGCTGACCTTGGCCAATGTCCTGATGGTGGCGCTGTGCCTGTTCATCCTGGCCGGCAAGCCGGGCTTCGCGATCATGGCCACCGGCTACGCCTTCAACTTCCTGTTCTATCTGGCGCTGGTCATTCCGGCCGCCCTGACGAAGCGCGCCTGGATATTCGCCACGACGATGGGCGTGCACATCGCCGTCTATCTGATCCTCGCGGTTTTCAGCGTCGCGCAACCGCACCTGATGGCGGGGGCGGCCGCAGGCGCGGCGCCGACACAGCCGGAAGCCGCCAGCCCGGCGTCATAATTTGACAAGGATTGCCATCAGGAAGACCCTCACCGGATGGCCACCATGAACATCTCCCTGCCCGACCAGATGAAGCAGTGGGTCGAGGACCAGACGAAGGACGGGCGCTACGCCAACTCGTCCGACGTCATCCGCGACCTGATCCGCCGCGAGCAGATCAAGGCCGAGAAGATCGCGCATATGCAGCGGCTGATCGACGAGGCCTATGCGTCGGGGATCAGCGAGAAATCCCTCAACGACATTTTCGCCGACGCGCGTGCGGAGGCTTTGACCCACCTGAAAACCCACGCGACCTGAGTGCCTCGTCTGGCTATCTCCGAAGCGGCGACGGCGGATATCCGCGCGCATTACCGCAAGGGGATGGAGATGTTCGGCGTCCGGCAAGCCGATGACTACGCAACCGGGCTTCGCGAGACCATCCGACGTCTGGCCGACTTCCCTCGCAGCGCGGCGGAACAGTCAGGCTTTCGACAGAGCGTCCGGATTGCGCCGTACCGCTCGCACATGATCGTCTACACTGCGAACGACGAAGAGGTTCATATCCTGCGGGTCAGACATGCGGCCGAGGACTGGGCTAAAGACCCGATTGGAGAACACCGTTGACCCACCCCATTCGCGTCGGCATCGGCGGCTGGACGTTCGAGCCCTGGCGCGGCGTCTTCTATCCGGAGAAGCTGAGCCAGAAGAAGGAGCTGGCCTACGCCAGCGAGAAGCTGACCTCGATCGAGATCAACGGCACCTATTATTCCGGCTTCAAGATCGACACCTGGATGAAGTGGCGCGACGAGACGCCGGACGATTTCGTATTCGCGGTGAAGGCCAGCCGGTTCTGCACCAACCGGAAAGTCCTGTCCGAGGGCGGCGAGAGCTTCGAGCGCTTCCTGGATCAGGGGCTGACGGCGCTGGGCGACAAGCTGGGGCCGATCAACTGGCAGTTCATGGCCACCAAGAAGTTCGATCCGGTCGATTTCGAGGGCTTCCTCAAGCTGTTGCCCAAGGAGAAGGACGGGGTCCGGCTGCGTCACGCGCTGGAGGTCCGCAGCCCGACCTTCGACACGCAGCAGTTCTACGACCTGGCCGAGACATACGGCTGCGCCATCGTCTATGCCGAGGACGACGAAGAACCGACCTGGCCGAAGATCGACCGGCCGACCGCGGACTTCACCTATGCCCGCCTGATGTCGAGCAAGCCCGACGAACCGACCGGCATGACCGCCGCCGAACTGGATGCGATCGCCAAACAGACGAAGGCGTGGGCCAAGCGGGGCGACGTGTTCGCCTACTTCATCGCCGGGGCCAAGGTGCGCAATCCGGCGGCGGCGCAGGCCCTGATCGCCAAACTGGGCTGAGGCGAACCGGTAAAGCTGCGTAACCGCGCCTTCCCGAGCCACGCCGGGCGGGCTAAAGCATATCGACGGCAGGCGACCCGACAGAGGTCGCCGCTCCAGGAAACAAAGGGAAGCTCATATGGCTCGCGTCGCACTGGTGACGGGTGGAACCCGCGGTATCGGCAAGGCCATCGTGCAGCGGCTGAAGGAGGATGGCCTTCTGGTGGCCGCCGGCTATTCCGGCAATGTCGAGGCCGCCGAAGCCACCGCGCGCGAACTGGGCGTCATGGTGGTGAAGGGCAATGTCGGCTCCTACGAGGACTGCGCCCGCGCCGTCGCCGACGTGGAGGCCGAACTGGGCCCCATCGACGTGCTGATCAACAACGCCGGCATCACCCGCGACGGCTTCTTCCACAAGATGAGCGCCGACCAGTGGTCCGACGTGATCCGGGTCAATATGGACAGCGTCTTCAACATGACGCGCCAGGTGATCAACGGCATGCGCGACCGGGGCTTCGGCCGCATCGTCAACATCTCGTCGATCAACGGCCAGAAGGGCCAGATCGGCCAGACCAACTATTCCGCCGCCAAGGCCGGCATGATCGGCTTCACCAAGGCGCTGGCGCTGGAGAACGCGCGCAAGGGCGTGACGGTCAACTGCATCGCCCCCGGATATATCGACACCGAAATGGTCGGCGCCATGGACGAGAAGGTGCTGGCGGGAATCGTCGCCCAGATCCCGGTCGGAAGGCTCGGAAAAGGCGAGGAAATCGCCGACATGGTCTCCTGGCTGTCCGGAGAGCGTGCCGGATATGTCACAGGCTGCACCCTGTCGCTGAACGGCGGTCAGTATCTGGTCGGGTGATCCGGTCCCTGCCCAAAATCCGCCGCGTGGCAGTTCCACCTGTATCGGCATGAAGTTGACGGTGAAGGTCAGGACGGCGCGAACGCCGCTTCAGACTGCGATGGCCAGCGCCGTCGCGGCCGCCGCCCTGCTTTCGCTGACCGTCACCGAGGTCCAGGCGCAGGAGCGCGGCAACGCCCAGGCCGAACAGAGCCAGTCGCTCCGCAACCGGGGCGGCGGCAGCAGCCGCACCCTGCCCCCGGTCGGCCGATATGTGTCCGAATCCGGCGAGGCCTTCACCCTGGATCGCTCGGGCCAGCGTCCGCTGCTGCGTTTCGACCGTCGGGACGAGACCTGGGTGCTGCGCCCCAGCCCGGCCCCGCGCGGCGACATCATCTATCGCAACGACGCCGGTCAGCAGATCCTGCGCATGACGGCCGGTGGGGGGATGACGGTCTTCACGGCCCGCGCGCCCAGCGGCTCTCCTGCCTCCTTCACAGGCGTGGGCGAGAACCTGGCCCAGCCCTCGCTCGGCCCGGCCCAGCTGTTCCAATTGATGACCCGCCGCAGCGCCATGGTCAGCCAGAGCGTCGGCCGCCTGATCGAAATCAACATCGACACCGACGGAGAGGCCGAGGGGTTGACGGTTGAGGCCCTGATCGTCTCCACCGACGCCGTGCTGCGGGTCGCCCGTTCGCCCGGCGGCCGCTCGTCGCTCAACCAGTTGCGCCGGATCGTCATCCTTCAAGGCAGCGTCGCCACCGTCAGCTATACGCGCGGGGAGTTGCGGATCGTGGTCGCGCCGCTTCAGGGTGTGGCGGGCCGTCCATCATCGGCACGGGTGATCCGCGCCTTCCTGCCGCAGAACCCGCCTAGCCGGTAAAGCCGTCCTTGGCCGCGCGCCGGGCCGCGAAGTCCGCCGCGTCCGTGGCGCGCAGGAAGGGGTTGAAGGCCTTTTCCGCCCCGATGGTCGTCGGGACCGTAGGCTCGCCCCGCTCCCGCATTGCGAAGATGTCCGCCGCCCGCGCCTGCATCTCCGGGCGGTCATCGAGGCTGAGGGCGAAACGGGCGTTGGCCGCGGTGTATTCGTGGGCGCACCAGATCACCGTCTCGTCGGGCCAGGCGGCCAGGGTCTGAAGACTGGCCCACATCTGTTCGGGCGTGCCCTCGAACAGGCGGCCACAGCCGAGGTTGAACAGCACGTCGCCTACGAAGGCGAGGCCGTCCGACGGGGCGTGATAGACGATATGGCCGAGGGTGTGGCCGGGTGCGTCCGACACCTCCAGCACCGTCTCGCCCAGCCTGACCGTATCGCCGCCGCGCACCACGCGGTCCAGCGGCGCCGCCTTGCGCACCTCTTCCGGCCCGATGATCTCGCAGCCCGTCGCCGCCTTCAGCGCCGCATTGCCCTGGGTATGATCCGGGTGCCAGTGGGTGTTCAGGATCAGGTCCAGCCGCCCCCACCCGGCCCGCTCCAGCTCCGCCAGAACGGCGTCGGCGTCGGGCGTGTCGACCGTGGCCACGGTCCCGGTCGCGTCGTCGCGGACCAGGAAGCCATAGTTGTCGTTGAGGCAGGGGAAGAGGCGGACTTGCAGCGTCATGACGCCATTCTGGCAGCGGCCCGTCCGTGGGTCTATGCTGGGATCATGCGGCGCAGCATCGAAGACCTTCGACTGTTCTACGGCGAACCGGCCGGCCGGCTGGCGCGACGCCTGCTGGCCCGACGACTGCAGGACGCCTGGGGCGAGGCCGCCAACTGCGACGTGCTGGGCATAGGCTATGCCACGCCCTGGCTGGACGCCTTCGTCGGCGCGCGCCGGGTGGTGGCGGCCATGCCGGGCGGACAGGGCGTGGAGCTGTGGCCGCAGGCGGGCAAGAACCGCACCGTGCTGGTCGACGACCGCCGCCTGCCCTTCGCCGCCGGATCGTTTGATCGCATCCTGATGGTGCACGCGCTCGAGGAGGCTGACGACGCCCAGGCCCTGATGCTGGAGGCCGTGCGGGCGCTGGCGCCGACGGGCCGGATCATCCTGATCGCGGCGGCCCGCGGCGGGCTGTGGGCGCGGTCGGAGAACACCCCGTTCGGCCACGGCCGCCCCTTCACCCGTCGCCAGCTGGAGCGGCTGGTGCGTGAGGCCGGGCTGGAGCCGACCGCCAGGTCGCAGACCCTGTATGTGCCGCCCTGGGGGCCGCTGCTGCCGCTGGCGGACGGACTGGAAACGCTGGGCAAGTCGATCATGCCGGGCGCGGCGGGCGTCATCCTGCTGGAAGCCACGCGTCAGGCCTATGCCCGTGCGCGCCCCGGCGGGGCGGTCGCCACGGCCCCCGTCCGGACCCCGGCCCTGCAGCCTCAGCCCGCGTCACGGGCCGCCTCACGCGCCCGCCGCGACGGCGTCGGGTGATCTGGCGAAATGGCTCGAACACCCGTAAAGGCGGGCCATGCAGCGATTGATCCTGATGCGTCACGCCGAAGCGGAACGGGCGAGCGGCTCCGGCCGTGATCGCGACCGCGATCTGTCGGCGCGCGGGCGCAGCGACGCCGCCCTGATGGGCCGCGCCCTGGCGGCGAAGGGCGTGCGCCCGGACCTGGCGCTGGTGTCCCCCGCCAACCGCACGCAGCAGACCTGGGATCTGGTCCACGACGCCATGGGCGATGTCCAGGTGCGCGGCGGCGAGCCCCTCTACAACGGCTCCGCCGACACCCTGCGCCGCGCCGTCGAGGGCGTGGAGGACGAGGCGGGCTGTCTGCTGGTGGTGGCGCACAATCCGGGCATCCATCTGCTGGCCGTCGAATATCTGACCGAAAGCGCCGCCTCTCCGTCCGTGCTGGACCGGATGAGCGGCGGCTTCCCGCCGGGGGCGGCGGCCCTCTTCACCGTCGATGTCGCCGGTCGCCCGACCTTCGAGGGCTTCCTGCAGCCGCGCGACATCTCCGAATGAGCGACGTCGCCTTCAAACTGGTCGATCGCGCCGAGTGGGAGGCCGCCCGCGCCGCCGGCGCCTATGCCGGCTCCGCCGTCGATCTGGCGGACGGCTACATCCACATGTCCAGCGCGGCCCAGCTGGCCGAGACGGCGCGCCGCCACTATCGCGGACGCACCGATCTGGTGCTGGTGACCGTGGACCTGACGGCGCTCGGCGAGGCGCTGAAATGGGAGGCGTCGCGCGGCGGCGACCTGTTCCCGCATCTGTTCGCCCCCCTGCCCCTGTCCGCCGCGCGGGAAGAGCGCGGCCTGTCGGTGGATGCGGACGGCGTCGTGCGGTTCGACGATGGAGCGATCGGATGGGGCTGACCGACATCGGCGCGGCCCTGCTGCGCACCCTCGACCCCGAGACGGCGCACCAGCTGGCGATCAAGGCCCTGCAGGTAGCGCCCCTGCCCGCCCCGCCGGCGGACGATCCCATACTGCACACCCGGCTGGTCGGGCTGGACCTGCCCAATCCGGTCGGTCTGGCGGCGGGGCTGGACAAGAACGGGGAGGCCCTGCACGGGCTGGCGCGACTGGGGTTCGGCTTTCTGGAGTGCGGCTCGGTGACGCCGCTGGCCCAGCCGGGCAATCCCAGACCCCGCCTGTTCCGGCTGTATGAGGACCGGGCGATCATCAACCGGATGGGCTTCAACAACGCCGGGCTGGAGGCCTTCGCCGACCGTCTGGCGCACCGCCCGAAGACGGCGGTGGTCGGCGCCAACCTCGGGGCCAACAAGGACACCGAGGACAAGGCCGCGGACTATGTGAAGGGTCTGATGCGGCTGAAGGGGCTGGCGGACTATGTCACCGTCAACGTCTCGTCGCCCAACACCCCGGGCCTGCGCGCCCTGCAGGGGCGGGCGGCGCTGGATGACCTGCTGGGCCGTCTGGCCGCCGCGCGGGGTGACGACCCGACCCCGGTCTTCCTGAAGATCGCGCCGGACCTGACCGGTCAGGAGATCGGCATGATCGTCGAGGCCAGTCTCGACCACGGGCTGGACGCCCTGATCGTGTCCAACACCACGCTCGATCGTCCGGACAGCCTGCGCTCGCCGCACAGGGACGAGGCCGGCGGCCTGTCGGGCGCACCGTTGCGGGCGCGGGCGCTGGACGCCCTGCGCGCCGCCGCTGACGCCTCGGCCGGACGCCTGCCCCTGATCGCCGTGGGCGGCATCGACAGCGGCGCCGAGGCCTGGGCCCGGATTCGCGCCGGCGCCTCGGCGATCCAGATCTATTCCGCCCTGATCTACGAAGGCCCCGGACTGGTCGCCCGCATCAAGCGGGAGCTGGCCGAACGGCTGCGCGCGGACGGGTTCTCCACAGTGTCCGAGGCCGTCGGAACCGCCCGTTGACGGAGCGTTAGGGCAGACGCGTCATTCTGGCGGGAAGGGCAAACAGGCCCATTCCCTGAGGAGACGCATGGCGAACGTCAGCGCCGCCAGCACCGAGCCGGTGACCGATCCGTGGGTCACCGCCATCCGCCAGCGCCGCAAGGCGCTGTTGCAACGCCTCGGCATGGCCGCGGCGAGCGCCCTCGTCTTCAGCCCCCTGATCGGCTGGGACATCAGCGCGGGCTGGATGCTGGGCTATTTCCTGATCCAGGCGCTCGATCTGTGGGTATTCGGCCCGATCATCGGCGGCCGCGCGCAGAAGCTGACCGGCTTCCGCGCCTTCGCGGGCCATGTCCTGCTGGTCGCCAACGCCAGCTATTTCGGCAGCCTGTCCGTCCCGCTCTGGCTGGTCGGCGGTGCGATGGGCGGCGTCTGCGCGGCCCTGCTGCTGTCCGCGGGGGCCATCTATTCGATGATCAACGCACCGCGTTCGCGCCGGGTGCTGATCCTGACGGTGATGCCGCAGTTCCTTTATCTGACGTCCATCCCCTTCTTCATGGCCACATTCGGGGCCTCGACCGGCTTCGTCACCGCCGCCGCCATCGCCGTGGGCGTCTTCATCACCTACTGCCTCTCGACCTGGCAGCGCATGAACGAGGCCCGCACCGCCGAAAGCGCCGCCCGGATCGAGGCCGAGCGGGAGCGTCAGGACGCCATCCGCATCATGGAGGGTCGCAGCGCCTTCCTGGCCGCCGTCGGCCACGACCTGCGCACGCCCATCACCGCCATCCTGACCGGAGCCGCCGAGCTGGAGCGCGGCGCGACCGACAGCTCCGCCCGCGCCCATGCCCGACTGATCAACGACGCGGGCTTCATGATGAAGGCCCTGCTGGACGATCTGCTGGATCACGCCAAGCTGGAAGCCGGTCATATGACGGTGGACGCCGTCGATTTCGACCTGCGTGAACTGTTGAACCAGACGGTCCGTCTGTGGCGCGGTCCGGTGCGGGCCAAGGGCCTCAAATTCCGCGTCGAGGGCGCGGCGACCATGCCGGCCTCGGTGCGTGGCGACCCGATGCGTCTGCGTCAGGTCCTGAACAACCTGATCTCCAACGCGGTGAAATTCACCGCGACCGGCGCGATCACCCTGCGCCTGAACGGCTGGGCGGAAGAGCCCGGCGGCCATGCGATCCTGATCGAGGTCGCCGACACCGGCCCCGGGATGACGGCCGCCCAGGTGGCGCGCCTGTTCACCCCCTTCGACCAGATCCTGGACGGCGTCAGCGCCCGCCACGGCGGCACCGGACTGGGCCTGTCCATCAGCCAGCAACTGGCCGAGCTGATGGGCGGCCGCCTGACCGCGCGCAGCCGTCCGGGCGAAGGCGCCCGCTTCACCCTGGCCCTGCGACTGGCGCCGGGCGAGATGACGGAAGCCGTCACCCCCGGACTGGATCAGGAAAGCCGCGACGCCGTCGCTCGCGTGCTGGCCGACCGTCACCCCTCGGCGGTTGCGCCGCGCCCGCTGGACGCCCGCCCGGCGCCGGCGCCCGTTCCCGCGCCCGAGCCTATCGAAGCGGGAGAGGCGATCCTCGCGGACGAGGGCGAATATGACGAGGACGAGGGGCGTCCCATGCGGGTGCTGGTGGTCGACGACCACGACATCAACCGTCGCGCCATCCAGCTGATCCTGCAGCCGCTCGGCTGCGACATCGCCACCGCCGCCGACGGCATGGCGGCGCTGAAAATCTGCGAGCAGACCGCCTTCGACCTGATCTTCATGGACGTGCGGATGCCCGAGCTGGACGGGCGCGAGACGACGAAGCGTATCCGGGCGGGCCACGGCCCGAATGCGAACGTGCCGATCATCGCCGTGACCGCCGACACCGCCCCGGAAGACATCGCCGCCTGCACGGCCGCGGGCATGACCTATTTCGTGCCCAAGCCGATCACGCCGCCGATGCTGCTGGGGGCCATCACCCATGTGATGACCATGGCCCCGGATCAGGGCGTCGCAGGGTCTGAAGAGATCGAGACCGCCGCCGCCTGACCCCGCACGGCCGCCAGCAGGCGATCGGGAAAGTCGGCGGACTTCATCGCGCACTCCCAGACGGTGACGACACGCCATCCGGCAACCGAGAGAGCCTCCGCGTTGGCGGCGTCGCGTGTGCGATTGCGATCGATCTTGGCGATCCAGTAGTCGGCGTTGGCCTTGGGCTGTCGCGCGCCGCGCGAGCAGCTGTGCCCATGCCAGAAACAGCCGTGAACGAAGACGACCGTGCGCCGCCCCCGCATCACCAGATCCGGCCGTCCCGGCAGACCGGCGCCGCCGAGGCGATAGCCGATCCCGGCCGTGCGCAGGATGCGGCGCACGGCCAGTTCAGGCGTGGTGTCCTTCCCCTTCACGCGCCGCATGACGGCGCTGCGTTGCTCGGGGGTGAAGACGTCGGTCACGGGAGGACCGTGCTCATGACCGCGTCACGAGCGGTAGCGCCTAGAGCTGCGCCAGCAGATGCTCGGCCGACGAGACCTTGAACTCGCCGCCCTGTTCGATGTTGAGCTGCTCGACCACGCCGTCCTTGACCAGCATCGAATAGCGTTGCGAACGCTCGCCCATGCCGAAGCCCTTGGCGTCCAGCGCCAGGCCGATCTGGCGGGTGAAGTCGCCGTTGCCGTCGGCCAGCATCAGGATGTCGTCCTTGCCGATGCCCTGGCTGTCGGCCCAGGCGCCCATGACGAAGGCGTCGTTGACCGAGACACAGGCGATGGTGTCGACGCCCTTGCCGGCCAGGGCTTCACGGTTGTCCTTGAACCCCGGCAGGTGGCGGGCCGAGCAGGTCGGGGTGAAGGCGCCGGGAACGGCGAACAGGGCCACCGTCTTGCCGGCGAAGATGTCGTCCGTGGTGACCGGCTTGGGGCCGTCATCGGTGGCGCGGGTCAGGTTGGCCGAGGGAATGCGGTCGCCGATCTGGACGGTCATGGGCAGGCTCCAAGAGGAAGGTGAGGATCAAACTCCCGCACCAGATAGGCGTTGCCGGGGGCGCCGCCAACCGCCGATCACGCGCCTGCGTCGTCCGGCGTCCTTGCGCGGCCCGTCCCGCGTACCGATGATAAGGTCATGGACGACTTCCAATCCCTCGTCGGCCGCCTGCTGGTGGCCATGCCCGGCATCAGCGACCCGCGCTTCGAGCATGCGGTGATCCTGGTCTGCGCCCACGGCCCGGACCACGCCATGGGCCTGCGGCTGGACCGGCCCGCGCCCGGCGTGGACCTGAAGGACGTGCTGGAGAAGCTGGCGACGCCCGCCCCCGGCGACGCGTCCCTGCGCAAGGTGCTGGTCGGCGGACCGGTGGAGCGCGAGCGCGGCTTTGTCCTGCACACCGACGACTGGATGATGGAGGACGCCTCCATGCCCTTCGGCGCGGGGCTGGCCATGACCGGCACGCGCGAGGCTCTGGCGGCCATGGTCGACCCGCTCAAGGGGCCGAAACAGTCGATCCTGCTGCTCGGCTATGCGGGCTGGGGCGACGGTCAGCTGGAAGATGAGCTGGGCGAGAACGTCTGGCTCACCGCCGACGCCGACCCGGGCCTGATCTTCGACACCGACTACGACGCCAAATGGGCGCGGGCGGTGGCGACGCTGGGCGTCGATCCGGGGCAGCTGTCAGGGCAGGCGGGAAGGGCCTGAGTTGAGGAAGTCCCGACAGGCTTCGAGCATCTGATACTCATGAGGGCTCTGTAGACCGACCCAGTAGGGCGCGACCTCGACCACCTCTTCCATGAATGGAATCCGTGAGTGGCGCGTGATGACCGCCACCAGGCCTTCATCGCGGTCAATGATCGCGCACCAGAGAGTGGAGCGTCTGCTCCCCCATGGGGCCTCCACCATCTTCGTCATCGTCGCCCCGCCCGCGACGTTCGCCACGGCGGCTTTCGCGAGTTTGCGCTCTGCGTAGGGGCTGTAGAGAATCGATCCTCCGGCGATGCCGAGGGCCAATATGATCGTCACGATCAACTGGATCGGCTTCTCCGGCTTTTTCAAGCCGACCTTGCCTTGATCGGCGCCGTGCCGTCGGCCAGCGACTCGTTCAGATAGACCTCGGCCTCCTGCGCGGGCAGAGCCTGGGCGTAGCCGAAGCCCTGACCGTAGTGGCACTGGGCGTCCAGTAGCAGTTTGGCCAGGCCCGCGTTCTCGACGCCTTCGGCGACGACTTCCAGCGACAGGTCGCGGCCCAGGTTGACGACCGATTTGACGATCTTGGCCGAGCCCTCGTCCTTGTCCATGGTCAGGACGAAATAGCGGTCGATCTTCAGCGTATCGAACGGCAGCTTGGCCAGATAGCTGAGCGACGAGAAGCCGGTGCCGAAATCGTCCAGCGCCAAGGAAGCGCCGACGTCGCGAAGCTTCTTCAGCGTCTCGGCGGCGCGGGTGGTGTCGCGCATGATATCGCCTTCGGTGACCTCCAGCTTCAGCGCGCCCTTGGGCAGGCCGGCGTCGCTGATGATGCGGGCCACGTCCTCGACCAGATTGGGCCGCTCGATCTCGCCGACCGACAGGTTGACGCTGCAGAACAGCTTGCCCGCCGACGGGTGCCGCCCCAGCCATTCCGCCAGTTGCCGCGCGGACTCGGTCATCATCAACAGGCCCAGGTCGTTCATCAGGCCCATCTCGTCGGCCAGGCCCAGGAACTCGTCCGGCGGCACCAGACCGCGTTTGGGGTGACGCCAGCGGGCCAGGGCCTCGAACCCCGCCACCGCGCCGGTATTGAGGTTCACGATGGGCTGGTAGAAGGGCTCGATCTCGCCGCGCACGAAGGCGTTGCGCAGGTCGGCTTCGAGGGCCAGCCGGGACAGGCTGTCGCTCTCCAGCGCCCGGCCATAGGCGGCGATGCCGCCGCGTCCCGCGGTCTTGGCCTGTTCCACCGCCAGTTCGACCCGGCGCAGCAGTTCGGCGGGATCGGCGGCGTCGGGGCCGCCCTCGACGGTCACGCCGCCGATGGAGACGGTCGGATAGATGTCGAAGCCCGCCACGCGCAGCGGCTGCTCCAGCGCCTCACGCAGGCGTTCGGAGGCCGCCGAGGCGCCGCGCGGCACCAGGATGGCGAACTCGTCCTCGCCGATGCGGGCGGCGTTGGAATCGTGCGGGAAGGCGGCGTTCAGGCGCGAGCCCAGCGCGGCCAGCACCAGATCGGCCCGCTCATGCCCCAGCGCCTCGTTCAGCCGGCGCAGGCGGTCCACATCGGCCACCACCAGTTCGAACTCGCCCATCTGCGTCAGGGCCTCGCCCGCCCGCGACAGGAAGGTGCGGCGGTCCAGCAGGCCGGTCAGGTGGTCGCGGTGCGAGGCGGCGAACTTGGTCTCCAGCGCCACCACCCCGGCGGCGCGCAGCCCGTCCTCCAGCCAGACGCCGCGCCAGATGCAGGTCTCGGAATCGCGCATGCGCAGGCGAACGGCGACCTCGGTCCCCTCCTCCTGCGGCTTCAGAATCTTTTCAGCCAGCGACCGGTCCTGCGGAATGGCCACGGCGGTGAAGGCCGCGCCCGAGCATTCCGGGGCCAGCGGACCCAGACCCAGCGCCCGCGTGGCGCCGGTGAAGCGCATCTGATCGTCGGCGGGCGTCCAGATCCACAGGGCGGTGTCCGCCGCCGCCAACGCCTCAATGGCGGTGGTCGCATCCCAGGCCAGACTTCTGGAGCGAGTATTCACGCGCCGCGGTTCTCCGGTGCTCGGCTCAGCCGGCGCGCCCGGCCCCGTCATTCACGCAGCCGAACAGAAGATGGTCTGCCCAAGCGCCGTTAATTTTAAGATAAGCCCGCGCCCGGCCCTCATGCTCGAAGCCCGCCTTTTCCAGCACCCGGCGCGAGGCCGTGTTGTGCGGGACGCAGGCCGCCTCGACCCGGTGCAGCTTCAGGTCCCCGAACGCAAAGCCGACCAGGGCGCGAACGGCGGCGGTGGCCAGCCCCCGTCCGGCGAACGGACGACCGATCCAGTAGCCGACCGTTCCCGTGTCGGCGACGCCACGCCGGACGTTCGACAGGGTGATCGCCCCCACCAGGGTGCGGCCGTGGTCCGTGAAGATGAAGAAGGGCCAGGCGTTTCCGGCGTCCAGCTCGCGCTGATAGATGGCCAGCCGCCGCTTGTAGGCCGCGCGGGTCAGGTCGTCCTCGGGCCAGAGCGGCTCCCACGGCTGGAGATAGTCGTAGGACGCCTCGCGCAGCATGGCCCAGACGTCGTGGTCGGAGGCGCGCGGCGAGCGCAGGATGACCCCCTCGCCCTCCACCACGGGACCGCCCGCGTCACTGATCCAGTCCAGAAGCGCCATGCCCTAAACTAGCCCCGTCGCGCTCAGCCGAACAAGGCGGCGCGGAACGCCGCGCCCGCCGGAGCCGCCGCCCTCGGCCCCAGCACCGCCGTGGCGGCCTTGCCGGGCGTCAGGCAGGCGGCGGCGGCGTCGCGGACGTCGTCGGCGGTCTGGGCCAGGGCGCGGTCGGCCATGGTCTGGGAGGCGATGGGCGCGCCGAACAGCAGGACCTGGGCCGCCGCCCGGCCCGCGCGCGACGCCGGGCTTTCGTCCGACATCCACAGGCCCGCGTTCATCACCGCCTTGGCGCGCGACAGTTCCTTGTCGGTCGGCCCGCCCTCGGCCAGCGCCTTCAGCTCGGCGGCGCAGACCTGGGCCAGCTCCACCGCCCGGTCCGCCGAGGCGCCCGAATAGATGCCCAGGATGCCCGCATTCTCATACGGCTCGTGATAGGCGTCGATGGCGTAGGCCAGCCCCCGCTCCTCGCGCGCGCTCTGGAACAGGCGCGAGGCCATGCCGCCGCCGAGGATTTCGGTCATCAGCCGCGTCGCCGCATAGGCCGGGTCGTGGGCCGAGGGCGCGGGCAGCTGGAAGACAATGTTGGCCTGTTCGATGCGCCGCGTCAGGGCCGCGTCGCCGCCGGTGAAGACGGGGGTGTCCGGCGCCTCCGCCGGGGTCGCGACCTGATCGCCGAACCAGCGCTCGGCCAGGGCCAGAAGCTCCGTCTCGTCCACCGCGCCCGACGCCGCGACCACCATGCGGTCCGGCGAATAGAGCCGGGCGCGCCAGGCGCCGATGGTCGTCCGGTCGATCGGTTTCAGGCTGGCGACGGAGCCGAGGATGGGCCGCCCCAGCGGCTGGTCCGTGAAGGCGCGGGTCTGGGCCATTTCGAAGACGTGGTCGTCGGGCGTGTCGAAGGCCTCGGCGATCTCCTGTGCGACGACATCCTTCTCGCGGACGATTTCGGCGGCATCGAGGGTCGGCCGGAAGACGAGATCCGACAGCACCTGCATGGCCAGCGGCAGGGAGCCTTCCAGCGCGCGGATCTCGAAACTGGTCCGCTCATAGCCGGTGGCGGCGTTGATGGAGCCGCCCTCGGCCTCTATCCGCTCCACAATCTCGCGCGCGCCCATGTCGCCCGCGCCCTTGAACACCAGATGTTCGAGGCAGTGCGACCAGCCGGACGTGGCCGCGCTTTCCCATTTGGCGCCGCCGCGCACGGCGACGGTCAGGGCCAAGGTGCGCAGACCGGGCATCGGATCGCAGACGATGCGGACGCCGTTGGACAGGGTGTGCAGGGTGGCGGTCAGGAGGGGCTCTTTTCAGGCGTCGGGGCGCTCAGCTTGCGCCGGAGCAGGGCGATGTAGAAACCCGCCAGCGCCAGCGCCAGCCCGAACCAGGTCAGGGCATAGCCGAAATGATTGTTGGAGAAGGCCGCGGGCGGGGCCGAGGGCTGCAGCGCGGGCCACTCCGGATTGCTCGAGGTCAGGGCGTAGAGGGTCCAAGGCGCGACCGGGCCGGTGACGTTCAGGGCGCGCGCCATGGCGGCGGTGTCGCGGGCGTAGAAATGGATGCCGGTGGAGGGGGCGGACATCGGACCGGGCGGCGGGGTATGGCGCAGCTCGACCGTCAGGGTGACCGGCGCGTCCGACGACCCGACCGGCGGCCGCGTCGACACGGTGTCGGGGACAAAGCCCCGGTCAATCAGCCAGGTCTCCGCCGAACCCTCGGGCCGACAGGCGGAGACCAGACGCACGCCGACCTGGGACTCCTGCACGGTCTGCAGTTCGACGAAGGGCGCGGAGGCCAGACCGGGACAGGTCAGGGTCGCCTTGCGGAACTCGGGATCGGCGGCGGCCAGCGCGGCGGACAGGGGCTGCGGCGGCAACGCCGCGGCGGCCTCCGCCTCGGCGATCAGGGCCTCTTTCCACTGCAGGCGCTGCACCTGCCAGACGCCCAGCGACAGCAGCAGGACCAGCGCCAGACCCGAGGCGATGGTCAGCCCCCAGGGGAAGCGGTTGCGGGTCTCAGCCATGGGTGGACTGTCCGGACTTGTTGCGCATCTGCAAGGCGATCATCACGCCCTTGCCCGGCCGCATCAGGCCGATCGACAGGCCCGCCACCAGCGGCAGGGTGATCAGCAGCAGCAGCCAGATCGGCGGGTTCCAGGCGATCATCGCGTACAGGGCGCCGAAGACGACGATGCCGCCCGCGATCTGCATGATGAAGATGGCCGCGCCGTCGCCGGTGTTCAGGCGGCTGTAGTCGAAGCCGCAGGCCTCGCACCGGTCCACCACCTTGAGGAAGCCCGCATAGAGCGGACCGCGCCCGCAGTTGGGGCAGCGGCAAAGCAGACCGGCGCGGATCGGGTCGATCCGCGCCGGTTGAAGATCATGCCCTGTGGGGCCTTCGCTCACCCGAAGGTGACGTAGACGAAGGCGAACAGGAACAGCCAGACCACGTCGACGAAATGCCAGTACCAGGCGGCGGCCTCGAAGCCGAAATGCTTGTCCTTGGTGAACTGGCCGGCCAGCAGGCGCAGCAGGCAGACCGCCAGGAAGATAGTGCCGATCAGGACGTGGAAACCGTGGAAGCCGGTCGCCATGAAGAAGATCGAACCGTACAGGCCCGAGTTGATGGCCTCTTCGTTGAAGAAGAGGTTCTCGTGCAGGATGTGCTGGTACTCATAGGCCTGAACGGCGGTGAACAGCACGCCCAGGGCCACGGTGATGATCAGGCCCAGTTTCGTGGCCTTGCGGTCGCCCTGCGCCAGCGCGTGGTGCGCCCAGGTCACCGTCGTGCCCGACAGCAGCAGGATGACGGTGTTCAGCAGCGGCAGCTGCCAGGCGTCCAGCGTCTCGATGCCCTTCGGCGGCCAGGTCGACCAGGCCTTGGCGGTGTCCGCCCAGGCGCCGACTTCCGGAATGTGGGTGCGGGCCTCGTTGAAGAGGCTCATCTCGAAGAAGACCCAGAAGAAGGCCACGAAGAACATCACTTCCGAAGCGATGAACAGCAGCATGCCGTAGCGCAGGCCGATCTGGACGACCGGGGTGTGATCCCCCGCGCGGCTTTCCTTGATGACGTCCGCCCACCAGCCGAACATCGCGACCAGAACGCCGGCCAGACCGACGAAGAACAGGATCTTGTCGCCCTTGGCCAGAAGGGCGCCGGTGACGGTGCCGGCCTCGGCCGGGGCCAGACCCTTCATCCACACCACGGCGCCGACCATCATGATGGTCACGGCGATGGAGGACACCAGAGGCCAGGGGCTCGGGTTGACCAGGTGATAGTCGTGATGCGGTTTCGCGTGGGCGTCGGCCATCTGTATCTCTTGAACGGTCGAGAGTCGTATTGGGGGCAGGCTATAGCGCTCGCTATCCAGCCGCGCCAGTGGCTTGCGCCCCGGTTTGGTCACCGTTTGCCGCCTGCTGGAAGCTCTCGGTCGGATAGAAGGTGTAGCTGAGGGTGATTTCGCGCACGCCGCGGCTCTCCGCGTCGGTCGCCATCTCGGGCGCCACGAAATACTGGACCGGGAATTTCATCGTCTGGCCGGGCTGGATGATCTGCTCGTCGAAGCAGAAGCACTGCAGCTTCTGGAAATAGGGGCCGGCGCGTTCGGGCACGACATTATAGGCGGCCTTGGCGCTGATCGGCTTGTCCGAGGTGTTGGTCACATCGAAGAAAGCCATGCCGGTTTCGCCGATCCGCACCCTCTGGCTGACCTGTTCGGCGCGGAACTGCATCGGCAGGTCGCGGACATTGGTGTCGAAGCGGATCAGCACCGTCTGGTCCAGTTGGACGTCCGGCGCTTTCTCGGCCCGGCTGACGGTGCCGTCGAAGCCGGTGACCTGACAGAACATCCGGTACAGGGGCACGGCGGCGAAGGACGCGCCGGTCATCCCCATGACGCCGAGCACGCAGACGATGGCGATGGCGTTGCGGGACAGTTTCACTGGGCGTACCCCACCGGCTGACCCGCCGCGATGGCTTCCTTGCGGGCGTCGATGTTGCGCTTCAGGTTCAGGATGGTGACGCCGAACACGATCACCATGAAGGCGACCAGCGCAGCCGCGATGGCGTAGTTGCGCTTCTTGCGCGCGGACAGTTCGTCGGGGGTCAGTTGGCGCATGGGTCTTAAAGTCCCGGGGTAAAGCTCTCGACCAGCAGAGCGGCGAACAGGGCCATCAGATACAGGATCGAGAAAGCGAACAGGTTGCGCGCCGGTTTGGCCTCGGCGCGGACATCATACAATGCGGCCTCTCGCCCCACGGCCTCGGCCTTGTCGGGCTGGTCGCCGGCGCGCGAGCGCCACAGCCGCACCGCCAGCAGCAGGAAGCCCAGCCCGCCGGCGATGGAGACGATCTGGTAGATCAGCCCGCCCATGCCGGCGAAGCCCGGCGCGATGGCCGCGGGCAGGAAGATCAGGGTGTAGATCAGGATCTGCAGACGGGTGCTCTTCGCCCCGCGCGCCACGGGCATCATCGGAATGCCCGCCTTGGCGTAGTCGCCCGCCGAATACAGGGCCAGGGCCCAGCTGTGCGGCGGGGTCCACAGGAAGATGATCAGGAACAGCAGCCAGGCCTGCCACGGGGCCTGCCCGGTCGCCGCGGCCCAGCCGATCACCGGCGGCAGCGCGCCCGCGGCGCCGCCGATGACGATGTTCTGGGGCGTCCGGCGCTTCAGCAGCAGGGTGTAGAAGACGGCGTAGTACAGGATGGTCAGCAGCAGCAGACCGCCCGCCAGCCAGTTGGTCGTCATGCCCAGCAGCATGACCGAAAACACCGACAGGATGACCCCGAAGGCCATCGCATCATTTTTCCGCACGCGCCCGGCGGCGACCGGACGGCCGCGCGTGCGGCGCATCAGGGCGTCGGTCTCGCCCTCCAGCGCCATGTTCAGCGCCCCGGCCGCGCCCGCGCCCACGGCGATGCACAGGATGGCGATGGCTGACGACAGCCAGTCCAGCCCGCCCCCCGCCACGACCAGCCCGGTCACGGCGGTGAAGATCACCAGCGACATCACGCGCGGCTTCAGCAGCTGGAAGAAGTCTTCCGGCTGGGCCGTGGAGAGCGCGGGATGGGCGGCGGGTTCGGTCATCGGTCTCTCTGTGCACGGTCGCGCGATGCGCTGTGCGGCACAAAACGGGCGGAAATC
This sequence comes from Brevundimonas sp. AVps31, assembly GCF_058681355.1. Lineage (NCBI taxonomy): Bacteria > Pseudomonadati > Pseudomonadota > Alphaproteobacteria > Caulobacterales > Caulobacteraceae > Brevundimonas > Brevundimonas sp. AVps31. Next base: position 1,842,040 of record NZ_CM178736.1, on the reverse strand, counting down.
GCGCGGCGCGGCTCAGCCCTGGAAAAGGTGAGGGCCGCTCCCTTGCAGAAGCGGCCCCCGGTTCTCGGTCCGGCCGGGGCCGGTGTCGTCAGTGTTCGTCGCTCTTGACCACCGGCAGTTCGTTGAACTGGTGGTGCGGCGGCGGCGAGGACAGGGTCCACTCCAGCGTCGTGGCGCCTTCGCCCCACGGGTTGTCGACGCCCGGACGGCGACGGATCGCGGCCTCAATCAGCATGATCAGGAAGACGCCCACGCCGATGATGGTGATCAGATAGCCGACCGACGAGACGTGGTTCCACAGGGCGAACGCGTCCGGATAGTCGATGTAGCGGCGCGGCATGCCCTGCAGACCCAGGAAGTGCTGCGGGAAGAACACCAGGTTCACGCCGACGAACATGATCCAGAAATGGGTCGCGCCGAGGAACTCGTTGTACTTCACGCCGAACATCTTCTCGAACCAGTAGTAGAAGCCGGCGAAGATCGCGAACACGGCGCCCAGCGACAGGACGTAGTGGAAGTGGGCCACGACGTAATAGGTGTCGTGCAGGCTGTAATCGATGCCGGCGTTCGACAGGACCACGCCGGTCACGCCGCCGACGGTGAACAGGAAGATGAAGCCGATGGCCCACAGCATGGGCGTCTTGAAGCTGATCGAGCCGCCCCACATCGTCGCGATCCACGAGAAGATCTTAACGCCCGTGGGCACCGCGATGATCATGGTCGCGGCCACGAAGTAGGCGCGCAGGTTCACGCTCATGCCGACCGTGTACATGTGGTGCGCCCACACGATGAAGCCGATGAAGCCGATGGCGACCATGGCGTAGGCCATGGCGAGGTAGCCGAAGACGGGCTTCTTCGAGAAGGTCGAGACGATGTGCGAGATGATGCCGAAGCCCGGCAGGATCAGGATGTAGACCTCGGGGTGGCCGAAGAACCAGAACAGGTGCTGGAACATGACGGGGTCGCCGCCGCCGGCCGGGTCGAAGAAGCTGGTGCCGAAATTGCGGTCCGCCAGCAGCATGGTGATGGCGCCCGCCAGAACCGGCAGCGACAGCAGCAGCAGGAAGGCGGTGATCAGCACCGACCAGGCGAACAGCGGCATGCGGTGCAGGGTCATGCCCGGCGCGCGCATGTTGAAGATGGTGGTGATGAAGTTCACCGCGCCCAGGATTGACGAGGCGCCCGCGACGTGCAGCGAGAAGATCGCCAGATCCATCGCCGGACCGGTGTGGCCCTTGGTCGAGAGCGGCGGATAGATGGTCCAGCCGCCGCCGAAGCCCTTGCCCGGTCCGCCGTCGACGAACATCGAGGCGCACAGCAGCACCCAGGCCGCGACCAGCAGCCAGAAGGAGATGTTGTTCATGCGCGGGAAGGCCATGTCCGGCGCGCCGATCATGATCGGCACGAACCAGTTGCCGAAGCCGCCGATCATGGCGGGCATGACCATGAAGAAGATCATGATCAGGGCGTGGGCCGTGACGGTGACGTTGTAGCCGTGCTTGGACGCCTCAACGAGACCCAGTTGCTCGATGATGCCGCCAGGGACGAAATACTGGATGCCCGGAGCCGCCAGCTCCAGACGGATCAGGCCCGAGAGGGCGCCGCCCACGATCCCCGCCATGATGGCGAAGATCAGGTACAGGGTCCCGATGTCCTTGTGGTTGGTCGACAGGAACCAGCGGGTGAAGAAACCCGGCTTGTGGTCATGATGCCCATCGTGGTCGTGGGCGAGATTTTCGGCTGCGGTGGCCATGTCTGCGGGGCTCTCGCGGTTCGTTACTGGGCGGCCGGGGCGGCGGCGGGAGCCGCGGCCGGGGCCGACGTAGCCGCGGCGGGCGCGGCAGGAGAAGTGGCGGCGGGAGCCGCGGCGGGGTCGGCGGCCGGAACGGCCGGGGCGGCGACGGCCGGAGCCGCGGCGCCTTCCGGAGCCTTCGGCGTCATCGAGCCGCCCTTCTGGGCGACCCACTGCTCGAAGCGGGCCTGGCTGACGACGTGGATTTCGATGGGCATGAAGGCGTGGTCGACGCCGCACAGCTCGGAGCACTGGCCGTAGAAGACGCCTTCACGGTCGGCGCGGAACCAGGTCTCGTTCAGACGGCCCGGGACGGCGTCGATCTTCAGACCGAAGGCCGGCAGGGCGAAGGCGTGGATCACGTCGGCGGCGGTGACCTGGACGCGGATGGTCTTGCCGACCGGAACCACGATCGGCTCATCGGCGGCCAGACGGTACAGGTCATGCGACATGCCGCGCCGGGCGATCTCTTCTTCCGGCAGCATGTTCGAGATGTACTCGGGGATGCCCTGGTCCGGATATTCGTAGGCCCAGTTCCACTGGTTCCCGGTCGCCTTCACGGTCAGATAGGGATCCGGCATGTCGTGGTAGGCGAACAGCAGGCGGAACGAGAACAGGGAGATGAACACCAGGATCAGCACCGGGACGACCGTCCAGATGATCTCGATCAGGGTGTTGTGGCTCCACCGGGCCGGAACCGGGTTGCGCTTCTTGTTGTAGCGGATGGCGATCCAGATCAGGAGACCCAGCACCAGCACGCAGATCGCCACCGTGATCGGCAGCAGGATCAGGTCGTGGAAATGATGCGCCTCGACCTTCAGCGGCGAAGCCGCCGGCTGAAGCCCGATACCACCCGGCGTCGGCTGACCCATCCGGTCACCCGAAGCCAAGGCCGGCGTGGCGGCGAAAACGGCCAGGCTCAGGGCAGCGATACCGCCACCGACAATAGCCCGGGCCCGCGTGCCCATCCCCATGCGAGACATCCTCATAAAAACCGTTTCGTCGCAAGCGCTTGCGAGTGAATCGCAAACAGGCGCCGGGGCGACTTGCCCACGGCGGCTCTTCGGGCGGTCCATATCGCCCCCTCCCGCAATTGCCAAGCGTTCCGACCCATCCGCGACGTTCGGGCGCTCGATTAAATCGGTGTCATGTTTCGACAGCTACCTTGCGGCGCAAGATACCTTGCGGTACCAAATCTCCATCACAGGAGACCTTGATGTGCCTGAAACCATAGAAATCCAGCTGAAAAAGGGGGTGCTGACGCTGTGCGTTCTGGCCCTGCTGAACCGGCGCGACAGCTACGCCTACGAGATCGCATCCACGCTTTCGGACGCCATCGATATGGGCGAGGGAACCATCTATCCGCTGATGCGGCGGATGCAGTCCGACGGCCAGGTCGAGACCTATCTGGTCGAATCGCCCTCCGGCCCGTCGCGCAAATATTATCGTCTGACCGATGCCGGTCGCCGGGCCCTCGAGGCCCAGCGCACCGAATGGCGGGGCTTTGTCCGCGCGGTCGAGACCCTTCTGGACGACGCGGGCCAACCCGTCGCCGACATCGCTGAACAGGGAGCTGAACAATGACCCGAGCCGAATTCATGGCCCGCCTGCGGCAGGGGCTTGTGGGCATGCCCATGGCCACCGCCGCCGAGATCACCGCCGATTACGACACCCATTTCGACGACGGCGTCGCCGCCGGTCGCAGTGAGGCTGAGATCTCCGCCGCCCTGGGCGATCCGTCGCGTCTGGCCCGCGAACTGCGCGCCGAGGCCGGCGCCCGTCGCTGGACCCAGGAGCAGAACCCGTCGGCCGCCGCCGGCGCGGTGTTCGGCCTGATCGGGCTGGGCGCGCTGGACATCATCATCATCCTGCCGCTGATCCTGCCGATCTTCGGCACGGTGCTGGCCTTCCTGATCACCGGCATCGCCATCTTCGTCAGCGGCGGCATCGCCGCCGTGGTCGTGCCCTTCGCGGGCGGACCGGGCGGGGCGCTGGCCGGCATCCTGCTGGGCGTGGGCCTGATGGGACTCGGCCTGTTCATGGGCGGCCTGATGGCCATCCTGACCAAATGGCTGGTCGACGCCACGGTCTGGTACGCCCGCCTGCACTACCGGGTGCTGAAGCCTGTGCTCGACAATCAACCCGCCGCTCAGGCCTGAAGGAGAGACTGACATGATGCGCAATCTTCTCGTCATCACCGGCGTGGGTTTCGTCCTCGCCATCGTCGGCATCGGCGGCGCCTTCGCCATGGTCGGCGCCGACGTCCGCAAGCATGACTGGACCTGGGTCGTCACCGACGACGCGCCCGGCGACTCCAGCTTCCGGCTCGAACGGGGCGAGGTCCAGCCGGACATCGACCGCACCATCGCCTGGACCGGCGGCGACAGCCTGTCGATCGACGTCCCCGGCGAGGTCACCTACGTCCAGGGCGCCACCGCGGGCATCCGCATCACGGGGCCGAAGGACATCGTCGACAGCATCCGCTTCGAGGACGGTCGTCTGAGCATGACCCATGACGACACCCAGGACCGCGGCTACATCCGCTGGACCGGCACGGGCATCCGCGTGTGGAGCGAGTCCGAGGCCCTGAAGATCGTCGTCACCGCGCCTTCGGTGACGAATTTCGAAATGGGCGACAACGGCCACCTGACAGTCCGCGACTATGACCAGCCCTCCCTGGCCGTCGTGATCCAGGGGGAAGGCGCCATCGATGTGCAGGGCCGCACGGACAAGGCCTCCATCACCGTCAACGGCGACGGCGACGCCGATCTGGATCGTCTGGTCCTGGCCGAGGCCACGGTCCAGATCCCCGGTCGCGGCGACGTCCGCGTCGGACCGACGGAGCGGGCCGATATCGACCTGTCGGGCCGGGGCGACGTGACCCTGACCCGCAACCCGGCGCAGGTGAACCAGTCGATCACCGGCTGGGGCGAAGTCGAGATCGAATAGTCGATCCCGGCGCATGGTGACGCGGGGACGGTCAGCCCCTACTTAAGGCTCATGACCGTCCTCGTTTCCCCGCCCGCCATTCTCGACAGCGCCGACGTCGGCGCCGACGAAGCCCTCTCGATCCTTCAGGACGCCCTGACCGGAGCCGACGACGGCGAACTGTTCCTCGAGCGCTCCGAATCGGAGTCGCTCGTTTTTGATGACGGCCGGCTGAAGTCCGCGGCCTATGACGCCACTGAAGGCTTCGGCCTGCGCGTCGTCGCCGGTGAGACCGCCGGTTACGCCCACGCCAACGAGATCAGCGGCCCCGCCCTGCGCCGCGCCGCCGACAGCGCCGCCCTGGCCAAGTCCGGCCATGCGGGCGTCAGCGCCGAAGGGCCGCAGGCGACCAACCAGAAGCTCTATGACGAGGTCGATCCCCTCGCCTCCCCCGCCTTCTCCGACAAGATCGCCCTGCTCGCCGAGATCGACGCCTGGGCCCGCGCCCGCGATCCGCGCGTGGTGCAGGTGTCCGCCTCGCTGATCGGCGAGCACCGCCAGATCGAGATCCTGCGCGGCGACGGCCGGCTGATGCGCGACATGCGCCCGCTGGTCCGCCTCAATGTCTCCGTCACGGTCGAGAAGGACGGCAAGCGCGAGAGCGCCTCGTCCGGCGCCGGCGGCCGCGCGGGCTTCGAGGCCTGGGTCGCGCCCGAGCGCTGGCAGGGTCAGGTCGATGAGGCCCTGCGTCAGGCGCTGGTCAATCTGGAGGCCGTCGACTGTCCGGCGGGCGAGATGGATGTGGTGCTGGGCGCCGGCTGGCCGGGCGTGCTGCTGCATGAGGCCATCGGCCACGGCTTCGAAGGCGACTTCCACCGCAAGGGCTCGTCGGTCTTCACCGGCATGATGGGCAAGCGGGTCGCCGCCCCGGGCGTGACCGTGGTCGACGACGGCTCCATCGCCGGCCGCCGCGGTTCCCTGACCATCGACGACGAGGGCACCCCGACCAACCGCACGGTCCTGATCGAGGACGGCATCATGGTCGGCCTGATGCACGACCGTCTGTCGGCGCGTCAGCTGAACACCACGGCCACCGGCAACGGCCGCCGCCAGTCCTTCGCCCACATGCCGATGCCCCGCATGACCAACACCTTCATGGAAGGCGGCAAGGACTCGAAGGCCGACATGATCGCCAACACGAAGCGCGGTCTCTACGCCGCGAATTTCGGCGGCGGCCAGGTGGACATCACCAACGGCAAATTCGTGTTCCAGTGCACCGAGGCCTATCTGATCGAGGACGGCCGGATCACCGCCCCGGTGCGCGGCGCCACCCTGATCGGCGACGGCGCCACGGCCCTGACCCAGGTGCAGATGATCGGGGACGACTTCGCGTTCGATCCGGGCGTCGGCGTCTGCGGCAAGGCCGGTCAGGGCGTCCCCGTCGGCATCGGCCAGCCCTCGCTGAAGATCGGCGGACTGACAGTGGGCGGCACGGCCGTCTGAGGCGACGCCGACCGACGTTCTATGGTAGAGCTTCCCTCGACGGTTGCGGGAACGATCGCTTTCGCAGTCGCAGCCGGTCAGGGGAGACGCTTATGAAGGCCGCCCTCTCTCAGTACGAGGTCGATATCCGGTTGTCGCCGGATACGCTGCAGGCGCTCATGGCGACCGGCTACTCGCTATTGGTCCTCAAGGCCGTCCAGACCAAAGACGGCGGCGCGGCGCCGCTGGTGTGGTTCCGAACGGACCGACTGACGCTGACGACCTCAGTCACCTGGCAGGAACAGTATCAGGCCTACATCTCGCCCAGCCAGATCGTCTCCAACGGCATGATCCACCCTGGCGCGACCGTGGACATCAGCGTGGGTCAGACCGCCCAGGTCAGCGCCGACGGCGTCATGACGGCCGCCGATGGAGGCGCGACCTCGGCGATCTCCATTTTCAACCAGGACTATCAGACCTGGACCTGTGGCGTTTCGCAGGTGGTCGCAGGCCAGGCGAACCCGGTCTGCGCGGTGCAGGTCATCAGCAACATGGTCGACATCATCACCCCGGTCGAGCAGGTCCTGCTGATGTTCTCGAACATGTCGATGAACACCGGGACCGTCATGGTGAAGGCCAGCACCTTCGGTCTCCTGGTCGACCTGAGGGACGCCACTCAGCGCACGGTCCAGTTCGACATCAACAACGGCTGGACCTGGGGCGGCGGGGCCTGGGGGCATTCCGTCCAGCCCAACGCCAACCTCCTGCCCCTGCTGATCCAGACCTCATGACGCATGCCTGAGCGGGCTATTGGGCCCGCCACTCCGGCCCGACCACCTCGAACCCGCGGGCGACGAGGTTGTCCAGCACGCCGCCCTCTTCGGCCAGCAGGCGGACCGGGGCGACGCCCATGGTCGTGCCGGGCGAGATCATGGAGGTCTCCACCGCCGCCGCCCATTGCTGGTGCAGTTGCGGCGCCAAGTCGGGATCGCCCCACGGCCAGCAGACATTCAGCGCCTGTTCGATCGGCGAGTTGACCACCTCCGGCACGCGGAAGGCCCGCCAGTCGATGGCCCGTTCGCGTGACGATTCAGGCCCGGCTTCGGCGGCGGCGATGGCCCGTTCGGCGCAACGCACGTGGACGGTCTGCGGCGCATTGATCAGGCTGTCGATCATCTCGTCGCCGCGCACCGTGCCGACGGGGCGCATGTCGATGCGGGCGCGGCGGCCTGCGCGGCGCACCACGTCCACGGCGTCCTGCGCCTCGCCGCCGGCGCGGAAGCCCGCCTTGTCCTGCATCAGGTCCAGGCTGGTGAACAACAGGCTCTGGCCGCGCCAGTTCTGGTTCCGCTCGCCCGCCATCAGGGCTTCCAGCCGCGCCTGATAGTCGGGCGACAGATAGGTGGCCGAGGTCTGGCCCTGCGGCATCCGGCCGATGGTGCGCGCGCGCCAGATGACCCGTAGGATGTCGCTGAACGACGCCCGCCCCTCCTGCGGCAACAGGATCAGGTCCGCCTTGGCCGCCGCCTGCTCCAGGGCGTCCGGCTGCCAGGTCACGTCGCGCGGGATGGCCCGGATCGAGCCGACGAGGATCAGGGTCGAGTCGCCCCGCGTCACGGTCCACATCGGCGCGCCGGACCGTCGAGCCAGCACCACCACCTCATCCAGTTGCGCCACGTCCTGCGCGGCGTCAGCGGCGGTCTGGGCCGGGGCGGATGTCGCCACGCCCGACAGGGCCAGAACAACAGCGGCGATAATGGCGACGGATTTCATTCTATGGCCCGTTAGACTTGATGAACGTCAGTATAGCGCAGACAAGATCAGAACACGAAGATGACAACGCTGTAATGATGTCATCGATTTAATCCACCTGTCTGTCTTGTAACTGGAGACAGGCAGTCCGTGCGGTCACACCTCTCGTCACACGACGAGGGGAGTTTCGCAATGACCAGAACCATCCTGATGGCCACGACAGCACTGTTGCTGTCCGCAGGCGCAGCCGCCGCACAGACTCCGCCTTCGCCCACCACCGCCCCGCAAGCCGAGGCCGGACAGCAGGGCGTGCTGGTCTTCCAGCCTGAATTTTTCGCCGACCAACGCCCCACCACCGCGCTGGACATGGTCAACCGGGTGCCCGGCTTCAGCGTCTCCGACGGCGACGGCAGCCGCGGCTTCGAAGGGTCGGTCGGCAACATTCTGGTCAACGGGTCCCGCCCGGCGTCCAAGAACGATTCGGGCTCCAGCGTCCTGGGCCGCACCCTCGCCGCCAACGTCGAGCGCATCGAGCTGATCCGCGGCGGCGCCCCCGGCATCGACATGCAGGGCTTCTCGGTCGTGGTGAACGTCATCACCCGCAGCCAGTCCAGCCAGCAGACCATCGTCACCGGCAACGCCGTCCTGTTCGAGGGCGGACAGGACGTCTACGGCGGCTCGATCCAGTTCACCGCCAAGGACGGCGAGCGGACCTGGGGCTTCACCCTCAGCGACGGCCTGTCGATGAGCGACTCGAACGGCGTCGGCCCGGTTATCCGCCGCGACGGCTCGGGCGCGATCCTCCGCGACGAGAGCTTCTTCAACGACCAGACCGGCGGCGGCCAGTCGGCCCGCGTCAACTACGCCAGCCCCTTCGCCGGCGGCAAGATCGACCTGACCGCCCGCTACGGCGTCAACGACTTCGCCAACATCAACCTGCAGACCTCCCCCACCGTGCGCCGCGAAAGCCGCTATGCGGAAGACGGCAGCAGTGGCGAGTTCGGCGCGGTCTACACCCGTCCGCTGAGCGGCCGGTTCAATCTCGAGACCCGCTTCATCCACGAGTTCAGCGACTACACCGGCGTTTCGACGAACCGCACGACCCTGTCGGGCGTCGACAGCCCGGAACAGCGCTTCGAGTCGGACGGCAATGCGTCGGAAACCATCCTGCGCAGCCTGGTCCGCTTCGAGCAGTCGCCCCGGCTGACGTGGGAGTTCGGCGGCGAGGTCGCCTACAACATGCTGGAGACCGACCAGGCGTTCAGCATCGGCGGGACGAATGTCCCGCTGCCCTCCGCCTCCGTGAAGGTCGAGGAGACCCGCGGCGAGCTCTTCGGCAAGGGCACCTGGCGGCTGCGCGACGACCTGATGGTCGAGGGCGGCCTGCGCATGGAAGCCTCGACCATCACCCAGTCGGGCGACGCCGATCAGGAGAAGAGCTTCTTCTTCCCCAAACCGCGCCTGCTGGCGACCTGGACGCCGATGGCCAACAACCAGTTCCGTCTGCGCTTCGAGCGCGAGGTCGGCCAGCTGGACTTCGGCGACTTCGCCGCCTCGGCCGACCTGGAGGACGAGAATGTCTTCGGCGGCAACATCGACCTGGAGCCGGAGCAGCGCTGGGTCAGCGAACTGACCTATGAGCGGCGTTTCCTGGGCGACGGCATCGTCAGCATCGGCCTGCGCCATGACGAGATCGTCGACGCCATCGACGTCATCCCGCTGGACGACGGCCTGTCGGCGGTCGGCAATATCGGCGACGCCACCCTGGACCAGCTGGCGGTCAACATCCTGGTCCCGATGGACTGGGCCGGCTTCACCGGCGGCCGTCTGGGCTTCCGCAACACCTGGAACAAGACCGAGGTCACCGACCCGACCACCGGCGAGACGCGTCCGATCTCCAACGTCCGGCCCACGCAGGCCTCCGTGACCATCGCCCAGGACATCACGTCGTGGAAACTGCAATGGGGCGGCGCCTGGATCCCGCTGCTGGGTCAGACCAGCTTCGATCCGGACCAGCGCTTCAGCTGGCGCGGGCACGACTATTTCGAGCTGTGGGCCGAGTACAAGCCGACGCCGACCCTGTCGGTGCGGGCCCAGGTCACCCTTTGGGACGACTTCTACCAGGAGCGCATCGCCTATGAGGACCGCGTGACCCGCCCCATCGCCTATGTCGAAACCCGCGCCATCGACCCGCGCACCTTCTGGCAGCTGCGCCTGCGCAAGACGTTCTGAGTTCGGCTCCGGTCCTGTCGCCCCACAGCCGGCCGGAGATCCGATGGCGGCGGAGGTCCCTTACCCTCCGCCGCCCCTCACGGGGCCAAGGGCTCCGACGCCGAGCGGCCGCGCCGCCAGCCTTACCGCCCCGAAAAGCGCCCAAAGAAAAAGGCGGAGCCGCGAGGCTCCGCCTTTTCCGTTTTCAGTGGTCGCCCGTTCAGCCGGTCGTGGTGGCCGAAGGATTGGCGACGTTGCCGTCTTCACGACCCGCGTCCGTCAGCGACGGCCCCGGGTGGTTGCCGGGCTCGTTCACCCCGTTCGACCACTTCGAGATGAAGAAGCTGATCAGGATGAAGAAGACGCCGATGCCCACGCCCCACAGGCCGATGGTCTGGAAGGTGTCCAGCGAGGTCTGCAGCGCGGCCTCGGGATTGGTCACCTGACCACCGACGGTCTCGGTGCCGGCGCGTTTGGCGATCTCGCCCCCGATGAAGTGGGCGATGGCCGAGGCCATGAACCACACCGCCATCATGAAGCTGACGATCGAGGGGACCGACAGCTTGGTGATCTCGGACAGGCCCACCGGCGACAGGAACAGCTCACCCGTCGTGTGCAGCATGTACAGCAGGCCCAGCAGCACCAGCGGGGTGCGGAAGGCGTCGTCCACCATGCCCGAGTTGGCGCCCCACACCACGACCAGGAAGCCGAGGCCGACCTGCATGATGCCGAGGCCGAACTTGATGACCGGGTTCGGGTCCAGCCTGCGCTTGCCGAGGAAGGCCCAGAGGGCCGCGAACACCGGGGCGAAGATCAGGATGTAGCCGGCGTTGAACGACTGGGTCTGGGCGGCGGTGATCGAGGTGTCGATCCACAGGCCCGAGCCGGTCGCAATGCCCGCGGCCGCCAGCTGGGCCGGGGTGCCGTAGGGAATGCCGAACAGCGTGCCCGCCGTGGCGGTCAGCGACAGGTCGACGTTCCGGTCGGCGAACAGGTTCAGCGACGACCCCGCCTGTTCGAACAGGGTGAAGAACACCGCCGAGCCGAAGATCAGCACCATGGCCAGCATCATCCGCTCACGGGCGACCTTGTCGCCGCGCAGCTTGAACACGATGAACCATGTGATGAAGCCCAGCGCCAGAATGGTCGAGGCCAGCAGGCCCTGACCGACGAGACCGTGGTTCGGCACGATGAAGTACAGGGCGCCGACGCCGACGAAGGCCAGCAGATAGATGATCAGTTCGCGGTTCAGGAAGCCGGCGACCGGCTTCTTGATCAGCTCCGGGTTGGGGCTTTCACCCTTGCCCTGCAGCAGCGGCTTGCCGAGCCAGAAGACCACCAGACCCAGCGCCATGCCGATGCCCGCCAGACCGAAGCCCCAGCCCCAGCCGAAATTCTGACCGAGGTAGCCGCACAGCACGGCGGCCCAGAAGGCCCCCAGGTTGATGCCGTAATAGTAGAGGGTGAAGCCCGAATCCCGGCGCGGATCGCCCTGCGGATACAGCTGGCCGACCAGGGTCGAGATGTTCGGCTTCAGGAAGCCGACGCCCATGATGATCAGCGACAGCGCCAGGAAGAACCAGTTCTGGCCCGACGACTTGATGATATCGACCTTCAGTTCGCCCGGAGCGGCGGTCGCCAGCGGCGAACCGGCCGGAGCGCCCGCGACGGTGATGTGGCCGTCCGGCGTCGAGGCGTAGTCATAGCCCTGACCGTCCACGACGACCTGACCGACCTTCTGCTCGCCGCGATCGACGATCTGGACCGGATAGGACTGGCCGCCGACGTTGACGACCTGACGGGCCGGGCTGCCTTCGAAGGCCATCAGGCCGTGGCCCATGACCAGCAGGACCGCGCCGAACATGATCGCCTTGCGGGTGCCGATGTAACGGTCCGCGACGATGCCGCCGATCAGCGGCAGCAGGTACACTAGCGAGCCGTAGGTGCCGTACTGGCCCGACGCCTGGGCGTCCGGGAACAGGAAGTGCTGGGTCAGATAGAAGATCAGCAGACCGCGCATGCCGTAGAACGAGAACCGTTCCCACATCTCGGCGAAGAAGCAGATGATGAGGCCGCGGGGGTGGCCCTTCAGGATCTGAAGAAGCACGGGGATCCCCGTGGCGAGGGTGATGAACACCCCCAGCAAGATGACGATATTCATGCGTGTCCTTTAACTTGCGGGGTGCGATACCCGTTTGCACCGGGCGCGCCTGCGCGGCCCCGCCTCCCCTGACGAAGCCGCGATAGGACCACCGAGCGTATGGGTTTACAAGCCGTAACCCTGTGTGAGAGCGGACGGAAACGTCGCAGGAGTTGATTCCCGGATGCTGACCCGTCGCGCGACCCTCGCTCTCGCAGCCGCCGCGGGCCTTGCCCCCGCCGCCTGTCTGCGCGCGCCCGCACCGCACCGCGGCGACGTGCTCGCCGCCGGCCAGCCCGCCGCCTTGCTGATCTGGGCCGTGGCTCCGGAGCGGATGGCCGGCTGGCCGCGCAAGCCTCCGGCCGAGGCCCTGGCCGCCCTGCCCGCCGCCGCCGCCGCCCTGCCGGAACTGGGCGGGCTGGCGGGGCCGGGACGACAGGCGGACCTCGAGGCCGTCGCCGCCCTCAAGCCCGGCCTGATCCTCGACTATGGCGACACCGACCCGCAGAAGATCGCACTGGGACAGCGGGTGCAGGCGCGCATCAATGTGCCGTGGACTCTGGTCGACGGCGCCCTGACCCGCATTCCCGACGCCTTCCGGCAGGCCGGACGACTGCTGGACGCGGGCGCCCGCGGCGACTCCCTGGCGCAGGAGGCCGAGACGGTGCTGGCGCGCTGGCGCGCCGCGCCGCCGGGACCCGCCTTCTACTATGCGCGCGGCGCCGACGGCCTGGAGACCGGCTTCCGCGGCGCGCTGGCGACCGAGGTGCTGGAGGGCGCCCGCTGGACCAATGTCGCCGTCGGCGGGTCCGACATCGGCCGGGTGTCCCGCGAACAGGTTGTCGCCTGGGACCCCGAGGTTCTGGTCACCCTCGATGAGGGTTTCGCCCGCATGGCGTTGAACGACACGGTCTGGCGTCGCCGCCCGAACGGAGCCCTGCGACGCATCCTGCTGCTGCCGGATCGGCCGTTCGGCTGGATCGACCGGCCGCCCTCGGTGAACCGCCTGCTGGGCTGCGCCTGGCTGGCCTCCCCCGACGACGGCGCGGTGGCCCAGGCCATGCTCAGCCGCCGCCTCTACGGCCTCGCACCCGCCGAGGTCCGCCGCCCGCAATGGCTGCGCTAGGGCCGGTTCCGTCCCGGCTGGTCGCCGCCGGGCTGGCGCTTCTGGCCCTGGTGGTGGCCGCTTCCGTCCTGTGCACCGGCCCGCTCGCGGTCGCCCCCGGCGATCTCGCCGCCGCCCTGTTCGGACGGGGCCCGCCCGAGGCCGAACTGGCGCTGGCCCTGCGCGGGCCACGGCTGCTGGCGGCCCTGACCTGCGGCGCCGCCCTGGCCGGCGCGGGGGCGGGCTTCCAGATCCTGTTTCGCAATCCGCTGGCCTCGCCCGACCTGCTGGGCGTCTCGTCCGGGGCGGGTCTGGGCGCGGCGATCGCCCTGCTGTTCGGCGCCGGCGTCTTCCTGATCCAGACCGCCGCCTTCGTCGGAGGCCTGGCCATCGGCGCCCTGGCCGTGGGCTGCGCGGCCCTGACCCGCGGTGGCGACGGGCGACTGGCCCTGATCCTGTGCGGGGTCGTGGCGGGCGCCCTGGCCTCCGCCGGCCTCGGTCTGGTGGTGACGATCGCCGAGCCCTATTCGCAACTGCCCGCCATCACCTACTGGCTGCTCGGCTCCTTCAGCCGGGCCACCCTGTCGGAGGCCGGCCTGGCCCTGATCCCCGCCGCCGGCGGCGCCGCCGTGCTTCTGTGGCTCGGCTTCCGGCTGGACGTGCTGTCGCTGGGCGATGAGCAGGCGCGGTCGCTGGGCCTGCCCGCCCGTCCGCTGCGGATCGTCGCCCTTTGCGCCGCCGCCCTGATGACCTCGGCGGCCGTGGCGGTGGCGGGCCTGGTCGGCTGGATCGGCCTGCTGGCGCCCCACGCCGCCCGTCTGATCGTCGGTGATCAGGCGGGACGATTGATCCCGTCCGCCATGGCCATGGGCGCCCTGTTCGCGGTGCTGATCGACCGGCTGTCCACGGCCTTCGGCGCGGCGGAACTTCCGGTCGGACTGCTGGCCGCCGCCGTCGGCGCCCCGGGCTTCCTGATCCTGTTCATCGTCAATGCGAGGCGGGCATGAGCCTGATCCTCGAACAGCTTGTCGCCGGGCGGCGCGGCTTCCGCCTGCCGTCGCTGGACCTTGTCCTGGAGCCCGGTCAGGTCGTCGCCCTGATCGGCCCCAATGGCGCGGGCAAGACCACATTGCTCAAGACGCTGGCCGGTCTTCTGGACCCGCAGGATGGCCGGATCAGCCGCTCCGGCGCCGCCGCCTGGTTGCCGCCGCCCGGCGCGGTGTCGGCGGGCTTCTCCGCCCTGCATGTCGTCGCCCTCGGCCGGGCCGGACGTCGGGTCTGGTCCGCCGGCCTGACGCCCGATGATCTCGACGCCGCCCGGGCCGCCCTCACCCGGCTTCAGGTCGCCGGCCTCGCCGACCGCCCCTTCGACCGTCTGTCCAGCGGCCAGCAGCAACTGGTCCTGATCGCCCGCCTGTTCGTGCAGGACGCCGCCGTCTGCCTGCTGGACGAGCCCCTGGCCCTGCTCGATCCCGCCCATGCGCAGCAGGTCGAGACGGCGATCCGCGCCCTGGCGGCCGAGGGTCGCGTCGTCATCGCCTCCACCCACCACCTGCCCTTCGCGGCCCGCGCCGACCGGGTGCTGTCGCTCGGCCCCGACTGGATCGAAGCGGCCACGCCCGCCGCCGCCCTCGCGCCCGACCGGCTGCGCGCCCTGTTCGGGGTCGAGACGACCGGCTGCCCCTGCTGCGGCCACGCCGTGAGCCAAGGGACGGAGGTTCAGACCTCGACCAGATCCAGCCGGCGCTCGACGCGCTCCAGCCGCTGATCGAAATTATCCATGCGGCGGTTGAGGCTGTTCACATTGGCTTCGACGCCGGTCAGCCGCACCTTGATGTGGTGCATGTCTTCCTTGATGTTGGTCATGTCGGTCTCGATACGTCCAAGCTGCGCCTGGATGTTCTGAAGCACCGGAACGACGATGTCGGTCACCTCTGACATGGACGGAACATAGCGTGAAAATGGAGCCTCGCCAATGACACGCTCGATAGCGGCCCTCGCCGCCGCCCTCGCCCTGATCGCCGCGCCCGCCATGGCGCAGGAGCCGCCCCGCTGGTCCTTCGCCATCCACGGCGGCGCCGGCGTGATCGAGCGCGACAGCCTGACGCCCGAACAGGACGCCGCCTATCGCGCCGCCCTGCATCGCGCGCTGGAGGCCGGACAGGCCGTCCTGTCCGGCGGCGGCTCGGCCATGGACGCGGTCCAGGCCGCGATCCAGATCATGGAGGACGATCCGCTGTTCAACGCCGGACGCGGCGCCGTCTTCACCGCCGAGGGCCGCAATGAGCTGGACGCCGCCATGATGGACGGCGCCACCCTGAACGCCGGGTCAGTCGCGGGCCTGACCACCACCCGCCACCCCATCGCCGCCGCCCGCGCGGTGATGGAGCAGTCGCCCCACGTCATGCTGATCGGCCCCGGCGCCGACAGTTTCGCCGCCTCGGTCGGGCTGGAGCAAGTCGATCCGGGCTTCTTCTTCACCGAGCGCCGCTGGCAGGGGCTGGAGCGCGAGTTGCAGCGCCTCAACCTGCCCATCCCGCCGCGTCCCGCCGGCGCCGCGCCGAGCGCCATGGCCGACCTGCCCGCCCCGCCCCTGAACGAGCGCAAATTCGGCACCGTGGGCGCCGTCGCCCTCGACAGTCAGGGCCGTCTCGCCGCCGGCACCTCCACCGGCGGCATGACCGCCAAGCGCTGGGGCCGCGTCGGCGACGTGCCGGTGATCGGCGCCGGAACCTACGCCTCCAACGCCGACGGCTGCGCCGTCTCCGCGACGGGCTCGGGCGAGTATTTCATCCGGGCGACGGTGGCGCGGGACATCTGCGTCAGCACCCGGGCGGGCGCGACCGTGCAGGCCGCCGCTGATACCGAGATCGCCGATGTCGGTTCCATCGGCGGGGACGGCGGCGTGATCGTCATGGGCCGGGACGGAACGCCCGCCTTCGCCCTGAACACCTCCGGCATGTACCGCGGCTCCATCTCCAGCACCGCGCCCGCCGCTGTCGCCATCTACGGCGACGAGGAACTGCGGCCGTGAGCCCCGCCCCCGACCGTCCCGGCATTCCGGTCCCGCCGCCGCTGATCTATCTCGGCTTCATCCTGATCGGCTGGGGCCTGACCCATGTGGTAGCCGACCCCGGCGTCGGCGCGGGCTGGGACGTGCGCCGCTACATCGCCTTCGCCCTGATTGTCGGCGGCTTGCTGCTGGACGGCGCCGCCGTGCAGGGTTTCCGCCGCAAGGGCACGTCGCCCGAGCCGTGGAAGGAAGCCACCGTGCTGGAGACCGAAGGCCCGTACCGGTTCAGCCGCAACCCCATCTACCTCGGCTACGCCATCGCCTACGTCGGCGTGGCCGTGGCGATGAACAGCCTGATCGCCCTGTCGCTGCTGATCCCCTGCATGGTCGTCATCGACCGCTTTGTGGTTCTGCGCGAGGAACACTATCTGTCGCGGAAATTCGGCGCCGCCTATGACGCCTATCGAACGAAGGTGCGGCGATGGCTGTGAACGACGACGAACTGTCCGAAATGGCCATCGAGGAGCTGGACGCCGCCTGCGCCCTGCCCTGGCCCGACATGAAGGCCGTCACCCCCTGGGGCGACAGCTTTGAGGGCGTCGCCCCGTCGGGCCGCGATGTCGAGGTGGAGCGCCGCTATCTGTGGGCACACCAGCCCGAGGGCGCCATCGCCGTCGAGGTCGAGGTGCGCCTGATCGGCGGCCGCGACGGCGCCGAGGCCAAGGCCCTGATCCACCCGCCCGGCTGAATTCCGGGCGCCGTTAACCTTTCCCGTTGCCAAGCGGAGCCGTCCGCGCAGAATGACGTTCGGTCATTCAGCGGGAGCCTCCATGTCCTACGGCGCAGACTTCAGCGCGGCCGATCCGGCCAACGCCCCGCTCGACGCCCCGATCTATCTGGGCGCGGACCCGGTGCTGTGGGGCGCCCTCATCCTGCTGCTGATCGCCGCCGCCCTGCTGGGCTGGTACCTGCGCGGCCAGTCGGGCCCGAAGACGGGCGACGCCTCGTCCTCGATCTGGAAGGCCATCGACGAGGCGGCCAAGGACGCCATGAAGGCCGACGACAATGCGCTCAGGGGCCGGGCCGAGCATCTGCTGGCCGTCATCCGCGGCCGTCTGGGCGCCACCCTGTCGCTGGCGGGGGACGAGACGGGCCTGGCCGCCTGCGTCGTCGCCCTGCGCAAGGCGGTCGCGGGCCAGCGGGCGGACAGGCACGACGACCACGGCGGGCACGCCGACCACGGCCCGCACGACGCAAAGCACGGTGACGCCCACGACGAGGCCCCCGGCAAGGACGGGCACGGGCCGACCTCCAGCGTCGGCGCCGCGGCGGCCAACATCACCATCAACGTCGCGCCGTCCCCGCCGGAAAAGCCCGCCAAGCCCGACCACGGCGGCCATCCGCCGCATCCGCCCAAGGCCCTGACCGTGCGCGAACAGACCGACGCCCTGCGGCTGGCCGTCGCGGCCTTCAACGAGCACTGGCGCCACCGGGACGCCCGCACCGGCGCGCTGCGAGCCGCGCTGGCGGAGCTGTCCGGCGGCTCCGGCGGCCCCCGCCTCAGCCACGACTGATCCGCCACAGACACGGCGCCCGGTTCCTTCCCGAGCGGAAACGGTTTAGGCCTGAGGCATGAAACTCGCCTCGCTCAAGCATGGCCGTGACGGCCGTCTCGTTGTCGTTTCCAGCGATCTCGCCTGGTTCACCGACGCCTTCCTGATCGCCCCCACCCTGCAGGCCGCCCTCGATGACTGGGACCGGGTCGAGCCCGACCTGCGCGCCCTGGCCGAGAGCCTCGAGCACGGCGGCGTGCCCCAGGGCCGCTTCCATGAGCGTGACGCGGCCTCGCCCCTGCCCCGCGCCTACCAATGGGCCGACGGCTCGGCCTATGTGAATCACGTCGAACTGGTCCGGAAGGCGCGCGGCGCCGAAATGCCCGAGAGCTTCTGGACCGACCCCCTGATGTATCAGGGCGGCTCGGACAGCTTCCTCAGCCCCCGCGATCCCATCCCGCTGGCGGACGAAAGCTGGGGCTGTGACCTGGAGGCGGAGATCGTCGTCGTCACCGGCGACGTGCCCCAGGGCGTCACCCGCGAAGAGGCGCTGGCTCACATCCGCCTGGTCGGGCTGGTCAACGACGTCAGCCTGCGCAACCTGATCCCGGCCGAACTGGGCAAGGGCTTCGGCTTCGTCCAGTCCAAGCCCGCCAGCGCCCTGTCGCCCGTTTTCGTCACCCCCGACGCGCTCGGCGATCGCTGGAAGGACGGCAAGCTGCACGGGACGCTGTCGGTCCAGCTGAACGGCGAGGATTTCGGCAAGGCCGACGCCGGCGTCGACATGACCTTCGACTTCGGGACCCTGATCGCCCACCTGGCCAGGACCCGCGCCCTGTGCGCCGGCACGGTCATCGGCTCGGGCACCGTCTCCAACCGCGACGCCGACGGCGGCCCGGGCAAGCCGGTCGCCGAGGGCGGCCTGGGCTATAGCTGCATCGCCGAGGTCCGCACGGTGGAGACCCTCCTCCGCGGCAAGCCCGAGACCGGCTTCCTGAAGCACGGCGACACCGTCCGCATCGAGATGCTGGACGACAAACACCACTCCATCTTCGGCGCCATCGAACAGACCGTCGGTCCGGTCGCGGGCTAGCAAGCCGCTTTACGCCTGCGCCGGACGGCGTAAGGTCCGCCCCGTTTCGCGTCCATGGGGGGACGCGGGCGGGGGACCATCCGGTGACGCAGCAACAGCTCATTCCATTGATCGCCATCGCGGTCGTGATCCTGCTTGTCGTCTTGCGCAATCGCAGGCCGCGCACCCTGCGCCCCGAGTTCATGTGGGTCATGCCGCTGATCGTGGTCGCGTCCATCGGCTTCGGCATCTGGGGCATCAGCATGGGCAGCCAGGGCCAGGCTCCGCTCGAACCCCTGTCGCTGCTGATCCTCGCCGTCGGCCTGGCGCTGGGCTGCGCCTTCGGCTGGCAGCGCGGCAAGATGACCACCATCCACAAGGAGGCCGACGGCACGCTGAAAGCCCAGGCCTCCCCCATCGGCATTCTGATCATCGTCGGCGTCCTGATCCTGCGCCGCACCTCGCAAGGCTATCTGGAAGACCACGCCGCCGACTGGCACGTGAACCCGCTCGCCATCCTTGAGGCCTTCATGCTGTTCGCCGCGGGCATGGTGGTGTTCCAGCGCATTGAGATGTGGATCCGCGCCAACCGCATCCGCCACGGCGAAACCGACGCCCACGCCGAGGTCGAGGCCTGATCCCGACCTCCTGATCCGGCTGACCGCTCCGGCGCCTCAGAATCCGATGGACGCTCGCCGCCGGGTCGATTAGGTCAACCGCTTCTTGCGGGCGTGGTGGAATTGGTAGACGCGCCGGACTCAAAATCCGGTTCCGAAAGGAGTGTCGGTTCGAGCCCGACCGCCCGCACCATCACAAAACTTGTGGCTTCCCGACGCCCTGAACGGCGGTCGCCCCGCGCTGCCGGGCAGACGACGGCGCCCCGATCCGCGGCCTAGCTGCGCGAACGGCCGGCGGCTTCGGCGTTGTGCACGACCGCATTGCGGTAGCGGACGTGTTCGCGGGCCGTCATGCAACGGGGCGCGTCCCAGGCGGGATCGGACGGTCGAACCGCCAGCGCCTCGCGCGCCGTGACGTACACCGGCGCGGCGCCGTGCTCACGGGTGTAGGCGCGGCGGGTCGCGGCGTCGGTTCCGCACACCAGCACCGCCCGGCCCGCGCTGGCGGCTGTCCGCCCTGGCTCACCGGCGCTTACGGGGCCTGCGGAAACACTCAGAATGGCGGCGGTGACGCCGAGGGACGCAACAAGAGCTCGCATTGTCGTTCTCCCAACCCGAAACAATCAGGGTGCGGAACGAATAATGCGCCAATCAGGGCGATTGTAAAGATTGTGCGACAGTCTGAAGTCTGAAATTTGACAGACGCGGCGGTCAGCGCCTGCAGTCGCTTCCCGACACGGCGCCTTCGGCATTCAGCGTCGCATCGGCGTTTTCGACGACGCCCAGGTCGCAAATCGCCAGCTGATGATCGCTCTCAAGCACCGCCAGCCACGAGAAAAGCGGCCCGGACTGCACGCTCGTGGCCTGAAAGCCCAGCCGTCCCGACGGGCTCATGGTCGTCACGACCGTGACGCCGGCGGCTTCCGCGGTGCGGCGAACCAGCGGCTCCAGACCCTCCGCCGGTCGCGCCGGTCCAGACCGCCGGGGGGTCAGGGTCACAGCGGCGACACGCACCGCGGCGAGATCGGCCTCGGCGACCGCGACCCGTTCGGCGGCGGCGTTGCGCCAATCGAGGAGCGGGCGAACCACACACAGCCATACCGCCGTGGCCGCGATCAAAGCCCACATGACAAGCAGCAGCCGGCGTTCGCGCAGGGTCCGGCCGGCCCACCACAGGTAGGCTGCATCCTTCAGACCGCTCATCGACGGGCTCCGATCGTGATGTCGCTGACAACCCGGCCCGCGTCGTCGAGGGTCGCCGTCTCGGTGACCGTCATGCCCAGATCGCCCATGACGCGGCTGACGCCCTGCATGTCGGTATAGTCCCGGTGGCTCACGGTGGCTTTCACGCCCTCCGGCCCGGCCAGGAGCATGTCCAGTTCGGCCCCCTCCACCGACTCGACCGCAGTGAACAGGGCGGCGGCTGCGGCGGTGGCGCCGCCCGGCGGCGGGGCCACGGCGGCGCGTCGTCGCAGCGCCGCGACCGGATCGGCTTCACGCGCCAGCGCCGGGTCCGTCCGCGCCACGACCGCCAGGGCGTCCGCCTCAAGGCGGCCGGCCTTCAGATCATCACGGGCGGCGGCGGCGACCGTCAGGATCAGCGGCGACAGGACCACGGCCACGGCGAGCGCCGCCGCGCGCCGCCAGCCCCGGGTCGCGGCCTGCTCCCGGTCGCCGCCCTGCAGCAGATTGACCAGAGGCGCGCGGGCGGCCGCGACAAGCGCGCGCTCGACGTTGCGCGGGTCCTCGACCGGAACAACGCGGCGCGCGCCGACGACCAGATCGACAAGATCGGGCTGCACCGTCGCAGCGAATCCCCGTCCGCGCAGTGTGACCCCCTCGCCGAAGGTCACGGCGCTGACGTCCGCCTCATCCTCGGGCTCGGCCACGGTCAGCATGTCGGGCAGCAGCACGTCCGCTCGCACGCCGAGGGCATCCAGATAATCGACCCAGGCCTCGAGCAGACCGCGGCTCACCACCGCGACGAGGCGCGGCTCCCCGGCGACCACGGGGCCCAGCGCTGTCGCCACCCGATCCGGCGCCGCCGCCAGTTCGTCGCGAAGACTCCACGCCGCAGCGGCCCGCACCTGGGCCGCGCTTCCGGCCGGCAGGTTCAGCCAGCGCACCATCACGTCCGCGCCCGGCGTCACCGCGACGGTGCGCATGGGCTCGGGCCGCTCGATGGCGTCGACGGTCAGCAGGCCGCGGTCCAGCACCCCTCCGTCGCCGGCGATGATCAGGTAGGGCGCGGACTGCCCCGCCAAGGCGGGGATCAGGATCAGTCGGGTCGGCTTCATTCGTCAGGAGTCCAGCGCTGGATGACGGTCCGCACGGGACCATCCTGGGAAGCGTGCAGCAGTGCGGTGCGGACGGCGCGGCCGCCGGCATAGTCCACATCGACACGCAGGTTGAAGTAGCGGGTGACGACGCCCGTCTGGCTCTCGGCCTCGGCGGGAACCTGTATCGCGGACAGCTTGGGCTGCGCCCAGAAGGCGGCCGTGTCGGGCCAGCCCGCGCGGGGGCGTCCGGCGATGACGGCGCGGGCGGTGTCACGCCCCAGCGCGCCACCGGTCAGCACGGTCAGCAACGGCGCCTGCTCCGGCGTCAGGGTGTTGACGTTGAGCATGGCCGGACGGCTCGTCGGGAGGGCGCAAACCCAAGGCCTCAGCCGGCGATAGAGGTCGGCGTCCATGCCCTTCACCGCCCGCAACTCACTCACCTCGGCCAGCATCACCCCGGCCGTGCGGTAGGGCGTCGCGAGACCGGCATAGGCGCCGTCCTCGGCCCCGAGCGGCAGGGCCACGCTGTCGGCGTCCAGCCAGTCGGTCAGGGCGTCGGTCACGGCCCGCATGCGGCTCTCCGGCGCGCCGACCGCCCGGCCCAGCGCGAGAAACTGCGCCGTGCCCGCCGGCCGCGCGATCAGATCCTCGCCGACACCCTCCACGAGGCTGTTCAGGTTGAAGCAGTTCTGGCCATCGGTGACGACGGCGGTGATCGAGCCCTCGTCGATCGGGAAGCTCATCGGTCGACCGTTCCACTGCGGCTCCAGCGGCGTCCGGCTCGGGCTCGCCTCGATCAGCCGCGCCACCTGACGACGCGCCAGCATCTCGGCGCCCGAGGCGTACCACTGGGCCTGCGTCTGGATCTCGACATTGGTGGCGCGGCGCACCGAGAAGCGCACGTCGTCCAGCACGGCGACCGCCACGACGGACATCACCGCCACCAGCAGCAGAACGGTCAGCAAGGCCATGCCCTCGCGGTCGCCCCTGCGCATCAGCCGCCCCCCACGAGGAACAGCTGCTCGACCGGCCCGTAGCCGTCGAGGGTCAGGCGCAGCCGCACCGCGTCGGGCAGCGGCCGCTCTGGCGTGGTGATGAAGGCGGGCGCCTCGGTCCCGTCACGCAGGAAGGAGACACTTGCCGCCTTCACGCCGCGGTACAGCACCTGCGGCGGGCCGGGGCGGGCGCCGTCCAGATGCGACGAGACGCGCCGCTCCAGTCGTCCGTCAACGACCCGGTACTCGACCCGCTGCAGCGAGGGCCGCCCCTGCTCCCCGGGATTGCTCCAGCCGGCGCGGGTCAGCACCAGCAGCGGATCGGCGGCGGTGGTCGGGCCGGACATCGGCAGCGGCAGGGGACGACCGGTCGGACCGCGCGAGCGGCGTGCGGCGGCCTGACCCAGATCGGCGCGAAGCAGGCTGCGCATCCTCTGCAGGTCCCCGGTCCGGTCCGAGGCGGCCTTCACGGCGAACCGGTTGTCGATCGACTGGCTCAGCACCATCGCGCCCGCCGCCGCGATGAGGGCGAAGATCAGCAGCGAGACCAGCACCTCGACCAGGGTGAATCCGGCGCGGGGGGCGCTCATGCCGCCCGCTCCCGGAACAGGGTGCGCTCCGCCGCCTGCCCCTCGTCCGTCAGCACCCGGATATGCACGCGCTGCAGGCCCGGATCGTCGGTCGCGGCGACCTCGCGTATCCAGCGCCACGAACGGCCCGAAAGGGTGACGCCGCCCGAGGTCTCGCCCTCGTCCAGCCGGGGAGCGATCATCGATTCCACGGC
Source organism: Brevundimonas sp. AVps31 (assembly GCF_058681355.1). NCBI lineage: Bacteria > Pseudomonadati > Pseudomonadota > Alphaproteobacteria > Caulobacterales > Caulobacteraceae > Brevundimonas > Brevundimonas sp. AVps31. Next base: position 1,818,317 of record NZ_CM178736.1, on the reverse strand, counting down.
GACGTTCTCCGCCACCACGCCGCCGAGCGTGCGCGTCTCGACCCGCGCCGCCGACCGCGTGTTCTCGCCCGAGAGGTTGAGCAAGGCCATGGCGGCCAGGCTGAACACGGCCAGCGCCACCAGCAGTTCGATCAGGGTGAAGCCGCTGCGCTCAGCCATCGATGGCCACCTCGCCGGCGCCGTCGACGCTGATCCGGCTCTCATGGCCGTCGCGGGCCAGGGTCACGGTGGCGGGGTCGGCGACGCCCGTGGGGTCGAACACCACCCGCACGGGGTCCGACGTCGAGACGCCCTCGCTCCAGCTCTCGTCGCCGAACGGCCCCGCGCTCAGCGGCGCCCATTGCGCGCCGTCGAACGTCGCGAAGCCGTAGCCCTCCGCCGTGGTCGCGACGGCGACCGGGCGATTGGACAGGATCGCCTCCTCGCGCGCCCGGTCCAGACGCGCGGCGAAGCGTTCGGCGTCCTCGGCCACGGACGGCCGCGGATCGGGCGCGCCCAGCACCACGGCCCCCGCCGCCAGCCCGATGATCGCCACGGTCATGAGCAGCTCGACGAGGGTGAAGCCTTGCCGGTTCGCGCCCCGGCTACGCCTGCCAGTTGCCGAGGTCCGCATCATTGCCCTCGCCCCCTTCCTTGCCGTCGGCGCCGAAGGAGAAGATGTCGAACTGGCCGCCGTGCGCGCTCTGGCGGCGGTACTGGTAGGGGTTGCCCCAGGGATCTTCCGGCAGACGGCGAACATAGCCGCCCTGACGATAGCGCTCGGGCTGGGTCAGGCCGCCGGGCGCCGCGACCAGGGCCTGCAGCCCCTGCCCGTCGTCCGGGAAGACGAGGTTGTCGAGGCGATAGGTCTCGACCGCCTGCTCCAGGGTCGAGATATCGGCGCGCGCCTTGCCGACCATGGCCCGGTCCTGGCTCGGCAGGACGTTGATCGCGACCACCGTGGCCAGCAGGCCGATGATCACGATCACCACCATCAGCTCGACCAGGGTGAAGCCGCCCCTGTCGGCGGCCCCGCCTTGCGCGCGCCGCAGCGCGGCCCGGGCGCGGAGGTGAGCCTGTGCGCGCGCGCGCAGGCCCGGGATCATGCCCAGGCGGCGAGCGAGGGCTTGGCGAGCGTCAGGACCAGTAAACATGTTCACTCCGTCACCCCATGGCCAGGGTGTTGATCTGCAGAATGGGCAAAAGGATCGACAGCACGATCATCGCCACCACACCGCCCATGACGACGATGATGGCGGGCTCAAGCAGGCTGAGCATCACCGCTGTGAAGGTGGCGAACTCGCGCTCGAGATAGTCGGCGGCGCGCTCCAGCATCGGCTCCAGCCGGCCGGAACTCTCGCCGGAGGCGGTCATGTAGACGAGGATCGGGGGGAAGACGTCGGCGCGACGCATGGCGGCCGACAGGCCGCCGCCCTCGCGCACGGCGTCAGCCATGGCCTCGGTCGCCTTCCGCAGGGCGCGGTTGTGGACCGTCCGCGCCGTGATGGTCAGCCCTTCCAGAACGGGCAGGCCGGCGGCGATCATGGTCGACAGGGTGCGGGCCATCTTGGCCCCGTGCAGGTCCCGGGTCAGCCGCCCGATCAGGGGCAGGCGCAGCAGGGCCGTATCGGCCTTCAACCGCAGACCGGGATTGCGCAGCGCCGCCGCCCCGCCGACCGCCGCCAGCGCCACGAGCAGAAGCCCGAGCCAGCCCCAGTCGCGCATCAGGTCGGACACGCCGATGACCAGCCGGGTCAGCAGCGGCAGGGTCTGGTTCATGCTGTCGAACTGGTCGACCACCTTGGGCACGACGAACGTCATCAGGGCGCCGATGACGCCCAGCGCCACGATCGCCAGCACGATCGGATAGACCAGGGCGGTGACCACCTTGCCCTGCACCTGCTGGTCGCGCTCCAGCCCGTCGGCGAGGCGCAGCAGGATCGGCTCCAGCGCGCCGGACGCCTCGCCGGCCGCGACCATGGCCCGATACAGCGGCGGGAAGGCCTGCCCCTGCAGCGCCATCGCCTCGGACAGCCGGCGGCCCTCCAGCACCCCGGCGTGCACCCCTTCCAGCACCCGGCGCACGGCCGGACGGTCCGCCTGCAGGGCGATGGTGCGCAGCGCTTCCTCGATCGGCGCCACCGATACCAGTGTCGACAGCTGGCGCGTGGTCAGGGCCAGGGTCTTGGCGTTCAGCTTGCCGGCCTTGCCGACGGCGCGTTCCGACTTCGCCGCCGCCCCGCGCGCGGCGGTGATTTCCAGCGGCATCAATTTGCGCCGCCCCAGAACGGCGCGCGCCGCGCCCTCGTCGGCGGCGGTCAGGGCGCCGCTGACGGTCCGGCCGCCCGGGTCTACCGCCACATAGTCGAACGCCGCCATCAGACCGCCACCTGGGCGGACAGGACGGCCGGCGTCTCATGCGCCGCCGAGGTTTCCTGCCGCGTCACCCGCACGGCCTCCTCGACCGAGGTGACGCCCTCCAGCACCATGGCGCGGGCGCGCTGGCCCAGGGTGGAGCCGTGTTCGAACGCGACGTCGGCGATCGCCTCCTCCTCGGCCTCGGCGGCGATCAGCCGGCGGATGCGATCGTCGACGCGGATGACCTCGTACAGGCCGACCCGGCCCACATAGCCGGTCTGGTTGCAGTGGCCGCAGCCCTGGGGACGCCAGACCGTTGAGCCTGCGCCGATGCCGGCCAGCCGCGCCGTGGCGGCGTCCGCCGGTTCGGCGCGGCGGCAATGGCTGCACAGCCGGCGAACCAGACGCTGGGCCACAATCAGCCGCAGGGTCGAGGCCAGCAGAAAGGGCTCGACCCCCATGTCCCGCAGGCGGGTGATCGCGCCCGCCGCGTCATTGGTGTGCACCGTCGACAGCACGAGGTGGCCGGTCAGCGAGGCCTGCACGGCGATCCCGGCGGTCTCGACGTCCCGGATCTCGCCGACCATGACCACATCCGGATCCTGGCGCAGGATGGCGCGCAGGCCCGCCGCGAAGGTCATGCCGACCTTGGTGTTCACCTGGGTCTGGCCGACGCCGTCGATGGCGTATTCGACCGGGTCCTCGACGGTCAGGATGTTGCGCGTGGCGTCGTTCAGCAGGGACAGGCCGGCGTAGAGCGAGGTGGTCTTGCCCGAGCCCGTCGGCCCGGTGACCAGGATGATGCCGTTGGGCTCGCGCAGGGCTCCCCGGAAGGCCTCCAGGGCGTCGGGCGCCATGCCCAGCATCTCCAGCGTCAGACCGGCCTGATCCTTGTCCAGGATGCGCAGCACCACCCGCTCCCCGGCGCGCGACGGCAGGGTCGAGACGCGGACGTCCAGCGTCTTGCCGCCCAGCGCCAGCGGGATGCGCCCGTCCTGCGGAATGCGCTTCTCCGCGATGTCGAGGCGGGCCATGACCTTGATCCGCGACACCAGCAGCGGGGTGATCCGGGGGCTCAACGACAGGGCTTCGCGCAGCACGCCATCGATGCGCATGCGCACGATCAGGGCGGTCTCGTACGGCTCCAGGTGGATGTCGGACGCGCCGGTGCGCACGGCCTCGGCGATGACGCCGTTGATCAGGCGGATGACCGGGGCGTCGTCGGCGGTGTCCAGCAGGTCTGCGGCGGCCGGAATGTCGTCGATCAGGCCCTCAAGCCCGGCCGGCATGTCCAGGTCATCGCCGTCGGCGGCGTTCAGATGATCGCCGGCATAGACTTCCGACAGCTGGCGATCGAAGGCCGCCTGCCCCAGCCGCTCGATGCGGAGCGTCCGTCCGAGCACGCGGCGGGTCTCGACCAGCGCCATCGGGTCCGCACCCTCGCGCAGGCCGATCACCGCGATCTCGCCGGCGTCCAGCAGGATCACGCCGTGCCGCTTGGCGAAGCCATACGGTAGGGTCGGATTGATCAGGGTGATCACCGCCGGGTCACTCCTGCGAGGCCACGGGCGGCAGGGGCGAGATGACCACCTCGCCAGGGACCAGCGCCGGCGCCGGCGCGACCGGCGGCTGGGTGCGCATGTAGTCGCGCAGCATCTCATCGAGGCTGGGTTCGCGCGTCGGATCGTTGCGCAGTTGCTGGTCGCGCATATAGCCCCAGCGATCCGCGGTCAGCTGCTGGGCGTCGGCCGCCGAGCGGATGATGGTCGGGCGCAGGAAGACCATCAGATTGGTGCGACCGCGCTGGCGGCTGGTCGAGCGGAACAGGCCGCCGATCAACGGCATGTCCCCCAGGCCCGGGATCTTGTCGACCGCCAGCCGGTCGTTCTGGTCCAGCAGGCCGCCGGCCACGGCGATGTCGCCGTCGTCCACCACCAGGGTGGTTTCCAGCTCGCGCTTGTTCAGGACCAGATCGCTGGCCGAGTTTGTCAGGACGCCGTTGATGCTCGACACCTCTTGGCGCAGGTGCAGGGTGATGGAGCCGCCCGCGTTGATCTGCGGTCGCACCACCAGCTTGACGCCGATGTCCTGGCGCTGCGTCGTCCGGAACGGGTTGGAGTTGCCGTCCAGCAGGGTCTCGCCTGTGGTGATGGGCACCTCCTGACCGACGAGGATGGTCGCCTCCTCATTGTCGAGGGTCATCAGCGAGGGGGTCTGCAGCAGGTTGGACCCGGCGTCCGACTTGGCCGCGTTGATGATGAAGCCGAACAGGCCGTTGCCGATCGTGCCGCCCCCGCCGCCGACGAAGCCGTTGGCGCCCAGCAGGGTGTTCAGGGCCAGGTTCTGCAGCTGTTCACGCAACGGATCATCGTCGTCCAGCTGACCCGCGGCGGCTCCGCCGGCGATGGGCAGCAGGGGCACGGCGCTGTCGCTGTAGTTGGTCAGGCCGATGGGATTGCCGTCCTGTCCGGCGATCAGCCACTGCACGCCCAGTTCGCGGACGGCGGTGTCGCTCAGCTCGACCACAATGGCCTCGATCAGGACCTGCTGACGGCGCTGATCGAGCTGGCGAATGACCTCGGCCAGCATCCGCTGGGTGTCCGCGGAGGCCGAGATGACCAGGGCGTTGGCGCCGGGGAAACGGGCGATGGTGGCGCGCTGGCCCGGCGCGGCGGGCGCGACCGGCGCGGCGGCCACCGGGGCGGTCGCCCCGTCAGCGCCGGCGGTGGGAACGGCATTGGCCTGGGCCGCCGTGATCGGCTGGCCGACGATCTGCTGCAGCACCGGCAGCAGCTGTTCGGCATTGGCGTGCTGCAGGAAGATGACCTTGATGTCGTCTGCCGACTCGGCCCGGCGATCCAGGTCCTCGACCAGCGGGCGAACCCGGGCGACGGCGGCGGGGTCCCCGCGCAGGACCAGGGAGTTGGAGCTGTCGACCGGCGTCACCGACACCATCCCCTGTCCGGCCTGCCCGCCCGGAGGGGCCAGGACCGACTGCAGGACGGCCGCGATCTCGCGCGCCGAGGAGTTCTCCAGCGTGATCACCTCGAAGCTGGCGCGATCCACGTCGATCCGGGCGATCAGGGCGCGGATACGGGTCAGGTTGTCGGCGAAGTCGGCGACCACGACGCTGTTGCCGGCGGGATTGGCCAGCACCTGCCCTTGGGCTCCGACCAGGGGGCGAATGGTCTCGGCGGCCGAGGCGGCGTCGATATTGCGCAGCTGGAAGACCTCGGTGGAGAACCGTTCGGAGCCCACGGTGGCCGGTCCCTGCGCCGCGCCTTGCGCCGGGCTGATGCGATAGGCGCCGGACCCCGTCCGGGTCACCACCAGGCCGTTGGCGCGCAGGGTCGACAGGAAGACCTCGAACAGTTCCGACCGCGACAGGGCGCGCTCGCTGGTCACGGTCACCGTGCCGCTGACGGCGGGATCGACGATGAAGGTGCGGCCCGTCATGCGGGCCACGTCCTGGATGAAGGCGCGGATGTCGGCGCCCTGCACGTTCAGGGTCTGGCGCGTGGCGGCCTGGGCCATGGCGGGCTCGGCGGCCAGCGGCCCCTGGGCGATCATCAGCCCGGCCAGCACGGCGCAGACGGCGTTTCGGCTCATGCGGTTCACCGGGCGGTCCTTATGGTGATCGTGCGCACCTGGCCGCCGCGCTCGTAGCGGATTTCGGCCGAGGGGCTGTTGGCGAGGTCGCGGCGCAGGGCCGAGATACGGTCCAGGCTGTTCAGCTCGGTCCCGTTGACGGCGAGGATGACATCGCCGGATTGAAGGCCGGCGGCGCGCACGGCGGCGCCGTCGCCCGTCGCGGAGACGGTGAAGCCATTGACGCCCAGTCCCCGCATCCGGGGGCGCAGCGAGGCCTGGGCCATCAGCCGGGCCGGATCGACCACGACGGCCTGGGCCGAGGCCGGCGCCGCGGCGGGGGCCGGAGGGGCGACGACCTGGGGCGTGGCGGGCGGCGGGGGCGGAGCCGCGGCGCCGACCGGCGTGTCGGCGAAGATCAGGCGGCTCAGGGAGCCGCCGCGCGACAGGATGACATGATCCTCACCCACCGACTGCAGGATCAGGCCGGGCTCGACCGCCTCGCCGGCCCCGACCGAGACCTGGCGACCGTCCGCCAGACCAATGATGGCCGAGCCGCCGCCGGCCCCGTCGGCGCGAACGCCGAACAGACGCATCTGGCTGCTGCCCGTGGCCGTGTCTTCCGCCATGCTGGACTGGCCGCCGGTCCGGAAGAAGGCGTCGAACCGCTGGAAGATGGAGGTGTCCACGGGACGGGGCGTGGCCGGCGCGTCCACGGTGGCGACGGGAGACGTCGGGGCGGCGAACAGCCACACCAGACGCCCGGTCTGCACCAGCAGCACGGCCACCAGCACGCCTTCAGCGAAGGGCCGCAGCCGGCCCGGACGCGCCGCCACATCCTGCGCGAAGGCGCGGGCGGAGGTGCTCCAGTGGCGAAGGACAGCGATCACGAGAGGGACGCCCGGCACGGGCCCCGACGGCCCGAAGCGTTCCTAGACCAATCGTCCGGGTTCGGGCTTCACGGCCCCATGACGGCGCCGCGAACTTGCCGTGACGGTTAGACCGCCAACGGACGAAGCGTCATCGAAAAGGTACAAACGAAAAGGGCCGACTCCGGATGGAATCGGCCCTCTGTCGCTGGATCAGAAGCGGGCGGTCAGGCTGACCGAGCCGCTCGTGCCCAGTTCATAACCGTTGATGATCACCCGATTTCCGAGCTCCTGGTATTCGAGGAATTCCTCGCCCAGCAGATTGCGGAACTCGAACGCGACACCGTATTCGCGACCGGCGTAGTCGAAGTCCTTGCGGAAGACGAAGTCCAGCTGAAGGCCCGGCTCCTGGATCAGGTCGGGTTCGCCCGGACGGCCGCGCGCCGAGGTGCGCTCAGAGACGTAGTTGGCGATCAGGGTCGCCTGCGACCGCGCCGTGTCGTCTTCCCAACCCAGTTGCAGGTTGGCGACGTGCTCGGACTGGCCTTGCAGGCGGCTGCCGTCGACCACGTAGAACGAGGCCGGTTGGGCGACGCCCAGGCTGTTCTGGGTGATGACGGTGTCGCCCGCGTCCACGTTCACTTCGGATTTCGAATAGGTGTAGTTGGCCTGGACCAGCCAGCGCTTGTTGGCGATGAAGTCCATGTCCGAGGCGAACTCGAGATATTTCTTCACCTCAAGCTCGGCGCCCATGATCGTGGCGTTGGGCGCGTTCAGGAAGGTCTGCGAGATCGACGAGCCCTGGTCGACGACGCTCGACTCGATGGGCTTGTCCAGGTCCTTGTAGAACAGGCCGGCGGTCACATACTGCTCGCGGGCGAAGTACCATTCCCAGCGCGCGTCGACGTTCATGATCTCGGTGTCGACGAGGTAGGGGTTGCCGATGAAGGTCCGGTCGCTTTCGACGTCCGTGTACTGCTGCGGGGCCAGTTCGCGGAACTGCGGACGACCGATCGTCTTGGACGCGCCAAAACGAAGCTGCATGTCCTCGGCGAAATTCCAGGTCAGGGTCCCGGCCGGCAGGACGTACTCCTCCTCGATCTCGGTCGGCAGGAAGCCGGTCGAGCCGCCGAACAGGTCGCGCGGGACCACGGTCTGCTCGCCCTGCTCCAGGCGCACGCCGAGGTTCAGGTTCACCAGCGGAATGACCTCCGCCGCGACCTGGGCGTAGGCGGCCTTGACCGTCAGCTGGCCGTCGAAGGCGGCGGCGCCGTTGCTGCCCGTGATTTCCTCGATCTGCAGATACGGCCCGATGTTGATGTCGGAGAACAGGAAGTCGACGCGCGACTCCAGCTGGTCCGGCGACAGGCCGTTCGGGGCGATGAAGCGCAGGGTGCGCTGCTCGGATTCACGATTGTTGTCCGAATAGGCGACGCCGAACGAGAACACGGCTTCGCGGCTGTCGGACAGCGGCAGGGTGTAGTGCACGTCCGCCCCGCCCGAGACGATGTCGTCGTCCAGGGTGCTGAACGAGGTCGCATTGGTCTCGATGTCGTGGATCCAGTCGCCGGCCACGTTCTGGCCGTAGCCGAAGCGGCTCTCGTAGGGGGCGTCGCGCGACGTCCGGGCATAGGCCGCCCGCCAGTCGAACGCCCATTCGCCGGTCGCGCCGAAGGTGTGCTCCCCGGCCAGCTGGCTCGAGAACAGCTGGCGGACGAACCACTCGGTGTAGTCCGTGCGGCGCTGGCCGCCCGACGCGTCGTCGAAGCCGGCTTCGCTGCGGGCTTCCTTGGTCACGTTGCGGACGTAGAGGTTGGTCCACTTCAGGGTGTTGGTGTCGCTGGTCAGGCTGATCGCGCCCAGGAAGTTCAGCGTCAGGTCGTTCTGGTTGGACTCGAAGCCATAGTCGTTGGCCGTGACCAGGGCGCCGCTGTCGATGCGGCCGGTCTGGCGCACGCCGTTGCGGCCTTCCCAGCTGTTGTCATACGAGGCCACGAAGACCCCGCCCAGGGTCCCCATGCCGGTTTCCATGTTCGTGCCGCCGGTGAAGCGCAGGCCGAAATTGGCCGGCGTGGTCTCCCGCTGCAGCAGGCGCAGGGGCGCATTGACCAGCGACTGGCCCATCAGGCGCAGCTCGGCCGCGGTATAGTTGCCCGCCGAAATGCGCTGGCCGCTGCTGAACGCCAGCGAGATCGGGACGGGGACGTCCCGGGTGCCGTCGTCGAAGCCGGTGAAGTCGGTGCGCGAGCCGTAATAGATCAGCCCGTCCTTGTTCGACGTCTCCGTATTGCCGCTGACCGAGGCCTGCATGCTGAAGAAGGGCTCGGCCGGGGTGTTGATGGTCTGCAGGTCGACGACGCCGCCGCCGAACTCGCCGGGGAAGGAGACCGAATAGGTCTTCTGCACCGTCAGGCCCGCCAGCACTTCGGCCGGGAAGAGGTCCAGCGGCACCACGCGTTGCAGCGGCTCGGGGCTCGGCAGGGGCGAACCGTTCAGCAGCGCCGACGAATAGCGCTCGCCCAGACCGCGCACATAGATGAAGCGGCCTTCCACGACCGAGAGGCCCGTGACGCGGGCCAGGGCGCCCGCCGCGTCGGCGTCGCCGGTGCGTTGCAGGTCCTCGGCGGTCACGAAGGCGGCCACCTCCGGGCTTTCCCGGTTCGGCTGCGGAATATAGCGGCCCAGAACGACGACCTCGCCCAGGTTGGTGTCCTGGTCGATGGGCGGGACGGCCTGTGCGGCCGGGGTCTGGGTGGTCGGCGCGCCCTGGGCCAGGGCGACACCCGGCGCGACCAGAGCGGTGGTGGCGAGCAGCAGCCCGCCAAGGGTCATTTTCACGGTCTTCACGGTCAGCGCCTCGAAGGAATCAACGGAAGGGGTCGGTAGCCGGGCGGCGGCGCGAAACGCACCGCCGCCCGTCCATCCGTCGTCAGCAGGTCGAGCCGGCCTGCAGGCCGCAGGTCCAGCCCGCGTACCAGGTGTCCGCGGCGTTGCGGACGGCGCCGATGTAGGTCACGGCGGTGAACCAGCTGTAGATCGCCGGCGCGTTGGCCGGGGTCACGGCGGTTTCGTTGGCGCCGTTGATGAAGAGCAGGCTCTGGGCCGTCAGGGTGGCGCCCGCCGGAGCGGTCATCGTCGAGGTGCCGGCGGCGGTGTTGCCGACGTTCGTGGCGCTGATGAACACCGCCTCGGTGGCCGCCGCGTTGACGTTCGAGTCGTTCTCGTACGGGCGGTTACAGGCGAAGAAGACCGACCGGAAGATCGGGGCGTTGGTCACCGTCTGGGCGTCGTCGAGGTCCAGGCAGGCGGCCGCCGAGGTCGACGGGTTGGTCACCACCGAGTTGATGATGGTGGGCTGGGTGCCGGTGTTCAGCGTCAGCAGGGCGTCGGCGGCCACGGCGGCGTTACGGCCGACGAGGGTGAAGTTCGACACCTTGGGCTGGGCGAAGAAGGCGGTGCCCGACGGGGCGGCCGACCATTCGAAGCCGCGGCTGCCGTTGGTCACGGCCGTGGCGCGCTGGGTGACGATGCCGAACTGGGCCCCGCCGCGCCAGCCGGTGTCGGTGTCCAGGCCGTCGTCGTCCGCGCCGTTGATCACGATGTAGCGCAGGTTGACGTTGCCGCCGAAGATTTCGATGCCGTCGTCCGAGCTGTTGTAGGCCTGGACATATTCAATGGTGGTGCCCGAGCCGACGCCGGCCAGGGTCAGGGCTTGCAACTCGTTGTTAGGCGAGATTTCAAAGCCCGAATATTTGATCTGGACGTAGCGCAGGCGGCCCGAGTTGTCGGCCGTCGAGGCGCCGCCGTAGTTGGCGCTGGTGCCTTCGATCTGGCCGACGCAAGCCGCGTTCGGCGCCGTCACGCCCACCGGGCAAACCGCCGTCGGCGCGCGACCGGCGATGACCACGCCGCCCCATTGGCCCTGCGAGTTCTCGGTCGTCGTGCCTTCCACATTGGCGCGGCTGGTGAAGACGATCGGGTTGGTCGCGGTGCCTTCGGCGAAGATCTGCGAGCCGCGGTTGACCAGCAGGTAGTCCGAGCCGCTCGAGCCGAAGATGCGCACGCCGGCTTCGATGGTCAGGATGCCTTGCTGGCTGCCGGCGACCGGAGCGGCCGGGTCAGCGCCGCGATCGGTGCCGACTTCCGTGCGGCCGCTGATGGAGTAGATGGTGCCGGCGCGCAGCGGAACGGTCAGGTTGCCGATGGTCTGTTGCGGCAGCTGGCAGACGCGCAGGGTGTTGGCGGCGATCAGGCCGACGTTGGCGAAGCCGGTGGGGCAATCCGCGGCAGGCGTGCCGGGCGGGGGCGTGGTCGGCCCGCCGCCGCCGCCGCCGGTGCCGCCGCCGAAGTCGCCTTCTCCGGGCGATGCGACTTCTGACGAGCCGCAGGCGGCCAGGGTCAGGGCGCTGGCGGAAATCGCGAGCAGGGTTGTCAGTCGAAGGCCGGTCATCATTTCCACCGTGTCTGGTCCAAGAGGATCATTCGGCAGGAGGTGCGGGGCGCGCAGCCCCCATTCGCGACCTTGCGTCGCCCCCCTGCCCGGCTCAGTGCCTAGAAGGCGGATATGACAGTGGGGGCGCCGTACGGTGACGGTTCCGGCGCGCTTACGTGAAGTTGTCGTCGCTGTTCGATGAAAGTCCGTCACGGTACGGTGCGATCGTCACAATCCCGCGCTAGTCGCGGTCAGGCGGAACCGCTTTGACGGCTGCTGCCGGCGGGGCCGGCCCAGCCCGGGACAGACATGATCGACCTCACGCCGACCGCCGCCCTCGCCATCGCCCTCTCGGGTGTCGGGCTGCTGGCCGGCAGTTTTCTCGGGCTGGTCAGCCTGCGATTGCCGGACGGGCGAGGGATCGTGGCCGGGCGCTCACAGTGCGGAGGATGCGGCGTCGCCCTCCCGCCCTGGCGGCTGATCCCGTTGGTCAGCTACGCCGTCTCGCGGGGACGCTGCGCCGCCTGCCGCGCCGTTATCCCGGTCCGCTACCCCCTGATGGAAGCCGGCTGCGCCGCAATCGGACTTTGGGCGTCGCTAGGCCAGCCCACACCGCTCGCCGCCCTCCTCACCGCCCTGCTCGGCTGGCAGCTGCTGCTCATCGCGGTCGTCGACGCCGAAAACTTCTGGCTGCCCGACGCCCTGACCCTGCCCCTGCTGGCGAGCGGACTGGCCGCCGCCATGCTTCTGGACGCACAGATCCTGCGTGACGCGGCCATCGGCGCAATCGTCGCCTTCGTCGGCCTGAAGCTGCTCGCGCTCGCCTATCGACGCCTGCGCGGACGCGAGGGACTGGGCGGCGGCGACCCCTACCTGCTCGCCGCCGGCGGAGCCTGGGTCGGCTGGGCCGGCCTTCCCAGCGTCCTCCTGTGGGCCTCTGTCTCGGGCCTCAGCGTCGTTCTGGCCAGACAGCTGGCCGGGCGGAAGGTTTCCGGCGACGATCGCCTGCCCTTCGGCGTCTTCCTCGCCATCGGCGTCTGGCTGACCTGGCTCTATGGACCGCTCGGGCTGGGCTAGCGAAGAACGTTCAGCACCGTCTCTTTCGGCCGGGCCAGCACCGTCCCCCGGGGCGTGCGCACGAACGGCCGTTCGACCAGCACCGGATGCTCGACCATCGCCGCCAGCAGGGTCGCGTCGGACGTTCCGTCGTTCAGCAGCCCCAGCCCCTCGGCCAGATATCCCTTCGTCCGCAACGCCTCGCGCGGCGTCAGCCCCGCCTCGGCCAGCAGCGCCTTCAGCCCCTCGGCGGTCCAGCCGGTCTTCAGGTACGGAACCACCTCCGGCTCGACGCCGGTGTCGCGGATCATCTGCAGCACATTGCGCGAGGCGCCGCAGTTCGGATTGTGGAAGATCGTGACGCTCATGGGCGCCTTATAGCCGCCGACGACGCAGGCGGGCCAACCAGGAAAATCCCCTCATTTCGGTCTTCGCGGTTGCGATTGTCGCACCATGACCGCATCTGCCCCGGATGACCTCCCCCACGTCTGACGCCGCCGCCCCGCCCGCGACCAAGGGACCGGGCTTCCCCGAGTTCGTCTGCCTGATCGCCATGTTCATGGCCCTGAATGCGCTCGCCATCGACTCCATGCTGCCGGCCCTGCCCCACATCGGCGAGTCGCTGAACGTCGTCACCGACAACACCCGCCAGTGGGTCATCACCTCCTACCTGCTGGGCTTCGGCGGCGCCCAGATCGTCTACGGCCCGCTGGCCGACCGCTATGGTCGCAAGCCGGTGCTGATCGGGGGGCTGCTGATCTATGTGGTGTTCGCCGTGGCCTGCGCCTTCGCCCCCACCTTCGAGCTGTTGATCGCGGCGCGGGTCGCCACCGGCGTCGGCGCCGCCGCCACCCGGGTGCTGGCCGTCTCCATCGTGCGCGACCGCTATTCGGGCCGCACCATGGCGCGGGTCATGTCGCTCAGCTTCCTGGTCTTCCTCGGCGTGCCCATCCTGGCCCCGACGGTGGGTCAGCTGATCATGACCGTTGGACCGTGGCGCTGGATCTTCGGCGTGCTGGCCGTGTTCGGCGCGATCGTCCTGACCTGGGCCGTCATCCGCCTGCCCGAAACCCTGCATCCCAATGCCCGGCTGCCGATCAACGCCCGGCGGATCGGCGGCGCCTTCCTCGAGGCCGTCACCAACCGGCAGTCCATCGGCTACACCCTGGCCATGACCTGCATCACCGGGGCCCTGTTCGGCTTCATCAACTCCAGCCAGCAGATCTTCTACGACGTCTTCAAGGCGCCCGAGCTGTTCACCACCGTCTTCGCCGCCGTCGCGGGCGGCATCGCGGTGGCCAGCCTGCTGAACTCGCGCTTCGTGGAGAAGCTGGGCTCGCGCCTGATCTCGCACACCGCCCTGCTCGGCTTCATCGCCATGGCCGCCATCCACACCGCCATCAACCTGACCGGCCACGAGTCGATCTGGACCTTCGCCGTGCTGCAGGCCCTGACCATGTTCTGCTTCGGCTTCATCGCCGGCAATTTCGGCTCCATGGCGATGGAGCCGATGGGCCATATCGCCGGCACGGCCTCCTCGGCCCAGGGCTTCATCTCGACCATCATCGGCTCGCTGATGGGCTTCGCCATCGGCCAGTCGTTCAACGGCTCGGCCACGCCGATGACCCTGGGCTTCACCGTGATGGGCCTGATGGCGCTGGCCTTCGTCCTGTTCGCCGAGAAGGGCCGGCTGTTCACATCCCGGAACCTGCGCCCGGCCTCCGACCCGGCCCAATAGTCGCCCGTCGCAGGGACTTGATCTTTTTCACCCGGCGGGGCGTTGTCCCGCCAGCGAAAGAACATGGCCCGACGCGCCCGCCGCGAACGGCTGAAGGAAGGACTCTGCATGCTTCGGACCCTCGGACTCGTCTCCGCGCTCGCGCTCGCCACCGCCATGGGAGGATGCGCGATGACCGCACCCGGTTCGGATATGCCGCCCCTGCCCGCCTCGGCCACCGCGCCCGTCGTCTATCCGTTCGACAGCCATACCTACGCCCGGCCTGACATCGCCCATGTGCGCCACGTCGCCCTGGACCTCAGCGCCGACTTCGCCGCCCACACCCTGTCCGGCACGGCGACCCTGGATGTTCAGGGCCGTCCCGGCGCGACCGAGGTCGTGCTCGACATCAAGAACCTCGACATCCGCAATGTCGCCGACGCCTCGGGCGCGCCGCTGCGGTTCGTGGTCGGCGACAATGACGCCATCAAGGGCCAGCCCCTGACCGTCCACTTCCCGGCCCTGGCCACCGGCGCGACGCAGAAGATCGTCGTCACCTATTCGACCCGGCCCGACGCCGCCGCCCTGCAATGGCTGACGCCCGCCCAGACCGCCGGCGGCCAGAAGCCCTATCTGTTCAGCCAGGGGCAGGCGATCCTGACCCGCACCTGGGTGCCGACGCAGGACAGCCCCGGCATCCGCCAGACCTATGACGCCCGCATCGTCGCCCCCGACGATCTGGTCGCGGTCATGAGCGCCGAACAGCTGACGCCGCGGGGCGAAGCCGCCGGCGCGGGCCGCAAGGCCTGGCGCTTCCGCATGACCAATCCGATCCCGCCCTATCTGATCGCGCTGGGGGTCGGTGATCTGGAGTTCGCCGCCTTCGACGAGCGCACCGGGGTCTGGACCGAGCCCTCGCGCCTGCGCGCCGCCCATGACGAACTGGTCTCCACCGCCGCCATGGTCGACGCCGCCGAGCAGCTGTACGGCCCCTACCGCTGGGGCCGGTATGACCTGCTGGTCCTGCCGCCCTCCTTCCCGTTCGGCGGCATGGAAAACCCGCGCCTGACCTTCGCCACCCCGACCATCATCGCCGGCGACCAGTCGCTGGTTTCGCTGGTCGCGCACGAACTGGCGCACAGCTGGTCGGGCAATCTCGTCACCAACGCCACCTGGAACGACATGTGGCTGAACGAGGGGTTCACCGTCTATTTCGAGAACCGCATCATGGAGGCCCTGTACGGCCAGGACCGCGCCCTGATGCTGCAATCGCTCGGCTGGGGCGAGCTGCAGGACGAAATGGCCGGCCTGCCGCCCGCCGACACCCGGCTCAAGCTGGACCTCGCCGGCCGCGATCCGGACGAGGGCCTGACCACCGTCGCCTATGAGAAGGGCGCGTCCTTCCTTCACACCATCGAACGCATCGTCGGCCGCGAGCGCTTCGACGCCTGGCTGAAGGGCTATTTCGAGCGCAACGCCTTCCGCCCGATGACCACCGAACTGTTCCTTGAGGACATCCGCACGCATCTGGTCACGACCCGCGCGCTGGAAGACCAGTTGATGATGGACGCCTGGATCTATCAGCCCGGCATGCCCTCCAACTGGCAGCCGCCGGTCTCCAACGCCTTCGTGCCGGTTGACGCGGCGGCCCGCGCCTTCGCCGCTGGCGGTCCGGCCTCGGCCATTCCGTGGGCCAGCTGGTCGACCCAGGAGCGCCAGCGCTTCCTCGCCTGGCGCCAACCGGTCGCGAGCGCGAACGGGCGCTGGCTGACCCCGGCCCAGCTGGCCGATCTGGAATCGACCCTGAAACTCAAGGCCGAGGGCAATGCCGAGATCGTCTTCGCCTGGCTGCAGATCGCGGTGAAGCATCGCTACCAGCCCGCCGTGCCGACGCTGGAGCATTTCCTGACCACCCAAGGCCGCCGCAAATTCGTCCTGCCCCTGTTCACCAGCCTGTGGGCCGAGGGCGACTGGGGCCGTCCCATCGCCACCCGGGTCTACGCCCAGGCCCGCGCCGGCTACCACCCGGTCACCACCGGCTCGGTCGACGCCGTCGTCGGCCGCCCGAACTGACACGTCCGTTTCTGACGCACCGCCCTGCTATAAAGGCCTCCGTCCCTCCGGGCGGGGGCCTTTCCTGTTTGAGTTGGTGTCTTCTCTCTTCTGGCCCCAAACCAAAAAATTCGACTTCCCGAACCTGTGTCCGACGACGCCTTGGCTTCACCGCGCCGCGACACTAGGTTCCGCCCACAAGATCGGCCCCCAAGGGCCGACGCCCTTTCAGGAGACGCCCCATGACCGACGCCGCCCAGATCGACCAGGACAACCCCCTCGGCGTCGACGGCTTCGAGTTCGTCGAGTTCACCGGCCCCCAGCCCGAAGCCATGGTCAGCCGTCTTGAGCTGATGGGCTTCACCCGCACCCATGTGAACCCGTCCACCGGCGCCGTCCGCCTGAAACAGGGCGACATCACCATGCTGGTGAACCTGTCGCCCAAGGGTCAGGCCGCTGAATTCGCGACCGATCACGGCCCCTCCGCCAACGGCATGGCCTTCCGCGTCGCCGATGCGAAGACCGCCTACGAAGGCGCCCTGGCCCGTGGCGCGGTCGCGGCCCCGGACGCCGCCGGCGGCGCGCTGGGCGACGACTACCCCTACATCCTGCAAGGCATCGGCGGCTCGCTGCTCTACGTCATCGACCAGTACGGCGCGAACGGCTCGCTCTACGACGGCTGGACCGAGATCGAAGGCTGGCAGGAAGCCGAGAAGAAGAACTCGGTCGGCCTCGAGATCCTCGACCACCTGACCCACAACGTCCGTCGCGGCCAGATGCGCACCTGGTCCGGCTTCTACAACTCGATCTTCAACTTCGAGGAGCAGAAGTATTTCGACATCAAGGGCAAGGCGACCGGCCTGTTCTCCCAGGCCATGATCGCGCCCGACCGCGCCATCCGCATCCCCCTGAACGAAAGCCAGGACGACAACTCCCAGATCGAGGAATTCCTGCGTCGCTACAACGGCGAAGGCATCCAGCACATCGCCCTGACGACCGAAAACATCTTCGAGACGGTCGAGACGATGAAGGCTCGCGGCGTCGAGTTCCAGGACACCATCGAGACCTATTTCGAGCTGATCGACAAACGCCTGCCCAACCACGGCGAGGACGTGGAGCGGATGCGCAAGAACCGCATCCTGATCGACGGCTCGGACGAGGAAGGCCTGCTGCTGCAGATCTTCACCCAGGACACCTTCGGTCCGATCTTCTTCGAGATCATCCAGCGCAAGGGCAACGAAGGCTTCGGCAACGGAAACTTCCAGGCCCTGTTCGACTCGATCGAGCTGGACCAGATCCGTCGCGGCGTCATCAAGGTCGACGCCTGAATGCAGATGCGGCCGCCGGCCTGGCTGCCCTGGCTCGGCCCCGTCCTCGCGGCGGTGGTCGGCGCCCTGGCGGGTGAATACTGGCTGGGCGGCGGCTTCTGGACGGTGCTGGCCGCGGCCTTGGTCTGCGGCTTCGCCCCCATCATCGGCTACCGCATCTGGCAGTGGCGCTGGCGCCGGAAGAGCTGAGCGGACGGCTGGTTAAGCACACTCCGTATCGCCGCCTTAACGCAACCTATGGAAGCATCACCTTAACGAGGTGATCCTTCATGCAGCTCCTGCTTCAGAACGACATCCTGGAGATGGTCGCCCGGGGCGAGCCGCTGGCCGCCACCGCCGAGGCCTTGTGCATCCGGGTCGAGGCCCTGTTGCCCGGCGTCGCCTGCTCCATCCTCATGGTTGACCCGACCGGCTGCCTGCGCCCGCTGGCCGCGCCCGGCCTGCCCCGCGCCTACTCCGCCGCCTTCGACGGCCTGCCCATCGGCCCCGACGTCGGCTCCTGCGGCGCGGCCATCTATCTGAAGCAGCCGGTCGAGGCGACCGACATCGCCACCGATCCGCGCTGGGCGCCCTACGCCTATCTGCCGCTGGCCATCGGCCTGCGCGCCTGCTGGTCGACCCCGATCATCGGTCGTGATGGCGACGTTCTGGGGGCTTTCGCCTTCTACTTCCGCCAGCCGCGTGCCCATACCTGCCAGGAAGCCGAGATCGTTCAGGCCAGCATCCACCTGTGCGCCATCGCCATGGAGCGGGATCAGCAGGCCGCCGCCCAGTACCGGCTGGCCTATCGGGACATGCTGACAGACCTCCCCAACCGTGCGGCCTTCAACGCCGCCGGAGCCATGCAGGCGGGAGCCGCGCCGTGGGCGCTGCTGCTGATCGACCTCGACAACCTCAAGACCGTCAATGACACCTTCGGCCATCGCGCCGGCGATTGCCTGATCCGCGCCGCCGCCTCGCGCATCCAGAACGCGGCGGGCGCGCACAAGACCTACCGCCTGGGCGGCGACGAGTTCGCCGTCCTGATCGAGCGCCCCTCCGCCGGCGCCCCGGTCGAGGTCGCCAACCGCATCTTGGCGGCCCTGACCGAACCGGTGGATTGCGACGGTCATCTGGCCGCTCCGCGCGCCACCATCGGCTTCGCCACCGCCGACCCAGACGCGGTCGCGGAGGACGTCCGCCAGAACGCCGACTTCGCCCTCTATCACGCCAAGGAAACCCGCCGCGGCGGGGTGATCGCCTATACCCCCGACCTGGGCGGCGCCATGAGCCGACGCCTGACCGCCATCCGGGATGTCGGCGTGGCCCTGCAGGAGGACCGGATCGACGCCCACTACCAGCCGGTCGTGCGGCTCGACACCGGAGAGATCGTCGGGCTGGAAGCCCTGTTCCGGGTGATCACAGCCTCGGGCGAGGTGATCCCCGCGGGCGACTATTTCGACGCCACCACGGATATCTACACCGCCACCCGCCTGACCCACCGGATGCTCGACATCGTCGCGCGCGACGTTCGCGCCTGGCTGGATCAGGGCATCTGGTTCCAGCACGTCGGGGTCAATGTGTCGTCCGCGGACTTCCAGGCGGGCGACCTCCATGAGCTGATCCGTCAGGCCTTCGCCCGCGAGGACGTGCCCCTGCACCACATTATTCTGGAAGTCACCGAGACCGTCTACATGGCGCACGACGGGCTGGTCGCCGGCGAGATCCAGAAGATGCGCGCCAACGGCCTGCGCGTCGCGCTGGACGATTTCGGCACCGGTTTCGCCTCCCTGACCCACCTGCTGTCGGTGCCGGTGGACATCATCAAGATCGACAAGTCGTTCGTCGCCCGCATGGAGCCCGAGAGCCGCAGCGCCGCCATCGTCGAGGGCCTGCTGACCATGGCGTCCAAGCTGGGCATCCGCGTCGTCGCCGAAGGGGTCGAGAGCCAGATGCAGGCCGAACTGCTGCGCACCTTCGGCTGCACCCTGGCGCAGGGCTATCTCTACGCCCGCCCCGTGGATCGCCGGACGATCACCGCCCTGCTCTATGAAAAGGCCCAGAAGCGCGATCCCGACCTGGCCCTCGCCACCGGCCAGGCGCCCGACGACCTGATCGAGGTGCTGGACCGCGAGACGCCGGACGACCAACGGCTGGTCCGCTACGCGATCCTGCTCTGCGGCGAGGACTGGCGGGTCGTGTCCGAGCGTCGCCAGTTCGGACGCTTCCCGACCCGCGCCGCCGCCTTCCAGTGCGCCATGCGGCTGGCGCGTGAGGCCAATGCCTCGGGCGCCACCGTCGAACTGCTTCACGCCGATGCGGGCGGCGAGTTGAAGAGCTTCTACCTGCCCGATCAGGCCGAAACCCTGACGGCGGCCCTGCCCGAAACGCCGCCCCGCCCGACACGGCGGCCGGGGCGCACCCGGGCCGCGGGGTGAGGGGTCACCGTGCCTCCTGTCCTTGTTTCCGTCATCCGTGTCTCACAAATTTCGTCGTCGAATTCCCCGTCGCCCGATCAGTGAAAATCGCGCGATCCCGGCAGCACCCGCACGTTTCGCGGGTGGCGTCCGCGGGCCGGCGAATGGCCGGATCCGGGCGCCGCGTCAGGGCTCAGATGGCCCAGCATCGGCGTCCAGTCCTCCAGGTGCTCGACGACCAGATGGGTCACCCCTTCGGCCGTCTGCACCTTGCCCCGAGCCAGCACCATGCGCGCGCCCATCGCCACCGGCCGCAGCCGCTCGAACACATCCGGCCACAGCACCAGATTGGCGACGCCCGTCTCGTCCTCGACGGTCATGAAACACACGCCCTTGGCGGTGCCGGGCCTCTGGCGCACAAGCACCACCCCGCCGACCACCACCTTGCGATTGTTGGGCAAATCCGCGAGCGCCTTCGCCGGCACAGCCCCGGCCGTCTCCAGCCGGTCCCGCAGATACGCCACCGGATGCCCCTTCAGGGACAGGCGAATGGTCTGGTAGTCGCCGACCACCTCCTCTGACGGGGCCAGTTCCGGCAGGGCCTCGGGTGGACGTCCATCCGCCTCGCGCAGGCCCATGGCCTCGAACAGCGGCGCGCTGGAGGCCGCCGGCGCACCCTTCGCCGCCCACATCCCCTGTCTCCGGCTCAGCTTCAACGAGCCATAGGCATCGGCTTCCGCCAGCCGGTCCATCGCCGCCGGCGTCAACTCCGCGCGCATCCGCAGATCGTCCAGGTCGGCAAAGGGACCCTCGGCCCGCGCCGCCACGATCGCGTCCGCCCACCCCCTTTTGAACCCGTCGATCGAGCGCAGGCCGAGGCGCAAGGCCCGCCTCCGACGCCGGGCACGGGGCTCCAGCGTCGCG
This sequence comes from Brevundimonas sp. AVps31, assembly GCF_058681355.1. Taxonomy (NCBI): domain Bacteria; kingdom Pseudomonadati; phylum Pseudomonadota; class Alphaproteobacteria; order Caulobacterales; family Caulobacteraceae; genus Brevundimonas; species Brevundimonas sp. AVps31. The sequence goes on along the minus strand of NZ_CM178736.1, from coordinate 1,797,618 downwards.
TCCCAGTCGCTGGCGTTCACATCGGGGTGGCGGACCTCCACCTTATGCTCCCGCGCGTCACGGACAATCTGGGCCGGGGCGTAGAAGCCCATCGGCTGGCTGTTCAGCAAACAGGCCGCGAAGACATCCGGATACAGCCACTTCACCCAGGCCGAAACATAGACCAGGTGGGCGAATGAACAGGCGTGGCTCTCGGGGAAGCCGTATTCGCCGAAGCCCCGGATCTGGGCGAAACAGTTCTGCGCGAACTCGGGATCATAGCCGCGCTCGATCATCCGGCTGACCATCTTCTCCTCGAAATTCCCGATGGTGCCGTTGTGCCGGAAGGTCGCCATGGCCCGTCGCAGACCGTTGGCCTCGTCGCCGGTGAATTTCGCCGCCACCATGGCGATCTTCATCGCCTGCTCCTGAAACAGGGGCACGCCCAGCGTCTTCCTCAGCACATTGGCCAGTTCGTCCGGGTCCGCCGCCGAGCCCGGCATGGAGAAGCGATAGCTGCCCTTTCCATGCTTCAGTTCATAGGCCCGGCGCTCGGCCCGACGTTGCAGGTAGGGGTGGACCATCTTGCCCTGGATCGGACCGGGTCGGACGATCGCGACCTGCACCACCAGGTCATAGAATTCGCGGGGCTGCAGCCGGGGCAGCATCGACATCTGCGCCCGGCTCTCGACCTGGAACACCCCCAGCGAGTCCGCCTTGCACAGCATGCGGTAAACCCCCCGCCGTTCGGTCGGCACCGCCGCCGTATCCACCAGCCGCCGACCGTAGGTCCCCTCGATCATATGAAACGCGCGCTTCATCGCCGTCAGCATCCCCAGCGCCAGCACATCGACCTTCATCAGCTTCAGATGATCGATGTCATCCTTGTCCCATTCGATGAAGGTCCGATCCGCCATCGCCGCATTGCCGATGGGCACGATCTCCACCAACGGGGTCTGGCTCAGCACGAAGCCGCCGACATGCTGGCTCAGGTGACGGGGGAATTTGATAATCTCGGCGGTCAGCTCCAGCGCCAGCTTCATCCGGGCGTCGTCACGGCTCAGGCCCGTCCGATCGATGTGCTCGTCCTTCACCGCATCGCCCCATGACCCCCAGACGGTGTCGGCCATGCGGGCGGTGACATCCTCCGTCAGCCCCAGCGCCTTGCCCACATCGCGGATCGCCGAGCGGGGGCGATAGTGGATGACGGTCGCGACAATGGCCGCCCGGTCCCGGCCGTACCGTTGGAAGACGTACTGCATCACCTGCTCGCGCCGCTCGTGCTCGAAGTCGACGTCGATATCCGGCGGCTCGGACCGCTCGGACGAGATGAAGCGCTCGATCAACAGTTCCTGTTTCGTCGGATCGACATTGGTGACGCCGAGACAGAAGCAGATCACCGAATTGGCCGCCGAACCCCGCCCCTGACACAGGATCGGATCAGGCCGGGACCGCGCCCACGCGACCACGTCGTGCACCGTCAGAAAGTAGGAGGCGTAGTCCAGAACCTGGATCAGCCGCAGCTCCTTCAGGATCGTCTCTTTCACCGCCAGCGGGACGCCTTTCGGCCAGCGCATTCTCGCGCCTTTCAGCGTCAGGCGCGTCAGCCATCCCTGGGCGGAATATCCGGGGGGAACGGGTTCGTCCGGATACTGATATTTGAGCTCGCGCAGGGAGAAGGTGCAGGCCCGCGCCACCTCCATCGTCCGCGCCAGCGCCGCCTCATGCCCCCGGAACAGGCGCGCCATCTGTGCGGGCGGCTTCAGAAAGCGCTCGCCGTTGGCCTGCAGCCGACGCCCGGCCCTGTCGATGGTCGTGCCCTCACGGATGCAGGTCAGGACGTCCTGCAGCATGCGTCGGTCGGGGTGGTGATAGAGGACGGCATTGGTCGCGATCATCGGCGCCCCGGTACGCTGCGCCATCGCCGCCAGCCGGTTCAGCCTCCGTCGATCGTCACCGCGCCACAGGGGCGAGGCGGCCAGATACAGGTCGTCCGGCCACACCTGTCGCCACGCCGCCAGCCGCGACTCGAACGCCGCATCCGGCTCCGCCGGCGCCGGGACGAGGGCGATCAGTCCCTCCGCCAGTTCAAGCGCCTGTTCAAACGTCAGACGCGTCTCTGCCTTTTCGATCCGCTCGACGTCCGGGTCCACGCCCGGCTGCGGCACGGCTTCGCTCTTCCCCAGCGACAGCAAGCGGCACAGGCGACCATAGGCCGCGCGATCGCGGGGGAAGACCATCAGATCCGTGCCGTCGGTGAACCCCAGTCGCGCCCCGACGATCAGCGGGATATCGACCTCCTCCGCCCCCATCAGCACGCGCACCATGCCGGCCAGCGTATTGCGGTCCGCCACGCCGACCGCCGAAAGCCCCAGAGCCTTGGCCTGATGCATCAGCTCCGCGGGATGGGACGCCCCTTCCAGAAAGCTGAAATTGGTCATCGCTCCCAGCTCGGCGTACGCGATGGTCTCGCTCACGGGAGCACCCCGTGCATCCACCATGACGGCGCACGGCGGTCATCGTCCGGGCCCGAATAGTCCCACCCGTATCGGCCCTCGCGGAACAGCCAGTAGCGACCGCCCTCCCCGTCCTCGACGCGATAGTAGTCGCGGGTGCGGACCTCGCGTCCATCCGGACGAGGCCGCCACCACTCTGGCGACAGCCGTTCCGGTCCTTCGGCGCGAACAATGCGTCGGCTGACACGGCGCCAGATGAAACGGGCGGGCGCCCCTTCCGGCAGGTCGAAGATCGGATCTTGAATGGGTTCGGGCGGGTCGAGCAACAGGATCGGACGGCGCCCCGCTTCGACCTCCGCCGCCATTGGCGTACGCCCCAAGGCCGGGACCAGCCGCTCGGCCCGCTCGGGTATCCAGCTGTCGATCGGCTCGGGCGTCAGGACCCTGTCAGCGCCGAGGCGCGCTGTCAGGCGATCAATCAACAGCGCCAGGCTCTCGGCCTGTTTGGCCTCCGCCTCGCTCTCCAACGCCCCCTGACGCGCCGTCATCGCCTCGGTCACGTCCGCGGTCAGCATGAGGGCGTCCAGACCGAAGCCCAGTTCCAGCCGCCCCAGCCCGGCCTCGCGGAACAGGCGCAGCCAGATCGAGACCTCCCGGCCCGGCAGACCTGTCCGCACACAAAGACTGGTCGTCTGCCCATCCGTCCGGAAGCCGGTCAGGGTCAGGGCGCGCGCCCCTTGTCCGTCCTGTTCGAGCGCGCGTGACAGATCAGCGGCCAGTTCGGGCAACCGAAGCTCCACGCCCGCCATGTCTCCCAACGGTTCCGCGAACGCCTGCCAGACGCGATAGCGGGCGGCCGGACGGATCGTCGTCAGGGCTTCCGCCGCATGACCGCGCGCCTGATCCAGCCGCTTGACCAGACCGATGGCGTCACCGTCGCGGAACCGTTTGGCCAAGCCTGCGCGCGGCATGGCGTACAGGCTGCCGATGGTCTTCAGCCCCAGCCGTCGCGCGCTGGACACGGTGCGATCATCCAGCCGCAGCGCCTCGATCGGCAGGTCCGCCAGCAGGTCGGCGACAGTTTCTTCCGTCGCGATAGGGTCCTGGCCTTCGCCCCACCGCGCCAGCGCCCAGGCCGCTCCCGGCGTCGGGGCGATGGCCACGCGCGCGGTCGTCCCGGTCTCGGCCAGCCGGGTGCGGATCTGGGCCAACAGGGCCGCCTCGCCGCCAAACAGATGGGCCGCGCCCGTCACGTCAAGGAACAGCCCCTCCAGTCCTTCGCCCGGGACATCGAGACTGACGGACGGTGACCACCGCTCCGCCCAGACCGCCAGGGCCTTCAGCGCCGCCTGATCCGCCGCCACATCGCCGGGCAGGCAGTACAGATGCGGGATCATGGCCAGGGCATCGGCCTGGGTCTGGCCTCGCCTCAGACCCAGGGCACGCGCGGCCGGATTCAGGGCGTGAATCACCGCCGCGCCCCGACTGGTCTTCAGGATCAGGGCCAGAGGGGTCTGCGGGTCGAGGGCGGGGTCAGGCGGCGAGGCCGGACGTCGCGCCCGTTCCAGCGATCGGCGCCGGACCGAAACCGGCCAGTCGATCAACCAGACGGAGACGATGCGTCTCATCATCCTGCTCCAGCATCCAGGCGCCGGGGCGTTGACCCCGCCCCCTTGTCATTTCCGCCATCAATCGCGCGCATCCCGGCGCACGCGGGTCATCCACGTCCGCCGTCGACAGGGCCGCCGTGATCCGCCACCGCCGACGCGCCGCGCTGAGCCCGCCCCCATGCCGGGGCAGCATCAGCCCGACCGCGTTCCCATCCTTCGCCGCGAAATCCAGCCGCCGCGTCTGGGCCAGAGAGGCCCCGTCCACCGCCCCCAGCGCCAGCGACACCGCCCCGGACCGCAACGCCTGCTCCAGCGTCCACAGCGCCTCGGCGGCGGTGGAAACAGGCGTCAGGATCAGCGCCGTTCCGGACAGTCCCGGACCATAGGGCCGTCCGTGCTCGCCGAACCATGCCCGCGTCGCCGCCATCAGGACCGGCCGCCCATCCCCCGGCCGCCGCCGCGAGAGGGCGAACAACAGGGTTGCGGCCATGTCTCGCGGGGTCGGCGCGCAAGCCTCTTCCAGAGGCGCGGCAACCTCTGGAAACGGCTCCGGCGATGCGGCGGTGAAGACGGACATGACAGCTCGGGAATGACGGATGTTCATTATTTGTTCCGCTCCGGCCAGAGTCAAACTGGAATCCGTGGACCGACTACGTAACCACCCTTGATTGTAGAACCGGCCCGGCCCCTGCACGTTACTCGTCGAGACCCTGTTCTGGTTCCCGAAACGATACAGCCCGACCATGACCCTCAGAGTGCTTGATCCCAAGGACTACCCCGGCGTGCAGGCGCTTCACCGCAGCGTGGGCTGGCCGGCGCGATCCCTGGCGGGCTGGCGATGGCTGCACGCCAACCCCGCCCGGTTGGACATCGGCGCGCCCGCGGGCTGGATCGCGCAGGGTCCGGACGGCGAGCCCGCCGCTCACGTCGGCAATCTGATCCAACGTTTCCGACTCGGCGAACGCCGCCTGCACGGCGCGACGGGCTTCAACATCATCGTCTCGCCGACCGTGAGAGGGATGAGCCGACAAATGCTGAAGACCTTCACCACCCAGCCGGATGTCTTCGCCCGCTACACCTTCAACGCCAACTCAACGTCCCAGCCCCTCTATGTCCGCCACGGCATGAAGGCCTGGCCGGAACAGACCCATGCGCTGAAGCTGAGCTGGATCGTCGATCCCCTGCCGCTGGCGATCAGCCGTCTGTGGCGCAAGCTATATGATCTGGCGCCCGGCGCCATCGCGGGCATGGGCGAGCAGCTGATGAATGATCGGCTGGGCGGGATGGTTCGTCTTTCCCTGCCGGCGGGCGTCCATCTGCTGACGGACTTCGGCGACGCCTCGCCCTACGCCGCCTTCTGGCAGACGCTGGTGACCGAGGGCCGTATGCTGGCCGACCGCAGCCCGGAAATCCAGCGCTGGCGGTTGCAGGACCCCGACCTGACCCAGCCGCCGCTGATCCTGTCCTTCGAACGGGACGGCGCCGTCGTCGCCTACGCCATGGCCATGATGGCCAAGTCGAACATCCTCGAGCCGGCGGTTCTGGAGATCGTGGACCTGGAGGCGTTGGCCGACCATGCCGATGCCGTGCCGACCCTGATGACGGCCCTCAAGATCGCGGCCCGCGCCATGGGCGCAGCGAAACTGAGGCTGCAGACCGTGACGCCGCAAGCGATGTCGAGGCTGGGCGAATTCGCCCGCACGGCCCGCCACGAGGGGGGCTGGGGCCACTGTCACGTCAGCTTCTCACCGGACGCCCCCGATCCGGCGCTGTGGTCGCCCACCCCTTATGACGGCGATTATGCAATCTGCCTGCGGCCGGTGCCGCTGGACATTAAAGCAAGGGGCGCGTGCGCAATGACGCCGGCTTCAGCGACCGCGTCGAAGGCCTAGGCCTTCCGGGCTTTCAGCTCGTCGCGAATCTCGGCCAGCAAGGCCTCGGTCGGCGTCGGCGCAGGCGGCGTTTCCGGCGCCGGAGCGGCGGCTTGCTCACGACGCAGCTTGTTGACCAGCTTGACCATCAGGAAGATCACGAACGCCACGATCACGAACTGGATCACGGTGTTGATGAAGGCGCCGTACTGGATGGCGACCTTCTCGATCTCCTCGGTCGCGGGATTCTCCGGGACCAGCACCCATTCCAGGTTCGAGAAATCGACCCGACCCAGCAACAGGCCGATCGGCGGCATGACGACCTGTTCGACCAGGCTGGTGACGATCTTGCCGAACGACGCGCCGATGATCACGCCCACCGCAAGGTCAACGACGTTGCCGCGCGCGATGAATTCCTTGAACTCGTTAGCCAATCCCATGGGTATCCTGAATCTAGTCCGTGGCGTTCAGCCGCTCACGCAGCTCCTTGCCGCTCTTGAAGAAGGGCACCGCCTTGGCCGGCACTTCGACCGACTCGCCCGTTCTCGGGTTCCGGCCGGCGCGCGCGGGGCGGCCCCGTACGGAAAAGGCTCCGAACCCGCGCAGTTCCACGCGACCGCCGTCGCCCAGTGCTTCGACCATCCGGCCGAGCACGACATTCACCACGCGCTCAACCTCGGCATGGGTCAGATGCGTGTGTTCAGCCGCGAGCTTTTCGATGAGCTCTGATTTTATCATGCAGGCCCCCGCCCTTTTAAGCCCATCCCGGGCCCATACGGGTGCATCTGAACGCCGGATGCAACCCTACCCTAACGCTCGCGCGGCGGGGGAAAAAGGGCCAAAGCCCCGATCACGGACCGAATTGTGAGTTAACTGTACGGTAACGTACAGTTTTTCCACACCCTGTCAGACAGCAGGCACGAAAAAGGCGGCCGGATCGCTCCGGCCGCCTGATCGCTTTTTCGTCTGTAACGAAGAGGCCTACTCCTTGGAGCCGGCCTTTTCGCGCAGGGCGGCGCCCAGGATGTCGCCGAGCGAAGCGCCCGAGTCGGACGAACCGAACTGGTCGATCGCTTCCTGCTCGTCCTTCATTTCCAGCGCCTTGATCGACACCGAGACGCGGCGCGAGGCCTTGTCGATGCCGGTGACCATGGCGTCGACGCGATCGCCGACCGAGAAGCGCTCGGTGCGCTGCTCGTTGCGGTCACGCGACAGGTCCGACTTGCGGACGAAAGCCGTCGCCGGAGCGTCGTCCTCACCGAACTTGACCTCGATGCCGCCGGTCTCGATCGCCGTCACGGTGACGGTGATCTGCTGGCCCTTCTTGAAGGTGTCGCCTTCCATCGGATCGCCGCCGAGCTGCTTGATGCCCAGCGAAACGCGTTCCTTCTCGACGTCGACGTCCAGGACCTTGGCCTTGACGGTTTCGCCCTTGCGGTAGCGTTGGATGGCTTCTTCGCCCGACACGTTCCAGTCGAGGTCCGACAGGTGGACCATGCCGTCGATGTCGTTGTCGAGGCCGATGAACAGGCCGAACTCGGTGGCGTTCTTGACTTCACCCTCGACGGTCGAGCCGATCGGGTTGGCGGCCACGAAGGCATCCCACGGGTTGTCCTGGGCCTGCTTCAGGCCCAGCGAGATGCGGCGCTTGGAGGCGTCGACGTCCAGCACGACCACGTCGACTTCCTGCGAGGTCGAGACGATCTTGCCGGGGTGGACGTTCTTCTTGGTCCACGACATTTCCGAGACGTGCACCAGACCTTCGACACCGGCTTCCAGCTCCACGAAGGCGCCGTAGTCGGTGATGTTGGTGATGCGGCCCGACATCTTGGCGCCGACCGGATACTTGGCTTCCACGCCGTCCCACGGGTCGGCCTGCAGTTGCTTCATGCCCAGCGAGATACGTTGGGTGTCCGGGTTGATCTTGACGATCTGGACCTTGACGGTGTCGCCAACGGCGAGGACTTGCGACGGGTGCGAGACGCGCTTCCACGACATGTCGGTGACGTGCAGCAGGCCGTCGATGCCGCCCAGATCCACGAACGCACCGTAGTCGGTGATGTTCTTGACGACGCCTTCGCGGACTTCACCCTCTTGCAGCTGGCCGACCAGCTCCGTGCGCTGTTCGGCGCGGGCTTCTTCCAGGATGGCGCGACGCGAGACGACGATGTTGCCGCGCGGACGGTCCATTTTCAGGATGGCGAAGGGCTGTTCCTTGCCCATCAGCGGGGCGACGTCGCGCACCGGACGGATGTCGACCTGCGAGCCCGGCAGGAAGGCCGAGGCGCCGCCCAGGTCGACGGTGAAGCCGCCCTTGACGCGGCCGACGATGGTGCCGTTGACCGGCTGGCCGTCAGCGAAGACGACTTCCAGACGGGTCCAGGCTTCTTCGCGGCGAGCCTTGTCGCGGCTGATGACCGCTTCACCCAGCGCGTTTTCAACGCGCTCGAGGTAGACTTCAACGTTGTCGCCGACCTTCGGGATCACGGCGCCTTCGCCGATGCCGAATTCGCGGGCCGGGATACGGCCTTCGGTCTTCAGACCGACGTCGATGATCAGGATGTCCTTTTCGATGCCGACGACGCGGCCGTGGACAACCTGGCCTTCGCCGAGGTCACGACCCTGCAGGGTCTCATCAAGCAGCGCCGAGAAATCGTCGCGGGTGGGGTTCAGGGTATCGGTCATATAACTCTGGAGTTGGAGGAAAAGGCTTTGCGCGCGACCGGATGGTCCCGCGCGAAGGGGGTTCAAAAAAGGAAATCAGGTCGTCGGGACGCGAGGCTTCAACTCAGCCAGAGCGCCCGCGGAAGCCGAGGATGGGAGCGTTGGATTTGCGAAACGGGTCAGAGACCATGTTTCGCGCGCGCCGCCTCGACGATACGGCGGGCCGCATCGAAGGCGGTCTCTATATCCATATCGGTCGTATCCAGCAAGACGGCGTCGTCAGCCTGCACCATCGGGGCCGCGCCCCGTCCGGCGTCCCGCTCGTCGCGCTTGATGATGTCGGCCAGCATGGCCTCGAAGGCGATGTCGTGTCCGCGCGCCGTCAGCTGCTTCCAGCGGCGGGTCGCCCGCACCTCCGGCGTGGCGGTGATGAACAGCTTGGCCGGCGCGTCCGGCGCGATGACCGTCCCGATGTCACGACCGTCCAGCACGGCGCCGCCCGCCCGGGCCGAGAAGGCCTTCTGGAACGCCAGCAGGGCCGCGCGCACCCCGGGATAGCCCGCGATCCGGCTGGCCGCCTCGCCCGCCTCGCCGCTGGTCAGGCGGTCGGTGTCGGTCAAATCGCCGGCGTCCAGCGCCCGCGCCACAGCTTCGGCCGCCGCCTCATCATCCAGCGACTTGCCCGCATCCAGCAGGCCCACGCCCACGGCGCGGTACAACAGGCCGGTGTCCAGATGCGCCAAGCCGTAGATCGCCGCCAGCCGAGCGGCGATCGTGCCCTTGCCCGAGGCGGCAGGTCCGTCGACAGCGATGATGAGGGGAGCGGTCATTGGCCTGCCGCGATATCGGCCCCAAGGCCGTTCATCAACTCAACAAACCCCGGGAAGCTGGTGGCGATCATGCCCGGCTCGTCGACCGTGACCGCCTCATCGGCGGCGAGGCCCAGCACCAGATGGCTCATGGCGATGCGGTGATCGTGCGCGGTGTGCACCGTCGCGCCGCCCTTTACCGGGCCGCCGGTGACGATGAAGCCCTCGGGCTCCTCCTCCACCTGAACGCCGCAGGCCGTCAGGCCTGCGACCATGAGTGCGATCCGGTCGCTTTCCTTGACCCGCATCTCGCCGATGCCGCGCATCACCGTCTCCCCGTCCGCGAAGGCGGCGACAGCGGCCAGGATCGGGTACTCGTCGATCATGGAGGCGGCGCGATCCTGCGGGACCACCACGCCCTTCAGCTTCGAATGGCGGGCGGTGACGTCGCCGACCTCCTCGCCCCCGGCCATGCGGCGGTTCGTGATGGTCAGATCGGCGCCCATCTCACGCCAGGTTTCGAAGAGCCCGGTGCGCAGCGGATTCAGCATCACACCCTCGACCGTGACCTCCGAGCCCGGAACCACCAGCCCCGCCGCCAGCGGGAAGGCGGCCGACGAGGGATCGCCGGGAACAGCGACGGCGGTCCCGGTCAGCGGCTGGCCGCCCGTGAGGGAGATGACCCAGCCTTCGCCCTGGCCCTCGACGCCGACGTCGGCCCCGAAGGCGCGCAGCATGCGCTCGGTATGGTCGCGGCTCTTCTCCGGCTCGGTGACCGTCGTGACGCCCTCCGCGTTCAGCCCCGCCAGAAGGATCGCCGACTTGATCTGGGCGGACGCGACCGTTTGCACATAGTCGATGGCGGTGAGCCCGCCGCCCGACAGATCGACCGGCAGCCGGTCTTCCGCGGCCTGCCAGTCGAACCGCGCGCCCATATCCGCCAGCGGCCCGGTGACGCGCTTCATCGGCCGTTTGCGCAGCGATCCGTCGCCGTCGAAGGTCGCGGTGATCGGATAGCCCGCCGCCGCGCCCATCAGCAGCCGCACGCCTGTTCCGGCGTTGCCGCAGTCAATGACGCCGTCAGGCTGGCGAAAGCCGCCCTTTCCGGTGATGCGCCAGCGCCCCTCGCCCAGACGCTCGACCGTCGCGCCGAACGCCTCGGCGGCGCGGGCGGTGGCCAGCACGTCGTCGCCCTCCAGCAGACCTTCGACCTCGGTCACGCCGGTCGCCATGGCGCCGAAAATCATCGAGCGGTGCGAGATGCTCTTGTCGCCCGGGGCGCGCACGCAGCCCTTCAGCGCGGGGCTGCGACGGGCGGTCAGATGTGTGATGTTCGACACCCGGCGGTCTCCGAAGGGGCAAGAATGACGCGGGCGCGCGGAGATGGCTTTTGACAGCGGCCCCCAAGGGTGGCAAGGGACGCCCCCGAATTCCCCCCTACCGTGAGAGGCGCCTCCGTGGCTAATCCCGAACTGGGCCAAAAGCAGGTCTGTCCGAACTGCCAGGCCAAATTTTATGATCTGGGCCGTCGCCCGGCTCACTGCCCGAAATGCGCGACCGACTTCGATCCCGAAGAAGCGCTGAAGCTGCGTAACCGCCGCGGCCGTCCGGCCGGCTATCCGGCGGATGACGAGGCCGAAGATCAGGTCAAGGACAAGAAGGCCGAAGGCGACGAAGACGAGGAAGACGACGTCAAGACGCCGGAGATCGACGAGGAAGGCCACGAGCCGATCCTGACCCCCGACGATGAGGACGAAGCCGTCGTCGACCCGACCGAAGAAGCCGGCATGGGTGAAGCGACAGAGGACGACGACGTCCTGGCCGACGACGACGATGACGACTCCGTGCCCTTCATCGAGGACGAGGATGACGACTCGTTCGAGGACGAGATCGGCAAGCCGCAGTCGGACGAGGACTGACCAATTCCGGGCGGATCAGAGCGATCCGATCCGCCCGGAAATCACCCTTCGAACAGCGTTCGAAAAAGGTGAAAATAAAAGGCGAAACCGGGGTTGATCCTGAATCGGCCCTGACATAGGTTCCGCCGCCTCGCCGGGGGTCAACACCAATACCTCGGCGGACTGACCGGCAACGGTTCGGGGCTTTAGCTCAGTTGGTAGAGCGCTTGCATGGCATGCAAGAGGTCAGCGGTTCGACTCCGCTAAGCTCCACCATGAAGGCCCCGCGGGACACCGCGGGGCCTTCTCCAATTCCCGCTCTTGCCGTTGCACGAAACGCTTCCGGGTCCCATCTAGGGATCGAGCCGGCGCCCTGCCGATCACGGGGGGCGCGGACGGCTCGAAAGCCTGCTTCGGGGGCCCGAGACTTGAATACGCGCACCATCCTGTTCGACAGCCCCTTCCTGCTGGGCTTTGACCACACCCGCGCCCTGATCGACCGGGCGCAGCGGGCGGCGGCGGACAGCTATCCGCCCTACAATGTCGAGCAACGCGGCGAGCGGGCCGTTCGCATCACCCTGGCGGTGGCGGGCTTCGGGCCGGATGACCTGATCGTCACCCTCGAAGGTCGCCAGCTGACCATCGCCGGCAAGCGTGAGGACGCAGGGAAGGCCGAACAGGCCTTCCTCCATCGCGGCATCGCCGGTCGCGGCTTTGTACGCAGCTTCGTGCTCGCGGACGGGCTGGAGGTCGAGGACGCGAAGCTGGAGCATGGCCTGCTGCATGTCGACATGAGCCGCCCTGAGGACGTCCAGGTCGTGCGCCGCATTCCCATCACGACGGGCTGAACGCCGTCGTTTTTATCGGTCGCCGCTTTCGGGACCGAACCCATACGCCCCAGTGGCGTTAGCTAATCGAAGGAGGCGGTCATGATGACGCCGGACGTGAAGATGACCCGACAGGATTTCGCCGAACTGGGCGCCCCGGACCTCGTGTACGTGCGCCAGATCCGCGCCGCCGATGTGATGGCCGACACCCCTTCGACGGCGATGCAGAGCCTCGCGGTGGACCCGGAAGCCACGCTGTACGCCGTCCATGGCGCCGATGGTGAGCGGCTGGCTGTGATGATGGATCGCGAGACCGCCTTCGCCACCGCGGTGGCGCACGAGCTGGAGCCCGTGTCGGTTCACTGAACCGATACGGCAGGCGCAGCGCTGCGATACGACAGGCCGATACAGAAATGAATGGAGACGACCGCTAGGCGGCCGTGGCCGGAGCCTTGTCGCGGACGAACAGGGCCCGGATGGCGTCGGGCGTGCGCGCCTGACGCAGTTGTTCGCGCATTTCGGGTGAGCGAAGCGCGCGGGAGACGGCGGCCAGGGCGCGCAGGTGCTCGGCGCCGTCGCTGGGCGGGGCGAACAGTGCGAACAACAGATCGACCGGGCGGTCGTCCACAGAGCCGTAGGCGACGGGGGTGTCCAGACGCACGAAGACCGCGGTCACGCGGCTGACGCCGTCCAAGCGGGCGTGCGGCACCGCGACGCCCGAGCCGAGGCCGGTCGAGCCGAGGGCTTCGCGCTCGAGCAGCGCTTCCAGAACGCGCCCCTCGGGCAGGCCCAGCGCCTGGGCGGCGGCGTCGGCCACCACGTGCAGAGCCTGACGCTTCGACGACGCGCCGCTGCGCAGGACGACGCCGCCGTCCGCCAGCAAATCACCGATGTCCATGGAAACCCCGACTACTCATCATCCCGGGTGGGCGGGCGCCGTTTAGAGCACCCGCCCCCTCGTGGGAAGCACTATGACGTACGACCGTTTACCGAACCGTGTCCGTTGAGTGAGACCGCCTGTCGTTCAGGGTCGATCCAGCCCACGTTGCCGTCCGGCCGGCGGTAGACCACCGACAGGCCGCCGTGGGCGGCGTTGCGGAAGACCACGACCGGGTAGCCGGTCATGTCCAGCTCGGCGACCGCGCGACCGACCGTGATCGTGCGAATTTCCGACTGGGTCTCCGCGATCACCATACCGACGGGCGGGGGGCCGTCCGGGGCGTTGGCGTCGCCGAAGGTTTCGTCCTCGACCTCGTCCGGATTTCTCAGGACGATGCTGCGGGCGACCTCGCGGGCCGCATCCTCGGTCTTTTCGGGCGAAAGGCCCTTGGGACCGATGTGATGGTCCTTGAGGCGGCGCTTGTAACGGCGGACCCGCTTCTCAAGCTTGTCGAGCGAGTCGGAGAAGGCGCCGTGGGCGTCTCCGCCAAGCCCGGTGGTGACGATGGCCTGTCCCGACGCAAGGCGGACCCAACAGTCCACCTTGAAGCCGTAACCGTCCTTCGACACCACGACTTCGGCGTTTTCAGCGCCGCGTTCGAAGTATTTTCCGATCCCGTCTTCGAGTTCCTGGGAGATGCGCGAGCCTAACGCTTCGCCGACATCTACGTGCTTGCCGCTCACTTGGACTTGCATGGTCATAGAACGCGACCGATGCGATTTGGTGTCAACGGAGAACGTCGAATTCGACAGTCACGCTTGCGCGATTGGTCGCATCTCGGCGGGCCGCGGACCGTCGGTCCTTCGGGACCTCCCGACCCGACGCGGCCGGGCGCTTCGCGCAGGCGGCTAGCCGGTCTTCAACATCCGCTTGCGCTCCACGGACGACGGAATTCGCAAGGCTTCCCTGTACTTGGCGACGGTGCGGCGGGCGATGTCGATGCCGGCCTCGCTGAGCAGTTCAACGATGCGGTCGTCGCTGAGGATGTCGCCGTCGCGACCCTCGCCGTCGATCATCGACTTGATCCGGTGGCGGACGGCCTCGGCCGAATGCAGGGCGCCGCCGTCGGAGGACTGTATGGCGGCGGTGAAGAAGAATTTCAGCTCGAACACGCCCCGGGGGGTGGAGACATATTTGTTTGAGGTGACCCGCGAGACCGTCGATTCATGCATGCCGATCGCGTCGGCCACGGTCTTCAGATTGAGGGGGCGCAGAAACTCGACGCCGAAGGCCAGGAAGGCGTCTTGCTGGCGCACGATCTCGGAGGCGACCTTGAGGATGGTCCTGGCCCGCTGATCGAGCGACTTGACCAGCCATGAGGCCTGGGCGGCGCAGTCGGCGACGAAGGTCTTGTCGACATCTGTCCGGGCCGCGCCGGCGACGACGCCGTGGTAGCGCTTGTCCATGATCAGGCGCGGCAGGGTGTCCGAGTTGAGCTCGACCTTCCAGCCGCCGGCCGGGTCGGCGCGGACGTGGACATCGGGAATGACGGTCTGCGCCGGCTCGCCGCCGAAGCCCGCGCCCGGACGCGGCGTCAGCGCCTTCAGCTCGGCGATCATCTCGGCCATGTCCTCGGCGTCGACACCGCACAGCTTGCGCAGGCCGGTCAGATCCCGCTTCGCCAGCAGGTCGAGGTTCTCCAGCAGGGTCGCCATAGCCGGATCGAAGCGATTGCGCTCGATCAGCTGCAGCTCGAGGCATTCGGGCACGGAGCGGGCCATCACGCCGGTCGGTTCGAACCCGTGGCAGGCCGCCAGCACCCGTTCGATCCGCTCGCCGTCCACGCCCAGCCGTTCAGCCGCCTCTGCCAGATCGCCGCGCAGGTAGCCGCCCTCGTCGACCATGTCGATCAGGGTCAGGGCGATGCCGTGGTCTGCGGGCGAGAAGCCGGCCTGCGAGGCCTGGGCCTGCAGATGCTCCCACAGGGTCGTCTCGCGGGTGTCGGGCTGTTCGCGCCCCTCCCCGTCCGGCAGGCCGCCGCCGGAGCCGGCGCGGGACCAGTCGGTGAGGCCGGGCTGGCCGTCGTCGGTGCGATCGGCGCCGCGTTCGCCCGGAGCGGAGTCGCCATAGACATCATCGCCGCGCGCATCGACCGCGTCGCCCGCGTCGCCGCTCCGGCCGTCCTCGAAGGTCATTTCGGCGCGATCGGCGACCTCGATCCGCTCGGGCGTGGCGTCATTGGCTTCGGAGGGATCGCCATCCTCGCGCTGCAGCAGGGGGTTTTTCTCCAGTTCGGCCTCGACGAAAGCCTCCAGCTCGAGGTTCGACAGTTGCAGCAGCTTGATCGCCTGCTGCAGCTGGGGCGTGATGACCAGCCCCTGCCCCTGTCTGATCTCCAGCCTTTGTCCGAGCACGTGGCCTCCCCTTGCCGGGCGAGTGGCCCGGAACTTGCTGTGGCGACCATGTCGCCGAACCGGTTAACAGCGATTGAAGCCGTCCGGAGACCCGACCGCCGCCCCGATCGGACGCGGCCGGGGGGGGGGGGGGGGGGGGGGGGGGGGGGGGCGGGGGGCCGCCCGTCACGGATCGGGGCCAACGCCGCGCAATCGACCGGCTCATCCGCCTCGGGGTCGTCTTCGGGGGTCGGCGCGGGGTCTGGCTCGTCGCATTTCCGCCAGCCCTCGCGGGCGGCGCGCTCCCGCAACGTCCGTTCCTTGAGGCCGTAACGCCAGCAGACCTGTTCGGCGGTATCGCCATCGAGATAGTAGCGCCGGGCGTCCGCCCAGAGTGCGGGCGAGTGAGCGGCGCGACCGCGCGGGGTGGCGATGGAAGCGTCTGGCGGCATGGGGCGATCCTCCTGTCGCGAGGATGATCGCACGCCGGTACGTCAAATTTGGTCGGATGGGGATAGGCGGCTCGGCGGAAGACGTAATGTCGCCCGCAGCGGGGTCAGGTTGTCGACGGCCTTTCAGCGTCGCTGTGGTCACTGTGCCGTCGGGCGAAATCCACGAACGCCTTGAACGCGGCCGGCGGATTTCGTCGGCTGGGATAGTAGAGGCTCAACGGTGGCAGGGTCGGCGTCCAATCCTCAAGCACGCGGACCAGGCGGCCGGCGTCTATGTCGTCCCGTACGTCGGATTCCATCGCCAGAGTGAGGCCGAAAGAGGCCAGCGCCGCAGCGCGTGCGAGGCTCGCTTCATCGAGGGTCAGGACGCCCTCGACATCGATATGGACGCTCTGCCCATCCTTCCGGAACGGCCAGCGGTGGATGGCTCCGTTCGGAAGACGGACGCGGAGGCACGCATGGCCGGCGAGATCCTGCGGGACCACAGGCGTCCCGCGCGCCGCCAGATAGCCCGGCGAACCCACCACGACATTCCGCCGCGCGCGGCCGAGTGGAAGGCCGATCATGTCAACCGGCACATGGTCAGCGCCGCGGATGCCGAAGTCGAAGCCGCCCGCGACGATGTCCACCAGACGGCCTTCGGTGACGACATCGATGTGCACCTCCGGGTGCTCTTGCAAGAACGGCAAGACGAGCCAGGAGAAGATCTCCCGCGCCGCTGTCGGGAAGGCGTTGATGCGCAGCGTGCCCGAAGGCGTGGCCTGCTGACCGCGCGCCATATCCATCGCCGCATGGATGTCCCGCACCGCAGGCGCGACCTGCGCGACAAACTGTTGGCCCGCCTCCGTCAGGGAGACGCTTCTTGTCGTCCGGTTGAACAGCCTGACGCCGAGCGTGCGCTCAAGCTTTCCGACCGCGTTGCTCAACGCGGTGGTCGATACCCCCAGATCCAAGGCAGCCGTGCGGAACTTGCCCAATCGCGCGACCGTCAGAACGGCATCCAGTTCAGTCAGCGCGTTGGCCGGCATTGTCCTGATTTTCGAGATGAGACGTTCCTGATCATCCCGATTATCGCAAGACATGTCCATGGCTACCTTGACTGACAGGGCATCAGCAGCCGTCCCGGCTGCGGATACAGCCAGCAGGAGTGACAATGTCTATCGAACTTCCCTCACCCATCGCCGACTATGTCGCCGCCAACGCGCGGCTCGACCTAGACGGGATGGTCAAGCCCTTCGCCGCCGACGCGGTCCTTCTGGACAACGGCAAACGCTTTGTGGGCCATGGCGAGATCCGCGGTCTGCTTGAAGAGATGGTGGTCGACCTCAAGGCGATCTTCACCCCCGACACAGTCCGACACGAGAACGGTCAGGTCGTGGTCGAAGGGCCGGCGCAGGGCGACTTCAAGGGCAGCCCGATCCACTTCACCTATCGCTTCGACCTCGACGGCGACGCCATCAAGGCCGTGGAGATCACGGCATGAGCGTCCCGTCGAATCCGAACGAGTTCAAGGGCAAGCGCGTCCTCGTCAGCGGCGGGACCAAGGGTCTGGGTCGCGCCACCGTCGATCGCTTCCTGGCCGGCGGCGCCCAGGTGATCACCTCGGCCCGTAGTGCTCTGGAGCCCATGGAGGGCGTCGAGTTCGTCCAGGCGGATTTAGCGACGGCCGAGGGCGCGGAAGCCTTGGCCAAGGCGGCGCTCGAGCGTCCGGGCGGCATCGACATCCTCGCCCACGTGCTTGGGGGTTCGGCCACTCCGGGCGGCGGCTTCGTGGCCCTGACGGACGATCACTGGCTCTCAGAACTGAACCTGAACCTTTTGGCCGCCGTCCGCCTGGACCGTCTGCTGATCCCCCAAATGATCGAACGGGGCTCCGGCGCCGTGGTCCACGTGACCTCCATCCAGTCGGTTCTGCCGCTCCCGGACGCGACCACCGCCTACGCATCGGCCAAGGCGGCGTTGCGGACCTACAGCAAGTCCATCTCCAAGGAACTCGGGCCCAAGGGCGTGCGGGTCAACACCGTGTCCCCCGGCTGGATCATGACCGAGGGGACCGACGTATTCCTCAAGCGCCTCCAGGACGCCAACGGCGGCACGCTCGAAGATGCCCGCCAGCTGGTCCTGAACGGCCTGGGTGGAATCTCCATCGGTCGCGGCGCCGAGCCTTTCGAGGTCGCCGAAGCCATCGCTTTCCTGGCCTCGGATCGCGCAAGCTCGATCCACGGGTCCGAAATCGTCGTCGACGGAGGAACGGTGCCGACAGTCTAGCCCGGAACGGCCGGTGGCGCCCTGAGCGCTCCGATGTCGAGGTCCGCCGCCGCCCCTGAACCACTTCCCCTCGCCCCACGTTAGGTCGTGGGAAGAACTGGAGGCTGGATCATGGTTGCGCGACCGACATGGCAGGGACATCTGAAGCTGTCGCTGGTGAGCTGCCCCGTGGCGCTCTACACGGCGACCAGCAGCACCAATGACGTGCGGTTCCATCTCATCAATCCCGAGACCAACAATCGCATCCGCATGGTGCCGACGGACCCGGACACGGGCCCGATCGAGCGCAGCGATCTGGTGAAGGGGTATGAGGTGTCGAAGGACGAGTACGTCCTGTTCGACGACGCTGATTTCGACAAGGTGAAGCTGGAGAGCACCAAGGCCATCTCCATCGACAAGTTCGTGGACGAGAGCGACATCGACCGCCTGTACTGGGACTCCCCCTTCTTCGTGACGCCCGAGAAGGGCGCGGGGATCGAGGCCTTCGTGGTTATTCGCGACGCCATGAAGAAGCAGGGCAAGGTGGCGCTGGGGTCGCTGGTGCTGCGCGGCAAGGAGCGTCAGCTGGCGCTGGAGGTGCGCGACAAGGGGCTGATCGCCTGGACCCTGAGGGCGCACGACGAGGTGCGCGAGGCCGGTGACTATTTCGACGACATCCCGACCGTGAAGGCCGATGCCGACATGGTCGAGATCGCCACCCGGATCATCGGCCAGAAGGAGGCGGATTTCGACCCGACCACCTTCAAGGACGGTTATGACGACGCCCTGCGCGCGATGATCAAGACCAAGACCAAGGGCGGCAAGGGCACGGTGGAGGCCGCCGAGCCGGAGGACACCAATGTCATCGACCTGATGGCCGCGCTGCGGAACAGCCTGAAGGGGTCGTCGTCTCCCGCGAAGAAGGCGCCGGCCGCGAAGACGACCAAGACGGCGGCTGCGAAAAAGCCGGCGGCGAAGAAGACGCCCGCGAAGAAGGCCGCCGGCAAAAAGGCGGCCTGACGCGTCAGTCCACACCCAGCCGCTTCAGCAGAGGGCGCAGCGAGGTTTCGGCCTTGCGGAAGTCGGCCCACGGATCCGGCTTTTTCAGCAGGGTCGCGGCGTCGTGCAGGGTGAAGGCCTTGGGGTCCAGACCCTTGCGGACCTGCGCCCACGACAGGGGGAAGGCGATCCCCGCGCCCGGGCGCGCGCGCGGCGACCAGGGGGCCACCGCCGTGGCCATCCGTCCGTTGCGCAGATAGTCGATGAAGATCTTTCCGCCCCGTGCCTTCTTGGCGAGGGTGGTCGTGAAGCGGTCGGGATCGTCGCGACGGACCTCTTCCGACACCGCCTTGGCGAAGGCCTTGCACTGGTCCCACTCGACACGGCTGCGACCGTCGGCGCGGATGGGGACGACGACGTGCAGGCCCTTGCCGCCGGTCGTCTTCACGAAGGGCGTCAGGCCCAGCGCTTCCAGCTTCGCCTTTATGGTCTTGGCGGCGGCGATGACGTCTTCAAACGAAAGCCCCTCGTCGGGGTCGAGATCGAAGGTCACCTGCTCCGGGGTTTCGGGATCGCCCGGCTTGCAGCCCCACGGATGGAGCTCCAGCCCGCCCGACTGGCCGATGGCGACCAGTCCACCCGCGTCAACGACGCTGACATAGGGTTTGCGCTCCTTCACATCGATCAGCTTCAGGCGCGGGTTGGAGCCGGGCATGGCGTGGCGCTGGAAGAAGGTCTCGCCCCCGATGCCGTCCGGGGCGCGGATGATCGACACGGGGCGGTCCGCGACGTGGGGCAGGATGCGTTCGGCCGCCATCTCGTAGTAGCGGACCAGATCGGCCTTGGTGATGGCCGGGCGTCCGTCCAGCGCGGGCCACAGCACCTTGTCGGGGCTGGAGATGGCCACGCCGGCGACGACGAGCTTGCCGCCCGGCTTGCGGTTCGGGGAGGGCTCGCCCGGGACCGCGATGGGGGGCACCTGCGTCCCCGCCTTCGGCTTCACCGGGGTCCGGGGCTGTTCCGTCACATCCCTGGCCGGCTTGTCCTCGCGCAGGCCCTTGAAGGCCGCCTGCCGGAGCGTGCCGCTGTCGGTGTAGCCGCCGTGCTCGATCTCCGCGACCAGCACCGGCTTGACCCAGTGCACCGTGTGCGGGCCGGAGCGGCGCTTGGGGGCCTCCTTGCCGACGAAGGGGCTACGGTCTGTGGCCGCTGCCTTCAGGGCGGGCTCCAGCGTCTTCAGCACGGAGGCGGAATAGCCCGTCCCGACCCGGCCCAGATGGCGCAGGCCGTCCTTCTCGCGCACGCCGACGATCAGGGAGCGGAAGCGGCTGCCCTCGGACGTCCAGCCGCCGATCACCACCTCGTCCCCGCCCCGGCATTTCGACTTCAACCAGCTGGACGAACGGCCGTCGCGGTAGGGGGCGTCCAGCTTCTTGGAGATGACGCCTTCCAGATCCATCCGGCAGGCGCTGAGCAGGACGGCCTGACCGGTCGAGCCGAAATGGTCGACGTAGCGGACCCGCTTGCGCGCGCCCTTGGCGATACGGTCGAGGTAGGCCTGCAGGCGCGCCTTGCGGTGCGACAGGGGAAGGTCGCGCAGATCCTCCGCCCCCTCGAACAGCAGGTCGAAGGCGAAATAGACCAGGGTTCCGGTGGCCTGATCGGAGATCGCCGCCTGCAGGGCCGAGAAGTTGGGGCGGTGCTCGGCGTCCAGCGCGCACAGTTCGCCGTCGATCACGGCGTCCGGCCAGGTCGCGGCGTCGGCGGCCAGCTCCGGGAATTTCGCCGTCCAGTCCAGACCGTTACGGGTTCGCACCGTGGCCCGGCCTCCGCCCGTGGAGACCTGCAGGCGGTAGCCGTCGAACTTGATCTCATGCACCCAGCCCGCATCGCCGGGCGGATAGTCGACCGCCTTGCACATCTGCAGCGGCAGGAAGGCGTGGGGCGTGTTGGCCTTGGCCGTGACCGCCGCCCGCGCCTTCGGCTTCGCCGGGGCCTTGCGCGACACCGGCTTTGATGAGGTCCACTGCGTCTTGCCCTCGGCGATCTCGGCCAGGCTGCGACCCGTGGTGACGGAGGCGTCGATCTCCATATTGGCGTCGCCCTCGCCCGGGACGGCGTGCTCGTCCTTCTCCTTGATGAGCAGCCAGTTGTTGCGCTTTGACGGCTTGCCGCGATCGGACTTCAGACGCACCAGGGCCCAGCCGCCCTTCAGCCGCTCGCCCTCCAGCCACATCTTCACCGAGCCCTTGGCGAAATCCGCGTCCAGGGTGTCGGGCGACTGGGGGGTCCAGGTTCCGGCGTCCCACATCTGCACCGTGCCCGCGCCGTAGTTGCCGCCGGGGATGGTCCCCTCGAAGCCGCCGTACTCCAGCGGGTGATCCTCGACCTCGACCGCGAGCCGCTTGACCGCGGGATCGCGCGACGGGGCCTTGGTCACGGCCCAGGACTTCAACACGCCGTCCTGCTCGATGCGGAAGTCGTAGTGTAGCCGGGTGGCAGCGTGGCGCTGGATCAGATAGCGGCGGGTCGCGCTTTTCGCCCGCCCCTTGGCGCCTTTCGGCTCGGGCGTCTCGGCGAAGCGCCGCTTGTTCCGGTAGGTCTCCAGCTCCCCGCGCATGTCGTCGTCCTCACCCGTTCCGGAGCGTCAACGCGCAAGAGGCCGGTTTGATCTGTTCGGCGCGGCGGGACTCAGATCACCGCCTCGACCAGACCACGGGCCTGCGCCTCATTGGCCTCAAGATACCAGTTGTCGGGCGCGCGCTGTAGCACCTCGTCCATGGTGATGTCGGAGCCGCGGATAAGGTTCTCGAAGCCTTCGTTCTGGATGGCGATCGAGTGTTCCAGCTCATGCAGCAGGGCCTTCACCGGGGCGATGCAGGAGGTCAGGGGGCCGCAGACCTGCAGCACCTTTTCCATCTTCCGCTCGTGGATCATCACCCGCGTGCCGCGCGTCAGGTAGCGGTTCTCGCGGGCGAAGAAGCTCATGACGGTGGCGCCGGCGGAATAGATGGCCGCCTTGCCGAGAAAGACCAGACGGCGGTCGGGGCGGTCCTCGCTGTGGAAGCGGATGTCCTCCCCGATCATGCGGGCCACCTCGGGATCGCCGCCGAGGGTGGACAGTTCGGCGACCACCAGACCGGTGACGGGCGCGGCTTCCAGCTGCTGGCGGAAGCGCTCGTACATGGCGTAGTCGACCGCGCCCGCGAGCAGGATTTTCGGGCAGGCGAAATCGCGCGCGCTCAGGGGCCGCGCGAGGTCGGGCGCGGCGACATCGGGGACAGCGGCGACGCTCATCCCTGACGCACCTCATAGCCTCGCGACGCCGCCCAGCTACGGGCTTCGTCCAGCGAGAAGAAGGGGTGCATCTGGTCCCGGACCGAGCCGTGATCGTCGGTCAGCTCACACTCCCACCAGCGGATGGTGCGGTGATCGCGGGTGCGGCGTTCGACGGGGATCAGGACAGCATAGGGGGTCATGGGTCCCTTCCTCTCGAACAGCGGGTCCGATGAACACCCGATCCGGCGGAGCGTTCCTGTGTCGGCTATCGGGCGCAGGCGGGGGGCATGGAACGGGCGCGCGGCGCAACGGTTGGGAGGGCCTCCGAGGGAGGATTTCCAATGCAACGACTTTACATCATGGGCGCCTGCGCGCTCGCCCTGACCGCCGCCGCCTGCCAGCAGGAAACGGGTGGCGCGCCCGACCAGCAAAACCAGGCGGTCAACGCCGTGCAGGACACCGCCGCGGGCGTGACCGGCGCTGTGGCCGGACCGGCGGGCGCCGCGACCCCCGCCATGTTCGTCTCCAATGCGGCCATCGGCGGCATGTATGAGGTCGAGGCCGGGCGCATCGCCGCCGAGCGCTCGACCAACCCGCGCATCAAGGAACTGGGCCAGATGATGGTCACCGACCATACGGCGGCCGGCAATGAGCTGAAGCCGATCGCGGCGGCCGCGAACCTGACCGTGCCGACGGCGCTGGACCAGCGGCATCAGGGCCTGATCGACAACCTGCGCGGCGCCAGCGATCAGGACTTCGACCGGGTCTACCTGCAGCAGCAGGAAGCGGCCCACAACGAGACCGCCGCCCTGCTGGGCAGCTACAACCAGATGGGCGACAACGCGGCCCTGAAGGCCTGGTCCACCAAGACCCTGCCGGTGGTGCAGGCGCATCAGCGGATGGTCGACCAGA
Organism: Brevundimonas sp. AVps31; assembly: GCF_058681355.1. NCBI lineage: Bacteria > Pseudomonadati > Pseudomonadota > Alphaproteobacteria > Caulobacterales > Caulobacteraceae > Brevundimonas > Brevundimonas sp. AVps31. The sequence goes on along the minus strand of NZ_CM178736.1, from coordinate 1,774,342 downwards.
TGGACGAAGCGAACGCCGACACGGCGCGCTGATCGTATCAGCATGAACTGAAAAGCCCCGGCCGTGGAAGCGGTCGGGGCTTTTTGCTGTCCGGCGGGCGGGGCCGACCGTCAGCCCTGCGCCAACCCGCCGCCCAGTCGCTCGCTCCAGACGTCGAGATTGGCTTCGCGCCCGATCAGGGCCAAGCCCGAGGCGATGGATTCAAACTCGCCGCCGGTCTCGATCCGGTCGGCGCCGAAGCGGCGGCGGAAGATGTCACGGACGGCGGGCACGAACGAGGTGCCGCCAGTGAGGAAGACGCGGTCGATCTGGCCCGGCTGCAGCCCGGAGCGCTGGATGGCGTCATCCACGGCGGTCTCGATCACCGCGAGTTCCGGCGCGATCCAGCCTTCGAACTGCGCGCGACTGACAGGGGTCTCGATCCGGATGGAGCCGGCGACGAAGGCGAAGTCGGCGGTGTCATCGGTGGACAGGGCCATCTTAAGCGCGGCCACCGCCCGGTAGAGCGCGTAGCCGTGATTGTCGTCGAGGACCTCGATCATCCGATCCAGCTTTTCAGGCTCCATGGCCGTGCGGGCCAGGGCGCGGATGTCGCGCATGTCCTTGGACGCCCGCAGCAGGGCCAGCTGGTCCCAGCGCGCAAACGCGGCGTAGTAGCGCTGGGGAATCGGGAGGGTCTTGCCGAAGGTGCGGTATTCGCCGCCCTTGCCCAGCTCGGGCGACACCAGGTTGTCGATGATCCGGTAGTCGAACGCGTCGCCGGCCACCCCGACGCCCGACCGGGCCAGCGCGGTGGACCGGAGGCCTTCGGGCGCACGTTCGAAACGGACGACGGAAAAATCGCTGGTCCCGCCGCCGAAGTCGGCGACGAGCACATTGGCGTCCGTCTGGAGCGTGCGCGCGAAGAAGAAGGCGGCCCCGATGGGTTCGTAGGCGTAGCGGATGTCGGTGAAGCCGAGCCGGGCGAAGGCGGCCTCATAGCGCCGGAGCGCCAACTGTTCATCCGGGGCGCCGCCGGCGAAGGTCACGGGTCGGCCGACGATAACGCGCGCCGGCAGGACCGCCATGTCTTCACCGCCATGGGCGCGCAGGCGCAGCAGGAAGGCGCTGAGCAGGTCCTCAAACTTGTACCGCCGGTTATCGATGACCGTATCGGTGAAGGCGGCGTTGGCGGCGAAGGTCTTGAATGACTGGATGAAGCGCGTCTCCAGCGCGTCCTCGACATAGGCCTCGATAGCCCACGGCCCGGCCTCGACGATGCGTTCCGGGGGCTGATCGCCCGGTCCCTGATGCATCTGGAAACTGAGCGTCGAGCGGAAGGCGGTCACCTGACCGGTGGGCGCATCCAGACGCAGAACGGTCGCCTCGCCATCGGCGCCCGCGATCGCCACGACGGTGTTCGTGGTTCCAAAGTCGATACCCACGGTGGGGGCGATGGCGGAGGTCATTCAGGCGGCTCACGGCGGTGGGCGGCGTTCCTAGCGCAGAAACGTCGACAAAGCTCCCGCGCGATTTTCAGGGCCGCGCGGCCGCATGGGCCGAGGCGAAGGGCATGATGAGGATCCGGCGGCTCAAGCGCCTGCTCTGCGGCGGCGCTGCTCCACGCCGTCGGTGCTCCCCTTCCCCAACGGGGAGGAATGATCGGCTATTTGTACATGTCGCCGAGGTAGACGCGGCGGACTTCGGGGTCGCGGATGACGTCCTCGGCCTTGCCCTCGAACAGGACCGAGCCGCCCGAGATGATCGAGGCGTGGTCGATGATTTCCAGCGTCTCGCGGACATTGTGGTCGGTGATCAGGACGCCGATGCCCTGACCGGCCAGATAGCGGATGACCTGACGAATGTCGGCGATGGCCAAGGGGTCGATGCCGGCGAAGGGTTCGTCCAGCAGCATGAAGCTGGGGTTGCCGGCCAGGGCGCGGGCGATCTCGCAACGACGACGCTCGCCGCCCGACAGGCCCGAGGCCGGGGCGTGGCGCAGGTGGTCGATGCGGAGCTCTTCCAGCAGGCGGCCGGTTTCCTCGGCGATCTTCTGGCGGTCGGTCTGGTGCAGTTCGACGACGGCGCGGATGTTCTGTTCGACCGTCATGCCGCGGAAGATGGAGGCTTCCTGCGCCAGATAGCCCAGACCCATGCGGGCGCGCTGGTACATCGGCTGGGCCGTGATGTCCTCGCCGTCCAGCCAGATGGAGCCGCTGTCAGGCGGGATCAGGCCGGTGATCATGTAGAAGCAGGTGGTCTTGCCCGCGCCGTTGGGGCCGAGCAGGCCCGCGACCTCGCCCCGCTGGACCGTCAGGGAGACGTCGCGGACGACCTGACGCGGACCGAAGGAGCGGGCCAGGTGCTCGGCGCGCAGGCCCGTCGCGCGCGTGGCTTCGACCGGCGCCGGGGCGGCGTCATTGACGTTGAGGGCGGAGAGTTCCTTGCGGGCCACGGGCGCTCCGAGCCGAAGCTCAGTTCCCCCGGTCGGGGTAGAAGACGCCCTGGACGCGGCCGCCGGAGCCGCCTTCCATCTGCGCGGACTCGGTGCGGGTGTTGTAGACCAGCCGCGCGCCGGTGATGACGTTCTCGCCCTGGGTCAGGATGACGTCGCCGGTCAGGATGATGGTGTCGTTGTTGGGCGTGTAAACGGCGCGGTCGCCGCGAATGGTCTGTTCCGGGGTGACGAAATAGACGCTGCCCGAGGCCTCGACGCGGTTGAGCGATCCGTTGGCGACGGCGCCCTCAATCCGGTCGGCCCGAATGCGGTTCTCACCTTGGGTTAGCTCGGCCCGGCCGCGCAGCGACAAGGAGGTGGCGGTGTAGGCGGTCTCATCCGCCCCCCAGAAAATTGGCTGGTCGCCCCGGAAGCTCTGGGCGTCGCCCACGGTCGGCAGGGCCATCAGGCCGATGCCGATCACCACGGCGGTCAGGAGTCTGGTCTTGATCATCAGTTCGATCCCGCCGGGTTGATGGTCCCGCGCACCTTGTTGTCGCCCGTACCACTGAACACGACCCGTTGGCCCTGTTCATAGATCGCATAGGACGAAGCGTTGATGGTTCCAAGAGGGCCGGAGCCCTGAACACCCTTATCACCGGTGACGACGCCGGTGGAGGTGTTCACCACCGCCTCGGGCGTGACGAGGGTAAAGCCGGAGCCGCCGTCGGAAATCCGGACGTTCGGACCGATCGTCACGGTCTTGCCCGCCTCGTTATATTCGCCGCCGTCGGCCGTCAGTGTGGTGACCTTGCGGCCGCCGAGGTTGAGACGCAGCGCCGGGCCGATCAGGCGGAAGCGACCGGTGTTCGGATCGCGCACCGCGCCCTTGGCGCCGACGACGAAGCTGCGGCCCTCGGCGTCCTGACCGTGGAACATGGGGTTGTCGAGGCGGACCTCGCGGCTGGTCCCCGCCTTGCGCTCGACGTCGGACATGACGGTGCGCAGGACGATCCAGCTGACGGTGCCGCCGGCCAGAACGATGATGAGCACCGGCAGGAGGCGACGCAGAAGCTGGACCCGGCGCGAGCGCGAGCGGAAGGCCGAGGCCGTCGCGGCGACGCGCGCCTCGTCCTGGGCGTTACGGGTCTCGACCGGCTCATTGCTCATCAGGCGACGCGCTCTCGCAGGGGCTTACGCATGGGCGAAGATGTCCTGTTCATCCCAGCCGGCCAGATCCAGAGCCGAGCGCGTGGGCAGGAATTCGAAACATTTGCGGGCCAGTTCGGTGCGACCCTCCCGCTCCAGCATCTCGTCCAGCCGGGCGCGGACGGCGTGCAGGTAGAGGACGTCGGAGGCGGCGTAGTCGAGCTGGGCCTGGGTCAGGACGGGCGAGCCCCAGTCGCTGGACTGCTGGGCCTTGGACAGCTCCACGCCGGCGCATTCTCGCACCACGTCCTTGAGGCCGTGACGGTCGGTATAGGTGCGGGCCAGCTTGGAGGCGATCTTGGTGCAGTAGACGGGGCGGGTCTCGACCCCGAGGTGGAGCTGGAACATGCCGATGTCGAAGCGGCCGAAGTGGAACAGCTTGAGCACGTCCGGATCGGCCATGACGCGCTTCAGGTTCGGGCAGTCATAGGCGGGCCGGTTCAGACGCACGACATGGGCGTCGCCGTCGCCGGACGACAGCTGGACCACACACAGGGGGTCGCGGCGGAAGCGCAGGCCCATGGTTTCGGAATCGACGGCCACCACCGGGCCGAGGTCCAGGTCGTCGGGCAGGTCGCCTTCGTGCAGATAAACAGTCATGGGCTGTAGGTAGCGCCTCGCTGCATCGGAGGCGAGGGCAATCACGGCTGACGGAGCCCGGAAAGTGGCTAGTGGTTAGTGGTTAGTGGGTGGCCGGCTCGCTGATCGTGGTCGCCGCGCGCCGTCGCCGGCAGCATCGAACCACTAATCACTAAACACTGGCCACTTCGCCGCACCGGCCTGTCAGGACCGCGCACAGATCAACATCGAGCCAGAAAGAGAAAAGGCGCCGCATCGAACGATGCAGCGCCTTTTCAATAATTGGTGCCCAGAAGAGGACTCGAACCTCCACGACCTTTCGATCACTGGCACCTGAAGCCAGCGCGTCTACCAATTCCGCCATCTGGGCCAAACGTCCGTGCCGCGAGCGGCGTTTCCGTCTGGAAGGCGCGGACCTCTAAGGCAGTGATTGTTGCGGGTCAACAACCTTTTCCGGCATTTTTTGCGTTTGCGTTGCGGGCCGTGCGGCCATCGTCTAATCCCCGCCCCTGCAAGGGTTATCCCGCGCGCCGTCCGCCTTTGGAGTCTGACATGAGCGAAGTCGCCCCCGGCCTGATCACCGTCTTCGGCGGTACGGGATTCGTCGGCAGCCAGGTGGTGCAGGCGCTGGCCCGCCAGGGCTGGCGCATCCGCGTGGCCTGCCGCCGTCCGGACCGCGCCTACAAGCTTCAGACCGCCGGCACGGTCGGCCAGATCAAGGCCGTCCGCTGCGACGCCGGCGACGCCGCCCAGGTGGCTGAAGCGATCCACGGCGCCAATGCGGTGATCAATCTGGTCGGCATCCTGTATGAGACGCCGGGCCGCACATTCGAGACCATGCACGTGGGCGTGTCGCGCACCATCGCCGAGGCCTGCGCCGCCGCCGGCGTGGACCGTCTGGTGCAGATGTCGGCGCTGGGCGTCAGCCCGGAGAGCGACAGCGACTACGCCCGCACCAAGGCCGCCGCCGAGATGGCGGTGCGCGAGGTCAAGCCGGACGCCGTGATCGTGCGCCCGTCGGTCGTCTTCGGCGCCGGCGACGACTTCCTGAACAAGTTCGCCAAAATGGCCCAGATGGCGCCCGTCCTTCCCTTGATCGGCGGCGGCCAGACGAAGTTCCAGCCGGTCTATGTCGGCGACGTGGCCGAGGCCCTCGCCCGCGCGGCGGGCCGCGCCGAGGCCGCCGGCCAGACCTATGAGCTGGGCGGACCGGCGGTGATGACCTTCGAGGACGTGCTGCGTCTGGTGGCGCGCGAGACCTATCGCACGCCGGGCTTCGTGCCCCTGCCCTTCGCCTTGGCGAAGATGCTGGGCTCGCTGGCGCAGATCCCGGCCATCCTCGGCTTCAAGCCGGTGCTGACGAAGGACCAGATGGTCCTTCTGGAAACCGACAATGTCGTGGCCGCGGACGCGCAGGGCCTGGCCGCGCTGGGCATCGAGCCGACCGGCGTCGAGGCCGTGGCGGCCGGCTATCTGTGGCGCTACCGCCGCGGCGGCCAGTTCGCGGAAGCCGCGGCGGCCTGACCGGAGGTCAGAAGCCGCCCGTCACCGCCAGCCCGATCAGACCCACGACCCCCACCGCGATCCGCCACCAGGCGAAGGGCGCGAAGCCGTGCCTGCTGACGAAGTCGAGCAGGAATTTCACCACCGCCAGCGCCGTCAGGAAGGCGACCACGAAGCCGATGCCGATCAGGCCCGCGTCGCTGAAGTCCAGGTCGCCCCAGCTCTTGTATAGATCGTAGGCCACCGCGCCGCCCATGGTGGGCAGGGCGAGGAAGAAGGTGAACTCGGCCGCCGACCGCTTGTCCGTGCCCAGCAGAAGACCGCCCGCGATGGTGGCGCCCGAACGGGACACGCCGGGCACCATGGCCAGACACTGGAAGGCGCCGATGAGGGCGTAGACCCGGAACGGATAGGTGTTCACGTCCAGATATTTCGGGACCGTCTTCATCCGGTCCAGCAGCAGCAGAAGCACGCCCCCGACGATCAGGGCGATGCAGATGATGAGCGGCGATTCGAACAGCACCTGCTTGATCAGATCATAGGCCACCACACCGATGACGGCGGCGGGCAGGAAGGCCAGCAGGACGCCGATGATGAAATGGCGCACGCCGGGATCGAAGGGCCAACGCGTCGCCAGCGTCCACAGGCGGCTGAAATAGACGCTGATGATGGCCAGGATGGCGCCCAGCTGGATGACGATCTCGAACGTCTTGCCGGTGCTCTCGAAGCCCAGGAAATGGCCCAGCAGCAGCAGATGTCCGGTGGATGAGACCGGAATGAACTCGGTCAGGCCTTCGACCAGACCGAGGATGATCGCTGACAGCCAATCCGGCATGAACGCCCCTTGAGAGAACAGTCCGGGTCAGTGCGCGCCCGGTTCCGGCCCCACATAGCGCAGGCGCGCCCGGATAGGCGAGCCGTCCAGTATCTGATCCAGCGCATGGGCCAGAAGGCCCGCGAGCCGGCCGACCAGCAGGATGTCCTGCGCCCCGTCCCGCGGCAGCTCCATGCGACGGGCCGCGGCGGCGAGGGCCAGGGGGAAGCCCGGCGCACTCCCGATCGCCGCCTCGCCGTCGCGCAGCACCCGGGCCAGATCCGGCGGCAGGTCGGCGGCGGCCAGAAGGGCTGCGGCGCGCGGGTCGCCCGAGGGCCAGTCCGGGTCGCCGAAGCCCGCCTGATCGAGATCGCGGGCGGCGTCGGCGGGATGGCGGCGGGCGGCGTTGATCCAGCCCGAGGCCCGCGCGGCCTGGGCCAGCGTCGGGGATGCCGTCACCACGGCCAGACCCGCCAAAGCGGCGGCGGCGGGCGAGGCTCCACCGCCGGCCACGGCGCGGGCGGCGATCACAGCGGCGTCCATGCCCACATCGGCGGACAGGACCAGAGCCCGGCGGATCAGCGCCGCATCCCGCTCGGGCGCCTTCCAGAACCTTGCGAGGCGCTGGTGCAGGAACAGGCGGGGACCGGATCCCGCGACGGCGTCCACGGCCTCGTCCAGCACACGGGCGCATTCGATGCGCAGGGCCTCGGGGTCGCGCGACCGTGTCCCGGCGTCCTCGTCGGCGCGACGCGACAGGGCGGTGAACAGGCGGGCGCGCGCCGAGCCGCCGGGCGTGACGCCGACGCGCGGCCGGATCTCGGCGAAGGGATTGGCGGCGCGGGCGGCCCACAGACAGCGGGACACATCCTCCAGCGTCGCGGTGTCGGACAGCTGGACCGCATCGAGCCCGCGATAGAAGAGCCGGCCCGAGGCGACGACGCTGACCGAGGAAGCCAGATCGGCCTCACCGCGCCCGGCGGGCCCGCGTTCGACGCGATGCGGGGCCTCGCGGTCGTCGACTGGGGCACCGGTCAGACGGTCGATGTCGCGCGCGGCGTAAAGGCTGCGACGGGGGTCCTTGGGGTCAGGACGAGCCGTGATGCGGCCGCGGCTGACGTAGGCGTAGAGCGTCTGGGCCTTGACGCCCAGTCGCCCGAGGGCCTCGCTACGGCCGATCCAGCGTTCGGCGGAGGTGTCCATTGCCGTCTCCTCCGGGCACGATGAACGCCCGGAAACCATAGTTCGGCAGGGAGCATGCGGCGGTTTCGTGACGAACACGCTAACGCCGGTCCGCGCGAACCCTTGGCAGGAACACGGCTTTCCGCGACAAGGCGGACATGAGCGCCTCCTCCCTCGACGACGTCCACGCCGCAACCCGCAGCGTCACACGACTGTCGGTCGCCGTGGCGGTCATCCTGATCGCGCTGAAAGCCTTCGCGCTGGGGGCTTCGGGCTCGGTATCGATCCTCGCCTCGCTGGCCGATTCCTCACTGGACCTGATCGCCTCGCTCGCGACCTTCTTCGCCGTCCGCTGGGCCGCCGCCCCGCCGGACGAGGATCACCGTTTCGGCCACGGCAAGGGCGAAGCGATGGCTGCGCTGGTGCAGGCCGGTCTGGTTTTCGCCTCCAGCGTCTTCATCGGCTGGGAGGCCATCCAGCGCCTGTTCGACCCGCGCCCGGTGACGTCCGGATACTGGGGCGTGGGCATCATCCTGATCTCCATGGGCCTGACCGGTTGGCTGATCTGGCGGCAGAGCCGGGCGATACGGTCCAGCGGCTCGGTCGCCGTGGCCGCCGACCGCGCCCACTACGCCTCGGACCTGGCGGCCAACGCCGTGGTGCTGATCGGCGTCGGATCAGGCGCCTTCCTGTCCGCGCCGGGGCTGGACGCCGCCGCCGGCCTGGTCGTGTCGGTCTGGCTGTTCTGGGGCGCGACGGGGGTGTTGCGCGAGGCGGCCGACCAGCTGCTGGATCGCGCCACGCCGGACAGCGACCGGGCGACGATCACCACCACCATACTGAGCGATCCGCGCATCACCGGCGTCCATCGCCTGCGCACCCGCCAGACCGGGCCGGTGACGGTGATCCAGATGCATGTCGACATGGCGCCGACCCTGACGCTGGCGGAGGCGCACGACATTCTGGACGAGGCGGAAGCGCGACTGCTGGCGCTGTGGCCCTATGCCGACATCATGATCCACCCCGACCCGCGCGGCGCCCCGACAGCCGAGCCGCCGAAAAAGGGGCCTTGGACCTGACGGCCTGATTCCGGACGTTTGGGCGCGATGACTAACGCGCGCTTAACGGCCTTGGGCGCATGGACTGCTGAATGTCCGTCTCGGTTCTGTTTCACTTCGCCTTCGATCCTGCCTCACGCGCCGCGCGACTGGCGCTGGGCGAGGCCAAGGTCGTGTTCGAGGAAGCGGCGGTGCGTCCGTGGGAGCCCGACTGCCCGGTCGCCGGGCTGAACCCGTCCGGGATGCCGCCGGTGCTGCAGACCACGGCCAACGGGCGCGTGCTGACCCTTTGCGAACAGAACGCCATTCTGGGCTGGCTGGAGGACCGCGACCGCGAGCCTTTCCTGCTGTCCGCCGATCCGGGCGAGCGGGGCGAGACGCGGCGGCTGGTCGGCTGGTTCGATCGCCGCTTCACCGATGAGGTCGACGCCGTCCTGCTGCACGAGCGGATGGAGAAGCCGCTTCTGCGGCTGGGGCCGCCCGAAGCCCGGGCGCTGCGGGCCGGGCGTGAGGCGCTGCGCGGCCACCTGTCCATGCTGGAAGCCCTGCTGGGCGAGCGGGACTGGCTGGCCGGCCGGCGTATGAGCCAGGCGGATATCGTGGCCGTGGCCCACCTGTCGATCCTGGACTATTTCGGCGAGCTGTCCTGGGCCAACTATCCGGCGCTCAAGACCTGGTACATGAAGCTGAAGTCACGCCCCTGCTTCCGCACCCTGCTGTCTGACCGCTTCCCGGGTGTGGCGGCGGCGGCGCATTACACCGACCTCGATTTCTGAGGCCGGGCCGCCGCCCTGAAAATGGGCTAGAAGCCGTCGCGAATGGCTGACCCCAAAGACACGATCAGAGCCGCCGCCGCCGACCTCGGCTTCGAGGTCTGCCGGTTCGCGTCGGCGTCCGAGCCATGGAGCGCGGGCGAACGGCTGGCGCATTTCGTCGAGGCGGGGCGGCATGGCGACATGGGCTGGATGGAGACGACGCTGGAGCGCCGGGCCCACCCGACCGCCATGTGGGCGGGCGCCCGCACCGCCATCGTTCTGGGCCTGAATTATGGACCCGAGCACGACCCCCTGCCCGAGTTGGCCGACCGGTCCAACGGCTACATTTCCGTCTATGCGCGCGGTGACGACTATCACGAGGTGATCAAGGGACGGCTGAAAACGCTGGCCGGACAGATCGCGGCGCGGACCGGCAAGGAGGTGAAGGTGTTCGTGGACACCGCGCCGCTGATGGAAAAGCCGCTGGCGCAGCGCGCGGGTCTGGGCTGGCAGGGCAAGCACACCAATCTGCTGTCGCGCAGCCACGGCAACTGGCTGTTCCTGGGCGTGATCCTGAGCGCCGCGGAGTTTGAGCCGGATGCGGCTGAGGCCGAACACTGCGGCAGTTGCACCGCCTGTCTGGACGCCTGCCCTACGCAAGCCTTCCCCGCGCCGTTCCAGCTGGATGCGCGGCGGTGCCTGTCCTACCTGACCATCGAGTTCGCCGGCCCCTGGCCGGAGGAGTTCCGGGTAGCGACGGGCAGCCGCATCTACGGCTGCGACGACTGCCTGGCGTCCTGCCCATGGAACAAGTTCGCGGCCGCCGCGAAGGAGGGCCGGGTGCAGGCGCGCGACAGTCTGGTGTCGCCCCGGCTGGCCGATCTGGCGGCGCTGGACGATCCGTCGTTCCGGACACTGTTTTCGAAGAGCCCGGTCAAGCGGATCGGCCGCAACCGCTTTGTGCGCAATGTCCTTTACGCCGTCGGCAACAGCGGCGACCCGGCGCTGATCCCCGCGGCGCAGGCGCTGCTGGACGACCCTGATCCGGTGGTGCGGGACGCGGCGGAATGGGCCACGTCCCGGCTGGATCAGGATTAGGCGTTCGCGGTCTGGACGACGGCGTGGCCGCCGGGGACGCGGGCGATATCGAGCAGTTTCAGGCGGAAGACCAGCACGCTGTTGGCCGGGATTTCAGGCGAGGACTGCTCGCCATAGCCCTTCTCGGCGGGCAGGTAGATGACCCACTCGTCACCGGCCTTCATATGCTGCAGCGCCTCGGTCCAGCCGCTGACCACGGTGTCGAGGGTGAAGACAGCGGGCTTTCCGCGCTCATAGGAGCTGTCGAACACAGTCCCGTCGGTCAGGGAGCCTTCGTAGTCGACACGGACCAGATCGTTGCTGTCGGGGCTTTCGCCGCCCGCGGGACCGGACTCGATGACCTTGTACTGGATGCCGCCCGGCAGGGTCTGGACCCCTTCCGCCTTCGCGTTCTCCGCGAGGAAGGCCTGACCGGCCGCGAGGTTGGCGTCGGCGTTGCCGCCGGCCGCTTTTGGCGTGCGGTCGCAGGCGGCGAGGGCTGCGATCATGGCCAGCGCCGCAGCGCCCTTAACCCATCCGGAGTTCATAGCCCGCACCTTCAAGTCCCTGTCTGATTTCTTCAGCATGCGCCTCGCCGCGGGTCTCGACCATGATGTCGAATTCCGCGCCCTTGGCCGGCACGTCCAGCGCCAGCCGGTTGTGCACCACGTCGATGATGTTGCCGCCGAGGCCGCCGATCACGGCGCTCATCTTGGACAGCATGCCCGGGCGGTCATCGCCCAGGATGCGATAGACGATCAGCCGCTTCTCGCGCACCAGTTCGCGGTTCAGGACCACGGCCAGCATGCGGGCGTCGATATTGCCGCCGCACAGCACCAGCCCGACCTTCATCCCCCTGAAGCGGTCCGGATAGGCCAGCATGGCCGCGAGGCCGCCCGCGCCGGCGCCCTCGGCGACCGTCTTCTCCAGCGTGGCGTAATAGGCGACCGCCCTCTCGAAGTCCGCTTCCTGACAGACGAGAATATCCTCGACCAGGGGATCGGCGATGGCGAAGGGGATGTCACCGACGGCCTTGATGGCGATGCCCTCGGCGATGGTCTGGCCCCCGCATTTGGGGGTCGCGCCGGTGCGGCGGGCGCTGAACGAGGGGTACATGGCCGCCTCGACGCCGAAAATGCGGATGTCGGGCTTCATCGCCTTGGCCGCCAACGCCGAGCCCGCGATCAGGCCGCCGCCGCCGATGGGAATGATCAGGGCGTCGAGGTCCGGCGCGTCCTCCAGGAACTCCAGCCCGCAAACGCCCTGACCGGCGACGATTCCCTCGTCGTCGAAGGCCGAAACGAAGACGAAGCCTTCCTCATCACGCAGGCGATGCGCCTCCTCGGTGGAGCCCGAGAAGTCCAGTCCCTTGATGACCACGGTCGCCCCGTGCGCGCGGGTGCCGTCCGCCTTCACGAAGGGCGTGCCCTCGGGCATGACGATGGTCACGGGAATACCCAGACGCCCGCCGTGATAGGCCAGGGCCTGGGCGTGATTGCCCGCGCTGGCGGCCACGACGCCGCGCTTGCGCTCATCCGGCGTCAGCTGCAGCAGGCGGTTCAGCGCCCCGCGCTCCTTGAACGACCCCGTGAAATGCAGGTTGTCGAACTTGATCCAGACCTCGGCCCCCGTCAGCTGGGACAGGCGGCGGGAGTGGCGGACGGGCGTCCGGTCGACCTGACCGGCAATCCGGTCCCGTGCGGCCAGAATATCGTCAAACGTGACTGTCATGGACGTCCCCTATAGCCGGTCTCGCGCCGGTTTGTTGCGCGCTTTTGAACCACGCTTCGGACCGTCGCAACCTTGACCTTATGGGGGCGTTGAGGGTCTGATCCGACGTTCGACCCGAGCCCCCACGGAGAGAGCCCATGTCCATCGCCCGATCCCTTCTCATCTTCGGCGCCGTCGCGGCGGCCGGAACCGTTCTGGCGGCTTGCGAGACCGTGCCGTCCGGTCCGTCGGGCATGGCCGGTCCCGCCGCCTTCCGAACCGACGACTTCAACTGGTCCACCGGCTCGGGCCGCGCCTCCATCGAGGGGCGGGTCGACTACCGCCGCGATGGGCAGGCCTTCAGCTGCACCGGCTCGGTCGCCCTGACCCCGGACACCCCCTATACCCGCGCCCGCTTCCGCACCCTGTACGGCTCGACCGACCGGGCTGCGATCCCCGAAGCCATCGTGCGCGCCCGCACCGTGGCCGACCCCAATGCGGATTACCGATCCTTCGTCCGCTCGGCCACCTGCCGGGACGGTGTGTTCGACTTCGTCGGCCTGCCCGCCGGGGGCTGGTTCATCATCGCCCCGGTCAGCGCCGGCGGCGAGCGTGTGGTGCTGATGCGCCATGTGGACACCCGGACGAGCCGAATCGCCGTCACCCTGCCCTGAGACTTCCCAGTTCCGTCTTCCGAGGCCGCGTATCGGGCCGCCCTGGAGAATTAACCATGCGAGCCTGCCTCCTGATCGCCGCCGCCGGTCTGGCCTTGGTCGCGGCGCCCGTCGCCGCACAAACCTGGACCAACGGCGGTTACGGCCATGAATACGGAAACAGCGGCTATTCTGGCGGCTATGATCCGGACGGCGGGCGCTATTACGCCTCGCGCACGCGCTCCAACGCCGTGCCGTCCAATTTCGACTGGCGTAGCCAGCTGGACCGGCCGGGCGACTATCGCTGCGATCGGTTCTGGGACGCCGACCGGGATGATTGCGGCGCCCGCTGGCGCGACCAGCGCGACCGGGTCAGTCCGCAGGCGCGCCGCGAGTATCGCGCTTTGGCGGGCTATCGCTACGAAGACCGCACCTATGGCGACGAGCGGTACAGCCGCTACGGATATGCGCCACGCCGGGGCTACGGGTTGCAATACTACAGCTCGGGCTACGGTTATGGCGGTCATGGCCAGGGCGGCACGGCCTATGAAGGGGCCTATGGCCGTCCGGACGTGGTCTACCCCGGCGGCGGCTATCATGGCGGCGACCGGACCGGCGGGCGTGACGCGCGACGCATGGACTGGTGTCGGGCGACCTACCGGTCCTACGATCCGCGCAGCGGCTATTACCGGGCCTACAGCGGCCAACTGGTGTGGTGCGGCTGATCACCTTACAGGGTTCATCCGATCACGGATGTGTGGGTGAGCGGCGTTCGCCATTTTTTCGCCCGGCCTGACCCGCTTCGCTCAACTTCGCCCCATCCGGGCGCAGTCGAGGGGGAGCGTCATGTCCCAGCACAATATCTCCGGTTCCGAAGTCTTTGGCCCCAAGCCGTTCGTCATCCTGCGCGGCATGAAGTCCAGCGGCCTGCGCCGCCGCAAGAGCGCCCGCACCCTGACCGCCTTTATCGCGGGCGCGGTCGTGGCCGTGGTCGGCGGCGCGGTGGCGCTGGCCGCGACGCTGGGCTCGACGCTCTTCGGCTGAGCCGAAGAACGTCTTTTTGTTGGGCCGCGGTCCGAAGGCTCCGCCTTCTCGACCCGACGCGGCCTGGCGTTTCGCGCCCGCTTGATCCGGCAGCCACACAGGTACTGCGCCACGCGTTTGGCCGGCGCGTAGCGCACGGCCGCGTCGGGTCGGGAGGTCCCCGGAGGGGCCGACGGTCCGCGGCCGGAAATTAGGGCAGCCAGACCATGCGGCGGGTGTGGGCGTCGGCGCCGCGCGCGCGGCTGAACCCGGTGCGGACCTCGCCCGTGTACAGGAAGCCCGCCTTTTCCAGCACGCGACCTGAGGCCGGGTTGTCCGAGAAGTGGCCCGCGACCAGGGCCCGGCGGCTCCATTTGCGGCTGGCCCAGGCGACGCCGGCGTCCAGCGCCTCGGTGGCGTAGCCCCGCCCCCAGTACGGACGCCCGATCCAGTAGCCGACCTCCGGCCCGACATCGCCGTCCTCGAACAGGCCGAGGACGCCGACCGGACCGTGGTCCTCATGCTCGATGAGAAAGGTGCGGGCGCGCGCCGGATCCTGCCCGGCGACCGCCAGCACGAACGACTCGGCGTCCTCGTTGGAGAAGGGATGCGGCATGCGCAGGGTCATGCGCGCGATGGCGGCGTCATTGGCCAGCTGGGCCAGACGCGTCACGTCCTGGGCCTGCGGCGCGCGCAGCGCGAGGCGCCGCGTCTCGACGACGGGAGAGGGTTCGATCACGCACATGACACGCCTCATTCGGAACTCACCACCTCCTTGGAGGGCTCGGGCGGTGTTCGAGGCGGGGAACGAAAACGGGGAGCCTGGTGATCCAGACTCCCCGCGGAATATTTTCCCTGGTCCGGATCGGGGCCCTTGGGGGCCGACGCGATCCGGGTTTTGTTCCGTATCGCTTACTCGGCGGCCGCGGCCTGCTGGGCGTCGTCATTCGCGGCGAGAATCGACACGTAACAACGGCCATTGCCTTTTTTGGTGAATTTCACGGCGCCGTGGGTGAGCGCGAACAGGGTGTGATCGCGGCCCATGCCCATGTTGTCACCCGGGTGGAAGGTCGTGCCGCGTTGGCGCACGACGATGTTGCCGGCCAGCACGCGCTCGCCGCCGAACTTCTTCACGCCAAGGCGTTTCGACTCGGAGTCGCGACCGTTACGCGACGAACCGCCTGATTTCTTGTGAGCCATCGTAACTCTCTTCAGCTTCGCATCCGGCGCCTCCAGGCGCCTGATGCCGTCATTCTATCACAGTCGCGCCCGGAAGGCGCGGGTTCGAAATCCTAGGCTTCGTCGGTCGAAGCGGCGGCGGCCTTCTTGGCCGGGGCCTTCTTCGCGGCCGGAGCCTTGGCGGCCTTGGGAGCCGGAGCGGCTTCCTCGGTCGCTTCAACGCGCGGGGCCAGACCACGGGCGCGAGCGTTCATCTCGAGCTTGGTCAGGACTTCGGTCTTGCCTTCCCACTTGGCGGTTTCGCCGGCGCCTTCGATGCCGGTGATGCGCAGGACCGATTCCATCTGGCGGTGGCCGTTGGTGCGGCGGTAGCCCTGACGACGGATCTTCTTGAAGATCTTGATCTTCTCACCCTTGCGGGTTTCGACCAGCGTCGCGGCGACCGAAGCGCCGTCGATCAGCGGGGCGCCGAGGGTGATGCCCTTGTCGCCGCCCAGCATGAGGACTTCACCGAAGTTGACGGCAGCGCCAGCGTCGCCGTCGAGCTTCTCGACCACGATCACGTCGCCCGGTTGGACCCGGTACTGCTTTCCGCCGGTCTTGATCACCGCGTACATGTTGAAGCCTCAGCGTAAACGCAAAAAAGAATAGCGCCCGGCGGGGACCCCCGGCGGGCGAAGAGCGGCGACATATACGGAAGGGGTCCGTTGAGTCAACGCGGACGGGGAAAAAAGGACGCCGCACGCCGCGTTTCGGGCCTTCAAACAAAAACGCCTGTTTCTGATCTGGCTCCGAAACACCATCCGCATCGGCCTTCCAAACGCGCCGTCGACCAAATCCTCAACGCCGCCCGAGCGATACGTAAAAGTCCATAGACGTCGATCATCCGGCCACGGGCCAACTCGCGCATCACCGCCGCTCGCAGCCTCCCGAAGTCGTGGATTTGAAGAGTTGCCACCTTCAAAGAACTGCGTTCTAGGTTCGCCCGGACCGTTCGCGGGGGACGGGGCGCGCCGGCCGCAAGCCGGACCGCGGATCGCGAGGGTCGCACCCCCGCATCGTGGGAGGGACCACAGCCATGCCGATCCTGTTCACCAACGGCGATAACGAAACCGACGGCGGCGCCCTGGAGCTGGACGGCCTGTCCTACATCACGTCCACGGACGTGGGGGGCACGACCTATGTCTTCGCTGCGGGCGGCGTGGACAACGGCATCAGCGTCTTCTCCCTGGGCGTCAACGGCGCCCTGACCCCTGTCTATAATGTCACCGACAGCGGGGCCATGAACATGGTCGGCGTCAGCGGCCTGACCACTATCACCTCCCAAGGCAACACCTACCTCGTCGCCGCAGGATCGGGCGATAACGGGCTCAGCGTCTTCCGGGTCAGCGTCGGCGGCGCCCTGACGCCGGTTTTTGATGTGACTGACGGCGGGGCCCTGAACCTGGGCGGGGTGTCGCGGGTGACCTCGGCGACCGTGAGCGGGAACGCCTATGTGTTCGCGGCGGGGACCAACGATGACGGCATCAGCGTCTTCCGCGTCAGCGGCGACGGGACGCTGACCTCGGCCTTTGATCTGGCCGACAACGGCACGACGGAGCTGGACGGCGTCAAGGGCATGACCACCGCCGTGATCGGCGGCAACACCTACCTGTTTGTCGCGGGCGGCGTCGATGACGGCGTCAGCATCTTCAGCGTCGCCGCCGACGGCAGCCTGACCAACACCTCGAACGTCACCGACGACGCGACCCTGAGGCTGGACGGGGCCAGCGACGTGGCCACCGCGGTGGTCGGCGGCGTCACCTATCTGTTCGTCACCGGTGCGATCGATAACGGCGTCAGCGTCTTTTCGGTCAACAGCTCGGGCATCATGACCAATGTCGCCAATGTGGGCGACAGCGCCGCACTCCGCCTGGCCGGCGCCTCGGGGATCGCGGTCACCACCGTCGGTGCGACGACCTATCTGACGGTCGGCGGGTCCGAGAACGGGGTCTCGACCTTCCGCGTCAATGCAGGCGGCAGCCTGACGTTCATGGAGAACATTGACGACGCGGGTTCGCGCGAGCTGGCGGGGACGACCACGGCGCACACCGCCTCGGTCAACGGCACGAACTTCATCCTCGCGGGCGGCGCCGTTGATGACGGCCTGAGCACCTTCGGCCTGCGCCCCACCGGCCAGCTCTGGTTCACCACCGAGGGCGGCGACAGCGACACCCGGATCGTGCGGGTCAACAACGACGGCTCCAGCCAGACCGTCAACATCGACAACAGCCCGGCCACCGATCCCCTGCCCAGCAGCTCCATGGCCGATATCGGCCTGGACACCGCCGCCGGCTTCTATTTCGGCATGGCCAACAGCGGCATCTTCGGGGACAACGCCTTCCTGGTCCGTGGCGTGATCGGCAGCTCGGCCGCGCCTACGATCGTCGTCGATTTTTCGGACGACGTGATCACCAACGGCATGCAGGTCGATACGATCAACCACCGCATCTATGTCGGCTACCAGGACGGCAGCGGAGCGGCCCCGGCGAACACGGGCATCCGCGTCTACAGCTACAACCCGCTGACCGGAGCCCTGACCGATAACGGCTTCCTGGTCACCTCCGCCTCCGACACGCGTGGCCAGGAGAGCGGCTTTGACCTGCTGGATCCGATGGACTTCGCGCTGGACGCCACCATCGGCCGGATGTTCTACACCGAGAAGCTGAACGGCGGCGCGACCTCGGTCGGCCTGTTCCGGCTCGACCTGTCCAACCCCAACACCACAACCCAGCTGGTCAGCCAGGCCCAGTTCCCGGACGACGGCTCCAGCGGCTACATCCAGGATGTCGAGGTCGATACGACCACCGACCTAGTCTACTTCACCACCCAGTCCAATGCGCCCTCTCCCGGCGGCGGTTACAACGCCGGCCAGAACGCCATCTGGTACATCAGCGAGAACGCGTCGAGCGGCACCGCCGTCAAGGTGACCCTCGTCGGCGGCCTCGGCAATTTCTATCCCGGCGACATGACGTTCGATCAGAACCTGCGCCAGATCTACGTCGAATCCGAGGGTCAGGGCGGCGTCAGCTCCGATGACGTGATCTTCGTCTTCCAGCTGGACAGTGCGGGCACGACCGCGACCCTGATCAACACCATCACCCCCTCGCCGGCCTTCGGCAGCACAGCCGCCAACATCCAAGGCATGACGTTCGCCAACGTCGCCACCCTGAACGGCATCAACGGCACGGCCTCGGTCATGGCCGAACAGGCCGGCGCGGGCACCGTCGTGCTGACCGGCGCACCGACGATCACCGACTTCAACGGCGGCCACCTGACCGGAGCCTCGGTGCAGATTACCGGCGGCCGTTTCTCATCCAACGAAAACAGCACCGCCGACGACCATCTGGCCTATGGCGCGGCGCTGCAGATCTCCGGCCTGATCGCCGGCACCAACATCACCGTCAGCTGGAACGCGGCGACCGAGACCCTGAACCTTTCCGGCTATGACACCTTCGCCAACTATCAGGCGGCCATGGCGGCGATCCGCTACTACGCCACCGGCGACAACCCCACGAACTACGGGCTGAACACGACCCGGACCCTGACCTGGACGATCCGCGACGGCACGCCGGACATTCCCGCCGGCAGCGTCAACACCGCCTACAGCCAGATCACCCTCGCGGCCGTCAATGACGCCCCGGTCAACGGCACGGTGTCCAACGCGACGGGCAACGAGAACAGCAGCATCGCCGTCACCGGCCTGCAGATCAGCGACGTCGACGCCAACCCGGCGCTGCAGACCATGACGGTGACGCTGAACGTCTCGAACGGCGTCCTCACCCTGCTGACCAATGTCGCCAATGGTCTGACGGCCGGCGACATCACCGGCAACGGCACCGGCGCGGTGACCATCAGCGGCACGCTGAACCAGATCAACGCCACCCTGGCGGGCGTCGGCGGCCTGACCTACCTCGGCGACACCGGCTATTCCGGCACGGACACCCTGACGGTGGTCAGCAATGACGGCGGCGGCGCCGGTTCGGGCGGCGCACAGTCCGACACCGACCTCTATACGATCACCATCATCGGCGCGAACGATGCGCCGGTGGCGACCGGCCCCGCGACCCTCGCCGCGGTCAACGAGGACACCGCGGCGCCGGGCGGCCAGACCGTTTCGACGATCTTCGGTTCACACTTCTCCGACGACAACGGCGACACCCTTGCCGGAGTGGCCATCACCGGCAACGCCGCCTCGAGCCAGGGCGTCTGGCAGTATTTCAACGGCGCCTGGACGACCATCGGCTCGCCCAGCGAGAGCTCGGCCCTGGTGCTGGCGGCCGGGACGCTTGTGCGCTTCCTGCCCGCCTCCAACTTCAACGGGGCCACGCCGGAACTGACCGCCTATCTGATCGACAGCTCGGGCGGGGCGGTGACCACAGGCTCCCTGCTGGACGTCAGCGTCAACGGCGGCGTGACCCCGTACAGCGACACCAGTCTGCAGCTCGGCTCGACGGTCACGGCGGTGAATGACACCCCGACCGTTCCGGGCACGGCCGTCACGGTGGGGGCCACCGAACAGGTCGCGGCGACCCTGCTGGGATCCGTCACGGTGTCCGATGTCGACCTGGGCGCCCGCAACGGCGGCAACGGCGACTTCTCCGGCGCCAGCTTCACCGTCCAGCGCGCCTCTGCCAACGCCTTCGACGCCTTCAGCGTCTCCAGCGGCGGCGGCTTCACGGTCAGCGGCAACGCCCTTCAGGTCGGGGGGCTGACCTTCGCCACCTTCGCCAGCGTCGGCGGCGTCCTGACAATCAGCTTCACCAGCGCGGCGACGACGGCGACCACCGCTCTGGTCAACGACGTCATCAACCACATCACCTACGCCAATACGAGCGATGCCCCTCCCGGCAGCGTGACCCTGAACTATACGCTGAACGACGGCGCGCCCGGCGCCGGCCAGGGCTCCGGCGGGTCAGCCAGCGCCGGCGGTTCCGTCATCGTCAACATCACCGCCGTCAACGACGCCCACACGGGCGGCGCCAGCATTACCGGCACGGTCGCAGAGGACAGCGTCCTGACCGCTGTCGCGACCCTCGCCGATGCCGACGGCATCGGCGCCCTGCACTACCAGTGGCAGCGCGATATCGGCGGCGGCTTCGTCAACGTCGGCGCCGACCAGGCGACCTATACGCTGGGCGACGGCGATATCGGCGGCGTGGTCCGCGTGGTGACCTACTACACCGACGCCGGGGGCACGGTGGAATCGGCGACCAGCGCCGCCACGGCCGTCGTCAGCGCCAGCAACGACGCCCCGACCGGCGGCGTCTCCGTGACCGGGACGGCGACCGAGGATCAGATCCTCACCGCCGACACCTCGACCCTGGCGGACTCCGACGGCATCGGCACGCTTCACTATCAGTGGCAGCGCGACACGGGCTCGGGCTTCGTCAACGTCGGGACCGATGTGTCCAGCTACACGCTCGGCGACGCCGACGTCGGCGGCGTGGTCAGGGTGGTCGTCAGCTACACCGACGGCCAGGGCTTCGCCAACAGCGTGACCAGCGCCGCCAGCGCCACGATCTTCAACGTCAACGACGCCCCGACCGGCGGCGTCTCGATCACCGGCACGGCGACCGAGGATCAGGTCCTGACGGCCGACATCTCGACCCTGGCCGACAATGACGGCCTGGGCACGCTGCACTACCAGTGGCAGCGCGACACGGGCTCGGGCTTCGTCAACGTCGGAACTGATCAGGCGACCTACACGCTCGGCGACGCCGACGTGGGCGGACAGATCCGCGTGGTCGTCTACTACACCGACGTCGGCGGCACGGTGGAGGTCGTCACCAGCGCCACCACCGGCGCCGTCGCCAACGTCGAGGACGCGGCGGTCGCGCAGAACGACGCTTTCTCGACGGTGGAGAGCGCGTCCGTCACCGGCGACCTGTTCGACAACAACGGCTCGGGCGTGGACATCGATGTGGACGGTCCCGCCCTGACCATCGCGGCGGTGAACGGTTCGGCGGCCTCGGTCGGGGCCATCATCACCCTGGCCTCGGGCGCCCTGCTGACGGTCGATGTGAACGGGGTCTACACCTACGATCCGAACGGTCGCTTCAACGCCCTGCCGGGCGCGGGGTCCGGCTCGGTCAACACCGCCACCGACACCTTCACCTACACCCTGGCGGGCGGGAACACCGCGACCGTCACCGTCACCATCAACGGTGAATCCTCTTCGACCGGCGACGTGCTGGTCGGCACCGGCGGTGACGACACCCAGAGCGGCGGCGCGGGCAACGACACCTTCGTCGGCGGCGCGGGCAATGACAGCATCACCGGCGGCGGCGGCATCGACACGGTCACCTACGCCGGAGCGAGCGGCGGCGTCTTTGTGCGTCTGGCCAATGGCGATGCGCCGAGCGACGGCTCCGGCGGCACGGACACCCTGTCCGGCATCGAGAACGTCACGGGTTCGGCCTTCAACGATGTGCTGGCCGGCGACGGGGTGAACAACACCCTGCGCGGCGGCGCCGGCTATGACGTGCTGGTCGGCAATGCCGGAAACGACATCCTGTTCGGCGGCTCCGGTGCGGCGAACGAACTGTACGGCGGTACGGGCGACGACACCTATTATACGGACGCCAACGACACGATCGTCGAACTGTCCGGGGAGGGCGTCGACTCGGTCGTCACCACCCAGAGCGTCTTCCGGCTGGCGAACAACCTGGAGCGTCTGTTCTACCAGGGCTCGGGCGACTTCACGGCGTTCGGCAATGCCGAGAACAACACCCTCGTCGGCGGCGCCGGCAACGACTACCTGAGCGGCGGGGCCGGCTATGACGTCCTGATCGGCGGCGGCGGCAACGACACCCTGCTGGGCGGTAGCGGCGCGGCCAACGAACTGTACGGCGGTCTGGGCGACGACACCTTCATCGTCGACGCGGACGACACCATCATCGAGCAGGCGGGCCAGGGCAGTGACACCGTCCGCACCTCGCTGACGGCGTACAATCTCGGCGCCCATATCGAGAACCTGATCTACACGGGCGTCAGCGACTTCGTCGGCAGGGGCAATGACCTGGCCAACATCGTCAACGGCCGCAGCGGCAACGACATCCTGACGGGCGCCGGCGGCAACGACACCCTGAACGGGGGCGACGGTCGCGACACCGCCGTGCTGCGCGGCGTCGCCGCCGACTACACCATCACCTATGTCTCCGGCTCCACCTGGACGGTCACCGACACCGTCGGCGGTCGCGACGGCGTCGATACGATCACCAACATCGAGGCCCTGGCGTTCAGCGACGGAACCTTCCGCGTCCTGACCCCGCCGCCGCTCGCGCCGGCGCCCGCGCCGATCCTGTCGGACGAGGATGTGGGCGCCCGGCTGGTCCGCCCGGCCCTGTCGAGCGGCGACGTCGCCCTGACCCTCGGCGACGACGACGGGCTGACCCTGCCCACGCTGACCCACGACGACTTCCTGTTCGCCAAGGGCGGCGACCGGGGGCCGCAGGTGCAGCCGGGCCTGCCGGACGGCGGCGAGCCGCTGGTCCTGCCCGCCGAGGATCTCTTCGGTCGCGCGGGCCACAGCCTCACCCCCCAGCCGGAGGTGGACGGAACCATGCTGGTTCATCCCCCGCACGACGACTGGATGCTGTGAGCGATCGCGCGCGGCCGGGGCAGGAAAATTGACGCCGGGGTCGCTCCCGGCCCGGCCTCCAGAAGGCCGCCGCAGCCGCCACACCCGCACTGGTTGCCTGAAAACAGTCGCCCGCAGGGGGAAAGCGCGGCCAAGTTCTAGCGTGACCGTAATCTGCAGTTGCCTACGGACGTCGCTTAAGATTTAGGTAACAATGCGTAGCGTCCGGAGGGGATGCTGCCTGCCTGACGACGCACGCCTGTCAGGCTTCGGGAGGGAAAAGAGATGCCGACGACCTGGACCACTGTGACGGATCCCATCGGGGACACGGGCGCCTTCGACAGCCGCATGATCTTCGGCGACTTCGACGGCGATGGCGACATCGACATCCTTTTCCAGAACGGCAACACCGCCGGCGCCGGCATCGGCTACATGCAGAACAACGGGAACGGGTCGTTCACCACGTTCACCGACGCCACCTCGGCCGGTTCGATCTTCCAGGGCGTGGACCTGTCGGGCCGCCAACTCACCCCGCAAAACTTCTTCGTTCTGGACTTCGATGGCGACGGCGATCTGGACATCCTGGACCGCACGTCCAACACGACGACCTTCTTCCTGAACAACGGCAACGCCGGCTTCACCCGCATGGCCGATCCGATCCCGGACACCGGCAGCTTCGACCAGCGCATGGTCTGGGGCGACTTCGACAACGACGGCGATGTGGACGCCCTCTACCAGAACGGCAACAGCGCCGGAGCGGGCATCGGCTTCCTGCGCAACGACGGCGGCCTGACCTTCACCAACTTCACCAGCGCCGCAGCCGCCGGCACGCCCTTCACCGGCGTTGACTTCATCGGCCTGCAGATCACCACCTCGACCTTCGTGATCGACGTCGATGACGACGGCGACAAGGACATCATCGATCGCGGCACGACCCAGGTGCTGTACCGCAACGACGGCGGCAGCTTCACCCGCACGACCGATCCCCTGGCGGACATCGGCAACTTTGACGCCCGCATGGTCATGGGCGATTTCGACAGCGACGGCGACACCGACGTCATTTACCAGAACGGCAATACCGCCGGGACCGGCTTCGGCTATTTCCGCAATGACGGCGGGACCTTCACCAACTTCACCAGCCTGACCGGCACGCCGTTCGCGGGCCTGGACCTGACCAGCCAGCAGCTGACGACCTGGACCGCCGTGGACATCGACGGCGACGGCGACGTGGACATTGTCGACCGCGACCAGGCCGGCGGCGGTCTGGTGCTGTACCGCCAGAACGGCGCCCCGCCGACCCTGGTTTCCGCCAGCCCGGCCGATAACGCCACCGGGGTGTCGACCACGGCCAACATCACCCTGACGTTCAGCGAAAGCGTCTCCAAGGGCGCCGGCAACATCTATCTGTACCGCGGCGACGGCGTCCTGCTGGAGACGATCAGCGTCGGCTCGGCGCAGGTGACCGGCTCGGGCACGACCTGGACCATCGACCCGTCGGTGACCCTGGCCGGCCTGACCAACTATTACGTCCGCATGGACCAGGAGACCTTCGCCGACGCTGAAGGCGCCGTGTTCGCGGGGATCAACAACAACACGACGCTGAACTTCACCACCCAGTCGACCAACACGGCCCCGACCTTCGGCAATCTGAACGGCGACACGGCGGCGTTCACCGAAGGCACGGCCGTTCGTCTGGACACCGGCGGCAACGCCACCGTCGCCGACGCCGAACAGGCCAATTTCAACGGCGGGACCCTGACCGTCGCCATCACCGCCAATGGCGTCAGCGCGCAGGACGTGTTGGGCGTCGCCAATATCGGCACGGGCGCCGGCCAGATCAGCGTTTCGGGCGCCAACATCTCGTATCAGGGCGTCCAGATCGGCACCTTCACCGGCGGTAGCGCCGGCGCCAGCCTGGTCATCACCCTGGATGGCGACGCCACCCCGGCGGCGACCCAGGCGCTGGTGCGGGCCCTGACCTACAACAACACCTCGGACGCGCCCAACACGGCGAACCGCACCGTCACCGTCAGCCTGACGGACGGCGCCGGCGGGACCAGCGCGACCCAGTCGGTCACCGTCGGGGTGACCGCCGTGAACGATCCGCACACCGGCGGCGCCGCGATCACGGGAACCCAGGCCGAGAACGGCGTCCTGACCGCGGTCTCGACCATCGCCGATCCGGACGGCCTCGGCACGCTGCACTATCAGTGGCAGCGCGATAGCGGCGGCGGCTTCGTCAACGTCGGAAATGACCAGGCGACCTATTCGCTCGGCGACGCCGACGTCGGCGGCGTGGTGCGCGTGGTGATCTACTACACCGACGCCGGCGGCACCGTAGAGTCGGCGACCAGCGCCGCCTCCGCCGCCATCAGCGCCGTCAACGATCCCCATACGGGCGGCGTCTCCGTGACGGGCACGGCCACCGAAAACCAGACCCTGACCGCCGCCTCGACCCTGGCCGACGTGGATGGCCTGGGCACGCTGCACTATGACTGGCAGCGCGACACCGGATCCGGCTTCGTCTCGATCGGCGCGGCGGATCAGTCGACCTACACGCTCGGCGACGCCGACGTCGGCGGCGTGGTCCGCGTGGTCGTCAGCTACACCGACGGCCAGGGCTTCGCGGAATCGGCCACCAGCGCCGGCACTGCCGCCATCGCCAACGTCAATGACGCGCACACCGGCGGGGCCTCGATCACGGGCACGGCGACCGAGGACGGCGTCCTGACCGCCGTCTCGACCATCGCTGACGCGGACGGCCTCGGCACGCTGCACTATCAGTGGCAGCGTGACGCGGGCGGCGGCTTCGTCAACGTCG
This sequence comes from Brevundimonas sp. AVps31, assembly GCF_058681355.1. Classification (NCBI taxonomy): domain Bacteria; kingdom Pseudomonadati; phylum Pseudomonadota; class Alphaproteobacteria; order Caulobacterales; family Caulobacteraceae; genus Brevundimonas; species Brevundimonas sp. AVps31. Next base: position 1,748,742 of record NZ_CM178736.1, on the reverse strand, counting down.
GCGCCGATCAGGCCACCTATACGCTGGGCGACGACGACGTCGGCGGCGTCGTCCGGGTGGTGATCTACTACACCGATGACCAGGGGACGGTGGAATCCGCCACCAGCGCCGCGACCGCCGCCATCGCCAACGTCAACGACACCCCGACCGGCGGCGTTTCCGTCACGGGGACGGGGACCGAAAATCAGGTCCTGACCGCCGACACCTCCACCCTGGCCGACAACGATGGCCTGGGCACGATCCACTACCAGTGGCAGCGCGATACGGGTTCCGGCTACGTCAACGTGGGCGCCGATCAGGCCACCTACACCCTCGGCGACGCCGACGTGGGCGGCGTTGTCCGCGTGGTCGTCAGCTACACCGACGATCAGGGCACGGCGGAGGCCGTCACGTCCGCGGCCACCGCGGCCATCACGGCCGTAAACGACGCGCACACCGGCGGCGTCTCCCTGACGGGCACGGCGACCGAGAACCAGGTCCTGACCGCCGACACCTCGACCCTGGCGGACGCGGATGGTCTGGGCACGCTGCATTATGACTGGCAGCGCGACACCGGCTCGGGCTTCGTCTCGACCGGCGCGGCCGATCAGGCCACCTACACCCTCGGCGACGCCGACGTGGGCGGCGTGGTGCGCGTGATCGTCAGCTACACCGACGGCCAGGGCTTTGCGGAGACGGCGACCAGCGCCGGCACCGCCGCCATCAGCAACGTCAATGACCCGCACACCGGCGGGGCCACGATCACGGGGACCTTCGCCGAGGACGAGGTGCTGACGGCGGTCTCGACCATCGCGGACGCGGACGGCCTGGGCACGCTGCATTATCAGTGGCAGCTCGACGTCGGCGGCGGCTTCGTCAACATCGGCGCCGATCAGGCGACCTACACCCTCACCGACGCCGACGTCGGCGGCGTCGTCCGCGTGGTGATCTACTACACCGATGACCAGGGCACGGTGGAATCCGCGACCTCTTCCGTCTCGTCCGCGGTCACGGCGACCGACGATGCGCCGACCGGCGGGGTCTCCCTGACCGGCACGGCGACAGAGGATCAGGTCCTGACCGCCGACACCTCGACCCTCGCCGACGCCGACGGTCTTGGGACCCTCCACTACGACTGGCAGCGCGACTCCGGCTCGGGCTTCGTCTCGATCGGCGCGGCCGATCAGGCCACCTACACCCTCGGCGACGCCGACGTGGGCGGCGTGGTCCGGGTGATCGTCAGCTATACGGACGGCCAAGGCTTCGCCAACACCGTGACCAGCGCCGGCGCCGCGGCGATCAGCAACGTCAACGACGCCCTGACCGGCGGCGTCACGATCACCGGGTCGGCGACGGAAGATCAGGTGCTGACCGCCGACGCCTCGACCGTGGCCGACGCCGATGGCCTGGGCACGCTGCACTACCAGTGGCAGCGCGACACGGGCTCGGGCTTCGTCAACGTCGGCGCCGATCAGACGACCTACACGCTCGGCGACGCCGACGTGGGCGGCGTGATCCGGGTCGTGGCCTACTACACCGACCAGAACGGCACGGTGGAATCGGCCACCAGCGCCACCACCGGCGCCGTCGCCAACATCGAGGACGCGGCGGTCGCGCAGAACGACGCTTTCTCGACGGTGGAGAGCGCGTCCGTCACCGGCGACCTGTTCGACAACAACGGCTCGGGCGTGGACATCGATGTGGACGGTCCCGCCCTGACCATCGCGGCGGTGAACGGTTCGGCGGCCTCGGTCGGGACCCAGATCGTGCTGGCCTCGGGCGCCCTGCTGACGGTCAACGCCAACGGCACCTACAGCTACGATCCGAACGGTCGCTTCAACGACCTGCCGGGCGCGGGGTCCGGCTCGGTCAACACCGCCACCGACACCTTCACCTACACCCTGGCGGGCGGCAACACGGCCACGGTGACCATCACCGTCAACGGCGAAGCCTCGGCCACCGGCGACGTGCAGGTCGGCACCGGCGGTGACGACACCCAGAGCGGCGGCGGGGGCAACGACACCTTCGTCGGCGGCGCGGGCAATGACACCATCACCGGCGGCGGCGGGGTCAACACCGTCACCTACAGCGCCGCGCCGACCGGCGTGATCGTCCGCCTGAACCACGGCGACGTGCCCAATGACGGCTTCGGCGGCGTGGACACCATCTCCGGCGTCCAGAACGTGAGCGGCACCGCCTTCAACGACACCCTCATCGGCGAAACCGGTTCGAACACACTGATCGGCGGCGCCGGCTATGACGTGCTGGTCGGCCTGGGTGGAAACGACATCCTGTTCGGCGGCTCCGGCGCGGCCAATGAGATGTACGGCGGCACGGGCGACGACACCTATTATACGGACGCCAACGACACGATCGTCGAACTGTCCGGGGAGGGCGTCGACTCGGTCGTCACCACCCAGAGCGTCTTCCGGCTGGCGAACAATCTGGAGCGTCTGTTCTACCAGGGCTCGGGCGACTTCACGGCGTTCGGCAATGCCGAGAACAACACCCTCGTCGGCGGCGCCGGCAACGACTACCTGAGCGGCGGGGCCGGCTATGACGTCCTGATCGGCGGCGGCGGCAACGACACCCTGCTGGGCGGTAGCGGCGCGGCCAACGAACTGTACGGCGGTCTGGGCGACGACACCTTCATCGTCGACGCGGACGACACCATCATCGAGCAGGCGGGCCAGGGCAGTGACACCGTCCGCACCTCGCTGACGGCGTACAATCTCGGCGCCCATATCGAGAACCTGATCTACACGGGCGTCAGCGACTTCGTCGGCAGGGGCAATGACCTGGCCAACATCGTCAACGGCCGCAGCGGCAACGACATCCTGACGGGCGCCGGCGGCAACGACACCCTGAACGGGGGCGACGGTCGCGACACCGCCGTGCTGCGCGGCGTCGCCGCCGACTACACCATCACCTATGTCTCCGGCTCCACCTGGACGGTCACCGACACCGTCGGCGGTCGCGACGGCGTCGATACGATCACCAACATCGAGGCCCTGGCGTTCAGCGACGGAACCTTCCGCGTCCTGACCCCGCCGCCGCTCGCGCCGGCGCCCGCGCCGATCCTGTCGGACGAGGATGTGGGCGCCCGGCTGGTCCGCCCGGCCCTGTCGAGCGGCGACGTCGCCCTGACCCTCGGCGACGACGACGGGCTGACCCTGCCCACGCTGACCCACGACGACTTCCTGTTCGCCAAGGGCGGCGACCGGGGGCCGCAGGTGCAGCCGGGCCTGCCGGACGGCGGCGAGCCGCTGGTCCTGCCCGCCGAGGATCTCTTCGGTCGCGCGGGCCACAGCCTCACCCCCCAGCCGGAGGTGGACGGAACCATGCTGGTTCATCCCCCGCACGACGACTGGATGCTGTGACGCGATCGCGCGGGCGGCCTGAACGCCGCCCGCGCCTCCGGCTTCAGAACCCCGGCTCAAGAAAAACGGCGCCGGGGCTCGACTGTTATAAAGTAACACGCTAGAGGACGCGCATGTCGCCGTCCGATCTGGAACAACCCATCCTGCTGTCCCTGCTGGGGACGGGCTTCGCGACGGCCTTCCTGCACGCCGCCCTGCCGACCCACTGGCTGCCCTTCGTGCTGGTCGGGCGGGCACAGCGCTGGAACCTGCCGCGCGTACTGGGCGCGGTCAGCGCCGCGGGTCTGGCCCATATCGCCACCACCGCCGTGGTCGGCGGCCTGATCGTCATGGCCGGGCTGGCGTTGGACCAATGGATTTCGGGTCTGCTGCCGCACATCGCGGCGGTGATGCTGTTCCTGTTCGGCGCCTTCTATCTGGCCCGCGCCACCCTGCGCCGCCCCCAGCTGGCGGGCGGCCCCGAGCTGGACCTGCCCGAGCCGTCCGTGTCCCATACCGCCGCCTTCCTGGGGCTGGTGGTGATGATGGCCGTGTCGCCGGGCGAGGTGCTGCTGCCCATCTATCTGTCGCAAGCCACGGAAGGCCTGCTGGTGCTGGGCGCCCTGACGGTGGCCTTCGCCGCGGGAACGGTGGCCGGAATGGCGGTCTTCACCCTGCTGGCCCGGGCCGGATGGTCGGTGCTACGGCTGGAGCGCTGGGCCCGCTACGAGGGCGCCATCCTGGGCGTGGCCCTGATCCTGATCGGTCTGCTGGTGGTCTTCCACCAGCACTGACGGTGAAAGGTTATACATTTACATTCAAGACCTTAGGCGGGGCGCCGTTTGACGGTCCACGCGCCGGGGCCTAAGGACGCGGCATGGCCCACGGACACGATCACGCACACGATCCCCACGATCATGACCATGGCGCCCACGCGGGGCATGGCCACGGCCATCCCCCCCACGGTCCCGGCGGACATCACCACGGGCCGGTGGACACCGGAGACTGGCGCTATGGCGTCGGCCTGATCGTCAATCTGGGGTTTGTCGCGGTCGAGTTCGGCGCCGGAATCCTGAGCGATTCCACAGCCCTGATGGCCGACGCCGGGCACAATCTGTCGGACGTGCTGGGCCTTGCCATGGCGGGGGGCGCGGCCTGGCTGGCGCGGCGCACCGCCGTCGCCGCCAAGACCTATGGCTACGGCAAGGCCACGGTGCTGGCCGCCCTGTTCAACGCCCTGCTGCTGATCTTCGCCTGCGGGGCCATCGCCTTCGAGGCCGTCCGCCGCTTCGCCGAGCCCGCCCCGGTCGGGTCGACCACCATCATGATCGTGGCGGGGATAGGCTTCATCATCAATCTCGGCACGGCCCTGCTGTTCATGAAGGACCAGCACAGGGACCTGAACGTGCGCGGCGCCTATCTGCACATGATGGCGGACGCGGCGGTGTCCATCGGCGTGGTCATCGCCGGTGCGGTGATTTTGCTGACCGGCTGGTCGATCATCGATCCCATCGTCAGCATCCTGATCGTGGTGGTGATCCTGCTGGGCACCTGGGGGTTGCTGAAGGAGTCGGTCAATCTGGCGCTGGACGCCGCCCCGCGCGGGATGGATGTGGCCGCCATCCGCGCCGCCTTCCTCGCGCTGCCGGGCGTCAAGGCGGTGCACGACCTGCACGTCTGGGGACTGTCGACCACGGACACCGCCCTGACGGCGCATCTGGTGCACGACCGCGCCGACGCCGACGTCCTGCTGGCCGAGGCCCAGACCCTGGCCCGCAAACGCTTCGAGATCCGCCATACGACGCTGCAGCTGGAAAGCGGCGTTCTGCCGGATTGTCCGGACTGCTGAGAGCCAGCAGGCAGTGGAGCAACCGGGCCTCGGGCCGCCGGTCGCGCCGGCTCGGCGCCGTTCCGTCGGCGATTGCCCGCGCCTCACTTCCTCGCCTCCCTTCACAAACCCGCCGGGACACGCCATTTGCCGCCCATGACCGACACAGCCTCCGCAAACGCCAAGATCCCCGTCACCGTTCTCACCGGCTACCTCGGCGCCGGGAAGACGACGCTGCTGAACCGCATCCTCACCGAGGACCACGGCAAGCGCTACGCCGTCATCGTCAACGAGTTCGGCGAGATCGGCATCGACAACGATCTGGTGGTCGGCGCGGACGAGGACGTGTTCGAGATGAACAACGGCTGCGTCTGCTGCACGGTGCGCGGCGACCTGATCCGTGTCGTGGCGGGCCTGATGAAGCGCCAGCGTCCGGGCAAGCCCGCGTTCGACGCCATCATCGTGGAGACGACCGGTCTGGCCGACCCTGGACCGGTGGCCCAGACCTTCTTCGTGGACGACGAGGTCAAGGCGAAAACCCAGCTGGACAGCGTTACGGCGCTGGTCGACGCCAAACACGTCATGGCCCGGCTGGACGACTCGAAGGAGGCGCGCGAGCAGGTCGCCTTCGCCGACCGCATCATCCTCAACAAGGTCGATCTGGTGTCGGCGGAAGAGCTGGCCGTGGTCGAGAGCCGCCTGCGCGCGCTGAACCCGCTGGCCCCGATCACCCGCGCCGAACGCGCCAATGTGCCGCTGGACCAGATCCTCAACGTGCACGGCTTCGATCTGGAGCGGATCACCGAGGTCCGTCCGGACTTTGTCAATCCGCCGCACGGCGCCGACGGCCATGTGCACGACGATCACTGCGGGCACGACCACCATCACCACGACCACGCCCATGGCCACGACCATCAGGGTCATGACCACGCGCATGGACACGACCACGACCATGGGCCGCGCGGCCATGCGCACCAGGACGACATCAAGGGCATCGCCCTGTCGCTGGACCGTCCGATGGACGGCGCGAAATTCACCCAGTGGCTGGATCGGCTGCTGGGCGAGCAGGGCCAGAACATCCTGCGCGCCAAGGGCATCATCGAGGTGGCGGGCGAGGATCGCCGCCTGGTCTTCCAGGCCGTGCACATGATCCTGGAAGGCGACCTGCAGAAGCCGTGGGGCGAGAAGGAACGCCGCTGGTCGCGCGCCGTCTTCATCGGCCGCGATCTGGACGAGGCCGCCCTGCGCGCCGGTTTCGAGGCCTGCGCCGCGACCTGACCTCGATTTTCCCGGCCGGGACGGTATAGGACCGCCATGACCAGCTTCCATTTTGACGCCCAGCCTACCGCCGCCCTGTTCGACAGGGACGGCGCGGTCTTCGCTCTTGGCGACGGCGCGGTGCGGTTCGAGGACGGCGCCTTCAGCATCGCCCACGACGGAGCGATCCTGTGCGCCTGCGTCCACCCGTCGGGCGAGGGCGTCGTCACCGGCGGCGACGACGGCCGGGTGATCTGGCACCGCAAGGGCGAGGCCGGCCTGCTGGCCACCGCCAAGGGCGCCTGGATCGACGCCATCGACGCCTCGGCCGAGAGCGGGCTGATTGCTTTCTCGTTCGGCAAAACCCTGTCGGTGATCGACTCGAAGGACGCGGGCTTCCGCCGAGACTTCGTGCATGAGCGCACCGTCTCGGGCGTGGCCTTCGAGCCGAAGGGTCGCCGTATCGCGACCTCGACCTACGGCGGCGCAGCGCTTTGGTTCGCGCGGATCGCGGATCAGAAGCCGACCCTGCTGAAATGGGCGGGGTCGCACACCGGCGTGGCCTTCTCCCCGGACGGCGCCTTCATCGTCACGGCGATGCAGGACAACCAGTTGCACGGCTGGCGCCTCAAGGATCAGAAGAACCTGCGCATGGGCGGCTACCCCGGAAAGGTGAAGTCCGTCAGCTTCCTGTCCAAGGGGCAGTTGATGGCGACCTCGGGCGCCCAGGGGGCCGTGTTGTGGCCCTTCGTCGGCGCCAACGGGCCCATGGGCAAGGAAGCCACCGAGATCGGCTTCGACGAGGGCAGTCTGGTGACCCTGGTCGCCTCCACCCCGAAGGCGGGTCTGCTGGCGGCGGGTCTGAATGACGGGCGCGTGTGGCTGGCCGATCCGGCGGGGCAGGGCCTGAACTTCATCAGGGCCGAAAAGGGCGCCGCCGTTGTCGCCCTGGCCATGAGCCCGGACGCGAAGCGGATTGCCTGGGCGGATGAAGACGGCTTCGCAGGTGTCGCCGACACCTGAATCCCGTTCAGGGATGAATTTTTCAAAGCTCTGAAGAAAACCCGGTCAAGGCGTTCACGGGCGCAAATCCCCGCGACGAAAACCACCATTTCTGCGAGTGGCGCTTCACTTTACCCGTTCAGGGTGTATTAGCGATTCTGCGTTATCCCTCGCATCATGTCGCTTGTCACACCTGTTCCCGGCTTTCTCGGATTGGACATTCCACCTCGCACGGAGGCGCGCGTTCGCCCCGCGGCGCAGCCGGTCTCGATGGCGGATCTTTCCCCTGAAGAATGGCGCATCGTCGCGCTGGCTGAGTGTCCGAAGACCCGGCGGACCATGGCCGATACGATTCTCCAGTCCACGTCCGGCGCCGGAAAGGCGCCCGCATGTCGCGCCCGGTAATCCAAAAGTTCCTGCGGGACCGCCGCGGAAGCGCCGCGGTGGAATTCGCCGTGCTGGCGCCCGTCCTGCTGAGCCTGGTGGCGGGCGGCGTCTTCTACAGCCGCTGGTTCACCGTCGCCGCCCAGACGCAGAACCTGGCCAGCGACGGCGCCCGCGCCGCCGTGGCCGGCATCGACGATGCCGAGCGCAACACGATCGTCAGCAATCTGATGGCCGGCGCCGTGGTGCGTGTGCCGCTGGAGAAGGGCGCCACCCGGACGTGGCGCGCCTCAAGGGACGGCGATCTGTACTCGGTCACGGTGACCACCACCCTCCCCGACTATGACCTGTCGCGCCTCATTCCAATGCCCGACCGCCATGTCACGCGCGGCGCCGTCGTGGTCATTCCGCAGGCCACAGGATGAAGGCGCTGCTGACGCGGCTGCGGCGCGACGAGCGCGGCGGGGTCGGCGCCCTGGCGGTGCTGATGTCGGTGCTGATCATCACCGCGACCGCCGCCGTCATCGACGCCGCCTCGGTGCAGTTCCGCGCCCGCGCCCTCCAAGGACTGGCCGACACCGCCGCGGTCTCCGCCGCCGGCAATCTGAACACCGCCGAGACCACCGTGCACCGCATTCTGGCGTTGAAGAACTCCGGCGCGACGGTTCGCGGCGTGACGCTGGGCGAATACGTCGCGCGCCGCGACGTGCCGATCCCGGAGCGCTTCAACGCGGCCGGACCGATACCCGACGCCGTCCAGGTCGTCCTGCAGGAGGATGTGCGGCTGTTCTTCGGCTCTGTGCTGGGCATCGACTCCGTGCGGGTGCGCAAGACCGCGGTGGCGATCCGCCCCGCCCGCGACGCCGCCGCCTTCTCCATCGGATCGCGCCTGCTGTCGCTGGACCCGCCGCTGGTGAACTCCCTGCTGTCCCAACTGACCGGCCGCCAGATCCAACTGACCGCCCTGTCCTATGACAGCCTGCTGACCTCCAGCCTCGATGTGGACGCCTTGCTGCAGGACCTCGGCAAAAGCCTGTCTGTGGCGGATCGCGAGACCCTGCTGACCCGCAACCTGTCGACCCGCACGCTGGTGGACTCCATGGCCGCGACCACCAGCGGTCAGGCCAGCGTCGCCCTGAAGAGCCTGTCGGCCTCGCTCGGAACCGGAGCCGACCGCAACCTGCGGCTCGACAGCCTGATCGACGTCGCGCCGGGGGTGAAGGGCAGCATCAACGCCAAGGTCCCCGTATGGGATCTGCTCAGCGCCGCCCTGGGCGAAGCCGCCGGGCCGCAGACCATCAGCCTGAACGCCGACGTGGACGCCCCCGTCTCGGCGCAGGTGCGGGTGGCGATCGGCGAGCGCGAACAGAAGTCGGCGTGGCTGACCATCGCTCGCGACGGCACGACCGTGGTCCGCACGGCGCAGGCGCGGGTGCATGTGGACGTCACCACCGCCCATCTGGCCGGACTGGGACGGGTCCATCTGCCGGTCTATGCCGAGATCGCGAGCGGCAAGGCCTCGCTGGCGGCGATCAACTGCCGCGCGGACGAATTCGACGTCATCGCCCGCTCGGGCGTCGCCAGCGTGGCGTTGGGCGAGATCGAGTCAACGCGGCTGTCGGACTTCTCACGCGACGCGGCCCTGTCGCCCGCCGCCGTGCTGGACACCGCCGCGCTGAAGGTCCGCGCCGCCGCCCGCATCAACGTCGGCGATTCCGGCGACACCCGGCTGCGTTTCACTCGCGCGGACATCACCAGCCTGAAGGCCCAGACCATCGGATCGAAGAGCATTCTCGGCACGACCCTGACCAGTCTGGTGGCCAACGCCGATCTCGACGTTCAGGTTTTGGGGCTGGGCATCGCCCTGCCCGGCCTGCCCAACCAGATCCGGAGCATTCTGGCCGGCATCGCCGCACCTCTGGACGCCGTGCTGGAGGAGGTGCTGACGCTGGTCGGCGCCGGGATCGGCGAGGCCGATGTCCGCGCCGCCGGTCTGGAATGCGGCCATAAGGGCTCGCCGCCCATTCTCGCCGCCTGACCCTCTTGCACCGGGCGAGCGGGCCGCTCACCATCAGCGGATGACGGGGGCTCCCAAACCAAGGCGGCGACGGCCGATACTGATCGTGCTGACGGTTCTGCTGGTCGTGCTGGTCGGCGGCGTGGCCCTGTACCGCTTCGTGCCGCCGCCCCAGACCTGGCTGATGACCACCCGGCTGTTCCAGGGCGAGGGCCGCGACTACCGCTGGCGGTCGCTGGACGACATCTCTCCCCGGTTGGTCGATGCGGTGATCGCGTCGGAGGACGCGACCTTCTGCGCCCACTCCGGCTTCGACATGAAGGCCATTGAGCAGGCGCTGAAGACCAATGCGCGGGCCGAAAAGCGCGGCACGGGCCGCATCCGGGGCGGCTCGACCATCAGCCAACAGACGGCCAAGAACGTCTTCCTGTGGCCGGGCCGCGACTGGGTCCGCAAGGGTCTGGAGGCCGGCTACACCGTGCTGATCGAAACGACCTGGGGCAAGCGCCGGATCATGGAGGTCTATCTGAACGTCGCCGAGTGGGGGCCGGGCGTCTATGGCGCCGAGGCCGCCGCGCGGCACTGGTACGGCAAGAGCGCGCGCGACCTGACCCCGCGCGAGGCCGCCCGGCTGGCCGCCATCCTGCCCAGCCCGCGCCGCTACAAGGCCGCTTCGCCCGGCCCCTATATCCGCCGACGCGCCGCGCGCATCCAGGCGGCCATGGGCACGGTGCGCAACGACGGCCTGAACGCCTGCGTGAGCGGTTAAAGGCGCCGCTTGACCTGACGGCCCCGCTCCGGTCCCTTGCCGTCCGAGACGCGGCGGGAGGCCGCGAGGAGGATCCCATGAAGCGTTCCCTGATGACCGCGACCGCCCTTTGCGCGCTCGCCTTCGGCGTCGCCGCCTGCGCCTCGATGGCCCGCGACGCCCATGCCGGAAACGGCGTCGAGACCCCGCAGGCGACGCCTGTCGCCGCAACGGAGGCGTACCCCGTGACCGCCGACGGCGCCGCCGCCTTCGTGGCGGCCGCCGAAACGCGGCTGGCCGCGCTCAGCGAAGAGGCCGCGCGCATCCAGTGGACCCGCGCGACGAACATCACCTACGACACCATGTGGCTGGAGAGCCGGATCAACGCCGAGGTGACCGAAACCCAGGTCTCCCTGGCCAACCAGGCCGCCGCCTTCAACGATGTGGAAGTTCCCGCCGACGTCCGCCGCAAGCTGAACCTGCTGCGGCTGGGCATCGTTCTGCCCGCCCCGAACCGTCCGGGCGCCGCCAACGAACTGGCGGACATCACCACCCGTCTGGACTCAACCTATTCGGTCGGAAAGTTCGACTACCAGGGCCGCCAGATCACGCTGGACGACGCCAATGTCCTGATCGCCGACAGCCGCGACCCGAACGAAACCAAGGCCCTGTACGAGGGGTGGCGCACCATCTCGCCCGTCATGGCCGCCGACTACGCCCGGATGGTCGAGATCGCCAACGAAGGCAGCCGCGAGCTGGGTTTCGCCGACACGGGCGCCATGTGGCGCGCGGGCTACGACATGGACCCGGACGCCTTCGCCGCCGAAACCGATCGCCTGTGGGAGCAGGTGAAGCCCTTCTATGTGAACCTGCACTGCTATGTCCGCGGCCGACTGAACGCCAGATACGGCGATACCGTCCAGCCCGATCGCGGCCCGATCCGTGCCGATCTGCTGGGCAATATGTGGTCTCAGCAATGGGGCAATATCTACGACGTCGTGGCTCCGACCACCGGCGGCGAGAGCAGCTACGACCTGACCAACCTGCTGACGGCGCAGAACTATGACGCCACCCGCATGGTCCGCACCGGCGAGGGCTTCTACACCTCGCTGGGCCTTGATCCCCTGCCCCAGACCTTCTGGGAACGGTCGCAGATCACCCGCCCGCGTGACCGCGAAGTCGTGTGCCACGCCTCGGCCTGGGATCTGGACAATCTGGAGGACATCCGCATCAAGATGTGCACCCAGGTGAACGGCGACGACTTCTACACCGTCCATCACGAGCTGGGTCACAACTACTACCAGCGCGCCTACAAGGATCAGCCCTTCCTGTTCAAGAACGGGGCGAACGACGGCTTCCACGAGGCCATCGGCGACTTCGTCGGACTGTCGGCCCTGACGCCGACCTATCTGAACCAGATCGGCCTGTTGCAGACCACGCCGGGCGAGGCGGAGGACATTCCCTTCCTTCTGAAGATGGCGCTCGACAAGATCGCCTTCCTGCCCTTCGGCCTGATGGTTGACCGCTGGCGTTGGGATGTCTTCTCGGGCGAGACCAGCCCGGCCGAGTACAACACCGCCTGGTCGGCCGACATGCTGAAATATCAGGGTCTGGTCCCGCCGGGACCGCGCCCGGCCGGCGCCTTCGATCCGGGCGCCAAATACCACATCCCGGGCAACACCCCGTACACCCGCTACTTCCTGGCCCACATCTACCAGTTCCAGTTCCAGCGCGCGGCCTGCAAGCAGGCGGGCTGGACCGGGCCGCTGCACCGCTGCTCGATCTACGGCAACGAGGCGGTCGGCGAGCGCTTCAACGCCATGCTGGAGATGGGTCAGTCGCGGCCATGGCCGGAGGCCATGCAGGCCTTCACCGGCGAGACCGGCAACGACGCCTCGGCGGTGGCCGACTACTTCGCCCCGCTGAACGTATGGCTGACCGCACAGAACCGCGGCAAGGATTGCGGCTGGGACGCCTGAAGGCCTGAGGGGACAGGGGCGCCCGGCGGTTCGTCACCGCCGGGTTAACCTTCGCCGTTGATCCTTCCCTTAACCGAACTCCGTCAATATCCGGCGCAAGATCATGGGCGGCTTCCGCCCGCGACGGGGCCGGAACGACAATGAGCATCGGACACTGGATCAGCGAGACCGCCCGTGGCGCGCGCGCCTTCCTGGGCCGTCTGGCGAGCGAGACGCGCGGCAATGTCGCGATGATCTTCGGTCTGAGCCTGCCGGTGCTGATCCTGATGACCGTGGGCGGGGTGGACATCAACCGCGCCTCGACCGTGCGGGTGAACCTCCAGGACGCGCTGGACGCCGCCGCCCTGGCCGCCGCCCGCTCGCCCTATTCGGATGACGCGAACATCCAGCGGGTCGGTCTCGCGGCGCTGAAGGCCAACCTGCAGGCCTATCCGAACATCACCCTGCGCGAGGCCGACACCACCTTCACCCTGCGCAACAGCGAAATCGTGGTCGCCACCTCCAAGGTCGATGTGCAGACGCTGGTCGCCAACATCTTCCTGCCGCCGTACGGCAAGTTCATGGATGACTCCATCCTGGTCGGCGCCCACTCGGAGGTGAACCGTGCGACCAAGGACATCGAGGTGTCGCTGGTGCTCGACATCACCGGCTCGATGGACGGAGCGCGCCTGTCCGACCTTCAGGAGGCGGCCAACGACCTGGTCGACCTGGTGGTCCAGGACAACCAGAACATCAACAAGACCCGCATGGCCCTGGTGCCCTATTCCATGGGGGTCAACGCCGGTTCCTACCTGAACGCCGTGCGCGGCGCCGCGCGCGGCCCGACGAGCATCAGCGGCGCGGCCTGGATGGTGGCCAACAGCCAGAAGACGATCGGCGGCGTCAGCCTGGCCAATCCGGGGGTCCTGACCGTCAGCAGCCACGGCTACGCGACGGGCGATGTCGTCTGGGTCAGCGGGGTCACGGACGCCAACAACGCGGGCAAGAGCGATCTTGCCGGCTGGCTGAACGGAAAAATCTACAAGGTCGTAAAGATCGACAACAACAGCTTCAGCCTGACCACGGTCGCCGGGGCGGCGATCAGCACGTCGAACTATCAGACCTACTCCGCCAACAGCGGCATCACCCGCCGCTGCCTGATCCCGACCTGCGAAGTGGTGGTCACCTCGAACAGCCACGGCCTGAGCACGGGCGAGGACGTGCGCATCGTCAATGTCGGCGGCATGACCCAGGTCAACACGCAGAACAGCGTCATTCCCAGCGGGAACACGGCCTTCTACCGGACCGTGACCAAACAGACCGACTCGACCTTCTCCATCAACGGCCTGGTCGGCCCTGCGGTCCCGGTGTCCAACTACACCTCGTCCAACGGCACGGTGCAGTGCCTGGAGTACGGTTGCTCCAGCTATCTGTTCACCAACAACAATGGCGATCTGCGCGCCTATGACGCCTCCAGTTGCGTCAGCGAGCGGGTCGGTTCGAACGCCTATACCGATGCCTCCGCCTCGACCTCCAAGGTCGCCTTCTCCTACGTCGGCACCACCAATGTCGGCCAGGGCGGGTGCATGACCACGACCTTCACCCCGCTGACGACCAACCGGGACACGCTCCACAGCCGCATCAACGCCTACAAGGCCGAGGGCGGCACCGCCGGGCAGATCGGCGTGGGCTGGGGCTGGTACATGGTCTCGCCGACCTTCGCCTCCATCTTCCCGACGGAGAGCGCGCCCGACCCCTATGGCACCCCGAACCTGCTGAAGGTCGTCATCATCATGACCGACGGCGAGTTCAACGCGGTCTATTACAACGGCGTCCGGGCGCGGGACTCGGGCACGGGCGGCGGTTCGGACGATCGCTGGATCAACCACGACTCCAACAACGGCAGCCCCTTCCTGCAGTCGGTGAACATGTGCAACGCCATGAAGGCGCAGGGCATCATCATCTACACCGTCGGCTTCGACATCGCGGGCACCACGGACAGGACGCCCAATGTGGTCGATACGGCGACAGAGGTCATGCAGGCCTGCGCGACCAACGCGCAGCATGTCTACCTGCCGCAGAACGGCTCGTCGCTGAAGACCGCCTTCGCCGCCATCGGCCGCAGCATCAGCCAGTTGCGCATCTCGAAATAAGCGGGCGCCCCTGTCGGCAGGCGCCGGGGCGTGTAAGGGGCCAACCCCTTCACACGCTCCGGCCAAAGCCGGCGCGCACCATCCTCAGATCAGCCGGATTTCCTTCAGGCGCTGCATCAGGAAATCCTCGGCCATCAAGGGCTGGCCTTCATAGCGGTCGGGATTTTCCGGCGTCACGGTGGACGGCAGGCTCTCGATCACGAAGTCCGGGTTGAAGTGCAGGAAGAAGGGCGTCGAATAGCGGGCGAAGCTGGCCCGTTCCGGCGTCGGGTTGATGACCCGATGGCTGGTCGACGGCAGGACGTGGTTGGTCAGGCGCTGCAGCATGTCGCCTATGTTGACCACCAGCGCGCCCGGCGGCGGAGCGACTTCCAGCCATTCGCCGTCGGCGTCCTTCAGCTGCAGCCCGCGCTCCTCGGCGCCCAGCAGAAGGGTGATGACATTGATGTCCTCATGCGCGCCCGCGCGGACGCCCGAGGCGCCCGCCGCCACCGGCGGATAGTGCAGCATGCGCAGGATCGAGTTCCCGAGCTGGACCTTGTCCGCGAAATAGTCGTCGCCGAGCTTCAGGTAGCGGGCGATGCCGCGCAGCACCTTGGCGCCCAGCGCGTCCATGGCCGCGAACATGCCGTAGACGTGCGGCCGGAAGCCCTCGATCTCGGTCGGCCACACGTTGTCGCGCATGTATTTTCGATAGGGATGGCCCTCCGGCAGCTCGCGGCCGACGTGCCAGAACTCCTTCAGATCGACCGCGGCGGCGCCCTTGGCGGCTTCGACACCGAACGGGGTCAGGCCGCGCGCGCCGCCTGTGCCCGGCTGGTGATACTGGCGCTTGACGTCCTCCGGCAGGGCGAAGAAGGCCTTGGCGTCGGCCAGGGCGTCGCCGATCACCTGTTCATCCAGACCATGGTCGGCGATGACGGCGAAGCCGTAGCGCTTGAATGATCCGCCCAGCGCGTCCGCGAACGCATGGAAGTCGGTGTCGTACAATTTCATCGAAACCGGCTCGAGGGCGCGGCCCGGGGCTTGATCGGCGGTGGAGGCGGGGGCGTCTGCGGTCACGAGGGAACCCTTGTCGATAATCTGGCCGTTTCCATACGCCTTGAGACCCGATCTTGGCAAAGCGAGGACACGAAGGGGAAAACACCCGTTGTTCGTTCAGGAACGGTACAGGCAGGAACCTTGACTGTAAGGTCGCGTTTCAGGGGCCAAGGCCTCACGATCAAAAAGGATTCATCATGCGCGCCAAACTTCTCGTCGCCGGCGTCAGCATCGCCGCCCTGCTGGGCGCCGCCGCCTGCACCACGACCGACCCCTACAGCTCGACCCCGCGTCGCAACAACACCGGCACGGGCGTGATCGCCGGCGCCCTGGGCGGCGCCCTGCTGGGCTATCTGACCAACACCTCCAACTCCGAGGAAGGCCGCAAGAACGCGCTGATCGGGGCCGGCATCGGCGCCCTGGGCGGCGCGGCCGTCGGCCAGTACATGGACCGTCAGCAGCGCGAACTGGAAGCCGAACTGTCCGGCTCGGGCGTCGGCGTGGCCCGTCAGGGCGACAACCTGGTCCTGCGTATGCCGTCGGATGTGACCTTCGCGTCCAACCAGTCGGCGGTGAACAGCCGTTTCTACGCGACGCTGGACGACGTTGCGGCGGTGCTGAACCGCTATGACCAGTCGACCATCGACATCGTCGGCCACGCGGATTCCGACGGTTCGGACGACTACAACCTGAACCTCTCGCGTCAGCGCGCCTCGTCGGTGGCCCAGTATCTGGTCCAGCGCAACGTGCTGGCCGACCGCCTGTACGTCGACGGCCGCGGCGAAAGCCAGCCGATCGCTTCCAACGCCACAGCCGAGGGCAAGGCCCAGAACCGTCGCGTTGAGATCCTGATCCGCCCGTTCCGCGGCTGATCCGGACGTCTTTCGTCAGACCGGAAAGGGCGACGCCGTCGGCGTCGCCCTTTTTTCCGCCGTCACACCGTTCCGTGACTTGCGAACCAGGCGTGTGAAATGCTGGATACGCATCGACCTTCGAGTCGGGGGAAGACGTGCGTCCGGACCATCAGGAATTCACTGAAAGCGTAAAACTGGCGACCCTCGCCGTGCTGTCCGCTGTGCTGACCGCGACCGTGGTCATCGGCGCCGGTCGCGTGCTGATGCCCAAGGCCGATCCCGTCGCCGAGGCGCAGGTTCAGCTGATCCGCACCGTTTCCCGATAGATCAGGCTTACGCCCGGCCGATGGAGGTGTAGCGGAAGCCCCGCGCCCGCATATCGTCCGGGCGGTAGACGTTGCGCAAATCCACGATCACCGGCTGGCGGACCAGCAGCTTGATGCGGTCCAGATCCAGGGCGCGGAACTGGTCCCACTCGGTCAGGATCACCACCACGTCGGCGCCCGCGACCGCGTCATACGGGCCGTCCTTGAAGATGACGCCGTCCAGCAGCTTGGCCGCCTCGTGCATGCCTTCGGGATCATAGGCCTGAACCGTGGCGCCGGCGGCCAGCAGGGCCGGCACCACGTCCAGCGAGGGCGCGTCGCGCATGTCGTCGGTGTTCGGCTTGAAGGTCACGCCCAGCAGGGCGACCGTCTTGCCGTTCAGGTCGCCATCCACGACGGAGGCGACCCGGCCGGCCATGGCCTTCTTGCGCGCGTCGTTCACTTCGACCGTGGTTTCGATCAGGCGCACCGGCGTGCCCGCGTCCACCGCCGTGCGCACCAGCGCCAGCGTGTCCTTCGGGAAGCAGGAGCCGCCGTAGCCGGGGCCCGCATGCAGGAATTTCGAGCCGATCCGGTTGTCCAGGCCGATGCCGCGCGCGACCTGTTGCACATCGGCGCCGACGGCCTCGCACAGGTCGGCCATCTCGTTGATGAAGGTGATCTTCATCGCCAGGAAGGCATTGGCCGCATATTTGATCAGTTCGGACGTGCGGCGGCCGGTGAACAGGATCGGCGTCTCATTCAGGTTCAGCGGACGATACAGCTCGCGCATCAGCGTCTGGGCGCGCGCATCCTCGGTGCCGACCACGACCCGGTCAGGACGTTTGAAATCCTCGATCGCCGCCCCTTCGCGGAGGAATTCGGGATTGGAGACCACGGCGAACTCGGCGTCCGGACGACGCTCGCGGACGATGCGTTCGATCTCGTCACCGGTGCCGACCGGGACCGTGGATTTGGTCACGATCACGGTAAAGCCCTCGATCAGGCCCGCGATCTCCTCGGCGGCGGCATAGACGTAGGACAGGTCCGCATGCCCGTCGCCCCGGCGCGAGGGCGTGCCGACGGCGATGAAGACGGCGTCGGCCGTGCGGATGGCCTCGGCGCCGTCCAGCGCGAAAGACAGGCGCCCACCGCGCACGTTCGAGGCGACCAGATCGTCCAGGCCGGGCTCGAAGATCGGGATCTCACCCTTCTCGAGCCGCTCGATCTTGGAGGGGTCCTTGTCGACGCAGGTCACCACATGGCCGAAGTCGGCGAAACAGGCCCCTGACACCAGGCCCACATAGCCGGTTCCGATCATCGCCACGCGCATGTGGTCCACCCCGTTCAGACAGGTCGTGGAGATAGCGAGCGGGCGCGCCTTTGACCACCCCATGTCCCCGCAAAGCAAAACCGCCGGCCCTCTTTCGAGGACCGGCGGCTCTGTGTCTTGTCTGCCGTCCTTCAGCCCCGAAGGGCCGAAGGGATCGGATCAGCGTCCGGGTTTAGCGGAAGTTGATGCCGATGGTGGCGCGACGGTTCAGCGGCTCGCGAACGCCGTCGGCGGTCGGGCGGGCCAGGGCGGTTTCACCCTTGCCGTCCAGCGAGATCACGCCGCCGTTGACGCCTTGAGCGACCAGGGCGTCAGCCACGGTGCGCGCACGGCGGTTCGACAGGCCGATGTTGTACGCCGCCGAGCCCGAGGTATCGGCGTGGCCGACGATCAGGACGCGGGTCGGACGGCCCGACTTGGCGTAGTTGGCGGCCTGCGTGACCACCGACTGGGCTTCAGCCGTCAGTTCCGAGCGATCCCAGTCGAAGTAGACCACGAACTCACGGTTCGCCTGCACCGCGGGAGGCGGCGGGGGCGGAGGCGGCGGCGGCGGGGGCGGCGGCGGGGGCGGCGGGGGCGGCGGCGGCGGGATGTACGCCGGCTCGTCGGCGCCGAACGCATAGCGCAGGCCCAGGGTCACGGTGTGGCTGTCGTCGTAACGACCGGCGAACGGTCCGCCCAGACCGGCGTCAACGACCGGGTTGATGGCGGCTTCGAACTCCATGTCCGACACCAGGTAGCGATAGGTCAGGTCCAGATGGGCCCGATCGCTGATCGCCCAGGCCACGCCGGCGAGGGCTTGCGCCGCCAGCTTGGTCGAGGAGTCGTCGATGCCGATGGCGGTCGTGCGACGGCCGCCCAGGGTGCCCAGCAGTTGGGTGTCGACGCGGTTGACGCCGGCGCCCAGACCGATGAACGGACGGAAGGCCCACGACTCGTCGCCGAAGTCATAGATCACGTTGGCCATCAGGGTGGTCGACTTGATCTCGCCTTCCGGGCTCGTGCACACGGTGGTCGGCGTGATGTTGCAGACGCCGGTGATGACGCTCGCGTTCGGGTTGGTCACGGAGGCGATGTCGCCACCGTCACGGTAGCCGCCCTCAAGTTCCACGCGCCAGTTCTCGTTGAACCGGTAGCCCAGACGGGCGAACGCCGCCCAGGAGTCGTCGACTTCGAAGTCGAACTGCGGACCCGCCACTTGCGACGTGGTCTCGATGTCGCCGATCGTGTGGTAACCGGCGTCAATAGCACCGTACCAGCCGTTCGGCTCGGCAGACGCAGCGCCGGCTGCGAACAGCCCCGCAATCGCGACGCCGGCGAGAAGTTTCACCTTCATCATATCCCTCACTCAGGTTTGCCCGATGGGCCACGTCTACACGTGCCCGCTCAGCAGGCCTAACCACAATGTATGGTCGGGGTTCCCTAATCTGGCTGCGAATGCGGCGACTGTGGCGCCGTTTCAACACATTAGCCGGGTTTCGCGGGCCAAAACGCCTGCTAGGAGAAACTCTCCAAAGGGAGAAAGTTCAAATGTCGATGCGATTTGACGGCCGGGTAGCCATTGTCACCGGCGCGGGCGGCGGATTGGGCCGCGAACATGCTCTCGCCCTGGCCAAACGTGGCGCGAAAGTGGTCGTCAACGATCTGGGCGGCGCCCGGGACGGCTCGGGCGGCTCGGCGACCGCCGCCGAGGCCGTGGTCGCGGAGATCGAGGCCCTGGGCGGCGAAGCCATCGCCAACGCCGCCTCGGTCACGGACTTCGCCGCCGTCGAAGCCATGGTGAAGGCCGCGATGGACAAGTGGGGCCGGATCGACATCCTCGTGAACAACGCCGGCGTCCTGCGCGACAAGACGTTCGCCAAGATGGAGATCGCCGACTTCCAGTTCGTGATGGACGTGCACCTGATGGGCGCGGTGAACTGCACCAAGGCGGTCTGGGAGATCATGCGCACCCAGAACTATGGTCGCATCGTCATGACCACCTCGTCCTCGGGCCTGTACGGAAACTTCGGCCAGTCGAACTACGGCGCGGCCAAGATGGCGCTGGTCGGCCTGATGCAGACCCTGTCCATCGAGGGCGCCAAGAACGACATCCGCGTCAACTGCCTGGCCCCGACCGCCCATACCCGCATGACCGAGGATCTGGGCGCCGCCCTGCCGCTTGAGGCGCTGGGGCCGGAACTGGTGTCGCCGGGCGTGCTGTATCTGGTCAGCGACAACGCCCCCAGCCGCTGCATCCTGGCGGCCGGCGCGGGCGGTTTCGAGCGCGCCTATGTCACCATCACCCAAGGCATCCATGCCGTCGGCGAAGACGCCGCCGAACAGATCGAGGCCCGGTTCGCCGAAATCTCGGATCGCACCGGCGAGATCGTCCCCGACATGGGCGCCGCCCAGGGCATGATCGAACTGACCAAGGCCCAGAAGGCTCATTCCTGAGAAGGGCGCGCCTCCGGCGCGGCGCCTACGTTCGGCCCGCGGGGCCTCACTGCTTGAGGCGCAGGGAGGTTCCGGGCCGGACGGGATTGCGTTGACGCCACGGCAGGAGCCTAGACTATTCACCAGTCGCTGAACCGGCCGACAGAAGCCGGGGGCAAGTCCAGAGGAAACCGCGCTCAAGCAGCGAGCGACCGCGTCGCGAGCGATAGCGCTCTTAAGAGAGAATCCAGATGTCCCGCGAAGCCGTCATCGTCTCCACCGCCCGCACCCCCATCGGCCGCGCCTATCGCGGCGCCTTCAACGACACCCAGGCCCAGCAACTCGGGGCCCACGCCGTGAAGCACGCCGTGGCCCGCGCCGGCGTCGAACTGGCCGAGATCGAGGACGTGGTCATGGGCGCCGCCCTGCAGCAGGGTTCGACCGGCACCAATGTCGCCCGCCAGATCGCCCTGGCCGCCGGCCTGCCCTCCACCGTTCCCGGCATGTCGCTGGACCGCCAGTGCGCCTCGGGCCTGATGGGCATCGCCACGGCCGCCAAACAGGTCATCTTCGATCAGCAGAAGATGGCCGTCGGCGGCGGGCTGGAATCCATCTCCCTGGTCCAGAACCAGCATATGAACCTCTACCGCGGCAAGGACGAGGAGCTGCTGAAGCTGTCCCCGCACATGTATATGTCCATGCTGGAAACCGCCGAGGTCGTGGCGCGTCGCTACAACATCAGCCGCGACCGTCAGGACGAGTACGCCCTGCAATCCCAGCAGCGCACCGCCGCCGCCCAGGCCGCCGGCAAGTTCGACGACGAAATCGTGCCGATGACCACCACCATGCTGGTCGTGGACAAGGCGACCGGCGAGACTTCGAAGAAAGAGATCACTCTCTCGAAGGACGAGGGCAACCGCGCCGACACCACGCTGGAAGGCCTGAAGTCGCTGAAGCCCGTGTTCGGCTCCGGCGAGGAAATCCAGCAGGGCGAGTTCATCACCGCCGGCAACGCGTCGCAGCTGTCGGACGGCGCCTCGGCCTGCGTGATCATGGAAGCCGGCGAGGCCGTGAAGCGCGGCCTGCAGCCGCTGGGCGCCTACCGCGGCATGGCCGTGGCGGGTTGTGAGCCGGACGAGATGGGCATCGGCCCGGTCTACGCCGTGCCCAAGCTGCTGAAGCGTCACGGCCTCACCGTCGATGACATCGGCATCTGGGAGCTGAACGAAGCCTTCGCCGTGCAGGTGCTCTATTGCGCCGACACGCTCGGCATTCCGATGGACTGGCTGAATGTCTCGGGCGGCGCCATCTCGATCGGCCACCCCTACGGCATGTCGGGCGCCCGGATGACCGGCCACGTCCTGATCGAAGGCAAGCGTCGCGGCGCCAAATACGGCGTCGTCACCATGTGCATCGGCGGCGGCATGGGCGCGGCCGGCCTGTTCGAGATTTATTGAGAAGCGGCCATTCCTCCCCTCAAGGGGAGGTGGCGCGGCGCGACTTCGCGCCGTGAAGAAGGGGCGCCGGCGGGACACGCCGTCGCCCCTTCTTCGCTTTCTGACCGAGGGGCGCTCCAACGCCCCTCCCCCCTCCTTCGCCTACGGCTTCGGACGGTGCCCCTCCCCCGTCGGGGGAGGAACGGGCGCCGGCTTTCCGCTCGCGATCCAGGCCGCCTTTTCGGCGTCCATCTTCGCCTGCCAACGACTGCGCAGGACGGCGGGGCGGCCGGGGTAGCGGTCCTCCAGAAACTCCGCGGAGACGACCCGATCCGTGCGGAAGGTGCGGAAGTCATCGCGGCTCTCACACCAGCCGACCAGCAGCCGGGTGGTCTCACGGTAGCCGATCAGGCAGGGCCAGATGACCCGCACGGTTTCGCGTCCCTGTTCATCGGCATAGTGAAGCCGCAGCTTGCGGCCCGAGTGGATCCAGCCCCGCACCTGGGCCATGTCCAGCGCGTCGGCCTTGCGCGCGTCTTCCCATACCGGCGGCCCGGCGACGGCCGGCTCGAGCAGAACGGGGCGCAGTCGCTCCGGCACGGTCACGGCGATCTTGGCGATCAGGTCGCGGGCGGCCCGGGCCAGCGCCGGATCACCCCGCGACGCCACCCACTGCGCCCCCAGCACCGCGGCCTCGATCTCGTCCGAGGTCAGCATCAGCGGCGGCATGTCGAAGCCGCCCTCCAGCACATAGCCCAGCCCGGCCTCGCCCCGGATCGGCACCCGTTGCGCCATGAGGGTGGCGATGTCGCGGTAGATCGACCGCTTCGATGTTTCCAGCTCCGTCGCGATGGCGTCGGCCGTCACCGGCCGGGACGACCGCCGCAGCACCTGGATAATCTGGAACAGCCGGTCGGCGCGTCTCATGGGGTTTTTCCTGTGGGCTGGCGCTCACGACGCGGTCGCTCGCTGCTTGCGCCCGAATGCGTGGGCGAACGCTCGGCTCACGGAGCCTCACTGCCTCTTCTGAACCCTCGCTGCTGACAACATGCTGGCAGCAGGGTGGCAGTAGATCAACCTGCACCGGCGGCGAGGGGCCGCCGGCTTCGGGAGAGACGATATGTTGACGCTGTTTCACGCTCCGTGGTCCCGGTCTTCGCGACTGGTGTGGCTGATCGAGGAGCTCGGGGCCGACGCCCGGATCGAGTATTGCGACATCGTCCGCGGCGACGGCAGCGGGGCGCGCGACCCGAAAAATCCGCACCCTGACGGCAAGGTCCCCGCCCTTCTGCACGACGATGTTCTGATCACCGAGTCGGGAGCGGTCGCGGTTTATCTGTCGGGCCTCTACCCCGAAGCCGGGCTGGGCTTCGCGCCCGGCGCGCCGCAGCGCGGCGTGTTGTTGAGCTGGATGTTCTGGGCCGCGGGCGAGATGGAGCCGGCGCTGTGGGGCAAGATCAGCGGCGCGGTCGACACCGACCCCGCGGCGCGACTGCGCTATCAACAGGTCATGGACCGGTTGATCGAGGCCCTGTGGGAAGGGCCGTGGCTGATGGGGGACCAGTTCACGATCGCCGACATCATCATCGGCAGCGCCCTGGGTTGGGGTCGCCAGCATCTGCCGGACAGCCCGGTGTTCGACCGTTATCTGGACCGGCTGAACCAGCGCCCGGCCCGAATCCGCGCCGAGGCGCGCGACGGCGACATTGCGGCCACGCGAGCCGCCTGATCGTCAGGCCGCGTGGGCGGCGGCGTTGTCACCATCGCCGTTCGCGGGCCGCTCGATGGCGCGCAGGCAGCCGACGAAGTCGTCCCGCCAGACGCTGACGTCGGTGTCGCGCACGACCTGCATCAGCGCCGCCCATTTCCGTTTGCGCTCCTCCAGCGGCATGTCCAGCGCCCGCTTGATGGCGTCGGACAACTCTTCGCGGCTGAACGGATTGACCAGCAGGGCCTCGCCCATCTGTTCAGCGGCCCCGGCGAAGCGCGACAGCACCAGCACGCCGGGGTCGTCCGGGTTCTGGGCCGCCACATACTCCTTGGCCACCAGGTTCATCCCGTCCCGAAGCGGCGTCACCAGCCCCACCCGCGCAGCGCGATAGATGCCCGCAAGCTGGTCCCGACGGTAGGTCCGGTTCAGGTAGCGGATCGGCTGCCAGTCCATGTCGGCGAACTCGCCGTTGATCCGGCCCGCGAGGGCGTCCAGCCGCGCCCGGATGTCCTGATAGGTGTCGACGTCGTCGCGGCTGATCGGCGTGACCTGCAGCAGGAAGACCTCGCCGCGCTTTTCGGGGTTGTCCGTCAGGAACTGCTCATAGCCCAGCAGCCGCTCCTCCAGTCCCTTGGAATAGTCGAGACGATCGACGCCCACCATCATCGAGCGGAAGGCCGCTGACGCCGCCATCCGGTCGTAGGTGCGTCGTCCGAACACCGAGTTCCGCGCCTGCAGGAAGCCGTCCACATCGATGCCGATGGGGAAGACCCCGGTCTGGATGGTCTTGCCGAACGCCTCCAGCGCATCGTTGGGTAACAGCTTGCCGTTCACACTGGGCTCCGACGCCACATAGTCGCGGAACAGGTCCAGCCACTCGCGGGTGTGGAAGCCGATCAGGTCGTAGTCGAACATCGACTCCACCAGCCGCCGATGGTGCGGCAGGGTCACCAGCAACTGCCGCGCGGGCCAGGGCGTATGCAGGAAGAAGCCGATCCGGTTCCGGATCCCGCGCCGCCGCAGGTCCCGGGCCAGCGGGATCATGTGGTAGTCGTGGATCCAGATGACGTCGTCCGGCTCGATAAGCGGCGCCAGCACATCGGCGAACCGGGCGTTGGTCCGCTCATAGCCCTCGCCGTACGACCGCTCGTAGGCCGCCAGATCGGTCCGGTGGTGGAACAGCGGCCACAGGGTCTTGTTGGCGTAGCCGTTGTAATATTCGTCGACATCCTGGGCCTCGAGATCGACCAGCGCGACGGTGACGCCGGCGCGGTCCTCGATCTGCAGTTCGCCGGTGAACTGTTCGACGGTTTCACCCGACCAGCCGAACCAGAGACCGTCGTATTTCCGCAGGGCCGCGGAGAGAGCCATGGCCAGGCCGCCCGCCGAGCCGGAGGCGGGGTCTTTCGGGGCCGAGACCCGATTGGAGACGACGATCAATCTACTCATGGGACAGTCTCACCGGACATCCGTCCACGAACGGCTCAGCAGCACGGCGCAGTTGATGATCCCGACCAGCGAGTAGGTTTGCGGATAGTTCCCCCACAACTCGTCGTCGCCCAGCGAAATGTCCTCGCTCAACAGGCCGGCGTGGGTCCGGCGGCTCAACATCTGTTCGAAGATTTCCCGCGCCTCGTCGGTGCGGCCGTTCTGGTGCAGGGCCTCGATGAACCAGAAGGTGCAGAAGTTGAACGCCGTCTCCGGCTCGCCGAAATCGTCCGGCTCCACATAGCGGAACAGGTAGGGGCCCTTCTTCAGGTCGCGTTCGATGGCGTCGAAGGTGGCGACCTGACGCGGGTCCATGGCGTCCAGGAAGCCCAGATCGGTCATCTGCAGCAGGCTGGCGTCCAGCTCGCGGTTGCCGAAGCTGGCGGCGAACCGGCCTTCGTCAGGCAGGAAGGCTTCCTTCTCGATCCGCTCCCGGATCACTTCGGCCCGCTCCCGCCAGACGGCCGACCGGTCCTTCAGGCGGAGATGGTCCGCAGCCTTGGCCAGGCGGTCACAGGCGGCCCAGCACATCACCGACGAATAGGTGTGCACCCGGGCGATGGTCCGGAACTCCCACAGGCCGGCATCGACCTGATCATGCATGGCGAAGGCGCGCTCGCCGACCTTCTCCAGCGCATGGAAATCCTCGATCGTACCGGGTCGCAGCAGGCGCTGGTCATAGAAGGCCTGCACCAGCGGCAGAACGATCTGTCCGTAGACGTCGTGCTGCAGATGCTCGCGCGCCTGATTGCCGACGCGCACGGGCTTCATCCCGCGATAGCCAGCGACCGTCTCGGTGATCCGCTCGTCGATGTCCTCTTCCAGACCAACGCCATAGACCGGCTGAACATGCCCGCCCGCAGACTGGTCGACCAGATTGCGCAGATAGCCGAGGTAGTTCTCCAGCAGGTCCACCGCGCCCAGCCGGTTCAGCGCCCGCACCACATAATAGGCGTCGCGGATCCAGCAGTAGCGGTAATCCCAGTTGCGCCCGCTCTCGGGGAATTCGGGCACCGAAGTCGTCAGGGCCGCGACGATGGCCCCCGTCTCCTCATAGGCGCAGAGCTTCAGGGTGATCGCGGCGCGGATCACCGCCTCCTGATAATCCAGCGGCAGGTACAGCTTGCGCACCCAGTCCTGCCAGTAGGCCACGGTGCGATCCAGCGCCGCCGCCACCCCGGGACCGACGTCCTGGTCATAGCCTTCATCCGGGCCGAGGAAGAAGGCGTGGGCCTTTTCCAACCGGAAGGTGCGTTCGTTCAGGATGTGCGACACCGGACAATCCGTCGTCAGCCGCAGGATGACGTCCGTGCACAGATAGCGGATGTGGTTGGAGCCGTTGGTCCGCTCCGCCGGGCGCGCGCCCCAGTCGGCGGAGGGGCGCAGGCGCACCTTGATCCGGGGCGAACCCTCCAGCGGACGGACGATACGGCCGAAGGCCAGGGGACGATAGGTACGGCTGTGCTTGGGATGGCGCGGGGCGAAGTCGATGATTTCGACCGACGCGCCATCTTCCGCCGTCAGCACGGTCCGAAGCACCGGCGTGTTGCGGATATAGGCCTGATCGACCCGCGTCTGGCCCTCAAGCTCGATGTCCCAGAAGCCGTGCCCGGGGTCATTGCCGTCCATCAGGGCCGAGAACACCGGGTCGCCGTCCACGCGCGGGGCGCAGGCCCAGACATAGCGCCCGCGGCGATCAATCAGGGCGCTGATGGAGCAGTTGCCGACGGGGGCGAGGTCCAGATCCGGTTGGGTCATGCGTCCGCCTCCAGCAGTTCAAGCCAATCCAGCACCGCCATCACGCCCGGCAGGCCGTAGCGGGCGGCGGTCTCGCGCGGCGGCCCGACCAGCACGCCGAAGCCGCCCAGTTCGGTCGCGGCGCGGAAGCCGTCCTCATCCGTCAGATCATCGCCCAGCATGACCGGAACGGCGCCCGCGAACGGGGCCTCGTCCATGAAGGCCTTCAGCGCCGTTCCCTTGCTGGCTCCCGGCGTCTTCAGCTCAATGACCATGTGACCGGGCTGCAGCGACAGTCCCGTCTCGGCCGCCAGACGGCGGGTCAGGGCCTCGGCGTCCCGGGCCGCCTCGGGCGCGCCGCGGTAATGCAGGCCGGCGGCGACAGCCTTGTCCTCGACCACCACGCCGGGGCGGGTGCGGGCGAATTCCTCGAAGGCGGCGACGGCGTTGCGCACACTCTCCGACGCCTCGGCGCGCAGGAAGGCGCCGTCGGCCCGACGGCGTTCCAGCCCGTGCACGCCAGAGGCCGAGGCCATGCTATCGTCGGAAATCCGGTCGATCTCGGCGATGGTCCGACCACTGATGATCGCGACACGCCCGCCCAGTCTGGGCGCCAGCGCGCGAAGGACAGCGGTCCGCCGCGGCTCGGGAACGACGGCGTCGGGCGTCTCGGCCAGTTCGGCCAATACGCCATCCAGATCCAGGAAAAGAGCGATCCGGTCCAGCCGCGCCGGCGGCGCGGGCAAACGCGGGAAGGTTTCGACCGCCGCATTCACGGCGTCGAGAGTCAGGTCAGACGTCCCCATGGCGGTCTTAACGGCCGCGAAGCCGAAGGGTTTCGCCCAGCTTGGCCTTTTATTTCGCAGGTGCAGCAAACATCGGTCTGCGGCGACGATTGTGAAACGCGCCCGGATGGGTCAATTCCCCGCCATGACCGAACCTGCCCTGCCCGCCGATCACGCCGCCATGGTCGCTCGCGCCCGTGAGGTGATCGCCCTGAACGTCTCCGCCCTGCAGCAGCTGGAAGCGGCCATCGACGACAGCCTGGCCAGGGCGGTCGAGATCATTCTGGCGCGGCCCGGCTATCTGGTCGTCACCGGCATGGGCAAGTCGGGCCACATCGGCGGCAAGATCGCCGCCACCCTGGCGTCCACGGGCACCAACGCCTTCTTCGTCCACCCGGCCGAGATGAGCCACGGCGACCTCGGCATGTTGCGCAAGGATGTGACCCTGCTGGCCATTTCCAACTCGGGCGAAAGCCGCGAACTGCGCGATCCGCTGATCTATTGCCAGCGTGAGGGCATTCCCGTCATCGGCATCACCCAGCGCCCGAACAGCTTCCTCGGACGATCGTCAGCCGTCTGCCTGACCCTGCCGAATGCGCCGGAAGCGCATCCGGACGGCTTGGCCCCGACCACCTCGACCTTGATGACCCTGGCGATGGGCGATGCTCTGGCCATGGTCCTGACCGAGCGCCGCGGCTTCACCGCCGAGGACTTCGGCCTGCACCATCCGGGCGGCAAGCTGGGCATGAGCCTGCAGAGCGTGCGCGACTGGATGGGCGACCGACCGCCCGCGCCGGCCACCGTGCCCCTGACCGCGACCTTCGCCGAGGTCGTCTCCGCCATCACCGAAGGCCGCAAGGGCGCCGCCGCCGTGGTCAACGCCGACGGGACCCTGGCCGGGATCGTCACCGACGGCGACATCCGGCGCGCCTTCGCGCGCGGCGAGCTGACCGGCCTGACGGCGGCCGATGTCATGAGCCCCCGGCCCAAGGTCATCGACCCCAGCGCGCGCATGAGCGACGCCATCGACCTGATGACCCAGAACAAGATCGCCACATTGCTGATTGTCGAGGACGACCGTCCCGCCGCCATCGTCCACATCGCCGAGCTGATGCAGGCGGGATACGTGAGCTGAGGCGTGGCTGGTAACTAGTGGCTAGTGGCTAGTGGCTAGTGGCTAGTGTGCGCGCATTCGCTGGTTGCGGAAGGGCGGCGCGGACCGTGCCGGAGCAGACTGGCGGCCAGTCACTAACCACTAGCCACTAACCACTCTTCAGTAGGCCCTGAACCCGTCGATATTGCCCGGCGGATTGTAGCGGCAGGCCAGCACCGAGCGATCCCCCCGGCTGACGACGGCGCAGCCGACGTGGGTGGTGCGGCTCCAGACCAGCTGGGTGTAGTGGCCGACCGCCGTCCAGTCGCCGTGTCGGCTGACGTCCGGGAAAATCCGGTGACGATACAGCCGCTTCTCCTCGATCCAGTCTCCGACCATGTCCTCGGGCGTGAAGACGCGACCGCCCCAGCCCATCCAGAGGTTCTCTCCGTGCCCGTGCGGGGACGGGTCGTGGGCGAAGGTTCCACTGTCCAGCAGATGCCGGGCCCAGACCCGCGCCTCGGCTTCCAGCGCGTCGTCCCAGATCAGGGGCGCGACGCGGTGGCGCGCCCGTTCCCGGTTATGCGCCATCAGGAGGCGCCCCTCGACCTCGGTTGACGGCCGCGAGTCCACCGGCGGCGCGATCGGCTCCAGCGGGCGCGCGCGGGGGTCCGCCTGCTGAAACAGCACAGGGTCTTGCGCGGCCATCGCGGGGGTGGCGAGCGACAGGGTCAGACTAGCGAGGCAGGCGAGGCGGCGCATGGGCGCTCCGGTCAGATCGAACCGATCAAAGCGTACGCCGCCCCTTCCCGTTCCGCCTAGCGGCGACCTTCCAGCGGCACGCCCTGGCCGTCCATCGGTTCGTCGGTCATCGCGCTTTCGACGTCATCGCCGTGCATGACGCGGGTTTCAGCGGGTTTGCCGGCCTGGAACTCTTCCATGGCCGTCATCTTTCGGGCCCGCATGCGGTCCGCCAGATCGTCCATGTCCAGACCGGCGTCGCGCGCCTGGCTGAACATGCCCTCGACGCGCTGTTCCTCTTCCTTGACGTGATGCTCGATCATCTCGGACAGCACCTTGACCTTGGCGTCGTAGAAGTCCTCGTCCGGGCTGCCGGCCTCGATCTCGTTGATCAGGGTCTTGGCCGAGTCGTGCTCGACATAGCTCTCGTCCAGCAGGTCGTCCTCGATCCGGCCGCGGCAGGCCGGGTAGAAGATCTCCTCCTCGATGGTGGTGTGGACCTTCAGCTCGAGACAGGCCTGCTCGGCCAGCTTCTGCTTGCGGTCACGGCTGGTCGCCTTCTCGAACGCCTCGAAGATTTCCTCCACCTTGCGGTGGTCGGCCTTCAGCATCGCGACGGCGTCCATCTGTTCGTAGGTCTGGGCCATGGTAGTCCTCCTTGGCAATGGCTTCGGGGCCGTAAGCCGGAGCGACAGTCCACGTTCCCGACGCGTGGCCAGCTGAGAGTCGTTCGCTGGATTTCGGCCGTTTGGGCGTCGGAGAGCCGACACAACGGCCGCTTTCGCGCGTTGTAACGCCGGACAGAGGGAGTTCGCGCCATGCTCGACCACATCGGCCTCGACGTCACCGACATCACTCGCTCCCGCGCCTTCTACGAACGGGCCTTGGCCCCGCTCGGCTATGCTGTCGTTCAGGTGATAGAGGAGGGCGGGTCTACCGTCGTCATGTTCGGGGTGAAGGGTCAGGTCGACTTCGTCATCGCCGACAAGGATCGCCCCGGCGAGGCCAACCACGTGGCCTTCCGCGCCACGACGCGGGATCAGGTCTACGCCTTCCACGCGGCGGCGCTGGCGGCGGGCGGGCGCGACCATGGCCCGCCCGGCCTGCGCCCGGACTATGGCCCGAGCTATTACGCCGCCTTCGTCTTCGATCCTGACGGGTTCAATGTGGAGGCGGTCTGCCACGCGGACGGGTGAGCCGATCCCGCATTATGCGATCAATGGGTCATCCACCCCTTTCGGAGACGTGACCACGTCCATACTTGACGTTGACGTAAACGTACGCTTTCTGACGCCCAAGTTTCAATTCCGCACCCTCCCCTAATGCAAAGGCGCCGCGCGCCGAGCGACAGGGGACCCAAGAAAGAGACCTTCCATGGCCGAGGCCTATATCTACGACGCCGTGCGCACCCCGCGCGGCAAGGGCAAGAAGGACGGCTCGCTGCACGAGATCACCGCCCTGTCGCTGGCGACCCAGGTGCTGGAAGCCCTGCGGGACCGCAACGGGCTGGACACCTCGAAGGTGGACGACGTGATCCTGGGCTGCGTCTCGCCGGTGGGCGAGCAGGGCTCGGACATCGCCCGCACCGCCGTTCTCAGCGCCGGCTGGGCGCAAACGGTGGCCGGCGTGCAGATCAACCGCTTCTGCGCTTCGGGCCTCGAAGCCGTGAACATGGCGGCGGCCAAGGTGAAGGCCGGTGAGGCCGACTTCGCCGTCGGCGGCGGCATCGAGGCCATGAGCCGCGTGGCCATGGGTTCGGACGGCGGCGCTTGGCCGATCGACCCGACCTCGGCCTTCCCGACCTATTTCGTGCCGCAGGGCGTCTCGGCCGACATGATCGCGTCGAAATACGGCTTCAGCCGCGACGACGTGGACGCCTATTCGGTCGAAAGCCACAAGCGCGCCGCCCGCAGCTGGGCCGAGGGCCGCTTCAAGGGCTCGGTCATCCCGGTCAAGGACCAGCTGGGTCTGGTCCGCCTCGACCATGACGAGACCATCCGTCCCAACGCCGACATGCAGACGCTGGGCGCGCTGAACCCGTCCTTCGCCCAGATGGGCGAGTTCGCCTTCGACGCCGTGATCAACCAGCGCTACCCCGAGGTCGAGCGCGTCAACCACGTGCACACCCCCGGCAACTCGTCGGGCATCGTCGACGGCTCGGCCGGCGTGCTGATCGGTTCGCTGGAAGCCGGCAAGGCCCTGGGCCTGAAGCCGCGCGCCCGCATCAAGGGCGCCGCCTCCATCGGTTCGGAGCCCTCCATCATGCTGACGGGTCCGGAGTTCGTGACCAACAAGCTGCTGGGCAAGCTGGGCATGACCACGGCCGACATCGACGTGTGGGAGCTGAACGAGGCCTTCGCCGCCGTGGTCCTGCGCTACATGCAGGCGCTGAACATCCCGCACGACAAGATCAATGTGAACGGCGGCGGCATCTCGATGGGCCACCCGCTCGGCGCCACCGGCGCCATGATCACCGGCATCGCCCTGGACGAGCTGGAGCGCTCGAACAAGGAAACCGCCCTGATCACCCTGTGCATCGGCGGCGGCATGGGCACCGCCACCGTCATCGAACGCGTCTGATCCGAGGGAATATGACCATGGAAAACTTCAAGATCGACGTGGATGCCGACGGCATCGCCCTGATCACCTTCGACGTCCCGGGACGCTCGATGAACACCCTGACCGGTTCGGTGATGAACGAGATCCCGCAGTGGGTCGAACGCATCAAGACGGATGACGCCATCAAGGGCGCGGTCCTGACCTCGGGCAAGGCGAGCGGCTTCTGCGCCGGCGCCGACCTAGGCGACATCGCCGGCGGCATGATCGGCGGGACCAGCCTGCAGGACGCCTTCGACGCGGGCTGGAAGATGAACGGCGCCCTGCGCGCCCTGGAAACCTGCGGCAAGCCGGTGGCCGCGGCCATCAACGGCCTGGCGCTGGGCGGCGGCCTCGAGCTGACGCTGGCCTGCCACTACCGTGTGGTGGCCGATGACTCGAAGATCCAGCTCGGTCTGCCCGAGATCAAGGTCGGCCTCTTCCCCGGCGGCGGCGGCACCCAGCGCCTGACGCGCCTGATCGGCGTGCAGGCCGCCCTGATGGCGATGAGCGAAGGCAAGCCGTGGCGTCCGAACGACGCCAAGGGCGCCGGCGTGGTGCACGAAGTCGTGGCGAAAGGAACCGAGGTCGAGGCGGCCAAGGCGTGGATCAAGGGCGGCGGCAAGGCCACCCAGCCGTGGGACGACAAGTCGTTCAAACTGCCCGGCGGCGGCCCCTACCACCCGGCGGGCGTGCAGACCTTCATCGTCGGCAACGCCATGCTGCGCAAGCAGTCCTACGGCAACTACCCGGCCGTGCTGAACCTGATGAAGGCCGTCTATGAGGGCGTTCAGGTCCCGATGGACGCGGCCCTGCGGATCGAGACCCGCTATTTCATCAAGACCCTGATGACGCCGCAGGCCCAGGCCATGATCCGCTCGCTGTTCCTCAGCAAGCAGGAGCTGGACAAGGGCGCCGTTCGCCCGGCGGGCGTTCCGAAGTCGGACCCCAAGAAGGTCACCGTCCTCGGCGCCGGCATGATGGGCGCGGGCATCGCCTATGTGCAGGCGCTGGCGGGCATCGAGACCATCCTGATCGACCAGACGCAGGAAGCCGCCGACAAGGGCAAGGCCCATGTCGAGGAGCTGCTGAAGAAGCGCCTGTCGCGCGGCGCGATCAATCAGGAGAAGTTCGACGCCTTGCTGGCCTCGGTCACGGCGACCACCGACTATGATCTGATCAAGGGTTCCGACCTGGTCATCGAGGCCGTGTTCGAGAACCGCGAGATCAAGGCCGAGGTGACCAGGCGCGCCGAAGCTCAACTCGCGCCGGGCGCCGTCTTCGGCTCCAACACCTCGACCCTGCCGATCACCGGCCTGTCCGAGGCGAGCGTGCGTCCCGAGGACTTCATCGGCATCCACTTCTTCTCGCCGGTCGACAAGATGATGCTGGTCGAGGTCATCCTGGGTGAGAAGACCGGTGAGGCGGCGATCGCCAAGTCGCTGGACTACATCCTGAAGATCAAGAAGACCCCGATCGTCGTCAACGACGGCCGCGGCTTCTACACCTCGCGCTGCTTCGCCACCTACGTCGCCGAAGGTCTGGCCATGCTGGAGGAGGGCTATGCCCCGGCCCTGGTCGACAACATCGGCCGCATGACCGGCATGCCGCGCGGCCCGCTGGAAATGCACGACGACGTCGCGCTGGACCTGTCGATCAAGGTGGCCAAACAGACCGCTCTCGACCTGGGCGACGCCTATGTGCCGCTGCAGGGCGCCGAGATCGTCCGCAAGATGGTCGAGGACCTGGGCCGCTATGGCCGCAAGAACGGCAAGGGCTTCTACGACTACGAGACCAAGCCCAAGAAGCTGTGGTCCGGCCTGTCCGATCTCGCTCCTGTGAAGATCAACGATTCGACGCCCGAACTGGTCGCCGACCAGAAGGAACGCCTGCTGTACCGTCAGGCCGTCGAAGTCGCGAAATGCTGGGACGAGGGCGTCATCAGCGACCCGCGCGAGGCCGACGTCGGCGCCATCCTGGCCTGGGGTTTCGCGCCCTGGACCGGCGGGCCGATCACCTTCATCGACCAGACCGGCCTGAAGGCCTTCGTGGCCAGGGCGGACGAGTTCGCCGAACGTTACGGCGACCGCTTCAAGGTCCCGCAATTCCTGCGCGACATGGCCGCCAAGGGTGAGACCTTCTACGGCAATTTCGAAGGCAAGAAGGCCGCGGCCTGAGAGCCACAGGAAAGGGGACGCCGGCAGCGGCGTCCCCTTTTCAGTTCGACCTAGAGGTTCACCACCTCGAACCCGTCATCGCCGGCCAGCCGCTCGGCCAACACCGCACGATGGCACCCGGCGTGGTCCGCCTCGAAGCACAGCAGGGCGGTCTTCTTCTCCGCCGCCAGCGCTCGCAGCTGCTGGAACGCCGCCTCAGACGTCGGCTCGGCCATATGGCCGGCGAAGATTTCGCGCATCTCGCCGATCCGGCCCTTCTTCGCCGCCTCCCGCCCGGCCTTGGGCGTGCCCAGCGGACGCAGGTGGACGTAGTCGATCCCGGCCTCGCGCAGGCTCGTCCCGAGAATGGTCTTCGAGAAGCCCGCGCGTCGCGACGCCGCCACGGCCCGCACATCGACCAGCACCTCGACGCCCGACGCCTTCAGCCTGTCGATCACGGCCGCCTGCGGCTCGCCCTCATATCCGATGGTGAAAAGTTTCATGGGACGGAGATGGGGATGGGGCGCTGCCCGGCCAGCTTGACCACAAACGAAAGCGGGACGGCCCTTTCGAGCCGTCCCGTCTTGAGGTCTGAAGCCGTTGGCCCTAAGGCAGGGACGGCTCCGCGGGCGTGATGTAGTGGTAGCCTGAAAGCTTCCCAAGCTTTTCGTGCGGGTTCGATTCCCGCCGCCCGCTCCAGCCGCCTCCCCTAGTGAATGCGGACCGCCCGCACGCCGCGACGGGCGAGGATGTTCTGGACGCTGTCCGGCCCGACGAGGTGGGCCGCGCCGACGGCGATGAAGGCGGTGCCTTCGCCATTCAGCAGCGTCTGGATCTGGCCGGCCCAGTTGGTGTTCCGGTCGGTCAGCATGGCGCGATAGATGGCCGGGCTCTCGCGCCGCATCTCGGTGACGCCCAGACGTTCGACGGCGCGCACATCGCCTTCCGACCAGGACGTGACCAGTCCGTCCAGCTCGGTCGTGGCGTCCTCATAGCCCTCCAGCACGCTCCGCAGGAACTGAAGCTGCTCGGCCTCGGGCAGGTTGGCGAGGATGCGGACCTGTTCGTCGATGGTCTCGAAGCCATGGATCGGCTTGCCCGCCGCCTGGGCGCGGGCCTTCAGCGACAGCTCGACCCCGGACTGCGGGTCATACCCCGCCTTGACCAGCGGCGCGACCGACAGGGTCAGGCCGGCCAGCCACGGGCGAAAAACATTCATCTGGGCGGGCGGCACGTTGATGGCGTTGGCCGCCTCGGTCAGCTCGGTGTTCTCGGCCGCAGTCAGCAGGGTGTTCAGGGGGCGGTCGGGCGAGACCCCGTACTGCTGGATCAGCGGAACCATGGCGGCCTGATCGTCAGGGTTGGAAATCTCGAACCAGATCTGGTCGGCGCTGTCGAAGGCGCGCTCCACATCGCCCCAGCGCCAGACGGTCTGGGGCCGCAGGACGTGGACTGTGCCGTAAAGATAGAGGGTCGAGTCCGCGTCGCGGATGACCCACAGGCCGGGCCCGCCGTCAGGCGCGAGGGCCGGGGCGACGGCGGCGGCGCGCGCGGGGGCGGCAGGGCTGGCCTGGGCCAGGGCCGGCGCCGGCTGGAAGGCGACGGCGGCGATCAGGCCGAGGGCGGCGGCGGTGGACTTCAGGCGGGCGACGAGCGTCATCAGCGAGGGCTCCGGGCAACGATGTGAGGAGATGGAAGGGTCAGGCGAGGCCACGGCGGATGGTCACGACCATCGACACCATGAGGTAGACGCCCATCAGGACGACATAGACGTCCCAGGCGGTGATCGGCGGGGCGGCGGCGAGGCGTTCGGCGGCGGCCCACAGGAAGAGCAGGCCCTGCCCGAGCCAGAAGGTGGCCGCGCCCGCCTCCACCACCGTGCGGCGGAACAGTTCGTCGACCGAGCGGAAGAGCTGCAGGTTCAGGGCCGTGTGCACGACCAGCAGCAGCACCACCGCGCCGAGGGCGATGAAGGGCGGCACGGCGAGGCCGGACAGCGCCATCGGCAGGGCCATGATTACCCCCGACAGACCGAGCACGGCGGACTGGATGCGGGCATCGCGGACCTCGCTGTCGCCGGCGGGGCCTTCAAGCTTCAGCATCTGGCCCAAGCCCTTGCGGTTGAGCGACGACAGGGCCGTACCGATGCCCGCCACGAGCAGAAGGGCGGCCAGGGCGGCGGCGATGACATCAGCCCAGCGCAAGCCGATCCCGTCCGGCGTGAAGCCCGGGAAGGCGTCGGCGGCGACCTTGCCGACGGCATAGCCGATGATGCCGAAGATCGCGCCGGAGAGCACGCCCTGACCGACGCGGCGGGCCCAGGACGGTTTGGAAAACGCGGAGAGGACAGACATCGTTGGCTCCTATTCCGAGAAGATGGATTCGATGGGCTGCGCGAAGACCTTGGCGATCTTGAAGGCGAGCGGCAGGGAGGGGTCGTAGCGACCGGTTTCGAGCGCGTTGACGGTCTGGCGGGAGACGCCCAGCGCCTCGGCCAGGTCAGCCTGGCTCCAGTTACGCTCGGCGCGAAGGACCTTGAGACGGTTGTTCATGACTGTGTCCTTACCGACGCTTCGCCCACCAGACGATCCAGGCGATGCCGTAGCCGACGACCTGGCAGGTCAGCATGAGGAGCATGCCGGAAGCCAGCGCCTGATCGGCCGCCATTCCGGCGAGATCCAGCTCCCCTTCCCGGCTGGTGATGGTCAGAAGGAGGGCTCCACCGACGGCCATGCCCGTGCAGCCGCCCCACCACCAGGCCCATTTGTGGGCCTCCCGGGCGGCCTCATCGATCCGCTCCCACCACCACCGGCACAGAAGGAGCGCGGCGAGCATGGCGACAGAGGTGATTCCGAGAGTGACAGCGAACCCCGCAGGGCCGTTCAGCTCGCTCGCGACCCCCGTGCCGATACCGGCGACGCCCCCCACGAGGAGGGACAGGCCCATGATCGCGGCGAAGGCCTTGGCCCCGGCGATCGGGCGCTTCGGTTTGACGTTTGACATGACAAGCTCTCGCGTCTGTTTGACAAGGGTGTTTTACAACACCCGCTCGCGGTGTCAAGCGCGCTTGTCAAATAGACGCCAAGACTTGTCCTATACGCTGTCGGGGAGACTCAGTCGGGCGCTGTCCGTCAACTCGGGGCGGCTGAGGGTGCGCGGAGATTGCTCGATCGGCGGCAGTTCCGGGATGTCCTTGCCCTCGTGATCGACCTGCAGGTCCTCGAAACGGCGGGCCGAGACCATGACCTGGCTTTCCAGCGAGCCGACGAACTGGTTGTACTTGCCGACGGCGGTGTCGAGCGCGCGGCCGACGGCGGCGGCGTGGCCGCCCATCACCGACAGCCGCTTGTAGAGCTCCTTGCCCAGCTTCGCGACATCCTCGGCGTTCTTCGCCTGCTCCTCGGCGCGCCAGCCGTAGGCGACCGCCTTGCACAGGGCGAACAGGGTGGTGGGCGTGACGATGACCACGCGTGAGGCCATGGCCTGGGTCATCAGCTCGGGTTCGTGATCCAGGGCGGCGGACAGGAAGGCGTCGCCGGGCACGAACAGGGCGACGAAGTCCGGGCTGGGCTTGAACTGGTCCTGATAGGCCTTGGAGGCCAGCTGGCGCATATGGGTCTTCAGGCTGGCGGCGATCCGGACCGAGCGGGCGTGGGCGCGGCTCTCCTCGTCGCCCTGATCGGCGCTGTCGTCAAAGGCCAGCGGCACCTTGGCGTCGATGACGAACATGCCGCCGCCGGGCAGGCGAACGATAAAGTCCGGCCGCTGGTGACGCCCTTCGTCATTGGCCGAGGAGTTCTGCTCCTCGAAGTCGAAGCGCCCGGCCATGCCGGCGGCTTCCAGCACATTGCGGCAGGTCTGCTCGCCCCAGCGGCCGCGCCGGCCGGTGTTGCCGCGCAGGGCCTCGGTCAGCTTGCGCGCCTCGTCGCGGGTGGCGGTGGAGGCGGTCATCAACTGGGCCAGTTGCTCCTTGAGCCCGCCGGTCTCCTCGTTACGGGTCTTCTCCAGAGCGGCGACGTGCTCCTGGAAGAGTCTCAAGGTGTCGGCGACCGGCTTGAGCTGGGCCTCCATGCGCTGCTGGGACATCAGCTCGCGGTTGCGGAAGGTCTCGTCGGTCCGCTTCAGCATCTCCTCGGCGGCGGTCTGGGCCGACTGGGCGGCCTGGGCGCGCAGAAGTTCGGTCTGGGTCGCGGCGGCGTCCTCGGCCATGTGCAGCCGGGCTTCGGTGGCGGCGAAGCGTTGGGACAGGTCCCAGGCCCGCTCATCGGCGGCGGCGGCGCGTCGACGCTCCATGAGCGCCCATGCCAGGGCGATGACGGCGATGAGGGCGGCGGCGAGGGCGGCGACGAGCGAGGCGTTCATGCTCCGTTCCTTAGCGGGAGTCGGCGGCGGCGGACAGGGCGAAGCCAGTCGAGGCGCCGGGATGTGCGCTCAAATGTGTTCCTGAATGCACTTTCGCGGACATTTCGTCGGGGGAGGCGGGGGGGGGGCAAAGCGGCCCACACGCGTCATCGCGCCGGTCTGGACCACCCCTCCGTCATTTCTGGACGTAGGCAAGGAGAGACGGCGGCTCGGTGAAGGGGCCGCCGTCATCGATCGTCAGCGAGGGGATCAGCGGGAGTTCGCCGCCGCGCCGTCGCGCGCCGCGATCATGGCCGACACATTAATGTCCGAGCCGACCACGCAGGTGTCGGCGCTGAGCGGACAGATGCCGAGCGTGCGCTCGATCTCGCGCAGACGCACCACCTCGGGGTTGGAGCGGATGGACTCGGCCAACAGACGGTTGGCCTCGGCCTGACCGCGGGCCTGGGCGATGCGGGCCTCCGCGTTGGCGCGTTCGAGGTTCACGCGTTCCAGCGCGGCGCGGGTGTTCTGTTCGGCGGTTGTGCGCGACTGGATCGCGGCCAGAACGCTTTCCGGGTAACGGATGGAACCGACCCACTCCATACGGATGATCTCGAGACCCTGCGGGCTCCATTCCCGCTGGAGCGCTTGCATGGCCTTCTGCAGCACGATCTGGCGACCGGGGCCGATCAGTTGGCCCGGGCAGTCGTCGCCGTCCGGCGTGCCGACGGTGATCGGCTGGGCGCCCGCCACGGCCACGGGCTGCGTCTCCGGCTGGGCCGACTGCTGGGCATTACAGGCGACCGGCAGCTTTTCCGTCTCGCGGGCGATGGCGGCGCGCACCGAGGTGCGCAGCGGACCATCGATGAAGGCGTCGTACTCCTGCCGCCACGTCGCATAGAGGTCGGCGGCCTTGTCCTCGCGGACCCGGAAGGTCAGGGCCACGTCGGCGGTCATGGGCAGGCCCAGCACATCGGAGAAGGTGATCTCCTCGTTCTCGCGCCCGTCGGAGTTGGGCTCACGGGTGTAGCTGTAGGTGCGCTGGAGCGTCTGGTAGGTGCGGATCTTCTCGCCGATGCCTTCCCAGTGGAAGCCCGGCCCGAGTTCGTTGCGCTGGACGCCGGGGTTGGGACCGAATTTCGTGGTCTTGATGCCCATATAGCCGCTCTCGACCGTGACGCTGCAAGACGAGACGGTGCCGATGCCGACGACGATCAGGAGGAGGATCAGCACCACCATGCCGATGGTGCGCCCCATCCGCGAGCCGCCGCCCGTGGGGAGGCGGGAGATATTGCCGAACGCATTGGTCACAGGGCGTCTCCATTGTCTCTGAGGCGGTCAGCCGCCCAGCGCCAGAGCCGCCACCCGGCCCAGACGAGAATCAGAATCCCGCCGATCCCGACCACCGAGGCGGTGATCAGACTGCCGGCGAAATGGGCTTCGAGGATCAGGGGGACCGCGTAACGGATCAGAACGATGAAACCGAGCACCAGGGCGCAGATGCCTGCCGCCAGAACCAGAACCACCTTCATACGCCCACTCCCCCAAGCCCGGACACTGGAGCCTGTTTGGGCGCGCGCTTCAAGCGGCCATCGACGGTTGTTGCGTCATGCGACGATGTATTCAAACACGGGAAAGCGGGGTCAGGCCGGGCGCCGCGCCCTGAGCGCCTGGACGATGGTGCCGTCGTCCAGCCAGTCGAGTTCGCCGCCGACGGGGACGCCGCGGGCCAGGCTGGTGATCTCGACCTCGCCGCCCGACAGACGTTCGGCGATGTAGTGGGCGGTGGTCTGGCCGTCGACAGTAGCGGGCAGGGCCAGCACGACCTCCTTCGCCTCGCCGCCCTTCACGCGCCCGACCAGTTCGGCGACGCGGAGAGCGTCAGGACCGACGCCGTCCAGCGCCGACAGCAGGCCGCCCAGCACATGATATTTGCCGCGGAAGGCGCCAGAGCGCTCCATGGCCCACAGGGCGCCGGCCTCCTCGACCACGCAGATTAGGCCGTT
This sequence comes from Brevundimonas sp. AVps31, assembly GCF_058681355.1. Classification (NCBI taxonomy): domain Bacteria; kingdom Pseudomonadati; phylum Pseudomonadota; class Alphaproteobacteria; order Caulobacterales; family Caulobacteraceae; genus Brevundimonas; species Brevundimonas sp. AVps31. The sequence continues at coordinate 1,708,017 of NZ_CM178736.1, read as the reverse complement.
GTCGCGGCTGCCGTCCGAACAGATCGAGCACGGGTTTCGGGTATCGGGCGCGCCGCAGACGCTGCAGGACGAGACCTTCTCCGCCGTCTCGGCCAGCGAGGCGGCAAGCGGGACCAGCAACTGTTCGCGCTTCTTCAGCAGGGCCAGCGCGGCGCGACGGGCCGACCGCGGGCCCATGCCGGGCAGCTTGGCCAGCAGGGCGATCAGGCGCTCGATTTCAGGTCCGGCGGACGCAGCCATCAGCGTTCCAGCCAGTAGGGCGCGCCGGAAGCCGGAACATCGCCCTGCAGATCGCGACCGTTATCGAGCGGCCGCCAGCCGGGATCGGCCTCATCCTCGGTCGGCGCGCGGACGTGGTCGGTGAAGCGCGGATCGCTGACGCCGGCGGTGATGAAGTACAGCTGGCCCTCGGCCAGGCTGACCGCATTGGCCCCGCCACGCAGCAGGGGATTACGCAGCTGCACGCCGTCGTCTTCCCACCAGCAGATGGCGCAGACCTCGAACGAGCCCCAGCCCTCTGCGAGGGTGCGGTAGCCGCAACAGGGGCAGGTGGTCCGCAGGGCCAGTCCCATCAGAAGAGCTTGGGCATCCCGGGGATGTTCATGCCCGCCATCGGTCCGGCGGCCTCGCGCATCAGGGTGGAGTTCACCTCGTCCAGCTTGCGCTTGGCGTCGGCGTGGGCGGCGACGATCAGGTCGGCGAGGATCTCCGCCTCGCCGGGGACCATCAGACTGTCGTCGATGGCTACCGCAGTGATGTCTCCCGGCCCCCGGAGGGACACGGTGACGAGCCCGCCGCCGGAGGTTCCGGAGGCGGCGGTTTCGGCCATCTTGGCCTGGGCCTCCTGCAGACGCTGCTGCATCTGCTGGGCCTGTTGCATCAGGGCGTTGAGGTCTTTCATGAGTCCTAGATAGGGGGTTCGGCAGCCGTGCAACAGAGGGATGTTTCCTCATCCCGCGCCGATCTGTAACAGAATATGTGCCAGAACCCCTTGGCGCGCCCTGCGCCTCCGCCTATTTAGCACTCAATACTGTTGCAGTTTGTTTTCCGGAGGGACCATCCCATGGCGTTCGACGCCCAAACCACCCGCGACGCCCCGCTGTCGGACGCCGCCCTCGCCCAGCTTTTCACAGACGCCCGCACCCGCAACGGCTGGACCGACCGTCCCGTGCCGGAAGCGCTGCTGCGCAAGCTGTACGACCTGACCAAATTCGGCCCGACGGCGGTGAACAACACCCCGGCCCGCTTCGTCTTCGTGACCTCGCCCGAGGCCAAGGCGCGCCTCGTGCCGCTGATGGCGGAAGGCAACCAGGCCAAGACGGCACAGGCGCCCGTGACCGTGATCATCGGCCAGGACCTGGACTTCCCCGACCACCTGCCAACCCTGTTCCCCCACGCGCCGGGGGCGAAGGACTGGTTCGCCGACGAGGCGATGCGTCGGGAGAGCGCCTTCCGTAATGCCTCGCTGCAGGGCGGCTATATGATCCTCGCGGCCCGCGCCCTCGGTCTGGATGTCGGCCCGATGTCCGGCTTTGATCCGGCCGGCGTGAAAGCCGGGTTCTTCCCGAATTCCAACGTCGAGCCGAACTTCATCATGAACCTGGGCTACGGCTCGGACGAGAACCTCTTCCCCCGCTCGCCGCGCCTCAGCTTCGAGGATGCGTCGCAGATTCTGTGAGGCAGCAGGCAGCAGGCAGCAGGCAGCAGGCAGCAGGCAGCAGGCAGCAGGCAGCAGGCAGCAGGCAGCAGGGTCGCAGACGGGCGGGGAGAGAGCAACCGCGCCTATTGCCTACCTGCCTACCTGCCTACCTGCCTACTGCCTCTGTCAGTCTTCCTCATCCCCCTCGTCGGGGATCACCGGCAGTTCCACCGGCGCGGCCGTCGTGCGGATTTCACCGATGCGGGCGCCCGGGAAGGCTTCCATGATGGCCTTCACGAAGGGATCGGCCGCGACCTCGGCGCGCTCCTCGGCGCGTTTGCGACGGTCGATCTCGATGACGGTTTCACCGCCGCCCTGGCCGTTGGCCGCGATCAGCCAGGTGCGGCCGGTCCACTCCTTGAGCCGGGACGACAGCTTGCGGGCCAGATCGATCGGCGCGCCCTGCACGCTTTCATAGGTGATGGCGCCGGGCTTGAAGGCCACGGGGCGCACGAAGCGCTGCACGTCCATCTGCAGGCCGACCTCGCGCTTCTCGCCGATCAGGGCCACCACCTGTTCGAACGACTGCGGGTCCGGCAAAGCGGGCGCGGCCACCGGCCGGGCGGCCAGCTGAGCCGAAGCGCCTCCACCACCACCGCCCCCGACGCGCTGGCCCGCACCCGGACCGCCGCCACCCAGCGGTTCGCCGTCGCGCAAAGCCTTCAGCGCCTCCTCCGGGCCGGGCAGGTCGGCGGCATAGGCCAGCCGGACGATCGCCATCTCGACCGCGTCGGCGGGGTTGGGCGCGCGCCGGACCTCGTCCAGCGCCTTGAGCAGCATCTGCCACACCCGCGCCAAGGTGCCCGCCGAGATGACCGCGCCCAGCGCCGCCAGCTTCTGCGCCTGGTCGTTAGGCAGGCGCGTCGCGTTCGGCCCCAGCATCTTGGCGACCGAGGCGGCGTGACAGTGTTCCAGCAGGTCGTTGGTCACCTGCACCGGATCGGCGCCGTAGCCGTAGAGGGTGCGGAACAGCTCCAGCGCCTCGGGCGTGCGACCGGCCATGATCGCCTCGAACAGGGCGATGGTCTGGGTGCGGTCGGCCAGACCCAGCATGTCGCGCACGACCTCGGTCTTCACCGTCTCGCCGCGCTCGCCCTGCACCAGGGCCTGATCCAGCAGGGACAGGCCGTCGCGGACCGAGCCCTCCGCCGCGCGGGCGATCAGGGCCAGGGCTTCGTTCTCGACCTTCATCCCCTCGCGGTCCGCGACGCGGGCCAGGTGTTCGACCAGAATTTCCGGCTCCACGCGGCGCAGATCGAAACGCTGGCAGCGCGACAGGATGGTCACCGGGACCTTGCGGATCTCGGTGGTGGCGAAGATGAATTTCGCGTGGGGCGGCGGCTCTTCCAGCGTCTTCAGCAGGGCGTTGAACGCCTGCGTCGACAGCATGTGGACCTCGTCGAGGACATAGACCTTGTAGCGCGCCTCGACCGGGGCGTAGCGGACGCTCTCCAGGATGTCGCGGATGTCGTTGACGCCGGTGTGCGACGCCGCGTCCATCTCCATGACGTCCATATGCTGGCCGGCCATGATGGCGGCGTCGTGGCGGCCATGGGCCGTCAGCTCCAGCGACGGACGGTCGATGACATCGGTCTCGTTGTTCAGGGCCCGGGCCAGCAGGCGGGCGGTCGTGGTCTTCCCGACGCCGCGGACCCCCGTCAGCATGAAGGCGTGGGCGATCCGGCCGGTGGCGAAGGCGTTGGTCAGGGTGCGCACCATCGCCTCCTGCCCGATCAGGTCCTCGAAGGTGCGCGGCCGGTATTTGCGCGCCAGCACCTGATAGGCGGCGCCGTCATCCTCGTGGGCGGCAATCTCGGACGGGGCCGGAGCGGACTTCTGCGGTTGATGGGCAGCGGGCGGGGTTGAAGCGGCCTCGGCCAAGGCGACTTCCTGCGCGGGATCGGGCGCCACCGGCGGCGCGCCGAACATGTCCTCGGTATTGGGATCGCGCTCTTCCACCGCCCCTTCCGGGGCGTCCTCGTCCCACGGGGGGCCTTCGAGACTCGGGTCGATGTCGCTCATGGGCACAGTCTTAGCGTGACGGGGCCGCCGGGCGAAGGGGTTGCGCGAGCGAGTTTCCGGGCGGCTGTGGGTGATCGGGCGCTGCGCAGGCGAAACGGCGGATTGTGAAGCGAAATTCGCGTGCTACGGTCGGAGGGCCGAAGGGGCGTGGGGGATAGAGATGTTGAAGATCGTTCACGCGGCGGCGCTGACCGTCGCCGCCGCCCTGCTGGCCGCCTCGCCGGCGGCGGCCGATCCGTTCCAGTCCTTCCTCAAGGCCTGCGTGACAACCGACGGCGACGCGGCGGCGGCCATTTCCGCGATGGGCGATATCGGCTGGAAGCCGCTGCCGCCCGAGGCCCTCGGAGGCGCCGAACTGGACGATGTGCAGGATCTGACCATCCACATCAATTTCGACCCCGCGTCGAACGTCGCACCGGACTCGCTCGAAATGTTGATGACCGGCATCGCGGACGGCGCTGTCCTCTTCGACACGCCCGGCGTGATGATGAACATCTGCGGCGTGATGTCGTCGGATGCGAACGCGCAGGCGTTGATCGAACAGATGAACGCGTACCTGAACGCCCCGCCCCAGCTGACCGAGAGCGCCTATAGCGCCTGGATCTATTCCCGACAGAATGGCCGGTTCGTGCCGGAGACCGAGCTGATGGAAGCCGAGGACGAAGCCCTGCTCGCCGCCCTGCGGCAGCGTCCGCTCTTTGCGATCTACGTGCTCGAGGAGGACGAACTGGGCGGCCTGATGCTGGGCGCCTTGCGCGCGACCAAGGGCGCCGAGCGTCAGACCGGATCGTCAGAGAGAAAGTAGAGACCGCGACCCGAAGGGGAATTCGTTGTGGCTGCTGCCTTCCGGCCCTGACCAGATTGGCGAAGCCTTCGCCCGCGATCTCCGAGCGGGGATATGACGGTTTGGGCTCGCCGATGCAAGTGTGGCCTTGCTAGAACGAGGTCATGCCCCTCCCCGTCCTGAACACCTTCGCCGGCAATCCGCTCGATCGGGCGGGGGATCGGCGCAACGATCCCGCCTGGCTGACCGAGCAGGCGGGCAATCCCGAGGCGCTGGCCATGGTGATGTGGCAGGGGCGACCGCTGGTCGAGGACCATGCGGACGGGCCGCGCCTGCAATGGCTGGGACTGACGCATGCGCGCGCCGTTGTGCCGGATCGCGAGCTGTTTCTCGGCCTCTGGAAAGACGCGCCCGTGTTCGCGGTCGAGGTCGAGGGATCGGTCGATCCGGCGGCGGGTCCGCTGCAGGGGCTGGGCGCCTTCATGGACATGCGCGAGGCGGCCGGGGCGCTGTCGGGCGTGGACGCGGCCATGGCCGGACTGGCCAAGAGCCTGTTCGACTGGCGCGCGCGGCATGGCTTCTGCGCCGCCTGCGGGCACGAGAGCGACACGGCCTCGGGCGGCTGGAAACGCATCTGCCCGGCCTGCAAGACGGAGCATTTTCCGCGCGTGGACCCGGTCACCATCATGCTGGCCATCCACAAGGGCGGCCCCGAAGACCGATGCCTGCTGGGCCGTCAGGCGGCTTGGCCGGAAGGTCGGATGTCCGCGCTGGCGGGTTTCCTGGAGCCGGGCGAGACCATCGAGGAAGGCTGCGCCCGCGAGATCGAGGAAGAGGCCGGGCTGACGGTGACCAAGGTCCGCTACCACTCCAGTCAGCCCTGGCCCTTCCCGTCCCAGCTGATGATCGGCCTGTTCGCGGAGGTGGACTCCGACGACGCGCGGCCGGATCAGACAGAGCTGGAGGCGGTGGCGTGGCTGACGCGGACGGAAGCCGCCGCCGTGCTGGCGGGGACGCATGAAAGCATCAAGGCGCCGCCGAAAATCGCGATCGCGCGGACGCTGTTGCAGGCGTGGGTGGACGGGTTTGACGTCTGAGGAGGGATTAGGGATTGGGGATTAGGTCTCTGAGATCGATCGATTCGACTTTTACGGGATCGAGACCCTGCTCTAGGGTTGCGCCGTCAAGGAGAAGACGATGGCGCAATCGCATCGGGAACTGACCGTTTGGCACAAGGGGCTCGACCTCGCCTGTCAGGTCTATGCGTTAACCCGCATCATGCCGAAGGAGGAGATGTACCGTCTCTCCGGGCAGATCATCCGCTGCTCGACCTCCATTCCCGCCAACATCGCCGAAGGAAACGCCCGAGGCACGAGGCGTGACTACGCGCACTTCATCAGCATTGCCCGCGGCTCGGCGGCTGAACTCGAGACCTTCCTGCTCATCATCAAACGCCTGACGCTCGCACCCGACGAGCAGGTTGATGACTTGCTAGTCCGAACGGAGGAGGTCGGCCGTATGCTGAGCGCGCTCCGAACCAAGCTCGCGCCTAATCCCTAATCCCTGCTCCCTAATCCCTCTCGGCAAGCGCCCGAGCCGCCTCCAGATCCCCCGGATTGTCCACCGACAGCGGGGCCTCGTCGATCACGGCGGCCCAGATCTGCAGGCCCATCTCCAAGGCCCGGAGCTGTTCCAGCTTTTCGCGTTTCTCCAGCGGCGACGGCGGCGCCGCGCAGAAGCGCAGCAGGGCCTCGCGGCGATAGCCGTACAGGCCGATATGCCGCCAGACGGGGGCGTCGCCGTACAGGGTCGAACGGGTGAAGTAGAGGGCGCGGGCGTGGCGCTCGCCTTCGGACAGGGCCAGCACGGCCTTGACCACGTCGGGGTTGGCGCGGTCGGACACATCCGCCTCGCGCGCCACCAGGGTCGCGATGTCGCACTCGGGCTCGCCATGCAGCAGGGCGGCGCAGGCGGTGGCCAGGCCGGGATCGGCGAAGGGCATGTCGCCCTGCAGGTTGATGACCGCGTCAAAGGCGCCGTCGGGATCGATGCTTTCCAGCGCGGCGCGAATGCGGTCCGAGCCCGACGGCAGGTCCGGATCGGTCAGGATGGCCGTGCCGCCAATGGCTTCGATCGCGTCCACGATCGCCTGATCCCCCGCCGCCACCGCGACCGGAAGACCCGACAGGGCGGCCTGTTCATAGGCGCGCACGATCATGGGCTTGCCGCCGATATCCGCCAGCGGCTTGTTGGGCAGGCGGGTCGCCGCCATGCGAGCGGGAATCATTATCAGGGGATTCATCGGTCTGCCTCGCTGCCTGCGACGCCGGGCGCGCGGAAAGGTCGCTCCGGGCCGGTTGCGAAGGCCGCGCTAGCGTGTAAGAGACGCCCACGCAAGAATTCGCCTGCCGCTCACGCGGCCGGGCCCTAAATTACGGGATGCGACGACACGCATGAGCGGCAATCTGAACGGCAATAAAATCCTGGCCGCCGCCTTGGCGACCGCCTTCGTCATCATCGGCGTGCAGCAGGTGACGGGCGCGATCTATCATTCCGAAGCCCCTGAAAAGATGGGCTACTTCGTCGACGCCCCGGAAGAAGCCGCCGGCGGACCGGCCGAAGTGGTCCTGCCGCCGGATTGGGGCACGGTCCTGCCGGCCGCCGATCTGGCCGCCGGTGAAGCCGCCTTCGCGCGCTGCCAGGCCTGCCACAACGTCGCTTCGGGCGGCGCGGACGGCATCGGCCCGAACCTGTACGGCGTCGTCGGCGGTCCGGTCATGCACCGCGCCGGTTTCGCCTATTCCGAAGCCATGGCCGGCCACAAGGCCGAGGCGCCGACCTGGGGCTACGACCAGCTCGACCAGTTCATCACCGCCCCGGGCCGCTATGTCCCGGGCACCAAGATGTCGTTCGCCGGTATTCGCGACCAGCAGACCCGCATCAACCTGATCGCCTGGCTGCGCAGCCAGGGCTCGGGCGGCTTCGGCATCCCGGCCCCGGATCCCGCGCGCCAGCCGGGCGCCGCTCCGGTCGAGGGTGCGGCTCCGACCGAAGGCGCCGCCGCCACGGAAGCCGCCGCTCCGGCCGCTGACGGCGCCGCTCCCGCCACCACCCAGGCGACCCCGGCGGCTCCGCCCGCCGCGACCAGCGCCGCTCCGCCCAACCAGTAAGGTCGGTCACAGAGACAAAAAGGCCCCGCTGGCGACAGCGGGGCCTTTTTCGTTTGAGCTTCGCTCGGGTCAGAGTCTCCTGAACACCGGCGCCGTGAAGCCGTCCGCCGCATAGCGGGCCTCGGCCTCCGCAAGCGGCTCTACGACCACCGCCCCGTGATGGCCGGTGGCGTGCAGAACGCGGTCGGCGTCAAGCAGGATGGCCGAATGCCCGTTCCACGGTCCCAGATCGTCATGCAGCCAGACGACCAGATCGCCCCGGCGCGCATCGGCGCGGGCGACGGCGGCGCCGAGTTCGGCCTGCTGGTCCGGATAGCGGGGCGCGGCGCGGCCGCAGGCGTACAGCGCCTGCTGCACCAGACCGGCGCAGTCGATGCCGCGTGAGGTGCGGGCGCCCGGAACATGGGGCACGCCGATCAGGCGTTCAGCCACCGACACGGGATCGGCCTCGAAGACGCCGACGGGCTGGAAGCCGGAGTCTTCGCCCTCGATCACCAGGGCGTTCAGCGGCAGGGCGGCGTCGACGACAGCCACCCGAACCCTGGGAAGGACGACACCCTCGGTGACGTCTGCGCGGCTGATCCAGCCGACGACGCCGTCCCGACGGGCGCGGCCCCAGAGGCGGTCGCCCTCGGCGTCCAGAACATCGAACAGTTCACCGAACACCAGCTGGTCGATCCGCGCGCCGGTTTCGCCATGCACATCAGCCACCGGCGCCGTGCAGCGCATCGGCCGGGTCGCGCGATAGGTCGCGGCGCGGACCACGCCCTCCAGCGCCTGCTCGGCCAGATCGGGCCGGGCAAGAGTGGTGCGGGGATCCAGAATGTCTGCCGTTGCGGTCAAACGAGGCTCGTCCGGTTGAGCCGGTGTTCTAACGCGCGGTGGTGGAGGGGCGGTTAACGGGAGCGGGCAATAGGCAGGTAGGCAGTAGGCAATAGGGAGATTGCGCTCTGCGCCCGCGATCCGCGACCCTACTGCCTACTGCCTACTGCCTAAGCCGCGAAGCGACGCTTCAGCATCTCGAACGACGCCCGCAGACCCTGCGCCTCGCCGCCTTCGGGCCAGCCGGGGCGGGCGCGGGGGTTCCAGGCGAAGATGTCCATGTGGGCCCAGGCGCCGGTCGTCGGGGCGAACTTCTGCAGGAACAGGGCGGCGGTGACCGAGCCGGCCTGGGCCCAGGCGGCGGGGTCGTTGCGCAGGTCGGCGATCTCGGCCTCCAGCGCGGGCCTGTAACCGGCCCAAAGCGGCATCCGCCACAGGGGGTCGCTGACGGCGGTGGCGGCGGCCAGCATGTCGGCGGCCAAGGCCTCGTCATCGGTATAGAGCGGCGGCAGCTCCGGCCCCAGCGCCATGCGCGCGGCCCCGGTCAGGGTGGCGAAGTCCAGCGTCAGATCCGGCGCATGTTCCGCCGCGCGGGTCAGGACATCGGCCAGCACCAGCCGCCCCTCGGCGTCCGTATTGCCGACCTCGACGGTCAGGCCCTTGCGCGTCTGCAGCACGTCGCCGGGGCGGAAGGCGTCGCCCGACACGGCGTTCTCGACGGCGGCGACCAGCACCACCAGCCGCACCGGCAGGCCGGACTGCATGACCAGACGCCCCAGCCCCAGCACATGGGCCGAGCCGCCCATGTCCTTCTTCATGTTGCGCATGCCCGCCGCGGGCTTGAGGTCCAGTCCGCCGGTGTCGAAGACCACGCCCTTGCCCACCAGCGCCACCAGCGGGAGATCGGTCCGAGCGAGGTTCCAGCCGATCTCGATCACGCGCGGCGCCCGGTGCGGCGCGGCGGCGCGGCCGACCGCGTGGACGGACGGGTAGTTCTCCTCCAGCAGGGCGTCGCCGGTGATGACCGAAAGGGCCGCGCCATGGGCCTCGGCGATCTCGCGCGCGATGGTCTCGATCTGGAGCGGCCCCATGTCGGCGGCGGGGGTGTCGACCATTTCGCGCGTCAGGGCGCAGGCGGCGGCGATGTTCAGCTGGGGTTGCACGTCCACGCCGGGCACGGCCAGCCGGGCGCGGGTCGCGGATTTGGCCTTGTAGCGATCAAACCGGTAGGCCCCGAGCGCGAAGGCCAGCGCCGCCTGCGCCGCCGCCTCGCCCTCCACCCCGTCCAGCCGCCACAAGCCGGCGGGCAGTTTCGCGGACAGGGCGCGGGCCGTGAGCGGCTCGAACCGGTCGCCGGCGCCGAACAGGGCCCCGACCGGCGCGCCGCCCGGGCCGGGCAGCAGCAGGAATTGTCCCGCCTTGCCGGTAAAGTCATTGGCGTCGGCCCAGGCGCGCTCGGCCCCATCCAGCGCCGCACCCTTGCCCACTACGCGCACCGGCAGCGCGCCCGTGGCGTCGGCGGTCAGGAGGTCGGGATGAAGAACGGACATGGCGGCGGCCTTTGTTAACCAGCAGTTGACGCGGAAGGCCGATTCTGGAGGCGACCTTCCCGGAGCGCCTTCCCCATGTCGCGCACGACCGCCTGTATCGCAACCGTCGCCCTGTTCGCCGCTCTCGCCTCGCCCGCGCTGGCGCAGCAGCCGCCCACCGCCCCGGCGGCCACTTCGGCTCCGGCGCCCCGCCCGGCCGGACCGGAGTCGCGGGCCGCCGCCGACCGCGCCGACGCCCTGACCCGCTCGGTCTTCTGGACGCAGGAGGCCGAGATCGCGCCGAACGACACCGTCGCGGGCGTGAAGGCATCACAGGCGCTGCGGGAACTGGGCCGCTACGACCAGGCCGCCGACATGGCCCAGCGCGTGCTGATGGTGCAGCCCGCCAACTACGACGCCCAGCTGGAGCTGGGTCGCGCCCACATCGCGCGCGGTCAGGCCTTTTACGGCATTCTGGCGCTGGAGCGCGCGCGCGACACCAATCCCGGCGACTGGCGGCCCTGGTCCCTGCTGGGCACGGCCTATGAGCAGGTGCGCCGCTCCGAGGACGCCCGCGCCGCCTGGGCCCAGGCGCTGGCGATCTCTCCCGAGAACCCGGACGTCCTGACCAATATGGCCGTCTCGGCCATGGCGAGGGGCGACAACGCCGCCGCCGAACCCCTGCTGCGCCGCGCCGCCGCCCAGCCCGCGGCCTCGCTGAAGGTGCGGCTCAACCTGGCGATGGTGCTGGGTCTGAACGGCAAATTGGGCGAGGCCGAGCAGATCCTGCGCCGCGACCTGCCGCCGGATCAGGCGGACAGCAACATGGCCTGGCTGAACGCCCGCCTCGCCGGCGGTGCGCAACAGGCCGCCGCGATGGCGCCGGGCCGCACCTGGGGCTCGCTGCAGGGCGGCTGATCGGGCGGCTGGGCGGTTGTTCCGCGACGCCCCCTGTGGTGAACAGGGGGCATGGCTTCCTCCCCCGCCGATCCCCGCCTGTGGCAGGCCTTCCTGTTCGACATGGATGGGACGCTGATCAGTTCGACCGCCGCCGCCGAACGCGTCTGGACCCGCTGGGCCGAGCGGCACGGGCTGGACGTCGCCCGCTTTATTCCCACCATTCACGGCGTCCGCGGACCCGACACCATCCGCAAGCAGAACCTTCCGGACATCGACCTCGCCGCCGAAGCCGCCTGGGTGGAGCGCGGGGAGATCGAGGATGTGGACGGGGTCGCACCCATCCCCGGAGCGATCGATTTCCTGAAGCGACTGCCCCCCGACCGCTGGGCCATCGTCACCTCGGCCAGCGTGCCTCTGGCCAAGGCGCGGCTGAAGGCGGCGGGGGTGACGCCGCCGGCCGTAATGATCACCGCCGAACGCGTCGCGCGCGGCAAGCCGGACCCTTCGGGCTATCAACTGGCGGCGCGGACGCTGGGCGTCGATATCGCCGACTGCCTGGTGTTCGAGGACGCCGAAGCGGGCATCCAGGCCGGCGAGGCGGCGGGCGCGGGCGTGGTCGTCGTAACGGCGGCCTGGACGCACCCGATCGAGACGGAGCATCCGAAGCTGGCGGACTATGCGGAGGCGACGCTGGAGATCGGGCCCGACGGGCTGACCTTCCGCCTGTGACAGCCTTCCCTCCCCTGTCCTCCCGTCCTATCTTCATCCCATGATCGACGAGCTCTACAGCGCGCGCATCCTCAGGCTGGCGGCGAACCTGCCGCACAGCGGACGGCTGCCTGCGCCGGACGGCACGGGCGATCGGGTCGCCAAATTGTGCGGCTCCAGGGCCATCGTGGACGTGACTCTGGATACTGAGGGCCGGGTCGAAACCTTCGCCCAGGACGTGAAGGCCTGCGCCTTGGGGCAGGCCGCGGCGGGCGTGCTGGGCGAGGCGGTGATCGGCGCGACGGTCGATGAGCTGACGCGCGCGCGCGACGCCATGCTGGCCATGCTCAAGACCGGTGGTGAAGGCCCCGAGGGCCGGTTCGAGGGCCTTCGCGCCCTGAAGCAGGTGGCCGACTATCCGGCCCGCCACGCCTCCACCATGGTCGCCATCGAGGCGACGCTGGAGGCGGTGCAGCAGGCGTTGACGCGCAAAGACCCCGACACCCGAACTCGGTTCGCCGGTGCGGCCTGATCGTCGCTTGTCGTAACCGCGCGCGCGGTTGATAAGCGCAACCGACATGGCCCTCGGCGATACCCTCTACGAACGCGGCGTGCGCCTGGCCCATCGCGGGTACAAGGTGACGCTGTCGCCCCTGATCGGGCAGCAGTGCCGGTTCCAGCCGACCTGCTCCGACTATGGGCGGGACGCGCTGATCCAGCACGGACCGCTCCGGGGGGGATGGCTCACCGTCCGACGCCTCTGTAAATGCCATCCCTTCAGCGGCATGGACTGGACCTATGATCCGGTGCCGCCGCCGCCCGAAAAGACAGACCGATGATCGACCTGAAATTCCCCGACGGCGCCGTGCGCCAGTATCCCGAAGGCTCCACGGCGTTTGACGTGGCGACCTCCATCTCGCCCTCTTTGGCCAAGAAGGCCGTGCTGGCCGAGCTGAACGGCGAGCAGCGCGACATGCGCCGCGTGCTGGAAACCGGCGGCGACTTCCGCCTGATCATGCGCGACGATCCCGCCGCGCTGTACACCATCCGCCACGACACGGCGCACGTGCTGGCCGAAGCCGTGCAGACCCTGTTCCCCGGCACCCAGGTCACCATCGGCCCGGCCATTGACGACGGCTTCTATTACGACTTCTTCCGCGAGGAGCCGTTCTCGACCGACGACTTCGCCGCCATCGAAAAGCAGATGGCGAAGATCGTCGACCGGGATGCGAAGTTCGAGCGCGAGGTCTGGGAACGGGCCGACGCCATCAAATTCTTCGAGGACCGGGGCGAGAAGTTCAAGGCCGAGCTGATCCGCGACCTGCCGGGGACGGAGACCATCACCCTCTACAAACAGGGCGACTGGATCGACCTGTGCCGGGGGCCGCACTTCCCCTCGACGCGCCACGTCGGCAAGGCGTTCAAGCTGACCAAGCTGGCCGGCGCCTATTGGCGCGGCGACTCCAAGCGCGAACAGCTGCAGCGCATCTACGGCACCGCCTGGGCGACCAAGGAGGATCTGGACGCCCACATGCAGCGTCTGGAGGAGGCCGAGAAGCGCGACCACCGCAAGGTCGGCAAGGCGATGGAGCTCTTCCACATGCAGGAAGAGGGCCGCGGCATGGTCTTCTGGCACCCCAAGGGCTGGGTGCTGTGGCGCGTGCTGGAGGCCTATATGCGCCGCCGTCTGGACGCCGCCGGCTATGTCGAGGTGAAGACCCCGCAGGTGCTGGACCGGAAGTTCTGGGAACAGAGCGGCCACTGGGAGAAATACCGTCCCAACATGTTCGTCTGCGAGACGGTCGAGGGCGAGGAACTGAGCCTCAAGCCGATGAACTGCCCGGGCCACGTGCAGATCTTCGATCAGGGCCAGCGGTCCTATCGCGAACTGCCGCTGCGCATGGCCGAGTTCGGCGCCTGCCACCGCTATGAGCCGTCGGGTTCGCTGCACGGCCTGATGCGGGTGCGCGGCTTTACGCAGGACGACGCCCACATCTTCTGCCGCGAGGACCAGATCGTCGAAGAGACGGCCGAGTTCATCGCCCTGGCCCGCTCGGTCCATGCCGACCTGGGCATGGAAACCGCCTACATCAGCCTGGGCACCCGCCCGGAGACCCGCGCCGGGACGGACGAGTTCTGGGACAAGGCCGAGGCCCTGATGCTGGAGGCCGCCCGCGCCGCCGGAACCGAGCCGGTCGTCACCGAGGGGGACGGCGCCTTCTACGCGCCCAAGCTGGACTTCATCGTCAAGGACGCCATCGGCCGTGAATGGACCTGCGGCACGATCCAGCTGGACTATGTCCTGCCGGAACGACTGGATGCGACCTACATCGCCGAGGACGGCCAGAAGCACCGGCCGGTCATGCTGCACCGGGCGATCCTGGGCTCGTTCGAACGCTTCATCGGCATCATGATCGAGAACTACGCCGGGGCCTTCCCGCTGTGGCTGGCGCCGACCCAGGCCGTGGTCGCGACCATCGTCTCCGACGCCGACGACTACGCCCGTGACGTGGTGACGAAGTTCAAGGCCGCCGGCCTGCGGACCGAGATCGACCTGCGCAACGAGAAGGTCGGCTACAAGGTGCGCGAGCACTCGGTCGCCAAGGTCCCGGTCATCGCCGTGGTCGGCAAGCAGGAGGCCGAAACCGGCATGGTCGCCATCCGCCGCCTCGGCTCGCAGGCGCAGGAGCTGGTCACCGTCGAGGAGGCCATCCGCATCCTGACCGAAGAGGCCACGCCGCCGGATCTCAAGCGGGGCTGATACAATCTTGACGTGCACGATGGATGAGCATTTTATTCCGCTCATCCCCGCGAAGGCGGGGACCCAAGGTTTTAGCCACGGTCTCCGCCCTTGGGCTTTCACACCTACATCATGGCGAGCCGCCGCAACGGGACTCTATACACAGGCTCGACCGACAGCCTGATCGTCAGGGCGTGGCAGCATCGCACCCACATGCGGCCAGCCAGTTTCACGGCCAAACACGACGTGGACAAGCTGGTCTGGTTCGAGGCGCACGAGTCCCGCGCCGGGGCCTTCAAACGCGAGCGCCAGATCAAGAAATGGAACCGGCAATGGAAGCTGCGGCTCATCGAGGAGATGAATCCGGGCTGGCACGACCTGTTCGACCGATTGGAACCCTAGCTCAAGCCTAGGTCCCCGCCTTCGCGGGGATGAGCGGATCCCAGGGAAAACTCGAAGCCCAGAAAGAAAGCCCGCCCCGTGGATCACGGGGCGGGCTTTTTCATACGCCGATGACGCAGCCGCTCAGAGCAGGCGCTTGCGCATCGCCTGCGACAGCATGTCGATCAGGGTGACGGCCACGACGATGATGATCGCAATGGTCGAGACCTTGGAATATTCGAAGGCCTGCAGGCTTTCGAACAGGGTCTGGCCGATGCCGCCGGCGCCGATCAGACCCAGCACGGTGGCCGCGCGGCTGTTCGATTCGAAGCGGTAGAGCGCGAAGCTGGTCCACAGCGGGGCCACCTGCGGGATGACGCCCCAGGCGATCTCATGCAGCCCACCGGCGCCGGTGGCCTTGACGCCCTCGATGGGCCCCTTGTCGATCGACTCGACGGCTTCCGAGAACAACTTGGCGAGCACGCCGGCGGTGTTCAGGGCGATGGCGAGCACGCCCGCCAGCGGACCGAGGCCCACGGCGACGATGAACAGGGTGGCGACGACGAGGTCCGGGACCGAACGCAGCAGGTCCATCACGCGACGGACCGGCCACACCAACCAGGCGGGCGACAGGTTGCGCGACGCCATCAGGCTGAGCGGCACGGCCAGGAAAACCGCCAGGAAGGTGCCCCAGAGAGCTATCTGCACCGTCAGCCACATCTGGCCAACCAGCAGCCTCCACTGGCTGAAGTCGGGGCTGAGGAAGGCCTTGCCGTAACGTTGCATCTTCTCCGGCGCGGAGAACAGGTTGCCCAGGTTGGGCAGGTCCACGCGATTGAAGGCGGCCAGCAGGATGATGGCGAAGCCGCCCCAAAGCAGGATGTCCAGCGACCATGCGGCCATGGACTTTTTCGGAGCGCCCGGGATCACGGCCGGATCGACCGCAACCGGCGTGGCCTTGGGCAGGAGGTTCATGATGATGGCGAAGACGGCCAGCATCGCGATCAGGGCGAACGGGCTCCATTTGGCGAACTGGGCGCTGTTCGACGGCGGCGCCACGTCCGGGGGACGGCCCTCCCGCTTGGCCTGATCGGCCTTCATCTCGCGAATGGGATCGAGGTAGCTGTTATCGGCGGCGCGGAACTGGGAATAGTTCAGCTTGGTCATCACCGCGCGTTGGCGCTCGGCGTCGGGTCCATAACCCTGACCGTAGGTGGTGAAGAACTGGCGGATTCTGGCCTTGACGTCCGCAGGCAGGTCGCCGCGGATCAGGATGCCCGACTCCGGAATGGGGGGAGACTGCCAGATCACCTCGATCTGGTCGGCGATGTCCGGATTCTCGCGGCGCAGGAAGATGGTGTTGACCGAGTTCGAAGTCGCCACATCCACCAAACCGTTCGCGATGGCGAAGGAGTTCGCCTGGTGGCTGGCCGAACGCACAGTGGAGAAACAGGTCTGCGGGTTGATGTTTCGCGGACTGAAGAAATAGGTCATCGGCGCCAGGGTGCCGGACGTCGACTGGGCGTCGCCGATGCCGAAGTCATAGCGCTTGCCGCACTTGACGACGTCATCGAGGGTGATGCCCGATCCCTTCTTTACGATCAGGGACGACGTGTAGGAATCCTTGCCGTCCACATCGACGGTGCGGGCGATGACTTCCGCCCCGGCGCGGTCGATAGCCTGCACGGCGGGCAGGGCCGAGAACCAGCCGATCTGGGCCTGGTCGGCGCTCATGGCCTCGACCAGAACGCTGTAGTTGGAGCCGAAGACCGGCTCGACCGGAATACCGACCGAGCGCTCCAGATCATCCAGCAGCGGTTGCCACATCGGGCCCGACGAGGCCTGGCCTTCCGCCGACAGGATGGTGAAGACCAGCTTCTGCGGGCGCTCTTGCGCCTGGACCGCATTGGGGACCGAAGTCAGGCCGAGAACGACCACGGCGAGCGCCAGAACGGCGGCGAAGACAGTACGAAGGCGGCTCATGCCCTTGGCTTTCCGGAACGCGCCCGTGCGAGCGGCGGTGGGGGTCATTGGGTGGTTCACGGCTGAACCTCACGTCGTTTCGCCCGAAGGCGCTGAAGTTCCTGCTCGGCCTCGGCCACGCCGGCGGCGTTGCGTTCGGTGCGGGCGGCGGTCAGTCGCTGGTCGGCCATCATCTCACGGACTGGATCCAGATAGTCGTCTTCGGCGGCATTGAAGCGCGAATAGCGCAGGCCCGCCAGCACGCGGCGCTGGCGCTCGGCCTCGACGCCGTTGCCCTGTCCATAGGTCAGGAAGAAGCTGCGGATCTTCTCTTTCAGCGCCGGCTCCAGATCCTCGCGCACGACGATGCCGCCCTCCGGGATCGGGGGCGACTGCCAGATGACCTGGATCTGCTCGGCGAGTGTCGGGTTCTGGGCCTGCAGCGCCGCGGCGCTGACGGTGTTCGAACTGGCCACGTCCAGCACGCCGGACGCCACCTCGAAGGCGTTGCGCTCATGGTTGTTCGACCGGACAGTCGAGAAGCACCGCTCCGGGTCGATGCCGCGCGGATTGAACAGCCAGGTCAGCGGGGCCAGCGTGCCCGAGGTCGACTGGCTGTCGCCCAGACCGAAGCTGTAGCGACGCCCGCAGGCCATGACGCTGTCCAGGGTGATGCCCGAGCCCGCCTTGACGATCAGGGTGGCGCGATAGCTGCCCAGCCCTTCGGCACTGACGGTGCGGGCGATCAGTTCGGCGTCCGCGTCACGAATGGCGTCGATGGCGGGCTGGGCCGAGAACCAGCCGGCCTGGGTCTCGCCCCGCTTCATGTCCTCAACGAGGGCGGCGTAGGTCGAGGCGAAATGCGGCGTCACCGGCGCGCCGATGGCCTTGGACATATCGTCCAGCAGCGGCTGCCACAGGGGGCCGGCGGAGGCCTGTCCCTGGGCCGACAGGATAGAGAAGCTGACCGCCTCGACCGGCTTGCCGGACACAGCCGTCCGATCGCCGCAGGCGACCAGCGCCAGACCGGACAGGCCCAGCGCGGCGGCGGCGAGAACGCCGCTGCCCGAACGGCGCGCCCAGCCGGAAAGGATCATACCTTGGCTTCCCAGAAGGCGTCCTCGAACTCCGGGCCGTAGATTTCGATCAGCCGAGCGGTGTCCAGGCCGGTCGAGGGCCCGTCGTAGACCACCTTGCCCTTCTGCAGGGCGATGACACGCTCGCAGTAGCGGATGGCGTAATCGACCTGGTGCAGGGTGACGATCACGCCCATGCCGTCGCGCTGGTTCAGCTCGACCAGAAGCTCCATGACCTTGCGGGCCGAAACCGGGTCCAGCGAAGCGACCGGCTCATCGGCCAGGATGGCCTTGGCGCCCTGTACGATGGCGCGGGCGATGGCGCCGCGCTGCTGCTGGCCGCCGGACAGGGTATTGGCGCGTTGGGCCGCATAGTCGGACACGCCGACGCGGTGCAGGGCGGCCATGGCCTGGGCCTTGTCCTGCGGCTCCCAGATGCCGAAGAAGCCGCGCCAGCCGGGGACACGCCCGAGCGCGCCGAGCATGACGTTGGAGAACAGCGACAGGCGGCCGACCAGATTGAACTGCTGGAAGATCATGCCCAGCTTCTGGCGCGCCTTGCGCACCTGACCGGTCACGCGACCGTCTTTCTGGACCACTTCGCCGAAGACGGTGATGGTGCCGCCCTTGTCGATCGACTGCAGGCCCGTGATCGAGCGGAGCAGGGTCGACTTGCCCGACCCCGAGGGGCCGATCAGGGCGACCATTTCGCCCGCGCCGACTTCGACGGAGACGCCGTTCAGCGCCTTGCGGGCGCCGAAGGTTTTGGACACGTCCTTGACGGACGCGACAGCGGCGGTGGCTGAGGTCATGAGCACGCAGGTCTGCGGTTGCAAGGGCGCGCCGCATCGCCCGTGAGGGCTCGCGAGGCAAGTCTTAATGGCACGTCCGCGACGATTTCGTCCAGCGGAAGGGCGCCGGGGGCACGCCCCACGCCCTCGGCGACGCCGCTTTGTAATTGGCGGGACGCCCGCCGGGGCCGACGCACGGTCCGCATGCGGACAAATGCCGAGCAAACTCAACGCCCGCCTAGAAAAAACCGCTTTACATGACAGTCGTATGACCTCATATCGCGCCTTCCGGCGGACCCCGTAGGTCTAACGTTGCGCTGCTAACGCCGGTCTGGGTTTAACAATTACAGGGGTTTACGTGAATTGCGCACGTATCAATTTCCCCTGGACCTGGTCCGCGAGCGGTCCCCTGAACGTCCAGTCGCACTCGTGCGACCGCGTTCGGTTTCCGTAGCGGCGCGCTGGTTCCAGGACAATCTGAACGCTGACGTCTTCTATGCTGTGAAGGCCAATCCCTCGCGCTGGGTCATCGAGACCCTGATCGAGTCTGGCGTCACCGCCTTCGACGTCGCCTCCATCGCCGAGATCGAGCTGGTTCGCTCGGTCAGCGCCGACGCGCGTCTGGCCTTCATGCACCCGGTCAAGAGCCGGGGCGCGATCACCCGCGCCTATTTCGATCACGGCGTCCGCACCTTCTCGCTCGACAGCCACGATGAGCTGAACAAGATCATCGAGGCCACGGGCGGCGCCAGCGACCTCAACCTGCTGGTCCGCATGACGGTCTCGGCGGACGGCGCGGCCTATTCCCTGTCGGGCAAGTTCGGCGTTTCGCCGGACCAGGCCCCGTCCCTGCTGCTGGCCACCCGCCAGGCGGTCAAGGACGGCCTGATGGGCGTCTGCTTCCACGTCGGTTCGCAATGCATGAGGCCCTCCGCCTACGAGGCCGCCATGGCCCAGGTCGGTCGCGCCATCAGCCGCGCCGGCGTCTTCGTGGACATCGTCGATGTCGGCGGCGGCTTCCCCTCGGTCTATCCGGGCATGGTCCCGCCGGACATGAGCGAATACGCCGACGCCATCCACCGCGGTTTCCGCGAAATGCCCGTGTCGGAAACGACCGAGCTGTGGTGCGAGCCCGGCCGGGCGCTGGTCGCCGAGTCCTCCTCGGTCCTGTGCCGCGTCGACCTGCGCAAGGGCGACGCCCTGTACCTGAACGACGGCTCCTACGGCTCGCTGTTCGACGCCACCCACTCGCGCTGGCCCTTCCCGACCAAACTGGTCCGGGACGGTGAGAGCTCGGGCGATCTGAAGCCCTTCCGCTTCTACGGTCCGACCTGCGATTCCATCGACCACATGCCCGGCCCGTTCTGGCTGCCGGCCGATGTGCAGGAAGGCGACTTCATCGAGATCGGCATGCTGGGCGCCTATGGCGTGGCCATGTCGACCGGTTTCAACGGCTACGGCGAGCATGATCTCGCCGCGGTCGAGGACGCCCCGATGGCCTCGCTCTACGGCCTGGCGCCCCGCTCCATCCCGACCGTGCGCACCACGGCGGAAGAGCAGGCCCGCAAGATCGTTCGTCTGTCGCGCCCCAAGGGCAAGGCCGGCCAGCGCAAGAAGTCGCGCCGGTAACAGTCACGCTGACGCGAAAGCGTCGCTCACGCGTTCCATAAGCAGCGGCCCGTCGCTCCGTCCGGGCCGCTGTTCCTTTTCAACGACGGGCGCTCAAATCAAAGGGAAACCCTTGCAATGAACGCTCCCGTTCAATCGAACCAGAAGGCCCAGCTGCTTCAGAACACGGTGGAGCACGTCGACATCACCTCGTTCGACGCCCGCCCGATCATCGACAGCATGCGCAAGATGTCGTTCTCGTCGCGCGACACCGCCCGCGCCGCCGACATCTTCAACATGGCGCTGGAAGACAAGGCCTGCTCGCCCTGGCTGATCCTGGCCGGTTCGACCTCGGCCGGCGGCTGCATGCACGTGTACCGCGACATGGTGAAGTTCGGCATGATCGACGCCGTGGTCGCCACCGGCGCCTCGATCGTCGACATGGATTTCTTCGAGGCCTTGGGCTTCAAACACTACCAGGCCGCCGGCGAGGTGGACGACAACGTCCTGCGCGAAAACTACATCGACCGGATCTACGACACCTACATCGACGAGGAAGAGCTCCAGAACTGCGATCACACCATCCTGGAGATCTGCAACCGTCTGGAGCCGCGCGCCTATTCGAGCCGCGAGTTCATCTGGGAAATGGGCAAATGGCTCAGCGAGGGCAACGCCAAGAAGCCCGGTTCGCTGATCCAGACCGCCTATGAAGAAGGCGTGCCGATCTTCTGCCCGGCCTTCGTCGACAGCTCGGCCGGCTTCGGTCTGGTCAAGCACCAGAAGGAGCGCATCGCCGAGGGCAAGCCCTATCTGATGATCGACGCAGTCGCCGACTTCCGCGAACTGACCGACATCAAGATCGCCGCGGGCGTCACCGGCCTGTTCATGGTCGGCGGCGGCGTGCCCAAGAATTTCGCCCAGGACACCGTCGTCTGCGCCGAAATCCTCGGCATCGACGCCGAGATGCACAAATACGCCGTGCAGATCACCGTCGCCGACGTCCGTGACGGCGCCTGCTCGTCCTCGACGCTCAAGGAAGCCGCCTCCTGGGGCAAGGTGCAGACCACGCACGAACAGATGGTCTTCGCCGAAGCCACCACGGTCGTGCCGCTGATCGGCTCGGACGCCTATCACCGCGGGACGTGGAAGAACCGCGACAAACGCCGCTGGGCCAAGCTGTTCGGCAAGTAAGACCGGACCGCTGTCGGACGATCAAAGGGGAGGCCTCGCAAGGGCCTCCCCTTTTTCATTGGCGCCTTCCCCCGGGCCCGGGCGTTCCGGTGTGAAGACCCCACTTCCCGAGGACACGCCCGATGAACCGCCCCCTCAAGCTGGCCCTGATCGCTCTCGGCCCCTGCGTCCTGGCCACGGCCGCCCTCGCGCAATCACAGTCGCAGATGAACGCCGCCGCCGCCCGGGACGAGCGCGCCGCCGATCAGGCGCTGAACAGCCAGTACACGGCCACCATCAACGGGCTGTCGCCCGCCTCCCGCACTCTGCTGCGCAACGCCCAGCGATCGTGGATCAGCTTCCGCGACCAACAGTGCCGGTTTGAATCCTCCGGCGTCCGGGGCGGCTCCGCCTGGGCCATGGTTCAGTCGGGATGCATCGCCCGCCTGTCGAACGAGCGGACCCGCGACCTGCGTCGCATCGCCCAGTGCCGCGAGGGCGACCTGTCCTGCCCGCGCTAGGCGGGCGGAACCCCGCCCCTCCCTGCCCGCTATGCCTTTGAAGGAGCTTCGCCATGACCCAGCAACAGCAGCCGCCGCTCACCGAAGACGCCCGCGAGGCCGATGATCAGGGCGAGAAGCCCGATCTGGGCCGGACCCGGGACGCCCTGATCGACGCCCTGTCCGGCTCGGACATGGGCTCCGACACCCGCGCCGGCTCCCTGCAGGGCGGCGCCGCCACCGGTTCCGACAACGACCCCGATCAGGACACGATCAACGAAAGCCTGACCAGCGAAGGCATCAAATCCGCCGACAAGTGACGGGCGCCGGGTTGACGCTTTGACAGGGTCGGTCCCCGATCGGGCCTTATGTCGCCTTGCCGCCGCCGCATGGTTGGGCCACGGTGACGCCAACAAAACAGTCTCAAGGACAGACACGGGATGAAGCGTACGCTTTCGGCCGTCGCGATTTCGGCGGCCATCGTCATGACGGGCTGCAATCGCAACGAAGACAAGGGTCCGGCGGTGGACGCCACGCCGGCGACCGCCGCGACCGATGCGGAGACGGCAGCCGGTCCCGCCTCCGCCCCCTCGGCGACCACGCCTTCGACCCCGGCCCAGCCCGCTGCGCCCGGTGCGCCCGAGTTCGCTGTCGTCTATCCGGGCGGAACGCCGTCCGGCGCCCCCACCGTCGCCCAGGGGCCTGCGGGTCCCGGCGGCATTCTCGCCTTCACGACCGACGCCTCGCCGGACGAGGTGGTGACCTTCTACCGCCAGCGGGCCGAGGCCTCGGGCCTTAAGCCGATCAACAGCCTGAACCGGGACGAAGCGCGCGCCTATTCCGCCGGTGACGGCGGCAATCGCCTGTTGCAGGTCGTCGCCACCCCGATCGTCGATGGCCCCACCGATGTTCAGCTGACGTGGTCCGGCGGCTGATCCGACCGGCCCTCGCGGCCGCCCTGCTCTTGCTGTCGGGCGCTTGCGCCACTGTGGGCGGGACCGGCCCTGCCCCCCTGCCTGCGTCCGGCTATCTGGACGGCGGTGCGCTGGACGGGTTGGCGAGCCAGTTCACGCCCAGCCCCCAGACCCTCATCTGGACTGGAGACACACCCGGCGGCGGCCCCGGCACGGATCGCTGGTGGCTGGCGACCGCCCAGGCCGAACTGCGCGCGCCCGAGGCGGCCCAGCACTTTGACTGCATCCTGGGCACGCGGCTGACGGAACAGCCGCGTCCGGCCCTGACCCGGCTGATGAACCGGCTGCTGGTGGATTCTGACGCTCTGACCCGCCGTCTCGCCGCGACCTGGACCCGTCCTCGCCCGGTGGCCGTGGATCCGATGCTCCAGCCCTGCCAGCGTCTCACCGACACCCTGCGTGACAGCCCGTCCTGGCCCGCCGGCGGCGCGGTCGCGGGCGCGGCCTATGGCCGTCTGTTCGCGGAACTCGCCCCGGACAAGGGGGCCATGCTCCAGGGTATGGGCCGCGAGATCGGCCTCAGCCGCCGGATCTGCCGCCTGAACTGGCAGGGCGACGTCGCCGACGGTGAACGGATCGGCGAGGCCCTCTATGCCCGCGCCGCCGCCTCGCCCGGCTTCGCCGCCGATCTGGAGGCCGCCCGCTCGGAGGTCACGGCCGCCCGCGCCGAGGGCCTGACCAACCCGTCCTGCGCCGCCGAGCGGCTGGCGCTCGGCCCGTCGACCAACTAGGCCGGACGCGGCCCGCTGATCGCGCTGTACAGGTCCGTGCGGCGGTCGCGGAAGAAGCCCCAGGCCGCGCGGTGGCGATCCAGGAAGTCCAGATCGAAGGTGTGCACCAGCACCCCTTCCTCGCCCTCCAGGCTCTCGACCAGATCGCCGCGATGGTCGGCGATGAAGGAGTGGCCGTAGAAGCTCTGGCCCGCCGCCGTCACCTGTTCATGCCCGATGCGGTTGGCGCCCACGACCGGCACGACATTGGACACGGCGTGACCCTGCATGGCGCGGCGCCAGGGCAGGGCGGTATCCAGGGTCTCGTCATGCGGCTCGCTGCCGATGGCGGTCGGGTACAGCAGGACTTCCGCCCCCTGCAGCATCATCGCGCGGGCGCTCTCGGGGTACCACTGGTCCCAGCAGATGCCGACGCCGATGCGGCCGAACCGGGTGTCCCAGACCTTGAAGCCGGTGTCGCCGGGCCGGAAATAGTATTTCTCCTGATAGCCGGGGCCGTCCGGGATATGGCTCTTGCGATAGACGCCCATCAGCGTCCCGTCGGCGTCGATCATCACCATCGAGTTGAAGTAGTGCGGCCCCTCGCGCTCGAAAATCGAGACGGGAATAACCACGCCCAGCTCCCTGGCCAGCGGCTGCAGCTGGACCACGGCCGGATGCTCGCGCCACGCATAGGCGGTCCCGAACCACTTCTCTTCCTGCGAGACGCAGAAATACGGCCCCTGGAACAGCTCCGACGGCAGGATCACCTGCGCGCCACGGCCGGCGGCCTCGCGGATGAAGCCGATGGTCTTGTCGATGTTCGCCTGAATGTCCTCGGACGCATACGAGGTCTGGATGGCGGCGACGGAAACGGTGCGGGTCATTACGCCGGCTCCTGCTGGGAGATGCAGTGGAACGAGCCGCCGCCGGTCAGGACGGCCAGCGACGGCAGGGGGATGATTTCCCGATCGGGGAAGGCGGACGCCAGGGCCTCGCAGGCCAGACGCGCGGCCATGTCGTTGCCATAGGTCGGCACGATCACCGCCCCGTTGGCGATGAGGAAATTCATATGGCTGGCGGGGATGGGGCGTTCGTCCTCGTCGCCGACGAAGCCGGGCGAAGGAATGCGCAGCACCTTCAGCGGGTTGCCCGCATTGTCCCGCGCGCCGCTGATCACGGCGGCGGCGGCGTCATAGGCGTCGGCGTTGGGATCATTCCGGCCGAACGCGATCGGCACCGCCACCACGCCGGGCGCGACGAAGCGGGCCAGGTTGTCGACGTGGCCGTCGGTGTGGTCGTTCAGCAGGCCGTCGCCCAGCCAGACGAAATGACCCGCGCCGAGCGCCGCCGACAGCGCGCGCTCGGCGTCAGCCTCATTCTTCCATTCGGGATTGCGGTTGGCGTTCATCACGCACTGGCGGGTGGTCAGGATGGTGCCCAGCCCGTCGTGGTCCAGGGCGCCGCCCTCGATGATGAAGTCATTCCGGTCCAGCGGGGTGCCCGAGGCTTCGCCGATCTGGGTGGCGACGGTGTCATCGTGCGCATACACATATTTGCCGCCCCAGCCGTTGAAGCGGAAGGCGGCGGCAGTCTTCGAACCGGCGCCGAAGATCGGGCCGGTGTCGCGCAGCCAGATGTCGCCGAACAGGCCGTCGACCACCTCGATCCCGTCCACGCCGGCGAAGCGGGCGCGGGCGTCGTCCAGCGCCTCGGGCTTGCCGACCATCAGCTTGACCTGTTCACGCCCCGGACCGGCCAGGGCGCGGACCAGCGCCTCGACCTCGGCCTGGGCCTGTTCGAGGTTGTCCTCCCACAGCTCGCCGTGGCTGGGCCAGCCGACCCACATGGCGCGGTGCGGGGCCCATTCGGCCGGGACGAAGGTGGTCATGGTCGGAAACGATCCTCATCGGCGCCGAAAGCGCGCCAGCCGCGCCAGATAGACACCCCGGCCCCCGACTTCAACGCTTGGCGCCGAATAGGGGCTCGTAGCCGTCGTCCTCGCCAAAAAGAAAAAGGGCGGCCCGTTTCCGGACCGCCCTCCTCTGTCTTGACCTGTGTGAGCCTTAGAAGGCGACGCGCAGGGTGGCCGAGATCGTGCGCGGGGCGCCGACCGAGGCGAAGGGTTGGCTCGTGGCGCTGTAGCCGACCGTGCCCGGGGTGCCCGAAGCGCGGGTGCCGAGGTTGGCGTAGTATTGCTCGTCGAAGACGTTGTCGGCGTTCACCTGGATGAACGTGCCTTCGTAGCCGAACGGAGCCAGGTCGATGCGGACGTTGGCGTCGACCACAGTGAAGGCGTCAACCGTCATGTCGTTGGTGTCGGTCAGGAAGCGCTCGCCCGTGTACTTGGCCTGGATGCCGGCTTCCAGCCAGTCGGTGAACTGGTAGCTGGCACGGGCCGAGAACATCCATTCCGGGGTCTCGACCAGTTCCTTGCCCTTGGTGCGAACGATTTGCGCAACGCCGCCAGAGGTGTTGTTGACATAGTCGTCCTGCACTTCGCTCTGCAGCCAGGTCGCCGAGGCATACAGGCTGAGGGCTTCAACCGGCGACCAGCCGATGGAGCCTTCGGCGCCGATACGCTCGACCGAACCCACGTTACGGTCGACGAACTGGCCGAGGGCGTCATCGAAGGTGCTGACGATACGGTTTTCTTCGTTGTTGGCGAAGACCGACACGGTGCCGACCAGGGTCGGGTTCGAGTAGCGGTAGCCCAGGTCGAAGTTCTGGGCCGATTCCGGTTGAACAGTCGGGTTGCCCAGGCTGCCGTCGGCAAGGCGGGAGACATTGTAGAGGCTGTCCGTCCGCGGCGCCGACAGGGTCTCTGCGTAGCTTACATAGACCGAATGACCGTCACCCCAGCGGTACGAGGCGCCGATGTTCGGCAGGATGTCGTCGTATTTCTCGTTGGCCGAGAACGCCGGGATGTACTGGATGGAGGTTTGAGTCGGAGCCGTACCCGTGACGCGTCCCGGGATCGCAACGTTGCCGTTGGTCAGAACGGTGGGGACACCGTTGATGAGCGCGGTCGTCGTGGTGGTCTCGGTCGTGCAGAGCACGTTCGAGGAGCGGTCCTGGGTCAGGCAGTACTGATTCAGATCGCGGCTGAAGAACGGAGCCCGGACGCCGATGTTGATCGTCAGGGCGTCGTCCAGGAACTGGCCGCGATATTCGAGCGAGAACTGGTTCAGCTCAGCGATCGACAGACGGTCACGAGTGCGCAGCTCATAGCCATTGAAGTTGACGATGCGGTTGGCTTCATCATTGCGGCCGGCGAACCAGTCGGCGAAACGCGGATCGGCAGGGTTGCTGCGATTGATGCGGCCGTATTGGCCCGTCTGGCGGTGACGACCGTAGTCCAGCGCATAGGCAGCGCGCACGCGGTGGTTGTCGTCCAGATCCCAGATCAGCGAGGCGTTCAGGCCATAGCGGTGGGTGTTGGTGTTGTTGGTGGCATGAACGCGGACGCTGTCCAGCGTATCGCCGTCACCGTTCAGGTCCAGGCCGCCCGTGGCGAACGTGCCGCGGATTACACGGTCGGTTTCCGACAGGACAACCTGACCGGTGCCGCCGTTGGCGAGGGTGTACTGGAGCGACGGATCGACCGTCAGGACCAGGCCGTCCATCAGGGTGAAGCGCGACTGGCCGCGAATGTTGCCCGTGTTGGACGGGTTGATACGCAGACCCCAGTAGTTGGAGTTGCCCGACGGATCGACGTCAGCGACGCCGTTGCGGCCCGTGAAGCTTGCAGCATTCGCACCGACGACGGGATAGGGCAGGTAGGTGTCGTTGAAGTCGATGTCCCAGCCACGCGGGTCGGTCTCGACCTGAGGCAGGATCGTGCGGTCGGCGTTGCCGAGGTTCGGCCCGAGGTAGTTGTTGTTGCGGTTCTCGTTCCAGTGACCCGACAGCGACAGGAAGTCGCCGTTGTCGCCCAGCGGCTGGTAGAGGCGCGCGTTGAACTGCGTCTTCTGCAGATCGCCGCGGCCCTTGAACTTGTCGTAGTCGGTCTTCGAAACGGCGAACCAGGCCGAGGTGCCCCACGGACCAAACTCGCCCGAGTTGATCAGGAACATGTAGCGGCGATAATCGAAGTCGCCGAACGAGGCCTGGGCCCAGCCGCCGAAGTCAGCGGTCGGACGCAGCGTCGTATAGTTGATGGCGCCGCCGGTGGCCGCGGCAGTGGGGCTGTCGACGTCAGTCGAGCCGGTGTTGACCGAGGCGCGCTCGATCAGTTCCGGGTCCATCTGCTGGTTGGTGTAGCTGGCGTAGTTGCCGGTGTCGTTCAGCGGGATGCCGTCGAAGGTCAGCGACACGCGGTTACCGTCAAAGCCGCGCAGACGGATGTTGCCGCCCGACGAACCATAGGGATCGGTATTGGTGAAGCTGAGGCCCGGCGTCAGGTTCAGGGTCTGCAGGATCGTCTGGCCCGGGGTCTGGGTCTCGATGAATTCCTGGGTGATGGAGTTACGCGTCTTGGTGACGGTTTCGGCGACGGCCAGACCGTCGATGCTGCGCGTACCGCGGGAGCCGGTGACGACGACGTCGCCCAGGCTGGTGGCTTCGGTCGTTTCCGAACCGGTCGATTGGGCCGAGGCGGCGCCGGCGAGAAGCAGGCCGCTGCAGAGGGCGGTCGTCGCCCAGAACGCGCGTTTGCGGTTCGTCATTGTCATCATATCCCCGATGAGTTGGGCGGAAGCGCCCCGACCGGAAAAGGTCGTTCAAGATCACGCCCCCCTTAGGCGCGCCGTTGGAAAGTGGGACGACACTGATGTGACAGTGATATGACAAGCGCCCGGGGTGGCCCGGGAGACACACCCTGCCGCAGCGCACAACTGTGGATCAAATCAGGACCAGATGCGGGCCAGGCGCGCCGCGCGCCCGCAGAATCGGCTGTAGCCGGCGTAGCGGACCGGATTGCGGCGCGCGAAATCCTGGTGCTCGGACTCGGCGGGCCAGAAGCGGGCGGCCGGCAGCACGGGTGTCACAAACCGGTTCGGGCCGATGACGCGAGCGGCGGCGACGCGCGAAGCGTCTGCGGCGGGACGCTGCGATTCGCTGGCGAAGACCGCCGTGCCGTAGTTGGCGCCCCGGTCACAGAACTGGCCCCGCGCGTCCGTGGGGTCGATCGTTCGCCAGAAACGGTCGACCAGGGCGCGGTAGGATATCCGGGCCGGATCGAACGTGACCTGGACCGCCTCCAGATGCCCCGTGCCGCCGCCGACCACCTGTTCATAGGTCGGTCGCGCCGTGCGGCCGCCCGCATAGCCCGACACGGCGGTCACCACCCCGGGAATGTGCTCGAAATTCGATTCCACGGACCAGAAGCAACCGCCCGCGAAGACCGCCGTCTCGCGCCGGCCGCTGTCCGGCTGTTGCGCGCCTTCCGCCCGGTCGCCGCCTGAACAGGCCGCTGCGGCGAGGATAATGAGGATCAGGGGCATGCGACGCGTCATGGACGGTCTCCAGGATGATGTCCTGATACGAACGCGGGGTCGTGATGGTTTCCATCCGCCCCCCGCAAAGCAAAACCGCCGGCCCTCTTTCGAGGACCGGCGGCTCTGTGTCTTGTCTGCCGTCCTTCAGCCCCGGAGGGCCGAAGGGATCGGATCAGCGTCCGGGTTTAGCGGAAGTTGATGCCGATGGTGGCGCGACGGTTCAGCGGCTCGCGAACGCCATCGGCGGTCGGGCGGGCCAGGGCGGTTTCACCCTTGCCGTCCAGCGAGATCACGCCGCCGTTGACGCCTTGAGCGACCAGGGCGTCAGCCACGGTGCGCGCACGGCGGTTCGACAGGCCGATGTTGTACGCCGCCGAGCCCGAGGTATCGGCGTGGCCGACGATCAGGACGCGGGTCGGACGGCCCGACTTGGCGTAGTTGGCGGCCTGCGTGACCACCGACTGGGCTTCAGCCGTCAGTTCCGAGCGATCCCAGTCGAAGTAGACCACGAACTCACGGTTCGCCTGCACCGCGGGAGGCGGCGGGGGCGGAGGCGGCGGCGGCGGGGGCGGCGGCGGGGGCGGCGGGGGCGGCGGGGGCGGGATGTACGCCGGCTCGTCGGCGCCGAACGCATAGCGCAGGCCCAGGGTCACGGTGTGGCTGTCGTCGTAACGACCGGCGAACGGTCCGCCCAGACCGGCGTCAACGACCGGGTTGATGGCGGCTTCGAACTCCATGTCCGACACCAGGTAGCGATAGGTCAGGTCCAGATGGGCCCGATCGCTGATCGCCCAGGCCACGCCGGCGAGGGCTTGCGCCGCCAGCTTGGTCGAGGAGTCGTCGATGCCGATGGCGGTCGTGCGACGGCCGCCCAGGGTGCCCAGCAGTTGGGTGTCGACGCGGTTGACGCCGGCGCCCAGACCGATGAACGGACGGAAGGCCCACGACTCGTCGCCGAAGTCATAGATCACGTTGGCCATCAGGGTGGTCGACTTGATCTCGCCTTCCGGGCTCGTGCACACGGTGGTCGGCGTGATGTTGCAGACGCCGGTGATGACGCTCGCGTTCGGGTTGGTCACGGAGGCGATGTCGCCACCGTCACGGTAGCCGCCCTCAAGTTCCACGCGCCAGTTCTCGTTGAACCGGTAGCCCAGACGGGCGAACGCCGCCCAGGAGTCGTCGACTTCGAAGTCGAACTGCGGACCCGCCGCTTGCGACGTGGTCTCGATGTCGCCGATCGTGTGGTAACCGGCGTCAATAGCACCGTACCAGCCGTTCGGCTCGGCGGCGGCGACACCGGCCGACAGGGCGAGGGCCCCGGCGGCGCTCGACGCCAGAATGAAAGTCTTAACGCGCATTGGTGGATGCCCTCCGCAGCCAGGATGATCTCAGGACGGCGTACAGAGCCGCCGCTAAGCTTTCATATCAGTCCCTTCGCCCGAGGTCGAGCCGGACTAAGGCAGAACAATGTTCAGCGTGACCGGAAGGTTACAGCCACCCTGCACCCCTGCCGACCGCCCGGGAAAGCCCGCGTCGGGAAACGCCCCGCCGGAGGGATCCGGCGGGGCGCGTTCGTCAGAGCGCCGTTACGATCAGAGCGCCGTTCAGGCCCAGGGATCGTGAGCCGGCACGCTGCCGACCAGGCTGTCGTCCGGCAGCAGGTACAATCCATGCGAGGCGTCGATCACCAGATGGGGGTCGATATCCAGCGCCGTCAGGGCGGCGAACCGTCCGCTGATTTCGCCGTCCACGCGCCCTGCATCATCCGTCAACGCCGGCAGAACCTGCGGTCCCGCATCGCCACTGACGATGAAGTCGTCATGCGCCAGGGGCTGCACCTGCGGCCCGGCCGCGACCGAGGCGCCCTTGTCTACGGCCAGCGTCGGCAGGACCTGCGGCGCATCGCTCGACCCCTTGTCGAACAGGGCCGACAGGAAGTGGTCGTCATCCAGCGAGGGCAGGATGAAGTCCGGCCCCATGACATCCTTGACGCCGGCGGCCGACGCGGACGCGGCCGGCTGGGTCAGGGACTGGGTGGAGCCGTCGCTGAAGCGCAGGGTCTCGATACTGGTGAGCAACAGGGAGCCGTCACGGCCGGCCGTGGTGTCGGTGACCCGCCAGCCCGCGCCCTCGGCGACGACGGTGTACTGGCCGGCCGTGCCCGCCAGAACCACGGTGTCATTGCCCAGACCGCCCTGAAGGGTGTCGTTGCCGCCGCCCCCGCGCAGAACGTCGTCACCGGCGCCGCCGATGATGAGGTTGTTCAGGCTGTTGCCCGTGCCGGTGAAGTTGCCCGACCCGCCGAAGATCAGGTTCTCGATGTTGGCGCCCAGGGTGTAGGTCAGGATGCGCGCGTCGACCGTGTCCCTGCCCGCCCCGACGCCCTCGATCACCGTGTCGGCGACCTGCAGGATGTAATAGTCGTCGCCTTCGCCGCCGTAGAGCTCGTTGGCGGCTCCGGTCCCGCCGATCAGGATGTCGTTGCCGCCGCCTCCCAGCAGGACGTCGCGCAGCGTTCCGCCGCGGATGGTGTTGCCCAGCGCATTGCCGACGCCGGTGAAGGTTCCGGTTCCGGTATAGGTCAGGTTCTCGACATTGGCCGACAGATTGATCTGGAACAGGGCCGACAGGACGGTGTCGATGCCCTCGCCCGCGTTCTCGATAATCGAGTCGGTGCGTTCCTCGACAATGTAGGTGTCATTGCCGAGGCCGCCGTACAGCTCGTTCGGCACGCCGGAGCCGCCGTTGATCGTGTCATCCCCGGCGCCGCCGATGATGACGTCACGGCCAAGACCGCCGGACAGGACGTTGTCGCCCGTGTTGCCGATCAACAGGTCGTTGAAGGCCGAGCCGGTCAGGTTCTCGATCGACTGGAACGTGTCCACGCCGCCGTCGCCGTCGTTGGACGCGGACTGGCTATCCAGTCGGGCGGTGACCGCCGCCGCCGCCAGACTGTAGTCGGCGGTGTCGACGCCCGCGCCGCCGATCAGGGTGTCGTTGCCGCCCCGCCCGCGCAGGATGTCGTTCCCGCCGCCGCCCGTCAGGACGTTGTCCAGGGTGTTGCCGCCGGCGGTGAAGTTGCCGCCTCCGGTGTAGGTCAGGTTCTCGATATTGGCGCCAAGATTATAGCCGGTCAGGGTCGAGGTGATGACCGTATCCGTGCCGTCGCCGACGTTCTCGATGACAGTGTCGGCCGCGTCGAGCATATAGGTGTCATCGCCCGTGCCGCCGTACAGTTCGTTGGCCGCGCCGGCGCCGCCGTACAGCACGTCATTGCCGCCGCCGCCAATCAGGGTGTCGCGCAGCGCGCCCCCGCGGATGGTGTTGGCCTGGGCGTTGCCGACGCCGGTGAAAGTGCCCGTCCCGGTGTAGACCAGTTCCTCGACGTTGGCGGCCATGTTGATCTGGAACAGGGCCGAACGGATGGTGTCGTAGCCCTCGCCCACAGCCTCGACGATCGAGTCCGAGCGGTGTTCGAGGATATAGGTGTCGTTGCCGGTGCCGCCGTACAGCTCATTCGGAACGTCGCCGCCGCCGTTGATCGTGTCGTCGCCACCGCCGCCGATGATGACGTCACGGCCCAGACCACCCGACAGGATGTTGTTCCCGACGTTGCCGACCAGAAGGTCGTTGAAGGCCGAGCCGGTCAGGTTTTCGATCGAGGTGAAGGTGTCGGTTCCGCCGTCGCCGTCGTTCGACGCCGACTGGCTGTCGATCCGGGCGGTGACCGCGCCGGCTGCGCCGGAATAGTCCGCCGTATCGGAACCCGCGCCGCCGTTCAGCACGTCCACGCCCGCGCCGCCGGCGAGGACGTCGTCTCCCGCGTCGCCGTTCAGGGTGTCATTGCCGCCGAAGCCGTACAGACGGTCATTGGTCGCGCCGCCCGCCAGGGTCTCACCGGCATTGGCGCCGATCAGGGTGACGCCGCCCAGCGCGCTGACCGCCAGTTCGACGCCGGCGAAGCGCAGGCGTTCGATGTTGGTCAGGCTGTCGACCCCGTCCGAGCTGGTCACCGTCGCCACGCCGCCGAGCACGGAGATCGAGTAGGACACGCCGCCGACGGCGAAGACCGCCGTATCGGTTCCGGCGCCGCCGTTGATGGCATCGGAGCCCGGTCCGCCCGTGACCACATCGTCGCCGTCGCCGGCGTCAATGGTGTCATTCCCCGCCGCGCCGTCGATGACATCCGCGCCGGCGCCGCCCTCGATCTGGTCGTTGAACGCTGTGCCGTTGAGAGTGTCGGCGTTCGGCGTGCCGGCGACATACTGTCCGCCGCCCGCGCCCACGATCAGGACCGCGTCGTCGAAACGCAGGCGTTCGATCGTGGTCAGGGTGTCCACCCCGTCCGGACCGGTCACCGTGGTCGTCGCGCCGTTGGTGACGACCGTGTAGGCCGAGGCCAGACCCGCGAAGACCGCGGTGTCCGTACCCGCCCCTCCATCAAGGGTGTCATTGCCGAGGCCGCCGGTCAGGATGTCGTTGCCGTCGCCGCCGTTAATGGCGTCCACCCCCGAAGTGCCGACGAGCGTGTCGGCGTTGGGCGTTCCGTTCACCGTGTTGATGATCGGGGCACCGCTGATGTCGTAGAAGCCGTCCGCGAACTGCAGGCGCTCGACATTGGTCAGGGTGTCGGTCCCGTCCGGACCGGTGAGGGTGGTCACGCCCGAGACCGTGCTGAGGGTGTAGGCGGAACGGTTACCCGCGAAGACCGCCGTGTCCGCCCCCGACCCGCCGTCGATGGCGTCATTTCCGGCGCCGCCGGTGATGGCGTCGTCGCCATCGCCCGCATTGATCGTGTCGTTTCCCCCCGCGCCGTTCAGGGTGTCCGCACCCGCGCCGGCGTCAATCACGTCATTGAAGGCGGTGCCCGTCAGGCTGTCGGCGTTGGCCGTGCCGGTGAACAACTGGCCGCCGCCGGCGCCCACGATCAAGGTGCCGTCGCTGAAGCGCAGGTATTCCACATTGCTGAGACTGTCCGTGCCGTCCGGGCCCGTGACGGTCGTCACGCCCGCGCTGGTCGCCACCGTCGAGCCGGCGATCGTGCCGCCGAACACCGCCGTGTCCGACCCCGCGCCGCCGTCGATGGTGTCGTTGCCCGTCCCGCCGGTGATCACGTCGTCGCCGTCGCCGGCATTGATCGTGTCGTCGCCCGCCGCCCCGCTGATGGTGTCGAGGCCCGCGCCGGCATTGATGGTGTCATTGAAGGCGGTGCCCGTCAGGGCGTCGGCATTGGCCGTTCCCGTGAACAACTGACCCCCGCCGGCGCCCACGATCAGGGTGCCGTCGGTGAAGCGCAGGTATTCCACGTTGGTCAGGCTGTCCGTGCCGTCCGGGCCGGTGACCGTGGTCACGCCGCCGCTGGTGGCGACGGTCGACTGCGCGATCGTGCCGCTGAAGACGGCGGTATCGACGCCGTCACCGCCGTTGATCGTGTCGTTGCCGACGCCGCCGTTGATGACGTCGTCGCCGGCCAGGCCGTTGATGACGTCGGCGCCGGCGGTTCCGTTCAGGGTGTCGGCATTGGCTGTCCCGTCGATCGGGGTGGTGGCCGTGATCGGATTGCCCGCGATATCGAACAAGCCATTGCTGAACTGCAGGCGTTCGACATTGGTCAGGGTGTCCGTGCCGTCCGGACCGGTGATGGTGGTGACAGAGCCGGTGGTGCTGATCGTGTAGGAGGAGCGCGCGCCCGAGAAGACGGCCGTGTCGACGCCGTCGCCCCCGTTCAGCGTGTCATTGTCGCCCCCGCCATTCAGGATGTCGTTATCCGCGCCGCCGTTCAACGTGTCGGCGCCGGTCCCGCCGGTCAGGGTGTCCAGACCCGTCCCGCCGTTCAGGGTCGAGCCTGCCAAAGCGATGGGCTGAACAGCCTGCCCCGGAATGGAGACGTGCATCGTATAGGTGCCGCCCGCGTCAATCCCGCCCGAGTTGAAGGTTCCGCCGCTGTTGTTGCTGACCCACTCGCCGACCTGGATGTAGTAGGCGCCCGGCGCCAGGGTGGTGATGATGCGGGAATCCGTTTCGCTTCCGCCGTCCGCCGCATCATCGTCGTTGGTGGCGATTTCCGCACCATCCGCCGAGTACAGGCGAAGGGTGGAATCGAAGCTGGCGTTGTCGATGTCGATGACGACTTCGCCGGTCTCGGTCACCGTGATGGCGTAATATTCGACGCCGCCGCCGTGCGCCGTGGCCACCACAGTGGAGTGGGGGGTCGTGGTTGGATCGACGATGGCGGTGTTGGGCAGCAGGTCGAACGTGCCCGTCAGGGACACGGCCGTCTCGCGCGTGCTGTTCACGGTCGTGGCGGCCTTTGCGACGTCAGGCGCACCGCCGGACAGTCCGGGATCGCCTGCGAACAGCTGATCGTCGCCGCCGCCGCCGTTCAGGGTATCGATGCCGCCGCCGCCGCGGATGATGTTGGCGTTGCCGTCGCCGGTGATGGTGTCTGCCTGGGCGGTGCCGGTGACGTTTTCGATGCTGACGAGCGTATCCGTCACCGTCCGGCTGGTGGCCAAGCCCTGGAGCAGATTGACGGTGACGGCCGTGCTGAGACCCGAGAAATCCGCGGTGTCGTTGCCGGCGCCGCCGTCCAGCGTGTCTTCCCCCAGCCCGCCCAGCAGGGTGTCATTGCCGTCGCCTCCGTTCAGGATATCGTCGCCCGAACCGCCGTCCAGATAGTCGTCGCCGGCCAGACCGTTGACGGTGTCGTTGCCACCGAGGCCGCCGAGCGTGTCGCCGAGCGCGGAGCCGTTGATGGTTTCGTTGGTGATGTCACCCCCGACGAACAGCCCCCCGGTCGGCGTCGCGGCGATGGTCTGGTCCGAGAATTTCAGGAACTCGACATTGGTGATCGTCACCGCCGGCTGTCCAACCGCGGTCACCGTGCCGACCTGACCGTTCCAGGTAATGGTGTAGTTGGCGCGCGGTCCCGAGAAGACCACCGTGTCCGACCCCAGCCCGCCGTCGATGACGTCAGCGCCGCCGTTGCCGGTGATGGTGTTGTCGGCCGAGTTGCCGCGAATGGTGTCCGCGGCGGTCCCGCCGATCACGTTCTCGATAGTGACGCCGATGGCGATCGAAACGTTGCCGGTCAGACCGCCGACGTTGGAGAAGGCGCCCTGCCGCAGGTCGATAACCTGGGCCCGATTATAGCCGGAGAAGTCGAAGGTATCGACGCCGCCGGCGTCCCAGACCGCGAAGATCAGCGTGGACGTCGAGGTCGTGGCCGAGAACCAGGGCGAGCCGGCGTTCGAATTGAAGCCGTAGACGGTGTCGCCGGTGCGGGTCGTGGTGTTTGCACCGTACAGTCGCTGGGCCGCCGCGATGTCGTCCATCAGCGGCGCCGAGGCGTAGCGGTTACCGAAGCTCGCCCCCGTGTTGGCTTCGCTGAAATAGCTCATCACCGTGTACTGGCGCGAATCCTCGAAATAGGTCGCGTGCTGATCGTAGGTGATAGTGACGCCTTCGGAAGCGTTGTACGCCGCCGGGTGGCTGAGACCGATCGCATGGCCGATCTCGTGCAGCAGGGTCTGGGTGCCGTAGCCGTAGAGCACCGGGTTGGCGTTGTAGGACAGCGAGCTGTTGATCCAGACGTCGCCCGCAGCCGAGCCGATCCCGGTGGCGCCCGGCATGCCGCCGGGCAGGTAGGCGAAGGCGGCCGCGCCGGACTGGCCGTCGGCATAGTTGCCGAACAGCATCGTCGCATTGTTCGAATACTGGCTGCCGGCGTCAGAGACCCGCACGAAGGTGATGTTGGCCACGTCCGACCAGGCCGCCATGGACTGGAGCGCTACGGCGATCTGGGCGGCGGTGAACTGGGTGAACCCCGACGTATCGGTCGGCATGGAATCAGCCGACAGACGGAAGGCGAACGTCACCGTCGCCGCCTGGCCGAGCCCCGCAGCCCAACTGGTGTTGCTGCGCGTGATCTGGGCGCCGGCATCGCCGGGCGAAAGGGACAGCTTGCCGTTCGACCCCGTGCCGCCCCGGTCGTCGCCGTTCAGGATCGCGCCCTGACCGCCGTCGCCGGTCGAGGTCGCGCTGTGAAGACGGGCGCAGCACGAGCAGACCTGATAGCTGGCGATCGCGCCGAAGCCGTAGTCGTTTGCGCCGCTGGACGCGCCGGCGTCATGCCCGGAGCGTGAGGTGGAGAAGTCCAAACCCTCCGCGAAGCGACCCGACTGGCTCGCGCCGACGCGATTGTTGAAGCTATCGAACATCTGGAAACCCACCGACCGGAATAGGAAGGCAGTCAACCTAACGCCGCGCGCTGAAACGACAAGCGTCAGCGCACGGGGATATTTTTAACCTCAGGAGATTCACCCGGGCCACCTGGTTCCGGGTTGTAGAGCCTAGCCGCCGCCGGTTCGCCCGGTGGCCTTGCCCGTCCCCTCGCACACGGGGCAGGTCTCGCCGTCCGGCAGGGCGCCGGACCCTTGGCATTCCGGGCAGAGGGTGGCGTCCGGATGCTGGAGCGAGGCCGGGTCTGTCGGGTCGGAGGGCGC
Organism: Brevundimonas sp. AVps31; assembly: GCF_058681355.1. Lineage (NCBI taxonomy): Bacteria > Pseudomonadati > Pseudomonadota > Alphaproteobacteria > Caulobacterales > Caulobacteraceae > Brevundimonas > Brevundimonas sp. AVps31. The sequence goes on along the minus strand of NZ_CM178736.1, from coordinate 1,670,529 downwards.
CAGGCCCTGATCATCGATCTCATGCGGGTTCATATTGACGAAACGGCCCGCCAAGGTTCCGGTTTCATGATGACAGGCTGCGGCCTTGGCTTTAGGGAGCCGCTGATCATGGATGAAACAGAACGGCAATCCGAGGAACGCGGCTGGGCTACGGCGAAGACGCTGGCCGAGGCGCTTCCATATATCCAGGTCTATGACCGCGAGACCGTGGTCATAAAGTACGGCGGCCATGCCATGGGCGAAGTCGCCGTGGCCAAACAGTTCGCCGCCGACGTCGTGCTGCTGAAGCTGATGGGCGTGAACCCGGTCGTGGTGCACGGCGGCGGACCGCAGATCAGCGCCATGCTGGACAAGGCCGGAGTGAAGTCGAACTTCGTCGACGGCCTGCGCGTGACCGACGCCGACACCATGGCGGTCGCCGAGATGGTCCTGTCAGGCGCGGTCAACAAGGAGATCGCCCACTGGATCACGGTGGCGGGCAAGGAGGCGGACGTTCGGGGCGTCGGCCTGTCCGGCAAGGACGCGGGCCTGCTGACCGTGAAGAAGACCTCGCGCAAGAAACGCGATCCCGACAGCATGATCGAGCACGAGGTCGATCTCGGCTTCGTCGGCGACCCGACCAAGGTGGACGCCAAGCTGATCCGCAACCTGATCGCCTCGGAGACCGACGACTGGGTCCCCGTCGTCGCCCCGATCGGCGTGACCGAGGAAGGCGCGACGTTTAATGTGAACGCCGACACCGTGGCGGGCGCGCTCGCGGGCGAACTGAAGGCCAAGCGGATGCTTCTGCTGACCGACGTGGCGGGCGTGAAGGGCGCGGACGGCGACATCATCCGCCAGATGACGGTCGGCGAGGCGTCGCAACTGATCGCCGACGGGGTCGCGACCGGCGGCATGATCCCCAAGCTGCAGACGGCCATGGCCGCCGTGCGCGCGGGCGTTGAGGCCGTGGTCATTCTGGACGGCCGCCGTCCTCACGCCATGCTGGTCGAACTGTTCACCGAATACGGCGCCGGCACGCTGGTGAAGGCGTCTTGATCGAGCGCACGGCGATAGATCTGGAGCATATCCAGACCTGGGTGTTCGACATGGACGACACCCTGTACCCGCGCGAGCAGGGGTTGATGCGGCTGGTGCAGGCGAGGATCAACGCCTACGTCGTCGAGGCCGTCGGGCTGCACCCTGAGGAGGCCGCCGTGCTGCAGCGGCAGTTTCTGGACGAGCACGGCACGACCCTGGCCGGGCTGATGGCCAACTATACGATCGACGCCCCCCACTTCCTGCACGATGTGCACGACGTGCCGATGGACAGTCTGGAGCCCAATCCCCGGCTGGCCGAGCAGCTGCGTCGCCTGCCGGGCCGACGCTATGTCTTCACCAATGGCGCGCGGGAGTATGCGGGCCGGGTGCTGGCGCGACTGGGGGTCACCGACTGTTTTGACGGGGTCTTCGCCATCGAGGACGCGGACCTGACGCCCAAGCCCGCGCCCTCGACCTTCCGCAAGGTGATCGAGCGGTTCGGTTTCGAGCCCCGGCTGGCCGCCTTCTTCGAGGACACGCCGAAGAACCTGGAGCCGGCCAAGGCGCTGGGGATGACCACCGTCCTGATCGGGGACGGACATGGCAAGCCGCTGGGTGAGCATATCGACCACATCGCCCCTGATCTGACTGACTTCCTGACCGACCTGACCTTCAAGGACGCCGCCGCATGACCGACCTGGCCCATCTGGAATCCGTCATCGAAGCCGCCTGGGAAGACCGGGCCGAGGTCTCGACCGCGACCCACGGCGAGGTCCGCAAGGCGGTCGAGCAGGCCCTGGCCCTGCTGGACTCGGGCGAGGCGCGGGTCGCTTCGCGGGGCGAGGACGGCGTCTGGACCACCCATCAGTGGCTGAAGAAGGCGGTGCTGCTGTCCTTCCGCCTGAACCCGAACGTCCGGATGGGCGCGCCGGTCGGGGCGACCATGGGGGTCAGTGATCCGACGCCGGGCCCCTATTGGGACAAGGTGCCGGTCAAATGGGCCCACTGGACCGAGGCCAATTTCGAGAAGGCCGGGTTCCGCGCCGTGCCCGGAGCGGTCGCCCGTCAGGGCGCCTTCATCGGCCGGAATGTGGTCCTGATGCCGTCGTTCGTGAACATCGGGGCCTATGTGGACGAAGGCTCGATGGTTGACGCCTGGGCCACGGTCGGCTCCTGCGCCCAGATCGGAAAGAACGTGCACCTGTCAGGCGGGGCGGGCATCGGAGGGGTGCTGGAGCCCCTGCAGGCCAATCCGACCATCATCGAGGACGGCTGTTTCATCGGGGCCCGGGCCGAGGTGGCCGAGGGCGTGATCGTCCGCGAGGGCGCGGTTCTGGCCATGGGGGTCTACCTGTCGGCCTCGACCAAGATCGTCGACCGGGCGACCGGCGAGGTCTTCCGCGGCGAGGTTCCGGCCTATTCGGTCGTCGTGCCCGGCAGCCTGCCGGATCCGAACGGCGGGCCGGGCCTGTACTGCGCCGTGATCGTCAAGCGCGTCGACGCCCAGACCCGGGCCAAAACCGGGGTGAACGAGCTTCTTCGCGATTGAATTTTTCCGGTTTGAGAATTCGGAACGAGAAGACTCCAACTCCAACTTGAACAGCCTGCCCTGCGATCGGGAAGAGCATCGCATGCCCGTGCGTCGGAATTGGACGCAGGGAGTCGCCAAGGGGGCGAAGGCGCGGCATAGTCCCGTCATGTCAGGGAAAGCGGCTTCAGAGGGCGTCGAGAACGATCCGCCGGCCCCGGACATCGGGACGGTCTCGCGCATCAACGCCGTGCCGTCGATCCTGGAGGTCTGTTGCCGCATCACGGGCATGGGCTATGCCGCCGTCGCGCGCGTCACCGAGGATCGCTGGATCGCCTGCGCCGTGCGCGACGAGATCGGGTTCGGGCTGGGCGTCGGCGGCGAGCTGCCGGTGCGGACGACCCTGTGCAACGAGGTGCGCCAGAGCCGTGAGGTGATCGTCTTCGACCACGCGGACCAGAACCCCGCCTTCGCCAACCACCACACGCCCCTGACCTATGGGCTGCAAAGCTATATCTCGGTGCCGATCGTGCGCGGGGACGGCAGCTTTTTCGGCACCCTCTGCGCCATCGATCCGAACCCGCATAACGCCTCGAGACCGGAGACGGTCGACACCTTCCGGCTGTTCGCCCAGCTGATCGGGACCCAGCTGGACGCCGAGGAGCGGCTGGCCCGGTCGGAGGCCGCCCTGCTGGACGAGCGCGAGGCCGCCGAGCTGCGCGACCAGTTCATCGCCGTGCTGGGCCACGACCTGCGCAATCCGCTGGCCGCCGTCCAGGCGGGCGCGGCCCTGCTGAGAAAGACGCCGCTGACCGACAAGGCCCAGGTCATCCTCGACCAGATGCAGGACAGCGGTCAGCGGATGAGCCGCCTGATCAACGACGTTCTGGATTTCGCCCGCGGCCGTCTGGGCGGCGGGCTGCCGGTCGCGCCGCGCCGCCCGGTCCGGATCGGCCCGGTGCTGGAGCAGGTCATCGGCGAGTTGAAGTCCGGTCACGCCAATCGGGTGATCCGGACGGATCTGGCGCTGGCGCAGCCGGTCGCCTGCGACCCCGACCGCATCGGCCAACTGCTGTCGAACCTGCTGGGCAACGCCCTGAGCCATGGCGACCCGCAAGGCGCCGTGTCCGTGCGGGCCACCAGCGACGACAGGGATTTCATCCTGTCCGTGGCCAACGGCGGCGCGCCGATCTCGGAGACGGCCCGGACCGAGCTGTTCAAACCGTTCAGCCGCCTGCGGCAGGGCGAGGTCCGCGAGGGGCTGGGCCTGGGCCTCTATATCGCCTCGCAGATCGCCCTGGCGCACGGGGGCGACATCGACGTGGTCTCGGACGAGACCGAGACCCGCTTCACCTTCCGGATGCCCGTCGACTAGGTCGCCGACAGGCGGACCAGCTTGCCGTTCTGCTCGTCCGTGATGGCCCAGACCGCCCCGTCGGCCCCCACCGCCACGTCGCGCACGCGTTCACCCAGATCGGTCAGCAGATATTCCTCGCCGACCACGCGGTTGTCCTGAAGCACCAGACGCGAGATCCGCTTTTCCTTCAGGCCAGCGACCAGCAGATTGCCGCGCCAGCCCGGGAACATGGCGCCCTCGTAGAGCGTCATGCCGCCCGGCGCGATGACCGGGTCCCAGTAATAGACCGGCTGTTCCAGACCGTCGCGGGCGGTGACGCCCTCATTGATTCGGCCGCCCGCATATTCGACGCCATAGGCGACGATCGGCCAGCCATAGTTCTTGCCCGCCTGATCGAGGTTGATCTCGTCGCCGCCGCGCGTGCCGTGCTCGACCGTCCAGACGTCGCCGTCGGGGGCGATGGCGATGCCCTGAACGTTACGATGGCCCAGCGACCAGATCTCGGGCCGGGCGCCCTGACGGCCGACGAAGGGGTTGTCGGACGGCACGGTCCCGTCGGCGTTGATGCGGATGACCTTGCCCATGTGCGAGGCCAGGTCCTGGGCCTGCGGACGCATGGGCGCGTCGGAGCGTTCGCCCAGGGTGATGAACAGATGGCCCTGCGGATCGAAGGCGAGGGCGGAGCCGAAATGCTTGTCGCCGTCATAGGTCGGGGAGGCGCGGAAGATGACCTGCACGGCCTCGACCCGGCCGCCGTCGTCCGACAGGCGGCCGCGGGCGACGGCGGTGGCGTTGCCCCCCTCGCGGGGTTCGGCATAGCTCCAGTAGATCAGGCGGTCCTGGGCGAAGGTCGGGCCGACAACCACGTCCAGAAGGCCGCCCTGCCCCCGCGCATCGACGCGCGGCAGGCCGGTGACCGGTTCGCCGACCTGCCCCTCGGCGGTGACGATGCGCAGGCGGCCCGGCTTTTCCGTCACCAGCCAGCGGCCGTCCGGCAGCGAGGCCAGCCCCCAGGGATGCTCCAGCCCCGAGGCCACGACCGTATGGGTCAGGGCCGCTTCGGTCCGCACGCCCGGCGCGCGGGTCTGGCCGGCGAAGGCGGGTTGCTGGCGGGCGCCGTTGGCGGCGCGGGTCTCCAGCGGCGCGGCCGCCTGACCGGCGGAAGCGGCGTCATCCTGCCCGTTGGCGCCGCAGGCGGCGGCCAGGGTCAGGGTCGAGACAGTGACGGCGAGGGCGATCAGACGCATGGCGAAACTCCCGGAAAATCAGTCGGCCGCGAAACGGCGCAGCTCTCGTTACAGTTCCCCTGATCGACCGTCACGGCGATGCGGCGGATCGCCCCGTCGCAGACAGTGTTCAAGGCGACTTGATCCCGCCCCGTCTCGCCTTTATAGGCACGCCTCTTCTTCGGCGGACAAACCAGTTCCCGCCGGAACTCGACTGACGGTTCGTCAAACGGGGCTGGGTAGCTCAGCTGGTTAGAGCGGTGGATTCATAACCCACAGGTCGGCGGTTCGAGCCCGCCTCCAGCCACCATCCCTTTGTTTCAGATGAAGTCGCCGTCGCCGGGCGTCCGTCCTGTTCGTGACGCGTCCGCCACACCGCCAGTCCCTTTTCTTATGTGATCGCCGTTTCGCGGATGACGAGGCCGATTTCGGGTTGCGCGCGACCGCGCGAACACGTGGTTTCACCCCCCTGCAGGTCGGATCGGGATCGGCCGGCGGACGCCCGGGGGGAAGCCATGCATCACGCGATGAATACGTCTGAAATCTTTCTGATCGCGATGCTGATCATATTCACCGTGCCCTACCTCGTGTGGCGCGGACTGAAGACCGAGTATTACGCGCCCCTGGTGGTGGTGCAGATCATCGGCGGGATCCTGTTGGGGCCCGGCGTTCTGGGCGCCGCGTTCCCGGCCTATTACGACTTCGTCTTCAACCCGCAGGTCATCACGGCGCTGAACGGCATCGCCTGGTGGGCCGTGATGATCTTTGTCTTCATCGCCGGGATAGAGCTGGATCTGAAGCAGGCTTGGGCGCGCAAGGGCGAGACCAGCGTGACCGCCGGCTTCGCCCTTGTCACACCGCTGGTGTTCGGGGCCGTCGCCGCCGTCGGCATCCTGCAGTTCCCCGGCTGGGTCGGCGAGCGCGGTCAGGACTGGCAGGTGCTGCTGGGCATCGGCATGGCCTGCGCCGTCACCGCGCTTCCGATCCTGGTGCTGTTCCTGGAGAAGCTGGCGGTCCTTCGGCAGCCGCTGGGGCAGCGTATCCTGCGCTACGCCAGCCTCGACGACATCGCCATCTGGGGCGTGCTGGCCCTGATCATCATGGACTGGGAACGGGTCAGCCGGCAGGGCGGCTTCCTCGTCGCCTTCGTGGGGGCGGCCTGGGCCGTGCGCTGGGTCATGAAACGCATCCCCGAGACGGATCGCTGGTACGTCTCGTTGATCTGGCTTGCGGCGTGTGGCTTCGCGGCCGACTGGGCCGGGCTTCACTTCATGGTCGGCGCCTTCCTCGCGGGGGCCGTGATCGACAAGGCGTGGTTCGACGAAGCGCGGATGGACCTGTTCCGAAATCACGTCCTGCTGGCCATCATGCCCGTCTTCTTCCTGTCCACGGGACTGCGGACCCAATGGGATGTCGGCGGCGTGGCGGTGTTCGCCGTGGCGGCCGTGCTGCTGGTCGCCTCGGTGGCGGGCAAGCTGGCGGGCGTCCACATCGCCGGCCGTATCCTGAAGTGGGAGAAGGGCGAGGCCTCGATCATCGGCTGGCTGTTGCAGACCAAGGCCCTGATCATGATCATCTTCGCCAACATCCTGCTCGACAAGCAGATCATCACCAACGAGACCTTCACGGCCCTGCTGCTGATGGCGGTGGCGTCGACGATGCTGACGATCCCGATGGTGACGCCGAAGTTGAAGAAGCTCGCCGGCCTCATCACCCGGGACTGAGCCGTCGGGCGAGACGGAACCGCGAGCGCGCCGCGCCGCTGTGGCCGGGTGCGGTCCTGAACCCGACGGACGGACCCGCGGCGGGCGGTAACTGGCGAGAGGCTTCCTGATGGCGCCGCGATTGAAGGTCTTCACCTGGTCGGACGGCTTTCATTCCCATCCCGTCGCGGTCAGCTCGCGTGCGAAGGCGCTGGCGGCGTGGGGCGTGGAGCAGGACCTGTTCAAGTCCGGCTATGCGCATGAAGTGACCTCCGGTCCCGATTATAAGGCGGCGCTGGCATCGCCGGGAGAGGTCCTGCGTCGGGGCGAGGCGATCGATGTCGGGAAGATCAGTCGCGCGCGAAAGCCTCCGAAACCGAGCGGCCCGACCGCCGCGCAGGCCGCGAAGGTGAAGGCGCTGGAGGCTGACCTCGCGGCGCTGGACCTGGCCTGGCAGGCCGAAGAAGCGGAGCTGGATGAGGCGCGGCGCGTGCTGGAGCAAAACGCCCGGGAGGCGACCGAGCGGCAGGAGGCCGCGCGCGCGGCGCTGCTGCGGAAGCTGGCGGGCGCGCGCAAGGCGGCCGGCGGCTGACCCGGGACAGCGGCCGCTCGACCCGTGACGTAAGGCCGCGATGACACCGCCCGGAGGGGCCCCCTCGCGGCGAGAGGCCCGCTCGGATACCGCCGCTCTCAAATATTCACCCACAAGTGAAGAAATCTCGCGACGCGCTTGATCCTTTTGGCGAACTTATGCGTATCGTGTCGGGCAGCCGACTTTTCCATCAGCACGGTCGGTTGTCAGGCGGTCCGTTCCGAACTCGCGAGCTCCGGGTCGGGCCGCCACCGGGTCAGCTAAGTTCGCAAGCTGACATAGGAACAGCTCCACCGTGATCGGCGTTTGGGGCGCATGACACAGTTCCGATCCCATCCTGTCGAGCGCGCGTTTGAACTGGCCCGGACCGGTTCATGGCGCAGTCGTAGCGAAATCGCGCGCGCCATGGAGAAGGAGGGGTACACGATGGCGGACGTGAACCAGCTGGAAGGCACCTCCCTGACCCGGCAACTGAACGGCCTGTGCCGCGAGGCGCGGGCGCGTCTGGAAGCGGAACACCCCAAGGACGCCGCGGCCTAGGCTTCGAGCGACGGGCCCCGGCGACGGGGCGTCGATCCCGTTCAGGGCCTGGCGCTCGTTTGGGTCGGCCACAGCGGGCGGCGAGAGCCGATGTGCGAAATTTACGACCCGCTGCGGCTTGCGACGACTAACCGTTTGCGGAACCGCCTCCTATATCCGTGACGCATTCCGGAGGCCGTCCCGCAGCCTCCTTCGACCTGCTGGAGCCCTTCCCCATGAAATCCTTCGGATATGCCGCACCGGCGGCCGACAAACCGCTCGCCCCGTTCAGCTTCGAGCGCCGCGAGCCGCTGCCGACCGACGTGGCCATCGACATCCTGTATTGCGGCGTCTGCCACTCGGACCTGCACACCGCGCGCGGCGAGTGGGGCGGCACCCAGTTCCCCTGCTGCCCGGGCCACGAAATCGTCGGCCGCGTGAGCGCGGTGGGCGGCGAGGTGAGCCGCTTCAAGGAAGGCGATCTGGTCGGCGTCGGCTGTATGGTCGACAGCTGCCGGACCTGTCCGTCGTGCGTGGCGGGTGAAGAACAGTACTGCACCGGCACCGGCATGGTCGGCACCTACAACGGCCCGGACAGGCATCTGGGCGGCCACACCTTCGGCGGCTACTCCAAGCATATCGTGGTCGATCAGGACTTCGTGCTGAGCATCGGCCATGACGAGAGCCAGCTGGCCGCCGTCGCGCCCCTGCTGTGCGCCGGCATCACCACCTATTCGCCGCTGCGCCACTGGAAGGTCGGACCGGGCCAGAAGGTCGGCGTCGTCGGCCTGGGCGGACTGGGCCATATGGGGGTCAAGCTGGCCGCCGCGATGGGCGCGGAAGTCTGGGTCTTCACCACCTCGCCGGACAAGGCGGCGGACGCCGAACGTCTGGGCGCCAAGGGCGTCGTCCTGTCGAAGGACAAGGCCGACATGAAGGCGCACATGGGCAGCTTCGACTTCATCCTGAACACCGTCGCGGCGTCGATCAATCTGGACCCCTACGTCAACGCCCTGAAGCGGGACGGGACGATGGTGCTGGTGGGCGTGCCCTCCGAGCCGCATCCGTCGCCGTCGGTCGGGGGGCTGATCTTCGGCCGCCGCGCCATCGCCGGCTCGCTGATCGGCGGCATCGCCGAGACGCAGGAGATGCTGGACTTCTGCCGCGAGCACAACATCGTCTCGGACGTCGAGATCATCCCGATCGACCAGATCGAGACGGCCTATGACCGCATGATCAAGGGCGATGTGAAGTTCCGCTTCTCCATCGACATGGCGTCGCTGGAAGAGCCGGCGGCGTAACCGGGTCGCACCCCGCAACCGGTCAGGGCGACGCTGCGTTTACCGCTCAGGTTCAACGCTGAAAGGGAAAATCCCATGCGCATCCGTATCGCCGGCCTGACCGCCATCGCCGCCCTGTCGCTGGGGGCAGCCGCCTGCACCGAGGCCGAACAGGATCAGGCCCAGGCCGACGCCGAGGTGGTCGGCGAGAAGGCCGGGGACGTAGCCGCCCAGGCGGGCGAGGTCATCGAGGCCGGCGCCATGAAGGCCGCCCAGGCGACCGAAGAGGCCGCGGGCAAGGCCGCCGACAAGCTGGAAGACAATCAGGCGGAGGCCGCCGCGGAGGGCCGTCCGGGCGCGGTCAATCCGACCACGGACCAACGCGTCCCCGCCCCGGCCAACTAGGCGATCAGGCCGGCTCCGCCAGCAGGGCGTCGATCAACGCCCGGGCTTCGGGGCTGGCCCAGTCCGCCTCGCCCGAGAAATGGGCGCGGATCCGCCCCTGACGGTCCAGCAGGATCGTCTGGGGCATCTTGCCCTTGCCCGGCAGTTCGAAGGGCAGCTGGAATTTCGGGTCGCTGTACATCGGCAGCGGCTCGTGGACGTCGATGAAGCTCCTCGCGTCGGCGATGGCGTCGTCCGTGGCGTCGACGTTGATCGGCAGGACCATCACGTCCCGCCCGGCATAGGTTTCCGCCAGGCGGGCCAGGGTCGGCATCTCGGTGCGGCAGGGCGCGCACCACATGGCCCACAGGTTCACCACCACCACCTTGCCGCGGAAGTCGGACAGGCGCGTATCAGCCCCGTCGCGGGTCTTGAAGACATAGGCGGGGGCGGGTTCGAGCGCCGCCGGGGTCTCGAGCCGGGCGATGGAGCCGGTGGCGAAACGGGCCAGTTCGCTTTTCGCGGGCGGTTCCGGCGCAGTCCCTTTGTCGAGCAGGGCCGGATTGGCGTATAGCAACGCCGCGCCGCCGATCGCCCCGATCAGCAGCACGCCCGCAACCGCGCCGATTATCGCCTTCGAGATCTTCATGCCCGACCAGACGCCCTCCGATCCCGTGACCAAAGCCCCGCAGGGGGCCAAAGGTCAAGACATGTGGGGCGGACGCTTCTCGGCAAAACCGGCCGAAATCATGCAGGCGATCAACGTCTCGATCGGTGTGGACCAGCGCTTGTGGGCCCAGGACCTGGCCGGGTCGCGCGCGCATTGCCGCATGCTGGCGGCGCAGGGGATCATCGAACAGGCCGACGCCGACGCCATCCTGGGCGGGCTGGACGCCGTCGAGGACGAGATCCGCGCCGGGACCTTCCCCTTCCGCGACCAGTTCGAGGACATCCACATGAATGTGGAGGCCCGGCTGAACGAGCTGATCGGCGAGCCGTCGGGGCGGCTGCACACGGCGCGCAGCCGCAACGATCAGGTCGCGACCGACTTCCGCCTGTGGGTGCGCGACGCCTGCGACCGGCAGGTGGTGCAGCTGAAGGGCCTGCAGAAGGCCCTGCTGGCGCGCGCCGAGCAGCACGCGGGCGACCTGATGCCGGGCTTCACCCACCTGCAGACCGCCCAGCCGGTGACGCTGGGCCACCATCTGATGGCCTATGTGGAGATGTTCGGGCGCGACGCCTGGCGCTTCGCCGACGCGCGGACCCGGATGAACGAGAACCCGCTGGGCGCGGCGGCCCTGGCCGGGTCGCCCTTCCCCATCGACCGGCATATGACGGCCTCGACCCTGGGCTTCGACCGGCCGATGGCGAACAGCCTCGACGCCGTGTCGGACCGCGATTTCGCGCTGGAAAGCCTGGCCGCAGCCTCGATCTGCGCCGGGCACCTGTCGCGTCTGGCCGAGGAGATCGTGATCTGGATGACGCCGATGTTCGGTTTCGCCAGCCTGCCGGACGACCTGACCACCGGCTCGTCGATCATGCCGCAGAAGCGCAACCCGGACGCCGCCGAACTGGTGCGGGCCAAGACGGGCCGGATCATGGGGTCGCTGGTGGCCCTGTCGACGGTGATGAAGGGCCTGCCGCTGGCCTATTCGAAGGACATGCAGGAAGACAAGCCGCCGGTGTTCGAGGCCTTTGATGCGCTGGATCTGGCCCTGGGAGCCATGACGGCCATGGTCGCGGCCCTGATCCCGAACACGGAAAAGATGGCCGCCGCCGCCGGCGCGGGCTTCTCGACCGCCACCGATCTGGCCGACTGGCTGGTGCGCGAACTGAACCTGCCGTTCCGTCAGGCGCATCACGTCACCGGCGCGGCGGTGAAGCGGGCCGAGGCGCTTGGCGTGGACCTGTCGCAATTGCCGCTGGAAGAATTGCAGAAGCTGCACCCCGGCGTGACGGAAGGGGTGTACAAGGTGCTCACGCCTGAGGCTTCCTGCGCCAGTCGCCAGAGCTTCGGTGGCACCGCGCCGGAACAGGTTCGCGCGCGGATCGCTGAGTGGCGGATGCGTCTGGCGTAAAGGGGTTGAAGATGAAAAAGCTGGTTATCGCGGGCGTCGCCGCCCTGATCGCGGTCTCCGCCGCTGCCTGCGGCCGGATGGCCGATCTGGATGCGCCGCCGGCAAAACGCACGGAGCGTGGCATGCGCAGCGACCGCGCGCCCGGCCTGCCGGAGCCCGCCACGGTGAACCGTCCGAACCGCGAGATGCCCATCGACGGCGGCCCGGGCTCAAACCCCTTTGACGGCGCGGGCAACACCCCGCGCTGATCCTCTCCCCGGGATCCTGACTTGAACCATTTCGACCTGATCGACGGCGAACTCCACGCCGAGGGCGTCGCCCTGTCCGCCATCGCGGAGGCCGTCGGCACGCCGGTCTATGTGTATTCGACCGCGACCCTGACCCGCCACTACAGCCTGCTGCGCGCGGCGCTGGACGACCATCGGGGCGCACTGGGCGACAGCCTGATCGCCTTCGCGGTCAAGGCCAACTCCAACCTCTCGGTGCTGGCGACGCTGGCGAAGCTGGGCTGCGGCGCCGACACGGTGTCGGAGGGCGAAATCCGGCGAGCGCTGGCGGCGGGCGTCCCGGCTGACAGGATCATCTTCTCGGGCGTGGGCAAGACCGACGCCGAACTGGCCTTCGCCATCGAAACCGGCGTGCGCCAGATCAATGTGGAGAGCGGCGCGGAGCTGGATCGACTGATCGCGGTCGCCGCGGACAAGGGCGCATCGCCTTCGATCGCCGTTCGGGTCAATCCGAACATCGGCGCGGGCGGACACGCCAAGATCACCACCGGCGGGGCGACCGACAAGTTCGGCGTGCCGGTCGGGGAGGCGATCGACCTCTATGTCCGCGCCACCGCCTCGCCGCATGTGACACCGGTCGGACTGGCCTGCCACATCGGAAGCCAGATCACCGATCTGGGGCCCATGGAAGCCGCCTTCCGCACCATTCGCGGCGTCACCGGGACCCTGCGAGCCAAAGGCTGCACGGTCACCCGGCTGGACCTCGGCGGCGGACTGGGCGTGCCCTATCACGGCCAGACCGACCTGCCCTCGATCGCCGACTACGCCGCCCTGTGCGCGCGGGTTCTGGACGGGCTGGAGGTCGAGGCGGCCTTCGAGCCGGGTCGTCTGCTGGCCGCCAACGCGGGCGTGCTGGTCAGCCGCGTCATCCAGGTGAACCAGCGCGCGGACGGACGACGGTTCCTCGTTCTCGATGCGGGCATGAACGACCTGATGCGGCCGGCCCTGTACGACGCCTTCCACGATCTGGCGCCGGTGTCGCCGCGCGTGGGCGAGGCCGGGCTTTACGACCTTGTGGGGCCGATCTGCGAGTCGACGGACATCTTTGCGCGGGATCGCCAATTGGCGCCGCTGCAGGCGGGCGATCTGGTCGTCTTCCTGAGCGCCGGCGCCTATGGGGCCGTGCTGTCGAGCGAGTACAACTCGAGGCCGCTGGTGGCGGAAGTGCTGGTCGACGGGGAGCGCTGGGCCGTGGTGCGCCCTCGCCCGAGCTACGACGAGATGTGGGCGCGGGAGCCTATCGCCGCGTGGCTGTCCGCCTAAGGTTCAGATAACGCAGCTTGATTTGACCCATCAGCCTCAAAGGACGAGATTCCTTAACCTCCGCCGGTTACCGCTATCAGACTGCGAGGAGTGGCGTGATGACCTGTACGGGCTGCAAGGACGGGGCCGGTTTCGACCTGGCCATCACCATGGCGTTCCAGCCCATCGTCGATGTGACGACGCGGACGGTCTTCGCCTATGAGGCCCTGGTGCGCGGTCAGGACGGCGGCGGGGCCGGTGCGGTCCTGTCGCAGGTCTCCGCCGACAACCGCTACGCCTTCGACCAGCTGTGCCGCACGACCGCCATCGGTCTGGCGGCCGATCTGGACATGGCCGCCTCAGGTGCGAACCTGTCGATCAACTTCCTGCCGAACGCCGTCTACGAGCCTCGCGCCTGCATCCGGGCGACCCTGGCCGCCGCCATGCGCACGGGCTTTCCGGTGGACCGGATCATCTTCGAGTTCACCGAGGAAGAGGCGCTCGACACCAATCACATCCTCAACATCCTGCGCAGCTACCGGGCCATGGGGTTCAAGACCGCCATCGACGACTTCGGCGCCGGCTTCGCGGGCCTGGGTCTGCTGAGCAAGTTCCAGCCGGACATCGTCAAGCTGGACATGGCGCTGATCCGGGATATCGACACCGACCGGGTCAAGCGGACGATCGTTCGCAACACCCTGACCATGCTGCGCGACCTCGACATCATGCCGGTCTGCGAGGGCGTCGAGACGGTCGGCGAATACGAGGCGCTGAGCGATCTCGGGGTGTCACTGATGCAGGGTTACCTGCTGGCCAAGCCGGCGGTGGAGGCCCTGCCGCCGGTCGCATGGATCAATCCGGTCGACAGCGTCGCCCGTCGGGCCTGACCGGCCCTCAGTCCAGCGCGCACACATCCGGCAGGCCGCGCAGCGCCCCCGCGTGATCCAGCCCGTAGCCGACGAGGAAACGGTTCGGGGCGTCCCAGCCGACGAAGTCGGGCTCGGGCGCGCGCGGCAGGGGCCAGGGCTTTTTGGCGAAGACCACCGTCAGGACCTCCGACGCGCCCTTTTCCTTCGCGATGCGCACGGCCTCGGCCAAGGACAGGCCGGTGTCGAAGACGTCGTCGATGATGAGGACGCGACGGCCCTCGATGGAGCGCTGGAAGTCTGCATAGACGTCGATCTTGCCCCGGCTGTTCTGCTCGTCGCCATAGGAGGCGAGCCACAGGGCGTCGAAGCGGACATTGCGGCCGATGCGCGACAGGGCGCGGGTCAGGTCGGCGGCGAACCACAGGCCGCCGGTCAAAAGCACGGCGGCGACGGTCTCGTCATCGATGACGGGGGCGATCTGTGCGGCGAGGTCGGCGACGATGCGTTGCACCTCCGCTTCCGGGAGCAGCACGGTGGGCGTCGTCGGGGAGGTGTCAGCCATGACCCGCCGATACCGCCCGAGGGGCGTGCGAGTCGAGAGGCCTTGCGTGTCCATCTGTCGAAACCGGGATCGCTTCGACCGGGGCGAGGCCCGACTGCGCCGGGCCGCCGGGGGTCAGGGCAGGCCGGAGGCCGGAGTCTTCCGCGACCGCGACCGCGTGATCGACCGCCGGCGTGTGGGTCGCGGGTGCGTGCGGGGCCGGCGAATGATCACCGGCCGGGGCGCGGGCCGGGGCTGCGTGCGACGGCGCCGGACGGCGCGCGGGCTCGTCCAGAACGAAATTGATGTCGATGCCCTGACCGCGCGCGCCGGGGTCGGGGATGATGGCGGCGAAGCCCTGCACCTTGCCCGGCAGAACCGGGGCGGCGTCGATGCGGACGATGGCGTGGCCGATCTCGGCGCCGTGGGCGTCCAGCAGGGCGATGCGGACCGGCGGGGCGATCCGCTCATTGTCGCGCACATTGCGCAGGGCGCCCGAGACCAGCACCTTGCCCGGGTCGTTGGGCAGGGGCTTGGCGGTCAGGGCCTCGAAATCCAGCCCCGTGGGGTTCACGGTCAGGCCGACGGCGGCGTAGGCGGCGGCGGTGCGGGGGGCCATCTCGACCACCTCGACCCGGAACAGCCAGGCGGCGCCCAGCAGGGCGGCGAAGCCCGAGGCGACCCCCGCCCAGACCACGCCATGGGTCGCGGCGCGGCGCAGACGCCGCTGCTGCTCGGCGCGAGCGCGGAAGGCGCGGGGCAATTCGGGGGCCGGGGTCTCGGCCAGTGATTCGGCGGCGTCGTCGCGACGGCCGAAGCTGACGGGCTCTTCCGCGGCGGTGGCGGTCAGTTCCAGCGGTTCGTCGAGGGTGGCGCGCCAGGTGTGTTTGCAGGTCTTGCAGCGCACGGTCCGGCCGCCGGCCCCGATCGCGTCATCGGGGGTGAAATAGCTGGTGGCGCACGACGGGCAGGTCAGTATCATAGGCGCCGACTGCGAGGCTCTTCGCCCCTCCCCCGTTCGCGGCCCGGCCGCGTCCTGATCCAGAATTGATGTCCGTCCAGCCCCGTCGCGCCGCCGATGCCGCCTCGTCGCCCCCCACCGTCCGCCTGCGCGGCGTGGGTTTCGGCTACGTGGAGACGCCCGACGTGCTGCGGGACGTTAACCTCACCTTGCCTGCCGGCTCTTTCCACTTCCTTACCGGGCCGTCCGGGGCGGGGAAGTCGACGCTTTTGAACCTGCTGACCCTGGCCGAACGGCCACAGTCGGGGACGCTGGCGCTGTTCGGGGAGGACGCCGGTCAGGCGCGGCGGTCGGACCTGCCCGCCTTCCGCCGCCGGATGGGGGTGGTGTTCCAGGACTTCCGCCTGCTGGATCACCTGAGCGCCTGGGAGAATGTCGCCCTGCCGCTGCGGCTGGCGGGGCTGAAGGTCGCCGACTATGCCGACAATGTGCACGAGATGCTGGAGTGGGTCGGGCTGGGCCAGAAGCTGGACGCGCGGCCCGCGGCCCTGTCGGGCGGCGAGAAGCAGCGGCTGGCCATCGCCCGCGCGGTGGTGACGGGGCCGGACCTGATCGTGGCCGATGAGCCGACGGGCAATGTCGATGCGGCCATGGCCGGGCGGCTGCTGAAGCTGTTCCAGTCGCTGAACCGGCTGGGGACCACGGTGCTGATCGCCAGCCATGACGCCGCCCTGGCCGAGCGGTCGGGCGCGACGGTGCTGACGCTGGACAAGGGCCGGATCACGGGAGGGGCGGCATGATCGGACGCTGGTTCCCGCAACGGTCGCCCATCCTGCCGCGCGACACCGGGGGCGAGCCCTGGCTGGCGGCGGTGATCGCCGTGCTGTGCTTCCTCGCCTGTCTGTCGGCGGTCGGGGCGCTGGCGGCGGATCGCGCCGCCCATGGCTGGGCCCGGGCCCTGGGCGCCGAGGCGACAGTGCAGGTGCGACCGCGCGTGGGCGAGACCGGCGACGCCGCCGCCGCCCGCGCCGCCGAGACCCTGGCGGGCGTAACCGGGGTGGACGAGGCCGAGGCCATGGATCGCAAGACGGCGGAAGACCTGCTGCGGCCCTGGGTCGGGGACGCGGTCCTGCCCGACCTGCCCCTGCCCTATCTGGTGACGGTGCGGCTGAACCGGGACGCCCCGGCCAGCGCGGTGACGTTGAGCCGCGAGCTGGCCCGCGCCGGTCTGGACGCCAGCGTGGACGACCACAGCCTGTGGCGCGACGAGGCGGAGCGGTCAGCGGGTCTGATCACCGTTCTGGCGGTGCTGGCCTTCCTGCTGACGGCGGGCGCGGCGGGGGCGGCCGTGGCCTATGCGACGCGCGCCGGGATGGCGGCGCAGGCGGCGGTGATCGCGACCCTGAGCCTGAACGGCGCCTCTGACGAGCGGATCGCCGGCCTGTACCAGCGTCGCTACGGCCTGCTGGCGGCGGGGGCCGGAGCGGCGGGGGCCCTGGCGGCCATGCTGACGTCGTCGGCCCTGCGCCTGCTGGGCGGCAGCGAGGGTCTGTCGCCCGCCTTGCCGGTGGCCTGGAGTGACATTCTGATCCTCTCGCCATGTCCGCTGCTGGCGGCTACGGTGGCGCTTGTCGCGGCGCGCTTCACGGCGCTGGCGCGGCTGAAACGTCGGGGGTAGGCTAAGGGCATGAAGTTTCTGACTTTCATCGCCATTCTGGCGTTGATCTGGTTGATCGGCCTGTTCGTCTTCGCCGAACGGGTGCGCGGCTACACGCCCGCCGAGGAGCCCGCGCGCGCCGACGCCATCGTCGCCCTGACCGGGCCGTCGGCCGAGCGGGTCAATGCCGCCATCCGCCTGCTGGAGCAGGACAAGGGGCAGCGGGTGCTGATCTCGGGCGTGAACCGGGAGGTGCGCCGACAGGAGCTGCGCGCGCTGACGCCGGGCTCGAACCGCCTGTTCAACTGCTGCGTCGACCTGGGCTTCGAGGCGGAAGACACCATCGGCAATGCGCAGGAGATCGCCGCTTGGGCCGACGCCAAGGGCTATGACAGCCTGATCGTGGTGACGTCCGACTATCACATGGCCCGCGCCCTGACCGAGATCCGGGCCGCCGCGCCGGGGGTCGAACTGACGGCCTATGCGGTCGAGACCCCGTCGCTGGACAATTCGCGCTGGTGGCGGGCCGCCGTGACCGCGCGGCGCATGACGCTGGAATATATGAAATACCTCGCCGCCCTCGGCCGCGTCGCCGTGGGCAAGGTGAGCGGCGAAGGCCGCCCGGCCGCCGACGCCGCGACAGAGGCCGCGCCGCAAGAAAAGGCCGCCTGATTTGACCACCGTGCGTTCGCTCGTCTTCGTCGCCTGGCTGTATCTGTCGATGGCCCTGTTCGCGGTGGGCCTGTCCCCCGCCCTGCTGCTGCCCTACCGCCCGGCCATGTGGGTGATCCGCGGCTGGGCCAAATTCGTGCTGTTCGGCCTGCGCTGGATCGCCGGGGTCAAGGTCGAGTTCCGCGGGCTGGAGCACCGTCCCGACGGCGCCACCCTGATGGCGGGCAAGCACCAGAGCATGCTGGACGTGATCGCGCCCTTCGCGGTGCTGCCGGACAACTGTTTCATCATGAAGAAGGAGCTGATGCCCCTGCCCTTCTTCGGCTGGTTCGCGTGGAAGACGAAGATGATCGCCGTGGACCGGTCGGCCCACGCCAAGGCGCTGAAGGACATGGTCAAACAGGCGCGGGCCCGGAACGCCGAGGGCCGCCAGATCCTGATCTTCCCGGAGGGCACCCGCGCCGAGGTCGGCGCCGCCCCGGACTACAAGCCCGGCATCGCCGCCCTGTACCGCGACCTGGACGTGCCCTGCACCCCGATCGCCACCAACTCCGGCGTCCACTGGCCCGCCCACGGCTTCCGCCGCTACGCCGGGACGGTGGTCTATGAGTTCCTGCCGGCCATCCCGGCGGGCCTGAAGCGGGCGGAGTTCATGGCGCGACTGGAAGAGGCCGTGGAGACGGCGAGCACGGCGCTGCTGGTGAAGGCGCCGGGCTGATGTGGCCAAATGGTCGCAAGGGCCGCTGGTGATGATCCGGGGTGGAGCCGCAGGCGTATCCGGGCATTCCGCAGTCTGATCCGAACCCGAGGCGCTCCATGACCCTTCGCTTGTCCCTGTCCGCTGTCGCCCTCACGGCCGTGCTGGCCGCCGCCTCGGGCGCCGCCGCCCAGACCCAGCCCTATGAGAGGGTCGGACCGCAGCAGGACTGGACCGTCGATCTGGGCGTGGGCGTGATCTACAGCCAGGATTCCGCCGGCGACACCGGCGGCCAGACCAACGCCCTGCCCTATATCGCCGCCAACTGGCGCGACCGGGTCTATTTCAGCCCCTTCGAAGGCCTGGGCTGGAATGTGGTCAGCACCGACACCTTCCGCGCGGGCGTCCAGCTGCGGCCCCGGTTCAGCCCGGACGATATCGAAGGCCTGACGCTGGAGCGGCCGGACTTCGGCGCCGACGCCGCCGTCTATGCCTACCAGCGGCTGCCCGGGAACATCGTGATCGGCGGTCGCGTCAGCCGCGACATCAGCGATGTCAGCGAGGGCACGGAGTATCAGGCCTCGATCGGGCATCAGCGGATCACCCCGATCGGCGTGCTGAACGCCAGCGCCTATGTGCGCGGCGGCGACCGCAAGCTGGCGGACGCCTACTATGGCGTCTCGACCGCCGAGGCGACGCTGAACGGCATCAGCGCCTATGCGCCGGACGGCGACCTTCAGGGCGCCGGCGTGAATGCGGTTCTTGTCGCGCCCCTGAACCCGCGCTGGGCGATCGGCGGACTGGTCAACTATGAGCGCCGGCTGGGCGACGTGGCCGATAGCCCCCTGTCGCAGAACGACGACAGCTGGCGGGTCGGGACCTTCATCGCGCGGCGTTTCGGGAGCTAGCGCAGCGTCTCCCACGCCAGGGCGTGCACCTTGTCGCGGCCGAGGGCCGCGACCATCGGCGGGTCTGTGAACAGGCCCGCCACGGCCTTGTGCCGCACATCCAGTCCGCCGGTGAAGGCCCCGAAGGCGGGCATGACCAGTCGCTGTCCGTCCGTTACGAAACAGGGACGGCGCACGCCACGGCCGTAGGCGGCGACGCGGGCGGCGGGGTGCAGGTGGCCGGCGATCTCGCCGACCGCCTGGCCCGGTTGGGGTTCGTGGATCAGGCGCAGGGCGCCGAGGTCCATCGTGGTGA
The DNA here is from genome assembly GCF_058681355.1 of Brevundimonas sp. AVps31. Taxonomy (NCBI): domain Bacteria; kingdom Pseudomonadati; phylum Pseudomonadota; class Alphaproteobacteria; order Caulobacterales; family Caulobacteraceae; genus Brevundimonas; species Brevundimonas sp. AVps31. The sequence continues at coordinate 1,650,713 of NZ_CM178736.1, read as the reverse complement.
CGACGCGGCCCGGCAGGGCGTCCAGCGCGCCTTCCAGCGCCACCAGATCGTGATTGCCCTCCAACCAGACCCAGTCCCGCCCGGTCGCGAGCCGGGCGACGCGCTCGCGATCCTCCGTGGACAGACGACCGATGGCTTTCGAGTCGTGGAAGCTGTCGCCCAGCAGGACGATGCAGGCGGGGTCCAGCGCCTCGATCTCGGCCTCCAGCTTGGCCAGGGTGGCGGGGCTGTCGTAGGGCGGCAGCATCTGGCCGCGCGCGGCGAAGGCCGAGCCTTTCTCGAGGTGCAGGTCCGAGGCGATCAGGGTGCGGTGCTCCGCCACCCACAGGGCGCCCGAGCAGCGCAGCACGCAGGCCTCGCCCGCCACGCGCACCTTCAGCCCGCCGCAGGGATGGCGGAAGGGGGACAGGGTCTGGCGCAGGGCCGCGTTCATGCCGCCCCCTCCAGCTCGGGCGGGGCGTCGGCCATGATCTCGGCGATCAGGGTCTCCTCGGCGAAGTCCATGGCGCTGGCGTCGAGGATCATTTCCGCCGCGCCGCCGCCGACCCGCTCACGCCCGATCTGGACCAGAACGGGCACGCAGAAGGGCGAGGGCCGCTCCAGCGGCTGATGCACGATCTGCCCCTGGATGCGGGAGAGCAGCTGGCCCAGCCGCGCCACGTCCAGCAGGCCCGAGGCGGCGTCCGCCCGGGCGGTGCGCAGCAACAGGTGGTCGGGCTGGTGGCGACGCAGCACGTCGTAGATCAGGTCGGTCGAGAAGGTCACCTGCCGCCCGGTCTTCTCGGCCCCGGGCTGGCGCTGCTCGATCAAGCCGGAGATCAGGGCGCAGTTGCGGAAGGTGCGCTTCATCATGAAGCTCTCCTCCAGCCAGCTTTCGAGGTCGTCACCCAGCATGTCGGCTTCGAACAGGGCGTCGAAATCCAGCCGGTCCATCGGCTTGATCGCCCAGATGGCCAGCGAATAGTCGGTGACGACGAAGCCCAGAGGCCCCGCATTCATCCGGTCCAGCCGCTTGGTCAGCAGCATGGCCAGGGTGGTGTGCGCCAGCCGGCCCTCGAACGGGTAGCAGACCATGAAATGGCGGCTGCCGCGCGGGAAGGTCTCGATCAGCATCTCGCCGGCGCGCGGGATGCGCGACCGCACCTCCTGCAGCTCCAGCCATTCCTGCACATCGGGCGGCAGGACGCGCCAGTGATCGCGATCCTGCACCATGTCGCGCACCCGCTCGGCGAGGGAGGTGCCCAGCGGGAATTTGGAACCGCCGTAGGAGGGGATTTTCGGATCCTTGTCGACCGCCGGACTGACGAGGGCGTCGGTGCCGGTGATGCCCTGGAAGGCCCAGACCTGACCGGCGAAGACGAAGGTGTCGCCGGGCTCCATCTGTTCGAAATACCACTCCTCGGCCTCGCCGATCTTGCGGCCCCCGATCAGGTGCTTGCCGCCGGCGCGGCGCGAGGCGACCTTCACATTCAGATTGGCCGCCGAGACGATGGCGCCGACATTCATGCGATGGCTCTGGGCCAGCTGGGCGTTGCGCACCTTCCACCGACCGTCGGCGGTGCGGACGATGCGGGCGAACCGGTCGTAGGTGCGCAGGGCGTAGCCGCCGGTGGCGACCAGATCGACGACCTCCTCGAAGCTCTCCCAGGTCAGGCCGCGGTAGGGGCCGCAGGCGGAAACCTCCGCATACAGATCATTCAGGTCGAAGGGCTCGGAACAGGCGCAGCCCATGACGTGCTGGGCCAGGGTGTCGAGGGTGCCGATATGGACCGGCTCCCAGTCGAAGGCGTTCTCGGCCACCGCTTCGCGCGCGGCCTGGCATTCCAGCATCTCGAACCGGCTGGCGGGGACCATCAGGGCGCGCGACGGCTCATCCAGCCGGTGATTGGCGCGACCGATCCTCTGCACCAGACGGCTGGCCCCCTTGGGCGCCGCCAGCTGGATGACCAGATCGACATCGCCCCAGTCGATGCCGAGGTCCAGAGTCGAGGTGCAGACCACCGCCCGCAGGTCGCCCCGCGCCATCGCCGCCTCGACCTTGCGCCTCTGCTCGGCGGCGAGGGAGCCGTGGTGCAGGGCGATGGGCAGGCTGTCGTCATTGATGGCCCACAGCTGCTGGAAGACGAACTCGGCCTGCCAGCGGGTGTTGACGAAGATCAGGGTCATGCCCGCGCCGCGGATGGCGTCATAGACCTCGGGCACCGCATGGACGCCGGTATGGCCCGCCCAGGGCACATGGCCCTCGCTGACCAGGATGTCGATCACAGGCGGGGCGCCGGGATCGCCGAGGACGATGGCGACGGGGGCGTCCGGCGCGGGCTTGAGCCACCCCGCGATCATCTCCGGATCATCCACCGTCGCCGACAGCGCCACGCGCCGCATCTCCGGCGCGAACTTCTGCAGCCGGCCCAGACCCAGCGACAGCAGGTCGCCGCGCTTGCCGCTCCAGATGGCGTGGACCTCGTCCAGCACGACGCATTTCAGGTCGGCGAAATAGGCCCGCGCGCCGTCCCAGGCGCAGAACAGGGCCAGTTGTTCGGGCGTGGTCAGCAGGATGTCGGGCGGGAAGTCACGCTGGCGCTGGCGCTTGGACTGTTTGGTGTCGCCGGTGCGGCTTTCGACGTGGATGTTCAGCCCGATCTCGCGGATGGGCGTCATCAGGTTGCGCTCGACGTCAGTGGTCAGGGCCTTGAGCGGCGACAGATAGAGGGTGTGGACGCCGCTACCCGGCCCGTGCGGCGGACGCGGCCCGCGCTCCGCGAGGTCGATCAGCGACGGCAGGAAGCCCGCCAGCGTCTTGCCGCCGCCGGTCGGGGCGACCAGCAGGGCGTGCGATCCGGCTTCGGCCGCCGCCACCATCTCGAGCTGATGCCGTCGCGGCGACCAGCCGCGCGAGGCGAACCAGTCGGCGAAAAGCGGCGGAAGCGTTGCAGGACCGGCGGGTGGCGTCACGTAGGCGATATAACATGTTCCCGTTCCGTTTCACCTGTTTGTCGACTATCTAAAGACCGTGTCCACCGACTCCCTCACCGCCTCCGCAAGCTTAACCGGCGACGAGCCGTGGCTGGCCCTGCCGGCCGCACTCGCCGTGCCGCCGGGCGCGGGGGCCGTGTGCGATGAGGAGGGCGCGCGAAAGATCGGGCGCGGGGCCGCCGAGGGGACCTTCACCACCGGCCCCGTCATGGTCGCCCACGCCAGTTTGACGGCGCGGCGGCTGGGCATTTCGCCGCCACCCCGGTCGAGCGACCTGCTGGACGTGCTGGAGCTGTTCGCCTTTGTGCGGCCCGCGAAATTCTGCGCCCCGTCCCCGACGGGGCTGGCCCTGGCCATGGGGCAGTCGGAGCCCAAGGGGGCGGAGGCTCAGGCCCTGGCCCTGCGCGTGGCCGCCACCGGCCTGCTGAAGGAACTGGCCGACCCGACCTATCCGCAGCGGGAGGACGCCTTCACCCTGAACGAGACCCTGTCGCGGGCGGGCTGGAGCTGGTCGTGGCGGGTGGCGGGCGCCCTGCAGCATCAGCCGCTGCGGGCGCGCGCGCATCGCGGGTCGGGGCTGGATGTGTGGTCGCGACTGGCGGAGTGGGAGGACGAGGCGCCGCGCGGCGAGGCCGGCTCGGCCCCGGTCGATTCCGAGAGCGCCCGCATCCGGCTGGAGAAGCTGTTGCAGGCGTCGGGGCTGGACGAGACCCGGCCGACGCAGTCCGACTATGCCGCCGAGGCCGCCTACGCCTTCTCGCCCCGCAACGAGGAGGGCCGGCCGCGTGTGCTGCTGGCCGAGGCGGGGACCGGGACGGGCAAGACCCTGGGCTATCTGGCGCCCGCCAGCCTGTGGGCCGAGCGCAATCAGGGGGCGGCCTGGGTCTCGACCTACACCCGCGCCCTGCAACGCCAGATCGATCGCGAAAGCGCCGCCCTGTGGCCCGATCCGGTGGAGCGCAAGAAGAAGGCCGTCGTCCGTAAGGGGCGCGAGAACTACCTCTGCCTGCTGAACCTGCAGGACATGGTGCAGGCGTCGCAACTGGGGAACGGCGACCTGATCGGCATGGCGCTGGCGGGGCGGTGGGCGCTGAACTCGCGCGACGGCGACATGACCGGCGGCGACTATCCCGGCTGGCTGCCCGGCCTGTTCGCCACGCCCGTGAGCCAGCAGGCCAGCCCGGCCAATCTGGTGGACCGGCGCGGCGAGTGCGTGCACGCGGCCTGTCCCCACTACCGCACCTGTTTCGTGGAGAAGACCATCCGCGCCAGCCGCAAGGCCGATCTAGTCGTCGCCAACCACGCGCTGGTGATGACCCAGGCGGCGTTCGACGGCGCGCGCTCGGCGCGGGGGCTGAAGTCGGACGGCGAGACGGCGGCGCTGAAGCGCATCGTCTTCGACGAGGGCCACCACCTGTTCGACGCCGCCGACAGCGCCTTCTCCGCCTGCCTGTCCGGGCAGGAGGCGGCCGAGCTGCGTCGCTGGATCCGGGGACCGGAGGGGCGCGGGCGGCGCGGGCGCGGGCTGGAACAGCGGCTGGGCGACCTGTGCGCCGACAACGAGGCGGCGACCAAGGCCCTGAACGACGCCATCCAGGCGGCGGCCCAGTTGCCGGGCGAAGGCGCCTCGGGCCGGATCGCCCCGGCCTCGGGCGAGGTCAATCCGATCGGGCCGATCGAGCGGTTCCTGGTCTCGGCGCTGGAGCAGCTCCGGGCCCGGACGAACGACAGCGGCGGCCCCGGCGGGATCGAGTTCGGGCTGGAATGTTCGCTGCGCCCCGTGACCGATCCGGTGCTGGAGGCCGCGCGGGAGGCCGCGCGGGCGCTGGCGGCGGTCGAGGCGCCGCTGCTGGCCCTGTCGCGGCATCTGGAAGACATTCTGGATGACGAGTCTGTCGAGCTGGACGGGTCGTCGCGGGCGCGGATCGAGGGGGCCCTGCGCGGGCTGGACCGGCGCGGGCGGATGACCCTGCCCGGCTGGCGCTCCATGCTGGCGGCGCTGGACAGTGACACGGGCGAGGCCGATCCGGACTTCGTCGACTGGCTGTCGGCCGAGGCCGCCTTCGGCCGCATCCACGACGTGGCCCTGCGTCGCCACTGGATCGACCCGACGGTGCCGCTGGAGGCCGCCGTGGTCATGCCCTCCCACGGGGTGCTGATCACCAGCGCGACCCTGTCCGATCCGATGTCGGACGATCCGTTCGATCTCGCGCGGATGCGCAGCGGCGCGGCGCGGCTGATCGAGCCGGCGCGGACGCTGAAGGTCGAGAGCCCGTTCGACTATGCGGAGAACAGCCGGGTCATCGTGGTCAACGACCTGATCAAGGACGACACGCGCCAGACGGCGGCGGCGATGCGGGAGCTGTTCCTGGCCGCGGGCGGCGGCGGCGTGGGGCTGTTCACCGCCATCCGGCGGCTGAAGGCGGTCTATGAGCGGCTGGGGCCAGACCTCGCGAAGGCGGGCCTCCCGCTGTACGCCCAGCACGTCGATCCGCTGGAGGTGGGGGCGCTGGTCGATGTGTTCCGGGCCGAGCAGGACAGCTGTTTGCTGGGCACCGATGCGGTGCGGGATGGGGTGGATGTGCCGGGCCGCAGCCTTCGCATCCTCGCCTTCGACCGGGTGCCCTGGCCGCGTCCGGACCTGCTGCACAAGGCGCGGCGCGAGCGGTTCGGCGGGAGTTCCGCCCAGGGGCGGGCCTATGACGACGCCCTGGCCCGCGCCCGCATGGCGCAGGCCTTTGGACGGCTGATCCGGCGGGCCGACGACAAGGGGGTCTTCGTCATGCTGGACGCCGCCTGCCCCACCCGCCTGTTCGCCAGCCTGCCGCCGGGCACGGAGGTGCTGCGCATGGGGCTTGCGGAAGCGGTGGAGCTGGTCGGCGGCTTTCTTTCGAAGTAGGGCGACCGCGCGTTGCGCCACTTCAGCGCGGCCCCGCCCCGAACAGCCCTACTTGAGAGCCGTTTCGTGCGTTAGAGAGGCCTTATGAGCGCACCTGAAAAGCCCTACCGCCATTCCCGCCGCGGCCTGATCGGCCCCTTCCTGATCGCCGGGATCATCCTGGCGGCCTGGACCGGCTGGTGGTTCTATCTGGTGCAGCAGATCGAGACGCGGCTGGAGGCCCAGGTCGCCACCCTGCAGCAGGGCGGCTGGACCATCACCCATGCGGATATGACCACGACCGGCTGGCCGTTCCGGGCGCGGGTGTCGATCCCGCACGCCGACATCGTCGCCCCGTCCGGCCATGGCGTCGCGGCTCCCGAGATCGTGGCCGAGGCCAATGCCTGGAACCCGGACCGCTGGGTCATCCTGGCGCCCGACGGCCTGACCCTGACCCGCGCCGAAAAGGGCAAGGTCGGGGTGCGCGGCGACGCGCTGCGGATGAGCGTCAGCCATCTGCGCGACCGTTTCCCGGACCTGCGGGTCGAGCTGGTGCGCGCGGTCTTCACCGCCCATCGCGACGCCGACCCCTTCCCCATCGCGTCCGCCGAACGGATCCAGCTGGAGACCCGCCCTCACCTGACCGACGGCGCGGCGACGACGGACGAGATGGACGTGCTGTTCAACCTGGTCGATGCGCGCGGCCGTCCCGGCGGGCCGGTCGAGGGCGCGACGCAGGACGGGCGGCTGACGCTGGCGCTGGAAGGCACGGTGCAGCAGGCGACAAAGCTTAAGGGGCCGGACGCGGCGGGCGTGTTCGCCAACTGGAGCCGGGCGGGCGGACGTTTCACCGCCATTCGTGGCGAGCTGACGGCGGGCGAGAGCCGGGCGCGTCTGTCCAGCGAGGCCCTGTCGGCGGACGCCGGGGGTCGCCTGACCGGCGACCTGGCCCTCACCGCCGAGAAGCCCGGCCCGATGATGTCGGGCATGGCGGCCTCACAGTCCGGGGAGGTGAACCGGGCCGGCGCGGCGGGCGCGGCGGCGGCGACCGCCGTCAACGGCGACCGCCCCGTCGATCTGGTGATCCGCTTCCGCGACGGCCGCACCTGGCTGGGGCCGTTCGCCCTGGCCCCGGCGCCGAAGCTGTTCTGATGCTGACCGAACCGCCCGAAGACGCGGCGCGGCTGGCGCTGGATCGCGCGCTGGCCCAGGCCGTGCGGGCGCGGCTGGCGGCGGGCCAACGCCCGACCGTCGACGCCGACGCCATCGCCATCCGCGAGGCCCTGAAGGGGCTGAAGCCCGCGGAGAGCGCCGCCGCCCGCTCCGTGCTGGGTCGGCTGGACGCGGCCAGCGGCCCGCCGCTGGTGGTCTGGGGGCCGGCGTCTCAGGTGCTGGCGGCGGATCGCTACGGTCTGGCGGCGCGACTGGCGGCCAAGCCGGAGGCGGCGCTGAAGGCGGTGCGCGAGGGCCGGCGCGCCCTGATGGACCTGACGCCGTCGAACCCGTGGTTCGGGCGCCTGCTGGCCGAGCCGGACCTGCGCGTGGTCGCCGCCCTGCCCGACCATGGCTCCGGCCTGCCGCGCGCCCTTCTGGTGCAGCGGACCCAACCGGGGCCGACCGGCCATGACCGCACCTTCTGGGCCACTGACAGCGCCCTGCCGAACAGCCGGATCCTCGACGCCCTGTCCGACGCCGGTCTGGCCGCGACACCGCTGATCGAGGCGGGCGGCTTGAAGCTGTTCGTGCTGGCGGGCTATGTGCAGGCGGAGGACGGGCGGCTGAACGGCGCGCCCGGAACCCTGTCCGGCGTCATCGGCGCCGCCCCTCTGTTCTGAGAGCTTCCATGACCGACGCCATCCAGCCCAAGCCCGGCATTCTCGACATCGCGCCCTACGTCGGCGGCAAGTCGAAGATCGACGGCGTGGCCGAACCGATGAAGCTGTCGTCCAACGAGAACGCGCTGGGCGCGGGCCAGAAGGCGCGCGACGCCTATCAGGCGGCGGTCAACAACATCCATGTCTATCCGGACGGCCGGGCCGGCAAGCTGCGCGACGCGGTGGCCGAGCATCACGGTCTGGACGGCGAGCGCCTGATTTTCGGCAATGGCTCGGACGAGGTCTTCGCCCTGCTGAACCAGACCTATCTGCAACCGGGCGACAACATCGTCACCGGCCAGTACGGCTTCCTGGCCTATCGCATCTCGGCCCTGGCCAATCAGGCGTCGGTCAAGCTGGCGCCCGAGCCGGGCTTCAAGGCCGAGGTCGAGGCCATCCTGGAGCAGGTCGATGAGCGGACGAAGATCGTCTACATCTCCAGCCCCTCGAACCCGACCGGCAGCTACAACACCGCCGAGGAGACCCGCCGTCTCCACGCCGCCCTGCCGCCCCACGTGCTGCTGGTGATCGACGAGGCCTATGCCGAGTTCGTCACCGCGCCGGACTGGGAGACCAGCTTCCCGCTGGCCAGGGACGCCGAGAACATCGTCGTCACCCGCACCTTCTCCAAGATCCACGGTCTGGGCGGCCTGCGCATCGGCTTCGGCTATGCGCCGCTGAAGGTCTGCGAGGCGGTTGACCGCATCCGCCTGCCGTTCAACGTCTCGGTCCCGGGCCTCGACGCCGCCGTCGCGGCCCTGGCCGACGCCGCCCACCAGAAGGCCTCGCTGGACCTGGTCGAGGCCTGGCGTCCGCGCCTGACGCAGGCGATCAAGGGCTTCGGCTTCGACGTCTTCCCCAGTGCGGGCAATTTCGTGCTGGTCCGTTTCGCGGATGCGGCCCGGGCGGCGGCGGCCAACGACTATCTGCAGACCAAGGGCATCATCGTCCGCGGCGTCGGCGGCTATGGCCTGCCCGACTGCCTGCGCATCACCGTCGGCACGGAAGACCAGAATCGCGCCGTGCTGGACGCCCTGAGCGAGTTCGCGGCCCAATAATTTTCCCTCTCCCAAAAAGGGAAGGGCGTCAGTTTCGCCTGAAGATCCGGCTGGCCGCCCAGCCGGTGAACATGGCCAGCAGCACGCAGAGCACGCCGTAGCTCCAGGGGCGGCGGTGGGCGAACTCGAAGACGTCGCGCTCGAAGCCAACCTTTTCGACGGTCAGGGTGAGGTTGCTGACCGAGACGGGCTCGCCCTGCTGGAACAGCCAGACCTCGGCGAAATACTGGCCCGTCGGGGCGACGGCGGGCAGTTCGACCTCGGCGCGGAACAGGCCGCGATCGACGAACTGGACCCCCTTGGGGTCGCTGTTGTACAGCGCCGCCGCCTCGCGCAGGCGGATCACGGCGCGGCGGTAGTCGAGATAGTCCTCGCCCAGCCGGCTGACGACCACGTCGCGGACGCCGTAGCGGGTGACGGTGCGGCTTTCCTCCGGCGCGGCGATGCGCAGGTGGTCGACGCCCACGCCCAGACGCCGCAACTGGCCGAAGTCGGCGATGTCCGGCAGGGGCCGGGTCGAGGCGGTCATGTAGAAGCCGGGCGCGCCCTCGAACAGGACCGGGCGGCTGTTCAGCCAGACGCCGGTGTTGCGGGTCTTCTTGACCAGACGCACGGGGCCATCGGGGCCGCGCACCACCACGACCACGTCGGCGGGCTGGTCGGTCGGGTTGAACACCGCGCCGTACAGAACGATGGAGGCGCCGCGGAAGCTGGAGTCGACCATGACCCGCGCATCGGTCATGGCGGCGGCGACGCGGACCTCGCCCGTCGTACCGACCGAGCGCTCGGGCGCGGCGGCTTCGACGGCGGGCGGCGGGGGCGGGAGCTGCATCATTGCGCCACCCCCGGCGCGAAGCTGAACAGGTCCGACGGCCGGACGAACAGCTCCAGCCCCATGTAGATGCCGACCAGCAGAACGATCACGGCCAGCACCGCCCGCAGCTCCTCGGCGCGGAAGCGACCCGACAGGCGGGCGCCGTACTGGGCGCCGACGACGCCGCCCAGCAGCAGGATGGTCGACAGGACGATATCGACGGTCTGGTTGCGGCCGGACTGCAGCACGGTGGTGATGGCCGTCGTGATGATGATCTGGAACAGGCTGGTGCCGACGACCACGCTGGCCTTCATCCGCAGGATGTAGAGCATGGCCGGGACCAGGATGAAGCCGCCGCCGACGCCCATGATGGCGGACAGGATGCCGACGAAGATCCCCAGCCCGAACGGCGGGATGGCGCTGATGTAGAGGCCCGAACGGGGGAAGCGCATACGGAGCGGCAGGCCGTACAGCCACATCGGACGGCGGCGTTCCTTGTGTGGCGTGACCTCGCCCCTAACCCGGCGCAGGATCTGGCCGAGGCTCTCGTTCAGCATCAGGGCGCCGATCGAGCCCAGGAAGATCAGATAGGACAGGGCCACCACCAGATCGGCCTGACCGAGCAGGCGCAGGTAGCGGAACAGCTCGACCCCGGCGAAGGCGCCCAGCACCCCGCCCAGGGCCATGATGCCCCCGATCTTGTAATCGACCTGTTTGCGGGCGGTGTAGTGGATGACCCCGGAGGTCGAGGAGGCGACCACGTGGCTGGCCTGACTGGCGACCGCCACCGACGGCGGGATGCCGAGGAAGATCAGGATCGGAGCCATGAGGAAGCCGCCGCCGATGCCGAAGAGCCCGGAGACGAATCCGACCGTCGCGCCCAGCAGAACCAGGAGCGGCCAGTTCACCGAAACTTCGGCGATCGGCAGATAGATATCCAAAGGACGCGCCTTCGGCTGGAACTGAGGTCAAACGCCCGAAAGGCGACGGTGGAAGTGTCCTGAACGCCTCGGGCCGCCGGCGCAACCCGTTGCGCCTGAAAGGTTAGGCGACCGGCTCGACGGTGAAGCGATCCGCCTCGGCGCGAGCCTTGCCGCGATCGGCGACCGACAGGACATTGCGCAGGCGATCAACCGCCGCCGCGGCGTCGCCGTCACCGGCGCGCGAGGCGATCAGATACCATTTGAAGGCCTCGACGGTGTTCATGCGAACCCCGCCCCCGCCGCTTTCCAGCAGTTTGGCGATGTTGAACTGGCTATCGACCAGACCCTTTTCGGCGGCGCGGGTCAGCCAGCCCATGGCCTCGTCGGTGCTGGCCGATCCGCCGACGCCCTGGAACAGGTACATGCCATAGGCGTGCATCCCGCGAGGGTCGCCGGATTCGGCGGCGCGCTTCATCCAGGCGCGGGCCTCGACCGCATTCGGGGTCACGCCCTTGCCGCCATCCTGATAGAGGCCGGCCAGTTGCAGCTGGGCCGCGGGGTAGCCGAGGGTGGCGGCCTGTTTGAGCAGGTCCAGCCCGGCCGCGTCGTCGCTGTCCAGCTTGATGACGGCCTGCTGGTAAAGATCCGCGCCCCGGGTCAGGTCGGCGGGCGTGGCCTCGACCGTAGCCAGGGCGGCGATGGGTTCGGCGGTCGCGGTGGCGTCGCCCATGCCCGGAATGTGGATGCCCGCGTCGGTCAGCTGGCTGAAGGCCACGGCGCCGGTCGCCGTCAGCACCACGGCGACGGCCGAGGCGCCCAGCGCCTTGCGCACGGCGCTGCCTTCGCGCGACGCCTGCTTGTCCAGACGTTCCTGCAGGCGCGATTTGCCACCCCGCTTCAGGCCGAAACCGCCGCGGGCCGGAGCCTGTTCCGGTTCGGACATGGCCGCACGGGCGGCGTCGATTGCCTGGCGGGTGGAGGCGGCGGCCCGGCCTTGCGCGGCCGCGGCGCGCAGGGCGCGGGGATCGACGAAATCGGTCTCGCCGGCGAAATCATCCGGGCCGGCGTCAAAGCCGTCCGGCGCGGTGGCGGCCAGGGCGTCGGAGACGTCGGCGCCGCCGAAGCTCTGACCGAAGGGCGCCGAAGACGCGGCGGCGGGCGAGGTCGCGAAGACGGGGGTATGCGGGGCGTCCAGTTCATCCGCCAGCGACGCGGTGAACGGTTCGGCCACCGCCTCGCGGCTGCCGAAGGGCGTCGACGCCGGTTCCGGCGCCGTGCGCGGGCCGCGCATGACGGCGTCGAACACCGTGTCGGCCGTCAGGACCTCACGGTCGAGCTCGACCTCGGGTTCGGGCGCGAATTCCGGCTCGGGCGGGGCGAGGTCGGCGGACCAGGCCTGCTGCTCGGCATAGACCGGGTCCGGATCCTCGAACGTCTGGCCCTGGAAGGGCGCATCGGGGAAGGCCGCGTCCGGGAAGGCGGCGGCGCGCCAGTCGGGCTGGACGTCGGCGGCCGCGACGGGCGTCGGCTCCGGGATCGGTTCGGCCTTCGGCGCTTCGGCGCGGCGTTCGATGTTTTCGCGGGCTTCGGCGATCAGGGAGGCGGTGCGCTCCTCCGACATCCGCATGCGCTCGGCCAGTTCGCCCGAGGCGCGGTCGTAGCGTTGCTCGATGCGGCTGGAGCTGTCGGCCAGACGGCGGCCGATATCGTCCAGCGCCTGCTGCGAGCGGCGCTCGGACTGGGCGATCCGCTCGCTGAGGCGGTCGGAGATGCGGGTGATCTCGCCGCCCAGTTTTTCCAGCGCCAGGGCATGACGGTCGTCCGAGGCGGTCAGGCGCTGTTCCAGCCCCTGCTGAAGCCCCTGGGCCAGACGGCCCATGTCGCCCTCGACCTTGCGGGTCAGAGTCTCGCCCAGCTTTTCAACCCGGGCGTCGACGCCGGTTTCGATCCGGCCGACGCGCCCATTCAGGTTTTCGGCGATGCGGAGGACTTCACGGCCCATCGCCTCGACCGCCCCGGCGGAGCGGGTTTCCGAGGTCTTGAGCTGATCGCCGAGCGACACCACCGCCCGCTCGATGCGGTCCATGCGGTTTTCGGACTCGGCTGTGTCGAGCCGCCGCATCATTTCGGTGCGGTTGGCCTCGACCTGACGGCTCAGCGCTTCGGCCAGCTTCTCGAAGCGGGCGGCCTCACGGACGCCCTCGGGCTCGACCCGGGCTTCGGCGGTGCGCAGGCGCTGATCGAGGTGGGCGAAGGAGCGTTCGAGGCCGCGCAGGGCCTCGGTCGTGCGCGACTGCGCCTGATCCAGACGGGCGCCGACCTGGGCCAGCAGGTCCGAACCCGCGCCGGGACCGGCCAGCTTCTCGACCACGTCCATGCGCTGGCGCAGTTCGTTGACGCCGGAGCGCTGGCGCTCCTCGATGTCGTAGAGGCGGCCCGCGAGCGCGCCGAGGCCGGTTTCGACCTTGCCGAAGGTTTCGGCGGTCTTGGGCCCGACCTCGTTCTCGAACTTGCGCAGGCGGCGATGGCCCTCGCGCAGCTCCTCGGCGATGTCATCGAGGCGGCGGCCGTACTGACGACCGTCCTGATCGGCGGCCTCCAGACGACGGACCAGTCCGGCGACAGCCTGGTCCACGCCCTGGATGGCGACGGTCGAGCGGCGCTCGGCGGCTTCCAGACGGGCGGCGATGGCGTCGATCGAGGCGCCCAGACGGTGGGCGTCCTCATCCGCGCCGTAGGCGTCGTCCAGCCGGCGGCTGCGGCCACGGCGTTCGAACATCTCGGCGGCATGCGGTCGGCGCGGCAGGGGGGTGTAGCCCTCGTCCTCGTCGCCGTCCTCCATGATCATGGAATTCAGCCACTCGCCGAGCGTCATGCCCGAGCGACGCGCAAGGTCCTTGGCGATCTCGCGAGCCTTGGGGTCTATCCCCTTCACGCTCCACGGCGCGGCTGCGCTCACTGATTCGTCTCCCGACCTTTCGCTGACGCTAATGCGCCAGATCAGGGGTGTAAACGCGTGGTTAACCCCAATATGTGGGGGCCCCGCCATCTTCCTGTGGAAAGCCCGCTCACGAACCGAACAGATGGGGCCGACGTGGTTAACGGACGGTGAAGATTAACTTCCCGGCAAGGAGTCGCCCCCTTGCGCGAAGCCTTTCCGCGGCTCACCTCACGCGGATGGACATGACCTCCACCCTGGCCCTCGTCGCCGTCACCCTGGCGATCACCGTCTTCGCGGGCTGGCGCGGCGCGCGCCCCTGGGATCCGACCCGGAAGGTGCGGATGGCGCCGTGGCGGTTCATCATGGTGTTGGGCGGCGCGGTGACGGTGCTGCTGCTGGTCCACGTCGGCGCCCTGCTGGGCGTGCCGCAGCGACAGTACTGACGCGGAACCACCGCGCCGCCCGACGCTTCCGTGATCAACCCCGATCACAGGAGACCGCTCATGGGCGACAAGACCCTCACCGCCGCCGAAGCTGAACAGCATTTCTGGGACAGCCTGAAGAAGTCCAACACCGGCCTGCTGGGCCTGGACCGGCCCGGCTACCACGCCCAGCCCATGACCGCCTTCCGTGAGGAGGAGACCGGCACGATCTGGTTCTTCACCCGCGACGACACCGATCTGGCGAAGGATGCGGCCGTGGGCGGCGGGCAGAACGCCATGTTCCACTACGGCTCCAAGGACCAGAACGTCTGGGCCTGTATCCACGGCCAGCTGTCGGTGCACGGGCAGGACCGGGAGATCATCGACCGCCACTGGAACCCGGTGCTGGCCGCCTGGTATCCCGAGGGCAAGGATGACCCGCATCTGACCCTCCTGCGCTTCGACGCCGATGACGGCCGCGTCTGGGTCAACGAAGGCGGTTTCTTCAAATTCGCCTATGAGGTCGCCAAGGCGAACATCACCAAGACCATCCCGGATGCGGGCGGCGTGGCGGATGTGAACCTGCAGTAGGCAGTAGGCGGTAGGCGGTAGGCGGTAGGCGGTAGGCAGTAGGATCACGACAGCAGGCGGAGAGCACAGTCTCCCTATTGCCTACTGCCGATCTGCCTATTGCCTCAGCCCGCGAAGCACCAGGCCAGCACGGCCTTCTGGGCGTGGATGCGGTTCTCCGCCTCGTCCCAGACCAGGGACTTCGGCCCGTCGATGACCGAGTCCGTCACCTCTTCCCCGCGGTGGGCGGGGAGGCAGTGCAGGAAGACGGCGTCGTCGTTGGCCAGCGCCATCAGGGCGTCGTCGACGCCATAGCCGTCAAAGGCTTCCAGGCGGGCCTCATAGTCCTGATCCCCCATCGACACCCAGGTATCGGTGACGACGACGTCGGCGCCGGAAACCGCCTCGCGCGGATCGCTGGTCAGCAGGACATGATCGCTGCCCCGGGCCAGATCGTGCAGGTCGGGATGATATTCGGCCGGGCAGGCGACCTGCAGGCGGAAGCCGAACTTGGGCGCCGCGTGCATGAAGCTGTGGCAGACGTTGTTGCCGTCTCCGACCCAGGCGATGGTCTTGCCCGCCACCGGTCCGAGATGCTCCTCGATCGTCAGCAGGTCGGCCAGGATCTGGCACGGGTGGGAGCGGTCGGTCAGGCCGTTGATGACCGGCACGGTCGCGACGCGGGCGAAGCGCTCGACGTCCTCGTGGTCATTGGCGCGGATCATCACGGCGTCGACCATGCGCGACAGCACCTTGGCGGTGTCCTCGACCGGCTCGCCGCGTCCCAGCTGCATGTCGCCGGCGTTGGCGATGATGCCCGAGCCGCCCAGCTGCCGAATGGCGGCGTCGAAGCTGAACCGGGTGCGGGTCGAGTTCTTCTCGAACACCATGGCCAGGACGCGATCCTTCGCCGGAGCGTCGGCGTCGGGGCGGCCCTGCGGCCAGCCCTTGCGGGCCTGTTTGCGGGCGTGGGCGTCATCGAGGATGGCGCGCAGCTCCTCGGCTTCGAGCCGATAGATGTCCAGGAAGTGACGGACCATTGGGCCCTCCAGATCGGTCAGGGCCTCAGGCCAGTTTGGTCCGCGCGAACTCGCAGGTCTTTTCGAAGCGTTCGACGGCTTCGCGGGCCTCGTCCAGCGTCAGCACCAGCGGCGGCAGGATGCGCACGCAGTTGTCGCCGCCGCCGGCGACCAGAAGCTGGTTCTCGTCCCGGGCCCAGCCCATGAACTCGCGGTTGTTGGGGACCAGTTTGACGCCGATCAGCAGCCCCTTGCCGCGAACATCGGCGATGATGTCCGGGAAGCGCTCCTGCAGGCCGTGCAGCTGCTGCTTCAGATAGCCGGCGATCTCGTTGACGTGGGCCAGGGTTTCCGGCTTCGACAGTTCGCCGAAGGCCGCGCGACCGACGGCCATGGCCAGCGGGTTGCCGCCGAAGGTCGAGCCGTGGACGCCGACGGTCATGCCCTTGGCCGCGTCCGCCGTGGCCAGACAGGCGCCGATGGGGAAGCCGCCGCCCAGCGCCTTGGCGATGGCCATGATGTCCGGGGTCATGCCGGCCCATTCGTGGGCCCACAGCTTGCCGGTCCGGCCCATGCCGCACTGGACCTCGTCGAAGATGATCAGCACGCCGTGCTCGTCGCACAGCTCACGCAGGCCGCGCAGGCATTGCTCGGGCATGGCCCGGCAACCGCCCTCGCCCTGCACCGGCTCGACGATGATGGCCGCCGTGGTCGGGTTGGCGATCGCCGCCTTGATGCCCTCGTGGTCGCCCCAGATCAGCTGGTGGAAGCCTTCCATCTTGGGGCCGAAGCCTTCGGTGTAGGACGGGTTGGCGGCGGCGTTGATCGCGCCGTAGGTGCGACCGTGGAACGAGCCGTCGAAGCCGTAGATGTCGATCCGCTCGGGATTGCCGTTGGCGACGTGATGCTTGCGCGCGGTCTTGATCGCGCACTCGACCGCCTCGGTGCCCGAGTTGGTGAAGAAGACGACATCGGCGAACGACTTGGCGCACAGCTCATCGGCCAGGGCTTCCTGCCCCGGAATGCGGAAGATGTTGGAGACGTGCCACAGCTTCTGGGCCTGCTCGGTCACCGCGGCGACCAGCTTGGGGTGGGCGTGGCCCAGGCCGTTGGTCGAGATGCCGGCGACACAGTCGAGGTATTCCGTGCCGTCCGTGGACCAGAGACGCGCACCCAGACCACGCTCCACTTCCAGCGGCGCACGGTTGTAGACACCCATCAGATGCTCTTGGGACACGGAACAGACCTCCAGAAGAGAGACGGCCCCGGCGCGGGTGCGACGGAGCCGGTGAAAAGGGGTCAGGCCTTGTCGGACGCGAACCCGGCTTAGTCAACACCGCGGCCGCACCCGGCTTACCGATCCTTAAGTTGCCCTGCCCGGCCGCGCGCCCAACTGTGCCGGCGAGTCACAGGAGGCGTGGATGCGGGCGACAGGAATTCTGGCGGCAATGCTGGTCGCGACGACGGTCTCCGCGCCTGCGAAGGCGCAGACGGCGACCGACCGCACACGCTTCGAACCCGGCCCCTGCGCGGTCGAGGTGGCGACCGACGAGCGCATCGCCTGCGGGCTTCTGATCGTGCCGGAAAACCGGTCGCGGGCCGACAGCCGGTTGATCCGCCTGCCCGTCCTGATCTTCCGCAGTCGGGCCGAGGCGCCCGCCCACGATCCGGTGATTTTCCTGACCGGCGGACCGGGCAACAGCGCCCTGGCCGGCCAGAGGTCCGGGCGCGGCAACCCCTTCCTTGAGGAGCGGGATCAGGTGCTGCTGGAACCTCGCGGCGGCAAGCTGACCGAGGCGGCCCTGGAATGCCCGGCGATCAATGCGCTGAAGGGCGAGATCGCTTCCGGCGCCATAGGGCGCGCAGAGGCCGACGCGCGGCTGACGGCGGCGGCGGTCGACTGCCGGGCCGCTCTGGTCGCGCGCGGGGCGGACCTGAACGGCTACACCTCCGCCGAGGCCGCCGACGACATCGAAGCGCTGCGCGTGGCGCTGGGCTACGACAAGGTGAACCTTTACGCCCTGTCCTACGGCACGCGGCTGGCGCTGACGGCGGCGCGGCGGCACCCGGGCGCGGTGCGGAGCCTTGTGCTGGATTCCGTCCTGCCGCCCGAGGTGGGCTATGACGAGACGGCGTCCGCCAACACCTGGCGGGCATTGAACTCTGTCTTCGACGGCTGTTCGGCGGACCCGGCCTGCGCCGCCGCCTGGCCCCGGGTCGGGGAGGATTTTCGAACCCTGGCCGCAGGACCGGACGGGCCGAAGGTCGTCGCGGCGATCACCAATGCCCTGCAGGACCCGCGTCGGATCGCCCTGATCCCCCGCGCCATTGGCGCAGCGGCGGCGGGGCGGCGCGAAGAGTTGTCCGGATGGATCGCGAGCGACGGCGGCGCCTCGACCTTCACCTGGGGCCTGAGGCTGTCGGTCTGGTGCGCGGAGGAGGCGCCGTTCGAGACGGCGGAGCGGATCGAGGACCAGACCGCGGCGCATTGGGGGCTGGCGAGCGCCGACCCCCGCACGGCGTCCGTCGCCATGTGCCGGGCCTGGAATGTGACCCCGGCCGACCCGGTCGAGAACACAGCGGTCGCGTCGGACATTCCGACCCTGATCTTCGGCGGCGAATACGACCCGACCACACCGCCGGACTGGGGCCGTCGCCTGCTGGCGCGGATGCCGAACGCGACCTTTGTCCTGATGCCGGGACTGTCGCACGGAGCCAGTTTCAATCGCTGCGCCGGGATGATGGCGGTCGCCTTCGTCCACGATCCGGCCGCGACGCCCGACACGGTCTGCGCCAGCCGGATGCGCGGCGCCGACTTCAGCCTGAGCGCCGCGCCCCGTCCGACGGAGTAGGCCGGAGGCTCAGCTCTTCAGACGCCAGCCCGACTTGAACACGGCCCAGCAGGCCCACGACATCAGCAGGGTCAGGACCGCGCTCATGGCGACGCCGATCCAGAGGCTGCCCTCGGCGTGGCCGATGAAGCCCGAGCGGAAGCCGTCGATCATGTAGAAGATCGGGTTGAAGTGGCTGATGGTCGCGAAGGGCTCGGGCAGGTTGTCGACCAGATAGAAGGTGCCGGACAGGAAGGTCATCGGCATGATGAGGAAGTTCTGGACCGCCGCCAGCTGGTCGAACTTTTCAGCCCACAGACCGGCGAAGACGCCCAGCATCCCCATCAGCAGCGAGGCGGTCAGGCCGAACCACAGGATGGTCAGCACATTGGTGACGCCCAGTTTGGCGAACGGCATGACACAGAGGGCGGTGACCAGGCCGACGGCGATGCCGCGGGTGGCGGCGCCGAGGGAGAAGCCGATGGTCAGCTCCAGCGGGCTGAGCGGCGGGGTCAGGAAGTCGGTCGCCGTGCCCATGATCTTGGCCTGGATCAGGCTGGACGAGGCATTGGCGAAGGCGTTGTTCAGGATCGCCATCATGATCAGGCCGGGCGCCACGAACTCCGGGAAGGGCGTGCCGTCGATGGGCGGCCGCGAGTCCTTCAGGGCGACCACGAAGACCAGCATATAGAGCAGGGTCGTCACGACCGGCGCGGCCACGGTCTGGGCGCCGACCTTCCAGAAGCGCCGAACCTCCTTGAGATACAGGGTCTTCACGCCCTCCCAGTTGACGCCGTTGTAGCGGCGCGGCTGCGGGAGCCCGGACGGGCGCGTGGAGGCGAGATCGGTCATGGGTGCGCAGATGCGGCGGCGGGCGGCGCGACGCAAGGGGCAGGGAGTGAAGAGTGAGTGGTGAGCAGTGAATCGTGGCCCAACTGAAAGGCGCGCTGTCCACCCGCGGCGTCGCGCCCAACCTCCTGCTCACTCCTCACCACTCGCTTTTCACGCTGAGAGGTCTCACAGCCGCGACAATTTTAACCATACCAGATGTAGTTCCTGTGGACGGACCAATTCCCACATATTGCGCCTTTTAAGAGGTAGTTTACGATTAGGAGTAGGTCGAGACCCCCGCAGGGCGGTCCCGGCGCCAAATATTGAATCCTCGGAGGGCGATCATGACCGCAGGCTGGACTGAAGACCGCGTCGGCGCGTTGAAAAAGCTTTGGCTTGAAGGCCAGTCGGCCAGCCAGATCGCCAAGCAACTGGGCGGCGGCGTGACCCGCAACGCCGTCATCGGCAAGGTGCACCGCCTGGGCCTGTCGGGCCGCGCCGCGCCGTCGCAACCGGCCCGCGCCACCTTCCGCCCGTCGCGTCCGCGCCCCGCCGCGCCACCGACCCAGGCGCCGTCGGCCCCGCGCCGCATCGAGGCCGCCCAACCGCGCGCCGTGACGCCGGTCGCCCCGACCACGGCCCAGATCCCCGACCTGCCGGGCACCGCCACGGTCATGACCCTGGGCGCCCACATGTGCAAATGGCCGATCGGCGACCCGTCGTCGTCGGAGTTCAGCTTCTGCGGCCGTCGCGCCTCGGAAGGCGTCTACTGCATGGAGCACGCCCGGGTCGCCTATCAGCCGCAGGTCCGCAAGGGCGCCAAGGACGGCGCTTCGGAACTGGCCCGCAGCCTGCGCCGCTACATCTGACAAGAGCGCTATCGCTCGCGACGCGGTCGCTCGCTGCTTGAGCGCGGCCGCGTCGTTGCATTTCTGGCGCTCGATCCGGCCCTCGCCGGTGGCGCCCAAAGAAATGTCACGAATGGCCCCTACAGGGGCCGCCGTCCGCCCGACGCCGCCCGCCGCGGCTTCGGGAATGGGGCGGGGCTGCGGTTATCCGGGTTGACGCAGCCCCTCACCTTTTGATGGCATTGGCTCCGGCGTCAGGCCGTTGAGCACCGCGCGATGCAAGCGATTAGTGGTTAGTGGTTAGTGGCTGCACCGAGCCGCCGTATCGACCCGCGTCCGGATCGCACGATCGCCACGGCATCGAGCCACTAGCCACTCGTCGCCGCGATGCCCGCAGCACCCCGACCGCCCGCGCCTAGTTCAGAACCCGCCGCTCACCCGGGACATCCAGGCTGAAGGCCGGGATCGCCGCTTCGAACATGCGGCCCAGGTCGTCGACCATGGAATAGCCGCCGACCATGGAGCCCGACGGCGTGCCCAGCGGGCAGCCCGAGGCGTAGGAATAGCTGTCGCCCGGCTGGATGGTGGGCTGTTCGCCGACCACGCCGGGACCGCGCACCTCCTCGACATGCCCTCTCGCGTCGGTGATTTCCCAGCGGCGCGCGACCAGTTGCACCGGCGAGGCCGACAGGTTCACGATTTCGACCTGGTAGGCCCAGACCCATCGGCCCGCAGCGGGGTCGGACTGGCCGGCCAGGAAGCTGGGCCGGACGCGCACCACGATGCCGTCGGTTTCAGCTTGATAGGCAGGGCTGTCGTGCATCCGCGCATGGTCCCCGAACCCCCGCCGCCGTCAAGAGCGGGCTCTGGCGAGAGAGGAGAGACAGGCCGCGAATTCGTGTAAGCGGAGGGCATGACGTCTTTCATTGCTCCCCGTCCGGGCATCCTGCCCGCCCAGTCCATCGAAGCCCTGATCGCCGGTGGCGCGATCGCTTCCGACACCCCCTTCGACGCCGATCAGGTGCAGCCGGCCAGCCTGGACCTGCGGCTGTCATCCGTCGCGTGGCGGGTGCGCGCCTCCTTCCTGCCCGGCCAGCGCAAGGTCGAGGACCGGATCGCCGACGTGGCCATGCACACGATCGATCTTTCCGCCGGCTATGTGCTGGAGAAGGGCTGTGTCTACATCGCGAAGCTGCAGGAGCGGCTGAGCCTGCCCCAAGGCCTGATCGCCAGAGCCAACCCCAAGAGCTCGACCGGTCGCGTGGATGTTTTCGTGCGCCTGCTGACCGATCGCGGCGGCAGCTTCGATGATGTGGACGAGGGCTATGAGGGGCCGCTGTATCTGGAGATCGCGCCCCAGACCTTCTCCATCCTCGTCCGCCCGGGCACGCGCCTGAACCAGTTGCGCCTCAAGGCCGGCGAGCCGCCGAAACTGGAGACCCGCTCGGTCGGCGTCGAGCTGTCGGGCGGCGAGAACGGCATCGTCGGCTTCCGCGGCCGTCGCCATGCCGGGGTGGTCGATCTGGACCACATCGACGGCCACGACCCCAAGGATTTCTGGGAGCCCCTGACCCTGCGCCATGGCGAACTGCTGCTGGACCCGGGCGAGTTCTACATTCTCGCGTCCTCGGACGACGTCGAAATCCCCGTCGATCAGGCCGCCGAAATGACGCCGATCGACCCGTCGGTCGGCGAGTTCCGCGTCCACTATGCCGGCTTCTTCGATCCGGGCTTCGGCACGGACGAGGCGCACGGGGCGGGCTCCAAGGGCGTGCTCGAGGTTCGCACCCACGACACGCCCTTCCTGCTGGAGCACGGCCAGATCGTCGCCCGGCTGGTCTATGAGCCGCTGACGGAACGCCCGTCGCGCCTCTATGGCGAGAGCGGCAGCCACTATCAGAGCCAGGGGCTGAAGCTGTCGAAACACTTCAGGCCGTGGGGCTAGTCCTCCCCGTTCGCATTGCGAATGGGGAGGTGGCGCGCCGCGAATACGCGGCGTGACGGAGGGGGCGGCGCAGGCTTCTGAAAGCCATCCGCCAATCCCTTCACGCTTGCGCCGCCCCCTCCGTCTCGCCCGCGACGCGGTCGAGCCACCTCCCCATCGCGGACCGCGACGGGGAGGATATGATCAGCTCAGCTTGTCCGCCTTCCTGAGTCCCGGGAACATGGCCGACCAGGCGCCCGTGGCCACCAGGGCGCCGACGCCGCCGAAGCAGGCGGCTCCCACGGCGCCGAGGATCCGGACCATCAGGCCGGAATAGGCCTCGCCCAGCTCGTTCGACGCGCCGATGAACAGCATGGAGACCGAGCTGACCCGGCCGCGCATGTGGTCGGGCGTGGCCAGCTGGATCAGGGTCTGGCGGATGTTGACGCTGATCATGTCCGCGCCGCCGCCGATGAACAGGGCGAGGCCCGACAGCCAGACGATTTTCGACAGGCCGAAGGTCAGGGTGCACAGGCCGAACACGGCCACCGCCGCGAACATCCAGCGCCCCCCGTGCTTCACGATGGGATAGCGGCTCAGATAGATGGCCACGGCCATGGCGCCGACGCCGAACGAGGCGCGCAGCAGGCCGAAGCCCTCGGGCCCGACATGCAGGATGTCGCGCGCGAAGATCGGCGTCAGCAGGGCGACCCCGGCCAGCAGGACCACGACCAGATCCAGCGAGATGGCGCCCAGCACGATCTTGGTCTGCCAGACATAGGCCAGCCCTTCCTTGACCGACTCCAGCGGCGTCAGCTTGCCTTCCACGGGCGCGGGCTTGCCGCCGGTCCGGATCAGGATGAAGGCGGCCACGGCCAGCAGGAACATCCCCAGCGACACCGCATAGGCCAGCGGCACGTTCACGCCGACGATGACGCCGCCCAGCGCCGGCCCGGCGATGGCGCCCGTCTGGAAGGCGATGGACTGGGCCGCGATGGCGGGCGGCAGGGCCTTGCGGCCGACGACCATGGGCAGGAAGGCTTGGCTGGCGGGCGCGAGGAAGGCGCGCGCCGCGCCGAAGACGGCGGCGACGGCCAGCAGGCCCCACAGCGGCGGCGCCCCGTGAAGCGCCATGGCCAGGAAGGAGGCCGCGCAGGAGGCCTCGACGAGGATGGAGATCCAGACGGTCTTCTTGCGATCGCGCCGGTCGGCCATGGCGCCGGCGGGCAGGGTGAAGGCGAGCAGCGGCAGGAACTGGCACAGGCCGACCAAGCCCAGATAAAGGCTGGCTTCCTCGATCGGATGGTCACGTCGCGCAATTTCATAGACCTGCCACAGCAGGGCCGACGACTGGATCTGGATCGCCAGCACGGCGACCACGCGGCCGAACCACAGCAGGCGGAAATCGCGGATGCCCCACGGGCTGGACGGGCCACCATCCTGAGGCGGTTGCGGTGGCGCGGGGGGAACGGGGGGCGTCGGCGAGCCGGCGTCGAGGCTTTCAACAGTCACGTGCGTCGATCAACTTTCGGGTAGGGGGAGCCGTCCCGGTGGAAATAGCGATCCGCCCCCTCGGGCAGGACCATGTCGATATCGGGGTAGTCGCAGGCGTCGGTTTTCGGCGAGCGCGTACCGACTTCCAGCAGAACGGCCTCGCTGTCCGTGCGGTTCTCGATCTTGTGGCCGTTGGGCACGCCCGCGGGAAAGCCCGCGCAGTCGCCGGCCCGCAGGACGGTCTCTCCGTCCTGTTCGACCAGCACGACTTCGCCAGAGAGCACGGTCACGAACTCGTCCTCCGACGCATGCCAGTGACGCTGGCTGGACCAGGCGCCGGCCGGAAGACGCAGCAGGTTGACGCCGAACTGGCTCAGCCCCGCCGCATCGCCCAGCTTCCAGCGCCGCCGCGGCTTGCACGGATCGGCGAATTCCTCGGGATAGGTCGTCCCGTGCCCGACGGGCGCTGTGTCGATGTCAATCTTCGGCATGGCCAAGCCTTCTCCGCATCGTCGGGACCACGTAAAGCAAGGATCCATGAGCCATGCATCAACTCCGGTTATCGATCCTGTCGAACTGACCCGCGATCTGATCCGCATTCCGTCCGTCACCCCCGCCGATGAGGGCGCGATGGATGTGCTGGAACGGACGCTGACGGCGCTGGGCTTCAGCTGTCGCCGGCTGGCGTTCGGCGACCCCGACGGCGAGGGCGCGAACGCCCGGATCGAGAACCTGTACGCCCGCCGCGGGACGGCGTCGCCCAACCTCTGCTTCGCCGGGCACACCGATGTGGTGCCGACCGGCGCAGCCGAGGCCTGGACCTCCGGCCCGTTCGCGGCCGAGGTGAAGGACGGGGTGCTGTACGGGCGTGGCGCGGTGGACATGAAGGGCGGCATCGCCGCCTGGGTCGCGGCGGTGTCGAAGGTGCTGGCGGACGGCGACGTCCCCGGCTCCCTCTCCTTCCTGATCACCGGCGACGAAGAGGGCCCCGCCCTGCACGGGACGAAGAAGGTGGTCGAGGCCCTGATGGCCGAGGGCGAGGTGATCGACGCCTGCGTGGTCGGGGAGCCGTCGTCGCAGCAGCGGCTGGGCGACATGATCAAGATTGGACGGCGTGGCTCGTTGAACACCTGGATCACGGTGCACGGCAAGCAGGGGCACGTGGCCTATCCCGATCGCGCGGCCAATCCGGTGCCGGTGCTGGCGCGACTGGCGACGCGACTGGCGGACCACCGG
Source organism: Brevundimonas sp. AVps31 (assembly GCF_058681355.1). Taxonomy (NCBI): domain Bacteria; kingdom Pseudomonadati; phylum Pseudomonadota; class Alphaproteobacteria; order Caulobacterales; family Caulobacteraceae; genus Brevundimonas; species Brevundimonas sp. AVps31. The sequence goes on along the minus strand of NZ_CM178736.1, from coordinate 1,626,077 downwards.
CTGGACGAGGGCTACGAAGCCTTCCAGCCTTCGAACCTTGAGCTGACCACGCTGGACGTCGGCAATACCGCCACCAACCTGATCCCGGCGGACGCCCGGGGGCGGCTGAACATCCGGTTCAACCCGTCGCACACGGGTGAAAGCCTGATGGCCTGGCTGAACGCCGAGGCCGGCAAGGCCCAGGCCGAAAGCGGACTGCGAATCGACGTCGAGCACATGCATTCGGGCGACGCCTTCCTGACCCAGGCGGGCGTGTTCGTGCAGGCGGTGCAGGATGCGGTCGAGGCCGAGCTGGGCGTTCGCCCCGAAGCCTCGACCACCGGCGGCACCTCGGACGCCCGCTTCATCCGCGCCCTGTGCCCGGTGCTGGAACTGGGACTGGTCGGCCAGACCATGCACCAGATTGACGAGCGCGTGCCGACAGCGGAGCTGGAGGCGCTGGCCGGGACCTATGAGCGGGTGATCCGGACCTATTTCGCCCGAGTCTAGTTGAGCCGACCTTCCAGTTTGGCGATACGGCGGTCCATGTCATCCACGACCGCTTCCAGCCGCGCCTTCTCGGACGCCATGTCGACGGGCGTGCCGTCGTCGTAGTGGATCTGCGCGCCCTTGCTGATCAGGTCGAGGCGGTAGATGGCCGTCACGCGCTGCGCCCGGAAGCGCTCCAGTTCGCTGTTGTCGCCCATCTCAGCGCGCCGCCACGACGATGATCTCGACCCGGTAGTCCGGGGCGGCCAGCCGGGATTCGCCGGTGGCGCGGGCGGGCGGGTTGTCGCGATCCACCCAGGCGTCCCAGACGCTGTTCATGGCCTCGAAATCGGCGATGTCAGCCAGCCAGATGGTGGCGGACAGGATCTTCGACTTGCTGCTGCCGGCCTCGGCCAGAAGGCTGTCGATCTCGGCCAGGGCGGTGCGGGTCTGGGCGACGACATCCTCGCCGGGTTCGCCGACCTGACCGGCCAGCCAGATGGTGTCGCCGTGGATGACGGCCTGGCTCATGCGGCCGTCGGATTGCAGTCGGGTGATCATGGTCTCAGTCGCGTTCAAGGAAACGGAGCGCGCTCAGTACATGGGTTTTGACGCCGAGCGGCAGCACCTTTTCGTTCACATCAAACGCGGGCGAATGGTTGGGAGCGGCCTGCGCCGGATCGATCCCGTCCGGTGTCCCGCCCAGATGATAGAAGACGCCCGGCACCGCCTGCGACAGGTAGGAGAAGTCCTCGGCCACGGTGGTCGGCGGGGTGGCCGGATTGACGTTCCCCTCGCCCGCCGCCTCGGTCAGGACCGGGGCCAGCCAAGCGGACAGGTCCTCGTTGTTGAACACCAGGGCCGCGTTCTGGCGCACCGTGAACTCGGCCGTCGCGCCATAGTTTTCGGCGACATTGTCGATGGCCACGCCGGCGCGCCGGACCAGATCGTCGCGCTGGGCGATGTCGAAGGTGCGCAGGGTGCCCGACAGGGTCGCGGTGTCCGGAATGATGTTGTAGCGCACGCCCGCGTCGAGGGTGGAGATGGTGAAGACCGTCGGGGTGGTGGTCGGGTCGATGGTGCGGGCGGTCAGGGTGTTGATCGTCTGCACGATGTCGGCCGAGGCCGCGATCACGTCCACCCCCTTCCACGGCCAGGCGCCGTGGGTCTGGCGGCCGTGCAGGACGATGTCCACCCGATCCGAGGCGGCCATGAAGCCGCGCGGGCGATAGAAGACGGTCCCCGCCCGGCCCGGCACGACGTGCAGGCCGAAGATGGCGTCGGGGCGAGGATTGGCCAGGGCGCCCTCCTCGATCATCAGGGCTGCGCCGCCCTTGGGCTCTCCCGGAGGCGCGCCTTCCTCGGCGGGCTGGAAGATGAAGACGACGGTCCCGGCGATGTCGTCCTTCATGCCGGCCAGAACCTCGGCGGCGCCCATCAGCATGGCGATGTGGGCGTCGTGGCCGCAGGCGTGGGCCACCGGCACCGGATTGCCCATATAGGTTCCGGTCGCGGTGGAGGCGAAGGGCAGGCCCGTGGCCTCCAGCACCGGCAGGGCGTCCATGTCGGCGCGCAGGGCGACCGTCTTGCCGGGACGCCCGCCGCGCAGGATGCCGACCACCCCGGTCCGCCCGACCCCGGTGCGGACCTCCAGCCCCAGCGACCGCAGATGTTCGGCGACGAGGGCGGCGGTGCGGGTCTCGGAGAAGCCGAGTTCGGGATGGGCGTGGAGGTCGCGACGCCAGGCGACGACCCGGGGCGTTCCGGCCTCGACGGCGGCCTCAACCCGGGCCAACGGAACCTGGGCCATGGCCTGCCCGGCCACGAGGGCCAGCCCGAGCGCGAATGACGAGGCGGCGAGCAAACAACGGACGGCCATGGCGTTCTCCGGGAGGTGAGGCACCGTGACAGCCCCCGCGCCCCTTGCGCAAGACCGGCCCTCTCTCGATCTGGAAGGCATGGCCCTGAAGACCGCGAAGACGAACTGGCAGGACGTGGTGCTGGTGTGCCGCAAATGTCAGCGCAAGCTGGACGGCGAGGGCTTCGGCCCGGATGGCGACAGGTCTTTGAAGAAGGCGCTGCGGAAGACGTTGAACGCCGGCAAGGGCCGCAAGGCGCAGGTGCTGGTCATGGAGACGGACTGCTTCGACATCTGCCCGAAGAACGCCGTGGTGGCGGTGCGGGCGGGTCGGCGCGCATCGCCGATGCTGATCGTGCCGAAGGGCGCGGACCTGAGCGAGGTGCGCGCGACGCTGGATCTCGAAAGCGACCGACCCGGGACGCCGCTGAGAGTGGTCAGTCAGGGGTGACCTGAACGGGCAGACCGCCTAGGCTTGCGGCCGTGAATCTCCGCTCTCCCGCCTTTGGAATGTTGTTCGCGGTCAGCCTGATCGCGGCGGGCGGCAATATGGCCCTGCAATCCGTGCTGCCGAATATCGGTCGCACCTTCCGTCTGAGTGACACGCTCGTCTCCGGCGCCTTCGCCATCTCGGCCCTGATGTGGACCCTCGCCTCCCCCTTCTGGGCGCGCCTGTCTGACCGGATGGGGCGCAAGAAGGTGATGATGATCGGCCTGACCGGCTTCATCCTTTCAATGACCGGCTTCGGTCTGGCGACGACGTCAGGACTGAGGGGGTGGCTGGGCTTCGGCCTGGCCTTCGCCCTGATGGCGGTGGCGCGCACCATCTATGGCGTGTTCGGCTCCGCCGCGCCGATCGCGTCGCAGGCCTATGTCGCCGACCGCACCACCGCCGGGCAGAGGACGCAGGCCATGTCCATGCTGGCCTCGGCGCAGGGGCTGGGCACCGTGATCGGGCCGACGCTGGCGCCGCTGTTCGTGCTGCCGCTCGTCGGGCTGGCGGGACCGATGTACGCCTTCGCCCTGATGGGGGCGGTCATCCTCTTCGTGGTCTGGCGCAAGCTGCCGTCCGGCGATGTGGTGCGCACCCCCTCCCCCAGTGGCCGCCGCGATGAGGCCGGCAAGGGGCTGTGGAAGGACCCGCGCGTCCGCGATTACCTGCTGTACGGCCTGCTGCTGACCGGGGCGCAGGCGATCAATATTTCGGTGCTGGGCTTCCACGTCATTGATGAGATGGCGGCGACCGGCACGGCCCAGGAAGCGTCTCATCCCTTCATCGCCCTGGCGATGTTCGCCGGAGCAGCCGCGACCCTGCTGGCGCAATGGGGGCTGATCCCCCTGCTGAAGCTGCAACCGCGTGACCTGATCCGCTGGGGGGCCGGGCTGGCGCTGGCCGGCAATGTCCTGAGCATCGCCGCGCCCGGCTACTATGGCGTGGTGATGGGATACGCGGTGGTGTCGATGGGCCTGGGCTTCGCCCGGCCCGGGTTCACCGCCGGATCGTCCCTGTCGGTCGGCGCGTCCGAACAGGGCGCTGTGGCGGGTCTGATGATGGCGCTGGCGGGGCTGAGCTTCCTGTTCCCGCCGGTGATCGGGGTGGCGCTCTACGAGCTGTCCGAGCCCGCGCCCTTCATCGCCAACGCCGTGCTGCTGGTGGCCGCACTAGTGCTGTGTTTCACCAGCGCCCGGCTGCGTCGGGGACCGCCGGACCTGCCTGACCGGGACGAGACGCCGTCGCTGGAAACCCCGCCCGCCTCGCAACCCGGGCCGGAAGGCAACCGCTGAGACCACAGGCGCCCTTTTCCCGCCCGCAAAGCCGTGTCAGACGAAGGCCATGGACACCGCCAAGATCGAAAAGCGCATCGGCATCCGCGCCTCCACGGACGCCATCTGGGAGGTCATCTCCAACCTGCCCGGCTGGGACGGCTGGAACCCGATCGAGACCGGCCTGAAGGGGACCATCGCCTTCGGCGGCGAGATCACCCTGACAGAGGCCGTCGAAGGTCTGCCCGAGCGCGCGGCCGTCGCCCGGGTCGGCGAGTGGCAGCCCTATGCCCAGCTGGTGTGGATGGAGAGCCGCGGCCTGTGGTTCCGCTCGATCCGCTATTTCGAGATCGAGGAGCTGGAGCCCGGCAGCTGCATCGCCGCCAACGGCTTCGTGTTCAGCGGGCTCCGCGGCGAGATGTTCTTCGACAAGAACCGCAAGCATCTGCGTCATGCGGTCGATGCGGTGGCCGACGCCTGGAAGGCGGCGGCGGAAGGCCAGGCGTAAGCGGGGTTCGCCCCTCCGGCTGGTCCCTGGTCAGCCGCCCTTGGCCATCGTGTCCTGGATGCTGATGATCGCCGGCGTCAGGATGACGATGAACAGCACCGGCAGGAAGAACAGGATCATCGGCACGGTCAGCTTGGCCGGAAGCGCCGCGGCCTTCTTCTCGGCCGCGGACAGGCGCATCTCGCGATTTTCCTTGGCCATCGTCCGCAGGGCGGAGCCCAGCGGGGTGCCGTAGGTTTCGGCCTGGGTCATGGCGGTGGCGACCGACTTCACGCCCGGGTGGTTGGTCCGTTTCGCCAGCCCATCATAGGCCAGGCGGCGATCCGGCAGATAGCTGAGCTCGGCCGACAGCAGGGTCAGCTCCTCGGCCAGATCGATGGAGGAGCCGCCGATTTCCTGACTGACTTTCTGGATCGCGGCCTCGATGGACATGCCCGCCTCGACGCAGATCAGCAGCAGGTCGAGCGCGTCCGGGAAGGCCTGCATGATCGAGGTGCGGCGCTTGGAGATGCGGTTGGCGAGGAAGATGTTCGGGCCATAGAAGCCGATCACGGCGGCGACCATGCAGATGGTCACCCGCATCATGACGGCCAGGCCGAAATCGTTGAACACGAACAGGTAGAAGACCGACACCGCCAGGAAGAGGAACGGCATCGAGAAGCGGAAGAAGTAGAAGGTCGTCAGCGGCTTGGGACCGCGATAGCCGGCCTGGGCCATCTTTTCGGCGACCTTGGGGTCTTCCAGCAGCTGGGTCAGGTTCAGGCGTTCGACGACGCGCTTCTTGAAGCCGTCATCGGTGTGGCGCAGTCCACCCGGACCGGCGGCGATGGCCTGACGCGAGCGGCGCTTCAGCTCCTCGCGGCGAACCGCGACGGCCTTCATCCGCCCCTCCAGCTTCGCGCCGCCGGTGAACGAACCGAGCAGGGTGACGATGGTGGCGAACACCAGCACCCCGACAAGGATGCTCAGGATGTTGGCGGGTTCGGTGAAGAAGGGAATGAGGCCCGGCATCTCTGGTCCTCAGAACTTGAACGAGATCATCTTCTTCATCACGAAGACGCCGAAGCTCATCATGATGATCGCCACCAGAAGCATGAACTGGCCTCTGGGATCGGTGAAGAGTTTGGCCATGTAGGCCGGGGTGGTCATGCTGACGAGGATCATGACCGCGGGCGGCAGGGAGCCGATGATGCCCGCCGAGGCGGTGGCTTCGGACGACAGCGCCTTGATCTTCTCGCCCATCATCTTCCGCGCCCGCAGCACGGTGGTCAGGTTGGACAGGGCCTCGGCCAGGTTGCCGCCGGTCTTCTGCTGGATGGCGATGACGATGGCGAAGAATTTCAGCTCCGGCGTCGGCATGCGCTCGTACATCTTGTCCAGCGCCTGGGGCAGGGTCAGGCCCACGCCCATGCCCTCGACCAGCTTCTGGAACTCCGGCCCCAGCGGCGCCGGGCTTTCGCGGGCGATGATCTTGAAACAGTCGTGGACCGGCAGGCCGGACTTGATGCCGCGCACGATGACATCGACGGCGTCGGCGAAATGGCTGGAGAATTTCTTCATCCGGCGCTTGCCGAGGAAGCCGACGATCCAGCGCGGCAGGCCCAGGCCGAACACGACGGCGGCGCCCAGGCTGATGAGCAGGTTGAGGCCGAACATCAGGGGCAGCAGGAAGGCGAAGACGCCCAGCACCGCGCTGATGATCCAGAAGGTCCGCACCGTCGTCGACAGACCCGCCTGCTTCAGCTTGGCGGCCAGGCTGACCCGCGCCTTGCGTTCGGCCCGCTCCGATTCCTGGAGCTGGGTCATGATCTGCTTGCGACGGGCCTCAGGCGTGTTGGCGGCGGCCTTCTTGGCGGCGGCGGCGGTCTGTTTGGGCGCGCCGAAGCTCTGGGCGCGCTTGACCGCGGCGTCGGTGGAATCGCCCCCGCCGACGAAGGCCCAGCCCAGTCCGCCGATGGTGATGAAGGCCAGAACGGCGGCGAGGATCGGAAGCATCGGCGTTATTCCGCCGCGTCCAGGGCTTCGGCCAGTTCGCGCTCCAGTCCGTAGTAGCGGGCGCGGTCCCAGAAGCGCGGGCGGGCGATGCCGGTCGAGCGGTGACGGCCGACGATCTTGCCGTTCTCGTCCTCGCCGGTGATTTCGTAGACGAACAGGTCCTGGGTGACGATCACGTCGCCTTCCAGGCCGACCACCTCGGTGATGTGGGTGATGCGACGCGAGCCGTCGCGCAGGCGGGCGGCCTGGACGATGACGTCGACCGAGCCGACGATCATCTCGCGGATGGTCTTGGACGGCAGGCCGTAGCCGCCCATCGTGATCATCGACTCCATCCGGCTGATGGCCTCGCGCGGGGAGTTGGCGTGCAGCGTGCCCATGGAGCCGTCGTGGCCGGTGTTCATCGCCTGCAGCAGGTCGAAGGCCTCGGGGCCGCGCACCTCGCCGACGATGATCCGCTCCGGACGCATCCGCAGACAGTTCTTCACCAGATCCCGCATCGTGATCATGCCCTGCCCCTCGAGGTTGGGCGGGCGGGTTTCGAGGCGGACCACGTGCGGCTGCTGCAGCTGCAGTTCGGCGGCGTCCTCGCAGGTGATGACGCGCTCGGTGGGGTCGATGAAGGCGGTCAGGGTGTTCAGCAGGGTGGTCTTGCCCGAGCCCGTACCGCCCGAGATGACCAGATTGCATCGTGACGCGCCGATGACGCCGAGCACGCGCGCGCCCTCGGGACTGATGGAGGCGTACTCCACCAGATTCTTCATCGTCAGCTTGTCTTTCTTGAACTTCCGGATCGTCAGCGTCGGGCCATCAATCGCCAGCGGCGGGGCGATGACGTTGACGCGCGACCCGTCGGGAAGACGGGCGTCGCAGATCGGGGAGCTTTCGTCGACGCGGCGGCCGACCTGCGACACGATCCGCTGACAGATGTTCATCAGCTGGGCGTTGTCGCGGAAGCGGACGTTGGTCAGCTGAACCTTGCCGCTAACCTCGATGAAGACCCGGCCGGCGCCGTTGACCATGATGTCGGCGATGTCGTCGCGGGCCAGAAGCGGCTCAAGCGGGCCGTAGCCGAGGACGTCGTTGACGATGTCCTGAACCAGATGCTCCTGCTCGGCGACGGACATGGAGACGTTCTTGATCGCCACCAGTTCGGCGACGATGTCGCGGATTTCCTCGGACGCCGCCTTGGTGTCGAGCTGGGCCAGCTGGGCCAGGTCGATGGTGTTCATCAGGGCGTTGAAGATCGTCGTCTTGGTCGCGTGATAGTAATCCGACTGTTCGCGGACGATCTCGGCGACCTGCTGGGCCTTCTTCAGCTGTTCGAAGCCGGGCGTGGCCTTGGGGCCGGGGCCGTTCGCCGTCGGCGCAGGCGTGGCGGGTTTCGGACGGGCGGCGAGCGCATCGAGGCGATCGGCGGCTTCCGACGCCGGGCGGGCGGCGGCCTGGGCGCGCGGGGCCTCAAGGACATCCGCGCCGCCGTCAGCGCCGCCGAAGGCGAAGGCCTGGGTCTGCACGCCCTGTTGCGGCTGGAAGCCGGGCTCGGGCGACGCATAGGCGGGCGCAGGCTGGGCCGCCGCCGGCGCCGGGCGCGGCGCGGCCGGGGCGGGACTGCCGGGCTGACCTGTGCGCTTGCCGAACACGGTCTAGGACTTCTTCCTGAACAGGCCCGAGAACATGGACTTGCCCCCCGCAGCGGCCTTGCCCGCCTTGGGGCCGGCCAGCAGCGGGATCTCGCGGCGCGAAACGATCTGGGCCAGGGTCTGGAAGGCCTCGGCGGCCTTGGACTTGGCCCCGGCGTCGAGGATCATCTGGCCGTTATTGGCCGCCGCGCCGAAGGTCTTGGCGTCGAAGGGGATGATCAGGCTGGGGTGGATGCCCAGCGCATTGCCGAACTCCTTGGCCGGGATTTCCGGGCGCCCGGGCACGCCGACCTGATTGAGAACCAGACGCGGCGGAGCGTCGTTGGGACGGCCCTGTTTGATCAGATCGATCATGTTCTTGGCGTTGCGCAGGGAGGCGAGATCGGGCGTGGCCACGACGACCACCTCGTCGGCGCTGATCAGGGTGCGGCGCATCCACGAGGACCAGGTGTGCGGCAGGTCCAGCACCACGAACGGCGCGGTGGAGCGGATCTGGGTCGTCACCTCCTCGAAGGCTTCCGGGCTGATATCCCAGTCGGTGTCGAGGGTGGCGGGCGCGGCGAACAGGCTCAGCTTGTCGGTGCAACGGACCATCATGCGGTCCAGCAGGACGGGATCCAGCCGATCCGGCTGCGACAGGGCGTCGGCCACGCCGCTGAGGGGGTCCTGGTTGAAGTCCAGCCCGGCGGTGCCGAACGGCAGGTCGTAGTCGACGATGACGGTGTTGGCGCCGATCCGCTCGGACATCGCATAGGCGGTGTTGTGCGCGACAGAGCTGGAGCCCGCGCCGCCGCGCGCGCCGACGAAGGCGATGGAGCGGCCGACGAAGGGCTGGGCCGGGTCGGCGAACAGGCCGCCGATGGCCGCGATCAGTTGCAACGGTTGCAGCGGGGCGACCAGATACTCGCTGACTCCGCGACGCATCAGCTCGCGGAACAGCAGGATGTCGTTGGTGGCGCCGATGACGACCACCTTGGTGCCCGCGTCGCAGACCTCGGCCAGCTGGTCCACTTCCCAAAGCAGGGTCTGCGGGTCCTTCAGGCATTCGACGATGATCAGCGGCGGCGTGGGCTCGTGCTGATAGGCCTCGACGGCGGCGGCGACGCCGCCGACGCGGATCTGGGTGGTGGCGCGCGACAGGCGGCGATCCTGCCCGGCGCGCTCGGCGGCGGCCAGGGTGTCCTGCCGCTCGGCGAAGACGTGGATGGCGATGCGCGGGACCGAGACCTCGGCGGTGTGGCCGGAGGCGATGGGCGGCGAGAAGGCGGCCTGGGCGCCGGCGACGAGGTCACCGACCGGATTGAACTCTTGCGCGTGCGCCATCGGCTCCGGCAGGGCGGGCCGCGCCGCCTGAGGCGCGGCGGGAGCCTGAACCGCCGGGGCCGTAAACTGCAGTGGCGTGCGGGCGGCGGCGTCGTCTTCCGCGAAGGCGCCGTCAGCGGGGAAGACGCCGACAGCGGAGCCCGCGGGCGCACCCGGAGCCCCTTGGGCGACGTAGCCCATGTCGAGATCGAACTCGTCGTCCTCGAAGTCGTCGAATGCGCGCGGGGCGAAGGCGTTGCTCATGGGGACTAGTCCACGGCCCGGGCGATGGCGCCCTCGACCAGGGTCTCTTGCGGGGCCGCCGTCATCTCGCCCTTGCGATAATTATCGAAGACGATGGCGGCGCGGCCCGGATCGGCGGGCGTCATGACGCGGGCGCCGACGATGTCGCGCGGATCGGCGATCTGGGCGGCGATGTTGGCGTTGATGGCGCAGCCGAGCCCCAGCGAGGACTGGTTCGAATAGCGGCCACCCATGTCGCGGCGCTCGGTCGCGCAGTTCGGGATCACGGCGCGGACGGTCTCGAACCCGGCCAGAACCGGGGCGCGGGGATCGGGGGCGTCGTAGCCGATGACCTCGATGTTCTGGCCCGGAATGCCGGCGGCTTCGAGCGCCGACCGGACGGCCCAGGTCTGACGCGAGGCCACGGGATCATCACCCGACGGCCCCTGGATCTGGATACGGCCCGTGCCGGAACCGGCGTAGCGACCGGCGAGATCGTTCAGCGCGGAAATCTGGGTCGACGACAGGCCCTGGTCGTGAACCGCCAGCGCGATCCGGTCGAGGCCCGGCTCCACCCGCAGGGCGTAGCGCGACAGGGGGGTCATCGGCGGCGGTTCGGACGCGCCGGTCGAGGCGCAGCCGGCCAGAAGGGCCGCGGCGGACAGGGAGAGGAGCAGGGAACGCATCACGGGAGCCCTCATTCGATCACATAGCCGACCGGGCCGTTCCAGCCGGTCCCGGCGGTGACGGTCGAGCCGCCGCGGGGCGCGTAGTGCTGGTCCAGCTGGCCGAACAGCAGGGTCTGGGCGTCATTGGCGATCTGCAGGCCGTCGGCGGGCGTCTGCATCGTACCAGCCGCCGTCGGCGAGACGATGTAGGCCTCGACGATGATGACCAGTTCCGTCTCGCCGGAGATGTAGTCTCGCGACCGAAACAGGGCGCCGAGCACCGGCAGGTCGCCCAGTGCGGGCAGGGAGTCGAGGTTCTGGCGAGTGTCCTCGCGCAGCAGGCCGGCGATCATCAGCGATCCGCCCGACGGCAGCTCGACGGTGTTCGAGGCGCGGCGCACGTTGAGGCCGGGAATGACCAGGCTGCGATCCGCGCCGCCGCCCAGGGTGAAGGCGCCGACCTGGGTCAGTTCGGACACTTCGGTCGACAGCTGCAGCGAGATGCGGCCGGGCGAAAGGACGATGGGGCGGACGGCCAGGCGGACGCCGTAGGGCTTGAACTGCACCGTGACTTTGGTGCCGTTTTCCGAGGTCTCCTGACCCACGGGCACCGGGAACTCACCGCCCGCCAGGAACTCGGCGGACTCGCCGTTGGCGGTGGTGATGTTGGGCTCGGCCAGGATGCGGACCAGACCGGCGCGTTCGAAGGCGCGCAGGGCGGCGTTGGTGCTGGAGCCGTCGCCGGCGTTGTCCTGATAGCGGATGATGCCGCCGCCCAGCTGGTTGCCGTTGACCGCAAAGCTGGCGCCCTGCGTCAGCGACAGGCCATTGCCGACGCTGGCCAGAACAGCGGTGGCGTCAAAGCCGAGTTGCTTGATGGCGGTGCGCTGCACCTCGACAATGCGGGCGCGCACCATGATCTGATCGGAACCGGCGATGGTCATCATGTTGATGACCTTCTCGGGCGCCGAGACGAAGGCGCGGGCGACCTGGCTGGCGCGATCCGCCTCGCCGGGGCTGTAGACGGTGCCGGTCAGAATGACGCTGTCATTGACCGCCTCGGCATGAATGTTCACGCCGGGCATGACGCGGCTCAGCGTGTCCTGCAGGGCCGAGACGCCCGCGTCGACGCGGACCCGCAGCGACAGGATGGTGCGCCCGGCGTTGTCCAGCACGACGGCGTCGGTCTCTCCCGGTTGCAGGCCGATGATGGTGATGCGGCGCGGCGAGTGCAGCATGGCCTCGGCGACCAGCGGGTTCGGCACGATCACGTCGCGGGCGTCGGCGGGCAGGTCCACCGCCATCGACGAGCCGCGCGGCAGGCTGATGAGCTGGGACTGTGAGCCCATGGAGACGGCGGCGCGGCTCTGCGCCTGCGCCGGGGCGACCGGAGAGGTTGCGACCACGGTCAGGCCCACGAGGGCGACGGCGATGAAGCGCTTCATTGGACCACCACGACTTCAGGGGCGCCACCGCGATAGACGCGGACCGCGGCGCTCTGGCGCGCGGGGGTGGCGGTGCGGCCCGAGGGACCGCCGGTGTCGGCATAGGAGCGCAGGATCAGGCTCAGCTCGCCTTCCGACTTGGCGAGCGCGAGGGCCTCGGCGTCGCGCGGCCCCAGCTCGAGCGTGGCGGTGGCCCCGATGACGGTCTGGGCGTCGTCGCCCGCGCGGGTCGACTGGTCGATGGCCAGGACCTTGATGTTTTGCATCACGGTGGACGACGTGAATTTCGAGCGGTCGCCCTCGGACGTGCCGACGTTGGACAGATTGGTCTCGCGCGTCAGGACCACGTCGACGCGGTCCCCCGGCAGGATGAAGCCGCCGGCGGCGGTCTCGACCGTCACGCGGATCGCCATGGCGCGCATGCCCGGCTCAAGGTAGGCGGCCATGTAGCCGCTGTCGCCGGCGCGCACGATCTTGCGCATCACGATGGGTTCGCCGGCCAGAATGGGTTCACGGACCACCGAGCCGATGTAGTCAGCCTTGGCGCCGCCGGTGGCGAGATTGGTGGCGGCGCGGGTCACCGAGGCGACGGCGCCCTCGGGCTTTTCGTCGGCCTTCCCGGACGGATCAGGCGTGGCGGCGGCGGGGATCGGAACGGAGCCGTCGGTGATGAAGACCGGATTGACCTCCTCGACCGGCCAGTCCTTCCACTCCATGTCGCCGTCGGTCAGACGCTGACCGGGCTGGAGATCCTTGGCGGCGACCAGGACCTTGGCCATCGGCCTCGCCTCGACCGGCGCGGCGGTGGCGACGGCGGCGGGCTGGCCCGAGGGCGAACCCATGGCGCGAACGACCAGCGCCAGGCCGATGGCGGCCACGGCGGCGATGCAGATCACGATGATACGGGCAGGCTTCATCGACGGTCTCCGGCAGGGCCTTTGCAGACGCGTGAACCGGTCCTTCGGCCCCCTACCGTTAACGACCATGCCGGGCGCGGGTTAACGCGGGCCTAAGTCGCCTGCCCCGGCCGTCTTATCCGGCGATGAAGGCCGCGAGCAGGGGCGATGAGGGGAAGGCCATCAGGGCGCCGGCGCAGATGGCGACGCCGTAGGGGATGTCCCCCTTCGGCTCCATCAGATGTACGAGCCAACCCGGCGCGCCGAGCAGATAGGGGCGTGAATGGAAGCGGGCGAACAGCAGGATCAGGCAGAAGACGCCGCCCATCATCCCGGTCCACAGCAGGAACATGCCGGAGCCTTGCAGGCCCAGCCAGAGGCAGGCCGCCGCGATGACCTTGGCGTCTCCCCCGCCGACCCAGCGCAGGGCGAACATGCCCATGCCGACAAACAGCGCCAGCAGGGCGACGCCCAGATGCACGGCGATCATTTCAAGCGGCAGGCCAACGGCCAGGGCCGCGGGCAAGAAACCGACAAGCAACGCCAGCGAGATCCAGTTGGGGATCTTCATGGTCGTCAGATCCTTCATCCCCGCGATGATGAGGAGGGCGGGCATGACGCCCAGCGGGAGGAGAGACACGGTGTCCATAACGACCTTCTCGCATGCACGCGGTTAAGACCCCGTTGCCCCGGGCAGAGAAAAAGGCCGGAGCGTTTCCGCTCCGGCCTTTCCTTTCCGCAAGCGCGGCGGAGATGTTTAGCCGGTGGCGCCGGCGTTCATGCCATCGACGACGGCGGTGAACTTGGCCTTGATGGTGGTGCCGAGGGCGGTCACGGCGGAAATGATCACGACAGCGATGAGGGCGGCGATCAGGCCGTACTCGATGGCGGTGGCGCCCGACTCGTCGGACATGAACTTCGAAACGAACTTGGTCATCTGGTTTTCCCTTTCCCCCGCGGGGTCGACTGTTGAGGCAGTCGGGGAAAGCCGGTCGCCCGCCTTGCCCCTGAAACAAGGACACCCTGCACAGCCGAGGTTAAGCTTGGGCATACGGACATGACTACCGGGCCGTTTACCGTATCCTTCGTGCACGGCGCTCGACATGGCAAAAGGGCCGGGGCGATGTCGCCCCGGCCCTTCGCCGGTTTCAAGACGGAACGTTCAGCCTTAGCCGGTAGCGCCGGCGTTCATGCCGGTGACGACGGCGTTGAACTTGGTCTTGATGGTCGTGCCGAGCGCGGTCACGGCCGAGATGATGACGACGGCGATCAGGGCGGCGATCAGGCCGTATTCAATGGCGGTGGCGCCCGACTCGTCGGACATGAACTTCGAAACGAACTTGGTCATGATCTTTGATCCTTATGGACAGGGGTTGTGCGAGCTAACTGACGCGGGGGGAGCCGGCAGCCCGCTTGACCCCCAAAACGCAGGATGGTTATCGCCCATATCGGTTAAGACCCGGTCTTCGGTCTTGGTTACTGTCGGGTTTACTTTGAAAAACTGCAGCAACGCTCACGAAAGTCAGAGGTCACGCGCGCCGGAACGGCCTCCCGGCGCCGGCCCGGGCGGCGATTTCAGACTTTCTTGAGGATTGCGGGGCCAGTGTCCGGCTCACGCTCACGCGCGCGCCCGTTCACTGGAAGTCGTCGCCATGACCCACCCGATCCGTCTTGCCGCCCTTGTGGCGGCTGTCGCCGTCCTGGCCGCGCCCGCCGTAGTCTCGGCCCAGTCGTCGAGCCTGAATGTCGAGATCGACCAGGCCCGCCGGGTACAGCTGCGCGCGCCGGCCGGCTCGGTCATCGTCGGCAATCCGCAGATCGCGGATGTGACGGTGGTCGACGCCAACACCCTGTACATCACGGGCAAGGGCTATGGCGTGACCGAGGTCGTCGCCGTGGACGCCACCGGCCGTCCGGTCTTCCAGAGCCAGATCGTGGTCACCGCCGGGGACGGCGGCGGGCGCGTGCGGGTGTGGCGCGGCGCACAGGCGACCGAGATGGCCTGCGCCAGTTCCTGCTCGCCCTCGGTGCGCAGCACCGGCGGCGCCGACGCCGCTCCGACCCCCTGAGACCCGGTGTCTTCGATCAACCGTCTGACGAGGCGACAGGCGCGCGAGGGTTCGTCGGCGGTCGAGTTCGCCATGGTCGCCCTGCCCTTCTGCCTGATGATCTTCGCCATCCTCGAGCTGGGTCTGGTGTTCGTGACGGACTCCGTCCTGGAGAACGCCACCATCGAGACCGGCCGTCTGGTCCGCACCGGACAGGCGAGCGCGCGGAGCATGACAGCCGTCGAGTTCAAGGCGGGCGTCTGCGCCCGTATGAGCGTCTTCACCGCGGACTGCCCCAGCCGCCTGACCATCGACGTGCGGGTGATCCCCCAGTTCAACACCGTGCCGCCGGACCCGATGGCGGGCGGGACGTTCAATGAATCCGGCCTGACCTATTCGAACGGCCAGCCCGGCGACATCGTGCTGGTTCGCGCCTGGTACAGGCAGCCGCTGCTGACCAACTTCATGGCCCAGGGCCTGTCGCGCCTGAACGACGGCACGGTGCGCATGACGGCGACCACCGCCTTCCGGAACGAGCCCCCATGAGCCTGTCACTGTTCAGACGTCTGGCGAAGGACGACCGGGGCATCTCGGCGGTGGAATTCGCCCTGCTGGCGCCGGTTCTGATCGCCTTCTACCTCGGCCTTTCGGAATTCTGTCAGGGCTATATGGCGCAGAAGCGGATGGGGCACGTCGCCTCGGCCGTCGCGGATCTGGTGGCGCAGGAGGAGACGGTGAACACCGCGACCCTGTCGGACATCTTCTCCATCGGCGCCCTGATCATGAAGCCGTTCTCGACCACGCCGCTGAAGCAACGGGTCAGCAGCGTGACCCGCACCGGCAACCAGACGAAAGTCGACTGGAGCCGGGGCAGAGGGATGACGGCGCGGGCGATGAACTCGACCGTCACCCTGCCGCCCGATCTGCTTTCGGACGGGCAGAGCATCATCATGAGCGAAGCGACCTATGACTATGACTCGCCCGCCGACTATCTGATGCCGAGGATCACGCAGTTCTCGCACACCTACTATCTGCGCCCGCGGACGGTGGACAAGACGACCTGCACCAACTGCTAGCCTCCAGTCAGCGCTTCGCGCAGGGCCCGGATCTTGGCCTCGGTCTCGGCCCGTTCGGCGGCGGGGTCGCTGTCGGCGACGATGCCGGCGCCGGCGAGGGTGCGGAAGCGCCAGCCTCCTGAACCCTTCTCGAAGGCGGCCGTCCGGATCAGCACCGAGGCCGTCAGCCGCCCGTCGGCGAGGTGGAACAGGCTGCCGCACCAGGGGCCGCGCGGCGGCTCGTGCCCGGCGATGACCTTCATGGCCTGATGCTTGGGCGCGCCGGTGATGGAGCCCGGCGGAAAGGTCGCTTCCAGCAGGTCGGCGGGGCCGACGCCGTCCCGCGCCCGGGCGGTGACGGTCGAGACGAGGTGGTGGACGGTGGGCAGGGCCTCGACCTCGAACAGCCGGTCGACCGCGACCGAGCCCGGTTCCGAGACCCGGGCCAGGTCGTTGCGCATCAGGTCGACGATCATCAGGTTCTCGGCCCGGTCCTTGGCGCTGGCCTGAAGCTCGGCCGACAGCGCGGCGTCGCGGGCCGGATCGGCGTCGCGGGGACGGGTGCCCTTTATGGGCCGGGTCTCGATCCGGTCGCCGTCGAGGGTCAGGAAGAGCTCGGGCGAGTTGGAGACGATGGCCCGGTCGCCCAGCCGCCAGAAGGCGCCGTAGGCCGAGGCGCGCCCGGCGAGCCGAAGCAGGACGTCGAAGGGGTCGGCCTCGGCGTGAAGCGCGCCGGTCCAGGCGCGGGCGATGTTGGCCTGGAACAGCTCGCCCGCGGCGATGCGGGCGACCACGTCGGCGACGGCGGCCTCATAGGCCGAGCCCGGAGCCTCGGGATCGAGACGGTCGGCGGGCGGCGGCGGGGCGACCGGGTCGACGGCGGCCGTCAGCCAGCTTTCGGCCCGATCGGCGGCGGTCGAGGCGGCGGCGACGTCCCCGCCCCGGCCGATGGCGAAGGCCTGTCGGGTCTGATGGTCGAAGGCCAGCATGGCCGGATAGCGGGCCAGCATCAGGTCGGGCCAGACCCCCGGACGGGGGCCGGTGGCCGGGCGGGCGCCGGCGTCATAGGCCAGCAGGCCGACCACGCCGTCGGCGAAGTCGGGGTCGCGCAGCCGGTCCAGCCCGGACTCGACCGGCTCGATGATCACGCGGTCGGGGTCTGCGGCGACGAAGGACCAGCGGCCCAGCGGCCCGCCGTCGGACAGGAGGGCCAGCGCGCCGTCGCGATGGCGCAGGCCCGTCGCGGCGGCGAGGGGCTCGCGCCACGGTCGGGGGCGTCGCTCGACCGCCCGGAAGCTCACGCCGACAGCCGCTCGCCGATCCGGTCGCGCAAGCGCGCGTCCACGCCCAGCGCCTGTTCGAGATAGGCGTCGAGCGAGCCGTGACGGTCCTCGATCCCGGCGAAGGCGGTCTCGAGATAGACGGGTTCGACGCCGAGGAAGGCGACGACGGCGTCGTGGGCGGCGGGACGGCCGGTGACCTTTTCCAGCTGGCGGGCGACCTTGGGCGCCATGCCGGCCAGATCGACGGCGGTGTTGGTCAGCAGGTAGTCCGCGATCAGGTCGTCGCGGTGGACGCCGAGCAGGTGGTGGGTCAGGGCGGCGAGGGTTCCGGTGCGGTCCTTGCCTGCGGTGCAGTGGATCAGGACGGCCCCCTCCCCTTCGCCCAGGGCGCGGAAATAGCGGGCGAACAGGTCGAGGTGGGCGGGCTCGAACGGGAGGGTTCGATAGATGTTGGTCATGAAGGTCCGGCCCGCGTCCACGGTCAGGTCGGCGGTGCGCAGGAAGCGGATGTGCGGGGCCTCGCCGTCGGGACCGAGATCGCTGTCCAGCACCTGACCGGCCCAGCCGGGGGGGCGTTTCGACGGCTGGTCGCGGCGCTCGCCGGGCCGGCGGAGGTCGACGATGGTGCCGATCCCCAGTCCGCCCAGCCGCTCGAGATCGGCGTCCGAGACCCTCGCCTGGTGGGCGGCGCGGAACAGGCGGCCGGCGGCGATCCGACGACCGGCGGCGGTATCGTAGTCGCCGTAGTCGCGGAAATTATCGAGGGCGTCGAAGCGGTGGATGCGGTCCGTCATCCCTTCGCTCTAGCTCTTGCGCGGGGTCCCGTCACGCCTTCCCGACGAGCCCCTGCATGGCGTCCAGATAGGCGACGAACGCCTTGCGCCCCGCCTCCGTCATGGCGGCCTCGGTCAGGGGCTTGCGACCCTCGAACCTTTTGGTGACCGCGACGAAGCCCGCGTCCTCCAGCTTTCGCAGGTGGACGGACAGATTGCCGTCCGAGGTCTGCAGCCGGGTCTTCAGGGTGTTGAAGTCGGCGCTGTCGATCCCGGCCAGCACAGCCATGATGCCCAGTCGGACCCGGCCGTGGATGACCTCGTCGATCCGGTTGATGTCGAAATCGTCAGCCATGATCAGGCCTTCGACTGGCGCATCAGCAGGAAGCCCGGCAGGGCCATCAGCAGGAAGAGGGCGGCGGCGTAGCCCAGATACTGGGCCGGCTCGCCCGACAGGGCGCCCAGGGCGGGGGCGGCGATGAAGGAGGCGATGCCGAGGAGCCACAGGGGACCGGACTTCAGCATGGCGGCGGTGACCGACCAGCCCAGGCCGTAGAAGACCATGATGATCGACGGGACCATCCAGAACATCATGCTGTTCTGGTCCACGCCCATGCGGGCGCTGACCGCGAACATCGAGGCGAACAGGAAGAAGATGCCGCAACCGACCCCGGCCCAGACCGTGCCGATGACGCGCTGGCCGGCGGTGCGCACGCCCTCGCCGCGGCGCAGGCGCAGGACGAGGATGAGGTTGACGATCAGGAACAGACCGGTGGCGATCAGCCACTCCAGGCCGGCGCCCACCAGACGCGGCGCGATCAGCCCGGTCATATGGGCCCAGTGCAGCAGGCTGGTCAGGCCGTAGATGGTCCCGGCGGCCAGCAGGATGGAGGCGCCGCGCATGGGGGCGGTTCCGTTCTCCTCGGCCAACTGACGCAGCCAGGCGATGTCGACGGGGGCGTTATCGGTGTGGATATCAGGCGTGGGGGTCATGGACGGTCTCTCTTTCAGGCCTTGCGGCCGGACGCCAGCCAGGCGCCGGGGATGAGGACAAAGGCGAACAGGGCGCAAGCGTAGATCAGGTACTGGGACGGGGTCCCGAGGACGGCGGCGGTCAGGCCGACCGCGCACAGGGCGCCGAAGGCGGGGGCCATCATCCAGCCGCGACGGGCGCGGATCGCCGCGGCGGTCCAGGCCACGGCGTACAGGCCGATGCCGACCGGGGTCATCCAGAACATGAGGGTGAAGTCCTGAAAGGCGAAGGCGACCGCCAGCAGGGTCAGGGCGGCCCCGACCATGGCGGCGACGCCGAAGCGCGACCAGACGGCGGCGCGACGGCCATTGTCCCCGCCGATCCGGCGCAGGCGCGCCAGGCTGAACAGGAAGATGCTGATCGTCACCGGCCAGCTGAGGCCGAGGACGGCGGGGTGGAGATGCAGCAGCCCGCTCTGGACGCCGTACTGGAACAGGTTGGAGAGGCCGAAGACGGTCCCGGCGAGGGCCAGCACGCGACCCGCGGCGACGGCGAGGGTCGGCTGCGCGGGGCTGGAGGCGGCGAAGACGGCGGCGGTCATGGGGCGTGTCCCGATTGCGATGACACCGGTTTAGGCGAAGCACTTTATGTTGTAAAGTACTTCTTGTGAACTTCGTATCGGGCGACGCCGGAAGGTCCGGGCATGACTTTTGGCCGCTTCGGCCTGAAGCGGGGATGGGGAGGGCGCGGGACCCCGGGCCTCGCCCGGTGTTTTGATAGGTTTACCGTTTCGACGAGATCGACGTCCCGCGTGGTCGTTCTGCGCGCGCCCTCCGGCTGGCGGCCCTCCTGTTGGAGCCTTGCCGGATCATCCGCCGACGCCGTTGCCGACGACCGACGCGGGGCGGACGTAACGATCAATCGTCATCGGCCCGCTCCACAGGCAGCGCGGCGAGCAAGCGGGCAGGATCCCTCCCTGCCCGACGAGGACCCCTGCACTCTCCATCGCGCAGGCTTCATCGCTCAACCACAGCCCGCCGTCGTCGAGAAGCGTGGATCCGACGCCCTCCCCATCGACGGGATGGATTGAGTGTGCGCGCGGCGCGTCCTCAGGCGGGAAGATGACGCTGGGGGATTATTTTGGGGCGCGGAGTCAGGGGGTTAGCTGGTCGGGAAGCGCGGGTTCGGGGGGAATGACTGCGTATTTTTGGAGGACGGACACGAGGGTTTGGGGAAGGGCCCGCTTGTCATCCCGGCCGCAGCGAAGCGGAGAGCCGGGACGGGACGGTGGTCAAGATGATCCACGCCTGGACAGCCCGACAGGGCTGAGCCGGGCGACAGCCGGACGTGAACTCAACCCTGCTCCCGGATAAACGCTACGCGCTTTCCGGGAGGGCGTTGAAAAGTGCGCCGCGCGTCCCGGCTCTCCGCTTCGCTCCGGCCGGGATGACAAGGGCTGCGGCTTACGCCGAATGCCGAAATTCGACCCTCACCCTTTGGCTGTTTCGCTCCGTCCTCCGGCTCGCCCAAGGACGACGGCTGCGCCGCCGTGCGCTCAAGCCCTCTCCCATCGGGAGAAAGATAGGCATCTTTCGCCCGCCTAATGTATTGAAAAATAATGCGCTTTCTGTGCGCTAAAATGCCGTGCAGAAATCGTGTAGATATTTCTACACGCCTGCTTCGAAAGATGGCCTAAATAGACGGCAGCGTCCAATGGGATCGAGCCGCCTAATCCCTATCAGCGGTGGGGCGTGACCAGCTTGGCAAGGCATCGGACATGGTCCTAATCAGCATCTGCTCCAGGATATGAAAGTTCGACCATGGCTGATGACACCTTCACCGCTGCATCCGACGCACGGGATGGCACGATCGAACTGGTGAGCGCCTATGTCTCGAACACCAACACGCGTCTGACGGCGGAAGAGTTTCAGACCCTGATCCGCGAAACCTTCGCCACCCTTTCCAGCCTCGATGTTTCGCCGACAGCATCCGAGCCGCGAACGACAGCGCCGGATCGTAAATCCAAGGCCGAGATCAAGAAGTCGATTGGCGACGCCGCCCTGATCAGCTTTGAAGACGGCAAACCGTACAAGAGCCTCAAGCGTCACCTTGGAATACGCGGCCTGACGCCTGAGGACTACCGCGTCAAATGGGGTTTGCCGTCGGACTATCCGATGGTCCATCCGGCCTACAGCGCCCAGAGGTCGGAACTGGCTCGCGCCATCGGTCTGGGTTCAAAAGGGCGTCAGGCAAAAGCCGCCGCCGCCCCGGCACCCAAGACGCGCAAACCCCGCCAGCCCAAGGCCTGAGGATAACGCTAGCGTCCACGCCACCGCGTAAACCCCCGGCGCGCTTAGAAGAGCGACAACTGCCTGTTCGCCTGATCGAAGGCCTTCCAATCCGGCGACCGTGATTCATGGTCGAGCCACGCCTCCACGAAGGCTTCCGCACTGTCGTAGCCGTCCATCGCCGCTTTCGGCGTGAAGTGCGATCTGTAACCTGTCTCGGTGATTGGCAATGGCGCCCGCTCGGGCGAAACGCTCACCACTTCCAAGTGGGCCATATGGGTTCGGTCGTCATAAACCAGATAGTCGGCGTTCCACCGGATTTCGATCTCGATGCCGTTCCAGTGTGTCCGTGTGATTGAATAGTCATTCTTCATATCCGCCTCTGGGGTTTGGGTTCGTACTGAACCCTTGCCCGTCGGCGAGACTGGGGGAGCAAACGGAGCGGGAGGCTTCGCGGGGACCCCGCTGCAACGAGCAGGGCGAGTGAAGCTGGGCGGAAGGCTCTCCGAAGTGCGCCAGGGGCAAGGCCCCGAGCTCTTCGCGATAGGGATTGCAACCCGGATGGGCTGAGATCACCGGCGCAGCCGGAAGCTCAGGGCGAAGCCTAAAGCCCGCCCCGCTTCGGCGCGGATCGCCCTGCTGCTGGGTCTCGCTTTTTCAGTCGCGTGAGTTCCAGCACGTTTTCACGCTCGGAGGTCCTGACCGCTCGTGCAAGCCGCACCATCGCGGCGGCAAACGCCGCCTTCACGGCTTCCGGGAGTATTCCCAGATGAAATCCGATCTCATCATAGGTCAGCCCGCCGAAACGATGGAGAACGAACACGTCGCGCAGCTTTGTGGGCAGCCGCAGGATCGCGACTTTGAGGACATCCGGAGAGCTTCGTGCACGCCGGCGTCTTGGCCGAGGTTTTGATGCTGTCATCTGCCTGTCCTCCGATCAAAGTCGTGGCTGGTCTGTTCCGTTTGCGTCTACGCGCCGAACGCGCCGTGCTGGGTATCCGCCGACAGCGCGATGAGATCCTGCCGCGATCTCGCAATCATGGCGTGGGCTTCCGGGTGGTCCTCGGGCCAGATCAGACGCTCTAGGACAGCGAGCCTTGCGATGATCGCCTCGAAGCTCACGGACGCGGAATCCGGAATGGCCCCCAACAGACGCTCACGCTTGTCGAACAACGTGTCCAGGATGCCGTCTATGTCCCGAAGCTCTTTGGACCATGGCAAAGCCTGCTGTTCAGCCGAGGTCAGTTTGCACCAGGAATGCTCCCGGATCAGCCAGCTTTCCAACTTTGTCCAACGGCTTTGGAGACGTTCAATCTGGGCGTCGACCGCCAACCAGTTTCTGCACCGCCGGGTCGCTACGTCCGAAGCGACAACTGAGGCGGGTGGCAGGGTGACGGACGCAGCAGCCGGACTGGCCGTCCCAAAGGCCACGACCGATGTACCAGCGATGAGCGCGCGCCTGGAAAGTGCAGGCAGGCGCGCGTCCTCGATGCCCGTCTTTCGACGCGACCTCATGACTCAACCTCTCTCGATGTGTTAGTCTTTTAGTACCAAATCAGCCTTCGCATATCAATCTAAAAATACCATGATCCGCACAAAAAGCGCCACTACATGCTGACTTCCGGCCAAATCCGCGCGGCGCGGGCTCTTCTGGCGTGGAATGGGTCTGCCCTTGCTGAGGCGGCTTGTGTGTCGCTCCAAACAATCCGGCGGATGGAGAGCGAAGTGGGACCTGGGCGTAGCTCGGCTGCCAACGTCGAAGCCGTACGGCGTGCTCTGGAGGCCGCAGGCGTCATCTTCCTTGATGCAGACCACGCGAACGAAGTCGGCGCAGGCGTACGACTGAGGCTGGGGAGCGAGAAATAGTCTCGCGTTTGGTCTGAAGTGAGATTGGTCTGTCCGAGCGGGCGTTCAAGAAGTCCGCTTGGATTGGAAACCAGTCGTCAAAGACAGCTGTTTGCCTTCCTGGTCACACAGACTTGCAGTGCCCGCTGTTGATCGAAGTCCGGCTTGTAATCGATCAGCCGGTAGACCTCTGCCATCCCGCCAAAGCGCCGGATATAGGTATTGGTGTGGGCTATTCCGGGTGCTGCCAGGATCAACTTTGTGCTGAGCCTTCCGTGTTCAGCGAGAAGCGTCCTGAGTCCGTGCAGCAACTGGTCGTCCGTCCTCGTCTGAGCTGCGGCAATACGAGCGTCGTTAGCACGGCGCAGATGATCGGAGAGATAGGCATATCGCGGTAGAGCGGGCATCCCCACTTCCGCTCGGATTTCCTCAATCGAGCCAACACGGCTTAAGTAAAGGCCAGCACTCCAACGTCCATGTTTGTTCAAGATTTTCTGCGTGATGTTTCCGTGTTCCGAAGCAATTCGTCTGAGATCGGCGACGGCCTCTGAGCGTGTCGCAAATCGCCTCAAACGAGCGCGCTTGCGGGCTACGGCGGCAAAAGTAGCTGGCGAGATGATCGGCGGCACCGCTTTTTCAACGATGACCCACTCCGATTTGGGATTGGCCACTCTGACGCTGGACCCCACCGCATGAGAATAGCGATTGGTGACGAACCTACCGGCATACGTCTCATTCTGCAGGATTCGCGACAGGGTCACTTCCGACCAAGGTTTGCCCATGGTGGAAACCAGGCCCTCACTCACAAGCTGGCGGCTAACCGACGCGATGGTTTCGCCGTCCTTCAAGTACATCCTATAAATTCGTCGCACCAAGGCGACGTCTTCAGCTGCGCCATGAACGAGCCGCCCGTGAACACCCTGCCTCTTCTTCCAGACGTTGCCTTCCGGTTTCGGCGAAGGGTTGCCGTGTTCGTCCTTGATCAATTGGCGCAGTCCAAACGGAGGTGCGCCACCCATCCAATACCCTTGGGCGATCAAACCTTTCTGAGCGCGGCTGACCTTCTGGGAGAGGTCGCGGCTGTATTCCGCAGCCATTGTGCGCTTCATCTGCTTCAGCAGGGCAGACGTAGGGCTTCCGTCGTTCTCAAAATCTTCGGCGCAATAAGCGACGCGAACTCCGGCTTCCGAGCAAATGAACTCGTAGTGCGCGGCTTCATCGGTGTTCTGGAAGCGCCCCCACCTGCTGACATCGTAGACCAGAATGACGGAGTAATCCGCAGCGCCGCTCATGACGTCGGTCAATAGCGATTTCAGGCCCGAGCGCTTCCTAATCGAGACCCCGCTCAATGCGGGGTCTGTGTAAGTTTGAACGATCTGGATGTCTCGCGAAGCGGCGTAGGCCGTATTGGCCAAGATTTGGGTTTCGATTGAGGTGTCCTGCCGTTCGGTGGACATGCGAAGATACTGCGCCGCTCGGGTGAACCGGCGGCCTTCGAAGGCGCGAGCTTGTGTCATCAGGCTGTGTGGGCGCAACAAATGAAGCAACAAATACCGGCCGCGCCGCTCGTCCGTCACTTTTGCGGCTGATCCGACGCCAACGGTTCTTGCGGCGCTGCCGCCACGGTGCACCGTTGAGTTTTGCCGGTCAGGGCCGCCTCTGCACGGCAAGCTTCAATGGCTTCCCGGTTATCACCGACAAACCGCGTGTCAGCGACAAAACGATTCCAAGCTTCCGGATTGGCCGCGCTCATCAGCTCGCCACCCGCCATCCAGCGGTCTTCGCGCATCACCAAGGCGGCCACCCGCGTGTTTAGCCCGAACGGTGCCAAGCTGGCGAGGATGGGCGATAGCAACAGCCCGGCCGCGAACGCAACGCCCCCGGCCCAGCACAGCAGCCGGACTTGACGATCCCGCGCCCACGCCTGACCGATGAGACCGGAGAGCCGCGACCGCTCGCGCTCCGCCTCCTGCGCAGCGCGGTCCAGCCTCTGCGCCGCGTCGCGCACCAGCGCCGAGCCCGCCCGGGCGATACCCTGACCCTGCTGCTCCGGCGTCAGGTTTAGCGCCGGCGAGGCCAGCACGGTCTCCAGCGACTGGCCGATCTCGTCGAGCCCTTTGCCGAGGATCGCCAGGTCCTGACTGTAATTAGGAGCCCGGTGTTCGCGCATCGACGCCGGGAGTCCTTCGATCGCGCGCCGCAACACCGAGACCTCGGCCCGCAGATCCTCGAACGCCTGGGCAGGGTCGCCCGCCTGATCTTCCGCCATCTTCGCCTCCACCTTTGCTACAATGACATGCCTCTGTCCCGGTCCCGCCCGATCTCCAGAGCGGCCTGCCGCACGCTCGGCGCGGCCATCACCCGCCCGAGCATAGAGCCGTGACCCAAGCCCAAGGCCTGCGCTCGTGACCGCACCAGCGATGCCAGCTCTGGATCGCGCTTCAGCGTCCCGGCCATCGCCGTCATCCGGCCCTCCAGCCGCTGGCGCGCGGGCCTGTGCCGCCAGCCGTCCAGTCGGTCGTGCTGCGCTTCCAGCCGCTTCCAGTCCTTGACCAGACGGTCGGCCTTCAAGGCCGGGTCGGCCCGCACCCGGCCTTCGTGACGGATGGCCCCGGCCAGCTCCGCGCCGCGCTCTGTGCCGCGCAGATCCCGCATCGCCTGCCAGGTGGCGGGTTCGTGCCGCAAGGCCTCATGCAGGTCGCGCGTCGCGCCCGGCCGCGTCCGATCCAGCGCCGCCCCCGCCTCACGCAGTTCGCGCGTCTGGTGTTCGAGCACCGGAAGTTTCCGGCTGCGCATCCGCTCGGCGTCGTCCATCGCTCGCGCGTAGCGCTCCACCGAGACCTCCAGCGTCTGCCCGGGAACGGGGGCCGTTCTGTCCGGCCCGGACGACGACAGGCCTTCCACGCGGTCGAGCTGCGGCGTCGCGTGCCGGTCCAAGCTTAGCCCATCGAACATCCCCCGTTTGCGGGGCTCGGCGTCCTGACCCGGGACGCGGGTCTGCGTACCAAGGCCGCGCCGGGCGGCATAGTCCAGCGTGGTCTCCTTCAGCCCGGCGCGTGACAGCCGCGCCGACAGGGCCTCCACGTCCCGGAACGTCTCGCGTCCAGCATAGAGGGTCGCCGCCTCCCGGTGGCGGGTCATGGCCACATAGGTCAGATGCCGGTCCATCGTGCCGGACGCCAGCACATGGACCCGGTCCACCGTTGCCCCCTGGGCCTTGTGGATGGTGGTGGCGTAGCCGTGATCGACGGCGGCGTAGTCCGCGATCGACACCGATACCGCGCGGCCCTGACCGGGTCCCTTGGCGGTATCGAGCCGCACCTCCAGCCGACCGGCCTCGGCCCGCGCCACCGTCCCCAGCATCCCGTTCTTCACCCCGAGGTCGCGGTTGTTCTCGCGGAACAGCAGACGGTCCCCGGCGGCGAACGGCCGGTCGCCCTCGGTCGTCCGATAGACCTGCTCGCCGCGTAGCTCGCCCCGGTCCTGCCGCGCAGTCCGGATCGCATCGTTCAGCTCCGCCACGTCCGCGCGGCGATGCGCCAGCACCAGACGCGACCCGTCCGGTCGGGCGTCCATGTCGGCGATCACGTCGGCGACGATCGCCTGACGGGCTGCGCTTGTGTCGGCCTCGAACCGGACCGCGCCGCGCTCGGCATAGGCCGTCAGCCCTTCCGCCGTCCGGTGGCGGGCGAAGTCCACCGAGGCGTCGCGCTGCCAGTCCTCGCGTTGGCGGCGGATCTCGCCCAGCTCGACGAAGCCGACCCGCTCGGCCACCGCGCGGAAGGCCGCGCCCGGCCC
Source organism: Brevundimonas sp. AVps31 (assembly GCF_058681355.1). Lineage (NCBI taxonomy): Bacteria > Pseudomonadati > Pseudomonadota > Alphaproteobacteria > Caulobacterales > Caulobacteraceae > Brevundimonas > Brevundimonas sp. AVps31. The sequence continues at coordinate 1,599,224 of NZ_CM178736.1, read as the reverse complement.
GATCGGCTGGAGCTGTTCTGGGTCGCCCACCAGCACCACCTTAGCGCCGGACCGGTCAGCTTGGGCCAGGACGCGCGATAGCTGACGGCTACCGATCATCCCGGCCTCGTCGATCACCAGCACGCTGCGCGGCCCGAGCGTGTCACGACCCCGCTCCCAACTCCGTTCCCAGCTCGCCAGCGTCCGCGACGCAATGCCCGAGGATTCCTCCAGCCCTTCGGCCGCCTTCCCGGCCAAGGCCGCGCCCATGACCCGATAGCCTTCGGCCTCCCAGGCCTGACGCGCGGCGCCCAGCATGGTGCTCTTGCCCGCGCCTGCCATGCCGACCACGGCCTCGATCCGTTCGGGTCCGGTGAGGTGGCGAACCGCCTGGCTCTGCTGCCCTGACAGGAACGGCCGCTCGGCGAGCGCGCACTCTGTGTGATCTCGCCCGACCCCGAACGTCCGGCTGTCTGCCATCCGGTCGGCGCTGTCGGCCATCGACTGTTCGACGGCGATCATCTCCGTGGTGGAGTATCGCGCCGGCTCCAGAGTGCGTCCTAACTCATCGCGTAGCTCGGGGCGAAGTTCGACGAGGGCGGGCGAGGCCATCGCCCTGGCGAAGGCCCGCTGGAACGCGTCGGGATCATCGACGTAGCGGTGGATCACCTTGGCCACGTCGGTTCGATCGAACACGCTCTTCTCGTTCGTGACTAACGTCAGCGCCTGTTCGGGCTTCTCGCGGATCAGTCTGGCGTTGCGCTGCGCCTGCTCGGCGTCCTGACGCGCGCGGACCACGGACTTGCCGCGCCGGTCCATCTGGGTGGCATGGACACCCATATGCTGGGTTGGCTCGATCTCCAGTCCGCAGGCCTGATGCGAGCGATGATCGATGCGCAGGTCGTGACCCGCCAACGCAAGATGACGGTTGGTGCGATCCTCCCAATCCTGCCGGATATCCCGGAGCTGATCGTGCGAGGTCGGCAGGCCGAGCGCGATCAGCCGTTTGTTCTCCAGCTCCATCTCGGACTTCTCACCGAGGCCCTCGCGCTCAACCTTGCGTGTCGTCAGCAGGATATGGGCGTGGTGGTTACGCACGTCGGTGTCGCCGTGCGGACTGTGGATCGCGAAGTCCACCGCCACGCCGTAGCGATCGGCCAACCCTTGAGCGAACTCCCGTGTCAGCGCCAGCCGCTGCTCGGGCGTCAGTTCATGCGGCAGCGCGACCTCGACCTCGCGGGCCACACGCGCGTCCTTGCGCGCCTCGGCGAACTCCGCCGCATTCCACAGGGTCGAACGGTCTTTCGCCCACTCGGCGTCCACGCCTTCGGGCAGAACGATCTCGGTGTGCTCGACGCCGCGACGAGCAGTGAAGTCGTGGGTCTGGCCGTCGCGTTCGTTCATCAGCTTCTGCGAGGCGCGATAGGCCGCCGCCGCGACGGCGCTGCGCCCGCTCGCGCGGCTGATCGGCTTCATCGCCAGATGATAGATCGCCATGACGACCTCCCAGGAGCCGCCGGGATGGCGGCCGGTCTGGCGGGCCGAGATTAAGCAAAGCCAGGCTGCAACCTGGGTCCGTCAATCTGAAAATACCAAGCCCTGAGTTGCGCAGCAACTCGTAAGTGCGCCCTTCACTAATCTTCACTTCGCTCGATACGCTCGGTGGGGCGCGCTTGTGAACAAGCGGCGTTGGAAGTCAGAGACACCGTTCAGCAATGGAAGGTCGGCCTCTGGGCGAATCGAGTCCCCATCGTTGTGAGAGCATGTCGGGGCTGGTGGATCGTCGCAATGGCGCTGTGAACAACGGGGTGTTGCTAGAACGTTGCTGATCGCGTTGCCGGGGTGCATCGCTGAAGGCCGATGACGACTTGGCGCTCTCGTGCTACCTTGGGTTCCGGAAAAGGAGCGGCGACACGGAGGAGACGATGGCGAGGCGGTCAATCGCCGAACGGCTGGCTCAACTGGAGGCCCAGCGCAAATCGCTACAGACCAAGCTCGGCAAACAGGAGCGGGCCAGAGATACGCGCCGCAAGATCCTGCTCGGTGCCTTGGTCCTGCACCGGCTGGAGAAGGGTCAGGACGCCTTCTCGAAAGACCAACTTCCCGATTGGCTGCGGCGCGAGCTACCCGGCTTCATTACGCGTGACGACGACGCCGCCCTCTTCCCCGATCTGATCGGCGGCGGCGGCGGCGGCGCGGCGCCGCCGCCAGACAAGACCTGATCGGACGCCGGGTGGTGCGCAGGCTCTTCGGTTTGATCGGACTGGTGATCACCCTGATCGGCGGCTACCTGATGGGCACGATCGTCGGCCTGGTCTTCATCATCCCGTTCATCCTGATCCGGCACACCAATGAGACTGAGCAGAACTGGCTGTTGCTCGCGGCCGGATCGGCGGGAGCTCTTAGCGCCTTGCTCAAACGGCGGGCGGCGGGCGCGGGACTCGAAGCTGCCGGCGACGTGCATGGCTCGGCCCGCTGGGCGAGCGAGCGGGAAGTGTGGGCCTCGCTCGGCAGGGCGGACGGGTTGATCGTCGGTCGGGAGAACCGCAGGAACGGTTCGCTTTTGCGCTACGACGGCGAGCAGCATCTAATCACCATCGCGCCCACCCGGTCGGGCAAGGGCGTGGGCGCCATCATTCCCAATCTACTGACCGCGAACCGATCGATCCTCTGCATCGACCCCAAGGGTGAGAATGCGCGGATCACGGAACGGGCGCGGCTCGGCTTCGGGCCGGTTGAGGTGCTGGACCCGTTCGGCGTGTCGGGTGTGCCGTCCGCCACCTTCAATCCGTTGGATGGTCTCGATCCGGACGGTCTGGAGCTGGCCGAGGACGCGGCGCTGTTGGCCGACGCCCTCGTTTACGATCCGCCGGGCCAGACTGGCGAGGCGCATTGGAATGAGGAGGCCAAGGCGCTGATCACCGGCATCATCCTCCATGTCGTCTGTTCCGAACATCCGGGCGCCCGCAACCTCGTCACCGTGCGCGACAGGCTCACCAGTGCTCCCGAGGCCTTCGACGAGATGTTGGCTGTCATGCAGAAATCCAGGTGTGCCGGCGGCCTCGTCGCGCGGGCCGCCAATCGTCATCTGAGCAAGAGCGGTCGGGAGGCGGCGGGCGTGCTGTCGTCGGCCCAGCGCCATACCCACTTCCTCGACAGCCAGCGGATGGCGGCGGTGCTCGGGCATTCGGATTTCCGCTTCGAGGATCTAAAGGCCGGAGTCTGCACGGTGTTCGTGGTCCTGCCGCCGGAGCGGTTGAGCACCCATGCGCGCTGGCTGCGTCTGCTTGTGGCCCAGGCCATCGGGGCGCTCGCCAAATCCACGGGGCGGCCCCACAGGCCGGTCCTGCTTCTGCTGGATGAGTTCGCCGCCTTGGGGCGTCTGGAGCCGCTGGAGCAGGCCTTCGGTCTGATGGCGGGCTATGGTCTGCAACTCTGGCCGATCCTACAGGACCTGCATCAGCTCCGGAGCGTCTATGGCGAACGGGCGGGGACGTTTCTGTCGAACGCCGGGCTGATCCAGATCTTCAACGTCGGTGATGTCGAGACCGCAGGTTGGGTGTCCAGATCGATGGGCTCGGGTACCGTCGCATACCGGACGGCGAGCAGCGGAGAGTCCCAATCGCCGGGACCGATGATGTTCTCACAAACGTCAACCAACACGTCCACGACAGAACATCTGGTGAAGCGGGAACTGCTGACGCCGGACGAGGTCATGCGGCTTGATCCGAGTCTGGAAATCCTGCTGCGTCCGGGGCAGGAGCCTGTCGCCGCGCTGAAGGTGCGGTATTTTTCTGATCCGGAGTTCGTTGGGTCGGTCAACTAGACGGTTCACCCCATACCTCGCCCCGAACGCGCCCATCGCGGAACGCGTGCAGGCGAGACGATGGGAGAGGCGGAGAGCTGCTCAGACCCCAGCAAGGCGGCAGGCGCGCAGGAAGCCGCCGTCGAATTGGATGTCGCCGTTCTCGCCGCGTTCATAGGCATGGACGGCGATGCCTAGATCACCGATTGCTGCCCGCATCGCTGGGGCGACATTCCCTTGCAAGAGTAGCATTGGTTGGTGATTGCGCAGGTTTCTGAACAGCTGACGGTACACGAAAAGCTGACCGACCCCGGTGTGCAGTTCCGAGGCCCCGGCACCGGATTTGATCTCCAAAAGAATCGGTCGAACGCCGCTAGGCGCAATCTCCATGTCGATCGCATAGTTGCCGCTCTGCCATTTGGCGTGAGGCACGCCGTTGGCCGACAGAAGGGCGGCGAGCTGGGTCCAAACCTCTCCCTGAAGGCGTAGCACCTCGCGCGCTTCCTGCGCATCGCGAGGACCAAGCGTGAAGCTCCCGCCGGCTTCCGGCGCTCCGGGGACGGGCGTGGGCGAGCCCGCCTCGTTCGCTGGGGCGGGCCGGAATGTGCTTAGCCCCGTCTCATACAGGCGGGCGGACCAGCACAGATCAACGAACCGAGCGGTATCGCGCCGGATGATTGCGGCTGGGTCGTCGAGCCGGGCGACGCGAAACCAGCGGCGCAGGCTTGCGCGGCCGCTCGCTTCGACGGCGACCGGCTGCAGCCCGGTGCGTCTGATGAACTCGTCCTCGCGGATGTCCGGCGCGTCCCTTCGCCCCCGCAGCCAGCCCTGGCGCAACAGGTGCAGGCCTCCGGTCTCGTCCTCGGCGATAGCGGCCAAGCCGTTGTGGTCGCCGGGGGCATTGGGCGCATTGATCTCGACGCCCCATTCGTTGCCGGTGGGATCCAGCCCGAGTTTCACCTTGGTCGGCTGCGCGCTGGTGGCGCGAAAGACGATGCGCTCCTCCAGCAGGAGCTGCACGGATCCCCGGATGCGCGCGGTCTCGTGTAGGCTTTCAGCCCAGCGCGCGAAGGCGGCCTGCGAAATTGCAGGATCGGCGACGAGTTTGAGATTGGGCGACAACAGACCGAGATGGCCGGCGAGCGCCTCATAGCTCAGGGCGAACTGGCTGATTGCCTCCATACTCCAGTCGACAAGCCCCTCGAGGGAGAGGCGCAAACCGTCCTCCATGGGCAGCGCGCGCGCAATCGGCGAGTCACGATGATCGCCGCCATGAACATCCATGTAGTGGGCGCGAACGCTGCCGCGCTGGTCAACGGTGTCCAACTTGACGAGGAAGTCGCCTTTGGCGTCCAAGCCAACCGTATAGGCCAGCGCCTTTGGCGCGCCTTGTCGGGGATAGATGCGGACCCAGGTATAGGGTTTGAATTTCTGCGCCTGGTCCGTCGGCTTGGAGAGCTTCTTAACGGTGCCGTCAGGAAATAGCCGGTCACGCAGCGCGTAGGCCCAAGCGGCGGTCGCTTCATACGCTAGCCGAAGTTCGTCATAGGCCGCATTCTGCTCAGGATCGGCCTTGTTCCTGGCCACGCCGCTCCAGGTACGCAGCAATGCGACATGCGTCTCGTCGAACCCGCTGTCCATGCAGTCTCTCCCTCGGCTGAGGCAATGCTCATTCAGGATTGACGGTCTAGGGGGACGCGCCATGCTGATGCAATGAAACTCCTAGACGAAACCAGCGGGCTTCAAGTCTTGAAGTCGATGTTTGCCGGAGTCAGCGAGGCCCGGCTCGCCGTCGCCTTCTGGGGACGGGGTGCGGTCGAGGCTCTCGGTCTGGACCGACCCGGTCTCAAGCTCGATATCCTCTGCAATCTGGATTCGGGCGCCTGCAATCCCATCGAGCTTCGACGGCTCCTGGGCCTATCCACCGTGAGACTGCGTGCTCACCCAGCCCTTCACGCAAAGATATATTGGACCCCCGCCCGGGCGGTGCTCGGCTCGTCCAACGCCTCCTCCAATGGCTTGGCAGTGGAGGGACAGATCACTGGCTGGCGCGAAGCCAATCTTCTGGTCGAGGACGTATCTGTGGTCCGGGAGATTGGCGAGCTGTTCGAGACGCTTTTCGCCGAGGGCTACGATGTCAAAACCGAGCATATCGATCGCTGCGGCACCCTGTGGAATGCGCGGGCCCGGTTGATGCCAACAGGGGAGCGGCTAGCGAAGACATTATTCGATGCCTTCGCCGCGGCGCCGGAACATCCCGCTTGGGCAAGCGTGAAGGTCGCCTATTGCAGCGACCCGTTGGACAAGGGCGACGAAGACTGGCTAGCCGGCGAAATCAATGCGAAGCGGATGCCTGACGCCCTGTCCGCCTATGCCGAGTGGAATGAAAAAATCCGAGCGGGCGATGTCGTAATCGACTTCTGGCACCGTGGTGGTGCTGCCTCCGCCCAAGGTCTGTGGCTAGCCGAGACATCGTTGGCTGCCGAAGAACGCAATTTGCGTCTGGTGCGCGAGGTCGATGGTTTCATGCTATCCGGGCTCGGCCAGTTCACGTTGACCAACGCGGAGCGCCGAGTGTTGGCAGAGCTGAAGACTGTGGTTCTACAACTCCATTCGACGGACGGCGGACGCAATGCGATCCTCAATTTCAGCGAGGCGATGACGCTGCTGGATGAGGCCACAGCGCGGCCAGATCCGAAGGCCTTCAACCAGGCGATGCAGCGCATCTATGACGAGGCAACCACCTTCGGCTACCGGCCCGTTTATCTTCTCAAGATGTTGCGTGAGCATGGCGGCGTCGTCGCCGCAAAGCTGCTCATTCAAGGCAGAGCAACCAAGGGGTTCGACCGGCTATGGGAGGAAAAGCGCCTAGACCTGTCAGTTGAGGCCTTGATCCTGCAACCGGAATGGCAAGCCCTGTTCAACGCGGCTGACAAAATGGCCGCCCGCCACCGGCTGCGCCAGTACGGTTACAGGGCCGACGCACCAGATGACCTCACGTCCTAGCCTCAGCGCCAATCAACTTACTGCGCTCGGACTAATCCAGCTTCGCCCGATGTAAGACACGTGTACTGGCTGGCGGGAAACCCCAGGCGCCTATCGTCGACAGTCGCCCACTGAGCTGCTCAGGACCCAATAGGTATTTGCGCATTCGTCCACTTCCCTTTTTCGTTGTCCGTGGGAATGTGCGGCCGGATTTGCTCAACGGTTCGGATGTGAAGGACAGGAGGTTTCTTATCCATATCCCAGATGTGGAACAGATAGGCTTCGCCAATCTGGTCTGCGTTATCCCACTCGTTCCGAGACACGTAAAATCTCAAGGGCGAAGCAATCGTTGATTTGACCTCGATAAGAAGGTTGCTCTCACCGACGAGGGTCAGCCGATAGGACAGCACATCATATCCCGCCGTGTTGTCGTCGATGGCCATCCAAATGGGATCTTTTTTGATCCCGAGCTTCGCAAGCTCAGTCTGTTCGTATGCCATCGAAAGGGACTCAGCCTGTCTCGCACGAACTAGCCTCTCGTGGTCGAAATTGAGACGCACACGCCCTTGCACGAGGTCCCACCAGGAAATGTCATCACCCGAGGGGGGATCATCCAAGAGCTTGGCTTCGCGAAAAACGCTTCTAATGTCTCGATAGTCCGCGCCCTTGATCCGCTTAATGAATCGTCCACGTCCGAGCGTCATCAGCTTCGCAAAGGCCGGCATCATCAAGAGTAGGACTGCGAGGATGCACTCCCGGTAGAACATTACTGTCTCGTGCGGGGCATCTGCCGCCACCAAACCGTGGAGTTCTTTCGCCGCGTCTAGGTCGTACATTTGCGCCTGCGGCGAGTGGGCAATCAGCGCGCCGGGGCAGGATTCAAGCGTAACCTCCGGCACCGTTGAGATTGCGGCGCGCATGAGCCTCAAACCTTCAAATGCCGAGATACTGAAGAGGCGGTCAAACTCCACGATCAAGCCTCTTCTTGAGGTTCAACCGGCTGTCTTCCTTCCAGCTCCTCGACCAGATCGACCAGATCCTGCATATCCACGTCATAGTCGATAGGATCGTCAGCCTGGTCTTCATCAAGCGCGAGCTGACGCAAATCCGGGTCATCAAGCAGATGCTCAAGGCCGTGAATTTTCTGCGCCAGTCGCCGACTGACCGAGAGATCAACGCTGCCCAGACCAGCGGGGGCTTTGGTGCGATATATGTGGATGTTCGTTTCGGTTCCAGGCATTAGCCCGAGGCGATGAATGCGATCAATCGACTGCAAATAGTGCGTCGAGACGTAGCTTCGGTCGAGATAAATGGCGTCGTGACAGACGGTATGTAGGCTGATGCCCTCGCCAGCCGCGGCCGGGTTCGCGATCATCACCTTGCAGAACGGGTCTTGATGGAACTTCGCGAGACGGCCCTCCCGCGTGTTCCCGTCCGTCGCTTCACCAGTCGGGACGGCGCCGTAAAGCGACACAGGATTCAAATCTGCCAAAAGGCGTTCAAGATCGAGAATGGACTGCGTGAAGATGGTCCAGATGACCGTCTTCTTCCCCTCTTTTGCGAGAGCGCGGGCATGCGCGCACACGGCCCGCATTTTCAGCGATGCACCTTCTTCCACGACCTGATCAGCAATGCCCGATGATATCTCGCGCATGTCCCGCGTCATCGCTTGAAGCGCCAGCGTAGGGTTTGTCGAGAGTTGCAAGAGCCGCATGACGGATTTCCGAGCAGACAGGAAATCCGGCTGACTTGCTCCCGCCATGGCCTTGGTGATCTGCCGGAGAATTTCGTCCTTCACGACACCGTAGAGCGCCAGCTGACCGTCCGCCATCGACACATCATGGAAGTGTCGTACGGCCGGCGTCAGGCCCAGTTCCTGTTTGGTCGTGCGGACGTACAGGTCGCCCAAAACCTGCCGAGGCGACACCCCGCGCTGGATTTGATGGTCGTAGCCTTGCCCAGGCCATAGGAAGCCCATTTGGGACGCCATATCATTAGCGTCTTGTGGCATCGGCGTCCCCGACAAGATGTCTCGGCGTGCCAGTGACGAAGCAATATTGATGAGGAACGCACCTCGCTGCGATGCCAGACCCGCCTTCATGCGGTGGGACTCGTCGAGCACGAGGTGGACTGATTGCCGCGAGAAGAAGGCCGCGACTATATGCTGCTGTCTAACCAAGAGATCGTAAGACATTAAAAAACGGCGGGCACCGCTTCGAAGCGCTATTTCATTTTGGAACTCAGTACCCGACAGGACAGTGAACTCCTCGCGAACCCAGTCGGGTGCGTCCGCATCAACGCACTCCGCAACGATGCCTCGCCAAGCGGGGAAAGCTGCTTTGGGCGCGACGACGAAGAGATGATCGTCTGGCCTTGCCGCCAGCAAACTCAGCGCGAAGGTCACGGTGGTTTTGCCCGCGCCCGGCACGGAGAAGTTGGCGCCGTGCGGGAGCGAGAGCAGCCGTGCCAGATCTCTGAGTTGGAACGGCTTGAGCTGGCGACTGAATCCGAGACCGCTTAAGCGCGGTTGAATGTCCGCTTCATTGATCTGAAGCACTAAGGCGTCTTTAGAGGCCCGAGCTTGCTTAGTTTCGGCGACGAAAGTCGCTACCTTCGCCCGAGCGCGCTCACTCGGCACGAGCCGAAATGCCAGAGCTTTTTGGGTGTTCGCACTGCCGAACTCGCGAATGACACTGAGCACTTCAGGCCAAGGAATGTCGATGACATCATTGAGAAGAATGGCGTTCGCCTGAGCGGAAAAGCGAGCCTTCAGCCGCTCCCAGATCGGCGAGGCACCTTCGTCCCCAATCTTTGACAGCATTCCACGGATACGCGTTGGGTCGTAATCAATCCCTATTTCGAGAGGCATTACGCGGCACGCTTTTTTCTATTTAAGATTTCAGCTTCGAGATTTTGTTTTCAAGCTCCGCGACGATCTTCTTGATGGCATCAAGCTGCTTGGAAATTTTGACCACGGTCGATTTCTCGGCTCGCGAAATATCCACCGATGCTAGCTTGGCGTGTGCTTGCTGAACGGCTTTCAGTGCAGCACCACCGGACTTTTGTCCCTTGTCTACTTGGATTTCAGTCTGTGCGGCTTCAATGAGGGCGTCGATTGCCGCCTCATTGTCCGGCGCGCGAAGCGCTGCAATTACCCCAGCAAAGCTGGTGGGCTGCAACTCTTCTCCGATGTCGATAGCGAATTCATCGGCGTCTCCGTCACCATCCGCATCCTGCTCAGCCTCGGTCACGATACCAAGTTCACCGGCGACACGGTCTAGGACGTTGTCGGCGAGCGCTCCGATCGCGGCGTTATAGTCGTACAAGCGACCTTCCAACCGTCCCTTATTTTGGTAGAGCGACCATGCGATCGCGCGGCTCGCCTCTTTCATTGACTCGGACTTGCCTTCTAGGAGCTTCGGTAGATCACCGAAGAGTTGCTCCGCGTCTTCTCGTATCTCGCTGTAGTTTCCTTGGGTGCCGGGTGCCTCTTTTAAGTAAAGGTCGGCCTCGGCTAGCGTCTGGATGGCGTACTTAACATCCTTTTCCTTGCGGCGGAGCTGATCGGCGACAACCTTGGGCGTGCGGCCAAGATTGACTAGACGGCTGATCAACTGCGCCTCGCCGATCCAATCATAGTCCAGCTTCGTCTCAGGTACCGCCTGAAGGTTAGCTTCGATATCGACGATCTCTTCCGCAGTCGCGTCTGCCGGCAAGACGAGCACGTCGATGTGACTGAAGTGCGCAAACTTGCTGCCCTGGGCGTACAACTCCCTGAGTGCCGCAAGCCGCCGGTTACCGTTCACGACAATGCCGCCTGCCGTGATGAGTAGTGGTTGGCGTTGCCCCTCAGCCTCAAGTACATCAGCGACCGGCACGACGGAGTCCGCTTTTCCTTTTAGAGCAAGCCGATGTAGCAACTGGTGTTGGGCTTGCTGCACTTCCTCGGATTCGGTACCCGCCGCGAAATAGCCGGCTTTTTTTCCATTCTCAGCGATGTAGTCCCGCTGATCCGTGAAAGTTCGAAAGTTCTCCATCCGATAAACCGGCAAGTCGATCGGCACCTGAATGAACGGCAGGTGATGCACGCGATTACGAAAACCGTAGAACTCGCGTTTTTCGGTTGAGGAGACGACCTTGCTGGCGATCGTAGCGGCACGCGTGACAGGCGCTGTAAGCTGGACTTTGTACGGCATTGATGCCCCCTACTCGAATGCGATGAGCAGGATAGGCACATGGATGACCTGTGCGAAGACGGCCAGCTCTTTTGACACACGCTCAAAGTTGGCGATGTTGCTTCCAATCTTTGATGCAGCAAATTTCGTGGGTAGGGCGAAGGCGGCCGCCTTGATCCGTTTCGACTGAGCCAAGTATTCCAGCTTCAGGAGATCATACGGCGCGCGACTCATGTTTCCGGTTTGGACTTGGAAGGCCAGATCGTCTTTGATCGCGGTTACGGTGTTGCGCAGCTCTTGATCGATCTTGACGTTCAGCGCCCAGCCTTCCGACGTAAACTCATTGGCGATGTGGTTGCGAATGTCGTTGGTACAGCCCGGCTGCATTTTAATGCCGGGCGCCTCGAAGACATCCGTGATCCACTCGTAAAGGTCGCGTTCTTCCCACGCGGCTCGACCGTGGTGATGATCGTAGATGAACTGAAGCTTCATCCGTTAGCCCTCGTTCGGATCGTATACCGGCTTGTTCAGCGGGCGCGTTCTTAGGTCGCCAGCGTAAAAGCTGGCGATGCGGTCGGAGGCAATGTCGATGTACTGTTCAGTAATGTCGCAGCCGTAAGCTTTTCGGCCGTGTTTCAGAGCGGCGATCGCAGACGACCCGACGCCCAGGTATGGATCCAATACATTCTGACCGGCGTTAGTCAGTGAGAGAACGAGGCGCTCGACAAGCGCCACGGGAAACTGACAGGGGTGGTCAGTCTTCTCAACGTGATTGGCTTTGACGTTCGGGATGTCCCAAACATCTCCGGGGTTCTTTCCGAGAGGATTGCCAGAAAGCTCACCTCTGTTTGGGCCTTTGAAGTGCTTCTTGTTAGGGTACTTCGAAGGCACGCGAACGGGATCGAGGTTGAAGATGTAGTCGTCCGATTTGGTAAACCATAGGATCGTTTCATGCCGGCCGGAAAATCGGCGTTGGCAGTGAAGCCCGTGTCCGAACGTCCAGACGATGCGGTTACGCAGTTTCAACCCGTGCTGTTTGAACAGCCCATAAAGCACTATGTCGAGCGGAAAGATTTCGCCGTCATCAACGTGATTGCCGACCTGCCAGCAAATCGATCCGTTGGGATGGAGCAGACGCACGGCCTCAGCTATAGCGGATGCCTGATGTTCAATGTAGACATCGAGTGATGTTCTGCGCTCGTACTCTTTACCTATGTTGTAGGGCGGAGATGTAACGATAAGGTTCATGCTCTCTTTTTTCAGAGAACGCATGAAGTCAATATTGTCGGAGCACTTGATCGTGTACTGCGGCTGCGACGTGATTGGTACGATGTTATGCGCTGCGTTTTTCACGCCACATTGGTCGCACTTTAAGCCGGTTAAGGCAAGCTCGACCTTAATCGGCCAATCCAAACAAAGTTGTTGTAATCCAGCGGCTTGGGCCGTCATTCCAGCGCGGGTACATGCTCTGTAACGCGCCGTGGCGCTAATTCGCGTCGTTGAGTCCGTCACTGATTCCGATATCTTGACACCTCCGGGTGGACTGCCGCCGCGTTATTCCGTTGCCTCGCCCAGATTGGTCTGGCCAGCCGGCTGCCAGGGTGCTGCTAGCCCGACAAACGAGACGATCCAGTCTCGTCCTCATCCGACACTTTCGAAGCCGGGCTGCGCGAACTGTGGGATGACCGGTGGACGGCTCGATGGATAGAAGCATTGCCGAGTGCCATGCTCCCGTCCAAGAATGTGCGATCAAATCCCACCTACCACCTAAGCCGACATCAAACGGCGCGCGTACGGACAGGCCAGCCGCCTGGGGTTGAGCCGCCATCCATTCTGGTGCGGAATAGATAGCGAGAGACGGGAAAATGTTCGGACGACTGTACCTTCACATCGGGCACCCGGAACTGCCGGCCAACGAAGACGAGGTCAACACCCGGCGCGACATCGTCGAACGCGCTCCGGGCGCGCGAAGTATCGCCGTGGTCTTTCCTCGCTTACTGATCAAAGTGCGCTTTCTAGATACGGCCGACGACATTTGGCGCGATGCGAATTCACTGGTTGCCTCAACGACAGGCAGGGACGGCCAGATCGGCCTGACCAAAGTTCGGACTTGGACGGGGCCGATCCAGTTCCCATTTTTCGCACATCATGAGGGTACCGTGTCGACCCTGAGAATACCGCGCTTCGATGCTACCGTGATCGAGGTGGGCGGCGTCGACGCCGACGCTTCGATGGAAGACGAACCGCCGTTCACGCGCTCCGACATCGTCTCGCTTCAGCTTTGGATCAAGGCAAACCTCTCATGACCAGCGAGGGACCGCCTGGACGGCCTTTGCTAGACACGAATATACTCGGCACACTCTACGACAGGGGCGATTTCATCTTCGACGGCTACTGGTCCGACGATCAGGACGGCCAGCCGGATGAGGACCTAGTAGCCCTCAGAGCGGTGATGGACCAAGCGCGGCGTCAACAGCTTCAGCTTGTGACGTCCCCAATTAGCGTGGCGGAAATCATAAACATTCAAAGTTTGGAAGGGCGAAGACACCGACTTGGTTGGTATCTGGATATGCTCGATTATTGGCTTGTGGAACTTGACGGCAGTGGCGATCGACAGGCCCAGGGCGGGACGGTTCGGCATCGCTTCAAGCTGAACACCGAGCTGCAGAAGCTAGAGGCGGTGCTGATGGAGATACCAGATTTCCGCAAAGATCCCCTGGACCGTCTCCTAGTCCTGCATTGCCGTATGGCTAACTGTGACGTTCTGCTGACTCGCGACCGGAATACCCTTTGGCGTCATCGCGTCCAACTGCGCCTGCTCGGCATATCCGTGGTCACGCCAGTCGAATATCTCGCTCTCATCGAACCGTGGCGCGAACTCTAACGTAGTCAGTCTGCGAGCGTGTGCGAATAGCAGGCCTCCTGTATCGCCGGTATAAGTCTGGGCCAGGTGCAGCGACGTCGCAGATCGCCTAACGCTTGTTTCAACTTCCGTTCGAACAGCGGAAGCCAGCTCCCTATCCGACAGCCATCGAGGCCGTAGCCTTCGCGCGAGACAGGAATGCGACGGTTACGCCAGCCATCATCGCCAGCGGGTGAAGCCGTCAAAGCATCAGCAGATTGATGAGCCTGACGCTACTGCTCTCGCGGCCCTCGAACTCGTCTAGCAGTGCGGCCAATAAGCATTGATACTTGCGGCAAGGGCCAGGCCTTGCGATCGCCCCTCAAGAGCGCCACGGCGCGGGGGCGAAGTGGCGGAAGACGCGGGCCGGCGGGCTGCGTCGAACTCGACGCGGCTTATTCCGCCGGCCCGCTTCGCCAAGTGTCCGATTAAGGGCGCAGGCTGCGCATCGGACGCTTGTCAGCGGCTCAGACCAGCCCTTCGCCACCAGCGGCGCACCGAACTCGGCGCGTGATCCTCGGCGGCGATGGGCAGGACATCAATGAGGTCTGCGCGGCTCGGTATTGATCTTTGCCCGCGCGTTCCGTTTGATCTGAACGGTTTGCTTTTCGTCGGTCGAGGCCGCCAACTCCTGCGGCTCCCAGTCGCTCATGCCCTGCAAGACGAGGTCGGCGTGTTTGATGGTGTCCACATGGCCGTAATGCTCTTGGATCATCTGCACCGACGTGCCCATCTGCTCGGCCAGCAGCAACTCGCTGACGCCCTCGGTCAGGCGGATGGTGGCGTAGGTGTGCCGGAACGAATAGGTCGAGCGTAGAATGCCGGACGGCCCGACGCGCAGATTGGCGTTTCCCAGAAGGTCGGCGATGAAGGCCTTGTAGAGCGTGCGCTCCGTCGTGCCGGTCGCACTGCTGAACACGGGAGCCTCTGGCTCGGTGCTCACCGCGATGGCGCGGATGCGGTCCAGGTATTTCCCGACGTTTCCGCTCGGCGCGACAAGCTGGCGGGACTTGCCCTTGCCCCGCACCGACAACACCGTGACCGGCTGACCGTTCTTGTCGGTCGCCTCCATCACGTCGCGCCAACGCAGGTTGCGGGCCTCGGACGGCCGCATGCCCGTATTGCACATGATCAGGACGAATTGATAAACCATGGCCCGGTACCAGCGGGCAGTCTTGGTCTTCGCGGCCCCGACCCATTTGGTGCGAGCGTGGGTATGGAGGCGGCGGTATTCGTCCAGCGAGAAGGCATCCCGGCGCTGCTTCTCCAGCGACGGCATCCCCTCGATGCGGTGATGAGGCGGGGCTTCTTGTTTAGAGACCGCGTCATTGATGATGGCGCGGTAGATCTTCATCTCGAAACGGATGGTGGCATCGCTGACGATGATCCAGTCCGTCTGCTCCGGCTGGGGGTTCGCCTCGGGCTTCTTACCGCTCCGGCGCAGCGTCTCCTTGGCCTTATCGTCGGCGACCTCTTGAGCGGCCAAACGTTCCGCCTGCGTCATCGGTCGCACATTGCCGTGGCGGGTCATGCGGCCCTGACCGAGCGACCGCCGCCAAGACGGATAGTTCTGCCAGCGGTCCAGAGCGATCAGATCGATCTGGGTCTTGCCGACATAGGGGTTGAGTTGGTTCTTCACGACCGACTCGATGAGCTTCACGCGGCCAGTGGTGATCTCGCCGCGCTGGGCGCGCAGTCTCTGTTCGGCGATATAGTCCTTCGCCACGGCAGAGAACGGGCGGTTGAAGACCGGCAGATTGCGCTTCAACGCAAAGCGGACTTCGCTTTCGTGGTCGTAAGCGAGGGTGCGCGCTGTCGTGATGTCCGGCGTCTTCAAGGCAATGGTCTTGTAGCGGGTCGCCTTTGGCAGCCGAACGCGACAGTACCAATCCCGCGTCTGCAAATCCCCGCGCCGGAAGATGACCAGCCCGGGCTTTAGTTCTTCCTTGTCCGTGACAAACGCCATGACAGCCTCCATCCTCGTGCAGATTTCGTGCACATCCCGGCGCTAAGTCATTGATCCGCCGTGGCGTGCATACATCGTGTAGCAATATCGTAGCAGAAATTACCGTTTGTTTCTAGTTACTTAGTATTTTCGTCTTATCCCATTGGGAGGGGAGGCGCCTTTCCGGCCTCGACGGAGCCGCCCTCTCCTGATCGGCGAAGGCGCCGATCTGTCCTCTCCATCGCCTTGAAGGGGCGATGGAGAGGTGAGGCTGTGGTGCGTGCTCGCTTGCCCGTGTCGTCGTCCCGGGCGACAACCCTGGCCATGAGCACCAGCTACAATCGCATCGCCTATGAGGCGCTGGACGTTTGCAACGGCGTGACCATGGCCGCCGTCGAGGGGGCCGTGGCGCGAGCGGGGGTCGGGCCGGGCGCGGCGGCGGCGGATGTCGGGACCGGCAATGCGGCCGTGGCGATCCGCCTGGCGCAGCGGTTCGGGCTGAAGGTCACGGCGATCGAATATGATCCGGGCATGGCCGCGCTGGCGCAGGCGCGGATCGCGGCGGCGGACGCCGATGTGACGCTGAGCGTCGGGGCGGCGGCGGACGTGTTGGCCGATCTGGGGCCGCTGGACCTGATCACCGCACTGGGCACGACCAATATCAACGGCGAGGGCCGACCGACGCCGGAAGACGGCTTTGCCTTCCTGAAAACGCGACTGGCGCCCGGAGGGCATCTGCTGTGGGGCGATCTGGTGTGGATCGCCGAACCGCCCCCGCCGCTCAGGCTGATCACCGAAGCCACCAATCTGTACACGGACGATGCCGGCTGGAAGGCCGCCGCCGAGGCCGCCGGGTTCGAGGTCGTGTGGTCGGACATCTCGTCACAGGCCGTGTTCGACGCCTATGCGGCGGCGGCGGACGGGGCGGCGCGCGACTGGCTGGCGGCGAACCCGGACGCGCCGGAGGCCGCGGCGGTGCAGGCCAGCGCCGACCGGGTGAAGATGGTGCTGGAGTTCGGCCGCCCGTTCATCGGCTTCGGGCTTTATCTGCTTCGCGCGCTTTAGATTGTCATCCCGGACGACGCGAAGCGTCGATCCGGGACGGAAAGGATCCTTGAGCCTCTGCTCCCGGACGCTGCGCCAGCAGCGAGCCGGGAGACAGCCGGCCAACGCGCCGGTCGCCGACTGTCGCCCGGACAATCGCGCGGCGATTTCCGGGCGGACCTGTTCAGAAAGATGCGCCGTGCCGTCCCGGATCAGCGCCTTGCGCTGTCCGGGATGACAAGCGCTCACCGGGTTCAGGCGGTGCGGATCAGACCACCGGAAACGGCCACCGGCCACGGCGTCAGCCGCCCGCCCGCGCAGGGGCCGCCGGTGCATTCGCCGGTCAGGGGTTCGAACACCGCCCCGTGCCAGCCGCACAGGATCAGCGATCCGTCGGGCGTCAGATATTTGTCCAGTTCAATGGCCAGCGGAAAGCCATGATGCGGGCAGCGGTCGACATAGCCCGCGACCTGGCCGTCCTTGTGGACCACGAAGCCGTGGAAGAAGGCCTCGCCGATCTGGAGCACGAAGGCGCGCGCGCCCGGGTCGGCGATGTCGCCCTCGGCGCACAGGGCGACGTTGGGCGGGGTCGTCCAGACCCGTTTCCGCTCGGCCTGACCCTCCGGCATGGTCAGTTGCGCTCGACCTTGAGCGGACGGGACAGCAGGTTGTCGATGACCTCGTCCACCGTGGTGTCGCCGCCCAGAAGCGCCGCGACGGCCAGGGAGATCGGCATGTCGACGCCCATTTTGGCGGCGAGTTCGCGCACGGCGGGCGCGGATTCATAGCCTTCGGCGACCGACCGCTTGCCCGCCAGCGCCTGTTCGACGGTCTGGCCCTGACCGAGGGCGAGGCCCAGGCTCATGTTGCGCGACTGGGGGCTGGAGCAGGTGAGGACCAGGTCGCCGAGGCCGCACAGGCCCGCGACCGTCTCGGCCTGACCGCCCAGGGCCACGCCCAGACGGGTCATCTCGGCGAAGCCGCGGGTGATGATGGCGGCATGGGCGCTGCGGCCCAGACCCTTGCCCTCGCTCATGCCGCAGGCGATGGCCAGCACGTTCTTGATCGCCCCGCCGACCTCGGCGCCGATCAGGTCGGTGGCCAGATAGGGGCGGAAGCCGGGGGCCGAGAGGGTCCACATCAGCTCCTCGCCGAGCGCCTCGTCGGCGCAGGCCAGGGTCACGGCGCTGGGCAGGCCGCGCGCGACCTCGCCCGCGAAACTGGGCCCGGACAGGACGGCGGCCGGGGCGGCGGGCAGGGTCTCGGCCAGCACGTCGGTCATCAGCTTCAGCGAGCCGCGCTCGATCCCCTTGGAGCAGAGCACGATGGGCACGCCCGCCCGGTGGAAGGGGGCGAAGGCGGTCAGGGTCGACCGCATGTGCTGGGCCGGGGGCACGGCCAGGATGACGTCGCAGGACGCCAGATCGGCCAGGTCGGTGGTGACCGAGACGCGATGGTCCAGCGTCACCCCGGGCAGGAAGGCCTCATTGACGCGGCGCTCGCGAATGCTGTCGGCCACATCGGGTTCGCGCGCCTGCAACAGCACGTCCAGCCCGGCCCAGCCCGCGACCTGCGCCAGGGCCGTGCCCCATGCGCCGGCGCCGATCACCCCTGCCCGTTTGAATTCCATCTGCTCCCCTTAAGCCTTCGCGCCCTTGCGGCCCGGCTTGTGGGCCGGCTCGGCGAGCGCCTTCTGTTCATCCAGCGGCCAGCGTGGGCGGGCCGCCGTGTCGATATCCGAAACCCAACCCTTCCGCAGACGCTCGGCCCCCGCAAGGGCGATCATCGCCGCATTGTCGGTGCAGTAGGCCATCGGCGGGGCCAGGAAGTCGAACCCGTTCTTCGTCGCCACGGCTTCCAGGGTGGCCCGAACGGTCTTGTTGGCCGCCACCCCGCCCGCCACGACGAAAAGGCGGTGCTGGTTTTCGGCCGCATAGTCCTTCAGCGCGCGGTCCGAGCGGTCGCCCAGCTGGCGGGCGATGGCGGTCTGGACGGCGTCGGCGAGGTCGGCCTTGTCCTGATCGGTCTGGCATGTCGCGGCGAGGCGGGAGGCGGCGGTCTTCAGGCCCGAGAATGAGAAGTCGCAGTCCTTGCGGCCCAGCAGGGCGCGCGGCAGGTCGAAGCGGGCGCCGTCGCCGGTCGCGGCCAGCCTTTCCAGCGCCGGGCCGCCCGGGTAGCCGAGGCCCAGCGCCTTGGCGATCTTGTCGAAGGCCTCGCCCGCCGCATCGTCGATGGTGGTGCCCAGCCGGGTCATGTCGCCGACCCCGCGCACCTCCAGCAGCTGGCAATGGCCGCCGGAGACCAGCAGCAGCAGGAAGGGGTAGTCGACCGGCCGCCCCAGCCGGGCCGAGACGGCGTGGCCCTCCAGATGGTTGACCGCCACCAGCGGCAGGTCGCGGGCCAGGGCCACCGCCTTGCCGTAGCTGAGCCCGACCATGACGCCCCCGACCAGGCCCGGCCCGGCGGTGGCGGCGACCCCGTCCAGGTCGCCGTAGTCGAGCCCGGCCTCGGCCATCGCGCGGCGGGTGACGCCGTCGATCATTTCCACGTGACTGCGGGCCGCGATCTCGGGCACGACGCCGCCGAAGGCCGCGTGGTCGTCGATCTGGCTGTGCACCACCGACGACAGGACGGTCGCCTCGCCGGTCGGCGAGAGGCGCACCACCGAGGCGGCGGTCTCGTCGCAGCTGGTCTCGAGACCCAGCACGGTCAGCACCGCGTCATTCACAGCGGTTGTCCGGCCCGGTTCGCTGCTATAGTCGGCGGCGACGTCATTCATCCGGGTCGAGGTAGCGACCCGACCGGACCCGCGCAACGCCTCATGACCTTTCCCATTCGCATCGGCACCCGGCGCTCGAAGCTGGCCCTGACCCAGTCGGGCATGATGCAACGCGCCATCGGCCGGGCCATGGGGGTCGCCGACGCCGATCTGGCCGAGGCCGTGCCCCTGGTCGAGATCGTCACCACCGGCGACCGGGTGCAGGATCGCCGCCTGCTGGAAATCGGCGGCAAGGCCCTGTTCACCAAGGAAATCGAGGAGGCCCTGACGGACGGCCGCGTCGATGTGGCCGTCCACTCGATGAAGGATGTGCCCGCCGAACAGCCGCCGGGCCTGTGCATCGCCGCCATCCCCGAGCGGGAGGACCCGCGCGACGCCTTCATCAGCGAGAATTTCGCCGGCTTCGACGCCCTGCCCGTCGGCGCGACCCTGGGCACGGCCTCCCTGCGGCGGCAGGCCCAGGCCCTGGCCCTGCGCCCGGACCTCAAGATCGAGATGCTGCGCGGCAATGTCGACACCCGGCTGCGCAAACTGGCGGAGGGCGAGTTCGACGCCATCCTTCTGGCCGTGTCGGGACTGAACCGGCTGGGCTTCGAGGCGGTGATCCGCGAGCGGCTGTCGCTGGACGCCTTCCTGCCCGCCCCCGGTCAGGGGGCGCTGGCCCTGCAGACGCGCGAAGGCGAGAGCGCGGCCTGGGTGGCGGCGCTGAACCATCCGTTGACCGAACTGGCCGTGGCGGCGGAACGCGGCGCCATGACGGCGCTGGAAGGGTCGTGCCGCACGGCCATCGGGGCGCATGCGGAGATCGGGGAGGGCCATCTGCGGCTGACGGTCGAAATGTTGTCCCCCGACGGCTCGGCGCGCTGGCGTCGGGCGGGCGAGATGGTGGACGTCACCGCCGGCAACGCCGAGGCGGTGGCGCGCGCCCTGGGCCTGCGACTGGGGGCGGAAGTCCATGCGGCGGCGGGCGACCAGAGGATCGCGATCTGACCGGCCCGCGCCGCGTCTGGGTGACCCGCACCGAGCCGGGGGCGTCACGGACGGCGGCGCGCCTGACCGCGCGCGGCTTCCAGCCCCTGATCGCGCCGGTGCTGGCGGTGCGCCCCCTCGGTCAGCCCACGCCCGACCTGACCGGCGTCGCGGCGCTGGCCTTCACCAGTCCGAACGGGGTGGCGGCCTTCGCCGACCTGACCCCTGACCGGTCCCTGACGGTGTTCGCCGTCGGCGACGCCACCGCGGAGCGGGCGCGACAGGCGGGGTTCGGCAAGGTGATCTCGGCCTCCGGCGCTCTCCCGGACCTGGCCCGGCTGATCGCGGACGAAGCCGCCGGCAGGGTGCTGGTCCCCGGCGCGCGGCAGCCGGCGGGGGATCTCCGCGCCCTGCTGGACGGGGCGGTCGAGACGGTGATCCTGCCGGTCTATGAGGCGATGGAGACGCGGGCGACGCCGCCGGACGCCTTTGACGCCGTCCTGGTCCATTCCCCGCGCGCGGCGCGGGCGGTGGCCGGGGCCCTGGGGCGGAACGGCGGGGCGGGCCGGCTGGCGGTGGCGATTTCAGCGGCGGCGGCGGCCCCGCTGGCGGCCGCGGGTTTCACGGAAATTCGCACCGCCGTCGCCCCGACGGACGCCGCCGTGCTTCTGGCGCTTGGCAATCCGGCGGCTGCCGTATAAAGAGCCCCTCTCGCGCGGTTGGGGACGCCTCCCCTGCCGACCGACAGGCCGCTTTAGCTCAGCTGGTAGAGCATCGCATTCGTAATGCGGGGGTCAGGTGTTCGAGTCACCTAAGCGGCACCATTTTTCCGACAGCGTCAGTTGAAGACCGCGTGGTACAGCCGCCGCGGGCCCGGCGCGGTTTGGGTGGGGATCAGGTGGATGGAGACGGCCTCGGCGTCGGGGCCCGGTCGCATCTGGTAGTGACCCTCGACCAGCAGGGTGTCCCAGGGCGTGCTGAAGATCAGCACGAAGGGGTCGCGCCCCCCGGGCAGGCCGCCGCGCACGCCGTCGATGTCGTCCAGCTGGATGGTGATCGCCTTCGGCTGGGCGTCGACCAGCCACTGACGCCCCTTGAACGGCGTGAAATGATAGGCCTGCAGCAGCATGGGCGGTGACTGGATCGTCGTCATGGGGTCCCCCGGCCCGGTCCTGTCGGGCGCACATCCCCTAAGGTGCATGTTCGGCGCAGGTCTGCAATCTTGAGGCATGGCCCTCCAGAGATCCGAACCCGGGATTGAGCTGCGCGCGGAGCAGGCGGACGACGCCGGGTTCGTCGACGGTCTGGTGCGCGACAATCTCCGCGCGGCGATGCCCGGTGTGGACCTGGGCCCCCTGCTCGACCTGCAGCTGCGGTCGCGGGCCGCGATGCTGGACCGGAATTTCCCGGATCTTCGGCGCCGGGTCGCCTGGGCCGGGGCCTCGCCCGTGGGAAGCCTGCTGACCGGAACCCGCGACGGCGCCGTCCATGTGGTGGAGATTGTGATCGCCCCCGGGTGGCGTCGCAGGGGCGCGGGGGCGGCGATCCTCGCGCAGGTCAGGGCGGAGGCCCGGCGGTCGGGACAGGTCGTCACCGCCTACATTTTCGTCACCAATACCGCGTCCCTGGCGCTGTTCCGGCGCGCCGGCTTCAGCCTGACCACGGCGCCGGGGGCGGCCCAGACCCTGGCGAGCGCCTCGCCGGACTGAGAACCGGTATCATCGTTCGGTCAGATATAGTCCGCCTCGCACAGATATGCGATGGTTGTACCCGGCAAGGACTTCGCGTTGTGCGAATCCTGCGACGGAGGGAAATTCCATGGACGTCTTTATGGGTACAATTCTGGGGTTCGGCTTCAACTTCGCGCCCGTGGGGTGGGCCCAGGCCCAGGGACAGTTGATGGCGATTTCCCAGAACTCGGCGCTGTTCACCCTGCTGGGCGTGACCTACGGCGGCGACGGCCAGTCGACGTACGCCCTGCCCAATCTGACAGGCCGCACGGCCGTCGGCTGGGGATCCGCCAGCGGGGGACTGTCGCCCTATGTGATCGGTCAGGTCGGCGGGAGCGAAACCACCACCCTGCTGACCCAGAACCTGCCGTCGCACAACCACGCGATCAATGTGAACAACGCCGCCGACGCCTCGACCAACAAGCCGGACACCACCTGCTATCTGGGCCAGGCGGTGGGTTCGGATGCGACGAACGGCGACCCCGTGGTGGTGAATGTGTTCACGCCGACCGCGCCCAACGCCCAGCTGAACCCGGGCTCGGTGAGCCTCGTCGGCCAGAACATCCCGATCAACAACATGCAGCCCTATCTGGCGATCACCTACTGCGTCGCCCTGAACGGCATCTACCCCAGCCGGCCCTGACCCACGGCCTCGCATCGCGGACAGATCGGCCGTCCCGTGACGGCTGATCTGGACGCCCCGCGGCAATCGTCCTAGCAAGATCGCAATATCGGAGCGGTCAATGTCGCCAGGACCCAGCGCGCGTCAGGAAGAATGTCTGAGGCTGACAGCCTTCATGACGGACAAGGAGATCGCGGCACAGCTGGGTCTGTCAGAGGCGACGGTCAAGAAACATGTGCATGAGGCCTGCCGCCGTCTGGGCGTGAACCGGCGCAAGGCCGCGCTGGCCATCCTGGAACGAAAAGTACCAGAGGCTACGAAAGACCCCATTGGCCGCCCCGTCGCCGCCGTCTCTTCTGGCCCGGACGTCAGGGAGGCAGGCGATGATTTCGGGCGACAGACCCCTTCCCCAGTGGACCTGGGAAGATCTGGAAGCGGCGCTGGACGGGTTCAGTCCGCTGGGAGAGAACGATCCGGTGCGGGCGCATCTGATGCGCGGCCTCGAAGCGGACGCGGTGAGATCCAGCCCGCGGGAGTTGCTGCAGCAGGTCCTGAGCGCGGGTTGGGTGATGGCCCAGGTGGGCGCGCAGAACCCCGCCTCGGCTACCGCCCCCCGCCACGCAGCTGGGGCGTCCGCCTCCTGATCATCGTCGTGATGGTGGTTCTGGCGGCGGTGATGATGCGGGCGATCGCCGACAGCGTCGTCGCCTATCAGCAGCAGGTCCGGGTCATTGACGAAACCGTGACGAAGGGCGCCGCCCGTCAGCCGACCCGGTAGGGTCCGCCCCGGGCTCCGCCGAAGGGAGGAAGCCGTGGCGCCTTTTCAGCTTTTCTACCTGCTGCTCAGCCTGTCGGTCTTCGCCTGGGCCTGGCTGAGGGGCGGGCATACAGAACGGGCCGGCGTCGCCATCCTCGTTCTGGCGTTTCTGGTGAGCTTCATGATGCAGCCGGTCACCTTGGGCCAGTTCCGGCTCGGCGACGCCATCGTAGACCTGGGGGTCTTCATCGCCATGGTCTGGCTGGCGTTGCGGCGGGACCGCTGGTGGACGCTGGCGGCCGCGGCGTTCGGCGGCCTTATCCTGATCGCCCATGCGCTGATGTTCCTGACACCTGATCTTCAGGAAGCACACATCCGCATGGACGTGGCGTCGAGGTGGGGGATCGGCGTGCTGATGATCCTCTGCCTCGGCGCCGGTGTCGTGGAGCGCTGGATGGCCGGGGAGCGGCCCGTCAGCCTGGAAGCGCGGTGGCGACGTCCCGAGCGTCGGGCGACTTGAACATATAAACATACCTTTATATGTTTGGCGGACCGTCCCTGAGGAGCCCGCCTTGTCCCGTAATTCCTTCCTGTTCACTTCGGAGAGCGTTTCCGAGGGCCACCCGGACAAGGTCGCCGACCGCATCTCCGACACCGTGGTCGACCTGTTCCTGTCCAAGGACCCGGAAGCGCGCGTGGCGTGCGAGACCCTGACGACGACCAATCTTGTGGTGCTGGCCGGTGAAATCCGCGGTCAGGGCATCATGGGCAAGGACGGCGAATGGGCGCCGGGCATCGAGGCCGAAATCGAGGCCGCCGTCCGCGCCGCCGTACGCGACATCGGCTATGAGCAGGACGAGTTCCACTGGAACACCTTCGAGTTCATCAACCGCCTGCACGGCCAGTCGGCCGACATCGCCGTGGGCGTGGACGCCGCCGGCAACAAGGACGAGGGCGCGGGCGACCAGGGCATCATGTTCGGCTATGCCTCGAACGAGACGCCCGAACTGATGCCGGCGACCCTGGCCTACAGCCACGGCATCCTGAAGAAGCTGGCCGAGGTGCGCCATGCGGGCGGCACCCTGCTGGAACCCGACGCCAAGTCGCAGGTGACCATCCAGTACGAGGACGGCAAGCCGGTGCGCGCGACCTCGATCGTGCTGTCGACCCAGCACGCCGTGGGCAAGGCCGCCGAGGTGGCCGCCTTCGTCAAGCCGCTGATCCTGGAGGTGCTGCCGGACGGCTTCACCGACGAGAACACCGTCTGGCACATCAACCCGACCGGCATCTTCGAGATCGGCGGACCGGACGGCGACACGGGCGTGACCGGCCGCAAGATCATCGTCGACACCTACGGCGGCGCGGCCCCGCACGGCGGCGGCGCCTTCTCGGGCAAGGACCCGACCAAGGTCGACCGTTCAGCCGCCTATGCCTGCCGCTATCTGGCCAAGAACGTCGTCGCGGCGGGTCTGGCCGAACGCTGCACCATCCAGATCAGCTACGCCATCGGCGTGGCCAAGCCGCAGTCCATCCACGTGGACCTGCACGGCACCGGCACGATCGCGGAATCGGTTCTGGAAGAGAACATCCTCGGCCTGATCGGCGGCGCCACCCCGCGCGCCATCCGTGAGCATCTGGGCCTGAACAAGCCGATCTACGCCCGCACCGCCGCCTACGGCCACTTCGGCCGCGAGCCGGACGCCGAGGGCGGCTTCTCGTGGGAGAAGACGGATCTGGTGGAGAAGCTGAAGGCGCTCGCCTGAAAGCGCTCGCCTGGAGGCGAGAGGCAGATAGGCAGTAGGCAGCAGGCAGCAGGCAGCAGGCAGCAGGCAGCAGGCAGCAGGCAGCAGTTTGAGGAGGCCGCGGCGGGAACGTCGCGGCCTTTTTCGTGGCCGGCCTCCATTTTCCTGCTGCCTGCTGCCTGCTCACTGCTGCCTTCCCGACCTTCAGCCGCTATAGCCCCCGCCATGGCCTCCGATCACGACACCTCCGACACCCCGACCTGGGGCCCGCTGCGCTCGTTCGGGCGTATCAAGTCGCGCACGCTGAAGCCGCGGCAGGCGGCGCTGTTCGACACCCTGCTGCCGACGATCTCGGTGCCGGATCCCGCGGCGGGGCCGATGGATCCGCAGACCCTGATGCCGGGCGCGAAGGAAGTGTGGCTGGAGATCGGCTTCGGCGGCGGCGAGCATCTGGCGGCCCAGGCGGCGCGGCATCCGGACGCGCTGATGATCGGCTGCGAGCCCTTCCTGAACGGCGTCGGCTCGGCCCTGCGGCACATCGAGGACGGCGAGCTGAAGAATGTCCGCATCCACGCCGATGACGCCCGCGACGTGATGAAGGCCCTGCCCGACGCCTCGCTGGACCGGGTGATGATCCTGTTCCCCGACCCCTGGCACAAGGCGCGCCACAACAAGCGCCGCCTGATCCAGGACGAGAGCGCCGCCGAGATCGCCCGCCTGCTGAAGCCGGGCGGCCGCCTGCGGTTCGTGACCGACTGGAAGGATTACGCCGAATGGGCGCTGGAGCGTCTGGAACGCACGCCGGGTCTGGAGTGGACCGCCGACCGCGCCGCCGACTGGAAGACCGCGCCGGAAGATCACGTCGTCACCCGCTACGAAGAGAAGAAGCTGGGCGACACGGAGCCGCTGTTCCTGGAGTTCGTGCGGGTGTGACGGTGAGGTGTGATTGGTGATTGGTGAGTGGTGATTGGTGAGCGAGAAGGGGCGTCAGGGCCGCGCGCCCGTCACCGCCTTCGCCGCACCCTTTCATCACCCATCACCCATCACCCATCACCCATCAGGATCCGCCGATGACTTTCACCCTCAAGGATGCGTCCGCGCCGATCTTCGTGCGCGGCCTGACCAATCTGTCGAACCTGATCGACACGGCCATCGCCTCCGGGCTGGATGAGGCGGAACTGATGCAGGCGCGGCTGGCGCCGGACATGAAGCCGTTCGCCGACCAGGTCCGCATGGCCAGCTTCTCGGGCCGCAGCTGCGTGGCGCGCCTGACCGGTCAGGCCTGGCCGAAGACGGCGGACGCGGAGGCCACGCCGGCCGAGCTGAAAGAGACCCTCGCCCTGTCGATCGCCTTTATCGAAGGGGTCGATCCGGCCGCGTTCGAGGGCGGCGAGACCCGCCGGATCGAGCTGCGCTTCCCGGGCGTCGAACTGGATTTCGAGGGCGCGAGCTATCTGACCAGCTTCGCCATCCCGAACTTCTTCTTCCACGTGACCACGGCCTACGCGATCCTGCGCCATCGCGGGGTGGCGCTGGGCAAGCGCGACTTCCTGGGCCAGCTGGACCTGCTTCAGGCGGCCTGAAGTCAGGCCTTCGGGCGGTCGGCGAAGGCCTTGATGAAGGCGTACTGTTCGTCGGTTTCGGGCACGGGGCGACCCCGGGCCCGGCCGACGCGCAGGATGGCCTCGTCCACATTCATGCCGCCCGAGACCAGGGCGCAGATGGCCAGGGACGGGGCGCGACCGAGGCCGGCGCGACAATGGATGACAATGGACTGGCCCGAGCGCAGGCGACCGTCGACGGCGCGGGCGACGCGGGCGTAGTGCTCGACATCGCCCGGCAGGCCGTGGTCGACGATGGGGAAGTTGTAGAACCCGATGCCGTTGCGTTCGGCCGCCGCGCCTTCTTCGGCCAGACCGAACCCGGCGGCCTCGGCGGGCTCCAGCAGGCTGACGACGTGATCGACCATGCCGCGGTGCAGGTGGGCCATCTGCGCGTCGAGGGCGTCGCCGCCCTCAGGCTTGCGCGACACGCCGAGACGCCCGGGCGTGTCGAGACCGATCCAGTAGACTTTCATCGGCGGCGTTTCTGACGCCCGCGCCCGGCGAAGGCAATCCGCTATTATTCAGGGCTGACAAACCCGCGGCGTGGGTCTATACGGCCCGCTACATCGTTAGACCGGCTCCTAACGGCGCCGTTTGAAGCGGCGGCCCGGAAGGCCAGCCGCTTTTATTTTGCCCGGGACCCGACCGCTTGAAGGCCAAGACCGCCGAAGACCGCCAGCTGCTGGAGCTGATCGAACCCATCGCTGAAAGCCTGGGCCTCGAGATCGTGCGCGTGCGGCTGATGGGCGGAACCCTGCGTCGGCGCCTGCAGATCATGGCCGAGCGCGGCAGCGACCACGACATCGCGGTCGAGGAGTGCGCCCGTCTGAGCCGCGCCGTGTCGGAAGTGTTCGACGCCGCCGAC
Source organism: Brevundimonas sp. AVps31 (assembly GCF_058681355.1). NCBI lineage: Bacteria > Pseudomonadati > Pseudomonadota > Alphaproteobacteria > Caulobacterales > Caulobacteraceae > Brevundimonas > Brevundimonas sp. AVps31. Next base: position 1,571,321 of record NZ_CM178736.1, on the reverse strand, counting down.
CCGATTTCCGGCGAATACCTGCTGGAAGTCTCGTCGCCGGGCATTGACCGCCCGCTGACCCGCCTGAGCGACTTCGACCTGTTCGAAGGCTATGAGGCGCGTCTGGAGACGGACCGGATGGTCGAAGGCCGCAAACGCTTCAAGGGCGTGCTGGCCGGGACCGAGGACCAGAACATCGCCATCGATCTGGAAGGGGAGGAAGACACCGCCCTGATCCCGTTCGACTGGCTGGTCGACGCCAAGCTGGTGCTGACCGACGAACTGATGAAGGTCGGCGCCGAGAAACGCGCCGCCCGTAACGAAGACACCCCTTCCGAGACCGAGGACTGAACATGGCTGTTGGCGTTTCCGCGAACCGTCTCGAACTGCTGCAGATCGCCGATGCGGTCGCGCGCGAGAAGAACATCGACAAGGAGATCGTCATCGAGGCGATCGAGGAAGCGATCCAGAAGGGCGCCAAGTCGCGCTATGGCGCGCACCACGACATCCGCGCCAAGATCGATCACAAGACCGGCGAACTGGCCCTGACGCGTCACGTCACCATCGTCGAGGACGACTGGCAGCCGGAAGACGAGCTGGAAGAGTTCAACGACAGCGCCATGGTGCGCCTGACGGACGCCTCGAAGCGCGATCCGGAGGCCGTGGTCGGCAAGGAATACGTCGAGGACCTGCCGCCGTTCGAGTTCGGCCGGGTGCAGACGCAGATGGCCCGCCAGGTCGTGACCGGGAAGGTCCGCGAGGCCGAGCGCGCCAACCAGTACGAAGAGTTCAAGGATCGCGTCGGCGAGATCGTCAACGGCACCGTCAAGCGCGTCGAATACGGCAACACCATCGTCGATCTGGGTCGTGGCGAGGGCATCATGCGCCGCAACGACTCGATCCCGCGCGAAGCCTTCAACATCGGCGACCGCATCCGCACCTACATCTATGACGTCCGCGCCGAGGCCAAGGGCCCGCAGGTCATGCTGTCGCGCTCGCACCCGGGCTTCATGGCCAAGCTGTTCGCGCAGGAAGTGCCGGAAGTCTATGACGGCGTGATCGAGATCCGCGCCGCCGCCCGCGACGCCGGCTCGCGCGCCAAGATGGCCGTGCTGTCGAACGACAGCTCGATCGATCCGGTCGGCGCCTGCGTCGGCATGCGCGGCTCGCGCGTTCAGGCGGTCGTCGCCGAACTGCAGGGCGAGAAGATCGACATCATCCAGTGGAACAACGACGAGCCGACGTTCATCGTGAACGCCCTGGCCCCCGCCGAAGTCTCCAAGGTGGTTCTGGACGAGGAAGCCGACCGCGTTGAAGTCGTGGTGCCGGACGAGCAGCTGTCGCTGGCCATCGGCCGTCGCGGCCAGAACGTCCGCCTGGCCTCGCAACTGACCGGCTGGCAGATCGACATCATCACCGAGTCGCAGGACTCCGAGCGTCGCCAGCGTGAGTTCTCCGAGCGCACCGGCCTGTTCCAGGAAGCCCTGGACGTGGACGAGGTCATCGCCCAGCTGCTGGTCACCGAAGGCTTCGCCACGGTGGAAGACCTGGCCTTCGTCGAGCCGTACGAAATCTCGGACATCGAAGGCTTCGACGAGGACACCGCCGAGGAGCTGCAGGCCCGCGCCCGCGACTTCCTGGACCGCAAGTCGGCCGAGCTGGACGCCAAGCGCGTCGAGCTGGGCGTCGAGGACGGCGTGCTGCAGGTGCCGGGCGTGACCCTGGCCATGGCCGTGGCCCTGGGTCAGGGCGGCGTGAAGACGGTCGAGGATCTGGCGGATCTGGCCACCGACGAAATCCGTGGCGGCTATGAAGTGAAAAACGGTGAACGGGTGAAGGTCCCGGGCGTTCTGGAAAGCTTCAACCTGGCGCAGGAAGACGCCGAAATGCTGATCCTGCAGGCCCGCGTGGCCGCCGGCTGGATCGACGCTTCGGAACTGCCGCAGCCGGAGCCCGAGCCGGAATATGAAGAGGAATACGCGGAAGGCGAATACGACGCCGACGCCGTCTTCTCGAACACCCCGTCGGACGACACGTCCGAAGCGGCTCCGGCGGATGACGCCGATCAGCCCGAAAACACGTGATGAGAGCCCCCGCCGTTCATGAGCTTGCGCGACGCAACGATCGATAGAGACCGCCGCGACCTGGTGACCCACCAGGCCATGGATGAATCTCGCCTGATCCGTTTCGTCGCCTCGCCTGACGGCGGGGTCGTTCCCGACCTGGCGCGCAAGCTGCCGGGTCGCGGCCTGTGGGTCGCCGCCGACCGCGCCTCGATCGAGACCGCGGTGAAGAAGAACCTGTTCAGCCGCGCGGCGAAGGCCCCGCTGAAACCCGCCGCCGACCTGGCGGAAATGGTCGAAAACCTGCTGTTCAAACGCTGTCTGGAGCAGCTGGGTCTTGCCCGGCGCGAAGGCGCGCTTATCTCTGGCTTCGAGAAGTCGGCCGCCGCGATCCGCTCCGGCAAGGCCGCCTGGATCGTGGAAGCGGCGGACGGGTCCGCCGACGGGCGCGGCAAGCTGTTGGCGCTGGCGAAACACCAGACGCCGCCCCCCAAAGTGTGCGGGACATTCAGCGCTGACGATTTGAGTTTGGCCCTCGGGCTGGAAAATGCGATACACGCCGTCCTGCTAGGAGGCGGGCGGGCTGATCGCTGGACCTTCGAGGCCGAGAGATTGGCGGGATTTCGACCGTTGACGCCCCCGCAGTGGGGCGACGAGACGGCTGGGGCCCCGGATGGAATTTCAGACGGGCGGGGTTCTGCTCCCTAAAGGGGGGCGGAGTTCCGCACGGCTTTTTGTGTTTGACGATCAAGTTTGGAATGGGCCCGGGGTTTTCCCGAGCCAAAGTAAAGCGACCGGATGACTGACGAGAACGACAAGACCAACGACGGCAAGACGACCCCTTCGACCCCCGCGTCGACGACCGGGCCGCGCGCGCCGCTGAGCCTGAAGCCCCGGACGGCGGGGTCGGTTTCGACCGGCACCGTGCGCCAGAGCTTCAGCCACGGCCGCACCAAGACCGTGGTGGTCGAAACCAAGCGGCGCGTCGGCGCGACGCCGGGCGGACATCAACGTCCGCAAGGCTTCGAGGTCGCTCGCCCCGCCGCCGCGCAGGCCCCTGCCCCGCAGGCGCCGCGTCCGGCCGCGTCCTCCGACACCGGCAACCTGTCGCAATCCGAGCAGGAAGCCCGTCGCCGCGCGATCGAGCTGGCGACCCGGCAGAACGCCGAGCGTGAACGCGCCGCCGCCGAGGAGCGCGCCCGCAAGGACGCCGCCGCTCGCGAACAGGCCGCCGCCGCTGAAGCCGCGGCCAACGCCGCCCAGGCCGAAGCCGCAGCCGCCCGCGCCGCCGCCGAGGCCGCCCGCAACGAAGCCGCCAAGCTGGCCGCCGCCGCACCGGCGCCGGTGAAGCCGAAGCCGGCCGCTCCGGTCGCTCCCGCGCCTGCCGCCCCGGCTCCCGCCGCTCCGGCCGCTCCGGCTCCGGTCGAGGCCGCCGCGCCGACCCCGGCTCCGGCCGCCCCCGCGGCTCCAGCCCGTCCGGCCGCTCCGGCGCGTCCGGTGGTCAATTTCGGCCAGCGCGCGCCCAAGCCCGGCAATCCGCAACGCGCCCCGGCCCCCAGCTTCGGTGGCCGTTCGGCCCGCGAACAGGCCATGGGCGGCGGTGAACGCAGCTTCACCGATCGCGCCGCCAGCGCCGGCGCTCCCGCCGGTCGTCCGCAAGGCGATCGCCCGCAGGGGGACCGTCCGCAGGGCGCCCGCCCCGCCGGCGCACGTCCGGCCCAGCCGGTCCGCTATTCGGCCCTGGACCCGCGTCCGGCCCCCGCCCGTCCGGGCGCCGCGCGCACCGGCCCCGGTGGTCGTCCCGCCCCCAACGCGCCGCCGGCGACGCCCGAAGTGGCCCGTCCCGCGCGCGCCGGCTTCGGCCGTCCCGCCGGCAGCAAGGCCGAGGAGGATCGCGACAAGCGCTTCAACGACGCCGGCCCGGGCAAGGCTGTCAGCCGCACCCGCGGCGAGCCCAAGCGTCGCGAAGGCCGTCTGACCATCCAGGCCGTGGCCGGTGGCGACGAGGACGCCGCCGAGCGGATGCGCTCGCTGGCCTCGGTTCGCCGGGCCCGTGAACGCGAGAAGGAAAAGCGCCGCGGTGGCTCCACCGACGCGCCGAACCGTCCGCGCGAAGTCGTCATCCCTGACGTCATCACCGTGCAGGAGCTGTCCAACCGGATGGCCGTGCGTGGGGTCGACATCATCAAATTCCTGATGAAGCAGGGCCTGATGATGAAGATCAACGACGTCATCGACACCGATACCGCCGAGCTGGTGGCCGACGAGTTCGGCATGGCCGTGCGCCGCGTGTCGGAATCCGACGTCGAGACGGGCTTCCTGTCCGATGCGGTCGATGACGACGCGACCACGCCCCGTGCGCCGGTCGTGGCCATCATGGGCCACGTCGACCACGGCAAGACCTCGCTGCTGGACGCCCTGCGCACGACCGACGTCGCCGGTGGCGAAGCCGGCGGCATCACCCAGCACATCGGCGCCTATCAGGTTCGCCTGGAAGACGGCCAACGCGTCACCTTCCTGGACACCCCGGGCCACGCCGCCTTCTCGGCCATGCGTGCGCGCGGCGCCAATGTCACGGACATCGTGGTGCTGGTGGTCGCGGCCGACGACGGCGTCATGCCGCAGACCATCGAAGCCATCCAGCACGCCAAGGCGGCCGGGGCTCCGCTGATCGTGGCGGTCAACAAGATCGACAAGCCCGACGCCAACCCGCTGAAGGTCGTCAACGAGCTGCTGCAGTACGAAGTCATCGCCGAGAGCCTGGGTGGCGACACCCAGATCATCGAGGTGTCGGCCAAGAACCGCACCAACCTGAACGGCCTGATTGAAGCCATCCTGGTGCAGGCCGAGGTCATGGACCTGAAGGCCGACCCGGAACGGTCGGGCGAAGGCGTGGTCATCGAGGCCAAGCTGGACAAGGGTCGCGGCCCGGTCGCGACCGTTCTGGTCAAGCGCGGCACGCTGAAGCGTGGCGACATCATCGTGGCCGGTTCGGCCTGGGGCAAGGTTCGCGCCCTGCTGAACGAGCGCAACGAGCAGCTGACCGAAGCCGGGCCGTCCGTCCCCGTCGAGATTCTCGGCCTGGACGAGGCGCCGAGCCCCGGTGAGCCGCTGGCCGTCGTGGAATCCGAAGCCCGCGCTCGCGAGCTGACCGAGTACCGCGCCCGCGTGAAGCGCGAGAAGGCCACCGGCGGCATCAACCAGGTGTCGCTGGCCGACATGATGGCCAAGCTGGGCTCCAAGAAGATCTCGGAGCTGCCGGTTCTCATCAAGTCGGACGTGCAGGGTTCGGGCGAAGCCATTCAGGGTTCGCTGGAGAAGATGGGCAACGACGAAGTGCGCGCGCGCATCGTCATGCAAGGCGCCGGCGGGATCACCGAGAGCGATGTGCAACTGGCCAAGTCGGCCGGCGCGCCCATCCTCGGCTTCAACGTCCGTGCGTCCAAGCAGGCCCGCGACCTCGCCGACCGCGAGGGCGTCGAGATCCGCTACTACTCGATCATCTACGACCTGCTGGACGACATCAAAGGCGTGCTGTCGGGCATGCTGGCGCCGCTGCAACGGGAAACCTTCCTGGGCAACGCCGCCGTGCTGCAGGTCTTCGACATCTCCAAGACCGGCAAGATCGCCGGTTGCCGGGTGTCCGAGGGCGTGGTCCGCAAGGGCGCCAAGGTCCGCATCATCCGCGACGACGTGGTCGTGCTGGAACTGGGCACCCTGCAGACGCTCAAGCGCTTCAAGGACGAGGTCAACGAGGTCCCGTCGGGCCAGGAGTGCGGCATGCACTTCCAGGGCTTCCAGGACATCAAGGCCGGCGACTACATCGAGTGCTTCACGGTCGAAGAGATCAAGCGCACGCTGGACTAGGTCGTTTCGCCTGTCAGGCCATAAGGGAAAGGCGACGCCGCGGCGTCGCCTTTTCGCCATCCGGATCAAGGATCATTTTCCCATGCGCCGTTTCCTTATCGCCCTGCTGACCCTGTCCGCCGTCGCCGGTCCGGCCGCGGCGGAGACCCGCTACCTGGCCTATGACGCCTCGGACCGGGTGACCCAGGCGCTGACCCGGGGCATCACCCTGGAAGGCGACCGGGGCCTGTTCGGCGCGATCACCGTGCGGCGGATCATCTCCACCTCCAATCGCGGTTCGGCGGACATCCGCATCGGCGGTCCCGACGGGGCCCGACGCGCCCTGCCCCGCGGCTCCACCGAAAACGTCCTCTACACCGTGTCGCCGGAGGGCGACGGACGCGGCCTGTCGCGCGCCCTTTGCCCCGGATCGGATCAGGCCTTCCTGATCCTGGGCCGGGTCCGGCTGGGCCATCCGCTGACCGCGCAGGCCATCGGCCGCTGGGCCGACGGGACGTTCCGCCACTGCGTGAGCCTGTCGTACAACTGGCGCGGCGAATGGGCCGTACCGCCCGCCGCGACCCCCGACGATTCCAACGCCCCTGTGGGGGGATAGGGCTTTCGCGGCCCGCGCGCGTCCGGCTAGGGTCGCTTGAATGACCGCCACCCCCGTCAAAAGAGCGAAAGACCGGAGCAACCGGGGCCTGAAGGGGCTCGCCGGCGCGCTGTTCCTCGTCTGCATGGTTCTGTTCCTGATGGCGATCGAGCAGAAGCAGGCCGTCGAGGCCTGGGCGGCGGTCCGCGACGAGGCCGCGCCTACCGTCAGCCGTATCGTCGCCTGGGCCGCCGACGGCGCATCGGACGGGGTGGACGGATTGAAGACCGCGGCCGCCGGGGTCCCGGACCGTCGGCCGACCGCCACCCCCGACGCCGTGGTTCTGGCCGGCGAGTTCGGGCCGGCGGATGATGTGACGCGCGAAACGGTCGGGTCCGCGACCTTCACCGGCGCGACGATCCGGCTGGAGCGCGGCGAGACCCTGCGCACCCGCCCGCTGCGCATCGCCTCGGGCGATCAGGCCTACAACAGCCTGGGCGAGACCTTTGCGGCACGGCTGAACGCACGCCCGGACGCCCAGATCGAACTGCGCGCCGTGGTCCCGAACCTGCGTCAGGCGGCGGTTCCGGCGTCTCCCCTGTGCAAGGGCGCGGCGCCCGGCGTGGTCGCCGTGCTGCACCGGCGCGATCAGGTGGAGATGATGATGTTCCGTGAACGGACCATCGTCGGCGAAGAGGCGCCCGTCGACGCCCTGTGCGGCGTCTGGCGGTTCCGCGCCCGATGAGACGGCGCGAGCGGACCGGGCTGGGCGGCTTCATTCTGGCCGCCGTCGTCGGCGCGGCGGCGGCCCTGTGGACCTGGACCGCGCCGGGCGATCCCGCCCTGTGGCCCGCCCCGGCGACCGGGGCCGGGATCGAGGCCAGCCTGCTGGACAACGGCTTCCACACCGACCTGGCCCTGCCGCGCGCGGCGCTGGAGGCGCGGGGCGGGCCGCTGGCCGAGGCGGTGCGCGGCCTGCCCGCCGGGGACTGGATCCTGATCGGCTGGGGCGACGCCAGATTCTATGTCGACCAGAGCCCCATCGGCGATCGCCTGCCGGACGGCGCGCGGGCCTTCTTCCGGCCGGGCAATGCGTCCGTCCTCATGCTGGACCCGACGCAGCGCGATCCCCGCCTGATCTATGCCGAGGACGGCCGCCGCGACTTCCGTCTGTCGGAGGCCGGGTTCGAGGCCCTGGCGGCGCACATCGAGGCCTCGCTGGACCTGTCGGACGGCGCCGCCCGGCTGGTCGCCGCCCGCCCCGGCGACGACGCGCGCTTCTTCGCCAGCCATGAACATTTCTGGATCGGCCGTCTCTGCAACCACTGGACGGCGGGGGTGCTGAACGCCGCGGGGATGCAGACACGGCCGATGCAGGCGATCACCTCGGGGGAGATCGTCGCGACCATCGACCGGGCGAAACTGGACACCGCGCCCGCGCAGGACTAGACCGCGCGATCGTTTTTCCGGCCGCGAGCGGGAGGCCCGGCCTTCCGATCTGACGCGGCCTTCGCTTTCCGAGCCGGGTCCGAGCCCCGGCGGGCGATACAGAGGAGGCCATCGCATGGGCCGTAAACAGATCAAGACCCTGAGCGGCCCGTCGCAGCGCCAGTTGCGCGCCGGCGAGCTGATCCGCCACGCCCTCGTCGAGGTGCTGCGTGAGGAGGATATCCACGACCCGGCCCTGGAAGGCGTCTCGGTGACGGTGACGGAAGTGCGCCTGTCGCCGGACCTGAAACACGCCACCTGTTTCGTCGAGCCGCTGGGCGCCGGGGTCGCCGAGGCCCCGACCGCCGGCCACGTCGGCGAGATCGTGAAAGCGCTGAACACCCACGCCAAATTCCTGCGCGGCGTGCTGGGCAAACATATCGACGCCCGCTTCACGCCGGACCTGCGCTTCCGCCACGACGAGAGCTTCGAGGCCGCCGAGCGCCTGAACCGGCTGCTGGATGACCCGCGCGTCCGCGCCGATGTCGCGCACACCGACGAAGACGACGACGCCTGATGGGCCGCAGAAAACGGGGCGAGGTCGTCAACGGCTGGGTCTGCCTGGACAAGCCGTACGAGATGGGCTCGACCGAGGCCGTCACCCGCATCCGCCGCCTGTTCGACGCCCAGAAGGCCGGGCATGCGGGCACGCTGGACCCGCTGGCGTCCGGCATACTGCCCATCGCGCTGGGCGAGGCCACCAAGACCGTGCCCTTCATGATGGAGGCGCAGAAGGTCTATCGCTTCACGATACAGTGGGGGGTGTCGACCGACAGCCTCGACCGCGAGGGCGAGATCATCGCCCGCTCGGAGGTGCGTCCGACGGTGGAGGCCGTGAAGGCCGCCCTGCCCGCCTTCGTCGGCGAGATCGATCAGGTGCCGCCCGCCTTCTCGGCCATCAAGGTGGACGGCCAGCGCGCCTATGACCTGGCCCGCGAGGGGATCGAGGTCGAGCTGAAGGCCCGGCGGGTGATGATCCACGAGGCGGCGGTGACGGACGTTCCGGACGCGGACCACCTCGAGATCACGATGCGGACCGGCAAGGGCGTCTATGTGCGTTCGCTGGCCCGCGACCTGGCCGCGGCGCTGGGCGCCGAGGGGCATGTGTCGGCCCTGCGGCGCGAACGGGTGGGGCCGTTCAGCATCGAGAACGCCGTGACGCTGGATTCTCTCGAGGAAATGGTGCATAGGGGCGCCGCCTCGGAAGGCTTGCTTCCCGTCGCGACCGCCCTGGACGACATCCCGGAGCTGGCCGTAACGGATCAAGACGCCTTCTCGCTTCGGCAGGGACGGCCGATCGTTCTGCTCCCCAGACAGGTCGAAACGCTCAAGGGTCAGCTTCAGGCGGACTCGCGAACGGTTTCGGTTTTCCTGGGCCAGACCCTCGTCGCTCTCGGTCAGTTGCGGGCCGGCCGGCTAGAACCCGACCGCGTTTTCAATCTTCCCTGACCACGGTGTCAGGGGACTCCAACATGGAGAATTCCGATGTCGATCACTGCTACCCGCAAGGGTGAAGTCATTGCCGATAACGCCCGTTCGGAAGGCGACACCGGCTCTGCTGAAGTCCAGGTCGCGATCCTTTCGGAACGCATCGCCAACCTGACCGAGCACTTCAAGACTCACAAGAAGGACAACCACTCGCGCCGCGGCCTGCTCAAGATGGTCTCGCAGCGTCGTCGCCTTCTTGACCACCTGACCAAGGTCGACAAGGAGCGTTACACCGCTCTGATCACCAAGTTGGGCCTGCGCCGCTAAGCGCAGATCACGGAACAGATTTGAGGCGCGGGCCACGTCCGCGCCTCTTTCCGCATCCAGAGACCAGCCGCGCGCCGCGGTTCTGCAACGGCGTAATGACGGAGGGCTGTGTACCGGTCCTCGAAGACTCCCGGACGGATCGCGATGGCGCGGACGTCCACGGACCGAAGGACTGAACGCCCGACGCTCCACCCATTGATGGGACCCCGGCCGGAATACGCCGCCCGGGATACGAAAGACGAAACATGTTCGATATCAAACGCAAGACGATCGACTGGGCCGGCCGCCCGCTGACGCTGGAAACCGGCCGCATCGCCCGTCAGGCCGACGGCGCCGTGCTGGCGACCTATGGCGAGACCGTGGTTCTGGCCACCGTCGTCTACGGTCGCGCCCCCAAGCCGGGCCTGGACTTCTTCCCGCTGACCGTCAACTACCAGGAAAAGACCTTCGCCGCCGGCAAGATCCCGGGTGGCTATTTCAAGCGTGAAGGCCGTCCGACCGAGAAGGAGACCCTGGTCTCCCGCCTGATCGACCGTCCGATCCGCCCGCTGTTCGTCAAGGGCTTCAAGAACGAGACCCAGGTCGTCATCACCGTGCTGCAGCACGACCTCGAGAACGACCCGGACGTCGTCGGCATGATCGCCGCCTCGGCCGCCCTGACCATTTCGGGCGTGCCCTTCATGGGCCCGATCGGCGCCGCCCGCGTCGGCTATATCGACGGTGAGCTGGTTCTGAACCCGACCATCGACCAGCTGCCGAGCTCGGACCTGGACCTGGTCGTCGCCGGCACCACCGACGCCCTGATGATGGTGGAATCGGAAGCCAAGGAACTGTCGGAAGCGACCTTCCTCGACGCCCTGATGTTCGCCCACCGCGGCATGCAGCCGGTGATCGACGCCATCATCGAACTGGCCGAACACGCCGCCAAGGAGCCCTTCGACTTCCAGGCCGAAGACCACTCCGACGTCGTCACCCAGATCCAGTCGCTGGTCGGTGAAGACATCAAGGCCGCCTACACCCACCCCGGCAAGCATGCCCGTCATGAAGCCGTCGGCGTCGCCAAGAAGAAGGCCTCGGCCGCTCTGGTGAAGACCGAAGAGAACCCGGACGGCGTCGAGTCGGCCAAGTTCGCCACGGCGTGGAAAGAATGCGAAGCCCACGTCCTGCGTCGCGACATCATCGACAACGGTCACCGCGTCGACGGCCGCGCCCTCGACAAGGTCCGTTCGATCGTGTCGGAAGTCGGCATCTTCCCGCGCACCCACGGTTCGGCCCTGTTCACCCGCGGTGAAACCCAGGCCATCGTGGTCGCCACCCTCGGCACCGGCGAGGACGAGCAGTACATCGACGCCCTGACCGGGACGTACAAAGAGAAGTTCCTGCTCCACTACAACTTCCCTCCCTATTCGGTCGGTGAAACCGGTCGTATGGGCGGCGCGGGCCGTCGCGAAATCGGTCACGGCAAGCTGGCCTGGCGGGCGATCCGTCCGATGCTGCCGGCCGCGGACGAATTCCCCTACACCATCCGTCTGGTGTCGGAGATCACCGAGTCCAACGGCTCGTCCTCGATGGCCACGGTCTGTGGTTCGTCGCTGGCCCTGATGGATGCGGGCGTGCCCCTGAAGAAGCCCGTCTCGGGCATCGCCATGGGCCTGATCCTGGAGCCGTCGGGCGAGTTCGCCATCCTGTCGGACATCCTGGGTGACGAAGATCACCTGGGCGACATGGACTTCAAGGTCGCCGGCACCCGTGACGGCATCACCTCGCTGCAGATGGACATCAAGGTCACCGGCATCACCGAAGAGATCATGCGCAAGGCGATCGCCCAGGCTTCGGCCGGCCGCCTGCACATCCTCGACGAGATGGACAAGGCCATCGACGGCGCCCGCACCGAGCTGGGTGAGTTCGCGCCGAAGATCGAGACCATCAAGGTCCCGACCGACAAGATCCGCGACATCATCGGCACCGGCGGCAAGATCATCCGCGAAATCGTCGAAAAGACGGGCGCGAAGATCAACATCGAAGACGACGGCACCGTGAAGATCGCCGCCTCGGAACAAGAGAAGATCGACGCCGCCAAGGCCTGGATCTCCTCGATCGTGTCCGAGCCGGAAGTCGGCACCATCTACACCGGCAAGGTCGTGAAGGTCGTCGACTTCGGCGCCTTCGTGAACTTCTTCGGCGCCAAGGACGGTCTGGTCCACGTGTCGCAACTGGCCCTGGAACGCGTCGCCAACCCGGCCGACGTCATTTCGGAAGGCCAGGAGGTCAAGGTCAAATTCCTGGGCCTGGACGACCGCGGCAAGACCAAGCTGTCGATGAAGGTCGTTGATCAGGCCACGGGTGAAGACCTGACGGACAAGATCAACGCCGAGCGCGCCGAGCGTGGCGAGTCCCCGCTGTCGGACGACACCGGCGGTCGCCCGAAGCGTGAAGGCGGCGGCGATCGTGACCGCAGCCGCAGCCGTCGCTAAGCCGCGACGCCTTCGCTGAATGACTGAAAGGGGCCCCGGTGGAAACGCCGGGGCCCTTTTTCATGCCCTTTTGTCCGGCGCCCGACGGAACGGCGGCCGGGCCCAACGCTTGCCTCTCCACACCGAGGAGAAGGCTCATGAAGGCGCTGTGTTGGCAGGGTAAGGAAACCATCCGCTGCGAGGAGGTGCCGGATCCCGAGATCAAGGACGGCCGCGACGCCATCATCCGCGTCACCAGCTGCGCCATCTGCGGCAGCGACCTGCACCTGTACGGCGGCTTCGTCCCCGGCATGAAGCATGGCGACGTCATGGGCCACGAGACCATGGGCGAGGTCGTCGCCGTGGGCCGGGACAATCAGAAGCTCAAGGTCGGCGACCGGGTCGTGGTGCCCTTCACCATCAGCTGCGGCGAGTGCGAGTTCTGCAAGCGCGGCCTGTTCAGCCTGTGCGAGGTCTCCAACCCCGCCGGCGCCGAGCAGGCCAAGATGATCGGTTATCCGACCGCCGGCCTGTTCGGCTACACCCACACCTATGGCGGCTTCCCCGGCGGCCAGGCCGAGTATCTGCGGGTGCCCTTCGCCGACGTCGGGCCGATCAAGGTGCCGGAAGGCCTGACGGATGATCAGGTCCTGTTCCTGTCCGACATCTTCCCCACCGGCTGGATGGCGGCCGAGAACGCGGACATCAAACCGGGCCACACCGTGCTGGTGTTCGGCTGCGGCCCGGTCGGCCAGTTCGCCATCCGCAGCGCCTTCATGATGGGCGCCGAGCGGGTCATCGCGGTCGACCAAGTGCCCGAGCGGCTGCAGATGGCGCGCGACGGCGGGGCCGAGACCATCGACTTCTCGGCGGTCGAGGGTGAGCTGCAGGAGCAGATTCTGGCCATGACCCGGGGCCGCGGCCCGGACTCGGTGATCGAGGCGGTCGGGCTGGAAAGCCACGGCGCGGGCAGCCTGATCGAGAAGGTGCAGGAGACGGTCGCCGGCAAGATGGAGCGGTCCTACGCCTTCAACCAGGCCATCATCGCCTGCCGTCCGGGCGGGACCATCAGCCTGCCGGGCGTCTTCGTCGGCGGGGTGCCGGTGATGATGGGCGCCGTCGTCGGCAAGGGCCTGACCCTGAAGACCGGCCAGACCCATGTGCAGCGCTATCTGGAGCCCCTGATGCGCAAGATCGAGGAGGGGGCGATCGACCCGAGCTTCCTGATCACCCACAAGATCCGGCTGGAAGACGGGCCGGACATGTACAAGACCTTCCAGGAGAAGAAGGACGGCTGCGTGAAGATCGTCATCAATCCGTAGACGGACGGTCCACGGCGATGAGACCGCAAGGCCCCGGCGGCGACGCCGGGGCCTTTGTCATGAGAGCCTGAACCGGCGCTCAGAAGGGATAGAGGGCGGCGCAGTCGGCGCGGACGGCGGCGGCGCAGGCCTCGAAGGCGACGCCCTCGGGCGTCTCGGGGCTGGGACGGTAGATGGCGCCGTTTTCGTCACGCGGATAGCAGGGCATCGTCCGCTGGCCGACGCACTGGCGGTACTGGGTGTTGGTCTGGGGCGCGGCGCCGACGGTGGGCGCGACGGCGAACAGGGCGACGGCGGAGACGGCGAGCAGGATCTTCATCGGGAACCTCCGGGGTTGGGAACGGCCACAGGTTCGCGCGGAGGTTGGCAGGATGCAAGCGGAGCGGTTGTGGGATCAGTCGTCTTCCGACGGAGGCGTCCAGTCCGGGTCGTTGACGGGATACCAGTCGGCCGCCAGATCGCGCCATTCGGGGTTGGCCTCCTCGATCAGCTTGAGCTTCCAGTCGCGGAGCCATTTCTTCAACCGCTTCTCGCGATGGATAGCCTCCACGACCCAGTTGAACCGCTGGAACCAGACCAGATCAGCGCAGGCATAGTCGTCGGTAAACCCGGCCCAGGCACGGGTCTTGTGCTTCCACACCCGCGCCATGAGGTTGGCCGTCATGCCGATGTAGAGCGTCCCGTTACGCCTGCTGGCCATGATGTAGGTGGCGATGAACGTGCGGTGCGTTCCCATGCGCACAACTTATCCGCTAACATCCCTGTCGTCATCCTCCGGCGAGCGCAGCGAGACCGGGGGACCCAGCGGCGCCGCGAAGCGGCGAAACACCGTCCGTCGCGGCCAAGGCGCGCTGTTGCGACCGTCCGCGCTCCCGACAGGGTCGCGCTCACGCGCGCCGCTGGGTCCCCCGGTCTGCGCCGCTGCGCGGCTTGCCGGAGGATGACGAAAGGGGGAAGGCGCCGCCGGTGCTCAGGCTTGACCCCGCCCCCGCCGCTTCGGATCATCGCCCATGCCCCGCCCCGTCACCCTCGCCGCCCCCGACCCCCGCTGGCCCCTGAGGGCCGAGGCCCTGATCGCGGAACTGCGCGCGGCCGCGCCCGGGGCCTTCGTGGCCCTGCATCCCATCGGCTCGACCGCCGTGCCGGGGCTGATCGCCAAGCCGGTGATCGACCTGCTGGGCGAGGCCGCCGACCTGACCGCGATCGCGGCGGCGTCGGCGGCGCTGGAGCAGCTGGGCTGGCGTGCGCGCGGCGAGAACGGCGTCGCCGGGCGGCGCTACTTCACCCGCGACGATCCGGAGACCGGCGCGCGGGCGGCGCATCTGCACGTCCATGCGACGGGCGACCCGATGATCGCTTGGCATCTGGCCTTCCGCGACCGGCTGAGGGCGGAGCCTGAGACGGCGGCGGCCTATGGGCGGGAGAAGCTGCGGTGCGCGGCCCTGCATCCGGGAGACAGCGGGGCCTATGCGGCATGCAAGAAGGCCTGGACGGATCGGGTGGCGGCAGAGGCGGTTTCGATGTCGGAGGTCAGGGCATGAGCGAGGATGCGGAGCCCGTGGAGTTCTATGGCGTCCTTGGCCGGATTGATCCGCGCCCCGGAGGCCTGGACCTGCGGTTCTATCCCTATGCCTTCTCGACAGAACCCGCGGCCCGGGTGGTCCTGGTTGTCCGGTTTGAGGACCCCGGCTTCGGAGACACGGAGATCGCCGGGCTGGTTGAGCAGGAGGTGGAGGTCACGGTGTTTCCAAATCGCGCCGAGGTTCACAGCGTGTTCGGCGGAACCACCGACATCCTGACCGCGACGGCCGTCACCGCCGAGTGGTCCGGCTATGACGCGCGGGACCTGTTCCGGCGCGTCCTCCATCTCGAACAGGAGCACGCGCGCCTCAGCCGTTCACTTGGCCGGCTCATGGCCAAGGATCTGCAAGGCAAGACGCTGGTCGAGGAACTGCGCCGCCGGGCGGACATCAAGGCGGCGGCATCGGACGACCTCAAGGCCCGACAGGCCGCCGCGATCACGGTTCTGGAGCGGCTTCTCGTGCATTTCGAAAGCGGGGATCAGGGAGATGGTGGGCCTTCTCCCGCTGCGGGATGAGGTCGCCGAATAGTCACCGGTAAACGAGCGTCGCTAGTCAATTCGAAGATGTATCCATAGCGAACCTGGGGAGGGGCGTCTGGATTTGGCGGCGCGGCTGGCGGAGGTGCGCTTCGACTGAACGAGACGACGCTAATGCACCCGCGCCTTCCCGATCCCGGGTCCGCTGCCGCGGCCCGGGATGACAAGCGGGCCAAGTCCTAGTGGACCTGGACTTTTCCGATTTGAAGCCCCTCCGCCCCCGCTGACACGGCGATCACCGACCCGTCCTCGATCTCGCCCGCCAGCAGCTTCCGCGCGATCGGATCGACGAGGTCCTTCTGGATCACGCGCTTGAGCGGGCGGGCGCCGTAGACCGGGTCGTAGCCCTTGTCGGCCAGCCAGGCGGCGGCGGTGTCGTCCAGGGCCAGGGTCAGGCGGCGGTCGGCGAGGAGTTTCTCGAACCGGGTCAGCTGGATGCGGACGATGCCGGCCATCTGGTCGCGGCCGAGGCGGCGGAAGAGGATGATCTCGTCGATGCGGTTGAGGAACTCCGGGCGGAAATGGGCGCGGACGGCGTCCATGACCCAGGGGCGGACAGCCTCGACGTCGTCGCCCTCGCCCTGATTGGCCAGGGCCTCGGAGCCGAGGTTGCTGGTCATGATGATCAGGGTGTTGCGGAAGTCGATGGTGCGGCCCTGACCGTCGGTCAGGCGGCCGTCGTCGAGCACCTGGAGCAGGACGTTGAAGACGTCGGGGTGGGCCTTTTCGACCTCGTCAAACAGGACGACCTGATAGGGCCGGCGGCGCACGGCCTCGGTCAGGGCGCCGCCCTCGTCATAGCCGACATAGCCCGGAGGGGCGCCGATCAGGCGGCTGACGGAGTGTTTCTCCATATACTCCGACATGTCGAGACGGGTGATGGCGGCCTCGTCGTCGAACAGGAAGTCGGCCAGCGCCTTGGTCAGCTCGGTCTTGCCGACGCCGGTCGGCCCCAGGAAGAGGAAGGAGCCGAGCGGGCGGTTGGGGTCGTTCAGGCCGGCGCGGGCGCGGCGGACGGCGTCGGAGACAGCCTCCAGCGCCGCGTCCTGACCGACGACGCGGCCGCGCAGGGCGTCCTCCATCTTGAGCAGCTTCTCGCGCTCGCCCTCCAGCATCTTGTCGACCGGCACGCCGGTCCAGCGGGAGACGACGGCGGCGATCTGTTCGGCGTCGACCACCTCGGGCGTCAGGGGGGCGGAGGCGTCGGCCTCGGCGGCCTCGGCGTCGGCCAGCTGTTTCTCGATCTGCGGGATCTGGCCGTAGGCGATCTCGGAGGCGCGGCCGAGGTCGCCGGCGCGCTGGGCGGCGGCCAGTTCGGCGCGCAGGCGGTCGAGGGTTTCGCGCAACTGGGCCCCCTGCCCCACCTTGTCCTTCTCGGCCTTCCAGCGGGCGGTCAGGTCGTCGGACTGGCCCTCCAGATCGGCGATCTCATCCTCCAGCTTCTCGAGGCGGTGCAGGGAGGCGTTGTCCGTCTCCTTCTTCAGGGCCTCGCGCTCGATCTTCAGCTGGACCAGACGGCGGTCGATCTCGTCCAGCTCTTCCGGCTTGGAATCGACGGCCATGCGGACGCGGCTGCCCGCCTCGTCGATCAGGTCGATGGCCTTGTCGGGCAGGAAGCGGTCGGTGATGTAGCGGTTCGACAGGGTGGCGGCGGCGACGATGGCGCTGTCGCTGATGCGGACCCCGTGGTGGACCTCATACTTCTCCTTCAGTCCACGGAGGATCGAGACCGTGTCCTCGACCGTGGGCTCGGAGACGAAGACCGGCTGGAAGCGCCGGGCCAGGGCCGCGTCCTTCTCCACATGCTTGCGGTACTCATCCAGGGTGGTGGCGCCGACGCAGTGCAGCTCGCCGCGCGCCAGGGCCGGCTTGAGCAGGTTGGAGGCGTCCATGGCCCCGTCGCCCTTTCCGGCGCCGACCAGGGTGTGCATCTCGTCGATGAACAGGACGATGCCGCCCTCGGCCGCCGCGACCTCGTTGAGCACGGCCTTGAGCCGCTCCTCGAACTCGCCGCGGTATTTGGCGCCGGCGATCAGGCTGCCCATGTCGAGGGCCATGACCTTCTTGTCGCGCAGGGATTCCGGCACGTCGCCGTTGACGATGCGCAGGGCCAGTCCCTCGACGATGGCGGTCTTGCCGACGCCCGGCTCGCCGATCAGGACGGGGTTGTTCTTGGTGCGGCGGGCCAGGACCTGGATGGTGCGGCGGATCTCTTCATCCCGGCCGATGACCGGGTCGATCTTGCCGTCGGCGGCGGCCAGGGTCAGGTCGCGGGCGTAGCGTTTCAACGCGTCATAGCCGTCTTCGGCGGCGGCGCTGTCGGCGGTCTTGCCCTTGCGGACCTCGACGATGGCGGCGTCCAGCGCATCGGCCTTGGCCCCCGCGGCGGCCAGCACGGTGCGGGCCACGCCGCCTTCGCGGGCGAGGGCGGACAGCAGGCGTTCGGTGGTGACGAAGGCGTCGCCGGCCTTCTTCGAGGCGGCCTCGGCGGCGGCGAAGACGCGGGCGGTGTCGCCGTCCAGATAGAGCTGGCCCGAGCCGCCCGAAACCTGGGCGCGCTTGCCCAGGGCGGTCTCGACGTCGGCCTCGGCGCGTTTGGGGTCGCCCCCGGCCGCGGTGATCAGGTTGCGGGCCAAGCCGTCACGCTCTTCCAGCAGCACCTTGAGCAGGTGTTCGGGCGCGAACTGCTGGTGGCGGCGAGCCAGCGCCAGCGACTGGGCGGACTGGACGGCCTGTTTGGCGCGGTCGGAATAAAGGTCGAGATTCACGGCGGATCCCCTGTGCAGGCGGAAGGTGCGTCCAAGGGCGTCCTTTCAGGAAGCGACGCCTTGAGCTGGCTCAAACGTGGGCGCGACAGGGCGGGCGCACAAGAGGCGGGGCCGCGCCGGGAGGCGGGAAATCCAACCGGATTACGGCGCTCCGGTTTCAGCGGTGAAATGTTTGTATTTATTGGCCTTTTTTTGATTTTGACTGACGGAATCGCGGTCCGGACGCGTTTGCTCTTTGTCTCGCCCCGGAGACTGATGGAGATTATCGATGAAGACGCCCCTGATGGCCCGCGCCGCCGCCCTGGTCCTGGCGCTGGCCGCCGCCACCGCCCCGATGGCCGCCTCTGCCGCCACCGCCGACCAGAACCGGCCGCAGCAACAGCAGCCGCACCGCGACAACGATCGTCGCGACAACGACCGGAATGACCGGAACGATCGCAGCGACCGCAACACCAACGACCGCCACGGCCGCTGGGACAACCGCTGGGGCGCCCGTCCGCCGGCGCCGCCGCGCAGCTTCGCCCGCGCCGGCGACTGGAACCGCCACGTCCGCGCCTGCCAGCAGCGCTACCGCAGCTATAATCCGTCCACGGATCGCTACACGGTGCGTCGCGGTCAGACGGCCGTCTGCCGCCTGTAGTTGAGAAAACGGCCCGGGAGAGACAGTCTCCCGGGCCGTTCTGTCCGGCTAGTTGCCGGCCGCCTGCGGGGCGGCGAAGTCGAACTGCGGATCCTGCGGCCGGGCCGGGCCGCCGAAGGTCCAGGTCAGGCCGATGAAGGCCACCCGGCCGCCGAAGATGCGCTCGGTCCGCTCGCTGAAGGTCGCGGTCTCATAGGTGGTGATGTCGCTCGACTCGTCCAGCAGGTCGCGGACGGTCAGTTGCAGGGCCAGGGTGTCGGTCAGCTTGCGACGGTAGCCGAGGTTGACCAGGGTCGAGGCCTCGCGCTGGCCCTGAGCCAGCAGTTGTTCGCCGGTCCAGATGCCCGACAGCTGGACGAAGTCGTCCGCCGTCGGCTGCCAGTTCAGGTTCAGGCGGCCCGAGACCACCTCGCCCGAACTGCTGACGCCGCCCGCGATATTGGTGGCGTCGATCTCCTGCCGGAACAGGTTGACGCTGGCGTTGTAGCGCAGGGTCGAGTGCAGACGGCCGTTGGCGACCAGTTCGACGCCCGTGGCGGTGCGCGCGCCGAGGTTCTCGGTGCGGGTCAGCAGGACGCCATTTCCGAGATCGCTGACCACCGGCGTGAAGGCGTTCTGCGTGTCGCGGTAATAGAGGGTCGCGCCGTAGAAGGACTGTTCGATGCGGCGCTGCCAGCTGACCTCGACCGAGTCGGTTTCCTGCGGCTCCAGATCGGGATTGCCCGCGCGGTAGTTGAGCGGGTCCTGATAGGTCAGGAAGGGGTTCAGGTCGGTCGGTTGCGGACGCTGGACCCGGCGGCTGTAGCTGGCGCGCAGGGTCTGTTCCGGCGTCAGCTGATACGAGACGTGCAGGGTCGGATAGGCGCGGAAGTAATCGTTCTCCGCCAGGATTCCGGTCGTGACCTGATCCAGATCCAGATTGGCCTGCTCCAGGCGCAGGCCGAACTGGGCGCTCAGCTTCTCGCCGAACGGCTGTTCCCAGGTGGCGTAGAGGGCGTGGACGGTCTGGTCGACGTGGAATTCGTTGGACACCAGCGGGTCGCGCGTCAGGGCGCCCGGCGTGGTCCCGCGGGCGACGACATTGTCCAGCTCCAGCGTCGAGACCTCAAGCTCATAGCCGGCGCGCAGGCGGGCGCCGCTGGCGAAGGGCCGGACATAGGCGCTGGCGAAATTGATGCTGTCGGTATTGTTGGCGTTGTCGACGCGCTCATAGCCGTCGGGCGCGACGGGGATCAGCTGGTCGGCGATCGAGTCGACGCCATAGGATCCACGGCCCCGGTTGTAGCGGACCTCGTTGGACCATTCGTGGCCCTGACCGGTGAAGCGGCGGACGACGCGGGCGGTGGCGCCCGAGAACTGGCCCTCGAACCCGCCGTCGGAGGCGCGGCGATAGGACGAGGCGATGCCGCCCAGCGCGTCTTCCGCCTGGAACTGATCGATCACCAGGCCGTCGCTGGTGACGTCCACATGGTAGAGGTCGGCGTACAGCTGAAGCTGTTCCGTGGGACGGTAGTCGCCCGAGAAGCGGACGAAGACATTGTCCGTCGAGCCGCTCCCGCGCTGGGTGTTGACCGAGTCGAGGAACTGGCCGGAGGCGGTGTCGAAGCGGCTGCGCTCGCGGTCCACCGACTGGACGAAGGTGTCGTGGCGCAGGCTGGCGTCTGCGGTCAGGGTCAGCTTGTCGCGGATGATGACGGTGCTCAGGCCGAGGTTGTAGCGCTCGTCATTGCCGATGTTGGCGCGGATGGAGCCGGTCTGGGTCGGGCGGGCGGCCGGGCGGTTGGGCTTGGTGATCAGGTTGATGACGCCGCCGCCGCCGTCGGGACGATAGGCCGCCGAAGGGTTGGTCATGACCTCGATGCGGGCGTACTGGTCCGCCGGAATCTGCAGGATGATCTGGCCGCGGTTCTCGCCCTGGAACAGGCCCGAGGGTCGCCCGTCGACGAGGATGGTCACGCCCGCATCGCCGCGCAGGCTGACATTGCCGTCAGGATCGACCTCGACCGAGGGGATGTTGCGCAGGGTGTCGGCCAGGGTGCCGGTCGCGGTCTGCAGGTCCTCGCCGACATTGTAGCTGACGGCGTCGACCGAGGTGCGGATGTCATTGGCGCGGGCCGTGACGACGGTTTCGCCCAGCGCGGTCGGGGCGTCCTCGGCGGCGGGTTCGGCGTCCTTGTCCGGATCGGCGGCGGGCGCCGCCTGGGTCGCGGGCGGCGGGGTCTGCGGCGCGGGCTGCGGGGCCGGGGCGGTCTGCGCGACGGCGGCGCCGGCCGGCAAGGCAAGCGCCAGCAGCGAGATGAGCGTGGTTCTGGTCATGGCCCCGATATCCTGAGTCCGGAGGTCATGATCGCCCCCGCGCAAGCGCAGCGGTATCAGGACGCGGGGGCAGCCCCGAGTTACATCTTTTTCATTTCATTACGCTTTCTCCATCAACGGCCATGTTTCAGCCGCAGGATCTGCACGCGCAGAAGCGGGGATGACGGCGGGCGAGCGGCGGGCTAGCGTCCGGGCTGTATTCCGTCGGAGCGTTCCCATGTCCATCCGCCTCACGCGCCGCGCGGCGCTGGTCTCATCCGCGATGGGCGCCGCCGCCCTGCCCGCGACCGGCTGGGCGCAGGCGGCGGCCAATGACGCGGCCTCGCTGGCGGAGCAGGTGGACGCCTTCGTGAAGCAGGCCATGGCCGCCTTCCCGGATCAGCCCGCCGTCTCCATCGCCGTGGTCAGGGACGGGCAACCGGTGCTGACGCACGGCTACGGCGTACGGACGATGGGCGGGACGGCGGTCGACGAGCACACCCTGTTCGCCATCGCCTCCAACACCAAGGCGGTGACCTGCGCCGCCCTGTCGATCCTGATCGACGAGGGCAAGGTCCAGTGGGACGCGCCGGTGCGGACCTATCTGCCGACCTTCAGCCTGTCGAAGCCCGAGCTCAACGATCTGGTCACCGTGCGCGATCTGGTCAGCCACCGGATCGGCTTCGGCCTCGGCGCCGGAGACCTGCTGTTCTGGCCTAATGGCGACCGGACCCGGGCCGAGATCATGGCGGCCATCCCGCACGTGCCGATCGAGGACAGCTTCCGCACCTCGTATCATTACTGCAACCTGATGTTCGTGGCGGCGGGCGAGGTGGTGGCGGCGGCCAGCGGCATGGCGTGGGAGGACTTCGTCCAGACCCGCATCCTGACGCCGCTGGGGATGAGCGAGACCCTGCCGCTGATGACGGACGCCGATCCGGCGAAGTCGGCCCTGCCGCACGGACGGCTGGGGCCGCCGCTGCGCTATCAGGGACCGATGCAGACCATCGGCCGGTCGATCAAGGAGGTCTGGGACTGGTCGGCGGCGGGCGCCGCGGGCGGCTTCGTCACCAATCCGGTCGACTGGGCCAAATGGATCGCGGTCCAGCTGAACAAGGGCGCCCTGCCCGACGGGACGCGGCTGTGGTCCGAGGCGCGGGCCAACGAGATGTGGCGGCCCAACATCATCGTCTCCAGCTCGGGCGGACCGACGCAGGACGCGCCCGGACGCGCCATTGCGGCGACCTATGCGACCGGCTGGCAGGTGATGGACTATCGCGGCGAGCGGATGATCACCCATGGCGGCGGCGCGCCCGGCTATCTGTCGGGCACGGTCCTGCTGCCGGGCCGCAACGCGGGCTTCAGCTATTTCACCAATGCCGAAGAGGGCCAGCTGACGCGCACCCTGCGCAGCGGCATCGCCGACATCCTGATGGGCAAGACCGGCTTCGACTGGATCGCCGACGGCGTTCGCCTGACGCAGGAAGGCAATGTGAAGTCCATCGCGGCCGCCGCCGAGATCGACGCCAAACAGGCGGCCGGCGCGGCGCCGTCGTTGCCGATTCCGGCCTATGCGGGCGCGTGGCGCGATCCCTGGTACGGCGAGATCCGGATCGAGGAACGCACCACCGGGCGTGGCCGCAACCGGCGGACGGGCCTGCACCTGGACTTCACCCGCACCAACGCCCTGAAGGGCCCGCTGGAGCCCTATGACGGCGACACCTTCCGCACCCGCTTCCCCGACAAGCGCGAGGAGGATGTGTTCGTGACCTTCAAGGTCGAGAACGGCGTGGCCGTGTCGGCGACCATGAAGGCGGTCAGCCCGGACGCGGACTTCAGCTACGACTATCAGGACCTGAGACTGGTGAAGGCCTGACCCGATGATCTCCCTGCTGCTCACCCTCCTGATCGCGACACCGCAGGTGCAGGACGCGCCCGTGCCGCCCGCCTGTATCGGCGCGACCTTCGTAAGCTGGGAGGCCTGCGCCGCGGCGTCGGAGGAAGGCACGCCGGCCTATAGCCTGGCGATGATGAACCTCGGAACCGACGCCTATCTGGACGGTGATATCGCGGGGGCGCTCGGCTACTACGACAAGGCCGCCCTTGAAGGCCTCTCCATGACGTCGGACGTGACCTTCCACACCTTCCGCGCGGACGCCCGACGCTACGGCGGTCGGATGGAAGAGGCCCGTGCGGACGCCAGCATCGCCTGGGGCTTCCTGGACGGACGGCCGCCGGCCAATACGCCGCCGGACCTGATCCTGCCCGTCAGCGGCGAGATGCGGGCCGCCATCCTGAGTCTGATCCTGCCGATCATGAAGGACGGCGATCCGGAGGCGTTCCAGCGCGCCCGCGATCAATACCTTGCCCTGCCCGCCACCGACTGGAGCGCGCTGAGCCAGAAGGCCGGCGTGCTGACCAGCCTGGGCGAGCACGCGGACGCCGTCGCCGCCAGCAAGGGCGCGCTGGACCTGCGCCCGCAGGACCCGCTGAGCCAGAACAATCACTGCTACGCCTTGGTCGAGGCGGGCCGGGCCGCCGAGGGCCTGCCCTATTGTGAAAGCGCGGTGGCCGGCTTGCCGGACCTGGCCCCTGTCCGGCACAGCCTGGCGACAGTGCTGGCCGAACTGGGCCGCTGCGCGGACGCCGAGGCGCAGATGGCGATCGCGCGAAGCCTCGAACCGGGCGGCAGTCTGTACCGCGAGCCCCTGACCTGCACGCCCAAGGGGTAGTCCGTCCGACGAGGGACGGACCGGATCACCGCACCAGTTCGAGAATCTCCAGCTTGGACTCCACGCGGGGCCACGGCACGACCATGCGCCAGCGCTGCGGACCGATGCGTTCGAAGACGCCGACCTGATCGCGTTCGGGCTGGGCCCCGTAGGCGGGGAAGCCGGTCTCGTCCATGCCCCAGGCCTGGGCGCCGATGAACACCAGACGACTGTCCGTGTCCGGATAAAGCAGGCCGCGCGTGCGCTGCGAACCCGTGGTCTTGGTCAGGATCAGGTCGCCGCCGGGGGTCAGCTCGATC
The DNA here is from genome assembly GCF_058681355.1 of Brevundimonas sp. AVps31. Classification (NCBI taxonomy): domain Bacteria; kingdom Pseudomonadati; phylum Pseudomonadota; class Alphaproteobacteria; order Caulobacterales; family Caulobacteraceae; genus Brevundimonas; species Brevundimonas sp. AVps31. The sequence continues at coordinate 1,546,967 of NZ_CM178736.1, read as the reverse complement.
GTGCAGCGGAAGAAAGGATAGGCGACATAGGCCAGCCCGCCCTCGGCCTTTGAGCCCAGCTTGACGGTCCGGCAGCGGTAGGTTCCCGGCGAGGGCTGCAGACGGCCCGCCTGCCCGGCCATGGGATCGACCAAGGGCCCCAGCGCCTCGACCTGGGACGCAAAACCCTTGTCCTCGGCCTCGGCGCGGCCGAGGCGCCAGGCCTGATCCAGACGGCCCAGATTGGCGGCGTCGGCGGTGGAGGCGACCTGACGCCAGTCGGAGACGCCGCCCTGTTCGCCGGCGGCGGGCGTCGGGGTGGGGGCCGGAGCCGGCAGGGCGCCCGGCGCGCCCTCGGGCGCGGGATCGGTCACGCCGTCGCTGGGAATGGTCCCCGGATCGCTGGTCGAGGGCGCCGGGCTTTCGCCGCAGGCGGCGAGCAGGGCGGCAAGGGAAACGACGGCGATCAGGGTCCGCATCGGGCAGGCTCCATAAGGCTGAGCTTGCACAACGGTCGGCGGGCCGTCGGGTTTCCGGTCAGGTCCTGATCGTCAGGCGGGGACCAGTTCGATCAGGTCGAGGTTGGACTCGTTCTGCGGCCAGGGGATCACCAGACGCCAGCGGCGCTCGCCGATCCGCTCGAGCACGGCGACCAGATCGCGGTCGGGCCGTCGGCCGTAGGAGTTGGCGGCGGGCTCCGACGCCAGGGCCATCGATCCCAGCATGACCATGTGGCGATCATCCTCGGGGAAGAGCAGGCCCGAAGGGCGTTGCGAGCCCGTCAGCTTGACGAATTTCAGGCCATTGGGGGTCTGTTCGATGCGGCAGGCGAACCAGCCGTAGATGACATAGCCCAGCCCGTCCTCGCCGCCCTGGGAGCCCAGCTTGACGGTGCGACAGCGGTAGTCGCCGGCGGTGGGAATAACGGACGGGCGGCGGGCGCGGGGGTCGATCAGGTCGCCCAGGCTGTCCAGATCGCCCGAGCCGCGCTGGCGGCGGGCCTGCTGCAGGGCCAGGGACCAGGCGGCGTCGCGGCGGGCGTAGCGGTCACGGTCGGCGGCCGTGACGATGCCGCGCCAGTCCCGCAGGACCGCGCCACCGCCGTTCGCGCCACCGGAAGGGGGCGGCGGCGGCGGGGCCGGCGTCGTGGCGCAGGCGGACAGGATCAGGGCGGCGACGGTCAGGACGACCGGAAGCCGGGGCAGGCGAGGCATGGGCGCTCCCGAACTCAGGCTGAGGGCGTGGCTCGCCTTCTATGGACCGGTCCGGACGGCCGCCGTCAAGCGCCCTCGCCTCGCGGGGGCGCCGGAACAGGCGGTGTCAGGGATCGCATTCGCCCGAAGGCGCGGCCTCAGCCTTCCTCGGCGGGAGCTTCAGCCTTGGCGCGGCGCGGGGCGCGACGCTTGGGCGCGGGCGCCGCTTCGCTGTCAGCCTCGGGCGCTTCGGCGGCGACCGGGGCGGCGACCGGAGCGGTCGAGCGGGTCAGGAAGCCCGGCAGGGCGGAGGGCGCGTCGTCGGCGGCTTCCTCGCGGCGCGGACGGCGCGGGGCGCGTTCGGGACGTTCGGCGGCCGGGGCCGGAGCGGCTTCCGCCGTGACCGGCTGGGCCTCGACGGCGGCCGGGGCGTCAGCGCTGTCCTCAAAGGACTCGGAGCCGGCGTCGCCGCCTTCACCGTCAAAGCGACGATTGCGCTCGTCCCGACGACGCTCCCAGCGTTCGCGGCGGCTCTCGCGGCGTCCGCCCTCACGGGCCTCGCCCTCGGCAGCGGGGGCGGCGGCGCCCTCGGCGCGGGGTTCGCGAGGCTCGCGCGGCTCGCGGGGTTCACGCGTTTCGCGGGTTTCGCGGGTTTCGCGGGGTTCGCGATCGTCGCGCCATTCGCGGCGCGGCTGGTCGTTGTTGTTCTGGCGTTCCTGCTGGCGCTCTTCCTGTTCGCGCTGGCGGGCTTCCTGCTGGGCGAGGCGGTCGGCCTCGGCCTGGGCGGCGGCGACGATGGCGGCGGCCTGGGCGCCGGATTCATCCTCGAAGTCGATGTCGAAGCCCTGACCGGCGAGTTCGCGCTGGGCGATCTCGGACACCGGACGCTGCGGCTGCAGGGCGCGCAGGACGCGGAAATAGTGTTCGGCGTGCTGGGTGTAGTTCTCGGCCAGAACGCGGTCGCCGGCGGCCGACGCATCGCGCGCCAGCTGCATATAGCGTTCGTAGACGGTCTGGGCGTTGCCACGGACCTTGATGTTCTCGGGCCCTTGCGAGTCCCAGGAACGGTTCGGATTGGTGGCGTTGGCGTTGTTGTTGCCGCCGCTGCCGGGCTTTCTGTTGCGTCCGCGTTGACGCTTCATGCCCTTGAAATCTCTCATCGGAAGCTACCGTGCCTTGATGGGGAGGCGGACCGGGCGTCTGGGCTCGGTATCCGTCCGTATGGTGGTTCCGTGTCGGGCGAGGCCTATTCCCCGCTGGCGATGTGTTCGGAAAGCCGTGTCGCCCCGTGGTCCGCCGGGCGACTGGCCCGACCGTCACTGCCCGGAGCGCGCGCGAGTCAGGAACCGGATCGGTTCGAGGCGTGCGTTTCAGGTGGGAGACAAGACAGACTTAGCGCGGGTTTGTGGCGTTTCCAAGAGGGATTGTATGCGGCGGCCCCTAGGCCGCGTCCGGATACATCTTCGGAATGGGGTTGTGGCGCGGGTTCGGGCCGTTGGTGACGACGCGATCGCGGTCGGACAGGTCCTTGACCACAATGACGTTGGCGAAGCCCGCCTGCTCGAACAGGGCCTTGACCTGGGGGCCCTGGTCCCAGCCGATCTCGACCGCGAACGTGCCGCCGGGCTTGAGGATGCGCATGATCTCGGGCGCCAGTTCGCGATAGGCGACGAGACCGTCGGGACCGCCGTCCAGCGCCAGATGGGGATCATGCTCGCGCACCTCCGGGTCCAGGCCGGGGATGTCCCCGGACGGGATGTAGGGCGGGTTGGAGACGACCAGATCAAAGCTGTGCTCGGCGAAGCCCGTGGCCCATTCCGTGCGGATGAAGTCGCAGCGGCCGCCGAGGTCGAGGTTGGCGGCGTTCTCGCGCGCCACAGCCAGGGCTTCTGTCGAAATGTCGGTGCCGACGCCCTTCGCCGCCGGCCGCTCGGCCAGGGTGCCCAGCAGGATCGCCCCCGAGCCGGTGCCCAGGTCGATCATCGTGAAAGCCTCGTGCGGCTGGTAGACCAGCATGATGACGTCGAGCAGGGCCTCGGTGTCGGCGCGCGGGCTGAGGACGTCGGGCGTGACGTTCAGCATGATCTTCCAGAAACCCTTCTTGCCCAGGATGCGCGACACCGGCTCGCGCTTCAGGCGGCGCGCGACATAGCCGTCCAGAACGGCCTGCTGATCCGGCGTCACGGCGCGGTAGGGATCGGTCAGGATGTCGGTGCGCGAACAGTCCGCCGCGACTTCCAGCAGCAGGCGGGAATCGATGGAGGGGCTGTCGATCTTGCCGGCCTTGAGCGCGGCGGTCGCCGCCTTCCAGGCGGTCAGCAGGGTCGGGGCGGAGGAAGCGTCGGTCATGCGCAGGGCTTGGCCCGACTGGCCGAGGATTTCAAGCCGGGAAGGCGATCCCGGCGAGGACCTCGAAAGGGCGCCCGGGCGGGGCGGACGGCGCGCCGGTCGAACAGGGTTCGCAAGACAGTCGGGAACGCGGCGGGCAGCTTGACCGTTGTCGCGCCCATGCAGCGACAGTCGGGAAAGAGGGCCGGAGCCCGCAAGGGCATGGGTCTGTGGAGCGTCTTCGGCGCGATAGCGGGTGGTCTCGCCGCCGGAGCCGGAGGGGCGCACCTCCTCTATACGCGTGGGCACAAATTCGGGCTGGAGTTGCGCGCGCCGCGGCCCGAAATCCTGCCGCCCACCCCGCCGACGCCGGAGGATTTCGAGGCCAAGGAGCCCGGTCGCGGCCGGATGGCGCAACGACCCGAACATATTCCGCACCGGGGCTGGACCGACATCTTCTGGCGCGTTGGCGGCGCCTATTTCGGTGACCGGGTCGGCTTCGTCGCTGGCGGCGTGACCTTCTTCGTGGTGCTGTCCCTGTTCCCGACGCTGGCCGCCTTCGTGACGATCTACGGCCTGTTCGCCGATCCGAACGACGCCTGGAGCCGGCTGCAGTTTCTGTACTCCGTCCTGCCCGCAGGCGTGGCCGAGTTCCTGGGCGCCGAGATGCAGCGACTGGCCGAGAACACCAATACCGAGCTGACCTTCACCTTGGCCTGGACCCTGGCCCTGTCGCTGTGGACCGCCAACGGGGCGATCAAGGTGCTCTTCTACGGCCTGAACATCGCCTATCACGAGGTCGAGCGGCGCAATATCGTCCGCTACAACCTGATCTGCATGGCCTTCACCGTCTCGGGCCTGCTGGCCGTCCTGATCGGCGCCGGTCTGGTGGTGGGCGTCCCCGTCGTGCTGGACGTTCTCGGCCTCGCCGACGAGTGGGCCTATCTGGCGCCGTTCCGGTGGCCGGTCCTGTTGCTGATCTATATCGCCGCCCTGACCCTGATCTATCGCATCGGGCCGTGTCGCCAGAGGGCGCGGTGGCGGTGGCTGACGCCGGGCGCCATCTTCGCGGCCCTGCTGAGCCTCGGCCTGTCGCTGGGCTTCAGCTGGTACATCGGAACCTTCGTGCGCACGGCGTCCTACGGCCCGCTGGCGGCGATGATGGGTTTCCTGCTGTGGACCTGGCTGACCGTCCAGATCGTGCTGATGGGCGCCGAGCTGAACGCCGAGATCGAGCACCAGACCGCGATGGACACCACCACCGGCGACCCGCAGGTGATCGGGGAACGCGGCGCCGTGGTGGCCGACACCGTGGGACCCCGGCGCGGCAGCCCGGCGGCCCTGGCCTTCACCCTGAAACATGCCGAGGCCCTGTCGGACCGGCTGATGCGCCGACGCATCCGCACGCCGGAGAACTGAACCTCAGGTTCAGATTCCCTCTCGCCTCGCGTGGCGACCTGCGGCAGGTTGCCACACCAGAGGGGGATCTCCGATCATGTTCACACGCCTGTTCGCGGCGCTCGCCGTCGCGCTTTCGCTTTGCGCCGTCACGCCCGCGCTGGCGTCCGCACCGCCGGTGTCGCCGCAGGACGCCGCCCGCGTCCAGCAACTGCAGGCCCTGATGGACAGCCTGCACCCCCGCACCGGGTCGGTCGCGATCCCGCAGGCCGATCTGACCCTGAACCTGGGCGAGGGCTATTACATGCTCGACGCCGCCGAGGCGAAGCGCGTGCTGACCGAAGGCTGGGGCAACCCGGCCGACAGCGTGACCAATGTGATCGGCATGGTCTTTCCGGCCGGCAAGAGCTTCGCCGATGACACCTGGGGCGCGGTGCTGACCTGGTCGGCCGACGGCTATGTCTCGGACGACGACGCGCACAAGATCGACTACCCGGGCCTGCTGAACACCCTTCGCGAAGGCGAGGACCAGGGCAATCGCGCCCGTCAGGAGGCCGGCTATCCGGCCATCCATCTGCTCGGCTGGGCGCAGCAGCCGACCTATGACGCCGCGCGCCACTCGATGATCTGGGCCAAGGAGCTGTCGTTCTCGGATTTGCCGAACGGGCCGAACACCCTGAACTACGATGTGCGCGTGCTGGGCCGTCGGGGCGTGTTCAGCATGAACATGGTCACGGGCATGGACAAGCTGGCCGAGACGCGCGCCGCCGCGACCGACCTGATGAACACCGCGACCTTCAATCCCGGCGCGCGCTACGCCGACTATGTCGAGGGCAAGGACCAGAAGGCGGCCTACGGGCTGGCGGGTCTGGTGGCCGGCGGCGCGGTGCTGGCCGTGGCCAAGAAGGCCGGCCTGATCGGCATCCTGTTGCTGGTGTTCAAGAAGGGGGCGTTCTTCCTGCTGGCCGGGGCCGGCGCGGCCTTCGCCTGGCTGCGCAACCTGTTCGGCGGGAAGCGCAGCGCCGATCAACGTCCGGCCTATGCGTCCGACGCCGCCTATGATCCCGCCGCCCCGGATCCCGGCCTGGCCCCGGTCCCGCAGGACCCCGCCCCGGCCGCCGGCGATGATGCCAACGACCGGGACAAGCCGCTCTGATGCGGCTGTTCCGGCCGATCCTGGCGGGCGCGACCGTGCGTGACAGGGCCCTCGCCTGCTTCGGCGCCCTGCTGGGCATCGGCCTGACCGGACTGGTGTCACGCGCCATCCTGGGCGGCGAGACGGTCCTGCCCCTGCTGATGACGGCCTCCATGGGGGCCTCGGCGGTGCTGCTGTTCGTCGTGCCGGCCAGCCCGCTGGTCCAGCCGTGGCCGCTGGTCGGCGGCCATGTGGTATCGGCCCTGACGGGGATCGCCGTCGCGCGCCTGATCCCTGATCCGATGATCGCGAGCGCCGTGGCCGTGGCGGTCGCCATCGGCCTGATGTCCCTGCTGCGCTGCCTGCATCCGCCGGGCGGATCGACGGCCCTGATCGGGGTGCTGGGCGGATCGGCGGTTCACGGGGCGGGATGGATGTTCGCCCTCGTCCCGATCGGGCTGAACGCCGTCCTGCTGGGACTGGCGGGCTTCGTTTTCCACCGGTTCTCGGGCCACGCCTGGCCGCACAGGGCGGTGACGCCGGCCGGCCCGGCGTCCATCACCGACGCCGACATCGAAGCCGCCCTGACCACGGTCGGGGAGCCGCTGGACATCAGCCGGGCGGACCTGAAGGCGGTGGTCAAGCTGACGCTGGAGCACGCCGCCGCGCGGCGGAAACCCTAGCCCCCGAACTCGGCTTCGAGATCCGCCAGACGGGCGGCCTGATCCTCGGCGATGAGGGCGTTCAGCATCGGATCGATGTCGCCCTCGAGGATCTGCGGCAGGCTGTGCAGGGTCAGGCCGATGCGGTGGTCGGTCACCCGCCCCTGCGGGAAGTTGTAGGTGCGGATGCGCTCGGAGCGGTCGCCGGACCCGACCTGCGACTTGCGGGCGTCGGAGCGGGCGTTGTCCTTGGCCTGACGCTGCATGTCGTACAGGCGGACGCGCAGGTTCTTCATCGCCTTGTCGCGGTTCACGTGCTGCGACTTCTCGGACGAGGTCACCACGATGCCCGAGGGGAAGTGGGTGATGCGCACGGCGGAATCGGTCTTGTTGACGTGCTGGCCGCCCGAGCCCGAGGCGCGGAAGGTGTCGATGCGGATGTCCTTGTCCTGGATGTCGATCTCGACGTCCTCGACCTCGGGCAGGACGGCGACGGTGGCCGCCGAGGTGTGGATACGGCCTTGGGCCTCGGTCGAGGGCACGCGCTGGACGCGGTGGACGCCGCTTTCGAACTTCAGCCGGCCGAAGACGCCGTCGCCGGTGACGGTGGCGATGATCTCCTTGTAGCCGCCGGCGTCGCCCTCGGTGGCGCTGTCGACCTCGACCCGCCAGCCGCGCGTCGAGGCGTAGCGCGAATACATGCGGAACAGGTCGCCGGCGAACAGGGCGGCCTCGTCGCCGCCGGTGCCGGCGCGGACTTCCAGGACGGCCGAGGCGTTCTCGTCGGCGTCGCGCGGGGCCAGCAGCAGGGCGACCTCGCGCTCCATCTGCGGCAGGCTGTCGGTCAGGGCCTGAAGCTCATCGGCGGCCATCTCGGCCATCTCGGGATCGGCGGCCATGGCTTCCAGATCGGCCATCTCGGCGCGGGTGCGGGCCAGCGCCATGACGGCGTCGGCGACCGGCTTCATCTCCGCGTGCTCCTTCGACAGGCGGACGATCTCCTGACCGTCCGTGGCCGCGCCCATGCGCGCCTCCACCTGATGGAAGCGGTCGAGCACCTGATCGAGCCGGGCCTGGGGCAGTCGCAAGGGAAAAGCATCCGGAGAGTGGGCGGACCGCAGCCTTTAGCGCGCCCGGCCCCGCCCTGTCGATGCGGTCACGGCTGCGTCAGCCCGCTGTGTGCGAAGCAACCTTTGCTGATACGGTCCATTGGGGCTGAATCGGCGCCGGGTGCGCGAAGACGGGGCCTTCATGGAAACCTTCCTGCTGTTTCTGGCCGTAGGTTTTCTCGCCCAGGCCGTCGATGGCGCGCTGGGCATGGCCTATGGCGTGATTTCCTCCTCCGTCCTGCTGGCCTTCGGCGTCCCGCCCGCCACCGCCTCGGCCAGCGTGCACGGGGCGGAGGTGTTCACCACGGCGGCCTCGGCGGGAAGCCACGCCTGGCACCGCAATGTCGACTGGAAGATGCTGGCGCCGCTGGCTGTCGCCGGCGTGATCGGCGGCTGTCTGGGCGCCTATGTGCTGGCCGGGCTGGACAGCGACGTCATCAAGCCCTTCGTCATCGCCTATCTGGCCCTGATGGGGCTGTGGATCCTGTGGCGCGCCCGCCGTGACGTCGAAGCCAGGCCGATCCGCCCGCGCTGGATCGTTGCGCCGCTGGGGCTGGTCGGCGGCTTCCTGGACGCCATCGGCGGCGGGGGCTGGGGCCCGACGGTCTCATCCACCCTGGTCGGCGCCGGACAGGAGCCGCGCCGCGCGATCGGCACCGTCAACACCGCCGAGTTCTTCGTCACCGTGGCCGTCAGCGCCACCTTCGTCTGGTCACTGGCGACCGGCCACTGGGAAGAGGCCGCGGCGCTTCAGGACCACGCCGCCGCGATCGGCGGTCTGGTGGCCGGCGGCCTGCTGGCGGCGCCGTTCGCGGGCCTGATCGCCAAGCGCGTGCCGCGCCGCCCGATGACCTGGGCCGTGGGCGGTCTGCTGATCGTGCTGGCCATCTTCCAGGGCGTCCAGTTGGCGGGGCTTCTGGGCCAGGCATGAAAAAGGCGGGACAGACCGAAGTCCGTCCCGCCCTTCAGGCAGTCAAGGCTGATCCGATCAGCGCGCGTTGGCGCGGAACCGCTTCAGGAATTCCTTGATGTTCTCCTGGATCGACTTCTCGTTGGCGAGGCGCAGGCGCTCGACCGCGGCGAAAGCCTGACCCATCGTGGCCACGCCGGTGGCGGCCACGGTGTCGTCGAAGATGATCTGGCCGTCGCGCGTGACGGTGTAGCGGACCTGGCTGGTGACCGAGAGGTCGAGACCGGCCAGCGGCTGCTTCAGATCCACCAGATTGGCGGTCACGACCAGCGGACGGCCGTCCGTGCCGGTGTAACCGGCAGCGGTCAGCGAGGATTCCAGGGCCGCCTTGAAGTCCTCATTGGAGACCTGGGCGGTCCACAGCGGGTTGGTTTCGGTGCCGCCCGAGACGTTGACGGTGGTGACCGAATGGTAGCCCACGTCGCCCGGAGCGGCGGTCAGGCCGGCGGTGGCCGGCAGGGCCATGAACTCGGGACGCGAAGGGCTGGCGCAGGCGGCGACGCCCAGCAGGGCGGCGCAGGCGGCGACCGCGGCGGCGCGGCGAAGGGTGACGCGGACCATTATTGAGGGTCTCCCGAGGTGGCGGGAACGGCGGCCGGAGCCGGCGCGGCGGCCGCAGCGGCGGCGGCCTCAGCCGGGGTTTGCAGGATGACGACCAGCGGGTTCGGGCTGAGGTCGTTCATGGCGCCCGAGGTGCCGTCAACCACAGCGCCGATCACGCCGCCGAAGATCACATTGCCCGCCATGCCGGCGGCGCCGCCGCCCGAGATGCCGCTGGTGATGTTGTGTTCCTGCGTGACATAGCCTTCGCGCGAGATGGTGGCGCGGAAGGCGTCCTTGCGCGGCATGCGGAAGGTGCACGGCGTTGCTTCACACTGGAAGCCGTTGGAGGTCGAGACGCGGGCGCCGGACGGCGTGCTCTCGACGGTGAACTCCTGGCTGGAGCCACGCGTGATCGTGGCGCAGGCCGGGAGAGAAAGCGCCACGCCGACGAGCGCGAGCGCACGCACGCCGAAGCGCGCGGTACGGACGGAAATCATGAAAGCCCCCAATAGAATACGGGTTCACCCCCCGGTGAACTGCAACGCTTCTCGCATCACGAGCGCAGAGCGTCAATCAGGGGTCGACATCACGCGGGTCGGGTGGCCGCGAAACTGGGCCGCGCCTCGAGCGTCGTCCGGAGCGCCTCAAGTCCGGGCCGTCCGGTGCGCCAGTCAAAATCCGGGTGTCGGAAGTCGAGCCAGGTCAGGGCCACCCCGGTGGTCAGGGTCCCGATATGGAAGTCGTCGGCGGACAGGTTCGCCGCCTCCAGCGTATCGAGGGCGCGGCCCATATTGGCGGACCAGCGCTCCATCCACGACGGCGAGCGCTCCTGCTCGGGGCGACGCTTCTCCAGCACCAGCTTGACGCCCATCTCCAGCAGGCCGTCGGCGGTCGCCTCGATCCGGCGCACGCGCAACCGTTCGGCGCCGCCCTCCGGCGTCAGCCGCGGGCCGGAGCCGACCATGTCGAGGTATTCGCAGATGATCGGACTGTCGTTGAGCGGCAGTCCGTCCTCGGCGATGAGGGACGGCACCTGGACGACGGGGTTGGAGGCCAGCAGTTCCGGCGCATTCGCATAGGGGTCGACGAAGACCTCCTCGACCGTCACGCCCTTCTCGAGGGCGACGATGCGGCATTTGCGGGCGAAGGGCGACGGGGCGGTGATGTAGAGTTTCATGGTCTCAGCGACGCTCGATGGTGACGCCCTCGGGCGCGGTCAGGGCTTCCAGACGCGCGCGGGCCGCCGCGTCGCCCAGGGCATGGGCGCGCATGAAGTCCAGCGTGGTCGCGGCGATCAGGTCGAAGTCGGCGGCGTCGGCGTTTCCGACCAGACTGTGGTCCCCGCCCGCGAAGGTCAGCAGCATCTTGTCGCCCGCCGGGCTGGTGTCGAACGACAGCCTATGGTCGCGCGGCTCGGTGACGAAGCCCGGCACGGTGTCGGCGTCGCCAGTGATCATCAGGACCGGCACGGTGACGGTGGTGAAGCTCGACGGATTGACCACGCCCGGGATGGTCCCCGGCGAGGACAGGGCCACGACCACCTTCACGTCCGGGTCGGCCTGCGGCCCGGCGACGGTGACGGCGCCGCCCTCCATGAGAGAGTTGAGCGCGCCGAACGAGTGACCGGCGGCGACCAGCGGCTTGCCCGGATGGCTGGCCTTCACATAGGCCTGCACCACCCCGAGATCGACGAGGCGACTGATGAAGATGCTCTGCGTCGTAGCTTCGGCGTGCTGCGGATGCTGCATCGAGTCCGTGTGCATCGGCGCGATCACGGTGAAGCCGTGGGCGACCCAATAGTCGATGATGCGGCGGTAGGCGGCGGGCTGTGCGCCCCAGCCGTGGCTGAACAGGATCACGCCCTGCTCTTCCCCGGCGGCCCAGACGCTGACGTCGATCGTTCGGCCGTCGGGCGCGGGCAACTGGACATGGGCGGCGGCGGTGGCCGTGGAGGCGGCGGTCGGGGCCGTCTGGGCCAGAACGGGCGCGGCGGGGGCGAGGCCCAGCGAAAGGGCGACGACGAACGCGGCGGCGGCGTGACGGACCATGGACTTCCCCCCTCGGACAGGCCCGACTGACTAGCGCAGGTTTCCGGGGCGGAACAGGGTTTTACTCGGCGGCCTCGAAGGCCGGTTCCTCGGCCGCCTTGCGCGCGGCGTCCAGCTCGGCGGCCTTGGCTTCGACCTGGGCGACGATCTCGTCGATCATGCCGTCGTTGGCCTGTTTGTGGGCGATCTTGCCGTTCAGATAGACCATGCCCGACCCCTTGCCGCCGCCGGTGAAGCCGACGTCGGTGTAGAGGGCCTCGCCCGGGCCGTTCACGACGCAGCCGATGATCGACAGCGACATGGGCGTGGTGATGTGGGCCAGTTTTTCCTCGAGCACGCCCACCGTCTCGATGACGTTGAAGCCCTGACGGGCGCAGGACGGACAGGCGATGATGTTGACGCCGCGATGGCGCAGGCCGAGCGACTTCAGGATGTCGAACCCGACCTTGATCTCCTCGACCGGGTCGGCGGCCAGGGACACGCGGATGGTGTCGCCGATGCCGGCCCAGAGCATATTGCCCATGCCGATCGCCGACTTGATCGTCCCGGCGCGCAGGGGCCCCGCTTCGGTGACGCCCAGATGCAGGGGGCAGTCGATGGCGTCGGCCAGCTGCTGATAGGCGGCGACGGTCAGGAAGGGGTCGGACGCCTTCACCGAGATCTTGAACTCGTGGAAGTCGTTGTCCTGCAGGATGCGGGCGTGGTTCAGCGCGCTTTCGACCATGGCCTCGGGACAGGGCTCGCCGTACTTCTCCAGCAGCTCCCGCTCCAGCGAGCCGGCGTTGACGCCGATGCGCATGGAACAGCCGTGGTCGCGGGCGGCCTTGATGACCTCGCGCACCCGGTCGGCGTTGCCGATATTGCCCGGATTGATGCGCAGGCAGGCGGCGCCCGCCTGGGCCGCCTCGATGCCGCGTTTGTAGTGGAAGTGGATGTCGGCCACGAGCGGGACCTTCGCCTCGCGGGCGATGGTGCGGAAGGCGGCGGTCGACTCCTCGTCAGGACAGGAGACGCGGACGATATCGGCCCCGGCCTCTTCCAGCTGACGGATCTGGTCGATCGTCGCCGCCGCATCGGAGGTCGGCGTATTGGTCATCGACTGCACCGTGATCGGCGCATCGCCGCCCACGGGGACATTGCCCACCATGATCTGGCGGCTCTTGCGACGCTCGATATGGCGCCAAGGGCGGACGTGGGTGTGATCGAGGCTCATGCGGGAACGAACATAGGCGCATCAATGCGGCATAGCCACGACAAGGCGCGTTATCGTGACGATCAGCCGCCGGGCTGGAGCGTCACCGGGGTCTGCATCGACACGGCCTGAAGCTGGGCCTGCGCCTGCTGGGCCGCGGCCTGACGGGCGGCCTCGGTGCGGGCGGCGACCTCGCTGGCGGCCTGACGGGCCAGCGCCTGCGCGCGGGTGTTCAGCTGCGCCAGCGGCGTGGTTTCCGCCGTGAGGGCCCCGCCGTGCTCGCCGTTCAGATAGACGTCGAAGGCCGCGAACTCGGACGCGTCGATGACGGCGGCCACGCCCGCGGGCGCGCGCCAGGCTTCGCCGGCGGCCAGCTGGCGGGCGAACAGCACCCGCCCGTCGGCCATGCGGACGACGAGGGCCGACGCCTTGCGGGCCTGAATGATGACGTTCGAGGCGCTGGCCGAGGCGCCGTAGATGGCGCCGCGCGGATTGAAGGCCTTGGCGACCGGGATCGCGGCGGCGGCGGCCTGCAGGCCTTCGGGCGAGGCCGGGTCGATGCCGGTCAGCTGGGCCTCAAGGCCGGGGGTGACGTACAGGGCGGGAATGGTCTGGTCAGGCGGCGCGGGACGCGGCGCGGTCAGGTTCATGGCGGCGGCCTGTCCCGGAACCGTGCCCAGACGCCAGGTTTCCGGCACTTCGGCGATGTCCGACGGCTGGGGCGCGCGCATCAGGTTGACACGCTGGAAGACGTTCCAGCCGACCACCGACATCAGCAGCACGGCGGCCACGGCGATCAGGCGCGGCGAATAGCGACGCACATCCTCGAAGGCGATGCCGACCGGCGGTTGCAGCGGCACGGAGGGATCGGGGCTTTCGCGCTTGAAACGCTCGACGGCCAGTTGCTCGTCCAGGCCGAGCGCCGAGGCATACGCGCGCACATAGCCGATCGAGAAGACGCGGTTGGGCAGGACCGAGAAATCGTTCTGTTCGAGGGCGGTCAGATAGCGGGTCGGGACCCGGGTGAGGGTCGACAGCTCAGCCAGCGAACGGCCTGAATGATCCCGGGCGATGCGGAGGCCTTCACCCAGAGTCGGGGCGTCCATGACGGACGGGACCAGGTCCTTCCAGTCACCCTGCGCATCATACTCGTTCGGGCCCTTGCCCGTATCCAGCGCCATGACGCTCGACCCCACACTCGGAGACGCACCAATCGCGTCAGCCGTACTCGAACCTGGACCCTGTATCATATCGGGATGAGTGTCAGAGCCTGCCCCCGCAGACCCGCCAGGTTCACCTTGTGGATAACTCATAAGGGTCGACCGATCAATGATTTGTTAAGCACCCTGGCCGTTCCGGCCCGGCACATCTCAAATCTGGACGTTCAACTTCCGGGCCAGGGTTTCGAGCTCGCCCCGCACCGATCCCGACGATGATCCCAGCAGGCTGGGCAGGGCCCGGCGCGCCGCGGTGAGGTCCGTGGACAGGATCATCCGCTTGACCGGCCCCACGCCGCCCGCGGGGGCCGACAGGCGGGTGAAGCCCAGCGTCAGCAGGGCGAAAGCCTCCAGCGGGCGACCCGCCAGTTCACCACAGACCGAGACCGGGGTGCCGGTGTCGGCGCATTTCTTCTGGATCTCCGCCAAGGCCCGCAGCGCCGGGGGCGACAGGGGATCGTAGCGATCCGAAACCAGCGGGTTCGTGCGGTCGGCGGCGAACATGTACTGGAACAGGTCATTGGTGCCGACGGACACGAAGTCGGTCAGGGGCAGCAGGGCGTCGAGGTGCCAGAGCAGGCTGGGGCACTCGATCATGGCCCCCACGCGCAGCAGGGCGGGCAGTTCACGGCCCCGGCGTCGCGCCCAGTTGCACTCGATATCAACCAGTTCACGCGCGGCCCGGAACTCGTCCACCGTGGCGATCATGGGGAACATGACGCGCAGCTCGCGTCCGGCGGCGGCGCCCAGCAGGGCGCGGAGCTGGAGCCGGAGCATGGCGGGGCGGTCAAGGCCCAGACGGATGGCGCGGCGGCCCAGGGCCGGGTTCTCCTCCCGCTCCGTTTCGAGATAGGGCAGCACCTTGTCGCCGCCGATATCGAGGGTGCGGAAGGTGACCGGCCGGTCGCCGGCGGTGTCGAGCACCAGCTTGTAGAGCGCCATCTGGCTGTCCAGACGCGGCAGCTCCTCGGAGACCATGAACTGGAACTCGGTGCGGAACAGGCCGATGCCCTCGGCGCCCGTGGCGTCCAGATTCTCCAGATCGACGGCCAGACCGGCGTTGGTCAGCAGGCTGATGCGCTGGCCGTCTGCGGTGATGGCGGGGACGTCGCGCAGCTTGGCGAACTCGGCCTGCCGCTGGTGCCGGACCTCCATCCGCGACTGGACGGCCGCCAGCATGTCGGGGCGCGGGCGCAGATAGGCCTCGCCGGTCTCGCCGTCGACGATGACCAGATCGCCTTCGCTGAGCCGATCCCGCAGACCTTGCAGGCGTCCGACGCAGGGAATGCCCAGCGCCCGGGCGACGATGGCGGCGTGGCTGGCGGCGGAGCCCTCCTCCAGCAGCAACCCCCGCAGCTTGTGCCGCGGATATTCCAGCAGATCAGCCGGGCCGAGATTGCGGGCGATGAGGATGGCGTCGTCGGGCAGGTCCCGCTCACCCGGATTGTCGCCCGCGAGCACGCGCAGCAGGCGATTGGCCAGGTCCTCGAAGTCGTGCAGCCGCTCCTTGATATAGGGGTCGCGGGCCTTGGCGAAGCGGGCGCGGTGCTCGTTACGGACCCGGTCGACGGCGGCTTCCGCGGTCAGGCCGGTGCGAACGGCTTCCTCCAGCGACCGGTTCCAGCCCCGGTCGTCGGCGAACATCCGGTAGGTCTCGAGCACCTCGAACGACTGGCCGCCCAGCTTGCCGGCGCCGCCCTCCAGCATGCCGTCGATATTGGCCTTCAGCCCGACCAGGGCCTCGCGCAGGCGGATTTCCTCGACCTGCTGGTTCTCGGCCAGCAGGTTTTCCGGCGCGACCGGCGCTTCGTGCAGAACCACATGGCCATAGGCGAGGCCTTCGGCGAAGCGCTGGCCCTTCAGCCGTTCCGGGCGGTGCGGCGCGACCTCGATATCGCGCAGTTCGTCCTGACCCAGCAGTTCGCCGGAGGCCACGGTCTCGGCCAGCACCATGGCGATGGTCTGGATGTCCTCGACCTCGTCCTCGTCATAGCGGCGCTCGGACCGGTTCTGGACGACCAGCACGCCGATGGCCCGTCCGCCGCGCAGCAGCGGGGCGCCGAGGAAGGCGTGGTAGGGGTCTTCGCCCGTTTCCGGACGGTAGGAGAAGCTGGGATGCGAGGGCGCGTCCGACAGGCTGATGGGGCCCGCGCTGCGCGCCACCTCGCCGACCAAACCCTCGCCGGGACGCAGGCGTGTCGTGTGGACGGCGTCGGTCTTCAGGCCCTGGGTGGCGAACAGCTCCAGCTCGCCCGACGCCCGGCGAAGATAGATGGAGCAGACCTCGGCGACCATCGACTGGGCGATGATCCGGACCACGGTGTCGAGCCGTTGCTGCGCCGGCGCGGCCCCCGCCATAGCCTCGCGGATCTGGCGAAGGAGGTTACGCGGCCCCCTTGTCGTCAATCCGCCAACCGGCATGGCCCCTCCCAAAGGTCAGCGCTCCAGATGGGCGCCGCCAAGCTTGATTTCTAGACCGCTTCCAACCCGTAAGCCGAATGAAGCGCACGAACGGCCAATTCCGCATAGGCCGCGTCGATAAGGACACTGATCTTGATTTCCGACGTGGAGATGGCCTGGAACTTCACGCCCTTGTCCGCGAGCGCCTTGAACATGGTCTGGGCGACACCCGCGTGACTGCGCATGCCGACGCCGACGACCGAGACCTTGGCCACATCCTCGTCGACGCGCAGCTCCTCGAAACCGATCTGGTCCTGGGCGGCCCGCATCAATTCGGCGGCGCGCTGGGCGTCGCGGCGGCCGGTGGTGAAGGTCAGGTTGACCGTCCCGGCGGTGCGGGCCTGCGACTGGACGATCATGTCCACGTTCACATTGGCCTCGGCCAGTCGGGTGAAGACATCGGCGGGGGCGTCGACCCGGTCCGCGAGGCCCAGCAGGGTGATGCGGGCCTCGTCACGGCTCATGGTCACACCGGACACGATACGTTTTTCCACGATCTCCTCCTCGTCGCAGATCAGGGTTCCACCCTTGTCGGGCATGACGCCGTTCGCGTCGGGTTCGATGAAGCTGGACAGGACCCGGACCGGGACCTGCTTCGCCATGGCCAGTTCGACCGATCGGGTCTGCAGCACCTTGGCGCCCAGCGACGCCATCTCCAGCATCTCCTCGTAGGAGACCTTTTCGAGGCGGCGCGCGCGGGATTCGATCCGCGGGTCGGTCGTGTAGACGCCGTCGACGTCCGTATAGATGTCGCAGGGACACTCCAGCGCCGCCGCCACGGCCACCGCCGAGGTGTCCGAACCGCCGCGGCCCAGGGTGGTGATCCGGCCGCCCCGGGTCACGCCCTGGAAGCCGGGGACGACGGCGATCTCGCCCGCGTCCAGGGCGGCGCCCAGCACCTCGCCCGGCACGTCCTCGATGCGGGCGCGGCCGTGGGCGTCGTCGGTGATGATGGGGATTTGCCAGCCCATCCAGCTGCGGGCGTTCAGCCCCATGTTGCGCAGGGTCAGGGCGAGAAGGCCGGACGTGACCTGTTCGCCGGACGCGACGACCACGTCATACTCATCGTCCGACATGGCGACGCCGGCGCCGGGACGGCCCGCGCCGTCTGTCCAGGCCACCAGCTCGTTGGTCTTGCCCGCCATGGCGGACACGACGACGGCGACCTTCTTTCCCGAAGCGGCCTCGGCGGCGATGATCCGCGCCGCGCGGCGGATGCGTTCGAGGTCGCCCATCGACGTCCCACCGAACTTCATCACCAGTCGCTGTGAGTCGGTCCGCGTCATCCTGGCAGGCTGCTCCATCTTGCGTGAAAGGGCGCGCGGGTTCATCGCTGCGCCATGGTCGCTTCTAACGGCACGGTATCGGCGCGGGAACCCCAAAGCGCCGGGGAAATCAACGATCGCGCGGCGGGGCCGTCGATCGACCCCGCGGACGTGGCCCGCTTTTCGGCGCAGGCCGCCGAGTGGTGGGACGCGCGCGGCCCCTTCGCGCCCCTGCACCGGTTCAATCCGGCGCGGCTGGCCTTCGTGCGCGACCAGGTCGCCGAGCGTTTCGGGCGCGATCCCAGGACGCGCGAGGCCTTCGCCGGCCTGACCCTGCTGGACGTGGGCTGCGGCGGCGGGCTGATCGCCGAGCCGATGCGTCGGCTGGGCTTCGAGGTGACGGCGGCGGACGCCTCCTCCGAAAACATCGGCACGGCCCGCGCCCATGCGGCGCAATCCGGGCTCGACATCACCTATCGCGCGGCCACCGTCGAGCAGCTGGAGGCCGAGGGCGCGGGGCCGTTCGATGTGGTCCTGACGATGGAGGTGATCGAGCACGTCGCCGACCCGGAAGCCTTCGTGCGCGCCTGTTCGCGGCTGGTGAAGCCCGGCGGCCTGATGATCGTCGCCACCCTGAACCGGACCCTGAAGGCGCTGGCCCTGGGCAAGTTCGCGGCCGAATACGTGCTGCGCTGGGTTCCGGCCGGCACCCACGACTGGAACCAGTTCCTGAAGCCGGACGAAATCCGCGCCATGCTGGCCGCCGAGCCTCTGACCGTTACAGGTCCGTTCGGGCTGGAGTATAATCCGCTGAGCGACCGCTGGAGCGAGGGCGGCTCCGACATCAACTACATGATGATCGCCACGCGGGACTGAGGTCGGCTCAGCGCGCCTGCCGGGTTTCGCGGATCAGGGCCAGGTCGTAGCCGAGCGCCTGCGCCCGTTCCATGATGGTTCGGCGCGCGTCCGCCGACGGAGACGCCGTCCGGCTCAGCAGCCAGAGATAGCGGCCCGACGGCTCGCCCACGATCGACCACGAATAGTCCTCGGCATGATCGAGGACCCAGTAGTCGCCGACGAAGAAGGGACCGAAGAAGCTGACCTTCAGCTTGGCCCCGTCGCTGTCGGGCACGATCTTCGCACGCCCCTCGGAAACCTTCTCCGGACCGTCGACCGCACCCTGGCGACAGGTGTTGACGACGCTGACCAGTCCGTCCTCGCGCAGGCCATAGCGCGCGGTCACGCCCTCACAGTCGCGTTCGAACCCGTTTTCGTATCGGCCGATCTCGTACCAGAGGCCCAGATAGCGGCTGAGTTCGACCGGGCGGGCGGGTTGAGGCACGGCGGCATTGCCGACCGGCCCGCGGGAAAGCGTGGCGCAGGCGCCGAGCGCCAGGGCGCTGCCGGCGAGAACGATCAGAAGAGCGGAACGACGGGTCATGTCGCCAAGAGCGAACATCGCCGCCGACGGTTCCCCGCGGGGTCTCCGGTGGGCCGCCTTACCGCGAATTCACCCACCTTGCGGGCTTGTAACGGGATCAGGGCGGAACTGCGTGCGACCCCTTGAGCGTCAACTTTCGCCTTGGGGAACACCGCCATGAAACGCCTTCTCGTCCTGTCCGCCGTCACCGCCGCCGCCCTGCTGAACACCGCCTGCGTCACCGTCATCGGTGTCGACAGCGACTACCGCTGGACCGGAGAAAACGCCCAGCCGTTCGACGGCGCCAAACGCGACTGTCGCCATGCCGCGGGCAACGACGAGGGCTCCACCGCCTTCGTTCAGTGCATGTCGGACAAGGGCTGGACCCGCGTCCGGGACTAGAGGGCGCGCACCATATAGCGGGCGTCGGAGCCATAGGAGGCCAGTTTGGCCGCCATCTCCGGCGTCTGGCGCACGACGAAGCCGTGCCGGGCCCAGAAGGGCGCCGCATCGTTGACGGCGACCAGGGCGATAGCAGGCCAGCCCGCCGCGCGCGACGCCTCGACCAGCTGCGCGATCACCCGGCCCGGATGTCCGCCGCCGCGCGCGTCCGGATGCAGGGCCATGTCGTGCAGATAGATGACGGAGGCGTCGTCGGGGATCGCCTCGATCAGGGTGTTCAGCGTCGGGGCGGCGTCGGCCCGCCAGGGATAGGCGACCATATAGCCCTTCGCTTCGCCCTGACCGTCGGCCAGCACGAAACAGCCGGACGGGTGGAGCGCCAGCCGGTTCTCGAACAGGTCGCGGCCCTCGAAATGGTCAGGAAACCCGATCACGGCGATGGCGGCGACGGCGTCCAGATCGGCCGCCGTCATCGGCCGCCAGTTCAGCCCGCCGGGCAGGTCGCGTTCAGTTCGGCCTTCTGGAAACGCCACCGGATCGTCCTCGCCTGCCCGTCAATCTCGCCCTCGATCCGGGCGTTCAGCACATCGCCGTCGCGTTCATAGATGACCCGCTTCGGGAAGTCGTGGGCCGCCTGTTCGAAGACGACCCGGGCCGGACCTGACTCGATCACCGGGAAGGTCGTCGGGGCCTGTCCCTCCGGAATGGCGAAATAGCCGAGCGGCGCATCCGGGGCCGGGCCGGTCGGGGCGATCCGCGACAACTCCCAGCCCACGCGGCCGTCGCGCACGGTGATCGAGGTTCCCGCCATCAGGTTCAGGCGAGGGACGCTCCAGGTCTCGGCCGCCTCACGCCCGCCCTCGCAGGACAGCCAGTAGCCGGCCATCCACCCGAGGTCGGGCCGAAGGTCGGCTTGCGGCGCAGCGAGCGCGGCAGTCATGATCAGGACGGTCAGCATCTGGGGTCTCCCTCCGGGTTCGAGGGCAAGCTAGGCCGGCGGGGCGGCGTCCGGCTTGTAGGATTGCGACGCGATGGCCCGCGCCATCGCCTGTTGCTCCCGCGCCCATTCGGTCGCCGTGCAGCCGAGGAAACGGCGGAAGTCCCGCGCCATCTGGGGCTGATCGAAATAGCCCGCCTCCAGCCCCGCGCCGAGCCAGCCCTCCGCCTCGGGTCGACCGGGGTGGGCCGCGTGGTCGAACACCCGGCGGAAGCGCAGGATGGATCGCAGCATCCGGGGCGACACCCCGACCCGATCGGCGAACCGACGCTGAAGCGCGCGTTGGTCGGCGGGCGAGAGCGGGTCCCGCGCCGCGCCCCCGACCTCATCCCGCACGACGGGATCAAGGCGCCAGTCGGCGGCGGCGCGCTGCGCCTTGAGCCAACTCAGGAAGGCGTCCACCTGACCGGCCGGATCGCCTTTCGGAGCGGAAAACCCCGCCAGCCGCGCGGTCATGTCCAGTCTTCGGTCCGTGGCCTGGCTCAGCGGGAAACCCAGCCAGTCCCGCGCCCCGTCGGGCTCGAACCGGATCGCGACGAGCTCGGTCGGCCCGACGGGGCGCAGGGCCAGCGGCCGGGTCATCTGTCCGGCGAAAAGAGCCGGGGGCTGGAG
Organism: Brevundimonas sp. AVps31; assembly: GCF_058681355.1. Lineage (NCBI taxonomy): Bacteria > Pseudomonadati > Pseudomonadota > Alphaproteobacteria > Caulobacterales > Caulobacteraceae > Brevundimonas > Brevundimonas sp. AVps31. The sequence continues at coordinate 1,526,037 of NZ_CM178736.1, read as the reverse complement.
CCGCCAGATTCCGTCCTCGCCCTGCTCCTCATAGGGATCGCCCAGATCGAAGATCAGCTCGGGGCAGCCGTCCGGCGCGATCCGCTGCACCACCGGCGCCGGGTCGGGGTCGGCGTAGGTCCAGATGACCCGGACGAAGGGCTTGAGCGCCGCCGGCGGTTCGAACTCCTGATACCGCTCCCCCTCCCCCGCCATGGCTTCAATGGACCTCGGACTTGTTCGGCGGCGGCGCCGGAAGCGGGGCGACCGGCACCCCGTCGTCCTTCAACTTCCTTACATCGGCGGGCGTGGCCTCGCCGTAGATCTCGCGCTTCTCGGACCGGCCCTCATGGATGTCCCGGGCCTCGCGAGCGAAGGCGTCGCCGACATAGTCGAAATTCCGTTCGACATGGGATCGCACCTCGCGGGCGGCCTCCATCATCATGGTGCGCATCTTCGCGGCGGCGTCGGACGGGAGGGCGGACGCCTTCGTGCCCGCCACGGACGGCGCCATGATCTGCTTGGACACGCCGTTCGAGCCGCAGAGCGGACACTCGACCAGCCCTCGCGCGGCCTGGTCGTCATAGTCGGCCGAGCCGCCGAACCAGGCCTCGAACCCATGGCCGCGGTCACAGCTGAGGGCGTAGCGGATCATCGGGGGAGCGCGAAATCGCGGTCATGGGTGAGTTGCGGCACCGCATTGCGCGCCGTCTCGACCGCATCGAAATCCAGTGTAGCGAACAGGACGCCGGGGGCGTCGTTGTCGAGTTTGGCGACCACCTCGCCCCACGGCGCGATAACGGTGGAGCGCCCCCAGGTCTGGCGGCCGTCCTCATGGTCCCCCGCCTGCGCGGGCGCCAGGATCCAGGCCCCGGTCTCGATGGCGCGGGCGCGCAGCAGCACCTCCCAATGCGCCTCCCCCGTCGGAACGGTGAAGGCGGCGGGGACGGCGATCATCGAGGCTCCGGCCTTGGCCAGCGCGCGATGCAGTTGCGGGAAGCGGATGTCGTAGCAGATGGTCAGGCCCAGCCCGCCCCACGGCGTCTTCGCCACCACCGCCTGTTCGCCCGGCCGCACGGAGGCGCTCTCGCGCCAGCGTTCGCCGGTCGGCAGGTCGACGTCGTACACATGCATCTTGTCGTAGGTCGCGTTGACCGCGCCGGTGTCGTCGATCAGCAGCGAGCGGTTGGCGGCCCGGTCGTCACCCGCGTGTCCGGAGCGAACGATCGCCGAACCGATCAGCAGCCAGACGCCCAGTTCCTTCGCCAGATCGCGCAGCTTCAGCACCACCTCGTCCCGGTCGTCCGTGGTCAGGGCCGCCTCGCGGGCGTCCTTGTCGCGGATCAGGAAGTTGGTGGCCTCGGGGGTCAAGATCATCCTGGCGCCGCCCGCCGCCGCCTGACGGACCAGAGGCTCGACATGGGCGAAGGCCGCCGCCGGCGAGGCCGGCGTGCGGGTCTGGATGAGGGCGACGGGAAGGGGGGTCATGCCGCGAGCAAGGGGTCCAGCTCGCCCTTGCGGTCAAGCGCGTGCAGGTCGTCGGACCCGCCGACATGCTTTCCGTCGATGAAGATCTGCGGGAAGGTCATGCGACCGTTCGAGCGCTGGATCATCTCCTGCTTCTTCTCCGGATCATTCGAGGCGACGATCTCGGTGAAGGCGGCGCCCTTCTTGTCCAGCAGCCCCTTGGCCGCGATGCAGTAAGGGCAGCCGGGCTTGGTGTAGATGACGACTTCGGCCAATTCTGATCTCCTGATACTGAGGCCCCGTCGCCGCCGCGCGGCGGACGGAGGGGCGCTTCGGTTCCTACATAGTCAGTTCGCGCACGGTTCGCACCCGTGCGATCACGGCAAGATCGACGGCCCGCGCCCCGGCCTGCAGAAGCGCCCGGGCGCAGGCCTCGGCCGTTGCGCCCGTGGTCAACACGTCGTCGATCAGAAGGATGCGGCGTCCCCTGATCCGACGCGCGCCCGCAGGCGTCAGCGCGAAAGCCTTCTTCACATTCAGACGCCGCCCGCGCGCCGACTTGCCGCCCTGGCTGGTCGTATGGGTCTGGCGGACGAGGGCGTCGGGGACGTAGTCCAGCCCCGCGTCACGGGCCAGGGGCCGGGCGATCTCGGCGGCCTGGTTGAAACGCCGGGACAGCAGTCGCCAGCGGTGCAGGGGGACCGGGACGATCACATCGGCCTCGGCCAGCAGGGGGGCGGCGGCGCGGCTGAGCCAGCGGGCGAACAGCGGCGCGAACGGCTGATGGTCGCCGTGCTTGAATTTCAGGACCAAACCCCGCGACGCCTCGTCGTAGATACAGGCCGCCCGGGCGCGCGCGAAGGCATAGGGCTGGGCCAGACAGGCGGGGCACCGTTCGGCCGCGAAGGCTCCGCCGTCCATCTCGAACGCCACGCCGCAGCCGTCACAGACCGGGTCCTCCAGAAAGATCACCCGGTTCCAGGCATCCGCCGTCAGGCCCGCGGAGGCGGTCGCTTCCGGGCTGTCATGGGCCAGAGGGGGCAGCAGCAGATCGATCACGCCGCGGCCCAGTTTGAGCCCGATCCGACGTCCGAAGCCGGTCGCGACTTCCCATCGCGCGCGCCAGACCCCATCCTGAACGCTCATGAGCCCCTCCTCCGGTCCCCCCGTCATCTTCGACAGCCAGCGCCGAACGGCAAGGCTTGAGCGCAGCGAAAAGTTGTTTTCCGGCGCCGATTTCCTTCATGCGCGCGCGGCGCAGAACGCCGTCGACAGTCTGGACGCCCTGCTGCGCGACTGGCCGGCGGTCGCCGACCTGTCGGCGCATCCCGGATCCTTCGCCGCCGCCCTGACCGACAGTTTCGCCGCGGCGCGCGTCGGGCCGGTCAGGATCGTGGGCGATCGGGCGTCGCGCGCCGGGCCGGGGGCCGCGCCCCTGGAGCTGGCGGATCAGTCCCAGGATCTGATCGTCAGCCTGATGAGCCTGCACTGGGCCAACGATCTCCCGGGCGCGCTGACCCAGATCCGGCGCGCGCTGAAGCCCGATGGCCTGTTCGTCGGCACACTTCTGGGCGCCGGGACGCTGAAGGAGCTCCGCGCGGTGCTGACGGAGGCGGAGCTGGAACAGCGCGGCGGCGCGCAGGCGCGGGTGTCGCCCTTCGCGGACGGCTTCGACGGCGCGGCCCTGCTGCAGCGGGCGGGCTTCGCCCTGCCGGTGGCGGACGTGGACCGGCTGACGGTGCGCTATCCGGACGTGTTCGCCCTGATCCGCGATCTGAGGGCCATGGGCGAGACCAATGTGCTGGCCGGGGACGGCCGCCCCCTGACGCGCGGCATCGTCGCCCGTACGGCCGAGCTTTACTCGGAACGGTTCGGCGAACCGGACGGGCGCATCCCCGCAACCTTCGAGATCGTCCATCTGGCCGGCTGGGCGCCCCACGAAAGCCAGCAGAAACCCCTGCCCCGCGGCTCGGCCAAGATGCGGCTGGCGGATGCGCTGGGGGTGAAGGAGCAGACGGGCGAGGAGTAGGCCGGCCTCAAGCAGCGCGAACAGCCTTGGGCCAAGAAGAACGGCCGTCAGCCGCCCATCGCGGCGCGGACAGCGTTCATGGCGCTGTTGAATATTCCGCTGGAGGTCCCGCCGAAGGCCGTGAGGGCCGACAGGATGACCAGAAAGATCAGGGCGATGATCAGCCCGTACTCGATCGCGGTCGCACCGCGTTCGTCGCGCCGGAAGCGGTTCAGGAAGCGTTTCATCGGCGCCTCCCTTTCCGGACGGCTAGAGCAGGTCGCGCAACCACGCGATCAGGGGTTCGTCCGCCGGCGGCATGGGATAGTCGGACAGTTGCGCCGGGCGCACCCATTTCAGCGCCGAATGCTCCAGCGCCGTCACCACCCCCGACCATCGTCGGCACAGATAGAGTGGCATCAAGAGGTGAAACGACTCGTAAGCGTGACTGGTAAACACGAACGGGGCCAGGCAGGCCTCGTTCACGTCGATGCCCAGTTCCTCCTTCAGCTCGCGGATCAACGCCGCCTCGGGGCGCTCCCCCGGCTCGACCTTGCCGCCGGGAAACTCCCACAGTCCCGCCAGTTGCTTGCCCTCGGGCCGCTGCGCGATCAGCACCCGCCCGTCAGTGTCGATCAGGGCGACGGCGACGACGAGGACGGTCTTCACCCCCTCGGTCATGAGCGGTAATCACCGTTGATCTCGATGTAGCGTTTGGTCAGGTCACAGGTCCACACGGTCGCCGAGGCGCGGCCCGAACCGACATCGACGGTGATGTCGATCTCCGGGTTCTTCATATAGGCGCTCATCTTCGCCTCGTCGTAGTTGGGCGACGGGGCGCCGTCGATGGCGGCGACGTGGGGGCCGAAACGGATGGCCAGACGGTCGCGATCCACCGGCTCCTCGGTCTTGCCGACCGCCATGACGACCCGACCCCAGTTGGCGTCCTCACCGGCCAGGGCGGTCTTGACCAGCGGGCTGTCGGCGATGGATTTGGCCAGCTTGCGGGCCGAGGCGGGGCTGGCGGCGCCGTCGACGGTGATCTTGACGAATTTCGTCGCACCCTCGCCGTCGCGGACCAGCTGGTGCGCGAGATCCAGCATCACCTGATCCAGCGCGCGGCTGAAATCCTTCAGGCGACGATCGCCGACCCGGCCGATGCGCGGCGCGCCCGAGGTTCCGGTGGCGAACAGCAGGGCGGTGTCATTGGTCGAGGTGTCGCCGTCCACCGTCACGCTGTTGAAGGTGGTGCGGACGTGCAGGCCCAGCAGCGCCTGCAGCACGGCGGGTGAGATGGCGGCGTCCGTGACGATGAAGGCCAGCATGGTCGCCATGTCCGGCGCGATCATGCCCGAGCCCTTGGCGATGCCGGCGATGCGGACCTTATGTCCCTCAATCTCGCACTCGGCGTACGAGCCCTTGGGGAAGGTGTCCGTGGTCATGATGGCCTGACCGGCGCGAGCCCAGTTGTCCGCGTCCAGGCCGGCCTCGATCTCGGGCAGGCGGGCCGCGATCTTGCGGTCGTCCAGCACCACGCCGATGACCCCCGTGGAGGCCAGCATGACATCGCGCTGGCGACAGGCGAAGCGTTTGGCGACTTCCGACGCCGTGCGGCGCGCCGCGTCCGCCCCGGCCTTGCCCGTAAAGGCGTTGGCGCAGCCGGCGTTGACCACCAGCGCCCGTACGTCCTGACCGCCGTCCTCCGCGCCCAGATGGCGCTTGCACCAGTCGACGGGGGCCGAGCCCACCTTGTGCCGGGTGAACACCCCGGCGCAGGTCGTTCCGCGCGCGAAACTGAACACCACCAGATCGTCGCGCTCATGCTTGTAGAAGCCCGCGCGGGCCGTCGCGATCTCGACCCCGCCGATCGGCGGAATGGTCGGGAAGGGCACGGCCAGCGGAGAGATTTCCAGCCCCGGCTTGCCCGGCGCGGCGGCGGGCGTCGGCGTGACCGGCTTCGACGGCGTCGTGGCCCGCTTGATGGCCGTGGTCATCGGCTCCAGCGCCTTTTCCAGCGCCTGTTCGATCTTCTGGCCGGTCGAGCCCCGGTTGGGCGTGCTGGGAGTCTTGCTCATGAGGCCTTGGTCGGAACGGGGGCGGGAACGGAGGGGGCGGACGCTGACGGCGCCGGTTGCTGAGCCGGCGGGGCGGAGGCCGGCTCGGGAGACCGAGCTTCCCCACCGTTGAGCAGAACCTCAACCGTCGCCTTGCCGCGCAACCGGGCCAGCAGCTCGCGCACCCCCTCATAGGTCAGATAGCGCACGATCTGGGGGCGGGCCTGATCGAGGGTCGGCGGGGTTTCGCGGCGGCGATCCTCGATCCGCAGGACGGCCCAGCCCCCTTCCGTCTGCAAGGGGCCCACCGTCGAGCCCGCGGGGCGGTCCCGCATCGCGTTGCGGTAGGCTTCCGGCATCACATCCAGGGTCGAATAGCCGAGATCGCCGCCCGAGAACCGGGTCGCCTCGTCGACGGACCGCTCCATGGCCACAGCCTCGAAGGTCGCGCCCTGGCCGAGAATGCCCATGACGGCGTCCGCCTCGGCCCGGGTGCGCGAGAGGATCAGCCGGGTGCGGATTTCGTCCGAGGTTTCGGCCAGCCGCACCTGTTCGCGGTACAGGTCCTCCACCGAGCGGTCATTGATCGTGCCGTTCACCTCGGTCTCGACAAGGATGTCGCCGAGGATGCGCTCCCGGGTCGCCGCCAGCCGACGTTGGGCCAGCGGCGAATTGTCCAGACCCCGGCGCTCCGCCTCGCGGGCCAGCAGCTTCTGGTCGATGACCTCATCCAGCACCCGCCGGAACAGGCCGGACGACACATCCAGCGGCTCGCCCTCGCCCACCAGGCCCTGGGCCACGGCCTCGCGTTTGACGTCAGAGGCCCAGATGGTCTCGTCCTGGATCTTCGCCACGGCCCGGTCGCCCGGCTCGGGCGGACGGTCGGAACCCCCTCCGCGACCACAGGCGGCCACCGTCAGGGCGAACGCCATCAACAGGGGAAAAAGGACGCTGGAAGGCCTCATGCAGGCGCGCTCCGTCTGCGGGCGGCGAAAGGCCCTCGCGTTGACAGGGATAGGGGCGGTGCTTAAGTCCCGCCTGCGCCCAAGTCGAGGGATTTTCGATCGTTCGCGCGGCCCTCGCGCGCGCCTGTCACAGGCGCGCCGGGCCGTCGTCGCCGAAACCCCTCGCAGCGCTCGCCGCCGCCCCTTCGGGACCTCGTACCAGAGCCAGTGTCGCTCGCCCGCCTTCGGATGCTCCATGCTCGGCTTTGCCAAGAAGATTTTCGGCTCTTCCAACGACCGCAAGGTCAAGGATTTCATGGGTCGTGTTCAGAAGATCACCGCGCTTGAGGCGAAATACGCCGCGCTGTCCGACGACGAACTCCGGATGATGACCGACGCCTTCCGCGACCGTCTGGCCGGGGGCGAGAGCACCGACAAGATCCTGAACGACGCCTTCGCGGTCGCCCGCGAAGCCTCCAAACGGGTCCTGGGCCAGCGTCAGTACGACGTGCAGCTGACCGGCGGCATGATCCTGAACGACGGCGGCATCGCCGAAATGCGCACCGGCGAGGGCAAGACCCTGGTCGCTATCGCGCCCGCCTATCTGAACGCCCTTTCGGGCAAGGGCGTGCACGTCATAACCGTGAACGACTATCTGGCCCGCCGCGACGCCGAATGGATGGGTCGCGTCTATCGGTTCCTGGGTCTGGAAGTCGGCGTCATCGTCAACGGCCTGTCGCAGGCCCAGCGCAAGGACGCCTACGCGGCCGACATCACCTACGGCACCAACAACGAGTTCGGCTTCGACTACCTGCGCGACAACCTCGTCTACGACCGCAACGAGATGGTGCAGCGTCCGCATCACTTCGCCATCGTCGATGAGGTCGACTCCATCCTGATCGATGAAGCCCGGACGCCGCTGATCATCTCGGGCCCGACCGAGGACCGCTCGGACCTGTATGTGACGGTCGACGCGATCATCAAGGACCTGATCCAGGACAAGTCGACCTACGATCTGGACGAAAAGCAGAAGCAGACCCTGCTGACCGAGGAAGGCTCGGAACTGATCGAGCAGCTGATGGAAGAGCGCGGCCTGTTCGCCGAGGACACCACCGGCCTGTACGACGCGGCCAACATCACCCTGGTGCACCACATCAACCAGGCCCTGCGCGCCAACACCCTGTATCAAAAGGACAAGGACTACATCATCAAGGCCGGCGAGGTCATGCTGATCGATGAGTTCACCGGCCGCATGATGCAGGGCCGTCGCCTGTCCGAAGGCCTCCACCAGGCCATCGAGGCCAAGGAAGGCGTCAAGATCCAGCCCGAGAACCAGACCCTGGCCTCGGTGACCATCCAGAACTATTTCCGCCTCTACGAGAAGCTGTCGGGCATGACCGGCACGGCCGCGACCGAGGCCCAGGAGTTCATGGACATCTACAAGATGGATGTCCTGGAGGTGCCGACGCACCGCCCGGTCCAGCGCATCGACTATGACGACGAAATCTACCGCACCGAGCGCGAGAAGAACCTCGCCATCGCCGCCCAGATCGCCGAGCGCCATCTGGCGGGGCAGCCCGTGCTGGTCGGCACGGTGTCGATCGAGAAGTCGGAAACCCTGTCCGAACTGCTGAAGACCTATGTGCACAAGGTCGAGACCGGCCGGACGCCCAAGAAGGAATTCGCGGGCCGGGAGAAGGAGGCCGAGAAGCTCGGCGACGCCGCCTTCGACATTGAGTACGAGATCAAGCTGCGCGGCATCCCGCACAGCGTCCTGAACGCGCGCCAGCACGAGCAGGAAGCCTATATCGTCGCCGACGCGGGCCTGCCCGGCGCGGTCACCATCGCCACCAACATGGCCGGCCGCGGCACCGACATCCAGCTGGGGGGCAACCTCGAGATGCGGATGCAGAGATGGCGGCTGGAGCTGCGCAACATGGCGCAGGAGGTCACCCCGGAGATGGAGGCGGCCGAAGAAGCCCGCCTGAAAGCCGACATCAGCGCCCAGAAGCAGATTTCGATGGCCGCCGGCGGCCTGTTCGTCCTCGGCACCGAGCGTCACGAAAGCCGACGCATCGACAACCAGCTGCGCGGCCGGACCGGTCGTCAGGGCGACCCCGGCACCTCGAAATTCTTCCTGTCGTGCGAAGACGACCTGCTGCGCATCTTCGCCGGCGACCGTCTGGACTCGATCATGAAATCGTTCGGCGTCGCCGAGGGCGAGGCCATCAGCCACCCGTGGCTGAACAAGGCCGTCGAACAGGCCCAGAAGCGCGTCGAGACCCGCAACTACGACATCCGCAAGAACCTGCTGAAGTACGACGACGTCGTGAACGACCAGCGCAAGGCGGTGTTCGAGCAGCGCCAGGAGTTCATGGACTCCACCGACCTGTCCGAACTGGTCGGCGAATTCCGCTCGGACGTGATCAACGACCTGGTCGAAAAGCATATGCCGCCCAAGGCCTATGCCGAGCAGTGGGACATCCCGGGTCTGGACGAAAAGGTCCGCTCCACCCTCGGTCTCGAGCTGCCGCTGGCGGAATGGGCGGCCGAGGAAGGCGTCTCCAACGAGGAGATCGAGGAGCGTATCGTCGCCGCCTCGGATGCCCGCGCCGCCGAGCGTCTGGCGCTGGTCGGCGCCGACCAGATCCGCAGTCTCGAACGTCAGTTCATGCTGCAGATGATCGACATGCAGTGGCGCGAGCATCTGGTCCAGCTGGACCACCTGCGCGGCGTCATCGGACTGCGCGGCTATGGCCAGCGCGATCCGCTGAACGAGTACAAGACCGAGGCCTTCAACCTGTTCGAGACGCTGCTGTACGAGCTGCGCCACAACGTCACCCGCTGGCTGATGACGGTGGAGTTCCGCTTCGACGCGCCCCCGGCGATGGAGATGCCCGAGTTCCAGGAAATCCACCTGAACCCCGGCACCGGCGAGAACGAGATGGCCAACCCGCTGGCCCAGCTGCCGGAAGGCATTCTGGAAGGCGACGCCCGGTCACGGCTGCCGGTGGACGTGCTGCCGGTCGGCTGGGAGCGCACCGCGCGCAATGCCGACTGTCCCTGCGGTTCCGGCCGCAAGTTCAAGCATTGCCACGGAAGCCTCGTTTAAGGGCGCTGGCGCGCCGGGCGCTATCGCTCGGCTCGCGGAGCCTCGCGACTTGAGCGCAAGACGATTGTTCTGATTTGGAGGCGGGTCAGCAATGGCCCGCCTCTTTTCTTTTGGGCCACGGTGCGAACCGGCTAAGATCAGGCATGAGCCACAAGTCCCTGTTCTCCCGCGCCCTGTCCCTTGATCCCGAGCGACTGCATTTCGCCGCCCACAGCCACCACCTGTGGCCCGACGCCAGTTTCGACGGTCAGGTGCGGGCCTGGGTCGAGGCCAATCAGTTCGCGGACCGGAAATGGGATCTGATTTTCGGCGAGGTCATCCCCGAGGCGCAGGCGCACGTTGCGAAAGAGCTGAACCTGCCCTCGCCGGACAGCGTCGTCTTCGCCACCAACACCCACGACTTCCTGCTGCGCATCGCCTCCGGGGTCGAGACGAAGCCGGTCCGCATCCTGTCCACGGACGGCGAGTTTCACTCGTTCCGGCGTCAGGGCGAGCGCTGGGAAGAGGCGGGCGAGGCGGTGATCACCCGCATCCCGCTGCATCCGGTCGACACCTTTGAAAGCCGCTTCCTGGACGCCGCGCAGGCCGGCGCGTTCGACCTGATCGTCATCAGCCAGGTCTTCTTCCGCACCGGTCAGGTGTTCGGCGGCATCGAGGCGCTGGCGGCGCTGGCGCGGCCCGAGGGGCCGTGGGTAGTGGTCGACGGCTATCACGGCTTCATGGCGACCCCGACCGACCTGTCCGCCGTGGCGGACCGCATCTTCTATGTCTCGGGCGGGTACAAATACGCCATGTCCGGCGAAGGCCTGGGCTTCCTGCATGCCCCCGACGGCTTCTGCCCCCGCCCGGTGATCACCGGCTGGTTCGCGGAGTTCGGCAATCTGACCGGACCGCCCGAGGGGGTGCAGTATCGCGCCGACGCGGGCCGGTTCTGGGGCGCCACGCTGGAAGCCACGCCCTTCTACCGCTTCAACGGCGTGCGCCGGATGCTGGACGAGGCCGGACTGACGACGGCGGCCATAGCCGCCCACGCGCGCGGCCTGATGCAGACCTTCCAGGGCGCCGTGCAGGCCGGCGAGGCGGGGCGGCTGGACAGGGCGGAACTGTTGAACCCCGTCGACGGCGACGGCGCGCGCGCCCGCTTCCTGGCCTTCCGCCACGCGGACGCCCAGACGTGGCGCAAGCGGCTGCTGGACGCAGGCGTGATCACCGATGTGCGCGACGACGTCATCCGCTTCGGCTTTGGCCTCTATCAGGACGATGCCGACGTGGCCCGGCTGATCGAGACCTGCCGCCGCGCGCTGTGACCGCGGCCTAGTAGAAGGTGGTGTCTTCCTGCTGCCGCGGCTCGGGCGCCTTGCGCGGGGCTGCGGGCTGGGCCGGACGGGCGGGCGCGGGCGTGGCCTGACCCGGCTGGGCGGGCTGCCCCGGCTGGACCGGCGTCGGGGTCTGGCCGGGCACCGGAACCACCTGCGGCAGGGTCGGATACGGCAGGGTCCGGGGCGCAGGGCCGCCGTCAGGATAGGGCATGGGCGCCTGACCATTGGCGTCCACCGCCGGCACATCCGGCGCGACCCGATCCGGGGCGTCCAGATCATCGCGGATGAAGACCCAGGAGCGGGCATCCGAACAGGCGCAGGCCTTCATGAAGCCGTCGCGGTCCCGCCAGATGACCAGCGGATAGCGCGTCTGCAGGCCCGCCTCGCTCAGGTTGCGGCTCAGCTGGCCGACGAAGTCCCGGCCCGCATCGACCACCGCGCCTCGCGCCAGATTGCCGTCCGACGCCGGAATGCCGGCCGCCGTCCAGTTGTTCACCGGGGTCGCGGTCCAGCGCTGGTACAGCACCCAGTCGCGGGTCAGCCACAGCTCGGCCACCGTGGCGCGTTCCGCCGCCGTGGATTGCTGAAGCCCCTCGCGGTCGGGGCGGGCGAAAATGATGATCCGGGTCTCGACCCCGGCGGCGCGCAGCTTGGGCGCCTCCTCGCGTTCGAACCGCTGCATGGCGGCGCTGTCGCGGTAGCCGATCAGATACAGGGCCGGCCCGCCGCCGCCCGCTGAAATCCACGAGCTCTCGTCCAGCAGACGCTGGATTTCCCCCTGATTGCGGCTGACCACGACCGGCTGGAAGCGCGCGTAGAAATTCCAGTAGGCCCAGTAGCCTCCGCCCGCGAGGGCGAGGCCGATCACGGCGGCGAGGGCGGACCAGACGAAAAAGCGACGCATGCGGGGAAGCGCTCCAAGCCAATCTCTGAGGCAGCCATAGCAAATCGCTTACGGTTTGGCTTGTCTGCACGCCCTTCAGGGGAGGGGCTCAATAACAACAAGGCCGCCGACCTCTTTCGAGAGCGGCGGCCCTGCCTTGGCGAGGATGGAGCCGGCCCTCGAAAGAGCCGGCTCCACCCCGGTTTTTACCGGTCGACTTCGACTTAGAAGTTGATGCCGATGGTGGCGCGACGGTTCAGCGGCTCGCGAACGCCGTCGGCGGTCGGACGGGCCAGGGCGGTTTCACCCTTGGCGTCGAGCGAGATCACGCCGCCGCTGACGCCTTGAGCGACCAGGGCGTCAGCCACGGTGCGCGCACGGCGGTTGGACAGGCCGACGTTGTACGCCGCCGAGCCCGAGGTATCGGCGTGGCCGACGATCAGGACGCGGGTCGGGGTGCCCGACCGGGCGTAGTTGGCGGCTTGCGTGACCACCGACTGCGCTTCAGCCGTCAGTTCCGAGCGATCCCAGTCGAAGTAGACCACGAACTCACGGGCGACCGGCGTCTGACGCACCGGCGCGGGCGGAGGCGGCGGCGGCGGCGGCGGGGGCGGCGGGGGCGGAGGTGCCATCACCGGCGGGGGCGGCGGAGCCGCCACGGCGCCGAAGGAGTAGCGCAGGCCCAGGCTGACCGAGTGATCCTCGAAATCGCCCGACAGGCTGTCGATGTCGTCGCCCATTTCCAGATCCGCGACGTTCAGATAGCGGTACGTCAGGTCCAGGCTGGCGCGCTCGCTCAGGCGCCAGGCGGCGCCGGCCAGCAGTTGCCAGCCGAAGGCGGTGTCATCAACGTCTTCGACCTCGACCTTGGCGCCACCGACGCCCGCGCCGACGAACGGACGGAACGAGGCATCGCGGTTGCCAAAGTCGTACAGGACGTTCGCCATCAGCGTGCTGGCGCTGGCGTCGACGTCTTCGACGACGAGGCCGTCGAGCTCGAGCTCATTGCTCTCGCGATAGCCAGCCTCGGCCTCAATGCGCCAGTTAGCGTTCAGGCGGTAGCCGAGACGGGCGAAGCCGGCCCAGTCATCACCGGCCTTGACCTCGACCGGAGCGCAGACGGCGCCGACGCAAGCGTCCCAGTCGTTGCTTTGCGGCCAGTGGTAACCGATGTCGCCGGCGACATAGACGCCATCCGGATCAGCCAGCGCCGGGGTGGCGCCGAACAGGGCCAGAAGCGCGGTTCCTGCCAAGAGTTGCTTTTTCATAATCTCTCCCAAATCGCGGGAAGGACGCCCCACGTGCGGGGGTTAAAGGCAAAGCTGGCGAAGGGTTGCAAAGCGTCCTGTCAGAAAGTTGATCTCGGGGGCGACTGTTGCCACAAAGACACAAATTAGCCCATCGTGGGAATGACGAACGAACTGTCGGCATGCTCCAGCGCGCTGTCGGGCCAGCGGGCGGTGATGGTCTTGACCTTGGTCCAGAACTTCACGCCTTCCACGCCATGCTGGTTGGTGTCGCCGAAGGCCGAGCGCTTCCACCCGCCGAAGGTGTGGTAGGCGACCGGCACCGGGATCGGGACGTTGATCCCGACCATGCCGACGTTGACGCGGGCGGCGAAGTCGCGGGCCGCGCGGCCGTTCTGGGTGAAGATGGCGACGCCGTTTCCGTACTGGTGCTTCGACGGCAGCGACAGGGCTTCCTCGAAGCTGGCCGCGCGGACGATCTGCAGCACAGGACCGAAGATCTCCTCCTTGTAGGACTCCATCTCCGGCGTCACGTGGTCGAACAGGGACGGTCCGACGTAGAAGCCGTTCTCGTGGCCCTGCAGCGTGAAGCCGCGGCCGTCGACGACCAGCTCGGCGCCGTCCTTGACCCCCTGATCGATCCAGCCTTCGACCCGCGCCTTGTGGGCGGCCGTGACGACGGGACCGTAGTGGGCGCCCGCATCGGTCGAGACACCGACCCGCAGGGTGTCGATCTCGGCGACCATCCGCTCGCGCAGCTCGTCCGCGGTCTTCTGGCCGACCGGCACGACCACCGGCAGGGCCATGCAACGCTCGCCGGCGGACCCGAAGGCCGCCCCGGCCAGATCCTTGATGACCTGATCCATGTCGGCGTCGGGCAGGACGATGCCGTGGTTCTTGGCGCCGCCCATGGCCTGGACGCGTTTCCCGTGAGCCGCGCCCAGCTGATAGACATAGTGGGCGATGTCGGACGAGCCGACGAAGCTGACGGCGTGAACCTGCGGATGGGTCAGGATGGCGTCGACGGCGGTCTTGTCGCCGTGCACGACGTTCAGAACGCCGGCGGGGGCGCCCGCCGCCATCATCAGCTCGGCCAGACGGATCGGCAGGGACGGATCCCGCTCGGACGGCTTCAGGACGAAGGTGTTGCCGACGGCGATGGCCACGCCGAACATCCACATCGGGATCATGCCGGGGAAGTTGAACGGGGTGATGCCCGAGACCACGCCCAGCGGCTGGCGCATGGAATAGACGTCGATGCCGGGGCCGGCGCCGTGGGTGTATTCCCCCTTCAGGACGTGGGGGATGCCGCAGGCGAACTCGATCACCTCAAGCCCGCGCTGGATGTCGCCCCTGGAGTCCGCGATGACCTTGCCGTGCTCCGAGCTGAGCAGCTCGGCCAGTTCGTCCATGTTGGACTCGACCAGACGCTTGAACTCGAACATCACCCGCGCGCGGCGCTGGGGATTGGTCGAGGACCAGCCCTCAAAGGCGTCCTGGGCGGCCTGAACGGCGCGATCGACCTCGCCGGGGGTCGCCAGCTGGACACGGGCCTGAACCTCTCCGGTGTTCGGATTGAACACATCCGAGAACCGACCCGAGGCGCCGACGAACGCCGCGCCGCCGATGAAGTGATTGATGTCACGCATGATAGGCGTTTCCCTGAACCAGAAGGCTTGTTCTTATGGGCGGCGGTTTAGCGCCTGCCGCCGAAGGGCGCCAGCGTGGCTTCAGACCGCCGCGTCGAACAGGGCGTCGCGGGCGACGTCGGACTTGAGCATGGGGAAGAAATGGGTGCCCCCGTGCACCGTCTCGACGGTGACGTCGGGCAGGCCGCGCAGGCCCGGCGAGGGATGGCAGGTGGAGCCCGCCTCGGCCTTGAGGATGCGCACCGGACGGTTCACCCGCTTCAGCGCCCGCCACGGATCATGGGACTGGGCCGCATAGTTCGACGCCTCCCAGTCCGGCGCGCAGGCCAGGGTGTAGCCGTCGGGGGTCTCGACCAGGCCGTCGGTCAGGTAGTCGGCGATCATCATCTCGGGCCAGCCCCGGAAGGCGCCGCGCCCCGAATAGGCGGCCAGCGCCTGCTCCCGGCTGTCGAACACCGCGCGGCGGCGCAGCGCCCCCTTCACCAGCGGGATATGAGACGCCATGCGGTCAAACAGCGGCAGCTGGAACAGGGCGACCGTCAGCCGCCCCCAGATGACCGGATCCATCAGCACCAGCTTCGACACCCTGTCCGGGCGCTCCGCGGCGGCCAGCAGGGCCGAGGTGCCGCCCATGGAATGACCGGCCATCACCACCGGCGGCCCCTCCAGCGCGTCCAGCAGGGCGACCAGATCGTCCCGGTGATCGATCCAGCCCCGACGATCCTCACGTCGCGTCGGCAGGGTGGTCTGGCCATGTCCCCGAAGGTCCAGCGCCCAGATGCGCAGCGTCCCCGACAGGGGCGCCAGCAGACTGCGGTAGGTCATGGCGTTGAAGCCGTTGGCGTGGACGAAGACCAGATCGACGGGCCGTTTCGGATCGCCGAAGTCGAGCACGGACATATCACCCGCGCCCCAGCGGTTCTCGACCGGCAGGTTCAGACGGCG
Organism: Brevundimonas sp. AVps31; assembly: GCF_058681355.1. NCBI lineage: Bacteria > Pseudomonadati > Pseudomonadota > Alphaproteobacteria > Caulobacterales > Caulobacteraceae > Brevundimonas > Brevundimonas sp. AVps31. Next base: position 1,510,430 of record NZ_CM178736.1, on the reverse strand, counting down.
GGGCGGGGAGAGCCGGATCGCATCCATGGCGGAGAGATAGAGGCCCGGGCCGGGGTTTTCCAGAAAAACCGACTTTCCGGTCAGGCGGCGACGCGACACGCCGGGCAGCGGCCGTGGGCCTCGATGGTGGTGCGCGTAATCTCGTAGCCCGCAGCGCCGGCGGCGCGGTCCAGGCCTTCGGCGACCGCCGCCGCGACCTCCTGCGTCGCGCCACAGCAGTCACAGATCAGGAAGGCGGCCGAGTGATCCGCAGGTCCGGACGAACAGGCGACATAGGCGCTGATGGAGGCGATGCGGTGAGCCAGCCCCTTGCGCTCCAGAAACTCCAGCGCGCGATAGACGGTCGGCGGCTTGGCCGGCTGCCCGTCCTCGCCGAAGCGCGCGATCAGGTCATAGGCCTTCACCGGCTCACCCGCCGCCAGCAGCAGCTCCAGCACCCGCAGGCGGGCCGGGGTCATGCGCTCGCCCTCGCCCGTCAGGCGCGCGCCGGCGGCGGCCAGCGCCGAGGCCACGGTCGAGGCGGACGGCGGACCGTCATGATGATGGTGATGGCAGGCGTCGCCCATGGGGCGACAGCTAATGCTTCCCTGAGGTCGCCGCAACCGCGCGCGGCTTGACTTGATGTGATGTTATCTCATAACACCCAACTATCGTCACCGTTTGAAGCGTCCTCCCCATGATCCTCGCCGCCGTTTCCCGCACCGCCCTGCTGACCGCTCTCGGCTGGGGCGCGCTGACGGGCGCCGCCTCCGCCCAGGCCGCGCCGCCGCAGTCTTCGACCCAGTTGGACGAAGTCGTCGTCACCGGCGCGCCGTTCGGGATCAATCGGCGCGCCACCACCATCGCCACCACCGTGATCGACGAGCAGACCCTGGCCCAGGCGCCGGCGGCGTCGCTGGGCGATCTGGTCAACGGCCTGCCGGGCGTCCGCTCGACCGACTTCGCGCCGGGCGCCAGCCGTCCGGTCATTCGGGGGTTGTCGGGCCCGCGCGTGCAGGTCCTGACCAACGGCATCGGCCTGATCGACGCCAGTTCGGTTTCGCCGGACCACCAGGTCGCCACCGACCCGGCCGAAGCCAACCGGATCGAGATCGTGCGGGGCCCGGCGACCCTCGCCTATGGCGGCAGCGCCATCGGCGGCGTGGTCAATGTGCTGGACGACCGCATTCCGGACGCCCTGCCGGACGGCGTGGACGGCCTGGTCTCGACCCAGGCGTCGAGCGTCGATGACGGCTGGGCCGCCTCGGGCCGCGCCACCTTCGCCCTCGGCCCCATCGCCGTGAACGTCGAAGGCGTGAAGAAGGACGCTTCGGACTACGACATCCCCGCCCCCGCCATTTCGCAGCGTCTGGCCGACGCCGAAGGCCTTTCGCGCGGCGACGGCGGGACGCAGCCGAACAGCTTCTCGCAGCTGGAAAGCTGGGGCCTGGGCGCGTCCTACATCGGCTCGCGCGGCTATCTCGGCGCGTCCTACAAGGACCTGTCCTCGACCTACGGCACGGTGGCCGAGCCCGACGTGTTCATCGAGCTGAAGCAGACCCGCGAGGACATTCGCGGCGAGCTGCGCTTTGACAGCGGCCCCTTCCAGGCGCTGCGGGGCTCCGCCGGTCACGCCGAATACACCCATACCGAATTCGAGGCGCCGGGCGAGCCGGGCACCGTCTTCAACTCGGACGGTCAGGAAGCCCGGGTCGATCTGGTCCAGCGCGAACGCAACGGCTGGAACGGCGCCGTCGGCGTCCAGGCCCTGTCCCGCAGCTTCGAGGCCATCGGCGACGAAGCCTTCGTTCCCTCCAGCAAGATCGAGGAGGCCGGCATCTATACGATCCAGCGCCTTGATCGCGACCGTTGGGGTCTGGAAGGCGGGCTGCGTTACGACCGTCGCTCGCTGGCCGCCAATCCGCTGGACGGCGGCGCCCGCGTGGACCGCAGCTTCGACAACTGGTCGGGGTCGGCCGCCGCCTTCATCCGCCCGACGCACAACCTCTTCCTGGGCCTGAGCCTGGCGCACAACGAGCGCGCGCCGTCCGAGGTCGAGCTGTTCGCGGACGGCCTGCACATCGCCACCGCCGTCTATGAAACCGGCGACGCGACCCTCGACAACGAGAAGGTCACCACGCTGGAAGGCACCGTCCACTATGACGCCGGCAAGTTCCGGGGCGACCTGCACGTCTATGCGTCCAAATACGACGGCTTCATCGACGAACGGGCGACCGGCGCCGTCTTCATCGATGACGGCGAGGAATTCCCGGTCTTCCAGTTCACCCAGACGGGCGCGGAATTCCGCGGTTTCGAGGCCGAGGCCTCGTATGAACTCTGGGCGTCGGGCGCCCGGGCGCTGTCGCTGGAAGGCGCGGCGGATTATGTGCACGCCGACACCGATCTGGGGCCCGCGGCGCGGATCCCGCCCTACAGTGTGACCGGCCGTCTGGTCTGGACCTCCACCCCGTTCGACGCCACCTTCGAGATCCGTCACGTCGGGGAGCAGGATCGTCTGGCCGAGTATGAGCTGGGCACCGACAGCTACACCCTGGTGAACCTGTCCGGTGTCTGGCGCCCGTTCCGCGACCGCAACATCTCGGTCTTCGCCGAGGGGCACAACCTGACGGACGAGGAGGCGCGCGAGCACGTCAGCTTCCTCAAGGACATCGCTCCGCTGCCCGGCCGCAACCTGCGGATGGGCGTCAGCTACCGCTTCTAGAAGAGCGTGGAAGGCGAGCCCGTTTGCCGGTCCGCGAACTGTGGGCTAGAAGGCCCGCCTTCCTCTTTTTTACAGAGCCAGACTGCGTCCATGACCGACACCACCGCCCAGAACGCCGGCCTGTCCGGCAATGTCCTGTTCTACAGCCAGCCCGAGCCGCTGTCGGTCGAAGCCCATGGCAAGCTGGGGGTCGATCCGGTCGACAAGCCCTACGCCTTCGCGGGCGTCACCAACCTGGTGCCGCTGACCGTGACCGAGTTCGCTCCGGCCACCCTGTCCTACCCGGTGATCTTCGCCGGTGAAGCCCGGCAGCCCGTCGCCGTGATGGGCCTGCGCTCGGGCGAGAACCTGTTCGTCAGCGACGACGGCGACTTCCGCCCCGAGGCCTACATCCCGGCCTACATCCGCCGCTACCCGTTCGTCTTCGCCAACGACGACGTCCAGAAGCGCCTGATCCTGTGCGTCGATCGCGGCGCGACCTTCCTGAAGGAAGGCGGCCAGACGCCGCTGTTCGACGGCGACCAGCCGTCGGCCTACGTCCAGCAGGCCATGGAGTTCTGCAACAATTTCGAACAGGAGCGTCAGCGCACCGAGGCCTTCGTCGGCCTGCTGACCGAACTCGACCTGTTTGAAAGCAAGGAAGCCGTCTTCACCCCGCGCAACGCCGACGGCACCGCCGGCGCCCCGCAGAAGCTGGCCGAATATTTCGCCGTTTCGGAAGACAAGCTGAAAAACCTGTCGGCCGAGAAACTGGCCGAACTGCGCGACAACGGCGCCCTGGGCCAGATCTACGCCCACCTGGTGTCGCTGCTGGGCTGGGACCGCCTGATCGCGATGGCCTTCCAGAAGGCGCAGCAACAGCCGGTCGCCGCGAACGCGTGACCCCCTCTTGAATGATAGGTGACTGGTGATCGGGGGCCATTGGGTCGCCGGTCACCGCGCTTTCTGATCGATCAAAAAAGAAGCCCCGCCCGGTTCGCCGGACGGGGCTTTTTCTTTGCATCAGACCGGCTCGGTCACCGGGCCTATGACTCGCCAATCACCAGTCACGCCTCACCGCGTTCCCGTCACCGACGCGCCAGCAGAGACCGCGTCAGGCAGGAGAAGACCAGCCGGCCGGCTTCATCCAGCAAATCCTGCTGGGCGATGACGATGCCCTTTTCGTCGCCGACCGGATCCTTGCCCATGATGGTGACCCGGCCCCGCATTAGCTCGCCCGCGGGCGGGTTGCGCAGGTAGCGTAGACCGTCGACGGCCAGCACCTTGGACTGGGCCCAGCCCGCCGCCTTGTCGGCGAACAGGCGGCTCCACAGGACATAGACCATGGCGTCGGGCGCGCCATAGGCCGGGTCCCAGCCGGGCAGGAAGCGTTCGATGAACACCTCCATCGCCGCCTGATCGACCATACAGGCGCCCAGCGGCACCACCTCTCCGACGCCCAGATCCTCGAAATGGACGTGCAGGTTCTCGGTCATGCCAGGCGCTCCGTCAGGCGGCCGGCTCTTCCGACACCCGAACCAGCAGCTTGCCGTCGTGGTCGCCCGTGAACAAGCGATTCAGCGACTCCAGCGCGACCTCCAGACCGTCGTCGACGTGGACCTTCCACTTCACCCGACCGTCGGCCAGCATCGGGCCGACCTCGGCCACCATCTCCTTGCCGCGATGACCATAGTCGAGGACCAGGAAGCCCTTCACGTCGAGGCGGTGGGTGATGATCCGGCTGAAATTCGGCGACGGCGGCATGCGGGTCGCATTGTAGGACGAGATCAGGCCGCAGACGGCCATGCGGCCGTGCACCTTCAGGCGATTGAAGACGGCGATCATGATGTCGCCGCCGACGTTCTCGAAATTCATCTCGAAGCCGTCGGGAGCCAGGCGGTCCAGAGCCTCGCCGACATCCTCGCCCTTGTAGTCAATGGCGGCGTCGAACCCGAGGTCCTCGGTCAGCCAGCGGCATTTCTCGGGCCCGCCGGCGATGCCGATGACACGGGCGCCACGGGCCTTGGCGATCTGGCCGGCGATGGAGCCGACCGCGCCGGCGGCGGCGGAGATGACGATGGTTTCGCCCGCCTGCGCCTTCAGCACATCCGTGACCCCCGCCCAGGCGGTCATGCCCGTCATGCCCAGTACGGACATGTTGGCCGTCAGCGGCAGACCCGGGGCGCGGTGAACCCGCGAGGCCGCGCCGTCGGGAATGACGGCATAGTCGGCCCAGCCTCCTGCAGCGGTGGTGATGACGTCGCCGACGGCGAACCGACCGGACTTGCTGTCCTCGACCACGCCCAGGGTCAGGCCGCGCATCACCCCGCCCAGCGGAACGGCGGGCAGATAGCCCTCGGCCTCGTTCATCCAGGTGCGGTTCGTCGGATCGAGCGACAGATAGACGGTGCGAACGAGGATTTCCGCATCCTTCAGTTCGGGAAGCGGGGCGTCGATCAGTTCGAGGTCGCCCGGCTGGATCAGACCCTTGGGTCGTTGGCGCAGCACCCACTGACGGTTGGTTCGAGCCATGACGTTTTCTCCGGGTTTTCTTTGTAGACGCATAGTGGCGCGCGCCACGCGCCTGTCCAGCCGGAGAAAAGAAAAAGGCGGACCGCAACGGGTCCGCCTTGAAGTGGCATCATCGAGAATGAGGCGCGGAGGCGACAGACCGGCTTTCGCCAGTCTCAAGTCGGGGGGGCGTCGCCGCCTCCGCAGACAGATAACGAGGTCTCCTCAAACCGGTTCCAGGCCGGTGGGCGTTTTTTCGCCCTGCCCGCGAACCGGAACGCCGCTGCCCTGGGCGGCGTTGAACCGGATATTAATTTGAACAGTCCGGGAGACCGACATGAGCCATGAATCCCCCCACGACAAGGTCGCGGACGCTGTCCACGAGGGTCGCCCGATCGAGGCGCAGTATGTGCGTCAGGGCCGCAGCGGGGTCCGCATCCTGCTGTTGCTGGTCGTCTCCGCGGGCGCGGCGGCGGTGCTGCTGCTGGGCCTGTGGCTGGTGACCAACGGCAGCTTCAACAATCTGGAGCCGTCCAGCAACGAGAAGGCGGCCGAAGCGCAAACCTTCAGCGACGTCACGCCCTCCTCCGACGCCCCCACCACCACGACGGGCCAACCGACCGCCCCCACGCCCGGCGACACCGCCAACGTCAACGCGCCGGCGCAGTAGGCAAAACGCCTCAAGAAAAAAGGCCCCGGTCAGATGACCGGGGCCTTTCTCATATTCCCGGAAGGCGGAAACGGTCAGGCCGCTTCCTTCTGACGCGAAGGATGGAAGAACAGCGCCTGGCTGATCGCCGCCTTCACCGTCTCCGGCTGGAACGGCTTGGTGATCAGGAAGGTCGGCTCCGGACGCTCGCCGGTCAGCAGGCGTTCCGGGAAGGCGGTGATGAAGATCACCGGCACGTCGATGCGCTTCAGGATGTCCTTGACCGCATCAATGCCCGACGAACCGTCGGCCAGCTGGATGTCGGCCAGCACCAGACCCGGGCGATGACGCGACACGGCGTCCACGGCTTCGTCATGGGTGGTGGCGGTGCCGGTCACGCGGTGACCGAGTTCCTTCACCAGGCTTTCGATATCGGCCGAGATGATGGCTTCGTCCTCGATGATGAGAACGTCGGTGGCCAGCTCGGCGTCGATGTCGGACTGGGCTTCCGAGATCAGGCGTTCGACGTCCAGAGCATCCGCGTCCAGGATCTGGGCGGCTTCCGACGGGGTGAAGCCTTCAAGCGCGGTCAGGAGGAAGGCCTGGCGCGACTTGGGCGCGATGCGCATCAGCCGGCCCGACGGATCGTCGCGTCCCTCGATGCCGCTCTTGTCTTCCAGCTGGGCGCCGGTCGAGGCCCAGATGGCGTGAAACACATGGTACAGGGCCACGCGCGGCGTCATTTCGGCCGGCAGCTGGCGTTCACCGGCGGCCAGCGCTTCAAGCGCGACCCGGACGTAGTTGTCACCGGTGGTCTGATCGCCGGTCAGCGCGCGAGCGTAACGGCGAACATAGGGAAGGTGCGGCGCAAGGCGGGCCAGCAGGCTCATACTCGAAGTCCCCGACAGGATTGCAGCCCCGGAAGCGGGACCGCAGCAGTCACCCGAAACGTACCAAATCAGCCACGGTTCCCGACCCCTGCTGCCAAAGCTTCAGCATATTTTGGGCTTATGACCGGAACCCGAGCCGGGGCGTGGCGTTTCGGGCTTCTACAAGTAGTGGGTGGCGACCAATTTCCATGACAGAAAACACGAACCCTTCGGGGAAACCGGCCAAGGGCGGCGCCGGCCTCGAGGAGGCCCGCCTGCGTCAACAGGCCATCGGCGTGAAGCTGAGGCATATGTTCGACGAGGTGGTGAACGAGCCCGTGCCCGACGAGTTTCTGGACATCCTGCGCCGCGCCGATGAGCGCGGCACGGGCGGGAGCGGCGCATGAGCGCCGCCCCCAAGCCGCCGTCGGCTGACGACAATGCCTTCAAGAAGGAGCTGGTCGCCCTGATCCCGCACCTGCGGGCCTTCGCGCGCACCCTGACCGGCGACCCCACCGCGGCCGACGATCTGGCCCAGGACGCCATGATGAAGGCGTGGGACGCCCGCGCCAGCTATCAGATGGGCACCAATATGAAAGCCTGGACCTTCATGATCCTGCGCAATCAATTCTACTCCGAAAAGCGTCGTTCCTGGCGTCAGTCGCAGCTCGATCAGGAAGCCGCCGAGCGGACCCTGGTCGCCGTCGACGATCCGGAATCGCCCGTCGCCCTGGATGAGCTGCGCCTGGCGCTGGCCACCTTGCCGGAAGAGCAGCGGGAAGCGCTGATCCTCGTCGGCGCCGGCGGCTTCGCCTACGAAGAAGCCGCTGAAATCTGTCAGTGCGCTGTCGGCACGGTGAAAAGCCGTGTCTCCCGCGCCCGCAAGGCGCTGCAGGCCACGCTCGAGAAGGGCGGATACGCCCGCGACGGCAGGGCCGCCGGTGACGCCATGCGTTCCATTCTCGCCGCCGCGGACCGCCTGAGCAGCGTCCGGAACTGATCGGGTGCGGCTCGGACGCGCACTTGGACGGGGATTGGCCCAGCCGAAATTCCAAGGCATCCGGTTCCGGCTGGGCGTCGCCCTGGCGCTCGCCCTGTTGCCGATCCTGCTGCTGGGCGCCTTCCAGGCGCAGCAGCAGTTCCGCGACCAGGACATAGAGCGGCGGCAGGACCTGCAACTGGCCGCGGAGCGCACCGCCGCCAGCGCCAAGGCGCGGCTCGATTCCACCAGCGTCCTGCTTCAGGCCCTGCGGCCCGAAGCGCTGGAAATCTTCTGCGAGCCCCGACTGACGGCGCTCGTCGATCGACTGGACGACCTCGACGGACTGGCGCGTCTGACGTCCACGGGTCAGACGACCTGCGCCTCCCAGGCCCTCGGCGCCGCGCCGCCGCCCTGGCTGATGGACGCCCGCCGCAGCGCCTGGTTCCAGCGCCTGCGCTCGGGTGAGAGCACCGTGCTGGCCCGGGCCCCCGCTGTCCCGGGGCGCGCGCCCGGACTGATCGTCGCCCTGCGCCTTGAGCGTCCCATGGGCGCATTTGACGGGGCCATGATCGCCGTCATCCCGCTGGCCTCACTCCAGCCTGACGTCGCCGACGCCGCCTTGCCCGAAGGGTCCGAGGCGGCCCTGACCGATGCGCAGGGGCGGATCCTGACCGCAAGCGATCCCGACGTCTTCATGCTCGAAGGCGAGCCCAAGCTGGCCGGCTGGGTCGATCGGGCGCGTGAAAGCGGGTCTTCCATCTTCGAAGCCGACTCCGACGGCCGTCACCGGGTCTTCGCCGGCGCGGCGCTGGCCGGGCGGGATGTCTACGCCCTGCTGTCAGCCCCCTCTCCCGGCCTGCTGTCCTGGGCGCGACTGAACCCGGTCGGCCTGCTGGCGATGCCGCTGGCGGCCTGGCTGGCGGCCTTTGTTTCGGTGATGCTGTTCAGCGAACGGATCGTCGTCCGCTGGCTGAACTATCTGGAGCGGGTCGCCGCCATCTATGCGCGCGGTCGCTTCTCCGTTCGTCCCGTTCAGGCGATCAATGCGCCGTCCGAAATCCGGGTGCTGGCCAGGACGCTGGACGAACTGGCCGAGACCATCACCACCCGCGACGCCGCCCTGCTGGCCTCCGTCGAGGAGAAGGACGCGCTGATGCGCGAGATCCACCACCGGGTGAAGAACAACCTGCAGATCATCTCATCCCTGCTGTCGATGCAGCAGCGGGCGCTGACGGACGAACAGGCCAAGGCGGCGGTGGGCGATACCCGTCAGCGGATCTCGGCCCTGGCCCTGATCTACCGCACCCTCTACCAGAGCGACGACCTGCGCTATGCGGACGCCCGCATCTTCCTGACCGAACTGGTCGGCCAGCTGATCGCCAGCGAAAGCGGGCGTGGACATCTGGTGACCTCTTCGGTGGAGGCGGACTCGCTGGTGGTCGATCCCGACAAGCTGGCGCCGCTGGCCCTGTGGCTGGTCGAGGCGGTGACGAATGCCCAGAAGCACGCCTTCGCCGGACGCGGCGGCGACCTGAAGGTTCGCTTCCGGGTGCAGGGTGAGCGCAGCGTGCTGGAAGTGCAGGACAATGGGCCCGGCGTCAGCGAGACCGAACGCGCCGGCGTCGGCCGAACCCTGATGGGCGCCTTCGCCAAGCAGCTGCGCGGAGAGGTCGAAATGGTCCCGGCGGAGGGCGGCGGAACCGTCGCCCGCATGACCTTCGCGACGCCGGAAGCAATTGTGCCGACAGACCCGACGGATCTGGGAACCGTAGCGGCGCCGCGCCGTTGATACGGCAGACGCCTCCCCTGGCTTTTGGAGTTCACCCGATGCGCAAGATTTTCATCCTGGTCGCCGCCGCCGCCGCCCTGACCACCGCCGCCTGCAACACCGTGTCGGGCGTGGGCCGTGACGCCTCCGCCGCCGGCAACGCCGTGACCGGCGCCGCGGAAGAAGCCAAGAACTAAATCTGATTTCCAGTTCCCGTTTGCGGTTCCCCCGACACGCAGACGGTTGAAAGAGGCCCGCCGGTTCCCCCACCGGCGGGCCTTCGCTTTTTCAGCGCCCGGTTGACGCTTGCGCCCGGCGCGAGGCCCGTTCAGCATCGGCCCTGAAGCGTCCGCAGATGGCGCGGGGAGGTTCTGAATGACGGTAGCGACTGAGGGGCCGAAGGGCCCGGGCCTGAAGACGGTGGTCGGAGCCTCGGCGGCCGGCACGGCCTTCGAATGGTACGACTTCTTTGTCTTCGGCTCTCTGGCGACGTTGATCGCCAAGCATTTCTTCGCCGATGCCGGCGAGACCGTCAGCTACATCATGGCCCTGCTGACCTTCGGGCTGGGGTTTGTCGTCCGGCCGCTGGGCGCGCTGGTGTTCGGCTGGTTCGGCGACAAGACCGGGCGCAAGACGACCTTCCTCGTGACCATCACCATGATGGGTCTGGCGACGGTGGCCATCGGTCTGTTGCCGGACTTCGGGACCATCGGCATCGCGGCGCCCATCCTGCTGCTGATCATGCGGATGCTGCAGGGGTTCGCCCTGGGCGGCGAGTACGGCGGGGCGGCCATCTATGTCGCGGAGCACGCGCCGATCAAAAAGCGCGGCCTGCTGACCGGCTGGATCCAGACGACGGCGGCCATGGGCCTGATCGGTGCGCTGGCGGTCATCCTGATCACCCGCGCCATCGTCGGGACGGCGGCGTTCGACGAGTGGGGCTGGCGCATCCCCTTCCTGCTGTCGGCCCTGCTGCTGGCGGTGTCGCTGTGGATCCGGCTGAAGCTGAACGAGAGCCCGGCCTATCAGCGGATGGAGGAGGAGGCCGGCGAGAACCGCGCGCCCTTCCGGGAGTCTTTCCTCGAATGGAAGAACGCCCGCTTCGTCCTGATCGCCCTGTTCGGCATCATGATCGCCCAGGGCGCGGTCTGGTACTGCGGGTATTTCTACACCCGGTTCTTCATGGAGAAGGTGCTTAAGGTCGATACCAATACGGTGGATCAGCTGGTGCTGCTGGTCACCGTCGCCTCGGCCTTCCTCTACATCTTCTTCGGCTGGCTGTCGGACCGGATCGGGCGCAAGCCGGTGATGCTGTTCGGGATGATCCTGGCGCTGGTCGCCTTCTTCCCGGGCTTCCATGCCCTGACGCGAGCCGCAAACCCGGCGCTGGCCGAGGCGCAGGCCACCAGTCCGGTGACGGTCGTGGCCGATCCGGCCGACTGTCACCTGCTGTTCGATCCCATCGGCAGGGCGGTCTTCACCAGCTCGTGCGACATCGCCCGGATCGCCCTGTCCAACGCGGGGGTCCCCTATGAGACGGTGGATGCGGCGGCGGGCGCGGCGACCGTGATCCGCGTCGGCGGGGCCGAGGTGGCGTCCGCCAACGGCGCCGGTCTCGACGCCACCGCCCTGAAGGCCACCCGCACCGAGGTCGAGACCCGCGCCCGCGCGGCCCTGACCGCCGCCGGCTATCCGGCGAAGGCGGACCCCGCCCGGATCAACATGCCGCTGACCTGGGCCATCCTGATGATCTTCATGGTCGCGGCCTGCGCCCTGTACGGCCCGCAGGCGGCGGCGCTGGTCGAGCTGTTCCCGACGCGGGTGCGCTATACGGCGATGAGCCTGCCGTACAATATCGGCACGGGCTGGGTCGGGGGCCTGCTGCCCGCCGCCAGCTTTGCTCTGGTGGCGGCGTCCGGGAATATCTATTTCGGCCTCTGGTATTCGGTCGCCTTCACGGTCGTGGCCGTCATCGTCAGCCTGATCTGGCTGCCGGAGACCAAGGGTCGCGACCTGGACACGATCGGCGACTGACGCGTTCCTGACGTTCCTCCCCCGAACCGGACGAAGACCATGACCCCATCTCCCCGCGACGCCGGTCTGGCGCTGCTTCGTGAACACGCCTTTATCGCGGGCGAGGCCGTGACCGGGTCCGCCCGGATCGCGGTCGATGATCCCGCCACCGGCGAGGTCATCGGCCACATCCCCGATCTGGGCGTCGCCGAGACCGAACGGGCGATCGCGGCGGCGGTCGAGGCCTTCCCCGACTGGTCGCGGTCTGATCCCCACAAGCGCGCCGCCTTCCTGCGCGAATGGGCGCGACTGATCGACGAGAACACCGAGGGCCTGGGCGCCCTGATGGCGCTGGAAAACGGCAAGCCGTTTGAAGAGGCCAAGGGCGAGGTCGTCTATGCCAATGGTTTTATCAAATGGTTCGCGGGACAGGCGGAGCGGCTGATCGGCGAGACGCAGGACAGCCCGCTGGGCCACGTCATCCTGACCTTCCGCGAGGCGGTGGGGCCCTGCGCCCTGATCACCCCGTGGAACTTCCCGGCGGCCATGCTGACGCGCAAGCTGGGACCGGCCTTCGCGGCGGGCTGCACCGCCGTGGTCAAGCCGGCCAGCCAGACGCCGTTCACCGCCCTGGCCTTGGCCGAACTGGCCTATGCGGCGGGCCTGCCCAAGGGCGCGCTGAGCGTGATCACCGGGGATGCGGCGACCATCGGCGGCGCGCTGACCGCGTCGCCCGAGATCCGCAAGCTGAGCTTCACCGGCTCGACCCCGGTGGGGCGAAAGCTGGCCGAGCAGTGCGCCCCGACCCTGAAGCGGGTGTCGATGGAGCTGGGCGGGGCCGCCCCGCTGATCGTCTTCGCCGACGCGGATCTGGACCTGGCCGTGGCCGAGACGATCAAGGGCAAGTTCCGCAACTCGGGCCAGACCTGCGTCTGCCCGAACCGGGTCTATGTCGAGGCGTCGGTGGCCGAGGACTATGCGAACCGGCTGGCCGCCGAGGTGGCGAAGGTCCCGGTGGGACCGGCCTTCGAACCCGGCGTCAAGGTCGGGCCGCTGATCGAAGACAAGGCCATCACCAAGGTCGAGGACCATCTGAAGAAGGTGCAGGCCGCGGGCGGCCGGGTGCTGACCGGCGGGGCACGGCATGCGCTGGGCGGGCGGTTCTTCCAGCCGACCGTGACCCTGGGCGGCGACGACAAACTATTCCGCGAGGAGGAGACCTTCGGCCCGCTGATCCCGGTCTTCCCGTTCGAGAGCGAGGCCGAGGTTCTGGGCAAGGCCAATGACAGCGAGTTCGGCCTGGCGTCCTATGTCTTCACCCGCGATCTGGACCGGGCGTTCCGGATCGGGCGGGGGATCGAGGCGGGGATGTGCGGGGTCAATACCGGCCTGATCTCGACCGCCGTGGCGGCCTTCGGGGGGGTCAAATCCTCGGGCTACGGCAAGGAGGGGTCGGTCCACGGGATCGACGAGTATGTGGACATCAAGGCCGTGACCCTGGCGCTGAAATAGGGGTCCGGCGGGGGCCTGTCGGCGGCCGCCTGTTACTACTGCTGCTACCAGCCCAAAAAATTTTCGGAGCGGAAATAAAGACTCCAACTCCCGTTCCGGGCCGGCATCGGCGGCGCGTCCGGGGGCAACCGTGGAGGTGGGGAAGGCGGGGCGGGATGCAAGGTCAGACCTTGGTCAGCCCTGCCTTGAACGCCGTGACCTCGGGGTCGGTCCAGAAGCGGCCTTCCCACCAGAACCGGGTCAGCGGTTCGTGGTTCAGCCGGACCCAATCCATCACCCGGGGCGCCACCCTGGCGAGGTCCCGATCCGGAAGGGAATTGCCGAGAACACGAGGGTCGGAAGCGATGGCGACCGAGAAGCTGTCCTGCCCCGGCCCGGTCTTCAGATAATATTTCACGCGAGGCCCGTGCGACCCCATCTGCGTCGAGATGAAGATGATGCCGGGCACGCCGGTCTGATCTTCAGACAGGTTCGCCATCTCGAACGTATCCTCGTCATCGAGCGCGCCGACTTCCTCATCAAGGGTCGGCTCACGATCAATCCAGACGGCGATGTTCTCTTGCATGGTCACGGCGTGGATAAAGCTCCCGGACGGGCAGCAAAGTCAAATATTCCGGGTTGTGTAAATCGTGCCGGCCGCGCCTGAACCCAACCAAGGGCGGGCGTGGCATCCATTTTTTCTATCTCAGGTTATATGGACACATGAGGGGTATAAGGCCGACAGTCCCGCTCCCGCCGATTACACCGGCAGCGCCCCCCGCTTGACCACCGTGCGCATCGCCACGCTGGACGACACCCGGGTGACGCCGGGAATGCGGGTCAGTTCGCGGGAGTGGACGCGTTCGAGGTCGTCGACGTCGCGCACGACGAGGCGCAGCAGATAGTCCGAGCCGCCGGTCATCAGATAGCATTCCACCACCTCGGGCACGGTGGCGATGGCGGTCTCGAAGGCGGTCAGGGAGGCCTCGGCCTGGGAGGACAGGGTCACCGTCACGAAGACGCTGATCGGCAGGCCGACGGCGCGTTCGTTGACGATGGCGGCGTAGCGGCTGATCACCCCCTCGCTCTCCAGCGCGCGCAGGCGGCGCAGGCAGGCGCTTTCGGACAGGTTCACCGTGCGGGCCAGATCGGCGTTGGTCATGCGCCCGTCGCCCTGCAGGGCGCGAAGCATCTTCCGGTCGGTCTCGTCAAGGGTGACGGCGGAAACGGTCTTCATTGACGGCCTCGTTCGCAGATTCTGCGACTGTACGGCGTTCAGTCAGCGAAAAGAACAGGAACCTGCGCGCGGACCGCCGCTAGATTGCGCGCGAAGCGCGGCCGCCACAGAGTGGCCCGTACCCGGTTCAGGCAAGGAAACTCCCCATGCGCGTCGGCGTCCCCAAGGAAATCAAGAAGAACGAGCACCGCATCGGCCTGACGCCGACCGCCGTGCGTGAATATGTGGCCCACGGCCATGAGGTCTCGATCGAGACGGGCGCCGGTCTGGGCGCGGGCTTCACCGACGCCGACTACGTCAAGGCGGGCGCCAAGATCGTGGCCGACGCGAAGACCATCTTCGCCGGCAACGACATGATCGTGAAGGTGAAGGAGCCGCAGAAGGTCGAGTGGGAGATGCTCCGCGAAGACCAGATCCTGTTCACCTACCTGCACCTGGCCCCCGATCCCGAGCAGACCAAGGGCCTGATCGCGTCGAAATGCGCCGCCGTGGCCTATGAGACCGTGACGAACGCGCAAGGCGGCCTGCCGCTGCTGGCGCCGATGTCGGAAGTCGCCGGCCGGATCGCGGTCTTCTCGGCCGCCGAGACCCTGCTGAAGCACAACGGCGGCATGGGCCTGCTGTTCTGCGGCGTTCCGGGCGTGGCCCCGGCGCGGGTGCTGGTTCTGGGCGGCGGCGTCGTCGGCCTGAACGCGGCCCGCATGGCCATGGGTCTGGGCGCGGAAGTGGTCGTGCTGGAACGCTCGATCCCGCGCATGGCCTATATCGATGAGGTGACGCAGGGCCGGGTCATCACCCGCTACTCCGCCATCGGCGCGATCGAGGAAGAACTGGTCAAGGCCGACGTCATCATCGGCGCGGTTCTGGTCCCCGGCGCCGAGGCGCCCAAGCTGATCAAGAAAGAGCATCTGAAGTCGATGAAGCCCGGCTCGGTGCTGGTCGACGTCGCCATCGATCAGGGTGGCTGTTTCGAGACCAGCCACGCCACGACCCACGAAGACCCCACCTATGTGATCGACGGCGTGGTCCACTATTGCGTCGCCAACATGCCGGGCGCCGCCCCGCGCACCTCGTCGGAAGCCCTGAACAACGCCACCCTGCCCTTCGGCCTGGCGCTGGCGGATCACGGTCTGGACGCGCTGAAGACCAACCCGCACCTGGCGCGCGGCCTGAACGTGCTGAAGGGCGAGCTGACCTATCCGGCCGTGGCCGAGGCGCTGGATATGCCGTGGAGCGATCCGTACGGCGTTTGGGCCAAGTAAGGGCGCAAGCCGGACTGACATGAGCGGGCGGGATCGGCGACGGTCCCGCCCGTTTTCGTTCGGCGCCCCGATCATGAAATTATCTCGGGGCAGGCCGGAGTTCTCATCCTTTGTGAGACGTCCGCCGCCATGGCTAGCTGCCCGGCACTGGGGAGGCGCCGATGTCCGGACCGAGAGTGATGCTGATCGTCGCCCTGACGCTGGCGGGCGCTGTCGGTGTGATCGCCTGCACGGAAAGAGCCGCGCCCGAGTCGGTTCAGGCGGTCCCGGCCCACGGCGCCGAGCCTGAAATCGGGACCCGTGTCGGCGTCTGGCGGCAGCCCGACGGCCTGATCCAGTCACCCATCTGGCCCGGCGTCGCGCCGGACCAGGCGGGCATCGTCCAGCCCCCGGAAAGCATCCTGACGAAACCGACCCCCGAGGCCATCGACGGCGACACCTCGCAGGCGGCGTTCGACGTCTCGGTCCCGACCATGACGGTCTTCCCGCCCAAGGGCCGCAACACCGGCGCCGCCATCGTCGTGTTTCCCGGCGGCGGCTTCAAGATCGTCGCCCTGACCATCGAGGGTACGGAAATCTGCGACTGGATCACCTCGAAGGGGATCACCTGCATCCTGTCGAAGTACCGGGTGCCGGGCACCAACCACCATTGGGACAATGACTGCCGCTGCGCCATCACGCCGGAGGTCCCGCGCGCCCTGCAGGACGCCCAGCGCACCATCCGCCTCGTCCGGGCCCGGGCCGCCGAACTTGAGATCGATCCCGACAGGATCGGGGTGATGGGCTTTTCGGCCGGCGGCTATCTGGTCGCCCAGACCAGCACGATCTTCGAGCCGACCTACAGGCCCGTGGACGCCAGCGACCGGGTCAGCAGCCGTCCCGACTTCGCCATCGCCTTCTTCCCCGGCCACATCTGCCGCCGGGGCGGAACGATGGACCCCGGCCTGCACGTCACCGGACGGACGCCGCCGACCTTCCTGCTGCAGGCCTGGGACGATCCGGTGGACGACATCTGCAACAGCACCCTGTACGCCCGCGCTCTGGACGCCGCCCGGGTTCCGTCCGAGGTGCATCTGTTCGCGAAAGGCGGTCACGCCTTCGGCCTGAGGCGCAACGAAAGCCCGGACACGGTGTGGCCCGGACTGGTCGAGACCTGGCTGAGGGGGATCGGCATCCTGTGAGCCCCGATGGCGTCAGACCAGCAGCGACACCAGTCCGCCGCCCATGTCGCCGGTCGCCTGACCGATCTGGCGGTCCATCTCCGCGACCGACCTGTCGAGGTCCTGCGCCTCCTGCGGCGACAGGGCGTCGTCGTCGCCAGCCCTGGCCTTCTCCGTCGCGGCGCGGACGAGGGCCTTCAGTTCGGCGGCCATCTTGCGCACATCGGCCATGAACTCGCGGTCGGCGCGTTGCTCGCCGCTGCGGCGGCTGAGGTCGGCGGCCTGGGCCTGCTGTTCGTCGAGGACAGACTGATAGGGGTTGGCGGACTTGCCGGAGTCCTCGGTTGTCCCGGCGGCCTTGTCGGCAGTCGGGTCGGTCGGCGCCGGTTCCGCCGTCGCGACGGCCGCATCGCCCGTCTCCGTCGTCGCGGCGTCCGCACCGGAGGGCGCAGGGACGGCGACGCCGGCCGCCCCGCCGCCCCCGGTTCCGCCCGCGGCCGCATAGGCCTTCACCGCCGCGCCCAGTTCGCGCGCCAGCTGGGCCGCCAGACGGGCCGTGCCCTCGGGGTCCATACTGGCCATCGACCGCAGCATCTGCAGCCGGGCCTTCAGCTGTTCGATCTTCTGGCGGGCCTCGGCCTTGCGCTCTTCCGACGCCTGGCTGGTGCGGCCCTTCAGGGTCTCCACGGCCGCCTTGGAGTCCCGCAGCCGCGCCTCGGCCGCCGCCGACGCCCGCTGCTCGCGCGCGCCGTCCGCCGCCTTGAGCGGGGACAGCAGGTTCAACAGGCTCTCGGACGAGATTTTCACAGGACCGGAGGGTGGGCTGAGCCGCTGAATCCGGCAAGGGCGGCGAGTCTGCGCTTATGTCCGCAAGCAATCTGGCGACAAGTGATGAGTGGATAGTGGTCAGTGTATGGCCGCGTCACCGACGGCTCTCGTTCGGGCCAGATCGTGGCGACATCGAACCACTGACCACTACCCACTCATCACTTGCCCGCGCAGACGTTCAGACGGGTGCGACCCCCGCCCGGGCCATCCGCGACACCCCGGCCTGTAAATCGCCGCTCTCTTCGGGTATAGGCACGGCGCTCCAGCAGCGAGCGACCGCGTCGCGCGCGGTAGCGCCAAAGAAATCCCGCGATGAAGTTCCTCGACCAGGCCAAGATCTATATTCGCAGCGGCAACGGCGGCGGCGGCTCCGTGTCGTTCCGGCGCGAGAAATTCATCCCGAACGGGGGACCGGACGGCGGCGACGGCGGCCATGGCGGCAACGTCTGGATCACGGCCATGGATGGCCTGAACACCCTGATCGACTTCCGCTACCAGCAGCATTTCAAGGCCCAGACCGGCCACCACGGCCAGGGTCGCCAGATGCATGGCGGCAAGGGCGAGGACGTGGTGCTGAAGGTCCCGGTCGGCACCCAGGTGCTGGACGAGGACAAGGAAACCGTCCTGCTGGACATGGATGTGGCGGGCAAGACCGAGATGCTGCTGAAGGGCGGCAACGGCGGCTGGGGCAATACCCGGTTCAAGGGGCCGACCAATCAGGCCCCGACCTACGCCAACCCGGGTCAGGAAGGTCAGGAGCGCTGGGTCTGGCTGCGCCTGAAGCTGATCGCCGACATCGGTCTGGCGGGTCTGCCCAACGCGGGCAAGTCGACCTTCCTGTCGGCGGCGAGCGCGGCCAAGCCCAAGATCGCCGACTATCCCTTCACCACCCTGGCCCCCAATCTGGGCATGGTCGACCTGAGCCCGACCGAGCGGTTCGTGATCGCGGACATCCCCGGCCTGATCGAGGGCGCCTCGGAAGGCGCGGGTCTGGGCACCCGCTTCCTGGGCCACGTGGAACGCTCGGCCTCGCTGATCCACCTGATCGACGGGACGCAGGACGATGTGGTCGAGGCCTATCGCATCATCCGCGGCGAGCTGGACGCCTATGGCGAAGGGCTGGCGGACAAGACCGAACTGCTGGCGCTGAACAAGATCGACGCCCTGTCGCCGGAAGAGCGCGAGGAGAAGGCCGCCGCCCTGCAGGCCGCCGCGGGCAAGCCGCCCTATCTGGTGTCGGGCGTGTCCGGCGAGGGCGTGACCGAACTGCTGCGCGCCGCCTGGATCGAGGTCCGCAAGACGCGCGGCGAGCTGACCCGTGTCGATGACAATGACGAGGGCGTGGTCGAGACGCCCGGCGGCTGGGCGCCCTAGGCCCCGCCCTGATTATGCCTTGAAGCGCGGCTGTTCTTCCCGGTGAACGGGAGGGCTTCCAATGTTTCGCTTCGCCATGCTGACGGCCGTGACGGCCGCCGCCCTGATGACGGCCGGGTTCCAGAGCGCGCCGCCGCCGCAGCTGACGCCGACTCTCGCCGCCTTGGCCGAGGACGCCGGGGCGGCGCGGGCCTTCGACTATATGGCGCTGAAGGCCGAGGGCGTGGACGTCAAGGCGATGTCCGACGCCGTCTATCGACGGACGGTGGTGGCGGACAGTGATCCGCGCTGCCTGACCGAGGCGGAGGCCGAGGTGCAGATGGGGCTGGCGGCCGCAGCCGAGGCGGCGGACCGGGCGGCCTTTGACGACGACCGCGCGGCGGCGGCCGACGCCTGGGCCAAATGGACCCTGTTCGCCGAAGGGCTGGAGCACGGTCAGGTGGCGACCGAGGAACCGTTCAAATGGGTGTCGGACCGCTATGCCCAGCTGGAAAGTGAAACCAGCCCGAGGGCGCGCGAACTGCTGCGCCGCACCGCGCGGGACCAGTTGTATCGCCATAGCTGGTCGGCCGGCGATCAGGTGTGGGGCGAGCTGAGCCCCGGCGCCAAGGGACGGGTGCTGACGGCCGTGACCCGGGCCACCTGCCTGACCGACGGCGACAACACCGCTTGGCTGAAGGCCGATGTGGCGGCCAACGGCTGGTTCACGATCTCGGCGACCGGGGCGCGGGCGTCCAGCTCGGCCTGGCTGATGGCCCAGCACGCGGATCGCGACCGGGACTTCCAGCGCCATGTGCTGACCCTGATGGAGCCGCTGGTGGCGCAGGGCGAGGTGTCGCGCGCCAACTACGCCTATCTGTGGGACCGGATCGCGGTCAGCGAGAAGCGGCCCCAGCGCTACGGCACCCAGGGCCGCTGCACCGCGCCCGGCAAGTGGGAGCCGGACGAGATCGAGGACCGCAGCCGGATCGAGGCGCTGCGCGAAGAGGCCGAGATCGGCAGTCTGGCGGAGTACGAGGCGCACATGCAGCCGCACTGCGCCGGCTACACCGGCTGACGGAACGGACCCTGACGCCACCGCTTTCCTTCCGACACAGGGAGAGCGACATGGCCGATCCGAAACAGACCGAGGGCCGCAAGGCCAATGGCGCCATGCCCGGCGGCAAGCCGGACCAGACGACCTCGAGCGCCGATGTGAAACGCACCGGCGAGGCCTCGACGACGAAAGCCGGGCCGGACGGGCCGGACGCCGCCGAGGTCGGAGACACCTTCAAACGCTCACCGCACGGATGAAGCGCGACAGCCGGGTTCCGGCGTGTTAGGGCGCGGGTGAGCATAAGTCGCGCGAGCCCGCCTTGTCCTTCTTCCACGCCGGTCCCGCGCCGCAGAAACCCGGCCCTCGCCGGGGCGCGCTGCGTGACGGTCTGGACCTCAGCCCCGGCATGTCGGTCGGGCTGTTCGGCGGCTCGTTCAATCCCGCCCATGACGGACACGCCCATGTGGCCGAGACCGCCCTGCGGCGGCTGGGGCTGGATCGCGTGGTCTGGCTGGTGTCGCCGCAGAACCCGCTGAAGGACAGTCGCGAGAGCGCGCCGCTGGCCGAGCGGATGGCGTCGGCCGCCGAGGCCGCGAGGCTGGCGGCGAGCGGTCCGTCCATGATCATCTCCGACGTCGAGACCCGGATGGGCACGCAGTGGACGGTCGACACCCTGAGGGCGCTGGTGGCCCGGCATCCGGGAGTGAATTTCGTCTGGCTGATGGGGTCGGACAATCTGGCCAGCTTCCACCGGTGGCGCGGCTGGACCGACATCATGCGGCTGATGCCGATGGCGGTGATCGCCCGGCCCGGCTCCCTGCTGGACAGCCGCACGGCCCCCGCCGCCAGCCGTTTCGCCGACGCCCGGGTGGCGGCGGAGAAGGCCCGGCTCTTGGCGTCCATGCCCGCTCCGGCCTGGACCTATCTGACCGCGCCGCTCAATCCGAGATCGTCCACGGCCCTGCGCGCGGCGGCGAAGAGCCGGGGCGGGTGACGGCGGGCGGGGTCTGTGCTAGACTGCCGCTTTAGTAACCACCCCCGGAGCCCTCCGCTGACCCCCTCTACCGCGTATGACGCGCACGACGACGCCGTCTCCAACACGGCGCACGAGATGGACGAGATCGAACCCATCCACTCGGAAGACGGTCAACAGGCTCCCCTTCCCGTCGGGCTGACCGACCTCGAGAACGCCATCCTCGGCAAGCTTGACGACGACAAGGCGCAGGACATCGTCCTGATCGACCTGCGGGGGAAAAGCCCCATGTCGGACGCCATGATCATCGCCTCGGGCCGCTCGCACCGCCACGTCGGCGCGCTGGCGGATCACCTGCAGCGGCTGATGAAGGAAAAGGGTCTGGGCAAGGTCAAGGTTTCGGGCCTGCCGCACTGCGACTGGGTGCTGCTGGACGGCGGCGACGTCATCGTCCACCTGTTCCGCCCGGAAGTGCGCACCTTCTACAACATCGAGAAGATCTGGTCGGTCGACAGCGGCCACCGCGTCGACAGTCGCGCCTGATCCACTGATCCGACCATGAAGCTGGGCGTCATCGCGATCGGCAAGCCGGGGCGCGGGCCCGAAGCCGTGCTCGCGGAAGACTACGCCCAGCGCGCGACCCTGGCGGGACGGGCGCTGGGGCTGGGTCCGCTGGAGCTGATCGATCTGGAGCCCCGCAAGCCGGGCAAGGCGCCGGAGGCCGAGCTGATCCTCAAGGCCTGCGAGGGCGCGCACCTGATCGCGTGCGACGAGCGGGGCAAGACCTTCTCCAGCCGCGCCTTCGCCGACCATATCGCCCTGCTGCGCGACCGCGGCGAGCGGCGGCTGGTGTTCGCCATCGGCGGGGCGGACGGGCTGGATGCGAGCGTGCGCGACGCGGCGGCCTCGACCCTCGCCTTCGGGCCGCAGACCTGGCCCCACGCCCTGGCGCGGGCGATGCTGGCGGAACAGCTGTATCGCGCCGTGACCATCCTGGCCGGATCGCCCTACCACAGGGATTAGATGCGTCCCCTCCTGCCCCTCCTGCTGGTCGGCCTGATCGCCCTGCCCGTCGCGGCCGCCGCGCCGCAGGAGCCGGGCGAGGTCGCGCGCCTGCAGGCGGAGTTCCGCGACGAGCAGGCGCGGGCGCGACGGCTGCGCACCGAGGCGGACGAGGCCGCGGCCGAGATCGCCGGACTGGAACGCCAGCTGAACCGCCTGACCGCCGCCGTGAGCGCCGACGACCGGCTGATCACCGCCCAGCGGACGCGGCTGCGCGAACTGGGTCAGCGCGAGGCCGCGCTGGCGGCGAAGCTGTCGGCGGCGCGCGGACGGCAGTCCCGGCTGCTGTCGGCCCTGCAGATGATGAGCCGCAAGCCGCCGCCCCCCCTGCTGGTCCCGTCGGACAAGGCGGTGGACGCGGTGCGGGCCTCGATCCTGATGCGCGCCATCGCCCCGGACCTGCAACGCCGGGCGAAGGCGCTGGCCGATGAGCAGTCGGAGCTGACGCGGGTGCGGCGGCTGGCGGCGCTGAACAGCGAGCAGCTGTTCACCAGCGAGAGCGCGCGGGGCGACCGGCGCGGCGAGATGGAGGCCCTGTCGGCCCGCAAGGCGGCGCTGCAGTCCGTGCTGCGTTCGGAAGCGGCCCAGGCCGAGCGCGCCAGCCGCGCCCTGGAGGCCCGGCTGCGGGCGCTGGGGGCCGCGACCCCGGCGGCGGAGGCCGATGCGCCGACGACCGTGGCCCGCCTGCCTGCCGGGCGCAGCCGCCTGACCGCGCCGGTCGAGGGGGCGCCCTCGGCCCGGTACGGACGCGGGGCGAACGGCTGGCGCTGGCGGGCGGACCGGCAGGCGGCGCGGGCGCCGGCGGCCGGGCGGGTCGCCTTCGCCGGGCCTCTGTCGGGCTGGGGTCAGGTGGTGATCGTCGATCTGGGCCCCGGCTGGCGCGCGGTCATCGCCGGGCTGGACGAGGTCTCGGTCGAAAGCGGCGCCCGGGTCGCCGACGGCCAGACCCTGGGCCGGACCGGCGAGGACGGCGAGGTCTGGTTTGAGCTCCGTCGCGACGAACGCGCGATCGATCCGGCGCCGTGGCTGAATTGAGGGGGCGGGGCTGTATTGGCGGGGGTGGCAGGCCGGCGCCGCTGGTGCGGGGGAAGTGGCGAGTGGCGAGTGGCTAGTGGCTGGCCACCAGCCTGCGACCGCGCGATCAGCGCCGCCCTTCCGCAACCGCCGGGCCCCGCGCACGCTAAGCACTGGCCACTCACTACTTTCCGGGCCCGGTGTATGGGGCCTGGCCGCCACTTCTTCGAGCCCACAGCCCTTTCCCCGCGAATCCGCTTCCCAACCGGCGATGACGCTGATTTTATCCAGCGCTCGCGAGCGCGGCCACGATTTGGTCGCGCGCCCGCTCCTGACTACCGCCCCCACGACCGCCTCCCCGGTCCGCCGAGAATGAAGACGAATGCGTAAGCTGCTGATGACCGCCGCCGCCGCCGCCACCGTGGTCGGCCTGGGGGCCGCGACCGCCGCCGGTCAGACACCGCGCAACGAAGCCTTCCGCATGACCCAGCTGTTCGGCGACGTGCTGGGCATCGTCGAGTCCAACTATGTGGTGCCGGTCGACGACAAGAAGCTGATCGAGGCGGCCCTGCAGGGGATGATGACCGCGCTGGACCCGCACTCCAACTACCTGCCCAAGACGGCGTACGGCGAGCTGCGCGAGCGCACCGAGGGCCAGTATTCGGGCGTCGGCCTGACCATCTCGTCGGAAGGCGGGCTGGTGAAGATCATTTCGCCGATGGACGGCGGCCCGGCGGCCCGCGCGGGCGTCAACGCCGGCGACGTCATCTCGGCCATCGACGGCCAGAACGCCGCGGGCCTGACGGTCAGCCAGGTGTCGGAGAAGCTGCGCGGCGCGGTGGGCACCTCGATCAAGGTGACCTTCCTGCGCGACGGCGAGGAGCCGCGCGAGGTCACCCTGACCCGTGAAGTGATCCACATCGACTCGGTCACCGGCCGCGTCGAGGGCGAGTTCGGCTATCTCCGGATCTCGACCTTCAACATCAACACCGGTCGCGAACTGACCGACACCATCGCCCGCCTGAAGCGCGAGAACCCGGCGCTGAAGGGCTTTGTGCTGGACCTGCGCAACAATGGCGGGGGCGTGCTGGACGCGGCCATCGCGGTGTCGGACGCCTTCCTGGAGCGGGGCGAAATCGTCAGCCAGCGCGGGCGCGGGCCGGAACAGATCATGCGCTACGCCGCCGAACCGGGCGACCTGACCAACGGCCTGCCGCTGGTCGTTCTGGTCAACTACGGCTCGGCCTCCGCGTCGGAGATCGTGGCGGGGGCCCTGAAGGACCACCAGCGCGCGACGATCGTCGGCCTGACCAGCTTCGGCAAGGGGTCGGTGCAGACCGTCATCCCGATGCGCAATCCCGACGACGGCGCGGTCTCGATCACCACGGCGCGCTACTACACCCCCTCCGGCGCCTCGATCCAGAAACTGGGCATCGAGCCGGACCTGGAAGTCGCCCGCTCGTTCGCCGAGGCCCGCATCGTGTCGCGGTCCAGCTTCATCTATTCCGAGGCCGCCTACTCCACCGCGCTGGACGCCTCCATCGGTGCCGAGCGCAAGGGCGCCCATGTGCCGCACGAGGCGCCGGGCGAGGCCTATGACAAGGACAAGGACTATCAGCTGGAGCGCGCCTTCGACGTGCTGCGGGCCGGTGGCGACCTGACCCGTCTGGCGGCCGCGCCCGAAGGCATCGTCACCTCGGCGCCCGGCACGGTGCTGGCGGACACCGAAACGACGGAAACCCCGGACGAATAAGGGTCCGCATGGCTAACGCGCCGTTAGGATTTCTTAACCGGCGCCCGGCAATGTGAGCCTCGAAGGGGTCCGTGTTCGCGGCTCCCGCCCACCCGAGCGCGTCCGCTGTCCATGTTCGCCAAACGTCAATCCGCCCTGGCCGCCACTGCCGGAGCCCCGCCGGTGAAGGCGCCCCTGCGCGAGCGTCTCGCGCCGGTCGGACGGGTGCTGAAGAAGCCGCCGGTCGCGGTGGCGGGCGCGGGCCTGCTGCTGCTCGGCGCCGCCGCCCTGTTCATCACCGTGCTGGGCGACCCGCGCGCCGGGGCCCCCTCGGCCAGCGCGACCCTGCATCGGCAGCCCGCGGCCGGTCCCCAGGCCCCGTCGGGCATGGACGCCTTCTCCCTGAGCGGCGCCTATCAGGACCTGACCGGCGACGGCGCGCTGGACCCCGCGATGGGCGAGGCGATGATCACCCTGCCGGACGGCGCCACGGTGTCGGGCAACGGCGCGCCCGTGACGGCCCCGCGCATCGCCGCCCAGCCCCTGACCGCCGCCCCGATCGCCGGCCTGCACCAGCCGGGCCCGGACGGCGTCCTGCCGCGCATCGCCAGCGACGGCCGCGTCCCGGCCCAGGCCTATGCCCGTCCCTTCCGGGCGAACGGCAAGCCGCGCGTGTCGGTCGTCGTCGGCGGACTGGGCCTGAACGCCGTGACCACCCGCGCCGCCATCGAACGCCTGCCCCCGGAGGTGACGCTGAGCTTCGTCCCCTATGCCGAGGGTCTGCAGGGCTGGATCGATCTGGCCCGCGCCCAGGGGCATGAGGTCATGATCGAGATGCCGATGGAGCCGACCGGCTACCCGGCCAATGATCCGGGTCCCTACACCCTGCTGGCCGCCGCCGACGCCGCCGACATCACCGCCAAGATGAACTGGCTGCTGGGCCGGGCCACCGGCTATTTCGCGGTGACCAACTATCTGGGCGACCGCTTCCAGAGCTCCGAAGAGGGCATGAACGCCTTCATGGGCGTGCTGCGCGCGCGCGGCGTGGCCTTCATCGACGACGGCTCCATGAGCCGCAAACCCGGCGCCTGGGCCCGCGCCAGCGCCAACCGCGTGATCGACGAGGAACAGTCCCCCGCCGCCATCATCGGCCAGTTGAACGCGCTGGAAGCCCTCGCCAAGGCGCGCGGCTCGGCCCTGGGGTCCGGCTTCAGCTATCCCGTCACCGTCGAGGCCGTGGCCCGCTGGACCGCCGGACTGGACGCGCGCGGCCTGCAGCTGGCGCCGGCGTCGGCGATGACGCAGCGGCCGGGGCGCTGACGCGCAGGGATTAGGGACTGGGGATTAGGGATTGGACGTGAGATCGCCACGCTTCAGCCGAACCCTCTTCCGAATCCCCAATCCCTAGTCCCTAATCCCTGCCATGACCGACCTCTCCCAATACCGCCCGAATGTCGGCGTCGTGCTGTTCCATCCGGACGGGCGGGTCTGGTACGGGCGGCGCGCGGGGACGCCGGGGCCGCAGAACTGGCAGTTCCCGCAGGGCGGGGTGGACGACGGCGAGGACTATGAGACCGCCGCCCGCCGCGAACTGGCCGAGGAGACCGGCGTCACTTCCGCCGACCTGATCGGCGAGATCCAGCAGTGGGTCGCCTATGACTTCCCCGAGGGCTACGGCGGGTCGAAACAGGCGCGCGGCTGGAAGGGGCAGAAGCAGAAATGGTTCGCCTTCCGCTTCACCGGCGAGGAGTCCGAGATCGACCTCGAACAACACGACGAGATCGAGTTCGACGCCTGGCGCTGGGGAAGCCTGGACGAAGCCCCGGACCTGATCGTGCCGTTCAAGCGCGAGGCCTATGAGCGGGTGGTCTCGACGTTCAGTGCGCTGCTGATCTGAAGGATCGGGCTCGCTTGGCGGGCAGCGGGGGCGACCAGTGGTTAGTGGCTAGTGGCCAGTGGTTCGCAGCGTCACCGCTCGTTGTGGTCCTGCACCGCCGACGGCGGCATCGAACCACTAACCACTGACCACTAACCACTTTCAGCGCTCCGGCCCCTCCGGCCGAGCGCCTCGACCTCAGTGCGCCCCGCCGCCGGGGGCGAGGCGGAACAGGACAAGGCCGCTGACGACCAGCACCGCCGCCAGGATGCGCAGCGGATTGATCTGCTCGCCCAGCAGGACGACGCCGACGATGAAGGCGCCGACGGCGCCGATGCCGGTCCACATGACATAGGCCGTGCCCATGGGCAGGGTCTTCATCGAGAAGGACAGCAGGGCGAAGCTGACGCCCATGAAGCCGAGCGTGGCGACGCTGGGCCACAGGCGGGTGAAGCCGTGCGACTGCTTCATGAAATAGGCCCACACGATCTCGAGCAGGCCGGCGACGAAGAGAGATATCCAGGCCATCGGAATACGGCCCTCCTTGCAAAGGGCCGGGCCGTCCCGGACTTGGTCCCGGCCCGAGGGCGGGGAGCGAGGACGTGGCCTCGTCTTCCAGGGCTATCTAGGACGGCGGGCGCGGGGGTCAAGGGGGGCGGTGCGCGCTGCGGCGGGGCCGGTGGGTGTGAAGTGGTTAGTGGCTAGTGATTAGTGGTTCGCCCCGGAACGGGCGGTTGTCGTCCTGACGCGATGTCGGCGGCATCGAACCACTAATCACTAGTCACTAGCCACTCATCGCCACGCTGCCCGCCGCCCCGAGCACCGGCCAAGGAAAAGCCCCGGCCAGCGGGGCTGACCGGGGCTTTTCGGAACACAGACGCCGGTTTCAGGCGGCGGCGACTTCCGTGGCCTGTTCGGCCAGGATGGTCAGGCCGGCCGGGGTCACGTCGGCGAAACCGCCGTGCACCGCGAACTGGCGGCGCGACGACCCGTCGATGACCGTGACCACGCCTTCGCGCAGGGCGGTCATGAAGGGCGCGTGGTCGGCGAGGACGCCGAAGTCGCCCTCGACGCCCGGCGCGTCAACCTGGTCCACGAGGCCCGCGAAGACCTCGCGTTCCGGCGAAACGAGAGAGAAACTCAGCTTGCCGGCCATGATCAGGCTTCCGACGCCATCTTCTCGGCCTTGGCGACGGCCTCCTCGATCGAACCGACCATGTAGAAGGCGGCTTCCGGCAGGTGATCGTATTCACCGGCGACGATGCCCTTGAACGAGCGGATCGTGTCGGCCAGTTCGACGAACTTGCCCGGCGCGTTGGTGAACTGCTCGGCCACGAAGAAGGGCTGCGACAGGAAGCGGCTGATCTTGCGGGCGCGCGAGACGACCAGTTTGTCGTCTTCCGACAGCTCGTCCATGCCGAGGATGGCGATGATGTCCTTCAGCGCCTTGTACTGCTGCAGGACTTCCTGGACCGAACGGGCGACGCGGTAGTGCTCTTCGCCGATGATCAGGGGGTCCATGATCCGCGAGGTCGAGTCCAGCGGATCGACGGCCGGGAAGATGGCCTGGGCGGCGATGTCGCGCGACAGAACGGTGCGGGCGTCAAGGTGGGCGAACGAGGCGGCGGGGGCCGGGTCGGTCAGGTCGTCGGCGGGAACGTAGATGGCCTGGATCGAGGTGATCGAGCCCTTCTTGGTCGAGGTGATGCGTTCCTGCAGGTTGCCCATCTCGGTCGCCAGGGTCGGCTGATAGCCCACCGCCGACGGGATACGGCCCAGCAGGGCGGACATTTCCGAACCGGCTTGCGTGAAGCGGAAGATGTTGTCGACGAACAGCAGGACGTCCTTGCCCTCTTCGTCGCGGAAATACTCGGCCTGGGCCAGGCCGGTCAGGGCGACGCGGGCGCGGGCGCCGGGAGGCTCGTTCATCTGGCCGTAGACCAGGGCGCATTTGGAGCCCTCGGTCGAACCGCCGTTCTTGGCGGGGTCCACGTTCACGTTGGACTCGATCATCTCGTGATACAGGTCGTTGCCTTCACGGGTGCGTTCACCCACGCCGGCCAGAACCGAGTAACCGCCGTAGGCCTTGGCGATGTTGTTGATCAGTTCCTGCATGGTGACGGTCTTGCCGACGCCGGCGCCGCCGAACAGGCCGGTCTTGCCGCCCTTGGTGTAGGGGCACATCAGGTCGATGACCTTGATGCCCGTGACCAGGATTTCCGACGAGGTCGACTGCTCTTCGAACGACGGCGCCTCGCGGTGGATCGGGCGGTACATGGTGGTCTTGATCGGACCCTGCTCGTCGATCGGCGCGCCGACGACGTTCATGATGCGGCCGAGGGTGCCGGGGCCGACCGGGGCCATGATCGAGCTGCCGGTGTCGGTCACCGGCTGACCGCGGGTCAGGCCCTCGGTGGTGTCCATGGCGATGGTGCGGACCACGTTCTGGCCGAGGTGCTGGGCGACTTCCAGAACCAGGGTGAAGGGCTCGCCCGTCTTCTGGTCGGTGTTGCGCGTTTCCAGGGCCGAGAGGATGGCCGGCAGGTGGCCGTCGAACTCAACGTCGACGACGGCGCCGATGACCTGGGCGATACGGCCCGTGGCGACAGCGGCCGAAGCCTGCGGTGCGGCGGTCATCGTCGCGGCGGCCGGAGCCTTGGGGGCGGCGGGCTTCTTGGCGGCGGGTTTCTTCGGGGCGGCGGTGTCGGTCATCGGTTCGTTCCGTTCGGAAGGTCTTGTCTGTTCAGGTGTCGGATCAGAGCGCTTCAGCGCCGGCGATGATCTCGATCAGTTCGGTGGTGATCTGGGCCTGGCGCTTGCGGTTGTACTGCAGGGTCAGGCTGTTGATCAGGTCACCGGCGTTGCGGGTGGCGTTGTCCATGGCGCCCATCTGGGCCCCGAAGAAGCTGGCCTGGTTCTCGTACAGGGCGGCCAGCACCTGGGTCGTGATGTTGCGCGGCAGCAGCGTCTCGAGGATTTCCTCTTCCGACGGCTCATAGTCGTAGACGGCGCCGTTCAGGTCGATCGGGGCGGCGTCGCCGTCCACCACGGCCGGGATCAGCTGGCGCGGGGTCGGCACCTGGGCGATGACCGACTGGAAGCGGCTGTAGAACAGGGTCACGACGTCGGCGTTGCCGGCCTCGAACTCTTCCGCGATCAGGGCGGCGATCGGCTCGGCGGCGGCCATGCCGATGACCTTGTGCTCGCTGAGCTCGAAGGTGCGGATCAGCCGGTCGCCGTACAGGCGGGTCAGGCCGTCGCGAACCTTGCGGCCCACGGCGATGATGCGGACATCCTTGCCGTTGGCGATCAGGCTGTTGATCCGTTCCCGGGCGGCGCGGATGACGTTCGAGTTGAACCCGCCCGCCAGACCCTTGTCGCCGGTGGCGACCACGACCAGGTGCTTCTGGTCACGGCCCGTGCCAGCCAGCAGCTTGGGCGCGCTGTCGCCGGACACGCCGGCGGCCAGGTTGGCGATGACCGCGGCCATCTTCTTCGCATAGGGGCGAGCGCTTTCCGCCTGATCCTGGGCGCGCTTCAGCTTGGCCGCGGCGACCATGTTCAGGGCTTTCGTGATCTTCTGCGTGGACTTCACGCTGTCGATCCGATTGCGCATTTCCTTGAGGCTGGCCATCGGGCGCTACTCTTTCAGCTTCCGGGGGTCAGACTTAGGCGAAGGTCTTGGTGAAGGCTTCCAGAACGCCCTTCAGCTCGGTTTCGAGCTCGGCGGTCAGGTCCTTCTTCGTGCGGATGCCGTCCAGCAGGGCCGGGTTCGACGACTTGATGCGGGCCAGCAGTTCCGACTCGTAACGACCGATGTCGGCGACAGCGACGCCGTCCAGGTAGCCGCGGGTGCCGGCGTAGACCGACACGACCTGCTCTTCCATGGTCAGCGGGCTGTACTGCGGCTGCTTCAGCAGCTCGGTCAGGCGGGCGCCGCGGGCCAGCAGCTTCTGGGTCGAGGCGTCGAGGTCCGAGCCGAACTTGGCGAAGGCGGCCATTTCCCGATACTGGGCCAGCTCGCCCTTGATCGAGCCGGCGACCTTCTTCATCGCCTTGGTCTGGGCCGAGGAGCCCACGCGCGACACCGAGATGCCGACGTTCACGGCCGGGCGGATGCCCTGGTAGAACAGGTCGGATTCGAGGAAGATCTGGCCGTCGGTGATCGAGATCACGTTGGTCGGGATGTAGGCCGAGACGTCGTTGGCCTGGGTTTCGATGATCGGCAGGGCGGTCATCGAGCCCGAACCGTAATCGCTGTTCAGCTTGGCCGAACGCTCCAGCAGGCGGCTGTGCAGGTAGAAGACGTCGCCCGGATAGGCTTCACGGCCCGGCGGACGGCGCAGCAGCAGCGACATCTGGCGGTAGGCGACGGCCTGTTTGGACAGATCGTCATAGACGATCAGGGCGTGCATGCCGTTGTCACGGAAGAACTCGCCCATGGCGGTGCCGGCGAACGGGGCCAGGAACTGCAGCGGGGCCGGCTCCGACGCGGTCGAGGCGACCACGATGGTGTATTCCAGGGCGCCCGACTCCTCGAGCGTCTTGACGATCTGCGCGACGGTCGAGCGCTTCTGACCGATGGCGACGTAGATGCAGTACAGCTTGGCGGACTCGTCGTCCGTGGCGTTGACCGACTTCTGGTTCAGAATGGTGTCGATGGCGACGGCGGTCTTGCCGACCTGACGGTCACCGATGATCAGCTCGCGCTGGCCGCGGCCGACGGGGATCAGGGTGTCGATGGCCTTCAGGCCGGTCTGCATCGGCTCGTGAACCGATTTGCGCGGGATGATGCCCGGCGCCTTGACGTCCACGCGGCGGCGCTCGCTCGACACGATCGGGCCCTTGCCGTCGATCGGCTCGCCCAGCGGGTTGACGACGCGGCCCAGCAGGCCCCGGCCGACCGGAACGTCCACGATCTCGCCCAGGCGGCGGACTTCGTCGCCTTCCGCGATGGCGGCGTCCGAACCGAAGATCACCGCGCCGACGTTGTCGCTTTCCAGGTTCAGGGCCATGCCCTTCACGCCGGCCTTGGGGAACTCCAGCATTTCACCGGCCTGGACGTTGTCCAGACCGTGGATGCGGGCCACGCCGTCACCGATCGACAGCACCTGACCGACGTCGGAAACGTCGGCTTCGACGCCGAAGTTGGCGATCTGCGACTTGAGGATGGCCGAAATCTCGGCGGCGCGGATGTCCATTTGGATCTCTCTGTCTCGTCTTCTTCGGGGCGGACCGTCAGGCCCACTGCAGTCTGCGTTGGCTGAAGGCGCTTAAGCGCGCTTCAGGGCGAATTTCATCTGGTCGAGCTTGGTCTTCAGCGAGGCGTCGAACAGCTTCGAGCCCACCTTGACCTTGAGGCCGCCCAGGATCGCCGGGTCGACACGGGTCGTCAGTTCGGGATCCTTGCCCAGCGAGGTGCGGAGCGTGGTCTGGATCGTCTTCAATTGTGCGGCGGTCAGGGGCTGGGCGGACACCACCTCGGCGGCGACCACGCCCATCTTCGTCGCGTACAGCGCCTCATAGGCCATGATGACGCCGGTCAGGTCGCGGGCGCGACCGTTCTGGGCCAGCAGGCCGAGGAAATTCTTCGTCACGCGATTGAACTTCGCCTTGTCGGCGATAGCGACCAGACCCTTGACCTGATCGTCCGCGCCGAGGACCGGCGAGTTCGCCAGTCGGCGCAGGTCGGCGCTCTCGGCCCAGGCCGCGCTCAGCGACTTCAGGTCCGCGCGCACGGCGTCCAGCGCGCCATTTTCGTCTGCCAGGTCGAACAGCGCTTGTGCGTAGCGCTTGCCGACTTCCGTCGTTCTGAAATCGTCAGCCACTTATAAGGTCCGCGCGGGTTAGCGTTCGGGTTGCGACCGGCCGCGGATCCGCGCCGACCAAGGGCTTGAAATGCTTTGAGAAAGCACTTTGGGGACGCGTTCAATAACGCGCCCTCCGGCTCAGCCGGGCGCCTGATAGCACCTGTGCCCCTCCGCCGCAACCGACAGCGGCCGCCACATTGGGCCGCATTGCCGCACCCGCAACCGCAACGCTACACACGAGTTTCAGCGCTACGCTTGCAGGAATCTCATACCGACGATGTTCGACTTCACCCCGTTGTTCACCGACCCGACCGCATGGGCGGCCCTCATTACCCTTGTGGTCATGGAAGTCGTCCTCGGCATCGACAACCTGATCTTCATCTCGATCCTGTCGAACAAGTTGCCGCCCGAACATCGTCAGCGCACGCGCCGCATCGGCATCGGGCTGGCGCTCATCATGCGTCTGGGCCTGCTGGCGACCATCGGCTGGATCGTCGGCCTGACCGCGCCGGTCTTCGACCTGGGCATCACCGGTCCGCTGAACAGCCACGGGGAGCCCAGCTTCGACACCGCCTTCAGCTGGCGTGACCTGATCCTGATCGCGGGCGGCCTGTTCCTGCTGTGGAAGGCCACCAAGGAAATCCACCACGCCACCGACCCGACCCCGTCCAACGACATGCTCGAGAAGGACAAGAAGGACGTCGTCATCAACAACGTCGGCTCGGCCATCTTCCAGATCATCCTGCTGGATCTGGTCTTCTCGATCGACTCGATCCTGACCGCCGTGGGCATGACCGACCACATCGTCATCATGATGATCGCCGTGGTGGTCGCCGTTCTGGTCATGCTGCTGGCCGCGGACCCGCTGGCCGAGTTCATCGACAAGAACCCGACCGTGGTGATGCTGGCGCTGGGCTTCCTGCTGATGATCGGCGCGGTGCTGATCGCCGACGGCTTTGGCGTCCACGTTCCCAAGGGCTATATCTACGCGGCGATGGCCTTCTCGGCCCTGGTCGAAGGCCTGAACATGCTGTCCCGCCGGTCGTCCCAGCGGAAGGCGGCGGCGGAACAGGCCCGACAGGCCGAACTGAACAAGGCCGAGACGGCCGAACCCGGAGTATGATCATGCGGCGGCTGCTCTTTTTCTTCGCGGCCGCCCTGCTCTCTCCCGCGCCCGTCCTGGCGCAGACCCCGCCTGCGCCCGCCGCGCAGGCGGCTCCGGCGGCGACCGCCACCCCGGTCTACGGGTTTGAGGTGGTGCGAGCCTATCCGCACGATCGCAACGCCTTCACCCAGGGCCTGATCTGGCGCGACGGCGTCCTGTTCGAAAGCACCGGCCGCTCACCCTCGACCCTCCGCAAGGTGCGGCTGGAGGACGGCGCGGTGCTGCAGACCCGGGTGCTGGACCCCGCCATCTTCGGCGAGGGGCTGACCGAGCTGAACGGCCGGCTGCTGAGCCTGACCTGGACCGACGGCAAGGGCTATATCTGGAATCCCGCCGACCTGAGCCCGCTGGGCGAGTTCGCCTATGACGGCGAGGGCTGGGGCCTGACCACCGACGGGACGCGGCTGATCCTGGCGGACGGCGCGCCCCACCTGCGCTTCCTCGACGGCCAGACGCTGACCCAGACGGGCGAGGTGGCCGTGACCCTGAACGGGCGTCGCGTCGGCCAGCTGAACGAGCTGGAATGGATCGACGGCGAGGTCTGGGCCAACATCTGGCAGACCGACTTCATCGTCCGGATCGATCCGGAGACCGGCGTCGTCAGGGGCGTGATCGACCTGACCAACCTGCTGCCCGACCGCACCGGCATGGACCCGCGCGACGACGTCCTGAACGGCATCGCCTGGGACGCCGAAGGGCAAAGGCTGTTCGTGACCGGCAAGAACTGGCCCAGCCTGTTCGAGATCCGGATCACCGGGCCGCGCTAGGCTCGCTTCGCGCGCCAAGCGCATTTTTGTTGTGCCGCGGAGCGTCGGCCCCTTTGGGGACCTCCCGACCCGACGCGGCCTGGCGCTTCGCGCACCGCCAACCCGGTCGCTTGTTAGCCGGACCGCGCTCAAGCAGCGAGCGACCGCGTCGCGAGCGATAGCGCACTACAAGAAACTATAAGGGTCCACGTCCACGTTCAGGCGCACAGAGGCCGGCACCTTCACGCGGCTGAGCCAGACGCGCAGGAAGCCCTGCAGGTCGACGTCGCGGTCGGCGCGGACCAGCAGGCGCTTGCGGCGCCGGCCGCGGACGAGGGCCAGGGGCGCGTCGGCGGGGCCGTAGACCTCCAGCCGTTCGGCGTTGGGGATGGACTCGGCCAGGTCGCGGGCGACCTTCTCGACCGCCTGGGGGTTCTCTCCGGACAGGATGATCGCGGCCAGACGGCCATAGGGCGGCAGGGACGCGGCCTCGCGCTCGGCCAGCTCGGCCTCGACGAAGGCGTCACGGTCGCCCGCCGCGAGGGCCATCAGCACCGGATGCTCGGGCGTCCAGGTCTGCAGGATGGCCCGCCCCGGCTTGTCGGCGCGACCCGCCCGGCCCGTGGCCTGGGTCAGCAGCTGGAAGGTGCGCTCCGCCGCGCGCAGATCGCCGCCGCGCAGGCCCAGATCGGCGTCCACCACACCCACCAGCGTCAGGTGCGGGAAGTTGTGGCCCTTGGCCGCCGCCTGGGTCGCCACCAGAATGTCGATCTCGCCCTCCGCCATCGACTGGATCAGGGCGCGGGCGGACCGGCCGTCCGGCACGGTGTCGGAGCTGAACACGGCGGTGCGGGCCTGGGGGAAGAGGGCGCGGACCTCCTCCTCCACCCGCTCGACGCCCGGGCCGACGGGAACCAGCGAATCTTCCGCCCCACACGACGGGCAGGTCTTGGGCTTGAGCATCGAGAAGCCGGTCAGGTGACAGACCAGCCGCCCGGTGTAGCGGTGCTCGACCAGCCAGCTGTCGGTGTCCGGCGCGGTCAGGCGGTGGCCGCAGACCCGGCACAGGACGACCGGAGCGTAGCCGCGCCGGTTGAGGAAGAGCAGGGTCTGCTCCTTGCGGGCCAGGGTCTCGCCGATGGCTTCGCGCAGGGGCTGGGACAGCCAGGTCTGGGGGTCGGGCGGGGCGGCGCGCAGGTCCAGCAGGCTGATGTCCGGCAGCACGGCGGCGCCGTGTCGCGCGCCCAGCTTCAGCCAGCGATAGCGGCCCTGATGGGCGTTCCACAGCGTCTCCAGCGACGGCGTGGCCGAGGCCAGCACCACCGTCGCGCTCTCGATCCGGGCGCGGGCCACGGCGAGGTCGCGGCCGTGATAGACCAGCCCCTCCTCCTGTTTGAACGAGCCGTCATGCTCCTCGTCCACCACGATCAGGCGCAGGTTCACATAGGGCAGGAACAGGGCCGAGCGGGCGCCGACGACGATGTTGCAGCGGCCCGCCTGAACGGCCTCCCAGACCTGACGACGGCGCGGCGGGGCGACGCCGGAATGCCACTCGGCGGGCGCGGCGCCGAAGCGGGTGGTGATGCGCTCGATCACCGCCTGGGTCAGGGCGATTTCGGGCAGCAGGATCAGGATCTGGGCCGTCGGATCCGCCTTCAGGGCGTGCGCGGCGGCCTCCAGATAGGCCTCGGTCTTGCCCGAGCCGGTGACCCCGTCCAGCAGCATGGGGGTGAAGGCGCGGGTGGCGACGGCCTCGGCCACCTCGGTCGCGGCGGCGGCCTGATCGGGATTCAGGGTGGCGGGGGCGTGATCGGGGTCGGGCGCGTCGAAGGCGGCGACGGCCTCGATCTCGATCGTCTCCAGCACCCCCTCGTCCAGCAGGCCCTTGACCACGCCGGAGGAGACCTGGGCGGCGCGGGCCAGGTCGGGGCCGGGCATGGACCTTTGGCCCAGGGCCTCCAGCACGGCGGTCCGGGCGGCCGTCGGTCGGGCGGGGAGGCGGTCGCCGACCCGGCGAACGCGACGCTCGGGCCGGGGACGCGGCGCGCGCAGGCCCTTGAGGGCGGCCGACGCCATCTCGCCCGGCGCGCTCAGCGTCCAGCGGGCGGCCCATTCGACGAAATCCATGGTGCGTTCGGGCAGGCGGGGGTCGTCCAGCACATGGTCGATGACCTTCAGCCGCCGGTTCGTGCCCGTGGTCTCGCGCGCCTCCGACACGATGCCCCGGATCAGGCGCGGCCCCAGCGGCACGGCCACCTGATCGCCGCGCACCACGTCGAACCCGTCGGGCACTTCATAATCAAAGGCTTCCGGCACCGGCAGCGGAATCAGGACGGATGCGACTTTCATGTCCTCCCCCCGTCCGCTATTAGCGCGCCCATGAAACTCTTCCTCGACACCGCCGACGTCGCCGTCATCAAGGACCTGCTGCCCACCGGAATGGTGGACGGCGTGACCACCAATCCCACGCTGATCGCAAAGTCCGGGCGCAACATCGCCGAGGTCATCGCTGAAATCTGCGCGCTGGTCGAGGGCCCCATTTCCGCCGAGGCTGTCGCCACCGACTATGAGACCATGGTCAAGGAAGGCGACAAGCTGGCCGCCATCGCCCCCAATGTGGTGGTGAAGCTGCCGCTGACCTGGGACGGGCTGCGCGCCGCGCGGAATTTCTCGGACAAGGGCATCCGGACCAACGTCACCCTGTGCTTCTCCGCCGCCCAGGCCATGCTGGCCGCCAAGGCCGGCGCGACCTTCATCTCGCCCTTCGTCGGCCGTCTGGAAGACCACGGCGCGAACGGGATCGGCCTGCTGGAAGAGATCCGCACCCTGTACGACATCCACGGCTTCGAGACGGAAATCCTGGCCGCGTCGCTGCGCAATCCGATGCATGTGTCGGACGCGGCCCTGGCCGGCGCCGACGCCGCGACCCTGCCGGCGGACACTTTCAAGGCCTTGGTCAAACACCCGTTAACCGACAAGGGGCTTGATGCCTTCCTGGCGGACTGGGGCAAGACCGGCCAGTCGATCCTGTAGGGTCGACACCGCCCCGGCGCCGGTTGTCCAGAGACTGCGCCTCGGGGAGAGGTTTGTGAGCGTATCGCCTGATCTGTTTTCGAAGCCGGACGAGCTTCACTGGCCGGACGTGCGCGCCTGGTTGCAGGCCCATGCCCAGACCCTGCTGGACGACCGCTCCTTGCTGGAAGAGATCGGGCTGAAGCCGCACGGGCGCAATGTGGTCGAGTTCGGCCGCGCCGCCCTGACCCGGCTGGAAGAGGCCGCCGAACGCGAGGCGGACGCCCGCAAGCGGATCGAGGCCATCGCCCGCGCCAATTTCGCCGCCCAGACCCAGACCCATGTCGCGGCCCTGGACCTGATGGAGGCGCGCAGTCCCTCCGATCTGGCCCGCCGTCTGGATGCGGTGGCGCAGGGGCGGTTCGGACTGGCCGGCGCGGCCATCGCGCTGGAAAAGCCCGGCGGCGTGCCGTTCGGCTGGAAGGGACTGGACACCGGCGGCGTCGACGGCCTTCTGGGCGAGCATGGCCTGACCTGGCTGGGCCCGAATTTCGATGGACTGAACCTGTTCGGCGCCGCCGATGACGAGGTGAAGTCGGTCGCCCTGATCCGCATGGCGCCGCAGTTCCCCGGCGACGAGACGCCGGGCCGTCCGGCCCTGTGCGCCTTCGGCTCGCCCGAGGAAGACGGTTTCGCCCCCAATATGGGCTGTGAACTGGTGGCCTTCATCGCGCGGGTGGTCGAACGGACGGCCGAGCGATGGCCCATTCTAAACTGACCGCCGCCGAAACCCTGTCGGCCTGGCTGGAGCATCTGGCGCATGAGCGGCGGCTGTCGCCGCGGACGCTGGAGGCCTATGGCCACATCGGGCGGCTGTATCTGGCCTTCATGGAGCGTCATCGCGGCGAGACGCTGGGGCTGGCCGATCTGGGGACGATCACTGCGGCGGAGGTGCGGGCGCATCTGGCCGAGCGCCGCAGTGGCGATCATCCGCTGAACGCCCGCTCCATCAGCCAGACCCTGTCGGCCATCCGCGCCTTTCACAGCTTCCTCGACCGGCGCCTGAACACGCCCGCGCCGCAGCTGGCCCTGGTGCGCGGCCCGAAGGTGAAGGCGTCCCTGCCCCGTCCCGTGACCGAGGATCAGGCCAGGGGCTTGCTGGAGGAGACGCAGGCCGATCCGGACATCGCGCCGTGGGAGGCCGCGCGCGACCGGGCGGTGCTGACCCTGCTTTACGGCTGCGGCCTGCGGATTTCCGAGGGTCTGTCCCTGATCCGGTCGGACGCGCCCCTGCCCGAGACCCTGCGCATCACCGGCAAGGGCGGCAAGACGCGGCTGGCGCCGGTCCTGCCCGCCGTGCGGGACGCCGTGGACGCCTATCTGGCCCTGCTGCCGCACCCGTTGGCGCCGTCGGACGCCCTGTTCCGGGCCAGGCGCGGCGGACCGCTGGGCCCGCGTCAGGTGCAGGCGGCGATGCAGCGTCTGCGCGGGCGGCTGGGCCTGCCCGCCAGCGCCACGCCCCACGCCCTGCGCCACAGCTTCGCGACCCATCTTCTGGGCGCCGGGGCCGACCTGCGGTCGATCCAGCAGCTGCTGGGCCACGCCAGCTTGTCGACGACCCAGAAATACACCGCCGTCGACGCCGCCCATCTGCTGCAGGCCTACGCCGCGGCCCATCCCCGCGCCTGAGCGAACACGGACTCGCCAGCGCGCGCGATCGGCGCCTAGAGTGCCGCAAAATAGAACAACAGGGGACGGAGCGTGGCCGCGCGGGATCGATCAGGGCCGGATCGTCGGGGCCTGCTGGGCGGGATGGCGGCGCTCGGCCTGGTTGGCATGAGCGGTCTTCCCGCGCGGGCGGCGACACAGGACCCGGCGTCGGGGGACGCCGAGCCGATCGCCCTGCTGACCAATCTGTTCACCCGCATCGGCGCGGCCGTGATGATCAACGGTCAGGGGCCCTTCACCTTCGTCATCGACACCGGGGCCGGGGTGACCTCGGTCGCCGAGACCGTCGCCGCGGCGCTGGCCCTGCCGGCGCGGGAGCCGCTGATCGTGCACGGCATCACCGCCGCGGCCCGGACGGAAAGCGTGGGAGTGGACCGGCTGCAGCTGCGTGGCCTGAGTTTTCACGGCCTGCGATGCCCGGTGCTGCCGCGCCAGCAGCTGGGCGCGGACGGTCTTCTGGGCCTCGATGTTCTGGGACGCTTCCGGCTGGGCTTCGACATCATCCGGCGCAGCGCGACCCTGAGCCGGAGAGGCACCCGGATCCTGATGGGCGGCGCCAGCCAGATCGGGTCCCGCCTGCAGGGCGATCGCATTCGCTCCGTCCGGGGCCGGTTCGGCCAGCTGATCCTGGGCCAGACCCTGGTCGACGGCGTTTCCGCCGCGGCCTTTGTCGACAGCGGCGCCCAGTATTCGATCGGCAATGACGCCTTGAGGCGCGCCGTGCAGGCCCGGTCGGACAGCGGCTCCCGCTTCGCCCGGCAGCTGCAGCTTTACGGCGTGACCGGCCAGAGCCTGCCGGCCCGGCTGGCCCGCGTGGACGATCTGCGGCTGGGACGATCAAGGCTGGGCGCCACCAGCCTGCTGTTCGCCGACCTGCACTGTTTCCACACCCTGGAGCTGGCGGATCGGCCGGCCCTGCTGATCGGCGCGGACCTGCTGAGCCGGTTCAGGGACGTCACCATCGACTTCCCCAACAACGCCATCGCCTTCGAGGGCCTGCGCCGCCAGACGACGCGGACCCTCGAGGACGAACTCGGGGTCTAGATCAGGCCTGCATGGTCCAGTTGTCGACGCCCATGGCGGCCTGTTTGACCGCTTCGGAACGGGTCGGGTGGGCGTGGCAGGTGCGGGCGATGTCTTCGGACGAGGCGCCGAACGCCATGGCGATACAGGCTTCGGAGATCAGTTCACCGGCCGACGGGCCGAAGATGTGGACGCCCAGGACCTTGTCGGTCTTCGCATCGGCCAGCACCTTCACGAAGCCCTCGGTCTCGTGGTTGATCTTGGCGCGGCTGTTGGCGGTGAAGGGGAATTTGCCCTTGCGGAAGTCGACGCCGGCGGCCTTGAGCTGTTCCTCGGTCTTGCCGACCCAGGCGACTTCGGGGCCGGTGTAGATGACGCTGGGGACCAGGTCGTAGTCGACGTGGCCGGCCTTTCCGGCGATGAACTCGATCACCGCGACGGCTTCTTCTTCCGCCTTGTGCGCCAGCATCGGGCCGGTGGTCACGTCGCCGATGACCCAGACCCCGGCCTTTCCGGTCTTCAGATGGTCGTTGATCAGGAAGCCGCGCTTGTCGGTTTCGATGCCGACCGTCTCCAGCCCCAGACCGGCGGTGTAGGGACGGCGGCCGATGGCGACCAGAACCACGTCGCCCTTCAGGGTTTCGGCGGCGCCGCCGGCGGCGGGCTCCACCGTCAGCTCGACGCCGTCCTTGCCGGTCTTCGCGGCGGTGACCTTGGTCCCCATCCGGAAGGTCATGCCCTGTTTGGTCAGGCCGCGCTGGAAGGCGGTGGCGACCTCGGCGTCCATGCCCGCGCCCACCTTGTCCAGAAACTCGACCACCGTGACCTCGGCGCCCAGACGACGCCAGACCGAGCCGAGCTCAAGCCCGATGACGCCCGCCCCGATGACGATCATCTTCTTCGGGATGGCCGGCAGCGACAGGGCGCCGGTGGAATCGACGATCTTGCCCTCGACGAAATCGACGCCCGGCAGGGGGGTGGGCTCCGAGCCCGTGGCGATGACGATGTCTTTCGCCGTCAGGGTGGTGACCGCGCCGTCGGCGGCGGTGACTTCAACCGCGCCCGGGCCGGTGATCCTGCCCTTGCCCTTGATCCAGACGGCCTTGTTCTTCTTGAACAGGAATTCGATGCCCTTGGTCAGGGCGGTCACGCTGTCGGCCTTCTGCTTCATCATCTGCGGCAGGTTGACCTTGGGCGTCCCGACCTCGATGCCGAGGGTCCCGAACTCCTTGTTCGCGATCTCGAACAGCTCCGACGCATGCAGCAGGGCCTTGGACGGCATGCAGCCGACGTTCAGGCAGGTGCCGCCCAGGGTGTCGCCCTTTTCGATGCAGGCGACCGTCAGACCCAGCTGGCCCGCGCGGATCGCGGCGTTATAGCCGCCCGGCCCGCCGCCGATGATGACGACATCATACGCGGTGCTGGGGGAAGCGGCTTCGGCCATGGGGTCTCTCTGATGCTGTCTGGGCGCGGGAAGGCGCGCGGAACCTAGCGGCAAGACCGCAA
Source organism: Brevundimonas sp. AVps31 (assembly GCF_058681355.1). Taxonomy (NCBI): domain Bacteria; kingdom Pseudomonadati; phylum Pseudomonadota; class Alphaproteobacteria; order Caulobacterales; family Caulobacteraceae; genus Brevundimonas; species Brevundimonas sp. AVps31. Next base: position 1,468,923 of record NZ_CM178736.1, on the reverse strand, counting down.
GGGTCAACCGCTGGAGACTATATGGGCGCTATGGCGCCGCTCTAGAAGGACAGTTGGCCCGCGATGCGACGTTTCCGATGGCGCCGCGCCGCGATGACCACCAGCACGCCGAGCAGCAGCAGGCCGCCCAGCACCAGCCAGACCGGATCGACGGGAAAGTCGCTGACCGGCGCGGCCGAGCGCGCGGCGATATCCGCGCCGCCGCCGTTGCGGTCCATGGCCAGACGCAGGACGGCGTCGGCGATGAAACCCAGGAAATAGGCGATGGAAGCCTTGGCGTTGCCCGCGCCCAGCATCAGGGCGGCGACCAGGTACAGGGCGACGGCCCCGACCCACAGCGCCCAGGCGGGGATGACGCCGAACAGGTCGCCGCCGGTCGCGGCCTCGGCCTCCGCCCGCATCGCGCCGACGTCAGGTGCGCCGCCGTCCAGCAGGGGAGACAACAACGGCCAGGCCAGCCAGCCGACGTAGGCGAGAATGACGAGGGCGACGAGGGGGCGCAGCAGCTTCATGACCGGTCTCCGAAGGCGACGTTAACCACCCTACACCGGGATCGGCGAACGTCGATAGCGGGACCGGTCAGGCGGTCTGGCGTTCCGGCTCCGCGACCGGCTGCGGCAGGGTGATGGACACCTCGGCCCCGCCGTCCGGCACGTCATCGATGGACAGGACCCCGCCCGACTGACGCGCGAAGGCATAGGCCTGCGACAGGCCCAGACCGGCGGCGCCTTCACGGGTGGTGAAGAAGGGTTCGACCGCGCGGGCGGCCAGTTCGCGATCCATGCCCGGGCCGGTGTCGCGGACGCTGAGCCGCAGACCGCCCTCCATCAACACCTCCAGACGAACGGCGACCGAGCCTTTCGAGCCCACCGCCTCGACCGCGTTCTGCGTCAGGGCGCGCACGGCGCCCTCGAAGGCGACCGGGTCCAGACGGGCGGGCGCCTCGGTCGCGGGGCCCTCGATCATCAAATCGATGTCCGGCCCGGCCATGGCGCGCAGGCGGGTCTCCATGCCGCGCAGCAGCACGGCCGCGTCCAGCGTCTGGAAGATGGGCGCATCATCGCCTTGCGAGAAGGCGGTCAGGCGGCGCGTCAGCTGCTCACCCCGCTGGCCGGCGGTCAGGGCGGCCTGACCCAGACGGCGGACCCGTGCGGGGTCGTCGGCCTGACGCAGCATCATGTCCAGCGCGCCGGTCATGACCCCCAGCAGGGCGTTGAAGTCGTGGGCCAGTCCGCCGGTCAGGCGACCGACGCTTTCCATCCGGCGTCCGCCCTGCAGTTCCAGTTCGGCGTCTTCCAGCGCCTTGCGGGCCACGGCGCGGGCGGCCTCGGCCTCCTCGCGCGCGGCGGCGGCGTCGGCCAGCGCGGCCTCGGCCTGACGGCGGGCGGCTTCGGCTTCTTCGCGCAGGGCGAGGGTCTCCTCGGAAATCACCGGCGTTTCCGGCGCGGGCGCGGCTTCAGGCGCCGGCGTCGGCGCGAACACGATGGTCTCGACGGGCGCTTCCGGCGCCACCGCGACCTCTTCCACCACCGGATCGGCGCGTTCGCCGGCCAGCAGCAGGGCGTCGACGCCGCCCTCGGCATTGGTCAGGGGCAGCATGGACCAGCGGATGCCTTCCGGCGCCCCGTTTCGGGACGTGAAGCTGTCCGCTTCTCCCGCCGGAGCGGACAGGGCGGCGCGCAGGGCCTGACGCCCCTCGGCGCGCTCATCCTCGGCCAGGAACAGGTCGGCGAAGTCGCCTTCGGCGGCCTCCCGGCCCAGGACCAGCAGGGCGGTGCGATTGGCCTCGCGAACCAGACCGTTGGCGGACACCACGACCAGGGCGCTGGAGGCGGCGTCGAAGACGCGGCGGGTCAGGTCGCTGTCGACCACGGCGACCGGCTCGGGCGCGATCACCTCGGGCGCCTGCAGGCCGTCGGTCTCGACGATGGCGGCGGTCGAGCCGGTGATCTGGCCCAGTTCATTCTCGATCGGCATGGCCGTGACCGAGACCAGCATCTTCTTGCGGGTGGCCGGGTTGGACATCAGGTGGTGGAAGCCCTTGACCGTCTGACCCCGCAGGGCGCGCGCGCTGGGCAGCAGGTCCGGCGGCACCGGGCGACCGTCCGGGAAGGTGATGCCCCAGGTGGCGGAGTGGAAGCGCAGGCCGATCAGTTCTGCGTCACGACGGCCCAGCAGCTGGTGCGCGGCGCGGTTGGCGAAGACGAACTTGCCCTGCTTGTCGGTCTCGACGAGGGCGACGGGGATGGCGTTCAAGGTCTCGAACAGACGCTTCTGCGAGTCCTCCGCGACACGCTGGATCAGATCGAGCTGGCCCGAGGCGTCGACGTGCTGCCCGCGCTTCTTCACCGCGAACCACAGGGCGACCAGCCCGATCAGCCAACCCACCGCGGCGAGAGCGCCCAGCACCCACATCCAATTGATCTGGCCTTCGAGAAACATTCGACCTGACTGTCCCGTTCTGGCGCCCCTGCGCCCGTTCGGGAGACACCTTGCAAACGGCGAACCGCAACAGCCGCCTTTCGCCCCCGAGGCGACCTAAACACGGATTCTTCCGCGGTCCAGTGCGACGGATCAACCTGTCGGCGCGGCGCACGAAAAAGGGCCGGACGTCGCCGCCCGGCCCCTTCGTTTCGACTCTGGACAGGCGTCAGAAGGCGACGCGCATGACCAGCTGATAGACCGGGCCGGCGCTTTCGGTTTCCAGCTCATACTCGTCGTAGTCGCGGCTGATCTGGTCGTCCTGATCGCCGAACTTGTCGAACACCTCGTCCTTGGAGCTGTCCAGCAGGTTGGAGCCGGTCAGGCGGATGACGGTGTTGGCGAACAGGCGCTTCTCGAGGAAGACCTCGAGGTCGGCGCCGTAGGAGGTCGTGACCTCTTCGGCATAGACCCGGCCGAAGGCGTCGCCCTGTTTGCGATAGGTGGCGCCGAAGGCCGCGCCCCAGGTCGGGATGTCGTGGGTGAAGCCGAAGTTCAACACATAGTCCGACTGGTCGTTGAAGCGGCGATCGCCGAGGTCGTCCTCGACCTGGCTGTCCAGCCAGGACGCGTTCAGGAAGACGCCGGTGTTTTCCATGCCGATGAAGTCCAGCGGCGTGGAGAGGTCGAACTCGACGCCATAGACCTGACCGTCGCCGACGTTGTCGATGGATTCGATGAAGGCTTCGATGACGGTGGGCGTGTCGGGGTTGTCGCCGCTTCCGGCTTCGTCGGTATTGATGTCCTCGATCAGGTCCGTGATGTCCCGGTAGAAGACGTTGATCCCGACGACGCCGCGACGGCCCAGACGACGCTCGAAGCCCGCATCGATACCCCAGGCCAGTTCGGGCTTGAGGTAGGGATTGCCGCGGAAATCGTTGTCGCCGCGCTCTTCCTCGAGCGTGACCGGAGCCAGATCATCGAAGTCGGGACGGCGAACGGTGCGCGCGACCGACAGGGTCAGGCGATCCGTGTCCGACAGGCGGTAGCGCAAGCTGGCCGAGGGCAGCAGCTCGGCATAGTCGTTGTCGATGCCGGCGATCGTGGTGTCGGTGGTCTCGTAACGCAGGCCGGCCTCCCACTTCAGCGCGCCGCTTTCGCCGGAGAACATGACGAACGGGTCGATCCGGGTTTCCTCGATCACGTAGGAGCCGGTGTTGAAGACGAACGGCGGTTGCGTCGGGCGCGGGGTCGGCGCGTTCGGGATGGTGAAGCGGACGCGGTCCGCCGTGCGGGTGGTCGAGTCGCGATCCTTCTGAACCGCCTGGACGCCGAACTCGAGCTCGACGCCGGCGCCGATGTCCCGCGTGTGTTCGATCGCCGCCGACACTTCCTCATCCTGCAGGTCGCGGTATTCGAGGTCCGCCGTGAAGCGATCCTCTTCCGGGAAGGGGTTGGTGTCGCGCAGGTATTCCGCCTCGTTCTCGAACTCCGTTTGTTCGTCGTTGAAGCTGGCGTAGCCCAGCTTGAAGCGGGTCTCGCCGCCGAACATGTCGCGCGCATAGCGGGCGCGCAGGCTCAGGTTGTCGGTCTGGATATCGACGTCGTTGTCATTGATCGTCAGCAGGTTGGCGGCGGTCTCGACACCGCCCCTGTATTCGATCGAGTCCTCATCCTGCAGGCGGTCGGTGCGCACGAAGACGCCGGACAGGTCCAGCGTGCCGCCGCCGACCTCGACCTCATAGGCCGCGTTGAACGAGTAGTCCGTGCCGCTGCGCACGTCGGTCTGGACCTCGGTATTGTCCAATGTGCCGTTCGGCTGGTCGAAGCGCTGGCTGTACTTGTTCTTGGGATTGCGGCGATCCTGCAGGCTGGCGCCGACCAGCAGACGGCCGGGCCCGACCTGCCCGCCCCAGACCGCGCCGAACGTGCCGCCGATCTCATCGTCCGGGAACAGGATGGCGCCGGCGCGGAGGTATCCGCCGTCCAGCGAGACGGCGTCGCGCAGCACGATGTTGATGGCGCCCGAGACGGCGTCGCCCGAGCGGTTGGCCGAGGACGACCGGACGACCTCGACCCGCTCGATCAGTTCGGCGGGGATGCGATCGACGAAGAAGGACCGATCGACGCCGGCGCCGGGCACCTGTTCGCCGTTGATGAGGATCTGGGTGTAGCCCGGATCGAGGCCGCGCAGGCGCACGCCGTCGGACTCCAGAATGTCGGACAGGAAGGTCACCGACGGCACGCGCTTGAGGGCGTCGCCGACGGTCAGCGGCTCGAAGCGCTGGAAATACTCGAGATCGTACGACAGGGTCGGGACCACGTCCTCGGTGCGGTTGCGCATGACCGGCTCGCCGGTGACGATGACTTCGTCCAGGGCGGTGGTCGGAACCGGTTGCGCGTCCTGGGCCATGGCCGGAGCCGCGATTGCGAAGGCGAGCGGGGCGACGGCGGCGCCGAGCAGAAGTCCGAGTTTCATTTGGTGCATCCCGATGCGTCCGGTCGGCCCCCCGGCCGCCGGCTCTGGATGCGCCAGCTAGGCCGTGCCGAAGACGTGGGCGCGACGGATTCGCGAACGGCGCTTGGCGAATTTGGAACGCCCCTGTGACGGTTGATCCCCAGGCGGACGGTTCGTCACGAAGGCGACGCCAGACCGTCATGGAGCGTTGCTTGACCGGTTGCGGGGGCGCGTGGTCTGGCGCGCATCGTCAAATGCCATGGAGCGCGCGCCGATGAACGTCCGGACCCTGATCGTAAGCGTCGCCGCCTCGGCCCTGCTGGCCGCCTGCGCCACGGGTGAAGTCGACTTCCAGGGCGAGGGCGAAGGCGTCGTCGGCGAAGGCGCGCCGGTTCACGCCGTGCTGGAAACGCCGCCGGTCGGCCTGCCCGGTCAGGACGCCGCCGACGACCCCGCCGTCTGGGCCTCGCCCACCCCGGTGACCATCAAGGGCGCAATGGTCGACGGCTTCGTCGCCGGCACCGACAAGAAGGCAGGCCTTTACATCTACGGCCTCGACGGTGCGATCCTGCAGTTCCTCCCCGAGGGTCTGCTCAACAACGTCGACGTGACCGAGGGCCTGAGCGTCGGCGGTCGGCCGCAGGTGATCTTCGGCGCCAGCGACCGCACGCCCGGCAAGACCGGCATCGCGCTCTATCTGTTCGACCCGGCCGCGACCGGCGACAACGGCGTCCGTCACTGGGGCAATGTGGCCACCGACGTGGTCGAGCCCTACGGCTTCTGCTTCGCCCGCCGCGGGGCGGAAGTGCACGCCATCCTGGTCGGCCACGAGGGCGAGCTGCGCCAGTTCGTCCTGACCGTGGGCGCCGACGGCCAGCCCTCCGCCCGCCTCGTCCGCACCGCCGCCATCGGCACGATCTCGGAAGGCTGCGCCGCCGATGAGGCGACCGACGCCCTCTACATCGCCGAGGAGAACGTCGGCGTCTGGCGCTACGGCCTCGATCCCGCCTCCGGCGCCGCCCGGACCCTGGTCCAGCCGATCGCGCCGGGCGTGCTGGTCGCAGACGCGGAAGGCCTGACGGTCATCGCCGACGGCGCGGCCCGCTATCTGATCGGCTCCAGCCAGGGCGACTCGACCTTCCCCGTCTGGCGCATCGACGGCGCCGCGCCCGAGTACAAGGGCCGCTTCGTGGTGGCGCAGGGCGCCATCGACGGCGTGACCGGCACGGACGGTCTGGACGCCCTGGGCGGCCGGGTCGGCGCGCGCTTCCCCGAGGGCGTGGTGGTGGTTCAGGACGACGTGAACGACGTCGGCAACCAGAATTTCAAATACATCGACTGGCGCAACATCCGCGCCGCCCTGGGGCTCTGAACCCCGGAGCCGCCCGGTCCTCCTAGTGACCGCCCGCCGGATAGGGGATGGTGACGCCGGTGCTGATCATGCCCGGCAGCGCCTCGCCCAGCCCCATCAGGATGAACTGGATGGCCAGGGCGCACAGGATCAGGCCCAGCACCCGCACCACGATGGCCAGGCCGACATCGCCCAGAACGCGGCTGATCGGGCCGGTCAGGGCGAAGCTGATAAAGGAGACGATGCAGGCGGCGGCGATGGCGGCCAGCGCCGCGGCGGCGCCCGCCGGCCCGATCTTCTGGGCCTCGCCCGCCTGGATGATGATGGCCGAGATCGCGCCCGGGCCGATCATCAGCGGAATGGCGAAGGGCACGACCAGCTTCTGGAACCGGCGCTTGGCGTAGCCGCGCACGTCCTTGAGGTCATTGGCCGCGTCCTTGTCGGCGAAGGTGGCGAGGAAGTCCTCGCGCGCCATGTCCAGACCCAGCAACAGCAGCAGGATGCCGCCCGCGATCCGGAAGGCCGCCAGCGAAATGCCGAAGAACTGCAGCAGGCCCAGGCCGGTGTAGAAGAAGAAGGCCAGGAACAGGGCCGCGAACAGGCAGATCAGCGCCGAGACCGACACCCGCTGACGAAGGCTCGCTCCCGCCGTCGCCGCCGCGAAGATCGGCAGGTTTCCCACCGGATCCAGCAGAGCGAACAGCGTCACGAACAGGTTGACCCCCAGTTCGACCGCGTCCATGACCTGACCTCGCCCCCCAATTCACTCGACCGCCATAAGGGCTGACGCACGTCCGCGCGTCCACCCCCGGCGGGCAAGGAGACGCCGAATGACGCCCGTTCTCACCGATCCGCGCCTGATCGTCGGCCTGGACCTGCCCTCGCTGGACGCCGCCCGGGCCATGGTGAAGCGGCTGGACGGGACGGTGAGCGCCTACAAGATCGGTCTGACGCTTCTCGCCCGGCCCGGCGGCGTGGCCTTTGCCCACGAGCTGCGCGCGGCGGGAAAGACGGTCTTCCAGGACTGGAAGCTGCACGACATCGGCGCCCAGGTCGAAGGCGCGGCCCGCGCCGTGGCCGAGGGCGGCTGCGACCTGCTGACGGTCCATGCCGAACCGCAGGTGATGAAGGGCGCGGTCAAGGGCCGCGACGCCGCCGGATCGGACACCAGATTGCTGGCCGTCACGGTGATGACCAGCCTGTCGGACGCGGACCTGACCGAGATGGGTTACGGCTTCACCGCCGCCGAGCTGGTCGAGCGGCGGGTGCGACAGGCGCTGGACTGCGGTGTGGACGGCGTGGTGTCCAGCCCGCTGGAAGCCGCGCGGGTGCGCGAAATCGCCCTTGAGGCGGGCCGGCCCGACTTCCTGATCGTCACCCCCGGCGTTCGTCCGGACGGCGCCGACAAGGGTGATCAGCAGCGCGTGGCCACGCCGCGCGCGGCGCTGGAAGCGGGCGCGACCCATCTGGTGGTCGCCCGCCCGATCGTCGGGGCCGAGAACCCCCTGCTGGCGGCCTCGGCCATCGTCGAGGAGATCGACCGCGTCCGGCCCTGAGGCCTAGCCCCGCTCGCCGGGTTCCTGACGGTATTCCTGACGCGGCAGGGGCCGACGCGGCGGCGCGGCGCGATGCGGACGGGCCGCAGGGCGCGCGGGCGGCGGTGAAACGTGGCGCGGGGCCTCGTATCGCGGGGGCTCGGGCAGATAGGCCGGCGGATAGGGCGCGGCCTCGCGGTCGCAGTCGCAGGCCCGGCGATCATCATGGCGTTCGTCGTAACGGCGGCCGTCCTCATGGACGTAGCCCTCTTCCCAGGCGCTGTGCTCGCTGTAGCTTTCGCGGACCTCGTAGCGGCTCTCGGCATAGGCGTCGTAACGATCGTGGCGCTCGCTGTAGCCGTAGCGCCCGCCCCGGTCGTAGCCCGCATCGTCGTAGCGATAGCCGCAGCGCGACGGGCGCAGGTCGTCGCGACCGAAGCCGGTGACCACATAGCCGAAGGGCGCCGACGGGCAGGGTGGAGCCGCCAGAACGCGGTCGTCATAGATCGCCGGGCCGCCCGAATAATATCCGCCCGCGTCACCGCCGTAGCCGCCGCCGACATAGACGGTCCCGCCGCCATAGCCGCCGCGTCCGCCGCCGACGTCATAGGTTCGGGCGTTCAGAGAACCGCGGGCCGACGCGTCGGCGGAGGCATAGGCCCGGGCCGAGGCGTTGACGTTCACATTGATGTTGGAGTTCCAGCCGCCCCCGCCATGCGGCGGCTGGGGCGTATGCCCGCCTCCGCCGCCGTGGCAGCAGGTCGAGGGGGGCCGGGGCTGATGACCGCCGCCCCCGCGCGGTCCACCGGCAAGGGCGGGCGTGGCGATGAGGATCAGCAGGGCGGCGCCGGCCGCGGCGGTACGCTTACGCATATCGGACTCCGTTTCAGGAGCCGTTATGGCGCGCGTGGTCGAGGCGGGCCCGGCCTTGCACCGGCGGGGGGAGCGCGGGGCGGCGCATTCCCCTGAGAGGATGGAAATTAACCCTGACGGGCGTCAGCGATCGTAGAAATAGACCTCGGGACCCTCGTCGTAACGACCCCGGTCGCCGTTGACGTAGCCCTGCCGTCCGGGGCGGGCCCGGTCGTTGTTATAGCCCCACTCGTCGCGATAGCCCTGATCCGGGCGGCGGTCATACCGGTCGCGGTCGTAGGCATGGGTCCGGTCGCGTCCGTACCCGTAACGGGGCGCGCGACCCGGCACATGGACATAGACCCGTTCGCCGTAGCCGTCCGCCCAGCGGCCGGTCTCCGTGTAGGACCGGGTCTCGACCTCGGACAGGGGCGTGCCGCCGACGGGGCGCCCCCAACTGTCGAGATAGACGGGCTGGCCCCAGGACGGCGCCCAGGTCTGGGCCGTCGCGGCGCCCGCGAACGCAAGCACGGCGAGGCCGGAAGCGGCGGCGAGAAAGCGGATCATGGGCGGCGTCTCCTGAACGTCAGGGTTAACGCTGTTCGCCAGGATCGGTTCGCGTCAGAAATCGACCGCGAGGCCCTTCTTCTCCCAATCGCCGTAGCGGGTGGGCTCGGGACCGCGCGGGCCGCCGTGTTCGGTCTCCAGTTCGGCCGTTTCGGTCGCGGCGCGACGATCCGCCGCCTCCAGCAGGGCGCGGCGCGCGGCCTCGCTCAACGGCCGCTCGGGCGTGGCGTGGGGGACATCCGCGTTGAAAGCGGGGGCCGGTTCGGTCTCGGGGGTGGGATGATCGGTCACAGCGTCCTCGCCTTGAGCCATCGCGTTGCAATTCGCAAATTGGAAGCTTCAGTCCCCGGCGCCAGTGCGCCCCCTGTTTGAGTCCCGATGAACCACCTGAAGACCTTCGCCCTGCTGGCCGCGCTGACCGCCCTGTTCATGGGCGTCGGCTACATGATCGGCCGCGTGCCGGGCATGTTGATCGCGCTGGCCGTCGCGGGCGGGATGAACCTCTTCAGCTACTGGAACGCCGACAAGATCGTGCTGAAGATGTACCGGGCCCAGCCGGTCGACGAGAGCCACCCCAATGCGGTGGTCCGCACCTATGTCGCCGACATTCTGCAGATGGCCCGCGACGCCGACATGCCCCGGCCGATGATCGCCATCATCCCGAACGACCAGCCCAATGCCTTCGCCACCGGCCGCAATCCGCAGAACGCCGCCGTCTGCGCCACCACCGGCCTGCTGGACATGCTGACCCGCGAGGAAATCCGGGGCGTGATGGCGCACGAACTGGCCCATGTGAAGAACCGCGACACCCTGACCATGACCGTCACGGCGACCATCGCGGGCGCCATCGCGGCCCTGGCCAATTTCGCCCTCTTCTTCGGCGGCGGCGATGACCGCGAGCGCCCCGGCGGCATCATCGGAACCCTGGCCCTGATGATCCTGGCCCCGATGGCCGCGGGTCTGGTGCAGATGGCCATCAGCCGCTCGCGCGAATACGAGGCCGACCGGGTCGGCGCCGAGATCGCGCGCGATCCGAACGCGCTCGCCTCCGCCCTGCAGAAGATCGAGGCCTATGCCCGGCGCATCCACAACCCGACCGCCGAGCGCAATCCGGCCTCGGGCCAGCTGTTCATCATCAACCCGCTGGCGGGCAAGGGGGCGGACAATCTGTTCTCCACCCACCCGGCGACCGGCAACCGCGTCCGCGCCCTGATGGATCTGGCGGTGAAGATGGGGCGCACGCCCGCGCCCCGGCCGGTTCCGGTCGAACCGGTGTTCGCACGCCCGGCGTCGCGCCCGGTGACGACGTCCGTTCCGGTTACGGGTGACCCGCCCCGGCGAGGGCCCTGGGGCTAGGCCGGGGCGGCCAAAGCCGCCAGCACGCCCTTGCCGTAGCGGTCCAGCTTGGACTGGCCCACGCCGGAGATGTGCTCCAGGGCGTGCAGGTCGCCGGGCTCAGCGATGGCGATCTCCAGCAGGGTCTTGTCCTGGAAGATGACATAGGGCGGCACGCGCTGTTCGGCGGCGCGCTCGCGACGCCAGTTGCGCAGCAGTTCGAACCGGGCGCGGACGTCGGCGTCCATGGTCTCCAGCGCGGCGTTCCGACCCGTGCGAACGCGCTCCCGCGGGGCGGAGGCCCGGGCCGGCGTCAGCCGCACCTCGATGACCCGCTCACCGCGATAGACCGCGCGCACGGCCTCGGGATCGCCCAGCCGGACCAGCGGCTTGCCGTCGTTGGGATCCTCGACCAGCAGCCCCTCGAACATCAGGTGGTCGATCACGTCGCGCAGGGTGTGGGACGCGATGTCGGCGCCGATGCCCCAGGTGGACAGGGCCGTTTCCCACGCCTGCACATCCTTGGTCTTGCCGAGCAGGTGGTCGACGATGCGGGTCTTGCCGAAGCGTTCGCCCAGCCGCTGCACCGCCGCCAGCGCCTTCTGGGCCGGGACGGTGGCGTCGAACAGGGCGGGCGGGTCGCCGCAGATGTCGCAGACGCCGCACCGGTCCGCGCCGGTCTCGCCGAAATAGCGGCGCACGGTCTGGGGACGGCAGGTGGCGCCGTCCAGCATGGCGAACAGCTGGCGCGCCTTGCGCACCTGCACCGCCTTGACCTCGTCCGGCATGGGCCGGCCGTCGAGCCGCTTCAGGGTCCAGGCGATGTCGGACGGGCCGTACAGGGTGATGCCCTCGGCGGGCTCGCCGTCGCGACCGCCCCGGCCGATCTCCTGCCAGTAGGCCTCCAGCGAGCCGGGGGGATCGGCGTGGATGACGAAGCGTACGTCCGCCTTGTCGACCCCCATGCCGAAGGCGATGGTCGCCACCATCACCGCGCCGTCCTCGGCCAGGAAGCGTTCCAGCCGCTTGTCGCGCTCCTTGGTATCCATGCCCGCGTGATAGGCGATGGCGTTGGTCCCGGCGTCGCGCAGGGCCTGGGCGACGCGGTCGCAGCCGTCGCGGCTGCCGCAGTAGACGACGCCCGACTTGCCCCGCCGCTGGCGAACCAGATCGATCACCGCCGCGTCGGTCTTGGCGCGGGAGGCGTTCTCCTTGCGGACGGCCGAGAGCTGAAGGTTGGGCCGGGCGAAGCTGTCGACCAGGACCTTGGCGCCCTCCAGCCGCAGCGAGCGGACGATGTCTTCCCGCGTGCGGGCGTCCGCGGTCGCGGTGACGGCGATGCGCGGCACGTTCGGGAACAGCTCGGCCAGCCGCCCCAGCGTGCGATAGTCCGGCCGGAAATCATGTCCCCACTGTGAGACACAGTGCGCCTCGTCGATCGCGATCAGGCTGAGGGGCAGTTCGTGCAGGCGGTCGATGAGATGCGGCTGGGCCAAGCCTTCCGGCGAAACATAGAGCAGATCCAGTTCGCCGGCCCTGGCCGCCCGCCAGATGGCCGCCCGGTCGTCCATGGAGACGCCGGAGTCCAGCCTCGCGGCCGCGACGCCCTGCTGCTTCAGCGCCTCGACCTGATCGGTCATCAGGGCGATCAGGGGCGACACGACCAGACCCAGGCCCGGCCGCAGCATGGCGGGGATCTGGTAGCAGACCGACTTGCCGCCGCCGGTCGGCAGCACGGCCAGAACGTCCCGGCCGGCGAGGATTTCCTCGACCACCCCGGCCTGCAGGCCCCGGAAGTCGGCGTGGCCCCAGACGCGCTCCAGCGTGGCGCGGGCGTCGGCCAGGGTGGGAGCGGAAACTGAGTCGGGGAGCATGGCGGGGTTGTGCCGGATTTGTTCCGGGGTGTCACCGGCCAGCGTGGTCCGCTAGAGGAGCAGCATGACCACGCTTCTCTACGGCCGCCCCCCGGCGGTGTTCGATCCGCCCGGCGCCGCGACACAGACCTCGCCCCTGATCCCCGGCGCAACGGCGCTGGAGTCCCTGCCCGAGGGCGCGGCGGACTCGATCATGATCTATGCCCCGCCCGGCGTGCTGGAGCGGCGCTACACCCTGGCGCTGGCGCTGAAGGCGCTGAAGCCCGGCGGACGACTGGACGTCATGGCCCCCAAGGACAAGGGCGGCTCGCGGCTGAAGAAGGAGCTTGAGGCGTTCGGCGCCGAGGTCGGCGAGAGCGCCAAGGCCCACCACCGCCGCTGCGTGGTGGTCAGGGGCGAGGGCCTGACCGGTCTGGACGCCGCCATCGAGGCCGGGGCCCCGCGCCTCGTGCCGGGTCTCGACGCCTGGTCGCAGCCGGGCGTCTTCGCCTGGGACCGGATCGACGCCGGTTCGGCCCTGCTGGCCCAGACCCTGCCGCCGCTGAAGGGCGCGGGCGCCGATCTGGGCTGCGGCTACGGCGCCCTGGCGACCGTGGCGCTGCGGTCAGCAAAGGTCACAGCCCTGGGACTTTACGATCTCGACCGCCGCGCGGTCGAGGCGGCGCGCAAGAACGTCGAGGACCCGCGGGTCACGATCGAATGGGCCGACGTCCGCACCCTGCCGACCGAAGGCGACCTCGACTTCATCGTCACCAACCCGCCGTTCCACGACGGCGGCGCCGAGGACAAGCGGCTGGGCCAGAGCTTCATCCGACAGGCCGCCGGGATGCTGAAGAAGGGCGGCGTGCTGTGGCTCGTCGCCAACCGCCACCTGCCCTATGAGGCCGACATCAACGAGGCCTTCAAGCGTGTGCGGATGGCCGCGGACGCCGGCGGCTACAAGGTGTTCGAGGCGGTGAAGTAGTGGCGAAGACTCCGACCGCTCGCGTCGACAAGCTGCTGGGTTCGCTGGGCTACGGCTCGCGCACCGAGATGGCGCGCATGGGCCGGGCGGGCGGCATCGTGCTGGACGGCGTGGACCTCACCGATGTGTCGAAGCGCATCCCGGTGACCCCGGACCTGCCGACCCGGATGGAGATCGACGGCGAACCGCTGGACCCGCCGCAGGGCATCGTCATCCTGTTGCACAAGCCGCTGGGCATGACCTGTTCGCACAAGGAGGACGGCGCCCTGGTCTATGACGTCCTGCCCGACCGCTGGCGGCGGCGCGATCCGGCCATCTCGACCATCGGGCGGCTGGACAAGGAGACGTCCGGCCTGCTGCTGATGACCGACGACGGCGATCTGCTGCACCGGGTCATTTCACCGAAGAAGAACGTCGCCAAGATCTACCACGCGACGCTGGCGCGCCCGCTGGACGGCACGGAGGTCGCGCGCTTCGCCTCGGGGGAGCTGCTGCTGGAGAATGACGACCGGCCCCTGAAGCCCGCGGGTCTGGAAATCATCTCGCCGACCGAGGCGCGGGTGTCCGTGACCGAGGGCCGCTATCACATGGTGCGGCGAATGTTCGCCGCCGTCGGCAACCACGTCGAGGCCCTGCACCGCGAGCGGCTGGGCGGACTGGCCCTGCCTGCGGACCTGGCGCCCGGCCAGTGGCGGCTGCTGGCCCCGGACGAGATCGACGCCATCTTCGCGGGCTGACGGCGCCGACTGTCGCATCGGCCTTGACCGGGGCGGGCGGCGGGCGCACCTGCCGCCCATGACCCGGGCCAAGATTTGCGGACTGACGACGCCTGAGACGCTGGACGCGGCCCTGACCGGGGGCGCGGCCTTCGTCGGCGCGGTCGTGTTTCCGAAAAGCCCCCGCCACCTCGACCCCCTGCATGCCGCCACCCTGTTCGCGCGGGCGCGGGGCCGGGCGCAGGTGGTGGCCGTCACGGTGGACGCCGACGACGCCCTGCTGACCGAGATCGCCCTGATCCTGAAGCCCGACCTGATCCAGTTGCACGGATCGGAGACCCCCGAGCGGGCGGCGCGGGTCCGCACCCTGACCGGCGCCGGGATCATCCGCGCCCTGTCGGTGCGCACCGCGGCTGACATCGATGCGGCCGCGCCGTGGGAGACCGTCGCGGATCACCTGATGTTCGACGCCAAGCCGCCCGAGGGCTCGAGCCTGCCCGGCGGGGTGGGCGCGTCCTTCGACTGGACCCTGCTGGCGGACCGGTCGTTCTCCCGACCCTGGTTCCTCGCCGGGGGACTGAACCCCGACAATGTCGCCGGGGCCGTGCGAATTTCCGGTGCGCCCCTCGTCGATGTGTCCTCTGGCGTGGAAAGCGCGCCGGGTGTTAAGGACCCGGCCCGGATCGCGGCGTTCCTGCACGCTGTGGACCGGGGTTGAAACCGTTTCGGACACACGGCATCCGGACCGGCCTCTCCACCGTACCAAGGTCCGCCTGATTTTCGCCGCTCCCTCGCGTGAGTTTGCCTCGTGAACGCCATCCTGCCCAACAGTTACAGCTACCCCGACGCGGAGGGCCGGTTCGGCCCCTATGGCGGACGGTTCGTGGCCGAAACCCTCATGCCGCTGATCCACGAGCTGAATGACGCCTATGAGGCCGCCAAGGCCGATCCGTCGTTCCAGGCCGAGCTGGACGGTTTCCTGACCGACTACGTGGGCCGTCCCAGCCCGCTGTACCTGGCCGAGCGCCTGACCGCGCATCACGGCGGCGCCGACATCTGGTTCAAGCGCGATGAGCTGAACCACACCGGCGCCCACAAGGTGAACAACTGCATGGGCCAGATCCTTCTGGCCATGCGGATGGGCAAGACCCGGATCATCGCCGAGACCGGCGCCGGCCAGCACGGCGTGGCCACCGCCACCGTCTGCGCCCGCTTCGGCCTGAAATGCATCGTCTACATGGGCGCGACCGATGTGGAGCGTCAGTCGCCCAACGTCTTCCGCATGAAGCTGCTGGGCGCCGAGGTGGTGCCGGTGACCTCGGGTCGCGGCACGCTGAAGGACGCGATGAACGAGGCGATGCGCGACTGGGTGACCAACGTCGAGGACACCTATTATCTGATCGGCACCGCCGCAGGGCCCCATCCCTATCCGGCCATGGTGCGCGACTTCCAGTCGGTGATCGGCCGCGAAACCCGCGCCTCCATGCTGGCCCGCAAGGAGAAGCTGCCGGACGCCTGCGTGGCGGCCATCGGCGGCGGCTCGAACGCCATCGGCCTGTTCCACCCCTTCATCGATGACGCCGGCGTGCGCCTGATCGGCGTCGAGGCCGCAGGGCGCGGGCTGGACGGTCCCGACCACGCCGCCTCCATCCAGGGCGGCCGCCCGGGCGTGCTGCACGGCAACCGCACCTATCTGCTGCAGGACGCGGACGGCCAGATCCTGGAAGGTCACTCGATCTCGGCCGGCCTCGACTACCCCGGCATCGGGCCCGAGCACGCGTGGCTGAAAGACATCGGCCGCGCCGAATACCGCGCCGCCACCGACGAGGAAGCGCTGGAGGCGTTCCAGCTCTGCTCGCGCGTCGAAGGCATCATCCCCGCGCTGGAGCCCAGCCACGCCCTCGCCCGCATCGGCGAGATCGCGAAAGAAGTGGGCAAGGGCGGCGATGTGGTGCTGAATATGTGCGGGCGGGGCGACAAGGACATCTTCGCCGTGGCGAAGCATCTGGGCGTGGAACTCTAGGACCAACATGAAGACCTTCATTCTGGCCGCGGTCGCGGCCCTGATCGCCACGCCCGCCCCGGCGCAGACCGCGCCCACGGGGCCGGCTCCCCTGCAGGTGGAGATTCCCGAACTGGAACGCGTCACCGCGGACCCGACCTGTGGCGGCAAGGCCGAGGTCGCCCGGCAGGCCTTCTGCGTCAGCACCACCCAGGCCGGCATCGACGCCGTGGTCAACGCCTACAGCGCCGCCTTCTCGCGTCAGGGCTGGTTGCCCGCGGGCGGCAGCAACAACCTGATCGTCTATGTGAAGCGTAAGGAAGGCGGCGGCTGCGACGGCTTCCAGATGCTGGCCTTCTCGGACGAGACCCGCCTTCCCGCGCCGGCCGCGCCGGCCTTCCTGGCCTTCGCCACCATTCCGGGCGACGTCTGCGCCGAGCATCCGGCCGCCCCGGCCAACCCCGCTGGCCCGCCGGCGCCCGCCCAATGACCACCCGACGCATCGACGCCCGCTTTTCCGCGCTCAAGGCCGAGGGCCGGGCCGGCTTCGTCGCCTATGTCATGGCGGGCGACCCCTCGCGCGATGAGGCGCTCGAAATCCTGCGCGGCCTGCCCGCCGCGGGCGCCGACATCATCGAACTGGGCTTCCCGTTCTCGGACCCGATGGCCGAAGGACCGCCGATCCAGCGCGCCGCCCTGCGCGGCCTCAAGGCGGGCCTGACCCTGAAGGGCACGCTGGACCTGGCCAAGGCCTTCCGCGACGGCGACGCCGATACCCCGCTGATCCTGATGGGTTATCTGAACCCCATCGAGAGCTATGGCCACGAGGCCTTCGCCCGGGACGCGGCGGCCAGCGGCGTGGATGGCGTCATCGTGGTCGACTGCCCGCCCGAGGAAGCCGATCCCCTGACCGACGCCCTGGACGCCCATTCGGTGTCGCTGATCCGTCTGGCCACCCCGACCTCGGACGACGACCGGTTGACCGTCATCGCCCGGCGCACCTCGGGCTTCGTCTATTACGTCTCGGTCGCGGGCGTGACCGGGGTCAAGGAAGCCCAGGCCGGATCGGTCGCCCCGGCGGTGGAGCGGGTGCGCAAGGCCTCGGGCCTGCCGGTCGCCGTCGGCTTCGGGATCAAGACGCCCGAACGGGCCGCCGAGGTGGCGCGGGTGTCCGACGCCGTCGTCGCCGGCTCGGTTCTGGTGGACGAGGTCGCCGCCGCCCTGGAGGCGAACGAACCCGCCGCCCCGCGCGTTCTGGCGAAGGTGCGCAGCCTCGCGGATGCCGTGAAGGGTGCGCGCGTCAGGGAAACGGTCTAAAGCGCCCCGATGGTCGACAAGAACAAACCCCAGCAAGAGAAGCGCGGCGGCTGGCTGTCGCGCTTCGCGCCCGGCGTCCGCAAGATCGTCAGCCGTCGGAGCGACACGCCCGACAATCTGTGGGTCAAGGATCCCGACAGCGGCGAGATGCTGTACCGCTCGGACCTGGAAGGCGCCCTGTGGGTGACGCCGTCGGGTCGCCACATGCGGATCGACGCGCCGACCCGCCTGCGGTTCACCTTCGACGGCGGCCAGTATGAGCCGATCGACACGCCCGACGTGCCCGAGGACCCGCTGAAATTCTCGGACGGCAAGCCCTACAAGGACCGCCTCAGCGCGGCCCGCAAGGCCGCCGGCCGCAAGGACACCATGGCCATCGGCTTTGGCGAGGTCGGCGGGGCCGAGACGGTCGTGATCGTCCAGGACTTCACCTTCATGGGCGGCTCGCTGGGCATGGCCGCGGGCGAGGCCTTCATCGCCGCCGCCCGCGCCGCCGTGGCCCGGGGCGTGCCGCTGGTCTGCTTCACGGCCGCCGGCGGCGCCCGGATGCAGGAAGGCGCCCTCAGCCTCATGCAGATGGCCCGCACGACGCTGGCGATCCAGGAACTCAAGGCGGCCCAGCTGCCCTTCGTCGTGGTCCTGACCGACCCGACCACCGGCGGGGTCACCGCCAGCTACGCCATGCTGGGCGATGTCCATCTGGCCGAGCCGGGCGCCCTGATCGGTTTCGCCGGGCCGCGCGTCATCGAGGCGACCATCCGCGAGAAACTTCCGCCGGGCTTCCAGCGGGCCGAATACCTCCAGGAAAAGGGGATGGTCGACAAGGTCGTCGCCCGTGGCGACCTGCCGGAAACCCTCGGCCGGATCCTGTCGATCCTGATGGGCGGGAAGCGCCGGGCCGCGTAGGACACGCGGCCATGGACCCGATCTCGGAACGCCTTCGCGCCCGCCATCCGCAGCGCATCGACCTGTCGCTGGACCGCATGCGCCTGCTGTGCGCGGCGCTGGGCGATCCGCAGCATCGCCTGCCGCCGGTCATCCATGTGGCGGGCACCAACGGCAAGGGCTCGACCGTCGCCCTGCTGCGCGCCATCGCCGAGGCCGCGGGCTTGAAGGTCCACGTCTACACCTCGCCGCATCTGGTGCGGTTCAACGAGCGCATCCGGCTGGCGGGCGACCTGATCAGCGACGACGCCCTGAACGCCATCCTCGACCGGATCGAGGCGGTGGCGGGCGAGGCGACCGTGTTTGAAAGCACCACCGCCGCCGCCTTCGTGGCGATGAGCGAGACCCCCGCCGACCTGGCCATCATCGAGGTCGGGCTGGGCGGGGTTCTGGACGCGACCAACGTCATCGAGCGGCCGCTGCTCAGCCTCATCACCCCGGTCGATCTGGATCATGCCGAGTTCCTGGGCACGTCCCTGCGGGGCATAGCGGTGGAGAAGGCCGGCATCCTGAAACCCGGCGCGCGCGGCCTGATCGGCCGCCAGTCGGAAGAGGCCATGGCCGCCATCGAGGTGGCGGCGCAGGCCGTCGGCGCCCCCCTGACCGTCATGGGCGTGGATTTCGACGCCTGGTCGGAGCGCGGCGGGCTGGCCTTCCAGGATCAGGAGCGTTTCCTCGACCTGCCCGCCCCCGCCCTGCCGGGCCCGCACCAGTTCGACAACGCCGGCCTGGCTGTGGCCGCCGCGCTGGAGCTGGACCTGCCGGAAGCCGCCATCGCCGCGGGGCTGCAGGCCGCACGCTGGCCCGCCCGGATGCAGCGCCTGACCGAAGGCCCCTATGGCGAGGCGGCGCGGGCCGCGGACGCCGAGCTCTGGCTGGACGGCGGACACAACCCCCATGCGGCGCGCGCACTGGCGGTGACGCTGGCGGCGCGACAGGCCAAGGCGCCCCGACCCACGGCCCTGATCGTCGGCATGCTGGGCAACAAGGACGCCGGAGGCTTCTTCGAGGCCCTGAGGACCTCGGAGGCCACGGTCTTCACCGTGGGCTTCGACGGCGCGGCGGCCGAGCCCGAGGCCTTGGCGGCGGTCGCCCGCGGACATGGCCTGGGCGCGACCGCCGCCGGCTCGGTGGAACAGGCGCTGGCCCAGGCGCTGCGTCTGGGCGCCGGGCGCGTGGTCATCTGCGGCTCGCTGTATCTGGCCGGCGAAGTGCTGGGCGCGTCGCCCGCGACCTGGCCGGCCTGAAAGCGATCACGGATCAGGTGGTGGGGGCGATACCGCTTTCCGCCAGCCATTCGACGATCTTGCCCTTGGGCATGGCGCCGACCTTCATCGAGGCCATCTGGCCGTCCTTGAACAGCATCAGGGTCGGGATGCCCTTCACGCCCAGTTTCGACGGGACCATGGGGCTGTCGTCGATGTTCACCTTGGCGATGATGATCTGGCCGTTCAGTTCGTCAGCGATCTGCTCCAGCGCCGGGCCGATCTGCTTGCACGGGCCGCACCATTCCGCCCAGAAATCGACCAGCACGGGCTGGGACGCTTTCAGGACGTCGGCTTCGAAGCTTTCGTCGGTGACCTTGACGGTGGCCATTGCAGTTCTCCTGAGGCCCCGCGCGGGGCCGTATCGCTTGAAAATCGGTCGGGCACCCTAGGGTGATTCCGACCTGTTGAGGGGGATGTGGGATGCGGGGGCGATCAAATCAACGCATCAGGGCCGCATCCAGCATCGCGGCGGGCACCGGCATCAACTGCGGCCCGTCCGTCCACACCAGGGCGGCCTCCACCGCGTGGCGGGGATAGAGCTGTCTCAGGATGGAGACATAAACGGCCAGCTGCAGCACATAGGCCGGGTCGGCGTCCTCCACGCGCGCGGGGGCCGGACGGTTGGACTTGTAATCCACCACCAGCACGCGCTCGGGCGTGATCACCAGCCGGTCCATGCGGCCGGAGACGGTCGCCCCGTTGACCTGTCCGGTCAGGGCCACCTCGGGCCGGGAGCCCGGGCCGAAGACCGGGGCGAAACGGTCATCGCCGAGCACGTCCAGCGCCGCGCCGATCATCTCGGCACGCTGGTCATCGTCAAGGTCCCGCTCGCGGGACAGCAGCCGTGCGGCGATGTGCGGCCGATCCTCGAGGCCGATGTCGGGCAGACGCTCGAGCAGCCGGTGGATCAGGTCGCCGCGCCGGAACCGGCCCAGCGTCCCGCCGGGGCCGGTCCGCGCCAGAGGCGACGGTGCGGGCGCTCCGTCCAGACCGCTCATGCGGGACGGCGACAGGACCCGGCCGACCGTTTCGTCCTCGGCGCCGCGGCCCAGCCAGCCCGGCGCGACGACCTCGGCCCGGGTGGTCGCCACCGCGCGCGGCCGGGCGACGGGATCGGCGCCGTAGCGACGGATGACGCCATGCGGCCCCTCGACCACGCGCACATCGTCGCCCAAGGCCCGGACCGCCTCATCAAGCGGCCCCCACCAGGCGCGGATATTCTCCAGCTTGCGGTTCGACGCAAAGCGACCGCCGACGATCAGCCGATCCCGCGCCCGGGTCAGGCCGACGTAGAGCAGGCGCAGGGATTCCTCCTCGTTGCGGCGCTTGCGGGCCTCGCGCGCCACGGCCGAGGCGTCGCAGTCCGCCTTGGCCGATCCGCACCACAGGAAGCCCCCGTCCTCGACCTCCAGCAGGGCGTCGCCCTTGGGCTCCTCGAAGATGGTGTCCGGCAGGATGACGATCGGGGCCTCCAGGCCCTTGGACGAGTGGGTGGTCATCACCCGCACCTCGCCGCGCGGCTCGTCCATCTCGCGCTTCACCGTCTGGGTCAGGGTCGACAGGCCGTGGCAGAACCGTTCCAGATCCAGCACGCCGCGCATCTCGGCCGCCTGGGCCTGATCGAGGAAGGCGTCGATGGCGTCGCCCGCCTCGCCCCCCAGCCGGGTCAGGAAGCGCTGGCGCATCGTCAGGCCGCGGACATCGACCCGGTTCAGCAGGCCGGCGTAGAGGTCGAACGGCGTGCGGTCCCGCGCCGCCGCCCGGAAGCCGGCGATCAGGGCGACCGCCTCGCGCGCCTCCAGCTCCGTCTCCGCCCGTGTTCGCAGCGCCCGCCACAGCGAGCCCCGCCGACCGTGGGCGACGGCATACAGTCCCTCTTCCGGGACATCGCACAGGGGGCTGCGCAGAACCCCCGCCAGCGTCAGGTCGTCCTCCGGGAACAGGGCCGCGCGGCCCAGCGCCAGCAGGTCCTGGAAGACCGCGTGTTCCGACAGCTTCAGCCGGTCGGCGCCGGCGACGGGCACGCCGCCCTGCTTCAGCGCGCGCAGGATCTCCTCGAACATCGGGCCGCGCTTCTTGACCAGGATCAGGACGTCGCCCCAGTCGGCGGCGCGCCACTGGCGGGTGGCCTTGTCGTGGACGCCTTCACGCCCGCGGACAAGCGACCTCACCTCGGCCACGATCCGGTCCGCCACACGGCGACGGGCGCCCCGGGTCAGGTCGGCGTCCATCGGCTCGTCCCAGGCGCGGCGCTCCTCGGTCGCGTCCTCCTGCTCCGCCTCCCAGATGTCGATGGTCCCCGGCCCGTCGTCCCGCGCGGCGACATGCTCGATCCGCGCGTCCACCCGATCCCCGATCAGGCCCCGGCCGGGGCTGAGCGCCTGGGCCCGGTCCGCATCGAAGAAGACCTTGTCGACGAAGGCCAGGACCTCGGGCGTCGAGCGCCAGGACTGCAGCAGCTGGACGTTCTCGAACCGCCGCTCCACGCCCTCGATCAGGCGCCGGTAGCTCTGGCTCTCGAACAGCAGCCGCTCGGGCGCCGCGCCCTGGAAGGAGAAGATCGATTGCTTCTCGTCGCCGACCACGAACAGGGTCCGTTCGACCCCGCCCTCGCGCGCCCCCGCGCCCCGGAAGAATTCGTCGGTCAGGGCGCGAACGATGCCCCACTGCTCCGGCGAGGTGTCCTGCGCCTCATCGACCAGGATGTGATCAACGCCGCCGTCCAGCTTGAACAGCACCCAGGCCGCGCCGGTCTCCTGATCGCTCAGCAGTTTCAGCGCCGCGCTGATCAGGTCGGCGAAGTCCAGCGCCCCGCGCGCCGCCTTGGCCGCCTCGTATTCCGCCGCATAGGCGCCGGCCAAGGTGACGGCGTGCAAGGTGTCCCAGCCGACGCGGCAGGCCCGGGCGCGACTGACCGCCTCGAACAGCCGCTCCTGCTCGCCCCCCAGCCATTCGACGGTCGCGGGATGGACGGCCTTGGTCGCCATCCTGGCGCGCGGACCGCCCTCGCCGTCGGCGGTGAAGAACAGCCGTTTCACCGCCTGCACCGGCGCGTCCCCGGAGCGGATCGCCTCGGCCACGGCCTGAAGCTTCAGCCCCATCGGCCGGTCGGTCTTTTCGTTGCCGGCCGCCAGCGCCCCGGCGGCGGCGAACCAGTTGTCGAGGTCCAGCGCGGGCGGGGTGATGGCCGCCAGCTCGACCGCGTCCGGGTCGTCCAGCCGGTCGACCCCGACCGTGGCCGCGATCCGCTGCACCAGGGTGGCCGGTCCGCCGTCGGCCGCGACCCAGGCGGCCATCGCGGAGCGCTTCTCCTCGAAGCGGACGAACATCGCCTCGAAGGCCTGGAAGTCGAGGCGGCCCGCCATGGTCTCATAGGCCTCGGACAGGCCCGGATCGCCCGCCAGAGACCGTTCGGCCACCCGGTCGCGCGCGCGGGAGCGGATGGCCTCCGCCTCGATATCATCCACCACGCGGAACAGGGGCGACACCCCGGCCTCGATCGGGAATCGGCGCAGCAACTGTTCGCAGAAGGCGTGGATGGTCTGGATCTTCAGCCCACCCGGCGTCTCCAGCGCATGGGCGAACAGGGTCCGGGCGCGCGACAATTCGGTCTCGACGTAGGAGGCCGGATCGCGCTGCTCGAGCTTGCCCAGTTGCTCGCGCAACTCGCCGTCGGCGTCGACCGCCCACTTGCCCAGCCGTTCGTACAGGCGGCGCTGCATCTCCGCGGCGGCCGCCTTGGTGAAGGTCAGGCACAGCACCGCATCCGGGCGCGACCCGCCCAGCAGCAGCCGCGCCACCCGCGACACCAGGGTCGTGGTCTTGCCCGAGCCGGCATTGGCCATGACGAAGGCGTTGACCGAAGGGTCTGCCGCCAGGGTCTGGGGATCAGGGATGGTCATGCCTCGCCCTCCCCTTCGCCCGCGGTGGACCACTCGGCCACCCGCGCCAGCTGGTCATAGTCGGACACCGCGCGCGACGCGAAGGCCGGGGCCGTCCGGGACGCATAAGCCCGTACGGGCCGGGCGTAGTCCCTGACCCGCTCGATCAGTCCCGCCAGCGCGACATCGGTCGTCGCCGCCGCGCCGATCTCGCCGCCTCGCTCTTCCAGACGGGCGGGCGGGTTTCGTCCCGTTACAGAGACATAAAGCAATTCAGCCGGTTCGCCCTGCCCCTCTGCGCCGAAGGCTCCCGCGCGCGCCATGGCGGCGGTCAGGGGCAGCTGGGACGAGAAGCCGGTTTCGACCTGTTTGGGGCTGGGCGCCGAGCCGGTCTTGAAGTCGATCACCGACAGCCGGCCGTCGCGCACCTCGATGCGGTCGGCCTTGGCGGTCAGGGTGAAGGTGCGGCCGTCGATCTCGATGGGCCATTCGGCCTTGCGCTCCTGCAGGATGCGCGGATGTCCGGCCCGGCGCTCCGCCTCCCAGCCCGTCACCCAGACGCCGGCGTTCCGGCCCAGAACGGCTTCCCGCGCCAGGGCGCTCTCGGGCAGGCCGGCCTTCAGCAGTTCGTCCTGATACAGGGCGGCGAACCGGTCCGGCCCACCGGCGGCGCCCGTCTCCGACCATTGGGCTCCGAAGGCGTCCAGCGCCGCGTGGATGGCGGTGCCGCGAATACGGGCGTCCACCCGCTCGTCGGGCCGGGCCATCTGGAACAGTTTCAGGATGAAGCGGGCATAGGTGGCGTAGGGATCGCGCACCCATTCCTCGACCCGGGTCACCGACATCCGCGTCGGCCGGACCTCGACCGGCGGCGTCGGCGCCGGCCGGCCGGCGGGCTTCAGGGTGGCCGGGGGCGACGGATCGGCCGCGTCGAGCGCCCGCGCCCACCCCTCGACCTCGGGCAGGCCCGGAAGGGTCAGGCCCGCCCCCCGCACCAGGGTCTCCAGCCGCCACAGCCAGCGGGAGCGCACGGACGGCTGCCCGCCGCGCCGCTCGGCATGCAGCAGGATCACCTCGGGCGCGCAGGCGGCCTGGGCGAAGTCATGGGCCGACAGACCGACCCGCCGCTCGGGCGAGGGCAGGCCCAATGTCGCACGCATGGGACGTGACAGGAACGGGTCGGCCGAGCCGCCGCGCGGCCATACCCCCTCTTCCAGACCCGCCAGAATGATCCGATCGGCCCGCACCAGCCGCGCCTCGATCGCGCCGAGGATGCGCAGGCGGGGGTGAACATCGCCGCCGGTGCGCACCACCTCCTGATCCATCAGCCGGCTCAGCAGGTCGGCGAAGACCTTGCCGTCCATCGGCGCCGAGGCCGCGCCGTCCTCGATCAGGGCGGCCAGCAGACGCGCCGCCGCCTCGCCCTCGGCCCCGCGCCAGGCCTGATCGGGCCCGCCCGCCAGCGCCTCGAGGGTGACCGTCAGCAGTCGGGCCGACACCTCCACCCCACGCGGCGTCTCCGCCCCCGCGATCAGCGGCGTCAGCATCCCCTCGAGCCGCGCCAGCAGGTCGCGGCCCAGCGGAATCCGCTCCAGATCGCGCGGGCTCGGCGGCCGCTCCGGCTCCCCTTTTTCCGAGACGTCCAGCCGACGACGGACAGCGGCGAAATCGGTCGGATGCGGCCCGCGCAGGCCATACAGCTCCAGGGCCTCGCGTTCGGCGGCCAGGTCTTCCGGCTCAAGCCCCAGGGTGGTCAGCGGGTGCTTCAGCAGGGCCAGCAGGCCGACGGCGCCGAAACCCTCGCCCGCCAGTTCGGCGGTCAGTCCGATCAGCACCCCGGTCGGCGTATGCGACAACGGCGTGCCCGCCGAGGAGTCGGCGCCCAGCCCCCAGCGCGTCAGCCGCGCCTGCACCCGGCGCGCGATCTGGGCGTCGGGGGTGACCAAGGCGCAGGTCCGGCCCGGCGTCTCCACCGCCTCGCGCATGAGCACGGCGGCGAGGGCGGCCGTCGCCTCCTCGGTCCGGCCCGTCAGGACCGACAGGCCGTTCAATCCCGCCCCGATGGGATCCCCTCCGCCCGCCTGCATCGCATCGATGGTCTTGCGCCAGTCGGCGGTCGAACGCGGCGGCTTCAGCGCCTCGGCGATCAGGTGGCGACGCGCCTGGCCGGCGGCGGCCTGTTCGGCGCTCTCCACGGCGGGCCACAGGCCGACGGCGGCGCGGATGATGTCGTGGCGCCCCAGCAAGGCCTTCAGCGCGCCCTGCGGATGCTGGTCCGCGACCTCGGCCCAGGCGGCGTCGTCCAGATCGAGGTCCAGTCCCGGCAGGACCACGCAGCCCTGCGGCGCGCGCGCCACGGCGCCCAGCACGGCGGCGGCGGCCGGGACGGTGCCGGTCGAGCCGGCGGCGATGACGGGATAGGTCGGCGGCTGATCGGTCCAGCTCTCCGCCAGCCGTCGAAGCAGGCGCACGCGTCGCGCCTGC
Source organism: Brevundimonas sp. AVps31 (assembly GCF_058681355.1). Classification (NCBI taxonomy): domain Bacteria; kingdom Pseudomonadati; phylum Pseudomonadota; class Alphaproteobacteria; order Caulobacterales; family Caulobacteraceae; genus Brevundimonas; species Brevundimonas sp. AVps31. Next base: position 1,442,953 of record NZ_CM178736.1, on the reverse strand, counting down.
GGGTCGATCAGCCCGAGCGCCTGTAACCGTTCCGGCCAGGCCTCGACGGCGATGGTCAGGAAGGCGGCGGAGTCCTGCCAGTGCTGGGCCAGATCACCCTCGATCAGGGTTTTGACACGTCCCGGATCCGTGACTTCCTCGATCTGGCAGGAATCCATGAAGCCCGCCAAGGCCTCGGCCATCTCCAGCGCGCGCAGCGGCGTCAGCGTCTCGCGGTGATGCTTGACGATCATCTGCGCCAGCTCGAACCGGCGTTGCAGGGTCGAGATGGCCGGTGGCAGGTCCAGCTCCAGATCGCCCGGCGCGAACGGCGGCTCGTCCTCTTCCAGATCGCCCAGCGGCCGCACCTGCGGCAGCAGCAGGGTCCGCCCCTTCGACTGCATCGACAGGGCGTCGGTGAAGGCCCGGGCGGCGCGCCGGTTCGGCAGCAGGATCACCGCGTCCGACAGGGCCTCGGGCGGATGATCGCCCAGCCAGTCCAGCACCCCGGCGGCCAGATCCTCGAGGAAGGGCCGATGCGCCTCGACCGCGAACCAGCGCGGCGTCGGGCCGCCGAAAGGATCAAATCGCGGGGTCACGCCAGTTTGGCCTCGGCCGCGTCACGGGCCTGCGGATCGCCGACGTGCATCCAGTCGCCGTCCAGCACGCAGCCGTACAGCCGGCCCTCCGCCGCCGACCGGCGCCAGAACGGACTGAGGGAGAACGGCCCCTCGGGCCCGTCGGCGACATAGTCCGGCCTGCAGATGTGGACCCCCATATAGGCGAAGGGCGCCGAGGCGGCCTCGCCCCGGAAGGTCAGCCGCCCATCCTCCGCCAGGAAGACGTCGCCGTCGCCTTCGAAGCCGATGGAGCCTTCGCGCCGCGCGAGAAGAAGCGCTGCGTCCATGATTGACGGATTCCACAACCGCGCGAGTTGATTCAGGGCGTCGCCCCCATCAACCCCGTTGTCCGTCCAGACGCTGTCGATATTGGCCACGAAGACCGGGTCGTCGCCCAGCAGCGGCGCCGCCTTCTTCAACCCGCCGCCCGTCTCCAGCAGGGTTTCCCGCTCGTCGGAGATGATGATCTCCGGTCCCCGTCCGCGCGCCGCGAGATGGGATTCCAGCCGATCCGCAAACCAGTGGACATTGACGACGGCCGTCTCGACCCCCGCCTCCGCCAGCCGATCCAGCACATGATCGATCAGGGCCCGCCCGGCGACCTCGACCAGGGCCTTGGGCCGGTCATTGGTCAGGGGCCGCATCCGTGTGCCGAGGCCGGCGGCCAACACCATGGCGGTCTTCGGAGCGGTCATTTGCGGCGGGCCTCCGGCACATGGGCGTCGAACCAGGCGGCGACGGTCTCGAGGCCCGGCTGTTTCAGATTGGCGTTCAGATGCGCCCACATGCGCGGCATGAAGCCGGCGTAGCGGGGCTTGCCGTCACGCACGATCAGCCGCGCGAAGATGCCGAGGATGCGCGCCTCGTTCAGCGCCGCCAGCCCGGCGTAGTCGCGCATGAACTCGACCCGGTCCACATCGGGCCGCAGGCTGAAATAGTGATCCAGCGCCCGCGCCTCCAGGGCCGGAGAGACGTCCCGGCGGGCGTCCTGCAGCAGGGAATGGAGATCCCACGACGGGTGGGCGCGCACGGCGTCCTGGAAGTCGATCATCCCGACCATGGCCGCGCCCGTCCGGCCCGGCAGGCGGATCAGGTTCTCGGCGTGATAGTCGCGGTGCGCCATCACCGTCGCCCCCGCCGCGCCCCGCGCCACCACCGGCGCCCAGGCCCGGCGCCAGTCGGCGATGGCCGCGTCGTCGAAGCTCAGCGCCGGGTCCAGCTTCGGCATCCATTCGACAAACAGATCGGCCCCGCCCTGCAGCGCCGTCTCGTCATAGACCAGCAGCGGCCAGTCGCCCGCCGCGCCCGACAGCCGCTCCGGCGTCTCCGCCTCGTGCAGGACCGCCAGCGCCTCGACGGCGGCCAGATAGAGGGGCGTCTCGGCCTCGCCGTCCGCGATCACCCGGGCGAACAGGGCGTCGCCGAAATCCTCCAGCACGGCCAGGCCGGCGGGGGCGTCGACGGCGAGGATCTCCGGCGCCGACAGGCCGAGGGCTTTCAGATGGGACGCCACGGCGGCGAAGGCCTCGATCCGGCCCGCCGACAGACGTGCGGTGGCGTTCCAGCCGGAGGCCAGACGCTGCGCCGGGGTCCAGGACGGATCGGCGGGCGGACTTTCGGCGCTGGCGGCCTGATCCATCAGCATCAGGGAGCGCCCGTCGGCCGTGGTCAGCCGCTCATAACGCCGCGTCGAGGCGTCGCCGGGCAGCGGGTCGCGCGCCGCATCGGCCAGGCCGGCGGATCTCAGAAACTCAAGACGCAGGGCTTCACGGTCAGACATGCAGATCCTTCAGCTTCTCTTGCCATGCGCCCGCGGCGAACAGGGTCGCATGCCGTCCCTCACCCTGTTCGGACAGGGTGACGACCAGCCGGTCCGACCCCAGCCAGAGACCCGGATCGTCGCCCAGCCGCTCGGGCCACTCAATGATTGCACAGCCCTCATCCAGCGCCTCGTCCAGCCCGATCTCGGCCGCCTCTTCCGGCCGGTTCAGGCGGTAGAGGTCGAAATGGGCCACGGGCGGGTCGCTGTCGTAGAACTGGACCAGGGTGAAGGTCGGGGACGGCACGTCCTCGTCAGGCGAGGTCAGGGCCCGGATCAGGGCGCGGGCCAGCGTCGACTTGCCCATGCCCAGCGGGCCGTACAGCAGCACGGACTCGCCCGGCGCCAGCAGGGGCGCGATGGCGGCGCCCAGCCGCCCGGTCGCCTCCGCGTCGGACAGGGTCAGGGCCAGATCAGGCAAAGTCGGCGTCCGGCTGGCCGGGCAGGACCCGTTCGGTGAAGGCCTTCAGCGCATAGGTCGCCTTGCCGGCGTCGATATCCAGCCGCGACGGCGGGATCGGCTTGCCGACCTTCAGCTGGAAGGCCTTGCGGCGCTTGTTCAGCAGTTCGTGGAACAGGGTGATGTCCCGCAACTCCTGCGACACCCGGTCGAACCAGTGGAACAGGCGCGAATAGGGGCCCGCCACATGGATCGGCACCACCGGCGCATTGTACTTGCGCGCCAGAGAGGCCGCCGTCTGCGCCCATTCCGGATCGGTGACAGAGCCGTCCTTGCCCATTCGCGCCAGACGTCCGGCGGGGAACATGACCACGCAGCGCTCGGCCTCGAACGCGGCCTTGGCGGCCTGAAGGGTGGCGCGGGTCTTCTCGCGGGTGCGCTTGTCGTGGACCCACTCGACCGGAATGATCGCCTCGCCCAGCCGGGGCGAAACCCGCACCGCGTCGGCGTTGGCGAAGAAGATGGCGTCGCCCCGCCGCGCCCTGATGGCGTCGAACACGGCGATCCCGTCGGCGATGCCGGTGGGGTGGTTGGCGACGATCAGACAGCGTCCGGTCGCCGGGATGCGCCCGGCGTTCATCACCGAGACCTTCAGGTCCAGCAGGTTGCTCATATAGTCCAGCGCCGCCGCGCCCGAGAGCGGCCGCACGGCGTCCGCCATCCGCACCGCCTGACGATAGTTGAGCAGCTTGTAGAGCACCGGCCGGACCAGCGGCCAGGCGAGGGACCGGGTCAGCCGGGGGGCGCGCTCGGCGATCAGCACATCACAGATGTGCGGCGCGGATCGGGCGGGCGTGGGGGCGTCGGTCGCGGTCATTCGACGCCGGTTGTCGCCGCTCCCGCGACGGACGGCAAGCGGCTTGGCGCGGGCCGGAAGCGTGTTAGGTCTTGGACTGCTTCAGGAGGGCGGGACATGACGATCAGGCACGGACTTCTGGCGGGCGCGGCGATGCTGGCCCTGACCCTCGGCGGGGCTCCGGCGACCGCCCAGACGCCCGCGCCCGTCCCTGCAAGCGCCGACGCCCCGCCCTCGACCCGCCCCACCGGGGCGGGCGGGCTCAGCACCGGCCAGCTGGCGATGACGGAGCGCGTGTCCGATCCCCGCCTGTCGCCGGACAGCCGCCGCCTTCTCTACACCGTCCGCACCACCGACTGGGCGGGCAACCGCGGCGTCACGGCGCTCTGGGTGGTCGAGGCGGACGGAAGCCCGCGACGGCTGGCGGCGTCTGACGGCGGCGCGGCCTCGGGCCGATGGGCGCCGGATGGAAACAGCGTCTACTTCCTGTCGACCCGCGGCGGCTCCAGGCAGATCTGGCGCACCGACCGGGACGGTCAGGCGGCGACCCAGGTGACCAGCCTGCCGGTGGACGTCACCGCCTTCCGCCTGTCGGCCGACGGCAGGACCCTGATTGTGGCCCTGCCGATCTTTCTCGACTGTCCCGACCTGAACTGCACCCGCGACCGGCTGAAGGCGCAGGCGGCGCCGGGATCGACCGTTCGCGCCTATGACCGGCTGCCGCTGCGGCCGTGGGACAGCTGGAACGACGGACGCCGCAGCCACCTGTTCGCGCTCGACCTGAACGGCTCGGGCCTGATCGCGTCTAACCCCCGCGACCTCATGGCCGGGATGGACGCCGACGCTCCCTCGCGGCCGCAGGGCGATGAGAGCGAGTTCAACCTGTCGCCCGATGGCCGGACCCTGGCCTTCCAGACCCAGACCCAGGGCCGGACCGAGGCCCTGACCAACAACACCGACGTCTGGACGGTGGCCGTCGCGGGCGGGACGCCGGTGAATCTGACGCAGGCCAACAGCGCCCCGGACTTTAACCCCGTCTTCTCCCCCGACGGACGCCGGCTCGCCTGGCTGGCCGGTCGGCGCGAGAACATCTTCGGCGACCAGCCGGTGCTGATGATCGCCGACGCGGACGGCTCCAACGCCCGGCCGGTCGCCGCCGACTGGGACCGGGGCGCGGCCGGCCTGCGCTGGCGGCCTGATGGACGCGCCCTCCATGCCCTGGCCGCCGAGAACGGCCAGCAGAAGCTGTTCGAGATCGACGCCCGCTCCGGCGCGGTGCGCGCCTTGACCGATCAGGGGACCGTGTCCGGCTATGACGCCGTCGGCGAGCGGCTGGTTCTGGCCCACGAAACCTTCACCGCGCCCTCCCGGATCGTCGAGGCGGGCCGCGCAGGCCTGACACCCCTGACCCGTCATAACACCGACCTTCTGGCGGGGACCGCCCTGCCCGCCGGCGAGACCTTCAGCTTCCCAGGCTGGAACGGTGAACCGGTGCAGGGCTGGACCTTCAAGCCCGCGGGCTATGTCGAGGGCCGCCGCTATCCTGTGGTCTATCTGATCCACGGCGGGCCGAAATCACCGTGGACGGACGGCTGGAGCTACCGCTGGAACCCGCAGGTCTACACCGGCGCCGGGTACGGCGTGGTGATGGTCAATTTCCACGGCTCGCCCGGCTTCGGCCAGGCCTTCACCGACGCCATCAACGACCACTGGGGCGACCGCCCGCTGGAAGACCTGCAGAAGGGCTGGGCCACCGCGCTGGAGCGCAACGGCTGGATGGACGGCGACCGCGCCTGTGCGCTGGGCGCCTCCTACGGCGGCTATATGGTCAACCTGATCGCGGGACGCTGGAACGGGCCCTGGGCCTGTCTGGTCAACCATGCGGGCGTGTTCGACGTCGGCCAGCTGATGAACGCCATGGACATCGGCAATTTCAGCACCGAGTTCGGCGGCATGTCGTGGGAGAAGCCGGACCTCTATCGCCAGTTCAGTCCCAACACCTACGTCGGTGACTGGTCGAAGCCGATGCTGGTGCTGCACGGCTCCCGCGACTTCCGGGTGCCGGTCGAACAGGGGCTGGGGACCTTCTCCGCGCTTCAGCATCGCGGCATCGAAAGCCGCTTCGTCCACGTGCCGGACGAGAACCACTGGGTGCTGAAACCGCGCAACTGGGTCGACTGGCAGCAGGAAATCCTCGACTGGACCGGGCACTACACGGCTGAGTGAGGCCCGGCGCAGCCGCTTTCACCTCGCGGACGGCGGTGCTACGCCAGCGGCCGCAGACATGAGGAAACCGTCCATGCGTCACCGTTCCCTGCTTTCGTGCGCCGTCGCCGCCATCGCGCTGGCGACCGCCGTCCCCGCCCTGGCCGAGGCGCCCGCCGTCGCGCCCGCCCCGGCGGAGGCTCCGGCGCAGGCCCGACAGGCTTTCGACTACAACGCCATGATCTCGGCCAACCGGCTGGGCGACCCGCAGGTGTCGCCGGACGGCCGCTGGGTCGTCTATTCGGTGACCACCACCGACGTGGCCGCCAACCGCCGTGCGGGCGCCCTGTTCGTCATGGACCTGCAGGCCCCGGGCGAGGGCCGTCGACTGGCCATCAACGAGGGCGGCGCCAACACCGCGCGCTGGGGGTCGGACGGCAAGCTGTACTTCCTCTCGGGTCGCTCCGGATCCAGCCAGGTCTGGCGCGCGGAGGCCGACGGCACGGCTCCGGTTCAGGTGACCAACCTGCCGCTGGACGTGAACGCCTACCGCCTCAGCCCCGACGCCTCGAAGGTCGCGGTGTCGCTGGCCGTCTTCCCCGACTGCGCCGATCTGGCCTGCACGGTGGATCGCAACAAGGCCGTGACCGACGATCCCGCGACCGGCCAGACCTATGACCGCATGTTCGTGCGCCACTGGGACACCTGGAACGACCACACCCAGAACCACCTGTTCGTCCTGAACGTCGACGGCTCGGGCCAGCCGGTCCACGTCACGCGCGGGTTCGACGGCGACACCCCCTCCAAGCCGTTCGGCGACGAGAGCGAGTTCACCTTCACCCCGGACAACCAGGGCGTCGTCTTCTCGGCCCGCGAGGCCGGCAAGTCGGAGCCGTGGAGCACCAATTTCGACCTGTATCAGGTCGCGATCTCGGCGCCCGGCCAGCTGACCAACCTGACCGACGCCAATGACGCCTGGGACACGGGCCCGGTCTATTCGCCGGACGGCAGGACCCTGGCCTACCGCGCCATGGCCCGCCCTGGCTTCGAGGCGGACAAGTACGCGATCTTCCTGCGGGACGTGGCCACCGGTGAAACCCGCCAGATCGCCGCCGATTGGGATCGCTCGGCCGACAGCCTGCAATGGTCGCGTGACGGCCGCACCCTCTACACCACCGCCGGCGACGTCGGTCAGACCCGTCTGTTCAGCATCGACGTCCGTCGCGGCACGGTGATCCCGCTGACCGGCGAAGGCCACGTCTCGGCCTTCCAGCAGACGCCCTCGGGCTTCGTCTTCGCCCAGGACAGCCTGACCCGCCCCAGCGAGCTGTTCGTGAAGACCTTCCGCGGGCGCGAAATGCCCGCGCGCATCACCAATGTGAACCCGCAGCTGGACGCCCTGGCCTTCGGCGAGGCCGAGCAGTTCGACTTCCCGGGCTGGAACAATGAGACGGTGCACGGCTACGTCATCAAGCCGGCCAACTATGTCGAGGGCCAGAAATACCCGGTCGCCTTCCTGATCCACGGCGGGCCGCAGGGCTCGTTCGGCAACGGCTGGTCTTACCGCTGGAACCCCGGGACCTATGCGGGCGCCGGCTATGCCGTCGTGATGATCGATTTCCACGGCTCGACCGGCTACGGCCAGGCCTTCACCGACTCGATCAGCCAGCACTGGGGCGACCGTCCCTTCGAGGACCTGCAAAAGGGCTGGGCCGCGGCGCAGTCGAAATACAGCTTCCTGGACGGCGACAACGCCTGCGCGCTCGGCGCCTCCTACGGCGGCTATATGATCAACTGGATCGCGGGCAACTGGCCGGGCGAGTTCAAATGCCTGGTCAACCACGACGGCGTCTTCGACGTGCGCGGCATGGGCTACGGCACCGAGGAGCTGTGGTTCACCGAGTGGGAATACGGCGGCACCCCCTATGAGAACCCGCAAGGCTACGAGGCCTTCAACCCGGTCAACCACGTCGCCAACTGGCGTGACCCGATGCTGGTGGTTCAGGGCGACCTCGACTACCGCATCCCGACCTCGCAGGGCCTGTCGACCTTCACGGCGCTGCAGCGTCGCGGCATCGACAGCCGCCTGCTGTTCTTCCCGAACGAAAACCACTGGGTGCTGAAGCCCGCCAACAGCGTGCAGTGGCACAACGAGGTGTTCGGCTGGCTGGACAAATATCTGAAGCCCGCGACCTGATCGCAGGCTTCAGTTACAGAAGGGGCGCTCCCGGCGGGGGCGCCCTTTTCCATGTCGGCTATCAGACGGATGGGTCGATCAGTGCGTGTACCTGAGCCTTTTTCATGCGCTCGCGCGTTGTGCAGGCTTCGACGGAGCCGCCCGCTTGCCCAACCCCTTGAAAGACCATCCGAACTGGATCGCTTTCCGCGACCGCGCCCTGGTCCCCGCCGGCGCCCGGTTCCGCGACTGGCGGGACAACGATCCCTTCGTCGCGGCGGTGAAGAAACCCGGCCCGGCGGAAAAGACGGCGGCCACGATCACCCTGATCCTGATCCTGGCGGTGGTCCTGTTTCTGGCCCTGTTCGACTGGAACATGCTGCGCGGCCCGATCGGTCGCTGGGCGTCGGCGAAATATGATCGCCAGATCGAGCTGAACGGCGACCTGGACGTGAAGCTGTTCAGCTGGACCCCCTCGGCCCGGATCCGCAGCATCCGCGTCGGCGGCCCAGGCTGGGCGCGCGAAAAGGACACCCTGCGGATCGCCGATCTGCAGGCCTCCGTGCGTCTGCGCCCCCTGTTCGCGGGCCGCCTCGAGATGCCGCTGGTGGCCATCACCCGACCGGAAGTGGTCCTGATCGCCACCGAGGACGGGCGTCAAAGCTGGGAGCTGAACCCCGATGCGCCGGACGACGGCGAGGGGCTGAAACTGCCGCCGATCAACCAGCTCATCATCCGCGACGGCACGCTTTCGCTGGATGAGCAGGGCCGCAACATCAAGCTGGAAGCGACCATCAGCGCCCGCGAAGGGTCGGACGGCAAGGCGGGCTTCAATCTGAACGGCGAGGGCACGGTCAACGGCACGCCGCTGACACTGGCCATACAGGGCGGTCCGTTCATCAATATTCGCCGCAACCATCCCTATGGTTTCCAGGCGACGCTGGCGGGCGTGGGCTCCCGGCTCGAGGCCCGCGGCTCGATCACCCGCCCCTTCGACCTCGGCCAGTTCCAGGCGACGCTCAGCCTGCAGGGCCGCGATCTGGCAGATCTCTATCTGCTGACCGGCATCACCACCCCGAACACCCCGCCCTATCGCCTCTCCGGGCGTTTGACGCGCGACGACTCCAAATTCAGCTTCAACGCCTTCAGCGGTCGCGTCGGCTCGTCCGACCTGTCGGGCGATCTGGTGGTGGACAGGATCGATAATCGCCTGCGGGTGGACGCGGTGATGCATTCCCGCCTGCTGGACATCGAAGACCTGGCCTCCGTGCTGGGCGGCACCCCGACGGTGACCCCGGCCGGAAATACCGTCGTGACCTCGGGCCAGCCCGGGCGGCTGCTTCCCGACGCCCCCTTGGCCGTGGGGCGCCTGCGGACCATGGACGGCTCGCTGAAATACACCGCCGCTCAGGTGAAGCGGAACGAGCTCGACATCCGCAAGGTCGAGCTCGGCGCCGAACTGGACAAGGCCATCCTGAACCTCGATCCCGTCGCCTTCACCTTCAATCGCGGCGAACTGCGCGGCACGGCCAGGATCAACGCCAAGCGCGACGTGCCCTACAGCACCGTCGACTTCCGCCTGCGCGGCTATCCGCTGGAGTCCATCATTCCCGCCCGCGGCGGCGCGCCGACCGTGACCGGCAGCGCGCTGGGCCGGGCCCAGCTGGAAGGCTCCGGCGCCTCGATCCACGATTTCGCCGCCGCCTCCAAGGGCCAGATCACCGTCGTCGTGCCGCAGGGCCGGATGCGCGCCGCCTTCGCCGAACTGCTGGGCATCAACGCCAGCGCCGGTCTGTTCCGCCTGCTGGGCGGCGACGACTCGGATGTGGAAATCCGTTGCGCGGTCGCCGACTTCCGCGTCGCTTCGGGCAAGGCCACGGCGCAGACCTTCGTCGTGGACACCACCCCGGTGCTGGCCCAGGGCGCGGGAGTGATCGACCTGGGCGCCGAGACCATGAACCTGCGCATCGACGGCGAGACGAAGGAGGCCCGGCTGATCCGCCTGTGGTCGCCCATCGTCGTCCAGGGTCCGCTGACCGCTCCGCGCGTCGGCATCGACACCGGGTCGGTCGTGGCCCAGGCGGGCCTGGCCGGCATTCTCGGCGCCGTCATCAATCCGCTGGTCGCCCTGCTGCCGTTCGTCGATCCGGGTCTGGCCGAAGACGCCAACTGCGGCGCGCTGATTTCTTCGGCGCGATAGGAGCCGGCGCCTTGGTCCGGACAGCCCCTTCGTGCGTATCTGGCGCATGACCCGACGCGGCTTTATCGTCCCGACCCTCGGCGCCCTGGCCGCCGCCTGCTCTCCCCTCGGCCTGCTGAACGGGCTGGGGCCGCGCGACGGCGGCGTCCGACGGGCCGCGCACAATCTCCACTACGGGCCCGACGACCGGCAGACGCTGGACGTCTGGGCTCCGACCACCCCGGCGCCGGCGCCGCGTCCGGTGCTGGTCTTCTTCTACGGCGGCGGCTGGTACGCGGGCGACAAGGACCTGTACGGCTGGGCGGCCCAAGCCTTGGCCGCGCGCGGCTTCGTGGTCGTGGTCCCCGATTATCGCCTCGTCCCAGACGTCCACTTCCCCGCCTTCATCGAGGATGCGGCGGCGGCCACGGCCATGGCGGGGCGGATCGCCGGCCAGTACGGCGGAGACCCCGATCGCCTGGGCGTGCTGGGCCACTCGGCCGGGGCCCATCTGGCCATGATGATCACGCTGGACCGGCGCTATATGGCGGCGGTCGAGGCGCCGGATCTGATCAAGGCCGCTGCGGGTCTGGCGGGTCCTTACGACTTCCTGCCGCTGGACACCCCGGCCTCGGTCAACGCCTTCAATCGCGCGCCGGACCTGACCCTGACCCAGCCGGTGTCCTTCGTCCGCGCCGACGCCCCGCCGATCTGGGCCGGACACGGCACGACGGACAAGGTCGTCCACGCCGAGGACACCACCATCCTGTGCGACCGCATGCGCGCCGTCGGCGGACGGTGCGAAGCGAAGCTCTATCCCAACCTGTCCCACGAAGATCTGATCGCGACCTTCTCGCCCCTGTTCCGCAAGAAGGCCCCGGTGCTGGAGGACGTGGTCGGCTTCTTCCACGGCGTCCTGGGCTAGAGCCGCCGATCGGCGCATTCCACCGGCAGCAAGCGCCACCGTCTCGCCAAGGTCACGATCTTCCGCTAGGGGAGGTCATGACAAACACGAACACAGCCCAAATGACGGCTGAGGCGGCGCTGGACCGTCTCGAGACCCTCTACACCCAATCCGTCGCCAATCTTCGCGACGCCGTGAAGACCTTCCTCGCCACGGGCGAGCGTCCCGACGCCGAGGCGCGGGCCAAGGGCATCTTCTCCTACCCTGAACTGCGCATCAGCTGGTTCGGCGATCGGCCGCTCAACCTGGCCAACCGCGCCTATGCCCGCCTGTCGCGGCAGGGCGTCTATTCGACCACCATCACCCGCCCGGACCTCTACCGACCCTATCTGCTGGAGCAGCTGGGCCTGCTGGAGGCCGACTACGGCGCGACCTTCGACGTCGTCCCGTCGACGCAGGAAATCCCCTTCCCCTATGTGCTGGACGGCTCGGACGTGGTGCTGGACGCCACGATGACGGCGGCGATCGCCCGCTATTTCCCGACCACCGACCTGGCCCATATCGGCGATGAAATCTCGGACGGTCTGTGGGACTCGAACGAGGAATTCCCGCTGGCCCAGTTCGACGGCCTGCGCACCGACTTCTCGCTGGCCCGCCTGCGCCACTACACCGGCACCCCGGTCGAGGACGTCCAGAACTACATCCTGTTCACCAACTACAACCGCTACGTCGACGAGTTCGTCCGTTGGGCGCTTGAGCAGATCAAGGATCCGGACAGCATCTACGAGACCTTCTCCACCTCGGGCGGGGTGGTGGTCACGCGCGATACGCCGAACCCGGAGGCCGTCGTCGCCGACGCCGCCTGGAAGAAGCACCAGATGCCGGCCTATCACCTGACGGCGCCGGGCTGGAACGGGATCACCCTGGTCAACATCGGCGTCGGCCCGTCCAACGCCAAGACCATCTGCGACCACCTGGCCGTGACCCGTCCGCATGCCTGGATGATGATCGGCCACTGTGGCGGCCTGCGTCCGTCCCAGACCATCGGCGACTATGTGCTGGCCCACGCCTATCTGCGCGAGGATCACGTGCTGGACGCGGTCCTGCCGCCGGACATCCCCATCCCGTCGATCGCCGAGGTGCAACGCGCCCTCTATGACGCCGCCAAGATGGTCTCGGGCGCGCCTGGTGAAGAGGTGAAGAAGCGTCTGCGCACCGGCACCGTCGTCACGACCGACGACCGGAACTGGGAGCTGCGCTATTCGAAATCGGCCCTGCGCTTCAACCAGAGCCGCGCGGTCGCCATCGACATGGAAAGCGCCACGATCGCGGCCCAGGGCTATCGTTTCCGGGTGCCCTACGGGACCTTGCTGTGCGTGTCGGACAAGCCTTTGCACGGCGAGATCAAGCTGCCGGGTCAGGCCAACCGCTTCTATGAGGGCTCCATCTCGGAGCACCTGCAGATCGGCATCCAGGCCGTCGACCTGCTGCGCGCCGAAGGCAACCGCCTGCATTCCCGCAAGCTGCGCGCCTTCGACGAGCCGCCGTTCAGGTAGTCTCAGGCGTCCTTGGAGTCTTCGCCGCCGAAGGCCTCGTCCACCTCATCCTCGGTGATCCGTTTCGACGGATCGCCGGGCTGGTTGAGGTTCTGCTCTTCGGTGCCGTCGCCCATCATGCCGGGGTGCGGGTCGGTCTTGTTCGGATCTTCAGCCATGTCGGCCTCCGTTGCAGTGACGCAGAGGGAAGGCGTGGCGGGGTCGCCGGTTCCCTAGCGCTTGAGGCGTCGGGCGTTGGCGGTCGCGGCGGCATGGATCGGCTGGAGGGCGTCGGTCTGCAGCTTCAGCATCGCCGTCCCCATGGCCCAGCTGTCCTGCATCGAACGGGTCCAGGCGTTGGCCGCCCAAAGACCCTGCGCGGTCATGGCCTCGACCGGGCTGGTCGACTTCATCACGGCGTCAAAGGCCTGGCCGGCCGCCGCTGTCTCGCGCGCGGCCGTCGTCTGCGCCGTCTGCGCCAGCGCCATGGCGCCGGTCATGCCGATGCGGGCGGAGGCGTTCATGGCCTCCAGCTTCTCCGACCCCATCAGGGCCAGTTCGGTCATGTCCGCCTTGGACGGATCGCGCAGGGCGTCGACGACGATGTTCAGCCGCCGGGCGATGACGTCGCCCGAGGCTTGCAGCAGTTCCTGTCCGGCGCGGGCGGCGCGGGCGGCTTCGTCGATGGGGCTCATGCGAGGGACCGTGCGCTTCGCCGGAGGCTAGGGCAACACTTCGTTCGAGAAGTCCGCCACGTCCTTCAGCAGGGCCGGGACCGCCGCGTCGATGATGGTCTGGCCATGCTCGGGGCTGGCGAGCACCGGATCGGAGCCGATGCGGCCGTCAGGGAAGCGGGCGCGATAGTCCAGCGCGTCGCGGATCGGGCCGCTCGGCGCGATCTTCGGGCTGTAGTCGGCCGTCTTGATGCGGTCCGGATAGGCCGCCTGGGTCACCGCGATCTCGGACGGGGTGGCGTGCATGCCGTGGCCGACGGGGAACAGGCGATTGCACAGGCCGTGCACCCCCGGCAGGTCCCACCAGTTCTTCAGCTTCAGCACGAAGGGCGGGCGCTCCTCGGCGAAGCTCCAATCGGCATAGATCTCGGCGAACGTCGCCTCGATGGTGGCGACATTGCCGCCGTGGCCGTTGAGGAAATATATCCGCTCGAAGCCGTGCCGCTGCAGCGACATCACCCAGTCGGTGATCGCCGCCATGAAGGTGGAGGGGCGCAGGCTGATCGTGCCCGCGAAGGCCAGATGGTGCTGGGCCATGCCGATGTTGAAGGTCGGGGCGACCACCAGCTGCTCATCCGCCCGCTCGGCGGCGTGGGCGATGATCTCGGGGCAGAGCCAGTCGGTGCCCAGCAGGCCGGTCGGCCCGTGCTGCTCGTTCGAGCCGATGGGCACGACCACCGTCTTCACGGTCTTCAACCGCGCATCGATCTCGGGCCAGGACGACAGATGGATCAGCATGGGACGGGCTCACGACTTGGGGGGACTGGCGCGGTCTACACCCATCGCCCGCCCGCGTCATTCCGGCGCGAAGGCCCTCAGGAACCGGCGCGCCGTCTCGCGCGCCCTCGCGGAAATATCGAACGCCGGCTGCGGCACGCCCAGGATCCCGCGCAGATGGCCGTGCCCCAAGGTCATGCCGGCGAACATCTCGGCCGCGGCCGTGGCGTCGGGCACGACCAGCAGGCCCCGGGCGTCCTGATCCTTCAGCCAGGCCGCCAGACGACGGAGCCCCTCCGCCGGACCGGCGTCATAGATGGCCAGGGCCACGTCCGGCGCATGCGGCGACATCAACGCCACGCCCCGCATCGACCCGCGTCCGTCATGGGTGCAGATCTTTTCCAGCAGGGCGGTGGCCATGGCGGTCAGCACTGTCTCCGGATCGCCGCCCGAGCGCAGCGGCGCGCTGATCGCATCGGACCGGCGGGCCGCCAGCGCCCGGCCCATCTCCACCTTGGACGGAAAGCGATTGTACAGGGTCTGGCGCGACACCCCGGCCTTGCGCGCGATGGCCTCCATCGAGACCGCCGCGCCCTTTTCGGCGAACAGCACCAGCGCGGCCTCGAGGATGGCCTCGGTCTTGGTCTCGTCGACCTGTCCGGCGACGCGCGGCATCAGTGAGCGTCCGAGGCGACGGGCGGCGCGCCCGGCGTCTGTTTCACGGGCTTGGCCAGCAGGGTCACGAAGGCCGCGAAGGCGCAACCGATGGCCAGCATGGCGAAGGCGTCGCCGAAGGCCAGGGTCGTCGCCTGCAGCTGCAGCATGCCATAGACCGCCTTCATCGCGGCCCCGGCGGGATCAGCGGAGGCGGCGAACCGCTCCTGCATTCCGGCCAGCATGCCCTGCATGCCCGCATTGGTGTTCTGGATGTTCTGCGTCAGCTCGCTCATGTGCAGGGCGGTGTTGCTCGTCAGCGAGGTGTTCAGCAGGGCCAGCCCCACCGCGCCGCCGACGTTGCGGAACAGATTCACCAGACCGGACGCGTTCTTCACCATATGCGGCGGCAGGGTGGACATGGTCACCTGCTGGGAGGCGATCATGGCGATCATCACGCCGACGCCGCGCAGGGCCTGCACCCCGGCGAATTCCCAGAAGCCCCATTCGTCAGTGACGGCGTGGGCGTCCCACATGCCCCAGGCGCACATCATGAAGCCGCCGAACATCAGGATGCGCGGATCGACCGCTCGCACCAGTCGGCCCGCGAACGGACCGGTGGCGAACATGGCGAGGCCCGACACCACCATCGTCGTCCCGACCTCGGCCGCCGAATAGTGGCGCACCCGGCCCAGGAACAACGGCAGCAGGAAGGTGCCCCCGAACAGGGCCAGACCGACGGTGAAGGTCATCACCACGCCGACAAGGAAGTTCCGGTTTTTGAACGCCCGCAGCTCCACGATCGGATTGTAGTAGGTCAGCGTCCGCCAGATGAAGGCCGGCCCGGTCACCGCCGTCACCACCGCCAGCAGCAGGATGTGGTCATCGGCGAACCAGTCGTTCTTGGCCCCCTCCTCCAGCACGAACTGCAGGCTCATCAGGAAGGTGGCCATCAGGCCCAGCCCCCACCAGTCGAAGCCGCTGGATAGTGACGGGTCGCCCTTGTCGAAATTGGCGTAGCGGCTGACCAGGAACAGCACCAGAATCCCCGGCGGGACGTTGATGAAGAACAGCCAGCGCCAGCTGAGCTGCTCGGTCAGATGGCCGCCCAGCGTCGGCCCGATGGTCGGCGCCAGGGTCACGATCAGCCCCATGATGACGCTGGCCGTCACCCGCTGGGCGGGGGGGAAGGCGGTGAAGGCCACGGCGAACACCGTCGGGATCATGGCCCCGCCGACAAAGCCCTGGATGGCCCGGAAGAAGATCATCTGCTCGACCGACCCGGACAGGCCGACGGCGACGCTCATCAGGATGAAGCCGGTGCAGGACAGCAGGAAGACGCGCTGCGTCCCCCACAGCCGCGACAGATAGCCCGACAGGGGGATCATCACGACCTCGGGGATCAGATAGGCGGTCTGGATCCAGCTGATCTCATCCGCTGAGGCCCCGACGCCCGCCTGGATCTGCGGCAGGGAGGAGGCGACGATCTGGATGTCCAGAATGGCCATGAACTGGCCGATCACCATGCCGGCGAAGCCCAGCAGCAGGATCGTCCAGTTGATCTGGGACTCGGCGGCGCCGGTCTGACCCGGAGTCTGGCCCGGGGGTGGGGCCGGGATCGCGCCGGGCGTGACGGATTGGGACGTCATGGTTCAACCTTCCCCATGAGGGGAGACTTCACTGGGCTGTCGTCGTCTGGGCGGCGGTCGATTGGGCGGTCTGGATCGGCGCGGCGGCGGACTCGGCGAAGGTCAGCCCGCCCTCGCTCTTCAGATCGACCTTGACCTCGACGGACAGGCCGGGGCGCAGGGCGGCGCCGGCGCGGCGATCCACGCGGATGCGGACCGGGATGCGCTGGGTGATCTTGGTGAAGTTGCCGGTGGCGTTCTCGACCGGGATCAGGGCGAACTCCGAACCGGTGGCCGGAGCGAAGCTGTCGATGTGACCGGTCAGCGCCTCGCCCTTGAAGGCGTCAGCCTTGATCTCGACCTGCTGACCCAGGCGCAGGCGATCCAGCTGGGTCTCCTTGAAGTTGGCGACCACATAGGTGTCGCCCAGCGGCACGATCGACAGGATGGTTCCGCCCGGACGGACGTACTGGCCCACCCGCACGCCGCGCGCGCCGATCACGCCCGAGACGGGGGCGCGGATCACGGTGCGGTCCAGCGCGATCTGCGCCTTGTCGACCAGAGCCCGGGCCTGTTCGACCGAGGCGACCGACTGCTGACGGCTGGTGCCCAGAACGCCGGCGGTGCGCTGTTCGGCCACCAGGGCGGCCTGGGCCTCGGCGACACTGGCCTGCGCCGTGCGCACGCCCGCCTGTTCGCTTTCGATGCGTTGCTGGGACACCCAGCCCTGCTCGGCCAGTTTGCCGTAGCGATTGACCTGCTGGCGGGCCAGATCGGCCTGCGCCTGGGCCTGGGCCACCGAGGCGGCGCGGCTGGCGATCAGGGCCTGTTCCTGCTCGGCGCGGGCGTCCACATTGGTCACCCCGGCTTCCAGCGCGGCCAGATTGGCCTGCGCCTGCATCAGATTGGCCTTGGCGTCGGCGTCATCCAGACGGATCAGCACCTGGCCGGCCTCGACCCGCTGGTTGTCGGCCACCAGCACCTCGACGACATAGCCGTCGATCTGCGGACTGACTTCCGTGGTGTCGGCTTGGACGAAGGCGTTGTCTGTGGCTTCCCAGCGCTGCTTGCCCTGCCACCAGACGACCCCGCCGGCGATCAGGCCCAGGCCCACGATACCGGCGACAACGAGCGGCAGGCGTTTCTTGACGGCGGGACTGAGAGCCATGTCGGAACTCGAAAACAGGGGCGTTGGGAAGGAGCGCCGCATAAATGGACACAAATGTCCAGAAATCAACCGACTTGTTTCGGCGCCGCAACACGTCATGTTTCGCCGCGTTAAGCCTGAGGTGACAGTGATCCTTCCCGCGTCCGTAGATGTCGTGATCGTCGGCGCCGGCGCCGCCGGTCTGGCCGCCGCGCGCGCCCTGTCGGGACTTCCCCTGACCGTGGCCGTGCTGGAGGCCCGGGACCGGATCGGCGGGCGCGCCTGGACGGTCCGGTTCGAGGGCGAAGGCCTCGACATGGGCTGCGGCTGGCTGCATTCGGCCGATGAGAACCTGCTGGTCCCGAAGGTCGAACCGGCGGGCCTGACGCTGGACCAGACCCCGCCGCCCTGGCGGAATCAGGCCTTCAACCACGAGACCACCGCCGCCGAACAGGCCGAGTTCGCCGCCGCCTTCGCCGCCTTCGACGAACGGATTTCCGAGGCCGCCGCGCGGGGTCAGGAGGCGGCCGCCTCGACCCTGCTGGAGCCGGACTGCCGCTGGAACGGGCGGATGGACGCCATCTCCGGCGCCCTGAACGGCGCGCGCTTCGCCGAGGTCTCCATCCTCGATTACGACGCCTACCGGGATACCGGGGTGAACTATCGGGTGCGCGAGGGGTATGGCCGTCTGATCGAGACCCTGGGCCGCCCCGTCCCGGTGGTCACCGACTGCCCGGTCCGCAGGATCGACCGCTCGGGTCCGGTTCTGAAACTGACCACGGACCGGGGGATGATCGAGGCGCGCACGGTCATCGTCACCGTCCCGACCGACCTGATCGCGCGCGAGACGCTGAAGTTCGATCCGCCCCTGCCCGCCCTCATGGAGGCGGCGACCTGTGTGCCGCTGGGGCTGGCGTCGAAGATGCATATGACGGTCCGCAGCGCCGGAGACTTCCCGGCCGACAGCCAGCTGTGGGGCCGTCGCGACACCGGCGACACGGGCGGCTACCACCTGCGCCCGTTCGGCCGTCCCATGATCGAGGGCTACTACGGCGCCGATCTGGCGCGCGGGCTGGAGGCGGAAGGCCAGGAGGGCTTCTACGCCTTCGCCGTCGAGGAGCTGGTCCACCTGCTGGGTTCGGACATGCGCAGGCGGCTGGCCCCGATCGTGGCCACGATGTGGGGCGCCGATCCGTGGTCCCACGGCGCCTACTCCCACGCCCTGCCGGGCCACGCGGGCGACCGGAAAACACTCAAGGCTCCGGTCGAGAACCGCATCTTTCTGGCCGGCGAAGCCACCGCCGAAGCCTTTTACGGCACGGCCCACGGCGCCTGGATGGAGGGCGAACGCGCGGCGCGCGAGGCGATGGCGGCCTTGGGCCTTGATCCCGGCCCCCGGCCCGGCGACGAAGAGGCATGAAGCCGCCCGTCAGGCCCCGCAAGAAACCCGCCGCCAAACGCCCCGCCGTCATGACCGGCGCGGCCATTCCGCTGCTGCGCTGGCCGCCCGACGAGGACCGGGTCGAGACCATCTTCGAACGTCTGGCGGCGGTCATGCCCGACCCGAAGACCGAGCTGAACTATTCCGACCCGTTCACCTTTGTCGTCGCCGTCGCCCTGTCGGCCCAGGCCACCGACGTCGGGGTCAACAAGGCCACGGACAAACTGTTCAGGGTCGCCGACACCCCGGCGAAGATGCTGGCGCTGGGGGAGGAGGGACTGATCCCGTACATCGCCTCCATCGGCCTCTATCGGGGCAAGGCGCGCAACGTCATCGCCCTCAGCCGCATCGTGCTGGAACAGCACGGCGGCGAGGTCCCGCTGACCCGTGAGGCCCTGCAGGCCCTGCCCGGCGTCGGGCGAAAGACCGCCAGCGTGGTGCTGAACGAACTGGGCGTCGAGCCCGCCATCGCGGTCGACACCCACGTCTTCCGCGTCTCCCATCGTCTCGGCCTCGCCAACGCGGCCACGCCCGACAAGGTCGAGGCCCAGCTGCACCGCATCGTCCCTGACGACTGGCTGCCCAAGGCGCACCACTGGCTGATCCTGCACGGCCGCTACACCTGCACGGCGCGCAAGCCGAGATGCAGCGCCTGCGTGATCAGCGACCTCTGCCCCTCCCGCGCGGGGCTTCAGGCCCTGGGTGAGGCGGCCTAGGGTTGTTTCGGCAGGGCGCCGATCTCCCCGGCCAGCCTGAGGCTGAGAGTGTCCATCACGCGACTGACGACCGCCATGTCGGCTTCGGGGATTCCGTCAAACAACCGCTCGCGCAGGGCGGAAACCTCCTCATCGAGCCGAACCAGCGCCCGGCGACCCGCCGGCTCGAGGAAGATCAACTTGACCCGGCCATCGCCGAGCAGGCGCCGCCGGCTCACCAGGCCGAGCGCCTCCAGCTTGTCCAGCTGACGGCTCATGCTGGGGCCGGAAATCTGAAGTAGATCAGCCAGTTCGGTCTGGGTCAGACCCTTGGGCGCCGCATCGATGTAGTACAGGGCGGTCATTCTCAAATCGCTGCCGGCCGCCAGGCCCACAGGGGCGGCTGCGGTGGCCACTCTCCAGCGCCGCGCCGTCAACTGGATCGCGAACGCAATCTTCAACTGAAGGGCCCGACAGGGCGACAGCCCCGCCGAAAGCAGAGTTTGCATACGATAGCTCCAGGCGAAGCGGCCACACCGACCGACGGTCCAGTCGCGTCAGGCGCTGGCCGTCGACAGAACGCCAAGGTTGGATAGTTGTTCTCGCCAAGCGGAGCGGCGCCGTCCCGTAACGAATTTCGGTCAGACTTCGGGCCAGTACAAACCTGGTGAAGTTCCGCGTGATGAAATCCCTTTTCCGGATCCGCCCCGCCATTGACGCGGCGGAGCACGGCGAGCTGCGCGCCATGCTCGCCGCCGTGGATCGGTCCCAGGCCGTCATCGAGTTCGAACTCGACGGCGCCATCCGCACCGCCAATGCCAACTTCCTGGCTGTCGTCGGCTATGCGCTGGACGAAGTCCGGGGGCGTCACCACAGCCTGTTCATGGATCCCGCCGAGGCCGCGAGCCCCGAGTACAAGGCCTTCTGGCGCCGTCTGAACGCCGGCGAGTTCTTCGCCGACAAATTCGTGCGCTACGGCAAGGGCGGCGCGCGCGTCGTGATCGAGGCGTCCTACAACCCGATCCTCGATGCCGCGGGGAAGCCCTACAAGGTCGTGAAGTTCGCCACCGACGTCACCGCCGCCGAACTGGAGCGCGAGCGCCGCGCCGAGGCCGACCGTCAGGCCGCCGAAATCCAGACCGCCGTGGTCGAAAACACGGGACGGGGTCTCGCCGCCATGGCGGCGGGCGATCTGTCGTATCGCATCACCAGCGACTTCCCCGGTCGCTACGGTCCCCTGCGCGAGAATTTCAACCACGCCATGGCGGCCATGGACGACGCCATGGACGTGATCCGCAGCAACGCGGGCGCCATGCAGTCGGGCGCGCACGAAATCAGCCACGCGGCCGAGGATCTGTCGCGTCGCACCGAACGTCAGGCCGCCAGCCTCGAAGAGACCGCCGCCGCCCTCGACCAGATCACCGCCACGGTGAAGAAGACCGCCGAGAACGCCCGGTCCGCCGACGTCGTCGTCGGCCAGGCGCGCGGTCAGGCGGAAATCGGCGGCGAGGTCGTCCAGCGCGCCGTCGCGGCCATGGGTCAGATCGAACGCTCGTCCGACCAGATCAGCCAGATCATCGGCGTGATCGACGAGATCGCCTTCCAGACCAACCTTCTGGCCCTCAACGCCGGGGTCGAGGCCGCGCGCGCCGGGGACGCGGGTCGCGGCTTCGCGGTCGTGGCGTCGGAAGTCCGGTCTCTGGCCCAGCGGTCGGCCGACTCGGCCCGGGAGATCAAGACCCTGATCTCGGCCAGTGGGGCCCAGGTGAAGGGCGGCGTGGTTCTGGTGCGCCAGTCCGGCGAGGCCCTGCACGGCATCGTCGGCCGGATCGGCGAGATCACCGAGCTCATGGGCGAGATCCGCGCCTCGACCGAGGAACAGGCCTCCGGCCTCGCCCAGGTCAACATGGCGGTGAACGACATGGATCAGGTCACGCAACAGAACGCCGCGATGGTCGAGGAATCGACCGCCGCCAGCCTGAACCTCAGCCGCGAGGCCGCGACCCTGTCCGATCGGGTCGGCCGGTTCCAGGTCAGCAACGATCACCGGCCCGCGCCCATCCGCGCGGCCGAGGCCCGTATCGCGGCCTTCGCGCGCCGCGCCTGATCAGGCGTCGAGTACGGCCCGCACGGCCTCGGCGAAATTGCGCCCGCCGGCCGGCGCGGAACCCAGATAGAAGTCCGGCTCGATCAGTTCGGCCTCCATCAGCCGCCAGCCTCCATCGGGCGCCCGCGCCATGTCGATCCGGGCGTAGAGCAGGTCCTCGCCGATCGCCGCCAGCGTCGCCTGGGCCAGGGCCAGGGCGCCCTCGGGCGGTTCCGGCAGGGCGACATACTGGCCGCCGAACTGCACCTGGATGCGGAAGTCGCCGTTGACCGGCCGCTTGTTGACCACATGGCTCAGCTTGCCGCCGAAGAACAGCAGGCTGGTCTCCCCTTCCGTCTCGATGGACGGCAGATAGGGCTGGATCATCGCCGGTCCCTCCGGCGCGCCCTCCATGGTCTCGCCCCTGGCCAGCCGCAGCGTCTTCCACGCCCCGCCGGACACGCGCGGCTTGACCACCACCACGTCGGTTCCGAAGCGGTCGAAGGCGGCCTCCACATCGGCCTGCGTCACCCCGTCGACCCAGACGGTGTCGGGCACGGCCACGCCCTTGTCGGCCAGTCGTCCGAGGTAGCTCTTGTCCGAGTTCCAGCCGATCACCGCCGCCGGATTGCGCATCCGCACCCCTGCCGCCTCCCACGTCCGACAGGCCTGAATCCACCGTTGATGATCGCGGTGATAGCCCCAGACGATCACCGGCAGGACCAGCGGATAGCCGGTCAGGCCCGAGGCGTCGGTAATGTGGTCGGTCCACGGCGTCGGCTCGACGGTCACGTCTGCAGCGGCCAGCGCCTGCGACAGCCGCTCCAGCACCCCGGGCCACTGGCCGGCGTAGGACGGATCAGCGGGATCGGGGGTCAGGACAGCGATACGGGTCATGAGCGCGTTCCTAACGCCGACCCGCGTCTGGTCAAAGCCTCTCCGGCCCGCTATGCGCGCCCCATGACCCAGAACGCCCCTACCTATGACGTCATCGCCGTCGGCAACGCCATCGTCGACGTGTTGGCCCCCTGCGAGCCCGCCTTCCTCGACGCCCAGGGCCTGACGGCCGGCTCGATGCAGCTGGTCGACGCCGCGCAGAGCGCCGCCCTGTACGCCGCCATGGCCGCGGGGGTCGAAGCCTCGGGCGGGTCGGCGGGCAACACCGTCGCGGGCGTCGGCAGCTTCGGCGGCCGCGCGGCCTATATCGGCAAGGTCGCCGACGACCAGCTGGGCGGCGTCTTCACCCACGACATCACCGCCGTCGGCGTCCATTTCGTCACCCCGCCGCTCAAGGACGGCGCCGAACAGGGCCTGGCCACCGGCGTCTGCATGATCAACGTCACCCCGGACGGCCAGCGCACCATGTGCACCTTCCTGGGCGCCGCCAACCAGCTGACCGTCGCCGACATCGACGCCGACCAGATCGGCGCCTCGGCCATCGTCTATCTGGAGGGCTATCTGTTCGACCCGGCCCCGGCCCGCGCCGCCTTCGAGGCCGCCGCCGCCGCCGCTCACGCCGCCGGGCGCAAGGTCGCCATCACCCTGTCGGACAGCTTCGTCGTCCACCGCTGGCGCACCGAGCTTCTGGCCTTCATCGAGGCCTCGGCCGATATCGTCCTCGCCAACGAGGCCGAACTGGCCGCCCTGTTCGAGACGGAAGACTTCGACGCCGCCGCCGCGCGTCTGGCCTCAATGGTTGACGTTGCCGCCGTCACCCGTGGCGCCGAAGGTTCGGTGGTCATCTCCGGCGACCAGCGCGTCGCCGTCGCCGCCGTCCCCGTGGACAAGGTGATCGACACCACCGGCGCCGGTGATCAATACGCCGCCGGACTGCTGCTGGGCCTCGCCCGCGGCCTGTCGCTGGACGACGCCGGCAAGCTGGGCTCGCTGGCCGCCGCCGAAGTCATCGCCCATTGGGGACCGCGTCCCATGGTGTCGCTGGAGGCGCTGGCGCGGGAGGCTGGGCTCGTTCTGGGCTGACGGAGCCCAGCTCGTGATTAGTGGTTAGTGGTTAGTGGTTCGATGCAGGGGGCAGGCGGGTTGCTATGACTACTACTGAGAGCGGATTTTGAATTTTTCCGGAATTCGAAATTAGAAGACTCGAACTTCAACATGGGCGCGTTGTCGGGGCGGTGTCGGATCGTGCACGCTGTCAAAGACCGGCGAGCATTCTGGCATGGGCTTGCGTCAAAAACGGACGTGTCCTGGGGCCGGCGTCGCCGCGGCCAACCACTAACCACTAACCACTAATCACGAGCCGGGCGCACCTGCCCGCGGCCCTAGCTCCGCCGGATCGTCACATACAGCGCGCCGTCGCCGCCGTGATGACGCGCGGCGGGGGCGAAGCCCGACACCACCGTCCTCAAGCCGGGGGCTTGAAGCCATTCGTGGACCGAGGCGCGGATGACGCCCGTTCCGCCGCGCCGCCCCTGTCCCGTGACGACCAGCACCGACCGATAGCCGCGCGCCTGCGCCCCCATCAGAAAGGCGGTCAGCGCGTCCTGGGCCTGGAAGCGGCCATAGCCGTGCAGGTCGATCTTCGCCTCGATCGGATCGCGCTCGCGCGAAAGACGGCGCTGGCGGCGCGGCTCCAGCTCTTCGGGCAGCCCCCGGCCGCGTTGCGAGACGGCCGGGGCCGTGACGGCTTGAACCTGAGGCGCCGCCTTCGACGGCTTGATGAATTTCGGCGGGGCCTTCACCGGAGTCTTCGCCAAGCCCCTTGGATGCGGCGCGGCGGGCGGATCGACCTCGGCGGCGCCGGGCGTGACCCGCAGCGCCTTTTTCGCAACCTTCTCCTTCACCGAGCCCGTCACACGGGCCCAGATGCGACGGTCATCGGGGCTGAGGTCCGACCGGCGGCTCATGCCGGTCCGGGCGCGGTCCCGTCCGCGTCTTCGTCCGGGCCCGCCTCCTGCGGCCCCGGCGCCCAGACCAGCAGGTCGCCGGGCTGGCAGCTCAGTTCGCGGCACAGGGCGTCCAGCGTCGTGAACCGGATCGCCCGCGCCTTGCCGGTCTTGAGGATCGACAGATTGGCCAAGGTCACGCCCACGCGGTCGGCAAGCTCCGTCAACGACATGCGCCGTTCGACGAGCATACGATCAAGCTGGACGCGGATGGCCATGGAGAAATGCTCTAACTCAACAGGATCAGATCGTTAACTCGGATTCGCGGCGCAGGCGCGCGCCCTCGCGGAACACCTCCGCCAGCACGAAGACGACCAGAACCGAGAAGGCGGGCGTGACGAGGTCGAACAGGCCCGGCGGCTCAAGCTCGCCGCGCACCAGACGCGACACCAGGGTCTGGCCGATCCAGGCGCCCCCCGTGACCACGGCCAGGGTGACGCCGATCTGCTTCAGACGACTGACGTTGGCGGGCTGGAAGGGATCGCCGATCTGCAGGGCGCGCAGCATCGCGCGCAGGTGCAGCAGGATCAGGGCGAAGCCGCCCAGATAGCCGGTGATGGCCCCCACCGCGAACAGGATGTAGGCGCGGGGCACCGGCACATTGGTCCCGCCCTCCGAGGTGGTGACGGTCAGGCCGATGGCCGGCAGGGGCACGAAGGCCATGAAGATGAAGAGTGCGATCGCGGCCAGTGTCGTCACGGCCAGGATCCAGAAGGCGGCCCACAGGGCGACGCCGAGAAGTCGTGTCATCTGGCCGGGCGCCAGACGCGGGGTCAGGCGGGGCAGGCGGATCCCGAGAGAAGGCAGTGTCGGGACACGCATGACGCCGGTCTCTTTCAGCCGGACGTCAGGGCGCGATCGCCGCGCGGGGTCCGGCGAACCCACGCGCGGTCTTATTATTCGCGTTTGTCATGCGGATCGTCAAAGCTCCGTGACCGAAAGGGTCAGAAGAACTGGACGAGGGTCGAGATGAAGGCGACCGGCATGGCGGCGAGCAGGAAGGCGTTCAGCACGCCGTGGCCGACCTTTTCGATGAAGTAGGAAGCGTTCATGCTGTTCATTGTCGTTCTCCGTTGGTCCTGAGTGAGGGATGTTTTCACCCCTCGTTCGTTGATCCGCTGCATCGATCTTGCCGTTTATGGCCTGACCGGAGAACGTCGCGGCGTCCGTTCTTGAGATAATAGATAGGACGTGCACCGGGGTAAGTCATGTTACATATCGTTTAACGATATTAAACTTGTGCAATGAAACATTACAGCGTCTGCCGAGGGTAAAATGTTGAAGCTTGTCAAAGGGATGCGCATCGTCGCGGCGACCCACAATCCGGGCAAGGTGCCGGAGATCACCGCCCTTCTCGGCGGACATTACGAGGTGGTCACCGCCGGCAGCCTCAACCTGCCTGAACCGGACGAAACGGAAACGACCTTCGTCGGCAACGCCCTGCTCAAGGCGCGTCACGCGGCGGATTTGTCGGGCGAGGTCGCGCTGGCCGACGACTCCGGCCTGTCGGTCGCCGCGCTGGACGGGGCGCCGGGCATTTTCTCCGCGCGCTGGGCCGGACCCGACAAGGATTTCGACTTCGCCATGCGTCGGGTGGAAGAGCGGCTCGAGGAGATCGGCTCAGACGACAGGCGCGCCTGGTTCACCTCCGCCCTCGCCGTGGCCTGGCCGAACGGTCCCGCCGTGGTGGTCGAGGGCCGGGTCGACGGCCTGCTGACCTTCCCGCCCCGCGGCGACCGCGGCTTCGGCTACGACCCCCTCTTCATCCCCGACGGTCAGACGCAGACCTTCGGCGAGCTGGACCCCGCCCTGAAGGACAGCCTCAGCCACCGCGCCCGGGCGTTCGAAAAGCTGAAGGCGGCGCTGATGGAGTGAGTGAAAAGTGAGTGGTGAGTGGTGAGTAGCGATCGGCTCGTGCTGGCGCTTGGGCGTGAAAGCGACCAAGACCCTCAGGCGCCAACGCCGCCGCACCGCCCCTACTCACTACTCACTACTCACCACTCACCACTCACTTTTCACCCCTCCCCATGCCCCCTCACCCCGGCAGCGACGTCGCCCTCTACGTCCACTGGCCCTACTGCGCCCGGATCTGCCCCTATTGCGATTTCAATGTCGTGCGGGATCGGGGCCGGGCGGAGGAGCAGGCGGCGCTCGCCGACGCCATCATCGCCGATCTGGAGGCGCAGGCGCTCCTGACCGGCCCGCGCCGGCTGGCCTCCGTCTTCTTCGGCGGCGGCACGCCCTCGCTGATGGACCCCGCCGCCGTCGCCCGGGTGGTCGAGCGAGCTCAAGGCCTGTTCGAACCGCGCGGCCCCGTCGAGATCACCCTGGAGGCCAATCCCACCGACGCCGAGGCCGATCGGTTCGCCGCCCTGGCCGACGCCGGGATCAACCGCCTGTCCATGGGGGTGCAGGCGCTGGACGACGCCGCCCTGAAGAGGCTGGGCCGCAACCATTCCGCCGACGAGGCCCGCCGGGCCGTGGCCGTGGCCGCCCGCGCCTTCCCGCGCCTGTCCATCGACCTGATCTACGCCCGCCCGGATCAGACCGTCGCCGACTGGCGCGCCGAACTGTCCGAGGCGCTGGACCTCGGCTTCGAGCATGTCTCGCCCTACCAGTTGACCATCGAGCCCACGACCGCCTTTGGCCGCGCCTTCGCCCGCGGAACCCTGGTCCCGCCCGACGAGGATCTGGCCGCCGACCTCTATGAGACCACCCAGGCCGTGCTCGAGGAGGCGGGCTTCGACGCCTACGAGGTGTCGAATCACGCCCGGGGCGAGGCCGCCCGATCGGCGCACAATCTCCATGTCTGGCGTGGCGGCGACTATGTCGGCGTCGGCCCCGGCGCCCATGGTCGCCTGACCCTGGACGGCGTCCGCACCGCCACCGTCGCCCACCGGGGCGTCACCGACTACATCGCCGGCGTCGCCGCCGGGGCCCCCTGGGTCGAGCGCGACGACCAGTCCCCCGACGTCGCCGCCGAGGAACGCCTCCTGCTGGGCCTGCGCACCGTCGAGGGCGTCAGCCTGTCAGACCTCGCGGCGCTGGATCTCTCCCCCGACCGGGGCCGCCTCGCCGATCTGCTGGCCGACGGCTTCCTGCGGCTTGAGGCCGACCGCATCGCCGCCACCGCCCTTGGCCGCCCGGTGCTGGACAGCATCCTCAAGGCGTTGCTGACCTGACCCTGACACTCCGTGGTATTCTGCCGTGATGAGCGTCCGTTACCTCCACCTTCCGGCCGGCGGCACGACCCCCTCGTCCGATCCGCGCCCGCCGTTCAGGGCCGTCATCGTGGTCGAACAGGATGTGGACGCGGACTGGCGCGACCGCGTCAGCGCGTGGCTGGTCGCGACCGGATGCCTGTACATGATGGCTTGGGGTCAGGACTGCGACGCGTGGCACGACAGTGTCGATTGGGCCTATCTCTCGGCGTGGGATTTCAAGGACGCGCCCGAGGACCGCTCCATCACCACCACCTGGCACGATCACGAAACCCTGGCCGAAACCTTCCGGTTCGCCCAGCGATGCGCCTTCCATCCGACGATCCCCCTGCCGGATGTGCTGGTTCTGCATGTCGCCCCGGAGGCCCGACGCGACGACCTGCTGTCTCTCTGGCAGGCGACACTGGACGCCGATCCGCCCGAGACGATCTGATCACTCCCGACACCTTCCATCCCTGCCGAAGCAGGGCGCCGCACCCTGTCTTCCCGAGCGACCCCTCCGTCTCGCCGGCTTTGCCGCCGAGCCACCTCCCCACTGCGTGGAGAGGTGAACAGGTCTGCTCACCTCTCCACCGAAGGTGGGGAGGGGGACCATCCGAAGCCGCAGGCGCAGGATGGTGGAGGGGTCGCCGCCGCCTACGACCAATCCTCGCGCACGGCGCCTACACGCCCCTGCAACAGCGACAGGGGGTCTCGACATCACGGGTCTCGGCATTTTTCTCCTGACAGGGCCCAGCCTGTCAGGCACGGTCCCGCCGATGCCTGATCCGTCCGTCTTTCCGCCGACCGCCCCGCCCGCGCGCACCGTCTCGTCCGGCCTCTATCTGGTGGCGACACCGATCGGGAACCTGCGCGACATGACGCTGCGCGCGCTTGATGTGCTGGCCGCCGCCGACCTGGTGCTGGCCGAGGACACCCGCGTCACCGCCAAACTGCTGTCGGCCTATGGCCTGAAGGCGAAGCTGGAGCGCTGCGACGACCATGCCTCCGAACGCGCCGCCGAACTGGCCATCGAACGCCTGCGCGAGGGCGCCGTCGTCGCCCTGGTGTCCGACGCTGGCACGCCGATGATCTCCGACCCCGGCTTCGTCGTCGCCCGCGCCGTGCTGGCGCTGGGGTTGCCGGTGCATCCGATCCCCGGCGCCTCCAGCCTGCTGGCCGCCCTGTGCATCGCCGGACTGCCGGCCGACCGCGTCACCTTCGCCGGCTTCCTGCCGCCCAAATCGGGCGCCCGCCGCACCGCGCTGGAGGAGCTGCGCACCGCGCGCCAGACCCTGGTCTTCTTCGAAAGCGGCCCGCGCCTGGCCGACAGCCTGGCCGACATGGCCGCCGTGCTGGGCCCCCGCTCCGCCGCCGTCGCCCGCGAACTGACCAAGCTGTATGAAGAGTGCGTGCGCGGGACGCTGGCCGAACTGGCGGTCGATCCCCGCTGCCAGTCGCCCAAGGGCGAGATCGTCATCGTCGTGGGGCCCGGCGAGGCCGAGGTCGCCTCCGAGGCCGACGCCGACGCCGCCCTGAAGGAGGCCATGACCCGCCTCCCGCCCGGCGAGGCCGCCGCCGAGGTGTCCCGGGCGCTGAACCTGCCCCGGAAGCCGCTGTACAAGCGGGCGCTGGAGCTTCAGGGCCGGTGACCCGCAAGCGACCCTCGGACCGCCTCAGGGCGCCGAAGGTCGTCAGGACGCCGTCGCGTGGCTGGCGGGTCGGGCTGGGCAGGCTGTCCCATCGGCTCGGCCACCGCTCGGAATGGCTGGCCGCCGCCCTGCTGATGCTCAAGGGCTACCAGATCCTCGGCTTCCGGCTGAAAACCCGCGCCGGGGAGATCGACATCCTCGCCCGCCGCGGACGCACCCTGGCCGTCGTCGAGGTCAAGCGCCGCGCCACGATGGAACAGGCGCTCGCCGCGCTCCGGTCCGACCAGTATGAGCGGCTGCTGGCCGCAGGACACGCAGTGTTGCGCCAAAGACCCAGCTTGGCCGGGCATCTGTTGCGGATCGATATCGTGGCGCTGGCTCCCCGCCGGTTTCCGCGCCATCGTCGGGGGGTGAACCGGGGTCGGGGATGACGCGCGAGGAAGCCGAGTTCTGTCTGATGGAGGCCGGACAGGTCGACGACGACGCCTTCCCCCTGCTGGAGGCGGCGATCGCCTGCGCCATTCACGACTACCCCTTCCGCGACGCCGAACCCGTCCGCGTGCTCGCCGCCAACGCCGCTGGGCGGCTGGCCGAGCGGATGCCGGTCGAGAGCCCCGATGACGCCCTCGCCGAAACCATGGCCGCCGACCTGCGGCTGAACGGCGACCTGATCACCTATGACCACGTCGGCAACACCGACATCATCGACGTGGCCGAGCGGCGGCGCGGCCTGTCGGCGGCGCTGGCCGTCTTCTACCTCGACGCCGCCCGCCGCGCCGGGATCAAGGCCCAAGGCGTCGACTTCCCCGGCCACTTCCTGCTGCGGGTCGAAACCACCGACGGGCCGGTGGCGCTGGATCCCTTCAGCCAGGGCCGGCTGGTCCTTCCGTCGGAACTCACGCGCCGCGCCCTTCGCGCCGGTCTGACGCCCCACGTCGCCGACCGCCTCGACGTCCTGATGGCCCCGGTCAGCGACCGGCAGGCCCTGATCCGGCTGCAGAACATGCTCTTCATCCGCGCCATCAAGGCCCAGGATTTCGAGAGCGCCGAACGCTCCGCCCTGCGCCGCGCCCTGCTGGACCCCGAGGACCACCGCCCCTGGCTGGACGTCGCCGCCGCCCGCGAGAAACAGGGCGCGCTGGCCGGCGCCCTCGAAGCCCTGTCCCGCGCCCGCACCCTCGACGACCCCGGCGAGGTCCGCCGCCGCATGTCGGTCGATCGGGTGCGGCTACAGCTGAACTGACAAGGAACGCACGGTGGAAGCCGGGGTGGGAAGTGATTGGTGGTTAGTGATTAGTGGTTCGATGCCTCCGCGGTTGCGCTTGGCCTGGAGCCGCCCGTTTAGCGCCACCCACTAATCACTAATCACTAATCACTGGCTGGGCTCGCTACCCAAAGGGTTGCGCCAACCCGTCCCGGCGCCCATTAGCCAAGCTCCCCAACGCCGGAAGGACAGCTCATGCTGAAGGTCGCGATCCAGATGGACCCCATCGAAGGGGTCAATATCGAGTCCGACACCACATGGCTGCAGGCCATGGAGGCCCAGAACCGGGGCTATCCGGTCTGGGTCTATGATTTCCGCACCCTGGCGCTGGAGGACGGCGTCCTGTTCTGCCGCGCGCGCCCGGTGACCCTGAAGCAGGTGGTCGGGGACCATGTGAGCTTCGGCGACGAAGTGAAGCTGGACCTGTCGAAGGATGTCGACGTCATCCTGATGCGTCAGGACCCGCCGTTCGACATGGCCTATGTGACCGCCACTTATCTGCTGGAGACGGTGCATCCGAAGACGCTGGTGGTGAACGACCCTGCCGAGGTGCGTTCGGCCCCCGAGAAGCTCCTGGTCACGAAATTCCCCGGGCTGACCCCGCCGACCCTGATCAGCGCCGACCCCGTCGCGCTGGTCGACTTCCATCAGCGGCACGGCGACGTGGTGCTCAAGCCCCTGCACGGCGCCGCCGGTTCAGGCGTGGTCAAGCTGAAGGCCGGCGACCCCAATCTCGAGGCCCTGGTCGAAATCCACATGACCGGGAGTCGCGATCCGCTGGTGATCCAGAAATTCATCCCCGCCGTGTCAAAGGGCGACAAGCGGATCATCCTGATCGACGGCGAGCCGGTCGGCGCCATCAACCGCGTCCCGGCCAAGGATCAGGTTCGCTCCAACCTGCGCGTCGGCGGGACGGCCCAGCCGGTCGAACTGACCCCGCGCGATCTGGAAATCTGCAAGGCCATCGGGCCGACGCTGAAGGACCGCGGGCTGATCTTCGTCGGCATCGATGTGATCGGCGACTATCTGACCGAGATCAACGTCACCTCCCCCACGGGCGCGCAGCAACTGCTGGCCTTCACGGGCGTCAACGCCGCCGCCCTGATGTGGGACGCGATCGAAGAGAAGCGGGCCTAGGCAGCAGGCAGCAGGCAGCAGGCAGCAGGCAGCAGGCAGCAGGATTTGCGATCCGGCGCCGACGGAAAGGCTCTCCTGCCTGCTGCCTGATTCCTGTTGCCTTAACCTTTGGTTCGTGTTTCGTTCTCTCCCGGATAGCGGGAGGGCGCGATGCACGCCAGCGTCGTCACGGTGGCTTTCGAAGGCGTCGACGCCCGGCGGGTGGACGTCCAGGTCCAGCAACTGTCGGCGGAAACGCCGTCCTTCACCATCGTCGGACTGGCGGACAAGGCGGTGGCGGAAAGCCGGGAGCGAGTGCGCGGCGCCTTCGCCGGGATCGGGCTGGCCCTGCCGTCCAAGCGGATCATCGCCAATCTGGCGCCGGCCGACCTGCGCAAGGAAGGCAATCATTTCGACCTGCCCATCGCGCTGGCCCTGCTCGCCTCGATGGGTGTGCTGCCGGCGGACGCCCTGGCCGGCTGGGCGGCGGTGGGCGAGCTGGGACTGGACGGCCAGATCGCGCCGGTCGGCGGGACCCTGCCCGCCGCAGTGGCCGCCGACGGCATGGGACTGGGCCTCATCTGCCCGGAGTCTAACGGGCCCGAGGCCGCCTGGGCGGGGGAGGTCGCGGTTCTGGCCCCGCGTTCGCTGATCGCCTTGGTCAATCACTTCAAGGGGACGCAGGTGCTGCGGCGGCCCGAGCCGGGGGCGATGCGCTCCGGCGAGCGCGTGCCCGACCTGCGCGACGTCAAGGGACAGGAAAGCGCCAAACGGGCGCTGGAGATCGCGGCGGCGGGCGGTCACAACCTGCTGTTCGTCGGTCCGCCGGGCTCGGGCAAGTCGATGATGGCGGCGCGCCTGCCGGGCCTGCTGCCGCCCCTGACCCCGAAGGAGTTGCTGGAAACCTCCATGATCTGGTCGGTGGCCGGGCTGATCGAGCGCGGCGCCCTGACCCGCGACCGGCCATTCCGCGCGCCCCACCATTCCGCCTCCATGGCCGCCCTGACCGGCGGCGGCCTGCGCGCGAAACCCGGCGAGGCCTCCCTGGCGCACAACGGCGTGCTGTTCCTTGATGAGCTCCCGGAATATTCCGCCCAGGCGCTGGAGTCCCTGCGTCAGCCGCTGGAGACGGGCGAGATCGTCGTCGCCCGCGCCAACGCCCACGTCCGCTATCCGGCGCGGTTCCAGCTGGTGGCGGCCATGAACCCCTGCCGGTGCGGGCTCGGCGGCGCGGGGCGGGGCGCCTGCGGCAAGGCCCCGCGCTGCCAGCGCGACTATCGCAACCGCATCTCCGGCCCGATGTTCGACCGCATCGACCTGACGGTGGAAGCGCCGCCGGTCACCGCCGCCGACATGGCCCTGCCGTCACCCGCCGAAGGCACGGCGGAGGCGGCGGCGCGGGTTCTGGTCGCGCGCGAGATGCACACCGAACGCCTGCGCGACGCGGGTCTGGACACGGACGCGGCCTGTGAGCAGGCCGTCAACGCCCGCACCTCCGGCGAACTGCTGGACCGCTTCGCCACCCCCGACGATCCCGGGCGGGCGCTGTTGATGAAGGCGGGGGAGGTCGGCGGCCTGACCGCGCGCGGCTGGACCCGCACCCTGCGGCTGGCCCGCACCATCGCCGATCTGGACGGGTGCGACGGCGTCCTGCGCCGTCACGTGGCCGAGGCCCTGATCTATCGCCGCTCCACCGCCGAGGCGAGCGACGCCTTCGAGGCCCGCCGCGGGCAACAGGCGGTCACGCCCGCGTGGTGATGTTTTAAGGTCTTGCGGTCACAGTGGCGTGGAGGAGAGCCCCATGCCCCGGCGACGGACCGAACAGCCAGCCCCACCGACGCCCGCCACGGGCTCGGCCGAGCAACAGTTCCTTCGTCTGATGAGCCACGAGATGCGCACGCCCCTCAACGGGGTGATCGGCATGCTGGGCCTGCTGTCCCGAACCAAGCTGGACGGCGCCCAACGCGCCTATGCCGAGGCCGCGCGGTCCTCCGCCGAACACCTGCTGGGTCTGGTCAACGACCTGCTGGACTATGCCCGGCTGGAGGCCGGCAAGCTGGAGTTCGACGCCGCCCCGGTGGATCTGGAGGCCCTGGTGCGCGGCGTGGCCGAACTGCTGAGCCCCCGCGCCCATGACCGGGATCTGGAGATCGCCTGGTCGGTCGCCGCCGACGCGCCGGACGTGCTGGCTGACGAGGGCCGCCTGCGGCAGGTGCTGTTCAACCTCGCGGGCAATGCCGTGAAATTCACCGGCGCCGGCGGTGTCCGCATCGCCGTCGAACGCGCGGGCGGGACCGACGCCGCTCCCCGGCTGGCCTTCATCATCGACGATACGGGCCCCGGCGTTCCTCCCGAAGCCCGCGAACGCATCTTTGAGGAGTTCGGCCACGTCGATCTGACCGACGCCAGCCGCTTCGGCGGCGCGGGTCTGGGGCTGGCCGTGGTGCGCAAGCTGGCCGCCGCCATGAACGGCGCCGTCACCGTCGCGGACCGTCCCGACGGCCCCGGCGCCCGCTTCCGCTTCGAGGCGCCGTTCGAGGCGGTTCCCGGCGCCGAACGGGGCCGCCCCCTGACCGGTCAGGCGGTCGCTGTGATCAGCCCCGATCCCTTCGTCCGCCAGACCGCCGCCGCCCAGATCGAAGCCTCGGGCGGAGCCGTCGCGGCGGACGCCGCCGTCGTCCTGGTCGATCACGCGGGACGGACGAACCCGCACGGTCTCGCCACACGACCGGCCGACAGCCGCGCCGTGGTCCTGCTGAAACCGTCCGAACGCGAGCTGATCGCGCGCTACCGCTCCGCCGGCTTCCACGG
Source organism: Brevundimonas sp. AVps31 (assembly GCF_058681355.1). Lineage (NCBI taxonomy): Bacteria > Pseudomonadati > Pseudomonadota > Alphaproteobacteria > Caulobacterales > Caulobacteraceae > Brevundimonas > Brevundimonas sp. AVps31. The sequence continues at coordinate 1,408,232 of NZ_CM178736.1, read as the reverse complement.
CTATCTGATCAAGCCCCTGCGCCGCGCCTCCCTGGCCGAGCGGGTGCTGGCCGCCGCCGGGACGCAGACGCCGACCCTCGTCGGCGCCCGGACCGCGCCCGCCGATGACGACCGCGTCCTGCCCGGCCGCTTCTCCGGCACCCGGGTGCTGCTGGTTGAGGACAACCCGGTCGGCGCCCTGCTGGCCTCCACCCTGCTGAAGCGCGAAGGCTGCGCGGTCGAGACCGCCGCCAGCGGGGACGAGGCGCTCGCCGCCATGAAGCGCGCCCGCTACGACCTGGTCTTCATGGACATGCGGATGCCGGGCATGGACGGCCCCACGGCCGCGCGCGAGCTTCGCGCCCGGGGCGACCGCACCCCCATCGTCGCCCTGACCGCCAACGCCTTCGCGGAGGACCGCAAGGCCTGCCTCGAGGCCGGGATGAACGACCATCTGGTCAAGCCGCTGGAGCTGGAATCGCTGCGCGCCGCCCTGTCTCGCTGGACGAACCGCGAAGTCCGCGCCAAGGTCGCCGTCTGATTTGACGACGCCGTAGTTCGCAAGAATTTGGGGGGCGTCCGGAGACGCACCCATGACCGACAGCCCGACGCCCGCCAGCGAGGTCGCCGCCTTTCAGCCCGCCCCGAAAGGGCTCGGGGTGCTGAAAGCCGCCTTCCGCGAGCGCCGCACGCTGGCGATGCTGCTGCTGGGCTTCTCCGCCGGCCTGCCCTTCGCCATGCTGATCGGCACGCTGAACGCCTGGCTGACCGAGGCCGGGGTTTCGATCGCCACCATCGGCATTCTGAGCTGGATCGGTCTGTTCGGCGCCTTCCGCTTCCTGTGGTCGCCCGCCGTGAGCTGGACCCCGCCGGTCCTCGGCAAGCGGTTCGGCCGACGCCGGAGCTGGCTGCTCGTGCTGCAGGTCGTCATCGGCGTCTCCCTGTGTCTGGTCGCGCTGTCGCGCCCCGAGTCCGGCGTGCTGGGCCCCTTGGCGCTGGGGGCGGCCCTGGGCGCCTTCGCCTTCGCGACGCAGGACATCGTCATCGACGCCTGGCGCATCGAGGTCGCCGACGAGACGACGCCCATCGACCTGCTGTCCACCATCTACCAGCTCGGCTACCGCACCGCGGCCCTGGCGGGCGGGGCGGGCTCCCTCCTGCTGGCCACCGCCATCGGCTGGCCCGGCGTCTTCGTCACCGCGGGCGTCCTGATGACCCTGGGCCTGATCGGCACCCTGATCGCCCCGGAACCCACGCCGGCGTCGCAGGCCCATGTGGCGCGCGAGCGACGGGGGTCGCCGCGGCTGCGCCTGATGATCCTGGTCGCGACCCTGGCGGCCTGGGGCTGGGCGGCCTTCATGCTGGTTCGCTTCATGATCATCGCCCTGACCTCCAGCCCGGCGCCCAGCGCGGGCGAATTCACTGCCGCCTGGGGCCCGTGGATCGTCGGCGCGACGGTCATTCTGCCCGCCGCCCTGGCCGGCCTGATCGTGTGGAAGGGGCGAAGCGCGACGGAGGCCGAATCCGTGCGCGCGCCCCGCTTCGCGGACGGCCTGTACGACGCCATCCTGGCCCCGCTGGTCGAGCTGATGGGGCGACTGGGCTGGGGCGCGGTGATCGTGCTGGGCCTGATCCTGACCTACCGGATCACTGACGGGGTTTGGGGGCCCTTCGCCTTCCCCTTCTATATGGGCGACACGGGCGGGGCGCTGGGCCACACCAAGGCCGAGGTGGCGCTGGCGTCCAAGACCTTCGGCGTGGTCATGACCATCGTCGGCATCGGTCTGGGCGGCTGGGCCCTGCTGATCATCGGCCGGATGTGGAGCCTGCTGATCGGCGCCATCCTGTCGGCGGCGACCAATCTGCTGATGATGGATCTGGCGCTGGGGGCGCCTGTGCTCAGCCCCTTCATGCGCGCCACCCACCTGTACGACCTGTTCGGCGCCTTCCAGATCGGCGAGCCCCTGTCCCGGCTGATGCTGGCCATCGCGGGCGAGAACATCGCCGGCGGCTTCGCGGGCGCGGCCTTCGTGGCCTATCTGTCGGCGCTGTCGAACCGGACCTTCGGCGCGGTCCAGTTCGCGGTCTTCATCTCGCTGGCCCTGCTGATCGGCACGCTGGGTCGCGGCGCCCTGGGCGAGCTGATCGACGCGCAGGGTTATGCGCCGATGTTCGCCATCGCCGCTTGGCTGGGCCTGCTGGCGGTGGTCTTCTGCCTGCTGGAATGGGTGCGCGGCGCGTTCGAGCGCCGCAAGCTGGCGGCCGCCCGGGTCTGATAGCCCGGGCGGCGTCGGGGCCTATTCGTCGCCCGCGGCGCCCTCGTCATAGGCGGCGAAGGTGGCGGCGGTGATGATCTCGCTGACCGAGGCGCCCAGAGAAACGATCTGCACCGACTTCTCCAGTCCGACCAGCAGCGGGCCGATCACGGTCGCGCCGCCCAGGGACTGGACCAGACGCGTCGAGATGGCGGCCGAATGGATGGCCGGCATGACCAGCACATTGGCGTGGCCGGTCAGGCGCATGAACGGATAGTTGGCCCGCAGTTCCGGCTCCAGCGCCAGCTCCGGCGGCATTTCGCCCTCGTATTCGAAATCGACGCCCTTGCTGTCGAGGATACGGATCGCCTCGCGGACCTTCTCCCCGCGTTCGCCCGGAGGATTGCCGAAGGTCGAATAGGACAGGAAGGCCACGCGCGGTGTCTTGCCCAGCTTGCGCACCGTGGCGGCGGCGGAGATGGCGATCTCGGCCAGTTCGGCGGCGTCGGGCAGTTCGTGAATCGAGGTGTCGGCGATGAACAGGGTCCGCCCGCGCGACAGCAGGATCGACAGGCCGATCATCCGTTCCTTGACGTCGAGGACGCGGCGGACCTCTTTCAGCACCATGTTGAAATTGCGGGTCACGCCCGTGACCATGGCGTCCGCCTGGCCGCGCGCGCACATGGTGGCGGCGAAATAGTTGCGGTCCTGATTGATCATCCGCTGCACGTCCCGGCGCAGATAGCCCCGACGCTGCAGCTTGTTGTAGAGCCAGTCCGTGTATTCGAGATTGTGGTCCGACACCCTGGCATTGACGATCTGGATGTCCATCTCGTCGAAGTTCAGGCCCGCCTCGGCCGCGTTCTTGCGGATCAGTTCCTCGCGCCCGATCAGGATCGGGGTGCCCAGTTCGGCCTGTTTGAAACCCCAGGCGGCGCGGATGACGGCGGTCTCTTCACCCTCGGCGAAGACGATGCGCTTGTTCGGCGCGGCCCGCACGGCGCCCGAGATATTCTGCATCAACGCCGCGGACGGATCGAGGCGCGAGCGCAGCTGGGTGCGGTAGGCGTCCATGTCGGTGATGGCGACGCGCGCCACGCCGGTGTCCATGGCGGCCTGGGCCACGAAGGGCGGGATGTACCAGATCAGACGCGGATCGAACGGCGTCGGGATGATGTAGTCGCGCCCGAACTTCAGCTTGCGCCCGCGATAGGCGGCCGCAACCTCGTCCGGCACGTCCTCGCGCGCCAGGGCGGCCAGGGCCTGGGCGCAGGCGATCTTCATCTCGTGGTTCACCCGCCGCGCACGGACGTCCAGCGCGCCGCGGAACAGGTAGGGGAAGGCCAGGACGTTGTTGACCTGGTTCACATAGTCCGACCGGCCGGTGGCGATGATGGCGTCGGAGCGGACCGACAGAACATCCTCGGGCGTAATCTCCGGGTCCGGATTGGCCATGGCGAAGATGATGGGATTGGGGGCCATGGACGCCACCATCTCCTTGGTGATCGCGCCCTTGGCGGACAGGCCCAGCACCACATCGGCGCCGACCATGGCTTCAGCCAGTGTGCGCAGCGGGGTGTCGGTCGCATGGGCGGCCTTCCACTGGTCCATGCCCTCGGGCCGGCCCGTGTAGACCACGCCGTCGCGATCGCAGATGACGGTGTTCTCGGCCCTGACGCCGGCGGCCTTCATCAGGGCGATGGAGGACAGGCCCGCCGCTCCGGCGCCGGCCAGAACGACCTTGACGTCCTCCAGCCTTTTGCCGGTGACGTGGCAGGCGTTGATCAGGCCGGCGGTCGAGATGATGGCCGTGCCGTGCTGGTCGTCGTGGAAGACGGGAATGTCCAGCAGGTCCTGCAGTTCGGACTCGATGACGAAACATTCCGGGGACTTGATGTCCTCCAGATTGATGCCGCCCCAGGTGTCGCCGATGTTCTTCACGACGGTGATGAACTCGTCCGGGTCCGTGGTCTTCACCTCGACGTCGAAGCTGTCGACGTCCGCGAAGCGTTTGAACAGGACGGACTTGCCCTCCATCACCGGCTTGGACGCCATGTGACCGAGATTGCCGAGACCGAGAATGGCCGTGCCGTTCGAGATCACGGCGACCAGATTGCCCTTGGACGTATAGTCATAGGCCTTGTCCGGATCCGCGGCGATGGCCAGCACCGGCACGGCCACGCCGGGCGAATAGGCCAGGGACAGGTCGCGCTGGGTGGCCATCGGCTTGATCGGCGCCATCGAGATCTTGCCCGGGGCAGGCAGGCGGTGGAAGTCCAGCGCGTCCTGATCGGAGAAGGTCTGTTTGTCTGTCAGGTCGGGCATGGCTCTCGGCGTTTCCGGTCGCGGGTTCGCGTGTTCATTTGACCCTTTTCCTAGTCCCCGGGGCCGCAGGGGACAACCGCTGACGGAAGGGAAGCCTGGCCCCGGCCACACGGGCCGCGCCGCCCGAACATCGCTTTCGCTGTCCGGAAAATGTGACAGACCCCGACGGGTTTGAGCGGATTTCCGCCCTTGCGCCCGCGTGCGACCACACAGCACCGGCCAGGCGGTTGTAACCGGCGGGCGCGACTGTTAGTGCGACACGTTCTCATTATCAGCCCTCCCCAAGGCCTCCTCCGTGACCCTGCGCTCCCTCCTCCTGCTGTCCACCGCCGCCGGCCTGACGCTCGCCGCCGCGCCGGCCCTGGCCCAGACCGCCCCTTCGACCGAGCTTGGTGACGTCATCGTCACCGGCTCGCAGGTTCGCCAGGCGCCGGCCTATGCGGGCGGTCAGGTCGCGACCGGCGGGCGGGTCGGCATGTTCGGCTCGCAGGACGTGATGGACACCCCCTTCGCGGTCACCAGCTACACCGAGGAACTGGCCCGCAATCAGCAGGCGCGCAGCATCGGCGACGTCCTCCAGAACAACCCGGCGGTGCGCGTCACCAAGGGCTTCGGGAATTTCCAGGAGCTCTACGTCATCCGCGGCTTCCCGGTGTACTCGGACGACATGACGTACAACGGCCTCTACGGGGTCCTGCCGCGTCAGTATGTGGCCTCCGAACTGGTCGAACGGGTCGAGGTGTTCCACGGACCGACGGCCTTCCTGAACGGCGCCGCGCCCGGCGGCTCGGCCGTCGGCGGCGCGATCAACCTGACTCCCAAACGGGCGGGCGACGCCCCGCTGAACCGCGTCACCCTCGGCTGGGACGGGGGTGACGCCCCGTACGCCGCGGGCGATTTCTCGCGCCGCTTCGGACAGGACAATGAGTGGGGCGGCCGCCTGAACGTCGCCGCCCGCGACGGCGAGGGCACGATCGAGCGCGAGAACCGCGAACTGCAGGTCCTCGGCCTGGGCGTCGACCGCCGCGGCGACCGCGCCCGCTTCTCGGCCGACTTCGGCTGGCAGAACCATCGCATCGACGCCCCGCGTCCGACCGTGACCCCGAACGGCGCCGTGCCGACCCCGCCGTCCGCCGACATCAATTTCGCCCAGCCCTGGACCTATACCGACGAGGAGCAACTGTTCGGCGTCGTGCGCGGCGAGTTCGACGTGACCGACGACCTCACCGTCTGGGCGGCGGTCGGCGGTCGCAGCGGCAAGGAAGACAATGTTCTCGCCAACCCGAGCAGCGCGCCGGACGGCACGCTGAGCGCCTACCGCTTCGACAATGTCCGCGAGGACCATGTCTTCTCGGCCGATGTCGGCGTCCGCTTCGAGGTGACCACCGGCTCCATCGACCACACCTTCGTCGCCTCGGCCTCGCAGGTGCAACTCCGGTCCGAGAACGCCTACGCCTTCTCGGACTTCGCCGGCTTCGCCAGCAACCTTTACAACCCGGTCGACGTCGCCCCGCCGACCCCGGACTTCTTCGTCGGCGGAGATCTGGACAACCCCCTGACCACCGAGCGGTCGCGGGCCTCCAGCTTCGCCATCGCCGATCAGATGTCCTTCCTCGACGGCCGCCTGCTGGCCACGGTCGGCGCGCGCTATCAGGAGATCGAGACCGGCGCCTATGACTACAACACCGGCGTGAAGAGCTCCGGCTACGCGGGCGACGCCGTCACCCCGGCCTTCGCCCTGGTCTTCAAGCCGAACGACCGGATCTCGCTCTACGCCAACTACGCCGAGGCCCTTGTCCCCGGCAAAACGGCCCCGAACGTCGTCGACGGCCAGATCGTGGCCAACGCCGGCGAGGTGCTGGACCCGTTCCGCGGCGAGCAGATCGAAGCCGGCGTGAAATACGACGGCGGCCTGTTCGGCGCGTCGCTGAACGTCTTCCGCGTCACGCTGGCGAGCGAGTCCTTCGATCCCGCCACCGGCATCTACGCCGCCGACGGCGAACAGGAGAACCGGGGCGTGGAGCTGTCGCTTTATGGCGAACCGATCCAGGGCCTGCGCCTGCTGGGCGGCGCCGCGCTGACGGACACCGAAATCACGACGGGCGCCGAGGCGATCGGCGTGCCGGACTTCCAGACCAATCTGAACGTGGAATGGGATGTCGCCGCCGTGTCCGGCCTGACGCTGGAGGGGCGGGTGGTTCACACCGGATCCCAAACCGTCAGCCCGACCGTCGATCTGGACGCGTGGACCCGTTTCGACGCGGGTGTGCGATACCAGTTCGAGGCGGGCGACCGTCCGCTGACCCTGCGCGCCCGGGTCGAGAACTTGGCCGATGAAGACCAGTGGGTCGCGGTCGGCGGTTATCCGGGGGCCAACTACCTGACCCTCGGCGCGCCCCGCACCGTCCGGGTCTCGATCTCGACGGACTTCTGAGCCGCATGAAGCCGGGCACGATCCGCGCCTGGGGCTGGGTCCACAAATGGTCGAGCCTGGTCTCGACCATTTTCCTGCTGATGCTTTGCATCACAGGGCTTCCGCTCGTCTTCACGCATGAGCTGGACCATGTCCTGCTCGGCCATGACGAACAGGCGTCCGTCCCGGCGGATGCGCCGATGCTGAACCTCGACCAGGTGCTCGACCTGGCCCTGTCGCGCCATCCCGGCGAGGTTCCGGCCTTCATGAGCTTCGACGAGGACCGGCCTGTGGTGAACGTCACCAGCGTCGATCCGAACGGTCCGGCGGACAAATACACCTTCCAGCCGATCGACCAGACCACGGGCGAAGCGGCCCCCTTGGTCGCGGGTCACCCGGTGATGGAGTTCATCCTCCAGCTTCACACCGACATGTTCCTGGGGCTGGCGGGGATGCTCTTCCTCGGCGCCATGGGGCTGCTGCTGGTCGCGGCCCTGGTCTCGGGCGTGGTGCTGTACGCCCCCTTCATGCGCCGCCTGCCGTTCGGCACGGTGCGGGCGAAGAAGGCCGCGCGGACCCGCTGGCTCGACTATCACAACCTGCTCGGCGTGGTGACCGTGGCCTGGGTGCTGGTCGTGGGGGTGACGGGGGTGGTCAACACCCTGGCCGTGCCGATCATCGCCTACTGGAAAGACACGGCCCTGAAGGAGCTGACGGCGGCCTACGACGCGCCGGTCAGCCTGACGGAGCGAAGCTCGCTGGACGCCGCGGTCGAGCGGGCGAAGCTGGCCCTGCCCGGCAAGAGCCTCCAGTTCGTGGCCTTCCCGGGGTCCAGCTATTCGACCGACAACCACTATGCGGTCTTCTTCCACGGCGACACGCCGCTGACCGAGCACCTGACGACGCCCGCCCTGATCGACGCCCGGACGGGCCAGTTGGCGGCGGTGGCGCATTCGCCCTGGTATGTGAAGGCGCTGTCCCTGTCGCAACCGCTGCATTTCGGCGACTACGGCGGCCTGCCGCTGAAGATTCTCTGGGCCCTGCTGGACCTGATCACCATCGTGGTGCTGGGCAGCGGCCTCTATCTGTGGCTGGCCAAGGCGCGGAAGCGGGTCACGGCATGAAGACCGGCGCCTACGGACTCAAGGTGATCTTCGCGATTCCGCTGGTCGTGGCGATCCTGTCGCTGATCGGCCTGATCGGCGCCCTTCTGGGCGACGGCGTCTGGGATGGGGTCGGCTGGATCGGCCTCGGCGCCTGTCTGGCGGTGACCGGCTGGGCCCTGATCGCCCGGCGGCATCGCTAGTCAGACCGCCAGCAGCCCTGTCCGTTCGACCTCCACCGGGCCGGTCATGAAGACGTGGTCCGAGGCCTCGTCCCAGTCGATCCGCAGGCGACCCCCGTCCACGTCCACAGTGGCGTGACGACCGGTGATTCCGCGCCGGGCCGAGGCCACCAAGGCCGCACAGGCGCCGGTGCCGCAGGCCCTGGTCAGGCCCGCGCCGCGCTCCCACACCCGCAGGCGGATATGGTCAGGCGACAGGGCGTGGACGAAGCCGACATTGACCCCTTCCGGGAACATCGGGTGGTGCTCGACAAGCGAGCCCGAACCGCGCACGAAGCCGTCGTCGGGCGTCTCCCCGACGAAGAAGACCACGTGCGGATTGCCCATCGAGACCGCGCCCGGCGTGTGCAGCAGGGGCGCGTCGATCGGGCCGACCTGCAGCTCGATGCCGCGCGTGTCCATCTCTTCGGCCAGCGGCACCTGATCCCACTTCAACCGTGGTGCGCCCATGTCCACCGTCACCTGACCGCCTGCCGCCCGCGTCGCCACGGTCGGGCCGCCGGCGGTGTCGATCACCACCCGGTCCTTGCCGGTCGATTCCATCAGCACCCAGCCAACGCAGCGCAGGGCGTTGCCGCAGGTCTCGACCATGGTCCCGTCGTTGTTCCACACACGCATGAAGGCGTCGGCGCTGTCGCTGGGCTCGATGGCGATCAGCTGGTCACAGCCCTCGCCCGTCTGCCGATCGGCGATGGCGCGCACCTGCTCGACCGTCGGCGTGAACGGCGTTTCCAGCGCATTGACGACCACGAAGTCGTTTCCGGCGCCGTTCATCTTCAGGAAGGGACGGGTCATTTCATCTCGCATATAGCGTCGCGGTGGACCTGACGCGAGCGAACGGCGTTAAGCTGGGCCATGAGTCGCCAGTCGCCCCCTCGCAAGACCGCCCCGAAGACCGCTGCGACGGTCAGTCCCCCCAAGGCCGAAGGGCTGCGCCTGCGGGCCCGGATGCGGTATTTCTATCACGGCACGTCGCCGCTGGCGGTGAAGTTCCGGCTGGCGGTCATCGTCATCGACTTCGCCATCATCGCCTTCTTCCTGGCCGCCCCGATCCTGCGCGAGGCGGGCCTCGTCTTCTATGTGATCGACTATCTGATCGCGGTCATCCTGGTGGCCGACCTGACCGCCCGGGCGCTGGCGCACACGGACCTGAAGGACTGGCTGAAGAAGCCCGCGACCTGGGTGGACCTGTTCGTGCTGGCGACCCTTCTGTTCCCCTACTGGCTGTTCAACCTGGGCTTCCTGCGCCTCATGCGCCTGTGGACCCTGCTCCACTCCGACTTCTTCTGGCGCACCATCGGGCACAGGTACGACGACACCCGGGTGGAGGAGATCACCAAGGCCCTCGCCTCGCTCGTGACCTTCATCTTCGTGGTCACCGGCTTTGTCTACGCGACCTTCCGGGGCGCGCATCCGGGCATCACCGGCTATCTGGACGCGCTGTATTTCACCGTCGCCACCCTGACCACCACCGGCTTCGGCGACATTACCCTGCCGGGCAACTGGGGTCGGGTGCTGTCGATCGTGGTCATGCTGACCGGCATCACCCTGTTCCTGCGGCTGGCCCAGACCATTTTCCGGCCGCACAAGATCAGCCACGACTGCCCCACCTGCGGCCTGAAGAAGCACGACCCCGACGCCGTGCACTGCAAGGCCTGCGGCGTGGTCCTGTGCATTCCGGACGAAGGCGCGTGACGCTGCGTCGCATGACAAAGCCGTAAGGTTCGGCCCCCGCGTCTTGCCGGAGGGGCGACGCCCGATAAGGTGCCGCCGACATTTTCCCGGGGGACCACCCATATGATCCGTTCCGCCGCGCTCGTTGCGCTCCTCGCCTCCACCGCCCTTTCGAGCGCCGCCATGGCTCAAGCCCCCCAAAGTCCCGCCCCCGCCGCCGCCGCGGGCTTCGCCACCTCCGACGCCACCGATCCCTATCTGTGGCTGGAAGAGGTCGAGGGCGAGCGGGCGATGGAATGGGTCCGCGCCCACAACGAACGCTCGCTCGGTGTGCTGCAGGGCGACCCCCGCTACGCCCCGCTGCATGCCCAGGCGCTGGAGATCGTCCAGTCGCGCGACCGCATCCCCGGCGTCGGCTTCAACCACGACGGCACGCTCGACAACTTCTGGCAGGACGCCACCCACGTTCGCGGCGTCTGGCGCACCACCACCCTGGACAGCTACCGCACGGCCGAGCCGCAGTGGGAGACCATTCTCGACATCGACGCCCTGTCGACCGCCGAGGGCAAGAACTGGGTCTACAAGGGCGTGACCTGCCTGCCGCCGCAGGAGACCCGCTGCCTGGTCAGCCTGTCGGACGGCGGCAAGGACGCCGTCACCGTGCGCGAGTTCGACCGCGCCACCCGCACCTTCGTCGCCGACGGCTTCATCCTGCCGGAATCCAAGGGCGGCGCGTCCTGGGTCGACGAGAACACCCTGCTGGTCTCGCGCGACTTCGGCGCCGGCACCCTGACGGACTCGGGCTATCCGCGCACCGTCCGCCTGCTGCGTCGCGGCCAGTCGATCGAACAGGCCCCGGTCATCTTCGAAGGCCAGCAGACCGACGTCTCGGTCAGCGCCTACACCCTGCGGGACGCCGACGGCGTGGTGAAGGCCACGCTCATCAACCGGGGCATCAACTTCTACGACGGCGAGACCTGGCGGCTGGACGCCGACGGCACGACGACCCAGCTGCAACTGCCGTCCAAGTCCAACATCAACGCCCTGATCCAGGGCCAGTTGGTGATCACCACCGATCAGGACTGGACCGCCCCCTCAGGTCAGGAATTCAAGACCGGCGACGTCATCGCCTGGAACCTGGAGCAATGGCTGGCCAACCCGGCGACCCCCGCCCAGCTGGTCATCCGCCCGACCGAGCGCGAGGCGATTGAAGGCATCACCGCCACCCGCAACAAGCTGGTCGTGGCCCTGTACGAAAACGTGCGCGGCTCGGTCTACGTCTATCAGCCCAACCCGTCCGGCGAATGGGGCCGCACCCGTCTGGACCTGCCGCAGAACGTCACCGTCGGCGTCGGCTCGGCCTCGGAACAGAACGATCAGGTCTTCGTCAGCGTCGCCGGCTATCTGAACCCGTCCAGCCTCTATCTGGCCGACGCCGCCACCGGTCAGGCCGATGTGGTCAAGTCCCTGCCCGCCAAGTTCGACGCCACCGGAATGGTGGTCGAACAGTTCGAGGCGCGCAGCGCCGACGGGACCATGATCCCCTATTTCGTGGTCCATAAGGGCGACATGCCGATGGACGGGTCCAACCCGACCCTGCTGTACGGCTACGGCGGCTACCAGAACTCCCTGCTGCCCGGCTATTCGGCCACGGTCGGCAAGCTGTGGCTTGAGCGGGGCGGCGTCTATGTGGTCGCCAACACCCGCGGCGGCGGCGAGTTCGGCCCGCGCTGGCACCAGGCGGCCCTGCAGCAGAACCGCCAGCGCGCCCATGAGGACTTCCAGGCCGTGGCCCTGGACCTCGAGGCGCGCAACATCACGAGCCAGCCCCGCCTCGGCATCATGGGCGGCTCGCAAGGCGGCCTGTTCATGGGCGCCATGCTGACCCAGCGCCCGGACCTGATCAACGGCGCGGTCATCCAGGTGCCGCTGTTCGACATGCTGCGTTTCCACAAGCTGCTGGCCGGCGCCTCGTGGATCGCGGAGTACGGCAACCCGGACATCCCGGAGCAGCGGGCGTGGATCGAGCAGTACTCGCCCTACCAGAACCTGCGCGCGGGCCAGCCCTATCCGGAGGTCTTCATCCACACCTCGACCAAGGACGACCGCGTCCACCCGGGCCACGCCCGTAAGGCGGCGGCCCGTCTGGAGGCGCTGGGCTATCCGGTGCTGTTCTATGAAAACACCGACGGCGGCCACGCCGCGGGCGCCAACCTGCAGGAGACGGCCCGCCGTCTGGCCCTGGAATACACCTACCTGTCCCGCCGCCTGATGGATTCCCCGGCGCAGGAATAGCAACTGTACGATCCGCTCATCCCCGCGAACGCGGGGACCCAGTACTTTGGGTGGTGATGCGGTCGCGTGGAAACTGAGGCGGTCGTCCTGAAACACGGTCGTCCCGCTGGACAGAACTGGGTCCCCGCCTTCGCGGGGATGAGCGGAGTAGAGTCGATGATGAAGTTTCTGATGGCCGGAGTGTCCGTCCTTGCGCTCGCTTCGTGCGCCGGCCAGCCTGCGGCGAGGAACATCGATGAAGTCGTCATCACGACCGATGATCGGCCCCCGCCCCACTTCCCGCGCGACCTGACCCCCGCCGGGGTCCGCGCCGCCGACGACCATCTGGCGCTGGAAGAGGTCAATGGGACCGAGGCCATGGCCTTCGTCGCGGGCGAGAACCAGCGCAGCCTCGCCGCCCTGACCGGCGACCCGCGCTACGAAACCTTCCGGGCCGAGGCCGAGGCCATCCTGACCGCCACCGACCGCATCCCCTCGCCCAGCTTCCTCGGCGACGGCATCGGCAACTTCTGGCAGGACGCGGCCAATCCCAAGGGCGTCTGGCGCAGGACGACGTTGGACAGCTACCGCTCGGCCGACACCCGCTGGGAGACCCTGATCGACCTCGACGCCCTGTCCCGCACTGAGGGCAAGGACTGGGTCTGGAAGGGCGCCGACTGCCTGGCGCCGGACGAGACCCGCTGCCTGATCAGCCTGTCCGACGGCGGCAAGGACGCCGTGGTCGTGCGCGAGTTCGACACCTCGACGAAGCGGTTCGTGGACGACGGCTTCGTCCTGCCCGAGGGCAAGCACCGCCTCGAATGGCTGGACCGCGACACCCTGCTGGTCGCCACCGACTTCGGCCCCGGCACCCTGACGGAGAGCGGCTACCCCTTCATCGTCAAGTCGCTGAAGCGCGGCCAGACGCTGGCGCAGGCGACGGAGGTCTATCGCGGGGAGCAGACGGATGGCGGGTACGGCGTTTCCGCCAGCGTCCTGCGCAACGACCGGAGCCAGGTCGGCGCCGTCCTGATCTCTCGGCCGCTGGATACCTTCCGCAGCGAGACCTGGGCATGGGTCGATGGCCGCACAATCAAGCTACGCCTGCCGGAGCGGCTGAGCATTCACGGTGTGATGGCCGATCAAGGTCCCGAACTGGCGAAGATCGTTTTCACCGCTGAAGAGGATTGGACGTGGGTCGGCAGGCAATACGCCGCCGGGACGCTGATGTCGGTGCAGGCCTTGGCCCTGCGTCCCCCGGAGGACAAGGACGGGGCTATCATCACGAACGGGGCGATCCAGATTTTCGCCCCGACCGACCGCCAGTCCGTGGAAGCCGTCGACGTCTTCGATGACCGGGTCGTCGTCGCGATCAATGACAATGTGCGGGGTCGGCTGTCGGTCTTCGGAGACAACGGAGAATGGGGCTGGCGCGAGCGTCAGGTCGCCGTCCCCGAGAACAGCGCCGTCGCCCTAGGTGACCAGTCCCGTGGCCGCAAGGAACTGTTCGTCTCGTCGCAGAACTTCCTGACCCCGCCGACGCTGGGTCTGCTGGACGTCAACTTCCCGATCACCCGCCGCGAGGATGAAGCGACCCGATCGCCGAACGCCATCGTCGAGCTGCGCTCGGCCCCCGCCAAGTTCGACGCCTCCACCCACGTCACCGAGCAGTTCGAGGCCACCTCGTCCGACGGGACAAAGATCCCTTATTTCGTCACCCGCCCGCGCGACCAGAGCGGCCCGGCGCCGACCATCCTGTTCGGCTATGGCGGCTTCCAGGTCAGCTTCCCGCCCGCCTACAAGCCCGAGATGGGCAAGCTGTGGCTCGAGAACGGCGGCGTCTTCGTTCAGGCCAACATCCGCGGCGGCGGCGAGTTCGGCCCCGCCTGGCATCAGGCCGTGCTGAACGAGAACCGCCAACTGGCCTTTGACGACTTCTCGGCGGTCGCCCGTGACCTGGAGGCGCGGGGCATCACCACGCCGCGTCGTCTGGGCATCTACGGCCGGTCGAACGGCGGGGTCCTGACCTCGGTGTCGATCACCCAGCATCCGGAGCTGTTCAATGCGGCGGTGATCGAAAGCCCGCTGATCGACATGCTGCGCTACCACGAACTGCCCGCCGGGGCCTCGTGGATCGGCGAATACGGCGATCCGCGCATCCCCGAGGAAGCCGAATGGATCGCCCGCTATTCCGCCTACCAGCGCCTTCGTCCGGGCGAGGACTATCCGCGCGTCTACATCACCACCAACACCCGCGACGACCGCGTCCACCCGGGTCATGCCCGCAAGTTCGCGGCCCGGCTCGGCGACCTCGGCTACGACCATCTCTACTATGAGGAAACCGCCGGCGGTCACTCCAACGACGCCGACCCGGTCGCCAACGCCCGCCGCTGGGCGCGCCACTACGTCTATCTGGCGCAGCAGTTGATGGATTGAGCTCCGCCGCTGGCGGCGGCTAACGGGCTCCGCCGGCGGCTGGGAAGTGGCTAGTGGCTAGTGATTAGTGGTTGGATGCCGCAGCGATGGTGCATGACCGGCAGGCGCCGGCCCTGATGCCGTCACCCACCAATCACTAACCACTAATCACGGGCTGGGCTGACTGCCCGCCGCCCCAAGCTCGGCGCCCGCTTCAGGCCGGCTCCACGACCTTGGCCTTCTTCGCCTTGGCCGGCTTTTCCGCCTTGGCGGGCTTGTCCGCCTTCCTGGCGGCCTTCTCGGCCTTCTTGATGTCGCGCGCGGCCTTCTTGGCGGCCTTGGCGTCGGCCCGGGCCTTCACCGGGGCGGCGTCGGCCTCGCCGGCCAGTTCGCCGAGCAGGTCGAGGAAGCCGTCGCGCTTGCCCTTGGGCAGCAGGGCCATGATCCGTTTGTCGGCGGCCTCGACGCGGGGGCGTGCGGCCTCCAGCGCGGCCTCGCCGCCGGCCGACAGGCGCACGGCCTTGGCGCGGGCGTCGATGGTGGATTTCTCGCGGTCCAGCAGCCCCTTGGTCGTCATCCGGGCGACCAGATCGGCCAGGGTCGAGCGATCGATGCCGGTGGCGCGGACCAGATCGGTCTGCGTCAGGCCGGCCTTGTGGCTGACCGCCTCCAGCACCGCGAACTGGCGCTGGGTCAGACCGTCCGGACCCGTCTCTTCAGCATAGATGTCCAGCGCCAGTTGCAGGGCGCGGTGGATCAGATGGCTCGGCGATCCCGCAAGGGCTCCGCCGCGCTTGAGCTTGTTTCCGGACTTGACCATGAACCGTATCCCCTCGGCGTCTTCGGTAGAGCTATCAGGCGCGTTTTACGGTTTGACGACGGACGATCCGTTTGGGTCAAAAACCGGTGTCGGGCGACACCGGATCGGCCGGTTCGTCGTCCTTGATCATATGCTTCATGATGTAGAACACCTGCCAGATGCCGAAGGCGGCCGAGGCGATCCACAGCCCGCCCCGGAAGCCGACCCAGGTGTCGTCGGACTGCGTCCGCCAGACGATCTCGTTCACGACGGCGACCGCCGCGAAATACAGGCCGTACCGCAGCGTCAGGCCGCGCCAGCCGCGGTCGGTGATCTTGATGGCGTCGCCCAGCAGATATTTGAACGGATACCGGTTCAGCGGCAGCGAACCCAGCAGCACCACCGCCAGCAGGCCGTTCTGGATCGTCAGCTTGATCTTCAGCAGCGTCGGGTCATGGAAGACCAGCGTCAGCACGCCGAAAATCAGGGCGAAGCCGCCGGTCAGCAGCGGCAGGGGCGCCAGCCGCTTCTCCACCACATAGCCGACGATCAGGGCGATCGCCGAGGCGCCGATCAGCACCCAGGTCGCCTGGACCAGGGCTTCCTGCCCATCCAGCCCGCGCGCGAACCGGTTGACCGCATAGGCCGCCATGAAGGCCAGCAGGGCGCCGAAATCGACGGCCTGGCGGATGCTGGATCCCCGGCGTTCGGTTGCGTCGCTCATCCTCAGTCCTCCAGTCCGACCAGCGACCGGGAAAAGGCCCGGGCGTCGAACGGTTGCAAATCCTCGACGCCCTCGCCGACGCCGATCAGCTTGATCGGGGCGTCCGACGCCTGCGCCACGGGCACCAGAACGCCGCCGCGGGCCGTCCCGTCCAGCTTGGTCATGACCACGCCGGACACATAGGCCGTCCGTCCGAAGATCTTCTCCTGCTCCAGCGCATTGCGCCCGACCGTGGCGTCCAGCACCAGCAGGGTTTCATGCGGGGCGTCCGCATCGACCTTCTTCAGCACACGCACGATCTTCAGCAGTTCGTCCATCAGGGCCGACTTGTTCTGCAGCCGCCCGGCCGTGTCGATCAGGACGACGTCAAAGCCCTCCGCCTTGGCCCGGGTATAGGCGTCGAAGGCCAGACCCGCCGGATCGGCGCCGTCCCGACGGCTCTCGAAGGTCGCGCCGGCGCGGTCGGCCCAGACCTTCAGTTGCTCTCGCGCGGCGGCGCGGAAGGTGTCGCAGGCCACGATCATGACCTTGGCGCCCTGTCCCGTCAGGTCCGAGGCGATCTTGCCGAGGGTCGTGGTCTTGCCCGAACCGTTGACACCCACGAACAGGGTCACGAACGGCTTTTCGCCGCCCAGCGGCTCATAGCGGGCCTGATGGTTGATCAGTTCGGCCGCCACGGCCTCGGCCAGCGCCTCCTTGACCTCCCGCTCATTGGCGTCCGCGCCGAAGCGCAGCTCGCGGAAGCGTTCGACGATCCGGTCGGTCGCCGCCGGCCCCAGATCGCTCTCCAGCAGATGCTCTTCCAGCCCCTCCAGGGCCTTCTCGCTCAGCGGCTCCTTCACGAAGGTGGCGACGACCTGTTCGGTCATCTGTTTCGAGGAGCGGCTCAGGCCATCGGTCAGACGGGAGAACCAGCCTTTTTTCGGCGTGTCGGTCATGATCCCCGTGTAGCCGTCAGCGTTGTTCAGGTCACGGGCTAACGTAGCCGCAGCCCGACCTTGGCTCTATATGAGCAAAAGACCTGAAGGATCGCGCCTTGGCCGAAACGTCCGCCTTCCACTCGCCCGCCACCCACGGCTTCGTCCGCGTCGCCGCCGCGACCCCGGTGGTGCACACCGCCGACCCGGTCGCAAACGCCGAGGAACACATCGCCCTGATCCGTCAGGCCGGCGCGCAGGGCGTCGACCTGATCGTCTTCCCGGAGCTGTCGCTGAGCGGCTATGCGATCGACGACCTGCTGATGCAGGCGGCGCTGCTGGACGAGGTGGAGCGGCAGATCGCGACCGTGGCCGAGGCGGCGGACGCGGCGGGCGTGATCGCTGTCGTGGGGGCGCCGCTTCGCAATGGCGACGCCCTTTACAACTGCGCGGTCGTGCTGGGCGCGGGGTCGGTTCTGGGCGTCGTGCCCAAGACCTATCTCCCCAACTATCGCGAATACTATGAGAAGCGCTGGTTCGCCCCGGCCGCCAGCCGGTCGGAGGACACCGTCGTCCTGAATGGCGAAACCGTCGATTTCGCGCCGGGCCTGATCTTCGAGGCGGTTGATCGTCCCGGCTTCGTCTTCGCCGCCGAGATCTGCGAGGATTTCTGGGCCCCGCAACCGCCGTCGACCCGTGCAGCCCTGGCGGGCGCCCGCATCCTGCTGAACCTGTCCGCCTCCAACATCGTCATTGGCAAGTCTGACGAGCGCGCGGTCCTGTGCGCCAGCCAGTCGATGCGGACCCTGTCGGCCTACGTCTTCACCGCGTCCGGATGGGGTGAGAGCACCACCGATCTGGCTTGGGACGGTCAGGCGACGATCCACGAACTGGGCGCGAAGCTGGGCGAGGGCGAGCGCTTCGCCCTGGAGAGCCATCTGACCGTCGCCGACATCGACGTGGAGCGCATCGGTCTGGACCGGCTGCGCAACGGCACCTTCGCCGACTGCGCCCGGATCGAGGGGGAGCCGGCGACCGTGGTCCCGTTCGAGGCGGGGGAGGCGGGCGCCTCCACCGACCTGATCCGCCCCCTCGACCGCTTCCCCTTCGTGCCTGACGATCCCGCCCGGCTGGATCAGGACTGCTACGAGGCCTTCAACATCCAGGTTCAGGGCCTGATGCGCCGGCTCAAGGCGACGGGGTCGAAGACCCTCGTCATCGGCGTCTCCGGCGGGCTCGATTCCACGCAAGCCCTGCTGGTCGCCTGCCGCGCCTTCGACCGTCTCGGGCTGCCGCGCACCGGCATCCTCGGCTTCACGATGCCCGGCTTCGCCACCTCGGACGGCACCAAGTCAAACGCCTGGGCCCTGATGAAGGCGCTGGGCGTCAGCGGAGACGAGATCGACATCCGCCCCGCCGCCGAGCGGATGCTGGCCGACATCAAACATCCCTGGGCCGACGGCGAACCGGTTCACGACATCACCTTCGAGAACGTTCAGGCGGGCCTGCGCACCGACTATCTGTTCCGCCTCGCCAACCAGAACAGCGGCCTGGTGCTGGGCACTGGCGACCTGTCCGAACTGGCGCTGGGCTGGGCCACCTACGGCGTCGGCGACCATATGAGCCATTACAACGTCAACGGCGGCGTGGCGAAGACCCTGATCCGGCACCTGATCCGTTGGGTGGCGACCAAGGACTACGACGGCGAGACCGCCCGCGTTCTGCACGCCGTGCTCGACACCGAAATCTCACCCGAACTGGTCCCGGCCAGGGACGGCCAAATCCAGTCGACCGAGGCCACCGTCGGCCCCTATGCGCTGAACGACTTCTTCCTGTTCTACATCACCCGCTTCGGGATGAGCCCGTCCAAGGTCGCCTTCCTGGCCCATCAGGCCTGGAAGGACGCCGGAACCGGCCACTGGCCCGCGGGCACGCCGGAGGACGAAAAGGTCGAATACGACCTGCCGACCATCAAGGCCTGGCTGCGCAAATTCCTGCACCGCTTCTTCCAGACCAGCCAGTTCAAGCGCTCGGCCGTGCCGAACGGGCCGAAAGTGGTCACCGGCGGCTCGCTGAGCCCCCGCGGCGACTGGCGCGCGCCGTCAGACGCGACCGCGCGGGTCTGGATTGATGAGCTGGAAGCGAACGTGCCGGACTGAGGCAGCAGGCAGCAGGCAGCAGGCAGCAGGCAGCAGGCAGCAGGCAGCAGGCAGCAGGCAGCAGGCAGCAGGCAGCAGGATTTGAGATCAGGCGGTGGCCGACAAGCCCTGCTGCCTGCTGCCTGAGACCTGCTGCCTTACTTCAAGGCACTTCATTCAGGAACGGGAAGATGGCCGCCTTGGCCTCGGGCTCGTCCAGCATCGGCGCGTGGCCGACGCCCGGCACTTCCACGAAATCCATTTTTGGTGCGCGCTTGCGCATCTTCGCGGCGATGGTCTCGCTGAGCAGGTCCGAGTTCTGGCCCCGGACCAGCAAGACCTGCCGCCCCTTCGTCAGCCGCCCGAACATCGGCCACAGGTTGGGCACCAGGGCCTTGGCGCCCGCCGCCTTGATCGGCACGGCGATGTCGGGGTCATAGTTCAGCACCGGCGCGCCCTCGGTCCCCTCGCGGAAGATGCGGCGGGCGAAGGCGTCCCAGTCGGCGTCCTTATAGTGGGGGAAGGCGACGTCATTGATCCGCTTGGCATAGGCGGCGGCGTCGGCCCAGGTCGGGGTGTCGACGGGCTGGCCGGAATAGGCGGCGATGCGCATCAGCCCCTCCTTCGCCACCTCCGGGCCCACGTCGTTGATGATCGCGGCGGCGATCACCTTCGAGCGGATGGCCGCCAGCGCCATGGTGATCAACCCGCCCATCGAGGTGCCGAGGAAGACGGCGCGCTCGATGCCGGCCTGCCGCATCAGGGCCAGCACGTCCTGGGCATAGGTCGCGGGCTGGTAGGTCATCGGATCGCGCGCCTCGTCCGACAGGCCGCGCCCGCGCACATCGATGGCCAGCACCCGACGGCCGCTCTGGGCGATCAGCGGCGCGATGACCTCGAAATCCTTCGAGTTGCGGGTCAGGCCGTGGATGGCGATCAGCGGCAGCTTGGCCTGACCGCCCGACGGCGCATAGTCGCGGGCATAGAGGCTGAGGTCATCGGCGCTGATCCAGCGACGGTCGACATAGGACTGGCTCATGCGGTCTCCCGGAGGCGAGGAAAGGATCGTATTTCATCGGAGCGGGAAAACCCACCAGTCCAGCCCTGACGATCCCGTCAGAAGCGGCTCAGTGGCCCAGAAGTTCGCGAACGAACTCGTCCAGATCGCCGCCCTCGAAGCGGAATCCGGGAATGCCCGCGCGCTTCGCGGCCTCCATGTCGGTCGGCTGGTCGCCGATCATGAAGCTCTTCGCCGGATCGATGCCATGTTCGGCGATAGCCCGCAGGATCATGCCCGGATTGGGCTTCCGGTCCGGATGGTCGGGATGGATATAGGCCTCGACCCGCCCCTCCGAATGATAGGGACAGGCATAGACGGCGCCGATCCGTCCGCCCGAGGCCGCCAGCTTGCGCACGATCAGATCGTTGAACGCATGCATCTGCTGTTCCGTGAACAGGCCGCGCGCCACGCCGGACTGGTTGGTCACGATGACGCACAGATAGCCGAGCCGGTTCAGCCGGCGCACGGCCTCGGCGGCGCCGGGCATCAGGCGCAGATGGGATTCCAGATGCGGATAGCCCGTGTCCTCGATCAGGACGCCGTCACGATCGAGAAACACGGCGGGATGGCCGGTCGACATGGCGTGGGGGATAGGCGCCCGCGCCCGTCGTTGCAATCCCTCACCCGAAGTGACCCTTTGCGATTTGGCGCGAACGGGCGCGATTTGTTAGGAAGCGCCCGACCTGACCGGCGCGTCCCATCCGCGCCGCCCCGCCCGCGCGTCCGCGACCGGAGACCCCGAATGACCATTCCCTTCATCGACCTTCA
Source organism: Brevundimonas sp. AVps31 (assembly GCF_058681355.1). Taxonomy (NCBI): domain Bacteria; kingdom Pseudomonadati; phylum Pseudomonadota; class Alphaproteobacteria; order Caulobacterales; family Caulobacteraceae; genus Brevundimonas; species Brevundimonas sp. AVps31. Next base: position 1,387,146 of record NZ_CM178736.1, on the reverse strand, counting down.
GGCCCAGCGCCTGCGTCTGGCCGGCCGGATCGAGGCCGCCGTGCAGGAGGCTGTCGTCGGCGGTGCCTGGGTCATGGGCCCGCAGGTGCGCCAGTTCGAGGCCGACCTCGCCGCCTTCGGTCAGGCCAAACACGCCCTCGGCTGCGCCAACGGCACGGACGCCCTGGTCCTGCCGCTGATGGCCTGGGGCGTCGGCGCGGGCGACGCGGTCTTCTGCCCCAGCTTCACCTTCACGGCGACCGCCGAGATCGTGCCCTGGACGAATGCCGAACCGGTCTTCGTCGATGTCGATCCGGTCACCTACAATATCGATCCGGCGAAGCTGGACGCCGCCATTGAGGCCATCAGGGCCGAGGGTCGCCTGACCCCTCGCGTGGTCATCGCCGTCGACCTGTTCGGCCAGCCCGCCGACTATCCGGCCATCCGGGCGATCTGCGACAAGCACGGCCTGAAGCTGATCTCGGATTCGGCCCAGGGGTTCGGCTGCACCATCAACGGCGACCACCCGATCAAATGGGCCGACGTGACCACCACCAGCTTCTTCCCGGCCAAACCGCTGGGCTGCTACGGCGACGGCGGCGCGGTGCTGACCGATGACGACGACCTGGCCCAGGAGATGGATTCCTACCGCGTCCACGGCAAGGTGGTCGCCAAGGACCTGACGGCCGGGGCCGACGCCTTCGAGCACGACCCCAAATACCTGGCCATGCGTATCGGCATGAACTCCCGCCTGGACACCATCCAGGCCGCTGTCCTGATCGAGAAGCTGAAGGTGTTCGGCGAAGAGATCGGGTGGCGCAACCGCATCGCCGCCCGCTACAATGAAGGCCTGCGGCCCCACGTCGCCGCCGTTCCGGACGTGCCGACGGGCAATATCTCCAACTGGGCCCAGTACACGATCGAGCACGATGACCGCGACGGCCTGATCGCCCATCTGAAGGAACAGGGCGTTCCCACCGCTGTCTACTATCCGGTGCCGATGCACCTGCAGCCGGCCTACAAACAGTTCCCGCAAGGCGCTGGCGGCCTGCCGGTCACGGAACGGCTCAAGGACCGGGTGCTCAGCCTGCCCATGCATTCGGATCTGGACGAAGCCACCCAGGACCGCATCATCGCCGCCGTGGCCGGCTTCAAGGGATAAGCGGATGCCGCACCAGATCACCCCGCTCAAGGTCGGCGTCGCCGGCGTCGGCGTCATGGGCCGCAACCACGCCCGCGTCCTGTCCGACATCCGCGACTTCGACGTCACCGCCATCTTCGATCCGGACGCCGCCACCGCCGAGGGCGTGGCGGGCCTGTATGACGCGACCGCCTTCACCACAGCCGAGGATTTCGTCGCCGCCGGTCTGGACGCCGCCGTCGTCGCCACCCCGAACCGCTATCACGCCGACCTGTCGGTGGCCCTGCTCGAAAAGGGCGTCCACGTTCTCGTCGAAAAGCCCATCGCCGCCACCGTCGCCGACGCCCAGCGCATGATCGACGCGGCCAAGGCGAGCGATCGCGTGCTGATGGTCGGCCAGGTCGAGCGCTTCAATCCCGCGGTGGAGGCGGTCAAGCGCGCCATCCAGGGCGAGGACGTGATCTCCATCCAGATCACCCGCGTCGGCCCCTTCCCGCCGCGCATGGGCGAGGTCGGGGTGGTCATCGATCTGGCGGTGCATGACATCGACATCATCCGCCACCTGACCGACTCGGAGATCGTCGAGGTTCAGCCCCAGCTGGCCCGCACCAAGGCCGAGCGCGAGGACACGGCCCTGCTGCAGTTCCGGCTGGCCAACGGCGCCATCGCCCACATCACCACCAACTGGGTCACGCCCTACAAGACCCGCACCCTGCAGGTCGCCACCAAGGGCAAGTTCGTGGTCGCCGACCTGATGACCCGTCAGGTCACCGAATATTTCGGCCAGCAGCCGGACGGCAGCTATTCGACGCGCGGCGTGATGAGCTGGCCGAACGAGCCGCTGAAGAAGGAGCTGGAAGCCTTCGCCCACGCCATCCGCACCGGCGAAACCCCCGCGGTCACCGGCGAGGACGGCCTGCGGAACCTCGAGGTCGCCCTGAGGTGTCTGGGCGAGGGCTAGCTCAGCCCCCGCCCACCATCTGCATCCCCAGCCACTCGGCGATCAGGGCGGGCTTTTCGCCGCCTTCGATCTCGACCGTCAGCTCGTGCTTGATCAGCCAGCGGCCGCCGCCCTTGTCCTCGGCGGACAGCAGTTTGAAGCGGCCGCGGATTTTTGAGCCGGCGGGCACGGGGGCGAGGAAGCGCAGCTTGTCGAAGCCATAGTTGACGCCCATCACCACCCCGTCCAGCGGCGGCACGCAGTCATAGGACATGGCCGAGGCCATGCTGAGGGTCAGGAAGCCGTGCGCGATGGTGCCGCCGAAGGGCGTTTGTTTCGCCAGCTCCGGGTTCACATGGATGGACTGCCAGTCCTCGGTCGTGTCGGCGAAGGCGTCGATCTTCGCCTGATCGACGGTGAACCAGCGAGAGACCCCGATCTCGGTCCCGATGAGCGACTGCAGGTCTGACGGCGTGGGCATGGTTTCCTCCGGTTTTGCAGCCACGCTAACCGGGTCGGTCTTCTCTCGAAACCCTTATTTGCCCTCGAACCGGCCCTCGATGATGGCGCTGAACAGGGCTGGGTCGACGTTGCCGCCGGACAGGACCAGGGCCGTCGTCCGGTCCTTGGCCTCGACCTTGCCCGCCAGCAGCGCCGCCAGCGACACCGCTCCACCCGGCTCGACCACCAGCTTCAGGGCGTGGAAGGCGTAGCGCACGGCCTCGGCCACCTCGGTGTCGGAGACCGTCTCCACCCGCGCCAGGCGGCGGTTGATCGGGAAGGTCAGCTCGCCGGGCCGATCGGTCATCAGGGCGTCGCAGATGCTGCCGTGCGCCGGAGCATGGGTCAGCCGTTCCCCCGCCGCCATCGACAGCTGGGTGTCATTATAGTCGCGCGGCTCGACGCCGATGACCGGGACATCGGGCGCCAGCGCCGCCATCGACAGATTGATCCCCGCAATCAGCCCGCCGCCCGAGGCGCCGCACAGCAGCTGGTCGATCGTCGCCCCGATCGCCTCGGCCTGCTCCAGGATTTCCAGGCCGGTCGTGCCCTGGCCCTCGATCACGAACGGATCGTCGAACGGCCGCACCAGGACGCTGCCCCGCGTCCGCGCGATCTCCTCGCCGATGGCCTCGCGGCTCTCGGTGTAGCGGTCGTACAGACGCACCTCGCCACCGAAGGCGATCACGCCGTCGACCTTCACCTTGGGACTGTCGGCGGGCATGACGATGATGGCGCTGGTCCCCATCATCCGCGCCGCGCAGGCGACCGCCTGGGCATGGTTGCCGGACGAATAGGCCACGACCCCGCGCGCCAGTTCCTCCGCCGTCAGCCGACTGATGCGGTTCCAGGCGCCCCGGAATTTGAAGGCCCCGGCGCGCTGCAGGTTCTCCGCCTTCAACAGCACCCGACCGCCCAGATGATCGTTCAGCGCGGGGCTTTCGATCAGGGGCGTGCGGACGGCGTGGCCGAACAGTTGGCGGGCGGCGTCGCGGACGCCCTCGAAGGAGGCTGTGTGCATGATCCCTCCCTTACATTCCCGCCCGCCCCCGGTCTAACCTGCCCGCATGAAGAGCCTCATCCTCGCCATCGACCAGGGCACCACCTCGACCCGCGCCATCGCCTTCGAGCGGACCGACACAGGCGCCCTCCGGCCGGTCGCGGTCAGCCAGATCGAACTGGAACAGCATTTCCCCCGTCCCGGCTGGGTCGAACATGACGCCGCCGAAATCTGGACCGCCACCCTCCAGACCTGCCGCGAGGTGGTGCGCAAGGCCGGCGGGGTCGGGCGGTTCGCCGCCATCGGCATCACCAACCAGCGCGAGACCTCCGTCCTCTGGGACGCGACCACCGGCGACCCCCTGCATCGCGCCCTCGTCTGGCAGGACCGGCGCACGGCGGATGTCACCTCGCTATTGGCTGCCGAAGGGCATGAGGCGGAGGTTCAGAACAAGACGGGGCTGATCCTTGATCCTTACTTTTCGGCCACGAAATTCTGCTGGCTCCTCGACAGGTTCGCCGAAGAGGGCGGTCGGACGAAGCCGGAGGATATCCGGCTCGGCACAATCGACAGCTGGTTGATCTGGAAACTGACGGGCGGAGCGAGCCATGTCACCGACGCCACCAACGCCAGTCGCACATCCTTGATGGATCTGCGGACCCGTCAATGGAGCCCAGCGTTTGCCGATCTGTTCCGAGTGCCGATAAGCGCGCTGCCGGATATCCGGGGCTGCGCAGATCACCTGGGCGACAGCGAACCCTCCCTGTTCGGCGCGACCCTGCCCATCCACGGCGCGGCGGGCGATCAGCAGGCCGCGCTTGTGGGACATGGCGCGCTCAAGGCCGGGGACGCCAAGATCACCTACGGCACCGGCGCCTTCCTGGTCGCCAACGTCGGGGCCGAGCCGGTCCTGTCGACCAGCCGTCTGCTCGCCACCCTCGGCTATGAGGCGCAGGGGACCGCGGCCTATGCGCTGGAGGGCTCCATCTTCTCGGCCGGCTCGGCGATCCAGTGGCTGCGCGACGGGCTGAAGGTGATCTCGGAATCGCGTCACTCCGAAGCCATGGCGCAAGGACTCAAGGACAACGGCGGCGTCTATCTGGTTCCCGGCTTCACGGGTCTGGGCGCTCCGTGGTGGGAGCCGGACGCGCGCGGGACCATTATCGGCCTGACCCGCGACAGCGGCCCCGCCCACATGGTCCGCGCCGCGCTGGAGGCCCTCGCCTACCAGACCCATGATTTGCTGGAGGCCCTGGAAAGGGACGGCGCGCCGAAGCTGTCGGTGCTCAAGGTCGACGGCGGCGTCACCGCCAACGCCTTCGCCATGCAGTTCGTCGCCGACATCTGCGATGTCACGGTGGAGAGACCGGCCTTCCAGGAGATGACGGCGCTCGGCGCGGCCAAGCTGGCGGCGCTGGGGTGCGGCCTGATCGACACGCTTGACGCAGCGCCCGCCGAGGCGCCGGCCGTCTGGCGCCCGCGCATGGCCGCCGACCAGCGCGAGCGATTGCTGAAAGGCTGGCGCGGGGCCGTGAAGGCCGCCATCATCGCCGCGCAATGACCCAGATCGATCCCCAGACCGACCCCCAGGCGACCTTCTCCGGCACCCGCCCCGTCGATGCCCGCTACGCGCTGGACGAGGCCGCGCTCGACGGCTGGCTGACCGCCAATGTCGAGGGCTATGCCGGCCCCCTGACCGTGCGCCAGTTCAACGGCGGCCAGTCGAATCCGACCTATGAGCTGTCCACGCCCGGCCGGACCTATGTCCTGCGCCGCAAGCCGCCGGGGACCCTGCTGCCCAGCGCCCATGCCGTGGACCGCGAGTTCACGGTCATCTCCGGCCTGCACGCCCAAGGCTATCCGGTCGCGCGGCCCTGGGCCCTGTGCACCGACGACGCCGTCATCGGCTCGATGTTCTATGTGATGGACAAGGTCGAGGGCCGGGTCCTGTGGGACCTGAAGCTGCCGGGTCTGCAACCCGCCGAGCGCCGCGCCATCTATGAGGCGCAGGTGGATGCGCTGGCCGCCCTGCACCGCTTCGATCCGGTCGCCATCGGTCTGGGCGACTACGGCAAGCCGGGCAATTATTTCGAGCGTCAGGTCGGGCGCTGGACCAAACAGTACCGCGCCTCCGAGATCGAGCCGATTTCGGCCATGGACCGGCTGATCGAATTCCTGCCCGCGACCCTGCCGCTGGAAGGTCCGACGCGGATCGTCCACGGCGACTTCCGCCTCGACAATCTGATCCTCGCCCCCGAGGCCGCCGAGGTGCGCGCGGTGCTGGACTGGGAGCTGTCGACGCTCGGCGATCCGATGGCCGACTTCTCCTACCTGCTGATCGCCTGGGCCATTCCGCAGAGCGTGCGCAACGGCCTCGCCGGCGCTGATCTGGACGCCCTGGGCATTCCGTCGGTCGAGGAGGTGGTGGCCCGCTATTCCGAGAAGACCGGCACGCCGCCGCCGTCCAATCTCGACTGGCTGTTCGCCTACAACCTGTTCCGGCTGGCCGCCATCTGTCAGGGCATCGCCGGCCGCGTCCGCGACGGCACCGCCGCCTCGCCGCAGGCGAAGTCCATGGCCGCCCAGGTCCCCTTCCTCGCCGAAGCGGCCTGGAGCTTTGCGAAGAAGGCGGGGGCCTGAAGAGGTTCCAGGTTCCAAGGGCCAGGTTCTCGGGAGAGGCCCTGATCGGGGCGGCCGGCCTTCCCTCTGGAACCTGAGCCCTACCCCGGCTCGCCCACCAGGGTGAAGGCCGCCCAATAGGCCGGGTGGGACCAGCGACGTTCGGCGCGAACCGCCCTCTGACCCGCCTGCAGGGCCCGGGCGCGGACGCCGGGATCGCCGACGGCATGGCGGTCCAGATCGGCGAAGGTGGCGGTGATCAGGGTGGTGGTGGCGACGTCCGACACTTCCCAGTGCGACACCATCACCGACCGCGCGCCCGCGTAGAAGAAGGCGCGCGCCAGACCCGACAGCCCCTCCCCGCCGGGCCGTCCGTCCGACGCGGCCGTGTTGCAGGCGGACAGGACCACGAACTCGGCGTTCAGTTTCAGCTGCGCCGCCTCCGACGCGCTCAGATAGCCGTCATCGGCTTCCGTCGCCTGATCCGGCGGCGTCATCACCAGCCCCGGCTCGGCGGCCGCGGACCCGGCCATCAGGCCGTGGGTCGAGAAGACCACGAACCGGGCGCGCGACAGGGCGTCCAGATCCCGCGACCGCACCGCCTGCTCGGTCGCCTCCGCCCCGATCCGCACCACGGAATCCGGATAACGGGCCTTCAATGTCTCCAGCTCCAGCCGCGACCCCCGCAGGTAGGGCAGGGCTTTCAGCGCCTCGACATCGGCCAGACGCCCGGCCATCACCGTCTCTGCCGCCGGCGCGCCGCGGGTCGGGTCAGCGGGCGCGCCCGCCAGCAGGGGCGCGCCGAAGGCCGCCAGCCGCAGGGGCCGGGCGGTGGACGCACGGCGAACGGCCGCCCCCGGCATGGCCGGACACCCCGCACTCCGCGCCGCCGGATCAACGACCAGATAGCAACGCAACGACCGCAGGCTGGACACCGACGGCAGGCTGGCCAAGGCATAGCGGTCAGAGAGCCAGGGCGTTGCGGCCAACGCATCCGGATCCGCGTCCTCCCCCTGGGGCCGCGCGGTCGTCAGCACCGACAGCGGCAGGGCCGTCAGGGCCCCCGTGGTCACGGTGATCAGGGTGGTCTTGTTCTTGAACGTCTCTTCCACCGGCAGGATCAGCTGTGAGTACAGCCGCCAGCTGGCCGAGCGGTCAAACGGCGCCGGCTGACGACCCGCGAACAGGGTCGGATCGACATCGTCCCCGCGCGGCGCGGCGGTGGCGCTGAGCGATTGGCGAAGCCGATCCACCGCGGCGTTCAGGCGCGGCTCATCCAGCCGCTCGGCGCGCGTCCAGGCCACACGCTCGCGCGTCACCGCCCAGACATAGGTCGCCTCCGGATTGACCAGGATCAGCAACAACCCTTCATCCGGGCGCAGCAGCTGCTGCGTTTCGGTGAGGCTCAAGGCGCGCGGACTGGTCAGTTCGGAATAGGCCGGAAAGCGCGCCTCGATATCGGCGTCGAGGACCGCCAGCCGCGCGCTGGTCGCCTCCCATTCCGCCTGGTCATGAACGCGGGCCTCAAGATCGGCCGCATCGGTGGAGGCGTAGTGTCGCTCCAGCTCCCGCTCCAGCCGATCGCGGCGCACGATCAGATCCTCCCGCTCCTCCGCCAGCCGGCCCAGGGCGTCATCGCCCTGGGCGAACCGGGCGGACACCCGCGTCAGCGCATCGGCGGCGTCGGACGCGATGGCCCACTGGGCGGCCTCGAACGCCTCGGCGCGCAGGGTGTCGGGCGTGTCGGGACCGGCGGACGCGGACCCCGCCGTCAGCAGGACGACCGCAGCCAGCGCGCCCCACGCCCGGCGCATCAGTTGCTGAGCACCTGGATGCTGGTCCAGATATCGCCGCGGTTGACGATGGCGACCCGCATCTTGCCCCCCGTCCGCGAGGACACGGTGCAGACCGGATAGTGGTCGCCGAAGCCGTCGCGGCAGACCTCGGCCCCGCGCTGGTCGCGGATGGCCAGATCGATATTGGTGTCGCCGTCGCCGATGGCCGCGACGCGCAGCACCTCGCCCGCTCGCGCCTCGACGTCGAAAGTCCAGTTCTCGCGCGCCTGCAGCTGTTTGACCGTGAACACCGGGCCCGCGCCGAACGGCGAGGAGCGGACCCCCCGCGTCATCGGCTCGCGCAGGCGGTCGATGGCGTCGATGATCGGCTGGTTTCCTCCCGACAGCGCGGCGGCCTCGTCCAGCAGGCGGTCGGGCGTCAGGATGGGCGCAGGCCCCTCCCCCTGCCGCATCGGCACTTCCGACAGCAGGCGCGCCGCCATGATCAGGGCCCCGGCGTCACCGCGCTCGCGGCCCCAGGCGGCCAGTTCGGCGGCGGTCACGGTCTGGGCCACGCCACGCGCTTCCGGCGTGATGACCGGTTCAGCCTGCGGTGCGAACGCCGCCGCGCCAGCGGCCGAGGCCAGGACGGCGGCGACCGCCAGTCCCTTGAACCCCAGGCCTTTCAACACAGGCTTCATGTCGATCATGCGCGGTTCCCCGATGCCGTCGCCCCGACGTCTCGAGGCCGATCATGCACTGTGCGGCGCGGATAGAGAACAGGGATACTGATTGAAGCTGACAGCGGCCGAGAACCGGTCAACGACCGTCGCGGACCGCGCCGTTCAGGATGCTGCGGTCGGCCCTGGACTGCACCAGAACCGCTACCGCCTGATCCGGCGAGGCGGTGTCCGGCAGGGGATAGAGCACGGCGCGTCCGGTCCACGGCCCCAGCACGCGGACCGCGCTGACGACGTTCATGTGCCGCACCTTCTGGCCGCGATTGTCCCCGCGCGCGATTTCCACCGTCTGCGGTCCGGCCGTGTAGAAGACGGCCACGACGTCGGCGCCGCCCCGGGGCGCGCGGCCCGAGCCGACCCCGACCCGGTCGCCGGTTTCGCGGAACTCGATCTCGGGCGGGAAGATGCGGCGGGCGGCCTCCTCGTCGATGGCGATCTGCAGGGCCTCCGCCGTGGCCGGCGCCTGGCGGCGGCCGTCGATCACCACCTGCGGCGTCGAGACGTTGCGGATCTGAAGCGCCCGGCGATAGTCGCGCTGCCGCTGGGCGAACTCGGGCCGGGCGAAGGTGTCGGACCAGCCCAGATAGTCCCAGTAATCGACCGCATAGGTCAGGGCGATCACCCCCGGCTCGGCCGCCACGGCCTCGACGCGGGCGTTGGCTTCCGGACAGCCGGCGCAGCCCTGGGCGGTGAACAGCTCGACCACCACCGGTTCTGCGGGCATCTCGCGATGGCGCACGCGCGTGACCGACGGCTGGGCCGAAGAGGCCGCCGTCAGCAGCGCGGTCAGGCCGACCGCGACAGGAAGTGTCCACCCCCGAATAGGCATGGCGGCACCTTAATCACGCGGCGCCGCGCGGCGCCGGTCATTTTCGCGTGAGAACGGCGTCAGACCCGGATGTCGAGCAGGCTGCCTGGCCGATTGTAGCGCTCCGACGGATCGCCCTCGGCGGCGCGTGGAGCGACTGAGCGCACAGGAACGTCCCGGATCGGCGTCGCTGTCGTCGCAGTGACCTGCGTGAACGTCGAAGGCGAGGCCGCCGCCTGCAACGCGGCCTGGAAGAAGGCCGAGCGTGATGATCCGGCCGGCGACGGCGGCGCCTGCGACGGGAACAGGGGCGACGGAACGGGCGGGCGAATCGCGCTCATGCCGACAGGGTTAACGAAAACCGTCGGAAATGGGTTAACGCCCGGCCCGTAAGGGTTTCAGCGGCGGTTTAGCGGGTCGTGGCGGTCGGCAGGGGGCGCGGCGGGGCCTGAATCGCGGTCACCAGACGCTCGATCTCGCCGTCCTCCAGAAGCGGGCCGGAAAATTTGGCGACCACATTGCCCATCGCGTCCACGGCGAAGGTCTCGGGGGCGCCGGTAATGCCCAGATCCAGACCCGCGCGTCCATCCTGATCCACCAGCACCATGGAATAGGGGTTGCCCAGCTCATCCAGGAAGGCGCGGGTGGCGGCCGGCTCATCCTTCCAGGCCACGCCGACCACGGCGACGCCGCGCGCCTTCAGCGCCATCAGTTTCGGATGCTCGACGCGGCATGGCGCGCACCAGCTGGCGAAGACATTGATCAGCATCGGCTTGCCGACCCCGGCGGTCTTCAGATCGACATTGCCCGGTCCGGCCTGCGTCCCGGTCAGCATCGGCAGCACGGTTTCGGGCACCGGCTGGCCGACGAGGGCGTCGGGCCGATACTCGGCGCTCCGCCCCCCGGCCATCGACCGGCCCGTGAAGTCGGCCAGCCGCACGGCGCCGAAGATCACCAGCGCAACCAGCGCAACCAGCGGGATGACAGCCAGCCAGCGCGTCATTTCTTTTGCCCTGCCGTGCCTTGCGCTGCCTGAGGGGGCTCGGCATCGCTCTCCAGCCGCTTCAGCTCGGCCGACCACCTGCGGGCGGCGATCAGGGCGCGGACGCACAGGGCGGCCAGCACCACGGCGCTGATCCCCCAGGCGGGCCAGACGTAGGCGGCGTATTTGCCCATGTCGAAATCCAGCATCGTCAGGCCTCCAGCGCGCGGCGGGCGCGGATCGCCACCACCCGGCGGCGCACGATCTCGGTGCGGATCGAGGTCAGCCAGATCGCCAGGAACAGGACGAGATAGGCCGCCATCATGGTCAGCAGCGGCGTCAGGAACACCGCCGGCATCGACGGTCCGTCGGCGCGCACCAGCGAGGCGGGCTGATGCAGGGTGTTCCACCAGTCCACCGAGAATTTCACGATCGGCAGGTTGATCAGGCCGACCAGACCCAGCACCGCGGCGGCGCGCGCCGCCTTGGCCTCGTCGTCGATCGAGGCGCGCAGGGCCATGTAGCCGAGGTAGAACAGGAACAGCACCAGCACCGACATCAGCCGCGCATCGCCCCAGGCCCACCAGGCGCCCCACATCGGCTTGCCCCACAGGCTGCCGGTCACCAGCGCCAGCATCGTGTAGGCCGCGCCCGGCAGGGCGGCGGCGCGCGCGGCGGCGTCGGCCAGAGGATGACGGAAGATCAGGGTGAAGAAGCTCGATACCCCCAGGGCGCCGTAGATCATCAGGCCCACCGACGCGGCGGGAACGTGCACGAACATGATCCGTACGGTGTCGCCCTGCTGATAGTCCTCGGGCGCGATAAAGCTGAACCAGACCCCGGCCAGCAACAGGGCCACGGCGGCGGCCCACAGCACCGGCACAAGCGGGCGCGTGAAGCGGGCGAAACGGTCTGGATTGGCGAGGCCGAACATTGTCAGCGCTCTTTAATCGCCTCTGGCGGTTTGCGCTACTTGAGCCTCATGTGGCCTATCGCGCGTCGCGCGACTTGAGGCTTGAGGCTTGACGGTCCGCCGTGCCAGACCGTCGCGCATCAACTCCCCGGGGGACGACCATGACCGACGACGTGACCAAGGACTCGAACGGCAACATCCTCGCCGACGGCGACAGCGTGACCCTGATCAAGGACCTGAAGGTCAAGGGCTCGGGCGGCGTCACCCTGAAGCGCGGCACCCTGGTCAAGAACATCCGCCTGACCGGCGACACCGATGAGATCGAGGCCAATGTCGACAAGGTCCGCGGCCTGGTCTTGCGCGTCGAGTTCGTGAAGAAGGCCTGAGCAACGACATTACCAAGGCTTAAGTGGCGGGGTGCCGCCCCCTCCGGTAGCGCTTGCGCGACACCGGAGGGGATACCGATGACCGCTCGCCTGCTCGCCGCCGCCCTGGCGCTCGGCCTGATGACCACGCCGGCGACGGCGCAGGAGACGCCCGCCGCCGCCGACACCGCCCCGCGCGACTGGTCGCAGACCCTGCGTCAGGACGCGACCGGCCTGCACGCCATCATCGTCGACAGCCATCCCGGCATCCATGACACCCGCAACCCCGAATTCCGGGCCAAGGTGGATGCGGGCCTCGCCCTGGCTCTGCAGCGCGCGGAAACGACGACGGACACCGGCGGCTGGTGGTGGGCCATGCGCGCCTTCGTCGCCGGCTTCGACGACGGCCATATGCAGATCGGCATGAAGGACCAGTCGGGCTTTCCCACCCGCTGGCCGGGCTTCCTCACCGTCTATCGCGGCGCCGATCAGGTGGTGGCCAACCGCGATGACGCGGACGCCAACGCCCCGCCGCTGGGAGCGAAGCTGATCGATTGCGACGGCGTCCCGGCCGGCCAGCTGGCCGCCGACCGCATCGGCGCCTTCCGCGGCCGCTGGTTCCTGGAGTCCCAGCACGTCCAGTTCGGCGACTGGCTGTTCATGAACGCCTCCAACCCGTGGATCAGCGAGATGCGCGCCTGTCGCTTCCAGAGCGAGGGACAGACGAAGACCTGGACCCTGAACTGGCGAGGGATCGAGGCCGACGACCTGCGCACCCGCCGCACCGCCCTGTCGAACGGCGGCGGCGCCGACTTCGGCTTCAGCACCCTGGCGGACGGGTCGATGTGGCTGTCGATGCCGTCGTTCAACGGCGACCCGGGCAGCGAGCCCCATACGAAGCTGACCGCCATCCTGGCCGAGATGGCCGAAAAGCAGGACGCCCTGCGCGCCGCGCCCCGGGTGGTGCTGGACCTTCGCGGCAACGGCGGCGGCTCCTCGCACTGGAGCGAGCGGATGGCCGTGTCCCTGTGGGGCCTCGACTGGGTCCGCGCCCACAACCTGCCGCCCATCGAAGCTATCGAATGGCGCGCGTCAGACGCCAATCTGGCGGCGATCCAGTCCTATTTCGACGAGTGGACCGCGAACAACGAGGAGGAAGAGCGGATCAACTGGGCCCGGAACATCATCGCCGGGATGACCGCCGCCCGCGCTGAAGGGAAGCCCTATTTCCGCGACGCCGCCGGACCGCGCGACCCCCTGCCCGAGGGCTATGGCCAGACGCAATTGATGCACGGTCCGGTCTATGTGCTGACCGACGCCCGCTGCGGCTCGGCCTGTCTGGACGCGGTCGATCTGTGGAAGTCCGCCGGCGCGATCCAGCTCGGCCGTGAAACCTCCGCCGACACGGTCTACATGGATGTGCGCGGTGACGAACTGCCCAGCGGTCTGGCGGAGCTGGCCATCCCGATGAAGGTCTGGCGCGGACGCCAGCGCGGCAATAACGAGCCCCAGCGCCCGTCCCACGTCTTCGACGGCGACATGACCGACACCGCCGCCGTTCAGGCCTGGATCCGGACCCTGCCTGGATCCTGACGCCTAGCCCTGGGCGTTCCGGATCGCCGCCGCCCCCGCGAACGGGGTGATCACCGCCGCGAACAGCACATAGGCGCACAGGAAGGCGAGAGCGGGCGCCGGCGACAGGCCGTTCGCCGCCCGCTCCAGCGCCCCGGCGCCGAACACCACCGGCGGGATGAACAGCGGCAGGACGACCACCGCGATCAGCAGGCCGCCCCGCTTCGAGCCCAGCGCCAGGGCGGCGCCCAAGGCGCCGGTCAGGGCGAAGCCCAGCCCGCCGATCAGGGCCGCCAGCGCGGCCAGCGGCGCCTGTTCCGGCGGCAGGCCCAGGGTGATCGCCGCCACCGGCGCGGTCAGGGCCAGCGGCCAGCCGACCGCGATCCACTGCGCCTTGGCCTTGGCGATCACCGCCAGCTCCAGCGGCGCGGGCCCCAGCGCCAGCAGGTCCAGCGTTCCATCCTCGAAATCCCGTTCGAACAGCCGCTCCAGCGACAGGATCGACGACACGGCCAGCGCCACCCAGGCGACGCCGCCCGCCACGGGCCTCAGCCCCGCCGGATCGCCGCCCGAGGCCAGCGGCACCAGCACCGTCAGGCACAGGAAGAAGCCGCACGCCAGCAACGGCCCCCCGCCCCCGGACCAGGCCAGGGCCAGCTCGCGCCGCCACAGGACCATCAGCGCCCTCATCGGGCCACCCCGATATCGAGCGTGCGCGCGGGCAGCGGCAGGGGATCGTGCACGGCGGCGAGGATGGTCCCGCCCCGGTCCAGATGCGCCTGCATCAACACCCCCATGGCCGCGCGCCAGCGGGCGTCCAGCGGGCTCAGCGGTTCATCCAGCAGCCAGATCGGGCGTTGCACGGCGATCAGCCGCGCGAAGGCCAGCCGGCGTCGCTGTCCGGCGGACAGTTTGCGCACCTCGAGGTCCAGCAGGGGCTCCAGCGCCAGCACGTCCACCGCGGCCGCGATCCCGTCCGCCCCTCCGCCCAGCCATTGCGCCTGAAAGGTCAGTTCCTCCCGCGCCCGTCGCGCGCCCTTCAGCCCGTCCAGATGCCCGAGCCAGTGCAGATGCTTCGTCCGCGCCTCGCTCGCCTCGACGTCGGCGAAGCTGATCGTCCCGGCGTCCGGGCGCAGGAAGCCGGCCACCGCGCGCAGCAGGCTGGTCTTGCCCGCGCCATTGGCGCCGGTCAGGGCCAGACCCTCTCCGGACCCGGCCGAAAACGACAGATCGCGGAACAGCACCCGCTCGCCGCGCGACAGGGTCAGCCCCTCCACGGCGATCATCGGCCACCCCCGCAGTTGCGAACGTCTCTCAATACCCATGCGGACAGCATGGATTCATGGACGCGCAAGGGAACCACCGCTATACGCGCGGTCGCCGCAGCAGGCGTTCGCCGCGCGCGTCGGGGACCTGTGCGCCCCGCCGTCGACCGCGCGATCGTGCAACCGGATTGTCGGGCGGCGTTGATCAGAGGAAGCCTCTCCATGCCGTCGAACGACAGCCTCAAGACCCGTCAGGACCTTTCCGTCGGGCGCAAGAAATACGCCTATTACAGCCTTCCCGCCGCCGAGGAAGCCGGTCTGACCGGGATTTCCCGTCTGCCGCGCTCGATGAAGGTGCTCCTTGAGAACCTGCTGCGCAACGAGGACGGCGTTTCGGTCACCGAGGCCGACCTGCGCGCCGTCGCCGCCTGGATCGACAACAAGGGCGCCGTCGAGCACGAGATCGCCTTCCGCCCGGCCCGCGTCCTGATGCAGGACTTCACCGGTGTTCCCGCCGTCGTCGATCTGGCCGCCATGCGCGACGCCATGACGGCCTTGGGCGCCGACGCCTCGAAGATCAACCCGCTGGTTCCCGTCGATCTGGTCATCGACCACTCGGTCATGGTCGACAATTTCGGCACGTCGAAAGCCTTCAACCAGAACGTCGAGCGCGAGTACGAGCGCAACATCGAGCGCTACAACTTCCTGCGCTGGGGCTCGTCGGCCTTCAACAATTTCCGCGTCGTCCCCCCCGGCACCGGCATCTGCCACCAGGTGAACCTGGAAAACCTCGCCCAGACCGTCTGGACGCTGGAAGAGGGCAAGAAGACCGTCGCCTATCCCGACACCGTCGTCGGCACCGACAGCCACACCACCATGATCAACGGCCTGGCCGTTCTGGGCTGGGGCGTCGGCGGCATCGAGGCTGAAGCCGCCATGCTGGGTCAGCCCATCCCGATGCTGATTCCCGAAGTGATCGGCTTCAAGCTGACCGGCGCCATGCCGGAAGGCACGACCGCGACCGATCTGGTGCTGACCGTCACCCAGATGCTGCGCAAGAAGGGCGTGGTCGGCAAGTTCGTCGAGTTCTTCGGCGACGCCCTGCCGAACATGACGATCGAGGATCAGGCCACCATCGCCAACATGGCCCCGGAATACGGCGCCACCTGCGGCTTCTTCCCGGTCTCGGCCGCCACCATCGGCTACCTGACCGCCACGGGCCGCGACAAGGCGCGCGTCGCCCTGGTCGAAGCCTACGCCAAGGCCCAGGGCCTGTGGATCGACGAAAACTCGGAAGACCCGATCTTCACCGACGTGCTGGAACTGGACATCTCGACCGTCGTGCCGTCGCTGGCCGGTCCGAAGCGTCCGCAGGATCGCGTTGAACTGACCACCGCCGCCCCGGCCTTCGAAACCGCCCTGACCGAAGTCTTCAGCCGCCCGACCGACGCCCCGCGCGCGGCCGTCGAGGGCCAGAAATTCACCGTCGGCGACGGCGACGTGGTCATCGCGGCCATCACCTCCTGCACCAACACCTCCAACCCGTCGGTCCTGATCGCCGCCGGTCTGGTGGCGCGCAAGGCCAACGCCCTGGGCCTGAAGGCCAAGCCTTGGGTCAAGACCTCGCTGGCTCCGGGTTCGCAGGTCGTCACCGACTACCTGACCGACGCCGGCCTGCAGAAGGACCTCGACGCGCTCGGCTTCAACCTGGTCGGCTACGGCTGCACCACCTGCATCGGCAACTCGGGTCCGCTGGATCCGGCGATCTCGAAGGCGATCAACGACAACGCCCTGGTCGCCACCTCGGTCCTGTCGGGCAACCGCAACTTTGAAGGCCGCGTGAACCCGGACGTCCAGGCCAACTACCTGGCCTCGCCGCCGCTGGTCGTGGCCTACGCCATCGCCGGCTCGATGCGGATCGACATCACGAAAGATCCGATCGGTCAGGACAAGAAGGGCAATGACGTTTTCCTGAAGGACGTCTGGCCGACCTCGCAGGAGATCGCCGACATCCAGAAGAAGTCGGTCACCTCCGCCATGTTCGCCAAACGCTACAAGGACGTCTTCAAGGGCGACAAGCACTGGCAGGCGATCCAGGTCACCGGCGGCCAGACCTATGAGTGGGACGACAGCTCGACCTACGTCGCCAACCCGCCCTATTTCGAAGGCCTGTCGATGGACCTGACCCCGGTCCAGGACATCGTCGAAGCCCGCGTCCTGGCCATCTTCGGCGACTCGATCACCACCGACCACATCTCCCCGGCCGGTTCGATCAAGAAGACCTCGCCTGCCGGCGCCTATCTGACCAACCGCGGCGTCGACGCCCTGGACTTCAACAGCTACGGCGCCCGCCGCGGCCACCACGAAGTCATGATGCGCGGCACCTTCGCCAACATCCGGATCCGCAACAAGATCACGCCGGACATCGAAGGCGGCGTGACCAAGCATTTCCCGTCGCAGGACACGATGTCCATCTATGACGCGGCCATGCGCTACCAGTCGGAAGGCCGTCCGCTGGTCGTCTTCGCCGGCAAGGAATACGGCACCGGCTCGTCGCGTGACTGGGCCGCCAAGGGCACCCGCCTGCTGGGCGTCCGCGCCGTCATCGCCGAAAGCTACGAGCGCATCCACCGCTCCAACCTGGTCGGCATGGGCGTCGTTCCCCTGCAGTTCAAACAGGACGGCTGGCAGAAGCTGAACCTGACCGGCGAGGAAATCGTCACCATCCGCGGCCTGACCGACGTCAACATCGGCAAGCTGCGTCCGCGTCAGGACCTGTGGGTCGAGCTGTTCCGTCCCTCGGACGGCAAGATGGCTCGCTTCCCGGTCCGCTGCCGCATCGATAACCAGACCGAGATCGACTACCTGCTGGCCGGCGGCGTCATGCCCTACGTCCTGCGCAACCTGGCCGGCGGCGGCGGCGCCGCCCCGGCCCCGGAAGCGATCGCGGCCGAGTAATCCGCGGCGACAGGCTGAAAACAGAAAGGCCGGCGGAGCGATCCGCCGGCCTTTTTGCTGTGATCCTGACCGCCCTCACCCCGCCGTCGCATTGTGCGGGCCCCGGTCCCGCGGATTGCGCCCGAAGGCCTCTTCGCAGACGGCGCGGCCGAAGGCTTCGGACAGCATCATCTGACGGTCGCCCAGCACGGCGCCGACGCGGCCGCCGACATTGGTCGTGATGGCCACCGGGAAGCGGCCGACGACGCGGTTGTCATGGGTCGGATCGACGAACTCCACCGTCCCCGACATCGACTGGCGGCCGTCGCCATTCAGCACGGCCTGGACCCGGTCGGCGCGCTGCATCCCGTCGATGTGGACGCGAACATTGATCGGGGCGGTCCCCCACATGCAGCGGCCCAGCTCCTCGCGCACCTCCTCGGAGAAGGTGTCGGCGAAGTCGTCCCCGGCGTCGAGCATGGCGGTGGACAGGGTGATGCTGCCCACCTGCGCGGTTTCCTGCAGGCCCGGCGGCAGGGCCACGGGCGGCCCGCCCGCGATCACTGGGGCGCAGGCGGCGGCGCCCGTCAGGGTCATGACGGCCGCGGCGATCAGAAGGGTTTTCATGGCAGTCTCCATGATCGCCCAATTAGACGAACCGCGTTCCGTCACGAGTGAATTCGCGGTAATCCGGCGCCCGGCGCCGATCCGTTCAGCGCCCGAAGACCTCGACCCCGATCTCTCCGTCGGTGGTCAGCCAGGCCCGCTTCATGCCCTGGCTGTTGAAGGGCGAGGCGATATGGCCGTCGCGGTCCAGGGCGATCAGGCCGCCGTCGCCGCCCATGGCGCCGATCTCGTCGATGACCGCCTGAGCGGCCTCGCTCAACGATTGACCCGCCGCCACCCGCCAGGCCGTCTGGGCCGTGGCGGCGACGCGGATGAAGTATTCGCCCTGCCCGGTGCCCGAGGCGGCGACATGGCCGTCGGCCCAGGTCCCGGCGGCGGGGATCGGGGTGTCGCCGACCCGTCCGGGCATCTTGCCGAACACCCCGGCGGTCGAGGTCGCGGCGGCCAGCCGGCCTTCGCTGTCCAGCACGCAGCAGCCGACGGTCCCGTGGCCCAGCGTTCCCGGCGGGTGGTTGTCCTCGCCCTTGCCCGCCTGGGTGAACCAGGCCGCTTCGTCGCCGATCGGCTCCAGCCCCTGATCGTGAGCGAACAGGGCCGCGCCCTCTCCCGCCAGCATGACGTGCGGCGTGCGGTCCATCACGGCGCGGGCCGCCACGATCGGGTTGCGGAAGCCCTGCAGGGCCGCCACCGCGCCCGCCTTGCGGGTCGCGCCGTCCATGATGCTGGCGTCCAGCTCATAGGCCCCGGCCAGGTTGGGCGAGGCGCCCCGGCCGGCGACGTACAGGCCCGAGTCCTCCAGCAGCACCACCGCCTCGACCGCCACGTCCAGCGCGCTGGCGCCGGCGGCCAGACGGGCCTTCATCGCCTCGACCACTTCGCGCATGTGCACGGTCTCGGCGTCATAGTTGCGCTCGCGCCGCGCGCCGGCGCCGCCGTGAAGGATAAGGGCGGGGGCCTGGGGCATGAGGGTCTTCCCTGTGGTCGCCGGGATCGTTAGCGTCCCGGTCGGTCGTCGGCTGTTCGTCCGTCCATGCGCGACAACCCTTCGCCCGCGCAAGCCCTGGATACGCCGTTGCCGCCCTCCGCCCCCGGTCTCGCCCTCGACAGTCGCCTGAACCCGGTGGCCATGGCCCCCGCCTTCGCGCGGTTCGGCCGCGCCCATATCCCCGGCATCCTGCAGCCGGACGCCGCACTCGCCCTGCATGAGGGCCTGCTGCGCGAGGACGGCTGGGCCTGCTCGACCATGGGATCGGACGGAGCGCTGGACCTGCCGCTGGACGGTCTGGCCGCCCTGACGCCGGATCAGGAGGCCGCCTTTCTCCGGCTGGCCCACAAACAGGCGGCCCACGGCTTCCACTATATGTTCGACACCCTGCGGATCAGCGACCTGGTCGAGGCGGGCGAGGCGGTGTCGCCGGTGCTCCGGGCCGCCTATGACCTCGTCAACAGCCCGGCGTTTCTCGGCTTCATCGCCGCGCTGACCGGGACGCGGCGCGGCGTCTATGCCGACCTGCAGGCCACCCGCTTCCGTCCCGGCCACTATCTGACCCGGCACGACGACCACCGGGAGGGCGCCGGTCGGCTGTGCGCCTATGTGCTGAACCTGACGCCGCACTGGCGGGCCGACTGGGGCGGACTGCTGACCTTCATCGACCCCGACGGTCATCTAGCCGAGGCCTATACGCCGGCCTTCAACGCCCTCAATGTGCTGAAAGTGCCCCAGCCGCACGCCGTCTCCTGCGTCGCCCCCTTCGCGGACGGCGCGCGCCTGTCTCTCACCGGCTGGGTCCGTGACTCACGGCCGGCCCAGTAACACCGTCTGCAAGAGGAAACCCCATGCGCGCAGTTCTGTCCAAGGCCCCCGGCGGCCCCGAAACCCTGGTCGTCGAGGACATCCTGGACCCGCGTCCGATGAAGGGCGAGGTGGTGATCGAGGTGAAGGCCATCGGGGTCAACTTCCCCGACACCCTGATCATCGAGGACAAATACCAGTTCAAACCCCAGCGCCCCTTCTCGCCGGGCGGCGAGGTGGCAGGCGTCATCGAGGCCGTCGGCGAGGGGGTGAAGGGCCTGTTCAAGGGCGACCGCGTCATCGCCGTGCCCGGCTGGGGCGGCATGGTCGAACGGCTGGCCGTGCCCGCCGCCTCCGTCATCAAGATTCCCGATGAGATGGACTTCCCCAGCGCCGCCTCGCTGGTGATGACCTACGGCACCTCCTACTACGCGCTGAAGGACCGAGCGCAGCTGAAGGCGGGCGAAAGCCTGCTGGTGCTGGGCGCCGCCGGGGGCGTCGGCGTCGCCGCCGTCGAACTGGGCAAGGCCATGGGCGCCCACGTCATCGCCGCCGCCTCGACCAACGACAAGGTTCAGTTCGCGCTGGAGGCCGGCGCCGACAACGGCCTGATCTATCCCTCCGGGAAGATGGACAAGGCCGCTCAGAAGGAGCTGTCGGGGGAGCTGAAGCTGGCGTCGGGCCGCGACGGCCCGGACGTGGTCTATGACGGCGTCGGCGGCGACTATTGCGAGCCGGCCCTGCGCGCCATGGACTGGAACGGCCGCTATCTGGTGGTCGGCTTCCCGGCGGGCATCCCGTCCCTGCCGTTGAACCTGACCCTGCTGAAGTCGGTGTCGGTGATCGGCGTCTTCTGGGGCGCCGCCGTGGCGCGCGATCCGTCGCTGCACGTCGCCAACATGGCCGACCTGTTCAAATTCTGGAGCGACGGCAAGATCAGGCCGCGCGTCAGCCGCACCTATCCGCTGGAACGCGCCCATGAGGCCATCCAGGCGCTGGGCGACCGGACGGTCATGGGCAAGGTGGTGGTGACGATCGAGGACTGAGCCCCGGCTCAGTCCTGATCGCTCTTCAACCGGTCCAGCGCCTCATCGGCCTGCTCCCTGTGCCGGCGCTTGATGTTGGCGCCCAGGGTGGCCAGCAGGGCGGCGAAGACGGCTGCGTCGTCGGTGAAGCCCACCACGGCGAAGATGTCCGGGATCGCGTCCACCGGCAGGACGAAATAGGCCAGCGCCCCCAGCATCAGCCCCTTGGCCGCGGCGGGGGTCTCCGGATCGCGCGCGGCGAACCAGACGGACAGCGCCTGCCCGGCGAAGGGGATGCGCGCCGCCGTGCGCCGGATCTTGGGCCAGAAGCCCTTGCGGACCCGGACCTCATTGACCTTCTGCACCGCGGGAACGAGGGCGTAGGCGGGGTCCAGCGCATTTTCGGGGTTGGCTGCCCCGGCGGCAGGTTTGGCATTGGTGGTCATGGCGGCTAAATCCTCCGCGACAAACTCGGTTCACACCAACACATAGGGGCTCAGGACATGAAACTCGACAGCAGCATCGCCGCGGTCGTCACGGGCGGCGCCTCCGGCCTCGGCGAGGGCACCGCGCGCGCCATCGCCGCCACCGGCGCCAAGGTCGCCCTGTTCGACATGAACGAGGAAAAGGGCGAGGCCGTCGCACGGGAGATCGGCGGCGTCTTCTGCAAGGTCGACGTCACCTCGGACGAAGAGGTCGCCGCCGCCTTCGCCAAGGCCCGCGCCGCCCACGGCCAGGAACGACTGACCGTCAACTGCGCCGGCATCGCCACCGGCCAGAAGACCGTCAGCCGCAAGAAGGACACCGGAGAGATCCGCGCCCATGACATGGCGGCGTTCGAACGCACCGTCCGCATCAACCTGTTCGGCACCTTCCGCGTCCTGTCCCAGTCGGCGGCCGGGATGGTGACCCTGGAGCCCATGGCCGACGGCGAGCGCGGTCTGGTGGTCAACACCGCCTCCGTGGCCGCCCAGGACGGCCAGATCGGTCAGGCGGCCTATTCGGCGTCCAAGGGCGGCGTCTACGCCATGACCCTGCCCGTCGCCCGCGATCTCGCGCAGGAAGGCGTGCGCGTGAACACCATCCTGCCCGGCATCATGTGGACCCCGATGATGGCCGGCATGGACCAGAAGGTTCAGGACAGCCTGGCCGCCGCCATCCCCTTCCCCAGCCGCCTCGGCACCCCCGCCGACTACGCCTCGCTGGTGCTGGAGCTGGCCCGCAACGTCTACATCAACGGCGAGTGCATCCGCCTCGACGGCGCGATCCGGCTGGCGCCGCGGTAATTTCTCAAAAGGGGGCTTGCACGGGTCCGCGAGGGTCCGCTATACGCCCCCTCCTCGACACGGAACGGCCTCGCCGCTCCACGGAGTGCGGGCGTAGCTCAGGGGTAGAGCACAACCTTGCCAAGGTTGGGGTCGAGAGTTCGAATCTCTTCGCCCGCTCCAGTCGAGATTGCTAAAGCAATCAATAAGTTATGGCAGGGCGATCCCAGCGGGATCGCCCACCCTATTTTCCCCGTCGCTACCACGCCGCTACCAACTACGGATTTTTCTTTGAGTCGGTTTTCTGCGCTCTGGATGCAGAAACCGCTGAAACCGGGTGAAACGCGGCGCGAAACCTGATGACCTCAGTTTCTCGCGCACCCTGTTACATATAGGGCGCGGCTGATCTAAGTCCGACGATCGGACGATCGGAGGAGCTTGGTCACGCAAGCACTCGACCCAGAGCTCAGCGAGCCTGACGAACTCCAAGGGTTGTGCGAGGCACCGCTTCACCGGCTACCTCTCGCGCTCCGCGCTGCAGCGTCTTCTGGACGCTCCGGACGGCGGTGCGTCGATCTGCGCTGGCGGCTTCAACCCGTTCGGAACAAACCCGCTGAGCAGCGCATGCATCGGCTACGTCGGTCGTGTCGCCAAGAATACGACGACGAACGATCAGAGGGTCGCGGAGCTCAACCTGCAGGGCGGCGTCTTCACCCTGCCCGCCGGCGAAGTCCGAGCCGCCGTCGGGGCCTCCTACCGCGAGCAGAACTACGACTTTGTTCCCGACAACCTTCTGCTGAGCACCTTCACTCTGAATGGAGTCGTCGGGCCCGAACTAGCCGGAAACTCCGGCCTGCCGCTCGCGGGCTCGGATCAGGTTTCAGAACTCTACGGCGAGATCCTGATCCCGCTGCTGAGCGATTTGCCCTTCGTGCGAAACCTCGAGACCAACCTCGGCTACCGCGCCTCGGAGTACGAGACCATCGGGCGCGTGAGTTCCTACAAGGCGGATCTCAGCTGGGAGGTGGTGACCGGGCTGCGGTTCCGCGGCGGCGTTCAGCGGGCGGTCCGCGCGCCCTCGATCGGCGAACTGTTCGCAGCGCAGAATTTGAGCTTCCCGTCGATCGGAGTGCCGGTCTCCTCGACCGGTGTGCGCCAGTTCTCGGGCGACCCCTGCGACATCCGCGGGGCGTACCGTGCGCCGGGCGCGCCCGACGCCAACGCTGTGCGGGCCCTGTGCCTGGCGCAGAACGTCCCGGGCCAGGTCATCGATACGTTCACATTCTCCAACTCGCAAGTCTCCGGGCTCACCGGCGGCAACCCTCTGCTTGAGGAGGAAACCGCTGAATCCTTCACCGTGGGCGTCACCTGGCAGTCGCAGTTCGCGAGCCCGTGGCTCAGCCGACTCTCTGCTTCGATCGACTACTATGACATCGCCATCGAACAGGTCGTCGGCACGGTCTCGACGACCGAACAACTGCGTCGTTGCTACAATCAGAACGGCACCTCGAACCCGACCTATGACCCGAACAACGTCTTCTGCCGATTGTTCAGCCGCGACCCGAACTCGGGGCAGATCACGAGCACCCTCGAAACCAACGCCAATCTCGGGACGCTGCAGACCCAGGGGATCGACTTCCAGGTCGATTGGAATCTCGATCTCGGCGACATCGGCGCGCCGGATTGGGGCGCTCTGGCGTTCAACATTACCGGCACGAAGCTTCAGGAATGGCAGCGTCAGGACATCCCTGGCGGCGCCTTCACGGATCGGAAGGGCACGGTCTCGAACAGTTTCGGCCTGACGCTGCCGGAGTGGAAATTCTTGTCGACCCTGAACTGGATCCAGGACCCCTGGAACGTCGGCGTCCGGTGGCGCTACCAGGGTTCGGTCGAGAACTTCAACAACCGCAGCCAGGTCATCGACGCCATCCACTACGTCGACCTGAATGCCTCTTTCCGGGTGAACGAGAGGGTCTCGCTCCGGGCCGGCGTGAACAATCTCACGGACGAGCAGCCGCCGGTCTATTCCCCGGCAATCGCCGCCAACACCGACCCGTCGACCTACGACCTGATCGGTCGTCGGTACTACGTCGGCCTGACCGCTCGTTTCTGAGCATGTCAGGAGGGCCACACGCTGAAGCGCCGCCGCGAGCCTCGTGCAGGCTCGAGGGGAGCGAACGGAATCCACAACCCTGCTCGGCGTACGCCGGCGGAACACCTGATCGAGTGAAGGATAGAACAACATGAGAAGACGTATTGCACTGCTGATGGCGACTGGATTTGGGCTTTTCGCGGGCGCGGCGGCCGCCCATGATTTCTTTCTGATCCCGGCGAGTTTCGTCGGTCCGAGCGGGCGACCGCTCATCGTCCATGCGACGTCCTCGTCGGACTTTCCCGCGCTCAACGTGGGTTCGCCGCGCACCCGCCTCGCCGAGGTTCGGGCGATGGTCGATGGCCGCCCGGCCACCGTCACGGTTGAAGCCCAGACGGCCCAATCCCTGCGTCTCGCCGTCTCGAGCGAAAGCACCGGGATGGCTGTCGTCGCGGTGGAGACGATCTGGGGCGAGTCGAACTGGCGGCCCGATCAGGTCGACACCTACCTCGAGGAGCATCCGTTCAAGGCCGAGGAGGTGTCTGCGGTTCGTGGAATTCTGCCCCGGGGTGCGACACTCCATGTGCAGTCTCGCCGGCTGGCCAAGACGCTCGTTTGCTTCCAGACCTGCAGCCCCGCTTCGACGGGTCCCGCAGGACTCGAGGTCGAGTTGCTCCCCGAGTTCGACGCCGGGGAGAGTTCTCCCGTGAGATTCCAACTCGTCAGGAACGGCCGCCCGCTGACAGCGCACCCGGTCACCGTGAGTTTCGGAGAGGGGGAGCGGCGCGAGGTTCTGACCGATCAGGAGGGCCGCTTGCGCCTTCCCGAGGGGGTGACCGGGCCGGTGATGCTTGTCGCGGCGACCCTGGATCGGCCGACAGAGACGGGCGGACGCTTTATCACCAACAATGCGTCGCTGACGTTCGAGGCAGCAACGCGTCGTGACGGCAGCCCCCGGTGATCTTGCGCAGCTAGACAGACGAGCGTGAGGCGACCACGACGCTCCGGCGCCAAAGCCCGCACGAGCCCTTCGCGCGACGCCCAAAGTGTTCTCAATGCGTCCCTGGAGCGAGGCTTCATCGTCTCGCTCCAGTCGGATCTAGGGACCGTTGGGCCGCGACCCGGAAGACGCGCTCGGAATCGTTGTCAGCGTCGATACGCCGGCCCCTGGCTGAGTCAGTCGTCGGGATGGCGATGACGGTGGATTTCGTCAACGAGCGAGCCAGGCCCCCGCGCCCCCGGCGCCCGCGGCCCCGGATCGTCAAGTTGTAGGTAAGCGCTCAGGACGTCGTGACTGTCTTCGAGTCGGGCATCGGCTGCCAAGCCAAGTCCGCTTTTTTGTCAAAGCGTCACCGTACCTGGAAGACAGGGGAAGGCCCAGGCCGAGTCGGGTTTCTACGTCTCCGGGCGGCTCAATACGCAACAGGCCGCCAAGGTACAAATTTCATCCCCTCAACCGCGCAAGACATTACAGAGCGCGGCTAAGCAGGACTGGTGTCGTCTTTCGATCCGAGCACCGCGACACAGCCCGCATCCTGGGTCGGCAAAGCACCAACGTCCCACGCACTGCGTTGGTCCGTCCCCTCATCGCCGGACAATGCCTCCGAGGATCAATGGGGGTAGATCGCCGTCACTTCTCCTGCTCCATCACGAACCGTCAGATCGAACTGAATGCGGTCACCGACAGTAGCCTCCTGCAATGCAGCCGGCGATGCCTTGAACTTCATGGTCATTGCGGGCCATCCGATCGAACGGATTGGTTCGTGGTTAATGGTGATCGTCGCCGCCGCCGGGTCCACGGCCGTGATAACGCCCGCACCATCTGCCGTTCGCGAGCCGGCGCCCGGGGACGACGATGCGCCACCCGCCTCAATGCTTGCCCTCGGTGATCCGGGCTCGGCCATCGGCATCGCCGGGGTTTCGGGCTCCGCCTGCTGGCCGCAGGCGGCCATAACAGCAGCAAGGCCGGTCAGCAGGATTATGCGGCGCTTCATTGTGTGTCTCCTCGAAGGACTGGGGTCGAACGGAACCTGCGGCCTCTTAGAAGAAGAAAGCCTGCGGGGATAACGAGCATGGAGAGCAAAGGCGCCGTGATCATGCCGCCGATAACCGGGGCGGCGATCCGGGTCATGACTTCTGACCCCGCGCCGTGGCCGATCAGGATCGGGAACAGACCGCCCAGGATCACCGCGACCGTCATCGCCTTGGGCCGAACCCGCAGCAGCGCGCCGTCGCGAACGGCCTCTTCGACCTGTTCCCGGTCCGGGTCAGGCCCCCGGTCTCTGAGAGCGTGCTTGAGATAGATCAGCATCACCACGCCGAACTCGGCCGAAAGGCCGGCCAGGGCGATGAAACCCACGCCGGTCGCGACCGACTGGTCGAAGCCCATCAGATAGAGCAGCCAGAATCCGCCGGTGAGGGCGAACGGCAGGGTGCCCATGATCAGCAGTGCTTCGTCGAAGCGACCGAAGGTCAGATAGAGCAGGATGAAGATGATCACGAGCGTGGCCGGAACCACGATCTTCAGCCGCTCGGCCGCCCGTTCGAGATATTCGAACTGGCCCGAGTAGGCGATGCTGACGCCCGGCGCGAGTTCCACCTCGCTGGCGACGGCCTGACGCAGATCGGCGACGACGGACGCCAGATCGCGGCCGCGCACGTCGACATAGACCCAGGTGGTTAGTCTGCCGTTCTCGGATTTCAGCATCGGAGGGCCGTCCGCGATCTGGATATCGGCGACCGTGCCCAGGGTGATCTGCTGACCCGACGGCGTCAGAACCGGCAGGGCGCGCAGTTGCTCCAGGCTGTCGCGCAGTTCTCTGGGATAGCGGACGCTGATCGGATAGCGGGCGAGCCCCTCCACCGTCTGACCGATCGTCTCCCCGCCCACAGCCCCCGAGACGATCGACTGGATATCGGCGATGTTCAGGCCGTAGCGGCCCGCCGCCTCTCGGTCGATGTCGATGTCGACATAGCGCCCGCCGGTCAGGCGTTCGGCCAGGGCCGAGGTCACGCCCGGCACGGTCTTGGCGACCTCGGCCACCTGGGCCGCGATACGGTCCATCGCGGCCAGGTCAGCGCCGGAGACCTTGACGCCGACGGGGCTCTTGATGCCCGTCGCCAGCATGTCGATGCGATTGCGGATGGGAGGCACCCAGACGTTGGACAATCCGGGAACCTGAACCGCGCGATCAAGCTCCTCGACCAGTTTCTCCGGGGTCATGCCGGGCCGCCATTCATCGCGAGGCTTGAACTGAATGGTGGTCTCGAACATCTCAAGCGGAGCCGGGTCCGTGGCCGTCTCCGCCCGGCCCGCCTTGCCGAATACGGTCGCCACTTCGGGCACGGTTCGGATCATCCTGTCGGTCTGCTGCAGCAGTTCCGCGGCCTTGGCCGGGGACAGGCCCGGCAGGGCCGAGGGCATATAAAGCAGGTCGCCCTCGTCCATCGCCGGCATAAACTCGCCGCCGAGCTGGCTAAGGGGCCAGGCCGTGGTGGCGAATACCAGCAAGGCGGCCACCAAGGTCTTCCTGGGATGCCGTAGCACCCAGTCCAGCGGCCCCCTATAGATGTGGGTCAGCCAGCGGTTGATCGGATTGCTCTGTTCGGCCGGGATTCTTCCCCGGATCAGATAGCCCATCAGAACCGGCACGAGCGTGATCGACAGGATCGCCGCGGCCGCCATCGCATAGCTCTTGGTGAAGGCCAGCGGCGCGAACAGCCGGCCCTCCTGGGCCTGTAGGCTGAACACTGGAATGAACGAGAGGGTGATGATCAACAGGCTGAGGAACAGCGCGGGTCCGACTTCCACGGCCGCCTCGGTGATGACCTTCCACCGGTCCTCGCCGACGAGCTTGTGGTCCGGGTGGTCGTGTTCCCATCGCTCGATATGCTTGTGGGCGTTCTCGATCATGACCACCGCCGCATCGACCATGGCCCCGATGGCGATGGCGATGCCGCCCAGCGACATGATGTTGGCGTTCACGCCCTGAAGATTCATGATCAGGAAGGCCGCCAGCACGCCCAGCGGCAGGGTCAGGATGGCGACTAGCGCCGACCGGGCGTGCCAGAGGAACAGGCCGCAGACGAGGGCGACGACAATGAACTCCTCGATCAGCTTGCCGCTCAGATTGTCGATCGCCCGGTCGATGAGCAGCGACCGATCGTAGGTCGTCACCACCTCTACGCCCGGCGGCAATCCGGCCTTGAGTATCTGGAGTTTTTCAGCGACCGCCGCGATCGTCGCGCGGGCGTTTGCACCGGACCGCAGGATGACGACGCCGCCGGCGACCTCGCCTTCGCCGTTCAGCTCCGCTATGCCGCGCCGCATCTCCGGGCCGATCTGGATGGTCGCGACGTCTCCGAGGCTGATCGGAACCCCTCCAGCCCCCGTGCGAAGCGGCACGGCCCGGAAGTCGTCGAGCTCGGTCAGATAGCCGTTGGCGCGCACCATGTATTCGGCCTCGGCGAGCTGGAGCACCGAGCCGCCCGTCTCGCCGTTGGCGCGCTGGAGCGCTTCCACCACCGCCTGATGGGTGATGCCGTATGACGCGAGCCTGACGGGGTCGAGCACGACCTGGTATTGCCGCACCATGCCGCCCAGGCTGGCGACCTCGGCGACCCCCCGCACGGTTTTCAGCTCGTACCGGAGGAACCAATCCTGCAGGCTTCGCAACTGCGCCAGGTCGGTGCGGCCAGTGCGGTCCACCAGGGCGTATTCATAGACCCAGCCCACGCTGGTGGCGTCCGGACCCAGCGCAGGTTGGGCGGTCGCGGGAAGCCGCGCCTGGACTTGGCTAAGGTATTCCAAGACCCGCGAGCGCGCCCAGTAGAGGTCCGTTCCATCCTCGAACAGCACATAGACGAAGCTGTCGCCGAAGAAGGAATAACCCCGACCCGTTCGCGCGCCGGGCACCGACAGCATGGTGGTCGCCAAAGGATAGGTGACCTGGTTCTCGACGATCTGGGGGGCCTGCCCTGGATAGCTGGTGCGGATGATGACCTGCACGTCCGACAGGTCCGGCAGGGCGTCGACCGGCGTGGTGCGAACAGCGAAGAGGCCGGCGGCGAGCAGGGCGAGGGCGGCCACAAGGATGAGGAAGCGTCCCTTGACCGAGGCGCGTATGATCGCGGCGATCATCGCCCAGACCTCCCGCGCTGAGCGGGCGCGGCCATGGATTCGCCCGTTTGGGCGGCGGCGGCAGGCCGGCCGACCGTCGGCGACGCCGGGGCGCGCGCGGGCCCGGAAGTCTCGCCGATCGGCCGCGCCGCGACGCCTGACAGGCTGGCTTCGGAATCGATCAGGAACTGCCCCGACGCGACGATCCGTTCCCCTTCCCTGAGACCGGCGAGGATCTCGGTCTGCCCCCCGGCTTCCCGTCCGATCCGGACCTGGGCCGGTTGATAGCGGCCCTCCGGCAGGGCGAGCATGACGATGTCACGTTCTCCGGTCCGGATCACCGCCTCGGTCGGCACGATCAGATCCGACGTCGAACCGCCGCCGAAGGTGACCCGACCGAACATGCCGGGGCGCAGACGCCCCCCTCTATTGGCCATTTCGATCCGTCCGGTGACCGTGCGGCTGTCGCCGACGAGTTCCGGCAACAGGGTGGTCAGGCGGCCCGTGAACGGCTCGCCCGGGAAGGCGGCCAGGGCCACCTCGACAGACTTCCCAACCCTCAGCTGGCTCGCCAGGGCCTCCGGGATGGCGGCGTTGATCCAGACGGTGCTCAGGCCGTTGATCTCGGCCAGGGTCATGCCCTGGGCGACGCTCATGCCGGCGCGCACGCCCAGCGTCTTGATCACGCCGCCGGTGGGCGTCGAGATGGTGATGGTGTTCCGCGCCCGCCCGCTGCGCTCGACCGACGTGATCAGGCTCTCGGACATGCCCATCAGCACTAGTCGCTGCCGCGCCGCCTGGACTAGGGGCGTATTGCCGGTGCGCCGCACGGCCAGATATTCCGTCTGGGCTCCTCCCCAGGACGGAATGAGCAAATCGACCAGGGGCGCGCCCGCGGCGATCACGTCGCCCGGCGCGCGGTTGTAGACCCGCTGCACGAAGCCGTCCGCGCGCGACTGGACCACGGCGATGTCCCGTTCGTTGTATTCGACCACCGCTGTGGCGCTGAGATCGCCCTCGAGAACGCCACGGCGGGCTGTGGCATACCGGACCCCCAGATTCTGGCTCAGCGCCGGATCGATCCGGACGCCCGGGGTGGCGTTGGTTCCCCCCTCATCCGCATATTTGGGGATGGTATCCATGTTCATCGACGACTTCCCCGGTCCCGGGTATCGTTCGTTCGGAACCATGGGATCGTACCAGTAGAGGATCTCGCGCTCCCCTCCTCCCTCGGCGGTCCCGTCGGCGGCCCCGTCCAGGCGCGGGGCGATGACGACGCCGGCCCCGACGCCGACCCCGACCAGAAGAAGCGCGCCCATGGCGATGCCCAGGCGTCTGTTGCGAAGGGCGTTCATCGGTCGGTGTTCCCATAGGTGAGACTGATCTGGACCACCTGGCGCATCACGGCGGCCTCGCGATCGAGCGTGTCGAGCCGGGCGTTCGCCACGGCGGTGAAGGCTTCGAGAACTTCAACGATGCCCGCCCTGCCCGCCGCATAGCTCGCGGTTTCGAGATCGGAACGCTGAAGGACGTTGGGCAGAACGACGTCGCGCGACCGGAGCCATTGATCCTTGGCCGTCGCGTGTTCGGCCAAGGCGCTCCTCAGCGAAGCAGTCAACAGACGCTCGGCGTCCTGACGCTCGGCGGTGACCCGCAGCGCGTCAGCGGCGCGCGCCGCGATGACGGGATCCTGCCTCTGCCCCGGAAAGATCGGCAGCCGCACGCTCGCGCCGACGGAGAACAAGTCGCCGAACCGCTCGTCGCGGCGGCCATAGCTGGCCTCGAACGACCAGTCCGGCCGACGTCCTGCGCGCGCCAGATCGACCTCGGCGTCGGCGCGCCGCGCCGCGGCGCCATAGACGCGCACGGCCGGCAGCCGGGCGATGCCGTCCCGCAAGGCGGCCAGGTCGAGATCGTCTTGCGGCGGCGCGCCCGCCGTTTCGGGATCGTTATCGCCCGTCCAGCGCGCCAGCTCAGACCGGGCCTTCTCCAAGTCGGCGACGAGCCGGCTGCGGCGATCGTCCAAATTAGCCTTGAGCTG
This sequence comes from Brevundimonas sp. AVps31, assembly GCF_058681355.1. NCBI lineage: Bacteria > Pseudomonadati > Pseudomonadota > Alphaproteobacteria > Caulobacterales > Caulobacteraceae > Brevundimonas > Brevundimonas sp. AVps31. Next base: position 1,355,648 of record NZ_CM178736.1, on the reverse strand, counting down.
GACCGGACCGAGGGCGTTCGCCGACCGATAGGCGCCCGATGCGACTCCGGCGGGCGCGGTGTTCCACAGCGGCTCAAGGGTTTTCAGAACGTCATCCAGGGCCGCGAGGCGGCGTTCGGCGTAGAAGAGGTCGATCCAGGCCAGTCCCGTTGCGATCTGGACCTCCCGCCGCGCGACGGACTCCTCGGCGCCGGCGATGCCGATCTGCGCCTCGGCGATGTCTCGCTCAGCGCGACGGCGCGCGCGGCTCGGCACGTCCTGCTCGACGCCGATCCTGAGCATGGTGAAGTCGTCCTGGTCGAATTGCCCCGCGAACGGGCCGGTCACCGGAAACCCGTCGAGACCGAACGTGAGGCGCGGATCCGGCAGCCGGCCGGCGGCCGGAGCCGCGACCCGCGCGGCGTCCACCCCCAGGGCGCTGGCTCTGAGGCCGGGCGCTCCGGCCGCCGCGCGGGCCAGGGCCTCGTCGAAGGTCTGGGGGTCGGCCTTGGAAGGCGCGGTCCAGACGCTCACGAGCAAAATGGAAGCCGGGAGGATCGCCCAGCTTGCGATCAGAGCACGGCGCGCGGACGGCGCCGAAACCTCGGCGCGTCGCGTTAGGACGCGCGGCCGGCGGACACGGGGCGGCGGACACGCAGACGCGCGTATCGCCGACCTCAAACGAATGGTCATGGAATTCCTCGAAACCACTTGACCCGCCTTGAGGGCGGGACATCGGCGAAGGGCTCGGATCGATCGATCGGCGGTCGCCCGCGCAACGGCGCTCACGGCCTTCGATCAGCGGAAGCGGTCTACGCCAGCCGTTTCGGCGGATTCTTCAGTGGAAGCGGGCCTGCGCCCTCTCGCACGACATCGACGGCTGCGAACCGGAGTCCCCGCGGAGCCGAAGGCCGTTGAACGGTCGGCGCCGGCGGCATGGGCGCCGCGACGGCGGCGCAGCCCATCTTGGCGATGCAGTCGGGCGTCATCTCGTCGCAAGGGCTAGTAGCGCCGCCGGAAGGCCCGTCCGCCATCACCATCATCTCGGCGCAATCCATGTCCGCCATGCCGCCCGTCGCTTCGAATACCTGGAACGGCGTGGCGTGCGCGGACGACTGGCCGACGAAGCCGGCCACCGCCAGGGCGAACAGAAGGGTGCGGACGAGGTTCCACATGCGCGGTCATCCCACGCCCGTCGGCCGGCCGTGTCAAGCGACCGACGGGCTGGCGTCGGGCGCGCGCAACGCAATGCTCCGGATCAGCGCGCGCCCGCCCGCAGTTCGAACGAGGGATTCAACCCCGGCGCCCGTATAACTCATTGAACCCCTCTGGTTTCGGAGCCTCCCTATGACCACTCGCAAAATCCTTTCCGTCGTCGGCGCGGTCGGCGCCCTGCTGTTGGGGGCGACGCAGGCTGCCGCCCACGCGCGCGTCGTCGCCTCCAACCCGGCGGCGAGCGCGAGCATCGCCTCGCCGCGTTCGCTGACGGTCACCTTCAGCGAACGCGTCGTTCCCGCTTTCTCGGGCCTCGAGGTCGTGAACGCCGCCGGTGCCAAATTCCCGGTCGCGACCACCGTCTCCGATGACGGCATGACCGTTTCGGGACGGACGGCGCGACCGCTCGCGGCCGGCGCCTACAGCCTCAACTGGCATGCCGCCTCCGCCGACGGCCACCGTATGACCGGCGCCATCGCCTTCACGGTACGCTGACCCATCGTGCTCGACGTTCTGGTCATCCTGCTCCGGCTCGCGCAGTACGGCGGCGCGGTCGTCCTGCTCGGGACGCCGCTGTTCCTCCTCTACGGGTTGCGCGGGTCGGACGCGGTGGCCCTCGGCTGGACGAGATCCTTGCTGGTCAGCGCGGCGGCCGTGGTCGCCATAGGCTCCGCCGCCGCCTTCGCGGCCCAGACCGCTGTGATGGCGGGCTCGCTGACTGAAGGTCTCAAGCCGGCGACGCTCGGCTTCATGCTCACGGGCACGAGCCTCGGACCCGCCTTTCTCGTCCGGACGCTGGCCGCGTTGCTCGCGCTTCTTGCGCTCATTCAAGACAAGCCGTCCCGCGGCCTGTGGAAATTAGTCGCTGTCGCCGGTCTTATCGTCGGCGCCAGCTTCGCCTGGACGGGACACGGCGCGGCCACCGAAGGCGCGGGGCGCTATGTTCATCTGACGGCCGCGATCCTGCACAGCTGGGCGGCGGCGGTGTGGCTCGGCGCGCTCGCGGCCTTGCTGATCCTGACGTTGCGGCGGCGGTCAGAAACGGTCGATGGCGATAGGATCCTTCATCGAGCGCTTCACGGATTTGCCGGCGTCGGAACCGCATCGGTCGCCGTCCTGGTTCTTAGCGGATTGGTGAACAGCTGGTTCATGGTCGGGCCAGATCGTATCGCCGGCCTGCTGAGCACCCCCTACGGTCTGCTGTTGACGGGCAAGCTCGTGCTCTTCGCGCTCATGCTGGTTCTGGCGGCCGCGAACCGCTTTCATCTGACGCCCGACCTCGGCAGCGCCCTGGACGACCCCGAGTATCTTGGCCCCGCCATTTCACGGCTGAAACGCAGCTTGGTGATGGAGACACTCCTCGCCCTGGGGCTGCTGGCCCTGGTGTCCATCATGGGAACCCTGGCTCCGGTCTCGGCCATGGAAATGGCGATGTAGCCGCTGGCGCGCGCCGAACGCGCTGGAGCCAGGTGCGTCGCACGCGCTCTTGGGACCGGCTGCGAATGGCCGTTGGCCCAGCGACCTGGACCCGCCTAGACTGCTCAAGAATTGAGGGGGCGCGCCGTGTCAGATCGAGTTCGTGATCTTATTGAACAGTGGCGGCGCGACCCGGCTGCGACCTACCAGACCTGGTTCCTGTGGGACGAGCGTCTTAAGAATTTCCGCTCCATCCGACGCGGCATCGGCCAGGTCGTCGAGGAGATCGAAGCCGGCCGCTTCGGCGTGGCCTATCGCGGGTCATCGCTGGAAACGATCGTTCATTCGGTCGCCGAACAACGGCAGATCTTCAAGGGCGCGGATCATGCCTTCCTGTGGAAACCCAAACTTCGCATCCCGGACATCTACGAAAACGCGGCCAATCAACGCGCTTTTGGCCGGCTCCTGCATCATTGCAGCTGTTGTTCGACAGCAACGGAAATTCTCACGGGCATCCGCACGATCGACCAGCTCCGGATCAAGGGCCTCGGGCCCGCAGTGGCCAACCTGATCTATTTTCTTCACCCCACCCACGTTTCGCCGTTCAATACCGCGATCGTCAACGGCTACAACGCGATCACCGGATCAAAGGTCAAGCTCGGGAGCTGGGAGCACTACCTTGCGATGCGGCAAGGAATTTTGGCCCTCAACGCTCGCTACAGCGATCTTCTGTCCAACGATCTCGGGGCGATCGCGGGCTTCCTGTTCGACGTGGGCTCCGGCCGTTATCCCGCGCCGCCCCTGGACGACGAGAGTCTGTCCGCCAGCGGCTGGGACGCGCGGCTGGCCGAAGCGCGCGCCGAAGCGGTCAAGTTCGAGAAGACCGCGCTCCAGCAGGGCGAGACGGACCGGACCCACACAGAGATCCAGGCCTGGGTCCGTGATCTGGGTCGCGCGCTGGGCTACAGGGTCTGGATCGCGTCCAATGACCGCGGGCGCCAGCACGAGGGCGCACGCCTGAGCGAGGGCTGCCTAGAACAACTACCGCCGTCGCTGGCGAACGGTCCAGGCGCCGAGTCCATCCGGCTGATCGACGTACTCTGGCTGGAGGGAGACGCGGACCGCGTGGCGGCCGCCTTCGAGGTCGAGCATTCCACCACGATCTACTCCGGTGTCGTGCGAATGCTGGACCTCGCCCTGTCAGGCGAACTAAACATCTCCGCCGGCCTTTTCCTGGTCGCTCCCGACAGCCGCGAAAACGATGTGCGGGCGCAGTTGCAACGTCCGGCCTTCAGCCGGATCGCCGATCTCAATGTGCGCTATCTGCCCTACGGAGAACTGGAACGGCACCGGGCATCAATCGCCCGCTTCGGAACCGGTCTCAGGGCTCTGACCGAGATTTCGCACCGCGTGACCTGATCGTCGGTGACTGGCCCGCCTCGCATCCAGGTCGTTCTGGCTCACAGGCCTGATAGGCAAGAGCGCGATCCTCCAGCCGCACCCGCCAGGTGATCAGCATGGCATTAAGCGCGGTGAACACCACTGCTATCCAGACCTGGCCGAAAACCAGCGGCAACATGGCGATCTCAAGAGATGCGATCCAGTAGTTGGGATGACGAATGACCCGGAAGGGCCGGATCGGACTAGCGGCGCGCCGGGCAGGTGATGATCCGAGTGGTCCAAAACCGGCCAAGGTCGCGATCACCCCGCTTGCTCCAGCGCGCTCGTCGTGCTCTCGGCCATCAGGGCGACTGCGTGTTCCAGGAACAGGTCGTTCCGCTCCGCGAAGCTGTGCGGCTGCAGATACCAGTCCATTGGGACGCACGAATGCCGTGTGTCGATCAAGGCGTTTCGATAGATAGGCGCCAGCCGCTCGAAACCGCCGAAGGTCGTGGCGAACATCTCGGCCCCGTTGGCCGCTACGTCCTCCTGCCGCAGGATGTACGGCGGCCAGGCGGTGGTCAGGGCGGCGAGACGCGGTGGTGAAGTCCGGTCGTTGTCTCTTGGCAGAGCTTCCTGTGATCGAGCCGTCGCCTGCCTCATGGCTCCCGCTTGCGAACCGCACGCGCCATTTTCAGGTCGCGGGAGATCCGTATCCATAGCAGGATGAAGCCCGAAATCACGATGCTCAGGGTCAAGGCGGTAGTGATGATGATCAGGGGGTGATTGAAGTCCTCGCCGTCATTCCAATCCATGACGTGGAGACGCCAGAAGAAGTCGAAAATCCGCCAGACGCCCGAACGGCGCGTCACCACTTCGCCGGTCGCCGGCGACAGGTAGAAGGACGTCTTTTCGCGGTCGGCGAAGTCCACCCGCCACAGCGGTCCGGTGCGTCCAGTCTCCTCGGGCGCCGTCGCCAGAAGCACCGCGCCGGAAACCCGCGCCTCCCCCTTGTACGCGCTCTTGGCGAAGGCCGAAGCCTCGGCGGCCGACATCGATCCGAACGGCCGACCGGTCGCGGCGGACACGACGACGGGCTCGCCCGTCGCCGGTTTCAGGGTCCAGGCCGGCCCCCGCGGCGTCGTGTGGAGTTCCGCCTGAACCGGCGCCACGCCCGTGCGGCGGGCGATCTCCCCCAGCGCCGGAAGGCCGCCGAGCTCCAGCGGATCGGGCTTGAGTTCGACCGCGCGATGTTCGCCCCGCACCGTCTCGATCGGAATGGCCGTCATGACCAGACCGCCGCCCACCCAGAACAGAACCTGGAGCCCGACGACGAGCGCGATCCATTTGTGCAGCTGGGTGGAGAGCCTGAGAACCTTCATGGCGCCGCCTGGCCGTGACGCGCGAAGACGCGCGTGCCGCCGCCCTTGAGGATCAGCAGGGTCTCATAGGGCTCACGTTGGCCGTCTGGCGTCTCCATGCCGGGAGACCCCAGCGGCATCGCCGGCACTGCGAGGCCCACGGCCTCGGGACGTTCGGCCAGAAGCTTGCGGACATCCTCGGCCGGCACATGGCCCTCGAGGACATAGCCGCCGATCATGGCCGTGTGGCAGGAGGCGAGCGCCTCGGGCACGCCCTGGGTGCTGCGTATAGAGCGCAGGCTCGGAAGTTCATTGACCCGCGCCTGGAAGCCCGCGGCTCGCATATGGTCCACCCAAGCCGTGCAACAGGCGCAAGTGGGTGTCTTGTAGACCGCGAGCTCGGTCGATGAACGGGCGCCCGGAGCGCAGGCTGCGACGGCGACGGAGCCGGCCCCCGCGGCCAGAAATGCACGGCGTGAAAGCGTGGGCATCGATCTCATGGGTCCCTCTGGCGAGCGATATCTGGAGGCCGCCGATGACGGTCGCCGCCGCGATCAGGCGGCGGGGCGGAAGGGCCGGGCCGAGGAGTGATAGACGTCGAACCTCCACTCGTCACCCCGCTTGCGCAGGACGCTCGTGGCGGCGCCGCGGCGCTCGATGGGGGCCCGGGCGCTGTCCTTGAAGGTGATGTGGTAGGTGTAGGTCTCGCTCACGAAGGCGGTGTCGCCGTCGACCTCGACCTTCATCTCGTGGTCGCGGAAGTCGAAGCCGGCCAGATCCGCGAACTCGGGTCCGAGATGGTGCTCCAGATAATAGGCGAAGGATCCCTCCACGCCGCCGTTCTCGAAGATTTCCGAGTCGGGCCAGAACAGGGCCGGCGTCTGCGACACGTCCATCCGCTCGATGGCGTCCTTGTAGGCGGTGACGACCGTTCGCACCTGGGCCTCGTCAGCGGATTGCGCATGGCCGGGGGCGTGCGCCGAGCCTGGCGTATTGACCGAGCCGGGGGCGTGGGAGTGGGCCGGCGCCTGAGATTGAACTTGGGCTTGGGCTTGGGCGGAGGTCGCGAGGACGGCGGCGACCGCCGATCCGGCGAGTGCTGAACGGAACATCATGGTGCAGTCTCCTGGTTTGCCGCGGCCGCAGTAGGACCCGGTCCGGCGAAGTAGATGAAGAACGAGGCGTTCGGGCGACGACGGCCCCCGGGGCCGTCAGAACATCAGATGCCTCATGCCATGGGTCAGCATCCCGCCCAGCAGGCCGTTGACCACCACGGCGGCGGCGGTCACGGTCAAAAGACCGATGTAGATCAGTTCGCGCCCGCGCCCCGGCCGGCGGACCCAGTGTTCCTTGGCCCACCAGCTCAAGAGGCCGAGCACGGCGATCGAGGTGCCGAGCCACCGATGGTAGAGGTGAGTGACGTCGTCCTTCCCGGGCAGCCCCATGGCGAACCACCCCAGCGCCACCGCAGCGACCGCGGAGATCGCCGCCAGGGCGATGATCACGCGCGTGCCCTGCGTCAGAACCGGCCGGCGCAGCGTCAGAGCGGCGATCTCGAGGAGCGCGGCGACGAGGAACAGCGCGATCGGGAAATGGACGGCGGCGGGATGCATGGCGCCGAGCCAGCGATACAGGCGCTGGGGCATAGGCTTGGGACCCTCGTCCGCCGTCATGACCCCGTGGTCCATGTCCATAGCCATCCCCGGCATGGCCATCACGCCGCCTTCTGGCACGGCGCCCGCCGGCGCGGCGGCCTGGGCGCTGGCCGCGGCCTGCTTGTCATGATCCTCGTGCGCGAACGCGGGCGCGCTGACAGACAGAGCCACCACCAGGGCGAGCCCCGACAGAAATTTGCGTATCGACATTGTTCTCTCCCATCCCGTCCCTTCTGCTAACTACGCACCGGAGAGGCCGTCCCCTCGTTTGAGGGATTTGGCTCGTTTCGGCGTAGTAGGGATTAGGGGCGCAAGGAGAGTGTTCGATGGCTCGTAATTTGGATGATCTTTTGGCCGGATCGGCGGCGACGCCCTTGGGCCGGTCGCTCGACGGGCTCGAACCGCTGGTCTGGAGCCGGGTCGACGCGCTTCGCGGCGAAAGGTTCGCGTCGCAACTGCGTTTGGGCGCCGTCGCCATGGCCCTGGTCACCGGCCTGACGGCAGGCGGCGTCGGCGCGGTCGCCGCCCCCAGACCGGCCGGAGAGATGGCCATCTTCACGGTCGACGCGGGCCTGTCGCCTCTGGTGAGACTGGAAACCGGCCGATGATGCGCGGCTGGCAGGCCATCGCCCTGACGGCCGTCCTGGCGGCGGTCGCCAGCGGCACGGGCACTTGGATCAGCGCCAGCTGGGTGCTGAGCCGGCGCGAACCGCCATCTCTGCACGACATCGTGCACCACGACCTGAAGCTCTCGCCCGACCAGCTGACCCGCATCGACGCAGTCGAAGCCCGGTTCGCCGCGCGCCGGCCCGCGCTCGAAGCGGACGTCCGCGCGGCCAATCAGGAACTGGCGCGCGCGATCGCAAGGAGCGACGGCGACGGTCCCCAGGTCCAGGCGGCGGTGGACCATTTCCACGTCGCCATGGGCGCCTTGCAGAAGGAGACGATCGCCCACGTCTTCGAGATGCGGTCCGTTCTGACGCCGGCCCAGGCCGAGGTATTCGACGACCGTATCGTCGAGGCCCTCGCGCCCGACGAAGGCTAGCGTTCCGCGTGGACAGCCCCAACGACCTGTCAGCCCGCGCCGCCGGCGGGGACCGGGCGGCCTTCAGCGAGTTGATGCGGCAGACCAAGACTTCTCTGTTCCGTTTCGTCCGGCGCTATGTCGGCGATGAACAGGACGCCTGGGACCTGTTGCAGGACACCTATGCGGCGGCCTGGATCAACATTCGCCGCTACGACCCGGTCCGACCCTTCGAGGCCTGGATCCGGACCATCGCACTCAATAAATGCCGGGACTGGAGCCGTCGCCGCTTCGTTCGGCGGCTCATCCGGGGCGGCGTCGACCTGTCGTCGCCGGAAGCCATGTCCGTGCCGGACGGGGCCGAGGCGGTCGATGACCGGATGGATGCCAGCGCAAGGCTGGCGCGGTTGAACGAGGCCATGAGCCGTCTGCCGCCGCACCTCAAGGCTCCGCTTATGCTGACGGCAATCGAAGGGCGCAGTCAGGCGGAAACGGCCGGGATGCTGGGTGTCTCCATCAAGACCGTGGAGACCCGCGTGGCGCGGGCTCGTCGCAAGCTGTCCGAGGCGCTGGACGACACGCCCGCTGTCCGGGCCGCTCTTGAGTGATCAGCTCGAGGGTCCTCGGAACCTTCGTCGCGCCTTAGCCCCGCTCGGGCCGCAGCGGCGCTCCGTCGATCGACCTCCAGGCGGCGAGGGATGCGGCGCCCGTCCGCGTATTCTAGTATGAGGGCGTCGCGGGAAATCGACCCGATCATCGCCCTTTTCTTTCAGGAGCTTGTCACATGAGAGTCCCGATCCTAGCCGCCGCAGCGGCGATCACCTTGGGCGCCTGCCAGCCGGCCGCCGACCCTCAACCGGTCGAGGCCCAGACGGCGCCGGGCGCCTCGGCGACGACCCCGATGGAGGCCGCGCCGGTCGCCACGCCCGAGCCGACCCCGCAGCCGCAGGCCGCCGCACCAGCCCCGGCGCCGTCCCCCCGGGCCTCGACGCCCCGACCGACCCGCCCCGCGCCGGCGCCAGCACCCGCCCCGACGCCGCCGCCGGCCGATCCGATGGCCGGCCATGACATGTCGAAGATGGACGGCATGACCATGCCGCCCAACCAGTAGTCCACGTAAGCATCAGGAAGTCTCTCATGAACCGTTCAATCCTCACCAGCCTGGCCGCTCTGGCGGCGCTGGCTCCCGTCTCCCTCGCCCAGGCCCAGAGCCATTCGCACGCGGGCATGTCGGCGCAGGATCACGCCGCCATGCAGGCCCCCGCCAACGGCGTCGTCACCGCGCCCGCGGACAACGCCATGCTAGCGGTCGCGCCGACGACCTTCTCGGCGACGTTCCCGCACGCCATGACCCTGACCTCTCTCAGGCTGACGGGCCCTGACGCCCGGTCCATCGACGTGGCTGTGGTCGACGACGCGGCGCCGGTCACCACGGTCAGCGCGCCCCTCCCCATCCTGGCCCCCGGATCCTATTCCGCCGCCTGGGCCGCGAAGGGCGCCGACGGCCACCAGATGAACGGCCTCGTCCGTTTCATGGTTCACTGAGGGATCGGCCTCCCGCCTCCTGAGGGGCCGAAGCCGGATGTGGAAGGAACGCCGCGCGACCTGCCGCGCGGCGTTTTTCCGTCGTCGATCAGCGGTCGGCTCCCCGGCTGACCCCTCGCGATGGTCTTTCAGCCCTGGGCTCAGTCGGCGCGCCGTGATCGCCGGCCGGCGCGATCCATCCGGCCGGGGGGCGAACTACGCTCCTGAAGGTGGGGCGCCAAGCTCGCCAATGTCCGGGTCACAACGTGGGCGTCGCCGAAACCGCGTCCTACAGCTTGGCCAGCCTCCGGGTCGTACAGAATGGTGAAACAGCCCAGCGCCTTGGCCGGGCGAATGTCCCATTCCAGACTGTCTCCGACGACACAGACCTCGGGCGGATCGACGTTCAAGGCGGCAAACACTCGCCTGAACGCGCCCGGATCGGGCTTGCCAACGCCGACCTCGCCTTCAATCTGGATATGATGGAAACGCGAAGCCAGACCGAAACGCTCGATCTTGGCGCGCTGCAGTGGACCGGCGCCGTTGGTGAGCAGCGCGAGCCGGTATCCAGCGTCCCGCAGTTGGACCAACACGGCGTCCGCCTTGGGTTCGAGCCGCATCTGCCGGTCGCGATGGAGGCTGAAGGCGTCGGCGATGCGCTCTGCGATCTCGGGAGATACCGTTGGACTACTGTCGCGCCGCAAGGCCTCGAAGGCTTTGGCTGCGATGACGCGCCGGGCCTGCTTCGGGTCTGCGCGGCCCACGGCGTGGCTGTCCGGATCGCTCCAGAAGGCCCGCCCCGCCTCCGTCAGGGCGCGCGCTGCAACGTCCGGAGCGAGGTCGCCAAGCTCGGTCTGGTATACCTGACAGACGCTGCGCCACGCCAGATCAGGGCGGCGATAGGCTGAGAGCAGGGTGTCATCCAGATCGATCACGACGGCCCGGATCCGCCGCCCCGCTGTCATTGGACAACACCGGGCCGGTCACCGGCCGGCGCAAGGCACAGGCTGTAGCGAGGCCCTGGCCCCGGCGGGGGCGTCCTGACAACCGACCCGTTGCGTGCCTGTGGGGGCGCCGGCGTCAAGACAAGACCCGCCGCCGCTTCGCTAGAACCACGCCCGAATGCCGACGACCAGCCGGGTGTCTTCCGAGCTTCGCCCGTCAGCTTCCAGGAAGTCCGCCGTATTGCCGAAGCTCTTGGTCCATTCGACGCCGACATAGGGTGCGAATTCCTTGCGGAACTCGTAGCGCAAGCGGGCCCCGATCTGGAGCGTCGACAGGCCGGACCCGATCCGGAGTTCTGGGATGTCCTCCGCCGACAGCACCACCTCGGCCCGGGGCTGGACGATCCAGCGATTGGTGATGCGCTGATCGTATTCGGCCTCGGCCCTCGCCGTGAGTTCGCCCTTGTTGGACAGGAAGGCCGCCGCGTCGACCTCGAACCAGTAGGGCGCCAGACCCTGGATGCCGACGACCAGGTCGGTCCGGTCGCCTTCGGGCCGGTAGGTCTGCCTCAGGCCGGTCTGGAAGTCGAAGAAGGGTCGGAACGCCCGGCTATAGAGGGCCTGGATCTCGGCCTCCTCGACCTCGCCGTCGAAGGCTCCCTCCCCTTCGGACTTCCACCAGAAGCGATTGATGTCGCCGCCGGTCCAGCCCTGGGCGTCCCAGGCGTAGCCTTCCTCGTCGTCGCCAAAGGTCGCTTCGAGCTGGTCGATGATGACCGCCGTCGTGCGGACGTTTCCATGCTCGACCCGCAGTTGGGCGCGGGCCGCCGCCATTTCGGCGGGGTCGAACAGCAGGTCGGCGGCATTGGCCGGCCCGCTTGCCGCGCCCGCCGGAGCGGGGGCTTCCGGTGGACGTCCGGGATTGTTCGCGCTGGTCGGGACGTCGGGCGGCATGGCCATTCCGGACATGTCGTGTCCGGCCGGCATCTGACCCATCGTCGACATGTCGTGCCCCGCCGGCATGGCCGGCGCGGGCGGGGTCTGACCCATGGTCGACATGTCATGGCCGGCATGCGGGGACGCGGCGGCCGGAGCCGGCTGGGTCTGGCCCATCGTCGACATGTTGTGTCCCGCCGGCATGGCTGGCGCGGGCTGGGTCTGACCCATGGTCGACATATCATGACCGGCATGCGGGGACGTGGCGGCCGGAGCCGGCTGAGTCTGGCCCATCGTCGACATGTCGTGCCCCGCGGGCATGGCTGGCGCGGGCGGGGTCTGACCCATGGCCGACATGTCATGGCCGGCATGCGGGGACGCGGCGGCCGGAGCCGGCTGGGTCTGGCCCATCGTCGACATGTCGTGCCCCGCCGGCATGGCTGGCGCGGGCGGGGTCTGTGCCATGGCCGACATGTCATGACCGGCATGCGGGGACACGGCGGCCGGAGCCGGCTGGGTCTGGCCCATCGTCGACATGTCGTGCCCCGCCGGCATGGCTGGCGCGGGCTGGGTCTGACCCATGGTCGACATGTCGTGCCCCGTCGGCATCGCCCTAGCCGGCAGACGGACGGGCACCGCGCCCGTCGGGCACGTCGGCGCTCCGGCCGTACCTATCCGGGATGCATCGGCGGTGGAGGAGCCGCGCGCGACGCAGCCCTCCGGAAGCGCCTGGCGAACAGGCGCGGGCGTGGCATGCCCGGCGTGGCTCTGCGCCAGCGCCGACGTCGCCGCCGTCGCGGAAGCCGCTGCGAGGATCAGGGGGAGAATCGCGACCGACGTCTTCACGATGCGGCTCCTTCCATCGGACGGACCGTGACCACGTTGAACATCCCGGCATGCATGTGCAGCAACAGGTGACAGTGGAAGGCCCAGTCGCCGGGGTTGTCGGCGGTCAGGTCGAAACTGACCTTGCCGCCCGGCGGAACGTTGACAGTGTGTTTGAGCGGCTGGTGCCCGGCAGGGCCCCCGGTGACCAGTTCGAAGAAATGGCCGTGCAGATGGATCGGGTGCGCCATCATGGAATCGTTGACCAGGGTCACGCGCACCCGCTCGTCCCGCTCGAACCGGATCGGCTCGACCAGCTCGCTGAATTTTCGGCCGTCAAAGCCCCACATGAACCGCTCCATATTGCCGGTCAGATGGATTTCCATCGTCCGGGACGGGGGACGCTGATCCTTGTTGGGCTGGAGCGAGACGAGGTCGGTGTAGACGAGGACGCGATGCGGAACATCCTGAAGCCCGATCGGACGCTCGCCCATGCGGTTGGCCGGCGCCATCGCGATGGCATCGACGCCCACACCGACCGCCATGTCGGGCGGCGCATTCTCGGGATCGCGCATGTTCATTCCGGCCATGGAGCCGTGATCCATTCCAGGCATCGCCCCGGCAGGCTGGGCAGGCACGGCGCCGTGATCCATGCCCGCCATGGCTCCGCCGGAGGCTCCGGTCATGGCCCCGTGGTCCATCCCGGCCATGGCTCCGCCCGGCTGGGCTCCCATGGACCCGTGATCCATTCCGCCCATGCCGCCCATGTCCCCCATGCCCATGTCCTTCATGGTCAGGTTGGGAACCTCCCGCAGCGGCGGAACCTCAGCGGTCATTCCAAGACGCGGCGCCAGGGTCGCCCGCCCCATGCCCGATCGGTCGATGGCTTCGGAGACGATGGTGTAGGCGCGGTCCTCGGTCGGCTGGACGATGACGTCATAGGTCTCGGCCACAGAAATCTGGAACTCGTCGGTCTCGATCGGGCGCACATTCTCGCCGTCGGCCTGAACCACGGTCATCGGCAGTCCGGGAATTCGCACGTTGAAGATCGACATGGCCGAGGCGTTGATGATGCGCAACCGCACCCGCTCGCCGGGCCGGAACAGACCGGTCCAGTTCTCCCGCGGCCCGTGGCCGTTGATCAGATAGGTGTAGGTCGAGCCGTTGACGTCGAGGATGTCGCGCGGATCCATGCGCATCTCGCCCCACATCCGGCGCTCTTCCAGGCTCATCCGGTCGCTGCCGTCCAGCAGGCCGGCCAGGGTGGTGCGCTGGCGGTTGAAGTAACCGGGGCTCTTCTTGAGCTTGTCGAAGATTTCGTGCGGGTGCATGAAGCTCCAGTCCGACAGGACCAGCACATGTTCGCGGTCGTAGGCGACCGGGTCGGCGCCCGCCGGGTCGATGACGATGGGCCCGTAATGGCCGAGCGCCTCCTGCAGTCCTGAGTGGCTGTGGTACCAGAAGGTGCCGGACTGCCGGACCGGGAATTCGTAAACGAAGGTCTCGCGCGGGCGGATGCCGGGGAAGCTGACGCCCGGCACACCGTCCATCTGGAACGGCAGCAGGATGCCGTGCCAGTGGATGGATGTGTCCTCATCAAGCTGGTTCGTCACCGCGAGGCGGACGTTCTGGCCTTCGCGCAAACGGAGCACCGGCGCGGGAAGCACGCCGTTGATCGTTGTGGCCGTGGCGGTGCGCCCGTTCACGGTGAACGGCGACTGACCGATCGTCAGGTCGATGTTCGGGCCGGTGAGGGTCGGCAGGTCCGCCCGCAACCCCGGCGAACCTGTCTGGGCCCAGGCGGGCATCAAGCCCTGCAGGGCCGCGAGACCGCCTCCGGCGACAGCGCCGCGCAGCAGTAGTCGACGATCCAGCTTCATGGGATACTCCTGAAAGTCATGACCGCGCCTCCGTACGGCGACGATCTATAGGGATTTACGCAGGCGACGCGGTCGGCCCTCGCGACACGCTGCCGCAGAGCCGACCGCGCCGGCGGCCCTCGCGGCCGCCCGCCGAATTACCGCCGCGCCAGAAGAGCCTTCATCTGGGCGATCTCCTGTTCCTGGGAGCGGACGATTTCCTCGCACAGACCGAGCACTTCCGGATCCGTCAGCGAGGCTTGCTGGCACATCAGGATGGCGCCGGAGTGGTGCGGGATCATCGAACGCAGGAACTCCGTGTCTCCCACCGCCGCCTGGGTCCGCATACCCCAGAAGCTGACCGCAAACACCAGGGCGGCAGCCCCGCCGATCAGCAGATTCGTCCGTTTCGACGGATACATCGACCGCATGAACACCAGCATGAGGATCGCCATAGGCGAGACCATCATGAGGGTCATGTAGACGTTGTTGAGGTTGAAGTAGAAATGATTGAGGGACGCGATCATCGTGTACATCACGAGGTACATGATGATGAAATCCAGGACGAGCTCGATCGCGAACGACCGATAGCTCCCCTTCATGGCGTGCATGGTCTTCATGTTTTCCATCGATTGTTCTTCCTCTACTCGCAAATCTGCAACGGGACTTCTCGCCGACGCCGGATCATCCTGCGCTGGCGGGATGAGCCTCCAGCCAGGCGCGCAGCTCCGCGATGTCCGCGGTCTGCATCTCGATCGTCTTCTGCGCCATGCGCCGGATGTCGGCGTCCTGGCTTTCGCGCAGCACCACCTGGGCCATGTCGAGGGCGCCCTGGTGATGCGCGATCATCTTGCGAGCCCAGGTCTGGTCCGTGTCGACCCCGGTCGCGGCCATCATGGCCTCCATCATTTTCGCTTCGGCCGGCGCGAACGGCGGCTCACCGCCTCCGCCCGGCGCTGCCGCACCGGCTGCGGCCCCCACGTTTGTTTCGAGCCAACGCTGGAGCTCGGCGATGTCCCCGGTCTGCATCTCGACGGTCTTCTGCGCCATCCGGCGAATGTCGGCATCCCGCGTGTCGCGCAGCACGATCTGGGACATATCGAGGGCGCCTTGGTGATGGGGGATCATCTTGCGGGCCCATGCCTCTCCGGCGCTGGCTCCCGTCGCCGACCTCATGGCCTCGTGCATCCTCGCCTCGGCGGCGGAGAAGGGCGTCTGCGCCATCGCCATGGGCTCCGGAGTCTGCGCCGACTCGTCGGCCTTGGAGGCCGCCGGCGGCTCGGCGGCCGGGCTGCACGCCGCCACGAGGAGAGCGGAACAGCCGGCGAGCAGAACGGACGAGCGTGTGAAGGTCAGGTTGAACATCGGGTGTCTCCGGCGTGGGGCGGCGCCGGCGAATCGGCCGGCGGCTAGTTGAAGAGGGCGCCGGCGAGGCGGCGGCGGGACGCGGACTTGAACCGGGATCTCGGCGCCGTTGCGCAACCGGACATGAACGCCAGTTAAATCCGGGTCCTCCGACACGGTTCCGCCTTGATCAAATATACCCGAACGCTGTTGGATCAGGCGAGGGATCGGCTGCCGGAGTGCGTAATGGCGCAAACGCCGGTCGTCGCCTTCTCCTGGCCCCGGTCCCCCATGCCGCCCCCGTTAAAGTCTGACCGCACGAAGCCGCAGCGCATTGCCGATGACGCTCACGGAGGACAGGGCCATCGCCAACGCCGCCAGAGCCGGCGACAGCAGGAGGCCAAAGATCGGGTACAGCAGCCCCGCCGCGACCGGGATGCCCAGGGCGTTGTACCCGAAGGCGAAGACGAGATTCTGGCGAATGTTGCTCATCACCGCCTTCGACAGCTTGCGGGCCCGGACGATGCCCTGGAGGTCGCCCCCCAGCAGGGTGACGCCGGCGCTCTCGATCGCCACGTCGGAACCTGCGCCCATGGCCACACCAACATCGGCGGCGGCCAGGGCCGGGGCATCGTTGACCCCGTCGCCAGCCATGGCGACGATCCGGCCCTCGGCGCGCAGCCGCTCGACGACCGCCGCCTTGTCCTGCGGCAGGACCTCGGCCTGGACGTCGTCTATGCCGAGCCGGCGCGCCACCGCCTCGGCCGTGGTCCGGTTATCCCCGGTCATCATCACCAGGCGCAGGCCCGCGGCCTTCAGATCGCGAATGGCCCCGGCGGTCGTCGCCTTGACCGGGTCGGCGATGCCGAGGACGCCGGCCGCGGCCCCGTCCACGGCCACGAAGATCGCGGTGGCGCCGTCCTGGCGTAGCGCCTCGGCCTCGGCCTCGAGGGCGGCGACATCGACGCCGATCTCGCCGAGGTAGCGGCCGTTGCCGAGCGCCACGCGGCGGCCGTCGACCACCCCGGTGACGCCACGCCCGACCGGGCTGTCGAACTCCGAGGCCTCCGACAGCGCGAGCTTGCGATCCGTCGCGGCGCGGACGACGGCGTCGGCCAGCGGATGTTCGCTGGCCCGCTCCAGACTGGCGGAGAGTCTCAGAAGCTCGGTCTCGTCGAACCCGGGCGCGGGCCGGATCGCCGTGACCGACGGGCGCCCCTCGGTCAGGGTGCCGGTCTTGTCGAGCACCAGGGTGTCGACCTTTTCGAAACGCTCCAGCGCCTCGGCGTTCTTGATCAAGACCCCGGCGTGGGCGCCGCGCCCCACCCCGACCATGATGGAGATCGGCGTTGCCAGGCCCAGCGCGCAGGGACAGGCGATGATCAGCACCGAGACCGCGGCGACCAGCGCGTAGGACAGGCGCGGTTCGGGACCGACCAGGCCCCAGACGAGGGCGGCGAGAACCGCGATGCCGATCACTGCCGGCACGAACCAGCCGGACACCTTGTCGGCCAGCCGCTGGATCGGCGCGCGGCTGCGCTGGGCCTGGGCCACCATCTGGACGATCTGCGCCAGCAGGGTGTCGGCGCCGACCTTGTCAGCCCGCATCACGAACGAGCCGGTCTTGTTGAGCGAACCGGCGACGACCTTGTCCCCGACGCCCTTGGTCACCGGCATGGATTCACCCGTGACCAGGGACTCGTCGATGGTTACGCGACCGTCCAGAATCTCGCCATCGACCGCCACCTTCTCGCCGGGGCGGACGCGCAGCCGGTCTCCGACGGCGACCATGTCGAGCGTGACGTCCTCGTCGCCGCCGTCGTCACGGAGCCGCCGCGCGGTCTTGGGCGCCAAATCAAGCAGCGCCCGGATGGCGCCGGACGTCTGTTCGCGGGCGCGCAGCTCAAGAATCTGGCCCACCAGAACCAGGACGGTGATGATGGCCGCTGCCTCGAAATAGACCGGCGCGCTGCCGTCCATCCGGCGGACCGCCGCCGGGAACAGAGCCGGCGCCAGCACCGCGACCACGCTGTAGATCCAGGCCGCGCCGACGCCGATGGCGATCAGGGTGAACATGTTGAGGCTGCGGTTGCGGAGGGAAGCCCAGCCCCGCTGGAAGAACGGCCAGCCGGCCCACAGCACCACGGGCGTCGCCAGCGCGAACTGGATCCAGTTGGAGGTTTGGCCCGAAATCCGCATCGCCAGTCCGGTCAGATGGCCGCCCATCTCGAGCGCGAAGACGGGCAGGGTCAGGACCGCGGCAACCCAGAGGCGGCGGGTGAAGTCGATCAGTTCGTGATTGACCGGCGCCTCGGCGGTGACGGTCTCCGGCTCCAGCGCCATGCCGCAGATCGGGCAGGAGCCCGGGCCCTCCTGGCGCACCTCCGGATGCATCGGGCAGGTGTAGATGGTGCCCGGGATGACAGGCGCCGGTTGCCGGGCCTCGCCGAGATAGCGGTCCGGATCGGCGATGAATTTGGTCCGGCAGCCCGCCGAACAGAAGAAATAGTCCTTATCGTCGTGGGCCGCCCGATGCGCTGTGGTCGCCGGATCGACGGTCATGCCGCAGACCGGATCGACCGCCTTCGCGCCGCTGTCCGCCGATTTGGCCGAACAGCAGCTGTGGTCGGGCGGATGCGAAGGGGAGGGCATGGACATGGCGGGCTCCTTGAAACAGCTGGACGCCATATATACCCTAAGGGGGTATCGCGCAAGGCGCTGTCCTGGGGTATGGTCGAACGGTCAGAGCGAGGAATTGGATGCAGACGGAAACAAAACCCAAGGTGTTGAACCGCCTGAACCGGATCGAGGGCCAGGTGCGCGGCATCGCCCGGATGGTCGAGGAGGACCGCTACTGCGTGGAGGTCCTCACCCAGCTCCAGGCCGTACGGGCGGCCCTGCTGCGCGTCGAGAGCGAGGTGCTCAGAGACCACCTTGACCACTGCGTCATGGGGGCGATGACCGGCGACGATCTCTCCGATCGCAAGGCCAAGGCCACAGAACTGATCGACCTTCTCGGACGCGCCTCGCGGTAGCGCAGGACATTTCCCTAGACATCCCGTCGGATTGGTTCGGCGAGCGTCTTAAAATATCCTCTCGGGTAGTCGGGCCGACCGCCGATCTGGCCTGCCCGGGGCGTGTGGACCCCGGACCGGAAACTTGCCCAAGAGATGATCCCACAGGCTGGTGAACAGGCCGAAAAACCCACGGAAAATCACGGGAGCGTAGCAAAGACGTGGAGCCTGCATCTGCGCCTAGGCCAGGACCTTGAGGCGCCGACCGCCCAGGCTCCCGGGCGACGGCTCCGGGCGCCGGGTCCTCAGACGGCTTGAGGAGCGCCCCTTCAAGGCGTGCATCCAGCTTACATACCTTGACGCCGAGCTGTTCTTTGAAGCCCGCCACGATGCGGTCCGGCTGGGCCTCAGGGCTCGACAGGGCCGTCGGAGAGGGCGGAATGACGAGGCGAGGGCCGGCCGATCAGCGCCAGAAGGCCCGATGACGATCGCCTGACGGCTCAGGGCGGACGGTCGTCCAGAACCACGCGGACCGAGCCCGCGCGAGCCACGGTCAGCTGGATTGCGACATGGGTGGGCGACGTGGTCTTCGTGCGCGCCCGCATAGACGGCCCATCCATCGCCCATGGAGAAAACCGCGCTCGATGAGATCCAGGCCATCGTTCACCACGGCCCGCGCTGAACTGTGGGCTGAGCCGGTGGCACGCGTCATCCCGCCTTCCGATGAAACCTGCAAGCCGACCGCCATGAGCCCGCGAGCGGCGCAGGATCAGATCATGGCCTTTTCTCCAGCGCGGCAGGCCTGACCCCCGGATGCGAGAGGATGAGGGATGGCGGCGACCGATGCGTATACCAATTAAGCGGTCCGTCCTGTGCCGCCCGCCGTGGGGGCCATCGTTCATGACGTCCGTTTCTCCGACTCACGAAGGCTACCCGGCTGATCTGAGGGCCCTGACCAGCCTGCGGGCCTTCCTGGCCATGGGCGTGGTGCTGTTCCACTACCAGCTTCAGTGGGATCCGGCCCTGGGCTACAGCCCGATCATCGAGCGAAGCCGGCTGGGGGTCGACGCCTTCTTCATGCTGTCGGGCTTCATTCTGGCCCACGTCTACGGCCCCGCTTTCGCCGCAGGAACGTTCAGCTACAGGCGCTTCCTCGTGGCCCGCTTGGCTCGGCTCTATCCCCTCCATCTGGCGATTTTAGGCGGTGTTCTGATCATGGTGCTCGGAGCTTCAATCTCTGGCGTTCCGTTCGATCTCTCGACCTACACGACAGAGGGCTTCTTCAAGACCCTGTTCCTGGTACAGGCGTGGTTTCCAAGCGAAATCGGATACAATTGGAGCGGCCCGTCCTGGTCGCTCTCGGCGGAATGGTTCGCCTATCTGCTGTTCCCGGCCTACGCCCTTCTCTCCATCCGGATGAGACATCGTCCTTGGTTCCTGCTCGGCTTGGGCATCGTCAGCTATGTTGTCATCGACGCGGCCTACGTCTCAACCTTCGGCAAGGTTCTGCCTCGGGCCGAGGACGACATGGGCATCTTGCGCATAGCGCCGGCCTTTCTGATCGGCATGGCGCTCTACGGCTTGGGCCATCGCTGGCGCTGGAGCCGGCCCGTCGCCATCGCCGCCGCCCTGGCTGCTACCCTCGTGTTGCTCGGCGCTATGCAGCTGTCGTTGGACGACCGGATCATCGTCGCCCTCTCAGCCCCCGTTATCCTGACCTGGTCCCTGCTCGCACGCGCGGACTGCGAGGGGCCTCTCGCCGCCCCTGCGCTGGTTTTCGCCGGTGAAGCCTCCTTCGCCCTCTATCTCGTGCACATGCCCGTCCTCGTCGCCTTCAAGGGCGTGGTCGCCGAACTGCGCGGCATCGACAGCGCCTTCCGCATCACGCCAGTCGAACTGGCAGGGTTGTTCGTCGTCACGGCGCTGATCGCGGCGGCCCTGCATCTGCTCGTTGAGAAACCTGGGCGAACCTGGATCCGACGCCGGTTCGAAAGCCGGCGAGCCCGGCCCGCAGCGCCGGCCTGACCCCGGGCCACGAGACGTGGGTACTGCCTCGGCGTCGGTCAATCCCGACCGGTCGGCGCCGCACTGGCGCCGCAGCGACCCGCAGCCCACCAAGAAAACATTTTGAGAATGATAGTGAGTCACTCCCATGCCGCCCCTTACCACGACTGGCGGATCGATCAATGTTCGCATCGTCGCAGCCGTCAACGGAGCTCCCGACCTCCGCCATCACGTATCCACCTGAAGGACGAATCCTAGCCATATCGTGATGCGGCAACCTCGACCGTTGCCATTGGGATCGGGTCGCACTATGGCGGATGAAGGAGCCGTTCAATCTTGTCTCGCCTGTTTCGCACCATTTGCGTCAGCCTGTGCGCCGCCCTCGTGGCGACGTTGAGCCTGCATGGGGTTCAGGAAGGGCGGCACCAGATTGCCCATGCGTCGGATTGGCCGGCAGTCGCGATCGGCCACGGTGATCACGCAGAGATCGCGGACGTCGATCATGGCTCGCTGCACGTCCATATCGCCCCCGACGCGCCAGCCGAGGATCCACTGGATCAAGCCGAAGACGGCGAAGACGAGGGCGAGGCCGGGCGTCCAGCAAGCCATCACCACCATACGAGCGGCGACAGCCACACCGCCATCCCGATCCTCAACCGCGATCTGAGCCCCCTCGTCGCCATGAACGCCGTGCTGATCCAGCCGGCGGGCGATGGCGCACGTCCGGCCCACGACGGCGACGGGCCTGAATACCCTCCCAGACGGACGCGCACGATCATCTGATCCGACGCGGCCAATCGGTCGCGCGTGCACCCCCGTTTCCCGGAGAGAATCCCTTGAAGACCCCATCGTCCGGCATTGCCGGGCCGTGGGCGCGACTGACGGCCGTGTCGGCCCTCGCGCTCATTCTGGCGGCCTCGCTGCCGCCGACCCTTGCTGTCGCACAGGATGCGGCGGCCACGTCCACCGCGCCTGTACTGTCGCTGGACGAGGCGCTGCGTCGAGCCGCCCTGGTCGATCCCTCACTGGCACCGACCCAGGCCCGGCGACAGGCGTCGCGGGCAGCCGTGCGTCAGGCGGACGTTCGTCCCAACCCCACGCTTGGGGTGATGGTCGAGAACTTTCCGACCATCGGCGGAGGCGACCTGTTCCGTCGGACCGAGACCACGCTCACAGTCGAGCGACGGTTCGAGCGGGGCGGTGACAGGTCCGCCCGTGTCTCTCTCGCCGAAGCCGAAGGGCTGCTGGTCGACGCCACCGCGCGCATTCGCCAGTTGGACCGGCTCGAACAGGTGCAGCGCGCCTGGGCGGAAGCTCTGGCGGCTCAGGCCGAGTTGGAGATCGCCCGCGAGCGCCTTGACCTCGCCGAACGGTTCCAGACCGAGGTCGGTCGCCGCGTGGACATGGCGCGCGATCCTCTGTTCGCCGGGGCGCGCGCCGAGGCCGAACTGGCCCAGGCCCAGATCGATTGCGATCAGGCCGAGATCGCCGTCCGGGTCGCCAATATCTCGCTCGCCCGCTTCTGGGACGGATCGGCGGACTTCACCCTCGGCCTTGAGACCTTCGCCGACACCCGGTCGGCGCTCGACGTCACGGATGGGGTCGCCCAGGCGGACCTGGACATCTTCGTCGCCCAGCGCGACATCGCCGTCGCCCGGGTGGCGGTGGAGACGGCCCGCGCCCGGTCGGACGCCACGGTCAGCGCCGGCGTCCGTCACTTCGGGGACGGCAACGACCTCGGCTTTGTCGTCGGCGCGTCGATTCCCCTTGGTCGCTACGATCAGAACCTCGGGGCCATCGACCGCGCCCGAGCGGAGGGGCTGGCCGCCGAGGGTGATCTCGCCGCCGCCCGCATCGACCGTGAACGTGAGATCGCGCGCCTGCAGGTTCAGGTCATGGCCCGAGCCAGCGAAGCTCGCAGGATCGGGCAGGAAACCCTTCCCCAGGCCGAGCGCGCCGTCGTTCTGGTGCGCGACGGCTTCAACAGGGGCGGCTTCACCTACAACGACGTCATCTCCGCCCAGACCGCCCTGCTGCAGACCCGCGCCCGCCGCGTCGCGGTGCTCAAGCAATTCCATATCGATCGCGCCCGCCTCGACAGACTGACCGGCGCGCACGGCGCCCTGATCCTCGCCCTGGAGACTCAACCATGATCCGCCTGACACCTTCGCGGCGCTGGCTCGTTGCGTCCGCGATCGTCCTCGCCTTCGCCGCCGCCGCTTGCGGAGACAAGCGCGCCGAAAAGGCAGGCGAAAACGGCGAGGCTGCCGCCGCCGACTATGAGCGTGGCCCTCACCGAGGCCGGATGCTCCGCGACGGAGACTTCGCCCTTGAGATCACCATCTTCGAGGAAGGACCAGAGCCCCTGTTCCGGCTCTATCCCTATCTGAAGGACAAGCCGCTCGATCCACGTCAGGTCCAGGCGACCATGGCCCTGACCCGTCTCGGGCCGAAGGTCGATCGGTTCACCTTCATCCCGACCGAGGACTATCTCGCCAGCCCCGGTGTCGTCTCCGAGCCGCACTCCTTCGACGTGGCGGTCGCGGCGACCCAGAACGGCAAGCGATCGACCTGGGCCTACCAGTCCTATGAGGGTCGCACCGTCATCTCAGCCGACGCCGCCCGCGCCGGTGGCGTCACCACGCAGCGCGCCGGTTCCGCAGTCCTGGGCGAGTCTCTGCCGTTGAGCGGTCGGGTCGAGATCACGCCTGAGGGCCAGAGCGATGTCTTCGCCCGCTATCCGGGTCGGGTGATGGCGTTGAACGTCGAACTGGGCCAGCGCGTATCGCGAGGCCAGGTTGTGGCGCGGGTCGAGTCCAGCGAGAGCCTCCAGACCTATTCCGTCACCGCGCCGATCTCCGGCGTCATCATGGCCAAGAACGTCAACGCCGGGGCCATCACCGGCGCGGGCGGCGAGCCGATGCTGGTGATCGGCGACCCAACCCGCCTCCATGCCGAGTTCGCCCTCTATCCGCGCGATGCAGAACGTGTCCGCCGGGGCCAGCGGGTCGAGGTCACCAGTCTGGCAGGTGACCACCGTTTCAATGGCGTCATCGAAACCATCCTGCCCGGCTCTGATCCGATGAGCCAGACCCTGATCGCCCATGTCGAACTGGCCTATCAGGGCGGCGTCTGGCGGCCGGGCCTGGGAGTACAGGGCACCGTTCAGGTCGGTGAGGGTGCAGTGCCTCTCGCCGTCCAGACCAAGGCCATCCAGCCGTTCCGCGATTTCCAGGTCGTCTACGCCAAGGTCGGCAACACCTATGAGGTGCGGATGCTCGAACTGGGCCGAAGGACCGACGAGTGGACCGAGGTGCTTGGCGGGCTCGAACCCCGAACCGAATACGTCGTGGACGGCGCCTTCCTCATTCGCGCGGACATCGAAAAGTCCGGCGCGAGCCATGATCACTAGGGGGCGCGAGAACCATGCTTGCACGCATCATCGCCCTGTCGATCCGCTTCCGATGGGCGGTCATGGGGCTCGTCCTCCTGGCCTGCGCCATCGGCGTCTGGAGCTTCCAGCGCCTGCCGATCGACGCCACTCCGGACATCACCAACGTCCAGATTCAGATCAACACCGAAGCCCCCGGCTATTCGCCGCTGGAGGCCGAACAGCGCATCACCTTCCCCGTCGAGACCGCCGTCGCAGGCGTTCCGGGCCTTCAATACACCCGCTCGGTTTCGCGATACGGGTTGAGCCAGGTGACCGTCATCTTCGACGACGGCACCGACATCTATTTCGCACGCCAACTGGTGAATGAGCGCCTCCAAAGCGCCCTCGGTCAGCTTCCCCCCGGCGTCACCCCTGAACTTGGCCCTATCGCCACCGGCCTCGGGGAGATCTTCATGTATACGGTCGAGGCCGAGCCGGGTGCACGACGTCCCGACGGCCAGCCCTATACGACCGAAGACCTGCGCACGCTTCAGGACTGGGTCATCCGGCCCCAGCTTCGCAACACGCGCGGTGTCACCGAGGTCAACACCGTCGGCGGCTACGAGCGTCAGTATCACGTCACACCCGATCCGCAGCGGCTGGCGGCCTACGGGGTGACCATGGCCGAGGTGGTCGAAGCGCTGGACAACAACAACGCCAACGTCGGCGCGGGCTATGTCGAGCGCTTCGGCGAACAGTATCTGATCCGGGTGCCGGGGCAGGCTTCGACGAGTGAAGACCTGGGCAACATCGTGATCGCCACGCGTGGGGGCGTTCCGATCCGCATCCTGGACGTCGCCGACATCGGAATGGGCCAGGAACTTCGCACCGGCGCCGCGACCGAGAACGGCAAGGAGACGGTCCTTGCGACGGTTCTCATGCTGGCTGGCGAGAACAGCCGTATCGTCGCCCAGGCCGCCGCCGCCAGCCTGCAGGAAGCCGCCAAGGCCCTGCCGCCCGGTGTCGTCGCCACGCCGGTCTACGACCGCACCGAACTGGTGGAACGCGCCATCCACACCGTCGAAAAGAACCTCGTCGAGGGCGCCCTGCTGGTCATCGTCGTGCTGTTCCTGCTGCTCGGCAACATCCGCGCGGCCCTGATCACGGCGGCGGTCATTCCCGTCACCATGCTGATGACCATCACCGGCATGGTGCGGACCGGAACCTCCGGCAATCTGATGAGCCTCGGCGCGCTCGACTTCGGCCTGATCGTGGACGGCGCCGTCATCATCGTCGAGAACTGCCTCAGGCGCTACGGCGAGGCCCAGCATCGCCTGGGTCGTATCCTGACCCGCGAGGAACGGTTCGATCTGGCGGCGACCGCCTCCAGCGAGGTAATCCGGCCCTCGCTATTCGGGGTCATGATCATCACCCTGGTCTATGTCCCCATCTTCGCCCTGACCGGGGTGGAGGGGAAGACCTTCCACCCGATGGCGATCACCGTCGTCATCGCCCTGACGGCAGCGCTCCTGCTGTCCCTGACCTTCGTACCCGCCGCCGTCGCCATGTTCGTCACCGGCAAGGTCGAGGAGAAGGACAGCTTCCTGATGCGCTGGGCCCGGGTGGGTTATCAGCCGGCGCTCGACTTCGCGCTCAGGACCCGCAGCCTGATGATCGGCATTGCGGTCGTGCTGGTGCTGCTCGCCGGGTTCGGGGCGTCGCGGATGGGCTCGGAGTTCGTGCCCAATCTCGACGAAGGCGACATCGCCATGCACGCCCTGCGCATCCCGGGCACCAGCCTGACCCAGGCCGTGCAGATGCAGACTGCGTTGGAAGCCCGCATCGCCCGCTTCCCCGAGGTGGAGCGGGTCGTGGCCAAGATCGGCACCGCCGAGGTCGCCACCGATCCGGTGCCGCCCTCGGTCGCCGACACCTTCATCATGCTGAAGGACAGGAAGGATTGGCCGAACCCTCGCAAGTCTCGCGGCGACCTCGTCGCCGAGATGGAAGAGGCCGTGAATGAGATTCCCGGCAGCAAATACGAGTTCACCCAGCCGATCCAGATGCGGTTCAACGAACTGCTGAGCGGGGTGCGGGCCGACGTCGCCATCAAGGTCTATGGCGACGATCTCGACGAACTGCTGCGCCTCGGCGCCGAGATCGAAGCCATCGTGGCCTCGGTGGACGGGGCCGCCGATCCCCAGACCGAACAGATCACCGGCCTGCCGGTGCTCCAGATCACACCCAACCGACCCGCCATGGCGCGCCTTGGCCTGAGCATCGAAGACGTCCAGTCGGTTATCTCCACCTCGATGGGCGGCACGACCGCCGGGCAAATCTTCGAGGGTGACCGTCGTTTCGACGTCGTTGTCCGCCTGCCCGAGCGTCTGCGCGCCGACACCAACGCCATCGGTCGTCTCCAGGTCCCGCTCCCGGCGGGCGAAGGACAGCCGCGTCAGTTCGTGCCCCTGAATGAGGTCGCCACGATCGAACTCACAAAGGGTCCGAACCAGATCAGCCGAGAGAACGGCAAACGCCGCATCGTGACCACGGCCAATGTCCGCGACCGCGACCTGGGTTCGTTCATCCGCGAGGTTCAGGACCGGGTCGATGCTGAGGTCGCCATACCGGCCGGCTATTGGGTCACCTATGGCGGAACGTTCGAGCAGTTGATCTCGGCCGCCAAACGATTGCAACTCGTGGTTCCCGCGGTGTTGCTGCTGATCTTCGGCCTGCTGTTCGCCTTGTTCCGCTCGGTCAAGGACTCGGCCATCGTTTTCTCCGGCGTGCCTCTGGCCCTGACCGGAGGGGTGGCCGCCCTGATGCTGCGTGGGCTGCCTCTGTCGATCTCGGCGGGGGTCGGATTCATCGCCCTGTCCGGGGTCGCCGTGCTCAACGGTGTCGTCATGGTCACCTTCATCCGCAGCCTGATCGCCGAAGGGAAGCCTCTTGGCGAGGCAATCCGGGAGGGGGCGCTGACCCGTCTTCGCCCGGTGCTGATGACGGCGCTCGTCGCCAGCCTCGGCTTCGTGCCCATGGCCTTGAACGTCGGAGCCGGCGCCGAGGTCCAGCGCCCGCTGGCCACGGTCGTCATCGGCGGGATCATCTCCTCGACCCTGCTGACCCTGCTCGTGCTCCCCGCCCTCTACAGCCTCGTCCACGGCCGCCCGTCTTCGCCGAACGGCGTCAGACGGTCGTGGCGTGAGCGGCTTCCCTTCGCATACTCCCGGAGGACTTCATGAACCCGCGTCTCCAGCGCGCGACCGCCTGGTTGCGAACGCCCATCGGCCTGCTGAGCGCAGGCCTGTTGGTGCTCTTCCTCAACGGCCTGTTCACCGCCACCCTGGCGCACGGGGTGGCGGCAGGGGACAAGGGCTACATCCAGGAGACGTCCGGCATCGTCTTCTGGCCCTTCGTCTATCTGGGGGCCAAGCACATGGTCACCGGTTACGACCATCTGCTGTTCCTGTTCGGGGTGATCTTCTACCTCTACCGCCTCAAGGATATCAGCCTCTACGTCACCATGTTCGCCGTCGGGCATTCGACGACCCTGCTGCTGGGCGTGATGCTGAACGTCAACGTCTCCAGTTATCTGATCGACGCCATCATCGGCCTGTCCGTCGTCTACAAGGCGCTCGACAACATGGGGGCCTACCGACGCTGGTTCGGTGTCCAGCCGGACGCCAGGGCCGCGACCCTGGCGTTCGGTCTGTTCCACGGCCTGGGTCTGGCGACCAAACTGCAGGACTTCCAGCTGTCTTCAGACGGCCTCTTGGTCAACCTGATCGCCTTCAACATCGGCGTGGAGATCGGCCAGCTTCTGGCGCTCGGAGCCATCCTGATCGCCATGGGATTCTGGCGCCGGACCGCCAGCTTCGGGCGCCACGCCTATCTGGCCAACGTCATCCTCATGATCCTCGGTTTCATCCTGACGGGCTATCAGCTCGTCGGCTTCTTCGTCGCCTGACGGGAGACCTTCCATGCAAAATCTCAATCAACCCGATCCCGCCGAACTGCCGTCGACGGCCAAGCTGCTCAAGTCTACCGGCGTCGCCGTCGTCATCGCCTCGGCCCTGCTGGTCACCGTGGTCCTTCCAGCCGAGTACGGCGTCGATCCTACCCGCATCGGCTCGGTCTTCGGGCTGACCGAGATGGGCCGGATCAAGCGCCAACTCGCCGTTGAAGCTGCGGCTGAAGCGGCCTCAACGGCGGCGGTCATTACATCCACGAGGACCGCGCCTGCCTTGCCGGCAGCCGCACCAGTGGGCTCACCAGACACCGCAACTCAGGAGCCGGCCAGGTCTGCCAAGACCGAAGCCGTCCCGCCAGCGGTCACGACCCAGACGGCAGCCGCAGCTACGACAACCAATGGCGCATCGGCGGGTCGCAGCCATCGCACGTCCCTGACCCTTGAGCCTGACGAGGGGGCCGAGATCAAAATGGCCATGGGGGACGGCGCGAAGGCGAACTTCACCTGGTCCACCAGTGGCCCGGCGGTGAACTATGACACCCATGGTGACGGCCAAGGGATCACCTATCACGGCTATAGCAAGGGAACCTCCGCCCGCGAGACGGGGGTGCTAACGGCCGCTTTCGCGGGTCATCACGGCTGGTTCTGGCGTAACCGCAGCGGCGAGCGTGTCACCATCACGCTTCAAACCTCGGGCGACTACGAGAGCGTCGATTTCGTCGACTGAGGCTTACGGTCGGATGTCTCCCGCCTTGGGCTCACTCCTTCGTCGTCGGCCATCGCGGGTGGCGCTCGTCGATGACGAAGGGATGGCTGTGCAACGCCTCTCCGGATTGACCGTCCAGATGCGGATCGTCTTCGGCCGGTGCGTCATGCCGATGCGGCAGGTCCGTCGGGTCGTTCGCAGGCCAGACTACAAATCCTAGGACCGTTCCGAACGCGCACAGGGCGGCCAGCACCAGAAAGGCCGCGCTGGGGTCCGCAGCCGCGCTGACCAGACCGGCGACCGGATAGGCGATCAGCCAGGCGGCGTGGGACAGGGCGAACTGCGCCGCGAACAGGGCCGGACGATCCTGTGCGTTGGAAGACCGACGCAAGGCGCGACCCGCCGGTGTGAGGGTCAGCGAATAGCCGACGCCCATGACGGCCCAGAGGATGAGCAGGGCGACATAGGTGGTCGCCAGCACCGATCCCCCAAGCAGCACCAGGGTCATGATCGCGGCGCCCCACAACATGGCGGTCCGGTCTGCGACCCGGTCCAGCAGGCGAGGCAGGGCGATCGCCGCCGCCATCGACCCCGCCCCGAAAGCCGCTAGCGCCCAGGCGGCGGCTTGGCCGGACATGGCGAAGCGGGACTGCACCAGGACGACCGTGTTGACGAACACCATGGCCCCGCCGGCGGCCTCGGCGATGCTGATGGCGATCAGACCGCGCAGACGTGGCGTCAAAGCGAACAGGCGAACCCCGCCCGTGAGCCGCTGGATGAAGGGTTTCTGAGCCGTCTGCGTCAGTACCGGCAGTGCAGCCGTGACGACGAAAAGGGCCGAGATAACGAAGCCGAGGGACGTCCCGGCGAACAGATTGTTGTAGCTCATGAAGGCGAGGAGCACGGCCGCCAGCACGGGACTGGCCACGCTCTCGAGATCGGCCGCGAGGCGCGAGAGCGACAGGGCCTTGGTGTATTCCGCCTCGTCAGGCAGCAGGTCGGGGATCATCGCCTGGAACGCCGGGGTGAAGGCCGCCGAGGCGACGTACAGCACCGTCATCAGGGCATAGACCTCCCAGGCCTCGCCAACGAACGGCAAGGCGCCGGCGACACAGGCCCGGACGACATCCAGCGAGACCAGCAGGGCCTTGCGGGGAAGCCTGGCCGCCAGGGCGCTCGCGAAGGGCGCGACGCCGATATAGGCGATCATCTTGATGGCCAGGGCCATCCCCAAGACTTCGCCGGCATTGGCCCCGGCCAGATCATGCGCCAGCAGACCCAGCGCCACCGTCGCCATGCCCGTGCCGAGCAGGGCCGCGACCTGAGCCGTAAACAGGTGCCGATAACCGGCATGTCGGAGCGGGGAAAACATCGAAGATCATCCTGCGGGTCGAGCCAGGGGGCTAGCCTTATCCCCTCCGGGGGGATAGCATCTTGCTATGGCCCACGTCGTCCATAAATCCCATCCCGAGATCGTCAATCGGCTCAAACGCGCCGAGGGACATCTGCGGAAAACCATCGCCATGATCGAGGGCGGCCGCACCTGCCTCGACCTCGCCCAGCAGCTTCACGCAATCGAGAAGGCCGTGGCGGCGGCCAAGAAGGCCCTGATCCACGATCACATCGACCATTGCCTCGCCCATGCGGCGGAGGGCGATCCGGCTGAGGCGCGGCAGGCCATGGCCGAGTTCAAAGACATCACCAAATACCTGTGAGACGCCGATGACTCCGTTTGCGGACCTGCTCGCGCAGGGCTCGGCCCATGCCTGGCTGTTCATTCCCTCGGCCCTCCTTCTCGGGGCGCTTCACGGTCTTGAGCCGGGGCATTCCAAGACCATGATGGCGGCCTTCATCGTCGCCGTGCGCGGGACGGTCTGGCAGGCGGTATTGCTCGGGCTTTCGGCGACCTTGTCGCACACGGCCATCGTCTGGGCGATCGCCCTGACCGGTCTTTACTTCGGTCAGTTCTTCGACATCGAAGCCTCGGAGGGCTGGTTCCAACTGGCCTCGGCCGTGATCATCCTCGGTGTCGCCGCATGGATGCTGTTGGCCACATGGCGCGAGCAGAACGCCGTCCATAACGAGCATGATCATGACCACACCCACGACGAGACGCGCTGGATCGACACGGGCCATGGCGTCGTCAGCCTGAGTATCTTCGAGGACGGTATTCCGCCGCGCTTCCGGTTTGCCCCCGATCACGGTCCTGTCCCGAGGGCCGGCGACATCAAGGTCGCCACCACGCGCGCGGACGGCTCCGTCCAGACATTCCACTTCGAGACACGCGACGGCTATCTCGAATCGGCTGACGTCATTCCCGAACCCCACGCCTTCACGGCGCGGCTGGTTCTGGGCCACGGCAATCACACCCATGACTTCGACGTCGAGTTCGCCGAACACGATCACGAGCATGGTCATGACCACGGCGGCCTGGATGTCTCAAACCCCGGCCACCAGGACGCCCATGAACGCGCCCACGCCAACGACATCAAGAAACGGTTCGCCAACCGCAAGGTGACCACCTGGCAGATCATGCTCTTCGGCCTGACAGGCGGCCTGATCCCGTGCCCGGCCTCGATCACCGTCCTGCTGCTCTGCCTGCAGCTGAAGCAGGTGGCCTTGGGTGCGACCCTCGTCCTGTGCTTTTCGATCGGATTGGCGGCGACCATGGTCACCGTCGGTGTCGCAGCGGCGATCGGGATGCGGCATGCGGAGAAGCGCTGGTCGGGAGGTTTCGCGGCTTTTGCGCGGAAAGCGCCCTATTTTTCAGGCGGGCTGATCGCCATCGTCGGCCTGGTTCTCACCTGGCAGGCCGTCGTGGCCCTGGCCGGGTAGTTCCTTCATGACCGGCACGCCCTGTATCGATATCTGCACCTTCGACGGCCGCTCGGGTCAGTGCGAAGGCTGTGGTCGAACGCGCCCGGAGATAGCGGGCTGGCGCAAGCTTAGTCCCTATCAGAAGAGAACCATCGAACGGGATCTGCCGCGTCGTCTCGCCAGGCTTTCAGCCAACCTCACACCGAAACCGACGGTGTGAAAAGAGACGTGAGGCCGTGGCCATCGCTCCGGTCCACCTTGCGGGTTACGGCGTTTGAGACCCGACGACGTCTCATTCTGACCGGCGCTGGCGAGATAGCGGTCGAGAATGAACTGGTCGAGAGGCACGCCGACCGCCCATCTCGGGAGCTGTTTCGTGCTTCATCCTCGAACGCTATGCTTCCGCTTCTGGGTGCTTTTGCGAGTGATGCCGGTTCTTATCTAGCTGTACTGTAAGCCTTTTTGGAACCTTGAAGCTTTCGCGCGATTAGCGTTCGGGTCGCAACCGATGCCGACCGGAGCGAACCTCGATGCCGGCTTCCGCCAAACTTCTCTCCATCGCGACCGCAAACGCGCCGAATGTCATGACCCAGCCGGACGTGGTCCGGGTCGCTCAGGCGCTGTTTAGAGACCGGTTTCCCGGAATCGACCGGATGCTGCCCGTGTTCGACACTGCGGGGATCAGGACGCGGCAATCGGCCATGCCCCTGGATTGGTATCTCACTCCACGGAGTTGGCCGGAACGGACCCAGGCCTATCTCGACATCGCGGTCGGCATGTTGGCCAGAGCCGCGGAAGCGGCTCTCGATCAAGCAGGCCTGAAAGGTTCCGATGTCGACGTGGTCATCACGGTCTCATCGACGGGCATCGCCACGCCCAGCCTTGAGGCCCGCGCCATGGCCCGGATGGGATTTCGCTCCGATGCAGCGCGGGTCCCGGTCTTCGGCCTCGGCTGCGCCGGCGGAGCGACGGGCCTCGCCCTTGCGGGAAGGCTGGCCCAGGCCTCGCCGGGGGCCGTGATCCTTGTGGTCGTGGTCGAGCTCTGCACCCTTTCGTTCCGGATGGAGGATCTGACCAAGGCGGACATTGTTGCGACGGCGCTGTTCGGCGACGGGTCGGCCGCCTGTGTGGTGCGCTGCGGCGAGGCGGGCTTCGCCTCGATCGAGGCGGCGGGCGAACACACCTGGCCCGGAAGTCTGGACGTCATGGGCTGGCGCGTCGGCCCGACCGGTCTGGGCGTGATCTTCGACCGCGCCATTCCTCCGTTCGCCCGCGAAAACCTTCGACCGGCGATGGTCGGGATGCTCGAACGCCAGGGCCTGGAGCTTGAGGATGTTGATCGTTTCATCTGTCACCCGGGCGGAATGAAGGTCATCTACGCCCTGGAGGGATCCCTGTCCCTCGATCAGGGCAGTCTGGATCACGAACGGGAGGTTCTGGCCGACCACGGCAACATGTCCGCGCCGACGGTCCTCTACGTCCTCGACCGGGCGAGACGACGGGGCCTGCCGAACCGGTCGGTCGTGACCGCCCTGGGGCCAGGTTTCACCCTCAGCACCGTGACCCTGAGGGCGGCGGCGTGATGTTGTCCATCGTCGTCCTCGCCCTGGTGACCGCGCAGCGGCTCGGGGAACTGGTTCTGGCCGAGTATAACACTCACCGTCTGCGCGCCCAGGGCGCCGTCGAGACGGGCGCGGACCACTACGTCTTCATCGTCCTCCTGCACGGGGCCTGGCTTCTGGGACTGTGGGCGTTCGCGTGGGACAGGCCGGTCAACCTTGCCCTGCTCGCCGTCTTCGTTCTGCTCCAGGCAGGCCGGGTCTGGGTGATCGCCACTCTCGGTTCCCGCTGGACGACCCGGATCATCACCTTGCCAGGCGCGCCGCTGGTCACTCGGGGGCCTTATCGCTTCGTCTCCCATCCCAACTATGTCGTGGTCGCCCTCGAGATCGCGGTCCTGCCGCTGGCCTTCGGACTGGTCGGCTATGCGATCATATTCAGCCTTCTCAACGCAGCGATGATGTGGGTGCGCATCCGCAGCGAGGCCCGGGCTCTTTCGGCGGCAACCGCCGGAGCGCAGCCGGGATAGGAGACCGCTCGAGGCCTTCCTGTCGTGTCAGCAGGCGCGGATCCTGGCGGTGAGCTTAGCAACTCTGGTGCGAAGCCCCGTCCACCAGCCAAGCGGCTTTTTGGTTTTAGGCGGTCCAGCAAGTTCGCGGCGCCTGGCTCAGGGCAGTGTGAACACCGTCTGGATCCAGCCGCTCGTCTGGGCATGTTCGAGCAGCTCGAAGATCGGGATCGCAAACAGGAAGATCAGGCCATTCCTGAGGGTGACCAGAAAAAAGATGGGGCGGACTTCGAGGGTCTCGGCGTCCCGCCACTTCGAGACGTCTGGCCAGAAACGAGGCGTGGCCGGCGAGCATGAGGAGCCATTTCAGGAGCCAACCTGACGCCCGCGGCGTACCTCGCCAACAGTGAACCGGAGAAAAAGGAAGGGCGGAGGCGGCCGCCCCGAGCGGGGGTGGAACAGTCCAGGAGCCCGTGATGCGACCCTTGCCCTCATCGACGCCCCAGCCTTCCGATCGTCTCTCGGCGTCGCTTTTTGATCTACCGGGAGCCCTTCAGCCGGAGTTGGACGACGCGTCCCTACTCTCCCTGCTGATGACACGCACCTTGCCACAGCGTGACATTCCCCGGGCCGTTGAGACTTTGCTGAAGGTCTTCGGCTCGGTGGCAGCCGTCGTCGCTGCCGACCCGCCGGAACTCGCCCGGGCCGCTTCACTGAACGCGACCACGATCACCGACCTCAAACTACTGCAGCAGTTGAGCGTCCGTCTGGCCCGGTCGGAAGCTTGCCGACGTCCCGTCGTATCGTCCTGGTCATGCCTTATAGCCTATGTGCGCTCAGCGTTGGCCCACGCACCCCGGGAGCAGTTCCGCGCCCTCTACCTGGATCGAAAGAACGTCCTCCTCCGGGACGAATTCCTCGCAGAAGGGACCGTTGACCACGCGCCGGTCTACGTCGCCGCAGCCGTTGACTGCTACCTCGCGCTCTCGGCCGGGAGGGGCGCCCGCAATTCCCGAGACTGTCGGGTGCGGGAGCCGAGCCGATGACCCCGGCGACGGAACCGGTCATCTCGCCGACAGGGGCGACCGATGAGGATCTGCTGACCCGCAAGGAAGCGTCCGCCTTCCTGATACAGTTCGGTATCCGCATGAAGCCCGAGACCCTCGCACGGCTGTGGTCCACTGGGGGAAATGGCCCTCCCTGTCTCCACGTTCGGCATAGGCCCTACTATCCGCGTGGCGTGCTTCGCGCCTGGGCCCTGGACCAGGTCAGTGACTTGCGAGCGTCTGCGCCGCCGGCGGCACGGGGGCGGCGGCATGGCTGAGATGTGTTTCGAAGGGTTCAGGACCGAGTGGGCGCCCACGGTGGCGGATCTGCTGATCGACCCCGCAGTCAGCTTCGCCCTCAAGGACGTTCTTAAAACCTGGGAGGTTCGAGATCCGGTCGATGCGGCGCGAGACGCCCGCTTGCTGGCCGAGGTTCTGGAGCGCCGGGCGGACGAGGCGGTGTCATGGACCCTGTGAGCGAGCCGCCTCCGTTCGACGCGTTGGAAGACCGGATCCTGCCCTGGTCGCAGGTCAGGGTGATCTGTGGTCTGAGCCGGACGACGGTTTGGCGCATGCAGAAGAGCGGAGACTTCCCGGCCAGCGTCCAGGTGTCGCAGAACCGTGTGGGCTGGTGGCAGAGCGAGTTGCTGGCATGGAGACGAGCAAGGACGCCCCGGCGTCTGCCGGAGCCGCGGGCCATAGTAGCGGCGCAGGAACCGGTCGAACCGCCACAGATCAGGCGAATCCAGGAACAGGCAAAGGGAGCCGGTCGACCAGAGGCCGTGATTGACCCGGATCCAGGCGCCAAGACCCGTCGAAAACGGAAAGCCGCCGTTGCGGAAAACCAGACGGCGTTCGATTTTGGCGGTTAATGCGCGGGATGTGGGGCTTTGACCCGCTTGAAACGCACACGGTCAGCCCCAGCGATCAAAAGGGCGTCGAAGCCGGCGTCGCCCCAGGCCCGACGCTGAATTTGGGTCGTGGCCGGATCGGCCGTGCTGGCCCACCACTGCGGCAGGCTCGCGCTCTTGGGCAGCATATAGCCGATCTTGCGTTCCATCTCGACGAAGGAGAGTTCGAGCTCATCCGTCTTCTGTCTGCGGAGATAGTCTCGAAGCGGATCGTATTTGCCCATCGCTTCAGATGACCGGACACGGGGGTTCAGCGCAAGTCGAGCCGTCCTCAGAACAGCGCGGGCGAACCCGCCGCACATCCGGCCGGGGGTGGGAAATCGCTGGTGCGGCTCTAACCGACGGCGGATAGCCCGGCTCGGATCTCAACGACCTCATCGAACCGATCATCATTGAGGCGGTGGCGCTCGCGCGGTCTTGATCGACGTCATGGGACAAGGACAGGAAGCTGGCTTCAGCTGTATGTCGAGACCGCGCTCATACCGGTCGGGAGGCTCTCTGGCTCAGGGCGAACCGCTACGACCTGGGCAAGGTGTGCTACTGCACCGCATCCCGATGGCTTTGATCTCGATCAATGACGGCCGCGCCGAAAGAGGCGCTTTGAGCACAACCTCATGGAGCGGAAGTCTTGCGTCTAATCGCGATCACCGGATTGTTCTTGTTGACGGGATGTACGACCGATCCTGTCTATCGTGAAGCATCACGCACTGCGGAAGCAGCGCGATACTATCCGGTGGAAACGCTGGATTTCGCCTCCATCGCTCGGGGGAAGGCGCTTGTAGAAAGCCGCTGTGCAGCCTGCCACTCCGTCGGACCCACGGGGGAGAGTCCGAGCGCCGCCGCGCCGCCGCTGCGGCACTTGGGGACCCGTTATCCGGTGGCGGACCTTCAGGAAGCTTTTGCCGAAGGCATTACGAACGGCCATCCGGAGATGCCCCAAATCACTCTGGAAAGCGACGAAATCGCGGATCTGATTGTCTATCTTCAGGACGTACAGAACCATTCGAAGCCGTGACCGGGATGCGGGGCCGGCCGGCCCCTCTGGGTCGTCCGGCCTGATCCGGCCCGGGCTCACAAACCATTAGGGTTTCGAGCTCGATTGGGTGAGTGCGCGCGCTGTCAAAGCTGGCGAGTATTCAGGCCGATCCCCGTGTTTCCCGGGCAATCAGAAGCGGCAGCGGTCAAGGCCGAAGCCGATCAGAATGTTTTTCGGTCAGCGACGCTGGCCGGGGAGGCGGCGCGGTGCGGGCGGCTCCAGCCGCGCCGGTCGAAAGGAAGACCCGATGATCGAACACGAACGGATTGTGATCGTTGGCGCAGGCCACGTCGGGGCGACGGCCGCATATGCCCTGATGCTTCGAGCCCTGTTCGAGGAGATTGTGCTGATCGACAGCGATTTGGCGCTGGCCGAGGCTGAGGCGGCCGACCTCTCCGATGCGAACGCGCTCGCCAGGCCCGCGCGCATCTGGGCCGGAAGCTACGCCGACGCGGCAACAGCCCGGATTGCTGTCATTACCGCAGGGGCGGCGACGCACGGCTCGGAAAGTCGCCTGTCCGTAGCGTCCCAAAGCGCCATGATCGTCACGACCTGCGTCGGAGAGCTGGTCCAGGCCGGGTTCGCGGGGATCATCCTTGTCGCCGCCAACCCGGTGGACGTGATGACGCTAATGGCGCTGCGTCGCTCGGGCTTTGCGTCGGCAAAGGTCATCGGCACGGGAACACTGCTCGACACGAGCCGTCTCAAACAGACGCTCGCCGAGAGCCTGCAGGTCACGCCCGGGTCCATCGACGGGCTTGTTCTGGGCGAGCATGGCGACAGCGAGGTAGCAGCGTTCTCGACCGTTCGTGTCGGAGGGTTGCCGCTGAGCGAATTCTGTCCGCCGGGGCAGGAACTCGACCAGGGCCAGATCGCCACGGAGGTGCGCGACGCCGGCTACCGAATTGTCCAGGGCAAGGGCTACACATCCTTCGGGGTGGCGACCGCGATCGTGCGGATATGCGAGGCGATCTTGCGCAATGAGAGGGCGGTGCTGCCAGTCTCGACGCTGCTGACCGGACAATACGGTATCGCCGATGTCTGTCTCAGCCTGCCGTGCATTCTTGGCGCAGGCGGGGTCGAACGCATTCTGTCGCCGGCACTCACCCCCTCGGAGACGGCGGCATTGAACGCGTCGGCGAGGGCGTTACAGCAGGTGCTTGCGCATATGGATCTGGCCATCTGATCGCGAGACGTCGTGGCGGGCAAGGTTCCGTCGACGCCACACAGCCTCTGTGCCGCCGACGGCGGCTCGATGCCGGCGGTTCGTTCCGTGGCGTGGAGACCGAAGGAGAAATCAGTCGTTGACCTCGGCGAGGCTGATGCCGCCCGGCCCCCTTCCGACCGGGATGGTGCGGACAAGCCGGCGGGTCCGGGGATCGAGCACGGACACCGTGTCGGCGAAACTATTGGCGATATAGACCCGGTCGCCATTGCCGCCGACCACGACGCCGTGAGCGCCCGCGCCGGCGACGATCGTGGCGACGACAGTTTGACGGGCGGTGTCGATCACAGAGACGGTGTTGCCTGGACGCGCTTCTGTCCCCTGGTTGGCGACATAGACCTCCCGGCCGTCAGGTGAGGCGAAGACCTGAATAGGTCCGGGTCCGACCGGGATACGGGCGACCACCCGTCGGCTTGCGGTGTCGATCACGGCCGTGCCGTTCTCATCTCGCAAGGTCACATAGCCGAAGCGTCCATCCGGCGTGAATGCGACCTGGACCGGGCCACGGCCGACTGGAATGCGCTCGACTTCGTCCAGATCGACGGCGTCGACGACGGAAACCGTCCCATCGCCAGTATTGGCGACATAGAGGGTACGACCATCCGGGCTCATACGCAGGCCGTGGGGCGATCGCCCGACAGTGATGTTGCGATCCACTGAGCCCGACTTGAGATCGACGACCGTGAGCATGTTGTCTCCCGCGCTGGTGACAAACGCCCGCTCGCTCCGCGCATCGACGACGACATGCGCCGGCATCCTGCCGACGGGGATAGTCGTGCTGGGGCCTTTTGAAACGGCGCTCGCGTCGAAGATGAGGAGGCGCCCCGGTCCATCCATTTCAGCCTCTCCGTCCGGGCCCTGAGGTGCTGAGGCGCCGACTGCAAAGAGGGATCGACCGTCGCTGGAGACCTGAACGTTGTGAGGGGAAACGGCAATACGGGTCGTCTCGACCTGGCCTGTCTCGGGATTGATGACGGAAATCGATCGGCCCTGTTCGTCGGCTGTAAACAGGATCGGGCGAGTATTCCGATCCTGGTTTTCACACCCGGCCAACAAAAGGGCTGCGGTCGCGCTTGCCGCCACCAGGACGACTCTCTTGACGTAGGTTTTGAGAAACATCTGCTGTTCCGGTTTACGGGACGGGCCGATAGCGACCCCAGGCTCCATGACGCTATCCGGCGAATTCGCGCATTGATCCATGTCAGAACTGGGCGGTGGGCAACCTCATCCATCACCGGGTTCAACCGGTTGCCTGATGTCGGCGACAAGGGCCTGGTCGAGGCTGACGCTGTGGGGTTCTCCGTAAACCGCGATGATCATCGGCAGTCCGGATTCCAGCGAGACCTCGAGTGTCCGGTTGGTCTGGTCGATCCTGATCGCGAGGCTCCGGTTGCGCCATTGGAGGCTGAAACTCAGGCTGGTCCAACTCGCCGGCAGCTGCGGCGCGAGGGCGAGTCCGTCGCTCCGTAGCGCCAGTCCGGCGAACCCAAAGACCGACATCATCCAGAGGCCGCCTTGAGCCGCGATGTGGACCCCCCCTCCGATCGCGGACTTGGTGTCGATCAAATCGATCGCCGCAGTCCTGTGGAAATAGTCGAGCGCCCTTTCGACATCTCCCAGCCGCGCGGCCACGAGGCCGTGCATGGCCGTGCTCAAAGAACTGCCGTGCCCGCAGCGGGGCTCGTAGTATCGGAAGTTTTTCAGGTCCGCGCCGGCGTTGAATTCGCCAGGCAGCAAAGCCAGCAGGGCAACGACATCGGCCTGTTTCACCACCTGCGACTGCTGGGTGCGTTCACGCCCGAGGATGACGTCCATTGGGACGGTGCGGCCCGCATAGGCCGATAGATCCACGTCCTCGAGATCGAAATAACCCGCGAACTGCTCGTACAGGCCGGTGGCCGGATCCAGACCCGTCGCCAACGTCTCCGCGACGTCGGACCAACGTTTCAGCTCGGCCTCGTTCAGGTCGAGGTGGCTCGACAGGGCTGACCATCGATCGGGCCATCTTTGGCGCAGCAGGCCGGCGACGTCGAGCGCGCGGCGAATGTTCCAACGGGCCATGACGTTGGTGAACGCGTTGTCGTCGATATTCTCGTGATACTCGTCGGGGCCGATGACGTTGCGGATGTGGTGCAGGCCATCGGCTTCGGGCTGGGCCCGACTGGCCCAGAAGCGTGCGGTCTCGAGCAGTATTTCCGCCCCGGCCTCGATCAGGAATTCGTCGTCGCCTGTCGCCTGCCAATATTGCCAGACGGCATAGGCGACGTCGGCGCTGATGTGTTGCTCCTGCACGCCGGTAAGGATGTCGACGATTTGTCGATCCGGACCGACCGCCTGCTCAGGCGTGGTCTCCAGACCGGTATCCGTCGACTCCCAGGCGTAGAACGCGCCGCGCCATCCTCGATCCGCAGCCTTTGCCCGCGCCCCGTTCAGGGTGTGGAACCGGTACATCAGCAGGGACCGGGCCGCCTCCGGCCAGGTCACGATATAGAAGGGCAGGAGGAAGATCTCGGTGTCCCAGAAGACGTGCCCCCGATAGTCGGCCCCTGTCAGCGCCCTGGCGCCGATAGAGACACGCGGGTCGTCCGGGTTGGCGGCGCTGTTCAAATGGTAGATGGCGAATCGAAGCGCCTTCTGCGCCGCGGCGTCGCCTTTGAGGTCGATGTCGCTGGACGACCAACGATGTGCCCAGGCCGTCTCATGCCGTGTGAGCAGGTCTCGCCACCCTAAATCTCGACCGGCCTTGAGTTCATTCAGAGCCTTGACGCCGGCGTCCGGACCGGGAACCGCGCTTCGCGCCACCCCCATAATGCGCTCAAGGCAGATGATCTGTCCGGGACGGCTTTTCCAGGTCCACGACCATTTGAACGGGGCGAGCACGACCGGCGCCATCTCCAGGCCGTCGATCCGCAACGCCACCGCTGCCGCGATTTCCAAGCGCTTGCCGGAACGGCGGGTGCGCCATACGCCCAATTCGTTGTCGAGCCGCTCCGCCATGAGGTCGCGATCGAGGCCTTCGAAGGACGCTTCGAGCGTCATCTCGGACTCGCCGCGCTCAACCTCCAAATGATGCATTTGCAATCCCAGGGATCTGCGGTCCTGTGACACCAGGTTCAACCGGACAAGGCGGGCGCTCACGGCGGATCCGTCGACCAGGCGGCATTCCGAAAGCAAAAGGCCTCGCCGCATATCGAGCGTGAGCGCATGCGATGGACCAGGGCCGAAATGCTGGACAAGCGGCCCCCCAGGCAGGCTGATATGGACCTGCAACCCGTTCGGGACAGGGATCAACTCAGGCACTGCCCGGTCGCCATCGGGCGTATCGAACAGTCCGGCGACATAGGTGTTCGGTGAACCGACGCCCTGCGGTGATCGATTGACCGTCTGGGACGCTCGTACGCCGAGAAACCCGTTGCTGATCGCGAACCGAGTGGCGCGATCGCTCTCGCGGAGCGGATCACAGCCATCGTCACTCAGGACCCATGAGGCGTCGGCAGTCGGCTCCAGCGCCTGTTTCATGGTCTTCGGATCCTTCACAGTGTCGGGCCGACCAGCCGGCCAAGCGCAAGCTCGGTGATCACGACGTCGTCCAGGCTTGTGACCACCAGGTCCGCGCGCGCCGCACGCAGCATCTCGGCGTCGCCGAGGCGTGCAACGCCGATAGCCGCCATGCCCCCGGCGCGGGCCGCTTCAATCCCCGCTGGAGCGTCTTCCGCCACGAAACACTGCGCGGGCGCCACGCCCATCTCGCGGGCCGCGATCAGAAAAAGCTCCGGATCCGGCTTGCCGTGCGTGAGGTCTCGACCCGAGACATTGACGCGGAAGATGTCGAGCAGGCTCCGGCCGGCCCGCAGCGGGATCGCGCGCATCATGGCGGTGGCGTTCCTGGAGGAGGAAGCGGCCGCCATGGGCCAGCCGAGGGCGGCGACCGCCTCAACGAAACGCAGCGCGTCCGGAAAGGCCGCCACGGCGCCTGTCCGGATCAGCTCCTCCAGCCGCGCCTGCTTGCGTTCGGCATAGGCGACCGCGTGGCGGTCGGCGTTGCTCACACCCAAGGCCTCGAGTGCGGACCGGGCGCCGTCGAGCCGTAGCTTTCCCGCGACATGGGCTTGATAAATAGCCGTCGTGAAGCGGTCCGGCTCGGCAAGCCCCACGAGCGCCTCGCGCCACGCCCTCTCGTGGGGCGAAGCCAGCAGGACCCCATCGACGTCGAAGATTGCAGCGGCCAGCATCACCGCCGCTCGACCCTGCGGTTCGTCTCTTCTGGCATCTGCGCCTCGGCTCCGCTGTCCTTCGACATCGACCGAGGATGACATGCACCGGCGCGGCGAGCTTTGATCCAGATCAATGCGCGGATCCCGCATCGTCTGCTTTCTAGGCCGGAGGAGACGTATGTATGACCAGGTCGATACGGGTTGCCGTGAATGGTTATGGCGTGATCGGCAAACGCGTCGCCGATGCCGTTAGGGCCCAGAGCGATATGACGCTCATTGGCGTGTCCGACGTCGCGACGGACTGGCGAACCCGTGTGCTTCAGACCAAGGGTGTGCCGCTTTTTGCCGCCACGGCCCCGGCAGAGGATGCGTTCCGGGCCGCAGGCGTTCAGACGGCTGGCCGCCTGGATGATTTGCTTGGCGAGGCGGATGTCGTTGTCGATTGCACCCCCAAGCGCGTGGCGGCGGACAATGTCCCCCAATACCGCAAGCGTCAGCTCAAGTTCATTCTTCAAGGGGGCGAGAAGCACGGCATAACCGGGCATTCCTTCGTCGCCGAGGCCAATTTCGAGACGGCGATCGGGCGTGAATCGACCCGAGTGGTTTCTTGCAACACAACCGCGACTGTGCGGACCTTGAGCGCACTCAAGCGCGCCGGTCTGCTTGGACGCGCCCGGGGAACCCTGCTTCGCCGCGCGACCGATCCGTGGGAGAGCCATCAGGGCGGCATCATGAACACCCTGGTTCCTGAGCCCGAAATCCCCAGCCACCAGGGTCCGGACGCCCGGACTGTCGATCCCGACCTCGACGTGGTGACCATGGCGGTCAAGGTCCCCGAGACGATCGCCCATCTGCACTACTGGTCAGTCCAGTTGACCCGTCCCGTGGACAAGGAGGAGGTGCTCAATGCCTTCCGCTCGTCGTCACGCATCCTGTTGATGAAGACTGAGCACGGTCTGGATGCGCTTAACGCCGTCAAGGAACTGATGGCGGATCGGGGCCGCTCCCGCAGCGACCTTTATGAAGTGGCGCTGTGGGCCGACATGCTCACGGTGCAGGGCGATGAGCTCTTCTACGCCTACATGGTCGACAATCAGGCGATCGTCGTGCCCGAAACGATCGACGCCATCAGAGCGCTCGATGGACGCGAGACATCCGGGCGGCGCTCAATCGCCGCGACCGACTCGGCCATGGGCATCGAAGGCCGACTCTTCGCCGAGGCCGGCGCCCGGACACCCTAGACGCCCGCGCTTAAAGACGTGACCGCTCCAGGACCATTGCCGACCGGGAGGGGCGCAGACAATCCAACGGAGCGTCACTCGGGCTCTCCCTCACCAGTCGGAGAGCATCAATGACCACCCGGACGCTTGAAGTCGGTAATCTCTTCTCCGTCCTTGGGGCGTCCGGGATTGAACGACAGCTGCGTCGCATCGACGGCGTCGGCCGCGTTTCCGTCAATCCGGTGTCGGGGTCCACCACGGTCGCCTACGACGCGGCCAAGACCAGCCTGTCTGAA
Source organism: Brevundimonas sp. AVps31 (assembly GCF_058681355.1). NCBI lineage: Bacteria > Pseudomonadati > Pseudomonadota > Alphaproteobacteria > Caulobacterales > Caulobacteraceae > Brevundimonas > Brevundimonas sp. AVps31. Next base: position 1,312,286 of record NZ_CM178736.1, on the reverse strand, counting down.
ATCAGGGCGGCGATCGAGGCCTGCGGCTTCCACTGCGCCGGCGAGGCCCTCCCCAACCATGTCTGCCAGAATCACGAAGCGCCGGCCAAAGGCGCCCCGGAGCCGGTCGGGCCCGCCGACGCGCATCGAGGACATTCCCGCGAGACATCCAAGGCGAAGTCGGGCCTCATGAACGGGAAAGACCCGGCCCGGGGCAAGGCGCAGAAGGACGCCATGGCCCACGAAATGGGCCATGGCTCCGGAAAAGACATGCAGTCGATGGTGCGCGATATGCGCAACCGCTTCTGGGTCGCGCTGGGATTCAGTCTGCCGATCTTCGCCTTCTCGCCGATGGGCATGGACTTCATCCGGATTCCGCCTCCGTTCGGCATGAGGCTGGACCTCGTCCTGTTCATCCTTGCGAGCGGCGCCATCCTCTATCCGGTCTGGCCCTTCGTCGTTGCCGCCTGGCGGTCATTGCGAAGCGGCGTCGCCAACATGGCGGTGCTCATAGTTTTGAGCGTTGGCACCGGTTATCTCTTCAGCGTCGGCTCCACCTTTATCTACGGCGGACAGCAGTTCTACGAAGCGTCGGCGATTCTGCTGGTCTTCATCCTTCTCGGTCACTGGCTTGAGATGCGCGCCAGGGCCGGCGCATCCGAAGCCATTCGGGCCTTGATGGATCTGACCCCGCCCAAGGCGACCGTTTTGCGTGACGGCAAGGAAGTGGAGGTGCCCACCGCGGAGGTGGTGTCCGGCTATACGGTCGTGATCCGGCCCGGCAACAAGATACCGGTCGATGGCACCGTGCTGGAGGGGGCGTCGCTCGTCGATGAATCCATGCTGACCGGCGAGTCGATGCCGGTCGAGAAAAAGGTGGGCGACACCGTGATCGGCGCGACGATCAACAAGAGCGGCACGTTCCAGTACAGCGCCACCAAAGTCGGTGCGGACACAGCACTCGCCCAGATCGTCAAACTGGTTCAGGAGGCCCAGAACTCCAAGGCTCCCTCGCAGCTGCTGGCCGACCGCGCGGCCCAGTGGCTTGTCTGGGCCGCGATCCTCGTAGGCCTGCTGACCTTCGTGGTCTGGTTCTGGGTCATCGGCCAGCCCCTCCTGTTCGCCGTCAGCCTGACCATCACCGTCTTTGTCATCGCCTGTCCAGACGCGCTGGGCCTGGCGACTCCTATGGCCATCATGGTCGGGACCGGACTGGGCGCCATGAATGGCATCCTGTTCAAGAATGCGTCGGCGCTCGAGGACGCCACCAAGCTGGACGTTATCATCTTCGACAAGACCGGCACCCTGACGATGGGCCAACCCGAAGTCGTCGATCTGGTGACGGCGGACGGCGCCACGGAGCATCAGGTGTTGGCCGCAGCCGCGGCCGTGGAGGCCGGATCTGACCACCCTCTGGCCCAGGCCATCCTGCGCAGGGCCGAAAAGGTGAAGGCGCCCAAGGCGAGCGGGTTCACCAATCTCGAGGGCAAGGGCGCTCAGGCAAAGATCGGCGGCAAGACGGTGTTGCTCGGCAACAAGCGGCTGATGACCGAGAACAAGATCGACCTCGGGGAACTCGGCGCAAAATCCGAGGCGTTGCAGGGCGCCGGCCGGACCGTGGTCCACCTGGCCGTGGCCGGCAAACTGGTCGGTCTGATCGCCATCGCCGACGCGGTGCGGCCCACTGCGATCGAGGCGGTCAAGGCCCTGCGCGCTCGGGGCGTCGAGGTCATCATGCTGACCGGGGACAACCAGGGTACGGCCGAACGGATCGCCAAGGGTCTCGGCATCGATCGCGTGTTCGCCGACGTTCTGCCCGGCGACAAGGCGAGCAAGGTCAAGGAGCTGCAGGCTCAGGGCAAGAAGGTCGGCATGGTCGGCGACGGCGTCAATGACGCCCCGGCCCTGACCCAGGCCGATGTCGGCTTCGCCATCGGCGCCGGCACGGATGTCGCCATGGAGAGCGCAGACATCGTCTTGATGAAGAGCGACCCGTTCGACGTCGTCGGCGCCATCGAACTGTCCCGGGCGACGCTTCGAAAGATGCACCAGAACCTGTGGTGGGCCGTCGGGTACAACGTCATCGCCTTCCCGCTGGCCGCCGGCGTGCTCTATCCCTTCCTGCTTGGACCGAGCATCGCCGCCATCGCCATGTCCGGGAGCTCAGCGCTCGTGGCGATCAACGCCCTGATGTTGAAACGAACCCGCCTGACCGGCATCCGCCGGACCGGCGAGGCGGTCGTAGCGGAGCCGACGCTTACCGCGACGGCGGCGGTGTGAAGCGTAACGCCAGATTGACCCTGCCACCGGTTGCGATGGCTGTCCTGATGGCCTCGGTGTTCACGGTGTCGATGGGCTTCGGCGTCGTCCTCCCATTGCTGCCGTTCCTGATTGAACGGCTGGTTGGCGAAAGCGCCTCGGCGAGAGAGGTCTCCCGGTCGACAGGTCTGCTGACCGGCCTCTATATGCTGTCGTTGTTTCTCTTCGCACCGATGTGGGGCCGCCTTTCGGACAGGCATGGACGCCGCGTCATCCTGCTGATCGGCCTGACGGGTTTTGGCGCCACCATGCTGGTCTTCGCCTTCGTCGAGAGCCTCGTCGCGGTCTACGCGGAGCGGATCCTGAGCGGTCTGTTCGCCGCTGCGGTCACGCCGGTGGCGCTTGCCGCCGTAGGGGATCTGGCGGCGACCGACGAGGTGCGCGCGCGCCGATTGACCTTCGTCAGCCTGGCGGGGGTCTCGGGATTTCTCCTGGGACCCATGTTAGGCGTGTTCATCGCGCGCGCTGCCGCAGACGTGCTGTCGATCACCAATCCCATGGGGTCGTTGGCGTTTCCGCTGGGCGCGACGGCGGTTCTCGCATTTTCCGTGGCCGGCGCAGCCGTCTTGGCGATACCACGAAGCCGGCGCAGGGGGCGGATGGGCGCGCCCGACCCGACCGCTTCGTCGACAGGCCGCTGGCTGATCCCAAATCTGCTGATCCTGGGATTCATCGTCGCGGCCGGTGTCGGTGTTTTCGAGGTCGGTCTGGCGCTTCGCGGCAAGCAGGAACTGGGCATGACCCCGACTCAGATCGCCCTGATGTTTACGGAGTGCAGCCTGGTCATGCTCGTGGTTCAGGCCATTGTCTTCTCGCCCTGGATCAAGCCCTCGGCGACCCGCTGGCTCATAGCACCGGCCCTGGTCGTCCTGGCGACGGGATTGTTCCTGCTTCCGCGCGCGACGGATTTCACCCTGATGCTCGCGGTGATCGGCGCCGTGGCGGCAAGCGCCGGCATTCTCGCGCCGATCCTGACCTACTGGACCTCCAGCATGGCCGGTCAGGCGCAGGGCGCTCAACTCGGCCGGCAAACGGCTGCCGCAAGCTTGGGTGCGGCCGTCGGTTCGGCCGGGGGAGGCCTTTTATACGATGTCGCCTGGTTGCCCGATGCCTCGTTCATCATCATGGCCGTATTGACCGGGTTCGGCGTCGTTCTCGGCATGGCCATGCCTCGCATGCTGACCCATGCCCTCCCGATTGACCGTCAAAGGCGCGCTTCAGCTGAAAACTAAACCACGGCGCCGCTGCGTGTTGAAAGGTCAGCGGCTTCGGTCCGGACGTCACGTTTGGTTGGCGGGCGACAGGATCCGAAGCACCCTGGCCGGCCAGGGGCGCAAGCATCGCCACGCCTGACCTCGGCATTCGGGGGCCTAGACGACAAAAACGGGAGCGAAGCCGCCGCCCGGGGTTCTGAAATTTGTCGTCTGGCCCTGATAGACGCGGGCGGCCATCTGGAGAGGCTGGCCTTGATAGGTGTAGAGGCGGACATCGAGCTTCAGAGACTGGATCTCTCCGTCGATCTTGATGCGACGTTCACTCGGCTTTGCCAGTTCCTGGGCGATATAGCCGCCTCGCTGGATCTCGGCCCAAACGCGCCGGGTGAGCTTGTCGCCGCGATAGACGGCCTTTCCACCATGACCGCCAGCGGGCTTGAAGAAATGCCGGCTGCGCTCCGCCCACAGCCTCTCCGCGTTTTCGGCCGTCACGAGGGCGGTGTGGGGGATCGCCGAAAGGCTTTTCAGTTGGCCTGGCGTCAGATCCCAACCGGCGACCATGGCCGGGTCCGACAACAGGCTGAGATTCCGTTTGTCGGCGAACAGGGCATGGTTGCGGGGGTTGGGCGTCAGAACGACAGCGCCGTGGAGATAGGCGTCTCGCAAAGCTTCGTGGCCTGCGGCGTCGAGGGAAAAATCGACGAGGCGGTTGTAGACGAGGTCCACGGTCTGCCCATCATGTTCCAGGCGTCCCCCGGAAATCCGGAGTTCGGAGGGATCGACGACACAGGCCTTCACGCCGCGCTGTTCGAAGAACCGCTGGGCCAGCAGGAACTCCGGGTAGAGGAACTGATCTTTCGGGCCGTCTTCGACGATGGCGATCGTCCGTGGCTGACCGACGCGACCCTGCAATTCCCATTCGTCGATAAACATTTGCCACACGAGCGCTTCGAACTCGCCAGGCGCGTTTGCGCGTCTGGCGTCACTCGCTTGGCGGCAACAGGCCTCTTGGGCGCGGGCCAGCAAGGCGTTCAGGAAGGCGCCCCCGGCATTCGTATTCACTTCGATCAGCTTGGGGCCGCTGCCGCCAAGATGAAAATCATAGCCCATGAAAACGCCGCGGGGGCCGAAGTCGTGGCGGGCGATCGCGGGAGCCCAGCCAAGCACCTCTTCCTGATAGGCCGTGTCGCCGGTCGCCGCTTCGATGGCCGCGACGACGTCGAGCATGGCCTTGACGTCGTGCGTGGAGATGAAGACGGGCCCGCCGGAGAACAGATTCGGCCTTGAGGCGAGCAGCGCGCCAACGAGGTCCGGATCCCCGGCCTCCGCACGGATCGCCGCACTCAAGCTGGATCTGTCGAGCGTGATGCAGAAGCAGTCTCTGTTGAGCACAGCGTCGCGGGCGCTGTCCCCGATGCCGCCGGTTTCACTCATCCGCTCTTCCTTTTCCGACGGCGGCGCGAACGGCGGTTTCGCCTGCCGACCGGCGCCGCCTGGGCAGACTATGGAGCGTCAAGCCTGCGGGCATCATGTCGGCACGGAGCCGACCGCGCAGTCGGGCTCACGTCGACCCGTCTTGAAGCCTCCGCCGAAAGCCATCCAGACGAGGTAGAGAGACATCAGCGCTCCGCCGAAACAGAAGACCGAGACATAGGCGTAGGCGAAGAAGGCGTAGGTGACCGCCATGACGGCGAACACCAGCAGACCGAACACCTTGACGTTGCGGTCCCACGACAGGAGGAGCGAGCCCGCCACGATCGCCATGTAGATCACGTAGGTTCCTTCCCGCCCTATGATGAAGTCCAGAAGCTCGGTGCTTTGATAGACGATCGCGTTCGGCAGGAATCTCACCGTGAGCCAGCCTTCATGCGCGAAATAGGGGACATACTGCAGGCCTCCCAGCATCCCGCCCAGGACCGCCATGACGAGAAACAGGGGTTTGCGGCGAGAGCCTTCTATGAGGAAGACGGCGACCGGCACCCATACGGGCCAGGCCAGCCAGGAGAAGAACATATAGGCCAGGGAGTACCGGGCCACCGCGACCTGATCGTCGAGCCCGCCGGCGGTCCAGACCAGACCCTCGAACATCTGCTGAAGGCCGAACAGAAGGGGCAGGGCGAACAAGGCGGCATAACGCCTGTCCGTCCGTAGTCCCCGAACCAGGGTGACCGTGCCGACCGGGATCAGCACGACGGCGGCGGCATAACTGACGGCGGCTGAAAGGCAGATGGCTTGCGTCCTGTCGCCGGGTCGATCCGGTGCGTACGACCTGCGGCTCCTTGGGGGGACAAAGCAAGCCTGCGGATCACGGTCGGGTATTGATCCCGATCAATGCACGGACCGCTGGGGGCTTCAAAGTGGCCGCCACCGTTTATCCAGGAGCTCCCGATGAATCGCCGCCGCCTCCTCGAGGGCAGTCTGCTGGGCGCCACGGCGCTCGCTTTCGCAGCCCCGCAAGTTTCGTGGGCCAAGAGCTTCATGGCTCGGCCGGCGACCGTCCCCGTACAGCTTCGGATCGCCCGGCGAACCATCGAGGTCAACGGAAGGGCGGCAAGCGTCTTCGGGTTGCGTCAGCCGAATGGAACGCCCGGCCTGGCCTTGCGGGAGGGGGACGCATTCAATGTGATGCTGGAGAACGATACGGATGAGGCGACCATCATTCATTGGCACGGCCTGACACCGCCTTTTGCAAGCGACGGGGTGGCGGGCGCCGCTCTCCCGCTCATGGCGGCCCGCACTGAACGGAGCTTCGATTTTCCGGTGGGTGCGGCGGGAACGCACTGGATGCATGCCCACACACTGCAGGAGCAGGCGTTGCTGGCGGCTCCTATGATTGTCCGAACCCTGGCGGAGGAGCGGCGCGACGAACAGGAGATCATCGTTCTCCTGCATGATTTTTCGTTTTCCTCCCCCGAGGAGATCCTCGAAAGGCTGAAATCACGCGGCAGCCCGGCGCCCGATCATGCGCCGATCGCCGGCATGGCGCCGACGACCGCCTCGACCGACGGCGTCGGGATGGCGATCGACATCAATGACGTCGAGTACGACGCCTATCTCGCCAACGACCGAACCCTCGGCGACCCTGAAATCGTTGCCGTCGAACTCGGCGGACGGGTGCGGCTACGGGTTATAAACGGGGCGACGGCTACCGCCTTCACCCTGGATCTGGGTGAGGTCGACGGGGAGGTGATCGCCGTCGACGGGCAGCTCGTCCAACCGGTCAAGGGCCGGCGCTTTCCTGTGGCGATGGGGCAAAGGCTCGACGTCCGTCTACAGTTGCCGCGCGAGGTCCGGTCGTTTCCGGTCCTTGCTCTTCGGGAGGGCGCCAGGCAACGGACGGGCCTGATCCTTCAGCCCCCGGGGGCGACCGTTTCCAGACTGCCTGAACTGTCCGTCGATGACGCTCCCGTGCTGGATCTGGATTTTGAAGCTCGCTTGTCCGCTCTGGTTCCGTTGGAAAACCATTCGGATCACAGGGCCTTCGATCTGGCGCTGACCGGATCGATGGCGACCTATGGCTGGGGTCTTGAAACCGCTGAGCCGATGGTGGTGCGCCGGGGTGACCGGATCGAGGTCACCATGCTCAACAAAAGCATGATGTCCCATCCGATGCACCTCCATGGCCATCATTTTCAGGTGGTGGCGATCAATCGTCAGCGGTTTTCCGGCGCCATGCGGGATACTGTGAACATCCCACCCCAGCGGTCGGTCACCATCGCATTCGATGCCGGCAATCCCGGTCAGTGGGCTTTCCACTGCCATCACCTCTACCACATGGCGGCGGGAATGATGACGCAGCTCTCTTATTCAACCTAGACTGACGTCGTCGAGCGGCGAACGACCACACTCCGGGCATGGCCGCAGGCCGTCGGAGGCCTTGGGTCTTGCCTGACCGCTGGAGCCGCCGACCGGGCGCCGGTTCAACACGACGATCGCCACCAGCGGCCGCGGGCCATGCCCTCGAGGTCGCCTGCGCCGGGGTCAAATACTGTTTGCTGAGCGCGTCGGGTGGCGGCGGCGCGAACCCCAGCGTTTGACGGGATAGTGAGCACCGGGGCGGCCTCGCCGGTCAGGGCGGATTCCTCGACGCTCAGCCGCTCTCCGTCCGCGGCCCAACCCGTGTGGAGCAGGACCTTGGGGCCGGCGATTGCCGGCCTCCATTCAAGTCGCTCCTCACTCGCAGCCCTCGGAGTATTTCACGCGTGCATGCGAATTTCGTTGGCGTGCGGCGGATAGGGGGCGACGGGAAGCTGATCGATCGCCGTTCCGCTCAGCGTGCTGGCGAAGCCGTGGTTGACGTCCCGGTGATGGGCCTCGTCGGCCCGTACCATCAGCACGACGTCGCGCAGCGTCGCGTCGGCTGGCAGCTTCCAATAATGGATGGCGATGTCCGGCGCCGGAACATTGGGCGAGCGGCCCTCGTCGATCTCCTTCAGATACAGGGTGTAGCTGATGACGGCCTCCTCCTCGAAATATCCGACCACCCGGTGGGCCGTGCGCGACGAGATCAGGTAGAGCCCGAAAAAGCCGATGTAGAACACCGCCTGGGCCAGCTGGATCACCAGCCGCTCGAACCATGTCGGCTGGGCCACGGCGATGAAGGTCATCAGATGCATCCGCTCGTTCTCGGCCTCCTCCATCAGGGTGCGGATCCAGCCGTCGTCGTCCTTCATCTGTCGCAGGCATCTCAGGTGAGTCAGCGTGGCCCCGACCATGCCGGGCACGGCGGCGACGGTTTCCAGCACGATGGCCCGGTGACCGTATTTCTTGGCGAAGAAGGTGTCGGCGCAGACGCGCAGCAGTTTGGTGAAGCCGAGGGCGAATTTATCAGAAAAGCCTCGCGGCACATGGTGGACGGCGGGTTCGGCGACCTTCTCCTCCGCCAGGGCCCGGTCGTCCGGAGCGAGAATTCTATTGACCATCTGCAAGTCCTTTCAGGACGCCGTTTGTGGTTAGGGGAGACAAATGATGGATACCCGCGTACCGGGCCGCGCGTCGGCGAGCTCGACGCGAGCGCCCAGCTGACCAGCAAGAGCCTGAATGATCCCGGTGCCCAGACCTGGCTTGACCGTCTGGGATCCGCTGGGCATGCCGACGCCGTTGTCGGTCACGCTGAGGATCCAGCCATCGCCTCGGGCGTGGTAATCGACGACGATGTCGCCGTTTCGGTCGTCGGGAAAGGCGTGCTTCAGCCCGTTGATGACCAGCTCGGTGACGATCAGACCCAGGCTTACGGACATGCCGGATGAAGCGATGCTGTCGTCCACGGATACGGTCAGCGCCAACTGGTTGTGGTCTCTGATCATCGAGTCGCCGATGCTCCGACACAGGTCGGTGAAATAGGCCCGGAGTTCGACGTCCCCCGTCGTGGATCCGGCCAGGTGCCGTTGCACGGCCGCGACGGACAAGATGCGCTGATGGGCGTCTCGCAAATGGCTTCGGCTCTCATCCGATCCGACCGTTCGAACGCCCTGCATCAGGACGCTGGCGATGATCTGGAGACTGTTGGCGACCCTGTGCTGCACCTCCTGATACAGCAGCGCGTTCTGACGGATGAGTTCGTCCTTCTGACGATCCTTCGCCCTGGGGATCGTCACATCCGTGATCGTCAACAGGAGCCGCACGCCCTGATCCGGCCCTGGGCTCAGGCGACGCGCATGAAAGATCAGATGCTTGGGTGGCCGATCGGCGAGCACCAGATCCATCTCGTAGGCACGGATGTCAGCCTTGCCATAGGCGGTCGCTCTCAGCAGAGACCACAGCTGCGGCACATTCCATTCGCCGGCGCCCAGATCCGCCAGCCGGCAACCCGGGATAGCGTTCGGGTCGATGTCGAAATCCTCGAGGAACGACTGACTGGCGGCCACGACCTCGAGTTCACCGTCCAGCAGAAGCACGGGGGCGACCGAGGCGTTGATGAGCGACAGCGCGAGAGACATCGATATATCGGGCACGGGCACGGGCACGGTCGATGTCGGCATGAACGATCCCTGTTGAATGTCGCGGAGCCGGCCGGGCCCACGCCTTGGGCCGACCGGTCAAGGCAGGCTAGCCCTGCGGGCTGACAACTGCCTTGATCCAGATCACGGGGGCGCTGCGACCGGCGTTTCGAACGGCGGGAAGGCGATCAAATCAAATGGCATCCGGGCGGGTGGCGTCAGGCTCTCGGCCGCCTGGTCCCGCAGGTTCGCCTAGCGAGAAACATTCCGTTCGGCTTCGGCCATCGACGGCCGAGATCGCGCAGATCAGTTCCGGTTTCACATGGATGATCGCCACGGAACTGGTCGCCGGGCAGTAGACGCTCACCATCGGCCAGCGCTTGAACATCATCTGGTTGAGCCGTTCGACTTCGCCGGCGTCCGTCACCTCGGTCGCGTGCGCGGCCATCGAAACCCCGACGGCGCCGCCCCGCTCCGCCAGCGAGTGGATCGAGACCGAAACACGATCATCGGCCTGGAGATTGGCCAGTTTCTGGCTCTCGCGGCCGCTGACGAAATACAGGTTCAGCCCGTCATTCAGATAGCCGACGGTCGTCACTTGGGGCCAGCCGTCGGGTCGATTGACTCCGATGCTCATCAGCCGTTCACGATCGAGAAGTTCGACGATGGTTTCGACCGCGGCCCCGTTGATCGGCGGGTAGCGGTCGATATTTGAGTCAGCGTCCATGATGCGGTCCTCCGGGTCAGCGGTCTCCCGCCTACCCTCCCGGCCCGCCGGCTGCCTTGATCTGGCTCAACGGTCCGGCGTCAGAGTTCTCCGCAGGCGTGCGCGCGCAGCAAGTCCGGACGTTCGACGATCAGCTCGCTCTGGGAGGGCATCGAGATGATGCCTTTGGCCTTCATGCGGGTGAGCACTCGGCTGACCGTCTCGATCGTCAATCCCAGATAGTCGGCGATCTCGCCACGTTTCATGGGCAGTCGGACATGGCCAGGGGCCGTCGGACGGGCGGGGTCGTGCCCGGGCAGGTCGAGAAGAAAGGACGCCAGACGCTCGATGGCCGTCTTGCGCCCCAGCAGAAGCATCTGGTTCTGAGCGGCGGCCAGCTCATGAGACGTGCGGTGCAGGAGCATATGTTCCAACGGCGAGCTGCTCTCGACCAGGGCGCGGAACGGTCCTTTGCGGAACCTGCAGACGGTCGTCGGCTCGATCGCCTCGGCGGAGAACACATAAACCTCACCGATCGCCAGGCCCAGGAAGTCGCCGGCGAACAAAAAGCCCGTGATCTGGCGCCGACCGTCGGGCAACAATTTGTAGACCCTCAGAGATCCCGACGTGATGTTGAAGACATGGGGCGCGGGTTCGCCTTCCCGCGTCAGAACCGCCCCGGCTGCCAGCTTGACGACTTCAGCCAGGTCTCCCAGGCGTTTGAGATCCTGATCGGCGACGCTGCCGCAGACGCTCAACGCCCGCGCGCCGCAACTGTCGCAATCGTTGACTTTGGGCCGGTCGACGCATCCGTGAGGAAGCGTTCGCGGCGCAAGCATGGGCTTCGTGGCAGCGATCATTCGCTAAAATGCGCGCCGGAGCCCCGAACGCCTAACGAAATCGTTGATCCAGATCAAATGCCGCAACCCGTAGCGATCTATTCGGCGTTGAATTACTCAGATGACGAGGAGTAAAATTCAAAAATCGTTCGGTGTGACATAGACGAACCCTTGTATTCGCCAAGGTTTTTGCAACCGTAAAGCTTCGTCCGTTATTTGGTCGCCGGGAGCTGACCCGCGCCGGGATTAAGCTCGCCTTGATCGGCGCCGGCGCCGTCTTGGCCTCCCGAGCCGGTCGGCGACTGGATCGAATTCAAATATGCGATCAGGTCTCGGTTTTCGTCGTGCGACAGGACGAACTCCAGCGTGGCGGGAAATGCCGCCCGGAGGCGGACCGCGACCCGCCCCCGGAGATCGGCGGGAGGTGAGTTCCGGGTTAGCTGGTGACGACCGTCGACGCGTGAGCCGAACGTCAGGTCGCCACAGGCCCGGTCCGAGGGCCATGGAGGTCTGGCCCGTCTGACCGCCCTCCCACCAGATCTCTGAGGATGCGTCCGTTTCAGCTAGGCGGCCAGGAGCGCATCATAAACATCCACGTAACGCAGGGCCATGGCGGTGGCGGAGAAACGCCGCTCGAATTGGGCGCGAATGGCCTGCCGGTCGAGTTGCGCGGCCTGTAGCGTGGCCGCGACGGCCTGGGCCATGGTGTCGACCAGAAAGCCCGTCATTCCGTCCTCGACGATTTCGCTGGTCGAACCGCAACGGAACGCGACCACGGGCGTGCCGCACGCCATCGCCTCGATCATGACCAGGCCAAACGGCTCGGGCCAATCTATGGGAAAGAGCAGGGCGTCAGCGCCGCCCAGGAACTCCGACTTCTGGTGATCGCCGATCTCGCCGATGAACTCGATCAGCGGATTGCTCTCGATCAATGGCCTGATCGTCTCGTCGTAGTAGACGCGATCGGCTGCATCCACCTTGGCCGCGATCTTCAGCCGCTTTCCCAGTCTCGTGGCGATCTCGATGGCCCGGTCTGGCCGTTTCTCGGGCGATATGCGTCCCAGAAAAGCGAGATAGCCGTCCGACCGGCCGGAATATCTGTAGAGTTCGGCCGGCATCCCATGATGGACTGTGGCCCGCCAGTTGGCGAACGACAGAGGGCGACGCTGGTCGTCGGAGATGGAGACGAGGCCGAACTCGGGCCACCGCGCATACACCCCCGCCAGATCTTTCATGTCCAGCCGCCCGTGCAATGTCGTCAGCGTCTTGCCCGCCCAGTTCCGGAACATGGGGAACTGGATCATGTCGGTATGGAAATGGATCACGTCGAAATCGTCGACCCGGTCCAGAACCTGAGCCAGCATCGTCAGATGAGCCGCCAGGTCAGACTTTAACGGCGAGGGGTCGAGCCTGATCGCCTGGTCGCGAACCGGAACGAGACGCGCCCGGGTCTCTGCGTCGGCGCTCGCGAACAAGGTCACCTCGTGGCCGAGGTCCACGAGGGCGTCGGTCAGATGCGCCACGACCCGTTCAGTACCGCCATAGAATTTCGGTGGCACGGCTTCGTACAGCGGTGTGACTTGGGCGATCCTCATCTGTAGAAGCTCCGGGGGACCATCGAGGAAGGGGCGCAGGGGCCGCCTGCTGGCCCCTGCGACGGAGCGGTGGGACTCGAGGTCATGGCGCATGTCTCCATCCGATGAGGCGCGCATCTTGCCAAGGCGATCGGCCGATATCCTTGATCCCGATCAATGCGTCGCCCGGGGCGAAGGGCGCAGTTGGCCCGAAACCGGAGCCAACCCCATGACCTATGAGAGCCTGATGGTCTATGTCGACCAGGGCGTCGAGACCGAGGCGCGCATCGCCTTGGCCTGCGATCTCGCCGAGCGGTTCGACGCGCGCCTGATCGGAATATCGGCCAGTCTGCCGGATGCGCCCCAGGTCGATCCCTATGCCGGCGGGGCGATGTTGGGTGAAATGCTCGGTCTGTTCCGGGACATGGCCGAGGCCGATGTGACCCAGGCCGAAACGACCTTCTGGAAGGCGGTCGGAACCCATGCCGATCGCTGCGAATGGCGCGGGAGGATCGGCTTTCCGTCCGATGTGGTGGGGCAGGCCGTCCGCGCCGCCGACCTGCTGATCCTCGGTCGTCTCGATCCCGCGCGAGCGCCGCAACGGTCCATCGACCCGGGCGACGCCCTGATGGCGCTCGGGCGTCCTGTTCTGATCGTCCCGCCCGCGCCGGTCCGCCTTTCTCCGGGAACGGCGGCGGTGGTGGCGTGGAAGGACTGCCGCGAGGCCCAGCGCGCGGTCGCCTCCGCCCTGCCGATGTTGAGAGCCTCGGCCCTGACCTATGTGATCGAGATCTGCGCCGAGGGCGGCATGGACGAGGCCGCGGCCCGCACGAACGATGTCGCCGCCTTCCTGGGACGCCATGACATCGTGGCGAGCGCCCAGGTGCTTCAGGGCGATGACGGCGCACGGTCGAGCCAGATTCTCAAATTCGCCGACGAGCATCAGGCGGGCCTGATCGTCGCCGGCGGTTACGGCCACGCCCGCATGCGCGAATGGGTGCTGGGCGGCGTGACCCATGGGCTGCTAGGCGCGTCCCCGGTCTGCCTGCTGCTCAGCCATTGATCCCGGCGCATCGAGGATCACGATCGTGGGAGACGGCGCGAGGCTCGTGGACCTACGCGCAGGGAGGTTTCGAGACGTTGGAAGGATCGTTCCATGACGGATGACCGCATCGCAAGCGCAAGGCACCGGGCCAAGGTGATGTCGGCCGAGGACGCCGCTATTCTGATCGCGCCGAATACGACAGTGGGGCTCAGCGGGTTCACCGCCTCAGGCTATCCGACCGCCGTGCCCCTGGCGCTGGCGGCCCGGATCGAGGCCGAGCACGCGGCGGGGCGTCCCTTCAAGCTGCGCATCTGGACCGGCGCCTCGACCGGGCCGGAGCTGGACGGTGCCCTGGCCAAGGCCGACGGCATCGAATTCCGGCTGCCCTACAACAGCGACCCGACTTGTCGCGACAGGATCAATCGCGGCGAGATGGCCTATTCCGACATGCACCTGAGCCAGGTCGCGCCTGTCGCCTGGCAGGGCTTCCTCGGCCCGCTGGACACCGCCATCATCCAGGTCACCGGCATCCGAGAGGACGGGGCGCTGATCCCTGCGTCCTCGGTCGGCAACAACAAGACCTGGCTTGACCGTGCCAGCCAGGTGATCCTGGAGGTGAACCGGTGGCAGAACCCGGAGCTTCTGGGCATGCACGATATCTACTACGGCACGGCGCTACCGCCGAACCGGGTGCCCATTCCCCTGATCCGCGCCGGCGATCGCATCGGCGAGCCGTGCTTCCGCTGCGACCCGGACAAGATCGTGGCCATCGTCGAGACCGACCAACCCGACCGCAACGCCGGCTTCACCGCGCCCGGGCCGGATGACCTGGCCATCGCCGGACACCTGCTGGAGTTCCTCGAGCACGAGGTGTCGAAAGGACGTCTGCCGCCGTCGCTGCTGCCGCTGCAATCGGGCGTCGGCAATACAGCCAACGCCGTCCTGACCGGCCTGATCGACGCGCCCTTCGAGGACCTGAGCGCCTATACCGAGGTCATCCAGGACGGCATGATGGCGCTGATGGACAGCGGCAAGCTGCGGGTCGCCTCCTCAACCGCCCTCAGCCTCAGCCCGGAACTGACCGAGCGGGTCAACCGGAGCATGGGCGACTACCGCGACCGCATCATCCTCAGGCCGCAGGAGATCAGCAACCACCCCGAGGTGATCCGGCGCCTGGGCTGTATCGCCATGAACGGCATGATCGAGGCCGACATCTACGGCAACGTCAACTCGACGCACATCATGGGCTCGCGGATCCAGAACGGCATCGGCGGCTCGGGGGATTTCGCCCGCAACGCCTACATCTCGATCTTCATGAGCGCTTCGACGGCCAAGGGCGGCAAGATCTCCACCCTGGTGCCCGCCGTCTCCCACGTCGATCACATCAATCAGGACGTCCAGGTGATCGTCACTGAACAGGGCCTGGCCGATCTTCGCGGCCTGTCGCCCAAACAGCGGGCGCGCGTCGTCATCGACACCTGCGCCCATCCGAGCTTCCGCCCGGCGCTGGAGGACTACTACCAGCGCGCCCTGAAGGGGTCTTACGGGCTGCAGACGCCGATGCTGCTTGACGAGGCCTTGTCATGGCATTCCCGGTTTGTCCGCTCGGGAAGCATGGCCCCGCTCTGACCACGTTGGCCTCAGGGCTTGGCCAAGGCAGCGAGGGCCGCCTCGATGCGAGCCATCTGGTTTTGGCTGAGTTCAAGGCGGTCGTGCAGCCGCATGATCTCCAGCTCGGCCCGCAGATTGACCGTGTAGTCGTGCTCGGCCGCAAGACGGTCGCGGACCGCCTGACGCTTCTGGCTCATCATGATCACCGGGGCCTGAAGCGCCGCGACCGCCGAGAGCATAAGGTTGAGGAAGATGAAGGGGTAGGGATCGAAGGCGGACGAGAAGCGCGCAAGCCCCAGGTTGAGAACGGCCCAGCCGATCAGGACGCAGCTGAACACGCCGATGAAGGTCCATGATCCCCCCACGTCGGCGACGGTGTCGGCCAGCCGTTCCCAAAACGTCCGGTCGTCGGTCTCCAGAACCGGGCTGACGCCCGACGGCGCTTCGCTGACCATCAGATCAACGACGCTTCTCTGGACCGGGGTGAGGTCGGCGTACGGCGCGCCGAGCAGGCCTTGGGAAAGCTCGTCCTGACGAATCTTGAGGGTCATATCGGGCCTTCGTCCAATGCCGGCGAGCGGGCTCGCGTCGGCGCTAATGGCTGTGTTTGAGCCAGGCCGCTTCACGCGGGTTCGTGGTGTCGTCGGCAGCCGTCACGACCGCCATCTTGAGCACGCCAGTTTTCTGGTGAGAGAATAGGCCGCAAGCTGCTTCGAGTCTGTGTGATCTTCGGCGGGCTGCCGCGTGAGCGCCGGTCCAGCCGCGAACTGCTCCAGCGCGGCGACAAGGGCGATGCGAATCGTCCATTTGCGGCGGCGCCGAAGGGCGTCTGGCCCCGGCGCGCGGGGGAAGGCGAATCGTCCGGTGGTTCTGGAGGTGATCGCCCGCCTTTCGCACGCCGGAAGCCCATCGGAACCCAAGTTCCCGATTTGGTCATACGGAGCGCGCAGCGAACAGCGGGCCCGCGACACCCTGCCAGGAGCCAGAACGAAACCCTGGCAGGGTTGGGCATGGCAGGGTTGATTTGAATCAAGGCGGAGCGGGCCCAGGCCCTTCAAGGTCAGGCGAAGATTGTCTTTGACAGGTACGAACAGATGACCAAATCCGCAGGATTTCTCGGCGCGCTGGCGCTGGCGGCTCTTGTTGCCGGGTGCGCGACGGCCCAACCGCTGACGGCGGAGCAACGGCTCCAGTGTGAAACGATGCTTGGGGGCATGAGCAGCAACGCCGCCCAGGCGGGAAGCGCCAAAACCCCAGGCCCTACCCCGATGACAATGACACACGCCCAATGTCGCCGAGGACTTGCCAACAAGATGTCGCACCAGGAAGCTTAGCGCGCACCGCACCCAAGGTACTCTGGTCAATCGACGCCAAGGCGTACGAGGCCTAGTGCCTAGTGGGTGGATGTGCTTCCAGTCACCCCAAAAATGCCTGCAGGTAAGCGCCACCGTCTCGGCGGGGATGAGTTCAGGATGGGCCAGGAGGAGGCGCTGATCGAACTGACGCCGCTCGCCGGGGCGCCTGGCTTCTCTGAAGATCAACTCCCGGACCGACTGGTCTGGCTGCTCCTGGGGGGCGCCGGCTCAGGCGTGAAGACCTTGAACGCGATGCGGACCTCTTCCAATGGAAGCGAGCTTGATACCGGCGTTTCGCGGGTGTGGGCCTGTCGGCGAAAGCGCACCCACGACAACAATAATAACATTAGATTGAATAGTAACATTGCCAATGTTATCGTCCAATCCAATGTTATCGAACGCGACATCCTTTGGAACCCTGGGCCGTCTTTTCGACGATGCGGCGGCCTACGTCACGCAGCTGTTCGACATCCGATTGACGTTCGAAGACGCCGACGTTGGTCTCCTGCCGTTCTTCCTGACGGATCGCTATAGTCTCGCCGAAACGAGCCTGTTCGGACGAAAGCTGCTCATTCTCGCCACGCCCGGCCAGGACGCGGAAACGCCGGCGACGATCGCCAAACATATCGAGACCGCCCGCTCGACATCGGACGTGTTCGTGGTTGTCTTCCTGACCGACGCCCTGAGCTCGGCCAATCGCCAGCGTCTTATCCAGCAGGGCGTCAACTTCATCGTCCCCGGCAATCAGCTGTTCCTGCCCGAGCTCGGCGCCGATCTGCGCGAGTATTTCCGGTCAGAGGTCCGGCCGGCCGTGGAGCAGTTGACGCCGGCCGCCCAGGTCGTGGTCCTGGCCTCGTTGCTTCGTGAGGACCTCGATGGCCAGACGCCCAAGTCCCTGGCCGAGCGGTTTCAATATTCCGCCATGAGCACCGGGCGGGTGGTTGATGAACTGCAGCGGCACGGCATTCTCAGCATCGATGTTCGCGGCCGGGAGCGTCGCATCGCTTTCAAGCAGGAGGGCGACGACCTCTGGCGGGCAGTCCGTGATTTGCTTCAGTCGCCCGTCCGCGCCCGTCGCCTGGTCAGGCCGTTTCCCGAGGTCCGTGCGTTGCCGCTGGCCGGGGAATCCGCTTTGTCGGATTACACCCTCCTCGGTCCTCCCGTTCATGAAACCCGGGCGGTCTCCGCACGTCAGTGGAAGGGGCTGGTCTACCAACACGACCTTCAGCCGGCCGACGATCGTGACCCGGAAGCCATCCGCATCGAAACCTGGTCTTACGATCCCCGTCTGCTTTGCCATCACGGACCAGTCGTGGATCGCCTCTCCCTGTATCTGAGCCTGGAGGATCGTCATGACGAACGCCTCGATCAGGCCGTCGATACCCTCATGGAGCCCTTCGGATGGTCGTAGGCATTGATGTGTTCAAGGCGGCCTTCGCGGGTTTCGAGGACCAGTACACATTGATCGGCGGCGCGGCGGCCGAGATTCACATGACGGGCGCCGGATTGCCGTTCCGGGCCACAAAGGATCTCGATCTGGTCCTCTGTCTCGAAGCTCTGAAGCCGGAGTTCGTCCAAGCCTTCTGGGCTTTCATCGATGCTGGCGGCTATCAGACCCGTGAACGCAGCGATGGCGCGAGGGATTTCTTCCGGTTTACCCATCCTTCCGACAAGACCTATCCGGCGATGATCGAGCTGTTCTCGCGACTGCCCGATGTCATCACCGTGCCGAAGGGCGCGCGCCTCACGCCCATACCGCTGGACGGGACGGTCGAGAGCCTGTCGGCCATGCTGCTCGACGACGCCTATTACGCCTTGCTCAAGGACGGAACGACAGAGATGGACGGCGTCCCTGTCATCGACATCCAGACCCTCATTCCCTTCAAGGCGTTCGCCTACAACAACCTGGCGCGCGACCGGGCGGACGGCCAGCAGGTCGATAGCCGAAATGTCACCAAGCATCGCAACGATGTGTTCAAGCTCCTTCAGCTGTTGGGGCCGACGATGACCCTGGCGCTCCCGGACGGGATCGCCGCCGATCTGCGGGCCTTTGTCGAAGCGGTCGAGGCGGACAAAACCTTTGATCCGAAGGCGCTGAAACTCACGCCGCCTGACGCGGTGCGACTCGTCGCGCGGCTCAAGGCCGTCTACAACCTCTAGCGAGATCGCGACGGCGAAGCGTGCGACGGATCAACAAACAGCGCGGCGGAACAAAACAGGAAGATTTTTGGAAATCACGCTATGGTTCCTGTGTGATTCCATCATCTGTAACCTCGCCATCGCCTCAAACGCCCGCCGGACCCGGCCGACGCCTCGTCTTCATTAGCCATGCCAATCCGGAGGAGAACGATTTCGTCCGATGGCTCGGCGTTCAACTCGCCAGCGCCGGCTATGAAGTCTGGTCGGATGTCACCAAGCTGATCGGCGGGGAGCTGTTCTGGGACGACATCGAAGACGCCATTCGCCATCACACGGCGAAATTCATCCTCGTCGTTTCTGCCGCCGCCTTGAACAAGGAGGGCGTGAAAGACGAAATCCACCTCGCCGTCACGGTGGAGCGCAGCGACAAGATCGCCAATTTCCTCTTGCCGGTCAGGGTCGACGATGTCCCCTTTTCGGACTTCAACGCCAATATCGCCCGCAAGAACGTCATCGACTTCAAGGCCGGGTGGGCGCCCGCCCTGGCGAGAGTTTTTCAGGTCCTTGAGCGTGACGGCGTGCCGAAGGGCGCAATCGCTCCGGCTGACGTCGCAGCCTGGTGCCTCCGGCGGTCCGACGCCGATCAGATGCCTCGGATCGAGCCCGAGCAGCTCTACTCGAACTGGCTCCCAATTGCCGCGCTGCCTCCCCAAGTGTCCCTCTTCTCGCTCGGCGTCGCCGAGACGGCGGTCTCGAGCGTCATGTCCGGGACCCGTCTCCCCTGGTTCAAATACTTCAGGCTGGTGGGGACGTTCGGAACAGAAGTGGACCTGAAGCTCGCGCTGCCGGAACAGGTCATCGAGCGTCGCTACACCTTGACGCGGGAAGACATGTTGGCCGGGATGCCGGCGGCGATGCCCGGCGTCAAACGCGCGGACGCCCGGCGCATGGTCGTCAATCTCCTGCGGCAATCCTGGAACAACGCCATGCAGGCCAAGGGATTGTCCGCGTTCGAGATGGCCGACAACTCGGTCGCATGGTTCTTCACCAAGGACCTGATCGAAAAGGACACCGCCTATTTTGTCGATCACACCGGCAAACGCAGGCGCAAGGCCATGGTGGGCCGGAGTGAGAAGCGGGGCGTCTATTGGCACCTCGGCTTCATCGCCAAGCCCGTCATGACGGACACGCCCCATTTTGTCATGAAGGCGGCCATCATCTTCTCGCACGACGGCAAGACGCCGCTCGACAGCGTGGAGAAGATGCACAAGCTCCGGCGCGGTTTCTGCCGAAACTGGTGGAACGGACAATGGCGCGACCTGATGCTGGCCTACGTGGCCTGGATCGGTGACGAGGACGGCCATTTGAAGCTGCCGATGGGCGATTTCGCAGAGGTGGTCGTGGATGCGCGGCCAGTCCTGTTTGAATCGCCGATCTCTTGCGCCGATCCCGCCGTGAAATCCCGGGCCGTGGTCCCGGACGATGAGGACGAAACGCCTCCGGAGGCGCCGGTGGAACCGGACGAGGCCTTCGAGATCGCGGGCCTCGCGGAGTCCGCAGATGACTGATCCGATCCAGGGCCTGCAGATCCTGACGGAGCCGCTACTCCAGTTCGGACACGGCCAGATGCTGCCCGACCCTAAGGATGGTCTGTTCCTTTTCGGCCCCATGATCGACGAGGCCAAACCCGCTGAAATGAGAGTCGGCGTCATCGGCACGGACGAAGGGATCGCGCGGTACAAGAAGTGGGTGGCTCAGATCACGGGATATATCCCGGCCGCAAAGGCGGAGCAGCATCACCTGGCGTTTCCGGGCTTCGAAGCAGCCTTCAAGACCAAATGGCCCGCCAACCCCGTCGCGACCATCTCGATTTCAGCGGCGGCCTTGTCGAGCACAGTCCGGATCCCGGACGGCCACGAACGCGTGTACAAGACCGTCGATCTCTTCGACCAGGCCATTCGCAAGTTCCTCCGCGAGGAGGACAGCGTTCCGGCGGTCTGGTTTGTCGTGATACCGGACGACGTCCACCGTTTCTGTCGGCCGAAGTCGATCGTCCCCTTGCCCGAACGGACCAGGACCAGCCAGAGGTTCTCTGCTCGTACGGCGAGGAACTTTGTGCAGGCGCCGTCGATGTTCGCAGAGGACAACGCCGCCGCCGAGCCCTACCGGTACGAGGTCGATTTCCACAACCAGCTCAAGGCGCGGCTGCTCGATCAGAAGGTGGTTCTTCAGATCGTCCGGGAATCAACGATCGATCCGGAGGGCGTCAATGCGCTCGGCGGCAAGCCGCGGATGCTCCAGGATCCCGCCAACATCGCCTGGAACCTGTCGACGACCGCCTTCTTCAAGGCCGGGGGGCGCCCCTGGGCGTTAGCGGGTGTCAGAGAGGACGTCTGCTACATCGGTCTCGTCTTCAAGAAGACCGATACCGCCGGATCGCCAGGGAACGCCTGCTGCGGCGCCCAGATGTTTCTCGGATCCGGAGACGGCGTCGTGTTCAAGGGCGCCGTGGGGCCCTGGTATTCCCTGACGACGTCCGAGTTTCACCTCGATGAGGCGAAGGCGAAGGAGATCGCCGGCCTGGTGGTCGAGGCCTACATCGCCAAGCACGGCCGCCCACCCAAGGAGCTCTTCATTCACGCCAAGCAGCATTTCAACGAGGCTGAATGGCGGGGCTTTTCCAGCGCCGTGGGACCTGACACACGGCTCGTCGGCGTACGGATTCAGACGACGCGCGAGATCAAACTCTTCCGTCAGGGACGGAGCCCTGTCCTGCGCGGAACGGCTCTGACGGTCAGCCCGCGCAAGGGCTATTTGTGGACCATCGGCTTCGTGCCCGATCTCCAGACCTATCCCGGGCGCGAAGCGCCCAACCCGCTGTCCATCGAAGTGACCAAGGGCGACGCGGATCTGACCCAGGTCATGCAAGACGTCCTCGGTCTCACCAAGTTGAACTTCAATGCCTGCATCTACGGAGATGGTACGCCGGTGACCTTGAGGTTTGCAGACGACGTCGGCGAAATCCTGACCGCCGCGCCAATCGCCAACCTGCCGCCTTTGCCCTTCAAGCACTACATCTGAACGCTGCGCACAGCCGCAGCTCTGGCCTCGCACGTGGGGTGGGAGCAAGCCCTTGACGGAAACACCCACTTCGTGGAAGTTAAAACTTCCAGAGAGTGAGAGTTTACATGGGGCGCCCTTCGAGATCGACACAGGACTTACTGACCTCGCGCGAAGTGGCGTTGGCGGCGGATATTACGCCGCGCAATTTCGCGCTGCTCCACGATCAGGGACTCGCGCCCAGAGCGCGGGACAGCGTTTCGGGCAAGGCGGGCGCGCGGGTCTACGACGGCGTCGGGCTGGCGCACGCCGCGCTGATCGGAGCGCTCCACCTCAGCGGTCTCGAGCTCCTGGTCGCCGGCCGGCTGGCCGCCGCCTTCGCGGACCAGTTCGACTTGAGCTACGGCAAGCTCCCCTCAAACCTTGGGGCCTATATCCACGCGCCGCTCAATCCGCAGTCGGGCTACAGGCCGTGGGACGACGAGCCGGGCGAAGCACCGATCGATACGGATCAGGACTACTGGCTCCATGAAAGGCTCCGGAACCGGTCGGGCCTGTATCAGCCTGCGACGGCGCTGACCGGCGATTTCATCATCGACATCGCAGACCACAGTTTCGTCACCACGGAGAACAAGGGGCGGGAAACGATCAAGGTGTTCTCGCCCGTCTCCGGCGGACTGCCCGCGAGCCCCGACTTCCGCATCGTCGGCCGGGGCTCGACCGCGCAGATCGTCGCGGTTCACGAGGAACTCGACAGTCTCGACGTCTTCAGCGATGCGCGGGCCGCCGACCAGTTACGCCGCCTTGAACGAGACTATCTCGATGGCCGCGACAATGCGGTGACGCGCCTGCGCATCAATCTCTCCCTGGCGATCCGCAACGCGTTCGATCGCCTCCAGGATCAGCGGGCCAGCATCACCATGGGCTGATCGCGCCCGACGCCCAGATGTCTTTCGCTGCGCCAGGCATCTCACATCATGGCATCACTGATTCTTGGTCGCCAGCTTCACCCAAACGCCTGCGGGCCTCTTGCAAGGCGTGGCCCATGACTTGCCACCGCGCCATGGGGCCGCGCAGATGAATGCCGTCCTTGCCGAGGTCGAGCATGACCCCGATCGAGAGCTGCATCTCCCTTCGCCCCGTTGAGGTTTCGAACGTGAGCATCGTTTCCGCATGCGAGCTGCTTGGGGTCGTGTCCTCGAACCGTAGGATGCGGAAATCCGTCAGCTTAAGCCCGCGCGCGTCGCGACGGGCTTCGTAGAAGCCGCTCGCGAGACGATACTGGAGGTAGCCGGGGTCTCCGGGCAGGCTCGCCGCCAACGCCTTCATGGAGATCGGCCGGCGTTTGCCCAGCAGCGCGGCATGAGCCGCTTCTCTTTGCACCGACGCGGAATGGAGCTCGGCGTTTCCTGGGTAGGCCGCCCGGAGCTGTTCCCGATCGACCGCGTGCTTGTGGTGATCGATGTCCAGCTCCTCGAGCGCCTTCTCCGGATTGGTCGCCAGAAGACTGAGCCAGAACCCGGCTTCGTGAATGGGGCGCACCGCTCCCACGGCCTCTATCGTCATGGCGCGCTCGGCAAGCATGATGCTCGCTGTGTAGGCGTTCAGCGCACGGCCGTAGACGCGGACGGCGGTCGGCGCCGCCGCATTTGCAGGCCCGCCGTCGCCGGCGTCCTGATGATCCTGGAATAGGCTCACGGCATACCGGTTCAGCTCGCGCGCGAGCTCGAACCAGTCACGGTAGTTGTCGATGTAGATATGTCGCCAAGTTTCGACCTGTGGCGACAGCAGGCCTTCATCGGCCAGCGCCTCGCGAGGGTCTGCCTCTTCCTGCTCGACCATGGTTCCGGTCCGTTCGTTCCAGCTTCGCGAACCTAACCCAAGGCATAGGCGATCCGCATGAGAGAGCGCGATGTCCGATGGCGGCCGTCAGGCAGATGACCCCGACAACCCCAATGGCGAGGACGGACGACGAGCGTCTCCCCGTTTGCTAGGGGATGGTGAAGGATGGAGTTGCGCCAGACCATGCCGTTTGGCTCGTCCTCTCAGTTGGCGGCGGCCTATGCGAGAAATGGGATGGGCACCTTGTCCAACGGTTGACCGAAAATGAGTGTTCTGACGCCTTCAGCACGCGAGCTAGAGTCTTGGACTCCATCGCGCGACTAGGTCGTCTTCCTCTTCGTCCTCGTCGTCTGTCGGACCGTCGGCCACCAGGAGCATGGTCACCGCGTACCCGTTCGCCTGCCGCAGAACCTGTTCAAGAACACGTGGCGCCGGACGACCCCAATCATGCTGAAGCCAGATCGTCCCATCCATCTCGATCCAGTCAGATGGCGCTGAAACGCCAGTGTTCGGCTTAACCTTGGTGGCGCAATCTGACGGCAGGCGACTTTTCCATTCAACGGCCAGCCGCGGGAAGTTCACGTGTGAACGGGCGTAACGGACCACTCCACCGTAGGAAAAGACGATGGCGCACGGTGTCGAGGTCAGCTCGACGAACCGGTTCGCAGCCGCTTCCAGGCTGACATCATAGGATCTCGCCAGCTTTCTGACATGACCGACGTCCGGAAGGCCAAGTTGGTCCGCGTCGCGTTCGAACCAAGGCTTCGGCATGAGGATGCCCGCGGCGAAACGGTTGGCTTCGGCTTCGCGCCGTTGCGCGGGTGTCGCGAATCCACGCTCGCTGAGGTGCGCCTGCGTGCACTTCTGATTCCCAACGTGGGTGGGGATCAGAAAGTGACCGAGCTCATGGCCGATGGTGAACCGTCGACGGCCGCCTGGCACGCCCGGCCTGCACAGAATGATGCCCTGGCTCTTGTCCAGGTCGGTCAGCAAGGCTCCTTCGAAAGAGGTCGTGTCCAAATCCCTGATCTCGAGGATGTTCACGGCCGCCGCGAGCGCCTCGATCGGAACGGGCGGCGTCCAGTCAGGGTGATGCCTCAGGATGGTCTGGATCAGCCGCTCGGGAGAGCCGCAGTCCGCCAAATCCATGAGGAGCTCGCTCACGGCTTCTTCAGGGCCTCAGCCATGGCGCGAACGGCCGCCCAGGCCTTATCGTCCAGCTTACCGTCAAACTCTCGATAGAACTGAAGGGCAGGTGCCTTGTCCGCAGGTTCGCTCTCATCAGACAGGAACGCCACAGTCACCTTGTAATAGTCCGCCAGCCCCCTGAGCAGGTCCAGGCTCGGGTTGGTGCTGTCGCCGCGTTCAAGCTGCCAGATGTGAGCCTTGGACACGCCGACGCCGTCAGCGACCTGCTGGAGTGATTGCCCGCGTCTGACCCGCAGGTCCTTGAGCTTGGTGGCCAAAGACATTCGGTCCCTCGGAAACGCCGTACAGATAAATCATACGCGCCGGAAGACGGTGTTGACAAGCGTATCGTCGTAAACTATATCATACGAGGCGTTCATCGAGAGCGAGAAAGGAGGTGAAGGAAATGGGCAAGAACCAACATGTCGTCCCCCACGCCAATGGCTGGGCCGTTCGTGGTGCGGGCAATGCGCGCGCAACCACGGTGCATCAGACACAGGCTGAAGCGATCTCTCAGGCACGAGGAATCGCTCAAAACCAGCAGAGCGAACTGCTGATCCACGGTCGCAACGGTCAGATCCGCGAGCGTGACAGCTTCGGAAACGACCCCTACCCGCCGAAAGGCTGAACCTCGAAAGGCCGCGTCATCCATGACGCGGCCTTTCGTTCATCAGGAGTACTCCCAATGCGCTTCGAAGGCGCCATCGTTCGCGAACAAGGCATCGTCTTCGCCATCGTCGTGGTGAAGCGGCACATCCTCGACAACAACGCGGAGGCCACCCGGGTGGCGCACAGCTTCCAGCCCGCCTTTCCCGGTCTGCCCGTGGTGCTGATGGCGCAGAACCACCGGGGCGCGGCGACCTATTTCGGCCGGCCCGACATCGCGCGTTTCCTGTCTCGCGTCCCCGTCAGCGCCATTCCCTGGCGCGAATACACTCTGAACTGAGGTCCCCATGATGAAGCTCCGTAGAATCCGCCCGCCACGGCCGCCCAAGCCCGTCGATCGTGTGCAGAACATGCGAACGATCCGGCCCTTGGGGAAAACCAAATGGGTCCGCGCCCATTGGCGCTGGGACTACGATCGTCACGCCTGGGAGTGGGTGCTCGGACATTGGTCGAAGTAGGGGCGCGGGCCCAGCATCCGACGCGCCGCCGCAGGGGTCGAATACCGCCCCGCCAATGGAGAAGCCGAAATGGACGGCCATAACTTCGAGAGGCTCAGGGCTCACATCCTGCCTCTGTCGCTATCGCAGGACTTCGACGTTGCGAGGCGAGAGTGGGGGCTTGTCGCGGTGGAAATCAGCGACGAGTGGGACCACTGTCCGTGCGGCCAGGACATCAAGGAGCATTGCTACATCCGCAATCGGATGACCGACCGCGAGACCTATGTCGGCAATGTCTGCATTAACCGCTTCATCCAGATCGACACCGGCAACCTGTTCGACGGGTTGAAGCGGATCGCGAAAGATCCCACGGCGAATGCGAACAGCGATCTGATCGAACATGCGATGCGCATGGGATATCTCTACGGCGAGAAGGAATACACCTTCCTCAAAAAGACAGTACGCAAGCGTATCCTGTCGGAGAAGCAACTGGCCTGGAAGGTCAAGATCAACCGACGCATCATCGCTCAAACCGTCGTTGTGAAGCGTACAGTCCGATAACTCCCTGTGCGTAATTCCGGGCTTTCGGGCTTAAAGAAACGGCGCACCCCAAGGAGGGTCCCGCACGGCAAATCCTTCAGTCGCGTCGCGTGTTTAGGGGCGTATTGCGATAAGCCCGGTGACCCGCTCCACCTTGCCCAGCCAGTTCGCCGCCTCTGCCCGCCTGTACTCCACCAGTTCCCGGATCGAGGCATAATCGTTCTGAAGGTTGCGGGCGAAGATCGGCTCATGATGGGCGATCCGGTTCCGGAACTTCCGAATCCTCTCAAGGTCGAGGAATATCTGCGCGCGCGCTTGCGCCACGGTCAGACCCGCAGGGATTCCAGGAAGGACGGTGCGCAGATGCGCGTCCCAGATCCGGCTGTCCTGTCCCTGAGTGAACACCTTTTCCCAGAACGCGAAATTGAGCTCTGAGACGACCTTGCCCACAGTTGGCTGACGCCCGGCGACCGTCCGAAGATTCTGCTGGGGATCGTAGTCTGTCTGCCGCCTAGGAACGGGCAGGCTCCTGATGAAACCGTTCACCCAAGGCCAGTTGGCGCCATGGACCGCCTCGATGGCGTCCGCCGCCGCGTTGCGGATGGCCACCTCGCACAGGTGAAGCGGCACCATAAAGGCTGCGGAGACTTCCATATTCCAAGCGTAAAGTTCCAACGCTTGGTCGACATGCCCCTGCTTGGCCTGCAGATAGGTCGCAAAACGGGGTGCCGATATGACGTCCGGCAGATCAGTTATTTCCTGCGGCGTGAAAGGCATTACGCTAACGTAGGCGGCAATGATCGGGGTTGTCGACGGAGTGACGGACTTTCACTTTCGAGTTGACACTTTCGCTCTAAAACCCCACCTGTTCGCCACTGGCTTTGAGACACGCGGGCGAAAGCCTCCCCTCATCGTCGATGGAATACGGAAGCCCGCCAGAGATGGCGGGCTTTTTGTTGATCGACGTAGCTTGGCGTGTGGTTCCGGTGAGGGTGCCCAGAAAAGCTGGTCAGGTGGAGGTCGTCCACACCATCACGTCACAGGCTAATGGCTCAGGATAACCCCTTGTCGGGCCTGGCAAGGGCGGCCAGAACAAGCCGCAGGTAAAGGTTGCGGCACCTCAGCGCGTCGCGTCGAGGGGAGTGGCGTCGTGCACATCGAACGACTCGAAGTTTCCGGCTTCCGATGCTTCGGACAAAACCCTGTCCCGATCCTTCTCGATGAAGGATTGACCGCCTTCGTCGGCGTGAACGGTGCAGGAAAGACCGCCGTTATGCTTGCGCTTCAGCGGCTCTTCGGCGTTACGCCGGACCAACGGAGGCTTCGGCGACAAGACTTTCATGTCCCGGCTGCCGAAGTGAATCCGCCCAACGAGCGCCGGTTCACAATAGAGGCGGTTTTGGCCTTTCCGGAGCTCGACGATCCGCTAGCGGACGCGTCCGCCGTTCCTGAGTTCTTCTCTCAGATGGCCACGGACGACAGCGGAAGAATGAAAGGTCGCTTGAGGATGGAGGGGATTTGGACGGATGACGGCTCCATCGATGGGGCGATCGAACACACCTATCGCGCCGTTCGGACGATGGGCGCCTTTACGGACGCTGAGTGTTCGGACCTGAAACCCAAAGATAGAGCCAGAATCCAGCTCATCTATGTACCGGCCTCGCGCGACGGCATCTCGCAGGTGACGGCCTTTTTGCGTGGACGCTTGTGGCGGGCGATCAACTGGTCGGAAGGCACGCGGACGACGTTCGCTTCGGCGGGCTCCGCCCTGAACAACGCGTTCTCCGGCGAGCCGGCGGTAGACGCCGTGGTCGCAGCAGTCACCAGGCGATGGCAGCAGGTCCACACCGCAGGCACGGACTCCACGCCAGTGTTTCGGCCTATCGATCTCCGGTTCGAACAGTCCATCCGCAAGGCTGAGGTCTTGTTCCGCCCCGACGAGGCAGGGCGCGAACGTGGTCTCGATGAGTTGAGTGACGGCCAGCGATCCCTGTTCCACCTCGCCATGACTGCGGCGACGCTCGACGTAGAATCGAACCTGGCGACGGATCCCCGCCCTGATGGATTTCAGTCCGGCGGCATCAGCGTTCCCGCCTTGACCCTGATCGCCGTCGAAGAGCCAGAAAACAATCTCGCGCCGTTTTACCTCTCCCGTATCGTCCGACAGATCCAGGAACTGACCGCAGGGTCACGGGCTCAAGCCATGCTCTCGAGCCATTCGCCCAGCATTCTGGCGCGGGTGAAGCCCGAGCAAGTCCGTCATTTCCGTCTCGACCCGAAAACCCGCGCCTGCCGCGTGAGAGGGATCCGATTGCCTCCGATCGCGGACGAGGCTTCGAAGTTCGTTCGCGAGGCTGTGCGCACCTACCCCGAGCTCTATTTTGCCCGTTTCGTGATCCTCGGCGAAGGCGCCTCCGAAGAGGTGGTGCTCCCGCGCCTCGCCGAGGCCCTTGGCCTGGACATCGATCGGTCTTTCGTGGCGGTGGTTCCCCTTGGGGGCCGCCACGTCAACCACCTGTGGCGGCTGCTTGTCGATCTGGACATTCCGCACGCGACCCTTCTGGATCTGGATTACGGTCGTGCGGGCGGGGGCTGGGGGCGCATCAAGACCGTCTGCGCGCAGCTGATGGAAAACGGCGTTCGGCCTGACCAACTTTTCGAAAGCCCGAGTCCGGCGGGCCCCTCGGCCGACCTGGCGGCCTTCGATACCTTCGCCGCCGCGAACTGGACAAACATTCAGACGTGGGCGCGATCTCTTCGAAGGTTCAACGTCTTCTTCTGTGAGCCGCTGGATTTGGACTACTCGATGCTGATGGCGTTGCAAGCCGCCTATTCGTCGCCAGAGCCTGGGCGCTCCGGACCGTCCGCCGCCGGGGAGCCGCGGGACTCGGTGTTAGGCGACGGCGGCAATCACGCCCTCTACGACTCCAGCCAGGACAGCCTGCTGCGTTGGTATCGGTACCTCTTTCTGGGGCGAGGCAAGCCAAGCACGCATGTGCGGGTTCTGAGCGGTCTCGACAGTCCGGCCCTCGCTTCGGCGGCTCCCGAGGAACTGAAGGCCTTGCTCGGCGCCGTCGCGGTCCAGCTCGATCCCCCACCGCCGGCTGCGCCCGGGACTCTGACCGTATCGCTAACATCATGACGTTACGGTTCACCGCGCCAGACGACTGGAGGCCGCGCGGAATCGATGCCCTCGAACCCGCCGCGTGGACCGCGCTCCGCCACCCGGGATCGACCTCGGTGGTTGCAGGCCCTGGCGCGGGCAAGACAGAGTTCCTCGCTCAGAAGGCGACCTATCTGCTGGAAACAGGCCTGTGCCGCCCGCCTTTCCAGATCCTGGCCATTTCCTTCAAGGGCGATGCCGCCGGCAATCTGGCGGACCGCGTCAAACAGCGATGCCCTGCGGAGTTTTCGGATCGGTTCACGTCGATCACGTTCGACGCCTTCACCAAGAACCTGGTCGACAGATTTCACACCGCAATTCCCGCAGAATGGCGCCCGACGAAGCCCTATGAGATTGCCTTCTGGGATTACAAGTCGACCAACTATTGGCTCACTCGAGCACGGCTAGCGGCGCCAGAGCCATGGAAGGCCGAGATCGAGGAAATCGGTCCTTCGAGTTTCGAGGGTCGAACGGTGGGGGCCAGACGCATGCTCGTTCCTCACCCGGAACCGCGATCCGGGGCTGAGTTTGCGACGACAAGGTGGTGGTCAGAGCAACGGGGTGCGGGAGATCCATCCAACCTGACCTTCGTCACGTTGAACCGCATGGCCGAGCTGCTTCTGAGATCAAATCCTCAGATCGCGAACGCACTCCGCGCCACCTATCCCTTCATCTTCGTCGACGAGTTTCAGGACACCACCTTCGCTCAGTATGATTTCCTCTATTCGGTCTTCAGGGGCAGCAGCGCCGTTATCACCGGCGTCGGAGACGACAAACAAAGGATCATGGGCTGGGCCGGCGCGAGACCAGACGCCTTCGCCCGATTGGAAGCAGACTTCCACGCTCTGCGGGTGCCGCTGCTCTTCAACTTTCGTTCTTCACCGGATCTCGTCGCCATCCAGCATGTCGTCGCACGCGCCCTCGACCCATCGTCGCCACAGGTCGTTGCCAAGACAGGCAAACTTATCGACGGCGACGTGGCCCAGATTTGGAACAGCCCGACATGCGCTCAAGAAACGCGCCATCTCGCGACGTGGTTGGCCAGCGACATGACGCGGAGGGGACGTCGCCCACGCGACTATGCGATCCTCGTCAAGCAGAAGGCGGAGGCGGTGGACACCGAACTCCGCGCGCCGATGGCCGCGAGCGGCTTGCGCATTCGCAACGAAAGCGCGCTGGTCGGCAAAGTCCCGCTTCAGGACCTGCTGTCAGACAGCCTCTGCCGGCTCGTCGTCGCTGCGCTGAGGCTCGGATCTGTCCAGCGTTCGCCTGCGGCCTGGCAGTATCTATCCGCCGCTGTCTCGGCGCTGAGAGCGATCCCGCCCGGCGACGATGCTGCGGACGCCCGGGCTGAAGCCGCTCTGTCCCGTTTTCTGGCCGGGCTTAGGAAAGACATGACTGAAACCGCGCCCTCGGCGGAGGCGGCGGTTAACATCGCAGAGGCCGTGTTGACCTTCCTCGATCCCGCGGCCGTTCAAAGAACCTATGTTGAATATGGAGCAGGCAGTCTTCTCGAGATCGTCGTTGAAGGGGTCCTGCAGCACCTGATGGCATCGGCGACCGGGGTATCGACCTGGTCCGAGTGCTTGGATGCCTTCGAAGGTCTCGATCAGATACCTCTGATGACCGTGCATAAGAGCAAGGGGCTTGAGTACGACACGATCGTCTTCATGGGTCTCGACGACCAAGCTTGGTGGGCGCACAAACCCGGCGACAAAGAGGGCCTCGCCGCGTTTTTCGTCGCCCTCTCCCGAGCGAAGCAGCGGGCCATCTTTGCGTTCTGCCAGCAACGTGGCCAACGATCAAAGGTAGCCGAACTCTACGCGCTCCTAGGGCAGGCTGGCGTTCCGGAAATTTCCATCTAGACCGCTCGGGCAGACACCGAAACGACCGTTTGCGTCAGTTGCTCATAGCGTCCGAACCTCGGAGTCAGTGAGCATGTTGCGGTCTGGTGGTATTGTCAGACTGATTGCGGCCAAGTCTGTCGAAGCCGTTCGACCATGCCCGCGCGTCGGTCGGGCTCCAGGCGGTCGAGGTTCAACTGCTTCCAGCGCACGGCGGGGAGGTCGGCGGCGTCGGGCAGGCCGATGAGGTCCCAGTCAGGCGCGCCGGCCTTGAACCCGATCAGGAAGGCGCGGTGGGCCTCGGGCATGTCATCGACGATGGCGGTGATCAGGGCTGTGCGCGCAGCGATGAGGTCCTGGAGGTCCACCGGGTCTTCGGTCATCCCATCGAAGCCGCGTTCGAACTCCTGGGCCAGATTCTTGGGATTGGCGCGGAGCACCTCGGCCATGGGCCGGTGGTGGCTGGCCAGATAGATCACGAAGGCCTGTCGCAGTGCCGGCGTGATCCCCTCATTGGCCAGCAGATCGCGGACGTCGAACAGATCGCGAGGATGTTGGCGGTCCAGCGCGGCCATGATCTTGCCGGCATAGAGATCGGCATGGGAGACCATCCGTGCCTCCGCATAGCCGAAGCGCTCTTCCACCGCTGCTGAAACCGGACGGACTTCGGGCTCGAACACCACGCCGCGCAGGACCGGCGTCACCTCCACCTTGATCACCGCCCCGTCGGCCCGAACAAGCAGCTTGTCGATCACAGGCTGGGCTCCGCCCTTGCCGCGGACGACGACAGATCCCGGCAGGGCTTGTTCGACCTCGTCGGCGATCCGCCTCAGGGCCGCATCGATCGCGGCGAGAGACGCATTACGATCCTCGACGGGGAGATAGGTCAGGTCGATGTCCACCGACAGACGCGGCAGATCGCGAACGAACAGATTGATCGCGGTGCCGCCCTTCAGGGCGAAGCAGGGTTCCTGGAACACTAGCGGAAGGGTGCGGACGAGAAGGCGGACTTGGCGGGCGTAGACGTCACTGACCGGCATCGAGCGACCTCGGCACGGTGATCCTGTAGGTCGGGTCGAGGCGGCCGCTCCTGACGAGCACACGGTTGCCGCTGCCCAGATCGATCGTGCTGCGGTCGAGGGCTTTGAGCCAGGCGTGACCGTGCCGGTCGGCGAAATAGAAGAACAGGCGTTTGACCTTCACGCTCATGCAATCCTCGAGCAGACGCTGGAGCCGTCGCGGGCTGAGGGTGGCCAAGGCACCCATCAACTGGTCCGCCTGGTCGAAGCTCTCATGATCCGGCAATTCGTCCAGAAGTTCGAGGATGGCGCGCTCGGGCGTCGATTGGCGCAAGGGCCATTGCCAGTGGCCCAGGGGGGTGTCCACCACTGCGGCGCGGGCCCAGTCCGCCAGGAGGCCGGTTTCGCTGGAGTCCTCGCGGAGCCGGGCGACCTCGAAGTATCGGGCGTTCCGGAAGAGCCTTTGGGACGGGTGATATTTGAACTCTACGTCCAGCGGCAGGTCGGCGAGCCAGGTCGGCGGGGTCTCGTCGCCATAGAGATGAACTTCCTTGCGGGCGGCAGGAAGGTAGTGGGCATAGCCCTGCAACTCGAGCGCGGTGCGGCCTCCGATCACAATGGAATAGTCGAGGAGGGCCTGGAGCGAGAGAACGGCTGTCGGCCAGTCGAGGGTTCCGCGCGGACGGCGGTAGACCCGGCGCGCAGTCCGTTCCAGTCGCCCCGAAGCGACGTATTTGGCACGGAGAGAATTGGGATAGCCGTTCTCGTTCATCCAGCCGGAATCGACCAGAAGGCCTTCCGGGAGGATACGTTCGAGCTTGTTTAGCTTTCCTAGCATTTGAACACTTATAGTGTCCTAATATGAAGATTGTCAAACATATTGGTTTGCCATTCGGCATATTGGAACACCATCAGTGTCTTAGTGCGCTCAAAGTCAAACTCTGGTGCGGGATTGATACCGGCGCGTCGCCCCGAGCTTAGGTCTTGGGACTGAAACGCTCACCAATCCGCTCTGCAGGCGCTCGAACCGGATCGTCGCTCAGATGCCAGCGCAGTCGGCCGACAAATAGCCAACACGTGCCAAGCGACGTGGCCTTCGGTTCGGCAGGAGCCTTGGAAAAAGAACGCCACGGAAACTGCTAGGGTTTGATCACTCACACCATTCTCCGGGTCTAAGCTCGCGTAACCATGTCGGCCGCATCGCGTCGGAACGGAGATAGGGTCTGTAAATCCTGCAGATTCACGGGGATGGCTCAGCGCGCTGAATCTCCTCGGCCACCGATCTTGTTGTGGCAAACGATGAGGTGGCAGCGGTGTGATCCTGCGACCAGAGGCCATCTGCTCGTCTTACCGGGGGAGAGGGAAGTCAAGCCACGCCGCCGAAACTCCTTTTCGGCGGGGACACCAGATCCCCGATCGACACGGCGATCATCAATGCGAGACCTGGGTAAAGGAGCCAGGCCGTCGGCCAGCCAAAGCTCGCCATCAGCAAGGCGGCCGCCAATACCAGCAGAGGTCCGACCATGCCGAGGATCATTCTTGACCATCGCCGATGACGCATCCCGCCGGCTACGTTGGCCGTCAACGCGATGACCGCGAACAGAGGGAGCAGGTAGCGGATGAAGACCCCTTCATACTGACTCAAGAACCCTAGACCCAAAGCCGCGGCCAAGCTGCCGAGTGCCGGAAAGCACGCCGCGCAGCCCATAGCCGCAACAATCGCGCCGACTACGCCCGCTTTGTCAGCCGCGCGGGTGATGGGTTCTTGGTCCGGCATGCTTTTCCTCGGTGAGCTGGAATATGGCGATCTGAGCCCAGCAAGTGTTGAGCGCGCTGGTGTCGATCCTCTCGGACAACCGAGTAGGGTCTGTAGTCCCTACAGATACAAGAGCGTTCTCGTCTTTGCAAAATCCGCCGAGTCGATTGCGTGACGTGGCGAGGCGAGGCTCGCCGTCATGGAACAGCGCCAGAGATCAGCCGCCAGAACCCTGGATGAGGCGGGATACAAAGGTCCGAACCTGAAAGCTGCGGGCGGGCAGGGGCCTAGTTACGGCGCCGGCCGGGTTGCGGCCTCGGAATCAAACAGGGCCTCCAGGATCGGGCAATCCGGCGTGGCCCCGTCGGCGCAGCGAGCGACCATATCGACCAGCACCTTTTCCATCTTCCTCAGGGCAGCCAGCTTTGAACGGACATCGCCCAGATGGGCGGCGGCGACCACGCGTGCCTCCGCGCACGGAAGATCGCGCTGCTCGGCCAGTTCAAGCAAATCCCTTATTTCATTCAGCGTGAACCCAAGCTCCCGCGCCCGGCGCACGAAATTCAGCCGGAGCAGATGGCCGCGGCCATAGAGGCGATGCCCACCCTCGCTGCGAGCAGGCGCGGGCATCAGGCCGATCTTCTCGTAATAGCGCACGGTTTCGATGTTGACCCCGGTCCGCCGGGACAACTCGCCGATAGGAAGCTGTGGGGCCGTATCCCGCAGGGCCGATTTGTCCATGAAGCGTTTTACCCCTTGTATCTGTAGTGACTACAGACCCTACCTTGTGTGTATCGACCCGTGAAGGCGTGAGGAGTGTCAATGGCAGACGGCAAGCAAGAACTCGGCGGACATCCGGCGCTTACCGACAAACCCAACGCTCGCGGGTGGCTTGCTGTCGGAGGACTTGCCGCCGCGATCGGCGCGACCTCCTGCTGCGTATTGCCCTTGGCCTTGTTCGCGCTCGGGATCAGCGGGGCGTGGATCGGCAATGTCACGGCGCTGGCCCCCTACCATCTTTATTTCGTGGCCGCCGCCGTGGTCTTGGTGAGCCTCGGCTTCTACCGGGTCTACCGTCAGCCGCAGGCCTCCTGCGACGAAGACGTGAACTGCACCCGGCCAGCCTCGACCCGCCTCGTCAAGATCGCGCTCTGGACGGCGACCCTGCTTGTCGCCCTCGCTCTTGCATTCCCCTATGTCGCGCCGCTGCTGATCGGCGCCTGATTATTTCCCGGAGACTTCGATCATGAGCCTTTCAATCCGCACCGCCCTCGTTTTCGCGGCGGCTCTCATGACCGCCGATGCCGCCCAAGCCGCCGAACGCACGGTGAGGCTCGACGTCAGCAATGTGTCCTGCGTGACGTGCGCGCCCATCGTCCGTCGCACCATCTCGCGCCTGCCCGGCGTTGAAGCGGTGACCGTCACCGTGACCTCGGGCGGGACTGGACAGGCCGTGGCGGTGGTGACCTACGATGACGCTCGGGTGACGCCGGCCGCCTTGGCGCTCGCGTCGACCAGGGCCGGCTATCCTGCCCGTGTTCAGGCGCGCCGATAGAGGCTGCCGGCGTCCGGTTGTGACGCCTCGAGGCCGATATTCGACCAACTTTCGCGCGGCCAGTCTCCGCGTCAGCAGACGCTCGTGATGACATCCAGCTCTCGCCGCTATCCGACGCAAGCCGGGCAACGTCGGGTTTGACGTCGCCTTGTTCGCGGCAGAGTCTATTTAGAAGGATCCGGACCGTATGAGTGATTGTTGCACGCCCTCACGGGATATCGCCAAGACTTACGATCTCGTCGTGGTCGGGGCGGGGTCGGCCGGGTTCTCGGCCGCCATCACGGCGGCGGAACAGGGCGCTCGGGTCGCGCTCGTCGGAGACGGAACGATAGGCGGCACTTGCGTCAACGTCGGTTGCGTGCCGTCCAAGGCTCTGATCCGCGCCGTCGAACCCCTGCACCAGGCCCGGGCCGCGAGCCGCTTCGACGGCGTCCGGGCGTCGGCTGCCATCGCTGACTGGTCGGGGACGGTTCGCCAGAAGGACAGACTGGTCGACGACCTTCGCCAGGCAAAGTACGAGGACGTGCTGCAGGGTTATGACGCCATCACCTACCACGAAGGCGCGGCGAGACTCGTCGAGGGCGGCGTGGAGGTCGGCGGCGTCCGGCTGACTGCGGACAAGGTGATCATCGCGACCGGTTCACGTCCGGGGGTTCCAGCGATCCCCGGCATCGAATCCGTGCCTTATCTGACCAGCACGACCGCGCTCGAACTGGAGGCCCTGCCCCGATCGATGCTGGTGATCGGCGGCGGCTATATCGGGGTGGAACTGGCCCAGATGTTCAGCCGGGCGGGCGTCCACGTCACCATCGCCTGCCGCTCCCGGCTACTGCCTGAGGGGGAACCCGAAATCAGCCAGGCGCTGCAACGCTATCTCATGGACGAGGGCGTCACAGTCGTGGCGGGGGCAGTCTACGGGTCCATCGACCCGTCCGGCGAGGGCGTGGCGCTCAGCTTCACGCAGTCCGGTGGCCCCGGGGTGACCACCGCTGAGCATGTTCTGATCACAACGGGCCGGGTTCCCAACTCCGATGGGCTGGGGCTTCCCGAGATGGGGATCCAGATCTCGCCAACGGGAGGCATCTTCATCGACGACCGGATGCGCACGACGCGCGCGGGCGTCTATGCCGCAGGCGATGTCACCGGCACGGATCAGTTCGTCTATATGGCCGCCTACGGCGCGCGACTGGCTGCCCGGAACGCCCTGAACGGCGACACCCAAGTCTACGACAATCGCGCCATGCCGGCGGTCGTCTTCACGGATCCGCAGGTGGCGACGGTGGGACTGACGGAAGCCGCAGCCCGCGCGGCCGGTCACGATGTGCAGACCTCGATGATCACCCTTCATCACGTTCCTCGCGCGCTCGCGGCCAGGGACACGCGTGGGCTCATCAAGCTGGTGGCTGATCGCGGCACGCGGCGACTCCTCGGCGCGCACATTCTGGCGCCTGAAGGGG
Organism: Brevundimonas sp. AVps31; assembly: GCF_058681355.1. Taxonomy (NCBI): domain Bacteria; kingdom Pseudomonadati; phylum Pseudomonadota; class Alphaproteobacteria; order Caulobacterales; family Caulobacteraceae; genus Brevundimonas; species Brevundimonas sp. AVps31. The sequence continues at coordinate 1,275,039 of NZ_CM178736.1, read as the reverse complement.
CGGACAGCATCCAGACGGCGGCGGTGGCCATCAAGTGCGGAATGACAGTGGAGCAGTTGGGCGACACGATCTTCCCCTACCTCACGACAGTCGAGGGCCTGAAGCTGGCCGCGCTGACGTTCAACAAGGACGTCAGCAAACTCTCTTGCTGCGCCGGTTGAGGGGCACGACCGGATGCTTTCCACTTCGCCACTTGTCGGGTTGGCGAAGCCAGTCGTCCAATGTTTCCTTCAGGTCTTGGGACTGAATCGCTCACCAATCCGCTCTGCAAGCGCCCGAACCGGATCGTCGCTCAGATGGGCATACCGTTCCGTGGCGCGACTGTTGGCGTGTCCCAGCGCTTTGCCGATCATCGGGAGACTGGCCCCGTCCGCCAGGGCGAAGCTTGCGAAACTGTGGCGCAGGTCGTGGATGCGGACGCCTTCCAGCTTGGCTTTCGGGAGCACCTTGTCGCGCCAGATCTTGGACTCGGAGGTCGCATATCCGTTGTCGCCCTTGGTGGCCGGAAAGACAAACTGGCTTCGACCGCGGGTCTTGTAGAGACGCTGCAGGATTCCGAAGGCCATGTCGTTGAGCGAGATCCGACGATCCCCCGTGCGACCGCCCGCCTTGGTGCGGCTCGGCGGTAGCACGAGCCGGCGCCGGTCAAAGTCGACCTCCGTCCACCGCAGGCCCGCGATCTCGTTGCGGCGCGCGCCTGTCAGAAGCAGAAGCCGATAGACCGCGCCCTGCCGTTCGGAGATCGTCGCATCCGCCTCCAGGGCGTCGAGTGCGGCGATCAAATCCTGAGCCTGGGACTCGGACAGGAAGCGTTCGACCGCCGGTCGGAGCTTTCGTTCGACCTTGGCGCAGGGGTTCGGGCCGGCGAAATGCCCCTTGTCGATCGCCCAGTTGAAGGTCGCGCGCAGGGTGGAATAGGTGCGGTCAGCGATGCCTGCCCCGCCCTTGACGATGGACCGACCACGGAGTTTGGTCTTCACATCCTTGGCGGTCTTCCCGGCCGTGATCGATCGGATCATCCCGGTGATGTGGTCGCGGGTGACCGTATCAAGCGCCATCTTCCCAAGCAGGGGCACGACGTGGCGCTCGAGGTTCGTCCGGTCCATGGCCCATGACGAATCCCGTTTGGTCGGTTTGTCGTCCGGCCCCTTCTCCAGATAAAGCTCGACCAGGCCTTTGACGGTGAGGCCCTCGATGCGCCTGCGGGCTTCGCCGGGATCGATGCCGCGCCGCGCATCGACCACCACCGACGCCGCCTCCTTGCGAGCCCGATCCGCCGTGAGCTTGTCCGGCCCATCCCCATGCTCGCCGAGCGTCAGCCAGCGCTGGATCCCGCGGACCCGATATTTGATGGCGAACATCCTTCGGACAGGCTTGGCGGCATGGCCCTGTCCGGTTTCGGTCCCAGGATAGATCCGGAGGCAGAAGCCTGCGATCTCGCTGTCCCAGATTCGACCCTCGCCGGTCTCCGGAACGGGCGCGCTCTCAACCACGCGCTTGGTGAGTTTTTGCTTCGTCATGGTGATAGAAATATACGCTCATTTCCGAGCCACCGCTACCACTCCGCTACCAACTCAAGTGAAACCGGGCGAAACGCTCCGTAACCGGATAAACAAGAAAATCTATGTAAAACAATATGCAAAGCTGATTTTTGGAACGTCCTGAAAAGCCCGGAAATGTTGATCCCCAACATTGCCAAGGTTGGGGTCGGGCGTTCGAATCGCCTCGCCCGCTCCAGTCGAAACACAAAGGGCTCGGTCTTCGGACCGGGCCTTTTTGTTTTGGCGCCATGGGCCGCCTGAGATTGCCAAGGTTGGGGTCGGGCGTTCGAATCGCCTCGCCCGCTCCAGTCGAAACACAAAAGGCTCGGTCTTCGGACCGGGCCTTTTTGTTTTGGCGCCATGGGCCGCCTGAGATTGCCAAGGTTGGGGTCGGGCGTTCGAATCGCCTCGCCCGCTCCAGTCGACACACAATGGGCTCGGTCTTCGGACCGGGCCTTTTTGTTTTACCGATCAGCCGATCAAATCCGCTTCAGCCGTTTCGCGTGCCCGCCGACCATGTTCAGGGCCACGCGGTCCGGCAGATGTTTGGCCAGCGCCGCCAGCACATTGTTCATGACGCCCGGCGTCACCCTGGGCCGGTTGGCTTCCACCGCGTCATAGCCGACGCGGGCGACGTGTTCGGCCGTCTGCCACATCCAGGCGGGATAGGCGGCCGAGACCTCGGCGCGGGTGCCGTTGGCGTCGTGGAACTCCGTCAGGGTGTAGCCGGGGCACAGGGCGGTGACATGCACCCCCGTCCCCTTCAGCTCGAGATGCAGGCCCTGCGAGGCCTTGATCAGGAAACTCTTGATCGGGCCGTACAGGGTGTCGCCGCCGGTCGCGGGCATCTGGCCCGCCAGCGAGGCGACGTTGATGATCCGGCCATAGCTGCGGGCGACCATATCGGGGGCGAACAGCCGGGCCAGCTCGATCGGCGCGGTCAGCATCACGCGGATCATGGCCGCATGGTCCGCCGGATCGGTCTGCAGGAAGCCGGCCGTGCGGCTGAAGCCCGCATTGTTGATCAGGGCGTCCACCATCAGCCCGCGTTCCAGCACGGCCGCGTACAGGGCGCGCGGGGCGTCCGGGTCGGCTAGGTCGGCGGTGAGGACCGTCACGGCCGAGCCCAGCCGCCCCAACTCCTCCGCCAGCGCCTGCAACGGCGCCTCTCTGCGGGCGGTCAGGATCAGGTCCCAGCCCTCCGCCGCATGGACGCGGGCCAGGGCCGCGCCGATCCCGGCGGAGGCGCCGGTGATCAGGACGGTGCGGCGGTTGCCGGGGTTCACGCGCGGATCAGGCCGCGACGGGGCAGGACTTGTGAAGCGCGAAGCCCGCCAGAGACGGCGGATTCTCGGCCAGCAGGTCGGCGATGGTGATCTTGCCCAGGGCGGCGGTGGCGGCCTCGTCGGCGGCGGTCAGGGCCTTGGCGACCTGACGCGGGATATGTTCGCTGACCGGGCAGCCGCGCGCGCCCGCGGGCGTCGAGCCGATGTGGGCGCAGCCGTTGACGGCCTTCAGCACCTCATCCAGCCGGATGTTCTCCGGACGGCGCAGCAGCCAGGCCCCGCCGGACGCGCCCGGACGGGTCGCGATCAGGCCCGCCTTGGCCAGCAGGGCCGTGACGCGGCGGACCACGACGGGGTTGGTCGGCACCGAGGCGGCCAGCACCGCGCTCGGCGCGGCCTCGGCCGGCGAGTAGGCGCCCTTGTGGGCCAGATAGGCCAGGGAATGGGCGGCGACGGGGAAGCGTTGGCTGTCGGACATGGGTGCTCTTTTCAGGTCCAAGATAAGCGTTCCAGGGGCGTTTCACAAACAGACGCAACCTTCGCAGATGCAGCACGATTGAATCGCCCGTTGAAAGAGCCTAAAGGCTCGCCGCTCTTTGATGGGGCCGCGCTGAGCGGAGCCCCGGAGGAACTTCATGGCCGGGGCCTCTCCCCAAGGTGAAGATGGCGGCGTGGCCGCCAACGACCCGTCCCAGACTCCCCCTGTCACCGGAACCCCGACCGCATCCGCGGCCGAGGCGCACGGCCATGGGCACGCCGTCGGCAAGGCGGGCAAGTTCGGCCTGATCATCGGCGCGATCGGCGTCGTCTTCGGCGACATCGGCACCAGCCCGCTGTATGCCCTGCGGGAAGCCATCGATCACGCCCGCGACGGCGTCGGCGGTGATCTGGCCGTGGTCGGCGTGGTCTCCCTCGCCTTCTGGGCCCTGATGGTGGTGGTGACGGCCAAATACGTCTTCTTCCTCATGCGGGCGGACAACAAGGGCGAGGGCGGCACCCTGGCCCTGATGGCGCTGGCGCAACACGCCATCGGCCGCCGGTCGGCCCTGATCTTCATTCTCGGCGTCTGCGGCGCGGCGCTGTTCTACAGCGACGGCATCATCACCCCCGCCATCTCGGTCCTCTCGGCCATCGAGGGCGTCAAGGACGCGCCGGGCGTGGGCGGATCGCTGGACCCGTTCATCGTGCCGGTCGCCGCGGGCATCCTGATCGCCCTGTTCCTGGTCCAGGCGCGCGGCACGGCCGGTCTGGCCAAACTGTTCGGTCCGATCACCGCCGTCTGGTTCCTGAGCCTCGGCGTGCTGGGCCTGATCCACATCTTCGACGACGTCTCGATCCTGCGCGCCCTGTCGCCCCACTATGGCGTCGAACTGCTGGTCAAGGACGGCTTCCTGGGCTTCGTCATCCTCGGCAGCGTCTTCCTGGCCGTGACCGGGGCCGAGGCCCTGTACGCGGACATGGGCCATTTCGGGAAGTCGCCCATCCGCGCCGGCTGGCTGTTCTTCGTTCTGCCCTGCCTGACCCTGAACTACCTCGGCCAGGGCGCCCTGATCCTCGACAATCCCGGCGCCTCCGAAAACCCGTTCTGGAGCATGGTGCCGCAGGCCATCTACTGGCCGATGCTGGGGCTGGCGACCGCCGCGACCGTGATCGCCTCCCAGGCGGTCATCACCGGCGCCTTCTCGGTCACCCAGCAGGCGGTCCAGCTGGGGCTGCTGCCGCGCATCCAGATCCTGAACACCTCGGAAAGCCAGGCGGGCCAGATCTATGTCCCGGCGGTGAACACCCTGCTGATGGTGGGCGTGCTGGTGCTGCTGGTCGTGTTCCAGAGCTCGCATAACCTGACCGCCGCCTATGGGGTGGCCGTCACCGGGGTCATGCTGATCAACACCCTGATGGCCTGGTCGGTAATCACCAAGAAGTGGAAATGGCCCATGTGGGCCGTTCTGGGCACCCTGGTTCCGTTCGGCTTCATCGACGGCGTCTTCCTGACGTCCAACCTGCTGAAGATCCCGCAGGGCGCCTGGATGCCGCTGGTGCTGGGCGGGGCCCTGATCCTGCTGATGTGGACCTGGGTGCGCGGCACCCAGATCCTGACCACCAAGACCCGCAAGGACAGCCTGCCGCTGGTCGATCTGATCGAGATGCTGCGCGCCCGTCCGCCGCACCGCGCGCCGGGCACGGCCATCTTCCTGACCAGCGACCCGGACATCGCCCCCGTCGCCCTGATGCACAATCTCAAGCACAACAAGGTGCTGCACGAGAAGAACGTCATCCTGACGGTCCGCACCACCGACCGGCCCCGCGTCGACCCCGCCACCCGGGTCTCGATCGAGCCGATCTCGGACGACTTCAAGAAGCTGGTCATCTCCTACGGCTTCATGGAGCAGCCCAATATTCCCAAGGCGCTGGGCGTCTGCCGCAAACAGGGGCTGAAGTTCGACATCATGTCGACCAGCTTCTTCCTCGGCCGCCGCTCCGTCATCGCCTCGGCCACGGAGGGCATGCCGCTGTGGCAGGACCGCCTGTTCATCTTCCTGATGCGCAACGCGGCCAACCCGACGGACTTCTTCCACATTCCCCCCGGCCGCGTGGTCGAACTGGGCACCCAGGTTTCTGTATGAGCGAACGCGACGGCGCAGGCCGCAACTCTTCCGCCCGGGGCCGCCGCATGGCCGACAAGGCGCGTGGACCGCGGCCCGCCCGTGTCGAGGCCCCGCGTGACGAGGCGGCCGACATCGGCGTCGAGGCCCGTCTGGCCGCCGGCATCCTGCTGAACGCGGCGCTGGAGGGCCGGGGCGGTCTGGATTCCGCCCTGACCTTCCGTGAAGTCTCCTCGCTGGAAGGCCCGGACCGCGCCTTCGCCCGCGCCGTCGCCATGGCCGCCCTGCGCCGTCTGGGCGAAATCGACCAGATTCTGGACCGCCGCCTGCAGAAGGCCCCGCCGCTGGCCGTGCGCACCATCCTGCGCGTCGCCCTGGCCCAGACCCTGGTGCTCGAGACCCCGGCCTTCGCCGCCGTCTCCACGGCCGTGAAACTGGCCGAGCGGGATCCCAAGACCCGCCCGTACAAGAATCTCGTCAACGCCGTCCTGCGCGGCGTCGGTCGGGACGGCCCCGGCCTGACCACCGCCGAGAGCAACCTGCCGGATTGGCTGTCCGCGCGCTGGAAGGCGACCTGGGGCGAGGCCGGACTGGTCGCGCTGGCGCTGGCCGCGCGCGAGGAGCCGGCGACCGATCTGAGCGTGAAACCCGACGTCGATCCCGCCGCCGTCGCCGCCGACGTTGAGGGCGAAGCCCTTGTCTCCGGAGATCTGGCGGGCGGCACGGTCCGCACCGGCCGACGCGGCGACGTGGCGACCTGGCCGGGCTTCGAGGACGGGACCTGGTGGGTGCAGGACGCCGCCGCCGCCGTCCCCGCCCGCCTGCTGGCCCCCAAGGCCGGCGAGACCGTCATCGACCTGTGCGCGGCCCCCGGCGGCAAGACGCTGCAACTGGCCGCCTCGGGCGCGTCCGTGGTGGCGCTGGACCGGTCCGACGCCCGTCTGAAACGCCTGCGCGCCAATCTGGAGCGCACCGGCCTGACGGCCGAGATCGTCGCCACCCCGGCCGAGGATTGGGAGGACGATCGCACCTTCGACGCCGTCCTGCTGGACGCCCCCTGCACCGCCACCGGCACCTTCCGCCGCAATCCGGAAGTCCTGCGCGCCACCAAGCCCGCCGAGGTCGCCAAACTGGCCGACGTGCAGCACCGCCTGCTCGACTCCGCCGCCGAGCGGGTCAAGCCGGGCGGCCGTCTGGTCTATTGCGTCTGCTCGATGGAGCGCGAGGAGGGCGAGACCCAGATCATCGCCTTCCTGCGCCGCAACCCGGCCTTCCGGACCACGCCCGCCGTCCCCGCCGAGGTCGGCGCCCCGGACGAGGCCCTGACGCCCGAAGGCTGGCTGCGCATCCTGCCGTCCATGTGGGCGGAAAAGGGTGGGCTGGACGGCTTCTTCATCGCCCGGCTGGACCGCGTCAGCTAACGCCCGTCGCGGCCTCCATCACCACATAGCTGGGCGTGACCCGGGGTTTGAAGCCCAGGGTCTCGTAGAAGGCGATGGTCGCCGCATGTCCGATCCGGGCGTGCAGGAAGACCGTGTCGCCCCGCTCCAGGATCCGCTGCCCCACGGCCCGTATCAGCGCGCCCGCATGGCCGTGGCCGCGATGGTCGGGATGGGTGCAGACCCCGCTGATCTCGCTGAACCCGTCCAGGCTCATCCGCTCCCCGGCCATGGCCACCAGCCGGCCCGCGTGCCGGACGCCGATGAACGGCCCCAGCCGGTGAGTCTTCGCGAAGAAGGGCCCCGGCTGGGTCAGGGTCGCCAGCGCCAGCATCCCGGGCCCATCGGCGTCGGTCAGGGCCTCGAACGCGACGCTCCGGCCTCCGGCGCTGATCTGCGTCGCCGTCATCTGCAGGCAGTCGATCCGGTCGACCTCGACCAGCCCTTCCGGGACAACGGCGTCAGCCTCGAACAGGGCCACGCGGCCGGTCGCCTTCGCCAACGTCGCCCAGTCCCGCGGACGCGCGTCCGGCCCGGCGGCGGCGAAGGTCGCATAGGCGGGATCAAACCGCACGACCCCGCCCTCGCGGATCGCCAATCCGGCCTGACGGCTGTTCAGCGCATTCCAGACGGGCCGGTCGAGGGGATGGTCAGCGGGCATGGCCCGCTTTACCCCGCCCACCTCTGTCCGTCAGCGGCTGATCCCGGTGAGAGACCCGGAAATCGCGATCACGCCCTCCAGAAGCCCACGATCTTCTTGACCTCGTCCACCACCGGATCGGCGATCGCCGAGGCCCGTTCCGCGCCGTCCTTGAGGACGCGATCGATTTCGGCGGTGTCGGCCATCAGGCGGCGCATCTCGCCCGTGACCGGGGCCATGGAGGCCACGGCCAGCTCGGCCAGGGCCGGCTTGAAGGCGCCGAAGCCCTTGCCGCCCCATTCGCGCAGCACCTGCTCCTTGGTCTCGTCGGCGAGGGCGGCGTAGATGGTCACAAGGTTCTTGGCCTCGGGGCGGCTGTCCAGATCCTCGACCGCTTCCGGCAGGGCGTCCGGGTCGGTTTTGGCGCGGCGAATCTTGGCGACGATGGTGTCGGCGTCGTCGGTCAGGTTGATGCGCGAGGCGTCCGACGGATCGGACTTGCTCATCTTGGCCGCCCCGTCGCGCAGGCTCATCACCCGCGGCGCCGGCCCCTGGGTCAGGGGCTCCGGCAGGGGGAAGAAGCCCGGGGCGTTGAAGTCGTTGTTGAACTTGGCGGCGATGTCGCGGGTCAGTTCCAGATGCTGTTTCTGGTCCTCGCCGGTCGGCACCTCGGTCGCCTTGTACAGCAGGATGTCCGCCGCCTGCAGCACCGGATAGGTGTACAGGCCAACGCTCGACCGCTCCTTGTGCTTGCCCGACTTCTCCTTGAACTGGGTCATCCGGTCCAGCCAGCCGAGGCGGGCGACGCAGTTGAAGATCCAGGCCAGTTCGGTATGCGCCCGCACCGCCGACTGCGGGAAGATCACCGATTTCGACGGGTCCAGCCCCGAGGCCAGATAGGCGGCGGCGATCTCGCGCGTCTGGGCGGTCAGCAGGGCCGGGTCCTGCCACACCGTGATGGCGTGCAGGTCGGCCACGAACAGGAAGCAGGGCGCGCCCGTGTCCTGCAGCTGGGTGAACCGCTTCAGGGCGCCCAGATAGTTGCCCAGATGCAGGGCGCCGGAGGCCTGGATGCCGGACAGGACACGGCGCGGGCCGTCATAGGCCGGAGGGACGGCCGGGGCGGCGGGGGCCGGGGTGGACTCGGTCATGGTCGGATACTCGGGAGGAAGGCTGGATCAGGCGCGCGACAGCGCGCACGGCAAGGTGCTGGAGCTGGTCAGCCGCGCCATCGGCCGGCGGCTTGGGTCTGTCCCGAAATCATCATGCCTTCGCGCTTATCGTCTCGCTGACGGTCAGTCCAGACCGGAGGAGACGGAGCCGCCCGGCTCGCGCCGCAGCACGGCCTTCAGTTCGGTCACGCTGACCGCGCGGAAGGCGATCAGGCAGGCCCCGTAAAGCGCCGCGCCCGCGCCGCAGACCACCAGCACGGCGACCTCCTTGGCGAGGAAGATCCGGCTCAGGACCTCATAGCCGATCCCCGCCGCCAGCAGGCCCGCGGCCATCACGGCGCTGGCCAGCAGCACCCGCGACAGGCGCGACAGGAAGGGCGTCGTGGCCCGCCAGGCATGCTCGCGGATCAGGGTCCCGCCCAGCAGGGCGACATTGATCCAGGCCGACAGGCTGGTCGCGATGGCCAGACCCAGCACGCCGTCGGCGCCCATGGACTGCAGCAGGAAGAACAGGCTGGCCCCGACCACCACGGTGATCCCCACCGAGGCGACGGCGAAGATCATCGGCCGTCGGGTGTCCTGACGGGCGAAGAAGGGCGGGGTCAGCACCTTGGCCAGCACAAAGGCCGGCACGCCCCAAGCGAACTGACGCAGCACATCGGCGGTGCGGGCGGCGTCGGCGCTGGTGAAGGCGCCGCGCGTCACCGTGGCGTCGATGATGAAGAAGGGAATCACGAACAGGGCCACCGCTGCCGGCAGGGTGAAGGCCATCGACAGGGTGATGCCGTCGTCCAGCGTCTTGCGCCCGCCCTCATGGTCGCCCGCGACGAAGGCCCGGGTCAGGCGCGGCACCAGCGCCAGCCCGATCGCCACGCCCACGAGGCCCAGCGGCAGCTGGTACAGGCGGTCGGCGTTGTACAGCACCGACCGCGCGCCCTCGTTCGAACCGGTCAGGAACTGGCTGACCACCGAGTTGATCTGCAGGGCGCCGCCCGCCAGAACGCCGGGAATGGCCAGGGCCAGGGTCTTCTTCACCCCCGCCGTCAGACGCGGCCACGACAGCTTCAGCGCCACCCCCAGCCGACGCACGCCCCACCACAACAGAGCGGCCTGAAGGATGCCCGACACCGTGACGGCGGCGCTGACCGCCAGCAGGGTCTCCGGCTGGCTCATCGGGATCAGGCTGGGCGCCAGCAGGGGCACGAGGGTGCACAGGTTCAGGAACACCGGCACGCCGGCCGACAGGGCGAACTTTCCGCTCGTGTTCAGCACGCCCGACAGCAGGGAGGCGATGGTCATGCAGGCCAGATAGGGCATGGTCAGCTGGGCCGCGGTGACGGCGGCGCGCATCACGCCCGCATCGTCCTTCCACGCCGACAGCAGCACCGGCATGATCCACGGCATCAGCACCTGCAGCAGGATGCAGAAGCCCGCGACCACCGCGAACATGAAGCTCAGCGCCTCCGAGGCCGTGACGGCGGCGGCCTCTTCCCCGTCCCGCTCCCGCACCCCGCCGTAGATCGGCACGAAGGCCTGGGCGAAGGCGCCCTCGGCGAACAGGCGGCGGAACATGTTGGGCAGCATCAACGCCGTGGTGAAGGCGTCCATCATCGGCCCTTGCCCGAACCGTGCCGACAGGACCAGGTCCCGCGCGAAGCCGAGCAGGCGGCTGCCCAGCGTCAGGGTCGCTTGGACCAGGGTATTGCGGGCGAGGCTCATCGGGATCTCGGAGGTCGGAGTATCCGACGATTAGCGTGGTTCAGGGCGTGACGATACGGGCCGCTTTCGGCCAAATTCGGAGACGTCCCGCAGGCTGGCGCGCACCGGGGCGGAGACCGGGCGACCGTTGGCGTCGCGACGATCCAGCACCGCCTCCAGCTCTTCGCGCAGCCGCTCCAGCGTCGGTCCCGCCTTCGGACGCCCGCCCGTCGCCGCATCGGTCACATAGAAGCTGTCCACCGCCCGTTCGCCGAAGCCCGCGATATGGGCCGACCGGATCGACAGGCCGTGGTCCGCCAGCACCCGCGCCAGCTCGGCCAGCAGGCCGGGACGGTCGGCGCCCGACAGCTCGATCACCGCCGCGTCCGGGCTTTCGTCCAGATCAATCAGGGCGACCGGGCGGACGTCGAAGGCGGCGCGGCGCGGATTGGGCTGGAGCTCGGGCGGACGGGCGCTGCCGCCGCCCCGCGCCGCCGCCTCCAGCGCCGCGACCAGCCGGGTCAGGCGGCGCGGCTCGGCCTGTCCATAGGGCGCGCCCGAGCCGTCCTGAAGTTCGAACACATCCAGCGCAGTGCCGTCCTCGGCGGTGGCGACGCGCGCCCCGACCACGTCCGCCCCGCCCGCCGCCAGCGCCGCCGCCAGATCGGCGAACAGGCCGGGCCGGTCCTTGGCGGCGACGGCCACGCGCGCGGCGGCGGCGGCCGGTTCGCTGCCCTCGTCCCTTTCGCGTCCCACCAGACTGGCCGCCGCCCCGGACGCGCCGGCCCGGGCCACCAGGTCGGGGAAGTCCGCCAACGGGTCGGCGCGGGTCACGTCCTCGCCCCGGAACACGGCCTCGGTGCGCTGGTACAGATCGCGCATCAGCTGGCCCTTCCAGCCGTTCCAGACCCCCGGCCCGACCGCGCGCACATCGGCGACCGTCAGCACCAGCAGGGTCCGCAGCCGCTCGGGATCGCCGACCAGTCCGGCGAAGGCCCGCACCGTCGCCGGATCGGACACATCCCGCTTCTGCGCATAGTCGCTCAGGGCCAGATGGTTGCGGACCAGCCAGACCACGAACTCGGTGCGGCGCGGGTCGATGCCCAGCCGGTCGCAGGCCCGCCGCGCGGCGATCGCGCCGTCTTCCAGCTGTCCCCGATCGCCGCCCTTGCCGACGTCGTGCAGCAGCATGGCCAGCATCAGGGCCTCGAAATCGTCGATCCGGTGGACGATCTCGGTCGCCGTCGGATGGTCGGCCGTCAGCTTGCCGCGCCAGATGTCGTTGATGATGCCGATGGCCTGCAGGGTGTGCTCGTCCACCGTGAAGGCATGGTACATGTTGAACTGGGTCTGGCCGACGATCCGCCCCCACTCGGGCAGGAACCGGCCCAGCAAGCCCGTCTCGTTCATCAGGGTCAGCACCCGATACGGCCTTTGACCGGTCAGGATATCGAGGAAGGCCCGCGTCGCCTCCGCGTCCCGCCGCAGCGACGGCGTGACCAGCGACAGCGCCCGCGTCACCGCCGAGAAGGCGTCCGGGTGCAGGTCCAGATCATGCTCGTCCGCCGTGCGGAACAGGGTCAGCAGCCGGGTCGGATCCGCGGCGAAAACCTCCGGGCCGGTCACCGACAGACGGCCCGCCACCTCGACGAAACCCTCGACGCCCAGATTGCGCTTCCGACCCGGGATCAGGCGCGACAGGCTGAGGGTTCGCTTCTGGTGACGCGCCTCCAGCTTGGCCGACATGGCCCGGGTCAGGGCGCCGACGTCCCGCGCGACCAGGAAGTAGCGGCGCATGAAGCGCTCGACGGCGGGCTCGTCGCCCCGCCCCTGCCAACCCATCCGCCGGGCCACCTCGGGCTGCAGGTCGAAGGTCAGCTTCTCCTCGGCCCGCCCCGCGACCAGATGCAGATGCGCCCGCGTGCGCCACAGGAAGTCGAAGGATTCCGCGAACGTCCGACGCTCGCGCGGCGTCAGCAGCCCGTCCATGACCCGCGCGCCCAGCGGACTGTCGGGCGCCAGCGAGCGGGCGATCCAGAACAGGGTGTTCAGGTCGCGCAGGCCGCCCTTGCCGTCCTTGACGTTGGGCTCGACCCGGTAGCGGACGGCCCCCGTCTTCTGGTGGCGGACATTCCGTTCCTCCAGCTTGGCGGCGATGAAGGGACGCGGATCGGCCTTCAGCACAAAGGCCTGGAACCGGGCGATGAAGTCGTCGGCCAGCGCCGCGTCCCCCGCCAGCGGGCGGGCCTCCAGCAGGGTGGTCCGCACCACCATATCGGTCTTGGCCAGCGCCAGCGACTCGTCCACCGACCGCGCCGCCTGCCCCACCTTCACGCCCAGGTCCCACAGGACATAGAGCATGAACTCGATCACCTGTTCGCTGCGCGGGATCGACTTCCAGGGGCGCAGGAACAGCAGGTCGAGGTCGGAAAACGGCGCCATCACCCCGCGCCCGTATCCACCGACAGCGATCAGGCTCAGACGCTCGGCCTCGGTCGGATTGGGAGCGGGATAAAGGACGTCCGTCGTGAACCGCCACAGGGCGGTCAGCATGTCGTCGGCGGCGTCGGAGTAGAGCCGCGCCACCTCGACGCCGTCGCCCCCCGCCTCCAGCCGGCGCGTCGCCCGGGACCGGCCCGCGTCCCAGCGCTCGCGCAGGATCGCGGCCACGGCCTTGCGCACATCCGACGCCGCGGCGGCGTCGGCCAGCCGCGCGTCCAGCACTTCGGTCAACGGCCTGTCGATCCGGCGGCCAGTCCCTTGAGGCGGTACAGGGCCTCCAGCGCCTCGCGCGGGGTCAGTTCGTCCGGCTCGATCCCCTTCAGCGCATCATCCACCGCCGACGAGCGCACCGGCTCCGGCGCCGACGGCTCATGGACGGCGAACAGCGGCAGGTCGGTCAGGTTGGCGCCGGCGGCCTTGTCGCTTTCCAGTCGGTCCAGCACCTCGCGGGCGCGGGCCACCACGGGCGCCGGCACGCCGGCCAGTTTCGCCACCTGCACGCCATAGGAGCGGTCGGCGGCGCCCGGCGCGGCCTCGTGCAGGAAGACCAGCTCCCCGTTCCATTCCCGGGCCTTCATGGACAGATTGCAGACATGGGCCAGCCGCGTCTCCAGCGCCGCCAGCTCGTGATAGTGGGTGGCGAACAGCGTCCGCGCCCGGTTGCGGTCGTGCAGCGCCTCGGCCGTGGCCCAGGCGATGGCCAGACCGTCATAGGTGGCCGTGCCCCGTCCGATCTCGTCCAGCACCACGAACGAGCGGTCCGTCGCCTGCGTCAGGATGGCGGCGGTCTCGACCATCTCCATCATGAAGGTCGACCGCCCGCGGGCCAGATCGTCCCCCGCGCCGACGCGGCTGAACAGCCGGTCGACCACGCCCAGCCGCATCGCCCTGGCGGGAACGAAGGCCCCGGCCTGGGCCAGCACCACCAGCAGGGCGTTCTGACGCAGGAAGGTCGACTTGCCGGCCATGTTCGGACCGGTGACGATCGACAGCCGCGCACAGCCGGCGCCCGCCCCATCAAGTCGACAGTTGTTCGGCGTATAGGGATCGCCCGCCGCCTTGACCGCCGCCTCGACCACCGGGTGACGCCCCGCCGTGATGTCGAAGCACAGGGTGTCGTCCACCGAGGGTCGCACCGCGCCCACCTCCTCGGCCCATTCCGCCAAGGCGGCATGGGCGTCCAGCTCCGCCAGCGCCTCGGCCACCGCCTGCAGCGGCAGGGACAGCGCCTGCACCGTGCGCCGCCAGACCTCGAAGGCCTCGCCCTCGATGGCCAGGGCGCGGTGCCCGGCCTGGCTGATCTTGGCGTCCAGTTCGGACAGTTCGACCGTCGTGAACCGCACCTGATTGGCCAGGGTCTGGCGATGGATGAAGGGGCTCTCCTCGCTCGGCCGCAGCAGGGGCTCGGCGGCCTTGGCGCTGGTTTCGAGGAAATAGCCCAGCACCGCATTGTGCTTGATCTTGAAGGCCACGCCGGACTCGGCGACGGCGCGCGCCTCCAGATCGGCGACCACCCGGCGGCTGTCGTCGCGCAGGCGACGCGCCTCATCCAGTTCGGGCCGGAACTCGGGGTTCACGAAGCCGCCGTCGCGCGCCAGATGCGGCGGTTCGGCGATCAGGCCGGTGGCCAGATCGGCCAGCAGCCGGCCCAGATCCGGCGACAGGCTCATCCGGTCGATACAGGCGGCGATGCGCGGCGGCGGACCGGTCAGGGGATCGGCTCCGGGCGGGAACAGGCCGACGATCCCCTGCGCGATCGACAGGCCGTTGCGAATGGCGGCCAGATCGCGCGGACCGCCCCGGCCCAGCGCCAGCCTCGACACCGCCCGCGCCACGTCGGACGAGGCCTTCAGCCCGTCGCGCAGATCGCGGCGCAGGTCACGGCGCTCCAGCAGCCATTCGACCGCATCGAGTCCATGGTTGATCGCTATGGGGTCGCGCAGCGGCCGGGCGATCCGCTCGGCCAGCGCCCGCGCCCCGCCCGAGGTCACCGTCCGGTCGATACAGGCCAGCAGCGAGCCCTCGCGCTCGCCCCGCTGCGTGCGGTCGATCTCCAGGCTCAGCCGGGTCGCCGGGTCGATGGCGAGGAAGCCGGTGTCGCCCGACCGGCGCGGCGGGGTCAGGGCCGGGATCTTCCCGGCCTGCGTCGTCTCCAGATAGGCGGCGATCAGGCCGAGGGCCGAAATCTCGGCCTCCTCGAACGCGCCGAAGCCGTCCATCGAGGCCACGCCGTACAGCCGCTCGACCCGCACCCGCGCGCCGACCGGCTCGGCCAGCGCCTGCGGCAGGGCCTGCACCACGCCGCCGGAGCCGTTCAGCGCATCCTTCGTCGCCTCGTCCGAGAACAGCCGGTCCGGAACCAGCACTTCCGACGGCCGGAACGACGCCAGCGTCGCGCCGAGATCGTCCAGCGAACAGGCGACGACATCGACCAGCCCCCCGGCCAGCTCGACCACCGCCACCGCCGCCCGTCCCTTGCGCACCGCCACCGCCGCCAGCCGGTTGGCGCCGCGCGCGTCCAGCAGGCTGTCCTCGGTCAGGGTGCCGGGCGTGACCACCCGCACGACGCCGCGATGCACCACCGCCTTGCCGCCGCGCTTCCTGGCCTCGGCCGGGTCTTCCAGCTGTTCGCAGATCGCCGCCTTGAACCCCTGCCGGATCAGCCGCGCCAGATAGCCGTCCAGCGCGTGCACCGGCACGCCCGCCATCGGGATGTCCTCGCCCTGATGCTTGCCCCGCTTCGTCAGGGTGATGCCCAACGCCGCCGACGCGATCTCCGCGTCCTTGAAGAACAGCTCGTAGAAATCGCCCATCCGGAAGAACAGGATGGCGTCCGGCTGCCCGGCCTTGGCCGTCAGATACTGCGCCATGAACGGCGTCGCGCCCTCGACGGACGGGACGACATCGGCTTGCGGCGGGTGGGCGAGGGGAGCGTTCATGGAAGCGCCGCAAGGTGAAGGAAGCCGCGGGTCGGCTCAAGCGCCTTGCTCAACCCCGCGTTAGAATGCTGAATGGCCCCGGGGGAACGCCATGTCGAAGAAGCACGATCCGAGGCCGAGCGATCGGCTGTGGAAGACCGTCAGGCTCTGGAGCTGGCTCTTTATCGGCAGCACGGTCGCGATCGCCGCGGCGTTCGCCTACCGGCTGGTCCTGCTCCGGCAAATCCCCGGCGACGCGCCGATGGATGAGTTCAGCCTGATCTCGGACTATCTGCCCGGTGCGGAGGCCGAGGTCTGGACCTCTCTGGCGGCCTCGCTCGCCTACCTCGTCTGCTACCTGGTCTGCATCTTCCTGGTGCTGAAATGGTATCTCCGGTCGGTTCGTAATGCCCGCGCCCTGTCGAACGGGATCGAGACATCGCCCGGCTGGGTCGTCTGGTCCTTCATCGTTCCCCTTATCTCGTTGTGGAAACCCTACACGATGACGAGCGAGCTCTGGCGATCCAGTCATGATCCCGAGAGCTGGCGTGGCCGAACCGATCCCGCCCTGCTCAGATACTGGTGGGGCGCCGTCCTTCTGAGCGGTCTCGTCATCAGCGTCAGTTCGGTCATGAGCCGCGCCGCGACGACCGTGGCCCATGTCACGATAAGCGACGGGACCCTGATCGTCGGCTATCTGCTACAGATCGCGGCAGGCCTGCTCTTCATCAAGATCGGCGGCCCGATCAGCCGCAAACAGACCCGGCTGATTTCCGAGGGGAGACTGCGTCCGACGCCCCAGCCCGGCGAATACGCCTGAGCCTTGTCGGACCCTGAACAAACTGCGACAAGCCGCGCCGGCGGTTAAGGGAACACGGTGCGAAACCGTGGCTGTGCCCGCAACTGTAGGCGGTGAGACGGTTGATCATTCCGGGGCCTGACGGCTTCGGCGTCACTGGTTCCTCTTCGGAGGGGCCGGGAAGGCGCGATCCTCCGTTTTTGACCCGCAAGCCAGGAGACCTGGCCGCCGATGTCGCTCGTCGCTGCCCGGGACCAGGCAGAGGCGCGGAGACTCCGTCGTAGCGACCCGATCTTGCGCCGTCCGGACCCACAGGGTCCGGCGGATCGGCTCGCTCATATCGGCTCCTCGCGCGCACTCGCGGAGCCTGAACGGGGGATTCGCTCACATGAAGCGCTCCATTCTTCTGACCACCGCCGCGATGGCGTCCGCCTTCGCCGCACCCGCCTTCGCCCAGGACGCCGCGACGGACCTGGACGAAGTCATCGTCACCGCCACCCGCATCCCGGCCATCGTCGCCGAAACCCCGGGCGCCCGGGTCATCGACAGCGCCGCCATCGAACAGCGCGGCGCCGTCTTCGCCGCCGACATCCTGACCGACGTCCCCGGCCTGTCCGTGACCCGGTCGGGCGCCTTCGGGGGCGTCGCCCAGGTCCGCATGCGCGGCGCCACGCCGGGCAAGACCCTGGTTCTGGTCGACGGCGCGCCCGTCAACGACGCGGCCGAGCCTAACGGCGCCTATGATTTCTCGGGCTTCGACCTGGGCGACATCGAGCGGATCGAGGTCCTGTCCGGCCCGCAATCGTCGCTGTGGGGCTCCGACGCCATCGGCGGCGTGATCGCCTTCACCACGAAGGAGATCGACGGCCTCCGCGCCGAGGCCGAGGCCGGCAGCTTCGACACCCTGCGCGGCCGCGTGGCCGTGGGCGTGGCCAATGAGACCTGGGCGCTGGGCGGCTACGTCTCGCGCTTCACCACCGACGGCATCTCGGCCGCCGACGAGGCCAACGGCAATCCGGAGGCCGACGGCTTCGACAACACCACCGTAGGCGTGCGCGGCCGCTACGCCGTCTCCCCGACGGTGACGCTGGACGGTTCGGCCCGCTGGTCGAAGAGCGAAGCCGACCTCGATAACGGTTTCCCCGTCGCCGACAACGACGACCGCTCGGAATCGGAACAGTGGTCGGGCGTGGTCCGCGCCACCGTCGACGCCCTGGGCCTGGAACACCAGTTCAGCGTCTCGGGCTCGGACATCGAGCGCCAGACCTTCAGCGCCTTCGGCTCGGTCTTCCAGGCTAACCGTCAGGCCTACCGCTGGCAGGCCAACGGCGAGACCGGCGCGGCCACCTACGCCTTCGGCGCCGAGCGTGAGGAAAGCCAGGGCAGCCTGTCGACCGGCGCCGACGTCGATCTGGGGACCAGCTCGGTCTTCGCCACCGGCCGCTACCAGCTCTCGGACGCCCTGAGCGTCACCGGTGGCCTGCGCTACGACAGCACCGATGACTTCGGCGCCGAGACCACGGGCCGGATCTCGGCGGCCTGGGATCTGGGCTACGGTTTCACCCTGTCGGGCGCGTACGGCACCGGCTTCAAGGCGCCGTCGGTCAGTCAGGCCGCGTGCGATTTCTGCTTCGCCGCCATCCCCTTCCCGACCCTGCGTCCGGAAAAGGCCGAGGGCTATGAAGTCGCCATCGGCTGGCGGTCGGCGGACGGCCGCATCGAGGGCCGGGCCACGGCCTACCACCTCGGCGTCGAGGACCAGATCACCTACTTCTTCGATACGGTGACCTTCGACAGCTACTACATCAACGTGGCCGAGACGGCGACGGACGGGGTGGAGCTGGAAGGCCGGGCCCTGCTGGGCGGCGGCTTTGATCTGACGCTGGCCTACGCCTGGACCGACGCACAGGACGAGACCACCGGCGCCCGCCTGCTGCGCGTGCCGGAGCAATCCGGTTCGGCCACCCTCGGCTGGACGGGCGACCGTCTGTCGGGCGCCCTGACGGTGCGGGCGGAAGGCGATCAGGATGACAGCGGCGGCGTGCGCGACGGCTTCGTCACGGCCAACCTGAACGCGGCCTATGCGCTGACGGACAATGTCACCCTGACGGCCCGGGTCGAGAACCTGGCCGACGAGCACTACCAGCAGGTGCTGAACTACGGCGAGCCGGGACGGTCCGGCTATGTCGGGATCAGGCTGCGCTACTGATCCGGGCGCGAGGCCCGGCCGCTACGGCGGCCGGGTGCTCGAGCTGGAGCGACTGCCAGTCCAGCGCGGGCGCCTGGGCGTGGGCGGCGGCCACGACCGCGCGCACCTCGGCGGCCGACGCCGCGCTGGCGACCACGGCCGAGACCTGCGGCAGGCCCAGGGTATAGGCCAGCGTCGCCTGCATCGGATCGACCCGGGCTTCGGCCAGACGGCGACGGATGCGCGACAGCTGCGGCGCGTGATGCGCCATGGCCGGCGGCAGGGCGTCGCCGCTCATGAACATCAGGCCGCCCGCGAACACGGAGGACAGATGGATGTCGGCGCCCAGTTCGGCGATCTCGTCCAGCGCGCCGGAGCGATGCGCCCGCTGATCAAGCAGGTTGCACGGCAGTTGCACCACGTCCGGCTGGAAGCGGCGCGCCAGCAGGGCGGGGCCATCCTCGACGGTGGCGCAGAAGCCGATGCGGCGGAACAGGCCGCGATCCTTCAGCGCCTGCATCCGATCCCACAGGGCGCGCCCTTCGGCCCCCACCAGATCAGACGCCTTCGACGCCAGCAGCGCATCGCCGCGCGGCAGGCCCATACGCTCCAGCGAGCGGCGGGCGCGGGCCTCGACCCGGTCGATGCCCTCTTCGATGGAGACGGTGCGGACCGTGACCTTGAACGGCGTGGGGAAGGGCCAGGCCTGACCCAGCAGACGCTCGCCGTCGCCGTCCGGCCGGGTCGCCACCACCGTCACCCCGGCGTCGGCGGCGGTCTGCAGCAGAAAACGCAGCGCCTCCTCACGCGCGCCGGCGGGCGCGGGGGTGGCGCGTTCAGGCTGGTGCACGACGGCGAGAGCCAGCTTGTCGACCGGAGACGGGGCGCGGTTGGGGATCACGACCCAACCCTTGCGCGCGAAAGCTTAAGACCGCCCTTAGGAGAGATTGACCGAATCTTACCCGTCGAACATCGGTTGGGCCACATTCCGGTCGCATTTCAACGCCTTGCGGCCTCCGCCCGCCCATGTCGCTGCGGTATGACAAGCAGAGAATCCACAGGAGAATTCGGCGGTGAGCGCCCCCGATTCGGACGATCAATTCCGGGGGCGTCCGACAAATCGCGATCCGTCAGATCGCCCTGAGTGGCCCGGAACGCCCGCCCGGGCATGGACGCCGCGGCCTTCGCCCCATTCCCGCCCTTGCATCACAGGGCGTCAGGCCCTTTAAGCGCGCGCAATGAGAACGCCTCCCCGCGTTCGCCGAAGGATCCTGCCCATGTCGTCGTCCTCCGCTCCGAAGAAGTCCGTCAGGAAGGTCGTGCTGGCCTATTCCGGCGGTCTGGACACCTCGATCATCCTGAAGTGGCTGCAGACCGAATATAATGCCGAGGTCATCACCTTCACGGCCGACCTGGGCCAGGGCGAGGAACTGGGGCCGGCGCGCGAGAAGGCCCTGAAGATGGGCATCAAGCCCGAGAACATCTTCATCGACGATCTGCGCGAGGAGTTCGTCCGCGACTTCGTCTTCCCGATGTTCCGCGCCAACACCGTCTATGAGGGCCAGTACCTGCTCGGCACCTCGATCGCGCGCCCCCTGATCGCCAAACGCCAGATCAAGATCGCGAAGATGGTCGGCGCCGACGCCGTCTGTCACGGCGCGACCGGCAAGGGCAATGATCAGGTCCGCTTCGAGCTGGGCTACTATGGTCTGGACCCGGACATCCACGTCATCGCCCCCTGGCGCGAGTGGGAGTTCCGCAGCCGCGAGGCCCTGCTGGACTTCGCCGAGAAGCACCAGATCCCGATCTCCAAGGACAAGCGCGGCGAGGCCCCCTTCTCGGTCGACGCCAACCTGCTGCACTCCTCGTCCGAGGGTAAGGTGCTGGAAGACCCGGCGGTCGAGGCCCCCGAGTTCGTGCACCAGCGCACCATCTCGCCGGAAGACGCGCCGGACACGCCGACCGTCATCACCATCGGCTTCGAAAAGGGCGACGCGGTTTCGATCAATGGCGAGGCCATGAGCCCGGCCACCCTGCTGACCGCCCTCAACCAGTATGGCCACGACAACGGCGTGGGCCGCCTCGACCTGGTCGAAAACCGCTTCGTCGGCATGAAGTCGCGCGGCGTCTACGAGACCCCGGGCGGGACCATCCTGCTGGCCGCCCACCGCGGCATCGAGTCCATCACCCTGGATCGCGGCGCGATGCATCTGAAGGACGAGCTGGCGGTCAAATACGCCCACCTGATCTACAACGGCTTCTGGTTCTCGCCCGAGCGCG
Organism: Brevundimonas sp. AVps31; assembly: GCF_058681355.1. NCBI lineage: Bacteria > Pseudomonadati > Pseudomonadota > Alphaproteobacteria > Caulobacterales > Caulobacteraceae > Brevundimonas > Brevundimonas sp. AVps31. The sequence goes on along the minus strand of NZ_CM178736.1, from coordinate 1,253,973 downwards.
AGATGCTGCAGGCCGCCATCGATTATTCCCAGGCCAAGGTCTCGGGCACGGTCCGGGTCAAGCTCTACAAGGGCAATGTCTCGATCATCGGCCGTGAGAGCCCCCAGAGCCTTTATGACCAGGACCTCGTCACCTTCGAGGAGGGCGTTCAGGCCTATGACCACCATGACGCCGAGGGCTTCATCAAGCTGAACGCCCTGCGCCTGCGCGTGCTGGGCAAGCGCGACGCCCGCAACAAGGGCTGAGGCCGAGCCGCAATCGCGGCTCGCCATCGCCGACGAAATCCGCCACGGTGGCCCGCAAGGCCGCCGTGGCTTTTTCGTTTTCGTGAGTGACCCGATGTCCCTGCGTCTCGCCCTCGCCGCCTCCGCCCTGCTGGCGGTCGCAACGCCCGTCTTCGCCCAGCAGGCCCCGGTCGCGCCGCCCGCACCCCCGGCCGCCGCCGCCGCGCCGGCTCCGACGCCCGCGCCGACCCCGGAACAGACCGCGCTCATGACCCGCATGCAGGCCGCCGGCGAAGCGCTGGAAGCGGCCATGGAAGAGCTGGAGCCCCAGGCTGAAGAGATCCGCGACGACGCCGCCCTGAGCGACGCCGACAAGGAAACCCGCATCCGCGCCCTGATCGCCGGGCATCAGCCGGTCATCGATGAATTCACGACCTCGCTTCAGGCCGTCATCATGATGCGCGCCGCCGCCGACGGGACCAGCCCGGAGGAAGCCGCCCAGGGCGCCGCGATGATCGCCGGCATGGTGTCCGGCCAGATCGCCCAGAGCCTGATCACCGGCGAGGATCCGGATGGCGAGACCGGCGCGGGCGAATAAGCCTTACCGCGATTTCACTTGAGATCGACCGGCGTTGGGCGGACCTTCGGGTCTGCCCTTTCCCGGAACCCGTCCCATGATCAAGGCCCTGTCCCTCGCCGCCGCCCTCGCCGTCCTGCCGCTGTCGGCGGCGCTCGCGGCTGATCCGCAAACCGCGCCGGAAGCGTTCTCGACCGCCGCCGAAGCGGCCATCGAAGCCGCCGCCGAACGCTTCGAGGCCCGCATGGAGGCCTTCGGCGAGCGCGCTGACGCGATCGCCGAAGACGCCAGCCTGACCCCGGCCCAGCGCAAGCTGCGCATCGCGGAGATCTGGCTGGATTACGAGCCCGACGTGGCCGCCTTCACCGACACCGTCACCCAGCACGTCGGCGCCATCGCGGGCGCGGCGCTGGCCGAGGTGGATATCGAGGGCATTGTCGCCGAAGCCATGGCCGGCGTCGCCGACTCCGGCGCGCTGCAGGTCGCCGAGGGCGTCGCCACCAACGGCGCCTGGGCCTCCACCGACCCCGAGCATCTGGCCACCTACGGTCTGGTCGCCGACTATGCGGTCGGCGAGGCGCTGGACGCCATCGACGACGCGACCGGCGGCGAGATCAGCATCAATCTGGACGACGAGGTCGAGGTCGATGTTCCCGTGGAAGCTCCGGTCACCGCCCCCTCGGCGACCTGAACCCCATCTGACCGCTTGACCCGCGACAGCGCCGGTCCGACAGGATCGGCGCATGGTCCTGCCCGTCGATCCGCATCTGTACGTGACCTTCCTGGGCGTGATGGCCGTGATGGCCGTCACGCCGGGGCCGGCCAATGTCTTCTCTGTCGCCAACGGGGTTCAGCGCGGCAAGGCCGGCGCCATGGCGGGCGTGGTCGGCATGAACGCCGCCACCCTGGTCTGGTTCGGCGCGGCGGCCCTGGGTCTCGGCGCCCTGGTCATCGCCTTCCCGCAGGTCTTCCGCTTCATCTCCGTCGCCGGGGCGCTGTACGTCGCCTGGCTGGGCTACAAGGCCCTGCGCGGCGCCTTCGCCACCGCGGCCGATCCGGACGCCCCCACCGTCAGAATGGGTCGCAGCGCGATTGTCGACGGCTTCATGGTGCAGATCGCCAACCCCAAGGCCATCCTCTTCTTCACCGCCGTCCTGCCGCCCTTCCTCGATGTGAACCGGCCCGCCGCGCCGCAACTGGCCCTGTTCGCCCTCGCCACCATCGGCATGGACGTGATCAGCATGTCCGCCTACGGTCTGGGGGGAGCGGCGCTGGCCCGGCGTATGTCGGAACCCCGGTTCCGCAAGGGCTTCGCTCTCCTGACCGGCGTTCTGCTGATCGCCGCCGCCGTGCTTATTCTTTCGCGTTTATAAGGACTTGTTGATCCGGGGAACCGGGTTGTTCATGTCCCGTTCAGCCGACAGGGCGCTTTATCGAGCGTCAAGGAGCATCCCATGCAAACCCGTTTCCTCAAGCCTGTACTTCTGGTGACGGCCGCCGCACTCGCACTCTCCGCCTGCGCGTCCGCCACGCCCTATGGCCCCGTCGGTCCGAACACCCGCTACGGCTATTCCGAACAACGCGTCGACGCCGATCGCTATCGCGTGTCCTTCGCCGGCAATTCGGTGACCTCGCGCGAGCAGGTCGAGATGTCGCTGCTGCTGCGCGCCGCCGAACTGACGCTGGAAAGCGGCCACGACTGGTTCGCCACCGTCAACCGCGCCACCGACCGCGACGTCCGCCTGCAGGGCACGCCAGACCCCTTCTATTATGACCGGTACAGCCCGTTCTGGGGTCCCTCGTGGCGCTACTACAACCGTCGCGGCTTCTGGAGCCCGTGGGGCGGCTTCCGCGATCCGTTCGGCCCGGACTTCGACGTCCGCGAGGTCGATCGCTTCGAGGCCACGTCCGAGATCGTCCTCGGCCGCGGCTCCAAGCCCGCCGGCGACCCCAACGCCTTCGACGCCCGTGAGGTCGTCAACAACCTCGGCTCGCGCGTCCCGCGCAGCTGAGGCCTGGCGGCTAGTGGCTGGTAGCCAGCCACTAGCCACTAGCCAGCCACTTCCTTACCCGACCCGGGGACTCTTCAGCCGCCGCTTGTTGGTGTGCGTCGCCGGGGCCGTCCCCAGCGCCTCGGGGATTTCGCCCTTGAAGTAGAACCGCTGCCAGGCCTCCCGCGCCGCGTCCGGGTCGCCCGAGGCCAGCCGGCTGTTGAAGTCGCTGCGCGCCTTCAGCCAGGCCTCATACTGGCCCTTCATGTTCGGGTTGGACTCCATCGTCCGGATCACGGGCTGGAAGGTCTCGACCTTGCGGTGCTCGAACGGGGTGATGAAGCAGAAGGGTTCGCCCTTCTGGAACGTCACCTTGCCCGGCCGGGTGAAAATCCAGTTCATCGTGAAGGGGAAGGGCAGCCAGTCGGTCTCGATCAGGCCGACCAGAGGCTGGATCCCGTCCTTCACATGGTTGGGCGCCCCGCCCGCCAGCATCCCCCAGCCCGGCGGCGTGCGGAACAGATACTGCGGATGCAGGGTCAGCACCCCGCGCGAGAAATGCGAGGTCACGAAATGGTGCAGGTGCGGGTTGGGCCGCTCCGGCGTGATCGTGATGTCGTCCTGCGACGGGCCGCCGTTCCAGTCCGCTGTGAAGGTGAACGGGCACAGGATTTCCCACCCTGTCGTATTGGCCATGCTCAGCGGCAGGCAGCGGTACGGATGCCGCTGGGCGAACACATCCATCCAGTCGCGCGACACCCGGCCCGGAACCAGATCCGGCGGCCGCTGGGTCATCGGATAGCATTCCAGTTCCACAGGCGGTCTCCGGGAGGTAAGCGAAAGCGTCCCCCTCCCTACCGAAGCCCGATGACCGAAGACAAGCCGACCGTGTCCGAACCCCTGTACGACCGCGACCGCCTGCTGGCGTGGATGGCCGATCAGGGCATTGAGCAGACGACGCACGACCACCCGGCCGTCTTCCGCGTCGAGGAAGGGCTGGAGCTCAAGGCGTCCATGCCGGGCGCCCACACCAAGAACCTGTTCCTCAAGGACAAGAAGGGTCGGCTGTGGCTGATCTCGGCCCGGCAGGACACGGTGGTCGATCTCAAGCGCGCCCCGAAGACGATCGGCTCGGACCGCCTGTCCTTCGGCAATGAGGCCCTGCTGTACGAAACCCTCGGCGTCCGCCCCGGCTCGGTCACGGCCCTGGCCCTGATCAACGACCCCGACCAGCGCTTGACCTTCGTCCTCGACAAGGCCCTGTGGGACGCCGACATCGTCAACTTCCACCCCCTGACCAATACGGCGACGACCGCGCTGGCGCAGGACCAGTTCCGCAAGGCCCTGGCGGCCATGGGCCGGGCGCCGGTCACGGTGGTCGACTTTTCGGACCTGATCTGACCTCCAAGGTTCAATCCTTGGCCGGACAGTGCTAGAGCCCCGCGCGTCTCCCCGACCTCATTCCAGATCACGGACGTCGCCATGCCCGCCGCTCCCGACTTTCCCCCCGCGCCGGACCGCGTGGCGCCGAAGCGCGCGCTGATTTCGCTGAGCGACAAGACGGGGCTGGAGGACGCGGCCCGCGCCCTGCACGATCTGGGCGTCGAACTGGTCTCGACCGGCGGCACCCGCGCCGCCATCGCCGGCTTCGGCCTGCCGGTGAAGGATGTGGCCGACCTGACCGGCTTCCCGGAGATGATGGACGGACGGGTCAAGACCCTGCACCCCGTCGTCCACGGCGGCCTGCTGGGCGTCCGCGACCAGCCGTCCCACGCCGCCGCCATGACCGAGCACGGCATCGGCGGCATCGATATCGCCTGGATCGACCTCTATCCGTTCGAGGCCACCGTGGCCTCCGGCGGGGGTTTTGAGGCCGCCGTCGAGAACATCGACATCGGCGGCCCGGCCATGATCCGCTCGGCGTCGAAGAACCACGGCTACGTCGCCGTCTGCGTCGACAAGGATGCGGTGGATCAGGTGCTGGAGGCCCTCAACGCCGACGGCGCCACGACCCTGGAGCTGCGCAAGCGCCTCGCCGCCCGCGCCTTCGCCCGCACCGCCGCCTATGACGCCGCCGTCAGCGGCTGGTTCGCCGGCCAGGTCGAGGACGCCGCCCCGGCCCGCAAATCCATCGCCGGTTCGCTGGCCCAGACCCTGCGCTACGGCGAGAACCCGCACCAGACGGGCGCCTTCTACCGCACCGGAGAGGCGCGCCCCGGCGTCGCCTACGCCACCCAGATCCAGGGCAAGGAGCTGGGCTACAACAATATCGCCGACGCCGACGCCGCCTATGAACTGGTCGCCGAGTTCGAACAGCCGGCCGTGGTCATCGTCAAACACGCCAACCCCTGCGGCGTGGCGGTCGGCAAGGACCTCTCGGACGCCTATGCCCGCGCGCTGGAATGCGACGCCGTCTCGGCCTTCGGCGGCGTCATCGCCGTCAACCGCCCGCTGAACGGCGACGACGCCCGCGCCATCACCGGCATCTTCACCGAGGTCGTCATCGCCCCCGGCGCCGACGACGAGGCCAAGGAGGTCTTCGCCGCCAAGAAGAACCTGCGGCTGCTGATCACCGACGGCCTGCCCGACCCGCACGGTCCGGGCGAGGTGTTCCGCAGCGTGGCCGGCGGCTTCCTGGTGCAGTCGCGTGATCGCTCGCTGATCAAGCCTTCGGACCTGAAGATCGTGACGAAGCGCCAACCGACGCCGACCGAGATCCAGGACATGCTGTTCGCCTTCACCGTGGCCAAACACGTCAAGTCCAACGCCATCGTCTATGCGAAGGACGGCCAGACCGCCGGCATCGGCGCCGGCCAGATGAACCGCCGCGACAGCGCCCGCATCGCCGCCATCCGCGCCAGGGAGGCGGGCGAGGCCAAGGGTCTGACCACCTCGCTGGCCGAGGGTTCGGCCTGCGCCTCGGAAGCCTTCTTCCCCTTCGCCGACGGCCTGCTGGAAGCGGTCGCGGCGGGCGCCACGGCGGTGATCCAGCCCGGCGGCTCGATGCGCGACGCCGAGGTCATAGCCGCCGCCGACGAGAAGAACATCGCCATGGCCTTCACCGGCGTGCGGGTGTTCCGGCACTGACAGCCGCGCCGTCTGCAGGCGGCAGGGCGCCGGCAAGTGATTGGTGGTTGGTGATTGGAGAGTGGCTGCCGAACGGCCCGCATCAGGACGACACCCGTCGGTGGCGGCATCGAACCACTCATCACCAACCACTAATCACTGGCTGGGCTGCGGCCCTTCCCGCTAAGCTCCGTCCATGGACACCCTCGCCGCCCGCTGGACTCTGCTCGAACGCGGCCTGACGGTCGTCGGGCCCGACGACGATCGCCCGCGCCCGGCGGTGATCCTGTTCCACGGCTGTGGCGGCCTTCGGGATTATATGGGCCACTATGCGGAGGCCGCGACGGCGGTCGGCTGGCGGGCCTTCATCGTCGATTCCTGGGGGGCGAGGGGCTGGAGCCGCCGTCGCGCCCTGATGACCGTCTGCACCGGCCTGACCATGCACGGCGACCGGCGCGCGGGCGACGTGCTGGCCGCGCTGAACGGCGTGTCCCGCAGGCGGGACGTCGATGCGGACAAGATCGTCCTCGCCGGCTGGAGCCATGGCGGCTGGGGGATCATGGAGGCGATGAGCGCGCCACGCGGGCCCGGCGCGCTGGGCGTCGCCGACCCCGGCGCGGTGTCCCTGAAGGGGGTGATCGGGGCCTATCTGGCCTATCCCTATATCGGCCTCGGCGCGAACAACCGGATGCGGCCGTGGACCCACTGTCCGAAGACCCTGGCCGTCATCTCGAGGGGCGATCACCTGACCACCGTCCGCAACGCCGAACGGGTGCACGCCATGGTCCGCAACTGCGGCGCCGAGGTCGAAACCTGGATCGCCGAGGGCACCCACGCCTTTGACGAGCCCGGCGCCTCGACGCCGATGCGCTACCACCCGGAGCTGGCCAGCGAGGCCCTGCGCCGCTTCGCCGCCCTGCTGGAAGACGTGGCGGCCGCGCCCGTCTGACCCCGTGACCCGAATCTTTTCGGCCCGCCCTTGACGCCCGACCCCTTACGTAACAATTGAAGTTACATGAAAAGGGATTCCAGACTGTCCGGCGTTCTCCACGCCCTCCTCCACATGGGCGAGGCGGCGGCGCCGATGACCTCGGACCAGCTGGCGGTCTGCCTGCACACCAATCCGGTTGTCGTCCGCCGCACCATGGCGGGGCTGCGCGAGGCGGGGCTGGTCACCTCCGAACGCGGCCATGGCGGCGGCTGGCGGCTGGCCCGCCCCTTGTCCGGCATCACGCTGAGGGCGGTGCATGCCGCGCTGGGCGAACCCGCCCTCACCCCCGAACGCCCGCCGGTCGAAAGTCCCGGCTGTCTGGTCGAGGCGGCTGTCAACCGCTCGCTGGAAGCCGCCTACGCCGAGGCTCGCGCCCTGATCGAGGCCCGCCTGACCCACATCACCCTGGCCGATCTGGCGGCGGACTTCGCCGACCGGAGGGCCGAGTTCAAAGCCGGAGGCCGCAATGGACCTGACCATGCCGCATGACGCCATCATCATCGGCGGCTCCTACGCCGGCCTGAACGCCGCGATGCAGTTGGCCCGCGCCCGCCGGCGCGTGCTGGTCATCGACGACAATCGTCCGCGCAACCGCTTCGCCGCCCGCGCCCATGGCGTCATGGGCCGCGACGGCGTGCCGGGCTCCGAGATCGCCGCCGAGGCCCGGGCCCAGGTCGCCGCCTATCCGACGGCCGCCTTCCGGCGCGGCGAGGTGGTGGACGCCCGACAGGGCGCCTGCGGTTTCGAGGTCGATCTGGCCGACGGGGGCCGGGTCACGGGACGCCGACTGATGCTGGCGTCAGGCGTGCAGGACATCCTGCCGGAGCTTTCCGGCGTGAAGGAACGCTGGGGCCAGACCGTCCTGCACTGCCCCTATTGTCATGGCTACGAGATCGGCGGCGGCCCCATCGGCGTGCTGGGCGCCGGTCCCATGTCCGTCCATCAGGCGGTGATGGTCGCCGAATGGGGCCAGGTCGTCCTCTTCCTCGACGGCAAGCTGGAGCCGGACGCCGATCAGGCGCGGATGCTGGCGAGGCGGGGCGTCATCGTGGAGGCCACGCCCGTGACCGCCCTGGAGGGCCAGGGCGCCGCGCTGGACGGCGCCCGACTGGCGGACGGACGGCTTATCCCGCTGAAGGCGGTCTTCGTCGGCCCGCGCCTGCGGCTGAACGGAGACCTGGCCCAGACCCTCGGCTGCGAGATCGAGGACACCCTCCTCGGCCAGATGATCCGCACCGACGACCTGAAACAGACCACCGTCCCCGGGGTCTTCGCCGCCGGAGACGCCGCCCGCATGATGTCGAACGTCACCCTGGCGGCCGCCGACGGCGTCATGGCCGGCATCGGCCTGCACCGCTCGCTGATCGAGGAAGACGCCGCCTGACGCTAACCCTGGCGCGGCTCCACCGTCACCGTCCCGCGCAGCGAGTTGGCGACGTAGCAGTGGTCGTGCGCGCGGTGGTGCAGGTCGGCGAGCGCCGCCGCATCAGGCCGGGCCTCGCCCGAGAAGGTCACAGCGGGCCTCAGGGTGATGGCCGTGATCGCGACCTTGCCCCGCTCGTCCCGGCCCATCACCGCCACGGCCTCGTCCCGGTAGCGATCCACCACGAACCCGGCCTTGGCCGCATAGGCCAGGAAGAACAGCATGTGGCAGCTGGACGCCGCGGCGACCACGGCCTCCTCGGGGTCGACGGCGGTCGGGTCGGACATCGGGACCGGCACGCTGCCGGGCGCCGAGGACCCGCGCACCACCGCCCCGCCGTCGAACCGCCAGTCGTGGGCGCGGCTGTAGCGGTTGTCGAGAAAGGGCTGGTCGCCCCGGGCCCAGTCGATGGTCGCGACATATTCACTCATGACGGCCTCCCCGCCGGATGATGACGACACCGTGTAGCACGGTTCGGCGCGCGAACCGGGCGTCCGGCTTGCCCGCGCGGGCGACCCGCCTTATCCGGGGGACATGGCCGCCCCCCTGATCTGTCCCTCCATCCTCGCCAGCGACTTCTCGAAACTGGGCGAGGAGGTCCGCGCGCTCGACGCCGCGGGCGCCGACTGGATCCATGTCGACGTGATGGACGGGCATTTCGTGCCCAACATCACCCTCGGCCCCGACATCGTGAAGGCCATCCGGCCGCACACGTCGCTGCCGTTCGACGTGCACCTGATGGTCGCGCCGGTCGATCCGTGGCTGGAGGCCTATCGCGAGGCGGGCGCCGACATCCTGACCGTCCACCCCGAGAGCGGCCCCCACCTGCACCGCACCCTGGGCCGCATCCGCCAGCTGGGCGCGAAGGCGGGCGTGGTGCTGAACCCCGGCACCCCCCTGGGCGTGCTGGAAGAGGTTGTGGAGCTGGTGGATCTGGTGCTGCTCATGTCGGTCAATCCGGGCTTCGGCGGGCAGTCCTTCATCCCGACCTCCCTGCGCAAGATCGAGAAGGCACGCGCCCTGCTGGACGCCGCCGGATCGAAGGCCCACCTGCAGGTCGACGGCGGAGTGACCGGCGCCAACGCCGCCGCCTGCGTCGCCGCCGGGGCGGACGCCCTCGTGGCCGGCTCCTTCGTCTTCAAGGGCGGCCCTGACGCCTATGCCGCCAATATCCAGGCCCTGAAAACCGCGTGAATTCGTTCGGTCCCTTCGCGAAGCCCCAGGGCGACGGCCCCGCGCCCGGCGAGATCCCGGGCCTGCGCGGCGCCCCCGTCCGCACCCCGGTTCGCGCCACCGGCGCCGCCACCGGCCCGGCCCTGTGGCCGGCCATCGCCGGGCATCTGCTGACCCGCCAGCTGTGGATCGAGGCCTATGGCCTGCCCGGCTACGCCCTGACGCTGAAGGGCCGCAAGGCGCTGGCCTTCGCCGCCACGCCGCGCGACTTCCGCCCCGTCGATCCGACCGTGGGCAAGGGCATCCTGGGCGGTCGCTTCGTGCTGGCCGGATCCAGTCTGGAGGTCTCCGCCCCCGAGGATCCGTTCAATCGGCCCAGCCCGACCCGCGCCTTCGCCGTGGACCTGCACGCCTTCACCTGGCTGCCGTCGCTGATGGCCCAGAACGAGCGTGGGGCCCGCGAGGCCCTGCGCCTGACCCTGATCTGGGCCGCCGTCTTCGTGCGCTGGTCGCCCTTCGCCTGGGATCCCGACATCCTCGCCCGCCGGGCCGTCAACCTGGCCGGCGCCGCGCGTCGCATGGCCCAGGTCGCCACCGAGGCCGAGCGCGCGAAACTGGCCGACATCCTGGGGCGTCAGGGCCGCCAGCTGCTGCGCCCGCCCGGCGGCGTCGCCACCCGGTCCGAGCGCCTGACCGCCGCCGCCCTCATCGGCTGCGTCCTGGCCGGACCGCCCGGCGTCGCGATCCGGCGCAAGGCCCTGGGTCGCCTCTCCGGCGCCCTGGCCCGCAGCGTCGGGCCCGACGGCGGCCACGCCTCGCGCAGCCCCGAGGCCGGGCTGGAGCTGCTGCTCGACCTGCTGACCCTCGAGGACGGCCTGAGCCAGCTGTCGGAGCCCGTTCCGGAGGCCGTCGCCGGGGCCATCGCCCGCCTGCGCGCGGCCCTGCACCTGCAGACCCTGCCCGACGGCCGGCTGGCGACCCTGCAGGGCGGCGGCCCCTCCACCGCGGCCCGGATCGAGGCCGCGCGGGGCACGGAGCCCGTGGCGCATGAGAGCGTCGGCGCGGTCGCGGGCGCCACCCGCATCCGCAGCCCCCTGCTGACCGTCTTCGCCGACACCGCCCCGCCCGCCCGCGGCCCGTGGTCGCAGACGGCCTGCGCCCAGCCCCTGTCGCTCGAGATCGTCTGCGGCAAGGACCGGCTGATCACCGGCTGCGGCTGGACGCCCCGCGCCGCCGACCGGCAGGGCCTGCGCCTGACCCCGGGCCATTCGACCCTGACCCTGGGCGAGACCTCGACCGCCGAACCCCTGGGCGGCTGGAAGAGCGGCCTGCTCGGCCCCCGCCTCGTCGGCCGCCCCCTGCATGTCGAGGCCAACCAGCGCGACGGCGAGGGCGCGGTCTGGCTGGAGATCGAGCACGACGGCTGGGTCCACGATTTCGGCCTGCTGCACCAGCGCCGCCTCTATCTGGATCAGCGCCTCGACGAACTGCGCGCCGAGGAACGGCTGCACCCCGCGCCGGGCCAGAAGGAGGTCGTCCGCGCCATCGCCGCCCCCTATGCCGTCCGCTTCCAGCTGGAGCCCGGCGTCCAGGCCTCGCTGGCCCGCGATCGCCGCTCCATCCTGCTGCGGGGCCATTCAGGCCGCGGCTGGTGGTTCCGCACCGACGGCCCGGACGTGGCCATCGAACCCTCGGTCCATGTCGACGAGGGCCTGACCCGGCGCTCGCTGCAGATCGTCGTGCGCGGTTCGGCCCGCACCGACTCGGAGACCAAGATCCGCTGGAAGCTGAGCCCGGCGGGCGCGGGCAATGACCCGGCCTGAGCCTCACCCCTTGAGGCGGGGCGCTCGCGGGACCATCTGACGGCTTGATGCGTTACGATTGATCGAAGACCAGGACCGACATGACCTTCGCCGACCCGACCGACCGACCTGACGACCTGATCAAGGAAGGCTCCGACGCCGGCTTCATGGCCGACGTGGTCGAGGCCTCGAAGACCCAGCCCGTGCTGGTGGACTTCTGGGCGACCTGGTGCGGGCCGTGCCGCACCCTGACGCCGATGATTGAAAAGGCCGTCCGCGCCGCCGGCGGGGCGGTCAAACTGGTCAAGATCGACGTCGACAAGAACCCGGCCTATGCGGGCCAGCTCCGCGTCCAGTCGATCCCCACCGTCTACGCCTTCGTCAACGGCCAGCCGGTCGACGGCTTCCAGGGCGCGGTGCCCGAGAGCCAGATCAAGGCCTTCATCGAAAAGCTGACCGGCGGCGAGAGCGGCAACTCCGACATCGACCAGCTGCTGTCGCTGGGCGAGGAATCCCTGTCGCTGAACGACCTCGGCGGCGCCGCCCAGGCCTTCGCCCAGGTGCTGACCCTCGACCCGGGCCATGAAAAGGGCATCGCCGGCATGGCGCGCGTCTACCTGGCCGACGGCGACGTCGATCAGGCGCGCCAGACCATCGCCATGGCCCCGCAGGACTCCCGCGACCCCGCCGTCCAGTCGATCCGCGCCCAGCTGTCCCTCGCCGCCGCCGCCCCGACCGGCGCCGCGACCGAGCTGGAAGCGAAAGTGGCCGGCGATCCGAATGACCACCAGGCCCGCTTCGACCTCGCCCAGGCCCAGGCCTCGGCGGGCGACTTCAAGGGCGCCGTCGACAATCTGCTGAAGATCGTCACCGCCGACCGGGAATGGAACGAGCAGGCCGCCCGCAAGCAGCTGCTGACCGTGTTCGAGGCCGCCGGCGCCACGTCCGAGGTGGCGCGCGACGGCCGCCGTCGCCTGTCCTCGCTGTTGTTCGCGTAAAGGAGAGCCCGTGGCTCAGGGTTACATCAGGGCCGCCGACCTGCCGCAGGTCATTCCCGTCTTCCCCCTGTCCGGGGTGATGGTGCTGCCGCGCGGCCAGTTGCCGCTCAACATCTTCGAGCCGCGCTATCTGAACATGATCGACGACGCCATGGCGGGCGACCGGATCATCGGCATGGTCCAGCCCACGGGCGGCGATCCCGAACTGCCCGGCCTGTCGCCGGTCGGCTGCGCGGGCCGGATCACCAGCTTCAACGAGACCTCCGACGGCCGCTATCTGATCACCCTGACCGGCGTCTCCCGCTATCGCATCCTGACCGAACTGCCGGTGCAAAGTCCCTACCGTCAGGTGCGCGCCGACTTCGCCCCGTGGGAGGCCGACCTGACCGCCCCGCCCGCCGGCGAGGGCGCCCTGGATCGCGAGGGCCTGCTGGATGCGCTGAAGGCCTATCTGGAGACGCGCGGCCTGGACATCGACTGGGACACGGCTGAAACCGCCCCGCCCGAGGCCCTGATCAACAGCCTGTCCATGGCCCTGCCGTTCGAACCGCCGGAAAAGCAGGCCCTGCTGGAAGCCCTGAGCCTCGACGACCGCGCCGACGTCCTCACCGCCCTGATGCGCATCGGCGCCGCCGGCGACAGCGAAGGCGAAATGCCGCCGATGCAGTGAGGCGAGGCCACAGGGAAGAGGCAGCAGGCAGCAGATGACCTGCGACTGTTTCCCGACTCGGCGCGCCCCCATCGACGCGCTACAGTCCTGCTGCCTGCTGCCTGCTGCCTGCTGCCTGCTGCCTGCCGCCTACCGCCTACCGCCTACCGCCTACCGCCTACCGCCTACCGCCCCCAGCCCCACGGCCCCGATGACCAGCGACGCTTTCAACACCCCCAACACCGTCGACCCCCGTCTCCTCGAGACGCTGGTCTGCCCGGTCACGCGCGGCAAGCTGACCTATGACCGCGAGGCGCAGGAACTGGTCTCGGCGGGCGCCAAGCTGGCCTTCCCGATCCGCGACGGCGTGCCGATCATGCTGCCGGAAGAAGCGCGCCAGCTGGGCTGAGAGACCGGCCAAGAGGTGATTGGTGACTGGTGACTGGTGGGTAGCGCCTGAACCGCCGCCCGACGACATCGGATAGGGGCGACACCGCGCCACCAATCACCAATCACCAATCACCAATCACCAATCACCCTCTCAAACCGCCTCGCCCCGCAACAGCTTCGGCAGGTCCCCCGTCGCGCCGCCCGCCTCGTGCATGAAGGCCTTGCGCAGGGGCGGGATGCGGTTGACCGCCGCCATGCCCAGATCACGCGCCAGCCGGACCGGGGCGATGTCGTTGGAGAACAGCCGCACGAAGGCGTCGAAGCCGACCGTCAGGGCCGCATTGTCGAACCGTCGCCAGCGCGCGTAGCGGTCCAGCACGATCTCCGAACCGATGTCCTCCCCGGTTCGCATCGCCTCGATGACCACCTCGGCCAGGGCGGCGGCGTCCTTCAGCCCCATGTTCAGCCCCTGCCCCGCCACCGGATGCACCCCGTGGGCCGCGTCGCCGATCAGGGCGATGCGCGGCGCCGTCAGATTCTCCGCCAGTTGCAGCGACAGCGGATAGACGAACCGGGGTCCCACCACCGTGACGTCTTCCAGGAACTCACCGAACCGCCGCATCAAATGTGACTGGAAGGCCGCGTCCGACGCGGTCCGAAGGGCTTCGGCGCGGCGAGTCGTCTCGGTCCAGACCAGGCTGGCGCGCTGTTCGGTCAGGGGCAGGATGGCGAACGGCCCGCCGGGCAGGAAATACTCATGGGCCACATTGCCGTGGTCCCGGCCAAGGGACACGGTCGCGACCACTCCGCTCTGGCCATAGCCCCAGCCGACCGTGTCGATCCCGGCGGCTTTCCGCACCGGCGACTGACGGCCTTCGGCCCCGACCACCAGCGGCGCCTCCAGAACCGAGCCGTCGGTCAGGGTCAGGGTCGTCCGGCCCGGCCCGACATCGATCGAGGCCGCCTTCGCCGGCGCCCGGACTTCGATGCCGGCGGCGAGCACGGCCTCGGCCAAGGCCGTGCGGATGCGGCGGTTCTCGACCATATAGCCCAGCGGCTCGCCTTCGGTGCGGTCGGCGATCTCGTCGGCGTCGAAGCGCAGGAAGGCCGAAGACGGTCGGGGGCTGGCCGCGCCGGGACGCTTTCCGTCCGTGACCAGGATCCGGTCCATCCGGCAGGCATGCGGCCGCATCGCCGCCCCGGCGCCGAGGGCGTCGAACATGCGGAAGGTGGCGAAGGCGATGGCGGTCGAGCGCCCGTCGTAGGTCGGCGCCAGCTGGGCGTCGAACGGCTGCGGATCGATCAGCACCACCTTCAGCCCGCCCTGCGCGGCGGCCAGTGCGAACGTCGCGCCGGCCATCCCGGCCCCGGCGATGATGATGTCGTAGCGATCCGGCGTGCTCATGGCCGCGTTTGTCGCGCCGCGCGGCTCCGGCGTCCAGTGTCTCAACGTCGCGCAGGCGGGCCTGAAAGTGATGAGTGGATAGGGGTTGGTGGATGGCCGGAGCCACAGCCGGTTTTCAAAGGCCGAGCAACGGCGTCCGCGGCATCCAACCACTAACCACTAACCACTAATCACTTCCCCGCACCGCCTCTGGTAAACGGCCCTTAACCCTCTCGGGCCGACAACACGGGCTCCGACGTCCCGCTCCCGGAGTCCGCATCCCTATGTCCGCCGCCCTCGCCATCGGCCAACGCGCCTGGGTCAGCGCCCGCATCCTGTGGGACGCGCCCTTCGTCGTGCGCTTCCGCGGCGTGCTGCAGGCCCTGCTGGCGACCCTGCTGGTGGTGGCGCTGATCTCGTGGAATCCGGCGGACCCCAGCCTGAACGCCGCCTCCGCCGCCGCCCCGACCAACTGGCTGGGCGCCAACGGGGCGATGTTCGCCGACCTGTTCATGCAGTCGCTGGGCCTGGGCGCCTGGCCCGCCGCCCTGCTGCTGATCGCCTTCGGTCTGGCGGGCGCCATCGGCGATGCGATCCAGCAGCGCCTCAAGCCCACGCCGCTGAAGACCCTGTCCGCGACCTTCGGGGTGCTGGCCCTTTCCGCCGGCCTCTCGGCCCTGACCCATCCCGCCGCCTGGCCGCTGGCCAGCGGCCTCGGCGGTCTGTGGGGCGACGCCGTCGTCGGCCTGCTGAAGATGGCCTGCGCCGCCCTGCGCATCGGCGGCGCCGCCATCATCGGGGCCCTGCTGTTCCTGCCGCTGGGCCTGTGGGGCATCGGCTACGCCGTCGGCCTGAGACTGGCCGATCTGGGCGAGGCCTTCGCCTGGACCCACCGCCGCCGCCCCGCCCTCCGGTCCGACCGGGCCCCCGATCCGCGCGCGCGCCGCGAGGCCGCGCCCAAACCCTCGCCCCGGCCGCGCCCGGCCCCGGAGCCGGAAGCCGAGGCCGAGCCGGTCTATACCCCCGTCGCGCTGGACGCCGACGCGGACGGCGCCCCGCCGTGGGATGAGCCCGCCCCCCCGCCCGCCCCGGCCCGCGCCGCGCCCGAGCCCCGGGTCGCCGCCACCAAGGCGCCCAAGGCTTCGCGCCGCGAGATCGACGACAGTCAGGGCGCCTTCGACTTCGCCCGGTCGTCCTCCACCGACGGCTTCGACCTGCCGCCGCTGGGCATGCTGACCAAACCGTCCAAGCGCGTCGCCTCGGTCGACGAAGAGGCGCTCAAGCAGAACGCCAAGATGCTGGAAGGCGTGCTTCAGGAGTTCGGCGTGCGCGGCGTGATCGACCAGATCCGCCCCGGCCCGGTTGTCACCCTGTACGAACTGGTCCCCGCCCCCGGCGTGAAGCACGGCCGCGTCGTCGCCCTGTCGGACGACATCGCCCGCTCCATGTCCGCCCGCGCCTGCCGCATCTCCGTGGTTCAGGGCCGCAACGCCATCGGCATCGAACTGCCCAACGCCAAGCGCGAGACCGTCTATCTGCGGGATCTGCTGGCCTCGACCGAATACGACAAGCCCACCAACCTGCTGCCGCTGGCGCTGGGCGAGACCATCGGCGGCGAGCCCTATGTCGCCGACCTGGCGCGCATGCCCCACCTGCTGATCGCGGGCACCACCGGCTCGGGCAAGTCGGTCGGGGTCAACGCCATGATCCTGTCGATCCTCTACAAGCTGACGCCGGCCCAGTGCCGCTTCATCATGATCGACCCCAAGATGCTGGAGCTCAGCGTCTATGACGGCATCCCGCACCTGCTGGCCCCGGTCGTCACCGATCCCAAGAAGGCCGTCGTCGCGCTGAAGTGGACCGTGCGCGAGATGGAGGACCGCTATCGCCGGATGTCCAAGCTCGGCGTGCGCAACATCGCCAGCTACAACGACCGCGCCCGCGAGGCCCAGGCCAAGGGCGAGCATTTCGAACGCACCGTCCAGACCGGCTTCGACGAGCAGGGTCGCCCGGTCTATGAATCCGAGAAGATCCGCCCCGAGCCCCTGCCCTATCTGGTCGTGGTCATGGACGAGATGGCCGACCTGATGCTGGTCGCGGGCAAGGATGTGGAGGGCGCCGTCCAGCGTCTGGCCCAGATGGCCCGCGCCGCCGGCATCCACCTGATCATGGCGACGCAACGCCCGTCGGTCGACGTCATCACCGGCACCATCAAGGCGAACTTCCCCACCCGGATCTCCTTCCAGGTCACGTCCAAGATCGACAGCCGCACCATCCTGGGCGAGCAGGGCGGCGAACAGCTGCTGGGTCAGGGCGACATGCTCTATATGGCCGGCGGCGGCCGCATCACCCGCCTGCACGGCCCGTTCGTGGACGACAAGGAGGTCGAGGACGTCTGTCGTCACCTGAAGGCCCAGGCCGAGCCCGACTATCTGGATCTGATCACCGACGACCCCGACGGCGACAGCGACAACGCCATCGGCGACGAAGGCGGCGGCGGCTCCGGCGACGACCTCTACGACCGCGCCGTGGCCGTGGTCACCCGCGATCGCAAGGCCTCGACCAGCTATGTCCAGCGCCGCCTGCAGGTCGGCTACAACCGCGCTGCCTCCCTGATCGAGCGCATGGAGCAGGAAGGCGTCGTCAGCCCCGCCAACCACGCCGGCAAGCGCGATGTTCTGGCCGGCCCGCCGCCGATGGGGTGACGAAGGCCGGCAACGCTCTGTTCTCGACCGCGTTGATTGGCCCGCTGTCCGGGGTGAAGCTGAACAGGGCTTCATCGCAGCGCCGGAATATGGTCTGGCTTGGGTCACGCCCCTGACAGACATGACCTGCAAGACGGCATGATCGACAACCATCCCGAACGGGAGAAGACCCTGATGACCGTCTCACGCCGCGCTTTCGCGCTGGGTTCCGCCGCTGTCGCCGCCGTCGCGGCCCTGCCCGCCCACGCCCAGGCGGGCCTGTCCGCCGAGGATCAGGCCACGCTCCGGCAGGCCCAGACCTACCTGCAGGGCCTGACCTCCGCCCAGGGGACCTTCACCGAGGTGTCCGGTCCGCAGTCGCGCGCCGGCCGCTTCTATCTGCAGCGTCCGGGCAAGATGCGGTTCGAATACACCAACCCCGCCGGCCTGCTGGTCGTCTCGGACGGCTACAATGTGAAGCGCTACGATCCGCGCCTGAACAATTTCCAGCAGGTGCCGCTGGGCCAGACGCCGCTGTCGACCTTCCTCGCGCGCAATGTGCGGCTGGACCAGGGTGTCCGCATCGACCGCGTGACGCGCATGCAGTCGGGCGCCTTCGCCATCACCGCCCGCGACGCCCGCCGCCCGAACGACGGCCAGATCATCCTGTCCTTCGCCGGCAGCCCGGTGCGTCTGTACGAGTGGACCATCATCGACGCCCAGGGCGCTCGCACCACCACCCGGCTGGCCACGCTCCAGCCCGCCTCCGGCCTGGCCGCCAGCCTGTTCCAGCTGCGCGACCCGACCCGCCGCCCCGGCCGCAACTAGGTCTGGACGCGGAGGATTTCGCCCGTCGAGGGAAGCGTTGCCGTATCGACACGGCGCGCCGCCCGCGTCAAACGCCTTGACGTTTTCTCTGCGCCGTGACACGAAAGTCACAGATCGGTGGGAGCCGATCTGAACCGCTACGGATTTCATCCCCTTCCCGGCGGCGAGAGAGAGACGAACTTCCAGCGCCCGGTCGCCCCGCGATCGGGCGCTTTTTTGTCTGCCGTCCAAGGGCTGTTCGCCGCCCCAACGGCATTGTACGGACGGACATGTCCGCCGCCTCCCGTTACCTGACCTGGCTCAGCGCCGCGCTCGTCCTGCCCGGCCCGGATGGCCGGTCGGGCGACGGCCATCCGCACGCGGTCATGGGCTATGCGACGGGCTATGCGGCGGCGGATCTGATGCCCTTCGTCCGCTCGCTGCGCGCCTGTTTCGGGGGTGAGATCGTCCTCGCCGCCGACGACCGGCCCGATATCCGGGCCCTTTTCGCGGAATACGCCGTGACGGCCGCCCCGCCGCCGGCCCCGGCGGGCTGGTCCCCCCACCCGGTCATGGAGCGTTTCGCCGCCTATGACGCCTGGCTGAGCGCCCGTCCGTGGGTCGAGACGGTGCTGCTGACGGACGTTCGCGATGTCATCTTCCAGAGCGATCCCTTCGCCCGCCCGGCGCAGGGGCTGGAGGTCTTCATCGAAAGCGAGGGGTCGACGCTCAGGGACCATCGCTTCGACCAGAAATACCTGAGGGCGCTCGTGGGCCCCGCGGTCGCCGCGCGGATCGACGACTGCCCCTGCCTCTGCGTCGGCACCGTCTTCGGCGACGCCGCCGCCGCTCGTCGCCTGTGCAAGGCCATCCTGCTGCTGGCGGCCATCCCCCGGTCCGGGATCGGCGGAATTTTCGGCGCCGACCAGGCGGCCTGCAACCTCGCGGTTCATCTGGGTCTGGTCGAGGCCGACATTCGCCCCAACTACGACCGGGTCGCCACCATCGGGGACCGGGCCCGGCCGGCGCTGCGCCCCGACGGCCTGATCGCCAACCCCGACGGCTCCGCCAGCCCGGTGGTGCATCAGTATGACCGGCACCCGATCCTCGCCGACGCCGTGCGCGCGCGCTGGGGCGCGCCGGACCACTGCGTCGTCAGGGGCCGCACCAAATCCCTGTCCGAAAGACTCGGCCGGCTCGCCGTTTCGGTCGCCCGCCGCCTGCCGGAGCTGCGCTAGCCCATGCTTCGTATCGCCACCTGGAACATCAACTCCGTCCGCCTGCGCGCCGACCAGGTTTCCCGCTTCGTCGCCGAGAGCGGGACCGACGTCCTGTGCCTGCAGGAGATCAAATGCCTGGAGGACCAGTTTCCCCGGGCCGCCTTCGAGGCCATGGGCCTGCCGCACCTGAAGATCGGCGGCCAGAAGGGCTGGCACGGCGTCGCCATCGCCAGTCGCAAGCCGATCACCGAGGCCCCGAAGCTGGACGTCTGCCGCGAGGGCCACGCCCGTTGCGTCGGCGTGGTGGTCGACGGCGTCGAGATCCAGAATTTCTACATCCCCGCCGGCGGCGACATCCCCGACCGCGCCCTGAACCCCAAGTTCGATCACAAGCTGGACTTCTACGAACGCCTGACCGCCGACATGGCGACCCGCGACAGACAGCGCCCGCTGGTTCTGGCCGGCGACTTCAACATCGCGCCGGGTGAGAACGACGTCTGGAACCACCGCTATATGTCGAAGGTGGTCAGCCATACGCCGATCGAGATCGAGACCCTGCGCCGCCTCCAGGACGCCGGCGACTTCACCGACGTCCTGCGCGACCAGATCCCCGAACCGACCAAACTGGCCAGCTGGTGGAGCTATCGCGCCGCCGACTTCCGCAAGTCCAACCGCGGCCTGCGGCTGGACCACCTGTGGACCTCGCCCGGCCTGACCGGCGCGGTGAAACCGGGCAGCGCCCGCATCCACGACGACGTCCGCGCCTGGGAACAGCCCAGCGACCACGCGCCGGTGACCATGGATCTGGACGTCTAGAAGGGGAAGAAGATCGGGATGGCGATCATGGCCGCGATCCAGGTGACCAGGTTCAGCGGCGCCCCGACCTTGACGAAATCCATGTAGCTGTAGCCGCCCATCTGGAAGACCAGGACATTGGTCTGATAGCCGAAGGGCGTGGCGAAGGCCGCCGAGGCGGCCATCATGACGCAGACCAGGAAGGGCCGCGGATCGACGCCGAGGCTCTCGGCCAGGGCCACGGCGATCGGGGTGATCAGCACCGCCACCGTGGCGTTGGACAGCAGCTCCGTCGCGAACAGGGTCACGCCGTACAGCACGATCAGGGCGCCCAGGGGCCCCAGCGGCTGGATCACGCCGATCAGGCTCGCCGCCCCCGCCGCCGCCAGACCGGTCACCTCGATGGCGATGCCGATCACCACCATGCCGGCGATCAGCAGCAGGATTTCGGGCCTCAGGCCCGCATAGGCTTCCTCGGCCGTGATGACCCTCAGCAGGATCAGGGCCACCGCGCCGGCGAAGGCCGAGGCGGCGATCGGGACCAGACCCAGGCCGGCGGCCGCCACGACCGCCACGAAGATCCCCAGCGCGATCAGGGCGCGGCGCAGGTCGAACGGACGATCGGCCGCGCCGAACAGGGCCACATCCCCGAAATGGGCGTCGCCCGACCCGTCCCGGTGGGTCCGCGCCTCGCCGAGCCGGGGCAGGCCGAAGGGCAGGCGCAGGCGACGCTTCGCCCGGCGTTGCGTCTCGGCGTCCCGCCGCGCCTCCTCCAGCGCCGCCAGACGCGCGACCTCGGCCTCATCGGCCTGGACCGACTTGCCCAGCTGACGGGCCCCGACGAAATACAGCCAGGCCCCGCCGGCGAGCGCGACCATCAGGCCAACCGGAGTGATCTCGAACAGGCCGAACACGGGCTGGCCGGCGTTTCGCGCCATGTCGTTGACCAGCAGGTTGGTCGAGGTGCCGATCAGGGTCAGCAGGCCGCCCATGACTGTGACGTGGCTGAGCGGCATCAGGAAACGTTTGGGCGACAGTTTCAGCGAGGTGGCCACGTCGCGGATGACCGGCGCGGCCAGCACCACCACCGGCGTATTGTTCAGGAAGCCCCCGACCGACCCGCACAGGCCGATGACGATCCAGATGCCGCGCGCCCCGATCCGGGCGGCCAGCCGCGTCGCCTGCCGGATCATCAGCCCCAGCAGACCCGACAGCTCGATGGCGTAGGCGATGACGAACAGACCGGCGAGGGCGATGACCGCGGGGCTTGCGAAGGCCGACTGCACCTCCACCGGCCGCACGACGCCCAGCAGCAGCAGGGTCGCGGCCCCGGTCAGGGCCACGACGTCGGCCCGCACCCGACCATGGATCAGAACCCCGACCACGGTCACCAGGACCGCGAGGGCGGCGATTTGGTCGAACGTCATGCCCCTTCCGACCCTCCGGCGTCCGTCCCGTCAACCCCTCCGTTACGGCCAAGGTCGAGATTCCAGCGCCTGACGTGCTAGCCTTGTTCCATGTCTGACGAAGCCGTGACCGCCCGCCCCGCCGGCCTGCTCCCGATCACCGGCGCCATCGCCCTGGCTCTGTCCCTGTCCGCCTGCGACCGGACGGACCCGCCCGCCCCGGCTCCGGCGCCGGCGCCGGCCCCGGCCCCCGCCGCGCCCCCGGCCACCGATCCGGTTCTGGACCGCGCCGCCATCCTGACCGGCATCGACGCCGCCGCCTCCGACGCCGCCCTCGGCCGGGCCGCGCCCGCCGGGACCGATCCCCTGGCCGATCGCCGGTTCCGGATGCGGATCGCCTTCGGCTGCCAGGGCCCCACGCCCGTTCCGCCCGGGGCAGTTCCCGACACCGGCGCGCCCGGCTGGAGCCGGAGCGATGACGGCAAGACCGTGCGGCTCCGCTTCACGCCCGCGGACTGGACCGGCGGCGGCCCGGCGGGTCCGGCGGTCGAGGGCTTCGAAAGCGTCGGCGGCGTCTGGATCAACCAGCCGTGGATCCGGACCGCGGATTGCCCGGCGGCCGCGCCCGCGCCCGTGACGGGCGCACCGGCCCTCCCCGCCGCGCCGACCGTCGGCCTCGCCCTGCTGAGAGCGGACGGCGCATCCCGTCTGGGTCGGGATGACAGTCGCGCCTTCACCTACACCGTCCGCGGCGAGGGCGACGCCCCGGCGCCGGACCCCGTCAAGGGCTACCGTCTGGTTCTGGAGGGGCGGCTGACGCCCTGGGCCGGCGGTCGCGTCGTCCGCTGCGCCGCCGCCCGCCCCGGGGCGCGCCCGACCTGCGTGGCCGGCGTGGTCATCGACCGTCTGGCCTATGAGGACGGCGCCACGGGCGAAACCCTGGGCGAGTGGCGTCCGGGCTGAGGCCGATCGGCCTTACGGCTGAAGCCGGTATCCGCCCGCGTCGGTCAGCAGCAGCCGGGCCTGACCGGGCTCGGGCTCGATCTTCTGGCGCAGGCGATAGATGTGGGTTTCCAGCGTGTGGGTCGTGACCCCGGCGTTATAGCCCCACACCTCGGTCAGCAGCTCCTCGCGCGACACGGCCTTGGCCCCGGCGCGATACAGGTACTTGAGGATGTTGGTCTCTTTTTCCGTCAGCCGGACCTTCTTGCCCTTGTCGTCCACCAGCACCTTGGCGGCGGGACGGAACTCATAGGGCCCGATGCGGAAGACGGCGTCCTCCGACTGTTCGTGGCTGCGCAGATGGGCGCGGATGCGCGCCAGAAGCACGGCGAAGCGGAAGGGCTTGGTCACATAGTCATTGGCCCCGGACTCCAGCCCCAGCACCGTGTCGGAATCCGACGACTGGGCGGTCAGCATGATGATCGGGGTCGAGACGCCGTCCTTGCGCAGCAGGCGACAGGCCTCGCGGCCGTCCATGTCCGGCAGGTCGACATCCAGCAGGATCAGGTCGGCGCGGACCTCGCGGCCCATTCTAACGCCTTCGGTGGCGGTCGAAGCCTGCACCGGACGGAAGGCCTCGTGCAGGGCCAGCTGCTCGGCCAACGCCTCGCGCAGGTCGTCGTCGTCGTCGATGATGAGGATCGTCTTGGGCGTCGGCATGGGTTCAACAATGGAGAGCGCCGGTCCAAACGCCAAGGGCGCCGGTCGGTGCGAGAGTGATTTTCAGTCCTGAGAGGCGGTTTCGACGGCTTTTCGTTCCCCGAACAGGGCCGAACCGATGCGAACATGGGTCGCGCCGAACCGGATCGCGACCTCATGGTCCCCGCTCATCCCCATCGACAGGGTGTCCAGACCGTTGCGGCGGGCGATCTTGCGCAGCAGGGCGAAATGCAGGCCCGGCGCCTCGTCCGCCGGCGGAATGCACATCAGCCCGTCGACGGTCAGGCCCGCGTCCCGCGCCTGGGCGATCAGGGCGTCGGCGTCCTCGGGCAGGACCCCGGCCTTCTGCGGCTCGGCCCCGGTGTTGACCTGCACCAGCACGCGCGGGCGCCGTCCGGTCTTCCGGATCTCCGCCGCCAGCGCCTCGACCAGCCTCGGCCGATCCACCGTCTCGATCACGTCGAACAGGGCGACCGCATCGGCGACCTTGTTGGTCTGCAGCGGTCCGATCAGGCGCAGCTCCAGCCCCGGCGTGTCCCGGCGCGACGCCCAGTGCGCCTGGGCCTCCTGCACCCGGTTCTCGCCGAACACCCTCTGGCCGGCGGCCAGGGCCGGGTCCAGCGCCGCATCAGGCTGGGTCTTGGTCACGGCGGTCAGGGTGACCGTCGCCGCGTCCCGCCCGGCGATCCGGCAAGCCCGGGCGATCCTGCGGTGCACGACGTCGAAGCTGGACGCGATGGAGAGATCGGGGGATGAGGAGGTCATGAACCGTTCGGACGCGGACACCTTGTGGCGGGTCGCCGGCTGTCTAGCCCGGGAAGCGGCCAAAGTCAGCCGTGCGGCGGATCGTCCACGCCCCAATCTGCCGCCGCTGCTGTTCTTCACCGACCCGGACCGCACGCCTGAGCCCTGGGCGGTGGCCGCGCGACTGCCGGTCGGATCGGGCGTCGTCTATCGTCATTTCGGCGCGCCCGACGCCCTTGAGACGGCGCGACGCCTGCGTCAGGCGACCCGCGCCCGCGACGGCCTGCTGCTGATCGGTCGCGATGCGGAGCTGGCCCACGCGGTCGGGGCCGACGGCGTCCATCTGCCCGAGGCGATGATCGGCGCGGCGGCGGGGCTGGCCGAACGCCATCCCGGCTGGACCCTGACCGCCGCCTTCCACGCCCTGTCCTCCCTGCCGGACCTGACGGGTCTGGACGCCCTCGTCGTCTCCCCCGTCTTTCCGGCGGGCGGGACGTCGGCGGGCAAGGCCCCGCTCGGCGTCGAGCGACTCAAGGCTCTGACCGCCGCCACGGACCGGCCGGTCTACGCCCTGGGGGGCCTGGATGCGTCAAACGCCCCGCAGCTGATCGGCTCGGGCGTCTACGGGATGGCGGGGGTGGGGTCGTTCCGCGCGGCCTTCGGGCCGGATTAGAAGCGGAAGATCGATTCCAGGCGGAAGCGGGCGGTCGGACGCTCGGTCTGCGGCGCGCGGGCCGGGTCCCGTTCCGTCTCGGCCAGACCGGCGGCGGCGCCGACGCGCAGGCGCGGGTTGACGCGGTAATAGGCGCCGGCCTCGACGTCGCCCAGACTGTCCTCGCGGCCGACGGGCTGGTTCAGGTTCAGGTCCAGACCCCAACGCCCCCGCTCCGTGAAGCGCAGACGGCTCTGACCGGCGGGCGGGGTGGTGGCGCGGGCGGCGCTCGCTTCGCTGAGGGACACGGCGGGCGCGCGGTTGCGCGACGTCGTCTGGGCCGACGCGACGTCGGCGAGGCCGACAAGGGCGAGCCCCGCGACCAGTCCAGCGATGACGGCGCTCTTGCGCATGTCCTGCCCTTTATGTCGCGACGGGGGTCCCGGCGCGATCCGTTGTCAGCAAGTAGTCATTGCTGCCCAGCCCGGTCAACGAAACTGCACCGTAGAATGTCGGTTCCACGCGACTCAGGCGGACTCCTGTGGCGCGAGCGTCACGGCTTCCGGCGCACGCGCCGCCTCTTCGACACATCACCGCGCCGCTTCGTGACCGTTCCGCCTTGTCATCGCCCCTTTTCGCCGTGTTATAGAGCCTCGCTTCGGTATCGACCCGCCCGCGGGCGAGCCGGCGCGTGCGTTGGAAGGGTCCGACGCGCGTCCGTTCGAATGGAGAACTCTCTATGGTGCTGGTTCGCGGCGCAGCGGTCGCCCTGATCGCTTCCGGTCTGATGCTGGGTGCGTGCACCCTGCCGAAACTGCCCGGCATGGGCTCCTCGAACGCGGCGCGTCCTGCCGCCCAGACCGGCATCGGCGTCAACGCCTATCTGTGGCGCGCGACCCTCGACACCCTGTCCTTCATGCCGCTGGCCAACGCCGACCCGTGGGGCGGCGTGATCAATTATGACTGGTACGCCGACCCGCAGACGCCGGGCGAGCGGTTCAAGGCGACCGTCTTCATCCTCGACACCCGCCTGCGCGCCGACGCCCTGAACGTCACCGTGACCAAGGAAGTGCGCGGCGCGGACGGTCAATGGGTCGGCGCCCCGGTCGCCGCCCAGACGGAAACCGATCTGGAAAACGCGATCCTGACCAAGGCGCGTCAACTCAACCTCCAGAACGCCGGCTAAGCTTTTCTCACGACCACAGCCTCCTTCAGGCGCGCCCTTAAGGAGCGATGCCTGAAGGATTCCCGTGGCCCGCTACGAGCCCAAGACCGCCGAACCCCGCCAGCAGGCCCGCTGGGCGGAGGCTGACGCCTTCCGCACCCCGACCGAGGGGACCGGCAAGCCGAAATACTACGTCCTGGAGATGTTCCCCTATCCGTCGGGCAACATCCACATGGGCCACGCCCGCAACTACGTCATGGGCGACGTCGTCGCGCGGTCGAAGCGGGCGCAGGGCTTCGATGTCCTGCATCCCATGGGCTGGGACGCCTTCGGCCTGCCGGCCGAGAACGCCGCCATCGAACGCGGCATCCATCCCGGCGACTGGACCTGGTCCAACATCGCCGCCATGCGCGACCAGCTGAAACTGCTGGGCCTGTCGCTGGACTGGAGCCGCGAGTTCGCCACCTGCGACCCGGCCTACTACGGCAAGCAGCAGGCCTGGTTCCTGGAACTGCTCAAGCGCGGCCTCGTCTATCGCAAGGACTCGGTGGTCAACTGGGATCCGATCGACAACACCGTCCTGGCCAATGAGCAGGTGGTGGACGGCCGCGGCTGGCGCTCGGGCGCCCTGGTCGAGAAGCGCAAGCTGAACCAGTGGTTCCTGCGCATCACCGACTACGCCGACGACCTGATCGAGGGCCTGAAGGACCTGGAAGGCCGCTGGCCCGACAAGGTCCGCCTGATGCAGGAGAACTGGATCGGCAAGAGCCGGGGCGCGACCCTGTGGTGGACCATCGCCGAGGCGCCGGACTTCCTGCCGGAGTCCCCCGCCGGCGAGCCCAACCACGCCCGCGATCCGGTCGAGGTCTACACCACCCGGCCCGACACCCTGTTCGGGGCCAGCTTCCTGGCCCTGGCGGCGGATCACCCGCTGACCCGGGCCGTCGCCGAACACCGGCCCGACGTCGCCGACTTCATCGCCACCTGCGCGCGCTCGGGCACCAGCGAGGCCGATATCGAGAAGGCCGAGAAGCTGGGCGTCGATCTGGGCATCCGGGTCCGGCACCCGTTCGATCCCGACCGCACCGTGCCCGTCTGGGCGGCCAATTTCGTGCTCTCGACCTATGGCTCGGGCGCCATCTTCGGCTGCCCGGCGCACGACCAGCGCGACTTCGAATTCGCCACCAAATACGGCCTGCCCATCCTGCCGGTCGTCAAACCGGACGGCGCCGGCGACGACTTCGCGGTCGGCGACGAGGCCTATACCGGCCCGGGCGCCATCTTCCAGTCCGACTTCCTCGACGGCCTGACCGTCGAGGCCGCCAAGGCCGAGGCCATCGCCCGTCTGGAAGCCGCCGGTCAGGGCAAGGGCGCCACCCTCTACCGCCTGCGCGACTGGGGCGTCAGCCGCCAGCGCTACTGGGGATGTCCCATCCCTGTGATCCACTGCGACGCCTGTGGCGCGGTGCCCGCCACCGACCTGCCGGTCGAGCTGCCCAAGGACGTCACCTTCGACAAGCCGGGCAACCCGCTGGATCGCCACCCGACCTGGAAGCACGTCAAATGTCCGACGTGTCACGGTGATGCGACCCGCGAGACCGACACCTTGGACACCTTCGTGGACTCGAGCTGGTATTTCGCCCGCTTCACCGATCCGACGGCGGCCGAGCCGATCTCGCAGAGCGCCGCCGACCACTGGCTGCCGGTCGATCAGTATATCGGCGGCGTCGAGCACGCCGTCCTCCACCTGCTCTACGCCCGCTTCATCAGCCGCGCCCTGTCCGACGCCGGCCTGATGACGGTCCGGGAGCCCTTCGCCGGCCTTTTCACCCAGGGGATGGTGGTCCACGAGACCTACCGCCGCGCCGACGGCGCCTGGGTCGAGCCGACCGACGTCGAGCTGTCCAACGACAACGGCGTCCGCTCGGCCCGTCAGCTCTCCACCGGCGAGACCCTGACCATCGGCGACATCGAGAAGATGTCGAAGTCGAAGAAGAACGTGGTCGCCCCGCAGGAGATCGTCGAGACCTGGGGCGTCGACGCCGGCCGCCTGTTCGTCCTCTCCGACAGCCCGCCCGAGCGGGACGTGCAATGGACCTCCGGCGGCGTCGAGGGCGCCAGCCGCTTCGTCCAGCGCGTCTGGGCCGAGGTCGACGGCCATGACCCCGCCTTCGCCGGCGAGCCCGAGGCCAACGCGTCCCTGCTGCGCGAGACCCACAAGGCCATCAAGGCGGTGTCGGAAGGCATCACCGGCTTCCGCTTCAACTCGGCCATCGCCAAGCTCTATGCCTTCGTCGCCACCGTGCGCGATCATCCGAAGGCGGGGGGCGAGGCCCGCCGTCAGGCCCTGTCGGCCCTGCTGCGTCTGGTCGCCCCCTTCACCCCCCACCTGGCCGAGGAAGGCTGGACGCGACTGGGCGAAGAGGGGATGATCCTCGACGCGCCCTGGCCGGAGTATGATCCGGCGCTGGCGGCCGACGACGAGGTCACCCTGCCCATCCAGGTCAACGGCAAGCGCCGCGGCGAGATCCGCGTCGCCCGCGGTCTGGAGCCGGCGGCGGTCGAGGCCCTCGTCCTCGCCGATCCGGAGGTTCAGGCGCGTCTGGAGGGTCTGACCGTGAGGAAGATCGTGGTGGTCAAGGATCGCATCGTCAACGTGGTGGTCGCCTGATGCGCCGCCTGATCCTTCCTCTTGTCGCAGCTTCGGGACTTGTCCTGTCCGCCTGCGGCTTCACCCCCCTGTACGGCGACGCCGGCGCGGGTTCGTCCCTGTCGCGCATCGCCGTGACCACCCAGGACGACCGCCTCGGCTATCGCGTGCGGGAACAGCTTGAGGACGCCCTCGGCCGCGACGCCGGACAGGCCCCGCAATGGCGTCTGCAGACCACCCTGGACCAGTCCCGTCGCCCGCTCGGTCGCCGGATCGACGACACGGCCACCCGCTATGAGCTGACCGTGCGCGGCAGCTGGACCCTGACCCCGGTCAGCGGCCTCGGCACGCCCATCGCCGGCGTCGAGACCGTGACCACCACCTACGCCGCCGCCGACCAGCCCTACGCCGCCATCGCCGCCCAGCAGGACGGCGAGGAGCGCGCGGCGGCCGAGCTGGCCCGGCTGATCCGTCTCGACCTCCTGCGGGCCCTGTCCGCCCCGTGATCCTCGCGAAACGGCCGGAGGTCGATCGCTTCCTGAAGACGCCGGACCGGGGCGTGCGCGCCGCCGTCATCCATGGCAAGGACCGGTCGGGCGTCGCCGAACGCGCCGAAATGCTGTGCAGGGCCATCACGCCCGACCTGAACGACCCGTTCAACGTCACCCTGCTGACCGACAGCGACATCGACGGCGACGAGGCCCGGCTGGACGAGGCCCTGACCGCGCTCAGCATGATCGGCGGCCGCCGTCTGGTGCGCGTGCGCCTCTCGGCCGAGAAGGCCTCGATCGACAAAATGCTGGCCGCCGCGCTGAAGCGCCACGCCGCCGGCGACTTCAATCCCGACTGCATGCTGGTCGTCGAGGCCGGGGCGCTGGGCCGCGACTCCGCCCTGCGCAAGGCCGCCGAGGCCGACAAGGCCGCCGTCGGCATCGCCTGCTACGAGGACGAGACCGGCGACGTGGCCCGCATGACGCGCGAGGCCCTGGCCGGCGACAAGGTCGGGCTGACGCAGGACGCGCTGGACCGCTTCGTCTCCCGCCTGCCCCGCGAACGCGGCCTGATGCGGCAGGAGATCGAACGGCTGATCCTCTACATCGGCCCGGGCAGCAGCCGCACCATCGACACGCCCGAGCTGGAGCTGCATCTGGGCGTCGAACCCGACGCCTCCCTGCAGGACGCCGCCCTCCAGGCCTTCGGCGGCCGCCCCGCCCCCGCCCAATCCGGCCTGCGCCGCGCCTTCGCCGAGGGCGAAAGCCCTGTCATGGCGGTGAGACAAGCCTCGATCCACCTGGGAAAACTCCGCCGGATCAACATCCTGCAGGGCAACGGAGCTAACGCCAAGGAGGCCGCCAAGGCCGCCGGCGTGTTCTGGAAACAGGAGGGCGAAATGCTGCGTCAGGCCCGCAACTGGCGTCTGGAAGACCTCGACAAGGTCCTCGACAGCGTCAACGCCGCCGACATCGCCACCAAGACCACGGGCTCGCCCGACCAGCTGATCGCGGAACGCCTGCTGCTGGAGATCTCCGCGCGGGCGCGGCGTCTGGGGCTCTAACCCCTCCACCATGCTTCGCCTGCGGCTCGCATGGTCCCCCTCCCCACCTTCGGTGGAGAGGTGAGTGTGCGGTTCACCTCTCCACGGAGTGGGGAGGTGGCGCGGCGCGCCTTCGCGCCGTGACGGAGGGGTCTACCTCTCCACGCAGTGGGGAGGTGGCTCGACGGCGGAGCAGGAGAGACGGAGGGGTCTATTTCGCAGGCGAAGCAGGGTGGAGGGGTCGAGGCGTCAGCCCCGCTTCGACGCCTTGCGGAAGGCCGGCTTGTTGGCCGCCGCGCTCTGGTGGGCGCTGGCCTTCTCGGCGTGTTGCGCGGGCTTGAAGCCGCCGCCGCCGGAGGCGGGCTTGCCGGCTCCGGCCTTCTTGGCGGCCAGCGCCTTCTTCATGGCTTCGGCGGTCGGGTTGGTCGGCTTGTCGGTCATTGCGCCATCGTGCCACCTCGGAGCCGACAGAGCCAGACCGTCGCCTCTCCTCGCGCAGAATCGCCCACGACAGGGTCGATCACACTGAAGCCCCCGGCGTCCAGACCGGCCCGATAGTCCGCTGTCGACAGGCTGGCGTGATACAGGGGCTCGCCTCGCCACTCGCCGATCCGCTCGCCGTCCTCGTCTCCCGAGGTGAACATCAGCACCCCGCCGGGCTTCAGGTGACGTGCGAACACCGTCACCAGGGCGCGCTGGTCCGGGCGGCTCAGATGAAAGCTGCTGTTCCAGGCGATCAGGCCGTCGAACCGCCGCCCCAGATCCAGCCCGCGCATGTCGGCGTTGATCCAGTCCTGATCGGCAAAGCGGGCGCGGCAAAGGGCGATCAACCCCGGCGCCGCATCCACGCCCGTCACCGCCCTGCCCTGTGCAATCAGATAGCGAGCGATCGGCTCGCCCGAGCCGCAACCCAGGTCTAGAACCGACCCGGAGCGCGGGACATGGGCGAGAAAACGATCCAGCCAGGGTCTCTCTGTCAGGTCACGCCCGCGATCGGAGTCCCAATCCGCGGCCCGGCGGCTGTAGAGATCGATGATCCCGTCCGCCGGCGACGGCATGTCAGCCACGCATCAGGCGGCGGCACAGGTCGTCCAGCTGCTCCAGCGTACCGTAGCGGATGGTGATCTCGCCCTTGCCGCCCTTGTCGGCCAGCTGGACCTTGAGGCCCAGCGCATCGGCCAGATCCTGTTCCAGCGCCGCCACATCGGCCGAGCCTTCGCCCGATGCGGTCGCGGCCCGGGCCTTGGTGGGCTTCGGCCCCTCGGCGACGCGACGCGCCAGCGCCTCGACCTGACGGACGTTCAGCCCCTCGCGCCAGGCCTGTTCGGCCAGCTCGCCCGCGTTCGGGACCGTGATCAGGGCGCGCGCGTGCCCCGCCGACAGCTTGCCTTCGCGCACATAGGCCAGCACCTCCTCCGGCAGCTGCAGCAGGCGCAGGGTATTGGCCACATGGCTGCGGCTCTTACCGACAATGCCCGCCACCGCGTCCTGGGTGCGGCCGAACCGCTCCATCAGCAGCCGATAGGCGTCGGCCTCTTCCAGCGGGTTCAGGTCCGCGCGCTGGACGTTTTCAATAATGGCGACCTCGAACACCTCGACGTCGTCCATCTCGCGCACGACGATCGGCACCTCGGTCAGGCGGGCCATCTGCGAGGCGCGCCAGCGGCGTTCCCCGGCGATGATCTGCCAGACGCCGTCCTCTCCGGGCTGCGAGCGCACCAGAATCGGCTGCAGCACGCCCTTGTCGCGGATCGAGGCGGCCAGTTCCTCCAGCACATCGGGCGTGAAGATCTTGCGCGGCTGGTCCGGGTTGGGCTTCAGGCTTTCGATCGGGGCGATGCGCACGCCGGCGGGCGGCGGCGCCGAACCGTCGACGGCCACGGCCTCGACGGCCTGCTCTCCCAGAAGGGCTGACAATCCCCGGCCCAGACCGCGCTGACGTTCGCTCAAGATACTGATTCCGTTCTTCTAATTATGGCTTCAGGCGGCCTGTTTGAGGCGTTTGCGCTCCCGCGCCACCACCTCGCGCGCCAGCTTCAGATAGGCCTGGCTGCCCGCGCATTTCAGGTCGTAGATCAGGGCGGGCTTGCCGAACGACGGCGCCTCGGCGACCCGCACATTGCGCGGAATGACGCTGTCATAGACCTTTTCGCCGAAATGGCTGCGCACGTCATTGGCCACCTGGCCCGACAGGGCGCTGCGACGATCGTACATGGTCAGCACCAGACCCTGGATTTCCAGCGACGGATTGAGGCTCTGGCGGACCATGTCCACCGTCTTCATCAGCTGGGTCAGGCCCTCCAGGGCGAAGAATTCGCACTGCAGCGGCACCAGAACCGCGTCCGCGGCGGCCATGGCGTTCAGCGTCAGCAGGTTCAGCGACGGCGGGCAGTCGATCAGCACATAGTCATACCGGGCATGACCGTCCCGGCCCTGCCCCGCCAGCGCGTCGCGCAGCCGGAAGGAGCGGCGATCGGCCTGGCTCAGTTCGATCTCCACGCCCGACATGTCGGCGTCGGCGGGGATGATGTGCAGACCCGGCACGGCGGTGGGAACGGCGGAATCGTCCACCGAACGGCCGTCCACGATGACGTCATAGATGGTCACCCGGCGTGTTTCACGTGGAACACCCAGACCGGTGGACGCATTGCCCTGCGGGTCCATGTCGACGATCAGCACCTTTTCGCCGATCGCGGCCAAGGCGGTTCCGAGGTTGATCGCCGTCGTCGTCTTGCCGACCCCGCCCTTCTGGTTGGAAACGGCCAGAACGCGGGTCTTACCAGTTTTTGACACGGCTAATTCCCCGGACAGATACGATACGGCCGCGCGGATCGCTGCGCGAGACGGAGAGGTCGCTTTTGAATTGCCAGACCTTGCGGGCCTCCGCCACCTCAACCTCTGCCTTTTCCCCCTTGAGGAACAGCCCTTGGGCGCCCCGCTGTAGATAAGGCTGTGCATAGCCCAGCAGCTTCTCCATCGGCGCCACCGCGCGGGCCGTCACCACGTGAACGGTAACCACATTGTCCTCGGCCCGACCGTTGATCACCGTCGCCCTCAGGGACAGGGCGTCGACCACCTCCTGAAGGAACCGGCAGCGTTTCCCCAGACTGTCGATCAGCCAGACATGGCTCTTCGGATCGGTCTTCAGCAGGATGGCCAGGACGATGCCCGGGAAGCCCGCGCCCGCGCCGAGATCCGCCCAGCTCTTCGCCTCGGGCGCCATGTCGATGAGCTGGGCCGAGTCGCGGATATGCCGGCTCCAGACATCCGGCAGGGTGTCCGGCCCGATCAGGTTCATCACCGCATTGGCTTCCGTCAGCCGGTCTATGAAGCGCTGCAGGTCGCCCATCTGGGCCGGGGTGGCGTCGAACTCGGCCTGGAAGGCCGCCGCATCATAGGTACTCACGCCGCGACCTTCACCTTCTTCACATGGGACAACAGGGCCGTCAGGGCGCCGGGAGTCATGCCCTCGATCCGGCCCGCCTGCCCCAGGGTGCGGGGCTGGATCATCAACAGCTTCTCGCGGACCTCATTCGACAGTCCGCCGATGCCGGCATAGTCGAGGTCCACCGGCAGGGCCAGGGCCTCCTCCCGACGCAGGGCCTCGGCGTCCGAGGCCTGACGATCCAGATAGCCGGCATAGCCCGCATCGATCTCGATCTGTTCGCGCACCTGACGCGACCAGCCCGCGATCTCGGGTCGCACGGCCTCAAAGGTCGCCAACGTCACATCCGGGAAGGACAGCAGGTCGCGGATCGAGCGGCGCTGGCCGTCGGCATTGACCTTGATGCCCAGCGCGCCGGCCTCCTTGGGGGTGAACCGTGTTTCACGTGAAACAGCGGCGGCGGCCGCCAGCTCCGCGGCCTTGGCGGCGAAGGCTTCCGCCCGTCGCGCGCCCACTACGCCCATGGCCACGCCGATCGGCGTCAGCCGCTGGTCGGCATTGTCGGCGCGAAGGGTCAGTCGGTACTCCGCCCGGCTGGTGAACATCCGGTAGGGCTCGGTCACACCCTTGGTGACCAGGTCGTCGATCATCACCCCGATATAGGCCTGATCGCGACCGAGGATCAGCGGCTCCAGCCCGGCCGCCGCGCGCGCGGCGTTCAGCCCGGCGATGAGGCCCTGGGCCCCCGCCTCCTCATAGCCGGTTGTGCCGTTGATCTGGCCCGCCAGATACAGGCCGGGCCGCTTCTTGACCTCCAGCGCCGGGGTCAGTTCACGCGGATCGACATAGTCGTATTCGATCGCATAGCCGAAGCGGAACACCTCGACCTGCTCGAGGCCGGGGATGGTCCGCAGGAAGGCCAGCTGGGTCGCGTCCGAAACCGAGGTCGAGATCCCGTTCGGATAGACGGTCGGATCGTCCAGCCCCTCGGGCTCGAGGAAGATCTGATGCGAAGTCTTGTCCGCGAACCGCACCACCTTGTCCTCGATCGACGGGCAGTAGCGCGGTCCGCGACCCGACAGGTGGCCGCCATAGACGGCGCTCTCACCCAGGTTCTCGGCGATGATCCGGTGGGTCTCTTCCGTGGTGTGGGTGACGCCACAGGTGATCTGCCGCACGGCGATGCGGTCCGTCAGGAAGCTGAACGGCACGGGCTCTTCGTCCGCCGCCTGCTGCTCCAGCCGGTCCCAGGCGATGGTGCGTCCGTCCAGACGCGCGGGCGTGCCGGTCTTCAACCGCCCCATCATCAGCCCCGCGCCGTACAGGTCCGCCGCCAGACCCGTCGACGGCGCCTCGCCGTGACGCCCCGCCGGAATCCGCTCATCGCCCTTGTGGATCACCCCGTTCAGGA
The DNA here is from genome assembly GCF_058681355.1 of Brevundimonas sp. AVps31. Lineage (NCBI taxonomy): Bacteria > Pseudomonadati > Pseudomonadota > Alphaproteobacteria > Caulobacterales > Caulobacteraceae > Brevundimonas > Brevundimonas sp. AVps31. The sequence continues at coordinate 1,219,190 of NZ_CM178736.1, read as the reverse complement.
AGGTGCCGGTCGTCAGCACGACCGCGCCGGCTGACAGGGTCTCGCCCTCGCCGGTCACGACACCGGTCACGCGGTCCCCGTCCCGGATCAGGCTCTCCGCCGTCCCGGCCATCAGCGTCAGATTGGGGGTCTGCGCCAGTTCGGCCTGCATGGCCTCCCGGTACAGGCGGCGATCGATCTGGCTGCGCGGCCCCTGCACCGCCGCCCCCTTGGAGCGGTTCAGCAGACGGAACTGGATGCCGGACGCATCGCCCAGCCGTCCCATGACGCCGTCCAGGGCGTCGATCTCGCGCACCAGATGGCCCTTGCCCAAGCCGCCGATGGCCGGATTGCAGGACATTTCGCCGATGGTCTCAAGCTTCTGGGTCAGCAACAGGGTGCGCGCGCCCGTGCGCGCCGAAGCGGCCGCGGCCTCACAACCGGCGTGCCCGCCGCCGATGACAATGACGTCGAAGGAGTTCATCGCCGGGACATAGTGGAAAACGACCGACTTCGCCACCGGCGCCGTGCGGGTGTTTCACGTGAAACAGTGACCGACCCCTCCACCATGCTTCGCCAAGGCTCGCATGGTCCCCCTCCCCACCTTCGGTGGAGAGGTGAGGTTTCTGATCACCTCTCCACGCAGTGGGGAGGTGGCTCGACGGCGAAGCCGGCGAGACGGAGGGGTCACTTCCCAATGCAGAACGTCGAAAACACCTCGCCCAGAATATCCTCCACCCCGATCGCCCCCGTCACCCGGGCCAGCGATTCAGCCGCCCGGCGCAGGTCGTCGCCCGCCATCTCCGGCGCGATATCCAGCGCCCGGCGTCCGGCCTCGACCGAGACCAGCGCCTCTTCCAGCCGCCGCCGATGCCGTTCGCGGGTGACCGCCGGGAAGTCGGCGCCGGACAGGTCCCGCGCCAGCCGCGCCGCGATCCAGTCGTGAAGCGCCGCCATCCCCTCCCCTGTCGTCGTGCTGACGACCAGGGCCTCACGATCCGGCGGCGGGGCGGCGCGATCGATGTCCGCCTTGGTCAGCACCAGCAGATCGTCGGGCCGAACATACCCGGCCGCCACGCCCGCGGCGTCGCCCGGCGCCCGGACCCACAGGCGCAGCTCGGCCTGTTCCGCCCTGACCCGCGCCCGCCGCACGCCTTCGGCCTCGACCACATCCTCGCTGTCGCGCAGGCCCGCCGTGTCCGACAGGGTCACCGCATAGCCGCCGATGATCAGATCGGCGTCCAGCACATCCCTGGTCGTCCCGGCGATCGGCGTCACGATCGCCGCCTCGCGCGCCACCAGCGCATTGAACAGGGACGACTTGCCCGCATTGGTCTCGCCGATCAGGACGATGCGATAGCCCTCCCGCACCCGCTCGCCCCGCCCGGCGTCGGCCAGGGCGGCCTTCAGGTCGCGGATCAGCCCGTCCAGAACCGGCCCCGCGGTCCGCGCCAGATTGTCCGGCACCTCTTCATCCGGGAAGTCGATCTCGGCCTCGACCAGGGCCAGGGCCTTCAGAAGGTCGCGGCGGAAGCCGGCATAGGCCGCGCCCAGCGCCCCCTCCAGCTGACCCAGGGCCTGCGTCGCCTGCGCCGTCGTCTCCGCGTCGATCAGGTCGGCCACGGCCTCGGCCTGGGCCAGATCCATCCGTCCATTCTCGAAGGCCCGGCGGGTGAACTCGCCCGGATCGGCCGGCCTCAGCCCCAGCCCCACCAGCGCCGCGCTCGCCGCCTCCACCACGGCCCGGCCGCCGTGCAGATGCAGTTCGGCGCAGTCCTCGCCCGTATAGGAGCGCGGCTCCGGGAAGCTTAGCACCAGGGCCTGATCGATCACCCGGCCCGCGTGCGTCAGGGTCCTGAGCGACGCCATCCGCGCCTTCAGTCCCGCCGCGCCCAGCGCCGCCAGGGCGGCGTCCGTCCCCGGCCCGCTCAGGCGCAGGATGGCGATAGCCCCCCGACCGGGCGGGGTGGCGAGAGCGAAGATGGTGTCGGTCATCAGCGGGCTACGGCTTGGCCGCGCCTTCCATCAGGCGACGGAACTGGTCCTGGGCCTGAAGGCCGAAGCTGGTCCAGGTCTTCATCAGTTCCTCGGGCTGCATGGCCGAGATATTGGCGTCCATCCGCTTCTGCATCTCGGCCACCAGATGATCGTTCAGCGGCGTCACGTCGGGCAGGCCCATGAAGGCCCGGGCCTCGGCGGGGGTGCAGTCGACCTCGACATTGATTTTCATGGGATCGCTCCAATCTGGACAGGATAGTCCTAGCCCGATCCGACCGCCCAAAGGAACCCGCCCCATGGCCCTGCCCTCAACCCAGACCGCTGTCCGTTTCGATCATCACGGCGGGGCGGAGGTGTTGAACCTGGTCGAGGTCCCCGTTCCCTCGCCCGGCCCCGGCGAAATCCTGATCCGCCACGCCGCCGTCGGCCTGAACTTCATCGACATCTATCAGCGCACCGGCCTCTACCCCCTGCCCTTGCCGTCCGGTCTGGGCAAGGAGGCGGCGGGGGTGGTCGAGGCGATCGGCGCGGGCGTCACCCGCTTCCGGGTCGGCGACCGCGTCGCCACCGCCACCGCCCCGGCCGGCGCCTACAGCCAGTTCCATATGCTGCCCGAGACCGCCGCCGTCGCCGTGCCGGACGACATCAGCCTCGAGGTCGCCGCCGCCGTCATGCTCAAGGGCATGACCGCCGAGTTTCTGGTCCGCCGCGCGTTTCACGTGAAACAGGGCGATGAGATCCTGCTCCACGCCGCCGCTGGCGGGGTCGGCCTGATCCTGGGCCAATGGGCCAAATCCCTGGGCGCCACCGTCATCGGCACGGTCGGCTCCGAGGCCAAGGCCGAGCTCGCCCGCGCCCACGGCTCCGACCACGTCATCCTCTACGACCGCGAGGACGTCGCCGCCCGGGTCCGCGAGATCACCGACGGTCGGGGGGTCGCCGTCGCCTATGACTCGGTCGGGGAATCGACCTTCGAGTGGTCGTTGGCCAGCCTGAAACGACGCGGGACCCTCGTCCTGTTCGGCAACGCCTCCGGCCCGGTGCCGCCGTTCGATCCGCTTCGCCTGTCGCGCGGCGGCTCCCTCTACGTCACCCGCCCGACCCTGTTCGACTATGTCGCCACCACCGAAGAACTCGACGCCAGCGCCGCCGCCCTGTTCGACGTCATCCGCTCCGGCGCGGTCAAGGTCGAGATCGGCCAGACCTTCCCGCTGACCGAGGTGCGGCAGGCGCATGAGGCGCTGGCGGGCCGGAAGACGACGGGCTCGACCCTGCTCATCCCGTGAGCTCACACCTCACCTCCCCATCATTGATGGGGAGGTGGCGCGGCGCAGATATGCGCCGTGACGGAGGGGGCGGCGCAGGCGTCTGAGAACCGTCCCCCACTCCCTTTCAGCGCCCAAACAAAAAGGCCCGGATCGCTCCGGGGCCTTTCCATGTCCGTCCAGCGTTTCCGCCGGTCAGGTGTTCATCGACTGGAAGAAGTCGCCGTTGTTCTTGGACTGGCGCAGCTTGTCGAGCAGGAACTCGATCGCGTCCTGCGGGCCCATCGGGTTGAGGATGCGGCGCAGGACATAGGTCTTGGCCAGCTGGTCCTTCGGGGTGATGAGGTCTTCCTTGCGGGTGCCGGACTTGAGCACGTCGATGGCCGGGAAGATGCGCTTGTCGGCCACCTTGCGGTCCAGCACGATTTCCGAGTTACCGGTGCCCTTGAACTCTTCGAAGATGACCTCGTCCATCCGCGAGCCCGTGTCGATCAGGGCGGTGGCGATGATGGTCAGCGAGCCCCCCTGCTCCACGTTCCGCGCGGCGCCGAAGAAGCGCTTCGGCCGCTGCAGGGCGTTGGCGTCGACACCGCCGGTCAGGACCTTGCCCGACGACGGGACGGTGGCGTTGTAGGCGCGGCCCAGACGGGTGATCGAGTCCAGCAGGATGACCACGTCCTTCTTGTGCTCGACCAGGCGCTTGGCCTTTTCGATCACCATTTCAGCGACGGCGACGTGGCGGGTGGCCGGTTCGTCGAAGGTCGAGGCGATGACCTCCCCCTTCACCGTGCGCTGCATGTCCGTCACTTCTTCCGGACGCTCGTCGATCAGCAGGACGATCAGGATGACTTCCGGGTGGTTGCGCTCGATCGACTTGGCGATGTTCTGCAGCATGACCGTCTTGCCGACGCGCGGCGGGGCCACGATCAGGCAGCGCTGGCCCTTGCCCAGCGGGGCGACGATGTCGATCACCCGGCCCGAGCGATCCTTCAGCGTCGGATCCTGGATTTCCATATGGATCCGCTCTTCGGGATAGAGCGGGGTCAGGTTGTCGAACAGGACCTTGGTCTTGACCGCTTCCGGGTCTTCCAGATTGATCGTGTCGACTTTCAGCAGGGCGAAGTAACGCTCGCCCTCGCGCGGTCCGCGGACGGCGCCGTGAACGGTGTCGCCCGAGCGCAGGCCGAAGCGGCGGATCTGCGACGGCGAAACATAGATATCGTCCGGACCCGGAAGATAGTTGGCGTCCGGGCTGCGCAGGAAGCCGAAGCCGTCCGGCAGGATTTCCAGCACGCCGTCGGCGATGATCTCGACCTCTTCATCCGCCAGCGCCTTCAGGATGGCGAACAGCAGGTCCTGCTTGCGCAGGTTCGAGGCGTTCTCGACCTCAAGGCCTTCCGCGAAGGCGACCAGATCGGCCGGCGTCTTCTCGTTCAGCTCGGCCAGGGTGATGCGGCCGTTGGGGACGATCGGCTCGCCGTCGTCCTCCTCCTCGTCGGCTTCCTGATCGACCATCGGCAGGTCTGCGGCCGCGACTTCACTGGTGGGCTGTTCGCCTTCCATGTTCTCGGCTTCAGGGGCGGTCGGATCGGTGTCGCGGACGTCGGTCATGGGAATTCGTCTTCTGGCATGCGCGCCCGGGCGCTCGCCGGAGCGAGGTCGGGTCAGGCTGGCGATGTCTGGCCTTTCGGCCGGCAGGAAGGGCGATGGGGTCCCGCAGGGTCGATCCGGCAGGCATCGCTTTGAGAGAGGGACCGTCCGGCAATCGGCCAGGATCGGTTCGCGACCAGCGAAACCACGCTTGGGGGGCTCAGGTCAAGTCTGTCCTCCCCGTCGGCGTCGCCGATGGGGAGGCGGCTCGGCGGCGCTCAGCCAACGAGACGGAGGGGGCGGCGCCGGCGATAGGGATTGGCGGATGGCTTCGCGCTCAAGCAGCGAGTGATCTCGTAGCGAGCGATAGAGCCACGCGTAACGAACCCTGTGCCACCCCCTCCGTCACGCTTCGTATCCGAAGCGCGCCACCTCCCCATTCGCGATGCGAACGGGGAGGAAAAAGTCACCCCAGCGTCCACTCCGTCGTCACCGACAGCACCATGATGATGGCCAGGACGAACGGGACCTCATTGGTCATGCGCCAGAATTTGCTCGAATATTTCGAAGTCCCCGCCGCGATCTTCTTGCGCTGCCCGGCCAGGAAGCCGTGCCAGCCGGCCAGCAGCAGGACGCCGATCAGCTTGGTCACCATCCACGGCTGATGGGCGAAGCTCCAGTCCGCGCCCTCGCCGCTGCGCAGCCAGAACAGCCAGGCGCCGAAGACGAAGGCCAGGATCATGGCCGGATTGACGATGATGCGCAGCAGCCGGCCCTGCCAGAGCCGCAGCAGGGTCTGCATCTCGGACTTCAGCGGCTCGGCCTTGCCGTTCTGCTCGGCGTCATAGGCATAGAGGCGCGGCAGGAACAGCATCCCCGCCATCCAGGCGATCACCGCCAGGATGTGCAGGCCGCGCGCGAGGTCGTACAGGTTCATGCCGCGTGTTTCCCCTTGAGATACGGGCAGGCCTTCCAGCCCGCCTTGCAGCCCTGGCCGAAGGGCGCGACGCCGGTGCGGGACAGGGCCCCGGTCGCGGCATTCGCCAGGGTGTCGATGAACAGGGGCTGCACCCCGACCGCCGCCGCCCTCAGATAGGGGCTGACGCCCTTCTCATGGGCCAGTTCGCCGTATTCGATGTCCAGCTCGACCAGGGTCTCGATATGTTCGGAGACGAAGGCGATCGGGGTGACGACCACCCCCACTCCGTCCCGGCCCGCGGTCGCGATGGCCTCGGGCGTCGACGGCCCCAGCCACTTCATCGGCCCGACCCGGCTCTGGTAGCAGAGCGCATGATCGATCGGCCCGCGCCGCGCCTCGATGGCGGCGACCACGGCGGCGACGGTCGTCTCGACCTGCTCCTGATAGGGATCGCCCTTTCCGGTCACCAGCTTTTCCGGGATGCCGTGGGCCGAGAACAGGACCCGCACCGGCCCGTCGCCCGCCTCGTCCAGCTTGGCCCCGATCGCCTCGGCCTGGGCCTCGACCCAGCCCGCGGCCGAGGGATAGCAGCAGACGGCCCGGCTGACGCCGGACCCGGCATAGGCCGCGTTCCACGCCTTCAGCGAGGACTCGGTCGTCGTGGTCGAGAACTGCGGATACAGCGGCAGCAGCACGATCTCGTCCGGCCCGAACACGGCCACATCGGCGGCCGTCTCCTCCGTCAGGGGATGCCAGTAGCGCATGGCGATGAAGACCCGCACCTCATCGCCGGCCAGCCGGGCGTTCAGGACCGCCTCCAGCGCCTCGGCCTGTTTGCGGGTCCCGGGCAGCAGGGGCGAGCCTCCGCCCATCATCGCATAATTGGCCTGGGCCGACGTTTCCCGCCGGTCCGAGATCAGCTTGGCCAGCGGCGTCCGGAACAGGCCCGGCAGGCCGATGATGGCCGGGTCGTTGAACAGGTTGAACAGGAAGGGCCTCACCGAGGCCTGATCGTCCGGCCCGCCCAGATTGAACAGGACGACGGCGATGCGACGGTCCTTCAGGGTGTTCATTGTGCGCCGATCCGTTTCAGAACCTGTTCGACGTGCGCGATCGGCACGTCCGGCATGATCCCATGGCCCAGGTTGAAGATCCACGGCCCCTGTCCCCAGGCCTCCATCAGCTGGTCCACGCGACGGTCCAGCAAGGGCCCGCCGGCGCGCAGCAGCAGGGGATCCAGCGCCCCCTGGATGGTCTTGATCTTCTGCACGGCCTGACCGACCGGCAGCGGACAGGCGGTGTCCAGCGCCACCCCCTGCACCTCGACCTCGCGCGCATAGCGTTCCGCCAGCGCCGCCGAGCCGCGCGGGAAGCCGATCAGGGGCGTCGTCACCCCCAGCTCACGCACCCGCTTCACCAGCTTGATGTGCGGCTGCAGCACCAGGCTTTCGAACAGATCGTCCGGCAGCCCCTCGGCCCAGCTCTCGAAGATCTTCAGCGTCTGCGCCCCGGCGTCGGCCTGCATCTTCAGATAATGGGCGGTGGCCTCGACCAGCACGTCCAAAACCGCCGCGACCTTCTCCGGCTCGGCATAGGCATAGCTCCGGGCCTGCGCCCGCTCGCCCTTGCCGATGCTCCGGGCCACGCCGTCCAGCATATAGGTCGCCACCGTCCACGGCGCGCCCGCAAAGCCGATCAGGGCCTTGGACGGATCCAGTTGGTCACGCACCAGGCTCAGGGTCTGACCGATGGACTTCAGGGCCTCCCCGGCGCCCTCGGCCCTGTCGCGCATCGCCTCGACCGACGGCATCTCGCCCAGCCGCGGGCCTTCGCCCGCCTCGAACCACACGTCCTGGCCCAGGGCCCGGGGGATCAGCAGGATGTCGGCGAACACGATGGCGGCGTCGAAGCCGAACCGGCGCATCGGCTGCAGCGTCGCCTCGGCGGCCTTCTCCGGATCGTGGCAAAACTCGATAAAGCCCGGCGTCGTGGCCCGAAGCGCCCGGTATTCCGGCAGGTAGCGCCCGGCCTGACGCATGAACCACACCGGCGGACGCGCGGACGCCTCGCCGGCCAGGGCTTTCAGGAACAGCGGGGTGTCAGGAGATGTCGTCATGTGATCGTCGGCTTACCGGGGGCCGGGCACAGGCTCAAGCCCGGGCCTGTGTCGCACCCTTTCCCTTCCTGAACATTCAAATTTGAAAAGGGTGGAAGGAAGTAGGTTGGGGCGGGGATGACGGGGACAAGTCGGGGGATTCGACCGCCTGCGGACCGGTTGTCCGGACTCGTGCACAGGGCGATCGACAGGCCGGGTGCGACCTGTCGATACCGGGGATAACCCTTAACAACTCCTTAACAGCGGGCGTTTTCGGGGCCTTGGCGGTCGATCCTGTCTGGGCGCCGCCGTCATCGACTCCGGTTCCTCCACAACCGGTCCGGCGGGGGACGCCGACCGGTGGATGACCGCAGGCATGATCGGGCCGGTCATCCACCTTCATCCCGCTCGCGACCCGGACCGGGGACGGCTATAGAGATCGGCGCCCGGTCGTGAACCGAACGGCGCCCCGTGTCGTCCACAGGAGTCCCCCTTGAACGGACCCGTTATCCCGATGAGTCTGAGCCTGCCGGGTGCGCGCTCATGACGGCGGGCCGCCCCGCCGGCGCCTCGCGCCTCGCCACCTATTTCCATGTGCACCTGGTCTCGGACTCGACCGGCGAGACCCTGAACGCCATGGCCAAGGCCGTGGTCGCCCGCTTCGACGGCGTCATCCCCATCGAGCACATCTACGCCCTGGTCCGCTCCGACCGGCAGATGGAGCGGGTGCTGGAGGAGATCGCCGCCGCCCCGGGCGTGGTGCTCCACACCCTCGTGGATCGCGAACTGCGGGAACAGCTGGAGGAAGGCTGCCGCCGCCTCGACATGCCCCAGATCGCCGCGCTGGACCCGCTGGAAACCGTCCTGTCCCGCTATCTGGGCGCGGCCCTGGCCCCGCGCGTCGGCGCCCAGCACGCGCTCAGCACCGAATATTTCGACCGCATCGCCGCCCTCGACTTCGCCATGGCCCACGACGACGGCCAGGGCACGACGGAGCAGCTGGAAACCGCCGACGTCGTCCTGTGCGGGGTCAGCCGCACCTCCAAGACCCCGACCTGCATCTATCTGGCCCACCGCGGCATCCGCGCCGCCAATGTGCCGCTCGTGCCGGGTCAGGAGGATGGAGAGCGCCTGGTCGGGCTGAAGAACCCGCTGGTCGTCGGCCTGACCGTTTCGCCTGACCGCCTTGTGCAGATCCGCCGCAACCGGCTGGACGGGCTGAACGCTAGCCACGCCTCCACCTATATCGACCATGACGCGGTGCGCGACGAGACGGTCAAGGCGCGCCGGGCCTTCGAACGCCGCGGCTGGCCGGTCATCGACGTGACCCGCCGCTCGGTCGAGGAGACCGCCGCCGCCATCATCAACGTCCTCAACGAACGTCGGACAAAACGGATGGCCGCCGGATGGTGATGTCGGATCAACGCCTCGTTCTCGCGTCGAAAAGCGCCGCCCGCCGCACCATGCTGGAAAACGCCGGCGTGCCCTTCACCGTCCATGTCGCCGATGTGGACGAGGATGCGGTCAAGGCGGTCCACGATCCCGCCGACGCCGCCGGCCTCGCGGTCGAGCTGGCCCGGGTCAAGGCCCTGGCCGTCTCGCGCCACGACCCCGACGCCTGGGTGCTCGGCGCCGACCAGACCCTCGCCTTCGACGGCGGCCTGATCTCCAAGGCGAAATCGCTCGACGACGCCCGCGCCCGCCTTGCCGCCATGCGCGGCAAACCCCATTTCCTCCACTCCGGCGCCGCCCTCGCCCGGAACGGCCAGATCGTCTGGTCCGGCGTGGACACCGCCACTGTTCAAGTGCGAGCCTTCTCCGAAAATTTCCTCGAAAATTATTTGGCTAGTGAGAGTAGTAATATCCTCGCCTGCGTCGGCTCCTACCGGCTCGAAGGCATGGGCTCCCAGCTTTTCGACCGGATCGACGGCGACTATTTCACCGTCCTGGGCCTGCCCCTCTGGCCCGTTCTGGCCGAGCTCCGCCGGGCCGGGGTCCTGACCTCATGACCCTGCGCGCCGGGGTCGCGGGCCAGCCCATCAGCCACTCCCTCAGCCCCCTGATCCATGGCCTGTGGATCCGGGCCGCCGGGCTGGATGCGACCTACGACCCCTTCGGCCCGGCCGACGCCGAGGCCTTCGACGCCCTGATCGCCTCGGGCCGCTCCGGCGCCCTGCGCGGCCTCAACGTCACCGCCCCCTTCAAGGAACAGGCCCTCGCCCTGGCCGACCGGGTCAGCCCGATGGCCCGCGCCTGCGGCTCCGCCAACCTGCTCCTCTTCAGCGACGGCCAGGTCTCGGCCGACAGCACCGACGGCGTCGGTCTGATGGCCGCCCTGACCGAACAGGCCCCGGCCCTGACCCTGTCCGGCGCGCCGGTCGTGGTCCTCGGCGCCGGCGGAGCCGCCCGCGCCGCCGTCGCCGCCCTCAGGGACGCCGGCGCCCGGGTCTCGGTCCTCAACCGCACCCGCGCCCGCGCCGAAGCCCTCGCCGCCGACCTCGACGCCGCCGTCGCCGAACCGGACGCGGTCCGCGACGCCGCCCTGATCGTCAACGCCCTCAGCGTCCCGCCGCAGATCGACATCGCCGCCCTGCGCCCCGACGCCGTCCTGATGGACATGACCTACAAGCCCCTGATCACCCCCTTCCTCGCCGCCGGACAGGCGCGGGGCCTGACGGTCGTGGACGGACTGGCCATGCTGATCGGTCAGGCCCGACCCTCGTTCCAGGCGCTGTTCGGCGTCCCGGTCCCGGCGGTGGAGGTCCGCGCCGCCGTCCTGCGTCGTCTGGGAGAGGTCGCATGATCCTGCTCGGCCTCACCGGCTCGATCGGCATGGGCAAGTCGACCACGACAGCCATGTTCGCCGACCACGGCGCCCTGATCTGGAATGCCGACGAGGCGGTGCATCGGCTCTACGCGCCCGGCGGCGCGGCGGTCGGCCCCATCGGCGAGGCCTTCCCCGGCGTGGTCGTGGACGGCGCCGTGGACCGCGCCCGCCTGGCTGAGGCGCTGGGACGTGACGATCAGGCGTTCAAACGGCTGGAAGCCATCGTCCATCCCTTGGTCGCCCAAGGCCGCGGGACCGACCTCCTCGCCGCCGAGGCCCGGGGCGTCAAACTGGCCGTGCTGGACATCCCCCTGCTGTTCGAAACGGGCGGCGACGCGGCCGTGGACGCGGTGGTCGTCGTCTCCGCCCCGCCACAGGTCCAGGCCGAGCGGGTCCTGGCCCGTCCCGGCATGACCCGCGAACGGTTCGAAGCCATTCTGGCCCGCCAGCTTCCCGACGCCGAAAAGCGCGCCCGCGCCGACTTCGTGGTCGACACCGGGCGGGGACTGGACGCCGCCCGCGCGTCCGTCGCCGAAATCGTGGGGACAGTCCTGTCCGAAGCGTGGGTCCCGCCGCGCCGGACCCTTTCGAAAACGCCCGAACGGCCCCATTAAGGGGCATGCGCGAGATCGTTCTGGATACCGAAACCACCGGCTTCGACCCGAAGACCGGCGACCGGCTGATCGAGGTCGGCTGTATCGAGATCATGGACCTGCTGCCGACGGGGCGGACCTATCACACGCTGGTCAATCCGGATCGGCTGATCCCGCCCGACGCCATCCGGGTGCACGGCATCACCGACGACAAGGTCAAGAATGCGCCCCGGTTCGCCGACATCGTCCGCGACCTGTCCGACTTCATCGGCGACGCCCCGGTCATCGCCCATAACGCCCAGTTCGACCGCAACTTCATCGACTTCGAGTACTCGCGGATCGCCCATCCGCTGATTGACGGCAGCCGCTGGATCGACACCCTCCAGCTGGCCCAGAAGAAGTTTCCGGGCATGCCGAACTCGCTGGACGCGCTGTGCAAGCGGTTCAAGGTCAGCCTCGCCGACCGGACCTTCCACGGCGCCCTGATCGACGCCCGACTGCTGGCCGAGGTCTATCTGGAACTGCGCGGCGGCAAGGAACGCCGTCTGGATCTGTCCTCGATCCGGGTCACCGCCGCGACCGGACCGGTGACCGCGGCCAGCTACGGCGCGCGGCCCCGTCCTCTGGCCCCGCGCTCGACCGAGACCGAACGCGCCGCCCACGCGGCCTTCCTGCTGGCGACGCTGAAGGACCAGTCCCTGTGGGAAGCCTACGGCCTGGAATTGGAAAAGGCGCCCGCCGCCTGACGGACGCCCCTTCTTTTTTGTCCTAGCGCTCGCGACGCGGTCGCTCGCTGCTTGAGGACGAAGCCAGCTCCGTCCCCAAGTCTGATCTGGTTGCTTACGCCTGGCCGCTGTCGGCCGGACCGCGGGCGATCTGCTGCTGGCGGGCGACATAGATGGCGGCGAAGTCGATCGGGTCCAGCATGAAGGGCGGATAGAAGCCGCCGTCCGACGTCGCGCGGGCGATGATTTCGCGGGCGAACGGGAACAGGTAGCGCGGGCATTCGATCAGCAGCAGCGGCTCGATGTCCTGTTCGGCCACGCCCTGCAGGGCGAACAGGCCGCCATAGTGCAGCTCGACATTGAAGACGGTCATCGCGTCGGTGGTCGCCTTGATCGACAGGCGCAGCTCCACCTCGAACAGGCCGTCCTGACGGCCGGCGGCGTTCATTTCCACGCCCATGTCGATGGCCGGCTTGCCGTCCACGCGCAGGCTGTCCGGCGCCTTCGGGTTCTCGAAGGACAGGTCCTTCACATACTGGGCGACGATGCGGAAACCCGGGCCCTGGGGCTGGCCGTCGGTCGCGGCGGAGTTGGCGTCGGCGGGCGGAACGGCGTCGGTCATGGGTCGAAAGTTCTGTCTGGAATGTGGGTCGGGCGCACGCCCGGAAGGCGCGGCGACTACCATGCGGGGCCCCCTGCGGCAACGACGCTCGCCGACCGGGGGCGGCGGTTCGCCTTGCGCGGCCCTATATCACCCCCTAATCGTCATAAGCCGCGCCGTCCCCCGACGGCGCCAGTCAAGGATTTCCCGTGCCGCCGGTTCAGGTCCAGATCGTCATCTTCGCCGTCATCGCGGCCTTCGTCCTCTTCCAGCTCTATAATGTGCTGGGCAAGAAGGTCGGTCGTCAGCCGGAACAGGACGCGCGCGCCCAACCGCCGGCCTCGCCCCCCAATGCCGACCAGCCGCAGGGCCGCAATGTCCTGGACGCCGTCACCCTGGCGTCCATCGCCGGCCTGAAGGCGCGCGATCCGGCCTTTGATCCGGTCCGCTTCCTCGAAGGCGCCCGTCAGGCGCACGAGACCATCGTCCGCGCCTATGCCGCCGGCGACCGCGACACGCTCAAGCCCCTGCTGACCGCCAAGGTCATGGAATCGTTCGAAGCCGGCATCGCGGCCCGCGAAGCGCGCGGCGAAACCACCACCGTCGAGTTCGTCCACCCGGCCCGCGCCGATCTGGAACTGGCCACGGCCGAGGAAAATCGCGCCATCGCCCGGGTCCGCTTCCTGGCCGAGGTCCGCGACACCATCCGGTCCGCCGATCCGTCGGCCGAGCCGCAGATCGAGGAGCGCCGCACCGCCGAGATCTGGACCTTCGAGCGCACCCTGGGCGCCAGCGATCCGAACTGGTTGCTGGCCCGCAACGAGGCGGCCGCGGCCTGATCATGCTCCCGCCCCGTATCGTCAAGGTTCGGGGCGCGGCGGCGGCCCTGCTGTTCTCGCTTCTGGCCGCCTGCGCCGGCGGTCCTCCGGTCACGCCCACGCCGGCGCCGATCCCGGCTCCGCCCTCGCCCTCCCCCGGGGAGCCGCGTCCGACCCAGCCGCGCCCCGAACCCGCGCGCGGGCCCGGCCCGGCCAGCCTGCCCGGCTGGGACGCCGAAGATCACCTCGCGGCCTTCAACGCCTTCGCCGACGGTTGCCGGGTGTCGCGCGACGCCGCCACCCGCACCCAGTGCGACCGGGCCCTGCATATCCGCAGGACCTCGCGGCCGGTGACGCCCTCCATGGCCCGCGCCTTCTTCGAAGCCGGCTTCACCGTGGTCGCGGCGCAGACGGCGGACGGCGGACCCGGCCTGCTGACCTCCTATTTCGCGCCGGAGTACTCCGCGCGCCGGACGCCGGGCGCCGAGTTCGACGCGCCCGTCCTCGCGCCGCCCCCGGGATGGCGCCGGGGCCAGACCCTTCCGTCGCGCGCCGAGATCGAGGCGGCGCCCGACCCGGCCGCCCTGGCCTGGATGCGGGCTGAGGACCTGTTCTTCATGCAGATCCAGGGCTCGGGCTATCTGACCTTCGAGGACGGTTCAAAGGCCCGCGCCGCCTATGCCGCCGACAACGGCCAGACCTTCGTCGGCATCGCCCGCCCGATGACGCAGCAGGGGCTGCTGCCGCAGAACGGCGCCTCCGGTGACGCCATACGGGGCTGGCTGGCCGCCCATCGCGGGGCCGAAGCGCGGGCGGTCATGGCGCTGAACCCCCGTTACATCTTCTTCAAACTGGATCCGGACGACGGCGGCGATCCCGCCGGCGCGGCGGGCATCCCCCTGCCCGCCCGCCGCGCCATCGCGGTCGATCCGGCCCACTGGCGTTATGGCGATCTGGTCTGGATCAGCGCCGACGGCGGCAATCTTCCCGGCGCGCGGGGCGGGTATCAGGGCCTGGTTGTGGCCCTCGACACCGGCTCCGCCATCCGCGGCCCGGTCCGCGCCGACCTCTATATGGGCCGGGGCGAGGCGGCGGGCGCCGAAGCGGGCGCGGTCCGCCATCCGCTCAGGATGTGGCGGCTGGTTCCGAACCGGTAGTCGGCCTCACCGCCGCTTCAGTCCGCCCAGCAGGCCCCGCAGCAGCTCGCGCGTGATCGTGCTCCCCGCCGTGCGCAGCACCGACTTGGTCGCCGCCTCGATGGGCGTCTCCCGGGTCGAGCGGCGGGCGGGGGCGCGAGCGGGCGCACGGGAGCGGGCAGCCTCCCGCTCATACTGCGCCTGCATCCGCGCCTGTTCCTTCTCACGGGCGGCGGCGGCCTTTTCCGCGTCCTTCGCGGCGGCGGCGTCCGCCTTCGCCCGGGCGTCGGCCAGCTTCGTCTCCGCCAGCGCTTCATCGGCCTCGCCCCGCCGGGCGGCGAGGATCTCCTCGGCGGATTCGCGGTCCACCACCGTCTCGTACAGGCCGCGCACCGGGCTGGCGGCAATGATCTGGGCCCGCTCGGCGTCGGTGGCGGGACCCAGTCGACTGTTCGGCGGCCGGATGGCGGTGCGGCCGACGATGTTCGGCGCGCCCTTCTCGTCCAGGGTCGAGACCAGCGCCTCGCCCACGCCCAGACCCTGAATGGCCTCGGCGGTGTCGAAGGCCGGATTGGGCCGGAAGCTTTCCGACGCCGCCTTCAGCCCTTTCTGTTCGGATGGGGTGTAGGCGCGCAGGGCGTGCTGGATGCGGTTGCCCAGCTGGGCCAGCACGCTGTCGGGAATGTCGGCCGGGTTCTGGGTGACGAAATAGACGCCGACCCCCTTGGACCGGATCAGGCGCACCACCTGCTCCACCTTCTCGCGCAGGGCGGTCGGGGTGTCGTTGAACAGCAGGTGGGCCTCGTCGAAGAAGAAGACCAGCCGGGGTTTCTCGGGATCTCCGACTTCCGGCAACTGCTCGAACAGCTCGGACAGCAGCCACAGCAGGAAGGCGGCGTACAGGCGCGGGCTGTTCATCAGCCGGGTGGCGTCCAGCACATTGACCTGCCCCCGGCCGTCCAGGCCGTTGCGCATCATGTCTTCCAGACGCAGGGCCGGTTCGCCGAAGAAGGCCTTGCCCCCCTGTTGCTCGAGCTGCAGCAACGAGCGCTGGATGGCGGCGATGCTGGCCGGGGCGACATTGCCGACCTCACGCCCGATCCGCTCGGCGTTCTCGCCCACATGGACCAGCATGGCGCGCAGGTCGTCGAGATCGAGCAGCAACAGGCCCTCGGTGTCGGCCACGTGGAAGACCACCGACAGCACCCCCTCCTGCACATCGTTCAGGTTCAGCATCCGGGCCAGCAGCAGCGGACCGATTTCGCTGACGGTGGTGCGGATCGGGTGCCCCTTCTGGCCATACAGGTCCCAGAACACCGTCGGCGCCGCCCTGGACTCCAGAGCCAGCCCCATGCCCTGGGCGCGGGCCAGCAACTTTTCATTGGGCGATCCGGGCAGGGCGATGCCCGACAGGTCGCCCTTCACGTCGGCGCAGAAGACCGGGACGCCCGCGTCGGAGAAGCCCTGGGCCATGATCTGCAGGGTCACGGTCTTGCCCGTGCCGGTGGCCCCCGCCACGACGCCGTGCCGGTTGGCGCGGCCGTACAGCAGGATTTCGGGCTTGTCGGTGGATTGGCCGAGGAAGACGCCGGTGTCGGACATGGGAACTCCACAGTGGGGGGCGCGCTCATGCTCCACCCGTCAGCGCCCCGGTTCAAGGTTCGATTGACGTTGACCCGCGAGACCTTGACCATATGCCGATGAAAACGCCGATCACCGTCCCGACCTCGACCGTCGCCCGCAACGCCCTGGTGGCCATCGCCGTCGTGGGGGTGGGAGCCGCCGTCTACTGGATGGCCGACATCCTGACGCCGCTGGCGATGGCCATCTTCCTCCTGATCATGATCGACGGGGTGAAGCGCTTCATCGAGGACCGGACCACCCTGCCCGGCCATCTGGCCGGGACGGCCGCCCTGCTGGTGGTGGTGGTGGGCTTCTTCGCCTCGATCGCCTTTATCGTGAACGGCGCCTACGGCTTCTTCAGCGACGCGTCGGGCGTGTCGGCCGGGATCGGGCCGCGCATCGACCAGATCCTGAGCGATGTGTCGCAGCTGGTCGGGGTCACGACGCCCCCGACCACCACCGACCTGATCGCCCAGATCGACGTGCGCGGCTACCTGATGACCATCGCCGGCCAGGCCCAGGGGATCGTCACCGGGGCGATCTTCGTGATGATCTATCTCGGCTTCCTGCTGGCCTCGCAGAACGGCTTCCGGCGCAAACTGGTCGGCCTCTTCCCGGACCGCACCGCCCGGGGCGAGGCGATGGAAGTGTTCCAGCGCGTGCGCGGCGGGGTCGAGGGCTATCTGTGGGTCCAGACCGTGACCGGCGTGATGATCTGTGCGGTCGCCTGGGTGCTGATGCGCGCCGTGGGCCTTCAGAACGCCGAGTTCTGGACCTTCGTCATCTTCATCGTCGGCTTCATCCCGGTGGTGGGCGGAGCGGTCGCCGGCCTGGTGCCGCCGATGTTCGCCCTGGTCCAGTTCCAGAGCTACTGGCCCGCGCTGATCCTGCTCGCCGGGCTGCAGGTCATCCTGTTCGTCAGCGGCAACTTCATCCAGCCGCGCATGCAGGGCGACAACCAGAACATCGACCCGGTCGCGGTGCTGCTGGCGCTCGCTTTCTGGGGCAAGGTCTGGGGCGTGGTGGGCATGTTCCTGTCGACCCCTCTGGCGGTGATGGCCATGGCAATCCTGGCCGAGTTCAAAGGCTCGCGATGGATGGCGATCCTGCTCTCGGGCGACGGTGAGCCCTATGCCGAGGACGACAAGACCACTGTGAAAGCCAAACCCCGGCGGCGCCGCGTCAACCCGCCGCAGCCGGAGGCCGACTGACACGCCTGGTGCGCCCTTGATTGGCCACAACCGGCTCCTATCTCCTCCCTGTCGCCCCGGGCCCTCCCCTCCCCCCAAGCCTGCGGTTGAAGAGATCGGCGCCAACCCTCCCCCTCCTGGGCGCCGATCCGAAGCAGGCCGCCGAACGCAAGTTCGGCGGCCTTGTCGTTTCCGGAGGGGTCTTCAGACCTGAGGCTTTTCGGACACAGCGAGGCGGTGACCGGCTCACGCCGCAGGAACACGATCCCTCATTGGCGGTTGGGCATCGGCGGCGGGGGCCGAACCGTTTCTCAGTCCAAAGGCCACCCGATGAAGTTTCTCCTCCCCGCCACCGCCCTGTCCCTGCTGATGGCCGGCGTCGCCGCGCCCGCCCTCGCCCAGTCCGCTCAGGACTGGACCGGTCCCTACATCGGCGTCTACGGCGGCGTGGTCGAGAACCGCGAGCAGGACGGAGAGACCCTGATCTTCGACCGCAATCTGGACGGCGTGTTCGGTGAGACGGTGACGACCTCGGGGGATACGAACGCCTTCGCCCCCGGCTTCTGCGACGGCTCCGCCCTCACGCCGGAAGCCGCCGGCGGCTGCAATACGGATGATCGCGGCGTCGAAGGCTCGGTCCGCGTCGGCTACGACTGGCAGTTCGGCTCGATCGTCGCCGGCCTGGTCGGCGAGTGGAGCGCGATGAACGTCAGCGACACCGTCACGGGCTTCAGCAGCACCCCGGCCAACTATGTCTTCAAGCGCGAACTGAACGACATGGCCGCCCTGCGCGCCCGCGTCGGCTTCGCCACCGGCCCGGCCCTGCTCTACATCACGGGCGGCGCGGCCTATGGCGGGATCGAGAACAGCTTCCGGACGACCAACGCCGCCAACAGCTTCACCGTCCAGTCCGATGAGGACGATGCGGACGGCTGGCAGGCCGGCGCCGGCCTGGAATGGCGCCTGGCGCCCAACCTGTCGGTCACGGGCGAGTACCTCTACACCAACCTGACCCCGGGCGATTACGTGGTCCGCGCCGGCAACACCGGCACGACCCCGGCCGGCAATCCCTTCATCCTGGCGCCCAACACCGCCGGCACCGACATCGCGCGCAGCAACGACGAAATGGAGCTGCACGCCCTGCGGCTCGGGATGAACGTCCGCTTCTGATCCTTGCCTGACTGATCAGTGATAACCGGCGCCGGCCTCCGAAAAGGGGCCGGCGCTGTCGTTTTTGGGGGTTCCCGCCGTCGCCGGGCTGGCCTACCACCCGGCTCTGGACTGGACCCTTGCCCCAGAGCGCAACCGGCCTAGTCTGCCTTCTGATCCGGCGGCCTTCCGGCCGCGCCATACGAGACCTGTCCATGCCCGGCGCCACCGCCCCCACGCTCCCTCAGGCGATCACCCTGGAGGCGCTGGAGGCGAACTTCGCCGCCGCGACCGGCCATCCGCCCGGCGCGACCGAAAAATCCTATCTGTCCCAAGTCTTGGAAGACTACGCCGCTGACGAGACGCCGGACCTGTCCGGCGCGGATCTGGCGGCCCTGCTGGCTTCCGTCTGGGGGTCGGTGCTCGAGCGCGACCCGGCCGCCCCCGCCCGCATCAGCGTCGGCCCGCACACCGGCTCGCAGGGGCTGAACACCGGCTACGACGTTCTCACCATCATCCAGAACGACAAGCCCTTCCTTGTCGACAGCGTCATGGGCGAACTGGCCGAGGCCGGCGTCACCGTGCGCTCGATGTACCACCCCATCGTCGAGGGGCCGACCGGGCGGGTCTCGATCATTCTGGTCATCCTCGACACCCTGCCGCAGGAGCGCCGCGACGCCCTGGGCGAGGCCATGGCCCAGACCCTGGCGGACGTGCGTGCGGCGGTCACCGACCATGCCGCCATGCATGAGCTGATCGGCCGTTCCATCGCCCACCTCGAAACCACCCCGCCCGGCGTCGATCCGGCGGTGCTGGCCGAAAACCTCGCCTTCCTGCGCTGGCTGGCGTCGGATCACTTCGTCTTCCTCGGCGCCCGCGACTACGATTATCCGCGCGCCAGCGACGGCGGCTATGAGGCCGAGGCGCCCCTGTCCCAGTCGGGCGTCGGTCTCGGCGTTCTGGCCGATCCGGGCCGCACCGTGCTGCGCCGGGCGTCGGAGCCGGCGGTCCTCACCAAACAGATGAAGCGCCAGCTGGACCTGTCCGAGCCGGTGACCGTCGCCAAGGCCAACGTCCGGTCTCGCGTCCATCGCCGGTCCTACATGGACTATGTCGGCGTGAAGCGCTTCGGCGCCGACGGCCGGCCGTCGGGCGAGACCCGCTTCGTCGGCCTGTTCACCGCCGAGGCCTACGACAAGGCCGCGTCTGAAGTGCCGCTGATCCGCCGCAAGGTGGCCAATGCGCTGGCGCGGGCCGGCAAGCTGGACGGCACGCACAGCTACAAGCGGCTGAAGAACATCCTCGACAACTATCCGCGCGACGAACTCTTCCAGATCACCGAGGACGAGCTGCTCGAGATCGCGCTGGGCATCCTGCACCTGCACGACCGCCCGCGGATCAAGACCTTCACCCGCAAGGATCCGTTCGACCGCTTCGTCTCGATCCTCGCCTTCATCCCGCGCGAGCGGTTCGACGCCTCGGTCCGTGAACGGATCGGCGCCATTCTGGCCCGCGCCTGGGGCGGCCGCATCTCGGCCTGGTATCCGCAGCTGTCGGACCAGCCCCTGGTGCGCATCCACTACATCATCGGCGTGAACCCGGGCGATCATCCGTGCCCGGATCAGGCCGCGCTGGACGCCGAGGTCGCCGAGGCGGGCCGAAGCTGGGTCGATCGTTTCGAAAGCGCCCTGCGCGCCGCCGACGTCGAGGAAGTCTCGGTCGGGCCGGTCAGCGCCCGCTGGGCCGACGCCTTCGGGGCGGGTTACCGCGATCGCTATGACGCCGCCGAGGCCGTGGCCGACTATCGGGCCATCGATACCCTGAACGCGACGGGCGAGGTTGGATCGGGCGAGCCGGTGGCGGTGCGCGCCTTCCGCTCGGACGGGGACGGCACGCTGAACTTCCGCTTCAAACTGTACCGCCGGGGCTCGGCCGTCCCCCTTTCGGACGTGCTGCCGATCCTCGCCGACATGGGTCTGAAGACGCTGGAGGAATGGGGCTACGCCCTCAAGCCGTCCGGGGACCCGGAAATCCACGTCCACGAGTTCCTCATGGAGGACCCCCGCGGCGGCGACCTCAGCTTCGACACCGTCCGCGACCCGTTCGAATCCGCCTTCGCCGCCGTCTGGAACGGCCGTACCGAGAGCGATGGCTTCAACCGTCTGGTGGTGGAGCTGGGGGTCGGCTGGCGCGACGCCGCCCTGATCCGCACCCTCGCCCGCTATCGTCAACAGACCGGCCTCGATCCGTCGCAGGCCGTGCAGGAAGAGGCGCTGCGCGACTATCCCGCCGTGGCCCGCGCCATCCTGGCCCTGTTCGACGCCAAATTCAGCCCGGCCGCCGGGGGCGACGCCGCGTCGCGCGAAGCGACGGTCAGCGACCTGGCGACCCACATCAACGACCTGCTGCAGGACGTGAAGAGCCTCGACCACGACAAGGCGCTGCGCCGACTGTCGCTGCTGGTCCAGGCGATCAAGCGGACCAACTATTACCAGCCGGGCCCGGACGGTCAGCCCAAACCCTACATCTCGATCAAGATCGCCTCGCGCGAACTCGACGACCTGCCGAAACCCAAGCCGTTCCGCGAAATCTTCGTCTGGGCGCCGTGGGTCGAGGGCGTGCACCTGCGCTTCGGCCCCGTGGCGCGCGGCGGCCTGCGCTGGTCGGACCGTCGTGACGACTTCCGCACCGAGGTTCTCGGTCTCGTGAAGGCCCAGCAGGTCAAGAACGCCGTCATCGTGCCGGTCGGCTCCAAGGGCGGCTTCTTCCCGAAACATCTGCAGGCCATCGTCCGCGCCGGGGGCGACCGCGACGCCCAGCAGGCCGAGGCCATCCGCGCCTACAAGACCTTCCTGTCCGGCCTGCTGGACGTGACCGACAACATCGCCCGTGACGGCGCGGTCGTCCCGCCCGCCGCCGTGGTGCGCTGGGAAGGCGACGATCCCTATCTGGTCGTGGCCGCCGACAAGGGCACGGCGACCTTCTCGGACATCGCCAACGGCGTTTCGGCGTCCTACGGCTTCTGGCTGGACGACGCCTTCGCGTCCGGCGGCTCGGTCGGCTACGACCACAAGGTCATGGGCATCACGGCCCGAGGCGCGTGGGAGGCGGTCAAGCGGCACTTCCGTGAAGAGGGCAAGGACATCCAGTCCGAGCCCTTCACCGTCGTCGGCGTAGGCGACATGTCGGGCGACGTCTTCGGCAACGGCATGCTGCTGTCGAAAGCCATCCGGCTGGTCGCCGCCTTCGACCACCGCGACATCTTCATCGACCCGACCCCCGACCCCGCAAGCTCGTGGGTCGAGCGCGACCGGATGTTCAAACTGCCGCGCTCGTCCTGGCAGGACTACGACACGTCAAAGATTTCGGCGGGCGGCGGCGTCTTCTCGCGCTCGGCCAAGTCGATCCAGCTGAGCCCCGAGATCAAGGCCGCCCTCGATATCCAGGAAGACGTCCTGGATCCGGCCGCCCTGATGAAGGCCATCCTCAAGGCGCCCGCCGAACTGCTCTATTTCGGCGGCATCGGCACCTATGTGAAGGCGCCGAACGAGAGCGACGCCCAGGTCGGCGACAAGGCCAATGACGCCATCCGCGTGGACGGCGCCGAGGTCCGCGCCAAGGTCATCGGCGAGGGCGCCAACCTGGGTCTGACCCAGGCGGGCCGCATCGCCTTCGCGCGCAACGGCGGTCGGATCAACACCGACGCCATCGACAACTCGGCCGGCGTCGACAGCTCCGACCATGAGGTCAACATCAAGATCCTGACCGGCGCCGCCATCGCCTCCGGCGCGCTGAAACAGGACGACCGCAACGCCCTTCTGGCCTCGATGACCGAGGAAGTCGGTCTCAAGGTGCTGGTCCACAACTACGACCAGACCCTGGCCCTGACCCTGCAACAGGCCGAGGGCGCGGCGGCGCTGGATTCCCAGCAGCGGTTCATGCAGTGGCTGGGCGCGAAGGGGAAACTGGATCGCAAGGTCGAGGGCTTGCCCGACGACCAGCGCCTGTCCGAAATGAAGGTGGCCGGCCTGCCGCTCAGCCGTCCGGAACTGGCCGTCCTGACCGCCTATTCCAAACTGGAGCTGTTCGACGAGATCGTCGCTTCGGGCGCGCCCGATGACGCCTTCTTCAAACAGACCCTGGTCCGCTACTTCCCCGGCCCGCTGGCGAAGTTCGAGGCCGACATGCAGCGGCACCGGCTGAAGCGCGAGATCATCGCCACCATCCTGTCGAACGAGATCGTCAACATGTGCGGTCCGACCTTCCCGGAACGCCTGCGCCTGTCGGCCCAGTGCGACACGGGGGCCATGGTCATCGCCTTTGAGGCGGCCCGCCAGATCTTCCGCCTCGATGAGGCGTGGGACGCGGTGTCGGCGCTGGACGGCAAGATTCCGGCCGAGGCCCAGACCGCGCTCTACAGCGAAATCTCGACGGTGCTGCGCCGCCAGACCTTCTGGCTGGCCAAGCGCGCCGCGCGTCAGGACACCACGGTCGACAGCCTGATCGCCGCCTACCGCCCCGCCGCCGACGCCCTGCGCGCCGCCGGGGGCGCGGTCCTCAGCCGCTTCGAGGAAGGCCGTCTGGAGGCCCGGGTGCAGAGCTTCATCGGCCTCGGCGCCTCGGAAGAGATGGCCCGCGGCTTCGCCATGCTGCGCCCGCTGGTCGCCACCGCCGACATCGGCGATCTGGCGCGTGAGGCCGGCTGGCCGGAGCCGGCCATGGCCATGCTCTACCACCAGGTCGGCGCGGCCTTCGACTTCGACCGCCTGCGGGCGGCGGCGGGCAATGTGCCGTCGGCGGATCATTTCGACCGTCTGGCCGTGCGCCGTCTGATCGAGGATCTGATGGCCGAGCAGATGATCCTGACCCGCGCGGTGGTGAAGGCCTCCAGCGTCGCCGTCGGGGCCAGCGAAGCGGCGGCCGAAAAGGCCGTCGACGACTGGATCGGCGCGCGCCAGGCCAATGTCGAAGGCGTTCGCGCCTCGGTGGACGAGATCGAGGCCTCCGGCTCCGGCTGGACCTTCGCCAAGCTCACCATCGCCAACTCGGCCATTCGCGAGATCGCTTCGTCAGCCGGCGGGTGACTGCGTCTTGCGTCAACGCCCGCTGCGCGGCGCCTCGCCGCCCGAGCGCGAACAGTCCGTCTGCAACGGGCTGTTTCGCGGTCGGGCGCCGGATCTGCTAGCGTACCCGGGCTGAGGGAGGGCGAACCATGCCCAGGAAGTTTCTGGTCGTCGTCGACGACAGTCCCGAGTTCGAGGCCGCGCTGCGCTATGCGTCGCGTCGGGCGCGATCGACCGGCGGCCATGTGGTCATGCTGCGCGTGATCCCGCCCGCCGCGTCCGACGCCCACTGGGCCGGGGTGCGTGACGAGATCGAGCGCCAGACCCGCGCCGAGGCCGAGGCCTCGCTCAACAAATGGGCCGGCGAGGCCGGGGAGCGCTCGGGCAGCACGCCCATACTGCTCATCGAACGCGGCGAACCGCAGGAATGCATCCGCAAGGTCGTCGGCGAGGACGCGGACATCAAGATTCTGGTGCTGGCGTCAGGGGAGGGGGGGCGCGGCCCCGGCCCGCTGGTCGCCGCCATGGTCAAACAGGGCGCCGCCTTCACCGGGCGCAAACTCCCCGTCACCATCGTCCCCGGCGAACTGACCGAGAACGAGATCGAGGACCTGGCCTGATCACGGGTTCACGCCCGCCCGGCCCTTGAACACCTGCCGTCCCGGGCGCACTTACCCCTCATGTTCATCCAGACCGAACCCACGCCGAACCCCAATGTCCTGAAGTTCCTTCCGGGACGGGACGTGTCGGAAGATCCCCGCGATTTCGTCAACGCGGAGGAGGCCGCCGCCTCGCCGCTGGCCGAAGCCCTGTTCCAGCTGGACGGCGTGACCGCGGTCTTCTTCGGCTACGACTATGTTTCCGTCACCCGTGAGGCCCAGGGGCTGGAGTGGACCCAGATGAAGGCGCCGATCCTGGCCGCCATCATGGATCACTTCGTATCCGGTGCGCCCCTGATGCGCGGCGGCGACTTCAACAGCGCCGATCCCGAGGGCGAGGACACCGAGATCATCGCCGAGATCAAACAGCTTCTGGACAGCCGCATTCGTCCGGCCGTCGCCCAGGACGGCGGCGACATCCTGTTCGACGCCTTTGACGAAGAGACCGGCGTCCTTTCCCTGCGCATGCGCGGCGCCTGCGCCGGCTGCCCGTCGTCCTCCGCCACGCTCAAATCAGGCGTCGAGCAGATGATGAAGCACTACGTCCCCGAAGTGACCCGCGTCGAACAGGTGATCTAGGGCGGTCCGGGCGGGGCTGACGCCGGACAGGTGATGGGTGATGGGTGGCTCGATGCCATCGTAACCGAATCCGCACCGGCGTCGCCGCTGCAACCACCAATCACCCATCACCCATCACGTCTCAGCCGCGCGCTCCGCAGGAGCCCGCCGCAGTGAAACGGATTTGTCCTCGTCAGCGGCGTTCCGGTCCGGCATTGTGCCGCCATGCCCCGGTTTGAAAGCGACAGCGACGTCCTGCGTCTCGGCGCGGCGCTCGCCGCCCTTCGCCGCGCGCGCGGTCTCAGTCAGGCCGAGGCGGGCGCCCGGGTCGGCATGACCAGTCAGGGCTGGGGTCTGTACGAGGCGGGCAAGCGGCCCGGCCTGTTTCGTCCCGACGTCCAGCGACGCCTCACCGGCGCCGTCGACGCCACCCCCGAGAGCCTGATCCTGCATCTGTCCGCGGCCCCCGAGACGAGGTCGGCGCCGGCGGCCCCGTCCGCCTCGGGCGTGGAGAGCCGCGGGCGCGAGTTCGAACCGGCCGCTCCCGCCGCCACCCGCCGCCTGCAGTTGTCTGACGATGACCTCGCGCCCTGGGCCGCGTCCGGCGTGACGCTGGAGTATGCACCCGGCCGCTGGCCGCGCCGGGACCAGGGCTGCGTCATCGACATGGCCGACGGTGAGCGCCGCGTCCGGCTGTATGAGCGGTCCGAAGGCGAGGTTCTGGTGGTGCGGGGCGGACCGGGCGGGCTATCGGTCGAGGAGCGGATCGCCCGTGACCAGACCCGCGCGGTCTCGGCCGTGATCGCGCGGCTGGATCTCTGATGAAACTCTTCTGTTGCAACTTGGGCGTGTCCATGAAACTGTTCCGTATCGAACAGGAGAGCCGCCATGGCCCGCACCGCCGCTCCGGATCACATCGACGCCTATGTCGGCGCCCGCATCGGGCTCAGGCGATCAGCGCTGGGCCTGTCCCAGGCGGCGTTGGCCCAGCGCATCGGGGTCAGCTTCCAGCAGGTGCAGAAATACGAGACCGGCCAGAACCGCATTTCGGCGTCGCGCCTGCACCGCGCGGCGGTGGTTCTGGGCGCGTCGGTGGACGCCTTCTTCCCTCCGGCGGAGGGTCCCGCGGACGGCGAGGCCGACAGCCTGCGCGCCCTCGGCTCCACGGCGGACGGACGGGCGGTGGCCATGGCCTTCCCGCGCATCACGGACCGCGGCCTGCGACAGGCGGTGGCGCGGATCGTGACCGCGCTGGCGCCCGCACCCTGAGCGGAGCGACGGCATGAGGGTGCTGGTGATCGACACAGCCCTGGGCCTGTGCACGGCCGGTGTGTTCGAGGTGGTCGGCGACGCCGCTCAAGCGCTCGGCCTGCGTTCGGAAATCATGACCAAGGGCCATTCGGAGCGTTTGGGCGGGCTGGCCCGTGACGCGGTGGCCGAGGCGGGCGGCTTTGACGCCATCGATCGGATCGGCGTCACCGTCGGGCCCGGCTCTTTCACCGGCCTGCGCGTCGGCCTGGCCTTCGCCCAGGGCCTGGGCGCGGCCCTGCATCGGCCGGTGGTGGGCGTCTCGACGCTGGACGCCCTGGCGGCCTCGGTTGAGAACCCGACGCGCGCCGCCCTGATCGACGCCCGGCGGGGTCAGGTCTACGCTCGCTTCTGGCGTGACGGCGCCCCGGACGGTCCCCCGGAAGCCCTTTCCCTGGAACAGGCCGGTGAACGCGCGGCAGCCCTGGGCGCCGGGGCTGTCCTGGTGGGTTCGGGCGCGCCCCTGATGGTCGAGGCCGCGCCCCTTGCGGTGGTCGACGACCGACCCGGTCCCTCGCCGGAGGCCATCGCCTGCCTCACCGCCGCTGTCGATCCCGGGGCCGCGCCGCCGTCGCCGCTCTATCTCCGCGCGCCTGACGCGACGCCGCCGACCCGCTTGCCGGGGCAGCCGCGCGCGCAGAAGCCCTCGTGACGGCCCCGGCCGAACGGCTGGCGGCGCTTCACGCCACGGCCTTTGACGCGCCGTGGGACGCCGCCGCCTTCTCGGGTCTGCTCGAACAGGACGGGGTCTTCCCGGTCGAAACCGCCGACGGCTTCATCCTGATGCGGGCGGTCGCGGACGAGGCGGAAATCCTGACGCTGGCCGTCCGGCCGGACGCGCGGCGGGCAGGGCAGGGGACACGACTGGTCGCCGAGGGCGTCGCCGCGGCCAGCGCGCGCGGGGCCGATCGGGTGTTTCTGGAGGTCGCCGACGACAACGCCCCCGCTCGCGCCCTCTATGCCCGCGCGGGCTTCACCGAGGCGGGTCGCCGCCCCCGATATTATGCGCGTCCGGACGGTTCGCGGATTGATGCTCTGCTTTTGTCTCTCAACTTGACGCTGCGGCTTCCCTAGTCCGTCGACGCCCCCTATTCTCACGCTCCATGGACCGGATCGAAAAACTCTGCGCTGACCGCGGTATGCGCATGACCGAGCAACGCCGCGTGATCGCGCGCGTGCTGTCCGCCGCAGCGGATCACCCCGATGTCGAGGAACTGTACCGTCGCGCCTCGGCCATCGATCCGCACATCTCGATCGCCACCGTCTACCGCACCGTCCGCCTGTTCGAGGAAGCCGGCGTGGTCGAGAAGCATGACTTCGGCGATGGCCGCAGCCGCTATGAAGAGGCGGGCGACGACCACCACGATCACCTCATCGACACCCGCTCGGGCGAGGTCATCGAGTTCTTCGACGCCGAGATCGAGCGCCTGAAGACCGAGATCGCGGAACGCCTCGGTTTCACGCTGATCGGCCACAAGCTGGAGCTTTACGGCACGCCGATCGAGGGCGCAGAGCCGTCGAACCGCGAGGGCCTGATCTTCACGCGCAACGCCGCTCGCGTGAATCCCGCCGATATCGACTAGGGCGGGATGGCGCGAAGCCGCGTCGGGCTTTAAAATCCGCTGATGACCGATACCCTCGTCCCGCCGTCGGGGAAGCAGGCCGCGCCCAAGCGCCTGTTTATCAAGACCTACGGCTGCCAGATGAATGTCTATGACTCGGAGCGCATGGCGGATGTGCTGCGTCCGCTCGGCTATGCCCAGACGGACAGCGCCGAGACCGCCGACTTCGTCATTCTGAACACCTGCCACATCCGCGAGAAGGCGGCCGAGAAGGTCTATTCCGAGCTCGGCAAGATGCGTGAGCTGAAGGATGCGAAAGGCGGCGCCATGACCATCGCGGTCGCCGGCTGCGTCGCCCAGGCCGAGGGCGAGGAGATCATGAAGCGCCAGCCGGCGGTTGATCTGGTCGTCGGCCCCCAGGCCTATCACCAGCTGCCGGAACTGTTGACCCGCACCGCCCGGGCGCGGGGCGAGCGGATCGGCGCCGACTTCGCCCCGGATGAGAAGTTCGACGCCCTGCCGGCCGAGCGCGGCGTCGACGGCTTCACCGCCTTCCTGACCGTGCAGGAGGGCTGCGACAAATTCTGCACCTTCTGCGTGGTCCCCTACACCCGTGGCGCGGAGTGGTCGCGACCGGTGGCGGCGGTGCTGGCCGAGGCCCGCGAACTGGCGTCCAGGGGTGTGCGCGAGGTCACCCTGCTGGGGCAGAACGTCAACGCCTATGACGGCGAAGGCCTGGACGGAAAGCCGTCCAGCCTGGCCCGGCTGGCTTACGCCCTGGCCGAAATCCCCGGGCTGGATCGCATCCGCTATACGACCAGCCATCCCAACGACATGTCGGACGACCTGATCGAGGCGCACCGCGACCTCGACGTTCTGATGCCGTGGCTACACCTGCCGGTGCAGTCCGGTTCGGACCGCATTCTGCGCCTGATGAACCGCAAACACGGGCGTCAGAAATATTTCGACCTGATCGACCGCATCCGCGCGGCGCGCCCCGACATGGCCCTGTCGGGCGACTTCATCGTCGGCTTCCCCGGCGAGACCGACGCGGATTTCGAGCAGACGATGGATCTGGTTCGTCGCGTGACCTACGCCTCGGCCTTCTCCTTCATGTATTCGCCGCGCCCCGGCACGCCCGCCTCGACCATGGGCGCCCAGGTCCCCGCGGCGGTGTCGCGCGACCGCCTTCAGGCCTTGCAGTCCCTGCTGTTCGAACAGCAGACCGCCTTCAACGCGTCCCGCGCGGGCATGA
The DNA here is from genome assembly GCF_058681355.1 of Brevundimonas sp. AVps31. Lineage (NCBI taxonomy): Bacteria > Pseudomonadati > Pseudomonadota > Alphaproteobacteria > Caulobacterales > Caulobacteraceae > Brevundimonas > Brevundimonas sp. AVps31. Next base: position 1,190,277 of record NZ_CM178736.1, on the reverse strand, counting down.
CCATCCCGGTCCTCTTCGAACGTCCCGGCAAGTTCGACGGCCACGTCACCGGTCGCTCCCCCTGGCTTCAGCCTGTCTATGTCGACGGCGTCGCGGATCAACTGATCGGCCAGATCGTTCCGGTGACGATCGAAACCGGCGGCCTGAAATCCCTGAGCGGCCGCCTTGCCCAAGCCCCTGTCGCTCAACCAGCGAGGCTCCGCGAGCCGAGCGATAGCGACCCAAAGAAAGCCCTTCATGGCGCGTGAGAGTGAGTTTCTGGCCCTGGGTGACGAAGCCCTGCATGCGGTGGTCGGGCCGAACAGCCGCCACATCGCCCTGATCGAGGACCGCTTCAAGGTGCTGGTCGAGACGCCGGGCGGCGGCGTGTCGATCAACGGCTCGGCCCGTGACCGGGCGCAGGCCAAGCGGGTCATCGAGATCCTGGCCGACCGCGCCGATACGGGCGCCGAGATCACCGAAGCCGATGTGCGGACCGCCCTCGGCGCCGCCATCGCCCAGCCCCGCGCGGGTCAGGGTTCGATCGCGCCCGACGCCGTGGCCCTGCCGGTCGGCCGCCGGGGCGCCATCGCGCCCAAGACGGCGGCGCAGGCCCGCTATCTGGAGCAGCTGTCACGCTGCGAGCTGAGCTTCGGCGTCGGCCCGGCCGGAACGGGCAAGACCTTCCTCGCCGCCGCCTATGGCGCCTCCCTGCTACGGCGCGGGCAGGTCGACCGGCTGGTCATCACCCGGCCGGCGGTCGAGGCGGGCGAAAAGCTCGGCTTCCTGCCCGGGGACCTGAACGAAAAGGTCGACCCTTATCTGGCGCCCATCTGGGAAGCCCTGAATGACATCCTGGGGCCCGACGACGTGCGCCGTCGCCGCGACAAGGGAGAGATCGAGGCCGCCCCGATCGCCTTCATGCGCGGCCGGACCCTGGCCCACGCCTTCATCATCGTCGATGAGGCCCAGAACCTGACCCGGCTGCAGATGAAGATGGTCCTGACCCGTCTGGGGGAGGGGGCCCGGATGGTGGTCACCGGCGACCCGTCGCAGATCGATCTGCTGAACCGCCGGGATTCCGGCCTGTCGCACGCCCTGCGCATCCTCGACGGGGTTCAGGGCGTGGGCGTGCTGAAATTCGAGGCCCAGGACGTGGTGCGCCACGCCATGGTCGAGCGGATCGTGCGCGCCTACGACGCCGATGCGGCCACCCAGCCGGACAGCGACGAGCCGCGTCGGTGATCGAGATCGAGATCGAGGACGGGTCCTGGTCCACCGCCCTTCCGGAGGTCGAGGCGGTGGTCGAGCGCGCGGCCAGGGCGGCCCTGGGCACGATCCAGGGCGACGTCGTCATCCTGCTGACCGACGACGAGGCGGTGCGCGAGATCAACGCCCGTTTCCGCGACCGTGACCGCCCGACCAACGTCCTGTCCTTCCCGGCGGCGGAAAGCGCCTTTCCGCACCTCGGCGACCTGACGCTGGCCCATGGCGTCTGCGCCCGCGAGGCGTTGGAGCAGGGCAAGACCCTGTCCGACCATCTCTCGCACCTGACGGTTCACGGCATCCTGCATCTGCTGGGCCGCGATCACGAGGACGATGCGGAGGCTGAGGAGATGGAGGACGAGGAGCGATCCATCCTTGCCAGTCTGGGCGTCGCCGACCCATACACGGCGGATGAGCATCCTCTCGGCGACGCCTGAAACCGACACTCCGCGCGCGCGGCTGATCCTGCGCTTCGGCCGGATCGGCCTGGCGCTGGCCGCCGGCGCCGCCGCGGCCCTGGCCCATCCGCCCTTCGGCCTCCTGCCCGGCCTGCTCGGCTATGCCCTGCTGATGTTCCTGTCGGAGCGCTCGACGCGGGTGCGCGGCGCCTTCTGGATGGGCTGGCTCGCCGGGTTCGCCTACTTCTTCATCAGCTGCTGGTGGGTGGCCGAAGCCTTTCTGGTCAACCCCGAGCAGGCCTGGATGGCGCCCTTCGCCGCCTCCGCCCTGCCCATCGGACTGGGCCTGTTCTGGGGCACGGCGACCGCCCTGTACCGGCGATTCATGCCGTCGGGCGTGGTGCGGGTGCTGGTCTTCGCCGCCCTGTTCTGCCTGCTGGAATGGCTTCGCGGCCACGTCCTGACCGGCTTCCCCTGGAACCCCGCGGGGGCCAGCTGGAAGGCCGGCTCGGCCGCCTCCCAATTCGCCTCGGTGGCCGGGGTCTATGGCCTCAGCTTCGTCACCGTGGCCGCCGCGGCCGCCTTCGGTCCCCTGCTGAACGCCGGATCGCGCAAGGCCCGCATCACCACGGCGGTGCTCGGCGCCCTGGCCTTGGCGGTGCTGGTGGTCGGCGGCGCGGTTCGCCTGTCGGGCGCCCGTCTCGCGCTGACCCCCACCTTGGTGCGCATCGTTCAGGCGGATGTGGCGCAGGAGTCGAAATGGACGCCCGAGGCCTATCAGGGGATCGTCGACCGCTATGTGAACCTGACCGCCCGCCCGGGTGCGGCCGTTCCGGATCTGGTCATCTGGCCCGAAGGCGCCCTGCCGGCCTCGGCCAATGAGGTGTTCGCGCCGGGGTCCCCCGACGCCGTCGCCATCGCCCGCGCCATCGAGCCGGGGCAGAGCCTGATCCTCGGCCTCGGTCGCGGCCTCCCCGACCCGTCGATTCCCGAGGGCGCGCGCTATTTCAACAGCCTCTTCGTTCTGACCGACGAGGGCGGCGAGGGCCTGCGGATCACCGGGACCTATGACAAATACCGGCTGGTGCCGTTTGGCGAGTTCCTGCCGGCGGGCCGCGTGATGGGCGCCCTGGGCGTCCGCGCCCTGACCCATATGCCGCTGGACTTCAGCCCCGGCCCCAAGCCGGCCCCGATCAACATTCCCGGCGCGCCGCGCGCCCAGCCGCTGATCTGCTACGAAAGCCTCTATCCGGGCTTCACGCCGGGCGCGGCGGGGCGGCCCGGCTGGATCGTCAACATCTCCAACGACGCCTGGTTCGGGCGGACGTCGGGACCGGTGCAGCATCTCAATCTGGCCAGCTACCGGGCCATCGAGACCGGCCTGCCGGTGGTGCGGGCGACCCCCACCGGAACCTCGGCCATGATCGATCCCTGGGGGCGGGTGATCGACGGCCAGCGGCTGAATTCGGGGGAAAGCGGCGTCATCGACGCCCGTTTGCCTGCGCCGACGGATGTGACGGTGTACGGACGGATCGGCGACCTGCTGTTCTGGCTGGCCGTGCTCTGTGGGCTGTCTGCCGCCGTGCCGTGGCGCCGGCTGATTCGTTCGCGGAACAGTGTTTCCTGATCGGGATTTCTCTTTCCGGTCTATTCCCGGGGCGGTCTATTCCCGCGTCGCGAGAAAGGCGGCGCCATAAGGGCAACGAACCCTCTGTAGTCGCCCTGATTTCTGCGTTTTTTGGTGACACAGCTCCGCTGTCAGCGCATTCAGGCAAAGCTGATGTCGACTTTAAGGGCGTTATGACTATGGCGAGAGGCAAGGGCGAGGATGGACCTCATCCCGTGGACCGGCATGTTGGCCGACGGGTCTGCGAGAAGAGGTTGGCCCTCGGCTATAACCAGAGCGATCTCGGTCGTGCCCTGGGTCTGACCTTCCAGCAGATCCAGAAGTACGAAAAGGGCGCCAACCGTATCTCGGCTTCGAAGCTTTGGGACATTGCCCGCTTCTTCAAGGTCGACATCGGATACTTTTTCGAAGGTCTGACCGGCGCCCAGCTGGCGGGCGTGGCCGAGGGCGAAGCCGCCTTCGAGCACGACTTCCCGGCCACGCGCTACACCATCGAGATCGGCCGTCTGGCCCCGCAGCTGTCGACCCGGCAGCAGAAGCTGGCGCTTGAGCTGATCCGCGACATGGCTGACCGCAAGGAGACGGACGAGGACTGAGGTCCTCCCCGCCTTCAACCGTTGCCGCCCTCATTTCCGGATGACCGTCGCTGACCGAACGTCGGCGCGGCGGCCTTCTGCTCGGCCCAGTAGGCGGCGCCGTCGCGCGGTTTGAACATGGTCTTGGCCACGCCGTCGCGCGACACCACCGCGAAGGTGTTGGTCGAGGCCTGATACAGCAGCACGTCGCCGTTGGGCCGCTCCACCCGTTCCGCATCCGCCGGGGGACGGCCTGTAAAGGCCTGCACCTTGCCCAGATAGTCCTCGGCGGATCGCGCATTGAAGTCCGCGCCGTTGCGTTCGAACAGGCGCGTGATCTTGGCGTCCACCGTCTCGCGCCGGTTGGCGGTCAGGACGGGCTTCGGACCTTCGGACGCCGTCTCCGCCGCCTCGACCGGCCCCGCTGCGGCGGAGGTCAGCACCGCCTCCGCCCCGTCCGCCGCCCGATCCCGGGTCGCCACCGCCGAGCCGCCGTCTCCACACGCGGACACCCCCAGGGCGGCGCCGATGGCCAGGATCACTGCTGTTCTACGCACCGCACCCTCCTACGTTGAAACCCACCGAAGGAAAGCTTAACCACAGGTTAATCGTTCTTGCAATGTTCCGGTTCGCGGAAGCGTCACTCGACGTTGGCGGGCGCCGTCGCTAGATCATCCGCATGACCACCGCATCGCTTTCCGGCCGCAAGGTTCTGCTGATCGTCGGCGGCGGCATCGCCGCCTACAAGGCGCTCGAACTCGTGCGCCTGCTGAAGAAGTCCGGCGCCGAGGTGATGAGCCTGCTGACCCCCGCGGGCGCCGAGTTCGTCACCCCCATGTCGCTGGCGGCCCTCACCGGCCACCCGGTGCGCCAGGCCCTGTTCATGCCCGAGGACGAGACGGCCATGGGCCATATCGAATTGTCGCGTTGGGCTGATCTGGTGGTTGTGGCCCCGGCCACGGCGGGCCTGATCGCCAAGGCGGCGAACGGGCTGGCCGATGATCTGGCGTCCACGACCCTGTTGGCGACGGACAAGAAGGTCCTGCTGGCCCCGGCCATGAATGTCCGCATGTGGCTGCATCCGGCGGTGCAGGCCAATGTCGAACGGCTGAAGGCGTTCGACGGCTTCCACGGCGTCGCGGTGGTCGGCCCTGACGAGGGCGAGATGGCGTGCGGCGAGTTCGGACCGGGCCGTATGGCCGAGCCCGCGGCCATACTGTTCGCGATTCAGGGGCTGCTGGCGGGGCCCGACGGTCGCCCTCTCGCGGGCCGCACCGCCGTCGTGACCGCCGGCCCGACCTTCGAGCCGATCGATCCCGTGCGCGGCCTGACCAACCGGTCCAGCGGCAAACAGGGCTACGCCATCGCCACGGCCCTCGCCGAACTGGGCGCGCGGGTGACCCTGGTCTCGGGCCCCGTGGCGCTGGACGCCCCGGTCGGTGTCGAGCGGGTGTGGGTCGAAAGCGCGCGCGACATGCAGGCCGCGGTCGAGGCGCAGCTGCCCGCCGACATCGCCGTGATGAGCGCCGCCGTCGCCGACTGGCGCGTGGACGGCGTCGCCTCCGGCAAGATCAAGAAGGCCCCGGGCGGCCCGCCCTCGCTGGCCCTGATCGAAAACCCCGACATCCTGGCCGGCGTGTCCAAGCCCGGAAGAACGCGTCCGGCGCTGGTCATCGGCTTTGCCGCCGAGACCTCGGATCTGGAAGCCAACGCGCGCGCCAAACTGTCCCGCAAGGGCTGCGACTGGATCGTGGGCAATGACGTCTCCGATGACGTCTTCGGGGCCGACGGCAACGCCGTGACCCTGTTCACCCGGGATGGGTCCGCCGACGTCTGGCCGCGGACGTCCAAGACCGAGGTGGCGCGCAAGCTGGCGCGTCGCATCGCCGATCATTTCAAGGCCTGAGAGGGACCGCGCCCATGACGACCGTTCGCATCGAACGTTTGCCGCACGCCGGGGGCCTGCCGCTTCCGGCCTATGAGACCACCGGCTCGGCCGGCATGGATCTGCGGGCGGCCCTGCCGGAGGGCGAGCCGCTGACCTTGGCCCCGGGCGCGCGGGCTCTGGTGAAGACCGGCCTGAAGATCGCGCTGGAGCCCGGCTATGAGGCGCAGGTGCGCCCCCGTTCGGGTCTGGCGCTGAAGCACGGCATCACCTGCCTGAACTCGCCCGGCACGGTCGACAGCGACTATCGCGGCGAGGTCGGGGTCATCCTGATCAACCACGGTCAGGAACCCTTTATGATCCGACGCGGCGAGCGCATCGCCCAACTGGTCATCGCCAGGCACGAGCAGGCCGAGATGATCGAGGTCGAGGCGCTGGACGAAACGGCGCGCGGCGCCGGCGGCTTCGGCTCGACGGGGCGTTAAGCCTCACGGGAGCGATTCCGCGAGACCGGCGTTAACCCTGCGACGCGGCCAGGCTTGGCCGTATGCAGATGGAGACGACCGGTATGGAATCCCTGATCGATTCAATCACCGCCTTCCTGTCCGGCCTGTTCGGTCTGGCCCAGGGCGGGTTCGACGGCGTCAATCAGGTCACGGGCCTGCTGATCGCGGTGATCGCGGCCCTGCTGATGCCGGCGTGGAGCCGTCTGGGAGCCTCGGCCCTGGGCGCGGCCTTCGTCCACATCCTGATCGGTGTGGTCCGGCCCATGCTGGATGGCGCCGCTTTGGTTCTGCCGCCCCTGCTGACGCTCAATTTCTGGATGACCGTGCTGGCCCTGTTCCTGGGCTATGCGATCGTCATCGCGGTCTTCTTCTTCATCAAGACGCTGTTCACGGGCGGTCACCGCCGCCGGGTCCACGCGCACTGAGCAATTCCTCCCCCTTGGGGGAGGGGGACCATCCGAAGGATGGTGGAGGGGTGCTTACCGCGCGCGCGTCTGGCGCCCCTCCACCGCTACGCGGTCCCCCTCCCCTGAAGGGGAGGAGCATGGCTAGGCCTGCCGGAATCCCAGCACGTCCTGCATGTCGTAGAGGCCGGGCTTGCGGCCGCGCACCCAGGCGGCGGCGGCCACGGCGCCCTTGGCGAACAGTGAGCGGTCGATGGCGGAATGGCTCAGCGTCAGGGTCTCGTCCTCCGACGCGAACAGCACCGTGTGCTCGCCGATGATCCCGCCGGCGCGGATCGACGAGAAGCCGATCTTGCCGGTCTCGCGGGCGCCGGTGATGCCGTCCCAAGGGGCGGCGCGGACGTCGTCGAGGTCTTCGTTGCGTCCGCTGGCGGCCGCCTCGCCCAGCATCAGGGCGGTGCCCGACGGCGCATCCGCCTTGCGGCGATGATGGGCCTCGGTGATCTCGATATCCCAGTCGCGCGCGTCCAGCCGCAGGGCGGCGTGTTCGACCAGTCCGATCAGGATGTTGACGCCCAGCGAGAAGTTTCCGCTGCGCACGATAGCCACGGTCTCGGCGGCCTTCAGGATTTCGGCGTCCTGCTCCGGCGACAGCCCGGTCGAGCCGATCACCAGCGCGGGTCCGCCGCGCGCCGCGCAGGTCTGGGCCAGTTCGACGGAGGAGTCCGGGGTCGAGAAGTCGATCACCACGTCACACAGCGACAGGTCGGGGGTCTCGCCGCGATCGAAGCGGGCGGCGACCACCACATCCTCGCGGGCATCCAGAACCGCCGAGACGGCCCGGCCCATGCGTCCGCGGGCGCCCGAAATGCCGGCGTGGAAGATGGCGCTCAAATCAGTCCCCCCAAGGATGAAAACCGACCCTACTGGGTCGCTTCCTTGCTGTCGCCAAGGATGTCCGCCCAGAACCGCTTGGCCTTGCCGGTGAAGGACGAGTTGCGCGGCGTCTGGGTCTCGCCCAGCGACGCGGCCAGTTCTTCCAGCAGCTCCTTCTGACGCGGGGTCAGGTCGGTCGGAGTCTCGACGAACAGCTCCACCACCAGGTCGCCGCGCTGGCGACCGTTCAGGTGGGGCATGCCCTTGCCCTTGATGCGGACAGTCTTGCCGGTCTGCGAGCCCGCCGGGACGTCCACGGCGGCGCGGCAGCGGCCGTCGCAGGCCTCGGACACCAGACAGGGCGCATCGATCTCGCCGCCCAGCGCCGCGACCGTCATGGGGACGGGCACGGTCACCAGCAGGTCGAGATTGTCGCGCTCGAACAGTTCGTGCGGCGTCACGGACAGGAAGACATACAGATCGCCGCGCGGGCCGCCGCGCTGGCCGGCGTCACCCTCGCCCGACAGGCGGATGCGCGAGCCGTCATCGACCCCGGCGGGGACCTTCAGCTGCAGCTTGCGGTTCTTCCGCACCTGACCGTGCCCGTGGCAGGTCTGGCAGGGTTCGGCGATCATCTGGCCGTTGCCGCCGCAGCGGGGGCAGGTGCGCTCGACCTGGAAGAAGCCGTTGGCGGACCGCACCCGGCCCGCGCCCTGGCAGGTGGTGCAGGTCGTCGGCTTGGTGCCCGGCTTGGCGCCCGACCCCTCGCAGGTATCGCAGGTCGCCGTCGTCGGCACCGCGATCTCAACATCGGCGCCCTTGTAGGCCTGCTCCAGCGTGATCTCGAGGTCGTAGCGCAGGTCCGAGCCGCGACGCGGGCCGCCCTGCCGCCCGCCGCCGCCCTGACGGCCGCCGAAAGCGTCCCCGAAGGCGTCGCCGAAGACCTGGGAGAAGATGTCGTTGATATCGTGGAAGCCCTGGCCGCCGCCGGCGCCGTAGGGATTGCCGCCGCCCGCGCCGGCGTGGCCGAAGCGGTCATAATGGGCGCGCTTCTGATCGTCGGACAGGACGGTATAGGCCTCGGAGATCTCCTTGAAGATCGCCATCGAGTCTTCCGAACCGCCGTTGCGGTCAGGATGGTGCTGCATCGCCAGCTTGCGATACGCCGCCTTCAGACCGGGCGCGTCGATCGTCCGCTCGACCCCCAGAACCTCGTAATAGTCTCGCGCCATCCGGCGTTCGTCCTCTTACTCTCGCCTCCGCTGCGCGCCTGTTCCGGCGTCTTCAGCGAAGCGGTGACCGGGCTGACATGGGCGCCCGATCCTGTGATGCAAGTTTCAAGAAAAAGACCCCGCCCGTCGCAGGACAAGCGGGGTCTGCTTCAGCTCATTGAAAAGCCGCTTACGCGCTCTTCTTGTCGTCGGAGTCCGAGACTTCCTCGAACTCGGCGTCGACCACGCCGTCGTCGGCCGGCTGTTCAGCCGTGTCCGACGCTTCGGCGTTGTTCTGGGCCGCGTACATCGCCTCGCCCAGCTTCATCGAAGCCTGCGCCAGGGTGTTGGTCTTCTCGCGGATGGCTTCCGGATCGGTCGAGTCCTTGGCCGCCTTCAGGTCCGCCAGGGCGGTCTCGATGGCGGTCTTGTCGTCGCCGGCGATCTTGTCGCCGTGCTCCGACACGGCCTTTTCCGTCGAGTGGATCAGGCTGTCGGCGCCGTTCTGGGCCTCGACCAGTTCCTTGCGGGACTTGTCGGCCGCGGCGTTGGCTTCGGCTTCCTTGACCATCTTGTCGATGTCGGCGTCCGAAAGGCCGCCGTTCGCCTGGATGCGGATCGACTGTTCCTTGTTGGTCGCCTTGTCCTTGGCGGTGACGTGCACGATGCCGTTGGCGTCGATGTCGAAGGCGACCTCGATCTGCGGCATGCCGCGCGGTGCGGGGGGAATGCCCATCAGGTCGAACTGACCCAGCACCTTGTTGTCGGACGCCATCGGACGCTCGCCCTGGAAGACCCGGATCGTGACGGCCGACTGGTTGTCGTCGGCGGTCGAGAAGACCTGGCTCTTCTTGGTCGGGATCGTCGTGTTGCGCTCGATCAGCGGGGTGAAGACGCCGCCCAGGGTCTCGATGCCGAGGGTCAGCGGGGTCACGTCCAGCAGCAGCACGTCCTTGACGTCGCCCTGCAGCACGCCGGCCTGCACCGCGGCGCCCAGCGCCACGACTTCATCCGGGTTCACGCCCTTGTGCGGCTCCTTGCCGAAGAATTTCTTCACGGCTTCCTGGACCATCGGCATGCGGGTCATGCCGCCGACCAGGACGACTTCATCGATGTCGGCGGCCTTCAGGCCCGCATCCTTCAGCGCCTTCATGCAGGGCTCGATGGTGCGCTGGACCAGGTCGTCGACCAGGGCTTCCAGCTTGGCGCGCGACAGCTTGATGTTCAGGTGCAGCGGGCCCGAGGCGTTCATGGTGATGAACGGCAGGTTGACCTCGTACGACGTGGTCGACGACAGCTCCTTCTTGGCCTTCTCGGCCTCTTCCTTCAGGCGCTGCAGGGCCAGCTTGTCGCTGCGAAGATCGACGCCCTGTTCCTTCTTGAACTCGTCCGCCAGATATTCGACCAGACGAAGGTCGAAGTCCTCGCCGCCCAGGAAGGTGTCGCCGTTGGTCGACTTCACCTCGAACACGCCGTCGCCGATCTCCAGGATCGAGACGTCGAAGGTGCCGCCGCCCAGGTCATAGACGGCGATCTTCTGGCCGTCGTTCTTGTCCAGGCCGTAGGCCAGGGCCGCCGCGGTCGGCTCGTTGATGATGCGCAGGACTTCCAGGCCGGCGATCTTGCCGGCGTCCTTGGTCGCCTGACGCTGGGCGTCGTTGAAATAGGCCGGAACGGTGATGACGGCCTGGGTCACGGTCTCGCCGAGGTAGGCCTCGGCGGCCTCCTTCATCTTGCCCAGGGTGTAGGCCGAAACCTGCTGGGGCGAGTAGTCCTTGCCATGGGCCTTCACCCAGGCGTCGCCGGTCGGGCCCTTGGTGATCTCATAGGGGACCATGCCCTTGTCCTTCGCGACCACGGGGTCCGAGAACGAGCGGCCGATCAGGCGCTTGATGGCGAAGAAGGTGTTGGTCGGGTTGGTCACGGCCTGACGCTTGGCGGGCTGACCCACCAGCACTTCACCGCTGTCCTGGATGGCCACGACCGACGGAGTCGTGCGGTTGCCTTCCGCGTTTTCGATGACCTTGGGGTTCTTGCCGTCCATGACGGCCACGCACGAATTGGTGGTGCCGAGGTCGATGCCGATAATCTTGGCCATGCTCTAGTCTTTCACTCCATCTCAGCGGGCGGTGCGGCGGCCTTTTAAAGCGAAGCGCCGCGCGTGACTGCCCCCGATTTCAGGGTTTGGTGGTTTTTGGAAAGCCCCACGCTTTGCGGGGTCTTCCGGGGATTGAGGCGGATATGGGAAACACCCCCCCGCCTGCAAGGCCCTTGGGCGATTCAGTCGTCAGGCTCCGTCAGGAGACGACACGCAAATCTCCATGCATTACGGTGTTATCGGAGCCGGGGGACGGCTCGGGGAGAACTGAAATGAAAAAGACCATCCACCTCATCTGCGGCGCAGCTCTTCTGGCCGCCGCGCTCGGAACCGCCTCGGCCACCGCCGCCGAGCCGCGCATCGCCGCTGAACCGGTCGCCACCATTCTGGTGCAGTCGCGGGACGGCCAGAACCGCCGCGTGCGCGTCCATAACCAGACCGGCTGGGTCATGACCCACTTCTACGCCTCGGATTCGCGCGTCGATGACTGGGAAGAAGACATGCTGGGCTCCAGCGTTCTGGCCGCCGGCGCCAGCATCACGATGAACATCGACGACGGCTCGGGCGCCTGCCTGTACGACTTCAAGGCGCGCTTCACCAACGGCCAGGAACTGACGCGATTCCGCATCAACGTCTGCGAGATCGCCGACTATTATTATACCCGCTGAAATTCATAGCGATATCAGCATAATAGCGGCCTCTCCGCCCCGGCGGGGAGGCCGTTCGCCTCTCAGGCGACGCGGCGCATGCGGGGGGCGTTGTCCGCCAGCCGGAAGCGACCCACCGAGCCGGTCAGGCTTTCCGCCTGTTGCCGCAGGGAGTGGCTGGCGGCCGTGGTTTCCTCGACCATCGCGGCGTTCTGCTGGGTGACCTGATCCATCTGGTTGATGGCGGTGTTCACCTGCTGCAGGGCGTGGGCCTGCTCCTGGGCCGAGGCGGCGATTTCGGAGACCAGGCCGTCGATCTCGGCGACACGGCCGACGATACGCTGCAGCGCCTCGCCGGTCTGGCCGACCAGACTGACGCCCGTGGCGACCTGGGTGGTCGAGGCCGAGATCAGGGTCTTGATCTCCTTGGCCGCTTCGGCCGAACGCTGGGCCAGGGCCCGGACTTCCGAGGCGACGACCGCGAAGCCGCGTCCCGCGTCGCCGGCGCGGGCGGCCTCGACACCGGCGTTGAGCGCCAGCAGGTTGGTCTGGAAGGCGATCTCGTCGATCACGCCGATGATCTGGCTGATTTCCTGGGACGATCGCTCGATCGCATCCATGGCGCCGACGGCGTCCCGCACGACCACGCCCGAGGCTTCCGCGTCGCCCTTGGCCGCCTGAACCGTCTGCGAGGCCTGTCCGGCGCCCTTGGCCGTCCGGTTCACCGTCGCGGTGATCTCGTCCAGCGCCGCGGCGGTCTGTTCCAGACTGGCCGCCTGGTGCTCCGTGCGCCGGGACAGATCGTCGGCGGCGTCGCTGATCTCGCCGGCGCCCGAGCGGATCGAGCCGGCATTGTCCGAGACCGCCGCCATGGCCTCATGCAGATGGCGGACGGCGGCGTTGAAATCGTCCTTCAGCTGCCGGTACTCGGTCGGGAAGTCGGCCTCCACCGTTGACGAAAGATCGCCTTGCGACAGGCCTGTCAGGGCCTGGCCGACGATGGAGACGACCCGGCTCTGACTGGCTTCCGCCTCGGCGCGCGCGGCTTCGCTGCGGTCCCGCTCTTCCTTCAGAACTTCCAGGTAGATCGAGATGGCCAGATCCATGTCCAGCATCACCCTCTGGGTCAGTTCGGCGATCGCCTCTCCGGTGATCCGGTCGTGGTCGACCGCCCGGACGCCCCATTTCCGGGGCCGGGTCGTGACGCGCTCGATCAGATGCGCCAGCAGCACGCTGTAGCCGCCGATATACCAGCGCGGCTCCAGCCCGATCCGGGCGTGGACCTGACCGATCTTGCGGACCGAAAGTCCATAGCCGTCGTCGGTCCGCCCCTCGATGATCGCGTTCCAGTGCGCCTGCTGGGCCGCGCTCGCCGTGCTGATATGACCTTCGTCGCGGAAGAACCGGCGCATCTCCGGGGTGGCCCTGACGCGGACGTAGAAGGCGGTCAGGGCGTCGGGCAGGGCGTCCCGCAGGATGTCCCCGACAGAGCGGTAGGCCTCCGACGGCGCGCCGAGCCCCATGAAGGTCGTGCGCTGGTCCATCTGATCGTCAGACATATCGGGCTCCGGGGGTGTTCCGGACGATGTGAAACCAGCGGTATTTGGACAAGCTTAACGGTTGTATCCGGTAAAGTCCCTACTCCAGACATGGATATAAGGATATCCTTATGGGTTTCTTGATCCAGGGCGCGCGGCGGTCTATAGGCCCCGCAAACCTACGATCAGGATCGACCCATGACCGACTACATCGTCCGCGACATCTCGCTTGCCGACTTCGGCAACAAGGAAATCGCCATCGCCGAGACCGAAATGCCCGGTCTGATGGCCCTGCGCGCCGAATACGGCGCCGCGCAGCCGCTGAAGGGCGCCCGCATCGCCGGCAGCCTGCACATGACCATCCAGACCGCCGTGCTGATCCAGACGCTGGAAGCGCTGGGCGCCGAGGTGCGCTGGGCCTCGTGCAACATCTTCTCGACCCAGGATCACGCCGCGGCCGCCATCGCCGCCTCGGGCACCCCGGTCTTCGCCACCAAGGGCGAGACCCTGGTCGAGTACTGGGACTACGCCCACAAGATCTTCGAATGGGCTGACGGCGGCTATCCGAACCTGATCCTCGACGACGGCGGCGACGCCACCCTGCTGTGCGTGCTCGGGCCCAAGGCCGAGAAGGACATCTCGGTCCTGTCGAACCCGCAGAACGAGGAAGAAGAAGCCCTGTTCGCGGTGATGAAGCGTTACATCGCCGAGAAGCCCGGCTTCTATTCGGCCATCCGCGACGCCATCGGCGGCGTGTCGGAAGAGACGACCACCGGCGTCCATCGCCTGTACCAGATGGCCGAAAAGGGCGAGCTGCCCTTCCCCGCCATCAACGTCAACGACAGCGTCACGAAGTCCAAGTTCGACAACCTGTACGGCTGCCGTGAATCCCTGGTCGACGCGATCCGTCGCGGCACCGACGTCATGCTGTCGGGCAAGGTCGCCGTGGTCTGCGGCTACGGCGACGTGGGCAAGGGCTCGGCCGCCTCGCTGCGCCAGGGCGGGGCCCGCGTGAAGGTCACCGAAGTCGATCCGATCTGCGCCCTGCAGGCGGCGATGGAAGGCTATGAGGTCGTGACCCTGGAAGACGCCGCCGCCGACGCGGACATCTTCGTCACCGCCACGGGCAACAAGGACGTCATCACCGTCGACACCATGCGGGCGATGAAGAACAACGCCATCGTCTGCAACATCGGTCACTTCGACTCGGAGATTCAGGTCGCCGGTCTGAAGAACTTCAAGTGGGACGAGATCAAGCCGCAGGTCCACCACATCGAGTTCCCGGACGGCAAGAAGATCATCCTGCTGTCGGAAGGCCGTCTGGTGAACCTGGGCAACGCCACGGGCCACCCCTCGTTCGTGATGTCGGCCTCCTTCACCAACCAGACCCTGGCCCAGATCGAACTGTGGACCAACGCCGACAAGTACGAGAACCAGGTCTACACCCTGCCCAAGCATCTCGACGAGAAGGTCGCCTTCCTGCACCTGGCCAAGCTGGGCGCGAAGCTGACCACCCTGTCCAAGGAACAGGCCGACTACATCTCGGTCCCGACCGAGGGCCCGTTCAAGCCGGATCATTATCGGTACTAAGGGCGCTACCGTTCGCCGCGCGGCGGCTCGCTGCCTGAGCGCGGATCGCGGCTTCGGAAAGTGCAATTGATCGGGGCCGGGAGCATCGCTTCCGGCCCTTGTCGTTTCAGGCGGCCAGGTGGCGCTGGCCCAGTTCCTGATCGCGGTCGGCCAGACCGGTTTCGAAATCCATGAAGACGTCGATCAGCTCGTCCACCCCGACCGGCGCGGCGCCGGGCGCGAAACGGAAGCGCCAGAAGCTGACGACGTGCTGGATCGCGCCCAGCTGTTCGCCCAGCCGGGTGAACAGGCGCGGCGCCTGCAACAGGAAGTCACGGAAGGCCCCCGGGCGGGCTTCCTCGGTCAGGGCCATATAGGCGTTGTCATAGATCAGCAGGGTCCTTGAGACGTCGTCACAGACGGTGACGATCCGGTCGCGCAGCACCTTGCGGCCCCGGTCCAGATACTCACGCGAGTTCCGGTCGAGCTTGCCGATCGGCCGCACGGTCGAGACGGCGTCGGCCACGCCGGCGACGTCGGCCATCAGGCTGGTGAGGACCCATTTGTAATAGAGGAAGCCCTTCCAGCAGAAGATGCCCTCCTGATACTCCTCCGGCTTCAGGTGCAGGGTCTGGCGCAGGGCCTCCATGCGGTCGCCGGGATCGTTGGACAGGATCTTGCCCGCCAGCCGGCGGGTCGATCCGACCGCCTCGACGTCCGCGCCGAAGCTGAGCGTCACCAGCGGGCGGATTTCGGCCTCCACGAACTGGACCATCCGACTAAGATCGGCCTCGCTGATCGAGAAGTAGCAGGGGGCGGGTTCGATCCCGGCGCGCCTCAACTGCTCGCGCAGCAGAAAGGGGTCCAGGGAGGGCAGGACGTCCATCAGACGCAGGGTGGCCATGTCCGGGTGGTCCGCCTCCATCCCGAAGGTCTCCTGCATCATCCGCTCGAAGCCGCGCTGGTCGACGAAGACGAAGCGGCCGCCGGTCTTCAGGTCATCGGCGTCGATGGGGATGACCACCTTGGTCGCCACCTGACGGCGCAGGTGGAAGGCGTCCAGCTCGTCACGGCGCAGCCGGTGCTTGATGATCAGGGCCGCATTCAGGGCCGGGGTGCGGAACACCGGGCGCTCGCGCCAGTCCAGCTCATGCCCGTGCTCGGTGGCCACCTTCAGCAGGTTGAGCACGCGCGCGGTCGAGGCCGAGCGCCGCAGATGGGCCAGATTTCGGATCGCGCGGTCGGTCATGGGGCCCCTTCGAGGCGCGCACCTGATCACGAAATCATGACCAACGGCTTAGCCGATCACCGATCCGTCACGGCGGCGCGTGCGCCGCAAGCGTCGCAGGGGACGATGCGCCGCTCTGGCGCGCGGTCTTGCGGGGGCCTAGAAAGCGGTCATGAACATCTTCGACATCCTGATCTTCATCGCCGTGGCCGCCGTGGCGGTGACGCTCGCCCTCGGCCTGCGCCAGCTCTACACCGACGGCCCCCAGGCCCGGTCGCGCTCGAACAAGCTGATGCGGCTTCGCGTCGCACTGCAGGCCGTGGCGGTCGTGCTGCTGGTCGCCGGCATGTGGTGGAAGTCCACGCACGGGGCCTGATCCCGATGGTGGTCCTGAACAAGATCTACACGAAGACCGGTGACGGCGGAGAGACCCGTCTGGCGTCCGGCGCGACCGTGTCCAAGAGCGATCGTCGGGTGGAAGCCTATGGCGCGGTGGACGAGCTCAACTCCGTCCTCGGCGTGGCCCGTCTGCATTCCGGCCAGAACGACCGCATCGACGCCATGCTGGGCCGCATCCAGAACGAGCTGTTCGACCTCGGCGCGGATCTGGCCACTCCGCTGGACCCGGCGCCCAAATGGGAGGCCCTGCGCATCCTCGACAGCCAGGTCGAGCGGCTGGAGCAGGAAATCGACTGGATGAACGAGAGCCTCAAGGATCTCGACAGCTTCATCCTGCCCGGCGGCGCGCCCTTGTCGGCGCATCTGCATCTGGCCCGCACCGTGGCCCGTCGGGCCGAGCGCGAGGCCGTTCGGCTTGTCGAAACCGGCGAGGCGGTGACGCCCGCGGCGGTCCGCTACCTCAACCGCCTGTCCGACCACCTGTTCGTCGCCGCCCGGCGCGCCAACGCCAACGGCGCGGGCGACATCAAATGGAAGCCGGGCGCGACGCGTTAGGGCCGGATCAGCGGCCGCGTTCGGCGGCCAGGGCGGCGCGCTGGCGGTCGGCGTCGGCGTCGCGGGCCTTCTGCTGGGCTTCCAGCTCATCCTCGATGCGGACCAGTTCCCGGTTTTTCTCGGCGGAGGCGGCGGCGCGGTTGGCCCCGTCGCGACGGCCGGTGATCTCGGCGATGGCGATAGGCTGGGCGCAGATCCGGGTTTCCGGGTCCCACCACTGGCCGCCCGCCTCGCAGCGATCGCCCGGCGCCTTGACCAGCGCCTGCCAGGCGAAGGTCACGCCCAGCAGCACGGCGAAGGTGCACAGAAACAGCACGCTGAGCCGTTTCATCGTCAAAAGTCGGTGCATTTCGAGTTTTCCGTGATCCGGTGTGTTGACGCCGCGTTACGTTGACAGGTCGGGCCGGGCGTACCTATTGCCTGACCCATCATTCCGGCGACTTTGTGGATAGCGCAATGAAGGTTCTCGTCCCCGTCAAACGGGTGATCGACTACAACGTCAAGGCCCGCGTGAAAGCGGACCAGAGCGGCGTCGATCTCGCCAACGTCAAAATGAGCATGAATCCCTTCGACGAAATCGCCGTCGAAGAGGCCGTGCGTCTCAAGGAAGGCAAGGAACACCACGCCGCCGGCACGGCGACCGAGATCGTGGTCGTCTCCATCGGCGTCACCCAGGCGCAGGAAACCATCCGCACCGCCCTGGCCATGGGCGCCGATCGCGGCCTGCTGATCCAGTCGGACGCCGACCTCGAGCCTCTGGCCGTCGCCAAGCTGCTGAAGGCGGTGGTCGACGAGGAGAAGCCGGACCTGGTCCTGATGGGCAAACAGTCCATCGACGGCGACAACAATGCGGTCGGCCAGATGCTGGCCGCCCTGCTGGACTGGCCGCAGGCGACCTTCGCCTCGAAGATCGTCATCGGCGACGGCAAGGCCACCGTGACGCGTGAAGTCGACGGCGGCCTGCAGACCATCGCCTCGACCCTGCCCGCGGTGGTCACGGTGGACCTGCGCCTCAACACCCCGCGCTACGCCTCCCTGCCCAACATCATGAAGGCCAAGAAGAAGGAGATCGCCGTCAAGGCGGTCGCCGACTACGGCGTCGACACCGCGCCGCGCCTCAAGGTCCTGAAGGTCACCGAGCCGGCCAAGCGCTCGGCCGGGATCAAGGTGGCCGACGCCGCCGAACTGGTTTCCAAGCTCAAGTCCGCGGGGGTCCTGTAATGGCCGTTCTCGTCATCGCCGACCACGACGGCTCGGCCGTTCGCGACACCACCAACAAGACCGTGACCGCGGCCCTCGCCCTGTCGTCCGACGTGGACGTGCTGGTCGTGGGCGCCGGCGCGCAAGCCGCCGCTGACGCCGCCGCCAGGATCGCCGGGGTCCGCACCGTCCTGCTGGCCGACAGCGCCGCCCTGGGCCATCAGCTGGCCGAGGCGGTTTCGGCCACGGTCGTCGGTCTGGCGGGCGGCTATGACGCCGTCCTGTCGCCGGCCACCACCGACGGCAAGAATTTCATGCCGCGCATCGCCGCCCAGCTGGACGTCGCCCCGATCTCGGACATCGTCGAGGTCGTCAGCGCCGATACCTTCTTGCGCCCCATCTATGCGGGCAATGCGCTGGAGACGGTGCAGTCGTCGGACGGCAAGAAGGTCATCACCGTGCGCGCCACCGCCTTCGCCCCCGCCGCTGACGGCGGCTCGGCCAAGGTCGAGAGCGCCACCGGCGCCGCCGAGGGCAAGACCGCCTTCGTCAGCGAGGAGATGGTCAAGTCGGACCGTCCGGAACTGGGCGCCGCCAAGATCGTCGTCTCGGGCGGTCGCGCCCTGGGCTCGGCGGAAGAGTTCCACGCCGTCATGGACCCGCTGGCCGACAAGCTTGGCGCCGCCGTCGGCGCCTCGCGCGCGGCCGTCGACGCCGGCTACGCCCCCAACGACTACCAGGTCGGCCAGACCGGCAAGGTCGTCGCCCCGGCGCTCTACATCGCCATCGGCATCTCGGGCGCCATCCAGCACCTCGCCGGGATGAAGGACTCCAAGGTCATCGTCGCCATCAACAAGGACGCCGACGCCCCGATCTTCCAGGTCGCCGACTACGGCCTGGTCGCGGACTACAAGACGGCGGTGCCGGAGCTGATGGCCGCTCTGGGCTGAGGGCTGTCATAGACTGAATGAAGAGGGCGCGGCGCCGGATGGTGCCGCGCCTTTTTCATTTCGACGGAAAAGGCGTCGCAAACTATGCTCTCCCTATCGCCGTGGCGACCAGAGGTCCTGGATGAGACGCTCCTTCTTGCTCGCTACAGGCATTGCCTTGATCGTCGGCTTTCCGGCGGGGGCCCTCGCATGCACCCCGCCGCCCTTTCCTCCGCCTGAGCCCACGCAGGCCTTTGTCGATGAAAGCGCCCTGAGGTCGTTCAGCGAGGCCGACTATGTGGCCGAGATCGTGGTCGAACGGGCGCCCCGCTACCGTCGCAACGACGAAGCGGGACCGCCGCCGCCCGGCAGGCTTCGGGTGGTCAATGTCATCAAGGGGGATGCGCCGGCGGTGATCATCGTGCCGCTGCCGGACATCTGCGAGTTCTACTTCATGGGACCGGGCGTGCGGTGGATCGTCGCCGTCAGCGGCGGGAATGCTCCTCAGCCGCTGACCGAAGGTCAGGTCGCCTCCCTGCGCAGACGGGGCCTCGGCGACTGGGCAGGGGTCCACTGACGGTCCCCATGACCACCCTCCCCATCCGCCTCACCCCCGGCGCAGCCTCCGACCGCATCGACGGCTGGGACTTGGACCCCGACGGCCGCCCCATCCTCAAGGTTCGCGTGCGCGCCCGGCCCATTGAGGGCGAGGCCAATGCGGCCCTGCTGAAACTGCTCGCCAAGACCCTTGGCGTGCCCAAGTCCGCCGTCTCGCTGGAGCGGGGCGGGCAGTCGCGGGTGAAGCGGATCGCGATCGAGGGACTGTCCCCGGACGAGGTGCAGGCGCGTCTTTCCGCACCGTGACGAAATCGGCCTTTGACGGATCGGGCGACTGCCCCCTTTAATCCGCCCCGACTTCGCGCCGTCCCATCCGACCGGCGCCCAAGTGAGCTTTTGGGGAGCTGTTCATGAGACTTCGACGCCTGGGGGGCGCCAGCCTCGCCGCCTTCGCCGTGCTGGCCCTCGGGGCCTGCGCCACCACCGGAAGCCCGGGCAGCGGGACCGACACCGCCGCGACGCCGCGCGCCCGCGCCGCCCTGCCGGCCGGTCTGGACTACGCCGCCAATCCCGATCCCTATCCGTCCACCTATCGCGGCCTGCCGCGCGACAATTTCGCCATCGTCGGCGGGACGGTGCTGGACGGCGCCGGGCGTAAGTTCGTCAATGGCGTGGTCGTGGTCACGGACGGCAAGGTCGCCGCCGTCGGCGACGCCTCGACCGCCATCCCGGCGGGCTATCGGACGGTGCAGGCCAACGGCCGCTTCGTGACCCCGGGCATCATCGACGTCCACAGCCACCTCGGCGTCTATCCCTCGCCGGGCGTGCAGGGGATGAGCGACGGCAACGAGGCCACCAGCCCCAACACCGCCCAGGTCTGGGCCGAGCACAGCCTGTGGCCCCAGGACCCCGGCTTCAACGCCGCCCGCGCGGGTGGCGTGACCACCCTTCAGATCCTGCCCGGCTCCGCCAATCTGTTCGGCGGCCGCGGCGTGACGGTGCGCAACATCCCGTCGGTGACCATGCAGGGAATGAAATTCCCCGGCGCGCCCTACGGCGTGAAGATGGCCTGCGGCGAGAACCCGTCGCGCGTCTACGGCTCGCGCAACCAGAGCCCGGCCACCGGCATGGGCAATATGGCTGGCTATCGCGCCGCCTTCATCGCCGCCCGCGACTACAAGGCCAAATGGGACAAGTGGCGCGAGGACGGCGAGGGCTCGCCCCCGACCCGCAACCTGCAGAACGAAACCCTGGTCGGCGTGCTGGACGGCTCGATCCTGGTGCAGAACCACTGCTACCGCGCCGATGAAATGGCGATGATGATCGATCTGTCGAAAGAGTTCGGCTTCCGCATCACCGCCTTCCACCACGCCATCGAGGCCTACAAGCTGGCGCCCCTGCTGGCCCGTGAGGGCATCTGCGCCGACATGTGGACCGGCTGGTGGGGCTTCAAGATGGAGGCTCTGGATGCGGTCGAGGCCAACGCCGCCCTCGTCGACGCCCAGCCCGGCTCCTGCGCCGTCATCCACTCCGACGACGCCGAACTGACCCAGCGCCTGAACCAGGAAGCCGCCGCGGCCCTGGCCGCCGGCCGCCGCATCGGCATGGACATCGCCGAAGAGCGGGCGATCAGCTGGATCACCCTCAACCCCGCCCGCTCGCTCGGCATCGCCGACGAGACCGGCTCGCTGGAAGCCGGCAAGCGCGCCGATGTGGTGATCTGGAGCGCCGATCCCTTCTCGATCTACGCCCGCGCCGATCAGGTCTTCGTCGACGGCGGCCTGGCCTTCGACCGCATGAACCCGGCCTACCAGCCGGTCTCCGATTTCGAACTCGGCCAGCCCGGCTTCGGCCTGCGCGCCGCCAACGTCCCGCAAGGAGCCCGCTGATGCGCCTCAAGAGCCTCATCCTCGGCGCGGCCTCGCTGGTCGCCCTGTCGGCCTCGCCCGCCCTCGCCCAGCAACTGACCGCCATCACCGGCGGCCGCGTCCTGACCGGCACGTCCGTGATCGAGAACGGCACGGTGGTGATCCAGAACGGCCGCGTCGTCTCGGTCGGCGTCATGGCCCCGCCGGCCACGGCCCGCATCATCGACGCCACCGGCAAGGTCGTCGCCCCCGGCTTCGTCGCCGTGGACTCTGGCCTCGGCGGTTCGGAAATTTCCTCGGTCAACGGGTCGGACGACCTGTCGAACGGCGCCAATACCGTCAGCGCCGCCTTCGACGTCTCCTATGGCCTCGATCCCTGGTCGTTCACCCTGCCGGTCGCCCGTCTGGGCGGCATCACCCGCGCCATCGTGGTCCCCAATCATCCGGGCGGCTCGGGCGGGCATGAGCATCAGGACGACAGCGACTTCGCCGGTGTCGGCGCGGGCGGCTTCCAGTCGCCCAGCCTGTTCGCCGGTCAGGCCGCCATCATCCATCTCGGCAGCGGCAATGACATTCTGGTGAAGCCGCGCGTCGCCCAGGTCGCCCCCTTCGGCGAGGCCGGGGCCGGGGTCGCCGGCGGCGCCCGCGGCGCCGAGTTCACCCAGTTCCGCGAAACCCTGACCGAGGTCCGCCTCTACGCCCGCAACAAGGCCGCCTATGACCGGGGCGCGATCCGCGACCTCAGCCTGTCGCGCGCCGACCTCGAGGCCCTGATCCCCGTCGCCAACGGCTCCATCCCGCTGATCGTCACCGTGCGCCGCGCGGCCGACATCCAGCAGGTGCTGCGTCTGGCGAAGGAAGAGGGGATCAAGATCATTCTCGACGGCGCCGAAGAGGGCTGGCTGGTCGCCGATCAGATCGCGGCGGCGGGCGTGCCCGTGTTGCTGAACCCCATCTCCAACCTGCCCGGCAATCTGGAGACGCGCGGCGCGCGGATGCAGAACGCCGCCGCCCTGGACGCCGCCGGGGTGGTCATCGCCATCAAGGGCAATGAGGGCTCGATCCACCGGGCGCGGGAGACCCGCTACAACGCCGGCAACGCCGTCTCCCACGGCCTGCCCTATGACGCCGCCATCGAGGCGATCACGGTCAATCCGGCGAAGATCTTCGGCATGGCCGGCCAGTTCGGGGAGCTGCGCCCCGGCGCCGCCGCCGACGTGGTCGTCTGGTCCGGCGACCCGCTGGAGCCGCTCAGCATCGCCGAACATATCTTCGTCAACGGCACGGAAGAGGCCCCCACCAGCCGCCAGTTCCTGCTCCGCGACCGCTATCGCACCGGCGGCGAAGGCGCGATGCCGCCGGCCTACGGCCGGTAGAGATCAGGTTTTAGGCTCTAGGTTCTAGGTTCTAGGGAAGTATGCTTGGAGCAGTCGTCTGCTTCCCCTTCCCCAGAACCTAACCCCAAGAACCCAGAACCTATGCTTCCCCGCATCTTCATCGACGCCGACGCCTGTCCCGTGAAGGACGAGGTCTATCGCGTGGCCGAGCGCTACGGGCTGAAGGTGTTCGTGGTCTCGAACGGCTGGATCAACACCCGTCGCGATCCGTGGATCGAGCAGGTGGTGGTCGACGCGGGTCCCGACATCGCCGACGACTGGATCGCCGAGCGGGCAGTGAAGGGCGATATCGTGGTGACGCAGGACATTCCCCTGGCCGACCGCTGCCTTCAGGCCGGGGCGCAGGCGATCAAGTCCAACGGCTCACCCTTCACCGCCGACTCCATCGGCTCGGCGCTGGCCGGGCGGATGGTGGGCGAGCACCTGCGGTCGATGGGCGTGGCCACCTCCGGCCCGCCGCCCTTCGGCCCCAAGGACCGCTCCAACTTCCTGCAGGCGCTGGACCGGGCGGTGGTGGTGGCCAAGCGGGCGCTGACATGACCGTCATCCCCGAGGACGAGCTCGAGTTCCGCTTCTTCCGCTCCGGCGGACCGGGCGGCCAGAACGTCAACAAGGTCTCGACCAGCGTCCAGCTGCGGTTTGACGCACGCAACTCGCCGTCCCTGACCGATGCGGTGCGCGAACGGCTGATCAAGCTGGCGGGCAGCCGCGCCACCCTGAACGGCGAGATCCTGATCACCGCCGTCCGCTTCCGCACCCAGGAGCGCAACCGCGCCGACGCCGTCGAACGGCTTCAGGGTCTGGTGGACGAGGCGTCGATCAAGCCGGTCTATCGCGTGCCGACCCGACCCACCCGCGCCTCGAAGGAGCGGCGACTGGAGGGCAAGTCCAAACGGTCGACGATCAAGAGCGGCCGGGGTCGGCCCAACCTCGACTGAGGCTGATCAGCGGCGACGCGCCAGCGCCGCCTGCGCCGGGGTCACCGGCAGGGTGGCCAGGGTCAGCTTGCCGTCGCGGTCCGCGTCCAGCGACAGGAACCAGCGTTGGGTGGCTTGCGCCCATTCCTCGGCGGTCACGCGCTGGTCGATACTGATATCCGCCGATTTCACCGGCTGGGGCAGGTTGAAGAAGCCGGCCTCGGCGACGGCGCCGTAGCCGCCCGGTCCCCGGCCGCCGCCGCGCGGGATCCGGCTGCCCGATCGGCTCTGCTGCGGCGCCGCCCCCAAGGTGGAGGTGTCGGCCAGCGGGATCTCGCCGCCGCCCGCCGGACTGGGAATGCTGATGGTCGGGAAGCCCTCGGGCCCTTCGCGACGCCGCGGACGGCCCATGCCGCCGAACTCCCGCAACAGGGCCTCATAGGCGGCCAGCTCGGTCTGGTTCAGTCGCCCGTCGCGATCCGTGTCCAGCACGGCGAAATAGCGTTGCCCGTCGGCGGTGAACTCCGCCAGCGTCACTTCGCCGTCGTGGTCGGCATCGGCTCCCGCGAACCAGACGGCCACCGGATAGGGCTGGCCTGGCGGGGCGCTGAAGGGCTCGCCGAAAGGGCTGATGAACAGCGACGCCCGGGCTGGCGGCGGCGGGGCGAACGGAAGCCCCGGTCCCACGGGACCTCCCGGCCCGCCCGAACAGGCCGCGAGAAAGGCGACGACCGACACGACCATCGCGGTCGTGCGCAGGTTCAGGCCACGCATGGGCTCGTCTCCGGAAGCGGGGGTGGTGGCTACTGGGCCGGGCGGAACAGCAGGGCGTCGATCTTGTCCGCGTCGTCAAAGCCGATCACCCACTGGGTCGCGGCGCTGGCGAAGGTCACCACGAACAGGTCCGCCCCGTCCTGGGAGCCGACGAAATCAACCGCCTGCACCGGGCCGAACCCCCGGATCAGGGGCAGCAACCGGGCCTCCTGTTCGCGCATCCGCGTCGCCAGGCCGGCCTCCATCAGGGCGTAGTTGAACGTGCCCGCCTGGGCGTCCGCGATCACCGTGCGCAGCACCTCTTCGGACTGGGCGTTGGCCGGAGCGGTCGCGACGGGAACGTCGGCCGGTTCGGGCCGTCGGGGCGTGGTGTCGGGGGTGACGGCCTGGGCGGCGGGGCGATCGAAGCTGTTGGGAACGCTGCCGGCGGCCACCTGGGCCTGAACCGCGACAGGGGTGGCGACAGAGATCAGGCCGAGCACGGCGGCCAGAACAGGCATTTTCATCAGCAGGTCTCCGGAGGAGCTCAGACGATGACGGGCCAAAGCGACAGAACAAGGGCGGCGACGGCGGCGCACATTGCAACCGTGACACAGACCACGACCCAGACCGGCGTCCGCGCCTCGCGCACGATGACGGTCTGCGCCTGTGGCGGGTTCTGCGCCAGTTTCGCCAGCGCCTTCAGCGTCGCGCGCAATTCGTCGAGGGTGTCGCGGATCTGCGCCTGCGGACCCAGTTCGCGGCGGATCCAGCGCTCGACCACAGGCTGGGCCGCGGACCACAGATCGTGATCGGGGTTCAGCCGTCGGGCCACGCCCTCGACCGACACCATGGTCTTCTGCAGCAGGATCAGTTCGGGCCGAAGGTGCATGTCGAACAGGTCGGTGATCTCGAACAGCTGGCCCAGAAGCCGGCCCATCGACACCTTGGACGCCTGTTTGCCGATCACCGGTTCGCCGACCGCGCGCAGCGCCTGGGCGAAGGCCTCGACCGAATGCTCGCGCGGCACATAGCCGGCCTCGAAATGGACCCGGGCGATGCGGTCGTAGTCCCGGCTGATGAAGCCCCACAGGATCTCGGCCAGATAGCGCCGCTCGGCCGGACCCAGCCGCCCGACGATGCCGAAATCGATCGCCGTCAGTTCCGCCGGGGCGTGGCAGAACAGATTGCCCTCATGCAGGTCGGCGTGAAACGCCCCGTGGTCCAGCGCCTGTGACAGGAAGGACCGCACGACGTTGTCGGCCAGTGCATTGACGTCCATGCCCCGCTGCAGGGCGGCGTTCGGGTCCGTCAGCGGCAGGCCGGTCGCCCACTCCAGCGTCAGCACCCGCTTGCCGACCCCGTCCCAGATGACGGCCGGCGCGTCCATGTGGCCCGTCAGCCCCTGAGGGTCCGACTTGGCCATGATCTCCTTCAGCTCGGATGCGGCGGCCGCCTCCAGCCGCATGTCCAGCTCCAGCGTCAGGGCGCGCGCGATGGTCTCGACAAAGGCCGACGGCTCCAGCCGCCGCGCCACCGGCACGAATTTCACCGCCAGACGGGCAGCCAGCCGCATCGCGTCCAGCCCCTGCGCCACGCGCCGCTCGACGCCGGGCCGCAGGATCTTGACCGCGACCTTGCGGCCGTCGGCCAGCCAGGCCGGATGCGCCTGGGCCAGCGAGGCGGCGGCCACGGCGGGGCCGAAATCAGTGAACAGGTCTTCGACGGGACGGCCCAGCGAGCGCTGGACCTCGCGCCGCGCCTGATCCAGCGGGAAGGGGGGCAGGGCGTCCTTCAGGCGACCCAGATCGCGGGCGAACTCGACGCCGAAGATGTCGGCGCGGGTGGCGAGCACCTGTCCCAGCTTGATCGCCACCGGACCCAGATGTTCAAACGCCTTGCCCAGCCGCTGGCCCGGCCGACCCTCGCGGCTCTCGCGCCCGGCGAAGACGTGCAGCAGATGCGCGATCCATCGCGCCCAGACAGGCAGCAGCGGCGTGATTTCGCGCGGCGCCAGCGCATCGTGGCGGATCAGCACGCCCAGCCAGCCCAGCAGGCGCAGGGATGCGCTCAAGGGCGCGCGCACCGGTACTGTGGCCGGCGGCGGCGGCGGCGTGCCTTGGTCGATCCTCTGGCTCAGATCGCCCACCCGTGGTGGATGGCCGCCACGCCGCCCGACAGATTGGTCACCGTCACGCGGCTGAAGCCCGCGTCCTCGATCATGGCCTTGAACGTCGGCTGGTCGGGGAAGCGGCGGATGCTCTCGACCAGATACTGGTAGCTGTCGCGGTCCTTGGCGATCCATTCGCCGATGCGCGGAATGGCGTGGAAGGACCAGGCGTCATAGGCCTTGCGGATGGCACCCGTGGTCGGGCGGGAGAACTCCAGGCACAGGAAGCGGCCGCCGGGCTTCAACACCCTGCGCGCCTCGCGCAGCGCCTGCGGCACGTCGGCCACGTTGCGGATGCCGAAACTGATGGAATAGGCGTCCACCGAGGCGTCGGGCAGGGGCAGGGCCATGGCGTCGCCGACGGTCCAGCTCATCTCGGGCTCGCCGCCCTTGTGGACACCGGCCATGATCATCTCGGCATTGTAGTCCAGCACGATCACCCGGGCGTCTTCGCCACCCATGCGCATCTGGGCGGCGCGCGCCATCTTCGCATAGCGCCGCGACATGTCGCCGGTGCCGCCCGCCACGTCCAGAATGGTCTCGCCCGGACGCGGGTTCAGCCTGGCCGCGGCCGCGTCCTTCCAGAGCCGGTGCACGCCCGCGCTCATCAGATCATTCATCAGGTCATAGCTGGACGCCACGCTGTCGAACACGCCGCGCACCATCCGGACCTTCTCCCGGGCATCGACGTCGCGGAAGCCGAAGGAGGACGTCTTGCCAGAAGAGCTCTGGCCGGAGGGGTCTGGGGAAGCGTCGGTCATGGTTTCGCTCTACCCCTTCGCCGGCGCCGCGTCATCCGTCTGTATGGCCGCAGACGCGCGGGCTCAGGTCTTCTGGTTCGGCCTCGGGACGCCGAGGTCCTTCATCACCGTCGAGATCAGGCGATAGCAATCGCACGACGCGGTCTCCAGGCCCGGACGGTCCAGCACCTCGACCCAGCCGCGACCGCGCCGGATCAGCCCCTTGTCCTCGATCTCGGAGCCGACTTCCGACACTGTGGCGCGGCGCACCCCCAGCATGCCGGCGATGTCCGACTGGGTCAGTTTGATGCGGCTGCCGTCGGCCCGGTCGTGCAGCGTCAGCAGCCAGCGCGCCAGCCGCTCGTCCAGCCGGTGCTGGGCGTTGCAGGCGGCGGTCTGCTGGACCTGGGCGAACAGGCTTTCCGTGAATTTGGCCAGGGCGGTGCGCATCTGCTCGCTCTTGCTCAGGGCGTCAGAGAACACATCCGCCGGGCAGCAGGCCGCCGTGCCTTCCACCTGGGCGATGGCGCGGCTCGACGCGCGCGCGTTCAGCGGCCCGCAGGTGACCCCGACCAGCCCTTCGCGCCCGATGGCGGCGGTCTCGACCATGTGGTCCTCGGACAGGATGGTCATCAGCGACACCACCCCGGTCAGCGGGAACCAGACCTCGCCCAGCGCCTCGCCGGCGTCGTACAGCATCTGTCCCTGGGCGAACGGGCGCTCGGTCAGATGGGGTTCGAGACGCTTGCGGTCCGCCGGGGGCAGGGAAGTGATCCAGAGATTGTCCATGACGTCCTCCGCTTACGAATAGCGACGCTTGGTAACGCCCAAGCTTCGGTTGGCGTTCCGCCGCTTGTGGCGACGGGTCAGGCGCGATACGCCGGACAAAACGGAGGGAACGATGCCGGAACAGATTGACGTCGCGGAAGCGTTGAAAGGTCTGCCGCTCTGGCGAAAGGCCGAGGATGCACGTCCCGCCATCGCCCGGTCGCTGACCTTTACGGACTTCAACGCCGCCTTCGGATTCATGACCCGCGTCGCCCTGCTGGCGGACAAGGCCGACCACCATCCGGAATGGTCAAACGTCTACAATCGCGTCGAAATCCTGCTGACCACGCATGACGCGGGCGGGGTGACGGCGCGGGATCTGAACATGGCGCGCTTCATCGACGAAGCCGCCGCAGCGATGGGAGCGAAGTGATGAGCGGACGGGTTTCGGGCAAGACGGTTCTGATCACCGGCGCCGCGGGCGGCCTCGGCACGGCCATGGCCCACATGCTGGCGCATGAGGGCGCGAAGGTCGCCGTCACCGACATCAATCTGGAGGGCGTCCAGGCGCTGGCCGACGCCATCAACGCCGACCACCCCGGCAGCGCCTTCGCCTTCGCCCAGGACGTGACCCGCGAAGACCAGTGGATCTCGGTCATCGACGCCGCGACCCAGGCCATGGGCGGGCTGTCGGTTCTGGTCAACAACGCCGGCATCGGCGGTCCGTTGGCCTTCGTGGAGCAGGACACGGTCGAGAACTGGCAGCGCCAGTACGAGATCAACCTGCGCTCCATCATGCTGGGCACCAAACACGCCATGCCGCGCCTGCGCGAGGCGGCGCCGGCCTCGATCATCAATATTTCCTCGGTGGCCGGCCTCGCCGCCGCGCCCGGTATGGGGGCCTACAACGCCACCAAGGCCGGCGTCTGGATGTACTCCAAGACCATCGCGCTCGAGGCGGCCAAGATGGACTGGAACGTCCGCTGCAACTCGGTCCATCCGGTCTTCATCAAGACCCCGATCCTCGACCCCTTCATCGCCATGGCCGGCGGCGACGAGGACAAGGCGCACGAGCGTCTGGCCCGCGGCATCCCGCTGAAGCGGATCGGCGAGCCGGACGACGTGGCCTATGCGGTGGTCTACCTGGCCTCGGACGAGTCCAAATTCATCACCGGGACCGAGTTCGTCATTGATGGCGGCATGCTGGCCCAATAGGCCTCGGTGCGGTCAGTCGACGGCGATGACCTCGACCGACCGGCCCGCCACCACCGCCTCGTCGCCGACCCGCTTGCCCACCAGCGCGCGGGCCAGCGGCGAGACGTGGCTGACCGAACCCGCCGCGGGGTCGGCCTCATCCTCGCCGGTGATCCGCCAGGTCTGGGTGCGCCCGTCCTCGCGTTCGAGGGTCACCGAACCGCCGAAGCGGACCCGTCCGTCCGCGGTGGTCTCGACCAGCTGAGCCGTGGCGCGACGCGCGGACCAGTACCGCAGCTCCCGCGCCGCTCGCGCCATCGGGGTACGATCGGTCTCGATCGTCCCGCTCGCCTGCGCCGCCGAATAGGCCGCCCGCGCCTCCGCCAGGGCGGCCTCGATCTGCGCCAGCCCGTTGGGCGTGACCAGGTTGGGATGGCTGGAAATCGGACGGTCGGGAAGATCGGCGGCCGTGGCCTCCAGGTCTTCCTCTCGGGTGAAGGCGACGCTCATGATGTCCCAGCGTATGCCGCCATCCAGCGTTCCGGTCCACCGCACAGGAAAAAGGCCGTGGTCGGATGACCACGGCCCTTTCGATGTTCAGAGTTCGGATCCGTTAGACGGATCGTCCCCTGCCCGTGATGAAGTGCACGATCAGCAGGATGATAAACACGACGAACAGAACGTAAGCGATGTTCATCGACAGACCCGCGACACCACCGAGCCCGAGGGCGCCGGCGACGAGGGCGAGCACGAGAAAAATCAGGGCCCAACGCAGCATGAGCATTCCTTCCAGAGCGATTGTTCGAAACGGGGCGGTTATTCGCCGCACCTGATTGAACAACCGTCAGGAAGCCTGACGGTTCCCGTTTAACGACGGCGGCGCGCGTGTGATTTTTCAGTGAACGCCGCGGCCACGATGCTGGCAAGTGCCGGATTTCTCAGGAAAATCCAGCCGCCCGCCAGAGCCGCCACGGTGCCCAGGACCGGGCGTTCCCGGAACAGCATGAAGGCGCGCTCACCGATCCCGGCCGGCTCTTCCTCCTCTTCGTCCTCATCGCTCTCGCCGCGCAGGAACAGCACGGCGACGATGATCGCGATAAAGGCGAACAGCAGGAAGGTGATGGCCGCGGCGGCCAGCGCCGGAACCGCCAGACACAGGGCGTAGTAAATCGCCACGCCGAGGAAGATCACCGCGACAAGCGCCGCGCCGGCGGCCGCCGCTGCCGCGACGGCCTTCTTGACCAGACCCCTGGCCAGGCCCCCGCCGAGCATCAGCGGCGACGACCGGCGAGAAGCAGGCCCAGCACCACGCCGACGCCGAGGGCGATGGCGGTCGACTGGATCGGACGCTCCTGGACCCGCTCGGTCAGGTAGCGCTGGGCTTCGTCGAACCGCTCCGACGCATCGTCATAGTATTCGCGGCCCTTCACGCGGGCCTCGTCATAATAGCCACGGGCGCGGTCACGCAGCACGTCGGCCTGCTCGCGCAGCTTGGCTTCGGCTTCCGCGGCCTTGGCGCGAAGGCGGGCGTCCGCCGCCGACGCCTTCTCGCGCAGGGCGGCCTTTTCCTCGCTGCCGAGGACCTTCAGGTCATCCTTCAGCGTATTCAGATCGTTCTTAACTGCGGCACGGGCCGCCTTGGTCGTCGCCATGATGCGCGCTCCGTTTGGTCAAGCTTGACGGTTAGATAGAGAACCCTGAGCCGAAACGCCACTGTGGCGTCACGGTTCCCGCAATGCAGCATGTGGGAGGCCGCAGGGGGCGGGCAGCAGGCAGCAGGAAATTGGCGGGCCTGGCTCTAGCTGTCCGCTGGGCGGGCGCACCGGGATGCGGTACTTCCCTGCTGTCTGCTGTCTGCTGTCTGCTGTCTGCTGCCTGCTGCCTGCTGCCCAATCTCTGGACCCTTCCATGACCGACTGGCTCTTTCCCCCCGCCCCCACCGCCTCCCTCCCCATCGATGGGCGGTTCGAGCGTTTTCCGGTTCGGCGCATCCTGTGCGTGGGCCAGAACTACGCCGCCCATGCGCGCGAGATGGGCCATGACCGGGCCGAGCCCTTCTTCTTCTCCAAGCCCGCGGACGCGGTGGTCACCGACGGCGCCGATCCGGTCTATCCGACCGCGACCGGCAATCTGCATCATGAGGTCGAGCTGGTCTGCGCCATCGGCCCGGACGGCATCGTCGGCTGGGCGGTCGGCTGTGACCTGACCCGTCGCGACCTGCAGGCCGCGGCCAAGACGGCGGGTCGTCCGTGGGACGCCGCCAAGGGCTTCGACCAGTCGGCCCCCTGCGGGCCCCTGACGCCCGGCCCCCTGCCGGATCCCGCCGCCCTGATCGAGCTGCGGGTCAATGGCGTCGTGCGCCAGTCGGGCCGTCTCGACGAAATGATCTGGAACCCGGACGAGATTCTGGCCAAGGCGGGTGAGCTGTGGGACGTCCGCGCGGGCGACCTGATCTTCACGGGCACGCCCGAGGGCGTGGGCCCCCTGGTCCCCGGCGACCAGGTCGAGGCGACTATCGGCGGCCTGCCGCCGCTCAGCTTCACGGTGGCCGCGCGATGATCCTGCATGGATACTGGCGCTCGGGCGCCGCCTACCGCGTCCGCATCGCCCTGGCGCTCAAGGGCCTGACCTACGACCAGACGGGCCACGACCTGCGCACCGGCGCCCAGAAGGCCCCCGACTATGTCGCGCTCAATCCGCAGGGCATGGTGCCGGCGCTGCAGGTGGACGGCGCCGTCCTGACCCAGAGCCCCGCCATCCTCGAATGGCTGGAGGAATCGCATCCGACCCCCGCCCTCCTGCCGACCGACGCGCTGGACCGCGCCCACGTCCGCGCCATGGCCGCCCTGATCGGCTGCGATATCCATCCGCTGAACAATCTGCGCGTCGGCAAGGCCCTGCGCGAAGGTTTCGCCGCCGACCAGGCCGCCGTCGACGCCTGGGCCGCCCGCTGGATCGTCCCGGGGTTCGAGGCGCTGGAAGCGCTCGTCGCCCGCCACGGCGCCGGCTGGAGCTATGGTGACGCGCCCACTCTCGCCGACTGCTACCTGATCCCGCAGATCTACTCGGCGGCCCGCTTCAACGTCCCGCTGGGCGCCTTCCCCCGCCTGCTGGCGATCGACCAAGCGGCGAAGGCCCATCCGGCCTTCATGGCGGCCCATCCGGACAGGCAGCCGGACGCCGGCTGAGTTGGGATGAGCGCCAGGAGCAGATACGGCGACTGTCCGCATGGGTGGGAAGCCGCCTGTCACCAAGGAGTGAAAGCGGACCCTGATGAGCGGCGGCTTAGTTTTGGTCGGCGACTTCAGTCAACCCGGGCTCCGGCGGCACCCATCCCCCCGGACTGACCAAGGTCACGGAGGTGAATCCCTGATCACGCAATCTCCTAGCGAGTTCGATCATCTCGACGTTAGGGGGGTTATGTTCGGCGTAAATCAGGAGCCGGTCGTTCCGCCCCGCGCCAAATGCGGTCAAACCTTGGGGAATCTCGCCCTTGGTCATCTTCGAGATTCGATCACCATCGTCACGCCAAACGGCCGCCATTCCATCAGACGACAAAACAACGTTGAAGGGCGCGCCAGGCAAAGCCCCCGACCCATGTTCGACGTTGATCGTCGTCACCACCTGCTCAGGTCGTCCCGATTGTTCACGGCTCTCGCAACCAGCGAGACCGGCAACCAAAGCAATCAGCCCGACTCGCAGACGCGCTCGCAACTTTGGCACCTCATCTCCCTGGATCGGCCCGCTAGCTGAACACAGCCGTCATAAAGTCTGCAATGGGTCCAAAGCAGTCATCCATCCCGGGCCAGGAAACCGATTTGCCAGCCTTGGCCGAAGAGCAGGCCTGTCGGACCTCCGCCGCCGGCGGTTAGCGGACCTAGCGGCGCTCGGGTTTGAAAAGGAACTGGAAGGGCCATACGCCGCGTCGATCGCGGCCACACCTCGGGCAGCGGGCGTCGGGGACGTAGCCGGCCGCATAGCCGCCATGCTCCCGGCTATCGATCCCCAACCGGCATCGCGGACAACGCATGCCCGCCGCCGCCGAAAGGAACGCGATCGCGCCCGAGCCAAGGCTGAGCGACACGAGCGTGTCCCGGCCCGCGAGCACGAGGAAGAACAGGACGCAAGCCATGGCGCCCAGCCAATAGATCAGAGTTCTGTAGGTCCCCGCGCGTCCCATCCGCCGCCTTCTTCCTGACCTCACGGCTATAGCGCATTCCCTGACGACAGCCACGGGCGGCGAACGGGGTTCCCCGTGCCCTCGGAAAGTGCTCCGCCTCCGCCGGGCTTGCGCGCGGCCGGTCCGGGTCGGCGAACAAGACGATCGACCCTTCGCATCATGACAGAAACTTAAGCGCCAACAGGTGCTTGTGAGATTGTGACAAGGGCTCGCCGGGGGATAGGAAAGCGAACATCGCTGACCGGAGCCGTCATGAAAGCCCTCGCCATCGCAGCCCTCCTGTCGGTCCTGTCCGGCGTGGCGCTCGCCCAGGATCCCGCCCCGGTCGGCGCGGCCCCGCGGTACGGGCCCGCCTTTGATCCGGCTTCCTTGCGGAGCGAGATGCGCGGGCCGGCGACGCAGGTGATGGTGGTCGGCACGATGCATCTGGCCAACCTGACCGATTTCGAGCCCGGACTTCTGGGCCCCGTGCTGGACCGGCTGGAGGGCTTTGGCCCCGACATCATCGTCATCGAAGCCGTCTCCGGACAGGACTGCGACCTGTTCCGGCGGTTCCCCGGCCGCTTCGCCCAGAGCGCGCAAGGCTATTGCCCCTCGACCGCCGATGCCTATGCGGCGACCGGGCTTGACGTTCCCGCCGCCACGGCCCGGATCGACGCCCGGCTGAAGACCTGGCCGGCCCGTCCGAGCGCGCAGGAGCGGCGCGAACTCGCGGCCCTGTTTCTGGCCGGAGGCGAGAGGACGTCCGCTCTTGTGAACTGGCTTCAACTCGCACCCGAAGAGCAGATCGCATCAGACGGCCTGAATGACGTGCTGGTCGAACAACTCAAGGCACTGGCCAACCGTCAGAACGAAAATGAGCAGATCGCCGCTGTCCTGGCAGCCCGGCTTGGCCTGAACCGCGTGCATCCCATGGACGATCACACCGCCGACTCCGTCGCGGCGGACTTTGACGAAAGCGTCGGCAAGGCCGTCAGCGAAGTCTGGGCCCAGCCCAACCCGACCCTTGTTGAAATGCAGAACCAGCCGGTCGACACGCCGGAAGGCCTGCTTCAGACCTTCCGCTTCAACAACCTGCCTTCCACACAGATCGGGCAGGCGCGGGCGGAAATGGGCGGGGCCCTGACCCATCCGGCGCCCGGGATGCCCGCGCGGAAATACGTCGCATGGTGGGAAGTGCGGAACCAGCGCATGGCCGCCAACATTCGGGCCAGCTTCGCCAGCCAGTCAGGGGCAAGGGTGCTCGTCCTCGTCGGCTCGTCCCACAAGGCCTACCTCGACGCCTATCTCTCCGCCATTTCAGAGGTGGAGTTGGTCGATCCTCTGAGCGTCCTCTGACGGGCCGCTCGCCGACCGTGGGGGCCTGGCCTGGAACGTCTGCGAAAGGTCATGGGCGAGCGCCCGTCACCTCTCACCCCATGAACCGCCCCACCGCCGCCAGGAACCGCGTCGGCTGGTCGATCATCACCATGTGCTCTGCGCCCTCGATCCGCTCGAACACGGCGTTGCCCGGCAGGCGCGCGTAGGCGTCGCGGAACAGGCTGTCGGCGCGGCTGCGCGGCGAGTTCCGGTCCGGGCTCCAGCCGTAGACCACGGTCACCGGCGCGGTGATGCGGGGCAGGCGCGGGCGCAGGTCGACGGTCATCACCTCATACAGGGACTGGGCCAGAACCTGCCGGTCGCCGCCCTGCCAGCCGATGCCGCTGAACAGGCTGTCGGTCGCCCCGCCCAGCTCCAGCCCCAGTTCGCGGCCGCGCGACTTCAGGGCTTCGTCGCCGAGGAACTGGATCGCCTGATAGGCCACCTGGGCGATCGGCTGCACGTCGCGCGCGGTGGCCTGCGGGCTGATCAGGGCGGCGAAGAAGGGCGAGGAATCCACCGTCATCAGCCGTCCCACCGCCCACGGCCAGTCCGCGGCGACGCGCAGCCCGATCTGGCCGCCCATCGAATGGCCGATGATGGCCGGGCGGTTCAGGCGGCTTTCGGTGATGTAGCGCAGCAGCTCGCCGGCCACGGCGGGCAGGACGCCGCCGTCGCCATTGGCCTGCGCCGGGAGATCGCCGAACCCCCGGATCGACACCAGATGCAGTCGATAGCGCCCGGCCAGCCGGTCGGCGGTCGAGCGCCAGACGGCGGCCGTCGAGGCCAGACCGGGGATCAGGATCAGGTCCGGCCCCTCGCCGCGCGTCTCGACCGTGATCCGGCGCGAGACGAATCCGCCCTGCGCCCAAGCTGACGGCGCGGCCGCCAAGGTCAGGGCGCCGCTCGCGCCGATCAGGAATTCACGTCTGCCTTGCATGCCCCAGTCTTTCCGGCGGATTGCGGCGCTATGATGAAGGGGCGGGAATGACTGAGACGTCAGGGACGCGCCGGTGCGGCGAAGTGGCTAGTGGCGAGTGGCTAGTGGCTGGCCAACAGCCTGCGGCCGTACGGTCCGCGCCGCCCTTCCGCCGACGGCGACGGCGCGACAACTGCCACTAGCCACTAGCCACTAATCACTTTCCATCCACCAGCAGACGGAGCGGCCCGAAACAGAAAAAGCCCGGAGCGGCGAACCGTCCGGGCCTGTTCAGATCGTCTGTCCGCCGAAATCAGCTGACGGCGGGGCGCAAGCCCCCGGCCATGGCCGGCGACTGGGTGCGCTTCTCGCCGCCCGAGGCGATGATGCGGTCGATACGGGCTTTCTCGGCGCGGAAGGCCGCCAGATCGGCGCCCGCCAGCACGGTGCCCTCCTCGGTGCGCACGCCGGCCGGATTGATCCGCTGGCCGCCCCGCCACAGTTCATAGTGCAGGTGCGGGCCGGTCGAGGCGCCGGTCGAGCCGACATAGGCGACCACCTGGCCCTGACGCACGCGCTGACCGGCGCGGATGCCCGAGGCGTAGCGCGACAGGTGGCCGTAGCCGCTTTCCAGACCGTTCGGGTGGCGGATGCGCAGCCAGTTGCCGTAACCGCCCCAGCGCCGGGCCTCGACCACCACGCCGTCGGCGGGCGCCACGACCGGCGTGCCCATGCCGGCGGCGAAGTCGATGCCCTGGTGCATCTTGCGGAAGCCCGCGATCGGGTGGCGGCGGAAGCCGAACGACGACGAGATGCGGAAGCCGCGCTCCAGCGGCGTGCGCATGAAGGCCGACCGGGTGTTCTTGCCGGTGGCGTCGAAATACTGGGCCTCACGGGCGCCGGCGGGCTGGAAGCGATAGAAGGTCACGCCCTTCAGCGAGGCGTACATCAGCTCGCCGGACCCGATGGTGCGGCCGTTCTCGGTGACGGTGCGGTCGAAGACGTAGGTGAACTCGTCGTTCGACTTGACGTCCCGGTCCATGTCGAACTTGTGCGAGAACAGGCGGCCGGCGACGCGGGCGATGGCGGCCGGCGCGCCCTCGCGGCGAACGGTGCGCGACAGCGAGCCCTCGACCTTGCCGGTCAGGACCACCGTTTCATGCGTCACTTTTTCTTCCAGCGCGCGCAGGCGCAGGGCGCCGTCGAAGCTGCGCGACACGGTCAGCTGGCTGGCCGGGCCGGTGCGCATGGTCAGGCCGATCAGCCGGGCGTCGCCCCGGCCGCCGCGCGGCTTGGCGATGGCGGTCTCGAACTTCTGGCCCGCCCGCATCGAGCTGACGTCCATGGCGTTCGACAGGGTGGCGACGACGGCGGAGGCTTCTTCCGGCGCGATGCCGGTGCGGCGCACGGCCTGCTCGAAGGTTTCACCCTTGCGGATCTGGACCGGCACGGCTTCCGGCGCGGTCAGTCCGGCGGGGGTGCCGCCGGCGGCGAACGCCTGCGCTTCCAGCACGGCGATCTGATTTGACGTGAAGGCGGGAGCCTCTTCCGCTTTCGCGGGTTGGTATACGCGGCCGGCAAGCAGCGCCACCGAGATCGCGGCCACCGCCGTGAGGGCGTGCGGCGCGATGCGCATCGGTTGGCGACGTGGGTCGAACTGAGCCATCGGTCCCCGGGAAACGACGACGCCTGTCCGGCGCCAAAGCCACTGAAAGCAAGGATCGCGCCGGGCCGCCTCCCACAGGAACCGCCAAACGCGAGACGGGCCATATAGCCCGTCTGTCCCATCATGGGAAGGTGGATCGTTACAGCCCGTTAACCGGGGCCGTAGTCGCCGGTAAAGCCTGCGTGATCGCTGAGATGATGCAAGATCAGGACGACAGTATTCGCGCGGCGTCTGAACCGTGTTCGCGCCGTCCTCCCGCCCGTATTGGAAGCTGACTCTGGCTGCTCTTGAAGTGACCCATTGGCCACTATGCTGTGGCAGGCCAGACACGCAAATGTTGTTCAAGGGCGTCGACGATCTGCTCAACGGCCTTTCCGCTGCGCCGCCAGTGCCGCTAAAGGACAAGGGGCATGAGTGACGACACGGTTCCCCCCGCCCCCGGCTCTCCCCGCCCGGAACCCCGTCCGGGGTCCCGCCGCGCCGGACGCCTGACCCGCCGACTGCTCACGGGCGTCGGCGCCGTCCTGTGCGTTATCCTGGTTCTGGCGGCCCTGACCTGGCTCAACCGTCGCGCCGTCACCCGCCAGGTGCTGGTCGGCTGGCTCGAGCGCGAGGGCGTGCCCGCCGATGTGGACATCGAACGGGTCGAGCTGGACGGCGTCGTCGCCAGCATCCGCATCGGCGACCCTCGCAATCCCGATGTCACGATTGAACGGGTCGAGGTCGACTACGCCCTGGGCGCGCCCTGGTCGAAACAGGGACTGGGCGTCACCCCGCGCCGCATTCGCCTGCTGCGCCCCGTCGCCCGCGTCAGCCTGCGCGGCGGCAAGCTGTCCTTCGGCTCGCTGGACCCCCTGGTGCAGAAATTCACCGGCCGCCCGCCGGGTCCCGACAGCCAGGCGCCGCTGGTGCTGGTCGAGGACGCCCGCGTCCGCGTCGAGACCGACTATGGCTTCGCCAATATTCTGGGCCAGGCCCGGGTCGAGGACGGCAAGCTGATGCGGCTGGTCGCCCATATGCCCTCTACCGCCCTGCGCAGCGGCGACCGGATCGATGCAAGGGGCCTGACCGCCGCCGTGGACCTGACCACGACCGGTGACCGGGTCGCCTTGCGGGTGGTGGCCGCCGCCGACTCCGCCGTCCTGCCGGGCGCCCGGGGCCAGGCCGTGCGCCTGAACCTGACCGGCGACCTGCCCTATCCGGACCTGAAGACCCATCGCAACGACGGCCGCGCCCGGCTCGGCCTGACGCTTCTCGCGGACCGGCTCGCGGCGGGCGACAGCGCCGCGCGGGGCGTCAACGCCGCCTTCAACTTCGCCGGGACCACCGCCGGCTGGATCGAGGCGTTCCGCATCGACGGCCGCACCACCGCCGACATTCGCGCCGACCGGCTGGAGGGCGCCGTGGCCGGGCAGGGGGCGCGTCTTCACCTGACCGACGCCGCCACTGTTGTCGATCGCAACGGCGACGGACCGGGCTGGCGCATCGAAGGCCCCGCCCGGGCCTCCGCCGCTCGCCTTTCGGCCGCCGGGCTGGACGGTGCGGGCGTCAACCTGACCGCCGGTCGTTTGATCGCGGGCGGTCGCGGCTCCGCCTTCGAGGCGCAGGGCCCGCTCAGCCTGACCGCCGACCGTCTGGCCATGGGGGAGCTGTCCCTGTCCGGCGCCCGCGGCCAGGCCCGGCTGGATCTCGTGGCCGACGGCGCCCTTCGCCTCGACGTCCGCGGCGGAGTGCAGGCCGCGCGCGGCGCCTGGCCCCTGTTCGGGCCCCCGGCCCGCGACGACATTCCCGAACTGGCCGAGATGAAGCGCGCCCTGTCCGCCTTCGCCGTCAGCATTCCCGCCTTCAGCGTCACCACCGGCGACGGGGGGACGCGCGTGACCCTGGATCGCCCGGCCACCCTCAGCCCCGCCAACGGCGGCGTCCTGACCCTGCGGCCCGCCGCCACGCCCATCTTCAGCATGGGCCGGGGCGGGCAGGGCGGCGGCGCCCTGTCCCTGACCGCCACCCGGGGCCAGGGCCTGCCCGAGGCGGCCTTCGCCATCCCGCGCTGGTCCCTGACCGAAACCGGCTTCCACGCCACGCTGGACGGCCGCGCCGCGCTCGACTTCGGCCTTGCCCGGGGCATCGCGCTGCAGACGAAGGGCCAACTGGTCTCCTCCAATGGCCGCCTGACCTATGCGGCGACCGACTGCGTCCCCCTGACCGTCGAGCGGCTGGAGCTGGACGAGAACGACATCACCGACATCTCGGGTCGCTTCTGCCCCGCGGGCCGACCCCTGGTCACGGTCGAGAACGGCGGCTGGCGCGCCGACGGGCGGCTGAACGGCGTCAACGCCTCCGCCCCCTTCCTGGCCCTGCACTTCAGGGATGCGGAAGGCACGCTGGC
The DNA here is from genome assembly GCF_058681355.1 of Brevundimonas sp. AVps31. NCBI lineage: Bacteria > Pseudomonadati > Pseudomonadota > Alphaproteobacteria > Caulobacterales > Caulobacteraceae > Brevundimonas > Brevundimonas sp. AVps31. Next base: position 1,150,509 of record NZ_CM178736.1, on the reverse strand, counting down.
CGCGACAGGCGGACCGCGCGGCGTCGGGCTGCTGGCGCAGGTGTCGCGCGCCACCGTGGTCGACGCCACCGCCCCGGCCCGGTTCAACCCGCTGACCGCCGCAGGCTCGGCCCGTTTGTCCGGTGACGACTGGACGGGCGCCTTCGATCTCTCTCACGGCGACACCGCGCTGGGTCGTCTGACCCTCGCCCACGACGGCAAGGCGGGCGTCGGCGGCATCACCATCGACGCTCCGTCCATCACCTTCGCCGAGGGCGGCCTGCAGCCCGTCGACCTCAGCCCCATGGCCGGCGACATCGTCGGCTCGCCCGCCGTCGGCTCCGTCGGCTTCACCGGCCGCGTTGACTGGCGCGCGGATACCGAAGGAACCAGCTCCGGCCGCCTGACGATTCCCGGCCTCGATTTCGTCAGCCCCGCCGGCCCGGTGAAGGGCCTGCGCGGCACGGTCGCGCTGACCAGCCTGACGCCGCTGGTCGCCGCCCCCGGCCAGACCCTGCACGCCGACCTGCTGGAATCCGTCGCCCCCCTCACCGACATCGATCTGGTCTTCGGCCTCGACAAGGCGGCCCTCACCGTCGAGGGCGCCGACCTCAGCGTCGCGGGCGGCGTGGTGCGGGTCGAGCCCCTGTCCATCCCGCTGGACATCAGTCAGGGCTTCACCGGCGTGATCGTGGTCGAGTCCGTCCAGCTCGGTCAGGTCATCACCGACGCCGGTTTCGGCGACAAGGTCAGCCTTGACGCCGTGGTCTCGGGCCGTCTGCCGTTCAGCTGGAACCCGAAGGACGGCGTCCGCATCGTCGGCGGCGACCTTCAGGCCGTCCAGCCCGGCCGTCTGTCCATCCCCCGCACGTCGCTGACGGGTCTGGAGGCCGAAGGCGGCGGCGAGGCCCTGCCCCCCAACACCGTCCAGGACCTGGCCTATCAGGCCATGGAGAACCTCGCCTTCGACATCCTGTCCGCCCAGGTGAACAGCCTGGACGAGGGCCGTCTGGGCGTGCTGTTCCGCATCCGGGGCCGTCACGACCCGCCCCAGCGTCAGGAACTGCGCATCCCGCTGGCCGAGTTCATCAGCCGTCAGTTCCTGAACCGCGAACTGCCCCTGCCGTCCAACACCGGCATCGACCTGACGCTCGACACCTCGGTCAACCTCAACGAACTGGTCAGCGACCTGATGAAGCTGGACCGCGCCCGCAACGGCGAGGCCGCGGAGGACCCGCCCGGGGACCCAGCGTCGCCGGACGTTTCGCCGACGTCTTGATCGAGCCGCCTTCGCCGTTCAGAACCCGTTCACCCTCATTCGCGTTTAGTCACTGCGGATCAATCGGAGAGTCGTCATGACCCGGACGAAGTCACGCAGAACCGTCGCCCTCCTCGGCCTTGCCGCCGTGGCCCTGGGTACGGCCGCCTGCACCCCCACCGTCCGGCTGCAGGTCGATCCGATCACGATCAACGCCAAGCTGGACGCGGACATCCGCGTCCGTCTCGACCGGGAGCTTCAGGATCTCCTGGCCGAAAACCCGAACCTGTTCTGATGCGAAAGATCAAACCGATGTCATTCCGCAAAGTCTTCGTCATGGTCGCCGCCGTCGCGGCCCTGGGCGTCGCCGCGGGCGCGGCCTTCGCCCAGACCTCCCAGCAAAAATCCATGATCGACGCCGCCAAGGCCGCCGGCACGGTGGGCGAGCAGGCTGACGGCTACGTCGGCTTCCGCGTCCCCTCGTCGGACTCGGCCCTGACCGCCGCCGTCCAGGCCACAAACGCGGGCCGCCGCAGCGCCTACGCCAGCTCGGCCCAGCAGGCCGGGGGCGGCGCCACCGCCGCCGACGCCGGGGTCCGCATGTTCGAGACCCAACTGCTGCCGCGCATCAGCTCGGGCCAGTGGTACCGCAACGCCCAGGGCCAATGGGTCCAGCGCTAGGCTGGACGCAGTCGTCACCCTCCCCCGGACCGGCGAGGGGGTTCGACAACCCTTGAGCCGGGACCCGGCGCGGGCGATACGGTCGCCATGACCGAAACCGCACCTCCGTCGTCGATCACCTATTCCGGCTATCTGTCGCTGGACGATCTGCTGGCCGCCCAGCATCCGCTGTCCGACCAGCATGACGAGATGCTGTTCGTCATCATCCACCAGACCAAGGAGCTGTGGCTCAAGCAGATCCTGCACGAGGTCGCCCTGGCCCAGTCCCTGGTCCGCGTCGGCGATCTGGTCCCCGCCTACAAGAGCCTCGCCCGCGTCAGCCGCATCCAGTCGGTCATGACCATGAGCTGGGACATCCTGGCCACCATGACCCCGGCGGATTACCTCAATTTCCGCGGCGTCCTCGGGTCCTCGTCCGGCTTCCAGAGCGACCAGTTCCGCCGCTTCGAGGCCGCCCTGGGTCTCAAGGACGCGCGCTTCCTGCGCTTCCACGAGGACCGGCCCGAGGCCCACGCCGCGCTGAAGGCCGCCCTTGACGCCCCCAGCCTGTATGACGACGCTCTCGCCCAGCTGGCGCTGGCCGGCCTGCCGGTCCCGGCCGAGGTGCTGAACCGCGACGTGTCGCAGCCCTATGAACCGTCCGAGGCGGTCGAGGCCGCCTGGCTGGAGGTCTATCGCGACACCGAGCGCTGGTGGACCTTCTACCAGCTGGCCGAAAAGCTGGTCGATCTCGACGACGCCCTGCTGACCTGGCGGCACAAACATGTGGTCACGGTCGAGCGGATCATCGGCCGCCGGCGCGGCACCGGCGGCACCGACGGCGTCGGCTACCTGACCGAGACGCTCCAGCGCCGCTGCTTCCCCGAGCTCTGGTCCCTGCGCACAAAGCTTTGATCCGACTCTGACATTCCGGTGAGGCGGCTCGCAACGGGGCAACCTTCGCCGCTGGCGCACGCTTTACAGGTCTCTCCCCGGAGCACTGACATGAGCAACGCCAACCGCCACGATATCCAGGTTCTGAACGGCCTGATCCGCACCGTCATCGACAGCGCGGAGGGCTATCAGGCCGCCCTCGCCGCCAGCGACGACCCCGGTCACCGCGACCTGTTCGCCCGCCGCGAGGCCGAGCGCCGCGCCTTGGCCGAGGACCTGTCTTCGGACGTGCGCGGTCTGGGCGGAGAGCCCGACACCGAGGGCTCCATCCTCGCCAAGGCCCAGCGCGCCTTCACCGACGTCAAACACGCCCTGCTGCGCGATGAACTGACGAGGGTCGGCGCCGCCGAAAGCGCCGAGGATCATGTGAAGACGCAGTTCGAAAAGGCCCTGGACGATACCGGCATCTCGGCCACCACCCGCGAAACCATCCGCCGCGCCTTCGCCCGCCTCCGCGCCGACCACGACGACCTCAGCGGCCTCAAGCACAGCCTGGAGGGCCAGAGGGACGCGAACAGCCCCCTGTTTCCGCAGTAACAAACCTGCGGGTACAAGGACTGACGCTTCCGCGAGGCCGTCGGCGCGCTCATCGGCGCGGGGCTCGACGACAACCGGCGTGACGGCGTCAACGGGCCACAGGCAGGCGTCTTCGGGCAGGCCTTGGGGATCGCCCGCCCAAGCGCCGGGGCCTCGAACGGGCCGCTGACCCGGATCGACGACGTGATCGGGTCGCCGTTCAGGCCACCTTCGGGGTGACGGCCCCGTCGAGGCGTGGAAGGCCGCAAGCGCCGCCCCGGCGCGCATGCGCTGATCCCACGCCGGTCAAACTCCCCGAGTTCGGGTGGCAGGAGGGTCTCCCGTGACCGCTTTGCTTGCCGCGCCGCGGTCGGCGTTCTGTCGCAAAGCGTTATCAAAACAGGCGCTTGCCTGAACCCTCAACGGCTGATTAACCTCCACGGTTATTGGGGTGACAGTTCGCGTGCGCGTGGAGTCCCCGCTTGCGATTCGGGCCTTGAAGGCCTTGTGGGGGAAAGACACATGCCGATCGTCACGACCGGGCGCCTGCTCGACATGAACGCCTTCGGGCGCGAGGAACTCGCCGCCCTGGCCCAGAGCGGTCAGCTGATCTCGGCCACGGCGACCCGGGTCGAGATGCGCGGATATGACCAGGACGGCTATGAGTTCCGGGTCATCTTCACCGGCACGGGCTTGGGCGGACTGACCTCCGCCGGCTTCCCGACCACTGGGCTGATCACCGGCTTCCGGCTGGAACAGGGCGGCGACCTGGTCCTCGGCATCGACGGCCTGTCGGTTCAGGCCTCGGCCCTGAACGCCACCTTGACCACGAACGACTCCACCGCCCTGTGGAACCTGCTGTACGGCGGCGCTGACACCATCACCGGCGGCGACGCCTGGGGCCGCGGCAACACCCTGTTCGGGCACGGCGCCAACGACACGCTCAACGGCGGGACCGGCGGGGACTGGCTGAACGGCGGGACCGGCGACGACATCGTCTACGGCGGCGATGAAACGGACCCGACCAGCACCACCTACGGTGACGGCATCGACGGCGCCGAGGGCAATGACACGCTTTACGGCGGCGCGGGTCGCGATGTGATCGTCGGCGGCGATGGCGGCGACCTGATCGAGGGCGGCGACGGCAACGACATCCTGTACCACGACGGCGACGGCCTGACGGGGACCGACGGCGTCATGACGCTGCAGGACGGTTTCGGCAACAGCTACACCGTACCCGTCAGGGGCTTCCTGGCCGGTGATCGTCGGGCCGAGGACGGCGCAGCGGACACCGTGAACGGCGGCGAAGGCAACGACTTCATCTATCTGGGCGTCGGGGATTCCGCCGACGGCGGGGCCGGCGGCGACACGGTCGAGGTCAATTTCCGGGGCCGCAGCAGCGCGCTGACGCTGGATATGACCACGGGCCCGGCGGCCGCGATCACCGCCGCCTCGGGCGGGACCTTCCTCAACGTCGAACGCTTCGACGTGGTCGGCACCGTGTTCAATGACGTCATCACCGGCGGGGCGGACGGCTCCATCCTGTACGGCGAGGCGGGTGAGGACCGCGTCGACGGCGGCGCCGGCAACGACAGCGTGGCCGGCGGGGCCTTCACCAATTCCAGCCGCATCAACGACGTCTGGGGCTCGCGCTTCGACGACGGCCAGCGCGACACCCTGTTCGGCGGCGAGGGCAATGACGGCGTCAGCGTCGGCCTGCTCGACACCGCCGACGGCGGCGCGGGGACGGACTCCCTGCTGGTCACCCTGGACGGCCTGGCGCAGGGCGTCACCCTGGACCTGACGACCGGCGACCGGTTCGCGACCATCGCCGCCGTCACCGGCGGGACCTACGTCAATTTCGAGACCATCAGCGCCCTGCACACGACCGAACAGGACGACGTCATCCGCAGCCTGGGCGTGGCGTCGATCTATACCTTCGGCGGCAATGACACCGTCTATGCCGACGACGTGACGAACACCCTCGGCCTGGGCGACGGGGACGACCTGGCCTACGGCATGGGCGGCAACGACCTGATCCTGGGCGGTTTCGGCGACGACCGGATGTACGGCGGCGCGGGTTCGGACACGATCTACGCCGACGTCGATTACGACCCGACCCAGGCGGTTGGATCGGGCGCGGACTTCCTCGACGGCGGGGAGGGCGTCGACAGCCTTTACGGCGGCGCGGGCGATGACGTGATCGTCGGCGGCGCCGGCGGAGACCGTATCCTGGGCGAGGCCGGGACCGACACCGTGTCTTACCAGGGCTCGGTCGCCGGAATCTCGATCCAGGCCAGCCTCACCGGCTACGAACAGAACAACGATCCGATCTACACCTACTTCGTCTCCGGCGGCGACGCCCAGGGCGACATCCTGACCAGCATCGAACGGGTGCTCGGCTCGGAGGCGAACGACGCCATCACCAACTTCCAGTACGCCGACGGCGCCGGCGGCGCGGACTCGATCGAAGGCAGCGGCGGCGCCGACATGCTGCTGGGCGGCGCGGGCGACGACACCCTGCGCGGGCTGGAAGGCGCCGATACGCTGAACGGCGGCGCGGGCATGGATATCGCCAGCTACAGCCGCCTCTTCTCCGGCGGCGCGGGCGCGCCGGGCGTGACCGTGGATCTGCGCCTCCAGGGCGTGGCGCAGAACACCGGCGAAGGCTCCGACACCCTGATCAGCATCGAGGGCGTAATCGGCAGCATCAACGCGGATGTCCTGCACGGCGACGACCAGGCCAACTACATCCAGGGCGCCGGCGACGGCGGCCAGCCGGGGTCAGGCCCCTTCCAGGGCGACCAGCTGTTCGGCCACGGCGGCAATGACGTGATCATCGGCGACGGCGATGCGACCGGCCTGGGCTACACCCCCGGCGATGGCGTGTCGCGCGGCTATGACCTGATCTCGGGCGGTGACGGCGACGACACCATCACCGCGGGGAATGGCGCGGACGTCGCCAATGGCGACGCGGGCGACGACGTCATCTACGGCGAATGGGATAACGACACCCTCGACGGCGGCGACGGCAATGACACCCTCGACGGCGGCTCGCTGGACGACACTCTCCGGGGCGGCGACGGGAACGACCGGCTGATCGGCGGCGCGGGCGCCGACGCACTGGACGGCGGCGCGGGCGCCGACACCGCCGTCTTCTCCGGCAACCGCTCGGCCTATACCTTCACCACCCTGCCCAGCGGCGCGTTGCAGATCTCCGGCCCCGACGGCACGGATGTGCTGACCGGCGTCGAGCGTCTGCAGTTCGCCGACGGTCTCTTCGCACCCTCCGGCGAACCCCTCCCCAACGAGGTCACCGGAACCCCCAACGCCGACACCCTGAACGGCACGGCGGGCGCGGACCTCATCGCGGCGGGCGACGGCGACGACCTGATCACCGGCGGGGCCGGCAATGACGTCGTCGATGGCGGGGCGGGCACGGACACGGCGGTCTTCTCGGCCGGGGCCACGACCGTGACCGTGACCAACGGGGCGGTGACGGTGACCGGCCCCGATGGGACCGACACCCTGACCAATGTCGAGCGCCTGCGCATCGGCGCGCTGGATCTGGCTGTCAGCGGCCTGACCGGCGCGACCCTGATCGGGTCGGCGGCGGGCGAGAGCCTGACGGGCGGCGTCGGCGATGACCGGTTCTTCGGCCTGGCCGGCAATGACGTCTTCACCGGCGGCGCCGGCTCGGACACCGCCGACTATTCCGGCGCGGCCGGCGCGGTCACCGCCCGGATCGACACCCAGTCGGCGTCCAACGACGGCGACGGCGGCAGCGACACCTTCACCGCGATCGAGAACCTGACGGGCTCGGCCTTCAACGACCTGCTGGTCGGGGATGCGACCGCCAACATCCTGTCGGGCGGCCTGGGTCGTGACGTGATCATCGCGGGCGGCGGCAATGACACCCTCCGGGGCGGCGCGGGCGCGGCCAACGAGCTGTACGGCGGGGCGGGCGACGACACCTATATCGTCGAGGAGCGGACCGACTCCATCGTCGAGACCGCGAACGAGGGCGTCGACACCGTCCTGTCGGCCCTTTTCCAGATCAACCTGTCGGCTAATGTCGAGAACCTGACCTATACCGGGACCGGGACCTTCACCGGGGTCGGCAACGCCGTCGGCAATGTCATCACCGGCGGGCTGCAGCGCGACGTGCTGCTGGGTCAGGGCGGCGACGACATCCTGATCGGCGGGGCGGGCGCGGCCAATGAGCTGTACGGCGGCGTGGGTGACGACACCTATGTGCTGGACGTGGGCGACTCGATCATCGAGGGCGCCGGCGCCGGGATCGATCTGGTCCAGCTGCGCGGCCTGCACGCCTACAACCTGGGCGCCAATGTCGAGAACGGCATGGTCGTCGGGACCGGCGACTTCGCGATGAACGGCAATGCCCTGGACAACGTCCTGACCGGCGGCGCGGGCCGTGACACCCTGCAGGGCGGGGCCGGCAATGACGCGATGCACGGCGGGGCCGGGATCGACACCGTCACCTACATCCTGGCGACGGCGGGCGTGACGGCGCGGCTGGACGTCAACCGGGCGACGAACGACGGCTTCGGCGGGCAGGACACCTTCTCGGGCGTCGAGAACCTGACCGGATCCAACCTGCGCGACACCCTGATGGGCAATGCCGGCGACAACGTCATCGACGGGGCCATCGGCAATGACGTCCTGCTGGGCTTTGACGGCAACGACACCCTGATCGGCGGCTCGGGCGGCGGCTTCAACGAGATGTACGGCGGGCGCGGCGACGACCTCTACATCGTTGACGCCGGGGACACCCTGATCGAGCTGGCGGGCGAAGGGACCGACACGGTCCAGACCACCAACGGCGGCTTCATCCTGGCCGCCAATCTCGAGAACCTGGTCTACAAGGGGCCCGGAAACTTCGCCGGCGTCGGCAATGCCGGGGCCAATGTCATCACCGGCGGGGCGGGCAATGACACCCTGGCCGGGCGCGGCGGCGACGACACCCTGATCGGCGGGGCGGGCGCCGACCTGGCCCTGCTGCAGGGCGTGCGCGCCGACTACACGATCACCGCCGTCGCGGGCGGCTGGCGGGTGACCGACGCCGTGGCCGGGCGCGACGGGATCGACACCCTGTCGGGCATCGAGAGCCTGCGCTTCTCGGACGGGACCGTGCTGGTCCTGGGCCAGCAACCCGCCGCCGCCGGGCCGGAGGTCCTGCCCCTGCCCGCCGCCGGCAAGGCCGGGCTGGACGACGCCTTCGTCCTGCCCGCCTGGACGGGCGACGACGCCCTGACCCTGCCGGCCCTGCTCGCGGACAAGGGCGGGTTCGAGCCCCTGGTCCTGCCGGGGCTGGAGACGCCGAACGGCCTGTTCGATGACAGCGCCGTGGTCGCCCGGGGCGGCCCCGGCCTGATCCTGCACGACACCGCCACCCTGTCCGTCTTCGACCACTCCGATCCCTGGGGGTGAGGGCGGAGATCGTCCGGACATGAAAAAGGCCCCGGTGTTTCCACCGGGGCCTTCGTCATTTCAGCGATCTGGATCCGGGACGTTCAAGCCGCGCGCGACCGCGTCGCGCGCGTTCGCGCATCCCGAAGCGGATCAGGACTCTTCGGTCGCGGCGTCGGCCTTGCCGGTTTCCGGAACGACGGCGCCCTTGGGCGCGCGGACGGTTTGCTTCTCGGCGATCCGGGCCGACTTACCGCGACGGTCGCGCAGGTAGTACAGCTTGGCGCGCCGAACGACGCCACGGCGCTTCACTTCGATCGACTCGATGTTCGGCGACAGGATCGGGAAGACGCGCTCGACGCCCTCGCCGAAGGAAATCTTGCGGACGGTGAAGCTCTCGTTCACGCCGCCGCCGGCGCGGGCGATGCAGACGCCTTCGAAGGCCTGGATGCGCTCGCGCTCACCTTCCTTGATCTTCACGTTGACGCGCAGCGTATCGCCGGGCTGGAAGGCCGGGATCGCGCGGGTTTCGATCAGGCGGGCCTTCTCTTCGGCCGCCAGGGTCTGAAGAATGTTCATTCTGTTCTCCTCGAGCTTTTGCGCTCTTTAGCTGTGAATTGGCGGGGCGAGCCCCGCGGGTAACCTCAGTCTTTCACGGTCCGGGCGGCCCAAAGGTCGGGTCGCCGTTCCCGCGTCGTGATCTCCCGTTGCTCCTGACGCCATCGGGCGACCTTTTTATGGTCGCCGGACACCAGAACCTCCGGGATCTCCAGCCCCTCGAACGTCCGCGGTCGCGTGTACTGCGGGTGTTCCAGAAGTCCGTCCTCGAAACTCTCGGACGACAGGCTGTCCGCCGCGCCGAGGACGCCGGGGATCAGTCTGACGCACGCCTCGATCGCGACCATCGCCGCCGCCTCGCCACCGGCGAGAACCGCGTCTCCGACCGAGACCTCCTCGAACCCGCGCGCGTCCAGCACGCGCTGATCCACCCCCTCGAAACGACCGCAAAGCACGACGATGCCGTCCGCCCTGGCCCATTCCTTGACGCGCGCCTGGGTCAGGGGCCGACCCCGGGCGCTCATGTACAAAAGCGGCCGCTTCGGTCCCGACAGGCTATCCACCGCCCGGGCCACCACGTCCGCCTTAAGCACAGCTCCCGGGCCGCCACCCGCGGGGGTGTCGTCCAGGAAGCCGCGCCTATCGTCGGAGAACGCCCGGATGTCAAGCGTTTCAAGGCTCCACAGCCCGCGCTCGCGCCACGCGGTGCCGATCAGCGACACGCCGAGCGGCCCGGGAAAGGCTTCCGGGAACATGGTCAGGACGGTGGCGGTGAAGGGCATGGGGAGGGCTAGGGATTAGGGATTAGGGATTAGGGATTAGGGATTAGGGGAGAGAAGAGCCGGGGCGGTGCAGGGCAGAAGGTTGGCGGGGACACCCCATACCCTAATCCCTACTCCCTAGTCCCTAACAGGCCTGCCCCGCCGCCCAGCCCGACGACCAGGCCCATTGGAAATTATAGCCGCCCAGCCAACCGGTGACGTCCGCCGCCTCGCCGATGACGAACAGGCCGGGCACGGCCCTGGCCTCCATGGTCTGCTGGTCCAGCTCGTCGGTGGCGATGCCGCCCAGGGTAACCTCGGCGGTGCGATAGCCCTCTGATCCCACCGGCTTCACGGTCCAGCCGTTCACCGCCGCGTCCAGCCGGCGCAGGACCTTGTCGCCGACCTCGGCCAGCTTGCCCTTCACGCCCTCCCGCTCGCAGACGCTTTCGGCCAGACGGCGCGGCACGATGTGCCCCAGCGCCGTGTGCACCATCTGCTTGCCGTTCTCTTCCTTGGCGGCCTTCAGCAGGGCGTAAACGTCCGTGTCCGGCGCCAGCCGCGCCGTGATCGCCTCGCCCTCGCGCCAGTAGCTGCTGATCTGCAGGATCGACGGCCCGGACAGGCCGCGGTGGGTGAACAGCAGGCCCTCGGCGAACCGCGTCTCGCCCGTCGGTCGTCCCGGCGCTCCGCCCTCCGCCGGCACGCTGTGCGACACCACCGCCTCGACCGACAGCCCCGACAGCGGCGCCAGCTTTTCCAGCAGGCCCGGCTCGAAGGTCAGGGGGACCAGGGCCGGGCGGATGTCGGTGACGCGCAGGCCGAACTGGCGCGCCGTCTCATAGGCCCAGCCCGTGGCGCCCATCTTGGGGATCGACTTGCCGCCCGTGGCCAGCACCACGGACGCGGCCCGCACCACGGACCCGTCCGACAGCGCCGCCTCGAAGCCGCCGTCCACGCGGCTGATCCGGTCCACCGCCGTGCCCATCGACAGCACCGCGCCGGCCTCGCGCATGTCATCCGTCAGCATGCGGACGATCTGTTTGGCGCTGTCGTCGCAGAACAGCTGGCCCAGGGTCTTTTCGTGCCAGGCGATGCCCGCCCGATCCACCCGCTTGATGAAGTCGTGCTGGGTGTAGCGTTTCAGCGCTGACGTCGCGAAGCGCGGGTTCTCGCCCAGGAAGTTGTTGGGCCCGGTCCCGGTATTGGTGAAGTTGCAGCGGCCGCCGCCTGAGATGCGGATCTTCTCGCCGGGGTTCCGGGCGTGATCGACCACGCGCACCGACCGCCCCCGCCGCCCGGCCTCGATGGCGCACATCATTCCGGCCGCGCCCGCGCCGACGATCAGGACGTCTATAGTCTTCATCCGCCCGCTTTAGCAGCGCGGGTCAGGCCGCGTCTCGCTCCGTCTCCGGCGGTCGCATGGCCCGTTCCAGCGCGGCGTACAGCTTCGCCGGCTCCAGCGGCTTGGCCAGCCAGTCGGTCATGCCCGCCGCCCGGCAGGCCTCGATCTGGGCGGTCTCGGTCCCGGCGCTGAAGCCGATCACCGGCGCGTCGGCGTTGGCCCCGCCCGAGGCGCGCAGCCGGCGGGTCGTCTCATTGCCGTCGATGCCGGGCATGTTCACATCCATCAGCACCACGTCGAACGTCCGGCTCGCCAGCATCTCCAGCGCGGCGTGGCCGTCGCTGGCGGTGGCCAGCTCCACGTCCAGCGGCTGCAGCACCAGGGCCAAGGTCCGGCGGTTGATCTCATGGTCGTCGACCGCCAGCACCCGCAGCCGGCGCGTCAGGGTCGGCGGCGCGGCGTCGAAGGTGTCCTCTGCCGCCACCGGCGCGCCCTCCGGCAGGGTCAGCGACAGGGTGAAGGCCGCGCCCTGGCGCGAGACGCTCGCCGCCGTCAGCTCGCCCCCCATCAGCCGGGCCAGATCGCGGCTGACCGCCAGCCCCAGCCCGGTCCCGCCATAGGTCCGCGCCACCTCGGCCGAGCCTTGGGCGAAGGGGGTGAACAGCCGGCTCATGGCCTCCGGCGCGATGCCCGCCCCCTGGTCGCGCACCGTCAGGGTCACGGCGTCGCCGTCGATCCGCGCCTCCAGCGCCACCTCGCCCGCGTCGGTGAATTTGATCGCATTGGAGATCAGGTTGTTGAGGATCTGCCGCAGCCGGTAGGGATCGCCGCGGCGCCACACCGGGGCGCCGTCGGCCGGGGCGTTCAGCGTCAGCCCCTTCTCCTTCGCCGGCGCCGCCCAGAACCGCGCCGTATCGGCCAGCAGGGCGGTCAGGTCGAAGTCCCGCACCTCCAGCGTCATCGCCCGCGCCTCGATCTTGGAGTGATCCAGCAGGTCGTTCAGCATCCCGGTCATCAGCCGCCCGGCGTCGATGATCAGGTCCGCTGTCGCCGGCGTGGCCTCGGGCCGGTCGCCGTGGCGGATCACATGGGCCCCCGCCAGGATGGCGCTGACCGGCGTGCGCAGTTCGTGGCTGACGATGGCCGCCATGGCCGCGCGGTCGGCCATCGCCGCCTCCGCCTGGTCCAGCCGCACGCTGGCCTCCGCGATCGCCGCGATCTCCGCCATCCGCGCCGCGTGCACCCGGGTCCAGACGCTCAGCACCGCCCCGAAGAACAGCGCCAGCGACACCAGCAGCACCGGCAGGTTGTGCAACTCCCCGTCCAGCCAGCGCGCCACCGGCATCGCCGCCAGCGCCGTCAGATAGGGCCCGGTTCCGATCAGGAACAGCAGCCGGCTCTCGATGCCCGAAGCCAGGTTGTTGATGATCCCGCCCACCAGGATCAGCACCGCCACCGTCGCCACCGTCTGGCCCGCCCCGACCCACAGGAAGGTCGCCGCGCCCGCGTGGATCACCGCCATCAGCACCGTCGAGGCCAGCGCCGGTCCCAGCACCCCGGCCCGCTCCAGCCCCGGCTCGCCGCGCCGGAACGGCCGCAGCGCCCGCCATTCAAACAGCTGGGTCGCCGCGCTCAGCGCCACCCACGGCAGGATCAGCCCGTCGCGCCCGGCGTCATGCAGCAGCCAGACGATCAGCAGCCCCAGCAGGATCCGCACCGGAATCTGCCCCCGCCGCTCCCGCGCGCTGGTCATCAGATGGGGCGCGATGGCGGCGGACAGACCCATGGGCGAAACTCCTTCGAGCGTCACCCTACCTCGCGGCGCCCAAACGATTGGTAACCGTGGTCGCTGGAATTCAGCCGGACCCCGCCCCCGCCCTCACCTCTCCGCTCCGCGGGGAGGTGGCTCGCCCGCCCCGCGAGCGAGACGGAGGGGTTTTCACCTCTCCGCTCCGCGGGGAGGTGGATCGTCCGCGGAGGCGGGCGAGACGGAGGGGTTCGTCACCCCAAGCTCCGTCGCGTCTCCTCCCCGTCGCCGACGGGGAGGTGGCTCGCCCGCCCTTCGGGCGAGACGGAGGGGGGCTTTCACTCCCCCTCACAAGCAACAGGGACCCCGCGCCGCGTGGTGGAGGGGGCTCACACCGCCCCGCCGCAAGCCCTAGTCCGGCGTCCCCAGCACCGCCGTCCCTTCCTCGATCACTTGATCGACGTCCGTCTCCGGCTCGTCCTTCGACGGCCGCTCACCCGCCGGCTCAGGCCAGGCGGTGTCATCATCGGTCGGCACGGGATCAGGGCTGTTGGCGGCGTCGGTCATGGCGATCTCCTTGTGATGGAGAGGCAACTGGTGGGGGCGGGGGGATGTTCCGTGAGCGAAAAGGGCGGTGTGTCCCCGACCCCGCCGCCTTGTCATCCCCGCGAGAGCGGGGGACCTACTCATTCGAAATTAAGTCTCCGGCAAAGCAACGCCCTAGCAGCGCCCCATATGCCGTCCATGAACGAAGAAAATATCCGCACTCTGGCCGACCGCCTCAACGAGATTGAAGACCTCGAAGGGGAGATGATCCGCGAATGCAAAGAGGCGATGGTCCTCGGGGACTCTTGGCGCTCCGACATGATGGTTATGGCCTCGATCAAGCGCTCCCTCGGCCTCGCCGATGGCTTCCGCACCATGGTCAAAAACCAGAACTTCACGGTCGCCGCGCCCCTCGTCCGCCTCCAGTTGGACTGTGCCTTGCGCCTGAGCGCGCTGAGCGCCGTTGATAACCCGGAATCTTTCGCCGCCGCGTTCGTGAACGGCGAGAAGCTGGACAAGTTCAAGACCCCTACCGGTGCCAAGCTGACAGATCGCCTTCTGGTGAACCGGATGACGGAAGATATTCCGTGGGTGGAAGGTGTCTACAATGACGCCTGTCAATTCGTGCACCTAAGCAGCCGCGTCTTGTGGAACTCAGTCGCCAAGACCAACGACGAGGAACGGATTGCCTACTTCCAGATCTCCGCGCTCGATCCGGTGCGCGGGGGTGAAGAGAAGTATTTCTCCGCCGTTGAAGCGTTCAAGAATTCCTTCGTCTTGACCAAGCTCATCGCGCTCTCGATCCTTGAACATCGTAAGGAAGCGTTGGAGAGGAAATCCCGTCAGCGCTGATCCGGCGGGAAGCTGAAGCGCCCGATGGTGCTGATGTCGTCGGTTAAGGCCTTACATTCCTCGATCAGGCCGTTGACCATCTCCAATGTCACGGGCTGAGGCTTGCGATTGTAGCCGCCTCGGCGGACCAGCCAGCGAACGCCGGGACCGGTACGCCCATCATTGCCAGGGTCGAAAATAACCGTCCCGTGGGTGAGAAGATTGCGGTCAGTGACCAGCTTCATGACGCGTTTTCTCAGTGACCTCAGATGTGCAGCCACCTCTTCGTTCCGGTTCCGCTCATGAATGGCCAGCAACAGTTTGAGGCTATCGGCCAACTGAAGGCCATCGGTGACCGGGTGGCCTTCGTCGTGAATTAGTTGGAGTTCCAACCAGATGGCCTGAGCCACGGCACCTTCGAGATAGCTGTAGTAGGCGCAAAGCCGACCAACACCCTCGAAGATGTCGCGAGACACCCATTCCGCCATTTTGACCATGCCGCCCTCCGTAGTTCGGTAATGATACCGAAAAAAGCCGCCCCAACCTCGCGGCGGGGCGGCTTTCCCTAGTCAGTCACGGCCTAGACCGGAGGCTTCTTCCACCAGCGGCGCTTGCGGCGCCGATGACGGGTCACATGCTCCGAAGAGCCGTTGCGGACACGGTCGTAAGACCGGACGAAAACCGGGCGATCCATTGTGGACCTCCATCAAAAAGGTTGCCGTCCCGGCCCTCTTGCGCGATGATGCTTTCGCCAAAAAGAGGTCAACGGCTTGATGGCCGGGACTTTCAGGAAGCGGCTCGGGCGAAAGCCTGAGCCGTTTTTCTTTGCGGGTTCTGTGATTTTACTGAGCCATCGCGTCCTCCTTGATCAGCGACCATTGGCCATGCTCCTCGGCCACCACCTTATCCGCTTGAAGCTGGAACAGGGCGTTGCGCGTGGACGAGTAAGTGATCGGCTTGCCGGTCTTCTTCGCGACGCGGCGGCGGACCTCGGACGGGTTCAGCGGCGCGGTGGCCTCGGCCAGCACTTCGCGGACATGGCGGGCGTTCTCGCCCTTCGGCCGGCGCTGGCGGTCGGGCTCCGGGATGTCATCGAACAGCGAGGATGCAGCGCGAACGGAAGTCATTTCTGGCGGAAGGCGATCCTTAGCGAAGGCGGTCATGTCAGCCAGCGCCTGAGCGTAGCCTTCGGCAAACCCGTCCTTACGGCCAGCCTGATAGCCTTCTTCGCGCATGGCTCTTTCCAGCGCTTCGAAGATGGTCTGCTTGTCCGTGATCATGGGAACCCCCTGTGGCGATCCTGATATGAACCAGTTCCAAGCGCACTGCAAGCGGTAGTGTCATGTTATTAACTACCTGATCGATGCTCTCTTCACAACGTTTTGGATGAAGCGAGTCCCAGCTAAGGTCGGCCCAGATAGCGCGCGGGGCTCAGCTGCTGAAGGGCAGGCCGGGCCGTGGCGCAAGCTATATTCGCTGGCCACACGGCGTAGGGCCCGATTTGGAATTCCTGACCTCGAACCCGACCTTTCGCGTTTGGCTATGGTTTGACATTGGCGCATCAGAACGGTCAAACGTGGTAGCCTTGTGATCAGACGGGAGGTGATCCAGCCTCTTCCTAGATCGTGGCCGTCGCACGCCCATTGTGCCCCGTTACCATTACCAACTGAAGCGGCTTCGGCTCTAAGGCTATCCGGAACGTTCCTTAGGCCGTTTGTATCTAGGCGCTCCGCGCACTTGGACGAGTTTAGGCTTGGCTACCTCCCAGAACCCGACCGCCACCCGGACAGGCCAGCCCGTGAAGGGGGCTCGCATAGTGCCTCCACTCAATGTCCAGCTCGAGGACAGACCCTAATGTCCAAAAGGGGCGCAATGGCCCCGCCTCTAGTGCGCCTCATCCCAGTTCCCCGCCGCCCGCGCCTCCACCACCAACGGCACCGTCAGCGCCACAGCAGGCTCCGCCGCCCCCTCCATCACCCGCTTGATCTCCACGATCGCGGCGTCCGCCAGCCCCTCCGGGCACTCGAACACCAGTTCGTCGTGCACCTGCAGCAGCATCTTCACCTCTGACAGGCCGGCCGCCTCAAGCGCCGCGGGCATCCGCATCATCGCGCGGCGGATGATGTCGGCCGCCGCGCCCTGGATGGGGGCGTTGATGGCGGCGCGTTCGCCGAACTGGCGCTCGGCGCCGCTCTTGGAGTGGATGGCCGGGATGTGGATGCGGCGGCCGAAGACGGTGCTGACCGCGCCATTCTCGCGCACTTCTGTTTTCGTCGCATCCATATAGGCGCGGATGCCGGGGAAGCGCTCGAAATAGGTCTTGATATAGGCGCCGGCCTCGCCCTGATCGATGCCCAGCTGGGCGGCCAGGCCGAAGGCCGAAATGCCGTAGACGATGCCGAAATTGATCGCCTTGGCGCGGCGCCGCGTCTCGGAATCCATCTGGTCCAGCGGCACGTTGAACATCTCGCTGGCCGTGGCCGCGTGGATGTCCAGCCCCGCCTTGAAGGCGCGTTTCAGCTCGGGGATGTCGCCGATATGGGCCAGCAGGCGCAGCTCGATCTGGCTGTAGTCGGCGCTGATCAGCACATTGCCCGGGCCGGCGATGAAGGCCTGGCGGATCTGGCGGCCGGTGGCCGTGCGGATCGGGATGTTCTGCAGATTGGGGTCGCTGGAGGCCAGGCGGCCGGTGGTGGCGGCGGCCAGCTGGTAGCTGGTGTGCACCCGGTCGGTGGTGTCGTCGGCGGCCTCGATCAGGGCGTCGGTATAGGTGCCCTTCAGCTTGCTCAGCTGGCGCCAGTCCAGCAGGACGCGCGGCAGTTCGTGGGTCTCGGCCAGGGTTTCCAGGGTGCTGGCCTCGGTGCCCCACTGGCCGCTGGCGGTCTTGCGGCCGCCGGGCAGGTTCATCTCGCCGAACAGGATGTCGCCGATCTGTTTGGGGCTGCCGACGTTGAACGGGTGGCCGGCCAGCTCATGGGCGCGGGCCTCGAGCTCGACCATCTTCATGCCGAACTCGCTGCTGAGCGAGCGCAGCCGCACCGGGTCGACGCGCACGCCCGCCCGCTCCATGGCCGCCAGGGTCGCGGGCATGCCGCGCTCCAGCGTCTCATAGACGGTGGTCAGGCCCTGTTCCGCCAGCCGGGGCTTGAGGATGCGCCACAGACGCAGGGTCACGTCGGCGTCCTCGGCCGCGTATTTCGTCGCCGGGGCCAGTTCGACGTGTTTGAACGACTTCTGGCTCTTGCCCGTGCCGCAGACGGATTTGAACGGGATGGGTTCGTGGCCCAGGTGCAGGCGCGACAGCTCGTCCATGCCGTGGCCGTGCAACCCGCCTTCGAGGACGTAGCTGATCAGCATGGTGTCGTCGTAGGGGGCGACGGTGACGCCGCGTTGGGCCATGACAGCGATGTCGTATTTGATGTTCTGCCCGACCTTCAGCACGGCCGGGTTCTCCAGCAGGGCCTTGAGCCGCGCCAGGGCCGTGGGCTTGTCGATCTGCTGCAGGGCCTCGCGCGTCTCGACCGCGTCGCCGAAATCGAGGCCGCCGCCGCCCGCCTGCGGCTCATGCTCATGGGTCAGGGGCACATAGCAGGCGTCATTGGGCCCAAGCGCGAGGGAGACCCCGCACAGGCCCGCATGGGTGGCGCTCAGGGCCGAGGTCTCGGTGTCGAAGCCGACCACGCCCGCCTCTTCCGCCCGCCGGATCCAGCCGTCCAGCTCCTCGATCGTCTGTACACAGACATAGCGGTCAGGGTCGAAGGTCTGGGCCTCGACATCGGCCGCCACGCCCTGCGGCGCATAGCGGGGGCTGATGACCGGGGCGGTCAGGGGCTTGGGCCGGGCCGCGAAGGCCGAGCCGTCCTTGGCCGGGGCCTTGCCGTCGCCGACGCGGTTGCGCAGGGACCGGAACTCCATCCTGTCCAGAAACTCGCCCAGCATGACCGGGTCCGGGTGGCGGACGGCGAAATCCTCGACCGGCTCGGGCGCCGGGGCGCTGCAGTCCAGCTTGACCAGTTCGCGGGACAGGCGGATCTGGTCGGCGAAGGCGATCAGGGTCTCGCGCCGTTTGGGCTGTTTGATCTCGCCCGCGCGGGCCAGCAGGGTGTCCAGGTCGCCGTACTCGTCAAGCAGCTGCGCCGCCGTCTTCGGCCCGATGCCGGGGGCGCCGGGCACATTGTCCACGCTGTCCCCGATCAGCGCCTGCAGATCGATCATCTTCTCGGGGCCGACGCCGAATTTCTCGAACACCTCGGGCTCGGCCAGCCGGCGGTCTTTCATCGGGTCCCACATCACCACCGACGGCCCGATCAGCTGCATCAGGTCCTTGTCGCTGGAGACGATGACGGCCTCGCCGCCCGCATCCCGCACCCGGCAGGCATAGGTGGCGATCAGGTCGTCCGCCTCATAGCCCGGCAGCTCGACGCAATGCACCCCGAACGCCGCCGTCGCCTCCCGCACCAGCGGGAACTGCGGCACCAGATCCTCCGGCGGCGGCGGCCGATGCGCCTTGTACTGGTCGTACAGCCTGTTCCGGAACGTCTTCTCCGAATGGTCGAAGATCGCCACCAGATGCGTGGGCCCGTCCGCCCCCTTCATGTCCTGCAACAGCTTCCACAGCATGTTGCAGTACCCCTGCACCGCCCCCACCGGCAGCCCGTCCGACTTGCGCGTCAGGGGCGGCAGGGCGTGGTAGGCGCGGAAGATGTAGGCCGAGGCGTCGATCATCCACAGACGGACGGGGCCGCCTTCGGCGGGCGTTTCGGGGGCAGGGGTCTCGGGCGTCGCGTCGGTCATGGCGCGAACATAGGGGCAGCCGCCCGCTCCGTCACCGGTCGCCGGTCAGGAGATCCAGGTGTTCTCGCACTGCCCCGCCAGCGTCCAGCCGGCGATGCCCGACACCACACGGCAGCGCACGCCCATCCCGGCCAGCGGACCGTGCAGGATGCCCGCCTCGATCGTCGCGCCGTTGCCGTCATAGACGGGCTTCTGGAACTGCACCCACTGCACCCGGTCGCCGGGCTGATGCTGGCGGTCGGGGTCGTAGGCGGCCGGGAAGCTGACCCCGTAGCGGTCCCAGTCGCAGCGGGGCGCCCAGGTCTTGTCCTCGCTGAACAGCCAGACGGGCGGCGCGACATTATCGCTGGTGTTGAAGCGGTAGTGGCCCGTGGCGACTGCGGCGATGACGGCGCAGTCGTTCTGGTTGGTCGCCTGACCGGCCCCGCCGGGCGCGGTCGGCGCCGAGGTGGCGCACGCCGACAGGGCGGTGGCGAGGGCGAGGGCGGACAGGACGGCGGCGCGCATGATGGCTCCTGTTACGAACGCAGGCCGGTGATCGTCCGCAGGGGGGCGATGTCCTCGGCCGAGGTGATCAGGTGAACGACGGCGGGGCGGCCGGCGTTCCGGGCCGCCTGCAGCGCGGCGGGGAAGTCCTCGGTGCGTTCGCAGCGGATGCCGAAGGCGCCGAAAGCCTCGGCGTATTTGACGAAGTCGGGGTTCTTCAGGTCCGTGGCGATGACCCGCTCCGCGCCCGGATAGTGCGTCTCCTGGTGCATGCGGATGGTGCCGTAGGTGCCGTTGTCGACGATCACCACGACGGCGTGGATGTCGTACTGGACCGCCGTGGCCAGCTCCTGCCCGGTCATCAGATAGTCCCCGTCGCCGGCGATGCAGATCACGTCGACGTCCGGGTGAAGACTCTTGGCCGCCAGCGCCGCCGGATAGCCGTAGCCCATGGCGCCCGAGGTCGGGGCCAGCTGGGTGCGGCAGGCGCGGTGGCGATAGAAGCGGTGCAGCCAGGCGGCGAAATTCCCCGCCCCGTTGGTGACGATGGCGTCGGGCGGCAGCACTTCGCCCAGGTGCGCCATGCAGTCGCTCATGTTGACGGCGCCGCCGACCGGAACGGGGGTCGAGAAGGCCTGGTAGTCGGCGTGGGCGGCGGCGGCCTCATCGTGCCATGTCCGGCCCGGGTCGATGGTCGATAGCGCCAGGGCGGCGAGGGAGTTGTCGGCGGTGGCGCTCAGCAGCGGCGTCCACACCCGGCCCAGCTCCTCCGCGCCCGGATGAATGTGGATCAGGGTCTCGGCCGTCCGCGCGCGGTCCAGCAGGGTGTAGCCCTGGGTCGGGTTCTCGCCGAGCCGGGCGCCGATGGCGAGGATCAGGTCGGCGCTCTTCGCGCGGGCCGTCAGCTTCGGATTGCAGCCCAGACCCAGGTCGCCGGCATAGTTCGTCCGGTCGTTGGACAGGATGTCCTTGCGGCGGAACGACAGGCTGACGGGCAGGCCGATCCGCTCGGCCCAGTCGCCGATGGCGGCGGCGGCCTCGGGGGTCCAGCCGGAGCCGCCCAGCACCAGCAGGGGGCGTTCGGCCCGGGACAGGCGCGCGCGCAGCTGTTCAACGAAGGCCGGGTCCAGCGCCGCCTTGGCGGGGGTCACGGCGCGGACGGGGGCGGGGCCGCCGTCCGCGTGCAGGATGTCCTCGGGCAGGGCGATGACCACCGGCCCCATCCGGCCCTGCAGGGCGGTGGCGAAGGCGCGCTCGACCACCTCGACCGTCCGTTCCGGGCTCTCGATCTCGGTCGCCCATTTGGCCAGCCCGCCGAAGACCTCGCGGTAGTCGACCTCCTGGAAGGCGCCGCGGCCCCGGTCGGTCAGGGCGATCTGGCCGACGAACAGGATCATCGGCGTGGAATCTTGATGCGCCGTGTGCACGCCGATCGAGGCATGGGTCGCGCCGGGCCCGCGCGTGACCATGCAGACGCCGGGCTTGCCGGTCAGCTTGCCATAGGCCTCGGCCATGTTGGCGGCGCCCGCCTCATGCCGGCAGGCGATCACCCGGATTTTGTCGCGCACGTCGGCCAGGGCGTCGAGAACGGCCAGATAGCTTTCGCCGGGCACGCAGAAGACGCGGTCGATGCCGTTCATGACGAGGGTTTCGACAAGGCGGCGGGCGGCGGTGTTCGCGGGCTGGGTCATGGAGGCGAGTTAGCAGATCAAACCGCGCCTTGGCCATGCAACCCCACGGTCACGCTTGCGTTCAGGCTGCAGGTTCACACCAAAAAGGGGATTCCCATGAAAAAGATCATCGCTCTGTCCATCGTCGCCGCCGCCCTCGCCGTTTCGGCCTGCAACACCATCTCGGGCGCGGGTCGCGACGTCTCGGCCGCCGGCAGCGCCGTCACCACGGGCGCCGAGCAAGCCAAGAACTGATCCTTCGATCCGTTCGAATGACAGGGGCCCGCCGGGAAACCGGCGGGCCTTCTGCGTTCAGGCCGGGTCGTAGACCACGCCGGTCAGATACAGGCCGTCGGACGGCGCCACGGGGCCGCAGGCGCTGCGATCCCGCGCCTCCAGCGCTCTCGCCACATCCTCGACCGTCCAGCGGCCCAGTCCGACCTCGGCCAGGGTGCCGGTCATCGAGCGGACCTGCCGGTGCAGGAAGCTGCGCGCCTCGAACACCAGGTGCACCTCCTCGCCGACGCGGGTCACGCGCGCGACGTCCAGCGTCTTCTCCGGCGATTTCGACTGACAGTTCACATCGCGGAAGGTGGTGAAGTCGTGCAGTCCGACCAAGGCCTGCGCCGCCGCCTGCATGGCCCCGGCGTCCATCGGCTTCTTCACATGCCAGACCCGGCCCAGATCCAGCGCCGGACGACCGGGCCGGTTCAGGATGCGGTACAGGTATTTGCGCCCGGTCGCCGAGAAGCGGGCGTGCCAGTCGTCCTCCACCCCCACGCAGTCCAGCACCGACACCCGCTCCGTAATCAGATGGGCGTTCATGGCGTTCATGACCGTGTGGTCGGGCCAGGCCTTCTCCAGATCGAAGCTGACCACCTGACCGGTGGCGTGCACGCCCGTATCGGTCCGGCCCGCCGCCGCCAACCGGATCGTCTGGCCGGAAAAGGCCTTGATCGCCCCCTCCAGCGCGCCCTGCACCGTCGGCTGGCCGGGCTGGGCCTGGAATCCGTTATAGCCCGAGCCGTCGTATTCGATGGTCAGCCGGTAGCGGGGCATCTCCCTGTCTCCCTACCGCTCGCCCCGCGGGGGCTCGCTGCTTGAGGGGGACAGTACGGTTCCAGTCGGGAGATTAAATCCCCGAAGCATTTCGTCGGCCGGCTGCTGGGCCTTGCCCTCGCGCTGTACGCGGATCAGCCGCACGGCGCCCTCGCCGCAGGCGATGGTCAGACCGTCGCCGTCCAGCACCGTGCCGGGCGCCGCGGATCCCTCGGCAAGGCCGGACAGCAAGGCCTTGATCCGCACCGGGCCGTCGGGACCGGGGGCTTCGAACCAGGCGCCGGGGAAGGGCGACAGGCCGCGGATATGGGCGTCCACCTCGACCGCCGGTCGCGACCAGTCGATGCGCGCCTCGGCGGGAGTGATCTTGCGGGCGTAGGTCGGCTCGCCGCTTTGGGGCGTGCCCGTCGCCCCGCCACGCTCGATGGCGGCCAGCGCTCGCGACCACAGGCTGGCCCCGGTGTGCGACATCCGCTCCGACAGGGTGGCGGCGGTGTCGTCGGGACGAATGTCGAGGATTTCGGACAACAGGATATCGCCCTCGTCCAGGCCTTCGCTCATGCGCATGACCTGCACGCCGGTCTGATTGTCGCCGGCCATGATGGCGCGCTGGATCGGGGCGGCGCCCCGCCAGCGGGGCAGCAGGGAGCCGTGCAGGTTGAAACAACCCAGACGCGGCGCCTCCAGCACCTCCGTCTTCAGGATCTGGCCATAGGCGACGACGCAGGCGGCATCGACGTCCAGGCTGACGAAGTCGGCGATGGCCTCGGGCGATTTCATCGAGGCTGGGGTGAAGACGGGCAGGCCCATGGTCTCGGCGAAGGCGTGGACCGGAGAGGGGGTCAGCTTCTGCCCGCGTCCGCGCGGTTTCGGCGGCTGGGAATAGACGGCCACGACCTCATGACCGCTGGCGATCAGTTCAGCCAGCGACGGCACGGCGAAATCGGGGGTACCCATGAAGGCGAGGCGCATGTGCGCGCTTTGCCCTATGCGCGGGGCCGGGACAAGGCGTGGGGCCGACGTCGGCATTCTACCCTTAGCTGTCATGCCGCCCGACCGCTTTCGGCATACTTTGGGGTGACGGGCCGTTCGGGGTTCAGGGTCTAGCCCATTCCCGCCGACGCGGGCCAAACCTCCTCTTCGATCCCGACAGCAACTGCACGAGACAGTTCGACCAAGCTGGCCGGCGTCAGAGTGTGGAAACCATCGACGTCAGGAAAGTATCGGGTGAAGTCGTTCGCGTAGATGGGAGCCAATCCTGCGATCGCGTATCCCACTTGGCCTCTGGGATCGACTAATCCCAACGCTACGGACCGGTCGTATGCCTTGTCGAGCTTGTGGCCTATATTTCTAAGCTCGGCTTCGCTCCCGCCCTTGAACTTAATCCATGCCTTGAACGACAATTCCAAAGACAAACAGGCTAGGTGAAGGATCGTCAGGTTATGCTTGGAGTCTTCGGTCGAAAGCAGTGTCTCCGCTGACATCGCGAAGCCTTTGGCGTTCATCATCAGCGTGTCAGCCGTCGAGTTCATAGTTTCTCCTCCGGCGGATCGCTCTTCCCGCCGTTGAACGACCGTCAGCGCCCGATCCCCTCGCGGCCGTTCGGTACCTACCCTAGGGAAACTCGGCTTTCACCCCTCAGACCGCCCTTTGAGGGTTGATGCGCTCCCGCTTCAAAAGGCTGTCATAGCTTCTGAACTGTGGAAGTGATTCGTAGTTGGAGCTGACATCTACCCGCCCTTTGGCAGACTCCTCCGCATACACAGGGCGATAGGTTACATGTAAAATGTCCACCTCGCCGGTCGTCTTGAACACGTAGTTCGCTCCGGCCACGATCCCATCGGCGTCGCCCTCGAACTCGCGATGTGTTGCCATCGACAGGAAAAGTTCGCGGTCGCTGACTTTCTGGAATGTGTAGGTCAGGACTTCGCGGAGGTGCTCATCCAGAAATCCAACATTGTAGGAGCTCGGGCCGATCTCGATGAAGTGCGTCGGCCGGTCACAATCCCCGATGAGAACCGTATAGGGAGAGCCGCCGTCGTGCGCCTATTTCGCCCGCCTTTCGTCCCACATCTCAACGGGACGCTTCTTTGCCCTGAACCATGACTTACAAAAGCTGGGCGACGAGATTTGCATCAGGAAATATTAGCTGGCTGCATGGCTGCTTTCCATCATAGCCGATCGCTAGCCTATTCCCAGCGCGTCGAAACCCCGCCGCCCTCGTCCCATTCGCCGCCCGCGTCCAGCGCGTCGTCGAAGTCGAGCAGGCGGTCCAGCAGGACGCCGGCGATCACGCCGATGGCGGCCACGCCGACGATGGTGGCGATGGAGGCGACGCCGACCTTCTCGTTGCGGGTCAGGCGGCGACGGCCGCTGGTGTCGATGATGCGGTCGCGGTTGCGCTTGAGACGGGCCATCAGGCAGCCATCCTCGCGGCTTTCTTGACCTTGGCCACCGCGCGTTCGCGGCGCAGGCGGGTCAGGTGGTCGATGAACAGCACGCCGTTCAGGTGATCCATCTCGTGCTGGATGCAGACCGCGTACAGGCCCTCGGCCTCTTCCTCGATCTCCTCGCCGTTGAAGCCGAGGTATTTGATGCGGCAGCGGGCCGGGCGTTCGACGGAGTCGAAATAGTCCGGGATCGACAGGCAGCCCTCGTCGTAGGGCAGGGTCTCTTCCGAGGTCCACAGGATCTCGGGATTCACGAAATAGCGCGGGTTGCGGCGCTCGGCCTCCCACTTCGCGCGGGTCTCGTCGTCCATCTCGGCCGGGTCGGTGTCGCAGGCCTCGCCGCCCTTGTCGCCCAGGTCCATGACGATCACCCGGCGCGTGTCGCCGATCTGCACGGCGGCCAGGCCGATGCCCGGCGCGTCATACATCGTGTCGAGCATGTCGGTCATCAGACCGCGCACCTCGTCGGTGACCGGTCCTTCGACCGGGGTGGAAACCTGTTTCAACACCGCCAGGTCGGCGGCGTTGTCGATGGTAAGGATACGGCGGACGGTCATACCCGCGAGGTAGGCGCGACGGGTCGAAAGGTCAAGATTTCCGACTGGTGCGAAGGGTTATGCCGAGGGCTCGCTGATCTGGGTCCGGGGCGTTTTCGAGCGGCGCGAGATGGCGGTCATCATCGCGCCGATCGGGAACAGGGCCAGCAGGGCGAACAGCCCGATCATCACCCACAGCACCCCGAACACGCAGGCCAGCAGGCCGATGATCATGCCGTCCACGCGGTTGCGCAGCAGAACCCTGAACCGGTCGGGCTCCTCCGCGCGATAGATGCTGCGCGGCTTGTAGCCCCGGGTTTTGACCACGCCGGACCGCTGCGCCTCCAGATAGGGCAGCAGGTCCCGCAGGATCAGATAGAAGCCGGCCAGACAGGCCCCGATGAATACGACCATGAAATTCTCCCCCGCGCCCAGCTTCGCCTTACGCCGGGGCCTTGTCCACTCCCGGCAACGGCCTCGGCTTGCGGTGCTCGTCGATGGCCACATAGGTGAAGACGCCCTCGGTCACCCGCATGGACTCGGCCTGGGCGTGGTTACGGGGGCGTTTCCAGGCCTCGACATGCACCCGCACAGAGGTCCGGCCGGTCTTGATGACGCGGGCATAGATCGACACCTCGTCGCCCACCGACACCGGCTGGTGGAAGACCATCCCGTCCAGCGCGATGGTGGCGCAGCGGCCCTGGGCCAGTTCAAAGGCGGGGGTCGCGCCGGCGAGGTCCATCTGGGCCAGCAGCCAGCCGCCGAAGATATCGCCTTCCGGATTGGTGTCGGCGGGCATGGCGATCACGCGGCCGACGGGATGACCGGTCGGAAGGGTGGGCAGGTCGGTCTGGCTCATCGGGGAGGCTCCGGTCAGGCTTGGCGGGTCCGTATCCGCCGCCCGTCGGCGATCCGCAAGCGTTCGCTCAAACCCCGGAAGGGGAGGGCCCCAGAAGCCCCATCCGGACCAGGGCGGACAGGCTGTCGGCCTGCATCTTGTCCATCACCTTGGATCGGAAGATCTCGACCGTGCGCGGGCTGATCGACAGCAGCAGCGCGATCTCCTTGTTGGACTTGCCCTCGATCAGGGCGTCGAAGACCTGACGCTCGCGGGGGGTCAGCAGGGCCAGTTTGCGATCGACCTCCAGCCGTTGCGCCTGACGGGCCGACAGATCATCCAGCTGGTCCAGTGCGCCCTTGACCGTCTCGATCATGCGCGTGGGATCAAACGGCTTTTCGATGAAGTCGATCACGCCGGCCTTCATCAGCTGCACGGCCATCGGCACGTCGGCATGACCCGTGAACACGATCACCGGCCAGGCCCGGTCGTTCAGCCGGCCCAGGCGACGCACGACCTCGCCGCCGTCCATGCCCGGCATGCGGATGTCGGTGACGACACAGGCGGACCGGTCTTCGGGCAGGTTGGCGAAGAAGTCGGCGCCGCTGGCGAACCCGCGGGCGCGGATGCCCTCGCTCCGCAACAGGTGCAGCAGGGAATCGCGAACGGCCGCGTCATCGTCGATGACGAAGACGGAATGCCGCGCGGCGCTCACGCCCCGTACCCTTCACGCGGCAGGTCGAAGGAAAACGCCGCGCCGCCCAGCGGGCTGCGGCCGACGGACAGGGTGCCCCCGTGGCTTTCGACGATGGTGCGGGTCACCGACAGGCCCAGTCCCATGCCGGACGACTTGGTTGTAGTCATGGGGCGGAAGATATCCTCGATATCCTCACCCGCAATACCGGGGCCGTTATCTTCTACCGTCATCCGATATCCGCCTTCGCCAAAAGCCGCGCCCCGGACCACCACGATGGGCGTCGCCTGACCCGTGGACGCCTCGGCGGCGTTCCGGACCAGGTTGATCAGGGCTTGTTGAAACTGGATACGCTCGGCCCGCACAAAATCATCAGTAACACCGATATCAATGCGAATCTCGACCGCTCTGTCCCGGGAAATAAGGGCAAAAGCGGGGCCTAGATCCTCAATCATGGAAGAAACGCTCTCCCGGCCCATGCGGCGCGTGCCGGTCGCCAGAAGGTCGCGCATGCGCCGGATGATGTTCCCGGCACGGAGGATTTGCCCCTTGGCGAGCTCCAGCGTGCGGGCGGCGCTCTGGCCGATCAGGCCGGCGCGCTCGATGTCGCGCTGGCTGGCCTGCATATAGGTGGTGGCCGCGCTCAGCGGCTGGTTCAGTTCGTGCGCCAGGGTGGCGGCCATCTCGCCCAGCGAGTTCAGTCGCCAGACCTTGTGCAGTTGCAGGTCCAGATCGCGGGCCCGCTCGGTCGCCATCTCCGCCTCGGTCAGATCGGTGATGCAGACGGCGGCATAGTCTTCCTGAGAGGCCTCCGGCATCACGCCCATCTGCAGGCTCAGGATCAGCGGGCGGCCGTCGGGACGGCGACCGATCCAGTGGCCGGTCGGCGCCTCGAGCGGACCGTTCGACGCCTTGCCGTCCAGTCGCTTGAGGTCGAAACCATGCACCAGATCGCCGAAGGCGCGACCGGCGGTCTCGGCGCTGTCGACCCCGAACAGGCTGGCGGCGGCGGGCGTGAGGCGGCGAATCTGGCCGGCGCTGTCGAGGATCACGACCGGGACGGTGGCCAGCACGGTGTCCAGCACGGCGTTGCGCCCGGCCAGGGTGCGCGTTAGTTCGATCGAGCGGCGATGCATGCGGCGTTGGGCCCAGCAGATTTCCGCCACCAGCCAGCCGACCACGGCGAACAGGCCCGCGTTGACGATGGTGTCCACCACGCTCTCGCGGGCGACCAGCAGCACATTCCCGGCGATCGACAGCGCGATGGCCAGGGCCGTCGGCGCGCGTCGGGCCAGCATGGCGGTGATGACCACCGCCGGCACCATCGGCAGATAGTAGAACTGACCGATGATCTCCAGCAGGCCGCGCAGGGCGAAACAGGCCAGCACCGCGACGACGGCAAGCAGATAGGCGCGCCAGCCCCGGTAGGTCCACAGGGTCGCCATGGCGAACAGGATTTCGGACGTCGAGCGCCTGCCTGTCACTTTTTTCAGATCGATGCCGGTGATCGGATCGACCTCTCCCTCCACCGGGGTCCGCGCCCCGTTCGGATCAGGCATAACAACTATCCGTATAGGGGAAAATACGTATGTGTCGACTTTCCACCGAAACCGCGTTTTCCCTGCGCCCGGCGAACCTCCGAAAGCATCGGTTCGAGGCGGCGACGCGGCGCCGCCCGACGGCGGCGCCTCTCCCTTTGGAGGCTCAGGTCGGTCGGCGCAAGCACTTGTAAAGTCGAACCGCGTTCCGCCTCAGCGACGCAATAATACGTGTTTATACCTACCCTTACGAGTTTGTACGTACCGTCAAGTTTACGAAGAATATTAGCGTTACCCCGACTGTGGCAGCAACAACCAAGGGGTAAGAATGTCCTCCGCCTGCCTTCATATTGCGCGTCGTTTCGGCGCGGCTTTCACGGTCGCCTTCACCGGTCTCCTTCTGCTCGCCGGACCCGCGTCTGCTGACCCGGAATTCGATTTTCAGGTCGGCGTGACCACGGACTACGTCGGCAAGGGCATCAGCAAGAGCATGGGCGACCCGGCTGTGTCGGGTCAGGTTGAAGTCACCCAGGGCGCCTTCCACGCCAGCGTCTTCGCCTCCACGGCGGAACTGTCGCAGGGCTCGGACGCCGAGATCATCACGACCGTCGGCTGGGCCCCCGAGGCTTACGGCTTCGACTTCGACTTCGCGGTTCTGAACCGGGACCTGCCCGGATCCCGCGCCGGGGTCGATGCGAACTACTGGGAGTACCAGGCGGACGTTTCGCGCAGCATCGGGCCGGTCAGCGGCCGGGTTCGCGTGAACTACACCCCGGACGGCTTCGCCTCGACCGAGGAGGCCTGGTGGGTCGAAGCCCAGGGCGCCTACAAGATTTCCCCCAAGACCAAGGCCTCGGCCGCCGTCGCCACCCGTCGCGCCCACGGCGGCGCCGACTACACCGCCTGGAACGTCGGCGTGAAGCAGAAGCTCACCGACGCCGTCTCGCTGGATGTGCGCTGGTACGACACCGACGAGCACGACCTGGGCGACAACTACGACGGCCGTCTGGTCGGCGCTCTCACCTTCACTTTCTGATCCACTTCGAACGTTCGAGGCTTATCCAGTGACCTTTCTGAACAACATGCCCGTCGGTCGAAAACTCTTCGCCGCCTTCGCCTGCGTCCTGACGGCGATCGCCGTCATGGGTGCGGTCGTCTTCTTCCAGATGGTGGCCCTCGACAAGGCGGGCGCCCAGCGCTCGGTCGCCAACCAGATGGTGCGCTCCACCGCGGCCGCCGAGTTCTACCTCGCCCGCCAGGAAAACAGCGTCCGCGGCTTCCTGCTGACCGGCGACGAATACTACATCCAGCGCGCCACGGCCCACCGCCAGTCGTTCAAGAACGCCGTGAAGGAACTTGAGGACGCCGCCGGCCCCGAGCTGAAGGACGAGGTCGGCTCGCTGGATCGCACCGCCGACGCCTGGTTCGAGCATGTCGTCACCCAGGGCGCCGCCCTGGCCCGCGATCCCGCCACCCGCGACCGCGCCGTCGCCATGGTCGGCCGCAGCGGCTCGGCCGATCAGGTGATGGAGCCGGTCGAAAGCGCGCTCGACTCCATCAAGGAACAGAACCTGGTCGAACTCGACCGCGTTCGCGCCGTCCAGGACGACGCCTCGACGACCGCCAAATGGGTGCTGGGCCTCGGCATCGGCGCCGCCATCATCCTGTCCGTCCTGGCCGGTCTGGCCCTGACGCGCGGCATCGGCGGTCCGGTCATGAAGATGGTCGACCACATGAAGCGCCTGATCGGCGGCGACACCTCCCTGCAGGTGCCGGAAGCCAGCCGCAAGGATGAGTTCGGCGCCATGGGCCAGGCGATCATCGCCTTCCGCGACGCCGCCATCGACAAGATCCGCGTCGAGGCCGAAGCCGTCGACGCCCGCGAAAAGGCCGACATCGAACGCCGCCGCAACCTGACCCTGACCGAAGCCGCCGCCGAGGAGCAGGCCCGCGTCGTCACCGCCCTGGGTGAAGGCCTGGAGAAGCTCAGCGACGGCGACCTGACCTATCGTCTGACCCAGACCTTCCCGTCGGACTATGTGAAGCTGCAGTCGGACTTCAACGCGGCCATGGGCCAGCTGAAGGACGCCATGTCTGTGGTCGTGTCCAACGTTTCGGCCATCCGGTCGGGCTCGGGCGAGATCAGCCACGCCGCCGACGACCTGTCGCGCCGCACGGAGCAGCAGGCCGCCTCGCTGGAAGAGACCGCCGCCGCCCTCGACCAGATCACCGCCACCGTCAACAAGACCGCCTCGGGCGCCCGTCAGGCCTCCAGCGTGGTCCAGGGCGCCCGCGGCGACGCGGAAACCTCGGGCATCGTGGTCCGTGACGCCGTCGCGGCCATGAGCGCCATCGAACAGTCGGCCCAGCAGATCAGCCAGATCATCGGCGTGATCGACGAGATCGCCTTCCAGACCAACCTGCTGGCCCTGAACGCGGGCGTCGAGGCGGCGCGCGCCGGTGACGCCGGCCGTGGCTTCGCGGTCGTCGCCTCGGAAGTGCGGGCCCTGGCCCAGCGCTCCGCCGAAGCGGCCAAGGAGATCAAGACCCTGATCTCGGCCTCGACCGCCCAGGTGGCCTCGGGCGTCCAGCTGGTCGGCCAGACCGGTGAAGCCCTGCAACGCATCGTCGGCCGCGTCGCCGAGATCGACGGCCTGGTGTCGGAAATCTCCGCCTCGGCCCAGGAACAGGCCACCGGCCTCCAGCAGGTGAACACCGCCGTCAACCAGATGGATCAGGTCACCCAGCAAAACGCGGCGATGGTCGAGCAGTCGACCGCCGCCAGCCACTCGCTGTCGCAGGAAGCGGAAAGCCTGGCCGCGTCGGTGTCCCGCTTCCGCATCGGCGACGGCAGCGTCCAGGCGCCGCGCGCCGCCCCGGCCCCGCGCCACAACCACGCGCCCGTGTCGCAGATGCGCGCCACCGGCCGCGGCGGCGCCGCCCTGAAGCCGCAGGCCGTCGAGGACGGCTGGGAGGAGTTCTGATGAGCGTCCCCACCCGTCACTCACTCGCCCTTCCCGCCGTGCTCGATATCCGCGCGGCGGGGCCGCTCAAGGCCGATCTGCTGGCCTTGCGCGGACAACCCGTGACCCTGGACGCCTCGGCGGTCCAGCGTCTGGGCGGCCTGTGCCTGCAGGTGCTGCTGTCCGCCCGCGCGACCTGGGCGGCGGACGGTCAGGACCTGACGGTGACGACCGGCGACGAAACCGCCTTTCAGGATCAATGGGCCGCGTTCGGCGCGGCCCCCTTCGAGACCGCACCCGTGGGAGCTTCCGCGTGACCAAGACTGTTCTGACCGTCGATGATTCCCGCACCATGCGCGACATGCTGCTGATGGCGCTGGAGGATGCGGGCTACCGCGTCATCCAGGCCGTCGACGGCATCGACGGGCTTGAGGTGCTGGCCGCCAACGGCGCCGACATCATCATCACCGACATCAACATGCCCCGCATGGATGGTTTCGGCGTGATCGAGGGCGTGCGCGCCGACCCGAACCATCGCCATACCCCGGTGCTGGTGCTGACCACCGAAAGCGACGCCGAGAAGAAGGCGCGCGCCCGGGCCGCCGGCGCCACGGGCTGGATCGTCAAACCCTTCGACCCGGTGAAGCTGGTGGACGCCGTCCGCCGCGTCGCCGCCTGAAGCCAGAGGTTCACGTGGACGCCTTCGAAGCGATCAAGGCCACCTTCTTCCAGGAATGCGCCGAACTGCTGGCGGATCTGGAGGCCAAGCTGCTGATGCTCGAGTCGGGTCAGACCGACCTCGAGACCATCAACGCCGTCTTCCGGGCCGTTCACTCGGTCAAGGGCGGGGCCGGGGCCTTCGGGCTGGAGGCGCTGGTGCGCTTCGCCCACGTCTTCGAGACCCTGATGGATGAGCTGCGCGCGGGCCGCAAGGAATGCGACGACCTCACTGTCCGCACCCTGCTGCGCGCCTCCGACGTGCTGGCCGACCACATCGCCGCCGCCCAGGGCGTCGCCCCCGCCGTGGACGAAGCCCGCTCCGCCGGTCTGGTCGCCGAGATGGAAGTCCTGACCCACGGCGAGGCCTCGGTCCCGGGCGCCGTCGAGGACGAGGATGACGACTTCGGCTTCACCCCCCTGACCGTCGGCCTGGCCCCCCTTCCCGCGCTGGATCTGCCCGCCCTCGACCTGCCGCCGCCGGCCCCCGCCGCCGCCGCCCCGACCGGGTGGCGCGTGGTCTTCCGGCCGCATGGCGCCATGTACGCCAACGCCAACGAGACCGCGCTGCTGCTGCGCGAACTGGGTCGCCTCGGCCCGGTCGAGGTCTCGCTCGACGACAGCGCCATCCCCGCGCTGGACGTTCTCAACCCCGATGAAAACCACCTGATCTGGACGCTCGACCTGACCGCCGCCGTTGACGAAGCCGCGGTGCGTGAGGTCTTCGACTTCGTCGAGAGCGACTGCGATCTCAGCGTCACCCCGATCGGCGGCGCGATCCTGCCGGACCTGTCCGATCTGCCGACCCTGACCCCCGCCGCCCCCGCCGCCGATCTCGACATCGCCGCCCTGCTGGCCCGCGCCGCCGCGCCGATTGAGGCCCCGGCCCCCGCAGCGGTGGTCGAGGCCGCCCCCGCTCCCGCCCCCGCTCCGGCGCCGGTCGCCGTCGTCCCGCCGGTCGCGCCCGCGGCCCCCGCCGCCCCCGCCGCTCCCGCCGCTCCGGCGGCGGTGGTTCCGGCCACCATCCGCGTCGACCTCGATCGCGTCGATCGCCTGATCAATGTGGTGGGCGAACTGGTCATCCAGCAGGCCATGCTGGCCCAGCGCGTGGCGGAAAGCGGCCTGACCCGGTCGTCGGGCGTGCTCATGGGTCTGGAAGACCTGGAGCTGCTGACCCGCGAAATCCAGGACAGCGTCATGGCCATCCGGGCCCAGCCCGTGAAGTCGGTCTTCCAGCGTATGCCCCGTCTGGTTCGCGAAGTCGCCGACATGACCGGCAAGCGCGTCAAACTGGTCACCGCCGGCGAGGACACCGAGGTCGACAAGACCGTGGTCGAACGCCTCGCCGAGCCGATCACCCACATGCTGCGCAACGCCATCGACCACGGGCTGGAAAAGCCGGACGTGCGCGAAGCGGCCGGCAAGCCCGCCGAAGGCACGGTCCATCTGGCCGCCCTGCATCGCTCGGGCCGCATCGTCATCGAGATCAGCGACGACGGAAACGGCATCAACCGCGAACGCGTCCGCGGCATCGCCGTCAGCCGGGGCCTGATCGCCGACGACGCCGTCCTGACGGACGAGGAAGTCGACAACCTGATCTTCCTGCCCGGCTTCTCGACCGCCGAGACCATCACCGACGTCTCGGGCCGGGGCGTGGGCATGGACGTGGTCAAACGCTCCATCCAGGCCCTGGGCGGACGCATCACCATCAGCTCGATCCCTGGCAAGGGCTCGACCTTCACTCTCAGCCTGCCGCTGACGCTGGCGGTGCTGGACGGCATGGTCGTCGGCGCCGCCGAACAGACCCTGGTCGCCCCGCTGACCAACATCGTCGAAAGCCTGACCCCCCGCGCCGAGGACGTGCACTACGTCGGCGGTCGTGACGCGGTCATCCGCTTCCGCGACACCTTCGTGCCGCTGGTCGACGTCGCCCAGATCATGGGTTTCCGCGACACCCCGGTGCCGCCCGGACAGGGCGTGGCCATGGTGGTCGAAACCGAGTCCGGCGCCCGCGCCGCCCTGATGGTCGACGCCATCCAGGGCCAGCGTCAGGTCGTCATCAAGAGCCTTGAAACCAACTACCAGCAGGTGACCGGCGTCGCCGCCGCCACCATCCTGGGCGACGGTCGCGTCGCCCTGATCCTCGATGTCGACGCCATCGTCGCCGGCGCCCGTCGCCGCGTCTCTGGCCCTGAACTCAAGCTCGCGAGCTGATCCCATGACCGAAGTGCAAAACAACGTCGCCGCCCGTGAACTGATCGCCTTCCGCATCGGCGAACAGGAATTCTGCGTGGACATCATGTCCGTCCGCGAGATCCGCGGCTGGACCCCCGCCACGCCCCTGCCGCGCTCGCCCGGCTATATGAAGGGCGTCATCAACCTGCGCGGCGCGGTCCTGCCGATCGTCGACCTGGGCGCCCGCTTCGGCCTGCGCACCGCCGAACCGACGGCCCGCCACGTCATCATGGTCGCCCACATCGGCGGCCGCACGGTGGGCCTGCTGGTCGACGCCGTGTCGGACATCATCCAGCTGACCGACGGCGCGGTTCAGCCGACCCCGGACGTGGCCAGCGATGACGTGCGCACCTTCGTGAAGGGCATCTTCGCCCTCGACGGTCGCATGATCAGCCTGATCGAGCTCGACATGATCCTGCCGGAAAAAGAAGCCGAAGCCGCATGACGTCCGCCGCCGGGGCGCCGTCGATGGTAGAGGGCGAATTCGTCCTCACGCCGGAAGACTTCCGCCACATCGCCCACACCCTGCATTCCTACGCCGGCATCGCGCTGGGCGAGGGCAAGGCCGCGCTGGTCTATTCGCGTCTGGCCAAGCGCCTGCGTGTGCTCGGCCTGCGCAGTTTCCGCGAGTACTGCCAGCTGATCGACGGCGTCGAGGGCGTGGACGAGCGTCAGCTGATGACGGCGGCCCTGACCACCAACGTCACCCGCTTCTACCGTGAGCCGCATCATTTCGATCACCTGCGCGACCAGGTGATGCCCAAGCTGGCCGCGCGCGCCCGCGCCGGCGGCCGGGTCCGCCTGTGGTCCGCCGCCTGTTCGAACGGGCAGGAGCCCTATTCCATGGCCCTGACCGTGCTCCAGACCCTGCCGGAAGCGGCGGACCTGGACGTGAGGATCCTCGCCACCGACATCGACCCCAACATGGTCGCCCAGGGCCATGACGGGACCTATTCCGAAGAGGCGCTGGAGCCCGCGCCCGTCACCCTGTGGCGCAAATATTTCGACCGCGCCGACCGGGGCCAGTGGACCGCCGGCGCCCAGCTGAAGCGTCTGGTCTCGTTCCGGGAGCTGAACCTGATCGGCGACTGGCCGATGAAGGGCAAGTTCGACGTCATCTTCTGCCGCAACGTCGTCATCTATTTCGATGACACCACGCAGGAACGGGTCTGGAACCGCTTCACCCCGCTGATGACCCCGGGCGCGACCCTCTACATCGGTCATTCCGAGCGCGTCTCCGGCACGGCCGCCGCGCGCCTGCAGACCAGCGGCCTGACCACCTACCAGCTGGGGACCGGCGCATGAGCCTGCCCGTCACGGTTCTGGTCGTCGACGACAGCCCCACCATGCGCGGCCTGCTGACCGCCGCCCTGCGTCGCGATCCCGAGATCGAGGTCGTCGGCTCGGCCGCCGATCCGCTGGAAGCGCGCGAGGCGATCAAACGTCTGAATCCCGACGTCATCACCCTCGATGTCGAGATGCCCAATATGAACGGGCTGGAGTTCCTCGAGAAGATCATGCGCCTGCGGCCGATGCCGGTGGTCATGGTCTCGACCCTGACCCAGGCGGGCGCCGAAACCACCGTGGCCGCGCTGGAAATGGGCGCCGTGGACGCCATCGGCAAACCCATGGACGGCACCCCCGCCGCCATCGCCTTCGCCGATCTGGCGCTGAAGGTGAAGGCCGCCGCCCGCTCGCGCGTGCGCTCCCGCAGCGACGCCCCGCCGGCCGCGCCGGCCGCGCCGGCCGACTACCGCCCGGACCCCAATCTGGTGCTGGCCATCGGCGCCTCCACCGGCGGGGTCGAGGCCCTGCTGACCATCCTGCAGGGCTTCCCCGCCAACTGCCCGGCGACGGTCATCACCCAGCACATGCCGGCGACCTTCACCAAAAGCTTCGCCGCCCGTCTGGACAAGGTCTGCGCCCCCGTCGTCAGCGAGGCCGAGGACGGCGCGCCGGTGAAGCCGGGCCACATCTACATCGCCCCCGGCGGCGAGGCGCATCTGGAGGTCACCGGGGCGTCGCCGCGCTGCCGTCTGGTCCGCTCCGACACCGTCAACGGCCACCGTCCCTCCGTGGACGTCCTGTTCCACTCCGTGATCGGACTCAGCCGCCCGATGGCCGGGGTTATCCTGACCGGCATGGGCAAGGACGGCGCCCGGGGCCTGCTGGCCATGCGCGAGGCCGGGGCCCGCACCTTCGGTCAGGATGAGAGCTCCTCCGTCGTCTACGGCATGCCCAAGGCCGCGCACGAAATGGGCGCCGTCGAACGCCAGCTGCCGCTCCACCGTCTGCGTCCCGCCATTCTTGATGCCTGCGCCGCGTCCCCCCGCGCCGTACCGCCCGCCGCCTGAAGGATCCTGTATGCCTGCCGCCGCCGCTCTTTCCGTTCTCGTCGTCGATGATCAGCTGACCATGCGGTCGCTGGTCCGCAACAGCCTGCAGCAGCTCGGCGTCCGCGACATCCGTGAGGCCGCCGACGGCGAGATCGCCCTGCGCGAGATCGTCACCAAGCCGGCCCATCTGGTCATTTCCGACTTCAACATGCCCAATCTGGACGGTCTGGGTCTGCTGCGCGCCATCCGGGCCCACCCGCCGATCCAGACCACCGCCTTCGTCATGCTGACCGGCCGCGCCGATCGCGAACTGGTGCAGCGCGCGGTCCAGTTCGGGGTCAACAACTACCTCGTCAAACCCTTCACCGTCGCCCAGCTGAAAGAGAAGCTGGAAGGCGTCTTCGGTCCCCTGACATGAGCCCCGACCCCTATCCCGGGTCGGCCACGGGCCGCCCCGAAGTCCGCATCCACGTCGGCCAAGGCGAGCACCACATCAGCGCCGATCCCAACGTCATGCTGACGACGGTGCTGGGCAGCTGCGTCGCCGCCTGCCTGACCGATCCGCTGGCCGGCGTCGGCGGCATGAACCATTTCCTGCTGCCGGACGGCGCGGGCGCGGGCACTGACGCCGGCCGTCGCTACGGCGCCTATGCGATGGAGCTGCTGATCAACGAACTGATCAAGGCCGGCGCCCGTCGGGAGCGGCTCGAGGCCAAGCTGTTCGGCGGCGGCCGCATGTTCGACAGCCTGCGGGACGTCGGCGTCGCCAACGCCGACTTCGCCGAACGCTTCCTGCGCGATGAAGGCATTCGGGTCGTCGGCGGCAGCCTGCGCGGCGCGGGTGGTCGGCGCCTGCACTACTGGCCCGCCAGCGGTCGCGCCCTGCAGCGCGGCGTGACCGACGCCGTCACCCCGCCGGCGCGTCCCGTCATGGCCCCCGCACCCGTCGCGACGGGCGGCGAGCTGGAGCTGTTCTGATGCCCGCGGACGCGCCCTCCCTGCTGGCCGCCCTGGCCGCCGAAATCGGCGACGTCCGCGCGGGCGTGGACCGGGTCTCGGGCCTGCTCACCGACCTCGTCCGCCGCCTGCCGGTCGAGCATCGCGCCGAGGCCCTGACCGACGCCCAGGCCCTCGATGTGCTGATCCAGCGCCTCGACGCCGTCGAGGGCGTGCTGAACGGCCTGGCGTCCGGCCAGACCTCCGCCGACGCCGTCTCCAATGTCCTGCTGGCCGATGTGGCCGGACGCCTGAACGGCCACCAGCCGGCCCGCGCGTCCGACGACGCCGGCGACCTGCTGCTGTTCGACTGACGCCATGGCCAGCAACGCCAACGCCCGCGTGAATCTGGAGCACTCGACCGTGCTGCTGGTCGACGACAATCCGAAGGCGCTGGATATGCTCAGCTCGATCTTCCAGGGCTTTGGCGTCAAGCAGCAGATCAAGTGCGAGAGCGCGGTCGACGCGGCCGAGATCCTCAAGCGTCAGGTCGTCGACCTGATCCTGGTCGACTGTTCGATGCCCGAGATGGACGGCTTCGACTTCACCCGCTGGCTGCGGCGCGACATGCCGGCCCCGGCGCGCCACACCCCGGTCATCATGCTGACCGGCCACGCGGCCCAGTCCAATGTCCAGAAAAGCCGCGACTGCGGCGCCAGCTTCGTCGTCGCCAAGCCCCTGACCCCCGCCGTCCTGCTGCGCCGCATCCTGTGGCTGGGCCATGACGAGCGCGAGTTCGTCGAATGCGACAGCTACGTCGGTCCCGACCGCCGCGTGCGCAATTTCGGTCCGCCGCTGGGCGCCCCCGGCCGCCGCTCCGGCGACCTGTCCACCCATGTGGGCGAACCGGCCGAGGCCAATATGGATCAGTCCGACATCGACATGATGATGAAGCCCATGCGTGTAGCCCTATGAGTGAAGTGCGGACGACCAAGATCAAAAGCACCCTGGCCCGGCAGCTCGCCCGGCCCGGCGGCCGCACCCTCGCCGAGGCCCAGCGTCTGGCCGAGACCGGGCTGCAGAGCCACAGGGATGGGGTCATGGAGGATCTCGGCCGCCTGATCGGCCAGCTGGAGACCCTGTGCGCCGCCGCCGCGCCCGAGGGCCGCGACCGCGTCTATGTGCTGGCGTCGGCCCTGGTGGACATGGCCGGCTTCTTCGACACCGGCCCCCTGTACAGCGCCGGCTACAGCCTGTGCGACCTCAGCGACCGCATGCAGGCCTCCGGCGCCTGGAGCTGGCCCGCGGTCGAGGTCCATGTGAAGGCCCTGCGCCTCATCCTGGCCAGCGGCTGCAAGGCCGACGCCGGGTCGGAGGTGCTGCTGGCGGGCCTGCGCAGCGTTCAGGGAGCCTTCGCGCCCGCCGTCTAGCTTGCGAACCGCGCCCTCAGCTCCGCCTTCACCACCTTGCCCGCCGCATTGCGGGGCAGGGGCGCGTCGACGATGACGACCTCCACCGGCGTCTTGAACGCCGCCAGCCTCGCCGCCGTCAGCGCCTTCAGCGTGTCGGCGTCCACCGTCTGGCCGGGCGCCAGCGACACCACCGCCACCGGCACCTCGCCCAGCACCGGATGCGGCCGTGCGATCAGGGCCGCCTCGGCCACCGCCGGATGGTCGAACAGCACCGCCTCCACCTCCTGGCAGTAGATGTTCTCGCCGCCGCGAATGATGATGTCCTTGGCCCGGTCGACGATGAAGCAGAACCCCTCCTCATCGATCCGCGCCAGATCCCCGGTGTGGACCCAGCCGCCGACAAAGGTCTCCGCCGTCGCCTCCGGCCGGTTCCAGTAGCCCTTCACCACATTCGGCCCATAGGCCAGCAGCTCGCCCACCTCCCCCGTCGGCAGTTCGGCGCCGTCCGGCCCCACCACCTTGATCGCGCTGACCGGCATGGCCGGGCCGCAGCTGTCGGGCCGGTTGACGTAGTCCTCGCCGAAGTGGTGCGTATGGGTGGCCGAGGTCTCGGTCATGCCCCAGCCCGAGCCCGGCCGCGCGCTGGTCCGGTCGTCGATCTGGCGCACCAGATCGGTCGGCGCCGCCGCCCCGCCATAGGTCACCGTCTCCAGCGAAGACAGGTCGTATTTGTCCCGGTCCGGATGCTGCAGCAGCTGGATCGCCACCGTCGGCACCCCGCCGATCAGGTTGATCTTCTCCCGCTCGATCAGCATCAGCGCCTCGCCGGCGTCGAACCGCCGCTGGCACACCAGAGTCTGGCCGGTCACCAGCGCGGGCAGCAGCAGGGCGTTGCAGCCGGTGGTGTGGAAGAAGGGGATCGACACCAGCCCCACCTTGCCCGGCGCGCTCGGGTCCAGCGCCGGCGGCGCCTCGCCGCGACGCACATAGGCGCGCACCAGCGAATACAGCCCCGCCACCGCGCCGCAGCCGGCGTTCCGGTGCGTGCCCAGCGCGCCCTTGGGCGAGCCCGTGGTGCCCGAGGTGTAGAAGATCGCCGCCGCATCCTCCGGGTCCAGCGCCACCCCCGGCATCTCGCCCGGCGGCAGGTCGGCCCAGGTCATCGGCGCCCCGATCACGGCCTCCAGCCGGTGCACGCGCGGATCACCGAACGCCTCGGTCCCCCGGCACACCAGCACATCCGTCAGCGCCGTCAGCTCGGGCAGGTGCGGCGCGATCCGCTCCAGCCGCTCCACGTCCACGAGGACGACCGTGCTCCCCGAATCCGCCAGCCCGTAAGCCAGCTCCGCCCCCGTCCACCAGGCGTTCAGCGGCGTGGCGATGGCTCCGCACAGGGTCGCGGCGAAGAAGGCCACCGGCCATTCCGGCAGGTTGCGCATGGCGATGGCGACCCGGTCGCCCTTCTTCACGCCGCGCGCCCGCAGGTCGGCGGCCAGCGCCAGCGTCGCCCGCGCGAAGGCCTCGAACGACACCCGCTCCTCGCCATAGACGATGAAGGTCCGATCCCCCCACTGCCGCCCGGCCATGAAGCTGTGCATCAGCGTCGGCGGCGCATTTTTCCAGATTTTATAGGGCCGCCCCTCGATGGTCGCCTCCACCACCTCGAACGGCGATCCGGGCGCCGTCAGGGCGGCGGTCGCCTGGGCGAGGGTCAGCGCGGGCCATGCACGCGGTGCGGCTGTGTCGGTCATCGGCGTCTTCCTGGCGTTTTCTTGGGGGGCGCCGCTTTACGCGGTCTGCTCTGACGCCAGAGTGACCCCGATTACCGCAACTTATCAAGGTTCAGTCTGGCGGCGTCGCGCTCCGGCGCCGGTCCGGGGGGGAAGGGACCAGACGCCGGATCGCTGCTTCACCGCACAGGGCCCGTCCAGGAGACGCAACCGGACCCCGCGAAGCGCGACGCCGTCCCGGCCCGGACGGTTCGGAACGACGTCGTCCGCGACCGGCGTGCTGATGGAAAACCGGTCGCGCGATGGTCATACCGCGAGGCGCGGGCCGACGCAGCCTTCACTTTAGTTATAGGGATGGGGCGTGGTGA
This sequence comes from Brevundimonas sp. AVps31, assembly GCF_058681355.1. NCBI lineage: Bacteria > Pseudomonadati > Pseudomonadota > Alphaproteobacteria > Caulobacterales > Caulobacteraceae > Brevundimonas > Brevundimonas sp. AVps31. Next base: position 1,109,162 of record NZ_CM178736.1, on the reverse strand, counting down.
GGGTGGAGCGGCGGCGAAACCGCGCCGCCCGTGACCAAGATGGTCTTGGTCTTGTTGTCGTCTCTCACAGTCATTCGGCCTCTGGCGCTTCTATCGACGCGGCGGCGAAATACTGTTCGTCCGTCACATGCTCCAGCCAGGTGACAGGCGAGCCGTTCTGGCTTTCGTGGATGGCGATGTGGGTCATGGCTTCGTGAGGCGTGGCGCCGTGCCAGTGCTTGTGCTCGGGCGGGCACCACAGGATGTCGCCCGCATAGAACTCCAGCTTGGGTCCGCCTTCGATCTGGGTCCAGCCGACGCCTTCGGTGACGATCAGGGTCTGGCCCAGCGGATGGACATGCCAAGCGGTGCGGGCGCCGGGCTCGAAGTGGACAATGGCGCCGCCGACGCGCGACGGCGCTTCGCGCTGAAACTGTCCGCTGATGGTGACGCGGCCGGTGAAGAATTCCGCCGAACCCTCGATCGTGGTCTGGTCGGCCTTGCGGGTGATTTCCATTATGCGTGCGTTTCCTTGCGTCTGCATGGGGGTCTCGCCGCCGAACAGGGCGGCCGCGGCTGAAACAATCGAGCCGATCACGACAGGTGCTCCTCGAAGAAGCGCGTCAGTCGATCGAACGGGATCAGATCGACGCGGTCATAGAGATCGACGTGACTGGCCCCTGGGATGATCACCAGTTCCTTCGGCTCGGCCGCCGCCGCGAAGGCGGTCTCGCTGAAATAGCGCGAGTGGGCCTTCTCGCCGTGGATCAGCAGGATTGGTCGGGGCGAAATCTCCGCGATGTGGGTCATCAGCGGGAAGGTCATGAACGACAGCGGGGTCGTGACCGTCCAGGCGTTGCCCGAGTTCACGGCGCGGGCATGATAGCCGGCCGGCGTCATATAGTAGGCGTGGTAGTCGACCAGGAACTGCGCCTCGCCGCCCTTCAGTTCGTTGGCGGGCGGACCATAGGCGGGGGCGCCGTTGCGGGCATCGACCCAGCGCTGGCGGCTCATCTGCTCCAGCGATTGCGCCCGCTGTTCCGGCGTGACGCTATCGTTGTAGCCCCGCGACATGACGCGGCTCATGTCATACATGGTGCTGGTCGCGACGGCCTTGACCCGCTTGTCGGTCGCGACCGCGTTCAGCGCCATGCCGCCCCAGCCACAGATGCCGATGACGCCGATCCGCTCCTGATCGACCGACGGATGCAGGCCGAGGAAATCGACCGCCGCCATGAAGTCTTCGGTGTTGATGTCTGGCGACGCGACGTTGCGGGGCTGTCCTCCGCTCTCGCCCGTGAAGGACGGATCGAACGCCAGGGCCACGAAGCCCCGTGCCGCCATCGTCTGGGCGTAGAGGCCCGACGACTGCTCCTTGACCGCGCCGAACGGGCCGCCGACCGCGAGGGCTGCCAGACGCTGTCCGTCCCGGCCCTTGGGTCGATACAGGTCACCCGTCAGAGTGATCCCGTAGTGGTTGGTGAAGGTGACCTTCTGATGGTCGACGGTGTCGTCACGGGGGAACACCTTGTCCCAGTCACTGGTCATGGTCTGCGCCTTTGCATTCGAGGGGAGGAGGGACGCAGCGGCCAAGGCAGTCACGCCGGCGCCGGTCAGTTTCATCAGGCCGCGACGGTCCATCGCGGGGGACGGCCGGGTCTGAAGGTCGGGGGACGTCGGGGTCATGTCGGGCTCCGTAGGTTTCTGCTCAGCGGGGTTTCAGCAGAGCGCGGCCATCGCGGACGATCAGGACGGCAATGGCGGCGAGGGCGACGCTGGCGATCAGCACGGCGTTGATGGACAGGTGGTCGAGCAGCAGGCCGCCGATGACGGCGCCCAGAAGGATCGAGGTCTGGACCGCGGCGACCATCAGGCCGCCGGCGGCTTCGGGCGCGTCGTCGGCGTTCTGGGACATCCAGGTCATCCAGATCACCGACATGGCGGTGTTCATCGCGCCCCAGACGACCAGAAGAACCCCTGCCGCGATCGGCCAGCCGCCGACGACCAGCAGGCCCGCGGTGACCGCGCCCATGACCAGGGCCGGCAGGCGCAGAAGCCGGGAGACATCGCCGGTGATGAAACGGCCCGAGGCCCAGGTGCCGACGAAGCCTGCGCAGCCGAGCGCGAGCAGCAGGATCGACAGGCCGGTGACGCCCACGCCCGTAACCTGTTCGAGGAAGGGCCGAAGATAGGTGAACAGGGTGAAGGCCGAGCCCCAGGACAGCATCGAAGCGATCAGGCCGATCAGGAAATAGCGGCGACGCAGCAGGTCGAGCATGTCGCCGATCCCCCGCTGTCCGCGGGCCGGCAGCGACGGCAGGGCGGCGACGTGCCAGACCAGATTGGCGGCGACGAGCGGCGTCAGCGCCCAGAAGACCTCGCGCCAGCCGAACAGGCCGCCGAAATAGCTGCCGATCGGCGCGGCGAAGGCGGCGGCGATCGCCTGCCCGCCATACATCAGGGCGAGAGCGCGCGGCACGTCCGCCGCCGGAACCAGCCGCATGATGACGGATGTCGCCAGCGCCCAGAACCCGCCGATGCAGAGGCCGAGCAAGGCCCGCCCAGCCATCAGGACCTCGAAGTTCGGCGCGGCGGCGACGAGCACCAGCGAGGCGCCCATCAGGCCCGTCAGGCCGACGAGAACCCATTTGCGGTTCAGTCGTCCGGCGACAGTGCTCACCCCCAGACTAGCGATGACCGCAAACAGGCCGCTGATCGAGACGGCCTGACCGGTTTGCCCGACGGAGGCGTCGAGGCCATCGGCCATAGGCGTCAGCAGGCTGACCGGCATGAACTCCGAAGCGATCAGCAAAGCCACGCAAAGCGCCATCGACAGGACCGCGCCCCATGCGGCGACCGGTGTCGCGGCTTCGGATGTCGGTGCGATGTCCGCCAGCATGGTCGTCTCCCTCTTTCGTCGAGGGACAAACTAGGCTCTGGCGTTCAAAGCGATTAGACATGGAGATCGGCATGAACTAATCGATGCAGACGATTAATCGAGGAGGCCGTCCGTGGCCCAACCGGACCTGAACCAGCTGACCTGGTTCCAGATCGTCGCCGAGGAGCGCAGCTTCACCAAGGCCGCAGCGCGGATCGGCGTGGCCCAGTCCACCCTCAGCCATGCCATCCGTCAGCTTGAGGCGCGTCTGGGCATCCGGCTGCTAACCCGCACGACCCGCAGCGTGGCGCCCACGGCGGCCGGCGAACGTCTGCTCCAGACGATCACGCCGCGCCTGGCCGAGATCGAACAGGAGATCGAGAGCCTGACCAGTGTGCGGGACCGGCCAGCGGGCTCGATCCGGCTGACCCTGTCGGACCACGCTCTCGACAGCGTCGTCTGGCCCAAGCTCAAACCTGTGCTGGCCGCCTATCCCGACATCAAGGTCGAGCTGATCCTCGACAGCACCTTCCGCAACATCGTCGAGGAGCGGTTTGATGCCGGCGTCCGGTTGGGCGAGAGCGTCGAGAAGGACATGATCGCCGTGCGTATCGGGCCGGACTGGCGTCTCGTCGCCGTCGCCTCACCCGGCTATCTGGCCGAACGCGACAGGCCCCAGCATCCAAAAGACCTGGTCGCCCACGCGTGCATCAACATGCGCCACGAGTCGGCGGGCAGCCTCTATGCCTGGGAGTTCGAAAAGGACGGTCAGGCCCTGCGCGTCCGCGTCGACGGCCAAGTCACCTTCAACAACTCCTACGCCATGATCGACGCGGCGATCAGCGGTCTGGGGATCGCCTACGTGCCGGAAGACATCGTTGCGTCCCGCATCGCCTCAGGGGAGCTGGAGGTGATCCTCGACGATTGGTCCCCGATGTTTGACGGGTATTTCCTCTACTTTCCGAGCCGGCGGCAGAATGTGGCCGCGTTTCAGATCGTGGTGGATGCCCTGCGCCACCGGAGCGCATGAAAGTCTGCTTTTCGGGCGGAGTTTGATGTCTGCCCTTGGCGTGCCCTGCCATCCGCAGCATCCGCTCCGGCCCAATTCGCAAAGACAGGAAATGGCGCACCCGACAGGATTCGAACCTGTGACCCCTGCCTTCGGAGGGCAGTACTCTATCCAGCTGAGCTACGGGTGCGGCTGACGGCGAAAACGCCGGAGGCAAGGCCTCTACAGCAGGAGCGCCCCGCCCTCAATCCCGAAAGCATGACGACGCTTGGCCGGGGGCGCGTCCGGGCCTAGCCTGCGGCCGCTTCGCCGATGGAGATTTCGATGCGCGCCCTGCTTCTCGCCGCCCTGTGCCTGCTCGGCGCCTGCGCCTCTACCCCCGTCGCCCCGTCCGGTCCCGGCGGCGACAGCCTCGACGCCGTCGCGCGCGACTATGTCGCCCTGACGCTGGAGATCGGCGAGCGCGAGCCCGGCTATGTCGACGCCTACTATGGTCCGGCCGAGTGGCAGGCGGCGGCCAAGGCCGACCCGCGCACCGTGCCGCAGCTGATCCAGGGCGCCGCGACCCTGACCGAGCGGCTGAACGCCATCCCGACCGCGCGCGCCGACCGCATGACGGTCCAGCGCAAGGCCTATCTGCTGGCCCATGTCTCGGCGGCCTCGGCCCGGCTGCGCATGCTGTCGGGCGAAAAGATGAGCTTCGCCGACGAGGCCTTCGCCCTGTTCGGCGTCCGGCCCGAGCTCAAGCCCCTGTCCGACTATGATCCCGTGCTGGCCCGTATCGACGCCCTGCTGCCCGGCGAGGGGTCCCTGACCGACCGGGTGACGGCGTTCAAGGCGCACTACATCATTCCCAAGGACCGGCTGCAGGTCGTGATGGACGCCGCCATCGCCGAATGCCGGGCCCGCACCGCCCGCCACATCCGCCTGCCGGCAGGCGAGAACTTCACCCTCGCCTTCGTCGGCGACAAGCCGTGGTCGGGCTATAATTATTACCAGGGCGGGGCCCAGTCGAAGATCGAGATCAACGCCGACTTCCCCATCTATACCGAACGGGCCATCGACCTGGGCTGCCACGAGGGCTACCCCGGCCACCACGTCTACAACGCCCTGCTGGAACAGACCTTCGTGCGCGACCGCGGCTGGGTCGAGATGAGCGTCTATCCCCTGTTCAGCCCCATGTCCTTCGTCGCCGAGGGCAGCGCCAACTACGGCATCGACCTGGCCTTCCCCGGCGAGGAGGCGACCCGGTTCGAGCGTGAGGTGATCTTCCCCCTGGCCGGGCTCGACCCCGCGACGGCCGGGAAGAAGGCCGAGCTGATGGCCCTGACGCGACAGCTGGCGCGGGCCGAATACACCATCGCCGACGACTGGCTGTCGGGCCGCGTGGGCCGGGACGCGACCATCGAGCGGCTGATGACCTACAGCCTCGCCGACCGCGCCAAGGCGACCCAGCGCCTGCGCTTCATCGACACCTACCGCAGCTACATCATCAACTACGGCCTCGGCCGCGATGTGGTCCAGGCCTGGGTCGAGCGGCAGGGGCCGGATCACTGGCAGGGCATGGAGACCCTGTTGTCCAGCCAGATCCTGCCCGCCGACCTCGGCCGCTAGGGCTCAGTTGACGGCCGGGCCGGCCCGGTCCAGCGACTGCATGAAGGCGGTCAGCCGGGCCAGGGCGCGCAGGTCCCGGTCGTCGGTCCGGCTGCCGGCGCGCAGGTTGTCCTGCAACACCTCCAGCATCATGGCCGCCTGTTTCGGCGTCTCGGGCTTCTGGTCCAGGATCTGGGCCTCGGCGCGGGCGCGCAGGGTGTCGTCGCAGTCGTCAGGGGCGCTGGGTTGCGTCCAGATCGACCAAGCGTGATCGATGTTTGTCTTGGGCATGGGATCCGCCCTCCCGGGCGAAGCGTCGGGCGGCCCAGGCTTCCCAGGCGCCGACGAAGAAGGTGATACAGATGAGCAGCCAGACCTCCAGCCGGATGGTGACGGCGGTCCAGACGAAATGCCGGCCCGAGGCCAGCAGGGGCACGAGGTGGGTCAGCACCGAGATCAGCTGGAAGCCGGCGAGCGCCGTCAGCCACCACCGGTCCCGCGTATAGGTCAGGGCCAGGATGGCGAGCAGGAAGGCGATCTCCAGTCCCGCCACCCCCGCGCGCCAGGACCCGATCTGGATCGGCTCCACGACGCGCACGAGGATCAGCAGGGCCAGCACCATTACCCCGACCGCGCGCTCTTCCCAGCCGCCGAAGCGGAACAGGGCCAGGACGCCGGCCAGCGTGACGCTGATGATCGCGATCGTGACCACCCGGACCCGGCCCTCAGACCGTGACCAGACGACCGGTGGGCTTGGGCACGGGCCCGTCCCGGGTGCCGTCGTCGGGCTTGGTCTCGCCCGGGATCAGCATCGTGTGGTTCAGCCCGATCCGGCGGGCGTCGCGAAGCGCGTGGTTGTGCGCCTCGACCAGTTCGCCGCGCGCCTCGGTCAGGGTGAGCAGGGCCCGGGCCGCGGCGCTGAAGGCGCGGTGCCCGGCGCCGGCGGCCAGGCCCGCGCTCATCCGGCCCGACAGGCCGTGCGAGATCATGTCGGCCAGGCGCGCGCCGGCGGCGTCCAGCATGTGTTCGGTTTCGCGCAGGTCGAGCGCGACGGCGCTGGCGAACTCGTCAGGTTTACGGGCGATGTTCATTGGGTCCTTCGGGATCAGGGGTTGCCACCTGTCGGCGCGAAAGGATCCGTTCCCCCGAACACCAGACCGACCAGCCCCGTCAGGACCGTCAGCAGGATCAGCCCCGCCATGGCCCATCCGAAGACGGCCAGGGTGCGCACCCCGGCAGAGCCCGGCGTGCGCCACCGTCCCAGCCTGGCGTAGAGGCCGTAGAGCCCCCCGGCGGCCGGAGTGGTGGAGGCGAGGGAACCGGCGAACCGGCCCGCGTCGACGCCCTGATCTGGCGTCGAAACCGGGCCCGGCGGTATGGCGTCCGTCGCGTATGACGCGTCAGACGCCAGGGCCCTCAGCGCCGCCTTGCGGGTGTTGACCCCGAACTTCCTCAGGATCTCGCGGAAATGCTTGTCGACCGTGTTCTCGGAGATGCCGAGCGCGCGCGCGATCTCCTTGTCCGTCATCGTGGCGGACAGACGCAGGCATTCCTCCTGCCGCTTGGTCAGCCGTTCCGGCATTCCGCAACCCTCCCCCGGCGCCAGCTAAGTCGGTTAGGTCGTGGTCGTCCAGAGCCTTGATTCTTCAAGAAGCTTTCGTGGCTTATGGACAACGCCCGAAGTTAACGCCGGGAACCCGTGTTCGGCGGCGTCCGCGGGTCAGCCCGCCCCTCACTCCTCTCCGCGGCGCGGGGAGGGGGACCGCCGGCGCAGCCGGGGGTGGAGGGGTCTGCCCGCATCGCCGCGCACCCCCGTCTCCTCCCCATCACCGATGGGGAGGGGGACCGGCCGAAGCCGCGCAGCGGCGAAGGCGGGTGGAGGGGCTCTTCACCCCAGGCGCCTCCCCGTCAGGGCACGATCCCGCTCACCGGTCCGACCCCGTCGTCCTCATCGTCATCCTTCGGCAGCGGAATCGCCCGCCCCGGCCGCTCCAGCGCCTCGGCGTCCTCGCGCAGCTCTTCCAGGTCGTCGTCCAGAGGGGTGTCGGGATCGGTCATCATCAGGCTCCGTCTGTTCAACCTCAAAATGACCGGACCCGCCCCGGTGTTCCCGTTCCTCCCCCGACGGGGGAGGGGGACCGCGCGAAGCGTGGTGGAGGGGCGCCCGCCGCCCCACGGACCTGATCCTTCGTCGGCGCGCCCCGCGCGCCCGACACGCCCAGCCCCGGTCGCCCGACCCGGCGCGGATCAAGGACAGGCCGTCCCGGCCTGCCGCGCGAGCGGCGCGCCGCGTTCTTGAGCCGCGCCGGGGCGGGTGGCACCCGCAACAGCGCCTGGAAGCTACTGCGGTCAGCAACTTGCAGCGCCGCAGTCGTCTGAGTGACCGCGAACTGCCAACATTTCAGCCTGACAGATGGCGACGGCGCGGGGTGCACCGGCTCGTTGCGGTTCATACGGCGGACGGTTCTGGGGAGGGTGGGACGGCGAAGACTGCCTTTCCACGGCTGAACGGAGTGGTCGGTTGTACGAGCGAAGCCCGGCACGGTTGCAACGGCTACGCTGAGTAACCATGTCGACTGAAGGTAACCTGCGCGATCCGTGCCTACGACATGCTCAGGCTCGTTCCACTTAAGAGGCCTTGCATATGAAACTTGTTGCCCACTTTGATGCCTTCTTGAAGGACACGGTGGATTTGAACGCAACCCGCATTCAAACCCTGGAAGATCGTGCAGCGGCCATTCGGAAATTTGTCCGGCAAGCAGATTGGGGTGCTGTCGTCTTGGACGTCGACGTCCAAGGATCTTGGGCTCACAAGACGATAATAAAACCGGTGGACCAAGGCGAGTTCGACGCCGATCTGTTGGTGTCCGTAGAGCCTGTGGAGGGCTGGGAGGCCAAAGACTATATAAACAACCTCGCCACAGCTTTCAAAGAAAGTGAGTCCTACAAAGAAAAATACAAGAAATGGGATTATTGTGTAACAATAACTTATGCAAACGATGCCAAAATTGATGTAGCACCTCTTGTGGTCGGTCGTGTGGCTGAGGGCGAACTAGAGGTTTGCAATCGCAAATTGAATTCATACCAAAGATCTGAGCCTAATAAGTACACGAGATGGCTCGTCGAGAAAAATCAACTCTCTGGATCTAATTCATTTCGTAAGGTAACTCGGCTACTAAAATATCTGAGAGATATAAAGGGTCGATTTGTTTGCCCTTCCGTTCTCTTGACGACCCTAGTGGCAAACCAGATCGAGGAATCTGATAAGGACGGGGGCGATTTTACTGACGTGCCGACGTCGCTCCAAACGATAATGGGTCGGCTTGATGACTGGCTTCAGGAAAACGAAAGCAAGCCGAAGGTTTGCAATCCGTTCCTCGCAGAGTCCGATTGCGAGGAGGACTTCGCCGAAGCGTGGACCGACGCGCAGTACGAGAATTTTCGGGCCTCTATCAATCGCTATCGGCAATGGGTCGATGAAGCCGTAGCGGCGGATGATCGCGATGCGAGCATCACCGCTTGGCGCCGGCTGTTCGGCGATGAGTTCGCGCCTAGCATCGTCGTTCAAAAGGCGATGCAGGCGGAGGGCAGATACGCTCTCGCTAGCTTGGATGCTCCGATCACCGGAATATTCCGAGACATTGTTGATGCTGTGAAGCTGTTTGGTCGAAGCGCGATCCCGAAAAATTTCTGGCATGTTCGACACATGCAAGCCCCAACTTGGGCAGATCGCCGAGATCCAGAATTGGAAGTAGTCGTATCAGCCACAACGGGCGGACCTGAAACTCACATGAACTCACGAAGGGTGCTCTCAGCCGAGCCTCTCCGTCCAAACCAAAAAATCTGGTTTGAAGCAAAATGGGCAGATGGAAGGGCCCTCGGGCACAACTTCCTCGTTCAGTGGCGGATCACCAACACCGGCGAAGTTCCAGATCCTCGCGGCGGCTTCTATCCGGAGAAGCCCGGTGAAGCTTATTCCGAGATGTTGGAGTGGCGAGGCGTTCACCTTGCGGAGGCATTTGTTTTGCGAAGGCTGGACAACAGCTTGGTAGCAGTAAGCGAGCCATTCTACGTCACGATCGAATAGACGGGTTAGGCTATGTAACCAGCTTCTCGCAACATCTCCTCGGCACCTTGGTTCATCTGCTTTTCAAGACTGGGGCGCAGCCGTTCGTAGATCCCAGGAAGAATCAACGGACTTGAAGATCGTCGGCTGAAGATGGCGTCTTGGAACGCGCGCGAGCGGGCGGTGCAGCTCCCTGGATCACAGAGGCCATCTCGCGTTTCGGCCCATAGCGCGTCCGCCTGCCCCTTGAGCAGGTCTTGCGCATCAGCCGTGTCTTTCTGGCGAAAGAACTCCCGCAGCGACCAAGTTAACACCGGCGCTGCAGGGGCAAGGAAATTCAAGACGAGGCTTTGGATTGTCCAGCCAGCGAACATCGCAATCGTGAGGAATGCAAAGGTTAGCGTCGCGGCGATGATTAGGAGGACCGCGCCATATCGTCGTCGAAGCGCGGCGTCGTACCAGAGGTTCGTTCGCTGACAAATGACGCGCGCCAAGTGTAGTGGAGTACCGCCCACGATGACGGGGTACCAGTTCCTCTGCTTCACATCTGTGCCGTTGCGCCGCAGCCAAGCATCAGATGCGGCTGAGACGACCTCCGGGTCCACCGGACGTCCCGCCAAAAATGCGTTGGCTTCGATTTCTAGAACTTTGCAGTCGAACTGTTCCGCGATCTTTGCCGCCATTTTCAGGCGCGACCGTTGGATTCGATCAACAACGACCGTATCGATTATCGTGATCGTCAGGGCTAGGGCAGCCACATATGGCCTGGCCGTCTCCACAAATAGGCCAATCACGGCACCTGTGATGGGGACCCCTACCGTAAGAACTATCTGGAGCTTCAGAAGGTCGCTGGCCTGTGCCCAAATCTCCTGACGTGCGCGCATAAAGCGCATGGCTTCATCGGAGTTCTGAGCAGCCGGAATACTGTTCACGACATCTTCCCAAAAATAACCTCAAGCGCGACAATGCGCTAGCGGGTTAGCTGTATCAGATTGGAAACGGCCATCCATTCTCTTAGCGTTGGTTCTCAACGCCTGTATCATTGCCCTCGATCGCGCTGCCGTCGGCCTCCACGGTATCGCCAGCCGTAACTTGGGCATCGACTGAGTCGGCGATGCCCCGAAGCATCGGAGCGACCAAGCGTGCAGCCGCGTCTTCGATCTCGAGGTACGGCTTCATCCCATCTTGTTCGTCAATACGAACCTTGCAGTTGATGACATTCTGATAGCTGCGGTCACCATCACCAATGCTACAAAAAAGCATGTAGCTGACTTCGAAGTAAGCGGCGCTCCCGGGCCGGCCAACGTTCTCCACCGTCACATTACCGTCACGATGTGTAGTGGTCGGCGTTGCCTCTACTTCCTTGAAAAAGCGTACTTCGCCGTGACCGAGGTTTACCGAATTCACCTGCGCCATACGATTCGTTCTCCTTTTGATCCAACTTAACCACAACGCGTGCGGGAGTCGAGGAACGACGCAATGTCGAATGAAGCGTTGGCTTTTCAGAAACCAAAAAGGGCGCCCCGGTCTCCCGGAGCGCCCTCTTCGTTCTCAGCCTGTAACGGCGGAGCTTCGCGGACCTTAGAAGTCCATCCCGCCCATGCCGCCCATGCCGCCGCCCATGTCGGGGGCGCCGGCGCCGCCCTTCTTGGGGGCGTCGGCCACGGCGGCTTCGGTCGTGATCAGGATGCCGGCCACGGAGGCGGCGTCCTGCAGGGCGGTGCGGACCACCTTGGCGGGGTCGATGACGCCCATCTTGACCAGGTCGCCGTACTCTTCCGTCTGGGCGTTGAAGCCGAACGACGGGTCGTTGTTTTCCAGCACCTTGCCGACGACGATCGAACCCTCGACGCCCGCGTTCTCCGAGATCTGACGGATCGGGGCCTGCAGGGCGCGGCGGATGATGGCGATGCCGGCGTTCTGGTCGGCGTTGTCACCCTTGAGGTCGGCCAGGATCCTGGACGACTTCAGCAGGGCGATGCCGCCGCCCGGGACGATGCCTTCGTCAGCCGCGGCGCGGGTGGCGTTCAGGGCGTCGTCGACGCGGTCCTTCTTCTCCTTGACCTCGACCTCGGTCGAGCCGCCGACGCGCAGGACGGCGACGCCGCCGGCCAGCTTGGCCAGACGTTCCTGCAGCTTCTCCTTGTCGTAGTCCGAGGTCGTGGCTTCGATCTGGGCCTTGATCTGGCTGATGCGGGCCTCGATCGCGTCCTTCTCGCCGACGCCTTCAACGACGGTGGTGTCGTCCTTGGTGATGGTGACCTTCTTGGCGCGGCCCAGCATGTCGAGGGTGACGCTTTCCAGCTTGATGCCGAGGTCTTCCGAGATCACCTGGCCGCCGGTCAGGACGGCGATGTCCTCCAGCATGGCCTTGCGGCGATCGCCGAAGCCCGGCGCCTTGACGGCGGCGACGCGCAGGCCGCCGCGCAGTTTGTTGACCACCAGGGTGGCCAGGGCCTCGCCCTCGATGTCCTCGGCGATGATCAGGAGCGGACGACCCGACTGCACCACGGCTTCCAGGATCGGCAGCATGGTTTGCAGGCTGGTCAGCTTCTTCTCGTGCAGCAGGATGAGCGGCTCCTCGAGTTGAACCTCCATCTTGTCGGCGTTGGTGATGAAGTAGGGGCTCAGGTAGCCGCGGTCGAACTGCATGCCCTCGACGATGTCGACGGTGGTTTCGGCGGTCTTGGCCTCTTCAACGGTGATGACGCCGTCGTTGCCGACCTTGGCCATGGCCTGGGCGATCAGGGCGCCGACTTCGGCGTCGCCGTTGGCCGAGATGGTGCCGACCTGGGCGATCTCGTCGTTGGAGGTGACCTTCTTGGAGCTGGCCTTGATGTCGGCGAGGACGGCGGTGACCGCCTTGTCGATGCCGCGCTTCAGGTCCATCGGGTTCATGCCGGCGGCGACGGCCTTGAGGCCTTCCTGCACGATGGCCTGGGCCAGGACGGTCGCGGTGGTGGTGCCGTCACCCGCCTTGTCGTTCGTCTTCGAAGCGACTTCGCGGATCATCTGGGCGCCCATGTTCTCGAAGGCGTCTTCCAGCTCGATCTCTTTGGCGACCGAAACGCCGTCCTTGGTCGAGCGCGGGGCGCCGAAGGACTTCTGGATCACCACATTGCGGCCCTTGGGCCCCAGCGTCACCTTGACGGCATTGGCGAGGATGTTGACGCCGCGCAGCATCTTGTCGCGCGCGTCGGTGTTGAATTGTACGATCTTGGCAGCCATTGAGGCAGCTCCTGTCTGTTGATTTCGTTTAGGAAGTCGTCGAACGCCGGGTGCTTAGGACAGCACGCCCAGGACGTCCGATTCCTTCATGATGATCAGCTCGTCGCCGTCGATCTTGATCTCGGTGCCCGACCATTTGCCGAACAGGATGCGGTCGCCGGCCTTCAGTTCCAGAGCCTGGACCACGCCCTTGTCGTCACGGGCGCCGGGGCCGACGGAGACGACTTCGCCTTCCTGCGGCTTTTCCTTGGCGGTGTCGGGGATGATGATCCCGCCTTTGGTCTTGGATTCTTCTTCAACGCGCTTCACGAGCACGCGGTCGCCGAGCGGACGGAACGCCATCGGTAGTGTCTCCCTTGAGAAAAGTCTGTCGGTCCCCGAACGACCGCCATTTTGGCAGCCGTAGGCCGAGAGTGCCAACGCGAGCGGGAGGTAGGGCGGCGGCCGGTGAACGTCAAGCGGCGCGGCGCTTTTGACGCGTCTCAATCCGTGGCGGCGGCCAGGGTCCAGGCGGCTTCGACCTGTCGGGCGAACAGGGGGCGGGCGCCGCGCACGCGGGTGCGCCAGTCGCGGCCGCGGGCCTGCTGGCCCAGCAGGTCGCCGAGGCCCCCGCGCACCAGCACCAGCGCCTCGTCCGACCGCGCCCGGTTGATCAGGAAGCCCGCATACTGCTCGGTCCCCGACAGGGCCGTGGCGTGGGCGGGGGGCAGGCGGGCGGCGGCGACGCTCCTCGCCCGCTGGTACAGCGCCTCCGCCTCCGGCGCCCGGCCCAGTCGGTCCAGCACGCCGGCATAGCCCGCCAGGGCGTCCAGCAGGTCGGGACTGTCCGCGCCCACCCCGGCCTCATAGACCGCCAGCCCCTCGCGGAACGGCGCCTCGGCCTCGGTCCAGCGGCCCTGATCGGCCAGGGCGTAGCCCAGGTTGGTGCGGGCGTTGCCGGTGAAGGGATGGTCCGGCCCCACGATCTCGAGGGCCAGCGCCAGAGCGCGACGCAGGGGCGGCTCGGCCCGCACGCCGTCCCCGGCCTCGTGCAGGAACCAGCCGTGGTTGGTCAGGCACTGGGCCAGCAACACCGGGTCGTTCGCGCTTTCGGCGATGGTCACGGCGCGCAGGTACAGCGGCTCGGCCTGATGCGCCCGCCCGGTCCGGCGCAGGGAGTTGCCGAGGTTGGACAGCACGATGGCGACATGGAAGTCGTCGGGCCCGTACAGCACCTCATACATGCCCAGCACCTGGCGGTAGATCGGGTCGGCCTCGGCGTGCCGCCCCTGCGCCGTCAGGGTGTTGGCGACCAGGTTCAGGCTGTCGGCGGTCTTCTCATGCACCTCCCCCAGCCCGGCGCGGCGCAAGGCCAGGCTGGCGCGGGCCGAGGCTTCGGCCTCTTCGTTCCGGCCCATGGCGTCAAAGGCGCGGGCGCGGTCGTACATCAGGGTCGCCCGCTCCAGCGGGTCCGACGTCGCCTCGTCCAGCAGGGCCAGCGCCCGCTCCAGATCGGCCAGCGCCCCGGCATAGTCCCCGCCTTCCAGCTTCAGCCGCGCCTGCACCGCCAGCGGATGGGACATCGCCTTCGCGTCCGGCCCCAGCCGCGTCTCGACCACCTCGACCGCCGCCTTCAGCGCCGCGGCCGCCCCTGCGGCGTCGTCCGCGCCATAGCGTTCGATCCCCAGGGCGATCAGGGCGTCGGCGGCGGCCTGCGGGTCGGCCTCCCGCTCCAGAATGGCCCGCACCGGATCGATTTCGGTCGGCGCGGAAAGGCGCACATCCGCCGGCGGAGGCGGAGGCGGAGGCGGGGGCGGGGGTGGTGGAGGCGGCGCGGGCTGGGCCGGGCGCGGCGGCGGTTCCTGCGGCGGCGCGGTCTGGGCGAGGACAGGCGTCGCCGTCAGCGCCAGCGCGGCTCCCGTCACAGCGATCCCCAACAGCCTGCGCACGTCGTCCCCCGTCCCCTGTCCACAGGGGTTCCGGCATCAGTCCGCATTACGCCGTTGTATGCAAGGTGAACCGTATCTGAACGCCCCCCTCCCGGCCCGTTCAGGCTCGCCCCCTCATAAAGGCGTCACACCCGGCGCCGAGATCGCCGGCCCCGCTTGAAAGGACCCGACCATGAAGACGCTTTCGAAGATTGCTTTCGCCTCGCCGGCCCTGGTCGGCGCCCTGACCCTGATGGCCGCCGCTCCGGCCGAGGCCCAGAGCCGCTACCGCGACCGGGACAATAACAACACCGGCCGTGACGCCATCGTCGGCGCCGTCGTCGGCGGCCTGGCCGGCGCCCTGATCGGCAACGGCGACGGCACCTATATCGCCGGCGGCGCCCTGGCCGGCGCCGCGGTCGGCGCGGCCGCCAGCAACCGTGGCGACGGCTGCGAATACTACCGCGGCGGCCAGTGCTATCGGAACCAGGGTCATTGGGAACGTGAGCACGGCATCAACGGCAACAACGGCTATAACCGTCGCGAAGAGCGCCGCTACGACCGCTATGAACGCCGCGACCAGCGTCGCGACTACCGCTACGACCGTCGCTGGTAGTCGCAGGGACACCTTTCATCCGACCGCGTGAGTCTGGTTGGATGTGGGCGAGGAAGGCGGCCTCCGGAAACGGGGGCCGCCTTTTTCTTTTCGGCAAGGTCGCGGGGCGGACTTTCGTCCTAGCCGGCATCGGCGGTGCTTGCTTGCCGGATCCGGGCCAGTGTCCCCGATCCGGCCTGACCGGCATGCCGCTTGGACCCTTCGCGGTCACCTGGTTGGGCCTTTCGTAAGAGCCGAAAGGAAGGACGACCAAGGCCCGTCGCGAAAGGGCTGCGAAATACCCCAACCTGGTGGGACAAGCCGTTGAAAACTATTTCACCGGGTATTTGCGGATTTCATCGCCGAAACCCTCAACATCGAAAGTCATCTGCACGGGCGCCGATCCGAGCAGCGGTTTAGGCTCCTCGATAACTAGCCGCTTGGCGGTCAGCAGCCGTGCCGCGAACGCAGGGGGCGTCTCGGCGAGAAACCGGTCGTAGGCCGGCACACATGAAAAGGTTGAAGGCGTATCCTGGTCGAACCGGTAGATGACAGGGTTGGCCGGATTGCAGTCGTTCTGCCCACTGCGAGAGTAGCGAACACCGACACCATCAGGCCCTGCGGTATACCGAATGGTCGCGTAGGGCCGCTGGGGTTCCCAACCTTCGTTTGAGAAAATCGCGGCATCCACGAAATAGCTGTCGCGAATTTCGTCACGCTTGGCCTCGACAGTCCAAGGGGCGTATTCGGCTTGTTGCTGACACGCAGCCAGAGAAAGAGCGGTTAGCAGGGCAATGGCAACGCGACGCATGGTGTCCCCCAAGTGATGCCGCTGCGATATCAGCCGAGGGACTTGGGAACAATCTGCTGTTGAATGACTGCCGCGGCGCGGCTCCAATCCAATCGTTTTCGACGTCCGCTTTCCACCCCATGGCGAACACTCACGAGGTCCGCTTCGGGCCAGGCCCTCACACCATCAACCGCTTCATCAGCTCCGCCGTCGACGGGTCCAGTCCGGCGGACGGCTCGCCCGCCTCGACGTCCTTCAGGATCGCCTTGGCCAGCACCTTGCCCAGTTCGACGCCCCACTGGTCGAAGCTGTTGATGTCCCAGATGACGCCCTCGACGAAGGTCTTGTGCTCATACAGCGCCAGCAGGGCGCCGACGCTTTCCGGCGTCAGGGCGTCCAGCAGCAGGGTCGAGGACGGCCGGTCGCCGGGGAAGGTCTTGTGCGGCGCCAGACGGTCGGCCTCGGCCGCGTCCGCGCCCGCCGCGATCAGTTCTGCGTGGGCCTGTTTCTCGGTCTTTCCGACCATCAGGGCCTGGGCCTGGGCCAGGGCGTTGGACCACAGCGGCGCGTCGCCCTCGCGGTCGTCGATGGCGGCCTTGGACGTATGGGCCACGACCACGAACTCGGCCGGCACCACCTGCGGACCCTGATGGATCTGCTGGAAGAAGGCGTGCTGGCCATTGGTGCCGGGCTCGCCGAAGACGATCGGGCCGGTGGCGGTGTCGACCGGGGTCCCGTCCCGCTTCACCCGCTTGCCGTTCGACTCCATCTCCAGCTGCTGCAGGAAGGCGGGCAGGCGGCGCAGGCCGTGCGCATAGGGGGCGACGGTGCGGGCGTGGCGGTCCAGACCCTCGACGTTGAACACCTGGGCCAGCGCCAGCAGGACGGGCGCGTTCTTCTCCAGATCGGCCTCGGCGAAATGCTCGTCCATGGCGCGCGCGCCGGCCAGAACCCGCTCGAACACATCCCAGCCCAGGGCCACGGCGACCGACAGCGACACCGCCGACCACAGCGAGTAGCGGCCCCCGACCCAGTCGCGGAAGCCGAAGGTGCGGCCGCAGCCCCAGTCCTTCGCCTTCTCGGGCGCGGCGGTGACGCCGATCAGATGGCGCACCATCCGGCGCGGCGACAGGCTTTCGGCCAGCCAGGCCTTGGCCAGTTCGGCATTGGCCAGCGTCTCCTGGGTGGTGAAGGTCTTGGACACCACCACGACCAGCGTCGTTTCGGGCTCCAGCCCGGCCAAGGCCTCGGCCATGTCGCGCGGATCGATGTTGGCGACGAAGCGCAGGTCGATGGTCGGATCCAGCGGCTTCAGCGCGTCCCACAGCAGGCGCGGGCCCAGGTCCGACCCGCCGATGCCGATATGGACGATGGCCGTGAACGGCTGTTTGGTGCCGCCCGTCTCGGCGCCCGAGCGGATGTCGGCGGCGAATTCGCACATGGCGTCGCGGGTCTCGTCGACTTCCTTCGACACCGCCTCGCCCAGGGCGTGATAATCCGCGCCTTCGGCGGCGCGCAGGGCGGGGTGCAGGACCGCCCGGCCCTCGGTGTTGTTGACCGCCTCGCCGCCGAACAGGGCGTTGCGGCGGCCCTCGACGTCACAGGCCCGGGCCACGTCCAGCGCGGCCTCGAACCCCTCGGCGCTCCACGACTGTTTCGACAGGTCCAGATACAGGCCCGCCGCGTCCACGCTCATCCGGTCCATCCGGCCCGGATCGGTGGCGAAATGGTGCACGATGCGCGCCCCGGCATCCTTGCGCGCCACGGCGCGGAGCAGGTCGAGGGCTTGATTGCGGGCGGTCATCTGTCAGCTCGGCATCGGGAGGGGTAAACCCTCGTTTACGGGTCGGGCGTAAGCCGGTTCAACGTCGAATCCATGATTCGGCCAAACATAATGAGGTTTGCCATGTCCTGCGGTATCGCCCTGGCCGTGTCCCTGATGCTTGCGGACCCGAATGTCGCCCTGGCGGCGGAGCAGCCGCATGCCGTCGCCGGCGCCCCGATCTCGGTGGCGAGCGAGCCGCTGTTCGCGGACATCGTCGCCCGGTCCGGCGATCTGCGCGGCATGGTCCAGGCCTGGATCGACGGCGGCGCAGTCGAACAGGCGGGCTTCCTGACCGGCGACGCCTTCACCGGCTTCAAGGCCCGCACCGTCGAACTGGCCACGCTGGATATGCAGGGCCACCTCGTCCTCAAGGAACGCGGCACGGACGGCGACCTGAAATGCATCCTGCGCGGCATTTCGGAAGACATTCCCAAGAAGGTCGCGGCCGTCGAAACCGCCGCCACCCCCGCCGAACGCCGCGTGGCCCTGGACGAACTTCACTACCTGCTGAACGACAACGTCGAAGTCATCACCGCCCCGCCCGCGCCGGAGGTCTAGGTCCCCGCCGACCTCACCGGACACCCGTAGGGCGCCGCGAAGTCGCGGCGGGTCGGGCGTTCCGACATCAGATCGTCCAGCGCGGCGCGGACGAAATTGGTCGCACCCTGCAGGTCCGCCACATCGGTGGTCGGCTGATCGTCGATGCCGCCGACATAGACCAGTCGCCCGTCGCGATTGATGATCCGCATCTCAGGCGTGGTCGTCGCCCCATAGGCCCGGGCGACCTGCCCGGTCGGATCCAGCAGCAGATGGGTCGAATGGGCGCCGGTGCGGACCGCCCAGTCGCGCGCGCCCTCGCCCGTAAGATGGCCCGGCGTCCCCGGCGCGGACGAATTGACGCTCAGCCAGATGACGCCGTCCTCGCCCGCCTCGCGTTGCAAGGCCTGCATCGCGCCCGCGTAGTGTTTGCGCACATGGGGGCAGTCCTCATTGGTCCACTCCAGCACCACCACCTTGCCTCCGAAGTCGGACAGGGCGCGCGGCGTCCCGTCGCTGTCGACCAGGGTGAAGGCCGGCGCGACCTGACCCGGCATGGGCATGGCCCCGGGCGCGGCGACGGGCGCGGCGACGGGCGCGGGCGCATCGTCGGGGTCGGACGCGGGCGGGCGGCAGGCGCCGGAACCGAGCGACAGCGCGAGGGCGACGATCGCGATCAGGGTCGGGCGGCTCATGGCGGTCTCCGTCGAGGGGCTCAGCGCGTCAGGGCCTCCACGACCACGCCCTCGGTCAGAAGCTGGGGCAGCACCTCGGGTTCGGCCTCACCGGGCCGGTACAGCAGGTAAAGGGGAACGCCCGACCGGCCGCGGCGCTGCAGCTCCGCGGTGATGGCGTCGTCGCGGCTGGTCCAGTCGCCGACCAGATAGACCGCGTTCGCCTGCTCCATCGCCCGTTTGACGCCGGGCGCGGTCAGGGAAGTCCGCTCGTTGATCTTGCAGGTCACGCACCAGTCGGCGGTGAAGTTGACCAGCACCGGACGGCCCTGCGCCCGCGCGGTTTCGACCGCCTGGGCTGACCAGGCGGAGGCGGCCGGACCTGTGGTCCGCGTCCCGTCCCGCGCGGGCTCCGCCGGGGCGCGCGCCGCCAGCGTCAGGGCCCCGCCCGCCAGCACCAGCACAACCACGCCCGCGACGCCATGGATCACCCCGCGCCGGCCCAGCGTCCGTTCCGTCTGTCCGACGCCCACCAGCCACAGCCCCGCCGCCGCCAGCAGCCCGGCGACGAACAGCAGACCCAGCGCCTCCGCGCCCGTCTGGCGGCTGAACACCCAGGCCAGCCAGAGGGCGGCGCCGTACATCGGGAAGGCCAGCAGGGTCTTCAGCCGCTCCATCCAGGCGCCGGGACGCGGCAGGCGGGCCAGCAGGCGCGGGCTAAGGCTGATCAGCACATAGGGCAGGGCCAGACCCAGCCCCAGCATCAGGAAGACCACCAGCGCCATCGGCCAGGGCATCAGCAGGGCCGCGCCCAGGGCGAAGGCCATGAAGGGCGCCGTGCAGGGGGCGGCGACGATCACCGCCAGCGCCCCGGTGAAGAAGGCGCCGACGCCGCCGGGCAGTCGGGACAGCGGGCCTGACCCCGCGCCCTGCAAGCCCGCGCCGACGTGGAAGACGCCGGACAGGTTCAGCGCCACGCCCAGCATCAGCAGGGCCAGCCCCGCCGTCACCGGCGGCGACTGCAGCTGGAAGCCCCAGCCCACGGCCTCGCCCGCCGCGCGCAGGGCCAGCAACGCGCTCGCGAGGATCAGGAAGGTGACCAGCACGCCGCCGAGGAAGGCGAGCCCGTCGAGGCGCGACCGCTTCGCGTCATGGGCGGACGCCGCCAGCGCCGCCGCCTTCATCGCCAGAATGGGGAAGACGCAGGGCATCAGGTTCAGGATCAGCCCGCCGATCAGGGCTAACAGCATGGCCTGGGCGAACACCTCCCAACGCGGCGGGGCTGCCTGCGCCGCCCCGGCTCCGGCGTCGGGCAGCGGATCCAGCTCGCCCGACCCGATCGCGCCCGGCAGGGCCGGTCCGGGCTCGGCGGTGATCTCATAGGCCCCGGCCGAGGTCGCCAGCACCCCCGTCACGGGCCCGGTCAGGCCGCCGGACAGCAGCTTGCCGCCCGCGCCCAGCACCAGCGTCATCCCGTTCGGCCCCCACGACCCGCTCTGGGCGCTGGCGTGATCGACCGTCCCGGCCTGATAGGGGAAGAAATAGCTCGGGCCCGGATTGCGGCCCGCCAGCGGTCCGCCCGTCGCCGTCAGGGTCAGGACGCCGTTTTCCAGAGAGACCCGGGCGGTGATCCCGGCCGGGCGCGGCGCCTGCTCCAGCACCCGGGTGATGGCGGCGCCATGGGCCGGGTCCTGCGGGGCGGCGCCCTCGCGGATGGGCAGGTCCAGGGTCAGGGTCAGGTCGTCCGGCACGCACATCTCGGCGCTGCACACCAGAAACAGCGCCTTGACCGTCAGCGGCAGGCTGGTCCCCGGCCGGGCGTTCGCCGGTATTTCGAGGGGCACCGGCAGATAGACCACGTCCTCGTAGCCGTAGTTGACCAGTCCCTGCAGCCGCTGGCGCTCCGGCAGGGGCCAGACGATCTCGCCCGCGCGCACGCCCTGCGGCAGGGTCCATTTCAGGGTCGTCGCGCCGCCGCTGTCGCCGGGATTGCGCCAATAGGTGTGCCAGCCGGGCCGGATGTCCTGACGGATCGCCACCACGGCGGTGCCGCCGGGCGCGGCCCAGCGGCTCATCGACACCAGTTCGGCCTCGATCCGCTCGCTGCGCTGCGGCCCCGCCTGCGCGATGGCGACGGTGGGCGCCGCCAGAAGCAGGGCGAACAGGCTCAGAAAACGAAACAGGCGGCCCACGCGGCGGTCTCTCATTGGGGGTGGGACCGTCTTAGCCGCCCCGACCCCCCGTCGTCACCGTCCGCCTTCGCGTCAGGTCGCCTCAGCCCGCCCGATCAGGGTCGGGGCGCGGCGTGGACCAGCACCTCGGTCCGGCGTCGCATCGGCTCGCGCGTGCCGTCCGCCGTCGTGGCGCCCGCGTCTCCGACCGCGCCCAGCTCGAACGCCGGGGTCGGCCAGCCGGCGGCGACCAGCGCCTCCGCCACCGCCGTCGCGCGGCGTTGCGACAGGTCCAGGTTGGAATTCACGCCGCCGGTCGAGGAGGCCAGACCGACCACCTGCACCCGTTGGATGTCGCAGCCCTGCAGCTGGGTCGCCGTCAGGCCGATGGCCTGCAGCGCCGCACTGGTCAGCCGCGCCTCATTCTCCGCGAAATAGACCTCGAACCGCTTGGCCGCGCATGGCGACGGCTCCACCACCAGGGCGCTGCGGTCGCGGAAGCCCGGCGTCCAGCCGCACCCGGCCACCGCCGCCGCCGCCGTCGCGATAATGATCAGTCGTTTCATTCCCATCCCCTGGTCTCCCCCGCCCAGCCCCGGACGGCGCATGAAAAGGGGCGGCCCGCCCTTCGACGAACCGCCCCGGAACTTCAGCCCTAAGGCCAGAGCGTCCTAGTAGCGGCGCTGGCCGTTTTCCCAGTAGCACTCGTTTTGACGGCCGTCGTAGCAATAGTAATACCGGCCCTGGCTGTCGCTGTAGCGACGCTGGTTGGCGCGGTCCTGCGACGAGCCGCGGATGGCGCCGGCGGCGCCGCCCACGACTGCACCGATGGCAGCGCCGGTGCCGGCGTTGCCGCCGCCCACGTTGTTGCCGATGATGGCGCCGGCGACAGCGCCGATGCCGGCGCCGATGGCGCCCTGGCGGACGGTTTCATTCGGGCCGCCGTAGCCGTTGCCGTAGCCGTCGCTGGCGCAGGCCGATGCCATCATACCGACAGCCGCAATCGCGATGATCGCCTTCTTCATGGTGTGTTCCTTCATCCCTCGGGTTCGCCCCTGGGGTGAGAACGCTGGATAAGCGTGGCGGTTCCCCCGCCTATGATCAGGGTTAAGCCTGTATTAAGGTTTGCGACCGGCGTTGCGGAGGGCTTCGTCGGAAATTCGGCTGTAGACGGGGGTTTTCGTATGCGTTTTTCTGAACCGGTTCGCATGGCGGACGATGATCACAGCCCGGTATGGGCGCGCAGCAAGCGTCGGCGCGGGGCCAACCCGCTGGTGGGCGTGCTGGTGACCCTGTTGGCGGTCTTCGGGGTGCTGACGGCCGTGCTGGGCATCAAGGAGCGGTCGCTGGCCGAGGGCGGCGCGATTATGGACGGTTGGATCGCCACCTTGGTGTCCACCGTGAAGGGCGAGGCGCCCAAGGTTGCTGACGAAGCCGCCGACGCCGCCGGTTCGGCTGCCGAAAAGGCCGGCGATGCGGCCCAGGCGGGCGCCGCCGCGGCCACGGAAGAGCTGAAGAAGTAACCTTCACCATATTCGCCCGCGCGTCGGAACGTCCCGCTCTGCGGGGCGTTCGGGCGGAATGAGCGATACAATGGCGACGGTTTCCGATCCGATGGGCGTGTCCGGCGACGCGCCCATCGACACGTCCGCAGACGCGCATCCGCTGACACCCCATGTGGCGTTGAACCGGGTGATCATGCTGGTCAATCCGCTGTCGGGCAGCGTGGGTCCGCGCGCGGCGGGAGAGGCTGAGGCCCTGCTGTCGAACTATGCCTGCGAGGCGACGGTGGTGGCGCTGGAGGGCGGCAAGTTCGACGAACAGATTCAGGAGGCCATCGACGCCTGCCCGGATGTTCTGTTCGTGCTGGCCGGAGACGGCACCGCCGGGACGATCGCCTCGCGCGCGGGACCGAACGGGCCCCTGGTCGCGCCCCTGCCGGGCGGCACCATGAATATGCTGCCCCGCGCCCTGTACGGCACTGCCGACTGGAAACTGGCCCTGAAGCGCGCGCTTGAGGAAGGCGCGCCCCAGCCGGTCGCGGGGGGCGAGGTGACGGACGGCGAGTTCAAACAGGCCTTCTATTGCGCCGCCATCTTCGGCTCACCGGCCCTGTGGGCGCCGGCCCGCGAGGCGATGCGGACCGGCAAGGTCAAGCTGGCGTGGATGCATGCGCGACGCGCCCTGAAGCGCGCCTTCAGTGGCCGCCTGCGCTTCTCGCTGGACGGTCGGTCCGAGCGTCGGGCCGAGGCTCTGGTCCTCATCAGCCCGATGATCTCCAAGGCCATGGAAGAGAACACCGGGCTGGAAGCCGCCGCCATGAACCCCAGCGATGCGATGGAAGCCTTCCGGCTGGCCGCGCATGCGGTGATGGATGACTGGCGGCAGGACCCCGCCGTGACCACCCGGTCTACGCAGAAGGTCGCCATCCGCGCCCGCTCGCGCATCCCGGCGGTGATCGATGGCGAGCCGACCCAGCTGCGTCACGAGGCCAAGGTGCGCTTCATCGCCAAGGCCTTCCAGGCGCTGGCGCCCCTCCCGCCGGCGGCGGAGGATGCCGTCTAGTGGGGCGTATTCTTCAGTTCTCCGACATCCATTTCGGGGTGGAGCATCGATCGGCCTGCGCCGCGGCGCTCGACTACGCCCACGCCAATCCGGCCGACCTGATCCTGATCACCGGCGACATCACCCAGCAGGGCTTCCCGGACGAGTTCGCGGCGGCGGGCGAGTGGATCCGGCGGATGCCAGACCCGCGCTTCGTCATCGTCGGCAACCACGACGTGCCCTACTGGAGCCTCACCGCCCGACTGTTCCATCCCTGGAAGGCCTTCGAGCGCGCCACCGGTCATCCGGCGCACGACCACCAATTCCTCAGCCCCAATCTGATGGTGCGGGGCGTGGTGACGGCGCGCGGCTGGCAGGCCCGGCCCAACTGGTCCAAGGGCGTCATCGATCTGGATCAGACGCGCAAGGCGGCGGAGGCCCTGCGTCAGGCCCCGGTCGGCGCCCTTCGCGTGCTCGCCTGCCACCATCCGCTGGTGGAGATGATCGGCACGCCCATGACCGGCGATGTGAAGCGGGGCGACGAGGCGGCCCTGATCTTCGCCGAGGCCGGGGTCGACATCATCACGACCGGCCACGTCCATGTCCCCTTCGCCCTGCCGATCAATCTGGGCGACCACTGCTCCTATGCGATCGGCTGCGGAACCCTGTCGCACCGCGA
The DNA here is from genome assembly GCF_058681355.1 of Brevundimonas sp. AVps31. Taxonomy (NCBI): domain Bacteria; kingdom Pseudomonadati; phylum Pseudomonadota; class Alphaproteobacteria; order Caulobacterales; family Caulobacteraceae; genus Brevundimonas; species Brevundimonas sp. AVps31. The sequence continues at coordinate 1,084,687 of NZ_CM178736.1, read as the reverse complement.
GCGCGGCGTTTCGGCCGGCTTCAACCAGATCGACTGGGACGCCCACCAGATCACCGTCACGGCCATGGCCTGGACGGGCGAACGGTTCGAGCCCGGCCAGGTCTGGCGTCTGCCGCGCCGTCAGGACACGCGCAAGACGGCGACCGCTCCCGATCCCAACGCGCCGGGCCAACGCGAGGCCGCGGCGGTCTGAGGTTGCGTCGGGCCGCGAACCGCGCTTGAGGTCCAGGCATGAAAACCGTCCATGTGATCGGCGCCGGCCCCTCGGGTTTGATGGCCGCCGAACGACTCGCCGGCGGTGGCGTCCGCGTCATCGTCCATGAGGCCATGCCCTCGGTCGGGCGAAAATTCCTGATGGCGGGACGGGGCGGGCTGAACCTCACCCATTCCGAGCCGTCGGAGGGCTTCCTCGGTCGTTATGGCGAGGCGGCGTCGTCCGTGTCGGCCTGGATTGATCGCTTCTCGCCGACCCGCCTGATCGGCTGGGTCGAGGGACTGGGTCAGGCGACCTTCACCGGGTCGTCGGGCCGCGTCTTCCCGCGTGCGATGAAGGCCTCGCCCCTGCTGCGCGCCTGGCTGAAGCGCCTGAACGATCTGGGCGTCGAGATCCGGACGCGGTCGCGCTGGACCGGCCGACGCGACGGCGGATGGGTGTTCAGCGGCCCGGACGGCGAAACGGTCGAACAGGCCGACGCCGTGCTGCTGGCCCTCGGCGGCGCCAGCTGGCCGCGGCTGGGGTCGGACGGGCTGTGGGCGGCCGAGCTGCGCGCGGCGGGAGTGGAGGTCGCGCCCTTCCGCCCCTCCAACGTCGGCTTCGACGTGGCGTGGAGCGAGGTCCTGATCGAGCGGTTCGCGGGCGAGCCGCTGAAGACCATCGGCCTGAGTCACGACGGCCAGACGGTGCGCGGCGACCTGATGCTGACCCGCTACGGCCTTGAAGGCGGCGCGGTCTATGCCCTGTCCGCCGCCCTGCGCGACGCCATCGAACGCGACGGGACCGCGACCCTGGCCGTCGACCTGCGTCCGGACCTGACCGTCGAGCAGCTGGCGGCGCGGCTGACCAAGCCGCGTGGCAAGGACAGCGTCACCAACTGGCTGCGCAAGGCGGGCGGTCTGTCGCCCGCGGCGGTCGGCCTGATGCGGGAAATCCCCGGGGTGATCCCCGAGGGCGCCGACAAGCTGGCGCGTCGGATCAAGGCCGTCCGCCTGACCCTGACCGGGGTGCAGGGGCTGGAGCGCGCCATTTCCTCCGCGGGCGGCGTCAGACGCGATCAGGTCACGGACGGCCTGATGCTGAAGGCCCTGCCGGGCGTGTTCGTGGCCGGCGAGATGCTGGACTGGGAAGCGCCGACCGGCGGCTATCTGCTGCAGGCCAGCTTCGCCTCGGGCGTGGTGGCGGCGGAGGGCGTGCTGGACTGGCTGGGCGTCGCGGGGCAGGGTGACGCCCAGCCCTGACCGCCCGGAGTGAAGCCATGCGCCTGAAATCGATCCTCGTTTCGACCACGGCGCTGCTCTGCCTCGCCGGCGCGGCCCAGGCGCAACAGGCCGATCCGGCCCGGCTGAACGAACACACCCGGGTCCTCGCCTCGGATGAGTTCGAGGGGCGGGGCGTCGCCACGCCGGGCGAACAGAAGACGGTCGACTATGTCGTCAGCCAGTTCCAGGCGCTGGGGCTGGAGCCCGGTGGCCCTGACGGCCAGTGGGTGCAGGTCGCCAGGCTGAGCCGCACCCAGCAGGACGGTCCCGCCGTCATCACCGCCACCGTCAATGGCCAGACCCGCAGCCTTGAGCGCGGCCCGCAGATCCTCGTGTCCAGCGACCGCCCCGTGGACCGCATCACCGTCGCCGACGCCCCCGTGATCTTCGCCGGCTACGGCGTCGATGCGCCCGAGCGGGGCTGGGACGACTTCAAGGACGTGGATGTGCGGGGCAAGGTCATCCTGGTCATCGTCAATGACCCCGATTTCGGCGCACCCGAGGGGCATGCGGTCTCGGGTCGTTTCGACGGCAACGCCATGACCTTCTACGGCCGCTGGACCTACAAATTCCAGGAAGCGGCGCGGCAGGGGGCGGCGGGGGTTCTGGTCATCCATGACACCGCCGGCGCCGGCTATGGCTGGAGCGTGCTGGAGAACTCCTCGACCGCCCCGGACTTCGATATCGTGCGCCAGAACTGGGAAGCCGAGCGTGTTCCGGCCCAGGGCTGGATCCAGGGCGAGGTGGCCGAGGCGCTGATCCGCGATGCCGGACTGGACTATGCCGAACTGCGCGAAAGCGCCCGTTCGCCGCGCTTCCGTCCGGTCGATCTGCCCGGCGTGACCCTGTCCATCGACTTCGGCCAGACCCACGCCACGATCGAGAGCCGCAACATTCTGGCCCGTATTCCGGGGGCGGAACATCCGGAGGAGACGGTGCTGTACGGCGCCCACTGGGACGCCTATGGCCGCGCCACGCCCAAGGCCGGCGACGACATCTATAACGGCGCCGTGGACAATGCGACCGGCGTGGCCGCCATGATTGAGCTGGCCCGGATGTTCAAGGCAGGGTCGCCGCCGCAGCGGTCGGTGGTCTTCGCCGCCTGGACCGCCGAGGAGGCCGGTCTGCTGGGCGCGGAATATTACGCCGCCAACCCGGTCTGGCCGCTGGAGACCACGGTCGCCAATCTCAATATGGACAGTTTCCTGCCCGGCACGGAGGTCTCGCCCGAGATCGTCGTCATCGGCGCGGGCAAGAGCCAGACCGACGCCTGGGTCGAGCGCCGCGCCACCGAACAGGGCCGCCGCCTGATCCCGGATCCGGCGCCCCAGGCGGGCGGCTTCTATCGGTCCGACCACTTCCCGCTGGCCAAGATGGGCGTGCCCGCCCTGTTCGCCGCGGCGGGCTTCACCGGCCACAACGCCGCCAGCCGCGACTATGTCCAGAACCGCTATCATCAGCCGTCGGATGAGTGGACCAGCAACTGGGTCATGGACGCCGCGGCCGTGGACGTGAACCTGCTCTACGCCGTCGGCCGCGATCTGGCCGACAGCCGGGAGTGGCCGCAGTGGAACGCCGGCGCCGAGTTCGAGGCGGCGCGGCAGGCCTCGGCGGATCGGCGGGAGTGACGGACGCGGGCGAGGTCGCTAGACCGCTCCCATGACCGACCTCCCCGAGATCCACGGCGTCTGCCCGCCCGAATTCGCCGCCGTGAAGGACGCCTTCGCCGCCAATTTCACCGACGCGCCGGAAGGCCTGAACGAGCAGGGGGCGCGGTTCAGCGTGCGGATCGGGGGCGAGACCGTGATCGACCTGTGGGGCGGCTCGGCCGACGTGGCGGGGCACAGACCCTTTGACGACCGGACCCTGACCCCCGTCTTCTCGACAGGCAAGGCGGTGATGGCCCTGCTGATCGCGACCTGCGTCGAGCGGGGCCTGCTGGACTACGAGGCGACCGTGGCCAGCTATTGGCCGGCCTTCGGGCAGGCGGGCAAGGACCGGATCACGGTCGCCCAGATGATGAGCCATCAGGCGGGTCTGCCGGGCTTCGACACGCCGGAGGACCCGGCGATCTGGTTCGACCGCGAGGCGACCCTGGCCCGGCTCTGCGCCCAGGCGCCGATGTGGGAACCGGGCACGGCCTCGGGCTACAGCCCCATCGTCATCGGCTATCTGGCGGGCGAGCTCTTCCGGATCGTGGACGGGCGGAGCATGGGGACGGCCCTGCGCGAGGACTTCCCCGGTCTGGACCTGTGGATCGGCCTGCCGGAGGCCGAGCACGGCCGCGTGGCCCAGATGCGCAAGCCGGTGAAGATCAGCGATCTGGGGACCATCGACCGGATCAAGACGGCGGCCTTCCTGGACAAGGGCTCATCGCCGGGCGGGCGCGGGTCGGCGGAGTGGCGGGCGATCGAGATTCCGTCGGCCAACCTGCACGGCACGGCGCCGGATCTGGCCCGGATCGTCGGCATCCTCGCGGACGGCGGGGCCTTCGAGGGCCGTTCGGTCCTGTCGCCGGAGGTCATCGCCGCCGCCACGCGGGAGCGGATCCACGGTCAGGACCGGGTCCTGCCCTATGAGATGAGCTGGGCCGCCGGGTTCACCCGCAATGCGGGGCTGGACATCTTCGGCACCAATCCGGACGCCGTCGGCCATTGTGGCTGGGGCGGCAGCTGCGCCTTCGCGGACCCGGCCAGGGGCCTGGCCGCCGCTTATGTGATGACCCGCCAGTCGCCGCACCTGATCGGTGATCCGCGGGCGCAGAGGCTGATCGGGGCGCTGTACGGCGCGCTCTGAGGCGGTTGATACGACTACTATTGTGAGCGGGTCCGAATTTTTGGATCAAAAATCAGAAGACTCGAACGCGCACGGGTCGGCGGGGGGACGTGTCAAAGACCCGTGGCCAGTCTGACATGCGCGTGCGTCAGAACTGGACGGGTCGGGATCAGGACGCTGTCTTTTTCGGCGCCGTGAGGGCGCCGACGAGGCCGGCGGCGAAGGCGGCCCCGGCGCAGGTCAGCATCACGCCGACGTAGCCGCGGTGGAAGGCGTCGCGCAGGGCGTCGTCCCTGGTTTCGCCGCCCATGAAGGCGCCCAGCAGGTCCCGGGCCCGGGCGGGATCGGGGACCTGGTGGGCGAACAGGGCCGACAGGATGACGCCCAGCACCGCGACGGCCAGCAGACCGGCCACCCGGGCGACGGCGTTGTTGACGCCCGACGCCACGCCCGTATGGCCCTCGGGCACGGCGCCCATGACCGCCGCGGTCAGCGGGCCGACCGCCAGGGTCATGCCGACCGCCAGCACGGTCATCCCGGCCAGCGGACCCCCGACATAGCCCGCGTCATCGGGCATGACGGCGAGCAGCAGCAGCCCGACCCCCGCCAGCGCCGGCCCCAGCCCCAGCGACAGCCGCGCTCCGAACCGGTCGGCCAGACGCCCGGCCGCGCCCGAGAACAGGCTCATGATCACGGCGAAGGGCAGCATGGCGGCGCCGGCCAGGGTGGCGCTCCAGCCGTGCACGCGGATCAGCTGGAAGGGCAGGAAGAACATGGCGCCGCCCAGGGCGAAATAGAGCAGCAGGGTGAGCAGGTTGATCCCGCTGAACACGGAGGATCGGAACAGGCCGAGCGGCATCATCGGGTGCTTCTCCCGCGCCTCGGCCCACAGGAAGGCCGCCAGCAGGGCCACGCCGCCGACCCCTCCGGCGACGATCCACGGATCGGTCCAGCCCCGATCGGGCGCGGCCGTCAGCGCCCAGGTCAGGGCCGCCAGTCCGGTCATGGCCAGCAGGGCGCCGAGCCAGTCCAGCCCCCTGGCGTCGGCGTCCCGGCTTTCGGGAACGGCCTTGAGGGTGACCACCGCCGTCAGGGCGGCCAGGGGGACGTTGATCCAGAAGATGAAGCGCCAGTCCGCGGCGTCGGCCAGCCAGCCGCCGACCAGGGGCCCGATCATGCCGAACAGGGCCCCCGCGCCGGCCCAGGCGCCGAAGGCCTTGCCCCGCTCCTCGGGCGGGAAGACCGAGCCGATGACGGCCAGGGCCCCGGGCGTCAGCAGGGCCGCGCCGAAGCCCTGCACCGCGCGCCCGGCGATCAGCAGTTCGACCGTCGGGGCCAGCCCGCAGGCGATGGAGGCGGCGGCGAAGACGGCGACCCCGATCAGGAACACCGCCCGGCGCCCGAAACGATCCCCCGCCGCCCCGCCGATCAGGACGAGGGCGCCCAGCGTCAGCAGATAGGCGTTGGATACCCACTGCACCGCGGCGGGGCCGGCGCCGAGATCGCGCTGGATGGCGGGCAGGGCCACGCCCAGGGCCGAGCCGTCGATGAAGGTCAGGCTGGAGCCCAGCACCGTCGCGACCAGCACCCAGCGTTTGCGGGCCTTGGACAGTCCTCCCCCGGCGGGGGAGGGGGACCGCGAAGCGGTGGACGGGGGATGGGGCGAACGCGACATTCGCCGACGCTATCCCGGAATGTCGGCGCGGGGGACAGGAAACGACCGGGGCTGTGGCCGGCGCCCCTCCACCATCCTTTGGATGGTCCCCCTCCCCTGAAGGGGAGGAATGACCGGTCAGGCCGGTTTAGCGCTGTCCTTCAACGCCTGCCGCGCCGCGCGCTGACGGAAGAAGGCGGCGGCCGCGAAGACGCCGGCGCCGGTCCAGATGAAGGCGAAGGAGGCGATGCGCAGGCCGGTCAGCTGTTCGCCCGCCCAGACGCCGACGGCGAACTGGATGGTCGGGGCCAGGAATTGGATGAAGCCGATGGTCGACAGCGGCAGGCGACGCGCCGACCAGGCGAACAGGGCCAGCGGCAGGACGGTCGCCGGGCCGTTGGCCAGGGCCCAGAGCGTATTGACCGGACTGTCGAAGGCCACGCCCGCGCCGCTGTGCTGCAGCCACAGAACCCAGATCAGGCCCAGCGGCGCCAGCAGCAGGCATTCGACCAGCAGCCCGGCCTGGGCGTCGATCGGCACACGCTTGCGGATCACGCCATAGCTGGCGAACGAGATGGCCAGGGCGATGGAGATCCACGGCGGACGGCCCAGGGCCAGGGCCTGGAAGACCACGCCGACCGCCGCCAGACCGATGGCGACCCAGCCCCATTTGTCGATCTTCTCGCGGAACAGCCACAGGCCCACGATCATGTTGAGCAGGGGGTTGATGTAGTAGCCCAGGCTGGCTTCCAGCGTCGCGTGATGGGTGGTGGCCCAGACGTAGAGGCCCCAGTTGACCGCGATCAGCACGGTGGACAGCATCAGCCAGCCCAGCGTCTTCGGCGACCGGAACACCGCCAGGACCTGCGGCCCCTGCCGGGCCAGAACGACCAGCAGGGTGGCGACCAGCACCGCCCACAGGGCGCGGTGGGCCAGGATCTCGAAGGCGTCGAAACCGATGGCGTGCTGAGCCATGAACAGCAGGGGCATCAGCCCCCACATCACGTAGCAGCCGAAGGCGGACAGCAGGGCGGGACGGCTCGCGCCGGAGCCGGTGGCGGCGGTCATGGGAGCCTCCATCGCCGGGGGAGCGGCGAGACGGACAGGATCAGACGGTGACGGTGCGATAGCCCGAGGACGACTTGATCGTCCCCGTCTCGTCCAGCAGCTGGGCGATCTGGACGGCGTTCAGGGCCGCGCCCTTGCGCAGGTTGTCCGACACGACCCAGAACGACAGGCCATTCTCGACCGTGTGGTCCTTGCGGATGCGGCTGACGTAGACGGCGTGCTCGCCGGCGGCGTCGACGGGCGTGATGTAGCCGTCGGCCTCCTGCTTATCGACGACCTGGATGCCGGGGGCGTCGCGCAGGATGGTGCGGGCCTCGTCGGGGCTGATCGCCCGGTCGAACTCGACCGTCACGGATTCCGAGTGGCCGACGAAGACCGGCACGCGGACGCAGGTGACCGTCAGCTTGATGTTCGGGTCCAGGATCTTGTGGGTTTCGTCCCACATCTTGGCTTCCTCGTCGGTGTAGCCGTCGTCACGGAACGACCCGATGAAGGGCAGGACGTTGAAGGCGATCTGCTTGGGGAAGACCTTGGGCGTGGCGTCGCCCAGGCCGTAGATGGCCTTGGTCTGGTTCCACAGCTCGTCCATGCCTTCCTTCCCGGCGCCCGACACCGACTGGTAGGTCGAGACCACGACGCGCTTGATCTTCGCGGCGTCATGCAGGGGCTTCAGGGCCACGACCAGCTGGGCGGTCGAGCAGTTGGGGTTGGCGATGATGTTCTTGCGCGACGCCAGCTTGATGTCGTCCGGGTTCACCTCCGGCACGATCAGCGGCACGTCCGGGTCCATGCGGAAGGCGGACGAGTTGTCGATGACGATGGGACCGGCCTTGCCGATCTTCTCGGACCATTCCTTCGACACCTTGCCGCCGGCCGACATCAGGACCAGGTCGACCTTGGAGAAGTCGAACTGCTCCAGGTCCTGGGCCTTCAGCGTGCGGTCGCCGAAGGAGACCTCCATGCCCTTGGATTTTCGCGAGGCGATGGCGTGCATTTCATCGACGGGGAATTCCAGTTCCTCGATGATGTTCATCATTTCGCGACCGACATTGCCGGTGGCGCCTACGACGGCGACGCGATAGCCCATATTGGTGTGTCCTTCGGACGCGCCGGCGCTCGGCCCGCGGGGCCTCGCTGCCTGAGCGCGGAGAGTGTGGTCGTACGGCCTTGCATGTAGTCCTTCGCAGGCGCGACGCAATCGGTTTCGCGAGGCCGGACGGGTGATCCAGCCCGAGAAGCGCGCCGTTTCCCATACATCGCCCTTATGGGAGTGCTTTCCTCGCACGGTCGGCGGGGTTATGCCGGACCGCGATGACCTCCCGCATCCGCTCCGCCTATGACATCCGTATCGACGAAGGCGTCCTGGTCCCCGACCCGGCGCAGGAACCGCTGATCGCGGCGCTGGAGCGGCTTGAAACCGATCTGGCGAAAAAGGGCCTGTTCGGCAAACAGCCGGAGGTGCGCGGTCTCTACATCTGGGGACCGCCCGGCCGCGGAAAGTCCATGCTGATGGACCTGTTCGTCTCCACCTCGCCCGAGCCGCGCAAATCCCGCGCCCACTTCCACGCCTTCATGGCGCGGGTGCACAAACTGATCGACCAGTGGCGCAAGGGCGACCGGAAAACCCGCCAGGCGATCTTCGGCACCCACAAGGGCGACGACCCGATCGAGCCGGTGGCCGAACTGATCGCGTCGGAGGCGCGCCTGCTCTGCTTTGACGAGCTTCAGGTCACCGACATCGCCGACGCCATGATCCTGGGGCGGCTGTTCGAGGCCCTGTTCGAGCGCCGGGTGGTGCTGGCGGTGACGTCCAACCGCGCCCCGACCGAGCTCTACAAGAACGGGCTGAACCGCCAGCTCTTCCTGCCCTTCATCGCCGAGCTTCAGACGCGCTGCGTGGTGGTCGAGATCGATGGCGCGCGCGACTGGCGTCTGGACCGGCTGATGGGCTCGCCGGTCTGGTTCACGCTGGATCAGAAGGCGGCCTTCGAGACCCTGTGGTTCGAGCTGCGCGGCGGCGAGCCCGAGGAGCCGGCGCATCTGGCGGTGCTGGGCCGGGACGTGGTGGTGGAGCGCACGGCGGGCGGCATGGCCCGCGCGACGTTCGAGGACCTGTGCGCCCGGCCTCTGGGGCCGCAGGACTATCTGGCCATCGCCGCGCGGTTCCACACCCTGTTCATCGAGGATGTGCCGGTGATCGGGCCGGCCAACCATCAGGAGGCGCGCCGTTTCGTGACCCTGATCGACGCCCTGTACGAGGCCAGGACCCGACTGGTGACCCTGGCCGTCGCGTCGCCGGAGGCCCTCTATACCGACGGCGTCGGCGCCTTCGAGTTCGAGCGCACCGTGTCGCGCCTGAACGAGATGGCCTCGGCCGACTGGCTGACCCACGAACGACCGGCTTAGGGTCTCGCCACAATTTCGCTTCGGCGGTCCGGCTGGATCGCGCCGCTCACGGAGAACGACATGCGCCGCCTGACCGCCCCCCTCCCGATCCTGGCCGCCGCCCTCAGCCTGACGCTGGGCGCCGTCGCCCTGCCGGCCCTCGCCCAGACGCCCGCCCCCGCGACGCAGGCCGCGCCGGATCGCGGCGTCGCCCCGGCGGAGGTGAAGACCTGGCTGGCCGGCCTCGGCGGCAATGTGGCCGATCCCGTTGCGGCGGACGGAGGGTTCGTGGTGCGGGTCGCCGACCAGCCCCTGCCGTGGGCGATCAATCTGTTCGGCTGCCGGACCCGCTGCGACGACATCCAGTACAACGCCCTCTTCACCGGCCCGATCACCGAGGCGCAGGTGACGACCTGGAACAAGGAAAACCGTTATCTGAAGGCCATCTGGATCGCGCCCGCGACGCCCGGCGGCGACGCCACCGTCCTGGCCCAGTACGACGTCCTGCTGCTCAACGACGGCGCCGCCCAGCTGCAGGAGCCGACCTACGTCTGGCTCCAGCTGCTGACCCGCTTCGCCCGCGCCCTGTTCGCCAGCGTGGCGCCGGCGGGAGCCACGCCGCCGGCGGCCGGTCAGTAACCTCAGGTTTGACTTTCTGGTGAACTGGCAATCGAAGGTTGCCATGATCTGACGATCGGGCTTTGCTGCCGGTGGGCCCAATCAGGGCCGATCGGGAGGATAGACTGATGCTGATCCGCCTTGCCGCCGCCACGGCCGTGGCCGTACTCGCCCTCGCCGCCGTGCCCTCGGCCTCGACCGCCGGGGGGCAGGACTTCCCCGGCACGCCTTTCGACGAGTGTACCTTCAACGGCTACTACGGCTGTTTCCCTCGGGACGCCTACGGCAACATCCGGCCGCCCAACCTCGGTGACGTCGACGAGGCGGCGGCGTTCGAAGCCTGCTACGCCAACGCCTACGCCGCCTGCCGGGGCCTGCCCGGCGATCCGGGCTGAGCCCGGGCATATCCCCAAGAAAAAGGGCCGCGGATCACTCCGCGGCCCCATTCTTTTTTGCCCTATCGTTCGCCGCGCGACGGCTCACTGCATGAGGGCGACCGGATTCGCTCAAGCAGCGAGGCTCCGCGAGCCGAGCGATGGCGCCCTTTGGCGTTACGCCAGCGAGGGGTCCAGATCCTTGCAGGACTGGATCAGGCCCTGAACCGAGGCGACGGACTTGGCGAACATCGCCTTCTCTTCGTCATTGGTGGTGAACTCGACGATCTTCTCGACGCCGTTCGCGCCGATCAGGGCCGGGACGCCGACGTAGAGGTCCGACAGGCCGTATTCGCCCGACAGCCAGACGGCGCAGGGCAGGACGCGCTTCTGGTCCAGCAGATAGGACTTGGCCATGGCGATGGCGCTTTCCGCCGGGGCGTAGAAGGCCGAGCCGGTCTTCAGCAGGGCGACGATCTCGCCGCCGCCCTTGCGGGTGCGGGTGACGATGGCGTCCAGGTCGGCCTGCGACAGGAAGCCGGCGGCGACGGCGTCCGGCAGGGGCAGGCCGCCGACGGTCGAGTGGCGGACCATCGGGACCATGTCGTCGCCGTGGCCGCCCAGGGTCCAGGCGTTGATGTCCTGCACCGAGACGCCGGTCTTTTCCGACAGGAAGTAGGCGAAGCGGGCCGAGTCAAGCACACCGGCCATGCCGACGACCTTCTCCTTGGGCAGGCCCGAGAATTTCTGCAGGGCCCAGACCATGGCGTCGAGCGGGTTGGTGATGCAGATGACGAAGGCGTTGGGGGCGTGGGCCTTGATGCCTTCACCCACGGCCTTCATGACCTTCAGGTTGATGGAGACCAGGTCGTCGCGGCTCATGCCGTCCTTGCGGGGCACGCCGGCGGTGACGATGCAGACGTCGGCGCCCGCGATGTCGGCATAGTCGTTGGCGCCCTTGAGCGAGACCGACGAGCCGAAGACCGAGGTGGCCTCGGCGATGTCCAGGGCCTTGCCCTGGGGGGTGCCTTCGGCGATGTCGAACAGGATCACGTCGCCCAGCGCTTCGCGCGCCGCAACGTGGGCCAGGGTGCCGCCGATCATACCGGCGCCGATAAGGGCGATCTTCGCGCGAGCCATGTCATTCTCCGTTGGCCTGTCACGCGCACGCGGGACTTGAGGCCGGTCTGCTAGAGGGGGAGGAAAAGCGGTTGGCGGCGGTCTAGACCTGTGCGCTTTCGGCTGCAACCGTGACGCCGCGTGAGGCTTTCCCGACCATGACCCGATCTCCCGACACCCTGCCCGAATTCGTCGCGCCCGATGCGGTGCCCACGGCCCTTGTCACCGTCGCGGACGCGCGCGAGGTCCGGGCGGAGGTGGCGCGCTGGCGGGCCGGGGTGCTGAAGCGGCCGGGTCTGTGGGACAGGGCCACGCGCGGGACGCAGGACCGGATCAACCGCATCATTCCCGAACGCGTCCACCAGATCATCACCTCGGGCGTGGAGGCGATGACGAAGGGCATCCTGTTCGGCTCCGACCTGCTGCAGGCCAGGCCCATGCCGGACGGGGCGCTGGCGTCGCGCGAGCTGAGGGCGCGGGCCGCCATCCGGGCCTATCGCAACACCGCCAGCGTCGAGGGCGGGGTGGCGGGGGCCGGCGGCTTCGTGCTGGCGGCGGCCGATTTTCCGGCCCTGATGGCGATCAAGGTGCGGATGCTGGGCGAGATCGTCGCCGCCTACGGCTGGGGCGGCGGGTCGGTGCGCGAGCGGCTGTTCGTGCTGCACATCTTCCATTTGGCCTTCGCCAGCGCCCGCCGCCGCCCCGAGGCGCTGGCCGATCTGGAGCGCTGGATCGCCGACGTCGACCAGCCGCAGGCCCTGACCGACTACGACTGGCGCACCTTCCAGATCGAGTATCGCGACTACATCGACCTGGCCAAGATGGCGCAGCTGATCCCGCTGGTCGGCGCGCCGATCGGGGCGGCGGTCAACTGGCGGCTGGTCGAGCGGCTGGGCGAGACGGCGATCATGGCCTGCCGGATGCGCTGGCTGGCGGAGGGCGATCGGTAAGCCTGGCTTATCCTGACGACAAAGTTTATTGATTATCCCTTTGGCCGGTGTGGTCATAGGTTGTCTCCACAACATCAGGGAGACGACATCATGGACGGACACGCCGGCGGCCCCTCGCCCCTCAATGATCCGAAGAAGGAGCCCGCCGCGCTCCGCAGCCTTCTGGGTCGCACCAATCGCGACTGGTGGCCGAACCATCTGGCCGTCGACATCCTGCATCAGCAGGGCCGGACCGGCGACCCCATGGGCGACGGCTTCAGCTACGCCGACGCCTTCAACACCCTCGACTACGCCGCGGTGAAGCGCGACCTCACCGCCCTGATGACCGACAGCCAGCCTTGGTGGCCGGCGGACTATGGCCACTACGGCCCCTTCTTCATCCGCATGGCCTGGCACTCGGCCGGCACCTATCGCACCGGCGACGGGCGCGGGGGCGCGGGCGCAGGGCAGCAGCGCTTCGCCCCGCTGAACAGCTGGCCGGACAACGGCAACCTGGACAAGGCGCGCCGCCTGCTGTGGCCGATCAAGCAGAAATACGGGGCGAAGCTGAGCTGGGCCGACCTGATGATCCTGGCCGGCAATGTCGCGATCGAGTCGATGGGCGGGCCGGTGTTCGGCTTCGGCGGCGGCCGCGCCGACGTCTGGGAGCCCGAGAAGGACGTCTACTGGGGCACCGAAGAGAAGTGGGTCGGCGAGGAGGGCAATGAGACCCGCATCCAGCCCGACAAGGAGATGGCGCTGGAAGAGCCGCTGGCGGCCATCCAGATGGGTCTGATCTATGTGAACCCCGAAGGGCCGGGCGGCGTGCCCGAGGCGCTTCAGTCGGCCCGCGACATCCGCGAGACCTTCGCCCGCATGGGCATGAACGACGTCGAGACGGCCGCCCTGACCGCCGGCGGCCACACCTTCGGCAAGGCCCACGGCAATGGCGACGCCTCCAAGGTGGGCGTCAGCCCCGAGGGCGCCGATATCGCCCAGCAGGGCATGGGCTGGGTCTCGGGCCACGAAAGCGGCATCGGCGACCACACCATCACCTCGGGCATCGAGGGGGCCTGGACGCCCACCCCGATCACCTGGGACATGACCTATTTCGACATGCTGCTGGACCATGAGTACGAACTGGTCCGCTCGCCCGCCGGGGCCAAGCAGTGGCAGCCGGTCGGCAACCCGCCCGAAACCCTCGCGCCCGCCGCGCACACGCCCGGCAAGCGGGTCCCGACGATGATGACCACGGCCGACATGGCCTTCAAGGTCGACCCGGAATACCGCAAGATCATGGAGGCCTTCCGGGCCGACCCGGCCTATTTCGGCGACCAGTTCGCCCGCGCCTGGTTCAAGCTGTGCCACCGCGACATGGGACCGATCATCCGGTACCAAGGTCCGGAAGTGCCGACCGAGGAGCTGATCTGGCAGGATCCGATCCCGGCCCACACCGGCCCGAAACTGACCGACGCCGACGTCCGAACGCTGAAGGGGCATATCGCCTCGTCCGACCTGTCGATCGCCGATCTGGTCCGCACCGCCTGGGCGTCCGCGGCCACCTGGCGCGGGTCCGACCACCGGGGCGGCGCCAACGGCGGCCGGATCCGGCTGGAGCCCCAGCGCAGCTGGGACGTAAACGAGCCCGAAAAGCTGGATCGCGTGCTCAAGGTCTATGAGGGCATCCAGTCCGCCTCGGGCCTGAACGTCTCCATCGCCGACCTGATCGTGCTGGGCGGTTCGGTCGGGATCGAGCAGGCGGCCCGCGCCGCCGGCCATGAGATCGAGGTCCCCTTCACCCCCGGCCGCACCGACGCCTCGGCGGAACAGACGGACGCCGAAAGCTTCAAGGTGCTCGAGCCGCGCGCCGACGGCTTCCGCAACTATCTGTCGGTGCGTTTCAATGTGCCGACCGAGGAGCTGCTGGTCGACCGGGCCCAGCTGCTGGGCCTGACCGCGCCCCAGATGACGGTGCTGGTCGGCGGTCTGCGGGTTCTGGGCGTCAACCACGGGGCGTCCGAGAACGGCGTGCTGACGGATCGTCCGGGCCAGCTGACCAACGACTTCTTCGTCAACCTGCTGGACATGAAGACGGCTTGGAAACAGGTCGATGACCATTCCGACGAAACCTTCGTCGGTTCGGATCGTGAAACCCACGAGCGGCGCTGGACCGCGACCCGCACCGATCTGGTGTTCGGCTCCAACTCCCAGCTTCGCGCCCTGGCGGAGGTCTACGCCTCGGCTGACGCGGGCGAGAAATTCGTGCGGGACTTCGTCAAGACCTGGGTTCAGGTCATGGAGAACGACCGTTACGACCTGCCCAAACGCGCCCTGCACGCCGAAAAGGTCGCGGCCTGACGAACCGGCGGCCCTCCTCGCCCGCGGGCGGGGAGGGCCAGGTTCTTTCGATTGATTTTGCCATGTCGATAGCGACGCCTTATGTCGCTCGCATGCTCCCCACCCTGCGACAGCTCCAGTATCTCAAGCTTCTGGCCGAGCACGCCTCCTTCAGCCGCGCCGCCGAGGCCGCCCACGTCAGCCAGCCCGCCCTGTCCGCGGGCGTGCAGGAGCTGGAGCGGATACTGGGCGCGCCGGTGGTCGAGCGAACGCGCGGCAATGTCCAGCTGACCGCCGTCGGGGCCGAGGCCGTGCGCCGGGCCGAGGATGTGCTGGCCCGGACCGAGGATCTGGTCGAGGCCGCGCGCAATGCGGGCAAGCCCCTGTCGGGCCGGTTCCGGCTGGGGGTCATTCCGACCGTGGCGCCCTTCCTGCTCCCGGCCCGCCTGCCCGACATCAAGCGCGACTATCCCGCCCTGCGCCTGTTCATCCGCGAGGATCTGACCCCCAAGCTGGTCACCGGACTGAAGAGCGGCCATCTGGACGCCGCCGTCATCGCCCTGCCGTATAGCGCCACGGGCATCGAGCACGCCCGCATCGGCGACGATGAGATCCTGGCCGCCGCCCCGGTCGGGCATGCGCTGGCCGGGGCCGGGCCCATTCCGCCCGGCTCGCTGAAGGCCGAGGACCTGATCCTGCTGGAGGACGGCCACTGCCTGCGTGATCAGGCACTGGCCGCCTTCGATATCGAGGCGCCCAAGGGGGACGACGTCTTCGCCGCCACCAGCCTGCACACCCTCGTCCAGATGGTGTCGTCCGGGCTGGGCGTCAGCTTCCTGCCCGAGATGGCGGTGCGGGCCGGTCTGGCCGACATGCCCGGCGTGGTGGTCCGCTCCATCTCGGCCAAGGCGCCGCGCCGCGAGATCGTCGTCGCCTGGCGCGCGGGCTCCAGCCGCGCCGCCGAGGCCCGCCTGCTGGCCGAGGCCCTGCGGCTGGACTGAGGGTTCATTACGAGTCTGTAAGGTGCACGCCGGAGCGGCCCTGATAGGGTCGCCCCGCCCGTCGTCCGGGCGTCCGGAGTTGCCCCCCTCATGAAGACCCGCCTGATCCTCACCGTCGCCGCTTCGGCGCTGCTGCTCGGCCTGCCCGCCGCCGCCCCCGCCCTGGCCCAGACCGCCGCCGCGTCCGCCCCGGGCGCCATCGTGGTGCCGCCGCTGGGCTTCAATGCGCGGACCCTGCCCAATGGTCTGAAGATCTATACGGCGCGGGATACGTCGACCTCGAACGTGACGGTGCAGGTCTGGTACAAGGTCGGCTCCAAGGACGACCCCCAGGACCGCTCGGGCTTCGCCCACCTGTTTGAACACCTGATGTTCAAGGCCACGCAGAACTTCCCGGACGAGACCTTCGACCGCCTGACCGAGGACGTCGGCGGCAACAACAACGCCTTCACCTCGGACGACGTCACCGCCTATCACGAGACGGTTCCGGCCAATCACCTGCAGCGCCTGATCTTCGCCGAGGCGGATCGTCTGGGCTCGCTGGTGGTCAATGAGTCCGTGTTCGAGAGCGAGCGCGACGTGGTGAAGGAGGAATACCGTCAGGGTGTTCTGGCCAGCCCCTATGGTCGCCTGTTCAGCCTGTTCGTCCCGGCGACCATGTATCAGGAGCACCCCTACCGCCGCTCGACCATCGGCTCGATCGAGAACCTGGACGCCGCCACCATCGAGGACGTGCGCCGGTTCCACGCGACCTTCTACCGTCCGGACAACGCCTATCTGATCGTTGCGGGCAATTTCGATCAGGCCCAGCTGGACGGCTGGATCGACCAGTATTTCGGCCCGCTGACCAATCCGGACCGCCCGCTGCCCGTGAACGATGTCCGCGAGCCCGAGCCGACCGGCCCGCGCGAAGTGACCTTCCACGCCCCCAACGTGCCCCTGCCCGCCGTCGTGCTGGCCTGGCCCGGCGTGCGCTACGACGACCCGGATCGCGCCGCCCTGACCGTGCTGGACGGCATCCTGTCGACCGGCGAAAGCTCGCGCCTGTATCGCGCCCTGGTCTATGATCAGAAGATCGCCACCCAGACCTCGTCGAGCGTCGACGCCAGCCAGCAGGCCGGCGCCATCATCAGCTACGCCATCATGGCCGAGGGCGAGACGCCGGAGGCCGGTCTGGCCTCCCTGCGCGCCGAGGCCGCCCGCCTGCGCGACCAGCCGGTCACCGCCGCCGAACTGACCGAGGCCAAGAACGAACTGGTCGCCTCGGCCCTGCGCGAGCGTGAGACGGTCGAGGATCGCGCCAGCGTGCTGGGCTGGTCGCTGATCAACACCGGCGACGCCGCCGCCGCCGACCGCGAGGTCGCCGCCCTTCAGGCCGTCACCGCCGCCGACATCCAGCGCGTCGCCCGCCGCTACCTGACCGACCAGCGCAGCACCGCCATCCGCTACCTGAACGCCGACGACCAGAACCCGGTTACGGCCCAGTCGGTCGAGGTGACGGCGCCGGTCACGATCGCCGATCTGGCCCCCGTCGGCCGCATCTTCGAACTGCTGCCCGAGGGGCAGCGCACCCCGATCCCCGCCGCCGGCCCCGCGGTCGACCTGACCACCCCGGCGGTGGAGACCTTCACCCTGCCGAACGGTCTGGAGGTCTATGTCGCCCGCAAGCCCGGCCTGCCGCTGGTTTCGGCCCGTCTGGGGCTGGCCGTCGGGTCCGCCGATGACGGGGCCAAGGCCGGGCTGTCGGTCCTGACCGCCGGCCTGCTGACCCAAGGCTCCAGCGGCCGCGCCGCGCCGGAGATCGCCGCCGAGATCGAACAGCTGGGCGCCAACCTCGGCGCCTCGTCGGGCGCGGACTTCTCCAACGTCTCGGTCAACGCCCCGTCCGACGTCTTCCCGCAGGCCCTCACCCTGATGGCCGACATGGTCCGCCACCCGGACTTCGCCGCCGATGAGGTCGAGCGTCAGCGCGACCAGTCGCTGGACGGCCTGCGCGTCTCTCTCAGCTCGCCCGGCCCGGTCGCGGGTCTGGCCGCCGGTCGTCTGGTCTATGGCGACGCCCCCTACGGCGCCCCGACGGGCGGCACGCCCAACTCCCTGCCGGGCCTGACCCGCGACGACGTGGTCGCCTTCCACGCCGCCCGCTATCGCCCGGAAACGGCGCGTCTGGTCTTCTCGGGCGACATCACGGTCGAACAGGCCCGCACCCTGGCGCAGCAGGCCTTCGGCGACTGGCGCGCCTCGGGCCCGGCGCCGGCGCCGCGGGCCGATCCGGCGGGCGCGCCTGTGGCGCCGCGCGTCGTCGTCATCGACCAGCCCGGCGCCGGCCAGGCGGCGGTCTATGTCGCCATGCGCAGCATCAGCCGCACCGACGGCGACTACTTCCCGCTGACGCTGGGCAACACCCTGCTGGGCGGCAGCTTCACCTCGCGCCTCAATCAGGAAATCCGCATCAAGCGCGGCCTCAGCTACGGCACGCGCTCGAACATGGGGGTCCGTCAGGATGAGGGCGCCTTCGTCGCCTCCGCCCAGACGCGCAACGACGCCGCCCCCGAGGTGGCCGAGCTGATCCTGGCCGAGATCGCCCGTCTGTCGACCACCCAGCCGACCGCCAGCGAAATGACCACCCGTCAGGCCATCCTGACCGGCGCCTTCGGCGGTTCTCTGGAGACGGTCGACGGTCTGGGCGGGCAGGTCGCCAGCCTGGCCCTCTACGGCCTGCCGATGAGCGACCTCGCCGCCTATGCCGGCCGGGTCGAGGCGATCACGCCGGAACAGGTCCAGGCCGCCTTCGCCGAAAACCTGCCGGCGTCCAGCGCCAGCCTGGTCATCGTCGGCGACGCGTCGAAATTCATCGACGTCCTCCGGGCCAAATACCCGAACGTCGAGGTGCTTCCGCTGACGGCGCTGAACCTCGATACGGCGGCGTTGAAGTAGGGCGTTGATCTTCCCTCCGGTTCCGGCGAACGTCGGAGCCGGAGGGCCTGTCATGAAGCTACATCGCGTCGCCGCGGTCCTGTGGGGCTGCGCCGTCCTGTTTGCCGGGGCTCCGGCCATCGCCCAGACGGTTGCCGACGACCCGTTCGAGGCGGCGATGAAGCTGCTGCAGGCCGACCCGGTCGCCGGCCTCGCCGCGTTCGAAAGTCTTGCCGCCGACGGCGAGGCCGAGGCGATGAACATGGTCGCCGTGGTCATCAACGATCCCCCGCCGGGCATTCCCGCCGACCCCGAGCGCGCCATGCGATTGTGGGAGCAGGCATTCGCCGGCGGGTCGAAGGGCGCGCGACTGAACCTCGGCACACAGCTGATGCTCAACGACGCGACCGACGATGACGCGCGTGCGGTGGAGATGCTCCGCGATGCCGATCCGAAGATCATCCCCTACGCCGCCTATCCGCTGGGCCGGGCCTATCTGTTTGGCCATGGCGTCGACCAAGACCTGGAGCGTGGATCGCGGCTTATGGAGATGGCGGTCGAGGCTTCGCCCGGGAACAGTGACGCGCAATTCCTGCTGGCGCGTGCCTATCAGAACGGGTGGGGCATCCCCGCTGATGCCGCCGCCGCCTATCGCCACATGAAGATCGCCGCTGATGCGGGCGATGAAAGGGCGCAGTGGAACGTCGGGTTGATGCTTCTGGACGGTGTCGGTGTGACCGCCAACGCCACACTTGCTCGCGCGTACGTGCAGCACTCGGCTGAGGCCGGGCATGACGACGGCATGACCTCCATGGCTGTCATGCTGGCCCTCGGACAGGGCGGGCCGGTCGACGCCCCGGCGGCCCGGGTCTGGTATGAGCGCGCGGCGCGTCACGGGTCGGCCCATGCCCTGCGCGGGCTTGGCATGATGATTTTGGTCGGTGAAGGCGGGGAGGCCGATCCGGCGACCGGCGCGGCCTATCTGCAGCTGGCGGCGGAAGGCGGCGACATCCCTGCCCGGACGCTGCAGCAGCGGCTGGCGTCGCAGATCGCTGCGGCGGATCCACTGAAGATGCGGCGAGCGAGGGAGCAATGGCTGGCCGCCAATCCGCCCGTCCACTGAATTGTTCTATGCGGATAAACACACCACCCGCGCCACGCGCAGGTCGCGGCGCAGGTCGTCGGCGATCAGGCCGTAGTTGTCGACCGTGACCACCCGGCCGGTCAGGGGCTCGTCGGCCCGCTGCACGCCGCGCACCGCCGGCTGGAAGGTGTCGGGCGAGGTCGTGTAGATGCGGCCCCGGCGCGGGCTCTCGGCGATGGTCACGCCCACGACGCGGCCCTGACGGTCCATCACCGGCGCCCCGGACAGCCCCGCCAGCGTGCCGCCCAGCCCGTCGGTCCGACCGACCTCGGCCCAGGCCAGCACCGGCTCGTCCCGCTGGCCCCGCCCGCGCACATTCAGCGTCTCGCGCCCCAGCAGGCGTGAGGTCACCTCGCCCGCCCGCGCCTGCGGGAAGCCGGGATGGAAGCCGCGCTGGCCCGCGCGCAGCGTGCCCAGCGGCGCGATCGGCAGGGCGGGCGGTCCGCCGGCCGTCTGCAGCACGGCGATGTCGGCGCGCGGGGCCAGCCGCACATCGGCCGCCACGGCCCGGCCGCCGCCGACCAGAATGGCGGGCCGACGGCAGCCTTCGACCACGTGTCGGGCCGTCACCCACCGTCCCGTATGGGCGATGGAGAAGGCCGTGCCGGTCGCGGGCTGGAAGGGGATGTCAGGGGCGTTGACCGTCACCGCCGGATCAAACGGCGTCACCGGCCCCAGCAGGGCGCCCTCGGCCGCGTCGGGCGGCGGCGGGGCGGGCGGGGCGTTGGCGTTCTCGCGATGCGCCAGCGACGCGATCAGCAAGGCGCCGAGAACCGATGAGTAGATGAGCCAGTCCGGCGGACGCATTGCGAGGTTCCAGGCTCTAGGGTTTAGGTTCTAGGGAGGGAAGTCCGGCAGGCGATGTCGGGCGTTCCGCCAGTCGTGCGCGCAAGGCGGTCAACATTCGCCCGACTTCCTCCGCGAGCGCCAGAACAGGGCTCGTGGCGCTGAAGGGCGCCAAGGTCAGTTCCATGACAAGGAGCAGGAAGGTCTCAAGTTCCGCCAGCGACCCTTTCGCGATGCTGACGAAATGGGCGTAGTCCTTGCGCGTTCCCCGCCCGTGACCCTCGGCGATATTGGCCGGGATGGAGGTCGCGGCGCGGATCATCTGGCCCGAAATCCTATACTCCTCCCGCCGGGGGAACTGGCGGGTCAGCCGATAGACCGCCGCGGCCAGCTCCATGCTCTTCTGCAAGACAGTCAGGTCACGATAGGATCGGATGGTCATTCTTTTCCCCTAGAACCTGGCCCCTGGAACCCAGACCCTCGCTTCAGCCGGTCAAAGCGGCGGCGAGGATGAGCGCCGTGGCGAGTTTGGCGCCGACCAGCAGGACGGCGGCGGAGACCTCGCCCTCGCGGATACGGCCGGGCAGGCCGGTCAGGAACAGGTCCACCAGCCGGAAGGCCAGCAGCTGCAGCGCCAGGGTCGCCACGCCCCACAGGACGATGTCCTTGATCGAGGTCGAGACGCTGAGGCTGACCGCCAGCGGGATGGCCAGACCGACCAGCACCCCGGCGAAGGCGACCGCCGCGGCGGCATTGCCCTCGCGGATCAGGGCGATCTCCTTCCACGGCGTGAACAGGGCGTAGATCACCGCCCCGGCCAGCAGCAGGCCCAGGGTCACGGCCAGATGGGCCATGGTCGTGGGGAATCCGGTCGCGAAGGCCTGAACCTCGGCGCTGTCGAGCACATTGGAGAGGGACGAGGAGTCCATGGCTATCCGACTGGTCAGGGGGTCGGACACGCTTGCCCGCTTTTCGCCCCAATCCGCAAGCGCAGCGGCGCCACAGGTGGTCAAGATTGGTGACGGGGTGTGTCGGAGAAGTGGATAGTGATTAGTGATTAGTGGTTCGATGCGGAGACGCTGGTGGTCGGTCTTCCGGCTCCGATGCCGGACCCGGCCAACCACTAATCACTAATCACTATCCACTTGCCCGATCAGGCCGCTTCCGCGCTCGCGCCGTCGTCCGCGCCGGCCTTGCGCAAGGCGCTTGCCCGGACCTTCTCACTTTCGGACTTCAGCTGGCCGCAGGCGGCGAGGATGTCGCGACCGCGGGGGGTGCGGATGGGGCTGGCGTAGCCGGCCTTGTTCAGGATGGCCGCGAAGCGCTCGATCGTCTTCCAGTCCGAGCATTCGTATTCGACGCCCGGCCAGGGGTTGAACGGGATGAGGTTGATCTTGGCCGGGATGCCCTCGATCAGCTTCATCAGGGCGCGGGCCTCGTCCGGGCTGTCGTTGACGCCCTTCAGCATGACGTATTCGAAGGTCACGCGGCGCGCGTTCGACAGGCCCGGATAGGCCCGGATCGCGTCCATCAGCTGGACCAGCGGGTATTTCTTGTTCAGCGGCACCAGCACGTCGCGCAGCGGGTCGTTGGTGGCGTGCAGGCTGATGGCCAGCATGGTCTGGGTGCGTTCGCCCAGCTCGGCGATCTTCGGCACCACGCCCGAGGTCGACACCGTGATCCGGCGGCGCGAGATGGCGATGCCCTCGTTGTCCGAGATGATGTCGATGGCGTTGGCGACGTGATCCAGATTGTAGAGCGGCTCGCCCATGCCCATGAAGACGATGTTCGACAGGCGGCGGTCTTCCTTGGGCGACGGCCATTCGCCCAGATCGTCACGCGCCACCTGCACTTGGGCCACGATCTCGGCGGCGGTCAGGTTGCGGACCAGTTTCTGGGTCCCGGTGTGGCAGAAGGTGCAGTTCAGGGTGCAGCCGACCTGCGACGACACGCAAAGCGCGCCCGCCCGGCCCACATCGGGGATGTAGACCGTCTCGATTTCGATGCCCGGCGCCGTGCGGATCAGCCATTTGCGGGTGCCGTCCTTGGACACCTGCCGCTCGACGATCTCGGGCCGGGCCAGGGTGAAGGCTTCGGCCAGTTTGGCCTGGGTGTCCTTGGCGATATTGCTCATCGCCGCGAAGTCGGTGACGCCGTAGTGGTGGATCCAGCCCCACACCTGCGACGCCCGCATCTTGGCCTTCTCGGGCGGACAGACCCCGGCGTCGATCAGCGCCTGCCGCAGCTCCACGCGCGTCAGACCGGACAGGTTGACGGGGGCCGAAACGGCGGGGGCGCTGGTGCGCGAGAGGTCGAGCGTCAGGCTCAAGGCGGCATCCTTCAGGATTGGGAGACCGGCCTTATACCACAGATCGCGCTGGTTTTAAGGCGGGGCAGACGGTGAGGCTCGAACGGGGTATGTCCAACTTTCCAACGCATGCGTGTGATGATGTCTTCGACACTGACTCAAGCCGAAATCCTGAAAACCGCCGCCTTCTGCATCGCCCGGGATTCCACCCCCGAGCTGCGGCTCGCGGTTGTGGACTGGAACGAGGGCACGCGACATCTCCGTGTCACCTTCCATCTGAGCGCCAGCCCTTCGGAAACCGATACCAACACCCTGGAGCTGGGCCTCACCGAAATTCTGGCGACGGTGCCCCATGATCTGACGTGTGGGACGCTTTACGTCTGCGATCACCTACTTCTGGCGGAGGCCCGCTTGGGTGAGGGGATCGTGTTTGAGGCGGGCCAACCCACCTAGTCCGCCTCATCCTCGATGTGATGGATCTGATCGTCGTCCAGCCCGAAGTGATGCCCGATTTCGTGGATGAGGACGTGGGCGATGATTTCCGACAGGCCGACGTCGCCGCGCTCACACCATTCGTCGAGGATCGGGCGGCGGTACAGGAAGATGCGCGAGGGCTCGGCCGCCGGGCCCATGCCGTCCCGCAGGCCGATGTCGACGCCGTGGTAGAGGCCGGTCAGCTCGAACGGGTCCTCCATGCCGAAGCTCGCCAGCACCTCGTCGTCGGCGAAATCATCGACGCGGATGACCACATCGCCCGCCAGCGAGCCGAACGGCTCGGGCAGGGCGTCGAACGCCTCACGCGCCAGCCGGGCGAAGTCCTCGAGGGAGGGGGCGAGTTGGTCTTTCCACATAGGGATCAGGGATTAGGGACTAGGGATTAGGTTGGGAAGCCGCCCTGACTGCGGCTCATGCCCGCAATCTTTCCGCAGCTCACCTAATCCCTAATCCCTAGTCCCTACTCCCTCTTCAGGTATGGTTACCGAATCAGGGCGGGAGCGGATCGAACACAATGGCCGAGGCGGACATCGCCTATGTCGCGACCGCGGGCGCCGCGGGGCTCGCCCTGGCGCTCAGCGCCTGGGCCGCGCGGCTGCGTGGGCGGTTGGCCGACCGGAACCGCGCGCTGGAGGCGGCGATCGCCCAGGCCCACGGCGACCTGTCCGCCCGGGACGGCGCGCTGGCCGCCTTCGAGGATGTCCGCGTCGCCCTGACGCCCGGGGGCGGGGCCGACCGGCTGGGTTCGCCCGCCACCTGGGATGTGATCGTCCGTGATCTGACGAACGGCGCCGAAGTCTTCCCCGATGATCCCGCCTTCGTGGTTCTGGACGCGGTTCGCGCCGCCGCCGGTCCGCGTCTGGACGCCCTGATCGAGCGGGGCGAGGCCTTCGACGCCGTGCTGGAGGGCCAGTCGGCCGCCTGGGCCGTCGAGGGCCGGTCCGGCGCCGGCGCGGCCTGGCTGCGCGTGTCGCGTCTGGGCCTGATGGGCGCCGCCGCCGAGAGCGGTCTGGGCCTGCTGGCCGACTATTATCCGGCCCCGACCTGGGTGGTCGACGCGGGCGGGCGCCTGGCCTGGGCCAATCGCGCCTGGCTGGCCGAGATGAAGGTCGAGACGGTCGAGGCCGCCCGCGACAAGGCCCTGACCTTCGACCGCGGCGCCGACGCCATCGTGGCCGAGGCCGGCCGCCTGCATCAGCGTCAGGAAGGCTTCCGCTGGACCACGGGCGGCGGGCGCCGCCGCGCCTGGCGGATCGTGGCCGAGCCCGCGCCCGGCGGCGGGGTGCTGGCCTTCGCCCTGGACATGACCGAGGCCGAGGAGACGCGCGACACCCTGCGCCGCCACGTCGAGGCCCATGACGAGACCCTGAACCACATCGCCGACGCCGTCGCCATCTTCGGCCCGTCGCGGCGGCTGGCCTTCCACAACACCGCCTTCCAGCAGATGTTCAGCGTCGATCCCGGCTATCTGGACGAACGCCCGACCCATGCCGAATTGCTGGACCGCCTGCGCCAGCGCCGCCTGCTGCCCGAGGTCATCGACTATGCGGGCTGGAAGGCGCGCGAGCTGGACTTCTACGGCGCCGCCTCCGCCGCCCCGGACGACAGCTGGTCCCTGCCGGACGGGCGCACCCTGCGTGTCGTGCGCCAGCCCCACCCGCTGGGCGGCGTCCTGCTGCTGTTCTCGGACATCACCGACGAGCTGAAGCTGCGCAGCCGGTTCAATGCCCAGATCCAGGTCCAGACGGCCACCCTCGACAAGCTGAACGACGCCGTGGCCGTGTTCGGCTCGGACGGCCGCATCCGCCTGCACAACGAAGCCTTCGAGACCTTCTGGGGCGTCAGCGGCGATCAACTACGCGCGGCGGGCGATTTCGACGCCGTCGCGGCCCTGTGTCAGGCGACCATGCCGGACCAGAGCCTGTGGCTGGGCCTCAAGGCGCGGGTCGCCGATCCGGACCCGGAAAGCCGCGTGCCGATCTCGGGCGAGGGCCGCACCGTCGACGGCCGTGTCGCCGCCTGGCAGACCCGGCCCCTGCCGGACGGCGCCACCCTGGTCGCCTTCTCCGACGTCACCGCCCGACGCGATCTGGAGCAGGCGCTAGCCGCCAAGGCCCAGGCGCTGGAAGAGGCCACGGCGCTGAAACGCGAGTTCGTCGGCAGTGTCTCGTACGAACTGCGGACGCCGCTGACGACCATCGTCGGCTATTCCGAACTGCTGGAGCTGCAGGGCGAACTCCCGGAGCGCAGCCGCCAACACGCGGGCGCCATCCGGGTCGCCGCCAGCCAGCTGGCCTCCTCCATCGACGATGTTCTGGACATGGCCCAGATCGACGCCGGCGAGATGGAGCTGACGCTGGGCGACGTCCGGGTGTCCGATCTGCTGGAGGATGCGGCCGGTAAGGTCCGTGCACGGATCGAAGGCCGGGGCGCGACCCTGAGCGTCACCTGCCCGACCGGCCTGCGCCCCATCCGCGCCGACGCCCAGCGCGTCGGTCAGGCGCTGGAGCATCTGCTGGACAACGCCGCCCGCGCGGTCAGCGAGGGCGGGGCGGTCAGCCTGATCGCCGAAAGCTCCCCCTCGGAGGTTCGCATCCGGGTCGAGGACACCGGCCGCGGCATCCCCTATCACCTGCAGGCCCACGTCTTCGACCGCTTCGTGCGGCGCGAGCGGGGCGGCCCCGGCGTCGGCCTGGCCCTGGTCAAGGCGCTGGTCGAACTGCACGGCGGCTGGGCCGAGGTCGAGAGCGAGCCCGGCAAGGGCGCCGCCTTCATCCTGCACCTTCCGCTTGAGGCGACGAGTGTTGCGGCGGCCCCGGAGCTGAGACTGGGCTAGGCTGGGCGCCGCTGGAGCCAAGCCAGTGGTTAGTGATTGGTGGTTAGTGGTTCGCTGCGGCGGGCGCCGAGCTCGCACCGGCTTTTGACACCGCAACCACTAATCACTAGCCACTAATCCCTTCCAGCCCCCCATCCTCGCCAAATGAAGCGCGCCCGTCATGGCCCAGCCCAAGCCCCTCAAGACCGCCCTCATCTACGACTTCGACGGCACCCTCGCCCGGGGGAATATGCAGGAGGTCACCTTCATTCCGTCGATCGGAATGGGCATCGGCGACTTCTGGGCCGAGGCCGAGGCCCTGACCAAGGCCGCCGACGGCGACGGCATCCTGATGTACATGCAGCTGATGTTGGCCCATGCGCGCCAGAACGATGCGCCGATCACCCGCGAGATGCTGCGCGAGCACGGCCACGACGTGAAGCTGTTCGACGGGCTGAAGAGCGACCTGACCGGCAAGGGCTGGTTCGACCGGATCAACGCCAAGGGCGCCGAATACGGGCTCGACATCGAACACTACATCATCTCCGCCGGGCTGGAGGAGATGATCGACGGCTGCCCGATCCGCGACGAGTTCCACCACGTGTTCGCGTCCAAGTTTGTCTACGACAAGGACGGCGTGGCCATCTGGCCGGCGGTGGGCGTCAACTACACGACCAAGACCCAGTATCTGTTCCGCATCAACAAGGGCGTGCTGAACCACTGGGAGCACGACAAGATCAACAAATTCATGGCCGACGACGACCGGCCGGTGCCGTTCGAGCGGATGATCTTCCTCGGCGACGGGGACACCGACGTGCCCACCATGAAGATGATGCACACCAAGGGCGGCTTCTCGATCGCGGTCTATGACCCGCGCTTCAACGAGAAGGATCAGAAGAAGATCTATTCCCTGATCTCCGAGGACCGGGTCAATTTCGTCGCCGCCGCCGACTATCGCGAAGGCTCGGCCCTGGACCTGATCGTGAAGGGGCTGATCGGGCGGATCGCCATCAATGCCGGAACGATGCCGGACGGAGTCTGACGCCGCCTGCATCCGGATGCGTCACCGGCGGCGACTACCTTTCAGAAGGCGGATGGTCCGCCGGAGGGTTTTGATGTTCCAGCGACTGACCGGCCTGTTCGCCGCTTTCAGCCTTCTTGTGTCCGGCGGCGCCGCCGTCGCGCAGGAGGTGACCCAGAGCCCGGTGGCGGGCTTCCCGCACGCGGTGCTCTATACGGTCGGGGACCAGCCGAAGCCGGTTGTGGTGATCCTTCACGGGGCCGACGGCAATGACGAGGCGAGCACCCGCTTCGGACCGATCCTGGCGCGGATGGGCTATGCCGCCGTGGGTCTGCCCTACTATTCGCCGAACTGGGGCGAGTATGGCCCGCCACCCAAATTCCCCGACCTGCCGGGCAGCTTTATCGACATCCGCGTCGACCAGATCGCCACGCTTCGCGACACCCTGCGCGGGATGCCGGGCGCGGACGTGAACCGGTTCGGCCTGTTCGGCGCCTCCAAGGGGGCCGAGTTCGCCCTGATCGCCGCCAGCCGCTATGCGTGGATCGACAGCGTCGTCGCCTATGCGCCCACCGATGTGGTCTGGGAGGGCTGGGGGCTTGAAATGGTCGAGGCCGAGGGCACGCGCTCGTCCTTCGCGTTCGACGGCCAGCCGCTGCCCTTCATGCCCTATCGCGGCTTTGTCGAAGGGCTTCTGGCCGGGCCGGCGGCGGACCTGCGCGCCATCCACGCCAATGGGCGCATCGACCATCCCGAGCGCGAGGCGGCGGCCCGGATCCCGGTCGAAACCTACCCCGGCGCCCTGATGCTGATCGCGGGCGGCAAGGATGCGCAGTGGGAGTCCGCGACCGCGACCAGCGCGATCGTCCGCTCACGGATCGCCGCCGGGCTGGAGACGGTCGCCCTGGTCTATTCCGATGCCGGTCACGACCTCGTCGGCGACGGCGGCGTGCGTCAATCGGAGCGCAGCGGGGGCTCGCCCGAGGCGGATGCGGCCGCGCGTCAGGACGCCTGGCCGCAGGTGGTGGCCTTCATGGCCGAGACCCTGAACTGAGGCGGGCCTAGCGCCCTCCCGCCCGCATCCATGCGGCGCGGGCGGCGGCGAGGCGCGAGGGGGTCAGTCCGCGCAGGCTGGACGGCGGGCCCGTCCGTTTGAACCCCGCCTCATGGCCCTTGGCCCAGGCCAGTTCGGCCTCCATCGCCACGCCCTGCGCGACGTCGACCACCTGCACCTGCTTGGGCAGGGCCAGCTGCCGGTCCAGACGGACCTTGAGACCTGTCGCGGAGACGTCGGCGATCAGGCAGGCCATCTCCAGCCCCGGCGCGACGACGACGCCCCGCGCGCTGGCGGGCGAGCGCGGTTCAAAACGGCGATCCTGAAAACTCATGGGATGATAGTGACCGGCAGACGGTTTCGATCCAGTTGCACGGTGACGTCGGCCAGCACTCCGCCGTCGATCATGCGACGGGTCAGCCGCTCGAAATGCAGGATGAAACCGGCGACGCCGTCGCGCTCCCGTGGCGTCAGGGCGCGTCCCAGCAGTCCCGCTTCCTGCTCGCACCGCCAGTCCAGCACGGTCTCGAACCCGGGGGCCCGCAGGAAGACCCGCTGGTCCAGCCCGCGCGCCAGGTCTGTGTAGGCGCCGCCGGTGAAGGCGTTCACCGCCCCGCGCCAGACCCCGTCCCGATCCTGTTCACGTTCGAGGCGGTTCAGCCCGGCGTTGAGGTCCTGAGGCGTTTCGGCCTTTGCGCCCAGGCACCAGCCGTCGATCAGAATGGCCCGTGGTCGGCCCCGCACGCGTCGCCACAGGGCGATCGGCGCCCGGTCGTCGGTCCGTTTGTCGAAGACGGGGATCAGGGTCTCGTCGTCCGGCCCCGCCGTGGACAGGGCCTGCAGCGTCCGCTCCAGCAGGCCCAGATCATGGGCGCCGGGCGGCCCCCGGACGGCGAACAGCGGATGCACCTCGCGCGCCATCACCGCCCGCTCCGCCTTCGTCAGATAGACGTCGTCCAGCGACAGCTGCACGGCCCCGAAGGCCTCGGCCGCGGCCCGGGCCAGGGTGGTCTTGCCCGACCCCTGCGCCCCGGCGATGCCGATGAGCGGGGGGCGACCGTCCGATCCCGCCGCGATCAGGCGGCCGATCAGGGCGAGCAGGTCGGGCGTCAGTGCTGGCTTTCCGGCAGGCGGACGGTCAGGCCGTCCAGATCGTCGGACACCCGGATCTGGCAGGACAGGCGGCTGTTCGGCTGGACGTTCTCGGCGAAGTCCAGCATCGACTCCTCCATCGCCGACGGGCGACCCGTTTCGGCGGCGAAGGCCTCATCGACATAGACGTGGCAGGTCGCGCAGGCGCAGGCGCCGCCGCAGTCGGCGTCGATCCCCGGGACATTGTTCCGGATCGCGCCTTCCATGACGCTGAGGCCGTTCCTGACCTCGACGGTGTGTTCTTTGCCGTCGTGTTCGACGTAGGTGATCTTGGCCATGGCCGCCTCATACCGCAGACACGCGCCCGGACAAGGCCCGGGCGCGCGGCGGGGTTTATGCCGCTACTGTCTTCTTGCGGCTCGGCGAGACCATCAGCTTCTTGGTCTCGGCGATGGCCTTGGCCGGGTTCAGCCCCTTGGGGCAGACCTGGGCGCAGTTCATGATCGTGTGGCAGCGATACAGTTTGAACGGGTCCTCGAGGTCGTCGAGGCGCTTGTCCGTCGCGTCATCGCGGCTGTCGGCGATCCAGCGGTACGACTGCAGCAGGGCGGCCGGGCCGATGTATTCTTCCTGGTTCCACCAGTAGCTGGGGCAGGAGGTCGAGCAGCAGGCGCACAGGATGCATTCGTACAGGCCGTCCAGCTTGGCGCGGTCTTCCGGCGACTGCAGGCGCTCGGTCGTCGGGTCCGGCTCGTCGGACTGCAGATAGGGCTGGATCGAGTCGTACTGGGCGTAGAACAGGCTCAGGTCGGTCACCAGATCCTTGACCACCGGCTGGTGCGGCAGCGGCCCGATCGAGATGGTGTCCGAGGCGCACTCCTCCATGCCCTTGGTGCAGGCCAGGGCGTTGCGCCCGTCGATGGTCATCGAGCAGGAGCCGCAGATGCCTTCGCGGCACGACCGGCGGAAGGCCAGGGTCGGGTCGATCTCGTTCTTGATGTGGATCAGGGCGTCCAGCAGCATCGGGCCGTGTTCGTCGGCCGAGACCTCGAAGATGTCCCAGCGCGGATCGGCGTCGACCTCGGGGTCATAGCGATAGACCTTGTAGGTCTTCACATTGGTCGCGCCGGCCGGAGCCTTGTGGACCTTGCCGGTGGTGGGCTTGGAGCCGCGGGGGAGAGCGAGCTGGACCATTAGTACACCCGTGCCTTGGGTTCGATGTACGCGACGTCGTCCGACATCGTGTAATTATGCACCGGACGATAGTCGATCTTCACCTGATCGCCGGGGGTCTTCCAGGCGAGGGTGTGCTTCATCCACTCGACGTCGTCGCGGTTCGGATAGTCCTCGCGGGCGTGGGCGCCGCGCGATTCCGTCCGGTTCAGGGCGCCCTCGATGGTGACCAGCGCCTGATCGATCAGGTTGTCGTATTCGAGGGTCTCGACCAGATCGGTGTTCCAGATCAGGCCCCGATCGGTGGTCTTGATGTCCGCGCCACGGGCGTGGATGTCGCGCAGCTTGGCGACGCCCTCTTCCAGCGTCTTGCCGGTGCGGAACACGGCGGCGTCCGACTGCATGGCGCGCTGCATCTCGATGCGCAGCTTCGACGTCGGGGTCGAGCCGTCGGCGAAGCGGAAGCGGTCCAGACGGGCCAGGTGGCTGTCGGTGCTGCTGGCCGGGGCGTCCGGCACGGCGCTGGCCTTGTCGACGGTCTCGCCGGTGCGCAGACCGGCGGCGCGGCCGAAGACGACGAGGTCGGTCAGCGAGTTCGAGCCCAGACGGTTGGCGCCGTGCACCGAGACGCAGGCGGCCTCGCCCACGGCCATCAGGCCGGGGACGACGCTGTCCGGGTTGCCGTCGCGCAGCGTCAGCACCTCGCCGTGATAGTTCGTGGGGATGCCGCCCATATTGTAGTGGACGGTCGGCAGGACCGGGATCGGCTCCTTGGTCACATCGACGCCGGCGAAAATCTTGGCCGATTCCGAGATGCCCGGCAGTCGCTCGTGCAGGATGGCCGGATCCAGGTGGTCGAGGTGGAGGAAGATGTGGTCCTTGTTCGGACCCACGCCGCGACCTTCACGGATTTCGATGGTCATGGAGCGGCTGACCATGTCGCGCGGGGCCAGGTCCTTCACGGTCGGCGCATAGCGCTCCATGAAGCGCTCGCCCTCGGAGTTGGTCAGGTAGCCGCCTTCGCCACGCGCGCCTTCGGTGATCAGGCAGCCGGCGCCGTAGATGCCGGTCGGGTGGAACTGCACGAACTCCATGTCCTGCAGCGGCAGGCCGGCGCGCAGCACCATGGCGTTGCCGTCGCCGGTGCAGGTGTGGGCGCTGGTGGCCGAGAAATAGGCGCGGCCGTAACCGCCGGTCGCCAGGATGACGGTCTTGGCGCGGAAGCGGTGCAGGGTGCCGTCGTCCAGCTTCAGCGCCGTCAGGCCGGTGCAGACGCCGTCCTGCATGATCAGGTCCAGGCCGAAGTACTCGACGAAGAACTCGACCTCGCGGCGCACCGACTGGCCGTACAGGGTGTGCAGGATGGCGTGGCCGGTGCGGTCGGCGGCGGCGCAGGTGCGCTGCACGGGGCCTTCACCGAAATTGCGGGTCATGCCGCCGAAGGCGCGCTGGTAGATCTTGCCTTCCTCGGTCCGCGAGAAGGGCACGCCCCAGTGTTCCAGTTCGTAGACGGCCTTGGGCGCGTTGCGGACCAGATATTCAATGGCGTCCTGGTCGCCCAGCCAGTCCGACCCCTTGACGGTGTCGTACATGTGCCATTGCCAGCTGTCCTCGCCCATATTGCCGAGCGAGGCGGAGATGCCGCCCTGCGCCGCGACGGTGTGCGAGCGGGTCGGAAAGACCTTGGTCACGCAGGCGACCTTGAGGCCCTGCTGGGCGGCGCCCAGGGCGGCGCGAAGGCCGGAGCCCCCGGCGCCGAGGACGACAACGTCATAGGCGTGATCGACGAATTCGTAAGCAGCCACCGATCAGGCTCCGATACCGGCCGGGAGCGGGGCGGAGCCCAGCGCCAGACGCACGATGAAGAAGACGCCGGCCGCGGCCAGCGCCAGGAAGATGAGGTTGATCGCCGTCACGCACACGGCCTTGGCGACCGGGGCGTGGACGTAGTCCTCAATGATCACCTTCCAGGCCAGGGCGGCGAAGAAGAAGAAGGCCAGTACGGTGAGGGCCAGCAGGATGGCGTTCAGCGGCTGGGCGAACCAGGCCAGAGCCGCCTCATAGCCCGCGCCCGCCAGGGTGAAGCCGGTCGCCGCCAGCCACAGGCCCAGCGGGATCATCAGCAGCAGGGCGACGCGCTCTGCCGCCCATTCACCGGCGCCGTGGCGCTCGGAAATCTTGACGTTGTTTTTGAACCTTGCCGGACCGCTCACAGCGAAACCCTCCCGGTGGCGAACAGGGCGACCCAGAACAGCACCGCCAGCGGGATCGGACCCCAGACCGCGATGTTGGACAGCAGGGTGGCCGACTTCAGCGTCAGCCCGTTGCCGGTGTCGTTCAGCAGGTGGCGCCCGCCGTTCAGGATGAACGAGAACAGCACCACGGTCAGGCCGAAGCCGACGATCAGGCCGAACGGCGACGCCGCGAAGGCCAGCAGCTTTTCGTAGGCGTCCGGGCCCGAGGCGAGGACGGCCAGCCAGCCGACCACGAACAGGGCGCCGACGCTGGCCGCGCCGATGGTGACCCGGAACAGGATCGAGGCCGTCATGGTGACGTGCCAGCGCCAGGTTTGCAGGTGGGGAGACAGAGGGCGAATGCGGCCGTTGGGCTGTTGCACGAAGCGGCCCGTTCGGTCTGCACCCGGAATTTGGGAGCTCGACATTTGCGAATGGTTCTCAAAAAACCTGAGCGAAAACAGGCGCTCGGAAATCGGTGAACAGGCTTTAGTCAGCCGGGACGAAGGGGTCAACGCGGCCAAGGTCGACGAGCGCCTCGCAGAGGCGTGATGAGTGAGTGCGGCGCGCATCACGATTTCGCGTGTGGCTTGTCTGCACTAGCTTTTTGGCCGCCCGGAGGTCAGCTTTCGATCATGTCGGGGTTTATTTTGGTCGTCTTCGCCGGCGCGCTGCTTCAGCAAGCCGCACCACATCCCTCCACGTTGGAGCAATATCGCGCTCCGGCGATCCGGCCGTTCGAGCCGACGTCGGACTTCGGACGCGAGCGGGCGCAGGGGGACGGTGAGACCGAGGCCCACCGCCGGCCGCTGGACGCGCCGGTCTCGGTCGACGCCTATGCCCGCTCCTACGAATACTCGCCCGGCGATATCGACGCCGCCTACGACCAGGGCGTGGCCTCCGCGGAAATCCGGGTCGACCAGAGCGCCGGCCCGCTGGACGGTCGCTGGCAGGTGTCCGACGAGCACGGTCGCCCCCTGTTCGGCCTGGCGTTAAGCGATCCCGGGCAAGGCGCGGTCGGGGCCGTCGTCGAAGGCGGCTGGCGGGGGCGCGACGGCGCCGGAGCCGCGACGGCCGAGGGTCATGTGCTGACGCTGGAGGGGCTGGGCGTCCTGTCGCTGCAGCCCGCGACCGGCGGCTGGCGCGGCACCCTGACCGCCGGCGGTCACGCCCGCCCGGTCAGCCTTAGCCGGCCTGGCTGAGTCTCAGGCGCGAGATTTCGGCCTGGAGCGCCGAGGCGCCGTAGGGCACCGACGGTCCTCGTCCCCAGACCGGATCGGGCCACAGGGGGTCGTCGTGACGACGGCCGACGACATGGACATGCAGTTGCGCGGTGACATTGCCGATCGCGCCGACGTTCAGCTTCTGCACCGGCTGTCCCGCCGCCTCGCCCAGCAGCCGCACCGCGTCACCGGCCTTCAGGATCTCGTCCATCAGCACAGTGCGATCCGTCGGGGTCAGATCCTCCAGCTCATGCAGGCCCGCCCGACGCGGGATCAGGATCAGCCAGGGAAACCGGGCGTCGTCCTGAAGCCGGACCTGGCACAGGGGCCAGTCGAAGACGATCACGGAGCCGGCGTCGAACGCGGGATCGGCCTTGAACAAACTACTCATCCGTCTTCGGTCGCGCGCCGCGGCCGAGGCGTCAAGCCGCGCCGTCAGTTCAGCGCATAGACCACGCAGGCCTGATCGGTCAGTTCGCGCAACGGCGGCTGGAGCGCCAGGCGCGCGGCCTCGATCTGGGCTTCGGTCGGCGCGGCTGCGCCGGGCGGAGGCGGGGGCGGGGGAGGAGGCGGCGGTCCGAAGTCGGCCACCCGGCTACCGGTCACCACCACGTCGGAGACGTCGGTCGCCTGACCCCCGCCCCCGCCATAGGAGGGCCAGCCCGCCAGCACGTCGGTTTCGCAGGCGCGTCCGGTCGGGTCGATCACCTGAACCCGCCCGAGGCTGGTCCCGGCGTTTTCCGCGGCGGCGCGGGCGCGGCGGGCGGCGTCCTTGACGGCCTCGGCCTGCAGGGCCGTCTTCAGGGCGTTGTCCGGCTGCAGCTGGAAGGAGACGCCGCTGACGGCGGTTGGCTGGGAGGCGGTGACGGTGGCGTAGACCCGTTCCAGCACCGCGACATCGCGGATGGTGACGCTGACGGTGGCGTCGGACTGATAGCGGGCGATCCGGTCGGCGCGGACGTTGTCGCGCATGATCCCGTTCTCGTCGCGGTACTGGTCATAGATAGGGCGGGTGGTGATGGTGGTTTCGACCCGCACCACATTCGCGCCATAGGCGCCGAGCGCCTGGCTGAGGGCGCGGACCTGATCGCCCGCCTTGCGCGAGGCCTCGGCCGCCGAACGGTCGATGGACTGGAAGCTGGCGGCGAAGCCGGCGCGATTGGCGGTCACCTCGGCGCGGACATGGCCGATGGAGGCGATGACCGGCGACCGCATCCACCAGGGCGCGGGCACATAGCGGTCGCCGACGGTCGCGGGCGGGGTCTGGGCGAGGACGGTGGAGGGGATGACCGCCGGGGCGGCGGTCGCGAGGGTCAGCAGGACGGCGGTGAGACGGCGCATTTCCGGAACTCCCTGTTCTGCCGTCAGCCTCTGCCTCGCCGTGGGCCGGGTAAAGGCCGGAACGGACATTGTCAGAACCCGTCAGGCCTATGATAGCGATAGGAAAAATCTATCGACCTTTCCGGTGTCGAACGATTGACTTTGTGCACTGCAAAGGCCATTTCGCGGTTGCGGCGCCGCTCCCCCGGCGCTCCGGATTTCCAATTTTCAAGCTCTATCCAGGAGAACAGCTATGCTGGGCGTCGGTCAAAAACTGCCGGAATTCAAGGTCATCGGTGTGAAGCCGGGCTTCAACGAACACGAAGAAGCGGGCGTCTCGGCGTTCGAGCCGATCACCGGCGAGAGCTTCGAAGGCAAGTGGAAGGTCATCTTCTTCTATCCGAAGGACTTCACCTTCGTCTGCCCGACCGAAATCGCCGAGTTCGCCAAGCTGGGTAAGGATTTCGCGGATCGCGACACCGTCGTCCTCGGCGGCTCGACCGACAACGAATTCGTCAAGCTGGCCTGGCGCCGTGACCACGCCGACCTGTCGAAGCTGCCGATCTGGCAGTTCGCCGACAACGGCGGCAAGTTCGCCCGCGAACTCGGCATCCTGAACGAGGAAGAGGGCGTCGCCCTGCGCGCCACCTTCGTGGTCGATCCGCACAACATCGTCCAGCACGTCTACGTCACCAACCTGAACGTGGGTCGCGCCCCGGCCGACACCCTGCGTGTCGTCGACGCCCTGCAGACCGACGAGCTGTGCGCCTGCAACCGCCCGGTGGGTGGTCAGACCCTGGCCGCTTAAGTCCTGGTCAAGGCGAGGTTCGGACCGCGTTCAGTTGGGTCCGGGCCGTTCCTGAGAGGGCGGCGTCGGTGTTCCGTCGCCGCCCTTTTTGCATCTGATGTCCGGGCGCGCCGCGTCCCCATTCCAGACCTGGCCGCCCGCTCCGGGAGCCCGGCGCCGGTCTCACCTTCAAAGGATTCCCATTATGTCCATCGACACCCTGCGCGACCTCATCCCGGCCTATGGCAAGGACATCTCCCTGAACCTGTCGTCGCTGGCCGGCGAGACGGTGCTGAACGACCAGCAGAAGTGGGGTTGCTTCCTGGCCTCGGCCCACGCCATCGGCGTCGCGCCGGTGGTCAAGGCCATCGAGGCCCAGGCGGCCACGATCCTGACGCCGGAAGCGCTGAACGCCGCCAAGTCGGCCGCCGCCATCATGGGCATGAACAACATCTACTACCGCGCCCTGCACCTGATGAAGAACCAGGAGTACACGACGCTGCCGGCCAAGCTGCGCATGAACGTGATCGCCAACCCGGGCGTGGACAAGATGGACTTCGAGCTGTGGTCCACCGCCGTCTCGGCCATCAACGGCTGCGGCGCCTGCATGGACGCCCACGAGAGCGAGCTGCGCAAGCACGGCATCCCCAACACCCAGGTCCAGGCCGCCCTGCGCATCGGCGCGGTCGTCCACGCCGTCAGCCGGATCGTGGCCTCGGAAACGGCTTTGGCGAACTGACGCCTGCGGGAGGGGACGGCCCGGTTCGTCCCTTCCCGTCTGATCGCGCGGCGCCGTTCACGACGCGAACGCGCCGTTCACGAAGGCCGCGCTGCGCGACGCACGAAAACGGTTCAGGCGACCCGGGTCATTCCCCGGGGAGCCCTTCATGCCGCGCGCCGTCACCCTCAGCCTGTTCTGCCTGCTGACCTTCATCTCCCTCGCGGTCGCCCTGTTCAGCGCCCGCTTCCTTCTGCCGGACCCGATCATGGCGGAGGGGATGGCGCCGCATCTGCAGGCCCGGCCGCTTGTCTTTCTGACGCATGTGGCGGGCGGGGTGACGGCTCTGGCGCTGGGCGGAGTCCAGCTGGTCACCTGGCGCGGACCCCGGCGCGGTTGGCACCGGGCGGCGGGCCGGGTGTACGTCTTCGCCTGCCTGCTCAGCGCGGTCGCGGGCCTTGGATTGGCGATGACCAGTCCGTCAGGGCCGGTCGCCGGTTCGGGGTTCGGCCTGCTGGCCGTCAGCTGGTTCTCGACCACGGCGTGGGGGTGGCGAATGGCCCTCACCGGCGATTTCGCCCGGCACAGGCGGTGGATGATCCGCAGTCTGGCGCTGACCTTCGCGGCGGTGACGCTCAGGATCATGATCCTGCTGTCGATGATCAGCGGGCTGGACTTCGCGGTCGCCTATCCGGCCATCGCCTTCCTGTGCTGGATCCCGAACCTGCTGCTGGTCGAGCTGTGGCTCAGGCGCGGCGGCTGGACCGCTACGCCGTCGGCGCCTCGCCGTATTCCACGAAATGGCTGAAGCGGCTGAACTGGCCGCCCATCACCGCATCCACGCCGTCGGCCCAGGCGCCGACGCCTGTCCCGCGCACCACATAGGTCATCACCAGCGTCCAGCCCGCGTTGGCGGGGGACCAGCCGATGCCCAGGTCGGCGCGGGTGGTCTTGCCCTTCAGCGGGCCCAGCGGCGCATCCAGGAGCACGCCCGTCTCCGGGTCCGCCGCCGTCACCCGGCCATGTTCGAAGACGGTCCCGTCGGCCAGCCGTTCACAGAAGCAGGCCCCGATCTGAAGCGGCAGGGTCAGGTTGGCGGCGTCGCCGCTGTAGGTGTGGGCGCTGTCCCACCACTGACCGACCTCGCCGATGGCGTGGTAGAGGTCCTCGGGCGTCGTCTCCAGCCCGACCTCGTAGCGCAGGACGAAATGGTCGGCGCTTCGCTCGATGACCTCGGCGGCGGCGGGCATGGCCGTGAAGGCGAGTACGGCCGCAGCTAGCAGTGACTTCAGCATGATCAATCCTCCCGACGGCGATGGACCGCCGCCCGGAGGGTTCCGTCAAGTCAGGGCCGTCCGGTCAGGCCGACTGGAAGGTCAGCGGTTCGCCCCAGAACTGGCTGACGCGTTCTGACTGCGGGCCCGGCGTGCCGGTGGTCAGGAAGTCGCGACGACCGGAGCCCCCCAGCAGATATTCGGGGTGCCGTTCGAAATAGCGATCCAGCGCATCCGCCACCGCCGTCGGCTGATGGATCAGCGACGTGCCCTCGGGCAGGGCGGCGGCGAAGACGTCGGCGACGATCTCGTAGTGGGTGCAGCCCAGAATGGCCTTGTCCGGGTGACGGCCGATCCGGCGACGCAGGGCGTCGACGTGATCCCTGACCACCACTTCCAGCTCCTCCTCGGGGGCGCCGAGCTCGATCAGGCCCGCCAGGCCGGGGCAGGGCTCGGAGAAGACGGCCAGATCCTCGCGCCGCTTGTCGATCTCGATCTCATAGACCCGGCTCATGGCCGTGGCGGCGGTGCAGAAGACGCCGGTGATCTCCAGCGCCTCGATCTTGTCGCCCAGCCGTTCGGCCTCATAGGTCCACGGCAGGCCGGTGGCGGCCTCGATGGTCGGCACGATGATGCCCAGCACATTGACCGGCCGACCGTGACGCGCCCGCGCCTCGGGCACCCAGGTCTGCTGCAGGCGGCGCAGGGCGATGGCGCTGGCGGTGTTGCAGGCCAGGACGATGACATTGGCCCCCGCCTCGAACAGGCGTTCGCAGCCCGCGCGGGTCAGGTCGACGATCTCCTCGCCGCCCCGGCCGCCATACGGCGCATTGGCCTGATCGGCCAGATAGACGAAGTCCCGCTCGGGGAAGCGTCGGGTCAGTTCGCGGTGAACGGTCAGCCCGCCCACGCCGGAGTCAAATACGCCAATGGCCATGGGCGCGCTTTAGCGGTGCGACACTCCGCCGTCCATGGTCTGACATTGCAGGGTCTTCATGGACAGTGCGCTGGCCCGGGGACTAGGGTCGCCCCGAAACGAAGCGACGCTACGGAGTACCCCATGCACAGACGCCAACTTCTCATCGCCGGAGGCAGCCTTATGGCCCTGACCGCCACCGCCGGCTGCGCCACAGGCTCGGCCATGGGCGCCAGCGCCGCCGCCGGGAGCCTCGAAGAGGACGCCCGCGTCGCCCGCGCCGTCCTGCCCATGCAGACGCCGCGCGCCGAACTGCTGCAGCCCTGGACCGGCCCCTACGGCGGCGTGCCCCCGTGGGACAAGGTGACGGCCGCCAAGCTGCGCGAGGCGCTGCTGGAAGGCATCGAGCTGCAACGCGCCGACTACAACGCCATCGCCGATAACGCCGACGCCCCGACCTTCGCCAACACCCTGGTGGCCATGCAGATGGCGGGTGAGCCGCTGGACCGGGCCGGCAGCCTCTACGGCGTCATGACCTCCAACATCGGGTCGGACGACTACAATGCGGTCGACACCGAGCTGTCGCCCCTGCTGTCCGCCGCCGGCGACGAGATCAGCTTCAACGCCAAGCTGTTCCAGCGCGTGAAGACGGTCGCCGACAATGCCGACGCCATGGGCCTGACCGCCGCCCAGAAGCGAATCGCCGAGCGCAGCCGCGACAGCTTCATCCGCTCGGGCGCCGCGCTGGACGCCGCCGGCAAGGCCGAGCTGGGCCGGATCAACACCGCCCTGGCCAACGCCTTCACCGCCTTCAGCCAGAAGGTCGTCGCCGACGAGAACACCTGGACGGTGATCCCGAACGAAGCCGGCGTCGCCGGCCTGCCGGCCTCGAACAAGACGGCCGCCGCCGCCGCCGCGCGCAGCCGCAATGTTCAGGGCTGGGCCGTGGTCAACACCCGCTCCAGCGTCGATCCCTTCCTCAGCTTCGCGGACGACCGCGCCCTGCGTGAAGTCGTCTGGCGCAAATTCGTGAACCGGGGCGACAACGGCGATCGCAACGACACCAATGCGACCATCGCCGAGATCGTCGGCCTGCGTCAGCAACGCGCCCGCCTGCTGGGCTATCGCAACCACGCCGAACTGCGCATGCAGGACACCATGGCCAAGACCCCGGCCGCGGCGATGGAGCTGATGAACCGCGTCTGGGCCCCGGCCAAGGCGCGGGTCGCCGAAGAAGTCGCCGACATGCGCGCCATCGCCGGTCACGACATCGAACCGTGGGATTATCTCTATTATTCGGAGAAGGTCCGGAAGCAGAAGTACGACCTCGATCAGAACGAGCTGAAGCCCTATTTCGAGCTCAACAACGTCCGCGCCGGCTCGTTCGAGATGGCGCGCCGCCTGTACGGCTTCACCTTCGAGAAGCTGGCGCCGGGGACCGTTCCGGTCTTCCATCCGGACGTGGTGGTCTATGAGGTCAAGGACGCGGGTCGTCCGATCGGCCTCTACTACGCCGACGACTACGCCCGTCCGGGCAAGCGTTCGGGCGCCTGGATGACGACCTACCGGTCGCAATCCACCTTCGACGGACCCAAGAACACCCTCGGTTCGAACAACAACAACTTCATCAAGGCCGAGGGCGGCGAGCCGATCCTGATCTCGCTGGACGACGCCGAGACCCTGTTCCACGAGTTCGGCCACACCCTGCACGCCTATTCGTCCAACATCGTCTATCCGGCGCTGGGCGGCACGCCGCGGGACTTCGTGGAATATCCGTCGCAGGTGCACGAGCACTGGGTGCTGACGCGCCCGATCCTCGACGGCTTCCTGAAGCATGTGGAGACCGGCCAATCCATGCCGCAGGCCCTGATCGACAAGGTCGAGGCGGCCGCCACCTTCAACCAGGGCTATGCCACGGTC
Source organism: Brevundimonas sp. AVps31 (assembly GCF_058681355.1). Taxonomy (NCBI): domain Bacteria; kingdom Pseudomonadati; phylum Pseudomonadota; class Alphaproteobacteria; order Caulobacterales; family Caulobacteraceae; genus Brevundimonas; species Brevundimonas sp. AVps31. Next base: position 1,043,755 of record NZ_CM178736.1, on the reverse strand, counting down.
AGCTATCTGTCCTCGGCCCTGGTCGATATGGACCTGCACACCCAGGCCACGCCGCCGACCGACATCGACGCCTTCGAGAAGGCGTCGCTGGAGCGGTACGGCATGCCGAAGGAGATCGTGATGCGGCACCGTCTGCCGCAGTTCAATCACCTGTTCACGTCCGACGCCTACTCGGCCGGGTACTATTCGTACCTCTGGTCCGAGACCATGGACGCCGACACCTGGGCCTATTTCGAGGAGTCGGGCGACGTCTTCAATCCGGACATCGCGCGCCGCTTCAAGGAGATCATGCTGGCCCCGGGCAACACCGTGGACCGCGCCGAGGCCTATCGCGCCTTCCGCGGTCGGGACCCGGACGTCCGCGCCCTGCTGAAGGTCCGGGGCTTCCCGACCAACTGAGCCGGCGACGAGAACAGGGAAGGCCGGTGGTTCGCCACCGGCCTTTTTCTTGTGCGCGCGTCAGGCCGGCGGCCGGACCCTTCCCTGCAGGCCCTCAGTAGGCGACGGCGGCGCGGCTGGCCGCGTAGTCGACCTGCGCGGCGCCCGGCAGTTGGCGAAGGGCTTCGCGGCGGACCGCGGCCTGGCAGAAGGGGCGGTCGCTCAGGAGGCTGCCGGGACGGCGGGCGTCGCGGCACAGGGTCCGGGCGGCAGCCTCGACGCGCTGGTCGAACGTCCGGGCCCCGGCGGTCGAGGCGAGGTCGAGATCGGTCCATCCGATCCGGGCCTGCTGGGCGGAGGCCGAGCCGGCGGCGGCGAGAACGAGGACGGCGGTGAGGGAAGCGAGAATCTTCATGGCGGTCTCCTGGGGAGCGCTGCATCGCTCGGGGGTGGCGACCCCGGCCCTATGAGCCGCCCCTGTTTCAGGTCCGTGAGACTTCGGCGGCGAAATCGAGACGCCGGATTAATTCGCGGAAAGCTGAACGCCGATCAGCCGCTGTTGCGCAGCCCCGCCGCCACGCCGTTGAGCGCCAGCAGAATGCCTTCGCGCACGCGCGGATCGTCGTCGCCCGCCCGGCGCCGCCGGATCAGCTCGATCTGCACATGGTTCAGCGGCTCCACATAGGGCATGCGCAGGCGGATCAGCCGGTCCAGCTCGGGCTGGCCCCCCAGCAGGGCGTCCTGTCCGGTGATGGCCAGCACGGCGGCCTCCGTCCGGTCCCACTCGGCCCGGATCGCCGAGAACACCCGGTCGGCCAAGGCCGCGTCGGGCACCAGGGTCGCATAGCGCCGGGCGATGGTCATGTCGGCCTTGGCCATAACCATCTCCATGTTCTGGATCAGGGTGCGGAAGAAGGGCCAGTCGCGGTGCATGGCCTGCAGCTCCTCGACCGAAACCCCCGCGATCGCGGAGCCGAAGCCGAACCAGCCCGGCAGCATGACCCGGCTCTGGCTCCAGCTGAACACCCAGGGAATGGCCCGCAGATCCTCGATGGCCGTGGAGGCGGTGCGCGAGGCCGGGCGCGACCCGATCTTCAGGTCGGCGATCTCGGCGATCGGGGTGGCGGCGCGGAAATAGTCGACGAAGCCGTCGGTCTCATAGACCAGGGCCCGATAGGCGCTCATCGAGGCCTGCGACAGCTTCGCCAGGGTCGCGCCATGGCGTTCGGTCAGGGCGGCGTCAGGCGGCGGGGCCAGCGAGGCCAGCAGGACGCCGCAGGTCAGGGCGTCGAGGTTGCGGCGCGCGACTTCCGGCTCGCCGTATTTGTTGGCGATGACCTCGCCCTGTTCGGTCACGCGGATACGACCGGCGACAGTGCCCTGGGGCTGGCCCAGAACGGCGGCGAAGCTGGAGCCTCCGCCCCGGCCGACCGCGCCGCCCCGGCCGTGGAACAGCTGCAGGCGCAGGCCCGCCCTGTCCGTCACCTGCAGCAGCGCCCGCGACGCCTCATGCAGTTCCCAGGTCGAGGTCAGGTAGGAGCCGTCCTTGTTGGAGTCGGAGTAGCCGATCATCACCTCCTGCACCCCGCGCGCCGTGGCGACGGCGAGGGCGGAGGGCTCCTTCAGCAGCCGCTCCAGCGTCGGCCTCGAGGCGCGCAGGTCGTCGATGGTCTCGAACAGGGGCGCGGCCTGCACCGGGCAGGCGGCGGGGTCCTCGGGCCGATACAGCCCGACCTCCTTCAACAGCAGATAGACCTCCAGCAGGTCGGAGGCCGCATCAGTCTTGGACACGATATGGGTGCGGATCGCCTGGGGGCCGAACAGGCGCAGGGCCTCCGCCGCCGCCTGCAGGATGCCGCGCTCCTTCAGCGTCTCCCCGGCATAGGTTTCGTACGGGTTGAACAGCAGCCGGCCGGACGCCAGCTCGGCGGCCAGCACCGTCAGCCGGGCCTCCTCGTCCAGCGCGATATAGTCCTCCGCCACGCCGGCGACCTTCAGCAGGTCGGCGACCACCCGCTCATGCACATCGGCGTTCTGGCGCAGGTCCAGCGTCGCCATGTGGAAGCCGAACACATCGGCGGCGGTGATCAGCCGGGCCAGCCGGTCGTCCGCGAACACCGCGCCATGGTTGGCGACCAGACTGTCCTGCAGGACCGCCAGATCGGCCCGGAAGGCGTCCGGACCGGCGTAGGGTTCGGCCGCGAAGGCGGCGGCGCGGGGGGCGGGCTGGCCTGTCAGGATCGGATGGGTGGCCGCCAGCCGGGCGTAGATCTGGCTGAGAACCTTCCGATAGGGTTCGTCGGCCCGGTGCAGGGAATGGTCGCCCGACCCGCCGGCCAGCGCCTCAAGCTCCGGCGAAATGACGCTCATCGATCCCGACAGGCTCAGTTCGGCGCCCAGCGCATTCACCTCTTCCAGATAGAAGCGCAGCACGGCCCGGGCCTGGGTCCGGAAGGCGGCGGTCAGCACCTCGCCGTTGACGTTGGGATTGCCGTCCCGGTCGCCGCCGACCCAAGTGCCGATGCGGATGAAGGGCTCGAGGTCGGGATCGTCCAGCCGCTTGCGCCATTCCGCCAGCTGGGCCGGGGCGACGTGCAGGAAGATGCGTTCGAGGAAGGAGACGACCGTGTCGATCTCGTCCTGGACCACCAGTCCGGCCTGACGCACCAGCCGGGTGGCCCACAGGATGGTCGTCTGGCGGCGCAGGCCCGCGTCGCGCGCCTCGACATCGCAGGCCGCGCCGTTCTGGTCGCACGTGTCCAGCAGGTCGGACACGGCGGCGATCCGGTCGATCACGCTCTTGCGCCGCACCTCGGACGGGTGGGCGGTCAGCACCGGCGAGATCAGGGCCGAGGCCAGAAGGTCGCGGGCGTCCCGCGGCGACTGCCCGGCGGCCTTCAGTCTATCCAGCGCACCCTCCGGCGTGTCGGGACGGGCGCCGGAGGCGGTCTGTTCCTGGGCCCGCCGCTTGCCCGCGCGATCCTCTGCGACATTGGCCAGCAGGGAGAAGACGGCGAAGCCGTGCGCCAGCCCGACCGCCTGATCCAGCGACAGCTCGCCCAGCAGGGTCTCCAGCAGGCGGGCGTCCTTTTCACCGGCGTCGCGGTGCCAGGCGACCGACGCCTGCCGGACCGCTTCGATCCGGTCGTAGAGCTCGCGTCCGCCCTCGGTGAGGATCACCTCGCCCAACAGGCCGCCCAGCAGGCGAACCTCTTCTCGCAACCGGTCGTCGGCGGCCTGGATCATGATGGTGTCTCTCAGCGGGGAGGCCGGGAGCGTCACCGTATCAGGGGTTCCGGAACTGGCCATGCCTGACGCCAACGCTGAAACCTGAAGTGCGTTCGGCGCGCCGTTTGCAGGACGGCCCGCGAGATCCCACGCCCGCGCCCGGTGCGCAGGAGAAAAGCCATGTCAATTTCGTCAGTTGCAGGGTTCCTCGGCAATCTCGCCGGCCTGTCCGGGGCTGTTTCGACCCGGCAGAATGCGCCGCTCGAGGCCAGTTCGGCCCGGTCGGACATCACCGAGATCCGCGAGAAGGGCCTCAGCGAATGGGCGCGCGAGCAGAAGATGGAGGCCCTGAAGGCCAAGATCCGCGACCAGATCCTGGGCGAGAACAGGCTGACCGAAAGCGGCGTCGCCGCCCTGTCGGTTCAGCAGCGCAACTCGGTCGAGGACCAGATCGCGCAACTGGTCCAGCAAAAGCTGGAAGAGACCCTGCAGCGCTCGATGGATGACGCCGCCCGCTCGGGCAGGACCGAGGCGGTCCTGCTGGATATCTCGGTCTGAACGCAAGACGCGGCCCTGAGTCGACAAACGCCCGACTTTCCTCCATAAGCCGCCGCTTCCGGCGCAATTGAACCTGCGTCTCCACCATCACGACCCCGGTTTCGACCGGACGAGGATGGCGAGAACCCTCTGCCGACGTGATCGTCGCCAGAGGCCATTTCTCTATGGGGCCAGGTTCGACGCCACATGAGGTAGTTGATGTTCGAGGCTCTGAACGAGCGGCTTACAGGCGTTTTCGACCGGATCACCGGTCGCGGCGCCCTGTCCGAAAAGGACGTGCAGGAGGCCATGCGCGAAGTGCGCGTCGCCCTGCTCGAGGCCGACGTCGCCCTGCCCGTCGTCAAGGAATTCATCGCCTTCGCCACCGAGCGCGCGACCGGTGAAGAGGTCATCCGCTCGGTCAAGCCGGCCGATCAGGTGGTCAAGATCGTCTATGACGGTCTGGTCGAGATGCTGGGCGGCGATGAGCCGACGCCGATCAACCTGAACGCCGCGCCGCCCGCCGTCATCCTGATGGCCGGCCTGCAGGGCTCGGGCAAGACGACGACCTCGGCCAAGCTGGCGCTGCGTCTGACCAAGTTCGACCGCAAGAAGGTCATGCTTGCATCCCTCGATACGCGCCGTCCGGCCGCGATGGAGCAGCTGGCCCAGCTCGGCAAGCAGATCGAGGTCGCCGTCCTGCCGATCGTGGCGGGCGAGAGCGCGGTCCAGATCGCCAAACGCGCCCTGACCTCGGCGAAGCTGCAGGGCTTCGACGTCCTGATCCTCGACACCGCCGGCCGGATCACGCTGGACGAGGCCCTGATGGCCGAGGTGGCCGAGGTCGCCGATGTCGCCAAGCCGGTCGAGACCCTGCTGGTCGCTGATAGCCTGACCGGTCAGGACGCCGTCCGCACCGCCAAGGCCTTCCACGAGCGCCTGCCCCTGACGGGTCTGGTCCTGACCCGCGCCGACGGCGACGGGCGTGGCGGCGCCATGCTGTCGATGCGGGCCGTCACCGGCCTGCCGATCAAATATCTCGGCGCCGGCGAAAAGGTCGATGCGCTGGACGTGTTCGACGCCCGCCGCGTCGCCGGCCGCATCCTGGGTCAGGGCGATATCGTCGCCTTGGTCGAGAAGGCCAGCCAGGAGCTGGACGCCTCCAAGGCCGAGGCCATGGCCCGCAAGCTGGCCAAGGGGCAGTTCGACCTGAACGACCTCGCCGCCCAGCTGCAGCAGATGAAGAAGATGGGCGGCCTTCAGGGCATCATGGGCATGCTGCCCGGTGTCGCGAAGATGAAGTCCCAGATGGCCGACGCCAATATCGACGACCGCATGATCGCCCGTCAGGAAGCCATCATCTCGTCGATGACCAAGGCCGAGCGCAAGAAGCCGGACCTGCTGAACGCCAGCCGCAAGAAGCGCGTGGCCGCCGGCGCCGGTGTCGAGGTTCAGGACATCAACCGCCTGCTCAAGCAGCACCGGCAGATGGCCGATATGGTCAAGTCGCTGTCGCGCGGCGGACCCAAGAAGATGCAGCAGATGGCCGCCATGCTGGGCGGTCTCGGCGGCGGTGGCGCGGGTGGCGCCGACATGGCCCGCCTCAAGGCGATGGGCGGGGGCAAGATGCCCGAGCCGAGCGCCGACGAACTGAAAGCCCTTCAGGACCGCATGGCGGGTCTGGGCGGCGGACAACTTCCGGGGGGCCTTCCGGGCCTTCCGGGCTTCCCTTCCAAGAAATAGAACGACCCAAGAAAGAAGACCAAAATGCTGAAGATCCGTCTGGCCCGTGGCGGCGCCAAGAAGCGCCCGTACTACTACATCGTCGTCGCTGACTCGCATTCGCCGCGCGATGGCAAGTTCATCGAGCGCGTCGGCACCTACAACCCGATGCTGCCGCGTGACGGCGAGCAGAAGCGCGTCGTGCTGAAGGCCGACCGCATCTCGGAATGGCTCGCCAAGGGCGCCCAGCCGACCGACCGCGTCGCCCGCTTCCTGTCGCAGGACGAAGCCCTGGCCGACAAGGTGAAGTGGACCCAGTCCAACAACCCGAACAAGGCCCAGCCGGGCAAGAAGGCGCAAGAGCGCGCCGCTGAACGCGCCCAGCGCGAAGCCGACCGCGCCGAAGCCGAAGCCGCCGCCAAGATCGAGGCCGCTGAAGCCGCCGTCCGCGCCAAGGAAGAAGCCGCCGCCGCCGCTGAAGCCGCCAAGAACGCTCCGCCGGCTGAAGAAGCCCCGGCTGAAGAGGCTGTCGCCGAAGAGGCTCCGGCCGCTGAAGCCGCCGCTGAAGACGCTCCGGCCGCTGAAGCCGCGACCGAAGAAAAGTCGGAAGCCTGAGCTCCTCCGGTTCGCCGGATGTGAGGTGAGGGGGCGGCGTCCACGGACGCCGCCCTTTCTTTTTTGAAGGCGCCGTTTCCGCTTCGCGCTATTTCAGGCGGGAGGACGGGGCGTCGGTGAGGTGAACGTGGCTCAGGACAAGCTCATTCAGGTCGGTCAGGTCTCCGGCGGCTTCGGCGTCCGGGGCGAGGTGCGGATCACGGCCTATACCGCCGACCCGATGACCCTGCTGGCCTGGCGCGACCTGTTGCGGGCCGACGGCACGACCGGGCTGACCCTGCTTTCGGCGCGTCCCGACAAGGTCGGTGTGGTCGGCCGGGCCAAGGAGATCGCCACCAAGGAAGAGGCCGACGCCCTGCGTGGCCTCAAGCTGTTCATTCCGCGCGACCGTCTGCCCGAGGCCGACGAGGACGAGGTCTATCTGACCGACCTGATCGGCGTCGAGGCGCGCGAGCCGGACGGCACGGTGCTGGGCACGGTGAAGTCGGTGCCGAATTTCGGCGCCTCCGACATGCTGGAGATCGCCCCGGTCGCCGGCGGCCCGACCTGGTATCTGCCGTTCACCAAGGACGCGGTGCCCGAACTGCATCTGGCCGACGGCTGGCTGCTGGTGGTGCGGCCCAATGAGGTCGGTGAGCGCGAGCCGGACTGAACCGCCCGGCACGGCGAACGTTACGTCGATCCATCAGGAAAGGCGTAAGCGCATGAGTATCTTCAGTTCGATCTGGGACCGCATTCGCGGCCATCGCAAGCCGGACGCGCCCGCCGCGCCGACGCCGGCGCCGCACACCCCGACCCCGGCGCCCGCGCCGCAGGCCGCGCCTGCCGCCCTGCCGCCCGTCGATGTCGAGGCCGTGCTGCAGTCGATGGCGGATCAGAAGGATGGGGGCGGCAACTGGCGCACCTCGATCGTCGATCTGCTCAAGCTGCTGGGGCTGGATTCCAGCCTGGACGCCCGCAAGTCGCTGGCCGAGGAATTGGGCGTGAACGCGGGGCCGCACGGCTCGGCCGAGCAGAACATCGCCCTGTCCAAGGCCGTCTGGCGCAAGCTGGCTGAAAATGGCGGCCGGGTGCCCGACTCGCTGCGGGACTAGAGGGCGGTCAGGCGGCCCGGCGCTTCCAGCGCAGGGCCGCCAGGGCCAGAAAGCCCGCCAGAAGACCCCAGAAGGCGGAGCCGATGCCGAACAGGGCGACGCCCGAGGCCGTCGCCGCGAAGGCGATGGTGGCGGCCTCGCGGTGGTCCGGCTCGGCCATGGCGCCGGACAGGGCGCCGGTCAGGGGCCCGATCAGGGCGAGGCCCGTCAGCACCGCCAGCGCGCCCGGAGGCATGGCGATGAACAGGCCCGCCAGCGGCGCGGCGAACAGGGCCACGATCAGATAAAGGCCGCCGTACAGCACGCCCACGATCCAGCGCTCGCCCGGGTCCGGGTGGGCGTCCGGCCCGGTGCAGATGGCCGCGACGATGGCCGCCATATTGATCCCGTAGGCGCCGAAGGGGGCGAGCACGACGGTGGCGAGGCCGGTCGAGAGCAACAGCGGCCCCGGCGGCGGCTCATAGCCCGCGGCGCGGAGCACCACGAGGCCGGGCAGGTTCTGGGACACCAGGGTCACGAGGAACAGCGGCAGGGCGAGGCTGACGGCCGCCTTCAGGTCGAAGACCGGCAGGACGGGGACCAGCTGGCCGAACAGGCCGGTTCCGGGCGGGGTGGTCACCTGACCGCGCAGGGCCAGCACGAGGAAGGCGCCGACCAGCACCGCGGGCAGGGCCCAGGTCGGGGCCAGCCGCCGCATCAGCAGGAAAACGGCGAACAGGCCCGCCGCCAGCGCCAGATCGGTCGGGAAGACGAGGAACAGCTTCAGGCAGAAGGGCAGCAACACGCCCGCCAGCATGGCCGAGGCGATGCCGCCCGGGATCCGCGCCGCCAGCCGCCCCAGGGCGGGGACGAGACCGGTGATGACCATCAGCAGGCCCGCGATCAGGAAGGCGCCGACGGCGGTGGGCCAGCCGAGGCCGAGGGTGGAGGCGGCCAGCAGGGCGGCGCCCGGCGTGGACCAGGCCAGGATGACCGGGACCTTGAGCCGCCAGCTGAGCAGTATCCCCGGCACGCCGATGCCGAGGCAGAGCGCCGTCACCATCGACACGATCTGGTCCGGCGACGCGCCCAGCACATGGCCCGCCTGCACCACCAGCGCCACCGTGCCGCCGATGCCGATGATGGTCCCGACGGCGGCGGCGGACAGGGCGGAGACGGGCGGGACGGCGACGGGCAGGCGGGGGAGGGTCATCTCCCGCGCGTACCCCCTCACCCCCCGTTCGAGAAGGGCTTCCCTCCAAGGTTCGCCGCGGCGAGGGTTTCGAACATCAGGTGGCTCATGCCGCCAGACCCGCCGAAATGCCACCAGTTCAGCGCGGCGATCCGGTCATAGCCCTTCCAGTTCGCAACGAAGACCTCAAGTTTCTGGTCCGCCTGCGCTTCGGTGAATCCGCCCTCGCCCCAATAGGCCTGGCCCGTGACGATCAGGGGTTTGGGGTTTGAGCCCATCCATTTCATCCAGCGATCCAGACACAGGTCCACATACTCGCCCGGGGTCTGCGCCTGATAGGCGCCGCCGCCGGGGCGTCTGAACTGCTGCACCATCTTCTGGTTGGGGAAGTTGAACCAGTAGATCTGGGGCGCGAAGGCATCGACATAGGGCGCGGCGGCCATCAGAAGGTCAGGCTCGTGCCAGTCGATGAAGCCGAAGGTGGACAGACCGAAGGCGCCCGGCAGGCCCTTGCGAACCGTCGCGCAGAAGGTCTGGATCTCCGTGATCGTCCATTCGGAGTTGTTGTGCTTGGGCTCGATGTCCGCGACGTAGTCGGCGAGGCCATAGGTCTTGAGTTCCCTGAGCGCGGTTCTGGCCTCTCCGGCGGGGTCTTCACCCTGGCACCAGCCCCAGCCCGCCACGGCCACGCCGGCGGCCTTGCAGGCGTCGATCAGGGCCTGGTTCTGGGCCTTCTCCGCCGCCGTGTAGGCGGTCCGGCCGTGGATGCGGACCCAGACGTGCTGCATCCCGGCTCGCTTGAGCGCGGCGACGACATTGGGCAGGGAGCCATAGTCGGCGATGGTCGCGGGCACATCGTAGATGAAGGCGCCGTGTCCCTTCAGGGCGGGAGAGAGGGACGATGTGCTGACGGGCGAGACCTTCACCCCGACCGCCGCATCCGCCTTCAGGTTCTCGATGACGCAGATGTAGGGATTGACCGTGCGCGGCTTGATGTGGCCCGAGGCCGTAAGCTGCACCTCGGTGCGGCCCACCGTCTGGCCTTCGTTTCCGCCGATGGTGACCGCGTAACGGATCCCCGCCTTGACGACGATGTCGACGACCACGGCGCTGTGCGACGCGAAATTGTCGTTCTGCGCGGCGTAGTCATAGGTGAATTTCGCGCCGCCCCGGTTCCAGGCGATGATGTCGCCGACCTTGGGCGCATGGTCCGCAATGCGTCTGGCCCTGAACGGGCCCTTGCCGGCGGCGGCGTTGCCGATGGTCCGGTTGATGAAGACAGAGTGCCGGATGGAGAAGTCGAACTCGGCGACGGTGGCCCCGGCGGCGAGGACGCACCAGGACACGAAGGTCGCCGACCACGCCCATGAGGAGATGTCCGCCCCCATGGCCCAGCCCTGGGGATCGCGCGGATCAGCCTTCGAGAGGTCGGCGAGATAGGTTTTGTAGATCCGGGTTCGCAGGCGGGGATCGGTTTCGGGGACGCCCCCGAAACTCTTCCACTCGCCTTCCGCGACGGCGGCGAGCCGGCTGGCGTAGTCAGACATGATATCCCCCCGATCAGCGCCCGGTCGCCCGGTGCGGCTGGGTTGGAAGGACAGTCGCCCGTTTCCGGAGCCGGACCGTCCCACAACCTTCAGGGGATCAAATTACACGCGAAAGTCGCCGGAGTGAAATAGAAAAACCAACGTTCTTTGTGTTGCGCGGCGGGCGGAGCCTGGCTCAGCCCTCCATGTCGTCCGGCAGGCCGACGGCGTGGAAGCCGGCGTCGACGTGGACGACTTCGCCCGTGGTCGAACGACCCAGGTCCGAGCACAGCCACAGGGCGGCGCCGGCGACGCCTTCCATCGAGGTCTCTTCCTTGATCAGCGAGAACTGGGCCGACTTGGAGTGCAGGCCGCGGCCGCCCGAGATGCCGGCCAGCGACAGGGTGCGCATGGCGCCCGCCGAGATGGCGTTGACGCGGATGTTCTTGGGACCCAGGTCGCGGGCGATGTAGCGGGTCGCGGCTTCCAGCGCGGCCTTGGCCACGCCCATGGTGTTGTAGTTCGGGATGACCCGCTCCGACCCGAGGTAGGTCAGGGTGATCAGGCTGCCGCCGTTCGGCATCAGTTTGGCGGCGCGCTTGGACACGTCGACGAAGCTGAAGGCCGAGATGTTCATGGCCAGCAGGAAGCTGTCGCGGGTGGTGTTGTCGACGAAGGAGCCCTTCAGCTCGTCCTTGTTGGCGAAGGCCACCGAGTGGACGACGAAGTCGATCGTGCCGAAGGTCTTTTCCAGCTCGGCGAAGGCGGCGTCCATCGAGGCGTCGTCGGTGACGTCGGCCGGGATCAGCAGCTTGGCGCCGACGCTTTCGGCCAGCGGGCGCACGCGGCGCTCCAGGCTTTCGCCCAGATAGGTGAAGGCCAGTTCGGCGCCCTGGGCCGCCAGCTGGGAGGCGATGCCCCAGGCGATGGAGCTGGAATTCGCCACCCCCATGATCAGGCCCTTCTTGCCCTTCATCAGGTCGCCCTTGGGCATGTCCCAGTTGGATTCAGCGGCCATGGGGAGTCTTCCTTCTCTGGTGGCCTGACGCTCGCGACGCGGTCGCTCGCTTGGGGCCGGACGTGCGTTAAATCAGGCGTCGATCTTGCTGAGGATCAGCGTGCCGTTGGTGCCGCCGAAGCCGAAGCTGTTGGACATGACGTGCGTCAGCGGGCCGTCGTGGCGGGCGCGCAGGATCGGCATGCCCTCGAACTCGGGGTCGAGGGTTTCGATGTGGGCGCTCTCGGCGGCGAAGTCGTTGTCCATCATCAGCAGGCAGTAGATGGCCTCCTGCACGCCCGCCGCGCCGAGCGAGTGGCCCGTCAGCGACTTGGTCGAGGAGATCATCGGCATGGCGTCGCCGAACACGTTGCGGACGGCGCCCATTTCCTTGCTGTCGCCGACCGGCGTCGAGGTGCCGTGCGGGTTCAGGTAGTCGATCTTCGGATTGCCGGCCATTTCGAGCGCGATCTTCATGCAGCGCTCGGCGCCCTCGCCCGAGGGGGCGACCATGTCGTAGCCGTCCGAGTTGGCGCCGTAGCCGGTGACCTCGGCATAGATCTTCGCGCCGCGCGCCACGGCGCGTTCGTATTCTTCCAGCACCACGATGCCGGCGCCGCCCGCGATCACGAAGCCGTCGCGGTCCTTGTCATAGGCGCGGCTGGCCCTGGCCGGCGTCTCGTTGAAGTTGGACGACATGGCGCCCATGGCGTCGAACATGTTCGACATGGACCAGTCGATGTCCTCGACGCCGCCGGCGAAGACCACGTCCTGCTTGCCCCAGGCGATCTGTTCGGCGGCCGCGCCGATGCAGTGGGCGCTGGTCGCGCAGGCCGAGGAGATCGAATAGTTGATGCCCTTGAGCTCGAACCAGGTGGCCAGCACGGCCGACGGACCCGAGGCCATGGCCTTGGGCACGGCGAACGGCCCGATGCGCTTGGGCGAGCCCTTCTCCACCGTGGTCGCGGCGGCCTGCAGGATGACCTGGGTCGAGGGACCGCCCTCGCCGACGATCAGGCCGATGCGCGGATCCTTGATCGCCTCGGGATCGAGGCCGGAATCCTTCAGCGCCTGTTCAAAGGCGATGTGGCCCCAGGCGGTGCCGTTGGCGAGGAAGCGGGCGGCGCGACGATCGACGTGCGGGGCCCAGTCCTCGGCGGTGTGACCCAGCGACGGCGGAGCCCAGACCTGCGAGCGGAAGCCGTGCGCCGCGTGGTCGGCGGCGTGCTGAACGCCCGACTTCGCGTCGCGCAGCGATGCGGTGACCTCTTCGGCTCCGGTGCCGATGGAGGAGACAATGCCCAGGCCGGTGACGACGACACGCCGCATGGCGGATTCCTTCCAAGAACTGTTCAGGCGCCGCGTTGACCGCGGTCTGGAGAATATAGGGGGTCTAGCCGCCCTTTGCTTCGGTGGTCGCCCCGAACAGGCCCACGCGCATATCGTTGCAGGTGTAGATCACCTCGCCGTCGGCCTCGAGCACGCCGTCGGCGATGCCCATGACCAGCTTGCGATTGATCACCCGCTTCAGGTGGATCTTGTAGACCACCTTCTTGACGGTCGGCAGGACCTGACCGGTGAATTTGACCTCGCCGACGCCGAGCGCGCGGCCCTTTCCGGGCCCGCCGATCCAGCCGAGGTAGAAGCCGACCAGCTGCCACATGGCGTCCAGGCCGAGGCAGCCCGGCATGACCGGATCGCCGATGAAGTGGCACTGGAAGAACCAGAGGTCCGGATGGATATCCAGCTCGGCCTCGACATAGCCCTTGCCGTGGTCGCCGCCGTCCGCGTTGATCTGCGTGATGCGGTCAAACATCAGCATCGGCGGGGCCGGCAGCTGGGCGTTGCCGGGCCCGAACAGCTCACCCCGGCCCGAGGCCAGAAGGGCTTCGTAATCGAACGACGACGGATATTTCAGCTCGGACAAAAGCGTTCTCGTGCAAGGGGACGCGACTTCGCGCCCGGATGTTGCCGTGGGGTTACACGAGCGGAACCCGGGGCTCAACATTTTAAGGGGTTGGGGGCGGCGGGGGCGGTAAGCCGCCGTCAGCGGGTCACCGGTCCGCGCGGCCCGTGCCGGCGGCGCGGTTGGCGTTGCAGAGGGCGTGTTCCTGGGCGCCGAAGATGGCGCGTCGGGGCAGCCAGCCGCGCAGGCGCCGGACGCGGACCTCGCACCACTGGTCGACGCATTCGCTGACCGACACCAGGGACCGGGCCGACAGCCGCGCGCGCACGGGCGAGGTGTCGGAGCGGCCGGAGTGGATGTCGATCAGGTCCGGCGACAGGTTCAGCACGCTGCGGCGGCTGGAGACCACGCTGCGGTGAACCCAGGCGACGCCGCCCTCGGGATCGCAGATCTTTCGCCAGTCGGCGGTCTCGGCGATGACCTGCACCGGCAGGCCCGAAACCTGGTAGCGCCACAGGATCTGGTAATCGAGGCCCGGCCCCTGACGGGCGAAGACCCGGTCGGACTTGAGCGACAGCCAGCGCGGCACGGGCTGTTTGCTGGGGGTGGGGCGACCGTCCGGCATGGTGTTTCCCGCGCCCAGAAGCACGGCGCAGCCGAGCAGGCCCGCGGCGACCACCAACCGTTTGATGCGAGGAATTTTGCCAGACACCGGGAGGACCATTAAAGCCGGGGACGTGAAATCGAAGGCTTCGAATGTCCGCTCCCAGGCTTAAGGTCGTATTAACCAGACGCTTGCCCGACGCCGTGGAAACGCGGATGCGCGAGCTGTTCGACGCCGAGCTGAACCTGACCGACCGGCCGATGACGCGGGCCGATCTGGAAGCGGCGGTGCAGAGGGCCGACGTGCTGTCGCCGACGATCACCGACATCATCGACGCCGACCTGATTTCCAAGGCCGGGCCGCAGCTGAAGATGATCGCCAATTTCGGCGCCGGCGTGGATCACATCGACATCGAGGCGGCGGTCGGGCGGGGCCTGATCGTGACCAACACCCCCGGCGTCCTGACCGAGGACACGGCGGACCTGGCCATGACCCTGATCCTGGCGGTCAGCCGCCGGATCGTGGAGGGGGCGCAGGTGATGCAGGAGGGCCGGTTCGAGGGCTGGACCCCGACCTGGATGACCGGGCGCAAGCTGTGGGGCAAGCGGCTGGGCATCGTCGGCATGGGCCGGATCGGGCAGGCGCTGGCGCGCCGGGCCAGGGCCTTCGGGATGCAGGTCCACTACCACAACCGCAAGCCGGTCTCGCCGATGATCGCCGAGGAGCTGGGCGCGACCTACTGGGACGATCTGGACCAGATGCTGGCGCGGATGGACCTGATCTCGCTGAACTGCCCGGCGACGAAGGAAACCTATCACCTGCTGTCGGCCGGGCGGCTGGCGCTGTTGCGGCCGGACGCGATCCTGATCAACACCGCGCGCGGCGAACTGATCGACGAGGCGGCCCTGGCCGAGGCCGTGGCGCAGCGGCGCATCGCCGGGGTCGGGCTGGACGTGTTCGAGCACGAGCCGAAGGTGCATCCGGGCCTGCTGGGCCATGCCAATGTGGTGCTGCTGCCCCACCTCGGCTCGGCGACGATCGAAGCGCGTCAGGACATGGGCGACCGCGTCATCGCCAACATCCAGACCTTCGCCAACGGCCACCGCCCGCCCGATCGGGTCATTCCCGCGATGTTCTGACAATCCTCGCTTGACGCCGAGGCGAAGCTTGAGTTGTGTGGCGCCCAAGTCTCGGGGGATTATGATGAAATCGGGTTTGACCAAGGCGGCGCTGATGGCGCTGTCGCGACGTGGACTGCTGCTCGGCGCGGGGGCGCTGGCGGGATTGGCCACGCTTCCGGCCGGTATGGCGCGGGCGCAGGCGGCGGCGCACGCCATGGGCGATTTCTTCGTCCTGCCCAAGACGCGGGGCGCGGCCCTGTCGCCGTCCGGAAGCCGGATCGCGGTCGTCGAACAGGCGGGAACAAAGGAACAGCCGCGCGGAGCCATCGAAATCATCCAGGCGGATGATCCCGAGGGGCAGCGCCGTCGTCTGGAAGTGGGCGATGTCGAGATCGACCTGATCGAATGGGCGAGCGACGACCGGCTTCTGGTGCGGGTGATCCTGAAGGCCGAGACGGGCGCGCGCTCGCAGGCCGGCAGTAATATCCGGGCGGCTTCGGTCGAGTACCGCATGCGCCGCATCCTGTCGGTCAACGCGAACACGGGCGATATCGTGGTGCTGTTCAATGACCAGCGCCAGCGGATGCGGGCCACCTTCGACATGGGTCGCATCATCGATCTGCTGCCCGCTGACCCGGACCATGTGCTGATGGCGGCCTGGGAATCCGACGGGGTCATGGCCCTGCACAAGGTCGATGTGAACACCGGCGCGGCCCAGCGGCTGGAGCGGGGCAGCGCGGGCACCTTTAACTGGCGGACCCTGAACGGCGTGGCGGTCATGCGCCACGACATCAACTCCCGCGGCACCATGGAAACCATCCAGGTGCGGGCGCCGGGCGAGAGCGAGTGGAAGGTGGCGCGCCGCGCCCGCATCCGCGATGCGCCGGACTTCCACTGGGTCGGCGGGACGGACAAGCCCGGCACGGTTCTGGTCATCGCGCGTCTGGACAACGAGGACGTGCTGAGCGTGCGCGAAATGGACCTCGGCACCCTCGCCCTGGGCGCGCCGCTGAACGCGCGGACCGGACGCGACGTGGAATACGGACTGCGGGATTCGGCCGGTCGCTACCTCGGCGCCGGCTATTACGGCGAGCGGCTGGAATATGAGTTCGCCGAGCCCGCGCTGACGGCCCACCACCGCGCCCTGAACCGATTCTTCGACAATCAGTGCGACGTGCATCTGACCGACGTCGATACCGCGCGGAATCGTTTCATCGCGCAGATTTCGGGGCCGAACGAACCGGGGGCCTGGTTCTTCTACGACAAGACGGCGCGCGTGATCGTCAACATCGGTCAGGCCTATGATCTGGACCCGGCCCGTCTGGGCGTGGGCGAGTTGCTGCAGGTGCCGACCCGCGACGGGGCGACCATCGAGGCCTATCTGACGGCGCCGCCCGGCGGGGCGCCGGGCCCGCTGGTGGTGCTGCCGCATGGCGGACCGGAAGTCCGCGACACGTCAAGCTGGGATCGGCAGGTCCAGGTTCTGGCGGCGCAGGGCTGGTGGGTGCTGCGGCCCAATTTCCGGGGCTCGGGCGGCTACGGCATGGCCTTCGCCCGCGAGGGCTGGACGCGCTGGGGCACCCGCATGCAGGACGATGTCGAGGACGCCGTCGCCTACGCCATCGCCCAAAAGGGGCTGGATGCGTCGAAGGTCGGCATCGTGGGCGCCAGCTACGGCGGCTATGCGGCCCTGATGGGCGCCCTGAAGCGACCGGACCTCTACAAGGCCGCCATCGGCATCTGTGGCGTCTACGACCTGCCCGACATGCTGGCCCTGGAAGAGCGGGACGACGATCTGGCCGGCAAGCCGATCTATGAGTTCTGGACCAAACGCATCGGGGACCGGCGCACCGAGGGTCCGGCGCTGGAGGCCGCCTCGCCCCGACGGCGGGCGGGCGAGATCACCTGTCCGGTGCTGCTGGTCCACGGCGTCGACGACACGGTCGTGCCGATCATCCAGTCGCGCCGCATGCGGGACGCCTTCCGCTCGGCCGGCAAGTCGGTCGACCTGATCGAGGTCGCGGACGCCGGGCACGGCGACTGGGAGGACGACAAGGAGCAGGAACTGATGACCCGCTACGTCGCGCTGTTCCGTCAGGCGTTCGCCTAGGCGCCGCCGCAGTCTGGACAGTCGGGGTCGGGGGCGACGCGCACCGTTCGCGCCGTCCCCGCCAGTCCGTCGTAAAGCAGCAGGCGGCCTGACAGCGGGTCGCCTGCGCCGGCGATCAGCTTGATCGCTTCCAGGGCCGTCATCGATCCCACCACGC
Source organism: Brevundimonas sp. AVps31 (assembly GCF_058681355.1). Classification (NCBI taxonomy): domain Bacteria; kingdom Pseudomonadati; phylum Pseudomonadota; class Alphaproteobacteria; order Caulobacterales; family Caulobacteraceae; genus Brevundimonas; species Brevundimonas sp. AVps31. The sequence continues at coordinate 1,026,589 of NZ_CM178736.1, read as the reverse complement.
CCGCCAGCGCGCCGATGACGCCGACCCGGCTGCAGGTCTCGGCGTCCGGCGGGCTGTCCGGCACCATACAGCGGTAGCAGGGCCGGCCAGTAAAGACGCCGACCTGCCCGGTCCAGCGGCCCAAGGCGCCCGACACCAGCGGGATGCGGCAGGTCAGGCAGGCGGCGTTGACCGCGAACCGGGTCGCGAAATCGTCCGTGCCGTCGATAACGACGTCGCAGCCCTCGATCAGGGCCGCGGCGTTGTCGGGCGTCAGCCGTTCCGCGCGCGGCTCGATCCCGACATGGGGATTGAGGGCGGCGAGGGTTTTCGTCCCGGCGACCACCTTGGCGCGGCCGATGTCGTCGCCGTCGAACAGGATCTGGCGCTGGAGGTTGGACAGGGCGACCACGTCGTCGTCGATCAGACGCAGGGTCCCGACCCCGGCGGCGGCCAGATAGAGGGCCGCGGGGGCGCCGACGCCGCCCAGCCCGATCAGGGCCACGCGCGCGGCCTTCAGCCGCTGCTGGCCGGGACCGCCCACCTCGGACAGCACCAGGTGACGGGCGTAGCGTTCGATTTCGTCGTCGGAAAAGCTCACCCGCGTTCGTTAGGCGCTGCGGCGGCCAAGGTCACGCCCTCAGGCGGCGGACCTGTAGTCCAGAATGGCCACGGCCTCGTTGGCAGTGATGCGCGAAACCTCGGCCACGCCGATCCGGTCCAGCAGGGCGCGGGGGTCGGGGCAGACGGTGATCGGCTCGGTCAGCACGGGGGTCGTGATGGGAGTGTCGATGAGCACCCGCAGGCCGGTGTGGCGACGGTCCGCCAGCAGACGGCGCATCAGCCGATCCAGATCGACCCGCTTGCCTTCCATCGCCTGGACGATGTGTCCGCCATGGAACATCAGGGCGGCTTGGACGCCGTCACGGCGGTTATTGACCTCGGACACGCCGAGAATCTGGGCGATCGACAGGGTCGAAACGCCCGTCGCGCCGACGGCCTCGCTCGCGTAGATGACTCGGTGAAGCACGATTCGACCCAAGGAATCCGCCCGGGAGGGGCTTAATGTGCTGATGTAACGGGTTACATTGGTGATATTGTGGCGCTTGCGTACCGTTGAAATCCCGGGCGTTTCCGCTTGCACGCCGCATTTCGGTCTCCATCTGGGAGGGATGACACACGCATCCTCATTCCCCGACTGGCACGGCACGACCATCCTTGCGGTCCGCAAGGACGGGCGCACCGTGATCGCGGGCGACGGCCAGGTCTCGATGGGGCCGACCATCGTCAAGGGCGCGGCGCGCAAGGTCCGCGTTCTGGCCGGCGGCAAGGTGCTGGCCGGGTTCGCCGGCGCCACGGCCGACGCCTTCACCCTGATCGAGCGGCTGGAAGCCAAGCTGGAGCAGTACCCGGACCAGCTGGCCCGCGCCTGCGTCGACCTGGCCAAGGACTGGCGCACGGACCGCTACCTGCGGAAGCTGGAGGCCATGCTCCTCGTCGCCGACAAGGACTCGATCTTCACCGTCACCGGCGTCGGCGATGTGCTCGAGCCGGAATACGGCGTGGCCGCGGTCGGCTCGGGCGGCAACTACGCCCTGTCGGCGGCGCGGGCCCTGATGGAGAACACCGACCTGGACGCCGAGACCATCGCGCGCCGCTCGATGGCCCTGGCGGCGGAGATCTGCGTCTACACCAACGGCAACCTGACGGTGGAGACGCTGGAGTAGGTTTGCGTCTTATGGTTGTGTTCTGTTGATGGTGTCGAGGGTTCATCACAACGAGCACAACGAATGCACAACGGACACTCCGCGACGGAGCCGGTCCCCGAAGCCACAGATCGGTTGGGGCGTCGGGTATTGAATGCCGCTTTTGCGGTTCACTCGGCGTTGGGCCGGGGCTCCTGGAGAGCGTCTATGAAACCTGCCTCGCATAGAAGCTCCGGTTGGCCGGGCTGAGAGCCGAACGTCAGGTCGTCATCCCGGTTCGTTATGGCGACGTCCGACTGGAGACCGGGTTTCGGCTCGATCTGCTGGTCGAGAACGCTGTGGTGGTCGAGGTGAAATCGATTGACGCCCTTGCGTCGATCCATGTGGCCCAAGTGCTAACCTATCTGAGGTTTTCCGGGGTCCGGCTCGGCTACCTGATCAATTTCAATACCGTCATGTTGAAGACAGGCCTTCGGCGGCTCGTCATGTAATCGGCGACTGACCGGTTCACACCAAGGACACCAAGGAAGACACGAAGAACGCCAAGGGATCGCACACCGGGTCTGTGCGTGAGCCTGCCTCGATTGACGCGTCCCGCGTCGTTCGCGGTTGCTGCTGCGCCTTTGTGTCCTTGGTGCCTGCCTTGGTGTCCATGGTGTGAACCTGCTGTGGTCGGCCCCATCTCGGGCTTTCGGTCGCGCCCCCTCCCGCAACGCGCCGAGGCGTCCTATCTCGATACCATGACCGACCTCTCCCCCCGCGAAATCGTTTCCGAACTGGACCGCTTCATTGTCGGTCAGGACGACGCCAAGCGCGCCGTCGCCGTGGCCCTGCGCAATCGCTGGCGGCGCAAGCGGGTGCCGGAGGACCTGCGCGATGAGGTGACGCCCAAGAACATCCTGATGATCGGGCCGACCGGCGTCGGCAAGACCGAGATCGCGCGTCGGCTGGCCCGACTGGCCGGCTCGCCCTTCCTGAAGGTCGAGGCCACCAAATTCACCGAGGTCGGCTATGTCGGCCGCGACGTCGATCAGATCATGCGCGACCTGGTCGAGGCGGCGCTGGTGATGGTGCGCGACAGGCGCCGCTCGGGCGTCAAGGCCAGGGCCGAGGGCGCCGCCGAGGAGCGGATCCTGGACGCGCTGGTCGGGCCCGGTTCGCAGCCCGCGACCCGCGACAGCTTCCGCAAGAAACTGCGCGCCGGCGAGCTGGACGACAAGGAGATCGAGCTGGAGCTGGCCGATACGGCCTCGCCGATGCAGGGCATGGACATGCCCGGCGGCGGCAATGTCGGGATGATCAACCTGTCCGAAATGCTGGGCAAGCTGGGCGGCGGCCGGACGAAGAAGGTCAAGCTGACGGTCAAGGACGCCGTGGCGCCCCTGACCACCGAGGAAAGCGACAAGCTGCTGGATCAGGACAGCCTGAACGCCGAGGCCCTGTCGCTGGCCGAGAACGAAGGCATCGTCTTCATCGATGAGATCGACAAGGTCGCCGTGCGCGCGGACAGCCGCGGCGCCGACGTCAGCCGCGAGGGCGTGCAGCGCGACCTGCTGCCCCTGATCGAGGGCACCACGGTGTCGACCAGATACGGGCCGGTGAAGTCGGACCATGTGCTGTTCATCGCCTCGGGCGCCTTCCACGTGTCCAAGCCGTCGGACCTGCTGCCGGAGTTGCAGGGGCGGCTGCCGATCCGGGTGGAGCTGAAGGCCCTGACCCGGGACGACTTCCGGCGCATCCTGACCGAGCCGGAAGCCAATCTGATCCGTCAGAACCAGGCCCTGCTGGCGACGGAAGACGTGACGCTGGTCTTCACCGATGACGCGGTCGAGGCCATGGCCGATGCGGCGGTGGCGGCCAATTCGGCGGTCGAGAACATCGGGGCGCGCCGTCTGCAGACGGTGCTGGAGCGCGTGCTGGAGGAGACCAGCTTCAAGGCCTCGGACCTGACCGGCCAGACCGTCACCTTCGACGGCGATGCGGTCCGCGACCGGGTCGGCGAACTGGCGAAGGACGCCGATCTGAGCCGCTACATCCTGTAAGGGCGCATCCGTTTCCTGCGCCTACGCGTAGATGGACGTCGGGACCACAGGAGAGAGCCACGTCATGCGTGCCCGTTCAGTCGCCTTCGCCCTCGCCGCTGTCTGCGTGTTTTCCGCCGGGAGCGCGGCCGCCCAGGCCGTGGACATGGACCGTTTCGACGGCCGCTGGTTCGAGATCACGCGCAGCCCCAACGATGTCCAGAAAGACTGTCGCCGGGCGCAGATCGATTTCACCGCCCAGGCGCGGGCTGATCGCTACGGCATTGTGGTGACCTGCACGCGCCGCGCCGACGGGGTGGTGGAGACCCTGCGCGCCAATGCGCGGGTGACGGATCCCGGCACCAACCGCAACCTGCGCTTCAGCCTGACGGGACTGCTCAGCTTCGGCGGGCTGGCGGGGCAGAACTATCGGGTGCGCGCCCACGCCGATGACTACAGCTGGGCCATCCTGTCGCTGCCGAACGGCTCCGACTGGTGGATCTGGCATCGCAGTCAAAGCCCGTCAGCGGCCGTCCGGGCCGATCTGGTGCGTCGCGCCGGCGCGCTGGGGCTGAATACCGGTCAGCTGGTGCAGACGGGTCAGTAGGGCCGGAAGACATAGAGGCTGAGCAGGACGACGAGGGCGGAGATCAGGGCGTTGATCAGCCAGATGCCGCCCTCGTTGCGATTGCGCCGTGCGCCGCGATCCTCGTGCATCATCGTCTCCCTCCCCCTCCGGCGGGCTCCATCCCGTTCAGAAAGGTTAATAAGACGCTGTTATCCGAACGGCAACGGCCGGGCAGGCGTCTTCGTGGGCGAAACGGTGGATGATTTCTCGCTTGTGGCGGGCGCCAGGGCGTCCACCTCGAGCGTCGCGCGTTGCCGGGCGGCCGCGGATTTGAGCAGGGCCGCGGCGATCAGCAGAACGACCACCAGCGCCAGGGCGGCCAGAAGCCAGAGTCCCGCGGCGCTTCGGCGGTGACGCCGGGCGATCCGATCCCGGTAGGGCATGATGTCTCCTTCCGCCGGTGAAGGCGAAGTCTACCACCCGCCTCGCGGCCAAGCTTCATCGAGACTTGAATGCGGAACGAAGGCGGAACATAAGTCGGAGATGGCCGCCGCCGCCCTTCAGATCGATCTCGTCTTCAGCCGTCCCGACACCACCCTGTCGGTGACGCGCGGCGCCGCGCGGCTGATGCTGGACCTGGGCTACGCGCCGCTGCTGGAGGTCGGTCTGCCGAACGGACGGCGGGCCGATGTGATGGCGCTGGGGCCGAAGGGCGACATCGTCATCGTGGAGGTGAAGTCGGGCCTCGAGGACTATCGGGTGGACCGCAAATGGCACGAGTACGGGCCGTTCTGCGACGCCTTCTACTTCGCCGTCGCGCCGGAGTTTCCGGACGGCGTCCTGCCGGACGAGCCGGGGCTGATCGTGGCGGACGGGTTCGGCGGGGCGGTGGTGCGGGATGCGCCCGCCAGTCCGCTGGCGCCCGCCCGACGCAAGGCGCTGACGATCGCCTTCGCCCGACTGGGGGCGATGCGAACCCTGAGAGATCAGGCGGCGGGCTGAGCGGGGGCGGCGGGGGCGGCCGGCGCAGGGGCCGGGGCGACCGGCGCGGGCTGGGCGGTGGCCGGCGGCACGGCGACAGGGCCCGTCTCACCGGCGGTGGCGAAGGCGGCGGAGGCGGCCGCGCAGCCCATCAGGGTCTCCTCGCCGACCTTGACCATGGCGGTCAGCGGATAGGTGCGGTCGCTCATGCCGTCGCTGCATTCGGTGGCGGTCAGGGTGACGTCGAACGCGGTGCCGGTCGTGGAGGTGGTCTGCAGGGTGGCCACCGTGCCCTGGATCACGGGCTTGGGCTGGGGCGCGCGCTGCTCGGGCCGTTCGACGCCGGAATAGACCAGTTCCTGACCCGTCAGCTCGATGCCCCAGAAGGGCTCGGTGCCCAGCAGGCGCACGGGCTGGGTCAGGTCCACCCCCGACAGCACGAGGGCGGGCGCGGCCGGCGCGGCGGGCGTCCCGGAGGTCTCGCCGCCCTGCGAACAGGCGGACAGGATCAGAACCGAGGCGACGGCGGCGGGGACGAGCAGACGCATGAGGCACTCCACGAGACGGGCCGGAAGGAAGACCCGACGGACGGCGCGGGTCAAGTTACGAGCGGGACAGACGCTGAAAACGCGGCCTAGAGCCAGCCCTTGTGCTTGAACCACAGCAACGGCAGCACGGCCGAGATCAGCATGGCCGTGACGGCCAGCGGATAGCCGATCGGCCAGTGCAGTTCCGGCATGTGGTCGAAATTCATGCCGTAGATCGAGGCGATCAGGGTCGGCGGCAGGAAGGCGACGGCGGCGACCGAGAAGATCTTGATGATCGACGACTGCTCGATGTTGATCAGCCCCAGCGCGGCGGACAACTGGAAATTGATCGAGGCGGCGACCGACTGGTTGTGGGCGGTCAGGCTTTCGACATCCCGGCTGAGCGAGCGCAGGTGGGCGCGATCCTGACCGCTGTCGATCCGCTCGTCGGCGCCGACGAAGGCGAAGACGCGGGTCAGGCCGGCGAGGCTTTGCTCGATCCGGGCATTGGCGATCTGGGCGCGGCCCAGCTTTGTGATCAGCTTTTCGAACCCGACCGTCTTGCCGCCCGAGAACACGTGGTTGGCGATGCCCTCCACCCGGATCACGGTCTTCGACAGGATGTCCGACGCGCGATCGACCACCACCTCCATCAGGTTCAGGAACAGGTCCGCGCCCGAGCCGCACAGGCCCGGCTCGCGCTCCAGCTTTTCCAGCAGCAGGGCGAAGGGGCGGGGTTCGGCATAGCGGATCGTGACCAGCGGCCCGTCGGTCAGAACGAAGGTCACGGGTTCGACCCCCGGAATCTCCTCATCACCCCGGGTGACGATGTCGGTGGTCAGATAGGTGGCTCCGTTCTCGCGATACACGCGGCTGGACGCTTCCAGCTCCTGCATCTCCTCGCGGGTCGGCACCGACAGGCCCAGCGCGGCCTCGACGGCGGCGTCCTCCTCACGCGTGGGATTGAGCAGGTCGATCCACAGCACGTCGGGCCCCAGTTTCAGGCCGTCGGCGTCCGGCGTCACGGCTTCGCAGGCGTGACCGGTGGTCCTGTAGAGGCGGATCATGAATGCGGCCCGACGCCCGGGGCCGAGGGGTCAGTTCTGACCGGCGATCGTCGTGGAGACCGACGCCATCTGGACGCCGTCGCTGGGACGGGCAGGCGGCTGGTAGATGAAACCGTGGGTCGGATAGACGGTGGTGCCGAGGTCATGGATCGGGTTGTACCAGACCTTCACCTCAGTCCAATCGTTGCGGTTCGAGACGTCCACCACGGTGACGTTCTCCTCGACCTTGCCGCGGCTCCCGCCCCAGTTGGCGTGGGTCACGCGGATCACGCGGTCGGTCAGCACTTCGGAGACGACGGCGACGTGGCCCCGGTTCATCCGGCCATTGGCCTCGAAGGCCAGGACCGAGCCGGTGCGCGGGCTCTGGCCGGTCTGGAAGCGGCCTTGCGCCTGACGCCACCAGGTGACGGCGTCGCCGAAGATCTGGATGCCCGAGAACATCCGGGCGAAGGTCACGCACTGCCAGTAGGGCGCTTCAGCCTTTGCGGCGGGCGCCGAAACACCCAGTGCAAAAATCCCGAGGGTCGCCGCAACCGCGACGGCTGTGAGCCGTTTAATCATGCTGTGGCTTTTCCCGACTGCCGTTGAAACAACTCGTAACCGATAGCGGCGAGGGGTTGAAGTCCCCTTTCAGGCGAGTGGGGTGTGCGCTTTCGTCGCGGTTCGGCCTTGTCGCCTGCGGTCGGCCAGACCGCGCAAAGCCCCGCGCGCCGGGCGTTCGACGAGGTGGTAGGTCATCATCGCGACGACCGGAATTGCGGCCACCACAGCCATCCACACAATGATGTGAAACCGCTTGTCCTCGGCCCCCGTCAGGCGCGCCGCGACATTGGTCATGACCAGCAGGACCGGCGCGCAAACCATGTAGATGGAGTACGAAATCTCGCCGAGATAGACGCCGAAGCCTGACGCCAGGACGCCCGCCTTCTCATTGGCCAGCGAGCCGAGGCCCAGGATCAGTCCGCCCGCGAACAGGACGGTGATCGGATCCCACAGGCCCAGGCTGGCGCTGATCAGCACGCTGGCGCCGCTGAGCAGGGCGACCGGACCGGCGAACGGGATCGGGGCGCGGCGATAGATCAGGTACAGGGCGCAGCCCAGCATGAAGCAGGGCACGATCCTCAGCGCGCCCCAGCGGAAGGTCGCCTCCGTCAGGGAGAAGCCGGCCAGCGGCTGGAAGGCGGCGTAGATCCCCAGCGCCACGACGGCGGCCAGCACCGTCGCCAGCACGGGACGATCCCGCAGCCGCCAGGACACGAAGGCGAAGGCCGGGAAGGTCAGATAGGCGAACCACTCCGCCGAGATCGACCACGACGGATGGTTGAAGGCCGAGGTCGGCGCCAGACCCCAGGCATGGGTCAGGGTCAGATGGGCCGGAAGCGCGCGCCAGTCGGTCAGGCTGTCGCTCACGGCCAGGCCGGCGACGGCCGCGCCGACGCCCAGAACCGCCATGCCCGCCAGGGTCACCAGATGCAGCGGATAGACCCGCGCGATCCGGGCCCAGAGGAAGCCCCCGTACGAGAACCGCTTCTCACCCGCGGACTGCAGATAGACGTGGCTGAGGATGAAGCCGGACAGGACGAAGAAGACCTCGACCCCCAGATAGCCCTTGCTCACCGCAGTCGGGGTGAAGCCGACGTTCAGGTGCGGCCAGGCCGTGTAAAGCACCACCCAGGCGGCGGCGAGGAAGCGCAGCGTCGTCAGGGCGCGGAGATCGGGGGGCGTGGCCACGGGCGTCATGCCCGTGACCGTACACTCGCTTAAGTCGCGAAACCGTTAAGCGTCGCACTCCCCCGGTTTGGTCTCGCCCGGCTTGTACATGGCGCAGGACCGATCGATTTCGTCCTGGACCAGCTGGCAGGGATTGTTCGGATTGCAGGGCGGGTGGCTGGCCGGGCTGACCCGGGTGCAGCGGCTGGCCAGTTCGACGGCGGCGGCCTCGCCCCGTTCGGTGATGCAGGAGGCGGCTTCGGTCGTCGGGGTTTCAGCCTCTTCCTGCGGCGGCGCGTCGGCGGGCATGACCGGGTCTGACGCGGCCCCGGCGGCGGGCGTCGCGGCGTCGGGCGTGGTGGAGGCCGGTTGCTGGTCGCAGGCGGCCACCATCAGCAGGGCGGCGGTCAGAAGGATCGGCAGGCGCATCGTCGTCTCCCCGGGACGTTGAGAAACGACGATGCCCCCTTTCGGCGAACGATGAAACCCCGCAAGGCCGAATGGCGAGGCCCGGGCGGCTGTCTAGCGGCCCAGGGCGGCGCGTTGCAGGGCGAACAGCTCGCCGCAGCCGATCTCGGCCAGCTCGAACAGGCGGTTGAACTCGGGACGCGAGAAGCCGCGCTTCTCGCCGGTGGCCTGGATTTCCACGATGGTCCCCGAGCCGGTCAGGACGAAATTGCTGTCGGCCTCGGCGGAGGAGTCCTCCTCGTAGTCGAGGTCCAGCACCGGCTGGTCGTCACAGATGCCGCACGACACCGCGGCGACCTGATCGAGGATGGGATCGGTCTTCATCACGCCCTCGGCGCGCAGGTAGTCGAAGGCGCTGGCCATGGCGACCCAGGCGCCGGTGATGGCGGCGGTGCGGGTGCCGCCGTCGGCCTGGATCACATCGCAGTCCAGCACCACCTGACGCTCGCCCAGCGCCTTCAGGTCCACGACGGCGCGCAGCGAGCGGCCGATCAGGCGCTGGATCTCCTGGGTGCGGCCGGTCTGTTTGCCGGCGGCGGCTTCGCGACGGCCCCGGGTGTGGGTGGCGCGGGGCAGCATGCCGTATTCGGCCGTCACCCAGCCCTGACCCTTGCCGCGCATCCAGCCGGGGACGTTCTCTTCCACGGTCGCGGTGACCAGCACCTTCGTATTGCCGAAGGTCACGAGGCAGGAGCCTTCCGCATAGCGGTTCACGCCCGTTTCCAGCGTCACGGCGCGGAGTTGTTCAGGGGTGCGGTTGGAATGGCGGGGCGTGGTCATGACGGTAGTCCTTGGAAGCGGTCGCGGCGCTGCTTATCCTGAAACCGTGACCCTGTATCCCCCCGCCCCCTCCCGCGCCTCTCCTCGCCCCGGCGCCCGCGAGGCGTCGACGTCATGAAGACCCCACTCCTGACCTCCACCGCCCTGGAGCCCGGCGGCCTGACCGGCCTCGATCAGCGGGCACGCGACATCTTCCGACGCATCGTCGAAAGCTATCTGCAGACCGGCGAGCCGGTGGGGTCGCGGACCCTGTCGATGAGCGGGATCAGCCTGTCGCCGGCCTCGATCCGCAACACCATGCAAGACCTGACGGTGGCCGGGCTTCTGGGCTCGCCGCACACCTCGGCGGGGCGGATCCCGACCCATGCGGGCCTGCGCCTGTTCGTCGACGGCCTGCTGGAGATCGGCGACATCGGGGCGGAGGAGCGGCGCGAGATCGACGGGCGCCTCGCCGGGCGGGGGCGGAATTTTGACGAGGCCCTGAACGAGGCGTCCTCCCTGCTGTCCGGTCTGGCGGGCGGGGCCTCGATCGTGGCCAGCCCGGTGCGGGACGCGGGGGTCAAACATGTGGAGTTCGTGGCCCTGGGCCACGATCAGGCGCTGGCGGTGCTGGTCGGCGACGACGGGTCGGTGGAGAACCGGCTGATGCCGCTGAAGGCCGGGGTGACGCCGTCGACGCTGCAGGAGGCCTCCAACTTCCTCAACGCGCGTCTGCGGGGGCGGCCCCTGCATGAGGCGCGCACCGAGATGCGGACCGAGCTGGACATCGCCCGGCGCGAGCTGGACGAGACGGCGGCGCGGCTGGTCGAGGACGGTCTGGCGGCCTGGTCCGGCGGGGCCGAACGCGAGCGGGCCCTGATCGTGCGCGGCCGCGCCAACCTGCTGCAGGACGCCGGGGCGATGGAGGATCTGGAAAAGGTCCGCGTCCTGTTCGACGATCTGGAGCAGAAGGAACAGCTGATCGGCCTGCTGGACGGGGTCTCCACCGCCCAGGGTGTCCGCATCTTTATCGGCGCGGAAACGCGTCTGTTCTCACTTTCGGGTTCCGCAGTCATCGCGGCGCCCTATATGAGCGGCCGACAACGGGTTCTGGGCGCCATCGGCGTGATCGGACCCGCAAGACTGAACTACGCCCGAGTCATCCCGTTGGTGGACTACACCGCCCGGGTGCTGGGCCGAATGCTGGACGGACAAGACACGTGAACGACACCCCTGACCATGATCCCGAAACCGAGCTGGACGCCGACATCGGCGAGTCCGAAGGCTATGACGCCGACGACCTGTCGCCGCTGGACGCCGTGATCGCCGAGCGTGACCAGTGGAAGGACCGCGCCCTGCGCGCCGTCGCCGAAACCGAGAACGTCAAGCGCCGGGCCGAGACCCAGAACAACGACGCCCGCGCCTACGCCATCCAGAAGTTCGCCCGCGACCTGCTGGTGGTGGCCGACAACCTGGAACGCGCCATCCAGGCCGCGCCCAAGGACGCGGACGCCGGAGAGGCGGGTCTGGTGACCGGGCTGGAGCTGACCCAGAAGGCGCTGCTGTCGGCGTTCGACGCCAACAATCTCAAGCGCGTCGCCCCCGAGCCGGGCGAAGCCTTCGATCCGCACCTGCATCAGGCGATGATGGAACAGCCGTCCGACACGGTTCAGGGCGGTCAGGTGATCCAGACCCTGCAGGCCGGCTACGCCCTGTTCGGCCGCACCGTGCGCCCGGCCATGGTGGTCGTCGCCGCCAAGGGCTCCGGCGCGGCGGCGGGCAACGCCGCCTATGCGGCGGCCCAGGCGACCGGCGGGAATTTCGACGGACAGGCGTGAGCTGTCGCTGGTGAAGAGTGACTGGTGACCAGTGAGCAGGGCGTCAGCGCAGGGTCGCCGACGGTTTTCTACTCACGACTCACTGGCGCTCTTCACCCCTTCAGCCGCGCATTGAAGAAGGCGAGCAGCTTGGCCCAGCCGTCGGCGGCCGCATCGGCGCGGTAGCTTTCGCGGTAGTCGGCGTGGAAGCCGTGCGGGGCCCCCGGGTAGACGACGATCTCGCTCGACGTCTGGCCCGCGCGGGCCAGGGCGGCGCGCATGGTCTCGACGGTGGGGATGGGGATGCCCGTGTCCGCCTCGCCGTACAGGCCCAGCACCGGACATTTCAGGTCGTCGGCCAGATCGACCGGCCAGGGCTGGCCCCCCGAGATCTGCACCGGGGTGGCGTTGGCGGCGGGGGCCAGACGGCCGTACCAGGCCACGCCCGCGTCCAGAACGGCGAAGCGGGCGCAGGCCTGCCACACCACCTTGCCGCCCCAGCACCAGCCGGTGATGCCCACCTTGTCGCTGTTGGCCCAGAGCTGCTGGCTGACCCAGTCGAGGGTGGCGGAGACGTCGCCCATGACCTGCTCATAGTTCGCCGCCCCGACGATCTGCATGATGCGGGTCATGTCGCTCAGAGGCGCCGGATCCTCGACCCGGTTGAAGAAGCCGGGGGCGACGGCGGCATAGCCGGCCTTGGCCAGCCGGCGGCAGATGTCGCGGATATATTCGTGCACCCCGAAAATCTCGGACGCGACGATCACGACGGGGAAGGGGCCGTCACCGTCGGGCCGGGCCACGAAGGCGGGCAGGGCGAAGCCGTCCGGCGCCGGATAGGTCACGTCCTCGCTGGTCAGGCCCGCGCCGTCCGTCGTCACCGGATGGGCCTGCGCCGCCAGCGCCGCCGGGGCGTAACCGGCGAAGAACAGGCCTCCGACCGCGCCCGCGCCCAGGGTGCGGCGGTTCAGGATCATGTCGTCGGCCTGCGGACCTTCGGGGCGGATCAGCGTCATGGGGCGGGCTCCAGTTCTATGGCTGGCCGGACAGTGGCGAGGCGCTCCGACGCCGTCGAGTCACGATTGCCGTGAAGCCTGTTCCGGCCCGGGTCCGGCCCGGCGCAGGGTCAGGTTCAGCCGCCCGCCGCCCGGGATGAGGCTGGACGAGCCGGGCAGCAGCCGGTCGATCCCGTGCCGCGCCAGCCGCGCCGGACCGGTCAGGGCGCAGACATCCCCGGACGCCAGCCGGATCGATGTCGTCGGCCCGCCCGCGGCGGCGCCCACGCGGAAGACGGCGGTGTCCCCCAGCGACACCGACAGGACCGGCGCGCCCAGATCGGCCTCGTCCCGGTCCTGATGCAGGCCCATCTTCGCGGCGTCCCGATAGAGATTGACCAGACAGGCGTCCGGCGGTTCGGGCCAGCCGGTCAGCTCGCGCCACAGGTCCAGCAGGACGGGCGGAATGGGCGGCCAGGGCTGTCCGGTCACCGGATGGGTCGGCTGGTAGCGATAGCCCTCGCGATCCGACACCCAGCCCAGCGGCCCCAGATTGGTCATCTGCACCGAAAACGGGCGTCCCCCCGGCGTCACCGGCCGATAGAAGGGGCTGTGCTCCACGGCGGCCAGCACCTGCGCCACCAGGGCCTTTTGCGCCCCGGCGTCGAGCGCCCCGGGCCACCAGCGGAAGCCCTCCAGTCCGGTGTCGAGCTCGCGAGGCGGGGTCATGGGGTCGGCTTAGGCCGGGCTCAGGAGAATGTTAAGCGCCTCGCGCTATGGAGGCTCATGGAACGTCGCGCTCTTCTCGGCCTCGCGGCCCTCGCCACGGCAGCCGCCGCCACCCCGGTCGCCGCGTCCTCGGGCGGAGGCGGCGGGTCGTCGGGCAGCACCTATCTGGGCCTGCCCACTGTGACCGGCAATGTGCGCCGTCCCGGCGGACGGCTGGGTGTCATGACGGTGGAGATCGGCGTGGACACGCCCGACGCCGCCCTGCGCGCCCGCGTGGTCCAGTCGGCGCCGCGCCTGCGCGCCGCCTACGCCCGGACCGTCCAGCAGCAGGCCTCCATCCTCCTGCCCGGCGCCCCGCCCGACATCGAACGTCTGGTCGCCGCCCTGCAGACCGCGACCAACACCGTCATGGGCCGCGCCGGCGCGCGGCTGCTGATCGGAACAGTGATGGTCGTTTGAGGCGGCAGTGAGCAGGCCGCAGTAAGCCGGAAACGCTTACGCCCCGCCGCCTGATCTCAAAGCCTGCTGCCTGCTGCCTGCTGCCTGCCGCCTAGTCCTTCGTCGGACTGACCTGCGTCTCATCCCCGTAGGTCAGCGCCAGGAAGACGTCTTCCAGATCGGGGTCTTCGGTGGAGATGTCGGCGATGGTGACGCCGGCGGCGCGGACGGCGGCCAGAACCTGTTCGACCGACGACTGGCCCTTCTTGTAGCTCATGGCGAAGGCCCCGTTGGCGCGCGGCACCACGACAAAGCCCGGCACCGTCGGCAGGCCGTTCAGCTCACCCTCGGGCGTCACCACGACATTGCGGGTGTCCAGACGGCGCAGCAGTTGCGGCGTCGGCTCGCAGGCCACGACCTGCCCCCGGTTCATGATGGCGATGGTGTCGCAAAGCTCCTGCGCCTCCTCCAGATAGTGGGTGGTCAGCAGGATGGTCACGCCCTCGGCGTTGATCTTGCGGATGTACTCCCACAGCTGGCGGCGCAGCTCGACATCGACGCCGGCGGTCGGTTCGTCGAGGATCAGGATGGGCGGATTGTGCACCAGCGCCTTGGCCACCATCAGGCGGCGCTTCATCCCGCCGGACAGGGCGCGGACATAGGCGTTGGCCTTGTCCGATAGGCCCAGGGCGGCCAGCAGTTCGTCCGAACGGCGCTCGTTCTTCGGCACGCCGTAGAAGCCCGCCTGCACCTCCAGCGCCTCGCGCGGGGTAAAGAAGACGTCGGCCACGATCTCCTGCGGAACGATGCCGATGGCGGCGGCGGCGTCGCGGGGTGATTCGTCGATGTCGCGGCCCCAGATCGAGACCGTGCCGCCGGTCTTGTTCACAATGCCCGAGATGATGTTGATCAGGGTCGACTTGCCCGCCCCGTTCGGCCCCAGCAGGCCGAACATGGAGCCGCGCGGAATGACCAGGTCCACCCCGCGCAGGGCGGTCTTGGGCGGCGACTTCTTGTTGCCCGCATAGGTCTTTTCCAGGCCCCGAACCTCGATGGCGTTCACGGGCAGGGCTTCGGTATCGGTCATGCGGCGCTTTCGAACAGGACGAAGCGCCTAGGTAGGCGCGGCGAAGGCCATCGCCAAGACCCGTTCAGGACAAGCGTTCGCGTCTTTGTGTCAATGGTGCTTGACACGGCCATCGTTGGTGTCTAGGAAGCTTGTCATTCTGAACAGCGTCCTTGACGGAGAATGACTATGACACGCACGAAGATGATCGGCTTTTCGGCCCTCGCGGTCTGCGCCCTCGGCTATGGCGGCTTCGCCCTCAGCCTGGTTCTGCAGCGGATGGATGTGCTGACCCTGCCCCAGGCCCTGCTCTATGGCGTTCCGGCCGCCACGATCGGCGAGATCGGCCTGTGGATCGCGGCCGGCTCACTGGGCTGGAGCCTGTTCAAGGGTCGCAAGGCCTTTATCGACCGGGTCTTCCGGCGCAGGTCCGACGCGGTTTGACGGCGGGGCCGGGGCCGCATAGGGGTTCGCCAGCTTCTCCCACCCAAGGCCGCGCCATGTCGTCCTCCATCATCATCCCGCCCCCCGAACAGGTCGTCGTGACCAGCAAGCGCGTGGCCTGCGACGGCGGCGGCGGCGCTCTCGGCCACCCGCTGGTCTATATGGACATGGGTGAGGATGACTTCGTCGAGTGCGGTTACTGCGACCGCCGCTTCGTGCTCGGCGCGAAGACGACGGCCGAGAGCGAATACCACAGCCCGGCCGCCCGCCCGCCCGAGGCGCACTGAGGCTTCAGGCGGTCGGCGCGCCGCCCCCCGCCGCGATCCAGCTGTCGACCTGGTCCTCCAGCACGTCCAGCGGCACCGAGCCTGATCCCAGCACCACCGCGTGGAAGTCGCGGATGTCAAACCGGTCGCCCAGCGCCGCCCGCGCCCGCGTGCGCAGCTCCATGATCTTCAGCTCGCCGATCTTGTAGCTGGTCGCCTGACCCGGGCTGGTGATGTAGCGCTCGACCTCCTTCTGGATGTCGCGCTCGCTCAGCAGGGAGTTCTGGCGGAAATAGTCCATCGCCTGTTCGCGGCTCCAGCGCTTGGCGTGCAGGCCGGTGTCGGTGACCAGACGCACCGCGCGCCACAGCTCGGTCGAGAGGCGGCCGAAGTCGGAATAGGGGTCCTGATAGAAGCCCATCTCCTTGCCCAGCTGCTCCGCATAAAGCCCCCAGCCCTCGGCGTATGCGCCGTAGCCGCCGAAGCGGCGGAAGGACGGCAGGCCCTGCATCTCCTGCGCATAGGCGATCTGGAAGTGATGGCCCGGCGCGCCCTCGTGATAGCTGATGCCCTCGATCTGGGGTTTCAGCACCTGGGTCATGTCGGACAGGTTGACGTAATAGATGCCGGGGCGTGAGCCGTCCGGGGCGGGCGAGTTGTAGAAGGCGATCGACGCCGTGGCCTCGCGCCACGCCTCGACGGCCCGCACCTCCAGCGCCGCCTCGGGCAGGTCGGAGAACCAGCGCGGCGCGGCCTCCATCACCTGGGCGATGAAGGCGCGGGCGTCGGTCAGATACTGCTCCTTGCCCTCCGGCGTGTTGGGATACTGGAAGCGCGGATCGGTCTTCAAATACGCGAACATCTCCTGCAGCGAGCCGGTGAAACCGACCTGCGTCATGATGGTCTGCATCTCGCCCTGCAGGCGCGCGACCTCCGACAGACCGATCTCATGGATCTGATCCGCCGTCAGGTCTGTGGTGGTCGAGAGCTGGAGGCGGGCGTTGTAATAGGCCTCGCCGTCCGGCAGCCGCCACACGCCGCCGTCGCGGTCAGGCATGGCCGCGGCCTGTTGCTGCACCTCGGCCAAGGCGGTCAACACGCCCTCATAGCCGCGCTTCCATTCGCCGGTCAGGGCCGCGCGGCCCTCGGCCAGCAGCCGCGCCTTCGTCGCCGGATCTGTCTCCAGCGCGCCGACCTTGCGCTGGAAATCGGCCCAGACCGGATTGTCCGCGGCGTCGTCGAACGGCGCGCCGGCGATGATGTTGCGGGTGTTGGCGATCGAGGGCTCGAACACGAAATTCGGCGAGATGATCCCCTTGGACGCCCGGTCGCGCAGCTCGGCGGCGATTTCGCCCATCACCCGCTCCGACTCGCGCAGGCGTGACACATAGGCCTCGGCGTCGCTGACGCTGGAGACCCGGTGGTTGTTGATCAGGAAGACCGGCAGGCTGGTGGTCGGATTGCCGTTGGCCGCGAACTGATAGCCCCAGTCGCGCCAGCGGTTCGACAGGCGCGCCTGCTCGACCCCATATTCGAACAGCCGCATCGACATCCGGCTGTCGGGGCTGAGCGTCGCCGGATCGAACCCGGCCTTCATCGCCGCCAGCTGGCTCTCGGCCAGGGCCAGCGAGCGCTCCGCCGCCGCATCGGTGCCGTCATCCAGCCTGTCGTAGTCGGTCTTCAGACCCAGCGAGGTCATCGTCTGCGGCGACAGGGCGATCCGCGCCTGCCACGCCGCCTCGAAGAAGGCCGCCAGCCGCGCGTCCTCGGTCTGGATCGCAGCTTCGGCCGGCGCGGGCGTCGCGGTCTGGGCCATGGCGATCGCGGGGGCGCCCGCCAGCACGGCGACGGCGCAGACGGTGGAGACGAGCAGACGACGCATGGAAACCCTCACGGAAACTGAGGGCGCGACCTTCAACGGTTCGGGTGGGGGAGGCAAGGCAGGCCGGTGCGCGGGCTCGACGGCGTGTGCATCGAATCTCCACGGCGTCTGCCCGATCGCCTGACCGCCGGCTGGCAGGATGTCCCCTCACGCAGGAGGACGATATGGCAGGGCTGAAGGATCAACCGCGTTTCCGGGCCCTATGGGCGCCCCCGGCGGCCTATGTCGCCAGCATGGCCGCCACGACCGTCATGGCGGGCCTTGAGCTGGTGTTGTGGCTGCTCTGGGGCATGGAGACCGACGATCCGGCGGCCTTGGCCTCGTTGCTATGGGCTCTGCCGATCCTTGCCGCGATCGTTATATCCGGCGTCACTGTATTCGGTCTGCCGACGTGGGCGTTGTTGCACGCGATCGGCGCGGTCCACCCGGGACAGGGCGCCTTGGCCGGAGCGATGATCGCCGCCGGGGTGGTCGGCCTTCCGGCGGCTGTGATCTTCGGGCCTTGGGCGGCCTGGCCGGCGCTGTTCGCCATCATCCCCGGCGCGGCGGGCGGCGCCGTCTGCCTGTGGATCGCCTATGACGAGCCGGAGCCGCCCTGACCTAGAACTGCCGCCAGCTGTCGCCGGGCTCGCGTTCGCCGGGGTCGACGGTCTGCTGGCCCCAGGCGACGATCATCAGCAGCTTGTGGCTGCGGATGCGGAACTGGCCGGTCATGGGCATTACCGCGCCCAGGGGGGCGCCGGTCTTGGGCTCGTAGAGGAAGCCCGAGAACTCGGCCACGCCGATCCGGTCGCGACGGCTGTAGACCGACAGTTCGGGAATGGAGACCACATTGAAGGTGTCGTTGATCGGCACCCGCATGTCCGGCAGGCCGAAGACCCGGCGCATCTGCTCCAGCGACAGGGCGCCGGCGCGCAGCTCGAACACCGCGTCCGCCTCGGCCTTGCTCGGGGCCAGGGCGTAGCCGGCGTCGGACAGGGCGTTGCGAATGGCGCTGACGGCGTAGGGGCTGCTCTCGGCCCGGAAATAGGTGTCGTCCACGAACACGCGCGACCCCGCCGGGATCGGCAAAGTCAGCCCCTCGACCGCCTGATCGGCGGCGCGGGCCAGCAGCAGCTGCTCGGTCGCCGTGCGCGACGGATAGGTCTCTGACGTCGAGGCGCAGGCCGCGAGGCCCAGCAGGGCGAGGGGAAGAAGCGCGAAGGCCTTCAAGATCACCAGCTCCCGGTGTTGGGCATGGAGACCCAGGGCTCGGCAGGCGGCAGGGCGTCGCCCTCCTGCAGAAGTTCGATGGAAATGCCGTCCGGCGAGCGGACGAAGGCCATATAGCCGTCGCGAGGGGGCCGATTGATGACCACCCCGCCGTCCATCAGTCTCTGACAGGCCGCGTAGATGTCATCGACCTTGTAGGCCAGGTGTCCGAAATTCCGGCCGCCGGAATAGGATTCCGGATCCCAGTTGTACGTCAGCTCGACCTCGGGCGCGCGCTCGGCGGCGGAGCGCGCCTCGTCCTTCGGCGCGGCGAGGAAGATCAGGGTGAAGCGCCCGGCCTCATTGTCCATGCGCCGCACCTCTCGCAGGCCCAGCAGGTCGCACCAGAACCGCAGGGAGGCGTCGATGTCCGTTACGCGGACCATGGTGTGCAGATAGCGCATGGCGTCCGATCCGAGGGGGGAGCTGGAGGGGAGGGCGCCTTATAGCGGCGGATCGCCGCGACGGCGACTCAACTGGCGTTTCGGCGGATGCGCCGGACCGCGCGCCCTGCTAGAGGCGTCCGTTCGGCCGTCGCCGGAGGATTGATGCTTCGCAAGCTTTACGACTGGGTCTTCTCGCTGGCCCGCAGCAAGCACGCCACCAAATCGCTGGCGATCGTGTCGTTCGCGGAGAGCTCCTTCTTCCCGATCCCGCCCGACGTCATGCTGGCTCCCATGGTGCTGGCGCGGCCGGATCGCGCCTGGTTCTACGCCACCGTCTGCACCCTCGCCTCCGTCCTCGGCGGCCTGCTGGGCTATGCGATCGGCTATTTCCTGGAGCCCGTCGGGCTGTCGATCCTGGCCTTCCTGGGCAAGGCGGACACCTTCGAGACGTCCAAGGCCCTGTTCCAGCAGCACGGCGCCTGGGTGATCCTGATCAAGGGCCTGACCCCCATTCCGTTCAAGCTGATCACCATCTCGGCCGGCATCTTCCAGTTCAATCTGGCCCTGTTCGTCGCCCTGTGCGTGATCACGCGCGGCGCCCGCTTCTTCGCCGTGGCCTTCGTGCTGAAGACCTGGGGGCCGGTGGTGCTGGCGATGGTCGAGAAGCGGCTGGCCCTGTGGACCGTCATCGGTCTTGCGGTGCTGATCGGGGCCTTCGTGGCGGTCAAATTCCTCTTCTAGACGCGTGCAATCGACGGACGGCCCAAGCCTCGCTATGAACGTCGTCTGATGAGAGGCCTGTACAGACTCCTGACGCGGTGGTGGACCGCTTTCGCGCTCGTGGCGTCGCTGGCGCTGCTGGGCTTCGCCCATGCGTCCGAGACAATCTGGGACCTCTCGGCCTGCAACCTCTGCCTCAAGGCGCGAGAGGTCTACTGGGGCGCCGCCGCCGTCGCCCTGATCGCCACCATCTGGCACCTGGTCAGCCGGGGCAGCCGCGGCACGCCGCGCATCGCCGCCTTCCTGCTGGCCGTCATCTTCGCCACCGGCGCCGTCACCTCGGCCTTCCACATGGGGGGCGAGCTGAAGTGGTGGAGCCTGCCCGCCACCTGCATGGGCGGCGGTTCGGTCGATCTGGCCAGCATGGCCTCGCTGGCGCTGGGCAGCGGCCCGATCGAGCGGGTCGCCATGTGCGACGCAGTGACGTGGCGCTTCCTCGGCCTCAGCATGGCAGGATGGAACGCGCTGATCGCCGCCGCATTGGCGGTGTTCAGCCTTCTCGCCGCCAAGAGGCCCAAGGATGCGCGCGCACCCCGATCCTGATCCCGTGACGGAACCCCGTCGCCTTCCCCTGTCGCGCCCCGGCCTCGGCGCGTCGAAGCGCCGCCGGGCCGAGATCCTGCGCGTCGACCACGCGGGCGAATACGCCGCCGTTCACATCTATCGCGCCCAGCGCGCCGTCTTCGAGGGCCGCAGGGGCAAGGACGCCATCGCCGCCGACATGGAGGAGATGCGCGGCCAGGAGCAGGTGCATCTGGAGCGCTTCCAGGCCCTGCTGGCCGCCGAGCGGGTGCGCCCCACGGTGATGACCCCGGTCTGGCGCCTGGCCGCCCTGGCCCTGGGCGCCGGCACCGCCCTGATCAGCGAGAAGGCCGCCCACGCCTGCACGGAAGCCGTGGAAAGCGTGATCGAGGAACACTACGCCGATCAGATCGCCGAGATTCAGGACCGGGATCCGGACCTCGCCGCCGAGCTGACGAAATTCCGCGAGGAAGAGCTGGCCCACCACGATCACGCCGTCGAACACGGCAGCCGTGACGCCCCGGCCTACGCCCTGCTCAGCGCGGTGATCAAGGCGGGCTGCCGGGTGGCGATCAAGGTCTCCGAACGGGTCTGAAGGCCGGCGCGTCAGGCGGGAGGGGGCAGCGCTAGGGCCTGCCGCCCGCCGCCGGATCCCTCACATCAAACGCCAGCAGCAGGGTGCGCTGCTTCTTCGATGTGTTGTCGTCGGACAGCAGATAGAGCCGCGTCCCGCCGTCCCGGGCGACCGCGGCGAGGCCTTCGAAATTGTCGGTCGTTCCCGGGAATTTCAGCGCGATCAGCACCGGGCCCAGCGTGCCGTCGGGCGCCATGCGGCGCACATGGGCGCGGACGTCGGCGGGGGCGCGGAAGGAGCGCTGCAGCACGAACCAGCCCGCCCCGGACGGGTCACGGTCCAGACCGGTGATGCGGAAGTCGGCGTCGGTCAGCGGCGTGGGCGGCGGCGGGGTCACCACCGCGCAAGAGCGGGTGAAACAGTCCCACACCCCGCCGCTCTCGCCCGCCACGCGCAGGCAGGCGACCGTCGCCTCGTCGCAGCGCGCCGCGTGGGTGAGGGCGATGCCCTCCATCCCGTCGTTGTTGGTGAAGGCGAAGTCCGGGCGGGGCAGGACCGCCGGCGTCGTGCGCAGCCGGTCGGCGGAGCCGTAGTTCCAGATGCGGTGGTCCCGCTCGAAGCTGACCAGCACATCCCCCGACGGCGTGATCGCCAGCCCCTCGGCGTCGCCGTCGCGCTTCTCCGTGATCGGCTGTCCGTCCAGCAGGGTCAGGCGGCGGTATTGCAGGCCCGTCACCCCGGTCAGGCGGCCATGGCGGTTCAGGACCAGATCGCCCCGCACCAGATCGCCCGCGTCGCTGACACTGACGAAGCCGTCGCCGTCTCCGGTCAGCTTCAGGTCCGACAGGCTGTGCAGGGGCGAGGTCTCGTCCAGCACGATCTCGACGCCGCCCGCGAACCGCACCCCGTCCGCCAGTGTCGCGCCGAACGGCAGGCCCAGCCCGACGGGCCGCACCCCGGCCGCGCCGACGGTCCAGCCCGGCAGGGGCGCCGCGACCGGCGGCAGGGCGGTGACCGAAGCACAGGCCGTCAGGGCCAGAAGGGCGAGGACGGTCAGGCTGCGGCGCAGGGCGATCATGCGGCTCTCTTGCGGCGTTTCGGATCGGCCTGGGGTTTGGCCTCGAACAGTTCGGCCAGCTTCTCGATCATGGCGCCGCCCAGCTGTTCGACATCGACGATGGTCAGGGCGCGGCGATACCAGCGGGTCACGTCATGGCCGATGCCGATGGCCAGAAGCTCGACCGGCGACTTCGTCTCGATCTGCTCGATGACCTGCCGCAGATGCTTGTCCAGATACAGGGCCGCATTGGCCGACTGGGTCGAGTCATCGACCGGCGAGCCGTCCGAGATGACCATCAGGATCTGCCGCTGCTCGGGCCGGGCCATCAGCCGGTCGTGCGCCCACAGCAGGGCCTCGCCGTCGATGTTCTCCTTCAACAGCCCCTCGCGCATCATCAGGCCGAGGTTCTTCTTGGCCCGGCGCCACGGCGCGTCGGCCGATTTGTAGATGATGTGGCGCAGGTCGTTCAGCCGCCCCGGATTGGCGGGTTTGCCGGCGGTGATCCAGCTTTCGCGCGCCTGTCCGCCCTTCCACGCCCGGGTGGTGAAGCCGAGGATTTCCACCTTCACCCCGCAGCGCTCCAGCGTCCGCGCCAGGATGTCGGCGCAGACGGCCGCCACCATGATCGGACGGCCACGCATGGAGCCCGAGTTGTCCAGCAGCAGGGTCACGACCGTATCCCGGAACGGGCTTTCGCTCTCGGCCTTGAAGCTCAGCGGGCTGGTCGGGTCGGTGATGATCCGGGTCAGGCGGGCGGTGTCCAGCACGCCTTCTTCCAGATCGAAATGCCAGCTGCGGTTCTGCTGGGCCATCAGGCGGCGCTGCAGCTTGTTGGCCAGCCGCGCCACGACCGAGCTCAGCGCCGTCAGCTGGTGATCCAGCAGACCGCGCAGCCGCTCCAGTTCATTGGGGTCGCACAGGTCGGCGGCGTCGATGGTCTCGTCAAAGGCGGTGGTGAAGACTCGATAGGCGTCGATGGCGCGGCCGTCGTCAGCCGTCACCTGCCGGTTCGGGAGGGCGCCTTCGTTCAGGTCAGGCCCGTCCTCGCTCGCCTCGCCGTTCGGATCGCCGGGCGAGCCGTCGGGGCGGGCGTCGCGTTCGTCGCTGGCGGTCTGGTCGTCGGCGGAGCCGTCCATCGACTGGCCCTCGCCGCCCCCGGCGTCGTCCTCGTCTTCCTGATCCTGTTCGTCGGCGGCGTCGGGGTCCTGCGGGTCCGGCTCCTCGTCGCCCGGGTCTTCGGAGACGTCGTCGCCGCGCCCGTCGCCGGGGTCCATGTCCAGCGCCTTCAGCACGTCCTTCAGCCGCTCGCCGAAAGCCGCCTGATCAGCCGCGACCTCGGCCAGGGCGTCCAGCTTGCGGCCCGCCTTGTTCTCCAGCTCGGTCCGCACGAGGTCCAGCAGGGCGCCCGCCCCGTCCGGCGCCCGCTGGCCGGTCAGCCGCTCGCGCACCAGCAGGGCCACGGCCTCGGCCACGGGCACGCGCTCGGCGTCGGTGACGCGCAGGGCGCCCGACTTCTCCAGCCGGGTCAGAAGCGCGGCGTTCATATTGGCGCGCACGCCCGCCAGCGATTGCGAGCCCACGGCCTCGATCCGGGCCTGTTCGACCGCGTCGAACACCTCGGCGGCCTTGCTGTCGACCGGACGCAGCCGGGCGCTGACGCCCGCGTCGTGATTGGCCAGCCGCAGGGCCAGCCGGTCGGCCTGCCCGCGCAGCGTCGCGCTTTCCGGCGCGGCCGGATCGCGCGGCGGGTGCGGCAGGGTCAGGACGCCGTTCGACAGCTTCGGCCCGTCCGAGCCGAACACCACCTCCAGCTCCGACTGCTCGGCCAGGGCGCGGGCGGCGTGCGCGAGGGCGCGTTTGAACAGGTCTGAGGGGGTCTCGGCGGCGGCCATACGGGACACTTAGCCCACCCGGTGCCCAAGGGAAGGGGCGTTATGATCCCGGCAACCGGATCGGGCGGAAAATGCCGGCTGAGTCCCGAGGGAGAATCCATGAAGACCGCCATCCTGAAGGGCGTCTGCCTCCTGGCCATCGCCGGCTGCGAGGCCGAGGCGCCCGCCGCTTCAAGAACCGCCCGGGCCCAGCTCAGCCTGGTCGCTGACCGCGCTGACGCGGTTCTGGGCGGCGACGCCGCCGCCGCGGCGCCCGTCTGCCGCCGCGACGAGCGGGTCATCTACGCCTGCGACTTCGGCAGCCGCCGCGTCGCCGTCTGCGCGACGGACAAGCGGCTGAGCTACCGGTTCGGCGATGCGCGGCGCACGGATCTGGAGATCGATTCCCGGCCCGGCCACATCCGGGCCTTCGCCGGCGGGGTGGTGGGCGGTGGCGGCGGCCACCAGAACCACCTCCGCTTCTCCAACAACGGCTACCAGTACATCGTGCACAGTATGGAGGCGGGCAGCCTCACCGAAAGTCCCGGCCTGCGCGCCTCCGGCGTCGTCGTCCTGCACGGCGAGGGCGACCGCGCGCCGGTCGTTCGCACCCTGGACTGCGCCCGCAACGGTCCGGCCCAGATCATTCCCGGCGATGACCAGCTGCCTGAAGGGGCGTTCGCGCCGGACAGCGAGGCCTACGCGGCCTGGTGGTGACGCCTGAAACGAAAAAGGCCCCGGCGTCTCCGCCGGGGCCTTCTGTTTTCTGCCTGACGGATCAGGCCGCGTTGGCGGCCTTGGCCTTCAGCTTGTCCTGATGCGCCTTGATGCCGATGGCGATCAGCTCGGCGGCCTCACCGGCGTCGCCCCAGCCCTTGACCGTGACCGACTTGCCCTTCTCCAGATCCTTGTAGCGGGTGAAGAAGTGCTCGATCTGCTCGACCAGAATGGCCGGCAGCTGCCGGTAGCTGGCGATGTCGGTGTAGTAGGGGTTCAGCTTGTCGACCGGCACGGCCAGGATCTTTTCGTCGCCGCCGGCTTCATCGACCATCTTCAGCACGCCGATCGGGCGGCAGCGGATGACGCAGCCCGGCACCACCGGGGTCGGGTTCAGCACGATCACGTCGCAGGGATCGCCGTCATCCGACAGGGTGTGCGGGATGAAGCCGTAATTCCCCGGATAGTACATGGCGGTGTGCAGGAAGCGGTCGACGAACAGGGCGCCCGAGGCCTTGTCCATCTCGTACTTCACCGGCAGGCCGCCCTGCGGGATTTCGATGACGACGTTGATGTCCCAGGGCGGGTTCGGGCCGACGGGAATGGCGTCGAGGTTCATGACGGGCTCGTCTATGTTGCAACTGCGAACGGGAAGGCCCGGGGTGATAGGCCTCCATGGCGTCCGAAGCAAGGCGGCGGCGTCCTTAAGACCCGTGGTTTTCTCAGGCCCGGCTTGAGCCCGGCGGCAATGCGCGCGACGATAGACAACCGGCCCCAGGAGCGAAAATGACCCCCCTCGACTATGCGGCGCTCGCTCTCTTCTTCCTGTGCTGGCTGGGTTACGACCCGCTGCTGAAACTGCTGGCCCACCGCACCGGGACGCTGAACGACGACATGACCATCGTCCGCAAGGTGTGGATGACGGCCATGACCCACCGCGAAATCCGGCTGGTCGACAGCCAGTTGATGGGCCATTCGATCAACTCCGCCAGCTTCTTCGCCTCAACCAACCTGCTGCTGATCGCGGCTGTGGGCGGCATCCTGTTCGGCGGCCAGACGGCGCTGGAGGGGTTCGCCTCCGTGGGCGCCGAGGCCGTGCCGACGCGGGTGCTTGAGGCCAAGCTGGCGCTGATCCTGATCTGTCTGGTGCGGGGGTTGCTGGATTTCATCTGGTCCCTGCGCCAGATGAACTACACCCTCGCCCTGATCGGCGCGGCCCCGGAGATCCATACCGAGGCGGACCGCACGGCGCTGGGCGAGGCGGCGACCAACCTGCTCAATCCGGCGCTGGGCGCCTTCAGCCAGGGCGTGCGGGGCTATTACTTCGCGCTGGCGGCCGCCGCGTGGCTGTTCGGGCCGCTGTGGCTGGCGGCCGGCGTGGCTGCGGCGTTTTGTCTGCTCGTCTGGCGGCAGTCGGGATCGCCCGCCGCGCGCGCCATCCGCAGCGCCCGGCGCCTGCTGGAGCCCTGAAATTCGGCGATACGGCCATGCTCGTTCGCAGCCGCGTGTGGTCCGGGTGAATTTTTCCGATGAAACCGGTTACGTTGCGTAGGTGAACCGGAAGGATGCGGTTACATGGCGTGAACGCAGGCGCGAAATACCCGCTTGACCATTTGTGCACTGCACCCTAACTTCATTTTCGACGCCGCGAGGCGTCATGCCCTTCCTGGGCGTTTCCTCCCTATAGACTTTTATGCCGCGCCTTCGGGCGCGGCTTTTTTTATGTCCCGAGGTCTGCTGTCGAAAGCGCGGCGATGACCCGCGCCACGCCCTTTTCGGTGCGCGACCAGCCCGGCCCCGGACAGCGCGCCGCCTCGTCGAAATACAGGGCGCGGTTCAGTTCGATCTGAAGGGCGTGGAAACCCTCCTGGGGTCTGCCCCAGTGCTGGGTCGTCCAGCCGCCCGCATAGGGGTGGTTCAGCGCGACCCGCCAGCCCAGGGCTTCGAACGCCGCGCGCACGGTGCGGGTCAGCGCCGCCGTGCAGGACGAGCCGTGCCGGTCGCCCAGCACCACGTCCGGTCCGCGCGGGCCGCCCGGCGACCGCGTCGCCCGCTCCGGCATGGAGTGCCAGTCGACCAGCACGGCCTGGCCATGCCGCGCGCGCGCGGCCGACATCTGGGTCGCCAAGGCCGTGTGAAAGGGTGTGTGCGCCCGCGCCAGCCGCGCCGTCGCCTCCGCCCGGGTCACTCGTCGGGTGTACAGCGGCCGCCCGTCCCCGCTCAGCCGGGGGATGACGCCATAGCCCGCCGCCGACCGGGGCGAGGCCGGATGGTCCAGCCCCTCGATCAGCTGCGGATCCAGATCCGTCGGGTCGCGGTTCAGATCGACATAGGCCCGGCCGAACCGCGCCAGCACCAGGGTCGCGCCGCGCGCCGGTCCCGCGGCGATCAGCCGGTCGACCATCGCGTCCTCCGCGCTGCGCAGGCTGGCCTCGGTCAGGGCCGGATCGGCGTCCAAATCGTCGGGATACAGGTCCCCGGAGTGGGGCGAGGCGAACACCAGTCGGCCGGGCGCGGCCGGGTGCACGACCGTCACCGCCGCCTGCTCGTCCCGTGTCTCGCCCGTATCCGTCCTGCCCATCCGCGACCGCATAGCCTGTTTCGCCGCTTCATCCACAGAGGCGAGGGGGGACTGCGGCTCGCCCGTACAGCGTTTTTCATGGCGGGTTTACCAGTCCCGGCCTAGCGTCGCGGTTCAATACGACCCGGGGCGGACGACAGAACCTATGGCGCGCATCCTTCTGGCTGAAGACGACAACTCGCTTCGCGGCTTCCTGACCCGTGCGCTGGAGCGCGCCGGCCATGAGGTCGTGGACTGCGAAAACGGCGATGACGCCATCGACGCCCTTGATCAGGGGCCGTGGGACCTGCTGCTGACCGACATCGTCATGCCCGGCGCCGACGGCATCGAGGTGGCCCGCGTCGCTGCCGCCCGTCAGCCCGGCATCCGCATCATGTTCATCACCGGCTTCGCCGCCGTGGCCCTGTCCGCCGCCCAGGCCAGCCCCCAGGCCAAGGTTCTGGCCAAGCCGGTCCACCTGCGCGACCTCGTCGGGGAAGTCGAACGGATGGTCGCCGCCGCCTGAGGCCTGGCCGTCGCGCCGGTCACGATATTGAGCGTGAATCGCCCTTCTTTGGCCCTTGCAGTTCGCGCGGCCCTTGGGTTATAGACCCCTCCTTCCCGTTCCGGACCCGTTCGGAACCGTCTTGGCGGATGCGTAGCTCAGCGGGAGAGCACCTCGTTGACATCGAGGGGGTCACAGGTTCAATCCCTGTCGCGTCCACCATTCCTTTCAGCCGCTTATCTGAAAACGCCCTGCGGGCAGCCGCCGGAATCCCGGCATGGCCGCGGACGCGCTGCTCGCCCACGCGCGAGCCGGCGGACGCTCAGCGCCGCTGATGCACCTCCGCGCCGTCCATGGCGTCGAGCCAGGCGATCAGGTCGGAGATGTCCTTTTCCTCGAGGGTGATCTGGGGCATCGCCGGATGCGCGGTGACAAGGCCCTCCGCCAAGGCTTCCTGGAGATCGGCCACGGGATAGCGTTGAGCCAGTCCCCTGAACGGCGGCGCGGCCGGCATCGGGCTCTCGCCCAACGGGCCGGTCGCATGACAGCCCGCACAACGGGTCTCGGCCAGGACGGCCCCCCTCGCCGCCGATCCCGGCGCGCCCCAGGGGGCGACGCCCGAGCGGGCGCCCGTGGCCGGGTAAGCCGGATCCGTCGGCGCGGCGCAGCCGGCCGCCAGAAATACGAGGCCCAACGCGAGGCCGAAGACGACAGGTCGCATGACGCACTCCTTCCCGTCCATCCTGGCCCGGGGGAGGGGGGCGACGCCTTGATCCGGGTCAATTGCCGATCGGCTCCCGGACGGCGTCGACCGGAGGGCCGGGGATCGCCCCCCCCTCCGGTCCGCCGTGACGGTCCCTTGCGAGGGCTCAGCTGCGGATGAATTCCAGCAGGTCGGCGTTCAGGCGGTCGGCCTCCGTGGTCGCCAGCCCGTGCGGGCTGCCCTCATAGACCTTCAGGATCGAGCCCTTGACGATCTCGTGCGACCGGCGGCCCGAGGCGTCGATCGGGACGATCTGGTCGTCGCTGCCGTGGATGATCAGGGTCGGCTTGTCGAACTTTTCGAGGTCCGGGGTGTAGTCGACCTCCGAGAACTCGTGGATGCAGTCCAGCTGGCCCTTGATGCCGCCCATCATGCCCTGCAGCCAGAAGGCCTCGCGCACGCCTTCCGACACCTTCGCGCCCGGCCGGTTGTAGCCGTAGAAGGGGATGGTCAGGTCCTTGTAGAACTGGCTGCGGTCCGCGGACGTGCCCTGACGGATGCCGTCGAAGACCTCGATCGGCAGGCCGCCCGGATTGGCCTCGGTCTTCACCATCAGCGGCGGCACGGCGCCGATCAGCACGACCTTGGCGACCCGGCTCGAGCCGTGACGGCCGACATAGTGGGTGATCTCGCCGCCGCCGGTCGAGTGGCCGACCAGTACGATGTCCTTCAGGTCCAGCGTCTCGATCAGGACCTGCAGGTCGTCGGCGTACTGGTCCATGTTGTTGCCGTCCCAGGTCTGGTCCGAACGACCGTGGCTGCGGCGGTCATGGGCGATGACGCGATAGCCGTTCGAGCCGAGGAACTGCATCTGGGCGTCCCAGGCGTCCCCGTTCAGGGGCCAGCCGTGGCTGAACAGGACCGGCTGCCCCTTGCCCCAGTCCTTGTAGAAGATCCGGGCGC
Organism: Brevundimonas sp. AVps31; assembly: GCF_058681355.1. NCBI lineage: Bacteria > Pseudomonadati > Pseudomonadota > Alphaproteobacteria > Caulobacterales > Caulobacteraceae > Brevundimonas > Brevundimonas sp. AVps31. Next base: position 997,274 of record NZ_CM178736.1, on the reverse strand, counting down.
CGTCATTCGCGGTGATGAAGGCCATTGCAGTCTCTCCTGAGGGTTCGGCGTCGACCGCCGTTCGTGTTTGACGAGAGGATCATCGCCCGGTCCTGATCGGGTGAAAATGGAAACGATTGAAACTCAAGCTTTCCGGAAGTGCGCCTTTAATCCGGCCTCGTTGATCGGGCTCGGCCCGGCGTCGAGGCTTGGCGGGATGGTCTTTGTCATCGGTCAGCCTCGCGGAAAGGCGTGACGATCCCGCCACGCGATCAACGGGACTCGAAGGCACGGCGTAACGACGCGCGGCAGGACAGGGGCTGCGCGGCGGGGAGGCGGTCAGCTTCACCATGAAGACACGGATCACGGGTCGGTGAAAGTTAACGCGGCGATCAAATCCCGTGTCAGGCGAAGTTCATCGGCGGCCCGCCGTATCGCCCGGCCAGAGCGGCCCCGAGAATTTCGCCGCCAGATAGGCCATCAGCGCGGTGACCCGGGCTGGGCGAGGCCCGCCGCCGGGCGCGACCAGATGCAGGGCGATCGGCGGCAGGCTCCAGTCGGTCATCACCGTCTCCAGCTTTCCTTCGGCCAGATCGCGCCAGTAGATGAAGTCCGGCTGGGGCGCGACGCCGAGGCCGGCGCAGAGGGCGAAGGTCAGGGCGTCGGCGTTGTTGGCCCGGAACGGCCCGTGCGGGCGAACCGTCGTCTCCTCGCCCGCTCTGTTCACGAACCGCCACAGCTCGGCGTTCGGCAGATAGGCGTAGCCGAGGCAGGCATGGCGGACGAGGTCCGACGGATGTTCGGGCCGTCCGCGCTGGGCCAGATAGTCGGGCGCCGCCACCAGATGGCGCTGGATCGAGCGCAGCCGCCGCGCTGTCATCGAGGAGTCGGCCAGGGCCGCGATGCGCAGGGCGCAGTCGAAGCCGCCGCCGACCAGATCCACCGTCTCGTCCGACAGGTGCAGGTCGACCGACACATCCGGGTGGGTCGCCAGGAATTCGGGCAGGGCGGGGGCCACATAGGCCATGCCGAACGACATGGGCGCCGCCAGCCGCACCAGCCCGCGCGGCTTGACTGCCTGATCCAGCATCTCGCCCTCGGCCGCCTCGGCCTCGGACAGCATCTGCGCCGCCCGCGCCGCCAGGGTCCGGCCCGCGTCGGTCAGGGAGAACCGGCGCGAGGTCCGGTGCAGCAGGGTGGTCCCCAGTCTCAGCTCCAGCCGGGAGACGGCCTTGGACACCGTCGCCTTGGACAGGGCCAGCGCTTCGGCGGCGCGCGAGAAGGACTGGGTCTCCGCGACCTTGGAGAAGATGGCCAGGGCCTCGAGATCGGGTAGTTTCGACATGCGCGTCCTGCGAAACGATGAGTTTCAGCTGTTTCTATTTCTGATCCGACGCTGATCGCTATCTTGTCGTCAAGCAACAGCGGCCCCGACGGCGGGGCGTGCGGAGACCAAGATCATGATCGAGCTGCGACCGTTCGACAGCCTGGGTGGAGCGAACCACGGCTGGCTCAATGCGAAGCACCACTTCTCCTTCGCCAACTATTACGACCCCAAGCGGATGAGCTGGGGCAACCTGCGCGTCTGGAATGATGACGAGATCGCCGCCGGCACGGGCTTCCCGCCCCACCCGCACTCGGACATGGAAATCATCACCTACGTCCGCGAAGGCGCGATCACCCACGAGGATAGCCTCGGCAACAAGGGCCGCACCGAAGCGGGCGACGTTCAGGTGATGAGCGCCGGCACCGGCATCCGTCACGCCGAATACAACGCCGAGCCGGACCTGACCCGGATCTTCCAGATCTGGATCGAACCGACCCGTCGCGGCGAGAAGCCCTCCTGGGGCTCGCGGCCCTTCCCCAAGGGTGAACGCGCCGGACAGTTCGTGGTCCTGGCCTCTGGCTTCGACGGCGATGGCGACGCCCTGCCGATCCGCACCGACGCCCGCATCGTCGCGGCGACGCTGAAGGCCGGCGAGACCGCCGAATACCCGCTGGGCGCGACCCGTCGCGGCTATCTGGTTCCGGCGATCGGCGCGGTCGAGATCAACGGCGTGAAGGCCAACGCCCGTGACGGCGTGGCCATCTCGGAGGTCGAAACGATCACGGTGAAGGCCCTGTCCGACACCGAAATCGTCTTGGTCGACGCGGCCTAAGCCTTCGGCCGGAGGGCGCGTACTGTTTCCTCCCGAACTGAAAAGGGGCGGTCCCTCCGGACCGCCCCTTTTTTTGTCCGCTGCCGGGGTTCAGCCCCGTGACGGTATCTCCAGCCCGCGCTGCACCGCCGGCCGCGCCAGCCCGCGCTCCAGCCAGGCCGGGACGTTTTTCAGATCCGTCCAGCCGACCAGGTCGCCGGCCTCATAGAAGCCGACCAGATTGCGCACCCAGCCCAGGGTCGCGACATCGGCGATCGAATAGTCGCCCATGATCCAGTCGCGGCCTTCCAGCCGGGTTTCCAGCACGCCCAGCAGGCGTTTCGCCTCGGCCACGTAGCGCTCCAGGGGACGCTTGTCCTCGTAGGCCTTGCCCGCGAATTTGTTGAAGAAGCCGACCTGCCCGAACATCGGGCCGATGGCGGCCATCTGGAACATGACCCACTGCAGGGTCTCGTAGCGCAGCGCCGGATCGGCCGGGATCAACTGGCCGGTCTTCTCGGCCAGATAGACCAGGATGGCGCCCGACTCGAACAGGGCCAGCGGCTGTCCGCCCGGACCGTCCGGATCGATGATCGCCGGAATCTTCCCGTTCGGGTTCAGCGACAGGTATTCAGGACCCCAGGTCTCGTTCTTCGTGATGTCGACCAGATGCGCCTCATAGGGCAGGCCGATCTCCTCCAGCATGATGGAGACCTTCACCCCGTTGGGCGTGTTCAGCGAATACAGCTGCAGTCGGTCGGGATGCGCGGCGGGCCAGCGTCGGGTGATCGGAAAGGCGGAAAGGTCGGCCATGGCGGTGATCCTGTCGGGCGGTCCGCTGGATGTAGGCGCGCCGGTCCGAACCGCAACGGCTCCCGTCCTTCCCGGCCAGGCGTACGTCCAATCCTGACGCACCCGCCTGCTACTGTGCCGGCTGTGGCGTGCACGGGCCCCGGCGCCGATCCGCGCGCGGCGGAGTCAGCGGTTGAAGCGGTTGAAGCGGTTGAAGCGGTCGAAGCGGTCGAAGCGGTCTCATGGGAGTCATGGGACTGTGTTTTTCTGTTCGCGGTCCCGGCTCACTGGACCCGGCGGCCTTAGGGGGGCAATGGAGACGGCATGACATTCCCGACCCCGTCCCCCGCCGAATGGAAGACGCTCGCCGAGAAGGCGCTGAAGGACAAGCCCTTGGAAAGTCTGGTCCATATGGACGCGGACGGTCTGGTGGTGCGTCCCCTCTATGCCGGGGCGACCGGGGTGGAGGCCGTCTCGGCGCCTCGTCCGTCGGACGCCGAAGGCCGGTCGTGGGACCTTCGGACCCTGATCGAGGGCGATGACCCCGCCGCCGTGAACGCCGCCGTTCTGGCCGACCTGCAGGGCGGCGCGGCCTCGGTGGTGCTCGGCGGCGCCGTGCTGGCCGACAGCGAGCCGCTGGGCAGGGCGCTGGACGGCGTCGCCCTGGAGCTGGCGGCGGTCGGGCTGGACGCCGGGCTGGACGGACCCGACGCGGCCAATGCGCTGGCGGTCGTCGCCAAGGGTTCGCCGCGCGCCCAACTGATGTTCCACTTGGACCCGATCTCCGCCTTCGCCGAGGCGGGCGTCGCGCCGCGCCCGATCACTGAACACCTGACGCTGGCGGCCAACACGGCGGCGCGCCACGCCGGCGCCTATCCCGACGCGACCTTCTTCATGGCCTCGGGCCGGGTGGCGCACGAAGCGGGCGGCTCCATCGCCCAGGAACTGGCCTTCGCCGCCGCCAACGCCGTCGCCCTGATCAACGCCGCCGTGGCCGCGGGCATGACCGTCGAGACGGCCCTGAAGGGCACGGTGCTGAGCGTCGCCGTGGATCAGGAGTATTTCGACGGCCTCGCCAAGGTCCGGGCGCTGCGGCTGATGTGGCGCACGATCTCCGCGGCCTTCGGTCACGAGACCCCGGCCCGGATCGAGGCCCGCTCCTCGCGGCGGATGCTGTCGGGCCGCGACCCCTGGCCCAACCTGCTGCGGCTGACGGCGGCGGGCTTCGCTGGCGCGGTCGGCGGGGCGGACGCGGTGCTGCTGGACGGCTTCACGCGCGCGGCGGGGCGTCCCGACGCCTTCGCCCGGCGTCAGGCCCGCAACACCCAGCTGGTGCTGATGGAAGAGGCCAGTCTGGGGCGGGTCGATGATCCGGCGGCGGGCAGCTGGTATCTGGACCATCGCACCCGCGAGCTGGCCGAGGCCGGCTGGGCCGAGTTCCAGGTGATCGAGGCCGAGGGCGGTCTGGTCGAGGCCCTGTCCGGCGACCTGATCCAGTCGCGCATCGCCCGCGCCCGCGAGGTGCTGGAGCGCGCCCTGTCCAGCGGCGGGAAACAGATCGTCGGCGTCACCCAGTTCGTCGACCCCGATCCCCTGCCCACGACCGTCGAAACCGAGACCGCCACGCCCGCGACCGGCGGCGGCGACACCTGCACGCCCCTGACGCCGATGCGTCTGGCCGCATCCTTCGAAGCCGGGGAGGCCGCCCGATGAGCCCGAAATTCTCCACCCTGCCCCTCGACCTGTCGCCCACCGGAACCGGCCCGACCCGTCCGTCGTGGAACACGCCGGAAGGGCTGACCGTCGCCACCGCCTATGACGCCTCGGCGCTGGACGGGCTGGACTTCATCCACGGCCTGCCGGGCATCGCGCCCTATCATCGCGGCCCCTATCCGACGATGTACGCGGGCAATCCGTGGACCATCCGCCAATACGCGGGGTTCTCGACGGCCGAGCAGTCCAACGCCTTCTATCGCCGCAACCTGGCCGCCGGTCAGAAGGGCCTGTCGATCGCCTTCGATCTGGCCACCCACCGCGGCTACGATTCCGACCACCCGCGGGTGAAGGGCGATGTCGGCATGGCGGGCGTCGCCATCGACAGCATCTACGATATGCGGACCCTGTTCGACGGCATCCCGCTGGACCAGATGTCGGTGTCGATGACCATGAACGGCGCCGTCCTGCCGATCCTGGCCCTCTATATCGTGGCGGCGGAGGAGCAGGGCGTGGCCCACAGCGCCCTGACCGGGACCATCCAGAACGACATCCTCAAGGAGTTCATGGTCCGCAACACCTACATCTATCCGCCCGCGCCCTCGATGCGGATCATCGCGGACATCTTCGCCTGGACGGCCGAGCACGCGCCCAAGTTCAACTCCATCTCGATCAGCGGCTACCACATGCAGGAGGCCGGGGCCTCGGCCGACCTGGAGCTGGCCTACACCCTGTCGGACGGCATCGAATATCTGAAGGCCGGGGTCGAGGCGGGCATGGACGTGGACCGGTTCGCGCCGCGCCTGTCCTTCTTCTGGGCCATCGGCATGAACTACTTCATGGAGGTCGCCAAGATGCGCGCCGGCCGCCTGTTGTGGGCCGAGGCCGTGGCGAAGTTCGGGGCGAAGGACGCGCGCTCCCTGTCGTTGCGGGCGCACTGCCAGACCTCCGGCTGGTCGCTGGCGGCGCAGGATGTGTACAACAATGTCTCGCGCACCATGGTCGAGGCCATGGCGGCGGCGGGCGGACAGACCCAGTCGCTGCACACCAATGCGCTGGACGAAGCCCTGGCCCTGCCGACGGACTTCTCGGCCCGTATTGCCCGCAACACCCAGATCCTGCTGCAGCAGGAAACCGGCCTGACGAAGGTCATCGATCCGTGGGGCGGCAGCTTCTACGTCGAGCGCCTGACCCATGAACTGGCCGAACGCGCCCGCGCCCACATGGCCGAGGTCGCGGAACTGGGCGGCATGGCCAAGGCCATCGAGGCCGGCATTCCCAAGCTTCGCATCGAGGAATCGGCGGCCAGGACCCAGGCCCGCATCGACACCGGCCAGCAGACCGTGGTCGGGGTGAACAGCTATTTCAACGACGTCCCCGACGACATCCCGATGCTGAAGGTCGACAACGCCGCCGTTCTGGCCGCCCAGATCGACAAGCTGAAGCGCCTGCGCGCCGAACGGGACGAGGCGGCGACCGAGGCGGCTCTGGGCGCCCTGACACAGGGGGCGCATGGCAAGGCCAACCTGCTGCAACTGGCCGTCGAGGCCGCCCGCGCCAAGGCCACCGTCGGCGAAATCTCCGACGCGCTGGAGGCCGCGTTCGGCCGCCACGTCGCCACCGTGAAGACGGTGTCGGGCGTCTACGCCAGGGAAGCCGGCAAGGACCCGAAATTCGCCCGCGCCCGCGACATGGTCGCCACCTTTGTCGAGAACGACGGCGGGCCGCCGCGCATCCTCATCGCCAAGCTCGGCCAGGACGGCCACGACCGGGGCCAGAAGGTCATCGCCACCGCCTATGGCGACCTCGGCCTCGACGTCACCGCCGGCAGCCTGTTCCAGACCCCGGCCGAGGCGGCGAAGGAGGCGGTGGACAGGAACGTCCACGCCGTCGGCGCCTCATCTCTGGCGGCCGGCCACCTGACGCTGGTGCCCGAGTTGAAGGCCGAGCTGGAAAAGCTGGGCCGGTCCGACATCATGATCGTGGTCGGCGGGGTCATCCCGCCTTCGGACGTGCAGCCCCTGCTCGATATGGGGGCCGCCGCGGTCTATCCCCCGGGATCGGTCATCGCCGAGACGGCTATCGACTTGATCGAAAAGCTGAATCTCCGCCTCGGCTACGCCCAGAAGGCCTGACCTCAGGGGCGATGGCTGGCCGGCAGGGCCGCGACCTCCTCGGCCGTCAGCCTGCGGCTGATCCGGACCCGGCAGACCTCGGCGGGCGAGGTCGAGCCCGGCACGATCACCCGCGCCCAGTCGTCCGTGCACAGGCGCGATCCGCCTGGGCCGCCCATGTCCGGCACAAGGGCCAGGCGGTTGGCGAAGTTCAGGTCCCGGCAGCCCCCGGCGCCGTTCAGCTCGTAGACGTCATTGCGCCCGACCCGCAGGAAGACCTGGTCCGGCCGCCCCTGACGGAAGTTGTTCACCTGCTGGACGCTGAAGCACTGCCGGGCGCGTGACGGCGCGGCGTCGGCGGTCTCGGTTCCGCTGGTCGGGGCGCAGGCGGTCGCCAGCAGGACGACGGCGGAAAGACCCAGACAGGTCAGGACGGGCTTACGCATGGATAGATCCTCACAACAGCCCCCGCCAACCTCAACCGTCTGACGAAGCCGGCGCTGACGCAAGCCCCTTCGGCGCCGTGAACCGGGACGGACTGACCCGCGCCGCCAGATCGCGGCCCAGCGGCGACGGCGCCCCCATGACCATCGCCGCCACATGCTCGGCCAGAAGCGGCGAGGCGCAGAAGCCGCGCGACCCCATCCCGCCCAGCACATACAGGCCGTCCCCCAGCGCGCCCGCAAGCGGCAATCGATCCGGCGTGGTCGCCCTGACGGCGGTGCGGCTGACCATCGGTCCGGCGGCGGCGATCCGCGCCGCCAGTTCCGGCAAGCGGGCCGCCACCGTCGCCAGATTGCGGGCGCTGGCTGCCTCAGAAGACACCGGATCGGTCACGCCCCGGTCGTGGGTCGCGCCGTACAGCAGGCCCTGACCGGTCGGAACCGCGTAACCGCCCCAGGCCACAGGCCCGCCCTCGACGCCCTCGACCACGTCCGCCTGTCCCGCGACGGGCGAGAGGACGGGCTCGCCCATCAGGGCGGCGTTGCCCCAGCCCGCCGCGAGCACGACCCCCTCGGCCTCCATCACGAGACCCCCCGCGGCGTCGAACAGCCGCCATCGGCCGTCCCCGCGTTCGAGGCGGACCACGGTCGCCTGAATCCGGTCTGCTTGGGCCAGCCAGGCCTTCAGCACGGCGGCGGGCCGAACCGCCATGGCGTCGCGCATCAGCAGGCCGCCGGTCTCCACCGGCTCGGCCAGTCGCGCCGTGCAGGCGTCGGCGTCCAGCACCGTCATCGCCCCTTCGGGCCACAGATCCTGCGCGGCCACCTTGGCGTGGCGTCCGGCGTCGCGGGACGCCTGCTCCAGCTGCAGCACGCCTTTCGACAGCACGGCGTCCGGCGCGGCGGCGTAAAGGGTCGCGGCCCGCTCCAGCGCCGAGGCGTACAGGGCGGCGATGCTCCGATCCCCGGCGTCGAGCCGAGGCGTCACCAGCGCGGCGGCGAAGCCGGACGCGCCGGCGCCTGGCCGGTCCGCCTCAATGACCGTGGAGCGCAGGCCGAGGTCGGCGAAGGCGCGCGCCAGGGATGCGCCCGCGATCCCCGCGCCGAGGATCGCCACGGAGGCCGGGGCGGCGTCGGACGCCACGCCGGGCAGGCGGGCTTCCAGCCGCTCGCGCTTGCGGCCATGGCCCGGTCGCTTCTCGACCGTGAAGCCGCGCTCCGCCAGGCCGCGTCGAACCACGCCCGCGACGGTGAAGGTGGCGACCCGCGCGCCGGGCGCCGACCGGGCGGCGACCCCGTCCATCACCGCGTCGGACCACATCCCGGGATTGGTGGAGGGCGCGAACCCGTCCAGGAACCAGGCGTCGGCCTGCCCCGACCATTGCGTGAGGGCGTCCTCGACCTCGCCGATGAACAGATCAAGCGTGGCGTTGAAGCCGGGCAGGTCCATCCGGTGCAGACCCGGCGTCGGCGCGGGCCAGGCCGCCAGCAGGGCCTCGCTCGCCTCCGCGATCTCGGGCCAGTTCGACAGCGCCCGCGCAGCCTCGTCCCGGCTCAGCGGAAAGCCCTCGATGGAGAAGATGTGCAGCCGCCCGCTCGTCGGGCCCTCGGCGCGCCACAGGTCCAGCAGGGCGGCGATGTTCAATCCGGTCCCGAAGCCCAGCTCGGCCACCGTGAACCGTCGCCGGTTGGTCCAGCCCTCCGGCAGGCCGCACCCCGCCAGAAAGACCGCGCGGGTTTCGGACAGTCCGTCCTCGCGCGAGAAATAGACATCGCCGAACCGGCCTGACTGCGGCGCACCGTCGTCGGTCCAGTGCAGCCGGGGCGAGCGGTCGTCGGTCATGCCCCGGACCTACACGGGCTGTCCCACGGCGCAACGAAAAAGGCCGCCCCGGATGGAGCGGCCTTTCCCGAGCGCGGCCCTGGGGCCGTGTCTGTTTCGCTTAGTGCGCGGCGGCCGGAGCAGCCGGGGTTTCGGCAGCCGGGGCGGCCGGGGCCATCGCGCCGTCAGCCGGGGCCATGGCGGCGGCCGTGGCGGCGTCGCCGGCGGCGGCGGTCGCGTCAGCGGCGGCGGCTTCAGCGGTCGCGGCGGCTTCCGTGGCGGTGCCGGCGGCCGCGGTGGCGTCGGCCGAGGCGTCAGCAGCCTTGTCTTCAGCAGCCGGTTGGCAGGCGGCCAGGGCCAGAGCAGCGGCCGAAGCGGCGATCAGAGCAGTGATGCGCATTGTGTTTCATCCTTCAGAAGGTTCACGAGGCGATGAGTCCCCGCGCATCGGAGGCTATTCCGATGATCACGCAGCGCAAGCAAAATTCTCACGGGTTCGTGACCGCCTGTCACGCGGGCGATCGCGGCCGTGCGTCAGACAGGGGGCTGTGTCGCAGGCGTGTCCGGGGACATGCCGGGCTCTTCCGGCAGCGTCGGCGGTGTTTGCGGCGTGCCTGCGGGCTGGCCGGTGGGCGGAACGGTCGCAGGCGGCGGGGCGGCAGGGTCGGGCGTCGTCATGCCGCCCATCGGAGCCTCCGTCGACGGGGCGGGTGCGTCTGCCGGTGCTGACGGGCTCTTGGCGTCGTCCTGACCCGAGCAGGCTCCCAAGCTCAGGGCGGCGGTCGCGGTCAGCAGAATGATGGAGACCTTCATGGCGCGTTCTCCGACGGCCGCGCGACCCCGTTGAGCGGCCGTCATTCCAGTCCGTCGAAAACAAAACCGGCGAGGGGGCGGGGTGTTCCCCCGTCCGTGATCTGTCGTGAGGCCGTGTGAGCGCGGTGTGAAATCAGGCGTCGGTCGGGGCGGCCGACAGGGCCTCTTCCATCTCGGCGAACGACGGCTGGGCCTGCGAGGGGATGTCGCCACGCCCGATCTCGACCGAGATCTGGGCGGCGTTGCCGTGCAGGTGGGCGACCAGCACCGACTGGATGATCTTGTAGTAGGCGCCCTCTTCCTCGACGATCGATTTGAGGCGCGCGGCGATCGGGCCGACCAGGCCATAGGCGAGAAACACGCCCATGAAGGTGCCGACCAGGGCGCCGCCGATCATGCCGCCCAGGACTTCCGGCGGCTCGGTGATCGAACCCATGGTCTTGATCACGCCCAGCACGGCCGCGACGATACCCAGGGCGGGCAGGGCGTCGGCGAGGTTCTGCAACGCCGACGGCGCGGCCAGGGCCTCGTGGTGATGCTTCTCGAGCTGCTTCTCCATCGCGTCCTCGATCTGGTGAGGATCCTCGAGGTTCATCGTCATCATCCGCAGGGTGTCGCAGATGAAGTCGGTGGCGAAATGGTCCTTCAGCACCTTCGGATATTTCTGGAAGATGGTGCTCTCGGCCGGCTTCTCGATGTGACTCTCAAGCGCGATGACGCCCTTGGACTTCATGGTCTTGGTCAGCTGGAACAGCAGCGACAGCAGGTCCTTGTAGTCCTGCTTCTTCCATTTCGGACCGGCGAAGCTCTTGCCCAGCCCGCCGAGCGACGACTTGATCACGGTGATGCTGTTGGAGATCAGGAAGGCGGCGACGCCCGCGCCGCCGATCGCCATCAGCTCGTGAGGCGCGGCGTGCAGGATCACCTCGAACTTGCCGCCCGAGATGGCGTAGCTGCCGAACACGAGGCCGAACAGCAGGACAATGCCGATAATCTGGAACATGGAAGACGGGGAGCCCCAACGCGCGCGAGAGGCCCACCATCGTTGTTAATGATTAACCGGCGATTGCCGAACCTGTCCGCATTTGTGCGGGGCCGAATTTAGAGCCGGGTTTCGCCGCTCAGGATCGCCGCATACGCCGCGTCGGTCATCTTGGCGTATCCGCTCTTGCCGCCGCGCACATAGAGGGCCCCGTCCACCGCCGCGGGGTCAAAGCCGTCGGCGACCAGGTCGACCTTGCGGTATTTGAAGGTGCCGGTGGTCTCAGCGGCCTTGATCAGCCGGACAAAGGCCGGGCGGGCGTAGGACGGCAGCTCCTGATCGACCCATTCGGCGAACGCCTTGGCCGAGAAACGGCCATCGACGACCAGGGCCACCATGCCCGCCTTGCCGTCCTGACCGGGCACCGGAACGCCGTAGGCGACGACCTCCTTGACGCCAGGGCCGTCGGCCAGACGCTGCTCGACCTCGGCCGTCGAGACATTCTCGCCCTTCCAGCGGTAGGTGTCGCCGATCCGGTCGATGAAATAGATATAGCCGTCCGCGTCCTGCTTCATCAGATCGCCGGTGCGGAACCAGCGGTCCCCCTTCACGAAGACGTCGCGCAGGATTTTCTTCTCGGACGCGGCCTTGTCGGCATAGCCGGAGAAGGCGTGGCGGGTGTCGTCGCCGATCATGCCGATCGCCTCACCGACCTCGCCGGCCCTGGCCAGCTCGCACAGCCCGCTCGCGCCGCGAACCGGCAGTTCCGTGTCGATGTCGAAGCGGACCAGCTTGCAGTTGATCTGCTTTTTCAGGAATCCGGGCACGCGACCGATGGCCCCCGCCTTGCCGTCGAAATTGAACAGCGAAACATTGCCTTCGGTCGAGCCGTAGAATTCCAGGATGTTGGGCACGGCGAAGCGTTTCTGGAAATCCTCCCAGACATCAGGACGCAGGCCGTTGCCGAAGGCGAGGCGCAGTTTGTGGCTGCGTTCGTCGAGGCTCTCCGGGCAGTTGACCAGATAGCGGCACAGCTCGCCGATATAGACGAACAGGGTGGCCCCCGACGCCTTGATGTCCGGCCAGAAGCTGGACGCCGAGAAGCGCTTGCGCAGCACCAGCCGCCCGCCGTTCAGCAGCGCCGGGCCGATGCCGACCAGGCCGCCGGTCGAGTGGTAGAGCGGCAGGACGTTGAAGGTCACATCCTTGTCGGTCGCCGCCGTGGCGCCGGCGAAGGCGCGCATATAGGTCCGGGCCCGGGCATGGGTGATCTTGGCGGCCTTGGGCAGGCCGGTGGTGCCCGAGGTGAAGATGTAGAGGGCCGTATCGCGGTTGGTCAGGCCAGAGCGCACCGAGCGGGCCGGGCGGACGGACGATCCGCTGCGGACCTGTTTGTCGAGACCGCGACGCTCATCCGCCTCGTCCCCGTCGGACAGGCCCAGCACCCACAGCATCATGTTGCGATCGACCAGCGTGCGCGCGTCCTCGACCTTGCGCCAGCAGTCTTCGTCGGTGACGACCTGCGACGCGTTCGAGATGGTCAGGCAGTGGGCTAGGGCGTGGCCGGTCAGGTTGGTGTTGATCAACGCCGTGCCGACCCCGACCTTGGCGAACCCCATCCAGGCGGCGACGTACTCGGCCCGGTTCAGCATCACCAGAGCGACCGTGTCGCCGCGCTTCAGGCGGCGGCTGACCGCCCAATGACCGAAGCGGTTCGCCATGGCGTCGAGGTCGCGATAGCTGATGGCGCGGCGATCATCCTGGATGGCGATGTGATCGGGGAACTTGTCGACGGCCTCTTCCCAGTCGTCACAGACCAGGTCCACGCTGTCCATCGTGATCGGCTTGATGCGGCCCAGCAGACCGCGCAGGCCCTTCACGAACCGCATATCGCGCCGGATGTTCGCTACCAGACCCATAGTCACGTCCACTCGTCAGAAGCCCGCTCCGGTGATGAACAACCGGGCCTTCCGGGTCAACCGGCGGGCGAATCCTGAGGCCGTTTTTGACGTTTTGCGACCGGTTTGCGTGGGGCCGTGGCGCCGATGCGGCGGTGACGTAGAGTCACTTCAGCGCCGCTTTCCGGCTGATCCGGACGCGGAGCCGACGGCTTGCCGCCCCAACTGTGTCAGCAAAGGTGTTTCTTCAGGACATTCAGTCCGTTCGCGGAACTGCGCTCTGCCGCTGCGGTTTGGACCCCACGTTTAAGGAGGACCACCGATGTCTGTGACCTATACCGAAGACCGTAACGAAGCCCTGCGTGAGGACACCTTCGTCCCCGTCTACGCCCGCACCAAGGCCAGCCGCGCCCGCAAGGGCGGCGTTCGCAGCTGGATGATTCTCGCCCCGATCGGCGTGCTGGTGATCGGTGGCGCGGCCGCCGCCATGATGACGATGGGGGGCGACGACGTGGCTCAAGCGCCGCTGGCGGAACCCGCCGCGACCGCGCCGGTCCTGCCGACCACGCCGGCCCCGATGGCGATGGAGCCGGCGCCCGTCGACAGCGCCCCGGCCCCGGTAATGCGTGAGGCGGCTCCCGCTCCGGCTCCGGCTCCCGTTCGCCGCGCCGCGCCGCGGGTTCAGGCCCCGGCGCAGGCTCCGGCCGCCACGCCCGCCCCGCGCGTCGTGACGCCCGCACCGTCGTCGGCGACCTCGACGCTGAACAGCACTCCGGCCACGCCGGCTCCGGTCGTGACGCCCGCGCCGACCCCGGCGCCCGCTCCCGTCGTGAGCCCGCCCGCGATCGTGGTCGAGCCGCTGGGCTGATCCCGGCCGGCTGAATTGAAGACGGCCCCGGTGGAGCGATCCGCCGGGGCCTTGTCATGTCAGGTCGAGGGCGAGACCCGCCAGATCACATTGCCGACGTCGTCGGCCACCAGCAGGGCGCCCGTGCGATCAAACTGCACCCCGACCGGACGGCCCATGGCCTGATCCTCCGCGTTCAGGAACCCCGTCAGGACATCCTCCGGCGGTCCGGCCGGTACGCCGTTGGCGAACGGTACGAACAGAACCCGGTAACCGTTGCGCGGCTTGCGGTTCCAGGAACCGTGCTGCCCCACGAAGGCGCCGCCACGATAGCGGGCCGGGAACAGGGCCCCTTCTCCAAACGTCAGCCCCAGCGAGGCCGTGTGGGCGCCGAGCGCATAGTCGGGCCGCAGAGCGCGGGCGACGAGGCCCGGATCCTGCGGCTCTACCCGTGTGTCCACGTGCTGGCCGTAATAGCTGAAGGGCCAGCCGTAGAAGCCGCCCGGCGTCACCGAGGTCATGTAGTCCGGGACCAGGTCGTTGCCGAGCTCGTCGCGCTCATTGACCGCCACCCACAGCTTGCTGCTGTCCGGCTGCCACGCGAGCCCGACCGGATTGCGCAGCCCGGACGCGTAGACGCGGCGGGCGCCGGTGGCCGGGTCGATCTCGAGGATGGCGGCCCGGTCCGTCTCCTCGCCCAGCCCGTTCTCGCCGACGTTCGAATTGGAGCCGACGCCGACATAGAGCCGGGACCCATCGGCGCTGGCGACCAGGCTCTTGGTCCAGTGATGGTTGCGACCCGCGGGCAGGTCCGTGATCTTGCGCGGCCCGACGGTGATCCGGGTCTGGCCGGTCCGGTAGGGGAAGGCCACCACGGCATCGGCGTTTGCGACGTAGAGGGTGTCTCCCGCGAGGGCCATGCCGAACGGCGACATGAGGTTCTCGAGGAAGGCCGTCCTCGTCTCCGCCACCCCGTCGCCATCGGCATCGCGCAGCAGGGTGATGCGGTTGGCGCTGGGTGTGACGGCGCCCGCCTTCTTCATCACCAGCCCCTGGGCCCATTCCCGAAACCCGCCCCGCTTTTCTTCAGGCTTTGGCGGGGCGTTGGTTTCGGCGACGAGAATGTCGCCGTTGGGCAGGCGATAGATCCAGCGCGGATGGTCCAGCCCCGACGCGAAGGCCTGGACGCGGAAGCCCGCAGCCGGAGTGGGGGTGCGGCCCGCGGGCCAGCCGGTGGCCTCGGCGATGTTGACCTGCGGGAACAGGCTGCGACTGGGCGCGGGCAGGGTCGGGTTGGGTCCGTATCCGAGCCCCGGGTCCAGGCTCGATTCCGTCCCGCAGGCGGCGAGCATCAGCGCGACGCCGGAGACGGCGACAAGAGCCTTTGAGCGCATGGCCGGTTCCTTCAACGAGGCGGTTGTGCGGGAAACTCGAGACGGCTGACATCATAGCCCAGATCGCGAGCGCGCGCGGTCAGGCGTTCACGCTGGGCGGCCGTCGGGACCTCGCGGGTGTAGATGAACAGGCGCTCGAAGGTCGGGTCAGCGGAGATGAACCAGGTGTAGGCCTCGTCGTGGTCCAGCACCCAGTAGTCCCAGGTCACGAAGCCGCCGAGATAGCGCACGCGCAGCTTGGCGTTCGTGCCGGGATCAAGAATTTCACCGCGTCCGCCGATCGATTTCTCGCGTCCGCCCGGCTGTCCCTGCTCGCAGGTGTCGCGCACATCGACGCGCGAGGGCGACACCAGCACATAGTTGGACGCCCCCGCCACGCAGCCGTCGGTCAGGCGATCCGGCAGGCGGGCGACCTCGATCCAGCGTCCCGACCAGAGGCGTTCGGCGTCCACGGCGCGGGCAGGCTGCGGCGCGCGATATTCGGAGGGTGAGGGGGCGGTCACGCAGGCGGACAGACCGATGGTCAGACCGACGGCGAGCGCGGCGGCGGCGGGAAGGCGCAGCGTCATGGGTGATCTCCTGATCAGAAACAGCCGGTCACGAACGGAGTTCCGTGACCCTCACACAGGTACGATCTCGCGCGGCGGTCGGATGTGCCGGAACCGCGCCTCGATGAAGGAAAACAGGCCGAAGCCGATGAAGCCCAGCGCGGCGGCGGCCAGCAGCGGCGCGCCCCCCGGCTGACGTCCCAAGGCGTCGAGCGCCGCGTCGAAACTGGTCACGTCCGAAGCCCGCGACCGGATCCCGGCGGTGAAGATCAGGGCGGCCAAGGGCAGCCAGGCCACGCCACGCGCCATATAGCCCGCCCGCGCCAGCGGCACGACCCGGCGGCAAAGCTCCACCGAACAGGACAGGTAGGCGGCGAAGTCGTCCCGCCACGCCTTGACGATATTGCCGATCCCGACACCGGCGATGCACAGTCCGATCCCCGCCAGCAAAAGGTTTCCGAACGGAAGGGACAGCATCCGTTCGGCCTCACGGTGTCCGGCGGCGATGTCGGCGGCCGCCGGATCGACAGGGGTATGGAACAGCAGGCTGAAGGCGCTGAGCGCCAGCAGGCCGTAGCCGATGCCGCTGAAGCCCTGACTCACGCGTGTGCTGAGCCCCTGTCGGTCATGCCCCTCGTTGTCGGCGTCCCAGATCGCCTGCAGCATTCGCCACACGACGATGGCCAGCAGGCCGAGGCCGAGCAGAAGCACCCACGCCCGACCCAGCGGCTGCTTCGCCAGCCAGCCGATGGCTCCGCGCGTGCCTGCCGCGCCGTCCACCAGGCCGGGAATGGCCAGCAGTGTCAGAACGCCGCCGGACAGGTAGACGAAGCCGCGCGCGCCGTAGCCGATGCGGGCGATCAGCTCGAGGATGTTCAGGACGACCGTCTGCTTGCGCCGTCGCGCGGGCGTCAGTCGGCGCAGGCCGGATCGCAGGAGGTCAGGGAAGCGGGACACCCGTCCCCAACCCGCAAACGATGATATGGCTCCGCTGCGCCCTTGTGGTGACGGGGGGCGGCGCATATCTGCGGCGCCCCAGGGAGAGGGACCCCATGCCGCCTGCCATCGTTATCGAAGGTCTGACCAAGACCTACAAATCCGGGCTGCAAGCCCTCAAGCCGGTCGATCTGACCATCGGCAAGGGAGAGATTTTCGCCCTGCTTGGACCCAACGGGGCGGGCAAGACCACGATGATCTCGATCATCTGCGGGATCGTCACGGCGACCAGCGGTACGGTGCTGGCTGACGGTCACGACATTCGCAAGGATTACCGCAAGGCCCGGGCGGCCATCGGTCTGGTGCCGCAGGAACTGACCACCGACGCCTTCGAGACCGTTCTGGCGACCGTCACCCTGAGCCGCGGCCTGTTCGGCAAGGCGCCGAACAAGGCCTACATCGAGCAAATTCTGCGCGACCTCAGCCTTTGGGACAAGCGGAACGACAAGATCATGACCCTGTCCGGGGGCATGAAGCGGCGGGTGATGATCGCCAAGGCCCTGAGCCACGAGCCGGACATCCTGTTCCTCGACGAACCCACGGCGGGCGTCGATGTCGAACTGCGCAAGGATATGTGGGCCATGGTCCGCAAGCTGCGCGAGAAGGGCGTCACCATCATTCTGACCACCCACTACATCGAGGAGGCCGAGGAGATGGCCGACCGGGTGGGCGTGATCCTGAAGGGCCAGCTGATCCTCGTGGAAGAGAAGACCGCCCTGATGAAGAAGCTGGGCAAGAAGACCCTGACCCTCCAGCTGCAGGAGCCGCTGACGGCGGTCCCGGCGGAACTGGCCGACTGGAAGGTCGAGCTGAAGAGCGAGGGCGCCGAGCTGGAATATGTGTTCGACGCCAACGCCGACGAGACCGGCGTGCCCGGCCTGCTGCGGCGGCTTGAGGCCTCGGGCGTCGGGTTCAAGGATCTGTCGACCAAGCAGAGTTCGCTGGAAGACATCTTCGTGGACCTTGTCCACCAATCGCGGTCGGAGGCGGCGTGATGGCGTTCAACGGTTACGGCGTCTGGGCCATCTATCGGTTCGAGATGGCGCGCGCCCTGCGCACCCTGTGGCAATCGATCGTCACCCCGGTCATCACGACGGCCCTGTATTTCGTGGTCTTCGGCTCGGCCATCGGCAGCCGCATGACCGAGGTCTCGGACGTGCCCTACGGCGCCTTCATCGTGCCCGGCCTGATCATGCTGAGCCTGTTCACCAACTCGATCTTCAACGGCTCGTTCGGCATCTATTTCCCGAAATTCACCGGCACGATCTACGAACTGCTGTCGGCGCCGATCTCGTCGTTCGAGACGGTGCTGGGCTATGTCGGGGCGGCGGCGACCAAGTCGGTGATCCTGGGCCTGATCATCCTGCTGACGGCCTCCTTCTTCGTGCCGCTGCAGATCCTGCATCCGGTGTGGATGCTGGCCTTCCTGGTGCTGATCTCGGCGACGTTCAGCCTGTTCGGCTTCATCATCGGGGTCTGGGCGCAGAGCTTCGAACAGCTGAACTTCATTCCCATGCTGATCGTCACGCCGCTGACCTTCCTGGGCGGAGCCTTCTATTCGATCGACATGCTGCCCGCGGGATGGCGGGTCGTCAGCCTGTTCAACCCGGTCGTCTATCTGATCTCCGGCTTCCGCTGGGCCTTCTTCGGGGTAGGGGACGTGTCGGTGACGGCCAGTCTGGGCGCGACGCTGGCCTTCTTCTTCGTCTGTCTGGCGGTGGTGTTCTGGATGTTCCGCACCGGCTATCGCCTGAAGAACTGACCCGTCACGAAAGCGGCCATATCCACGGCCACTTTCATCGTCAGTGAGCGTTTGAGGAAACACGCCGTCGCGCGTGTGCGGGAGACCCGATGTCCAACGAGAACGAACCCAAGCTGAACGGCGCGCCCGTCAACGGTCAGGCCCGGCCCGAGCCGTTCCGGCGGGCCGTGACCTGGGGGCGTCCGCCCGCGACCGTGTTCCGCGCCGGTCCCCTGCCGCGCGGCGAGAGCCTGCCGCCCCTGCCCGATGCGCCGAGGACGCAGCCGCAACCCCGGCCGATGGCCCCGTCTCGTCCCGCCGCGATCCTGAGCGGGTCGATGATCCCCCAGGCGGCGCCCAAGCCGAAGGCGTCGATCCCGCCGACGCCCCAACCCGCCTATGATCCCGAGGCGCCTCGCTTCGTCAGGCCGGATCCCGCACCCGTGGCGTCGGAAGACGCCCTGATCGTCCGGCCGCTCCCCGAGCCCGAACCTGCCCCCCTGCCTGCGCCGGTCCCGGAGGCTGTCGCCCCCGTTGCGCCTCCATCCGTGCCGGAAGCGCATGACCTGTCCGAGGTCGTCGTCACCGCGCCGCGCCGCGAGCCTGTCGCGGCCTCCCGATCCAGGGGTGGCAGGGCGCCGCTCTATGCCGGAGCCGCCGTGGCGGTTCTGGCCGTGGCCGGGGCCGGCTGGTGGTTCCTGAGCCGCTCGCCCGCGGAGGCTCCGCCTGCCGCGCCGGTCGCGCCCGCCGCCGTGGCGCCGGCTGTCCCCGTCGACGTCGCGCCTGCCCCGGTCGAGGCTGCCCCGGCGGTCGTGGACGCCGCGGAACCGGTGACGGTCGCCTCGACCCCGGCCCCGACCACGCCGCCCACGACGCCCGCCGCCCGGGCCGCTGCGGCGCCGGCGACGCCCGCCCGGTCGACGACGGTCCCGGTCCAGACCGCGCCTCAGCCTGCGCCGCGGCCGGTCACGCCTGCGCCCGCCATCGTGGTCCAGCCCCTGCCGGAACCCGTGCAGGTCCAGCCCACGACGCCCGCGCCGACAGCAGCCGTGCGGCCCTCGAACGATCCTGACGCGCCGATCACGACGCGTCCGCAGCCGCTGGATTGATCGGAAAGCGCCGGATCAGCGCAGGGTGATGTAGCCCCGCTCGACCATCCGGCGCAGGCCCTCATAGACCTCGGCCAGCTCCTCGTAGGCGGCGCGGGCGGCGGTCAGTCGGGCGACCTGATCGACGGTGGCGGGCGTGCCGGACTCCGACTGGCGCAGGCCTTCGGAGACCCATTTGCCCCGCGCCGTCGCGGTCAACACCGCCAGTCGCTGGAAGGTCGCGGCGTCCAGCCCCGACACCATCTGGCCGATGACCTCGCGGTTGGCGATGAAGGCCGCATAGTCGATCTGCTCCAGCAGGCCACGCAGCCGACGCTGCTCCTGTGGGTCATTGTCCTGGGGCTCGAAATGGTCTCGCTGGCGTCGGTAGCTGCCGGTCTGCATGGTCGACATCGCGTCTCTCCCAACACGATTTTTCCAGAGCGTGCGCCGCGTCGATTAACGGGGCGTTGCAGTGCGGAAAGCAGCCTCTTGCCAGTCCGGTTCCGGATTGATACTTAAGTCGATGCTTCAGTATCAAGAGCCGCTCGATCTCGCCTTCCAGGCCCTGTCGGATCCCACCCGGCGGCGCATGGTCGAAAGGCTGTCGGCGGGGCCGGTCTCGGTCAGCGCCCTGGCCGAGCCCCTGCCCATGTCGATGTCGGCGGTGATGCAGCATCTCAGGATCCTGGAGGGGGCCGGACTGGTTCGCTCGGAGAAGGTCGGTCGCGTCCGCACCTGCCGGGTCGCGCCCGAGGCCCTGACCGCCGCAGAACGCTGGCTGAACGCCCGGCGTCTGTCGGCCGAGCGCAGTCTCGACCGACTGGGCGCCTTTCTGGACGAGACAAAGCCCGAGGAGGAAAAGTGATGACCGCCGAAACCCCGACCGTCGCCCACGGGACCTTTGTCCTGAAGCGCCGCTATGACGCCGCCGCCGAACGGGTGTTCCGCGCCTGGGCTGACCCCGCCGCCTTCCGGCGATGGTTCGTCGAGGCGCCCGGCGCGACAGTCCACGACTGGGTCCACGATTTCCGCGTCGGCGGCGCCGGGGGCGGTCGGTATCGCTTCGGCGGGCCGGAGAATGACACCGGGTTCAACGATACGCTCTTCCTCGACATCGTGGAGAACCGGCGGATCATCCTCAGCTATGTGATGGGGACGGAGGTCGACGGCGTGCGATCGCGGTTCTCGGCCTCGCTGGCGACCATTGAACTGATGGAGGACGGCGCGGGCACGGCGCTGACCTACACGGAGCAGGGCGCCTACTTCGGGGCGGACGGCGCCGCTCACATCCCGCTGCGGGAGCAAGGCTGTGCGGACATGCTGGAAAATCTTGCCCGCCTGCTGAAGGACACGGCCGGATGAGCCTGCTGGTCTGGTCCCATCCCTATTCCGCCTACGGCCAGAAGACGGCCATCGCCCTGTACGAACTGGGCCTGCCCTTCGAGCTTAAGCTGGTGGACGGGTCGCCCGAGGCGATGGCCGGCTTCGTGGCCGTCTCGCCCTTCGCCAAGATGCCTGCACTGGTCGACACGGCGGCGGGGCGGACGGTGCTCGAGTCCAGCATCGTCATTGAATACCTCGACCGGCTGGCGGGCGGCGGCAGGCTGATCCCGACCGATCCGGAAGCGGCGCTGGAGGCGAGGTTCATGGATCGCATCCTCGACATCTACGTCGGCGGCAACATGAACCGGATCATCTTCAACCGGCTGGGCCGGGCGGGAACGCCGAACGAGACGGCGTTGGCCCAGGACGCGAAGGAACTGGAAACCGCCTGGGACATGCTGGAGGCGCGGCTGGCGGACGGGCGGACCTGGGGCGCGGGTGACCGCTTCACCCTGGCGGACTGCGCGGCGGCGCCGATCCTGACCTATGCCCGACGGCTGGTTCCGCTCGGCGATCGGCCCCGGCTGAGGGCCTGGCACGCCCGGCTCATGGCGCGTCCGTCCTTCGTGAGGGCGCTGGAAGACGCGGCGCCGTTCGGCGATCTGATGCCCGCGCCGCCGGCCGAGGACTAGGCGCGCGGTTGCAGCACCATGAGGGTCGACTGGCCGTGGGCCAGCAGGCGGCCGGCGCTGTCCTTGAGGGTGGCTTCGGCGGTGATGATCTGGCGACCGACGTTGATCACCCGACCCTCGCAAACGACCTTTCCGGTCTCCGCCGTGATCGGACGGGTGAAGTTGGTCTGGGTCGAGATCGAGGTGTAGCCGACGCCGGCGGGGAGGGTGGAATGGGCCGCGCAGCCGGTGGCGCTGTCGATCAGCGTCAGGGCCCAGCCGCCGTGCACCATGCCCTGGGGGTTCAGCACATGGGGGCCGGTCACGCCCTCGAAGATCGCCACGCCCTCGCCCACCTCGACCAGTGCGAAGGACATGGTCTCGCCGATGGTGGCGGGCGGGATGCGGCCGTCGATGACGGCCTGCAACAGGTCGCGACCGGGCATGCGGCCCATGGCTTCGGCGGTGGAGGCGGGAAGATCTGTCATGGCGTCACAGTGGTGAGCGTCGTCGGGGCCCGCAAGCGCGCGGCGGATCGACGCGTGGGGGTTACTGACCTGTCCGCTCGGACGTAGCTGTTGGGAAACGCGAGGAGATTCACATGCCGCTTCTGATGTGTCCCAACGACAATGCCGCCATGCAGACGCTGGAACGCGGCGGCGTCCAGTTCGATATGTGCCCGACCTGCCGGGGTGTCTGGCTGGATCGCGGGGAGCTGGAAAAGCTGATGGAGTCCGCGACCGCCGACGGCCGTGCGTCCGCCCCCCAGGCCGCGCCCGCGCCCCAGCCCCACTATCCGCCGCAGCAACCGCAACAGGCTCAACAGCCGTGGGGCGGCCAGCCGCAGGGCTATCGCGACGACCGCTATCGCCGCGATGACGAGTACAAATACAAAAAGAAGAAGCGCGACAGCATCTTCGACATCTTCGACTAGAGCGGAAACCGGACCCTGATCCCCGGCATCCGCGGTTCAGGGGCTAGGCCGCGAGCCCGGCCGCCTTCATGAGCGTCTTCAGCGGCGCCAGCGCTTCGGGCTGGGCCGCCAGGGCGGCGCGGGCCTCGGGCGCACGGAACAGCTTGATCGCTTCCGCCTTGGCCCGGTCCGCCGCCGGACCGAGGGGCGCTGTGTCACCCGCCGCCATCCGCAGCAGGACCGCCAGCTTCTGCGCGGGCGGGGCCGGGGAGCGCGCCAGCAGGGCGACGATCCGGGCTTCGCTCTCGATGGCGCCGCCGACCTTGCCGACGGCGGCGGTGATGTCGCCCTCGTCCTTGTCCGACAGGCCGCAGGCGCGGACGGCTCGTTGAAGATTCGCGAGCACCCCGAGCTTCTGCGCCGCCGTCTGGCCGCCC
Source organism: Brevundimonas sp. AVps31 (assembly GCF_058681355.1). Lineage (NCBI taxonomy): Bacteria > Pseudomonadati > Pseudomonadota > Alphaproteobacteria > Caulobacterales > Caulobacteraceae > Brevundimonas > Brevundimonas sp. AVps31. The sequence goes on along the minus strand of NZ_CM178736.1, from coordinate 974,619 downwards.
GCCTGCCGCATCTCGGTTTCGAAACGCAGCGAGCCGACGCAGGCCGAAAGCCAGCGGGCCGCCGATCGCTTGTTGGCGACGCCGGTGACGTTTTCGCACAGACGCGTCAGGGCCTCGGCCTCGCACAGGACCGTGCTGGAGGTCTTGACGTAGGCGGCGACGAAGTCCGCGGTGACCAGCGCCTTCGAGCGCTCATTGAAGGCGGTCTGAACCTCTTCCAGCGTCAGCAGCCGCCCGGCGGTGGCCGTCAGGCTGGTGGCCAGCGCCCGCAGGATGTCGATCTCGCTGGCCGCATCATTGGGGCGCAGGCGTCGCGGACTCATCAGCTCTCTCAGCACCATCCGGGCCAGGGCGGCGGACAGCAGGGGAAACTCGGCGATCTCGATTCGCGCGCCCAGCCGTGCGGCCGGCCCTTCGACCGCCGGAACCTGCATGGCCATGCGCGGATCCTGCCGGACCAGAAGTCCGACCTCGCGCGGAGCGACCATGCGCACCACCGCCGCCATCGCCGCGCCCTGATCGAGCGACGGACCGAGGATGTCGGCCAGCCCGCCCCGGGAGCCCAGCATTTCGCACAGGATCTGTTCGACCGGGACCAGAACCATGGCCCGCGATGGGCCTTCAGGCGGCGCCCTGTCGACAAGATCCATCAACCGGTCCAGACGCGCGCGGCCGTCTTTCAGGCCGATCAGGGCGGACGCCACCACACCCCCCATGATGAAGGCGCGCTCGGTCTGTCCTTGCAGCCGGTGCGCCAGATCGGCGAGGTCATGATGCTCGAGACTGGGGAAGCGGTTCTTTCGGCCGGCCATCACCAGCCGCTCGATCGTCGCGTCCGCGAGTTTCCGATAGTGGCGGACCAGGTCATGAACCGGCTTGCCGTCCGCCTGGCTCTCCGGAACGGCGATCTTCTGGATCGCGTGCTGAAGCTCAACGCCCGAGGCGTCCAGTCGCTCGGCCAGGTCCGGGCGATGCAGCAGTTCGAAGGCGGTGGCCCCCTGACGCCGCAGCCAGTCTTCCAGCACCCGACTGATCTGCTCGCGCGCCATCGGATCATACAGGTCGTAAGGGGTGCTGCAGCGCGGACCGGCCGCGTCGTCGAGGCTGATCCGCTTCTTCTGCACCTCGGGCGCGCCACGGCTCAGAACCGTGACGCTGTTGAACTCCATGGTGTCGGGGTCCAGCGTCTCCTTGGTGACGCGAACGGCGGCGGCGTGACCATCACGCATCAGATCCTCGGCCGTATCGATGGCGTGGGTCCGGTGTTCGGTCGCGATTTCCAGCGTCCACGACGACGGCGCGGTCCGTCGGATGTAGACTTCGTAGTGAATAGGGCCGGCCATGGAGCACTCGTGTTATTCACTCCCACCATGACGCGGAGACTTTAAGGGCGCGTTTCGTTGCGGTTTGGCGCGGCGCGGCCCATCTTTCGCGCCGTAAAGTAACCGCGATGACGTAGAACGGTTACGCTTGCCGTGCGTTGATAGCGCGGACGACAGGACTGCAAGGAGAAGCCGCTTGGCCAATATCACCCTGGTCGACGACGACGAGAACATCGTGGCGTCGGTCTCGCTGGCTCTGGAGAGCCACGGGCACAAGATCACGGCCTACCATGACGGCGCCGCCGGTCTGGAAGCGCTTGAAGCCTCGCCGCCCGATCTGGCGATCCTTGATGTGAAGATGCCCCGCATGGACGGGATGGAGGTCCTGCGCCGGCTGCGCCAGACCTCCCAGATCCCGGTCATCATGCTGACCTCGAAGGACGAGGAGATCGACGAAATCCTCGGCTTCAACCTCGGGGCCGACGACTACATCCACAAACCGTTCAGCCAGCGTCTGCTGATCGAGCGCGTGAAGGCCCTGCTGCGCCGGACCGGCGCCGATGGCGGCGAGCCCGAGCCGAGCGCCGAAAACTCGAACAAGGCCATCAAGCGGGGCAAGCTGACGATGGACCCGGCGCGCCACGAGAGCACCTGGGACGGCCGTCCGGTGAAGCTGACGGTCACCGAATTCCTTCTGTTGCAGGCCCTGGCCCAGCGCCCCGGCTTCGTGAAGAGCCGGGATAACCTGATGGACGCGGCCTACGACGATCAGGTCTATGTCGATGACCGCACCATCGACAGCCACGTCAAGCGCATGCGCAAGAAGTTCAGGGTGGTCGATCCCGAGTTCGACGCGATCGAGACCCTGTATGGCGTCGGATACCGTTACCGCGAAAGCTGAGCCGGCTTCGGCCCGGTCGGATCGCCCCCGTCGAGCCGCAAGGTTCGGCGGGTCGCGCCTTGGCGGGCTGATTCTCGCGCTCAACCTGCTCAGCCTGTTGATCCTGTTCGTCGGCGCCCTGTTGCTGAACGAATGGCAGCGCGGACTGATCGAGGCGCGACAGGAGACGCTGAAGGCCCAGGCCGAACTGCTGGTGCAGGTGCTGGGCGAGCCCCAGATCGGCGTCACGCGCGGCGAGCCGATTCCGTCCCTCGACGGGCTCGAGGCCGCGCGCTGGCTGCGCGACAACTTCATCCCCGAAGGGCAGCGCGCCCGTCTGTTCGATGTGGACGGCATCCTGGTCGCCGACAGTTATCAGGTCACGGAACAGATCCCCGGCGCGCCCCTGCCCGCGGCGCGCCCCGCGGGGGCTCCCCCGCCCGACGACGAGGCCGCCACAAAGGCCGCCAGCGCCGGGGACGCCGAACGCGCCCGGCTGGCGCTGGCCGCCGAGGTCGAGGGTGCTCTGGAAGGCCAGTCCCAGGCGGAGATCCGCAGGTCTGAAACCGGCGACCGCGTCGTGTCCGTCTCCATCCCGGTGCGTCATGTCCAGCAGGTGCTGGGCGTTCTGACGCTGGAAGCCGGCGACGTCGACGAGACGGTGGACGCCCAGCGCCGCGCGCTCATGCCGTTCGCCCTGGTGGCCCTGGCGGTGAACCTGCTGGGCTCCCTGCTGCTGCATCTGTTTGTGGCGCGTCCGGTGATGCGACTTTCGGCTGCTGCGGACGAGGTCCGTCTGCAGCGCGCCCGCGCCATCTCCCTGCCCGACCTCGAAGGCCGCAAGGACGAGATCGGCGATCTGGCCCGCTCGCTGGAGTCCATGACCGAGACCCTGTCGGCCCGGATGGACGCCATCGAGGCCTTCGCCGCCGACGTCAGCCACGAGATCAAGAACCCGCTGACCTCCATCCGCTCGGCGCTGGAAACCCTGCCTTTGGTCAAGACCGAGGCCCAGCGCGAGAAGCTGACCGCCCTGCTGCAGCAGGACGTGCGACGTCTGGACCGGCTGATCACCGACATCTCCAACGCCTCCCGGCTGGATGCGGAGCTGAACCGCGACCGGCCGCGGGTGATCGATCTGACCACCCTGCTGACCGATATCGTCAGCGTCTATGAGGCGGGCCGCAAGCCCGGCGAGGCGCGGGTCGTCTTCACGGCCCCGGTCGGGGGTCACGCCCTGATCACCGGTCGCGACGGGCCGCTGGGACAGGTGTTCCGCAACCTGATCGACAACGCCCGCTCGTTCAGTCCTCCGGACGGCGAGGTCCGCCTGACCCTGCTGCGGGACGACATCGACGAGCGCGCGGTTCACGTGCGGATCGACGACGATGGCCCCGGCATCCCGGCGGACAATCTGGAGACGGTGTTCGAGCGCTTCTACACCTCGCGTCCGCGCGGCACGGCCTTCGGCGCCAACTCGGGCCTCGGCCTGTCGATCGTGCGCCAGATCGTCGAGGCGCACGGCGGGACGGTCCGGGCGGAGAATCGTCCGGGTGCCGACGGCCCCGCCGGGGCCCGCTTCGAGGTGGCCCTGCCCGCCGCGCTCGCGCCCCGCCGCCCGTGAGCCAACCCACCCACGCCACCGTCGTGGCCCGGCGCGATCCGGTCGTGGGCTGGCGCGCTGCGGCCCTGTGGGGCGGGTCGGGCGTGGGCAAGAGCGATCTGGCCCTGCGCCTGATCGGCATGGGCTGGACCCTGGTGGCCGATGACTACGCCCATCTGTTCGCCTCGGCCGGGCGGCTCTACGCCTGTGCGCCGGACACGATCGCGGGGCGGATGGAGGTGCGCGGCGTCGGCATCCTTCCGGTCCGCGCCCTCGACATAGCGCGCGTGGTTCTGGCCGTGGACCTGACCCACGGACCGGTCGAGCGCCTGCCGGAGCCTGGATTTCGCACCCTTGAGGGTGTGTCCGTGCCGCTACTCCGACTGGACCCGCGAGAGGCCTCGGCGGGTGAAAAGGTCGCGGCGATGATCGCCCGGCTTTAACCCGGCGCGGACTTGGGCTATTCCGCGCGGCTTGCGGTTCGCTCAGGAAGCGGCCGGAACGCGGGGGCGTAAGTCTTGGTGAAGCCTTCATGATCGGGCTGGTGATCGTCACCCACGGGGGTCTGGCCTCCGAATTCCTGTCGGCGATGGAGCACGTCGTGGGCCCGCAGCGCGGGGTCGCGGCCATCTGCATCGGCCCGGAAGACGATATGGAGCGCCGTCGGCGCGACATCGTCGACGCCGCGCGCGCGGTGAACGACGGCGACGGCGTGATCCTGCTGACCGACATGTTCGGCGGCACGCCCTCCAATCTGGCCATCTCGGTGATGGAAGAGACCCACGCCGAGGTCATCGCCGGGCTGAACCTGCCCATGCTGATCAAGCTGGCCAGCGTGCGCGGTCGCGAGCCGCTGGAATCCTGCGTGGCTCACGCCCAGGACGCGGGCCGCAAATACATCTCGGTCGCCAGCTGGGTGCTGCAGGGCGAGAAATGACCGACACCCTCCAGACGACCGTCGGCATCTGCAACCAGCGCGGCCTCCACGCGCGCGCCTCCGCCAAATTCGTCAAGCTGGCCTCGACCTTCGACAGCGAGATCCGGGTCACCCGCGACGGAGTCACGGTCAACGCCCTGTCGATCATGGGTCTGCTGATGCTGGGCGCCGGCAACGGCTGCGACGTCCATATTGAGGCCGAGGGCCCTGACGCGGCCGAGGCGATCGAGGCCCTGTCCGACCTGGTGCAGCGCAAGTTCGACGAAGACCAGTAGGTCCGTCAGTCGCCGGTCGGGCGGGGCAGCACCGCGCCCACGTGATCGACGCCCCGCCGTTGCGCGATCTCCACCTGCCGCGCCCGCTCGCGATAACGCGCCTGCTGATCTTCCGACCGGGTGTCGTGGCAGCGCTCGCAGCAGACGCCCTCGACATAACGGGGTGAGGCCCGCCCGCCCTCGCTGACCGGCATGCGGCAGCCCCGGCACAGGGTGTGACTGCCGGCCGACAGGCCGTGGCCCACGGCGACCCGCTCGTCGAAGACGAAGCATTCGCCGCGCCACAGGCTCTCCGGCTCCGGCACGGTCTCCAGATATTTCAGGATGCCGCCCTCCAGATGGAAGACGTCCTCGATCCCTTCGGCCTTCAGAAAGGCCGTCGACTTCTCGCAGCGAATGCCGCCGGTGCAATACATGGCGACCTTCGGAGGATTGGGCCGGTCCAGCAGGGCGCGGCCCTCGGTGCGGAACCAGTCCGGGAAGTCGCGGAAGCTGCGGGTGTTCGGCTGGATCGCGCCCTCGAAGGCGCCGACGACGCCCTCGTAGTCGTTGCGGGTATCGATGACGATCGTATCGGGATCGGCGATCAGGGCGTTCCACTCGGCCGGCGAAACATAGGTTCCGGCGTCTGCGGCGGGGTTCAGGTCCGGTTGGCCCATGGTCACGATCTCGGCCTTGATCCGCACCTTCATCCGGTAGAAGGGCATCCGCTCCGCCCCGGAAAACTTGACCTCCAGCGCCTCGAAGCCCGGCAGGGCGCGGATGCCGTCCAGCACGCGCGTGATCGCCGCGGGCGGTCCGGCGATGGTCCCGTTCAGTCCCTCGTGCGCCACCAGCAGGATCCCGCGCACGTCCGGGGCGCAGAGCTGCTCAAGCCGCGCGCGCACAGCCTCGCGGTCCTCGATCCGCGCGAACCGATAGAGGGCGGCGACCTGGAGGGGGGAGGAAGTCGATGTCATCCGGGTAGGTGCCTGGTGGAGCCGAGGGGAGGCTCGCGAGGAAGGCGATAGCGAGCTGAAAACGTTGAAAATCAATACACAAGGGCTTGTCACTGTCACCCATCTTCGGCCAGTAGTGTCACCCATGAGCGCCCCTAAGACACCCCCGAGAGACCACTGGCCGCCCCACTTGTTCCTGCGGGGAAGCCGCTTCTACGCGCGCCTCAGGGTCCCGCCAAGCGTGGGCCTAAAGGTGTCTCATCTCCAGGCCGCGCTCAACACCGGCAGCTACGCAGAGGCGGTTCGTCGGCTTCCCGTGGTCGTCCGTGACCTTAGGCTCCGGCTTGAAAGCCTTAGAGCTCCGCAGATGAAACCGGAGAAGCCGACCGTTGATGAGCGCGCGGCATGGTGGCGAGCGAGGATTGAAGCGGCGGGACGGCTTCCCTCCGAGGGTGTCCCGGAGACGATGCTTCCCGAATGGGACGCTGAACTAGAGGAGCGCCTTGGTCCGATCATCGGTGCCGACGAACACGCGTCTGGGCGGCCGGTCCACGCAAACGAGGCGGAGGGCATGCGACTTGCGAGCTTGGTCTTTGGGAGGGTCTTGCCCGTAGACACAGAGCTCGAGAGGTTCATCGCCGAGCAGGTAATGACCATCCGCTACGCCGACCGGCATCGCCGCGCTGTAGCTCGTCTCAAGGCATGGATGCTGGAACAATTCGGGACGGATGATCTCCGCCGGATCACCCGGCGCGCTGCGGGTGATTTCTACGATCATCTGCGGGCGAGCGGCCTCGTGACAGCCACAGCCAACAGCCTAGTGTCGTCGCTGAGCGTCTATTGGCGCTGGCTGGACCGGCGCGTCGGCATTGAGGGCAACCCTTGGGCGGCACAAAATCGGAAGGCCCGCCCCGACGAACCGAAGGCGGAGAAGCGAGGGTTCACTGACGACGAAATGGTCAAGCTGCTTAGCGGCAAGACCTACGGTACGCTTCATGACTTGATGAGGGTCGCCGCGCTGTCGGGCATGCGCATTAGCGAGATCGGCAGGATAACAGTCGCCACCTCAGCCGACGGTATCTTTACGTTGAAAGAGGGCAAGACCGACTCATCGGTTCGAGAGGTGCCCATTCACCCTGATCTGAAGAGCTTGGTCGCTCGGCGACAACAGGGGAAAGGGCCTGGCGACCGGCTGTTCGATGAGTTGAGAGGCTCACCGTCCCGCAAGAAAGAGCCGATGGCCAAGGCGAGTGAGCGGTTCACCGCGTACCGGCGAAGCCTAGGGATCGATGAACGGCTCGAAGGGCAGCGGCAGAGCAACATGGATTTCCACTCATTCCGTCGATGGTTCATCACCAAGGCGGAGCAAGCGGACCAGAAAAAGCATCTCATTTCTGCGATAGTCGGGCATGCCGAGGGACGTGAGGGGATGACCCTCAGCACCTACTCTGACGGCCCCTCCCGACGGCAGAGGGCTCGCGTGGTCGCCGCCGTTAGGCTCCCGAAAGGAGCACCTATTGAGAGTCCCGGAGGTCCGATCATGGGGCGGCCGGAACCGCGCGTCTGACCGGTGCAGCCTAATGCGCTGTGCGCTTAACGATGGGCTTGGCAGCCTACGGTTCTGATCCTCGCGTGGCCTCAGGGCCCACGCGCCCTTCAATCGTGCGGCAGATATCCGGCGCGTCAGCGCTACGATGCTGTCTAATCGTGATATGGGCTAGGGTGGTATGGGGGGTTGTATGCGTTTCAAGATTGCGACTGCGCTGATGGCATTCATCTTGTCAGCGTGTGGCGGGGAAAGGTCCCCCGCTCCGAATACGGACATTCTTGTCTTGGCTTGCACAGGCCGGTTTACTGGTACCGGTACGCCCGATCAGCCCGCGACCCTGAGCTACCGGATCAACTTCGAAACTCAGACCGTCGAGTACAAAGATGTGCGTTTGGGGACATGGCACTCGCAGTTGGGACTGCGCGTTTTTCATGCGGACGAGAGAACAATAAGCTTCGACGGACAGGAACCGAGCAACTCAGCCATCCCGCATTCGCATACGGCCTATACTCTGCAGTTCGACCGGCAGTCAGGACGAGTGGTCGATGGTACCCGGTTGTTTACGAACATGCCCGGCGAGGAAAATGAGGTTGTGGAGTCGGCGTTCTTGGGGACGTGCGAAGAGGTGGCCCAACCATCAGGCGAAAAGAAATTCTGACGGATCGAGCGTTTTCGCCTTCCCCAACATGCCCTCATACAAGTCAGTCCAGCACGCCCACTGACCGATGCTTTTGGGGTGGCTCATAGGCGAGCCGATTTTCGACGGTCAACGAGGCGATACCCCCCCCCTGGGGGTACTTAACCCGGCGACGGGGGGGGCAGAGCAGCTTGTCTGCTCTCGAATAGTCGTACGGGGATCGATGCGGTTGCCACCGTCGGCGTAGGGAGCAGTCCTCGACGCGTGAAAAACGGTTGGTGGCTGCTGCCAGACTAGGACACAGGTCCAAGCCGGGAGTAGCGCACAAGTTCTGCCTTCTGCGCCACGGGTCATAAGATACTTGACGTGATGTTGTGAGCCATTTTATGAGCTAGACATTCTGTTACCCTATCTTGTGAGCCGGTCATGAGGATTGCCTACTACCGCGTGTCGACCAGTGATCAGTCGGTGGACTCCCAGCGCCACGCCATGGGCGGACAGTTCGACAGGGAGTTCTCGGACGAAGGCGTGAGCGGCGGGACCATGGCCGCTGCTCGGCCCGGTTTCGCCAAGCTGATGGACATCGTAAGGGAGGGGGACGTCGTCTGCGTCTATGCGGTGGACCGCCTCGGCCGCGATGCCTTGGATGTCCAGGCCACCGTCCGCCGCCTCCTGGTTCAGGGCGTCACCGTCGAGGTCCACGGTCTCGGGACGATCTCGCGTGGCGTGGGCGAGCTCATCCTCGCCGTCCTGGCCCAAGTCGCCGACATGGAGCGCCGCAGGATCACCGAGCGGACCCAAGCCGGCCGCGCGGCGGCAAAGGCGTCGCTTGCGGCCACTGGCCGGACCCATCGTGGCAAGGAGGGTTTGGGCCGTCCCGCCGCCGCCGACGTGTCTGCCGTATCGAGCTGGAGGCGGAGTAGCCAAGCCAGCATCAAGGATACGGCCCGGCACTTCGGGATCTCGGAGGCGACGGTGAAGCGATATTGCGCTCGCCACCCTTGACGTGGGAGGTGTCCGTGGACATATGGACATGGACGCGTCCATGGACATAGAGAATGCAACTGACCAACACTGAACGTATGGCTCTTCGCAAGGCTGTTCGAAGCCACCCCGACGTGCTGACCCAAGTCAGCCGGGCGGGCGAGGTGAATGCCCTCCCTAAAGAGCGACTAATCGCCGTTGCGGAGGCGCTCGGCATCGATATCGCCTCTGTGGCCGCCGGTGGCGGCTCCCGCTCACGCTTCGACTCGGCTGAAGGTCAGGCGCTCTGGAAGTACTCGGATGATCATCCGGGGTTTGTTGGGAAGTTCGAGTTTGAGCTGGTCTTCGAGCTGTTTGGTAAGCGCGTCGTCCGCCAAGCCCGGATCGACTACAGCCATACGCCCGAGTGGGAATACTACGACCTGAACAAGCGTGAGCTGATGATCGGGTGGGATAGTAGTTCGTTCGGCATTGAAGTGCTGGTCGACCCGTCGGCCGACCGTCACAACGACGCTAGCACTGGCAAGCTGCGACGGCAGAAAGCCAGACCCGAGTGGGTGAAGATCGATATCCTCGAAATCGGGGTGCTGCCGAACACTCTCATCGACGACATCTATGCGCAGATCGATGAGCTTGCCCGCCAGGAAGATCGCGAGCGACGCGCGCGCTTCCTCGACACCGTCGCCTGACCCAGGAAAAGCGATGTCACGTCAGCAGCAAAGGTCCGCAACCTACGAGATCGCCGTCGCCGAGGTCACGGCGACCTTCGACACCTTGGAGATCGACCTACGCCCAGCCAGCGCCCGAGACTGGGTCCTGGAGTCCAACGCCGCGGAAATCCTCGGGGTCACTAAGAAGGCCCTTGAGCGACGCCGGACGCGAGGCACGGGGCCGACCAACCACAAGCGCCTAGGATACGTCGCCTACTACCTCGACGACCTGGACACCTGGGTCGCTAGCGAGCCGAAGGCGTACCGTCCGCCGTCATCGTCGTGAGTTCCGGGGGGGATGTCACCCCTGCGTCGGAGCCAACATTCGACGCCCGGCCGCCTGCTCCCCGGCTGACATCACCGGACCGACATGCCTTCCCACGACCTCGACCAGCCGCACTCCGGCACCGGCCTCCTGGCGACCACGACCGCCTCCGATACTCTCGCCTCGATCTCCCTCCGGCTGGACCTGATCCTCACCCTCGGCCCCGGCTCCCCATCAGCAGCACCGAACGCTCCGCCCGCCCATGCTCGCTCCCAACGATCCGCCCCACTTCACCAGCGCCGAACTTGAGTCGTCCATCCTGTTCAGGCCGTGCCTGCGCCTGGACGGCGAGGTCGGACAGCGCCTCCTGGACCGCGTCGTTGACGCGCTGGGGTCCGTAGAAGGCAGGACCCGGCGTCGTCGTAAAGTTGACCAGCAGCGCCACGAGAGGACCGTCAGCGCCCTTCTGGCGAACCTCTTGGTGGCTCGCAGGAATCGCCACAACGCTCAGATTTTCGTCGGAGTGCCCTTCGAGGCCGACCGATATACCGGTGGGGACCTCAGCGTGACCGCGCTGCGCTCGATCCGGGACTTCCTCGTGGCTGAAAAGCTCACCGAGGGTCAGAACGGCTACTGGAGCACGGAGCGCTGGGACCGGGAGACAGTCGTCCACCGGCACTCGCGCACGACGCGTCTGAGGGCGACCCCGCGCCTTCTAGGCTGGGGCGAGGAGGCAGGGATTGACCTCGCGGCCCTGCCGAAGTCACCGGAGTATGGCGTACGGCGCGACCGCGCCACCGACCTCATCGTGATACGGGACGACGGCCTGAACCACGGTCCGGAGCCGGATGTCGTGCGGGCCAGCCGAGCGGTCATCGTGAAGACAAACCGCTTGATCGCCGCTGCCTCAATCGAGCTTCCCGCTAAGGCCTGGGAGCTGATGGCTCAGGATGCCAAGGAGGAGGAGGGCCTCGCCCGCATCCTCGGCGGAGATCTGTCCTCGATCTCGCTCTGCCGCAAGTTCGCCGGGTCCTGGTCGTCTGGTGGGCGGCTGTACGGCGGGTTCTGGCAGAACCTCAAGAAGCAGTACCGCCGCATGCTGACCATCGACGGCGAGGCTACAGTCGAGCTCGACTACGCCCGACTACACCCCACGCTGCTGTACGCCCAGGAGGGTCTGCCGCTCGACTTCGACCCGTATCTGCCAGATGGATTCGACACCAACCTGCGCGACCTCGGCAAGCAGACGTTTGGCCGCCTGCTCAACAGCAAGGCCGGCATCGTAGCTTCGACGCTGAGCCGTCCGGCCAACGCCCCTGAAGGCCTGTCTCTGGCTGACTTCCGGCGTTTCGCACAGTCCCTTGTCGACATGCACCATCCGATCTCCGGGACGTTCGGTACGGGAGCGAGTCTCTGGCTTCAGCACCTCGACAGCGAGATCCTGCTGAAGGTGCTCGGCCGGATGAACGACCTGGGCGTGGTGGCCCTGCCGGTCCATGACAGCGTGATCGTCACGAGGCCCTGGGCCGAGGCCCTCCGGCAAGCGATGGCGACCTCCTATCACGACGTCACTGGCTACTCCTCCATCATCGTCAACTAGGCCTGACCTAGTGGTCGTAGGTCTAGGAGCCCTCCATTACCTCTCGGTCACCTGAGGCCCCTGTGGTCCATAACTAGAAGCCGTAAGGATTGGGCCCCGCGTGCCGCCCCCTGCTTTTTTTTCGAGGCTCGGGAAGGACGCTGCCGAGCGCTCAGGGGGCACCGTCCGAGCTCTGGATAGGCTCCGCTCGGCCGCATTGCTCCAAAACTCGGAGTGCCCCTGTCAGGCCCCCAGTGCCTTCCGCAAACCGTCCTGTGCATCGGCGTAGAATTGAACCTGCACGCGGGTTGCCAGATCGTCCGACAAGTCGGCCAGGGCGCGCCGGCATGAGACGGGCATCAACACCGTTTCAGCCCCGCGCTCAAAGGCGCGTTCCACCAGGTCTGTGGCGTTGTAGATCGGCTCTAGCGAGCCACCCAGGGTCAGGTGTCCGACAATCACTGTCCCGCCGCGAACTGACCGCCCCAACAATGCCGATGCTAGGGCGATAAGCACTGCCATACTGGTGCCGCCCCCCGAGCGGGCAGCATCCAGGGCTCTGAGCTGGACCGTGAATTCATGCTCACGCGGGTTGCGCTCGCCAACGAGCTCTCGCGAGCGCGCAGTCAGATTTTGGTTCGCGATATTGACGCTCTCCCGGAAGTTCGGGGTCGCCGGCTGGTTCAAAATCTTGACGCCAGAACCCCGCGTCTCATTGGCCTCGATCCGATAGAGCCCCGCTCCTTCGTCGCCGTCTCCAACGCCCAGCGCCCAGACCTGACCAGGCGGCAGCGGATCAGTTCCGATCCCGTCGTCTCCCCCCACTTCGGCCGTGGCGACAAAGGTCTCTATGCCGTCTAGGCCCATGGCATAGCTGAACTGGGTGTTGCGAAACTCCGCCGATCCGATCCGCTTCTGCTGTTCCTTGACCCGCCGCCGAACTTCCAGCGCCAAGCGGACCGCCCACTCCAGAGTTTCGTCCGATGGGGTCTGAGCAGGATCGGGGTGCATCAGTTTCAACAGCCCTGACACTGTCTTGTTGACGGCGTTTTGATCGCGCCCTGAAAGCGCTCCACCGAAGCGGACCCGGCCCTGCATCACCCCGACCCGCGTTTGGTTGCGCAGCCGGCTGAACAGCTCAGCCAGCACATCACTGACTAGGCCGAAGTGATCCGTGAACAGGTCCTTGTTGACCTTGGGCAAGTCCCAGCCAGGCAAGTAGGCGTGGATGCGATCCATGAAGGCGGTATCGTCGCGCATCTCTGGCGGCAGGGGGCCGAACAGGTGGCCCATCCGTTGCTGGTGGCTCACATCGACATCGAAATTGCCGACCAGAACGATTCCGCCGTCAGCCCGGATGCTCTCACGCCCGCGCGAGAACTCGCCGCTCTCCATGTAGCCCTTCATGATGTTGACGCCGTCCTTCTGGTCAAAGGACACGCCGGACACCTCGTCAAAACAGACGACGTCGTATTGGCAGACGAGGCCCCGCTGTCCGTTGGCCATGTTCACAAACATGCGGGCCACCGTCGCCTTGCCGCCCGAGATCAGGTGGGCGTAGGGCGAGACCTGCTGGAACAGGTGGCTCTTACCGGTCCCTCGCGGACCCAGCTCGACCATGTTGTAGTTCCGCTCCACGAAGGGAACCATGCGCAACAGCATCATGTCCCGCGCGCGGTCGGTGAGGCGCTCAGGCTCCAGCCCGACACTGCGTAGCAGCAGATTCTTCCACTCGGTGGTGTCGAGCTGCCCCCGTCCTTGGGCGATTTGATCCACCACCCCCAGATTGGACAGCTGGATCTCGCGGAGGGCCAGCACCTCGAAGGGGCGTCCACCCTTCTCCTGTGCGATGGCCGCATCGTAGCCCAGGGTGATCTCGGCGTAGAAGCCGCCGGTCAGCATGCGCTCGTGGCTGCTCACCAGGGCGTCACCGATCCGGACATCCGCCAGCCTTAGGCTGGGCAGGGTCGCCAAATAGCTGTCGGACTTTGAGTCGAGGCGTGCAGTCACCAGTTCGATCAGCTTGACTGACCCCAGCTCACGAGCCCGGGCCTTAAACAGCTCCTCCTCGCCGGCCCGCACCGTACGGTCGCTGAGCTGCTCCCGGACAAGCTCCAGGCCTTCTTCGATCTCCTTGGGATCGGTGGAGGCGCAGTACCGGCCCAGCATGAACTCGACCACATAGGTCGGGACCGGAAACTGGCCTCTGAACCGCCGCACCAGGTCTTTGCGCACCAAGTGGCCAGGAAATGCGGCTTCCGCCTTCCGATCCAACGCGTCCATTTCCACGGCCTATCCCCCGATCTTCACCGGCCGGCGTGCTCGCACCAGCCCGTGGTCATCCAGCAGGACGACCAGCGCATCCTGCCCTTCGTAGCTATCTGTCGCCATCACCGACGCCTTGCCGTCTTCGCCCACAGTTGTCGGCTTTATGGCGAGGCTGGGACCGGACTCTGCAGACGCGGGCTTCAGGTCCACCGTCATATCTACTGCGCCTGTCGTTTGTAGTCGGAGCCGCAGGCCAACCCAGGTCGAGTCGGTGATCGAAACCGTCTGTGCGCTTCCCATCGGCTCGATATCCAGCACCGGGATCACGCATTCCTGCGGGCTGACTCCGCCATGGGCGTAGTCGACCCCGGCGTAGAACGAGCTCGCCCCAGGGGCCATCGCCAGGCGCACCGCAGGGTTCCAGGTCCAGGCCGCCTGCGCATGCTGGGTCGGCGCACCATCCTTCAGCCGCGCGTAGCGGGTGCGCTTTTCATCCGGCTCGGTCAGGCCCGCCCCCAACTTCGCTGTCTCCAGGCCGCCTGGCATCAGCAACCAGCCATGGTCGGTCACCACACGGATCCTCCGCCCGGCTCGCGCCATAACGCACAGTTCCTTGGCGCACTCCGCAAGGCCGGCCTCCAGCTGGTCTACCAGCCGGGTGTTGAGCTTGTGCCCATCCTCGTCGAAGTCTCCTAGTTCGGACCAAAGACGGGTCGCGCCTGCCTCGCGCCCGAAGCCCGCGTTCTCCAGCGTCTTCATCAGCCCTCGGTGGTCCGCCGGTTTGCCCTCGGGCGTCATTGGGGTCAGACCCTCTTCGCCGCCTTCTCCAGTCAACAGCTTCGCCGCCGGGCTCACCAAGGGCTTGCAGCAGGCGGTCGAGGTCGGAAACCCAGTCCAGCGCCAGTCCAGGGCGGTCTTTGCCCCCAGAGCCTCCATCTTCTCCTTGAGCCGCTGCGCCAGATCGAAGCGTAGCCCGTCGATGAACACCACGGCCGTAAACTCACCCGGCACGTCGATCACGGTCCCCAGGGGAACACTGCCGGCGGCGGTCAGGTCCTGAAGCGCACGCGCCCCCTCATCGACCCAGGGCAGATAGACGGCTCGCAAGGCGGCGGTCACCGCCAGGCGATCTTCGGCGGTTGGAGCGCTCGCCAGCGCCTGCATAGCCGAGCCATCGACCGCTGCGCCCCGGTCCACGTAGGTCTCGGCGATGGCGGCGGCTGTGTCGCCTGACCAGGGCGCGGCCTTGGCCACCTCGACGAGGTGCCGGATGGCTTGGGCCAGGGGCGCTTGTCCCCGGCGTCCCCACAAGGTTTCCCGGCGGTGCCCGTGGGTCGCTTCAAGGTCGATCAACCGCTGGCAAGCTTCACCGCGGGTCAGTCCTGCGGTCTTCAGGAGTCCATCCCGAAGGCTGGCCTCTGCGCGCTCGTTGGCGAGGGGATAGGTTTCCTCCTGACCGAACGAAGCCGGCGGCTCCTCGGCGCGCAGCATCTTGGTCACGCCAGGTACGGTGTACTCGGCCGCGCCGCTGAAACGGTCCCACACCGCGCTCCAACCACCCTGCCGGTCGGCCATGGCGCGCACCCCCTCCTGGCGAGTACGCTTGCGAGGATCGAACGCCAGCGCCTTATGAGCCCGCGCGGCAAATCCCTTGAATCGCCCAGGTTCCGTCTCCGGATCCAGCCGTCCGTCCAGCCAAGCGAGCACGTCGTCCGTCAGATCGGGCGCATCGATCCCGTTCAGGGCCTCGACGTCGAAGGTCCGGCCCCGCGCCCACTCCAGGTCTTTCTGCATCAGCGTGGGGGCCACCAGAGCCAAGGCCTCGCGGGCCTCCGCGCCGTCGGCGATGCTCAGCCGAACCGATCCGTGCGACGACGTAAGGAACGCCCTCAGCGTCCAGTCTTTGCCGTTCACATGCCCGAACCAAGTTCCGGACGCCGCCAGCCAGGCCAAGGGCTCCAGGGGCGCAGGGCACTTGCCAGCCGCCTTCAGAGTTTCGCGCGCCACCCCAGGCAGCCAGAACACCGGGATGGGACCGCCGTCGGCTTCGAGGCGAGACGCCTGCGTCCTCAGGTGGAATGCGGGCCCGGAGCGCGTCTCAGGCATCCAGTGGCCGAGGCTGAAGAGGTGGGGCATGCGCGCGCGAAGAAGCGGGACCACCCGCTCGAAGCTGTGCTCAGGGTCGCACCACAGCACCGCCTCAGGGCGAGCCTGAAACGTCGGGTCGTAGCTGGCGGCTTTCTCCAGGCTGCTGATCAGGGCGTCCAGCGGCGTCATGCAGCGCCCTTGGTAGAGGCCCGCGCTGCTTGCTTCTCGGCCAGCGTCGTGTGGCGGTCGTTGTCGCGTTTGCCCTGATCCAGCTGGAACCAGGGTGCTGAGGCCACGTCCTTGCCGCGGTCCACGCCCCATTTGACCTTGGGAGTCTCCCTCAGGATGCCTGCGGTAACCCACGGGCGAATATTCAGGCGCACGCCGTCGTTCAGATCGGGCATCCAGCCAAGCGACTGCTGCTCCAGCGGCTTCCAGCGGACGAAGATGTCATGCGGGCTCTCGCCTTCCAGGATTGCCTTAAGTCGCGCCTGCAAGATCTTAGCGACCTCAATCCGAGCGTCGTCGCCTTCGGCCGACCGGCGCGCAATCCAGTCTCCCAGCACTGTGTAGGTCAGCTTTTGTACAGTGGCGTTGCTCAGTCGGTGATAGTGCAGGAAGGCCGAGAAACCGTCCTTGTGGCCGTCCCAGACGTGCCAAAGGAAGGGGCGATCATGGAATAGCTTACAGTGCTGCCGAAAGGCCCGGTCTCGAAGCCATGCTTCTAGAGAGCCGTCCCTGGCCAACCTCTTGTCGAGTCTTTCGTCAGCCTCAGCAACCAACCGACGCTCGACCGATTCATCCCACGCATTTCCGAAGGTTGCCGCAAGATAGGCGCGCAACCGCTCTGCCAACGGTCGCTCGCCACCACCGGACGAAACCGTGAGCAGGCCATCGGCATCGCCCTGCGGTAAGGCCGCGGCTTTGCCAATCCAAGCCTTCGCATCACTCGACAGCCGCATGTCGGGATTAGATTCAGCCGGCCAGCGGTAGCCCGCGAGGCGGGCCAGGGCCACTTGAAGCTGGGTGCCTGGTTCAGCCTGAAGGGGATGGCCATGGAACAGCCACTGGGTAGGGTCGTCGGAGTAGGGCTCTGGTAGGCCCTGTGGGTAACGCTCGGAAGCGATTCGTGTCCAATGAGGAAGGTCAAAGTTGACCTTGATCAAAGTGGAATTCGTTACCTTTAAGCCTGCGTCAATTGCTCTGACCGCATCATTATAACTTGGGTCAGATAGAAAACACCAAAGAGCCGGGAGATCTTCCGGTGCATTTGGGACTACAGCCGAAAGATTCTTGTCGAATATGTCGCCCTCGTAGAGAGATACAGGGAGCGTGCCGGTCGACGACACGGCAACGCCTCGTTTTCCCCAAGCCAGACCGCCCGCCATGATCGCCTCCCCTCGGCGGGAGCGATCCTTCATCAGTCCGTTTCCACCCTGCCAGAACACGGCTTGCTCATATCCGCCGTAAAGCGCCGAGCTGCTAACTGTCGTCTGCAGCAGCTCCCAATCGTCCCCGATTTTGCCCAGCTCCCAGAACTGCCGGAAAAATAGAGGAGAGTCTTTTGAGACTAACCCGCACACACTCTTTGACCTACGCGTGAGCAGATTTTCCGGCACCCCTCCTTCGGCTCCTATTCGAAAGTCTGGATTTGCAGATTGACGGTACTGATGAAGTATAATTGGTTCAGCCGACATCAGGCGCGGCGCCTTCTCGTCAGCATTATTGCAATCAATCAAGCCAAACGTAGAGTCGACTCCTGGTTGCTTGTTGGAGAGTCCGGCAAGCGCGACGTTCACCACTTCGCCGGAGATCTCGCCGAAAGCGCCGCTGCCGAGGCCAGCCACAAAATCAAGCCGGGTGGAGCCCAGGAATCGTGCTCGCATTCCAGCATACCTCCCCAGCTGAAGCCAGTTCTGCGGAGTGACGACGCCAACCGATCCATGCGGCTCCAAAAGCCGGACTATGCGGCTCAACATCATAGTGGATAGGTCGGCCTTCGCGTCGTCGAAGTGAAGGTCGGCGAATGAAGTTAGGGTGGTGTTCTGCCTTCCTCGGCTGAGGAACGGCACATTGGTAGCGACAAGAGTATAGCGGCGGCTCAGGATCGCAGCGGCGTCAGCCATCCCACGGGCTGCCACCGCACCTTCGGCCCGTTCGGGCTCCGCCGCGCGAGTTTTCTCCACCAGGCGGTCTAGGAGAGGCTCAATCCGGCCCAAGCGTTGTGGGCTCATCAGGTCGCCCCCCGTCGGGTCTAGCAAACTTCCCAGCGAGGGAGCTCGGACGAACAGATCGTGGAGTCCTGTAAGGCCCGCCCTCAAGTCTTCGTCACCATTTGCCAGTGCGAGGAATTCATCCCGATCCAGGGGCGGCGGCGCGCCCACCCAGGCGATGTGAACCTGCCCTGTTCCGAACGGTTGAAATCCTCCGATTCGCCATGCCGTAAGGGCGACGGCGAAAGCGGCAATCTGGACGCAGCGCCCGTCCAGCTCGAGCCCGAACAGATTGTCGCGCAGGACCGCCGCCACAGCCTCGGCGTTCTCCAAGCCTTCCTCATCCGCTCGTAAAGCAGCCAGGATGGCCAACATCTCGGTTAGGAAGTGTCCGGATCCGCAGCAAGGATCGAGTGTGTTTAGCTCCGCAGCCCGGTCAGGCCAGCCGGGGAAGGTCCCGGCGGCCGGCCGCCATGGTCCATCATCGTCCTCTCGGACGAAGCGCAGCATCTCGAAATGATAGTCGGGCGGTGAGATCGCTGCTCTGAGAGCGACCTCGTTCGCCGCGCCGGTGGCCACCTCGGGCCGAGCCGCCAATACCTTGCCTGCGCGCCATGCTCCCAGCGTGTTGTGTAGCAGGAACTTGACCATATACGGCTCAGTGAACAGTTGGGTCACCGCAGGCAGATCGCGTGCGCCGATCTTGTCCCCGGCCTTATTGACGCGCTCCTTCTCCAGCGCGCGCCAGAACTGATAGGTCCACCCCAAGGCGTCGTCGGTTTGGAAGGTCTCCGCGTTGATTTTCAGCACCAGCTTGCGCAGCGCCTGGGCGTGTTCGGGTGCCAAGGTCAGGGCAAGGATCGGGTCATCCGGCTGGAACACGGCCGGCAACATCCGCGCGGCATAGGCTTCCGCGGCTGACCATCCGTCGGCATAGCCCTCGCCTAACGCTAATTCTTCCACTTCTTCCAAGGTGACGGGCGCGTCGTGTGCCGGATGCCGCAACAGGCCGCGTTCCGACAGGAAGCGCGCGAACAGGCGTCGATGCCACTGGGCATAGGCGGCGGCCTCAACCAACCGATCCGTCGTCAGCGTTCCGTCCGCGGACTGTTCGTCTCCCAGCGCTCGCGCGTGCGCGCGCAGCCGACGGCGAGTGGCCTTCAGCTCGTCGGTCAAATGTCCCGGCGCTTGTGCGTCGGCGACCCCCAATCGACGGATCGCGTCGGCGGCCCCGGCCTCGGCGATCTCTCGCGCCTTCTTGATGTCACGCTCCAGCGCCTTGCGCAGGGGCGTCGTAAGGAATCGGCTGCTCATCCTCAGATCCTCGGGATCACCGGGCCGAGCGCCAGGTCGGCTTTCAGCCGTTCACGCGCCTGGTCCAGCCAGGCTTCCAGTTCGCTGTCGGTCTTAATCAGTCCGCCCGACAGTCGCGTCTCGCGGGACTTCGGTTCCAACAAGGCCGCTGCTTCACGCAGGGCGTCGCCCACGCTGGTTGGAATCGCTTTGGCCTCCGCCTTCCACGCCGCCAGGCTGCGACGTTCCAAGGCCTCCGCGATGGCGGCGGGGCCGTCGACAGCCGGCCTTTCGGACTTCATCAGCCCGCTGTCGCGGCGGATGTCGGCCTTCTGCTCTGGGCTCAACCGGCCCCAGGTCGGGTCACCGTGCAGACGCTCCTCTCCCGCCGTCCAGGCCGCTTCCCAACTAGCCCAGGCCTCGTTCAGTTCGGCGCGCAAACTGTCGGCAGCATGCTGGACAATGGGGGTGATGGGGTCGGGTTCTGTCAGCAGGGCGCGATGTGTCCGCACCGACTCCAGGGCTTCTTCCTGGCCGCCTGCGCCCAGCCTCACCAACCGCTCCGCCAACCGCCAGCCCGGCGAGCGCTGCTCGATCTTGACCGCCGTCCCGCGCCAGGTCTTCAATTTTTCGAGCCAGACGTCCTTCGCGTTGGCGAGGGTCACCAGCCGATCCACCCCAACGACGCTCTTAAGGTCGACTAGGTCCTGGTCGGGTATGACGATGGGGGCGGGCGCATCCCCGCCTGCCGTCTGCTGGGCGCGTTCAAGCGCCGCCAACAGTTCACCCAAGGCCGAAACCTCAGCTCCTGTTTCAAACGCGATTCCCGCCGCCTGAAGGAGGCTCCGGACGGCCAGCTTTTGGCCCGCCGTTGCGACCGTTGCCTCCCGTTGGAATCGAACGGACGACAGCTTCTGGCGCGGCAGGATCGCAGGATCTGCGGGGTTTCCGTCCTCGCCACGCGCCCTCAGTTGCCCCGCGTTAGTCAGAACCACGACCATGGCGTCGATGGCGTCTTGAGGCCAACCATACGGATCCGCCTCGAACTCACTCCTGAGCTCCCGGCCGGTTTTACCAGAGCCGCCGGCTCGATCCAGGATCGCCTTGGCCACGGGATGGTCTTCGACCTGACCGTTGTAGCCAACGGCCTTCAGCGCATCCGGCTGCTTGCGGCTTGCTTGAGTCAGCGCCGTTCCCCAGCTCGGGTGATCGGCGGCCTCGAAGAACTTGTACAGCCGAGCTGCGGATGCTCCCGCCGCCGCCTTGACCGCCTCTGCCGGTGAGCCGCCGAGAACAGCGCCACCGGCTTGCAGCACTTTCGCTTGGGCCAGCGCCTGTTTCAGGATTTCTCGCGCCGTGTCGTCCGCCTGACGTCGACGGGTGTCCATGCCTGCGCGCGCTTCGCCAGCGTCTTCGGTGCCGCCGACACCTCGCGACTGCAATACAGCCTCGGTGGCGAGCCGGGTTTCAATGGCCGCTTTCAGGGCCTCCGGCTCGTGGCGCGGGATCAGTAGGTAAAGGGTCGGATCCTCGACAGACGCCGCCTTGATCCGCCCTTCGATCTCCGTCAGGTCCTCGGCATAGCCGTTGTAGATGCGCAGCGGCACACCATCGCCAGATGCCGTCTCGTCCCCTCTCAAGCGCTGGATCTTGCGAGGCGTCTTCGACAGCCCTTGGGCGACTGAGGTCACCCCCTGCAACGCGCGCTCCAGCGCATCGTTAATCCCGGCGTTCCGCAGTCCTGCGACGGCGGTCGGATCGTTGCCGATCCGGCGCTTCTCGTCTCGGAACGCGGTCTGCCACTGGGCGCTCTCCTTCGTCTGCAGTCGCCATTCGCCACCCTCGATCTCGACGACCGCGCCATCATCGGCCAACTCGGCCAACAAGGCCGGCACCTTGGCGCGCAGACCGTGGTCGCTGGCGAGGTCCACAATCATCAGGTCGGAGAGGGTTTCGCTCTTGGCGCGCACGCCGTGGCGATCTGCATCCGAAGCGATGCGGCCCAACATGTAGACCAGCATCAGCAACCGGGCCTTCAGCGGATCGTTCTCGCCCTTGCCCTTGCGAAGCTGCTCGATGCGATCCCGTGTCTCGCGCGAGATCATTTGCAGGTTGAAGGCATCGTCGCCGACGCGTTCGTAGAGGAAGTCAGCGGCCACCGCGTGCCCCAGGGGCTTGTCGGCATAGGTCTTTGCCGCGGCCAAGGTGGTGTGCAGCTGGCCCCGCAGGTTTCCCTTTAGGCCCGTACGGTCCATCTCCGCCAGGATGGTTTTCCAGACCCGGCGGCGTGACGGCAGAAGCGGCCAATCAGCCACGGCGTCGTCGGCATCGCTCACGGAGTGGGCAAAGCTGCTGCCGTACAGTTCGCGACTGATCTCGCCGCTGTTTTTTTCCAGCATTGCGCGGACGTCGGGCTCCCTCTGCGGGTTCTTCCGCAAGATGGTTCGCCGGATGACCGTGTCGATATCATTGTCGGCGAGGGCCACCATGATGCGAAAGCGCCCCAGGAGGCGCTGGAGGTTTTCCAGGTCGCTCAGCGCCTGTTGACCTGTAGCGACAACCAACAGCTTGCCGTCAAATCCGCTCGAAAGGCGCTCGACGATTCCTTGGATCTTCAGGGTCTGGGCCGGGTCGGCGTTTAGGAACTGCTGCACCTCGTCCAGCACGACCAGAGTCAGCGGGAAACTGGTGCGACCCATCAGGATGGCGCGTCGTGCGTACTTCTCGACATCCTCAGGGGTCACCAAGGAGTCATCGCCGAATACCGAGCGGAGTTCGCCTCTCAGCTCCTTGGCGTCGGCGGCGATATCCGGCTTGGCCTTCAACACGGCTTGGGCGAAGGCCGGGCTGAGGGTCGCCAACTCCAGTGCGTCGTCGAACTTGTCGCCCAGTTCGGCTCGAACCGCATCCAGGATACCTTGATCAGCCAACCAGAAGACGATGCGGGCCGCTTTGAGGTCCTGCGGTAGCCCGACGGCGCGGAAAATGAATCCCAGAACCACCGCGCCTGGATCGGCGCTCTCTTCCGGCATCGATCCGCCGGCTGCCAGTAGACCGCCATGCCGTTGCCCAGCAGCTCGCAGCTCCTTGAGCGACGCCCGCACGTTGCTCGGGACATCTGTCACCAAGCCTTCCGCGGTGGCCCCGTCGTCGAACTTCACATTCTCCCACAACGCGGCCAGCATCGCCGCCAGGTGCGACTTCCCCGATCCGTAGAAGCCCGAGATCCAGGCCGCCGGCGCAGTCCCCCGACCCACGTCGGCAAGAAACGCATCGAGAATGCGCGCCAGACCCTCGGCGTAGTGCCCATCGCAGACGAAGTTCTCCAGCTCCGAGCGTAGCGTCTCCATCCGGCCGGGAGGCGTGGGCGACTCCAGCTTGGCGACGCCTTGGTTGGCCAAGCGTTGCTCAGCGGGATCCTTGAAGAAGACGTCTCGGTTCAGCACGGGCTCACTCGCTTCTTGTTTGTCTTGCTTTTGGCTTGGGGCCGCAGGGGCGTCGGGCGTCACGCCGGTTCCGAGGGGATTGGAATGGCGTGGTAGTTCCAACCAGGACGAGCATCCAGCAGCCGATATCCGGTGCCGTCGTAGCGCCCAGCGAACGAAAGCAGTAGTCGACCTTTGAGGCGTCCCTCGACAGCCTCCACCGCGCGGGACAAACGCGCCAGGCCAAACAGGGCACCGCTGCGCTTTACCGCAACGACGTCGTCAGGTCCGGCGGCATCAACCGCCTCACCCAGCCAGTTTGCCACATAGGTTTCGAAGCGCGGCAGCACGGTCTTCAGTTCTTCGGGCTCCTCCAGCAACGCGTCCTCAAATCCCGATGCTGCGAGCCAGGCCGCAAACAAGGTCCCCGCGTCGAGGCTCTTCCAGCCGTGATCTGCCGCATGGGTTTCATGCGCGAACTGATCCCACTGGCCTGCTACGCGGCCCTCGAGGCTCCGGTCATACCAAAGCATCCAGACCCGCGCCGAGGCGGGGACATCGTCTCGCCATGGCAACCGCACTTGCTTGCGGTATGCCTTCACCAGGTCGTCGAACGTATGCATTCGCCCCTCAGTCTTCCGCCACCGTTGCGTCGATCTCAAACACGCCACCGCCCTGCCGCATCCGGACCAGTCCACGGCCCTGGGCCAGTCGTAGGAGCGACAGGCGCTCCTCGCCCTCGATGTCCAGTACCGCCAGCCACGGACTATTCAGGAGTGCAGGTCCTCCAAAACCGGCCCGCCGGGCCAGCAACGCAGCGAACGCCGCTACTTCCGGCGTCGCGTGAGGCCGTACTCGCTTCTTGTTCCGGGTTCCCTTCAGGTGCCCGCTCTGGGTCCAGCTGGAGTTGCAGTTCTGGGCCATGCTTTTCAGCATTGCCGGGCTGAATCGCTCCGGATGCGCCTGCTCGATGGCTTGAGCTAGGGTTTCCCATTCTACAACTGATCCGACGGTGGCCGGCAGGACCCCCGGCGCACTGTCGCGCAGGAGGGGGTCTCGGGCCAACGAACACAACATCGCCAGCAAGGGACGCCCCATTTCGTCGCTTGCCCACAGCGCCCGCATCGCTCGGTTGATTGGGGCCTGCGCAGTTAGGGCATACAGCTGGTTCAAGTTTCGGAAAGAGCTTTGCCTAGCTGCTGCCGACTTCTTCTCCAGCAAGTTCTCATCGGTGACCCAAGAAACGGCCGTGGCGACGCCTTGAGATTCGGCCGCGCTCAAGAAGCGGGCGAGTTCCGCCAGCATGATCGTCTTCGACTGATGCGCGCCTCCGCCAGCCACTCGAAAGCCGAACGCAGCCAACTTGACTGGATCGTTGCTCGGCCCGAACCAGGAAGCGCCTCTCGGCGAGCTAGCGCTGTCGATATCGGTCATAAATCTCATCGTTGTACGCACTGGGGGGGCGGCCCGAGTGTCGTTCTATGTGCCACCGGTTTGTCGCGCCACTTCTAAGGAGGGATGGCGACCTGGACAGTGCAAGTCTTGCCACGCTCCTACGTCAGTTTCGGACGCGCCGAGGCGACCCCAGAGCGGGTAGCTTGAGCGCGATGAGTATCGGCGAAGGTCAGCCGTGCTAGGCGCGCGACCGCCCCGAAAATGCCAGCTACTGTCACCCACAATGCTCGCCGGCTGTCACCCATCGACGCTTGGTGGCGCATCTTAAGTTGTTGATATAGCGGGCGTGTGCGCTTGCGCGCGGTGCCTGGTGGAGCCGAGGGGAGTCGAACCCCTGACCTCGTCATTGCGAACGACGCGCTCTACCAACTGAGCTACGGCCCCGTTTCCGGGTGCAGGCGAGGGCGCGACATACGAGGGGTGGCCCGGTGGTGTCAACCGGTCGCAGGCGCGGGGCGGGCGTCGATGGCGGAAAAGTTGGCGGGAAGCGACGGGTGCGGCTAGAAGCGGCGGCTTAACCCCTTTGCAGGAGCACCCCGGGGCATGGCGGCGATCATCGGCTTCTTGTTCTTCATCCTTACGGCGGTGCTGCGCCTGTTCGTGATCGCCCTGATCATCAACGCGGTCCTGAGCTGGCTGGTGGCGTTTGACGTGATCAACTACCGCAACCGGTTCGTGGCCTCGCTGGGTGACGCCCTCGACCGGATCGTCAGTCCCG
This sequence comes from Brevundimonas sp. AVps31, assembly GCF_058681355.1. NCBI lineage: Bacteria > Pseudomonadati > Pseudomonadota > Alphaproteobacteria > Caulobacterales > Caulobacteraceae > Brevundimonas > Brevundimonas sp. AVps31. The sequence continues at coordinate 949,480 of NZ_CM178736.1, read as the reverse complement.
TGCTGGAGCCGCTGCGTCGCATCATTCCGCCTCTGGGCGGGATGGACCTGACGCCGATCATCGCCATCATCATCATCCAGGGCATCCTGATCTATCTGCTGCCCGCGTCGCACGCCGCCCTGCTCAGCATCGTCGGCGGCTACTGACGTCGGCGGACCGGCCGGAGACGGTGCGAACGGGTCACGCCCGGCCGTCTTTGGCGCCCCTCGCATCATCCGGCGCTTGCACCGTTCGACCACCGTCCTAAGGTGCCGCCCCACGGGGCCGCAGGCCTGAAAGACAACCGGATTCCATGACCACGATCAGATCAGTCGCCATCATCGGCGCGGGCCAGATGGGCGCCGGTATCGCCCAGACGGTGGCTGCGGGCGGCTATGACGTGAAACTGTACGACGCCGCGGGCGACCGGGTGCCGCAGGCGCTGGGCGCGATCGCCGCCAGCCTGTCGCGCCAGATCGCGCGGGGCCTGACCACCCAGGCCGACGCCGACGCCACCCTGTCGCGCATCGCCGCCGTCAGTTCGCTGGCCGAGGCGGCCAAGGCGGATCTGGTGATCGAAGCCGCCGTCGAGGACGAGGCGGTCAAGAAGGCGATCCTGGCCGACCTGGCCCCGCACCTCGGCGCCGACACCCTGCTGGCGTCCAACACCTCCTCGATCTCGATCACCCGTCTGGCCTCGACGACCGACCGGCCCGAGCGGTTTATCGGCCTGCACTTCATGAAGCCGGCGCCGGTGATGAAGCTGGTCGAAATCATTCGCGGCATCGCCACCTCGGCCGAGACCTATGAGACCGCCGTCGCCTTCGCCGAGTCGCTGGGCAAGACGACCACAAACTCCGAGGACTTCCCCGCCTTCATCGTCAACCGCATCCTGGTGCCGATGATCAATGAGGCGATCTACACCCTGTATGAAGGGGTCGGGAACGTCGCCTCGATCGACAAGGCGCTGAAGCTGGGCGCCAACCATCCGATGGGGCCGCTGGAGCTGGCCGATTTCATGGGGCTGGATGTCGTTCTGGCGATCATGAACGTGCTGTACGACGGGCTGGCCGACAGCAAATACCGGCCCTGCCCGCTGCTGGTGAAATATGTCGAGGCCGGCTGGCTGGGCCGCAAGTCGGGCCGGGGCTTCTATGACTATTCCGGCGAGACGCCGGCGCCGACGCGATGATCCCCCGTCTGGACAGCCCGGCGGACTTCCCCGGGCAGCAGCGCGTCGCCTGGCGCAAGGAGCCGCAACGCATCGCGCTGGCGGTGGTGCTGGGCGTGCTGTGGCCGCCGCTCTGGATCACGCTGGCGATCTGGCGTCCGCACAACTGGCTGCCGGGTCTGGAGATGGACTGGCGGCTGAAGCTGATGGGGCTGGGCCTGATCGGGGTTCCGGTCATCCTGTGGCTGTTGTCGCGCGAGACGCAACGGTCGGGCCGCCCGGCCACCCGTCTGGGCGTGGTCTGGCGTTTCATGTTCTACGGCGGGCTGGGCGCGGTGGCCCTGGCCGCCGTCTTCGCCCTGTTCCAGGTCGTGGTCCAATGGATGAACGCCGCCAACCTCGGCGAAGGCGTCGGCAGCAGCGAGACCACCTTGCTGATCTACGGGGTCGGCGGACTGCCGTTCGCGGTCGTCATCGGCGTGGCCTATGCCCTGTGGGCGGGGCTGTGCGTGGCCTTCATCGCCTTCTCCTCCCAGCCGGAAGTGCGCGATCGCCTCGGCGTCCTGAGCCGCGACGGCCAGGCCTGAATTCTTACGGCGAATTGGTTTGACGGGTCGGGCGCGCCCGGCGACGCTTCCTCCACACTCGGGGGAGCTCCATCATGACCGCTACAGACGCCGTCGCCACGGAACGGCTTGGGCCGATCGCGGCCAAGGACCGCATCTTCACGCTGGATATGCTGCGAGGGTGGGCGATCCTCGGCATTCTGGCGGTCAACGCCATGGCTTTCGCCTGGCCGATGGCGCTCGAGATGGACCCGACGCTGACGCCGCCCTGGCCTCATGACAGCGCCAATATTCTCGGCGAGTGGGTCAAGGACGTCTTCTTCCAGGACAAGTTCCGGTCGCTGTTCTCGATGCTGTTCGGCGTGTCGATCTTCCTGATCGGCGGAACCCGTTACGATGAGGCGCGCGGCCCCCTGCTGACGCGCCGCCTGCTCTGGTTGGGGCTGTTCGGCCTGATCCATGGCTTCGCCCTGTGGTTCGGGGACATCCTTCTGCATTACGCCTACACCGGGCTGCTGGTGATGATCGCTCGGTCCTGGTCCGCGCGCAGGCTGATCTGCACGGGCGCGGCGTTGAACGTCGTGTTCGCATTGCTGTCGGCGGGGTCGGCCCTGCTTGCCGGGCTCATGGCGGGTGCAGGGGCGCCCGAGGGCGGCAACCCGTTCGCCATGACGCAGGATCAGCTGATGGCGCTGATCCAGACCTATCAGTCCGCCTGGCCCGGCGCCCAGATCGAGAATGTGAAGGCGGCGGTCGTCCTTCAGCTGATGAGCCTGACCCTGATCCCCATCACCGCGGGTCTGATGATGCTGGGCATGGGCCTGTTCAAGTCGGGCTTCCTGACCGGTCGTTCGCCGACCTGGATCTATGTCCTGCTGCTGGTCATTGGCGGCGCGAACCTTGCGGCCTTCGCCTGGTACGACTGGCAGTTCTATTCGGCCCCGCACGGCGCGCCGGACCCGACGAACGGGCTCGCGGGTGTGCTGGGCAGCTTCGCGCCCCTGATCACCCTCGCCTATGTCAGTTTGCTGATCCTGATGACCCGGTTCGGGTTGAAAGCGATCACGGGGGTGTTGGCGCCGGTGGGGCGGATGGCCTTCACCAACTACCTCACCCAGACCCTGATCATGACGACCCTGTTCTATATGCCATGGGGGCCCCACTGGTTCGGGACCATGGGGCCGGGACAGCTGTGGCTCGTCGTCGGCGCGGTCTGGATTGTCCAGCTGATCTGGTCGCCCCTGTGGCTGTCCGTGTTCAGCATGGGGCCATTGGAGTGGCTGTGGCGGTGCCTGACGTACGGCCGGTGGGTTCCGCTCCGGAAATAAGGTCTCCGGGCCGAGGGGCTTGTTTCGGTGATGGCTGCGGGATTCCGCCTAACATCTGGAACCCGAAACCCACTGCCTCTACAGAGCAGGCATGACCGACATCGCCCCCACCCGCCCTGAAGCCCGAAACCCGCGTGGCTTCGCCGATCGCCGTGGCCGTGACCTGATCGCCGAGCGGCGTCTGGTCCAGCGCGTGTCCGAGGTTTACGAGCGCTGGGGCTTCGAGCCGCTGGAGACCGGCGCCTTCGAATACGCCGACGCCTTGGGCAAATTCCTCCCTGACGCCGACCGTCCGAACGAGGGCGTCTTCGCCCTGCAGGACGACGACGATCAGTGGATGGCCCTGCGCTATGACCTGACGGCGCCGCTGGCGCGCTTCGCCGCCCAGTCCTGGGAGACCCTGCCCAAGCCGTTCCGCCGCTATGCCTTCGGTCCGGTGTGGCGCAATGAAAAGCCGGGCCCGGGCCGCTTCCGCGAGTTCGTGCAGTGCGACGCCGACACGGTGGGATCCGATCGGCCGGAAGCCGATGCCGAGATCATCGCCATGGCCTGTGAAGGCCTTCAGGCCGCCGGTCTGGCGTCGGGGCAGGCGGTGATCCGCGTCTCGAACCGCAAGCTGTTCGACGGCCTGTTCGACGCCGGCGGCGTCACCGATCCGATCCAGAAGCTGACCGCCCTGCGCGCCATCGACAAGTTCGACCGGCTGGGCTGGGAGGGCGTGTCGGCCCTGCTGGGCGAGGGTCGTCTGGATGAGTCCGGCGACTACACCAGGGGCGCGCAACTGCCGCTGGGCGTGGCGGCCACCATCGAGGCCTTCCTGGCGTCGGCGGGGGATGCCGGGCTGAGCCGGGCGGAGACGCTGGAAGCCGTCGCGCGGGCGGGCGGGCTGGGCGCCGTCGGCGAGGCCGCGCTGGAAGAGCTGGCCGCCATCGACCGGGCGCTGAACGCGATGAAGGTCGGGCAGGACGCGGTCCGCTTCGACCCGACCATCGTGCGCGGGCTGGAATATTACACGGGTGCGGTGTTCGAGGCCGAGCTGCTGCTGGAAACCACCGACGAGAAGGGGCGGGCGGTGCGCTTCGGCTCCATCGGCGGCGGCGGTCGCTACGATGACCTGGTGGCCCGCTTCACCGGCGAGCGCCTGCCCGCCACCGGCTTCTCGTTCGGCGTCTCGCGACTGGCGTCCGCGCTTCGCGCCGCGGGGCGCGCGGACGAGGATGCGGTGCGCGGGCCGGTGGTCGTCATCGTCTTCGGGGACGCCGACATGCAGCACTATCTCGACGCCGTGTCCGAGCTGCGCAACGCCGGCATCGCCGCCGAACTGTATCTCGGCCGGGCCGGGATGAAGGCGCAGATGAAGTATGCCGATCGTCGCGGCGCGCCGGCCGCCATCATCCTGGGCGGAGACGAGATCGCCGCCGGGACCGTGACCATCAAGGATCTCGACGCGGGCCGCGCCGCGGCGTCCGGCGTCGCCGACAATGAAGCGTGGAAAGCCGAGCGGCCGGGGCAGCAGGTTGTGGCTCGCGCTGAGCTTGTGGCCACGGTTCGGGGTATCGTTGGTTCCTGACGCACAGCTTTGTGAGTTATCGCTGATAACAAAGGAAAAACCCCTGTCAGCCTCAGGGTCTTGATTGACTTCAAGCGTGAATTGTCGTCTTTCTGACGCACTCGGGAAGCGCAGCGTTTCGACGCAGCAGCGGCCTGGAGGCGTTTCGGGGAGGAAACGTCCGCTCTACAAGAGCGAAAGAAAGCCCGCCGCGATGTATCCCCCGCGGCGGGCTTTTTTGCGCCTGCCGCCTGTCAATCAGACGCCGGACTGCGATCCCCCGCCCCGAGAGATCGCAACCGCATCCCCGTCGGACGGCGCCGGCTCCGGTGAGGATTCGAGCGACGGTTTCCAGATGATTTGAGAGACGGGGTCTGCCGTTCGAAGATTTCGAACCCGATCGGTGAAGCGGCTCTGAGGCGCCCAACGAAAAAGGGCCGGAGCGTCGCCGCCCCGGCCCTTCGTCATGTTTGCGGCGGACCGCTTACCAGATCCGGACGCGGTCGGCCGGGGCCAGATAGTATTTCGAGCCCGGCTGCACGCCGAACGCTTCATACCAGGCATCGACGTTACGCAGCGGGCCGATGACGCGGAACTCGGCGGGGCTGTGCGGGTCGGTGGCGATCTGGGTCCGCAGGGCCTCGTCGCGGTGCTTCGACTGCCAGACTTGCGACCAGCCGTAGAAGAAGCGCTGGTCGCCGGTGACGCCGTCCAGCACCGGTGCGGGCTGGCCGTTCAGCGACAGGTGATAGGCTTCCAGGCCCACGGCCGTACCGGCGGCGTCGCCGATGTTCTCGCCCATGGTCAGACCGCCCTGGACCTTGAAGCCGGGAAGGGGCTCGAACTGGTCGTACTGGGCGCCCAGACGGGTGGTCAGGGCCTCGAAATTGGCCTTGTCCGCCGGGGTCCACCAGTTGCGCAGCACGCCGTCGCCGTCGGACTTGGAGCCCTGGTCGTCGAAGCCGTGGCCGATCTCGTGCCCGATCACGCCGCCGATGCCACCGTAGTTGACGGCCGGGTCCGCGTTCGGGTCGAAGAAGGGCGGCTGCAGGATAGCGGCCGGGAAGACGATCTCGTTGTTGGACGAGTTGTAGTAGGCGTTCACGGTCTGGGGCGTCATGCCCCATTCGTCCTTGTCGACCGGCTCGTTCAGGCGGTTCAGCTGGTAGTTCCACTGGAACAGGCCGGCGCGTTCGCCATTGCCGAACAGGTCGTCCGGGCGGATTTCCAGCGCGGAATAGTCACGCCACTTGTCCGGATAGCCGATCTTGACGGTGAATTTCCGCAGCTTCTCCTGCGCTGCCGCCTGGGTTTCGTCGCTCATCCAGGTCAGGTTGTCGATCCGGTGCGACAGGGCGGTCCGCAGGTTGGCGACCAGTTCTTCCATCTTGGCCTTGGACTCGGCCGGGAAGTAGTCGGCGACGTACTGGCGGCCGACGGCCTCGCCCAGCATGCCTTCAGCGAAGCTGATGCCGCGCTTGTCGCGGGGGCGCTGCATCGGCTGTCCGTTAAGGTCGCGCTGACGGAACTCCCACTGGACATCGGCGAAGCGGTTCGAAAGGCGACCGGCGGCGTCGTCGACGGTGTGGAAGGCCTGCCAGGCCTGAACGACGTCCATCGGCGTCTCGGCATAGATGCGGGCGATCTTCGGCATGGCCGTGTCCTGCCGGACGATCACGCGCGGGACCTCACCCACGCCGACGGCGTTGAAATAGTCCTGCCAGGCGAAGCCGCGCGCTTCCGAGGCCAGCCGGCGGATGGTGTAATCGTTATAGGTTTCGTCGCGATTGCGGTTCTGCACCGGGGTCCAGTGGGCGCCGGCGATACGGGTTTCGAAATCCACCACTTCGGCGGCCGTGGTGAACGGCTTGTCCCAGCCCGCCATCGCCAGCATCCGGCCGACGTAGGTCACGTAGAGCGCCTTCTTCTCGGCCCAGCGGGCTTCGAAATAATAGTCGCGGTTCGGCAGGCCGAGGCCGGATTGACCGGTGGTCACGACGTACCGCGTCGGCTGTTTCTGGTCGATGGTGATGCCGGTGCCGAAGATCGAACCGCCGATGCGGCCCTGCGTCTGGCCCATGTAGACGGCCATCTTGTCGTGCGTGTCCGCGGCGCGGATGGCGGCGAGGTAGGGCTGCAGGGGCTGGGCGTCCAGCGCCTCGATCCGGTCGGTGTTCATGTAGGACCGATAGGCGTCGGCGATTTTCTGCTCGTCCGAGCCCGCCGTCAGATCGGTCCGGGCCACCAGGGCGTCGATCATCTCCTTGACGCGGTTGTCCGACAGTTCACGCAGCAGGTTGAACGAGCCGTAGGAGGTGCGGTCCGACGGGATCTGCAGGCGATCCAGCGCCGCGCCGTTGGCATGGCGGAAGAAGTTGTCGCCGGGGTTCACCGAGGTGTCGCGACCGTTCAGGTCGAAGCCCCAGGTTCCGTAGCGCGGGGCGACGGTGCCCTGATAGCCCTGGACCGCGGCGCCCTGTGCGGGGGCCTGGAACAGTTCGAAAACCGTGCAGGCCTCGTCAACGCAGGCGTGGTCGTCATTGTCGGTCCAGGACTGGGCCTGGGCAGCGGCGGGCAGGAGCAGCGCGCCGAGGGCGGCGCCGATAAGCAGCTTCTTCATTACGAGGGTTCCGGACTTCTCTTCGCCAATTTGGAAGGGTCGGCGCGGACCCTACGCCCGCTTCCGAAGCTGTCGCCTGAATTTTTTGTCATGAAGCGACGGAAGCCCAGGCCGGGCGGCGTTTCAGCCCAAAGGGCTGAATGTCGGGGCGGGCCGGGCGATTTCCCTGTCCGTCGCCCGCAGGGTGGCGTCGGAAATCGGCGATTCCACGGCGAGGCGCCGGCCGCGAAAGCCTTGCGGTGATGAAACCGCACCGCCTAGGCTCGTGTCGTCATGTCGGGGAGCCGGGCCTGCAAGCCGGGCTTCCGCGGGGGCGTGGCGGACAGGGACACAATGACGGGTCACGGCAGCGGCGGCGAGTACAAGGATCTGGTGGTCTTTCTGGCCGCGGCCGGGGTGGTGGTGCCGCTGTTCAACCGGCTGAAGATCAGTCCGGTTCTGGGCTTCCTGGCGGCCGGCGTGCTGCTGGGGCCGGACGGACTGGCCCGGTTCGCCGACACTGTGCCCTGGCTGGCCTGGCTGACCATTTCCGACGCCAACCAGATTCGTTCCCTGTCCGAACTGGGCGTCGCCTTCCTGCTGTTCATGATCGGGCTGGAGTTGTCGTGGGAGCGACTGAAGGCCATGCGCCGGCTGGTGTTCGGGCTGGGCCTGACGCAGGTGGTGGTCTGCACCGTCGGGCTGGCGGCCCTGTTCATGGCGATGGGGCAGGCCTTCGTGTCGTCGGCGGTGCTGGCCATGGGGTTGGCCCTGTCCTCCACGGCGGTCGTCATGCCGGTGATGGCCGAGCGGGGCCGGCTGGGCGGTGCGGCCGGCCGCGCCACCTTCGCCGTCCTTCTGGCCCAGGATCTGGCGGTCGCCCCGATCCTGATCACCGTGACCGTGCTGGCGGCGATGGCCCAGGGCGGCGCCACGACCGGCGGCTTTGACCCGGCGGTTCTGGGAACGGCCCTGTTCACCCTGATTCCGGCGGCGATCGGTCTGGCGCTTCTGGTGGGGCTGGGCCGTCTGGTCCTGCGACCGTTGTTCAGCTCGGTGGCCAAGGCGCAGGCGAAGGGGCAGGGGCAGGAGATGTTCGTCGCCGCCTGCCTGCTGGTGGTGGTCGGGGCGGGCCTGGCCGCGCAGGCCTCGGGTTTGTCGATGAGTCTCGGCGCCCTGATCGCCGGCCTCCTGCTGGCGGAGACCGAGTTCCGCCGGGCGGTCGAGGTCTCGATCGAGCCGTTCAAGGGGTTGCTGCTGGGGGTTTTCTTCGTCGGCGTCGGCATCGGTCTGGATCTGGACGCCGTGGCCGCCGATCCGGTGGCGGTGTTCGGGCTGGCGATCGGGCTGACCCTGTTCAAGGCGCTGCTGATCTATGGCGCGGCGCGGGCGTGGGGCGTCAAGAACCGGACCGCCATCGAGACCGCGCTGGTCCTCGGCCCGGCCGGGGAGTTCGCCTTTGTCATTCTGGGCGCCGGTCTCGTCGAGGGCATCGCTTCGCCCGACTTCACCCGGACCGTCATGCTGGCGGCGACGATAAGTATATTTACTGTACCCCTGATGGCGATATTTGCCGATCGTCTTACGAGACAGGTCGCCGCATCTCGGCCTGACCTTCCGGCCGAGGCCATGGCCCTTCCGAGTGTGGACGGTCAGGTTCTGATCGTCGGCTTCGGTCGCGTCGGTCGGCTGGTGGGGGAGATGCTGGCCGAGCACGGACAGAATTTCGTCGCCGTGGACGCCAATGCCTCGACCGTTTCCAAGGGGCGGGCGGAAGGCTCGAATGTCTTCTACGGGGATGCGGGTAACACGGAAATGTTACAGCGCTGCGGGATCGAAAAAGCCCGCGCCATGGTGGTTACAATGGATTCTCCCGCAAGGGTTGATGAGGTTGTGTCGGCGGCGCGGTCGCTGCGGCCCGACCTGATCCTGATCGCCCGCGCCCGGGATTCAAGGCACGCGGAAAGATTGTATCGACTGGGCGTCACCGACGCCGTGCCGGAGACGACGGAGGCCAGCCTCCAACTGGCGGAGAACACCCTGGTCGACCTCGGCGTGCCGATGGGATTGGTGCTGGCCTCGATCCACGAGCGCCGCGACCGCTTCCGCAAACTCTTTCAGGACGCCATGCCGGACAGTAACGAAACGCGCCGCCCGCGGGCGCTCAGGTCAACGACGCGGCGCAGCCCCGCGACGGATTAACAAAGCTGGGCCGTTAACCCAGCAACTATCCCCAGTGTTAATCTGTACACCCCAATTTGGTCATCGTTGCGTGATGAGTGCGCCCTTCGCCGGACCGCGGTCAGGCTTGGACGCGCCTCCCCCCGTGTCTTCTCCATCCTGCCTTAGTGGCGTTCTTTTCGTGCCGGCGGCCCCCCGCTGCTTAAGTCGAGTAACCGTTTTCCATGCGAGATATCGCCCTGAGCTCCGCCCCGACCGCCTCGGACGTCGAGGCTGACACCCCCCGCCTCAACCGCCGCCAGGCCGCCAAGGTCCGCACCCGCCAGAAGGTTCTGGACGCGGCCCGCAGCCTGTTCGCCGAGCGCGGCTATGAGCCCGCCACCATCCGCGACATCGCCAAGGGCGCCGGCATGTCGACCGGTGCGGTCTTCGCCAACTTCCAGGACAAGGCCGAACTGTTCGAGGCCGTTCTGGCCGAGGACATGGCCCGTCTGGCCGAGTCGCTAAACGCCGCCGTCGCCGCCGAGAGCACGCTGCGGGGCCGCCTCCTGGCCGCCCTGACCGCCGCCTATCATGCCCAGCTGGAACACCTGCCGCTGGTTCAGGCCGTGGTCGCGCGGTCGTGGTTCCAGCCGGTCGCCGCGGAGATGCGCAGCCGCGCTGCCCTGCGCCCCGTCACCGGCGTCATCAGCGAGGTGATCCAGACCGGCGTCCGTGAGGGCGAACTGCGTCAGGACGTCGACGTCCGCCTGCTGAGCGAGCTCGTCTATGTCGCCTACGTCGGCAACTACCGTCACGCCGCCTACGACGCCTGGGGCATCGAGCAACTGACCAACCAGATCGGCAAGCAGATCGACCTGGTCCTCGCGGGCGTGCTGAGCCGGCAATAGGTTTGGCCCGCCGTCGGAGGGTTCGGCCTTCTCGACCGGACGCGGCCTGACTTGAGCTGAAATGATTGAAGGCCGCAGCACCCGCTGCGGCCTTTGTCGTTTGGGCATCGCTCTGTCGCGTTCAAGCCGCGAGCGACCGCGCCGCGAGCGTCAACACCCGGGGAAGAGCGTCAGCTCTTCCAGCGCAGGATGGCGGCCTTCACCGGGTTGACGAACGGGCGGCCCTCGGCGCGGCTCCTGGTCCATTCGCGCTTGAGCTGCTGGTACCATTTGGCCTGTTTGTCGGCGTCGTCGATCCAGATCAGGGCCGGGTCGTAGCGCAGGCCCTCGTTCTGCAGGTTCACCATGCCGCCGTCCTGCTTGAGGAAGGCGACCACCCCCATGCGCAGGAAGGGGCGGATCAGGTCGAAGATCCAGTGATCCGACCAGAAGATCTGGGTGATGCGGGTCTTCGTCTCGGTGATCGGGGTCAGGCAGGTCAGGGCCAGCACCTGTTTCGGACCGACCTGGATATGCTCCCAGCGATAACCGGGCAGGCGGAAGGTGATCTCGGTCGCCGGCGCGCCGCCCAGGATCTTGTAGGCGCGGCTGTTGGACGACGGGGCATGGCGGACCATGGCGAAGCCCATCTCGCGCGGCTCGAAGGCCTTGGCCTTTTCGTGCATCGAATGCTCGGACCGCCACCACCACTGCTGATGAACGTAGGGGCCGTGGGCGGGGTCCATCAGGCCGACGACGGCGTGGTCGATATGGCTGTCGAAATCCATCCCCTCGACCAGCTTGGCCTCGCCGCCGACGACGCCCGGGAAGACGGGCGGCTCATGATCCGGCTCGCCGCCGTTGCGGGGATCAGCGCTGATCCAGACGAAGACGATGTCCTGGCTCTCGCGAACGGGATAGGATCGCACGCGGATGCGGTCGGCCTCGAAGGCCTGGTCCTCGACCAGCGAGGGAATGGAGGCGCAGACGCCATCGGGGCGGAAACGCCAGCCGTGATAGGGACATTCGACCGTCTCGCCCTCGCCCGGCTTGTCGACCACGCGCCCGGCCGACAGGGGGGCGGCGCGGTGCGGGCAGATGTCGCGCATGGCGAAGACCTTGCCTGCTTTCGTGCGGCCGATCAGCACCGGCTCGCCCAGAAGTTCATAGCGCTTGAGCGACTCCGGCTTCACATCGCGCGACAGGGCGGCGAAGTACCAGGTGTCCAGCACGAAGCCCTTTCCAAAGGCGGTCGGCGGCGCCTTTGCCTCGGGGGCGTTGGAGGAGGCCGGGGCGGGGTCTGCGAGGGTCATGCGTCTTCTTAGCGCCGCCGAAACGGGAAGTCTTGACCGGCTGCATCCAATCACGCCCCCTGCGGCGACTACAGAACAACCGCGGGCCTGACCCGCACCCGGGGAAAACCGCCATGAAGACCATGACCGCCACCGCCGCCTTCGCCGCCTGCCTGTCCCTCGGCCTCGCCGCGCCAGCCTTCGCGCAGGCCCATGGCGATCATGCCGCCCCCGGTCAGGCGGCGGACCATGGCCACCGCCATGCGGACTTCGAGTCCGGGCGCTTCCATGTTCGCGTCGACGGGCCGGAGCATCCGGTCGGCGACATCATCCTGATCCCGGGCCTCAGCTCCTCGCCCGAGGTGTGGGATCAGCTGACCGATCAGTTGAAGGGCCGCTACCGCATCCACCGGATCCACGTTCAGGGCTTCGCCGGCGCGCCGGTCGAGGACAACGCCACGGGGCCGGTCGCCGCCCCGGTGGCCGAGGATCTGGCCCGCTATATCGCGGAACAGCATCTGGATAAGCCGGTGGTGATCGGTCACTCGATGGGCGGCACGATCGGCATGATGCTGTCGGCGCGCCATCCGGACAGCGTCGGCAAGCTGATGGTCGTGGACATGATCCCCTTCATGGGCGCGATGTTCGCCACGCCGGGTGTGAACCCGACGGTGGACTCCATCACGCCGGCCGTCGAGGCCATGACGGCCCAGTCGGCCGCCGTCAGCGACGCGGACTATCGCGCCCGGGCGGCCGCCACCGTGTCCGGCATGATCAAGACCGAAAGCCTGCGCGCCGGTCCGCTGCAGGATGCCGCGACCAGTGACCGGGCCGCGTCCCAGAACGCCTATCGCGAACTGCTGCTGACCGACCTGAGGGCGGAGCTGCCGAAGATCACCGCGCCGGTCGAGGTGCTGTATGTGGCCTTCGAATTCCCCGGCATGACGCCGGAGATGACCGACGCCATCTACCGCATGTCCTTCGCCACCCTGCCGTCGGCGCAACTCAAGCGGATCGACGACAGCGCCCACTTCATCATGCTGGATCAGCCGGCCCGGTTCGCCGCCGAGGTGAACGCGTTTTTAGAATAGGGGCGACGAAGGTCATCCTTTCGGCGGAAAGCGCCTTCACGGTCCTGTGAAGACTACAGGGGCGTTTCCGTGTGCCGCCTGATCGGCTAGAGCCGTCAGACGGGTTGGGTGAGGTTACAGATGGCCGGTGGCTTCAGCTTGGGGCGTGGTGGCGACGGCGGCGGCAAGCCGGCGCGGACACCCTTGCAGCGCGTGCTCTATTGGGGCGCGGTGCTGGGCGTCTGGGGCATCATCTTCCTGGTGGTCTTCTTCGCGGTGTTCGCGCGGGACCTGCCGGACACCTCGACCCTCTACAATGTCGATCGCCAGCCCTCGATCACCTATCTGGATCGCAACGGCGCCCTGATCGCGGTGCGCGGCACGCAGCAGGCGCCGCCCGCCGACCTCGACGCCCTGCCCGACTATGTCCCGGCGGCCTTCATCGCCATCGAGGACCGGCGCTTCTATCACCACCCCGGCTTCGACCCCGTCGGCATGAGCCGGGCCATGGTCTCGAACATGCGCGCCGGGCGCGTGGTTCAGGGCGGCTCGACCCTCACGCAACAGCTGGCCAAGAACCTGTTCCTGTCCCCGGACCAGAACCTGAAGCGCAAGGTTCAGGAACTGATGCTGGCGGTCTGGCTGGAGCTGAAATTCTCCAAGAAGGAGATCCTCGCCCTCTATCTGAACCGGGTCTATTTCGGCGCCGGCGCCTATGGCATCGAGGCGGCCTCGCAACGCTATTTCGACAAGAGCGCCAAACAGCTGACCGTAGGCGAGGCGGCGCTGCTGGCGGGCCTGCTGAAGGCCCCGTCGCGCTATTCGCCGGTGTCGGAGAGCGAGCGCGCCGCCGCCCGCGCCACCGTCGTTCTGAACGAGATGGTCGACGCCAAGGTCATCACGCCCGAGCAGCGCGCGCAGGCGGTGACCGAACCGGTCCGGGTGTCGCGCACCCTGGCGACCCAGCACGCCCAGTATTTCATCGACTGGCTGGACAAGCAGATCCGCGAACTGGTCGGCGAGCCCACCGAGGACATGGTGGTCGAGACCACGCTGGACCTGACCCTGCAGACCCAGGCCGAGCGGTCGGTGCGCCGCATCCTCGACCGCGACAAATCCAAGGGCGTGGAGCAGGCGGCGCTGGTGGCGCTGGACGGCGAGGGGCGGGTGCGCGCCATGATCGGCGGCGCCTCCTATGGCGATAGCCAGTTCAACCGCGCCACCGACGCCCGGCGTCAGGCGGGATCGGCGTTCAAGCCGTTCGTCTATCTGACGGCGCTGGAGAGCGGCTACACGCCCGAGACGCGCGTGAACGACGCCCCGATCCGCATCGGCAACTGGTCCCCGCGCAACTACTCCGGGACCTTCGCGGGCGAGATGACCCTGGCGCAGGCCGTGGCCCAGTCGACCAACACCATCGCCGCGGGCGTCGCGGATCAGGTGGGGCGCGACAACGTCGCCCGCACCGCGCGTCGGCTGGGCATCACCAGCCGGATCGGGCTGGAGCCCGCCATGGCGCTGGGCGCGGTCGAGGTGTCGCCGATCGAGATGGCGCAGGCCTATGACGCCTTCGCCAACGGCGGCAAGCGGGTGCAGGCCTACGGCATCAGCCGCATCCGCACCCCGCAGGGCCGGGTCATCTATCAGCGCGCCAGCCGCGCCGAAGGCCCGGTGCAGGCCATCAGCAATCCCTACCTCTACTATCTGAACCAGATGCTGCGGGGCGTGATGACGTCCGGCACGGGTCGGTCGTCGGCCATCGCCGGGCGCGATCTGGCGGCCAAGACCGGCACGACCTCCGACTACAAGGACGCCTGGTTCGTCGGCTACACCGGCGGCTTCGTCACAGCCGTCTGGGTGGGCAAGGACGACAACACCTCGATGCGGGGCGTGACCGGCGGTTCGTCGCCCGCGGCCATCTGGCGCGGCTTCATGGAGGCGGCCCTGCCGCGCCTGAACGCGCCGGCCATCCCCAACGGCCCGGCCATGCCGGAAGGCTGGACGCCGCCCAGCCCGGTCGAAAGCCTGATCGGCCAGATCGGCGACCTGTTCGGCGACAACCCGCCGGCCGAGGACAATGTTGATCCCCTGGACGAACGCCTGATCGAGCCCGCGCCGACCCCGCGGCCCATCGCGCCCAATCGTCCGGAACAGCCGCCGGTCATCCGCCCGACGCAGCCGCAGCCCCCGCGCGAGACTCCGAAGCCCGAGCCCCAGCCGGACAAGAGGGCCGACCCGCTGTTCTTCTGACGGACGTTCGGGGGCGACGCCTCCATCACCCTTCGGGCGGCCCCTCTCTCCCCGAAGTGGGGAGGGCCCCGGCGGCCTGGCCGGCGAGACGAAGGATCAATCCCGCTCTAACGCCCCACCGCGTGCAGCGCGGCCCCGTGGTCGCGCAGCCATTTGCGGAACGGCCGGTGGTCGCCGACCAGCCGCGCCACCACCGACCAATAGGCCGGGCTGTGGTCGGCGTGGACCAGATGGGCGACCTCGTGCGCGGCCAGATAGTCGGCCACGGCGGGCGGGGCCATGATGACGCGCCAGCTGTAGCGGATCGATCGGTTATGCGGGCTGCACGAGCCCCAGCGGGATTTCGTGTCGGCGATGGCGAGGGTCACCGGGCGCTGCCCGAGCGTGCGCAGGTGATGTTCGGTGCGCTCGGTCAGCACCTGACGCGCCAGTCGTTTGAACAGGTTTTCGACCCGGCGGGCATAGGCCTCGCCCTCGCCGCCCGACTGGATGACGGGCCCGTCGGCGGTCTCGATCAGACGCGCCGCGCCGGCGCCGGCGACGGCGACCAGCCGGGTCGGCTGGCCGAACAGGGGGACGGTCGCGCCGGGCTCCAGCGGGGTGCTGTCAGGGCGTTCGGCCAGCCGCTCGCGCATCCAGGCGGACTTGGTGCGGGCGAAGGCCACGACCTCGGCCAGCTTGCGCTCCGAAGGGGCGACCAGAACCGCCTCGCCCGCCCGGCCGTCGATGCGGATGGACAGCCGCCGGGCGCGCGGATTGACCGAGAGCCGGGCCGGGACCCCGACCGCCTCAGGCGGCAGTCGCTGATCGTTCCGGTACTGCACAGAGGGCCTCGTTGGCCGCGATGAAGTCGCGGACGCGCGGATAGATTTCGTCGCGGAAGCGGCGACCGTTGAAGACGCCGTAATGGCCGACTTCGGGCTGAACATAGAGCACCCGACGCTCGTTCGGCAGGTTCGGCGTCAGGATGTGGGCGGCCTGGGTCTGGCCGACGCCGGAGATGTCGTCCTTCTCGCCCTCGACCGTCATCAGGCCGATGTCCGTGATCTTCGACAGGTCAACCTTGCGCCCGCGGTGCTCCAGCAGGCCGCGGGGCAGGAGATGCTGCTGGAAGACGATGTCGATCGTCTGGAGATAGAACTCCTCCGACAGGTCCAGCACCGACAGGTATTCGTCGTAGAACTCCTCGTGCTTGCCGGTGCTGTCGCCATCGCCGGAGACCAGATCCTGGAAGTATTTCCGGTGGGCGTCGGTGTGCTTTTCCTCGTTCATCGACATGAAGCTGTAGAGCTGCACGAAGCCCGGATAGACGCGCCGTCCGAAGCCCGGATAGGGCCAGGGCACGGTATGGATCATGTTCGATCGGAACCAGGCGAAGGGCTTTTCCTCGGCCAGTTCGTTGGTCACCGTCGGCGACAGACGCGCGTCGATGGGCGAGCCCATGAAGGTCATCGAGGCCGGGCGGTTCGGGTCCTCGTCCTCGGCCATCAGGGCGCAGGCGGCCAACACCGGCGGGCCGGGCTGGCAGACGCCGACGACGTGGGCGCGCGGGCCGATCTGGGCCAGCATGGTGCGGACGTGGTCGATGTAGTCGAAGAAGTCGAAGCGACCTTCCAGCATCGGCACCTGACGGGCGTTCGACCAGTCGGTGACATAGACGTCGTGGTCCTGCAGGAAGCCTTCGACCGTGCCGCGCAGCAGGGTCGCGTAGTGACCCGAGAGGGGAGCGACGATCATCACGGCGGGGGCGGCGGTCGGCTTTCCGGCGCGCTTCAGGTCGCCGATGTGGCGCGCGAACCGGATCAGACGACACCAGGGCGACGACCAGACGATCTGTTCGGTGGTGCGGACCGGCTTGTTGTCGATGGTCACGACATCCAGTCCCCACGACGGCTTGCCGTAGCGACGGGTGACGCTCTCGAACAGTTCGGCCGAGGCGAAGGCCGTGCGCCCGATGGCGGTGTCGGCGGCCGGATTGAGCGGAGAGGTCCAGAAGTCCCGGGCCATCTGGGCCCCGATACGGAAGGGTCCGGCCGAGGCGTAGGCCAGCTCGTGAAGCGTATAAAGCATGCGTGTCCTGAGACGGCCCCCGCCGAGAGTGCGGCAAGGCATCATAGATTATACCGCACTGCAAAAAGATTATCGGCGATCACTGAAATCGTGAACGCCGCGCCTCAGCCCCGTTCCATGTTCCGGCGGATGATCTGTGCGGCGTTGGCCGGGCCGATGTCGTGGCCCAGCGGGGCGCGGAACTTCCCGTCGGGTCCCATCAGATAGATCGTGAGGGAGTGGTTCATGGTGTAGTCCTCGCCGTCACCGACCTTCTGATAGACGGCGCGGTAGGCGTCGGCCGCGGCCTTCACCTGGGCCGGCGAGCCGGTCAGGCCGACCACGTCCATCGGATAGCTGGACAGATAGTCCTTCATCGCCTGCGGGGTGTCGCGTTCCGGATCGACCGAGATGAAGACCAGCTGCAGGTCGTCGGCCCGGGCGCCGAGCTGTTGTTTGGTCGCCTCCAGCATCCCCAGGGTCGCCGGGCAGAAGTCGGGGCAGTAGGTGAAGCCGAAGAAGACCAGCGACCACTTGCCGTTCAGGATCGTCTGATCGACCGGCTGTCCCTCCTCATTGACCAGCTGGAACGGTCCGCCGACTTGCGGCTGGCCGGTGGAGGTGATCTCGCCTGTGATCGGGGCGGCCGGCTGGCGGTTGACCAGCACCATGGTGACGACGGCGAGGGCGGCCGCGATGGCGACGCAGGCGCCGGCGAAGACGAGGATGGAGCGGCGCGGCATCGCGACCCTTTCGAGATGGCCCCACGCGGGCCGAACCGGTCTATAGAAGGACTGTGAGCGCTACAGAAGATCATCCGACGCCGCAGTTCGCCGGGCCTGCCGAAAACGGCGCCCCCCTGGTCAACTGGCGCAACCTGCCCCGCCGTAGCCGGGGCCTGTCCCTGCGCACCCTCGTCATCGTTCGCTGGATGACGATCTTCGGCCAGAGCGCGACCATCTTCGTCGCGACGGCCTGGTTCCATTTCGATCTGCCCCTGTGGGGCTGTCTGGCCGCCATCGCGGCCAGTGTGGCGGTGAATCTGAACGCCACGGCCCGTTTGAAGCGCAGCGACGGCGCGACGCCGGACGGGGCTTTGACGGCGGCCCACCTCGGCTTCGACATTCTGCAGATCGCGACCCTGCTGGGCCTGACCGGCGGGCTGCAGAACCCGTTCTGCCTGCTGCTGGTCGCGCCCGTGACGGTGGCGGCGGCGTCCCTGCCGGGGCGGCAGGCGGTGTTCATGGGCCTGCTGGTGTTGCTGGCGACGGTCTGCCTGTTCTTCGTCTCGCTGCCGCTGCCGTGGCAGGCGGGGACCGAGATGGTCCTGCCGCCGCTGTACAAGATCGGCATCGGGCTGGCCCTGACGACCGGGGTGGTCTTCACCTCCGCCTATGCCTGGCGGGTGGCGGCGGACGCCGAGAAGCTGGAGCTGGCGCTGGCGACGACGCAGGACGTGCTGCAACGCGAGCAACGGATGGCGGCCCTGGGCGGACTGGCCGCCGCCGCGGCGCACGAACTGGGCACGCCGCTGGCCACCATCCAGGTCGTGGCCAAGGAGCTGCTGCGGGCCTCGGCCAAGGACGGCCCGGCGGCCGAGGACGCGGCGCTGATCCTGCAACAGGCCGAACGGTGCCGCGAGATCCTGAAACGCCTGTCGCAACAGCCGGAGGAGGGCGGCATCGCCTTCGCCGAGGTCGGGCTGAAGGCCCTGCTGGAAGAGGTGGTCGAACCCCACCGGGGCTTCGACCTGGAATTCGAGGTGCTGGTGCGCACCGCCTCGGGCGAGAAGCCGCCCCGCGTTCGCCGCCTGCCGGAAGTGATCCACGGCCTGTCGACCCTGGTCGAAAACGCCGCTGATTTCGCGGGCGGCAAGGTGCGGGTGAGGGCGCTGGTCGATGCGGGCTTCATCGAGATCGAGGTGGTCGACGACGGCCCCGGCTTCCCGCCCGACATCCTGCCGCGTCTGGGCGAGCCCTATGTGACCAGCCGTCCACAAGGCAAGGCGCGCCGGGCCCTGACGGCCCAGATCGCCGCCTCCGTCGCGGCCGCCGCGCCGGGCCGGAAGTCGAAGAAGGCCGTGACGCCGACGCCCGAGCCCGAGGTTATCGCTCCCAGCCAGGGCGGGATGGGACTGGGCTTCTTCATCGCCCGGACGTTGCTGGAGCGCACCGGCGGAAAGGTCAGTGTCGGGGCGGGTGACGGGGGCAAGGGCCAGCCGCGCGGCGCCCGCGTCGCCGTTCGCTGGGCCAGGCCGGCGCTTGAGGTCGCGGCATGAGCCGTGGTGTCGCACCCCCCGTCTGAACCTTGACCGGACGACCGCCGTTACCGACTTGAGCGGAATGGAGATGACCAAGATGCCCGAGACCGAAGCCCGGATCGCTGCGCTGGAGGACAAGACCCTCCTGCTGCTGGACGACGACAACGCCCTGCGCACCCGGCTGGGCCGCGCGCTGGAGAGCCGGGGTTTCGTGGTGACCACCGCGGGTTCGGTCGCCGAGGCCACCGACGCCCTGCGGGTCTCGGTCCCGGCCTTCGCCGTGCTGGACATGCGGCTGGACGACGGCAACGGCCTGAAGGTGGTGGAGATGATCCGCGACCGCCGCGAGGACTCGCGCATCGTCATGCTGACCGGCTACGGCGCCATCGCCACCGCGGTCGCGGCGGTGAAGGCCGGCGCGGTCGACTATATGCAGAAGCCCGCCGACGCCGACGATGTGGTCAAGGCCCTGCTCATGACCGGCGAGGCGCCCGAGCCGCCGGACAATCCGATGAGCGCCGACCGCGTGCGTTGGGAGCATATCCAGCGGGTCTATGAGCTGTGCGACCACAATGTCTCCGAGACGGCCCGCCGCCTCGGCATGCACCGCCGCACGCTGCAGCGCATTCTCGCCAAGCGCGCGCCGCGCTAACCTACGGGCCGCGTCGGGTCGGGAGGTCCGCGTGAGCGGCCGATGGTCCGCGGCCCAACAAGAATGTCCGTTCGCGTTTCGTGAATGAACACCCGTGGTCGTTCGCGAAGGCGGGGCGTCTTCTCCTGCAAACGGCGTGGCGGCCCATGAAGGCCGTCGGCACTGTCGGGTCATCGGAGGCCCGGTGGTCGGGTCTCCTCATGGAAGACCTGACATGATCCGCCTCGTCCCCCTCGCCGCCGCCGCGCTTCTGGCCCTGAGCGCCGTTCCCGCCCGGGCCGCCGACGACACCCTGACCCTGACGTTCGAGACCGGGGCCCACACGGGCAAGGTCATGATCGCCCTGTTCAACTCGGAAGACGCCTACACCGGCGGGCAGCCTGTCGCCTCGGCCGAAGCCGATGCCTCGGGCGCGACCGCGGTGGCCGTGTTCGACGCCCTGCCGGCCGGCGACTATGCGGTGCGCGCCTTCCACGACGTGAACGGCGACGGGCGGATGAACACCAATCCTTTCGGCATGCCGGTCGAGCCCTATGCCTTCTCCAACAACGCGGTCGGCATGATGGGCCCCGCGACCTGGGAACGGGCGCGCTTCAGCGTGTCGGGCGACACGGCCCAGACGATCAGCATCAAGTGAGATCGGGGGCCGTCGCGCTTCGCGCGACCTGAGCCCCCGGACCCTTGCCCTCGACCCTTCTGCCTTCACGTCCCGACAGACGGAGACCCGCCATGCTCGCTTCCCGCCGTGATTTCCTGATGGGCGCCGCCGCCCTGTCCGCCGCCGTCGCCACGCCCGAGACGGTGCGCGCCATGGCCGCGATGCAGGCCTCGGCCGACTGGTCCCTGGCCACCGCAGACGCCGAGGGCGACATCGCCCGCCGGGTCATGCGCCGGGTGCACGGGCGGGCGCCGGCCGGGCTGGAAGGGGCGCTGTTCCGCAACGGCCCGGGTAAGTTCCGGCGGCCGGGCGGGTCGGCGACCCACTGGTTTGACGGCGACGGCCTGATGCGCGCCTTCCGCGTGCGCGACGGGCAGGCCACGCTGGAGGCCCGCTTCGCCGACACGCCCAAGCGGCGCCGGGAGAGCGAGATCGACGCCGTGGTCACGCCGGGCTTCGGCACCGTGGGCGACGCCAGTCGCGCCCGCATCGGTTCGCCCAATGACGCGAACGCCGCCAACACGGCGGTGATGACGGCGGGCGACACGGTCTGGGCCCTGTGGGAAGGCGGATCGCCGCTGGCCATGAGCGCATCCGATCTGTCGACCCGCTCCTTCGTGACCCTGCGCGACGATCTGAAGGGCATGCCCTTCCAGGCCCACCCCCGGTACGACCCGGACGGCACGGTCTGGAACATCGGCCTGTGGGGCGACCGGATGATCGTGTGGCGGCTGAACGCCGACCGCAGCCTGCATACGGCCGAGGTCGTGACCCTGCCGCGCGCCAGCTACATGCACGACTTCACCGCCACGGCCCGGCATCTGGTGATCGTGATGCAGCCGTGGGTCTTCGACCATCACGGCATGCCCTACGCCAGCCAGTTCGCCTGGAAGCCGGAGCTGGGGACCCGGGTCATGGTGATCGACAAGGCTGACCTGACGCGCACGCGGATCTTCGAACTGCCCGCCTTCAGCTATTTCCACCTCGGCGATGCGTGGGAGGACGTGTCGGGCGCGATCCGCTTCGACGTCGCGGCGGGCAAGGATGTGACCTTCGCCATGGAGGGCGCGCGGGTGCTGGTCGAGGGACGCGGGACCGTACCGGGCGACCCCGCGCAGCTGTCGCTGGTGACCCTGCATACGGACGGGCGGGCGGAAATGGCGTCGTCCGGCATCGCGGCGGAATTCCCCAAAAGCGATCCGCGCCGCGCCGGTCTGGCCCGTCGCCACACCGTCCATGTGGCGGGCGAGCGGGGCGGCCGTCCCCTGCCGACGGGGCTCGCGGTGCACGACTGGGACACCGGCCGATCGGACGCCTTCGCATTCGGCGACGACGTCATCGTGGAGGAGGCCAACTGGGTCCCGAAGCCCGGCCGCACGCGAGAGCTGGACGCCTGGCTGGTCGCCCCGGCGATCAACCTGCGCGAAGGCGTGACGGAGTTGCACGCCTTCGACGCCGCGCGGGTGTCGGCCGGACCGGTCGCCAGTTGGCGGGCGGACATCGCCCTGCCGGCCGGCTTCCACGGGATCTGGGCAGGCTAGGCCTCAGTCATGGAGGCGCGGTCAGTACCAGCCGGCCTCGCGCAGCGCCCGGGCGTAGCGGCGGCTGACCGGGACCTCGAGACCGTCGTCCAGCGTCAGGGTGGCGCGGCCCTCGCCGCGTCTGACGTCGCGGACGGCGTTGCGGGCGACCCACCAGCTGCGATGGGTCTGGGCCCCCTCCAGCCCTTCCAGTTCCGACAGGGCGTCGGACAGCCGCATCAGGATCAGGTCGGAGCCCCGATCGGTGTGCAGGCGCAGATAGTGGTCTTCCGACTCCACCGCCCGGATCGTCGCGCCGCGCAGTTTCGGCGGCAGGCGATCGAGGAAGCGGGAAGGGGCGGCGCCGGCGACGGCGGCGTGGGTCTGCACCGGCGTCCGTTGCAGGAAGATGTTCAGCACGCTCAGCACGCCGGTGACCACGGTCACGGGCAGCAGGAAGTGCACCAGCCGATCCGGAGTCGCGAACCGCCCGCCCTCGAAGATCCACACCGTATAGGCCCAGACGAACAGGGTCAGCGGCAGGGATATGGCCGCGGTCAGCGCCAGCGCGCCCAGCCAGGGCCTGCGGTCGAAATCGATCCACCGCTCGACCTGGCGCGAGCAGACATGGCCCCAGGCCGCGCCGACGATCATCAGCGGCAGCCAGTACAGCAGGCGCTGCGGGAAGCTGACCCCGGTCACGCCGAAGGCGCCGGTGAAGGCCAGAACGATACCGGCGGCGCTCGCCACGAACAGGCCTCTGACAAGGCTGCGATCCAGCGTCAGGGACAAACGGACCGGCGCGTCGCTCATTCGGGCTGCGGCAGGCAGACGGCGCGGAAGCCGGCGGCGGCGAAGCGGACCATGTAGTCGGCGGCCGTCTCCAGATCGCCGGAGCGGCACAGCCCGCCCGACAGTCGGTCCAGACGCCCGGTCTCGCCCAGCGTCAGGGTCAGGGCGCCCGACAGATTATGGTAGGCCCAGTACAGATCGACCTCGCGCGCCGTGGGCATGATCTGATGGATCAGCTCGATCAGGCGGCGGATGGCCGGGTCGAAATAGCGCGCCATGGTCTCGCCCCCGAAGGTGGGGTTGGCGTTGGTCTGGGCGACCAGGGCCGAATAATGCTTCCAGCCGGGCCCGCCCTTGAGCGACCACTGGAACGGCGGGCGCAGGAAGGCTTCGAGCACGCCTTCCAGCGTCATCGCCTCGCCGGCCTCGCGCGCATAGCGGTTGATGGCGTCGACCCGCTCGTTGTTCCAAACCTCGGCCCGGCGCAGGAAGACGGCGTCGAACAGGCCCCTCTTGGCGCCGAAATAGTAGTGGACCAGCGCCGTATCGACGCCCGCCTCGCGCGCGACCTCACGGATGGTGACGCCATAGAAGCCGTGTTTCGAGAACAGATCCTCGGCCGCGTCGAGGATTGATTCGCGGGTGTCGATGCCCCCCGAGGTCCGCGTTTTCGGCGGACGGCCGCGCCGCGCGGGCTTCGCGTCGTCTTCAGGGGCGGGCGCATCGGGCTGGGTCATGCCGCACGCTAGGCTGCCCGACCCCGGCTGTGCAACGGCGCCACAGGTTTCCGCCCGGCTTCCGCTGCGGAAGCGTGACGGTTTGACAGGAGACCGAAAACAGTTAGGTTCCCGGAAAATCATTGAACGCTGAATAAAAGCGTCCGGTTCGGAAACATCAGGGAATAGGGCTCCAATGAACAGACTCGTGAAATCCGCCTTGCTCGCCGGCGCCGCCTGGAGCGCGCTGTCGACCATGGCCATGGCGCAGGACGCCGCCCCGCAGGCCGAAACGACCGGCCTGGAAGACGTCATCGTCACCGCCCGCCGGACCTCTGAGTCCCTGCAACGCACCCCGCTGGCCGTGTCGGCCTTCTCCGGTGAGACGCTGGATCGCCAGGGCGTGATGCAGACGACCGATCTGCAGGGCGCGGTGCCGAACCTGAACATCGTCCAGGGCCGCGGCTCGTCGAACGCCACCAACATCTACATCCGCGGCATCGGCCAGCCCGACGCGCTGCAGACCTTCGACCCGGCCGTCGGCGTCTATATCGACGACGTCTATTACGCCCGGATCCGCGGCACCCAGTTCGACCTGCTCGACCTCGAGCGCATCGAGGTTCTGCGCGGTCCGCAAGGCACCCTGTACGGCAAGAACACCATCGGCGGCGCCATGCGTCTGGTGTCGCGGCGCCCGGGGCAGACCTTCCGCGCCCGCGGTTCGGTCGCCTACGGCGACTATGACATGATCGACGTGCAGGCCGCCGTTTCGGGTCCGATCTCGGACCAGTTCGCCTTCGGCCTGTCCGCCCTGCATTCGGAACGGGGCGGCTACGTCACCAATCCGACGACCGGCGCCGAATACAATGACAAGAACTCGACCGCCTTCCGCGCCGCGCTGGCGTGGGACCCGAGCGAAAACCTTCGCGTCGATCTGACCGCCGACTATTCGGTCGATGACGCCGGCCTCACCGTGGGTCAGGCGACCAACAGCCTGATCGGTCTCAGCGGCCAGACCATCGTGGTCGTGCCCTCGCCCACCCCCGACTGGAATTTTGAGGCGGCGGTCGATCCGACCCTGCCGAATGAGACCCGCCTGGAATCGCGCGGCGTGGCCCTGAACGTCGCCTACGACCTCTCGGACAGCCTGACCCTGCGGTCGATCACCGCCTATCGTCGCCTGAATACCGACGACTACATCGACTTCGACGCGACCGTCCGTGAGGTGTCCAGCGCACTCGTGGCGGTGGATCAGGATCAGTTCAGCCAGGAGTTCCAGCTGAACTACCAGTCGGGTCCGGTGACCGCGGTCGGCGGCCTCTACTACCTGCGCGAAAACATCGACTCGCATCAGGAAGCGTATGCCGACGACCTGCTGGGGCCGGCCTTCCTGAACTCGGGCTTCCTGCGCACCATCGACGACACGCTGGAGACCACCTCCAAGGCGGCCTACGCCAACCTCACCTATGCCCTGACCGATGCCCTGCGCGTCTCGGGCGGCATCCGTTACACCGAGGAAGAGAAGGACTACTGGCGCACGACGTCGGTGTTCTACAGCGCCCTGCCGGCGTTCAACGGCACCTATCCGTTCGCCCCGCCGGTCGGGAAGTACGACGACACCTCCTTCATGGCGTCGGTGGACTATCAGCTGACGGAAGACGTGATGCTGTACGCCCGCTTCTCGCAGGGCTTCAAATCGGGCGGCTTCAACGGTCGGGCCAACACCGCGGCGGAATCGACCGAATACGATCCGGAAACCGCGGACAGCTGGGAAGTCGGCTTCAAGGCGACCGGCTACGACAACCGCGTGCGCCTGAACGTGGCGGCCTTCACCACCAAATACGATGACTTCCAGGCGCGCGTTTCGGGACTGGACGTCGATCCGATCACCAACCTGCCGGCGCCGGTTCTCAGCGTGATCAACGCGGGCGGTCTGGACATCTCGGGTCTGGAAGTCGAGGGCGTCGTGGCCCTGACCGAAGCCCTGACCTTCGACGCCCAGATCGGTCTGCTGGACGCGCAGTATGACGAGTTCAACGACGCCCGCTTCACCGCGACCGGCGGCAGCCGCGCCTTCCAGGAACCGGCCTTCTCGCCCAACCTGACGGCCCGCTACGGCCTGACCTATGTCGCGGACATTCCGGGCGGCGGCGACGTCACCTTCGGCGGCGTGGCCCGCTATCGCGGCCGCCACGCCCTGGCGGTCGACAACACCCCGGTGAACAGCCAGGCCGAACTGCCGGGCATGTTCCAGGAAGGCTACTGGCTGATGGACGCCCGCATCGTCTGGACCGACGCCTCGGGCCGCTATTCGGTCGGCGCCTACGGCCAGAACCTGACGGACGAGACCTACCGCACCGACGCGCAGGAGTTCTCCTCGGTCGGTAACATCCGGACCGCCTACTACGGCGCGCCGCAGACCTGGATGGTCAAGCTGACGGCCCGATACTAGGCTTCGAAAGACGCCTGATCGGCTCTGATCAAGGGCGGCGGTTCTGACGAGCCGCCGCCCTTTTCTTCTGGCGTCAGGCCGTGACGCCGCTACGGTTCGACCCACAAGAAAAACGACAGTCGAGGGAAACGCCATGACCGCCACGGACGCGTCCGCCACCGGACAGCCGCCGATCCGCAACGGATACCGCTTCTATGTGCTGGCGGTCCTGATCCTGATCTACATGCTGAACTTCCTGGACCGGCAGATCATCGGCATCCTCGCCGCGCCGCTCAAGGAAGAGTTCGGCATGTCGGACACCCAGTTCGGCCTGCTGGGCGGCATCGCCTTCGCCTCGGTCTATTCGACCCTCGCCATTCCCCTGGCCTGGCTGGCCGACCGGTTCAGCCGGGTGTGGATCATGACCGGGGCGCTGGCCGTCTGGTCCGGCTTCACCGCCCTGTGCGGCGTCGCGGGCTCCTTCACCCAGCTGTTCCTGTTCCGCATGGGCGTCGGCGTCGGCGAGGCGGGCGGCGTGGCGCCGGCCTATTCGCTGGTGGCGGACTATTTCCCGCCGAGCCAGCGGGCGCGCGCGCTGGCGGCCTTCGCCTTCGGCATTCCGCTGGGCACGGCGGCGGGGACCCTGGTCGGCGGCCTGCTGGCGGCGACCTACGGCTGGCGCACGGCCTTCATCGTGGTCGGTCTGCTGGGGCTGCTGGTCGCGCCGCTGCTGCGCCTGACGGTCAAGGACCCGCCCCGCGGCGGTACGGATCTGGCCAAGGTGGTCGTGGCCGGGGCGCCGGTTCCGGTCGTCGGTCCGATGAATGACGGACGGCTCGGCAAGCGGGTGGCGCAGGGGCTTCTGGGTCTGGCCGCCGGTCTCATGGCCCTGGCCGCGCTGGCGCATTTCGACATCATCGGCGCCAACGCCCTGATCCTGGTCTTCGCCGGCCTGCTGACGGGCGTGATCGGCGGCTCCATCATGGTCGCCCGGGTCACCGCCACGGCGGTCATTCCCAAGCCCAGCTTCTGGCTGCTGGCGCTCGGCGCGGCCTCGTCGTCTGTGTGCGGCTACGGCGTCGCCGGCTGGCTGCCCCTGTTCATGATGCGCAGCTTCGAAATGACCCTGCCGCAGGTCAGCTGGTACTATTCCGGCATCGCCCTGATCGGCGGCATCCTCGGCATCTGGGGCGGCGGCGCGATCGCCGACAGACTGGCCAAGCGCGGCAAGGGCGCCTATCCGCTGGTGCCCGCCATCGCCTTCCTGATCTCGGCGCCCTGCTTCATCCTGGCGATGAACTCGCCCTGGCTGATCGGCCTGATCTTCCCGGGCGGCGGCTCCCAGGCCCAGCAACTGACGGTGGCCTTCTTCATCTTTCTGATCCCGACGGGGTTGAACCTGGCCTGGCTGGGGCCGATCACCGCCTCGGTGCAGCATCTGGTGCCGGCGCCCATCCGCTCGACCGCCTCGGCCCTGTTCCTGCTCATCAACAACCTGCTCGGCATCGCCGTCGGCTTCTTCTACTTCGGCTGGATGAGCGACCTGCTGGCGCCCCGCTTCGGTGATGAAAGCCTGCGCTGGGCGATCTACACCGGCATGGGCTTCTACCTGCTGGCGTCCGTCCTGCTGATCGGCGCCTCGCGGACGCTGAAAAAAGACTGGGTGGATTAGGCCTGAAACGGCGGGGTCGGGCGCGGTCCGGCCCCGCTGACGCGGCGTGACGGTTGCACCCGCGAAGGCCCGGGGCCTATAAGCCCCGCAACTTTCCCCAGCAGCGTTGCGGCGGTCCTCCCCATGAACATCCACGAATATCAGGCCAAGCAGGTTCTGAAGGGCTTCGGCGCGCCCGTCGCGGCCGGCGTCCCCATCACTTCGGTCGATCAGGCTGAAGCCGCCGCGAAGCAACTGCCCGGCCCGCTCTATGTCGTGAAATCGCAGATCCACGCCGGTGGCCGCGGCAAGGGCAAGTTCAAGGAACTGGGCGCCGACGCCAAGGGCGGCGTGCGTCTGGCCTTCTCGATCGAGGAAGTCGTCGCCCACGCCAAGGAGATGCTGGGCAACACCCTGGTCACCGCCCAGACGGGCGACGCCGGCAAGCAGGTCAACCGCCTGTACATCGAGGACGGCGCCGACATCGAGCGCGAGCTGTACTGCTCTCTGCTGGTCGATCGCCAGTTCGGCCGGATCGCCTTCGTCGTCTCGACCGAAGGCGGCATGGACATCGAGGCCGTCGCCCACGACACGCCCGAGAAGATCCAGAACATCGTCATCGACCCGGCTGCGGGCGTGACCGAAGCCGACGTCGCCGCGATCAACGCCGCCTACGGCCTGACCGGCGCGGCGGCCGAAGACGGCAAGTCGCTGTTCCCGGCGCTGTACAAGGCCTTCGTCGAGAAGGACATGGACATGCTGGAAGTGAACCCGCTGATCGTCATGAAGGACGGCCACCTGCGCGTTCTGGACGCCAAGGTGTCGTTCGACGGCAACGCTCTGTTCCGCCACGACGACATCAAGGAACTGCGCGACGAGACCGAGGAAGACGCCAAGGAAATCGAGGCCTCGAAGTGGGACCTCGCCTATGTCTCGCTGGACGGCAACATCGGCTGCATGGTCAACGGCGCCGGCCTGGCCATGGCGACGATGGACATCATCAAGCTGTACGGCAAGGAGCCGGCCAACTTCTGTGACGTCGGCGGCGGCGCCGGCAAGGAGAAGGTCGCGGCGGCCTTCAAGATCATCACCGCCGACCCGAACGTCCAGGGCATCCTGGTCAACATCTTCGGCGGCATCATGAAGTGCGACGTCATCGCCGAGGGCGTCGTCGCCGCGGTGAAGGAAGTGGGCCTGAAGGTGCCGCTCGTCGTCCGTCTGGAAGGCACCAACGCCGAGCTGGGCAAGAAGATTCTGAACGAATCCGGCCTGACCATCCAGGCCGCCGACGACCTCGACGACGCCGCCCAGAAGATCGTCGCGGCGGTCGGCTGATGCGAGGCTCGCTCGCCCTCGTCTTGTGTGGGCTGGCGACGACCGCTTGCGCGGCGCCGCAGCAGCCTGCCCGGCTGTCGGCGACCGAGCTGTTCCGTACGGCGTGCATGGACACCCCCGCCGAGCGTCCGGCATTCGAAGCGCTCGGCCGTGACAAGGGGTGGGCCCTGCTTCCCTTCACTCCAGGGGAGCAGGGGCCTGACTGGGGTGTCGGCTACGGCCTCGGCTACGCCCGCGTCATGCTCACGGAGTACAAAGCCAAGTTTTCAAAAGCTCCGCCGGAATCCGAGCACGCAGGCGCGAGGCTGATGGTCGTGCCTTCCAGCATCACCTGTAGGATCGAGGTTATTGATCCGCAGGAGGACTGGCGCGCCGAGATCGCCGCATTGGCCCAAGCTCGGGGCTTCACGGCTGTTGAAGTCAGCCAAACGCCGCCCGAACCTGTAGAACTCAGGGAGTGGGAGCGGAACGCCACTGACGTCCTGTCACAGGCCTACAACCCATCAACCCGGATGCTGAGCGTCAACCTCATGCGCTTGACGGAAACTACTTTCCGGCGCGCTCCCTCGACCCCCGAATAGAAGCAGACCCAATGTCCATTCTCGTCGACAAGAACACCAAGATCATCGTCCAGGGCCTGACCGGCAAGACCGGCGGCTTCCACACCGAACAGGCTCTGGCCTATCACGGCACCCAGATGGTCGCCGGCGTGCACCCGACCAAGGGCGGCACGAACTGGACCGGCTCCCACGGCGAAAGCCTGCCGATCTTCGCCTCGGTCGCTGAAGCCCGCGACGCCACCAAGGCCGACGCCACGGTGATCTACGTCCCGCCGTCGGGCGCGGCCGCCGCGATCATCGAAGCCATCGACGCCGAGATCCCCTTCATCACCTGCATCACCGAAGGCATCCCGGTGATGGACATGGTCAACGTCAAGCGCCGTCTGGAAGGCTCGAAGTCGCGCCTGCTGGGCCCGAACTGCCCGGGCATCCTGACCCCGGACGAGTGCAAGATCGGCATCATGCCGGGCTCCATCTTCAAGAAGGGCTCGGTCGGCGTCGTGTCGCGTTCGGGCACCCTGACCTATGAAGCGGTGTTCCAGACCACCAACGAAGGTCTCGGCCAGACAACGGCCGTCGGCATCGGCGGCGACCCGGTCAAGGGCACCGAATTCATCGACGTGCTGGAAATGTTCCTGGCCGACGATGAGACGACCTCGATCATCATGATCGGTGAAATCGGCGGCGGCGCCGAGGAAGACGCCGCCCAGTTCCTGATCGACGAAGCGAAGAAGGGCCGCAGCAAGCCGATGGCCGGCTTCATCGCGGGCCGCACCGCGCCCAAGGGCCGCACCATGGGCCACGCCGGCGCTGTCGTGTCGGGCGGCAAGGGCGATGCGGAATCCAAGATCGCCGCCATGGAGGCCGCGGGCATCCGCATGTCGCCGTCGCCGGCGCGCCTCGGCAAGACGCTGGTGGAAGTCCTGAAGGGCTGATTTCGCCCCGTAACGGCATGTGAAGACGCCCCCGGCTCCGGCCGGGGGCGTTTTTCTTTGCCTGGGGCGAAAAAACCCGCCTGAGCGCCGCTATTCGGTCATGACCCATAAGGAAACAGCGCCTATATGAGCGCCGTCGCCTCCGCGCAGACGTGCGCGCGCGACGTTAGGGACTGACGAGAACGATGGCGGACGATGCCGGTCGGCTGAACCAGGTCTTTGCCGAGACCAGCTTCCTGTATGGCTCCAATGCCTCGTTTATCGAGGGTCTCCACGAAAAGTGGGCCGACGATCCTGCGAGCGTGTCCGCCGAATGGCGCGCCTTCTTCGACCAGCTTCGCGACAATGCTGAGCAGGTGAAGGCCGCGGGCGCCGCCGGCGGCTGGGGCCGTCCGGTCACCAGCGAACCCAGCGAAGCCGAGGCCGTGTTCGACGGTCGCTGGCCGGCCCCGAAGCCGGATCCCAAGGCCGCCGCCAAGCCGGGCGCTGCCGCTCCCGCTGCGCCTGTCGCCGCCTCGGCGGACGAAATCCGCGCCGCCGCCCACGATTCGATCCGCGCCCTGATGCTGATCCGCAGCTACCGCGTGCGCGGTCACCTGCAGGCGACGCTGGACCCGCTGGGCATCGAGCAGCCGACCAACAATCCCGAGCTGACGCCTGAATTCTACGGCTTCTCGGAAGCCGATCTGGACCGACCGATCTTCCTCGACGGCGTGCTGGGCCTGCAGACCGGCAGCATCCGGGACGTGCTGTCGATCCTGAAGCGCACCTACTGCGGTAACGTCGGCATCCAGTTCATGCATATCGCGGAGCCGGAGGAAAAATCCTGGCTTCAGCAGCGCTTCGAGGGGCCCGACAAGTTCGAGCAGAACGCCTTCTCGAAGGAAGGCAAGCTGGCGATCCTGAACAAGCTGATCGAGGCCGAGGGCTTCGAGCGCTTCCTGCACAAACGCTTCCCCGGCACCAAGCGGTTCGGCCTCGACGGCGGCGAGGCCATGGTCCCCGCGCTGGAGCAGGTCATCAAGCGCGGCGGGTCGCTGGGCGTCGACGAGATCGTCTTCGGCATGGCCCACCGCGGCCGCCTGAACACGCTGGCGGCGGTGATGGGCAAGCCCTACCGCGCCATCTTCCACGAGTTCCAGGGCGGCTCGACGGTGCCGTCGGACATTGAGGGTTCGGGCGACGTCAAATACCACATGGGCGCCTCGTCGGACCGCCAGTTCGACGGCAACACCGTCCACCTGTCGCTGACCGCCAACCCGTCGCACCTCGAGATCGTCAATCCGGTGGTGCTGGGCAAGTCGCGCGCCAAACAGGCGTTCGACATCCGCGAAGCCAACGCCGGCAAGCCGGAAGAAGAGTGGGCGCTGGACCGGTCCAAGGTCGTGCCGCTGCTGATCCACGGCGACGCCGCCTTCGCCGGCCAGGGCGTGGTGGCCGAATGCTTCGCCCTGATGGGACTGAAGGGCTACCGCACCGGCGGCACCCTGCATTTCGTGATCAACAACCAGATCGGCTTCACCACCAGCCCGCGCAACTCGCGCTCGTCGCCCTACCCGTCGGATGTGGCGCTGATGGTCCAGGCGCCGATCTTCCACGTCAACGGCGATGACCCCGAAGCGGTCGTCTTCGCCGCCAAGGTGGCGACCGAGTTCCGCCAGAAATTCCACAAGGACGTGGTGGTGGACATGTTCTGCTACCGCCGCTTCGGCCACAACGAGGGCGACGATCCCACGTTCACCCAGCCGCTGATGTATTCGAAGATCCGCGCCCTGCCCTCGACGCGCGAGATCTACACCGCGCGTCTGGTCAAGGAAGGCGTGGTCACCCAGGCCGAGGTCGACGCCGAGGTCACGCGCTTCGAAGCCTTCCTCGACGCCGAGTTCGACGCCGGCAAGACGTTCGAGGCCAAGAAGGCCGACTGGATGGACGGTCAGTGGCAGGGCATCGGCCTGCCGGACGGTGACGAGCGTCGCGGCGAGACCGCCGTGCCGCTGGCGAAGCTGTCCGACATGGGCCATCGCCTGACGACCATTCCGAACGCCGTGGACATCCACAAGACGCTGAAGCGCGTCATCGACGGCCGCCGCGAGATGATCACGACCGGCCAGAACATCGACTGGGCCACGGCCGAAAGCCTGGCCTTCGGGTCGCTGCTGGAAGAAGGTTTCCCGGTTCGTCTGTCGGGCCAGGACTCGGTGCGCGGCACCTTCTCGCAGCGCCACTCGGGCATCGTCGATCAGACGACCGAGAAGCGCTATGTGCCGCTGAACAATCTGTCCGACACCCAGTCCCATTTCGAGGTCATCGACTCGGCCCTGTCGGAAGAGGCGGTGCTGGGCTTCGAATACGGCTACGCCCTGTCTGACCCGAACACCCTGGTCATGTGGGAAGCCCAGTTCGGCGACTTCGTGAACGGCGCCCAGGTCGTCATCGACCAGTTCATCTCGTCCGGCGAGCGGAAATGGCTGCGCATGTGCGGCCTGACCATGCTGCTGCCGCACGGCTACGAAGGTCAGGGTCCCGAGCACTCGTCGGCCCGTCTGGAGCGCTTCCTCCAGGCCTGCGCCGAGGACAATATGCAGGTCGCCAACTGCACGACCCCGGCCAACTATTTCCACATCCTGCGTCGCCAGATGCACCGGCCGTTCCGCAAGCCGCTGATCATCATGACGCCGAAGTCGCTGCTGCGTCACAAGAAGGCGGTGTCCAGCCTGGCCGACATGGCCGAGGGCAGCTCCTTCCACCGTGTCCTGCACGACGACGCCCAGACGCGTCCGGAAGTCGCCGGCATCACGATCAAGGCCGACAAGGACATCCGTCGCGTCGTGCTGTGTTCGGGCAAGGTCTACTATGACCTGCTGGAGCGCCGCGAGAAGGACGCCAAGGACGGCAAGCCGGTGGACGACGTCTACATCCTGCGCCTGGAACAGTTCTATCCGTGGCCGATGAAGTCGCTGCTGACCGAACTGGGCCGCTTCCCGAACGCCGAACTGGTCTGGTGCCAGGAAGAGCCGAAGAACATGGGCGGCTGGACCTTCGTGGATCCGTGGATCGAGCTGACGCTGGAGAAGCTGGACGTGAAGGCCAAGCGCGCCCGTTACGTCGGCCGTCCGGCCTCCGCCTCGACGGCCGCGGGCCTGATGAGCCGGCACCTCAAGGAACTGGACGCCTTCCTCACCGACGCCTTCGCCTGACAAAAGTCCCGGTGGGCGGTTTCCCCGCCGCCGGGATGATGACTAGATAACTGACCGCTCAAAAGAGACCCGGACCCGACCATGGCCGACATCCTCACCCCCGCCCTCGGCGAATCCGTCACCGAAGCCACGATCGGCAAGTGGACGAAGAAGGCCGGCGACCCGGTGAAGAAGGACGAGGTCCTGGTCGAGCTGGAAACCGACAAGGTCTCGCTGGAAGTCGTGTCGCCGTCGGACGGCGTGCTGGCCGAGATCAGGTTCGCTGAAGGCGACACCGTGACGCCGAACGCCGTGCTCGGCGTGGTGTCGGAAGGCGCTGCGGCCTCCGCCCCGGCCGCGCCCAAGGCTGAGGCCGCTTCGGCCGCCCCTGCTGCTTCGGCCGCCCCCGCTGCTCCGGCCGCCGCCGCCCCGGCCGCCGCTCCGGCCGCGCCCGCCGCTTCGGGTGGCGACGCCGTCTCGATCAATGTCCCGACCATGGGCGAAAGCGTCGCCGAAGGTTCGATGGGAACCTGGCTGAAGAAGTCGGGCGACACGGTCGCCAAGGACGAACTGCTGGTCGAGATCGAGACCGACAAGGTCGCCGTGGAAGTCTCGGCCCCGGCCGCCGGCGTGCTGACCATTCTCGCCGACGCCGGCGCCAGCGTGACCCCGAACCAGCAGATCGGCAGCATCGCCGCGTCCGGGGCCGCCCCGGCCGCCGCTCCGGCTCCCGCTGCCCCCGCCGCGGGCGGTTCGGCCAACGCCGGCTCGGCCCAGATCAGGTCGGACGACGCTCCGCACCTGTCGCCCGCCGTGCAGCGCGTGGTGACCGAGAACAATCTCGATCCGAAGGCCATCGCCGCCACCGGTCCGAAGGGCAACATCACCAAGGGCGACGCCCTGGGCGCCATCGGCGCCGCGCCGGCTCCGGCTGCCGCGGCTCCGGCCCCCGCCGCCGCTCCGGCCGCGCCGCGCGCCGACCAGCCGCGCGAGGAGCGGGTGAAGATGACGCGCCTGCGTCAGACCATCGCCCGCCGCCTGAAGGAATCGCAGAACACGGCCGCCCAGCTGACCACCTTCAACGAGGTGGACATGACCAACGTCATGGCCCTGCGGACCCAGTACAAGGACGTGTTCGAGAAGCGCCACGGCGTGAAGCTGGGCTTCATGTCCTTCTTCACCAAGGCGGTCGTCGCCGCCCTGAAGGAGATCCCGGCGGTCAACGCCGAGATCGACGGCACGGACATCATCTACAAGAATCACTACGACATCGGCGTCGCCGTCGGCACCGACAAGGGTCTGGTGGTTCCGGTGCTGCGCGATGCGGATGCGCTGTCGCTGGCCGGGATCGAAAAGGGCATCGGCGCCCTGGGCAAGGCGGCCCGTGACGGCCACCTGACGCTGGACCAGCTGCAGGGCGGCACCTTCACCATCACCAACGGCGGCACCTACGGTTCGCTGATGTCGACGCCGATCCTGAACGCGCCGCAGTCGGGCATCCTGGGCATGCACAACATCGTGCAGCGTCCGATGGCCATCAACGGCGAGGTGAAGATCCGCCCGATGATGTACATCGCCCTCAGCTACGACCACCGCATCGTCGACGGCAAGGAAGCCGTGACCTTCCTGGTCCGCGTCAAGGACCTCCTGGAAGACCCGGCGCGGGCGCTCTTGGACCTCTGATTGCGGACGACGGCTGCCGGGTTTAGTATCTATTTAACGTAGATACGGAGATCGGTATGGCCGATCCGAAACGCGGTGTCGC
Source organism: Brevundimonas sp. AVps31 (assembly GCF_058681355.1). NCBI lineage: Bacteria > Pseudomonadati > Pseudomonadota > Alphaproteobacteria > Caulobacterales > Caulobacteraceae > Brevundimonas > Brevundimonas sp. AVps31. Next base: position 914,126 of record NZ_CM178736.1, on the reverse strand, counting down.
CGAAACGGCGAAAATCTTCACCCATGGCGGCAGCCAGGCCGTCAGGCTGCCCAAAGCCTATCGGTTTGAGGGCAAGGAAGTCCGCATCCGGCAGGACGGCGACGCGGTCATCCTGGAGCCGATAAGGGCCGAGCGACGTCGACCGCAGACGAAAGAAGAATGGGAGGCGTTCTGGGCGCGGCTTGACGCGCTCGGCGACGCGCCGTTTCCGGATCCGCCGCCGCAAACGATCACACCGGTCAAGACCTGGTGATCCTCGCGCTGGACACCTCAACACTCATCGACGTTATGCGAAGCCGTGACGTCAAAGTGCGGCGCGAATTCATGGGGTTGGACGCGGCCCGCGCCGTCGTGCCGGTTGTCGTGTTGCATGAACTGATCAGCGGGGCGGACATCGGCGTCAGCCCGCAGCGCGAGCGCGCGCGGATCGCCGAAGTGCTGAGCGAACTGGCGGTGATCGCTCTTGAGCCCTCGGACATTGAAGCCACTGCGGCTGTACGAAGCGATCTCCACCGCCGGGGCAGACCGATCGGGGACATCGACACCCTGATCGCCGGTCAGGCGCTCGCGCGCGGCTGGACGGTGGTGACGCGCAACGTCCGGCATTTCGGCCGGGTGGAGGGCCTGCCGTTGATCGACTGGGCGACCGGTCCCCAGCCCCTGTCCGTCGAGGCCATAACGGCCCGTGTCAGCGATGCTGGATGACCAGACCATGATCGAGATCGCCCGGTTCGCCGATGTCTATGAAGCCGAGATCGCGGCCGCGCGCCTTCGGGCCGAGGGTTACGAGGCCGTCCTCGGCGGCGCCGAGCATGTGAAAACCAATCCGCTCGTGCTTCAGGCGCTGGGCGGCGTGAATCTGTCAGTGCCGAATGATCAGGCGGACGCGGCGCGCACCTTGCTTGACGGCCTGAGGGGCGGGGCGGAACAGATCGAGGATGCCGACCCGATCGATAGCGATCCCCGGCGAAAGGCCGGCGCAACGGCGCTGCTTGCCGCGATCGGGCTTGGCTTCCTGTTCGGTCGATAAACCCCAAGCCCGACGAGGGCCATCAGCGAGCGCGATCCCGCCCCGCGAGTTCGCCCAGCACATCCTGGGTATCCGCCCCCAGAGCAGGTGGAGCGCGGTCGTAGGCGACAGGCGTCCGCGACATCCGGATCGGCGAGGCGACGGTGCGGACCGGGCCGGACAGGTCGGCGCGGGTCTGCTGCACCTCAAGCCCGCGATGCACCGCCTGCGGCTCCTCGAACACCTGATCGATCGTGTTGACCGGGCCGCAGGGCACGCCCGCCGCCTCCAGGATCGCCATCAGGGCCTTCATGCTGTGCCGTTCCGTCAGGGCCGACAGTTCGGCGGTCAGGTCGACGCGATGCGCGATCCGCGCGGCGTTGGTGGCGAAGCGGGCCTCGGTCCCCAGCCCCTCGACGCCCAGCGCCCGACACAGGGCGCGATACTGGCCGTCATTGCCGACCGCGATCACCACCATGCCGTCCGCGCAGGGGAAGGGCTGGTAGGGGGCCAGGTTGGGGTGGGCGTTGCCCATCCGCGTCGGCGCCGTGCCGGAGACGAAGTGATTCGCCGCCTGGTTGGCCAGCATGGCCGCCTGGACGTCGAACAGGGCGATGTCGATGTGCTGGCCCTCGCCGGTCGCCCGGGCGTGCAGCAGGCCCGCCATGATGGCGTTGGAGGCGTACAGGCCGGTGAACAGGTCCACGACCGCCACCCCGACCTTCATCGGCTCGGCGCCTGGCGCGCCGTCCGGCTGGCCGGTGATGGACATCAGCCCGCCCATGGCCTGGATCATATAGTCGTAGCCGGCGCGATGGGCGTCCGGCCCGTCCTGACCGAAGCCGGTGATGGAGCAGTAGACCAGCCGGGGATTGATCGCCGACAGCCCCGCATAGTCGAGGCCGTATTTGCGCAGGCCGCCGGTCTTGAAATTCTCGACCACGATGTCGCAGGTCTTCGCCAGCTCCCGCACGGCGGCGGCGCCCTCGGGGCTGGCGATGTCCAGCTCGACCGACTTCTTGCCGCGGTTGGCGCACAGGAAATAGGCGGCGTCACCCTTGGTGCCGTCGGCCTTGGTGGTGAAGGGCGGGCCCCACTGGCGGGTGTCGTCGCCCACCCCGGGCCGCTCGATCTTGATCACCTCGGCGCCGAGGTCGGCCAGGGTCTGCGTGGCCCAGGGGCCGGCCAGCACGCGGCTGAGGTCGAGAACGCGAACGCCGGAAAGGGGGCCTTGGGTCATGACCCCTGCTTAGCCGCTTAAAGCCCCACGTCCCAGACGCCCGCGTCGCGCATGCGGCAGTCGCGGGCTTCTTCCGCCCGGCCGCCCATGTCGCGGGCCATGCATTTGATCTCGTCGGAGACGGTGGTCTTGTGCACGCCGGGCACGAAGGCGTGGGCGAAGGCGCAGGCGGACAGGCGCGCCAGCTTCATGCCGAAGCCCATGGCGTGGCTCATGTGCTCGAAATAGCTTTCGCCCACCTCGCGCGGGTGATTGGCGAACAGGCGGTTCAGCGTGTGCATCATGGTCCCCACCCTGACATGTCGCGGGCGCTGCCTCTACCCGCGAACGCTATTCTGGCCTAAACCGCGCATTAGAACAGGGGGCTGATCGTCACGCTTGCTCACGATCGCCTGAACCCGCCCGCGCAGGAAACAGACCATGGCCGACGGCTCCACCACCGCCCAGAAGACCTTCCGTTGGGAAGACCCCTTGGACCTCGACGGTCGGCTGACCGACGACGAACGCATGATTCAGGACGCGGCGCGCGGTTACGCCCGCGACAGGCTGCTGCCGCGCGTGGTCGCCGCCTTCCGCGACGAGACCTTCGACCGCGCCATCATGACCGAGATGGGCGAAATGGGCTTCCTCGGCGCCACCCTGCCGGAACAGTACGGCGGCGCGGGCGCCAGCCACGTGGCCTATGGCCTGATCGCGCGCGAGATCGAGGCGGTCGACAGCGGCTATCGCTCGGCCATGTCGGTGCAGTCGTCGCTGGCCATGTACCCGATCTACGCCTTCGGCTCGGAAGAGCAGAAACTTCGTTTCCTCCCAAGAATGGCGGCCGGTGAACTGATCGGCTGCTTCGGCCTGACCGAGGCCGACGGCGGCTCGGACCCGGCCTCGATGAAAACCAAGGCGGTCAAGGTCGAGGGCGGCTACCGCCTGAACGGCGCCAAATACTGGATCACCAACTCGCCGATCTCGGACCTCGCGGTGGTCTGGGCCAAGCTGGATGACGTCATCCGCGGCTTCATCGTCGAGCGCGGCTTCGACGGCTTCACCACCGACAAGATCGGCGACAAGCTGTCGCTGCGCGCCTCGATCACCGGCGACATTGGCCTGAACGACGTCTTCGTGCCGGAAGAGAATCTGCTGCCGAATGTGAAAGGCCTGCGCGGGCCCTTCTCCTGCCTGAACAAGGCCCGCTACGGCATCTCGTGGGGCGCGATGGGCGCCGCCGAGTTCTGCTTCCACGCCACCCGTGAGTATGTCTCCGAGCGCATGCTGTTCGGCCGCCCGCTGTCCTCGCGCCAGCTGGTGCAGAAGAAGCTGGCCGACATGCAGACCGAGATCTTCCTCGGCTTTGAAGGCGCGCTGGCGCTGGGCCGTCGTCTGGACAACGGCGACTGGTGTCCCGAGGCCATCTCGATGATGAAGCGCAACAACTGCGGCAAGGCCCTGGCCATCGCCCGCGAGGCCCGCGACATGCACGGCGGCGCCGGCATCACCGGCGAGATGCACGTTATGCGCCACGCCATGAACCTTGAGACGGTCAACACCTATGAGGGCGCCCACGACGTCCACGCCCTGATCCTGGGCCGGGCGATCACGGGCGAGAGCGCCTTCTAGACGAAGGCGCGCCCCGCCGCCCCGGCGCGGTCCGCGACCGGCGTTCGGTCAGGAAGAATCAGCCCGACGCCCACCCGCGCGCGTGCAGGGTGGCGCCCGGGACGGTCGGGCATTGTTATTCGCCTTCAACCTCCTATCGTTCGGCGACAGGAGGCGGCTGATGGACGGAGAAAGCGTGATCGCAGGGGACGACCCCTTCGCCCAGCTGCGCGAGGTCTTCGCCGGCCGCGCCGCCCTGCTGCTTGAGGACGATCCCGACCTGTCGGAGCATGTCGCCGAACGCCTGCTGCGCGCCGGGTTCGCGACCGTGGATTGCGTCGACCGGGGCGAGGTCGCGCTCGAGAAGGCGGCCGCCCGCGCCTATGACGTGCTGCTGCTGGACCGGATGACGGCGGGACTGGATGGGCTGGAGACCCTGAAACGGCTGCGCGCCTCGGACGGCCCCTCGGCGGATGCGCCGGCCCTGATGCTGACCGCCCTGGGCGGCGAGCGGCAGAAGGTCGAGGGTCTGCTGCAAGGCGCCGACGACTATCTGGCCAAGCCGGTAGGGGACGAGGAGCTTCTGGCCCGCATCGCCGCCCAGCTGCGCCGCGCGGCGCGCCGGGCCAGGCCGGTCAGCTCCGATCTGGTCAACGGGCCCTTCCGCCTGTCCTTCGGGGCGCGCACGCTGAAGCTGGAGCTGCCGGATGTGTCGCGCACCATCGACCTGTCGCCGCTGGAGTTCGCCATCGTCTGCGAGCTGATGACCGCGCGCGGCCAGCCGGTGACCAAGACCATGCTGTGGGACCGGTGCTGGGTGGAGTGGACCTTCCTGCCCGACAATTTCGTCAACATCATCGACGCCCGGATCAGCGCCCTGCGCCGCCGGCTGAAGGAGCAGGCGGCCGAGCTGGGCGACGACCTGCACCCGCTGATCGTGTCGGCGCGCAGCCAGAGCCTGGTGTTCCGCGACCTGTCCGACCGGGCGGGCTGATCCGCGCGTGACCGGCCCCTTCCGTCGCATCAGGGCCTGGCTGGGGCGTCGCACGACCACCCAGCTGGCGGCCGGGATCGCCGTGCTGTCGGCCCTCGCCCTGACCGGATCTTTGGCCGTGACCAGCGCGGCGGTGCGCATGGACCAGCGCGAGAAGGCGGCGCTGGCCGCGCTCGACGACTATGGCGCCATGGCCTCCAAACTGGGCGTCGAAGGCATGACCGGCGACACCCTGAGTCCCGCCGACGCCGTTTATCTGTCCAACTGGCTGACGGCCTTCCAGTACGGCCCGGCGCGCGCGCGCGACGCCCGCACGCTGGAAGAGACCTGCAAGACGGGGCGGGGCGGCGCGGGCGTGCGCTTCATCCGCGCCCCGGTCGGCAAGCCGGCGGGCCTGTCGGAGCTGGAGACCATCCGGGGTGAGCGATCGCCGCGACTGGGGGACGATGTCTATGTGGTACGGCTGGGCGCCGGGGTCCTGTGCCCCACGCGCGCAGTCGAGGTGGTGGTGGTCAAGCGCTCGGTCGGGGCGCTGGACATCGCCGTGGGCCGGGTCGTGGATGCGTCCGGCGACGCCTGGGGCTGGGCCGTGGCGGCGGTGATCGGGGCGGGCGTCCTGCTGCTGGCCATCGGTCTGGCGGCGGCCACCTTCGCCCGCCATCGCCTGACCAGCGCCGTGGTGAAGGTCAGCGTCGCGCTGGACCGCGCCGCCGTCGGCGACTTCTCCGAGCGGGCGCCGGAGACCGAGGTCGCGCCGGAACTGAGCGAGTTGTCGGGTCATGTGAACCGGACACTGGACCGGCTGGAGGAGCTACTGGCCTGGCTGCGGGATTCCGCCGATCAGCTGGCGCACGACTTCCGTACGCCCCTGGCCCGCGCCTCGGCCCGGCTGGAGAAGCTGGGCGAAACCGCGACGACGCCGGAGATGAGGCGTCTGGTGGCCGAGGCGCGCGCCGATCTGCAGGAGCTGACCCGCGCGATGAACGAAGCCATGGCCCTGCGCGACGGCGAGGCCTGGTCGTTCGAGCCGATCCGGCTCGACGCGCTCGCGGCGCAGGCGGCGGAGCTCTACGAGCCGCTGGCCGAGGAACGCGGCGTCTCGATCCGCGTGGTCGCCGCCCCGGTCGAGGTGCTGGGCGTGCGCAGCCTGCTGCAGCGGGCGACGGCCAATCTGGTGGACAATGCGGTGAAATATTCGCCCCACGGCGGCGTCGTGACCCTGACGGTCTCGGGGGAGGAGGGGCGGTCCCGCCTGTCGGTCGCCGATCAGGGACCGGGCTTCCGCGCCGGAGCGTCCGGCGCCGCCGCCGTCGCGGCGTCCATGGCGGAGGGCCGCGAAAGCCACGGCATGGGCCTGGCCTTCGTCCGCGCCATCCTGAAACGGCACGGCGCGGTCATGACGATTGATGACGCCCGTCCGGGGGCTGTCGTCACGGCGCATTTCTCGCGCTAGGGTCCGTCTCCAGAATGAGGAATTTGAGCATGCGGCGCACGATCTTCCGGGCCAGCGGTGTTTCCGTGATCGCGCTCGCGCTGGCGGCGCCCCTGCTGCTCGCCGCGCCCGCCTTCGCCCAGGCCGACGGTCAGGCCGCGCCGCAGGCGCAGCCCCCGCTGCCCATCCCCTATGACGCCCAGCGCGGCGTCTTCACCTTCGCCAACGACCTCGAACGCGCCCTGCCGGCCGTCGTGCAGGTGACGACCCTCGGGCAGTCGGGCGGCCCGAGCTCGGGTGACAACGAGCCGCGTCCGATGGCCAGCGGCTCGGCGGCCGTGCTCGACGCCGCCGAAGGCATCGTCGTCACCAACAATCACGTGGTCGAGGGCGGCCAGAAATTCACCATCGATCTGACCGACGGCCGCATCTTCGACGCCGTCCTGATCGGCGCGGACAAGGCCACCGACATCGCCGTGCTGCAGATCACCGCGCCGGGCCTGTCGCAGATCGAGGTCGCCAGTTCCGACACCCTGCGCACGGGCGATCTGGCCTTCGCCGTCGGCTATCCGCTGGGTCTGGACCAGACCCTGACCATGGGCGTGATTTCCGGTCTGGGCCGCTCGGGCGGAGGCGACCGGATCGAGGACTATATCCAGACCGACGCGGCCGTGAACTCCGGCAACTCGGGCGGGCCGCTGCTGGACAGCCGGGGGCGGCTGATCGGCATCAACACCTCCATCCTGTCGGGCGGCGGCGGCGGCAACGACGGGATCGCCTTCGCCGTGCCCAGCCGCATCATGATGTCCGTGGTGGAACAGCTGCGCGCCCATGGCGAGGTCAGGCGCGGCGCGACCGGCGCCATCCTGGGCTCGCTCAATGCCGAGCGCTCGCGTGAGTTCGGTCTGGGCATCGTGCGCGGCGCGGTGATCGAGGACGTGGCCCCCGGCTCGTCCGCCGAGTCCGCCGGCCTGCGCCGGGGCGACGTCATCACCCGGATCGGCAGCCGCGCGGTGTCCAATGCGGGCACCGTCCAAGCCACCATTGGCGTCGCCGAGCCCGGAACCCAGGTCGAGATCGTCTACCTGCGCGACGGCCACGAGGCCCGCGCCAGCCTGACCGTCGAGCCCCCGACCGCGCGGGACGTGATCGTGGGCGCGGACGTGGTTCTGGCCCGCGGCGCCGGCGTGCGGCTGGCCGAGGGCGGACTGCAGGTCTTCTCGGTCGAGGGCGGTTCGCCCGCGGCGGCCGTGGACCTGCAGGCGGGAGACGTCATTCGCTCGGTGAACGGCCGGTCGGTCTCGACCCTGTCGGCTCTGGCGCGCGCGCTGGATGGACAGGGCGAGCGCCGTCTGTCGGTGGAGCGGGGCGGCCGGACGGAACGGATCACCCTGCCCTGAGGGGCTGCGCCCGTCGGCCCCGAGCCTGCGCCGGACAGCAAAACGCCCGCTCGGCCTTTGGGGGGGAGGGCGGCAGAGCGGGCGTCTCGCTTTGGAGGAAGCATCGGCCCGCCGAAGCCCTTGAATGGAACAATTCCAGGGGGCTGGGGGGGCTGTTCAGGATCCGGAACCGTTCCGAACTCCGACGAGCCGATGTGACCGGTGTCGCCTCCCAACGGGGCAGGCGATGGGCGGAACGGAGGCGTTTTCGTGTTCTGTGCGATTTCTTTGGATCGCGGCGTTACGGACACGCCGTCCGCCCTTCGCGCCGCACTGGCGTCGCGCCGGAAGCGGCCTAGATTAGAGGCATGAACGACGCCGTCGATGCACAGCCCCAGGCCGGTCCGGTCTTCTTCGATCGCCGCGAACTGGATCAGATTCTCAGGGTCTACGGCCGCATGGTCGCGGCGGGCGAATGGCGCGACTACGCGATGATCGGCCACAAGGACGTGGCCGAGTTCGCCGTCTTCCGCCGCTCCGGCGACGCCCCCGTCTACCGGATCGAGAAGCGGCCGTCGCTGCGCCTGAAACAGGGCCAGTGGGCGGTGATCGGCGAGGGCGGCATCGTGCTGAAGCGGGGCCGTGAGTTGCCGCAGGTCCTGCGCGTCTTCGACAGCCGCAAATTCACGGTCGTGGAATAGAAAAGGGCCCCGGCATCGCTGCCGGGGCCCTGTCTCATTCCTTTTGGCCTAACGCTCGCGACGCGGTCGCTGGCTGCATGAGGCCGTCCTGTGGCCTGTCGCTCCCCGCGCGGCGGTTCGCTGCTTGAGGCCGGGTCGCGCTATCACTCTTGACGCCGGATCGCTGCGCTCAAGCAGTGAGCGACCGCGTCGCGAGCGTTAGCGCGCTTCGATCAACGCCGCCCGCCGAACAGGGCGAGCAGGAATTGGAACATGTTGATGAAGTTGATGTACAGGCTCAGCGCACCGAAGCTGGTGGCCACGCCCATCGCGTTCTGGTTCCCGCCCAGCGCATAGTAGGTCATCTTCAGGCGCTGGGTGTCGTAGGCGGTCAGGCCGGCGAAGATGAGCACGCCGGCGACGCTGATGATCAGCTGCATCATGCTGTTCTGCAGGAAGATGTTCACGACCGAGGCGATGATCAGGCCGATCACGCCCATGATCAGGAAGCTGCCGATGCCGGTCAGGTCCTTCTTGGTCGTGTAGCCGAACAGGCTCAGCGCGCCGAAGGCGGCGGCCGTGATCAGGAAGGTCTGCACCACCGAAGTTTCGGTGTAGAGCAGCACCACCGTGCCCATCGAGGCGCCGATCAGGGCCACGATCAGCCAGTACAGGACGCTGGCGCCGCCCGAGGTCGGGTTCTTCATGATGAAGTTGGAGCCCAGCAGGATGACCAGCGGCGAGAAGGCCACGATCATGCCAAGCAGGGTGTAGCCGGTCAGGCGGGTCACGCCGTCCGGGAAGACCGCCGTCGAGAACAGCAGGTCGCGCACCGCCGGCACCGAGCTGGTGAGATAGGCCAGGGCCGCCGAGACCAACAGGCCGAGGGCGACCTTGTTGTAGACGCCCAGCATGAAGCTGCGCAGGCCCGCGTCCACCGACATGTCGGTGGTCTGCGGGATGGAATATCCGTTTCTGAAATCGCTCATCGCGGTTTCGATCCTCCTATGGGCCGGCGCTATCCCGGCCTTTGCAGCAAATATCGGTCGCCACTGGCGCTTCCGCAAGGAAAACCGGACTTGGGCCGTCGGTTCAGACCCGCTACCAACGGTCGCATGATCCGGCTGTTCACCGCCCTGACCGTCCCCGATGACGTGGCCGAGACGCTGAAGCGTCGCCAGTCCGGCCTGCCCGGCGCCAAATGGCGCGGCGAGGACCAGTTGCACATCACCCTGGCCTTCTACGGCGAGGTCGAGGTGCGACGGGCCGAGGACCTGGTCGCCGAGCTTGAGCGGGCCGCGACCGGCGGACCTTTCGAGATCGAGCTTCAGGGCGTGGGCGCCTTCGGGGACGCGCATCGCAGCCATACGGTCTGGGCCGGCGTCAGCCCGAGCGAGCGGCTGAACGTTCTGGCCGGGCGCTGCCGGTCGGCGGCGGAGCGGGCGGGGATCGTCCTCGAACGCCGCGACTACCGTCCGCACCTGACGCTGGCCTATCTGAAGCCCCGGACCGACCCGGCCCGGGTCGGCGCCTGGATCAGCGGTCACAATCTGCTGCACTCGCCGCCGATCCGCATCGACCGCTTCGGCCTCTATTCCAGCGTCCTCACCGCGGACGGCAGCCAGTACCGGCTTGAAAAGGAATATCTGCTGTGACCGGACCGATACTCCAGACCGAACGCCTGACCCTGCGTCCCACCGCAATGGAGGATTTCCCGCGCTGGGCCGAAATGATGGCCGACCCGGAGGCCGCGAAATTCCTCGGCGGAGCGCAACCGGCGGCGACGGCCTGGCGGGGGTTCATGACCATGGCCGGCGCCTGGAGCCTGACCGGCGTGTCGATGTTCTCGGTCATCGAGCGGAAGAGCGGCCTGTGGCTCGGCCGGATCGGACCCTGGCGGCCGCACGACTGGCCCGGCAATGAGGTCGGCTGGGGCCTGCATCCGGACGCCCAGGGCAAGGGCTATGGCGTCGAGGCGGCCACGGCGGCGCTGGACTACGCTTTCGACGTGCTGGAATGGCCCGACGTGATCCACTGCATCGACCCTGACAATACGCCCTCGCAGCGATTGGCCGAGCGGGTCGGCTCCCGAAATCTCGGGGCCACGCGCCTCCCGCCGCCGTTCGACGCGCTGACGATAGACGCTTGGGGCCAAAGCCGGGCCGACTGGAAGTCCCGCCCGGGCCGTTGAACCTGCGGTAAGGCGCCGCTTTTACGGTTCGCCCGCTTCGGCTAGGCAGGGCGTCACGCAACGACGAGGATGGGATATGCGCGTACTGGTTCTGGGCGGCGACGGCTTCTGCGGCTGGCCGACCGCGCTGCATCTGTCGGCGCGCGGCTGGGACGTTTGCGTGGTGGACAACCTCAGCCGTCGCAACATCGACAACGAACTGGAGGTCCAGTCCCTGACCCCGATCCGGACCATGGGCGAGCGGATCGCCGCGTGGAAAGAGGTCTCGGGCAAGACCATCGAGTTCGTGAACCTGACGGTCGGCAAGGAGTTCGACCGCCTCGTCGCCCTGATCCGCGACTGGGCGCCGGACAGCGTCGTGCATTTCGCGGAACAACGGGCCGCGCCCTATTCGATGAAGTCGGCCCGGCACAAGCTGTACACGGTCGACAACAATCTGAACGCCACCAACCACCTGCTGGCCGCCATCGTCGAGAGCGGGCGGGATGTGCATCTGGCCCACTTGGGCACCATGGGGGTCTATGGCTACACGACCGCCGGCCTGCGCATCCCCGAGGGCTATCTGAAGGTCACGGTGGACACCGATTTCGGCCCGACCGAGCAGGAAATCCTGTTCCCGCCGAACCCGGGCTCGATCTACCACATGACCAAGACCCAGGACGCCCTGCTGTTCCAGTTCTACGCCAAGAACGACGGCGTCCGGATCACCGACCTGCACCAGGGCATCGTCTGGGGCGCCCAGACCGAGGAAACCCGCAAGGACGAGCGGCTGATCAACCGGTTCGACTATGACGGCGACTACGGCACCGTCCTGAACCGCTTCCTGATGCAGGGCGCGCTCGGCTACCCGCTGACGGTGCACGGCACGGGCGGGCAGACGCGGGCCTTCATCCACATCCAGGACACCGTCCGCTGCGTCGAACTGGCGCTCAAGAATCCGCCGAAGTCGGGCGAACGGGTCAAGATCCTCAACCAGATGACCGAGAGCCGCCGGGTCCGCGATCTGGCCGCCATGGTCGCCGGCATGACGGGCGCCGAAGTCCACAACGTCCCCAATCCGCGTCAGGAAGCCGACGAGAACGAGCTGGTCGTCGCCAATGACCAGTTCCGGGAACTGGGCCTGAAGCCGATCACCCTGGCCGAAGGATTGATGCAGGATGTCACCGAGATCGCCCGCCGCTATGCCGACCGGGCCGATGTGTCCAAGATTCCGTGCGTCTCCAGCTGGAACGGCCGGCGCGCCGAAGCGCTGAAGACGGAAAGCGTCACGGTTACGGCCGGCGACGCCGCCCGTCCCGCCCTGTCCGCCTGAGGTCTGATGCCCGATACCGCCCCGTCGCCTGTTTCGCTGCTGGTCTTCGGCGGCGGCTGGCTGGGCCGCGCGGCGGCGCTTGAAGCCCTCCGTCGGGGCGGCAAGGCCGTCGCCACGTCGCGCGACCCCGACACGCGCGCGGCGCTGGAAGCGGACGGGATCGGCACGGTCGATCCGGCGGATGAGTCGGCGCTGGCCGCTGCTGTCGGCGCCGCCACGGCCCTGCTGATCACCGCGCCGCCGGACGCTCAGGGGTGTCCCGGGCTGAGGGCCCTGGTCCCCGCCATAACCGCCTCGGGCGCCTGGCCCGACTGGATCGGTTATGTGTCCTCCACCGCCGTCTATGGCGACCGCGCGGGCGGCTGGGCGTTCGAGGACGACGAGTTGAACGCCGCCTCGCTGGAAGGCGCGCGCCGCGTGCGGGCCGAGCGCGACTGGCTGGACGCCGGCCAGGGGATGGGGCTGACGGTCCAGCTGTTCCGGCTGCCCGCCCTCTACGGCCCCGGCCGGTCGCCGCTGGATCGCCTGCGCGACGGCACGGCCCGGATCGTCCGCAAGCCGGGCCAGATCTTCAACCGGGTGCATGTGGACGATGTGGTGGCGGGCCTGTTCGCCTCCATGGCCCGCCCGCACCCGGGCGCCGCCTACACCCTGTGCGACGACGCGCCCTCGCCCGCCGACGTGGTCATCGAGGGCGCGGCCCGGCGGCTGGGCCTTCCTCTGCCCCCGGAAGTGGACCTGGACGATCCGTCGGTCAGCGACGCCATGCGCCGGTTCTACCGCGACTCCAAACGCCTCTCGAACGCCAAGGCCAAGGCGGAACTGGGCTGGCGGCCGAAGTACCCGAGCTGGCGCGAGGGGCTGGAGGCGCTCATCCGCGAGCACGGCTGAGCGCCGTCTTTCGGGGGCCGCGGACCGTCAGCCCTTCGGGCTTCCCGACCCGACGCGGCCTGGCGCTTTGCGCAGGCTTGCGCTCAAGCAGCGAGCGACCGCGTCGCGAGCGATAGCGCCCTTCCTTAGAACGGCAGGATGTTACGCTGGCGCGAGTAGGCCATGGTGCCGACGTTGGCGCCGAGACGCAGGCCGACGCCGGTGCGGATCGGGGCCAGGACGATGCCGTCGGCGCGCTGGTAGTTCACGCCCACGCCGCCGACCAGATAGGCCGAACCTTCCACGCCGGGATAGCGGCGGTAGATCATGTCCGGGTGATACAGGCCGTAGACCAGGGTGAAGACCCGGCTGCCGTTGCCGCCGACGTCCCAGCCGATCGAGATGCCCTGCCAGAAGATTTCCTGCGAGGCCGACAGATCCTTCATGTGCAGGGCGCCGCGGCCGTAGCGCAGGCCGATGCCGGCCGCGCCGGAGGCTTCCTCGCCCGCGATATAGGCGGTGGGACGGTCGCCCTGGTCGGCGAAGATGCGCTCGATGGCGCCGCCGAGGGCCTCCGCCGCAATGCCCAGCTCGCGCGAGCCGGCGGCGATCAGTTCGTCGGACGTATAGGCCGGCGCGGTCTGGTCCGAGCGGATCGGATAGTTGGGATCGGTCGGTCCGTTGCTGGCGCAGGCGCCCAGGGCGGAGGTCGCGCCGAGGGCGAGGCCGGACTGGATCAGATGGCGGCGATGCATGGTGATGGCTCCGAAGTCGGGACGGTCCACCCGACTCTCACGGGCGCAAACGCCACCGTCGCCGGGCTTTGCGTCAGCCTTGCGGCGGCAAGGTTAACCGAACCTTGCCGCCGGGCTGTTTCAGCTTCTGAGCACCGCGCCGAGCTTCGTCGCCGCCGCCACGACCTTGGCGGAGACCGCCTCGATCTCGGCGTCGGTCAGGGTCGCCTCGACCGGCTGCAGGACCACTTCCAGCGCGACCGACTTGAAGCCGTCGTCCACGCCCTTGCCGCGATAGATGTCGAACACCCGCACGTCCGAGATCAGGACCTTGTCCGCCCCGGCCACGGCGCGCGCCAGATCGCCGGTCGGCTTGCCGTCCTCGACCACGAAGGCGAAGTCGCGGGTCAGGGGCATCAGGCTGGACAGATTGGCCGGGCCCCTGGTCTTGGCCCTGGCGCCGCGCGGCTCGGGGACCGAGTCCAGCACGATCTCGAACGCCAGCATGGGCGCATCGGCGTCCAGCGCCTTCAGCACCCGCGGATGCAGGGCGCCGAACTCGACCATGATGTTCTTCGGACCCAGTTGCAGGCGCGCCGAGCGCCCGGGGTGCCACCAGTCGCGGTTCTGGCCCTGAACCAGTTGCAGCGACGCCGTCGGCGCCCCCAGCAGGTCCAGCAGGGCGATCAGATCGCCCTTGAGGGCGAACAGGGCGTCCTCCGGGACGCCGCCCCAGTGACGGCTCGACCGCGGGGCCACCAGACCGGCGATGACGGTGCGCTGGCCGTTCGGCTGGTCGTCCAGATAGATCGGGCCGATCTCGAACAGGGCGGCGTCTGCGTGACCGCGCGCGGCGTTGCGCGCCGCCGCCTGGATCAGGTTCGGCAGGGCCGAGGGCCGCATGCAGTCCAGATCCGCCGCGATGGGGTTCTCGACCACCAGCCTGTCGTCCCCGCCGCCGAACAGGGCCGCGATGGACTGTTTGGTGAAGGACCAGGTGACGGCCTCGGCATAGCCCATGGCCGCCAGCGCCCGGCGGGCCAGACGCACACGCGCCTGACGCGGGCTCAGCACGCCGCGTGACGGGGCGCCCTGATCGGGCAGCGGCGTGGTCGGAAGCTGGTCGAAGCCCTCGATGCGCGCGACCTCTTCCACCAGGTCGGCCGGGCCTTCCGCATCGCGGCGCCAGGTCGGCGGGGTCACGGACCAGGATGCGCCCCGCTCCACCGCAAAGCCCAGGGCGGTCAGAATCCCGGCGATGCGGTCGTCCGTCAGCGAAAGGCCGGTCAGCGAGCCCACGCGGGCTGGATCGAAAGCGAAGGCGGCCGGAGCCGCCGGGGCCTCACCCGTGACCACGATCTCCGACGGCTCGCCGCCGCACAGGTCGAGGATCAGCTTCGTCGCCAGCTCAATCCCGGGGACCAGCGAGGCCGTGTCGACGCCGCGCGCGAAACGGTACTGGGCGTCCGAGTTCAGCGACAGGGTGCGGCCGGTCTGGGCGATCAGGATCGGGTCGAACCAGGCGCATTCGATGAAGACGTCGGTGGTCTCGTCAGAACAGCCGGTGCTCTCGCCGCCCATGACGCCGCCCAGGCCGATCGGGCGCTCGCCCATCGCGTCGGAGATGACGCACATCGACGGATCGACGGTGTAGGTCTTGCCGTCCAGCGCGATCAGATGCTCGTGCTCGCCCGTATCCCTCGCCAGTTGCCCGGCGCGGACCACGATCTCGGTCCCGACCAGCTTGGCCACGTCGTAGACGTGCAGGGGCCGGGCGCGGTCATAGGCGATTAGGTTGGTCACATCGACCAGCCGGTTGATCGAGCGCAGGCCGATGGCCTCCAAACGACGCTTCAGCCAGTCGGGCGACGGGCCGTTCCTGACGCCCCGGATCGTGCGACCGGCAAAGACCGGGCACATCCCGGGCGCGTCGAGGCGCACGCTGACCGGCGAGACGAAGGTTCCGGCGACCGGTTCGATCGCGGGGGTCTTCAGCGTCCCCAGACCGGCGGCGGCCAGATCGCGGGCGATCCCGGCGACGCCCAGCCAGTCGGGGCGGTTCGGCGTGACTTCAAAATCGATGACCGGTTCGGCGCCGAACACGCCGGCGGCGGGCGTTCCGACCGCGAGGTCGTCGCTCAGCTCCAGGATGCCGTCGCTCTCGCCCGGCTGTTCCAGCTCGGCGGCCGAGCACAGCATGCCGTTGGAGATCACGCCCCGCACCGGCTTTTCGACCAGGGTCACGCCCAGGCCGGGCACATAGGCGCCGATGGGGGCATAGATGGTGGTCAGGCCCGCGCGCGCGTTCGGCGCGCCGCAGACGATTTCTTTCAGCCCGTCCACCGTCTCGACCTGACAGACCTGCAGGCGGTCGGCATTGGGATGGCGCTCGGCCGAGACGATCTTCGCGACCGTGAACGGCGCCAAGGCGGCGACCGGGTCATGTACGTCCTCGACCTCAAGGCCGGCCATGGTCATGGCGTCGGCCACGGCCGCCGCATCGGCGTCCGTGTCGAGGTGATCCTTCAGCCAGGAAAGAGTGAATTTCACGAGACGCGCACCTCGGTCAGCATGTCGATAACCTGCTGCGACCCGGTGAAGCCGACGTTGAAGAACTCGCAGTTCTCAAAGGCGCAGTTCCGCATCGGAATGGTGCCCAGGGCATGGCTGCCGACGGGCTGGAGCAGCAGGTTGCGGATGTCGCCGTTGCTGTCGCCGAAATTGCTGGCGTCAAAGGTCACGCCGGCCGAGATCAGCAGCACGGCCGGCCCCTGGATGCGGCAACGGCGGAAGGTGCGCCCTTCGATGAGGCCCGGCTTCGTTCCGCCCGTGACGGTGACGAACAGTTCGAACAGGTTGAGGTCGACGTCCTCGAACAGCGTGGCCGAGAGGTCGCGGGCCGGCTGGATCGGGCGATTGATCTGCGAGTAAATCACGAGCGCGCCTGCCCCTGTCCCTTGCCCACCAGGGACTGGCTCATTTCTTCGAGGAAGGCGTCGGAGCCGGTGTAGGCGATCTGCACGAAGCGGCAGCTGACGAATTTGCAGTCTTCCAGACCGATGGCGCCGACCATCTGCGGGCCCTTCGGGGCGAAGAGCATCGAGTTGGCGTCAGAACCCGCGCCCATGCTGCAGCCGTCGAACGTCGTGCCCTTCAGGACGGCGACCAGCGCCGGCCCCTGGATCACGCAGTTGGTGAAGGTCTTGCCCTTGATGACCGGTTGGCCGGAATTCATCGTGTGGACGGCCAGCAGCGGCAGCCAGACGCCTTCGGTTTCGAAGGTGTCCCGGGCGGTGATTTCGCGGCCGAAGGCTTCGGACATTACGTCGGTCATGAGGAACTCGTTCAGCTGAGGCCGCTGGCCGGATTGGGCGCGGCGAAGGGAGAGAAGCCGTAGTGGGCCAGCCACCGGGTGTCGGCGTCGAACATGGGGCGCAGGTCGGAGATGCCGTATTTCAGCATCGCCAGACGATCGACGCCCATGCCGAAGGCAAAGCCCTGATACTCGTCCGGGTCGATGCCGCAGGCCCGCAGCACATTCGGATGCACCATCCCGCAGCCCAGGATTTCCATCCAGCTGTCGCCGGTGTTCAGCTTCAGCTCGCCGCCGGACCGATCGCAGCGGATGTCCATCTCGGCCGACGGCTCGGTGAAGGGGAAGTGGTGCGGGCGGAAGCGGGCGTCGACGCCGTCCAGCTCGAAGAAGCGGGCGACGAAGGTTTCCAGCGTCCACTTCAGGTGGCCCATGTGGATGCCCTTGTCGATCACCAGACCCTCGACCTGATGGAACATCGGGGTGTGGGTGGCGTCCGAGTCCTTCCGGAAGGTCCGGCCCGGCGCGATGATCCGGATCGGCGGCGTCTGGCTCATCATGGTCCGCACCTGCACCGGACTGGTGTGGGTGCGCAGGACCTTGCGCTCGCCCGTTTCCGGGTCGGGCTTGAGGAAGAAGGTGTCGTGCATCTCCCGCGCCGGGTGCTTGGGCGGGAAGTTCAGGGCCGTGAAGTTGTGGAAGTCGTCCTCGACATCCGGCCCTTCTGCGACGGCGAAGCCCATGTCGGCGAACAGGGCGACCATCTCGTCCATCACCTGCATCGTCGGGTGCACGCTGCCCCGACGCCGCGGGCGCGGGGGCAGGGTCAGATCGACGTGCTCGGCCTTCAGGCGGGCGTCCAGCTCGGCGCTCTCCAGTTCGGCCTTGCGGGCGGTCAGGGCCGACGACACGCGGTCGCGCAGGCCGTTGATCTTGGGACCCTGTTCGCGGCGTTCGTCAGGGCTCATCGCGCCCATGCCCTTGAGCAGGCCGGAGATGGAGCCGGACTTGCCGAGCGCGGCGACGCGGAGGTCCTCGACAGCGGCGGCGGTTTCCGCCGAGCCGATGGCGTTGATCAGGTCGAGTTCGAGTTGGGCGAGATCAGTCATGTCCCGGCAGCATCTAGCGGGCGCGGACGCTTTCGTCACGTCCGGCATGCAGGCGCGTGGATTACAGGGCGGCGTAGGCGTCGGTGATCCACCTCGGCGGCTCCGGCTCCCAGCGGATGGGACGCCCCTCGGTCGAGGTCCAGCGGTGCAGCCACGAGATGCCGTTCGCCCGCGCATAGGTGTCCGCATGGGCGTAGATCGGATCGGCCAGCGCCTCTTCCAGCGTCACGAAGCGATAGCCCCGCGCCAGATAAAGGGCGTGGACCTGCGGATACCAGTCCCGGTTCAGGCTGTTGGCGTGCAGCAGCAGCACCTGCGCCGGTTCGCGCCCGCCGGTCAGTTCGGCGCTGTAGGGCTCGAAATGGTCCAGCACCGTGGTCATGTGCGCCACATAGGCTTCACCGATCCGCGCCTTCAGCGCCTCGTCGCGCGCCGCCTCGGCCTGACGATAGACGGCGGCGAACATCCAGTCGTTGTTGTCGATGGTGACCGGGGCGACGTCATAGCCGCGCTGCGCCAGCCCCTCGGCCATGGCGGCCTTCTTCTCCGGCGTCTCGCCGGTGAACAGATAGGGATGGCGGAACCAGTGCAGCCGCCGGCCGCGCGCCTCCAGCACCGACCGGGTGATCGTCGCGCCCTGATCGGTGTCGGCCAGCCAGGCCTCCGCCGTCGTGCGATGGACGTTGAGGTGACTGAAGGTGTGATTGCCCAGGTCCAGACCGGCGTCGAGCCAGGCGTTCAGCACCTGCGGCAGCAGGGTCGCGCGCTGCGCCTCGCAGACCTTGCCCTCGTTGATGAAGGCGGTGGCGTGGGTGTCCAGCGGCCGCAGCATGTCGACGAAGCCGGTGGTCAGCGCCATGGCCGCCCGCGGGTCGCACAGGGCCGCGTCGGCGGCCTGATAGGGCAGGTCGTCAAAGGTGACGGCGATCGCCTTCTGCTGCGCCACGGCGGGCGAGCTCAGGGTCAGGGCGGCGAGGGCGGCCAGCAGGATACGGGTCATCCGCCCAGCCTATCCGCAAGGCCCGCAAACGAAAACGCCCGCCCCGGCGAACCGGAGCGGGCGTATTTCAGTCGTTCGACCTTGAGGGCTTAAGCCGCCTTCAGAGCGTCACGGACCTTGTCGGCGATCGCCTTGAAGGCGGTTTCGTCGGCGGCCATGGCAGCCAGGACCTTGCGGTCCAGTTCGATGCCGGCTTCGCCGAGACCGTGGATGAACTGCGAGTAGGTGAAGCCTTCGATCCGGGCCGCGGCGTTGATGCGCTGGATCCACAGGGCGCGGAAGTTGCGCTTCTTGGTGCGGCGGTCGCGGTAGGCGTACTGGCCGGCGCGATCAACGGCGGCCTTGGCGGTGCGGATGGTGTTCTTGCGGCGGCCGTAGAAGCCCTTGGCCTGCTTCAGAACCTTCTTGTGTTTGGCGTGGGACGTAACGCCCCGGGTGACGCGAGCCATGTCGCTATCCTTCTATGGGGTCCCCTGGGCCTCGCGCTCGGCGCTCGGCGGCTTGAGGGGAACATTCAAATTCGTGCTGGGATCAGATCTTGATGCGGCGTGAGCCGATCAGCCGTACGGCATGTAGGATTTGATCTTCTTGGCATCGGCGTCGGCCATGACCGAAGTGCCGCGGTTCTGGCGGATGTACTTCGAGTTGTGGCTGATCAGACGGTGGCGCTTGCCGGCGACGCCGGCCTTGACCTTGCCAGTGGCGGTGAATTTGAAGCGCTTCTTGGCGCCCGACTTCGTCTTCAGTTTCGGCATTTTCACTCTCTGTTCTTGAGTGGGACACCGCTCTTCAAGCTACATGAGCCCGAAGGGTGGTCTCCCTGATTAAGAACCGCCCAGGCATGCCTGTTCGCCCGGCGGTTCGGTACGCGAAGGCGCGGCTTCTAAGCGAAGCGGCCCCTGAAAGCAAGCGCCTGACTCAGTTTGGCGGGTTGTGACCCTCCGGGACGCGGACTGTTTCGGTCGGCATCCCCGCGCGCGTTTCCGTCCGGGACGGGGCGTGATTGCGCGGAGCAGGGGTCCCGAACGCAAAACGCCCCGGCGCGAACCGGGGCGTTTCGTTGTCGGATCGATCCGACGCCTACTTCGGCGCCAGGATCATGATCATCTGCCGGCCTTCCATACGCGGGGCGTACTCGACCTTGGCGATTTCGTCGAAATCGGCCTGGACCTTGTTGAGCAGCTTCATGCCCAGTTCCGGGTGCGCCATTTCACGACCGCGGAAGCGCAGGGTGACCTTCACCTTGTCGCCCTCGTCGAAGAAGCGGTGCATGGCCTTGGCCTTCACCTCATAGTCGTGGGTGTCGATGTTCGGACGGAGCTTGATTTCCTTGAGCTCGACGATCTTCTGACGCTTGCGCGCCTCCGCCTTCTTCTTCTGCTCCTGGAAGCGATGCTTGCCGTAATCCAGGATCTTGCAGACCGGGGCGTCGGCGTTGGCGACGATCTGGACCAGATCCAGACCCGCTTCCTCGGCGGCCTCGAGCGCGGCGGACAGGGGCATCACGCCCTGCTTCTCGCCGTTCTGGTCAATGAGCAGAACGCGCGTCGCGCGAATTTCCTGGTTGATGGGCGGCCCGTCTTTCACGGGCGGCGTTTGCATCGGACGGCGAATGGGCGTCGTTTCCTTATGTGGTCGAAGACGTGCGTTGTTCTGACGAGAAGAAGCGCGCGATAAATCGCGGCGTTCCCCTCCGGGGCCCTATATGACCGCCAAACCCCTTATTTTCAAGGCGCGACGGGCTTAAGCGCCGCGATGAAGTCGGCGTGTAGCGCCAGGACCGCATCATGGACGTGCTCAACCGTCAGGTCCTCAATGGGGGCGAACTGTCCGCGCGTCTCGTTGGAGGCCACGGTGCGGGTCTTGGGGCCCCACGGGCCGTAGAGCCACCACTCCGTCGGTCCGAACAGGCCCAGTGTCGGCCCGCCCAGCGCCGCCGAGACGTGCATCAGTCCGGAATCGTTGCCGACGAACAGGTCCGCCCGGTCGATGGCGGCGGCGGAGGCCAGGATGTCGCCCTTGCCCACGAAGTCGATGCCGCGATCGCCGGCCGCCTCCAGCGCGGGGGTCGCCGGCGGCCGGTCGCCCGGCCCGCCCACGGGCATGAAACGCCAGCCGTCAAAGCGGGGGTCGGCCTTCAGCTTTTCGACCAGGGCGCCCCAGCGGTCGGCGGGCCAGCTCTTGCCCGGCTGGTGCGCGATCGGCGCCAAGGCGAGGATCGGACCGGGGCCGGGGCCGCTCGCCAGCTGCGGATCGATGACGGCGGCGGCCTCGGCGCGGGCCCGGTCGTCCAGCCAGATCTCCGGGGCCAGCGGCGTGTCCGCGCCCATCAGGCGCGACACCATCTCGACCTTGCGCAGGCCGGTTTCCCACGACCGGTTGTAGATCACCCGTCGCTTCGCCGGGATCAGATAGGACAGGGCCGAGCCGCGGATATCGACCACCAGGTCCCAGCGCGCGCCGACGACCTGCTTCCACAGGTCGATCCAGTGTCCGGCCATCTTCTTCTTGTCGAGAATGATCGTCCGCTCCACGCCCGGCGCATTCCGGAAGAAGGGCGCGGGCGGCCGACCGCAGGCCACGGTGATCCGGGCCCCCGGGATCTGGCGTTCAATCTCCCGGATCACGCCCGAGGAGATGACGCAGTCGCCGATCCGGTTGGAGGAAACGAACAGGACGCGGGGTTCGGACACGCTTTTCAGCCTTCGCTTGGACAGTCAGGGTTCGCTATCAGTCCGCGAACGATTTCGCGAGAGGAACCGCCCATGGACGATCTGGAACGCCTGACCCGCCCCGACGGCGAGACCCTGGCGATGAAACGCGTCGCCGGGACCGGTCCGACCGTGATCTGGATCGGCGGCTTCCGCTCCGACATGGAGGGGACCAAGGCGCTGGCGCTGGAGGCGGCGGCGCGTCAGCGGGGCTGGAATTTCGTCCGCTATGATCATTTCGCCCACGGGGTCTCGTCCGGCGACTGGCGGCAGGCCACCATCGGCCGCTGGCGCGAGGACGCCATCGCCCTGATCGACAGTCTGCAGGGGCCGGTCATTCCGGTGGGCTCGTCCATGGGGGGCTGGGTCGCCCTGCTGGCCGCCGTGGCGCGCCCGGAGCGGATCGCCGGGCTGGTGCTGGTCAATCCGGCCCAGGACTTCACCGAGCGTCTGATGTGGCCGGGTCTGCCCGATCACGTGCGTCAGGCCATCCTGCGCGACGGCGAGGCCCTGATCGTCGAGGAGGGGCTGGGCGAGTACGTCCTGACCCGCCGCATGTTCGAGGAGGCGCGCGACTGGCTGCTGCTGGACGGCGTCGTCGAAATCGCCGCGCCCGTCCATATCCTGCAGGGCCGTAAGGACGATGTCGTGCCGTGGCGTCATCAGGTGGAACTCGTCGAACGGCTCGGGGACGGCGATATCACGCTGGACCTGATCGCCGACGGGGACCATCGTCTGTCCACGCCCGCCGATCTTGATCGTCTTATTGAGGCCGTCGAACGGAACCGTGTTCGGTCACCCACATTGTCCTGACTCCTGGAGAACACCATGCGCACCCTGCTCACGATCACCCCCATCGTCCTCGGACTGGCCCTGTCGGCCTGTTCGACCACCCCCGGCACGGACCGTTACGGGACCGAACTGCAGCGTCTGGCGGATTCCTGCCAGGCCCGCGGCGGCATCCTGACCCCGACCGGCAGCCAGTCGGGCCGTCCCCAACAGGACAACGTCTGCGAAATCCGTGGCGGCACCGCTCTGGCCCCCAGCCGCTCGGGCGGCTGAGCCGTGCGCACACTGATCCTGGCGGCGGCGCTGGCGACAGCGCTGTCCGCCTGCGCCTCGACCGGCGAACGCACCCGTCCCGACACCACCGCCGAACTCGCCGCCAAATGCCGCGAGCGCGGCGGCATCCTGGTGCCGACCGGGCGGCCGTCGACCGGTCGCCCTGAAGCCGACAACGCCTGTCAGATCAACGGCGCGGCCTCGCGCATTCCCTGAGGTCTAGAGCAGCGCCGTGATCGCCTTGCGCGCCGCCTCGCCGAGGTCGGCGCGCTTCAGGGCCAGCGCCACATTGGCGCGCAGCAGGCCGATCTTGTCGCCGCAGTCGTGGGTCACCCCCGCGTATTCCACCGCCGTGAACGCCTGATCGGCCATCAGCCGCGCCATGCCGTCGGTCAGCTGGATCTCGCCGCCGGCGCCGCGCTCCTGCGTCTCCAGGATGTCGAAGATTTCCGGCTGCAGGATGTAGCGGCCCGAGATCGACAGGTTGGACGGCGCCGTGCCCTTGGCCGGCTTCTCGACCATGCCCTTCATGCGGATCAGGCCGCCGTCGCGATCCACCGGATCGACGATGCCGTATTTGTGGGTCTCGCTGTCCGGCACCTGTTCGACGCCGATGATGTTGCCGCCGACCTCGGCATAGACGTCCGCCAGCTGTTTCAGCGCGCCGGGCTGACCATCCACGATCACGTCCGGCAGGATCACCGCGAACGGCTCGTCGCCGATGATGTCGCGGGCGCACCACACGGCGTGGCCCAGGCCCTTGGGCTGCATCTGGCGGGTGAAGCTCATCTCGCCGGCGCTGGCCAGTTCGGCGTTCATCATCTCGAGGATGTCCGTCTTGCCCTTGGCCAGCAGCTGGGCTTCCAGCTCGATCTGGTGATCGAAATAGTCCTCGATGGCGCCCTTCGAGCGGCCGGTGACGAAGACGATGTGCTCGATCCCGGCCTCGCGGGCCTCTTCGACGATGTAGCTCAGGATCGGCCGGTCGACGACGTTCAGCAGTTCCTTGGGCGTGGTCTTGGTGCCGGGCAGGACGCGGGTGCCGAGGCCCGCGACGGGCAGCACGGCCTTGCGCAGGCGGCGGGAATGGGCGGTCATGGAGAGTCCTGATCAGAAGGGTCGGGGACCCTAACGCATTTGCGGCAAGAAGCGATCACTCGACCGTGACGGACTTGGCCAGATTGCGCGGCTGGTCCACATCGGTGCCCTTCTGGACGGCCGTGTAGTAGGCCAGCAGCTGGACCGGGATGGCGTAGATCAGCGGCGCGATCAGCGAATGGCACTCGGGCGCATCGACGCGGCGGATGCCGGCGCCGTGCGGATCGGGGGCCGACTTCGGCGCGATCATGATGACCGGTCCGCCGCGGGCGGCGACTTCCTGCAGGTTCGACGCGGTCTTCTCGAACACCTCGTCCAGCGGGGCCAGGGCCACGATGGGGGTCATCTCGTCCACCAGGGCGATCGGCCCGTGCTTCAGCTCGCCGGCGGCATAGCCCTCGGCGTGGATGTAGCTGATCTCCTTCAGCTTCAGCGCGCCTTCCATGGCCAGCGGGAACATGGCGCCCCGGCCCAGGAACAGCACGTCGGTGGCCTTGGAGATGTCCTGGGCGACGGATTTCAGGTCGTCCTCCATCCGCATGGCTTCGGCGATCAGGCGCGGCGCCTCGAACAGCGCCTTGACCAGCTCGGCCTCTTTGGCGGCATCGATGCGACCGCGCTGCACGCCCGCCGACACGGCCAGCGCCAGCAGGGCGGCGACCTGGGCGGTGAAGGCCTTGGTCGAGGCGACCCCGATCTCCGGCCCGGCATGGGTGGGCCACAGGGTCTCTGCCTCGCGCGCCATCGACGACGAATGGACGTTGACCAGGGCGGCGGTCTTCAGCCCCTGCGCCTTGCACCAGGTCAGGCTGGCCAGGGTGTCCGCGGTCTCACCCGACTGGCTGACGGCGACGGCCAGGGTGCCGGGCGTCAGGGCCGGGTGGCGATAGCGGAACTCGGACGCGATCTCGACGTCGCACGGCAGGCCCGCCAGCTTCTCGAAGGCGTAGCGCCCGATCTGTCCGGCATAGAAGGCGGTGCCGCAGGCGACGATCTGGATGCGGTCCACGGCGGCGAAATCGGTCTCGCTCGTCTTGGCCCTGCCGTTCACGAAATCGAGGTAGTGGCTCAGGGTGTGCTGCACGCTGTCCGGCTGCTCATGGATTTCCTTCTCCATGAAGTGCCTGTACTCGCCCTTCTCGACCAGGGCGGACGAGGCCGAGACCTGCACGATGGCGCGGTCCACGGCGGCGCCGGTGGCGTCGAACATGCGCGCCCCGTCGCGATCCAGGGCGACGAAATCCCCCTCTTCCAGATAGCTGATCCGGGTCGTGAACGGGCCGACCGCCAGCGCGTCCGAGCCGAGGTACATCTCCCCGTCGCCCCAGCCGACGACCAGCGGGCTGCCGCGGCGCGCGCCGAGGATCAGGCCGTCCTCGCCCTCGATCAGCACGGCCAGCGCATAGGCCCCGGTCAGGCGGTCCAGCACCGTCTTGAAGGCGATCAGCGGGTCGTTGACCTTGGCCAGCTCGCTGTCCAGCAGATGGGCGACCACCTCGGTGTCCGTCTGGCTTTCGAAGGCGTGCCCCTCGGCCACCAGCTCGGCCTTCAGCTCGGCGAAATTCTCGATGATGCCGTTGTGGACCAGCGTCACCCGGCCCGCCTTGTGCGGGTGGGCGTTGGCGGTGGTCGGGGCGCCGTGGGTGGCCCAGCGGGTGTGGCCGATGCCGATCGTCGCGTTCAGCGGCTCGGCGGCCAGCACGGCCTCCAGCTCGCGAATCTTGCCCTTGGCGCGGCGGCGTTCGATCTTGCCGTCGACCAGCGCGGCCACCCCGGCGGAGTCATAGCCCCGGTATTCCAGCCGCTTCAGGCTGTCGATCAGACGGGGAACCGCCGGGCCGACGCCGGTCACGCCAATGATGCCGCACATGAGAGAAACCCTCGGAGAAATGGGAATGCCGCGCTTTGCACCTCGGCGCGGGAGGGTCTAAGCCGACCCTGACTGTCAGCGCCGGTTTAGGCGACGACGGGGTGGATTTGCACCTGAAAAGCGGTTTCGCAAGGTTACGGGCGTTTCGCGAGCAAGGAAGACTGGACTTGGCTGAACGACGCTACTTCGGAACCGACGGCATTCGTGGCCGCGCCAACGCCCATCCCATGACGCCCGAGGTGGCGCTGCGCGTCGGTTTGGCGGCGGGGCGGATGTTCATGTCGTCCGATGACCGCCGCCACCTCGTGGTGATCGGCAAGGACACGCGGCTGTCGGGCTATATGATCGAACCGGCGCTGGTCGCGGGCTTCTCCTCGGCCGGTATGGACGTGCGCACCTTCGGCCCGCTGCCGACGCCGGGCGTGGCCATGATGACCCGTTCGATGCGGGCCGACATCGGGGTGATGATCTCGGCCTCGCACAACGCCTATCTCGACAACGGCATCAAGCTGTTCGGCCCCGACGGCTACAAGCTGTCGGACGAGGTCGAGCTGAAGATCGAATCGATGATGGACGAGGATCTGGGCTCCGGTCTCGCCGACGCCGACCGCATCGGCCGCGTGAAGCGGATCGACGACAGCCAGGCCCGCTACGTCGAGATCGCGAAGGCTAGCTTCCCCAAGGGGCTGACGCTCAAGGGGCTGCGCATCGCCGTCGATTGCGCCAACGGCGCCGGCTACAAGGTCGCCCCGACCACCCTCTATGAGCTCGGCGCCGACGTGATCGCCGTGGGGGTGGAGCCGAACGGGCTGAACATCAACGAGAACTGCGGATCAACCCATCCGCAGACACTGGTCGACGCGGTCCGCCGCCACGGCGCCGACATCGGCATCGCGCTGGACGGCGACGCCGACCGCCTCATCATCTGCGACGAGAAGGGTCAGATCGTCGACGGCGACCAGATCATGGCCCTGGTCGCGATTGACTGGGCGCGGCGCGGTCTGCTGACCGGCGGCGGACTGGTCGCCACCGTCATGTCCAACCTCGGTCTTGAGCGGGCTCTGGTGGCCGAGGGGCTGACGCTCGAGCGCACCAAGGTCGGCGACCGTTACGTCATGGAGCGCATGCGCGAGGGCGGCTTCAACGTCGGCGGCGAACAGTCGGGCCACATCATCCTGCACGACCACGCCACCACCGGCGACGGTCTGATGTCGGCCCTTCAGGTGCTGGCCGTTCTGGTCGAGAGCGGCCGCCCGATGAGCGAACTGGCCCGTCAGTTCGACAAGGTCCCGCAACTGCTGGAGAACGTCCGCTTCACCGGCGGCAAGCCTCTGGAAGACGCGACGGTCAAGGCCGCCATCGCCGACGCCGAGGCCCGCCTCGCGGGGCAAGGGCGTTTGCTGGTCCGCCCCTCCGGCACCGAAAAGCTGATCCGCGTCATGGCCGAGGGCGACGACGAGGCGCTGGTCAAGGCGGTGGTCGCGGACGTCAGCGCGGCGGTGAAGGCGGCGGGCTAGCCCCGCACCGGCTCCACCGTCAGCACCGTCGCATCCGGCGCGCCCACATCGCCGCCGGGGCAGGGGCGGGGGTTGAACGACAGGTCGTTGCAGATGCGCACCTCGCGCAGCCGCACGCGCTCGGTGGTGGCGACGTAGACGCTGCCGCGCGGCAGGCCCGGGTTGGCGGCGGCGAAGGCGTCGCGCAGCTGTCCGGCTGTCATGCCCTCGCGCGGTTCGGGCCGGGCCAGCCGGTCGTACATCTTCGAGGACTGGGCGAAATAGGCCTCGGGGCTCTCCCAGCCGCAGGTGCCGTGCGCCGCCCACTCATGCTGCACAAGATCGACCGACGGCGTCCGGCACAGCTCCGCTCGAATGGTCGCGTCCGACACCCGGGTCGCGGCCCGGCAATAGCGCGGATATGGCCGCCCGTCCGAATTGGGCCACAGGCCGTGCAGGGTCCAGCCGAACTTGTTCGGCCCGGAACAGGCCAGATCCCCCTGACCGTCCCCGCCGTTGCGGCAGGTCTCGGGCATCCAGGTCACCGCCAGCATGTGGAACAGGATCGGCCGGTCCGCGACCACCTCGTCCGCGCCCACCGTCTCCATGTGCGGCGCGGGCAGCACCGACGGCAGGACGCAGGCCTCGGCCGTCAGCGGCGCGGTCGCGGCGGGGCTCAGGCCCGGCAGGTCGCAACCGGTCAGGGCCAGCAGGGCGGCCAGAACTGAAGTTTGGGCGATCAGGCGTTTCATGCGGCGGTTTCCGTCAGCGTCTTCACCACGTCCTCGATCCGCTTGCGGATGTCGGGCACGGCGATGGTTTCCCAGAAGGCGGCGCGGGCGGGCGGGCCCAGCACCAGCAGGCGCGCGTCCGGCGCGCCGTCGGCCGCCAGCACCCGACCTTGCGCGTCGAGGTCCAGCCCCAGCTTCAGCCCGTCCAGCCGCGCCCGCCCTGCCGCGAGAAGAGGCCCGGTCAGGGCGTCCTTCGCCGGATCATGCCCCGGTCCGGTGCAGTCGATCAGCCAGCGCGCGGTCAGCGGCGGCTGCGCCGGGCCGCTGCGGGGCCGGTAGCTCAGCGCCACGCCGTCGGAGTCCTGCGCGATTTCAGACACCCGTCCGGCGGTCACCGTCAGTCGACCCGCCGTCTCCAGCCGCGTCAGGGCGTCCGCGATGCTCTCGGCGATGCGGTGACGGTGCACGTCCCACCACGGCCGCAGGTGGCGCACCAGTCGGGCGCGGGTCGCCTCGTCCGCCTGTCGCCACAGATCGGTGGTGATCGGCCTCAGCCCCTCCATCACCCCGCGCCAGCCGGTCTCTCCCGCCATCCGCCGGGCCTCGTGCAGCCGCTGCGACGGCGCGGCGTGCAGCAGGATTTCCGTGGGCGCCGTCGCCGTGTCCGGACGCAGCCGGTGCGACCGGGGAATCAGCCCCCGCCGCGACAGGGTCCGGGCCGTCCCGCGCCACCCGCGCGCCTCCAGCCACAGGACCACATCCACCATGGTCAGGCCGGTTCCGACCACGATGACGTCGTCCGTCGGTTCGATCCGGTCCAGCGCGCCGGGCGCCCAAGGATCGCCGATGACCCGGCCCGCCTCATCGTCCGGTGCGGCGGTCTTCGGCGCCGGGTTGCCGGTGGCCAGCACGACGGCATCGCCCGCGACGATCCGCCCGTCCGTCAGCCTGACACCGCCGCCCTCCACCGCCGCGACCCCGCCGGTCACCCGCGTGATCAGGCCGGGATGCGCCGTCTCCACCGCCGCCAGCCGGTCCTGGACATAGCGTCCGTACAGCCGCCGCGGCGCGAACCCCTCCGGGTCAGCCCGCTCCGGCGCGTTCGCCGACAGCCAGGTCACGAAGTCGTCCGGGCGCCCCTCGACCGCTGTCATCCGGTTGGAGCGGACATTGAGCAGATGGCCCTCGAACGGCGTCGAATAGGCGACCCCCAGCCCGAAACTCCCGGTCCGGTCGATGACCGTCGCGGCGACCCCGGCCTCCGCCAGACGCGCGGCCAGCATGGCGCCGGAAAAGCCCCCGCCCACGATCACAACGTGCTGGATGATCCCGGTCACGACCGCTCCCGGCTCAGCCTCAGATTTCCTGATTGTACGCCCCGACCTCGTCGTATTTCGCAAGCCGCGGCTTCACTTCCTCGCGGAACAGGGCGCGCATGTCGTCTTCCGACCGCATGCTCTCGACCACCACCACCAGCTCCGGCTTGTTGGACGAGGCGCGGACCAGAACCCAGCTGCCGTCCTCCAGGTGCACCCGCACGCCGTTGACGGTGATGGCTTCCACGATCTTGCGCCCGAGGATTTCGCCGCCGGCGTCGGCCAGCGCCTTGTACTCGGCCACGATCCGCTCCAGCACCTCGTACTTCAGCTCGTCGTCGCAGTGGGGCGACATGGTCAGGCTGGTCCAGGCGTCCGGCAGGGCGGCCTTCAGCTCGCTGAGCTTTTTGCCCGGATTGCGGTCCAGCATCGCCAGCACGGCGCCCGCGGCGACGATGCCGTCGTCATAGCCGTGACCCAGCGGGGCGTTGAAGAAGAAGTGGCCCGACTTCTCGAAGCCCGCCAGCGCGCCCAGTTCGGCCGTCTTGCGCTTGATGTAGCTGTGCCCGGTCTTCCAGTAGACGGTGTTCGCGCCGTTGGCCTTCAGGACCTCATCGGTCTTGTACAGGCCGGTCGATTTCACATCGACCACGAAGGTCGCGTTGGGGTGCAAGGCCGACAGGTCGCGCCCCAGCATCAGGCCGATCTTGTCGGCGAAGATTTCCTCGCCCGTATTGTCCACCACGCCGCAGCGATCGCCGTCGCCGTCGAAGCCCAGCGCCAGATCGGCGCCCGTCGCCTTCACCCGCTCGGCCATCTGCACCAGCATGGCGTGGTCTTCGGGGTTCGGATTGTATTTCGGGAAGGTGTAGTCCAGCTCGACGTCCATCTCGATCACCTCGGCGCCCATCCGGCGCAGGGCCTCGGGGGCGAAGGCGCCCGCCGTGCCGTTGCCGGTGGCGCAGACCACCTTCAGCGGGCGGGTCAGCGTCACCTTCGACACGATGTCGGCGATGTATTTTTCGCGGAAGTCGTCGATCCGCTTCAGGGTCCCGCCGGCGCGCGACACGCCCTGGTTCTCCAGCACGATCTCCTTCAGGCGGCCGATCTCGTCGGGGCCGAAGGTCAGCGGCGGCTGGGCGCCCATCTTGACGCCGGTCCAGCCGTTTTCGTTGTGACTGGCGGTGACCATGGCCACGCAGGGGGCGTCCAGTTCGAACTGGGCGAAATAGGCCATCGGCGACAGGGCCAGGCCGATATCCAGAACCTCCATCCCGCCTTCCAGCAGGCCCAGGATCAGGGCCTGTTTCACCGACAGGGAGTAGGAGCGATAGTCATGGCCGACCACGATCTTCGGCCGCTGGCCGATCTCGTGGACATAGGTCGCCAGCCCCAGACCCAGGGCCTGGATGCCCAGCAGGTTGATTTCCTTCTCCAGCACCCAGCGCGCGTCGTACTCGCGGAAACCGGTCGCCTTCACCAGGGGAATGGTCTCGTAGTCGGCGGTGTTGGGGCGAAGATCGGCGCGGGGCTTCTGCATGGGTCGTCCTGGATGGCCGGACCGAAGCGGTCACGGCGAAGGTTGCGCCTTGATAACCCCGGGCGCTCGGGACCCGCAACAACGCGCGAACGCCGTGATGGGTGCGGGGAACTTCGAAGACCGTCGAAAGCTTGACCCTTCCGGACCCCCGGCCTACCCCCGACCCACACCATCCGGAGACCCGCATGCCCCGCCTGATCCTGCTGCGCCATGGCCAGAGCCAGTGGAACCTCGAGAACCGCTTCACCGGCTGGGTCGACGTCGATCTGACCGCCGAGGGCGAGGCGCAGGCGCGCAAGGGCGGCGAACTGATCGCCGGAGCCGACTTCCATCCCGCTGTCATGTTCACCTCGGTGCTCAAGCGGGCGAAGCGCACGGGCGCGCTGGCGCTGGATTCGGCAGGCCTGAAAGACGTGCCGGTGGTCGAGGACTGGCGCCTGAACGAGCGCCACTACGGCGGCCTGACCGGGCTGGACAAGGCCGAAACCGCCGCGAAGCACGGCGAGGACCAGGTGAAGATCTGGCGCCGCAGCTATGACATCCCGCCGCCGCCGCTGGCCGCGGGCGGCGAGTGGGACTTCACCGCCGATCCCCGCTACGTCGGCAAGGCCATCCCGGACACCGAAAGCCTGAAGACCACGCTCGACCGGGTCCTGCCCTACTGGAACGCCGACATCGCCCCGCGCCTGCTGGCCGGTGAGGACGTGCTGATCGCCGCCCATGGCAACTCCCTGCGCGCCATCGTCAAACACCTGTTCAACGTGCCCGACGACCAGATCGTCGGCGTCGAGATCCCGACCGGCAACCCGCTGGAGATCGACCTCGACGGCGCGCTGAACCCGACCGCCGCCCGCTATCTCGACGACAGCCGCGCCACCGCCCTGCCGCCGATCGCCGGAGCCTGATCCATGACCACCGCGCAGCAAGCCTCCGACGACATCCGCTTCATGGGCCGGGCCATCGCGCTGGCCAAGGCGCGGATGGGCCAGACCTGGCCGAACCCGGCGGTGGGCTGCGTGATCGTCAAGGACGGCGAGGTCGTGTCCGAAGCGGCCACCGCCCCCGGCGGCCGTCCCCATGCCGAGGAGCAGGCCGTGCCGGCCGCGGGAGACAGGGCGACGGGCGCGACCGCCTATGTGACGATGGAGCCCTGCGGCGCCCGGTCGTCGGGCCGCACCTCCTGCTCGCACTTCCTGATGGACGCGGGCGTGACGCGGGTCGTCGTCGCCGCCGTGGATCCCTCGCCCTTCGCCTCGGGCCGGGGTGTCGAGCGGCTCAAGAAGGCCGGGCTTGAGGTCGAGACCGGCCTGCTCGCCGGGGAAGCCGCCGTCCTCTACGAGGGCTATCTGCACCGGGTCGAGACGGGGCGCCCGATGGTGCGGATCGACGAGACGGGCGACGGCTTCGACGCCCGCTTCGCCGCCTCCTCGCGCGCTGATCTGGCGACCGAGCTGAAGCGGCTGGGCGAGGCGGGCTACACCCGCCTCTGGGTCGGCCCCGGCGAACTGGCCGACGCCCTTTCGGATCAAGGCCTTCTGACCGCCTAGCCGGACCCTCGGGGCGTCCGGAAACACACGTTTCCTTAAGCGGCGGTGTGCCATATCGGGCCAATGTCGGGGACGAACGCCCAAACGCCGGCCGCCAGAAAGCGGCTCACACAACAGGAGCTGGACGTCATCTGCGCCCGGCACGACCGCCTGTGGCAGGCCAAGCCCGGCGGCGCCCGCGCGGTTTTCGCCTGGATGGACCTCAGCGGCCTGTCGCTGGCGGGCCGCAATCTCGCTGACGCCGACTTCGCCGCCGCCTGCCTGATCGGCTGCGATCTGACCGGCAGCCGGCTCGACAACGCCACCTTCTTCGGCGCCGACATGCAGGACGCCGTCTTCCGCGACGCCAGCATGCGCCGGTCCGACCTGCGCGGCGCCTGCCTGCGCGGCGCCGATCTGACCGGGGCCGACCTGTTCGAGGCCGATCTGCGCGAGGGGACCATCGCCGCCGCGGATGCCCGCCTCGGCTTCCGCGTGGTCGAGGCCCGCGCCAGTCGCGACACCCTGGCCCAGGGCGCCTGTCTCGCCGGCGCCAATCTGGAGCGGTCCAAGCTGACCGGCGTGGTCGCCGTCGCCGCCGACTTTTCCGACGCCATCATGAAGGACTGCAAGCTGGTCCGCGCCAACCTGAAGCAGGCCAGCTTCAAGGGCGCCAATCTGGCGGGCGCCGACCTGTCCGGCGCCGACCTGACCGGGGCCGACCTGCGCGACGCCGTGCTGGTCGGGGTCAAGGCGACCATGTGGCGGACGGACGGGGCCGACATGTCCGGCGCCCTGACCGACCACAAGTCCGCCGGCGAGCCGGTCGGCAAGATGCCCGCCGCCGAAATGCTGTCCGAACACGCCCAGTGGTGCGAGACCGGCGGCGCCCAGGGGCAGCCCTCGGTCTTCGACGGCGTCGATCTGCGGGCGCTGAAATCCATACGCGGCTATAATCTGACCGCCCTGTCCGCCAAGGGCGCGGTCTTCTACGGCCTCGACATGGGCGGGGTGCAGCTTCAGGGCGCGCATCTGGAAGGCGCCGACCTGCGCTCGGTCAATCTGCGCGGGGCCGACCTGCGCGGCGCCCGCCTGGCCCGCGCCCGTCTGGACGGCGCGGACCTGCGCGAAGCCCAGCTGGGGCCGCTGATGATCGGCGTGGATCGCCTGATGCCCGCCGACCTGACCGGGGCCAGCCTCAAGGGCGCGGACCTGTCCGGGGCCGACCTGAAGCGCGCCAATCTCGTCGATGCGGAGCTGAACCGCGCCATCCTGCACGGCGCCTGCCTGAAACAGGCCGAGATGCGCGGCGCCGTGACCCTCGGCGCCAAGGGGCTGGAAGCCGCGCTCTAGTCACGAAAAAGGGGCGACGCCTTCGCATCGCCCCTCGCTTCTGTCTGGCCTGAGGCCTTACGGCTGTCTGAGGCCGGGTCTCGGCCAAACGCCAGAGATGAAGCGCTCGCTTACGCGGCCTTCGCCGTCTTGCCTTCGATCAGCTTCGAGCCTTGGCCGATCTCGATGCGGCGGGGCTTCAGGGCTTCCGGAAGCTCGCGGGCCAGATCGATCGACAGCAGGCCGTTCGACAGGTCGGCGGTCTTCACGACCACATAGTCGGCCAGCTGGAAGCGGCGCTCGAAGTCACGCTCGGCCAGGCCGCGGTGCAGGAAGTTCCGCTCGACGGGCACGCCGTCGCCCGGCAGGTCGTTGGCGGCCTTGCGACCGGTGACGGTCAGCAGGTTTTCCTTCACCTCGATGTTCAGCTCGTCGGGCTTGAAGCCGGCGACGGCCACTTCGATGCGATAGGTGTTCTCGCCCGTGGTCTCGATGTTGTAGGGCGGCCAGCCGTTTTCCTGGCTGGTGCGCGAGGCGGTTTCCAGCAGATTGGCCAGACGGTCGAAACCGACGGCCGAACGGTACAGCGGTGAGAAATCATAGGTACGCATGGGTCATCCTCCTGAGGATCAGCAAGGTTGTCCGGTCCCGCGGTTTGTGCCCGGACCGGCGATGGGAGTTCGGCTCGTGCGGCCCGTGATCGGCCCCGCGCGCTCCGGAGGCCCCGACATCGGCGGCCTCGACGGAGGAAATGGGAAGCCGCGTTTGATCGTCAAGACCGCGTGATCCTGTCGCGTCAGGCGCGATGCGGCTTGCCCCGTCCGCCCGGCCCCGTCAGGGTCCGCCACACTCATAATGTCGTAGGGAAAACGATGCGCCTGACCACCCTGGCCGTGACCGCCGCCCTTGTCCTGCCCACCCTGGCTGTGGCCCAGACCCTGCCGCCCCTGCCCAGTCTGGACGAAAGCCCGTCGCAGCGGACGGCCCGTCGCGCCGCCATGGCGCCGCCCGAGCTGCAGGAAGACGCCGCGCTGCAGGCCGCCGTCGCCGCCGCGACCCGGCCCGAGGCCGACCGCGCCCGTGACGCCGCCCGCCATCCGTTCGAGACCCTGACCTTCTGGGGCCTGCAGCCCAATCTGACGGTGGTGGAGATCGAGCCCGGCCGCGCCGGCTGGTGGCGCAACATCCTCGAGCCCTACGCCGCCGCCACCGGCGGTCGCTATGTCCCGGTCAATCGTCCGGTCGAGGGCATGGGCGTCGAGGACGGGTCCGCCGACCTGATCGTGGTCGCCCGCGCCCTGCACAACTGGCATCGCGCCGGACGCACGGCCCCCTATATGGCCGCCTTCTTCAAGGCGCTGAAGCCCGGCGGCGTTCTGGCGATCGAACAGCACCGCGGCGCCGAGGGGCTGAACGCCGACGACACCGCTCCGACCGGCTATGTGTCCGAAAGCTACGTCATCCACGCCGCCCAGGCCGCCGGCTTCGTGCTGGAGGCGCGCAGCGAGCTGAACGCCAATCCCCGGGACGACCACAACCATCCCTACGGCGTCTGGACCCTGCCCCCCACCCGCGTCAGCGCGCCGCGCGAGGGTGTCGCGACCGACCGCCCGACCCCGCTGACCGAGCAGGAGCGGGCGCAGTTCGACGCGATCGGCGAAAGCGACCGCATGACGCTGCGATTCCGCAAGCCGGAATAGGCGGGATGCGGGTTTTGACCCCCCTTTTGACCCCACGGGGGAACAAGGTTAAGCCCTCCGTTCCGGTGGCGGTCCGACCGTCCCGTGGGGGGCGTGCATGACTGATTTGACTGAGGGTTTGCGACCGTTCCTGTCACGCCGCGGCATCCTGTCCGGCGTCGCGGCCTCGGCCCTCGTCGGTCTGGCGGCTTGCGGCAAGAAGGAGCCGACGGCCGAACCGGAGGAGACGCCGAACGGTCCGCCCAAGGGTTCGCTGGAATGGGCCGTGGCCGGTCCCTGGCGCGCCCAGGACCGCTGGCGCGACGCCGCCCGGCATCCGATGGAGACCCTGCGCTTCTTCGGCCTTCAGCCGCGCATGACCGTCGTCGACTTCTGGCCCGGCAGCGGCTGGTACACCGAAATCCTGGCCCCCTATCTGGCGGAGGGCGCCGGCCACTACATCGCCGCGGGCTTCCAGACCGGCACCGGCGCCGATCCGGCCCAGGTCCAGCTCATGGCCGCCTTCCAGCAGCGCTTCGCCAATGACCGCAAGCTGTATGGCGAAATCGAACTGACCAGCTTCGGCCCCACCTCCGGCCCTGTCGCGCCGGTGGGAACCGCCGATCTGGTCCTGTTCATGCGCAACATCCATGCGTGGATGGCCGCCGGTCTGGCCGAGAAGGCCTTCGCCGACGCCTGGGCCGCCCTGCGTCCCGGCGGCGTCCTCGGCATTGAACAACACCGTCTCGGCCCGGATGAGGATCAGGATCCCGCCGCCGCGAACGGCTACGTCCAGGAAGCGTTTGTCCGGCAACTGGCGGCGGAGGCGGGCTTCGCCTTCGTGTCGTCGTCGGAAATCAACGCGAATGAAAGGGATACCAAGGATCATCCCTTCGGAGTGGATACCTTGCCGCCGCAGCGCCTGACCGCGCCGCGCGGAACCCCGCCGGACCCGGACTTTGATCGTACGAAGTACGAGGAGATCGGCGAAAGCGACCGCATGACCTTGAAGTTCAGGAAGCCTGAGTGAACCGAGCCGCCGTCTATGCCGCCAATGCGCCCCTGATGGGCGTTCCGGGCGCTTCCTCGCCCCCCGGCGGCGAGGGGGAGTGGTTCCGGGGCGCCGGCGGCCTGCGTCTGCGCGCCGCCTTCTGGACCCCCTCGGCGCTCGTCGCCCGCAAGCCGCGCGGCACGGTGGTGCTCAGCCCGGGCCGGACCGAGCCCATCGAGAAATATTTCGAGGTCATCGGCAATTTTCTCGCCCGCGGCTGGTGCGTGCTGGCCCATGACTGGCGCGGTCAGGGCCTGTCCGCCCGCCTGCTGCCGGATCGCCTGAAGGGCCACGCCCGCGCGGTCGAGGAATTCCTCGACGACTACGCCCGCCTTCTCGACGCGTTCGAGGCCCGCGCGCCCAAGCCGTGGATCATGGTCGGGCACTCGATGGGCGGCGCCCTCAACCTGATGACGCTGGAGAACGGCGAAGACCGGTTCTCCGGCGCGATCCTGTCCAGCCCTATGCTGCGCATCAAGACCGGCAAACGGTCGATGTGGTCGGTCAAGCTGGCCGTCCGCTGGAACCTGCGTCACGGCAAGGCCGGCGACTATGTCCTCGATGACGCGGACGACCCCTTCGACCACACCTTCCAGAAGGACGCCCTGACGTCCGACGAAAGCCGATACGAGCAGTGGCGCCAGCAGCTGTACGCCTGCCCGCACCTGGCCGTCGGCGGCCCGACCTGGGGCTGGCTGGCCTTCGGCCTCGACGCCGGTGAGCGTTCGCTCAAGCCCAAGGCGCTGAAGGCCGTCCGCGTCCCCGTCGCCATCGTCCAGTCGGACGAGGATGACCGCGTCTGGAAACAGACCAACAAATGGGCCGCCAAACGGCTCGGCCGCGGCCGCTATGTCGAGGTCCCCGGCGCCCTGCACGAGATCATCATGGAGACCGACGACAAGCGCGCGGTCTTCCTCGACGAGTTCGACTCCATGGCCGCCTACGTCTCCCCGGTCGAGGACCTCAGCCCGGCTCCGGTCGCGAGGCCCGAGCCGGTCGCGGAACCTGCCGCCGATCTCGGTTTCCCGCCGGGCAGCGAACCTTCGGCGGCCTGAGCCCCGCGAGTGATTAGTGATTAGTGATTAGTGGTTGCCGGCTCAGGGCCGGTGGTCGCTTGCCTTGGCGCCTATGTCCGCCGCATCGAACCACTAATCACTAACCACCAATCACGAACTGGGCTCCACCGCCTGAAGACGGCCCTCGGCTAGAGGGCCGCCCGCTTCAACGTCACCAGCGCCTGGTCGATCAGGCGGTCGTCGCCGACGGCCAGCACCTGTCCGCCGTCGTCCGGAGCCTGGCCCCGCCAGTTGACGACCTTGCCGCCCGCCGCCTCGATCACCGGGACCAGGGCGGACCAGTCCCAGGTCTTCAGGCTGGTCTCGGCGACCAGATCCATCCGGCCTGCCGCCACCATCGCATAGGCGTAGGCGTCGCAGCCCAGCCGGGCCAGCCGCGCCGCCGCCCGCACCTGCGTCCAGGCGCCCAGTTCGGCGCCGTTGAAGATGTTGGGATCGGTGGTCGAGATCACCGCGTCGGTCAGCCTGGCGCACGGCCGCACGGCCAGCGGCGTCTCGCCCCCGCTGCGGATCAGGCGCGCGCCCGACGGCCCGCCGATGAAGATTTCATCCAGATAGGGCTGGGCGATCACGCCCACGCTCGGCCGGTCCTCGACCCGCAGGGCGATCAGCGTCGTCCACAGCGGCAGGCCCGAGATGAAGGCCCTGGTCCCGTCGATCGGGTCCAGCACCCAGACGAATTCGGCGTCCGGCCGGTCCTCGCCATACTCCTCGCCGATCACGCCGTGGTGGGGATAGCGTTCGGTGATCAGCCTGCGGATCGCGGCCTCCGCCTGTTTGTCGGCCTCGGTGACCGGGTCGAAGCCCGCCTTGCCGCCCTTGTCCTCATGCCCGATGTCCGAGCGGAAGAAGGGCAGGGTGACGGCCGCGGCCGTGGCCGCCAGCTCGACGATAAAACGCTCATGTTCGGTCATGACAGGCGGCATACCCACGCGCCGCCCGCCTGTCACCGAAAGATCGCCGTCTCCCGCGCCGTGCAATGCGGCGGGGACGGCCGCCCGGACGCTGTGCAAGGCGTCGCGGGGAAACTCAGGCCGTCGCCGGGGCCTCGCCCTCGCTGTGCAGCGATTTCGCCAGATCCAGCAGGCGACGGCGCGGACGCTCGCCCAGCTGGTAATAGGCCTGGATCAGGTCGAGCGTTTCCTTGCGGGAAAACATCTCGCCACCCTGGCTGGCGGCCTCCTGGCGTTCGATGGCCTCTTCCAGACCGTCGTAGAAATAGCTGACCGGCGATTCCAGCGCTTCGGCCAGTTGCCACAGGCGGGCGGCCGAGATGCGGTTCGCGCCGCATTCGTACTTCTGGATCTGCTGGAAACGGATGCCGACCTGCATGGCCAGCTGCTGCTGGGTCAGGCCCAGCAGACGACGGCGGCGGCGAAGGCGGCGGCCGAGGTGAAGATCGATGTCCGAAGCCATGGCCCGGGTCCTCATGATGCGCGCCTGTCCCGAAGCGGGACGGCTCGCCCTCCACGCTTCAAGGGGTGTGCCGCGCTCGCGTCCCTGGGGATTACGGAAAACCGAAGTTCTTTACGGTCAAGGCAACCCTGTGGGCCAAGCGGCGTTTCCCCGGCCGAGCGTTGCTTTTGGAAGGATACGAAAATGGGTTTGGGAATTATTGGCTGGATCGTCATCGGCATCGCCGCGGGCTGGCTGGCTGAACAGGTCATGGGCCGTAATCACGGTCTGCTGACCAATCTGATCGTCGGCGTCGTCGGCGCCCTGCTCGGCGGCTTCATCGCCGGCAACCTGCTGGGCGTTCCGGTCGGTGGCTTCAACCTGATCACGCTGCTGGTCGCCTTCCTCGGCGCCTGCCTGCTGCTGTTCCTGGTTGGACTGGTCAAGCGCCGCGGCTAACTCGCCGTTCGCGTGAACCAAAAAGGGCGGCTCCGCAGGGAGCCGCCCTTTCTTTTTGAGCTCCGCCCCGATCAGGGGTCGGGGCGGAACCGGTCAGGCGCCGGGGGCGTCCGAAGGCGGCGTGGTCGGCGACATCGGCTCTTCCGGAGCGGGCGGACCGGCCGGCTGGGGCGACGTCGGCTCAGGGACGCCCGGCTGCGGCGAGGCGGGCTCGGCGGTCGGGGCCTGGGTCGTGGGATCCTGGGGGGTGTCGCCCGGGGTCGTGCTGTCGGTGGCCGGGTCAGCCGGAAGGGGCGTCACCTCGCCCGGGCGGGCGGGATCGACGGTCTCACTGCCCGGCTGTACGGGCTGCGCAGGTTGTGCGGATTGCGGCGGCGGGGCCTGCTGCGGTTCAGCCGCGGGCGGCGAGGCCGGCGGGGTCTGCGGGGTCATCCCGTCCTGGGCGAACGCGGGAGCGGTCATCAGGAGCAGGCCGGCGACGCCGGTGAGGAGCGCGGTCTTTCGCATGATGTCAGCCTTCATCTAGACGAGCAGGAAGCGCTCGCACGGGAGGGGAACACCCCCTGTTTCTGATTGTTTCGTGCGCCCGCAAATGACCTCGGGGTTGCCGTGATTGGGCGACTTCGGGTCTAGAAGGAGGCATGGGAAGGATGAACGGCGTCACCGCGAAGCGACTTTGGACCCGGGCGGCCGCCCTGGCGTTCGAGGTGTCGCCGCACATCTTCGCGGCCCTGGCGATCGCCGCGGGCACGGTGCTCCTGACCTCCGGCGTCACTCCCGCCTATGAGGACCGGCTGGACGCGATCCGCGCCATCCTGCCGGCCATCCTGATCGAGCTGTCGCACTTTGGGGCCAGTATCTCCGGCTTCCTGCTGCTCCTGCTCTCCGCCGGTCTCTGGCGTCGGCGGCGCGGGGCCTGGCTGGCGGCGCTCGTGGTGCTCGTGGTCGCCGCGCTCTTCTCGCTCCTGAAGGGTCTGGACTGGGAGGAGGCGGCGGAACTGCTGGTGCTGGCCGCGGCCCTGGCCCCCTGTCGCGCGGCCTTCAATCGCCGTTCCCGCATGTTCGAGGCCCTGTCGCCGTCGTGGGTGCTTCTGGTTCTGACCGTGGTGGTCGGCATGCTGTGGCTCGGCTTCTTCGCCTATCGCGACGTGGCCTACACCGATGACCTGTGGTGGAGCCTTCTGATCGACCGTGAGGTCTCCGGCTTCCTGCGCGTCGGCGCTGTTCTGGCCCTGCTGGCGGTGGTGCTCGCGGGCCGGTCGCTGGTGTCCGCCCCCGGCGCGCGCAGTCACGGACCCGCCAGTGAGGCCGACGCCGCCCGCGCCCTGGCTATCCTGCAGGCGGGCGAGGGCGTCCTGCCCGACGGCTGGCTGGCCATGCTGCGCGACAAGGCCCTGATGTTCAGCCCGTCGGGCCGCTCCTTCATCGCCTATCGTGTGCGCGGCCGTCGCTGGATCAGCATGGGCGAGCCGATGGGGCCGGAGCAGGAGCATCTGCCGCTGCTCTGGGCCTTCGCCGAACTGGCCGACAGCTACGGCGGGGTGGCGGTCTTCTACGCCGTGGAGGAGACGGCGCTGGCCGACCTCGCCACCCTCGGACTGGCGGTCCGCAAGATCGGCGAGGAGGCCCTGGTCGACACCGAGGCCTTCACCCTTCAGGGCAAGTCGCGCCAGAACCTGCGCACCGCGATCAATCGCTGCGAGCGCGAGGGCGCCACGTTCGAAATGCTGCCCGTCGGCGCCGCCGGCGACGTGGTCGAGGACCTGCGCGCGGTGTCCGACATCTGGCTGACCCACCACATCGGGATCGAGAAGGGCTTTTCGCTGGGCCGGTTCGATCCGGACTATCTGGCCCTGACCCCGATCGCCGTGGTCCGGCAGGGCGGGCGGATCATCGCCTTCGCCAACCTGATGCCGGGCGGCGACCGGCTGGCCGTGGACCTGATG
The DNA here is from genome assembly GCF_058681355.1 of Brevundimonas sp. AVps31. Taxonomy (NCBI): domain Bacteria; kingdom Pseudomonadati; phylum Pseudomonadota; class Alphaproteobacteria; order Caulobacterales; family Caulobacteraceae; genus Brevundimonas; species Brevundimonas sp. AVps31. Next base: position 872,985 of record NZ_CM178736.1, on the reverse strand, counting down.
CGCTTCACCCCCGACGCCCCGCCCGGGGTCATGGACTATATGTTCATCCACGCCATCCAGTGGGCGAAGGGCGCAGGCTATCGGTGGCTCGATCTGGGCCGCGCGCCGCTCGCCGGGCTGGAGAACCGGCGTCTGGCGCCCGTCTTCGCCCGCGTCGGCGCGCTGGTGTTCGAGGAGGGCGGCGCCCTGTACGGCTTCGCGGGCCTGCGCGCCTGGAAGGCCAAGTTCGCGCCGGAATGGCGCCCCTGCTTCATCGCCGCCCCGGCCTCGACCCCGCTGGCCCTGGCCCTGCTGGACGTGGCCCTGCTGACCAGCGGCGGCTGGCGCGGCATGCTGGGCCTCAACGCAAGAAGGGCGAGCCCTGCGGCCCGCCCTTCCGGTCTTTCAGCGATATCGGAAGACTAGTCTTCCTTGACGCGGCGCTTGCGGAAGCTGGGGTTCAGCACCGCCTTGCGCAGGCGGATCGACTTCGGCGTCACTTCCACCAGCTCGTCGCTTTCGATGTAGGCGATGGCCTGTTCCAGCGACGGACGACGCGGCGGGGTCAGGCGCACGGCCTCATCCTTGCCGGAGGCCCGGACGTTGGTCAGTTGCTTGCCCTTGATCGGGTTCACATCCAGATCGTCGCCGCGCGAGTTCTCGCCGATGATCATGCCTTGGTAGGTCTTCTCGCCGGCGCCGACGAACATGACGCCGCGATCTTCCAGGTTCCACAGGGCGAAGGCCGCCGTGTCGCCGTCCGAGTTCGAGACCAGCACGCCCTTCAGGCGGCCTTCGATGGCGCCCTTGTGCGGCTCATAGTGGCTGAACACGCGGTTCAGAACGCCCGAACCGCGCGTGTCGGTCAGGAACTCGCCCTGATAGCCGATCAGCGAACGCGACGGGCACATTAGGCTGATGCGGGTCTTGCCCGCGCCCGACGGGCCCATGTCCTTCAGCTCGGCCTTGCGGGTCGACAGCTTCTCGATGACCACGCCGGTGTATTCGTCGTCGACGTCGATCATGACGTCCTCGATCGGCTCCAGACGCTCGCCGTTCTCGCCGGTCTGATAGACCACCCGCGGACGCGAGATCGAAACCTCGAAGCCTTCGCGGCGCATGTTCTCGATCAGCACGCCCAGCTGCAGTTCGCCACGACCGGCGACTTCATAGGCGTCGGCGCCGGCGGTCTGCGTCACGCGGATGGCGACGTTGGCCTCGGCTTCCTTCAGCAGGCGGTCACGGATGACGCGCGACTGGACCTTGTCGCCTTCGCGACCGGCCAGCGGGCTGTCGTTGACCGAGACGGTCATGGAGATGGTCGGCGGATCGATCGGCTGGGCGGGCAGGGCGTCCATCACGTCCAGCGCGCACAGGGTGTCGGCCACGGTGGCCTTGGACATGCCGGCGATGGCGACGATGTCGCCCGCTTCCGAACCTTCGTCCAGGGCGGTGCGCTTCAGGCCGCGGAAGGCCAGGACCTTGGTGATGCGGCCCTGTTCGATCTGCTTGCCGTCGCGGTCCAGCGCCTTGATGGCCATGCCCGGGATGGCCTTGCCGCTCTCGATACGGCCGGTCAGGATCCGGCCCAGGAACGGGTCGGACTCGATCAGCACGTTCAGGATCTGGAACGGCTTGTCCTTGTTCGCCTGCACGGCGGGCGGCGGCACGTGTTCGACGATCAGGTCGAACAGCGGGGCCAGGGTGTCGGACTTCTCGTTCATGTCCAGCGTCGCCCAGCCGTTCCGGCCCGAGGCGTAGATGTGCGGGAAGTCCAGTTGCTCGGGCGACGCGCCGATGGCCTCGAACAGTTCGATGGTTTCCAGGTGAACGCGGTCCGGATCGGCGTGGGCGCGGTCGACCTTGTTGATGCAGAGGATGGGACGCAGGCCCATCTTCAGCGCCTTGGTCAGCACGAATTTGGTCTGGGGCATGACGCCCTCTTCGGCGTCCACCAGGATGACGCAGCCGTCCACCATGCCCAGGATGCGCTCAACCTCGCCGCCGAAGTCGGCGTGGCCGGGGGTGTCGATGATGTTGATGCGGGTTTCGCCCGCCTTGCCGTTCCACAGCACCGACGTGGCCTTGGCCAGAATGGTGATGCCGCGCTCTTTTTCCTGGTCGTTGGAATCCATCGCGCGCTCGGTCTGCGCTTCGTTGGCTCGGAACACGCCCGATTGGGCCAGGAGTTGGTCGACCAGCGTGGTTTTGCCGTGGTCAACGTGGGCGATGATGGCGACGTTGCGCAGATTCATATGGGTATCGCGAATGGGCGGCCGGAACGGTTCGGGCCGCTGGGTCAGGGCGTAAATGCGGGAAGGCGCGCGCCTCTTACAGGCCCGAACGCCGAAACGCCAGTGCGCGCGGAGCACGCACTGGCTTAACTCGGGTCTCTATCGCTCCGGAAAAGGGCGATCAGAGGGCGATCAGACCTTGGCCGACCGGCTGCGGATCCAGCTGTACAGGGCGAAGGTCAGCACAGCGAAGGCCGCGACGCCGGCCGCCATGGCGGGCCAGGCCGTGTCCTTGGCGATCATGGCGAAGGGCTCGTCATTGCCGGTGCTGACGATGACGCCCGCGGTCATCACCAGGAACAGGCTCTCGCCCACGATCAGGCCGGACGCCAGCAGAACGCCCATGCGGCGGCCCACGTCGGCGAACCGGGTGCCCTTGATGGCCTTTTCATAGATCCAGCCCGCGACCGCGCCGACGACCAGCATCGTGGTCACGGCGGCGGGCAGGTAGAAGCCGATGCCGACGGCCAGCGGCGGCAGCTTCATCCGGCCGCTCGTCGCCTTGGACAGCACGGCGTCCAGCACAATGATGAACACCGCGATGACGGCGCCCAGACCGATCAGGTCCCAGCGCAGCCCGCCCTCGATCACGCCCTTGGCCAGCGCGGAGATCAGGGTGGCCTGGGGCGCGGCCAGCGGCGCGTCGGCGATCCCCTTCGGTCCGCCCGCGAAGCCGAAGGCCTCGTTCAGCAGGTTCAGGATCAGGGGGATCACAATGGCGCCGGCGCCGACGCCGATGATCAGGGCGACCTGCTGTCGCCACGGCGTCGCGCCGACCAGCTGGCCGGTCTTCAGGTCCTGCAGGTTGTCGTTGGCGATCACGGCCACGGCGAAGACCACGGCGGTCACGATCAGGGCGAAGGCCACGACCGACGGATCGGCCGGCACCCCGGCCAGCGACAGCACGCCCAGCATCAGCACCGAGGCGATGACGATGGCGAGGATGCCCACGCCCGACACCGGGCTGTTCGACGAGCCGATCAGGCCGGCCATGTAGCCGCAGATGGCGGCCACGGCGAAGCCGATGACGATGACATAGACCAGTCCGCCCCCGACCAGCAGGGCGGTCGAGCCCGCCAGCGTCGGATTGCCCTGCGCGAAGATCGCCAGAATGGCGGCGATGCCGACCAGACAGACGACCGACAGGCCGGCCACGATGTTGATCGGAATATCCTGTTCGGTGCGGTCCAGCGTCTCGCCGTGCTTGCGGCGACTGTTGGCGGCCAGCGCCGAGGTCAGGCCCCCGACCAACGGCCCGGCCAGCTTGATCAGGGTCCAGATCGCGGCCACGCCGATGACGCCCGCGCCCATGAAGCGGACTTCCTTGCTCCATACCGTCCCGGCCAGTTCCTCGGCGCCCACGCCCGCGGGCAGGGTTGTCGCGATGGACGGGATGTTGTGCGCCGTCAGCCAGGCGATCACGTCGGGGCTGGTGAGCAGCGGCACGGCGATGGCCCAGGCCAGGATCAGGCCGAACAGCTGGGCCAGGCCCACGCTCAGGCCGATCAGGTGGCCGGCGCCCAGCAGGGCGAACTGCATGCCGAAGCCCATGCCCGTGGCCCCGCCGCCCAGCGCCGCGGGCAGTTTGATGAATCTGGAGGCCTCGCCCACGAACACCCGGCCGGCGACCAGCAGGGCGTAGCCCGCGGACACCACGGCGCCCGTGATCACGACCCACAGGCCCGCCGCGTTCTCGCGCACGGCGCTCTCGTCTTCCTCGGCCCCGCGCGAGCCGACGGTCAGCACCTCCGCCGCCGCCACGCCTTCGGGGTAGGGCAGGCCGGCGTCCACCACCAGCGCCCGGCGCAGGGGGATGGAGAAGGTCACCCCCAGCACGCCGCCGAAGATGCAGATCGCCACCGACTCCCAGAACGGGAACTCCAGCCACCAGCCGACCATGACCAGGCCGGGCAGCACGAAGATGATCGAGCTCATCGCCCCGCCCACCGACGCCACGGTCTGGACGGTCATATTCTCCCAGATGGTCGAGGTGCGGAACGCCCGCAGGATCGCCATCGAGATCACCGCCGCCGGAATGGCCGAGGCGAAGGTTAGGCCGACCTTCAGGCCCAGATAGGTGTTGGCGGCGGTGAAGATCACCGCCAGCAGACAGCCCAGGACCACGGCCCGGATCGTCAGCTCGATGCGTTTGCCGCCGGTCACGGCCGGCGTTGTGGTGTCCGTCATGACGGCCCTCTCCCGATGTTGCGCGGACCTAAGCTCGAAACAGCGCAGGCGTCGAGAGCCTTGCGCGATTGACACTTCCCCCGCCGCGTCGGACCGTCCGGGAAAATCGGGGAACGCCATGCACAAGACACTCATCGCCGCCGTCATCGGCCTGCTCTGTCTGGGCGGGGCCGCCAACGCCCAGGGCGCGCCCGAGGCGCTGGTGAAGGCGCGGCAGGCGGGCATGATCCTGTCCGGCTCGGTCCTCGGCGGCGTCAAGGCGGCCACGGACGCGGGCCAGGCGCCCTCAACCCAGCGCGGCGCCACCCGCGCCTTCGCCCGCTGGGCCCACACCCTGCCCGACCTGTTCCCGGACGACACCGCCACGGTCGAAAGCGGCGCCCGGCCCGCCGTCTGGTCCGACCGCGCGGGCTTCAACGCGAAGGCCGCCGAGTTCGCCGCCGCCGCCGACCGCCTGTCCGAACTCTCGCAAGGCGAGGACGCCGCCGCCTTCGCCGCCCAGCTCGCCACGGTCCGCTCCGGCTGCCAGAGCTGCCATGAGGCGTACAAGGAGTAGGCGGCGAGCCCGGCCAGTGATTAGTGGTTCGTGATCAGTGATTGCCGCTTCGCTGGCAGCGCCCGGTAAAGCGCCGCGTTGTGCTCAAACCACTAACCACTAACCACTAACCACTGGCGTAGCCCTCCCCATGCCCGAACTCCCCGAGGTCGAAACCGTCCGACGCGGCCTGCAGCCGGTGCTCGAGGGCGCGCGCCTGTCGAGGACGCGCCAGAACCGGCCCGACCTGCGCTTCCCCTTCCCCGACCGCTTCCCTGACCGGCTGGACGGCGCCGTGGTCGAGCGCATCGACCGGCGCGCCAAATACCTGCTCATGCGGCTGTCGACCGGCGAGACCTGGGTCACCCACCTGGGCATGACCGGCCGCTTCACCCTCGACGGCCGCCAGCTGGGTGAGTTCGAGGAACCCGCCCCCATCGCCGGCAAGCACGAGCATATGAGCTTCTGCGCCACGAAGGACGCCGCCACCCACCGCATCGGTTTCGCCGACGCCCGCCGCTTCGGCTTCATGGGGCTGATCCCCACCGATCAGGTCGAAGGCCACCCTTGGTTCGCCGGCATGGGCCCCGAGCCGCTGGGCAACGCCTTCTCCGGCGCCCATCTGGCCGAGGTCTTCGACGGCAAGAAACAGAACATCAAGGTCAGCCTGCTGGACCAGCGGATGGTCGCCGGCCTGGGCAACATCTATGTCTGCGAGGCCCTCTACCGCGCCCGCATCTCGCCCCTGATCGCCGCCGGAAAGGTGTCGAAGCCCCGCCTCGAAACCCTCGCGGCCCGGATCCGCGACGTGCTCAATGACGCCATCGAGGCCGGCGGCTCCACCCTGCGCGACTTCGCCAACGCCGAGGGCGGCCAAGGCTATTTCCAGCACCGCTTCGACGTCTACGGCCGCGAGGGCGAACCCTGCCGCGGCGAGGACTGCACCGGTGTGGTGAAGCGCATCGTCCAGGCCGGGCGGTCCACCTTCTACTGCCCGAGCTGCCAGCGGCGGTGACGGGAAGTGGTTAGTGGTTAGTGAGTAGTGGTTCGATGGAGCAGGCAGCGTTGCACGCCGACTTGGCGCCGGCGCCCGCGGCGGCCAACCACTAATCACTAGCCACTAATCACTTCCCATCCGCTACCCTCACCGCCGCCCCTCCACCCTCCCAGGCCCCCCAACGCCCCATGCGCAAGACCCATCTCTGGATCAGCCTGATCGTCGGCGTCGCCGTCTGGGGCGCCTATTTCGCCCACTTCCTCCAGTCGCTGCGGAGCGACGGGACCGGCGGCCTCGTCTGGTGGTTCCTCGGCGCTCTCGCGGTCACCGTCCTCGCCGAGACGGTCGCCACCGGCCTCATCGGCTGGCTGTTCCGCCGCCGCGCCCGCGCCCTCGACGAGGGCCCCACCCTGCAGGCCGCGCTCAAGGCCGCTCACGTCGCCCTGATGCTGCTGATCCTTCTGGTGCTGGTCGCCGCCCTTCTGCTGGCCCTCGCCTCGCAGTTCGGCTGGACCTTCGACCTGTCCGGCCCGCGCGGCCAGGTCATCGCCGCCAACGCCCTGCTGGCCATGGTGGTGATCGCCGAGCTGCTCCGCGCCGCCCTGACCCTGGCGCTCCTGCCGAGGCGGTGACGCCGCCCGCGACGGCGTGCCCGACCCGTCGACCGTTGCGCGGTGATCCGCTAACCACTAGCCACTAACCACTTTCAGCCCCCACTGCCTGCCGCCGGAGCCCCCATGTCCGACACCTATTCCAACCTCCTGATCGAGCGTCACGCCGACGGCTATGCGGTGGTGACCCTGAACCGGCCCGAGGCGCTGAACGCCCTCAACTCGGCCCTGTTCGCCGACCTCGCCGCCTTCCTCGACAGCGTCGAACACGACGACAGCGTTCGCTGCCTGATCCTGACCGGCTCGGGCGACAAGGCCTTCGCCGCCGGCGCCGACATCAAGGAGATGGCGGACCAGACCTACGCCCAGATGTACACGGGCAACTATTTCGCCCTCGGCCACGACCGCATCACCCGCTTCCGCAAGCCGATCATCGCCGCCGTCAACGGCTTCGCCCTGGGCGGCGGCTGCGAGCTGGCCATGCTGTGCGACTTCATCATCGCCAGCGAAAAAGCCAAGTTCGGCCAGCCCGAGATCAACCTCGGCGTCGCCCCCGGCATCGGCGGCTCCCAGCGCCTGACCCGTCTGGTCGGCAAGTCCAAGGCCATGGACATGGTCCTGACCGCCCGCATGATGGACGCATCTGAGGCCGAACGCGCCGGCCTCGCCAGCCGCGTCTTCCCCCACGACGACCTGCTGGACGAGACCCGCAAGATCGCCGCGAAGATCGCGAGCCAGAGCCCGCTCGCCGTCATGGCCAACAAGGAAATGGTCAACGCCGCGCTCGAGACCACCCTGACCCAGGGCGTCCAGTTCGAACGCCGCCTGTTCCACTCCCTCTTCGCCTTCGAGGACCAGAAGGAGGGCATGGCCGCCTTCGTCGAAAAGCGGAAGCCGAGCTTCACGGGCAAATAGGCCCACCGTCTCCTCCCCCATCGGGGGAGGGGGACCGCGCGAAGCCCGAAGGGCGCAGCGGGGTGGAGGGGTTCTCCCCCTACACTCGGTCTCATTCCTCCCCCGTCGGGGGAGGGGGACCGCGCGAAGCGGGGTGGAGGGGCGCCGGCCTCAGGCATCCCTCCCCCGACCTCAGAAGTTCAGCGTCGCCGTCAGGTTTTGCGCCGATCCGCGCGACCCCGGAGCCAGTCGCAGCGTCGTGGGCGGGGCGGCGCGGCGCACGTCCTGATCGGGGCCGAGGATTTCGCCGGTCAACTGATAGCTGCGGGCCCCGTCCATCAGTCCGGGGAACACCTCCCTGGCCAGGGGAATCCGGGCCGCCCCGACCGGACCCCCGTCGTCGGTGCGCAGGGCCAGCGCCTCCGCCACGACGCCGCCCGCCGCGTCCAGCAACCTCAGCCGCAGCTGTTCGCCGCGTTGCAGGTCGGAGCCGCTTCCGGTCAAGGCGACCGGCATCCAGACGCTCACGTCTCCCGGCGCGATGTCGGGCGCGCGCCAGATCACCGGACCCATCCGGGTCTGCGCCGGTCGCGCTTCCGGCTCCCGTTGCGCCGCCACGGCGACCGTCCCTCCGGCCACGACGGCCACAAGGGCGGCGATTCCGGCGGCGGCGCTCATCCGGGCGCGGCGGTTCGCCGGGGCGGCGGGGCTCAGGACGGCTTTCAGGCGATGCATGGCGGTGGTCCTTCCGGCGCCGGTGAAGGTGAGGGCGGGCAGGGCGCCCACGGTCTGCGAACCGGCGCGGGTCCGCAGGGCCTCGATCAGCGATTGGGCATAGGCGCGGCGGGTCTCGATCCCGGCTCCGGCCAGGGCGACGGCGTCGCAGGCCTCTTCCCGCGCCGCCGCCCGGCGGGCCCGCAGCAGGGGCATCAGCGGATTGGCGGCCAACAGGGCCAGCGCCAGTTCCTCGATCCATAGCGCGCGATGGTCGCCGCGCTTCAGATGCGCCAGTTCATGGGCGATCACCTCCCTCAGCACGGCCGCGTCTCCGGAAAGAGCCGTCGGCAGCACCAGCCGCGCAAACCTCAGACCGGTCAGCAGCGGTTCCGCCGTCGCCGGGCTGACCACCACGACCGGCGCCGGGATCCGAAGGCCGCGCGAAACCTCACGCACCAGATCCGTCATGGCCTCATCCGCCGCCTGTCCGTCCGTCAGAAGCGCAGACAGCTTTCGGGCGCGTCGGGTCAGCACCAGCAGGCGCAGCAGGATCAGCGCGCCCGCCGCCAGCAGGATCGCGGTCGCGAACAGGCCGGGGTCAAACGCCATCGCCGTCGTCCCGGCCGCTGCAGGTCCGGCGGTCGCCGCGATCGGCGCCGCCCCCACGGGCGCCGCCGTGGGCGCCACAACCTCTCGCACCGGCGCAGGCGTGATCAGCAGCAGGGCCGTCGCCACGGGCGGCAGCAGAGGCATGATCAGGGCTGCGCCCCAGGTTCGATCCCTCAGGCCGGGGTCGCCGGTCATGCGCTCCACCAGCGCTCCACCCGCCAGACCCGCCGCCGCCACGCCGACCGACAAACCCAGCGACAGGACCAGCATCTCGACCGCGCCCATCATTTCGTCTCCGCGTCGTCGGCCAGCGCCTGTTCCAGCGCGGCGATGTCGTCCGCGTCCAGAAGCTGGCTGCCCGAGAAGGCCGCGGCGGGCAGGGGGCCGTCGATCTCCAGCAGGGCGGACAACCGCTTCATCATGCCGCCGATCACCGCCACCTTGGGCTGGGTCGCTTCATAGACGGCGACCCCATGCACCTCGCGACGGATCAGCAGGCCCTTGGTCCGCATCCGCTCCAGCACCGTCCGCGTCGTCGAGGAGGTCCAGCCCAGCCCGTCCGCGATCCGCGCCAGCACCTCCCGCGAACTCAGCGCCCCATCCCGCCAGAAGGCCTTCAGCACATCCAGCTCGGCATCCGTCGGCACAGTCGGTTCGGTCATGGCGCGGTCTTTCGTGACGTTCGTCGCCACAGCGTTACAACTGTAACCAACGAGCGTCAACTGTCGCGCAGTTCCTCCCTTTTGCCCCGGGTCAACGGAACCATCCGGCAATGGCGACGCTTCGGGCGAATGCAAAAGACCAAGATGAACCCCCGTGTCTTCTGGGGGGCGAGCCTCGTCATCGGGCTGCTCCTCGTGCTCGCAACCGCGGCGCCCGGCCTTTCGGACCGCATCTTCCAGGCCGCCCAGGACTGGGTCATCGACACCTTCGGCTGGTTCTACATCGCCGCCGTGGCGGGCTTCCTCGGCCTGGTGCTGATCCTCGCGCTCGGCCCCACCGGCGCGCTGAAGCTGGGGCCTGACGATGCGGAGCCCGACTTCCCCTATATCTCGTGGCTGGCCATGTTGTTCGCGGCGGGGATGGGCATCGGCCTGATGTATTTCGGCGTCGCCGAGCCGATCCAGCATTTCGTCAGCCCGCCCGCCGAGGCCGGCGGCACCTTCGCCGCCGCCCGCGAGGCCATGGGCATCACCTTCTTCCACTATGGCGTCCATGCCTGGGCCATCTATGCCCTGGTCGGGCTCAGCCTGGCCTTCTTCGCCCACCGCAAGGGACTGCCCCTGACCCTGCGATCAGGCCTGTCGCCCCTGCTCGGCCGGCGGACCGACGGCCCGATCGGTGACGCCGTCGACATCTTCGCCATCTGCGGCACGGCCTTCGGCATCGCCACGTCGCTGGGCTTCGGCGTGTCGCAGATGAACAGCGGCCTGTCCTATCTGACCGGCATCCCCAACACCGCCTGGGTCCAGGTGGGCCTGATCGCCGTCGTCATGGCGGCGGCCACCCTCTCGGTCATGAGTGGTGTCGGCAAGGGTGTCCGGCGCCTGTCGGAACTGAACCTGACCCTCGCCGTCCTCCTGATGGTGTTCGTGCTGGTGCTCGGACCGACCGGCTTCCTGTTGAAGGCGCTGGTGCAGAATTTCGGCTTCTACCTGGACCACTTCTTCGAACGCACCTTCACCCTCTACGCCTATGAGCCCCGGGCGTGGATGGCCGACTGGACCCTGTTCTACTGGGCCTGGTGGATCGCCTGGTCGCCCTTCGTGGGCATGTTCATCGCCCGGATTTCGCGCGGCCGGACGGTGCGCGAGTTCATTCTCAACGTCCTGCTGGTGCCTGCCGGCTTCACTTTCCTCTGGATGACGGTCTTCGGGAACACGGCCATCAGCCTCGACATGGGGACGGCCGCCGGAGCGATCTCACAGGCGGTCACCGCCGACCTGTCGACGGCGCTCTTCCATTTCCTGGAATATCTGCCGGGCGCGGCCGTGACCTCGACCCTGGCCATCCTGCTGGTGGCGGTCTTCTTCATCACCTCGGCGGACTCCGGCGCGCTGGTGATCGACACCATCGCGTCGGGCGGGGCGGACCAGACCCCGCGCTGGCAGCGGATCTACTGGTGCCTGTTGCTCGGTCTGGTCGCCGCCCTGCTGCTGCTCGCGGGCGGTCTGGGCGCGCTCCAGGCGGCCACCCTTGTGGCGGCCCTGCCGTTCACCGTCATCATGATCCTGATCTCGGTCGGACTGGTCCGTCAGATGAACGCCGACCTTTCCGGCCTGACCCTCGAAACCGAGGCCCCGCCCCTGTCCGAGCAGCTCAAGCGGATCTTCTCTCCCGCCAACCGAAAGGAGATCGATCGCCAGATCGACCGCAACGCCCTCCCGGCGCTGGAGAGCGTCCGCGACGGCCTGCTGGCCGAGGGACTGGCCGCGGAGGTGTCCCGGGACGAGGACGGCGCGTCCCTGTCGGTGGACGTCGCGGAGGGCCGCGCCTTCCACTATCGTCTGGTCGCTGTCCGCCGCGCCCGCCCGGTTCTGAGCGCGCTCGATGCTCCGGAGGCCCGCCGCCCGATGGAATGGCGCCTCGCCGCCCGTTCCGATGATGTCGGCCGCCCCCGCGACGTCACGGGCTTCACCCGCGACCAGATCGTGGCGGATGTGCTTGAACATCTGCAGCGCTGGAGGCGAGGATGAACAGGCGCGCAAACCGGGTCAGACTCATCTTGCCCCCCTCCACCCTTTCCGCTATAGCCGCCCGCTCTTGAGATTTCCGCACGCTGTGGACCTGGGTTCCGCGCGTTTTCCGTTCGAAGGTTTGACTGATGGCCAACAATCCCGGCGCCAAGAAAGCGATCCGCAAGATCGCGGCCCGCACCGAAGTGAACAAGGCGCGTCGCACGCGCGTCCGCACCTTCCTGCGCAAGTTCCAGGAAGCGGTCACCGGCGGTGACGCCGGCGCCGCCAAGACCGCGTTCGTCGAGGCTCAATCCGAGCTGATGCGCGCCGTCACCAAGGGCGTGGTTCACAAGAACACGGGCTCGCGCAAGGTGTCCCGCCTGGCCGCCCAGCTGAAGAAGATGTCGGCCGCCTGATTTTTCGGGCGCCGGACGGCCTTTCACAGGCCTGTCATGGTAAATACGAGTGATTTCAACGGCGAGGGCGCGCAAGCTCCCTCGCCGTTTGCACGTGCGCGGGTAACCGTTGTCACGCGAATTGGCGCTCGCGTCTGTGGCGAAATCTGGATTTCCCAAGGCGGCGGCGACACTTGCCGGAGTCAACAATTTTAACTGCAAATTGAGTCGCGAATCAGCGTTGACCCACCCTTCGCCGGGCGTAAGTTCAAGGGGCTGACGCACTTCCATCCCCACACGGATGAAGACGGCGCGGAACCCTGTTCTGCACCGGCGTGAGCCGTCTGATTGAGAGAACGACCCCATCCGGGCGGCGGCGACGCTGCACCGGGCCGGAGAAGTCGTCCCTGTGATCGGTCGGTTCAGAAGGGCGTCGCGTGATGGATTTTGCGGCGGGTGTCTGTTCGATGATGGGGAGCGCGAGAATGGCGGGGATGACGGATCCGGATCATATCTGGACCGAAGCGGCGGGACGGCTGCGCGGTGAGATCGGCGAGGGGGCGTTCAGCTCCTATATCGCGCCGTCGGCCGTGCGCGTGGACGGCGCCGGTCAGCTGATCCTGGTGACGCCGACCGCCTATGCCCGGGACTGGGTCCGCAAGAACGCGCTGCGCCGCATGAACGAGCTGTGGCTGGGGCTCGACGCCCAAGCCCGCCATCTGGACGTCCGCTGCCGCGCCGAGATGGGCTCGGTCGCCCCCGCCTCCCAGGTCGCCGCCGGCCGCGCCGCCGCGCCCCTCTCGGGCGGCAATGTCGTCGCCCTGCCCCACGCGTCCATGCCGATCGCCACGGTGCCCCCGGTCGCCGACGGCGCCCGCGCCGTGCGCGCCGCCGGTCTGCAGGACCGCCTGACCTTCGACAGCTTCGTGGAAGGGCAGGGCAACGCCTTCGCCCTGGCCATCGCCCGCCAGGCCGCCGCCTGGGCCGACGGCCATTTCAACCCGATCTTCTTCTGCGGCCCCTACGGCTACGGCAAGACCCACCTGCTCAACGCCATCGCCTGGGAGGCCCAGCGCCTGCGGCCGGACGCCAAGGTGGTCTATCTGACCGCCGAACGCTTCCTCTCGACCTTCGTGCGCGCCATGCAGGACCGCTCGACCGCCGCCTTCAAGGACAGCCTGCGCAGCGCCGACATGCTGCTGATCGACGACGTCCAGTTCGTCGGCGGCAAGGCCTCGACCCAGGAAGAGCTGCTGTCCACCCTCACCGCCCTGATCGAGGACGGCAAGAAGATCATCCTGTCGGCCGACAAGCCGCCGATGGCCCTTACCGAGGTCGAGCCGCGCCTGCGCAGCCACCTCGCCTCCGGCCTGACCTGCCCGGTCGAGCCCGCCGATCGCTCGCTGAAGCTGGCCGTGGCCCGCAACCGCATCGAGGCCCTGGCCAAGCTGGGCGTCGTCTCGGGCGAGGTCCGCGCCGATGTGCTGGAGCATCTGGTGGACCGCACCCCCGGCTCGATGCGCGAGCTCGAGGGCGCCGTGAACACCCTGGCCGCCGTCGCTGGCGCCCGCCTGTCCACCCTCGGCCTCGACGAGACCCAGGCCCTGCTCGGCTCGGCCCTGCGCGGCGGGCCCGAGCGCCGCATCACCGTCGACGAGATCCAGAAGACCGTCGCCGACCACTTCACCCTGAAACAGGCCGACCTGCTGTCCGAGCGCCGCACCCGTGCGGTCGCCCGCCCGCGCCAGATCGCCATGTATCTGTGCAAGCAGCACACGACCCGCTCCTACCCGGACATCGGCCGCCGCTTCGGCGGGCGCGACCACACCACGGTCCTGCACGGCGTCCGCAAGATCGAGGAGCTGATCGCCCAGGACGAACAGATCGCCCGCGACGTCGAGGCCCTGACGCGCAAGCTGCGCGGCTGAGGTGGCTTCGCCGCGTGATTGGTGAAGAGTGAGTGGTGGGTCCCTGTGGCCGGCGCCGGCGGTTATCCCGGCCATCCACTGACCACTATCCACCAATCACTTTCCGCCCGGACGCCGGCCTGTGTTGCTCCATCCAGCCAATCCGCTAGTGTCCATTCCCCATAGATTACCGGCGACTCTCGGTGAGTCGCTGCGGGGCGAGACGACATGCAACTGACCATCGAACGATCCGCGCTTCTGAAGGCCCTCGGCCACGTCCAGAGCGTCGTCGAGCGTCGCAACACCATTCCGATCCTGTCCAACGTCCTGCTGTCGGCGGGTCGTGACAAGCTCAGCTTCGCCGCCACCGACCTCGACATGGAGATGGTCGACGAGGCCGAGGCCGTGGTGAACGTCGAGGGCCAGATCACCGCCCCGGCCCACACCCTTTACGAGATCATCCGCAAGCTGCCGGACGGCGCCGAGGTCTCCCTGTCCTATTCGGGCGACGACCCCCGCCTGCTGGTCCAGGCCGGCCGGTCGAAGTTCAACCTGCCGGTCCTGCCGGCCGGCGACTTCCCGGTCATGTCGACCGACACCTCGGGCGCCCGCTACAGCCTGCCCAAGGAAGACTTGGCCCGTCTGATCGACAAGACCCGGTTCGCGGTCTCCACCGAGGAGACGCGCTACTATCTGAACGGCCTGTATCTGCACACGGTGGCCGAGGGCGGCATTCCCCTGCTGCGCGCCGTGGCCACCGACGGTCACCGTCTGGCCCTCGCCGAGACCCCCGCCCCCGAGGGCGCCGCCGGCGGTCCGGGCGTCATCGTCCCGCGCAAGACCATCGATCAGGTCCGTCGCCTGCTGGATGACGGCGTCGGCGCCGTCCAGGTCCAGGTCAGCCCGCAGAAGATCCGCTTCGAGTTCGGCGAGGCCTCCCTGACCTCCAAGGTCATCGACGGCGCCTTCCCCGACTACATGCGTGTCATCCCCAAGGGCAATGACAAGCAGGCCGACATCGACAACGCCCTCTTCTCCAAGGCCGTCGACCGCGTCGCCACCATCTCGGCCGAGAAGAGCCGCTCGGTGAAACTGGCCTTCGAGCTGGACCGCGTCACCCTGACCGTCCGCAACATGGAAGCCGGCCAGGGCGTCGAGGAGGTCGAGATCGGCTATTCGGAAGAGCCCTTCGAGATCGGCTTCAACGCCCGCTACCTGCTCGACGTCGCCGGCCAGATCACCGGCGAAACCGCCCACTTCAAATTCGCCGACCCGGCCAGCCCGACCCTCGTCCTCGATCCGGGCGATCCGGGCGTCCAGTATGTGCTGATGCCGTTGCGGGTGTGATTTCAGGTGATGGGTGGTTGGTGATTGGTGATTGCTGGATCGCGAGCGAGCCCGTTCGGGCAAAAGCGACGATGCACTGGCCGCCAATCACCAATCACCCATCACCCATCACCCCTTGATCACCGCCCTCACCCTCACCGACTTCCGCTCCTATGCGAGCGCGACCCTGCCCATCGCGGCGGGGGCGGTGGTGCTTCACGGGCCGAACGGCGCGGGCAAGACCAATCTGCTTGAGGCGCTCAGCCTCTTCACCCCCGGCCGCGGGCTCCGGGGCGCCACCGCGCCCGAGATGGGCCGCCGCGAACCCGGCGAGGCGACGGGCCGGGCTTGGGCGGTGGCGGCGATCCTGACCGATGCGGACGGCGAAACGAAGCTCGGCACCGGCGTCCAGACCGCGGGCGCCGCCCGCCGCATCGTCCGCATCGACGGCGAGACCGCCCAGCCCGGCCGGCTGCTGGATTTTCTGCGGCCCGTCTGGGCCACGCCCGAGCAGGACCGGCTGTTCTCCGACGCCCGCGCCGCCCGGCTGAAATTCTTCGACCGGCTGGTCTTCGCCGATCGGCCCGACCACGCCGCCGCCGTCTCCGCCTATGAAAAGGCCCTGCGCGAGCGCCTGCGCCTGCTCACCGACGGGGCGGAGGGCCGGGCCGCCGACCCGCTGTGGCTCGACGCCCTGGAGATCCGGCTGGGCGAGGCCGGGGCCGCCGCCGCCATGGCGCGCGCCGCGGCCCTGACCACCCTTCAGGCCGCCATCGACGCCCGCGACGACCGCCCCTTCCCGCAGGCCGACCTGGGCCTGACCGGCGAGGCGGAAGTCATGGCCGCCTCGGGCGCTGACGCCGACGCCATCGCCGCCGCGATCCGCGAGGGGATGGTCCGCTCCCGCCCGCGTGACGCCGCCGCCGGACGCTCCCTGTACGGCCCGCACCGCTCGGACCTGACCGCCCTGCACCGCGAGAAGAACCGCCCCGCCGCCGAGGGGTCCTCGGGCGAGCAGAAGGCCCTGGTCCTCAACCTGATCCTGGCCCAGATCACCCGCCTGTCGGGCCAGGCCGCCGCGCCCATCCTGCTCCTCGACGAGGCCCCCGCCCACCTCGACACGGCCCGCCGCGCGGCCCTGTTCGACGAGATCGAGGCGCTGGGTCTGCAGGCCTTCATGACCGGCACCGAAGCCGACCTGTTCGCGCCGCTGCAGGGCAGGGCGCAGTTCGTGCGCGTGGCCGACGGCGGCTTCGACTGAGCCGTGTCCCGGTCCTGAGCGCCATCACCGTTCACCTCTCCATCGCCCCTTCAAGGCGATGGAGAGGACAGATCGGCGCCTTCGCCGATCAGGAGAGGGCGGCTCCGTCGAAGCCGGAAAGGCGCCTCCCCTCCCGATGGGAGAGGGCTTGAGCGAACGGCGGCGCAGCCGTCGTCCTCGGGCGATCCGGAGGGCGGCGCGAAGCAGCCAAAGGGTGAGGGTCGATCGACGGCATTCGGCGTCAGCCGCAGCCCTTGTCATCCCGGCCGAAGCGAAGCGGAGAGCCGGGACGCGCGGCGCACTCTTCGACGCCCTCCCGGAAAGCGCGCAGCGCTTGTCCGGGAGCAGGGTTGAGTTCACGTCCGGCTGTCGCCCGGCTCAGCCCTGACGGGCTGTCCGGGCGTGGATCATCTTGACCGCCATCGCGTCCCGGCTCTCCGCTTCGCTTCGGCCGGGATGACAAGCGGGCCTTTCTCCACAGCCCAAACGGTGTCCGTCCTCCAAAAATACGCGGGAGTTCATCCCGAACCCGCACATCCCGACCAGCTAACCCCCTGACCCCACGCCCCAATAAAAGTCCCCCAGCGTCATCTTCCCGCCTGAGGACGCGCCGCGCGCACACTCAACCCATCCCGTCGATGGGGAGGGCGTCGGATCCACGCTTCTCGACGACGGCGGGCTGTGGTTGAGCGATGAAGCCTGCGCGATGGAGAGTGCAGGGGTCCTCGTCGGGCAGGGATGGATCCTGCCCGCTTGCTCGCCGCGCTGCCTGTGGAGCGGGCCGATGACGATTGATCGTTACGTCCGCCCCGCGTCGGTCGTCGGCAACGGCGTCGGCGGATGATCCGGCAAGGCTCCAACAGGAGGGCCGCCAGCCGGAGGGCGCGCGTCCAACGACCACGCGGGACGTCGATCTCGTCGAAACGGTAAACCTATAACCACACCGGGCGAGGCCCGGCGTCCCGCACCCTTCCCATCCCCGCCTCGAAAGAGCGCGGCGCACAGTCATGCCCGCATCAAAGCCCTTCCCGACCCACGCCCCGGAGCCCCACCCATGTCCCCGCGCCAACCCTCCCGTCGCCGTCGCCGCAACGCCCTGCTCATGGCGGTCCAGCGCCTGCGTCTCGAGGGCATCGTCCGTGGCGAACTCGAGCCTCTCAGTGCTCGCGAGGCCTGTTTTCAGGGCATGATCCAGGACGGCGGAGCCTTCCCGATGCGGGACTTCCTCGTCTCTCCGATCCTCTTCCTCCTCGAGGATCTGGAAGCGGACTTCGACGCCGCCGACACCCCCTGACTCCGCCCACGGTCATCGCCCCTGAAAGCTCGCAATTCCCGTCATAATTCCTATATTCTGGACCTCCCGGCGCGGGTCAGATTCGCGCCGTTTTCCGGGCCCTCCACAGGGCCGTTTCACCGACCGATTTGATGACCGATCAAACCCCGACCGCGCGCAACGAAGACACCGCCGAAGAGGCCGCCTACGGCGCGGATTCCATCAAGGTCCTCAAGGGCCTGGATGCCGTCCGCAAGCGCCCCGGCATGTATATCGGCGACACGGATGACGGCTCGGGCCTGCACCACATGGTCTATGAGGTGGTCGACAACGCCATCGACGAGGCCCTGGCCGGTCACGCCGACCTGGTGCAGGTCATCCTCAACGCCGACGGCTCGGTGACCGTGACCGACAACGGGCGCGGCATCCCCACCGACATCCACGGCGAGGAGGGCGTCTCCGCCGCCGAGGTCATCATGACCCAGCTGCACGCCGGCGGTAAGTTCGACCAGAATTCCTACAAGGTGTCCGGCGGCCTGCACGGCGTCGGCGTCTCGGTCGTCAACGCCCTGTCGGACTGGCTCAAGCTGAAGATCTATCGCAACGGCAAACGCCACGAGATGAAGTTCGAGCGCGGCGACACGGTCGAAAGCCTGGTCGTCACCGGCGACGCCCCGATCCGTGAAACCGGCGACAGGGCCGGCCAGCCCCTGTCCGGCACCGAGGTCACCTTCTATCCGTCGGTCACCACCTTCTCCCACATCGACTTCGACCTGAAGACGCTCGAGCATCGCCTGCGCGAGCTGGCCTTCCTGAACTCGGGCGTGGTCATCAAGCTGCGCGACGACCGCGGGGTCGAGCCGTTCGAGGAAATCCTGCACTACGAGGGCGGGGTCGAGGCCTTCGTGCGTCACCTGGACAAGTCCAAGACGCCCATCCTCAAGGACGTCATCGTCATCCGCGGCAAGAAGGAGGGGATCGAGATCGATCTCGCCCTGTGGTGGAACGACAGCTACCACGAGACCATGCTGTGCTTCACCAACAACATCCCCCAGCGGGATGGAGGCACCCACCTGTCGGCCTTCCGCGCCAGCCTGACCCGCGTCATGGGCGGCTATATCGAGGCCGCCGGGGCCGCCAAGAAGGAGAAGGTTTCCGTCTCGGGCGAGGACGCCCGCGAAGGCCTGACCTGCGTCCTCTCGGTCAAGGTGCCGGACCCCAAATTCAGCTCCCAGACCAAGGACAAGCTGGTCTCGTCCGAAGTGCGTCCGGCCGTGGAAGGGTTGTGCTCCGAAGGTCTGTCGACCTGGTTCGAGGAACACCCGGTCGAGGCCAAGGCCGTCGTCGCCAAGATCATCGAGGCCGCCGCCGCCCGTGAGGCCGCCCGCAAGGCGCGCGACCTGACCCGCCGCAAGACGGCGATGGAGATCTCGTCCCTGCCCGGCAAGCTGGCCGACTGTCAGGAACGCGACCCGGCCAAGTCCGAACTGTTCATCGTCGAGGGCGACTCCGCCGGCGGCTCGGCCAAACAGGCGCGCAACCGCGAAAATCAGGCCGTCCTGCCCCTGCGCGGCAAGATCCTGAACGTGGAACGCGCCCGGTTCGACCGCATGCTGTCGTCCGAGCTGATCGGGACCCTGATCCTGGCGCTGGGCACCGGCATCGGCCGCGACGACTTCAACGCCGACAAGCTGCGCTACCACAAGATCATCCTCATGGCCGACGCCGACGTCGACGGCGCCCACATCCGCACCCTGCTGCTGACCTTCTTCTATCGTCAGATGCCGGAGCTGATCACGCGCGGCCACGTCTACATCGCCCAGCCGCCGCTCTACAAAGTCTCCAAGGGCAAGCAGTCGCGCTACCTCAAGGACCAGGCCGAGATGGATTCCTACCTCATCGAGGAGGGCTCATCCGAGGCCGAGCTGGACCTGCCGTCGGGCGAGCGCCGCACCGGTCTCGACCTGCAGGCGCTGGTCCGCGAAGCCAAGGCCTTCAAGGCCGGCGTCGATCGCCTGTCGCAGCGCGCGCCGGGCTTCGCCATCGAACAGTCGGCCCTGGCCGGTCTGTTCGCGGAAGAGGGCGGGGATCCGGTCAAGGCCGCCGGCCGGCTGAACCTCTACGCCGAGGAAGGCGACGGGGCCTGGACCGGCGGTCCGGGCGCCCAGGGCGCCGTGGCCTTTGAGCGCGTGCGCCGCGCCGTCACCGAACGCGTCGTGCTGGAAGAGGCCCTGATCCGCTCGCAGGACGCCCGCCGTCTGGCCGAACGCGCCGCCGCCTTCGACGGCCTGTTCGACAAGCCCGCCGTCTTCCGTCGCAAGGAGAAGTCGGTCACCGTGCGCGGTCCGCTGGACCTTCTCGAAGCCGTCCTCGACGCCGGCAAGAAGGGCATCGCCATCCAGCGCTACAAGGGTCTGGGCGAGATGAACCCCGAGCAGCTGTGGGAGACGACGCTCGACGTCAACGCCCGCACCCTGCTGCAGGTCAACGTCGAGCATGAGGAGGACGCCTCCGACCTCTTCGCCAAGCTGATGGGCGATGTCGTCGAGCCGCGCCGCGAGTTCATCCAGGAAAACGCGCTGGACGCCGCCGTCGACGCCTGACGTCAGGAAACCGGGCGGTTACGGCCGCCCGGCGTCCACATAGGCCTTCACCGACGGCCACACGGGCGGGGCGGCCCGCGTCCCGTCGCAGGCCATGCCCAGCAGCTGTTCCGGATTGGTGTTCGGGCGCAGCGACTCCCAGGCGGCGTCGACCTCGGGATAGTTGCCCGTCTCCGTGCCGTCCGGGCCGTATTCGACCAGGCCGGCGGTCCGCCACTTCTTGGCGCCGCACTGGAACTGGTAGGTCTCGACGGTGTGGCTGTAGTCGCCCGCCGCGCCGGTCTTCGGCACGGTCGCCGACTTCATCGACGTGACGCCGTCCGCCTGCGTGATGCTGTCGACGTCGGCCATGTAAAGCGTGCTGTCGGTGCGGGAATAGGAGTTCCAGGACTCGGCCAGAACCGGCGTTCCCACCGCGAGGACGGCCAGTCCGATGAATACGAATTTCATGATGATCTCCCCGATCTGTTTGGCCGCATTGATGCGCCGCTTCTCGCGGTTGGCAAGAGGGCAATTAACAGTGTTTCATGCGGCCTTTCGCGCCGCCTCGCCGCCGCCCGCCAGCGGCTCGAACAGCCACCGCGCCAGATGGCGGACCACCGGCGCCGCCACCCCGTCGCCGGTCAGCTTGCACGCCGCGCTGTAGGAGCCCGGAAGGCGATAATCGTCGGCCAGCCCCATCAACCGCGCGGTCTCCCGGGCCGTCATCAGCCGCGACTGGACCCGCCCGGCCTCGACCACCACCAGCGTCTGCCGGCTCGACCCGCCACCCGGCGTCCGCAGGCAGCCCGCCATATCGAACCGCACCTCGGCCCGCTGCAGCTTGCGGCCCTCGGCGTCCCGCCGGGTCCGCCGGTACAGCGCCCCGACCTGCCGTCCGCCCCCGGCCTTCGCCGCCTCGACCTTGGCCCGGTTGACCGGGGACATCAGGCTCAGCAGCCGCGCCGTCTGGGCCTGAGAATGCCAGTCCAGATGCGGCCCGTCCGCCTCCGTCACCGCCGCCAGATCGGCGACCGGCTCGACCGGCTCGGGCAGGCGCCACCACAGCATCCGACGGCGCAACTCCTCGGGCAGCCGCGCCGCCGCCCGCCGCAGATTGGCCGGATGGAACGGCGCCTCCGGCCCGTCCGCCACCAGCGCCGGGTCGATGCGAACGTCGCCCCGCACCCCGACCACGAACAGCCGCGGCCGCGACTGCGGCACGAACCGGTCGGCATTGATGACCAGCGCCCCGAAGGCGTACCCCGCCTCGTCCCACGTCCGGCACAGGATCTCGAAATCCCGCCCGCCCCGCGACGTCAGCGCGCCGCAAACATTCTCGATGGCCACGATCTTCGGCCCGCGCCCCTCTCGGCCCAGCCCTCTCGCCAGATCCCAGAAGGTATGGAACATCCCCGACCGGGCTCCGCCCAGTCCGGCGCCGTTCCCCGCCAGCGACAGGTCCTGGCAAGGGAAGGAGCCCCACATCAGATCGGCCTGCCCGGGCAGATCGGCGGTCGCGACCTCGCCGATGTCGCCGACCGCCAGCTCCTCCCCGCCCCAGTTGGCGCGATAGAAGGCGGCCTTCTGCGGGTCGATGTCGTTGGCGAAGGTGCAGGTCCAGTCGTCGCCCAGCCCGGCGCGCAGCATCCCGCCGCCGGCGAAGAACTCATAAGCTTCGAAAGGGGACGATTCGACCATCGCCGCCGAGCATGGGGCCTCGGCGGCGCCGGGTCCACCGGTCAGCCGACCAGCGCCTGCCGATCCCGCTCCAGGAAGGCGACCACGTCAGCGATCTGCGTCCTCGGATTGCGCGTGTGCGGATAGGCGTGGGCCGTCCGCGGCTTGCGATCGAACCAGATCTCGTCGACCACCTCCGTCGGCCGCGTCGCAGCCAGCCAGTCGATCGTGTCCGCGCCCTCGTCGTCATTGCGCAGGATCGGCGCCAGCACCTTGCGGAATTTCGGCAGCGAGGTCTTCACCCCCGCCGTATCCGCCCACCCGGGGTGCACCGCATAGGTCCGCGCGCCGATGTCCGCGAACGTCGCCCGCCAGTGCTCCGCCAGCGCCACCTGCGCCCTTTTGTGCGCGGCATAGGCGGCGAACCCGTTGAACTTCTCCTCGGGGATATTCAGCATCGATTTGGTCAGCGGCAGATTATACAGCCCGCCCGACACCACATTGATGATCGCCGCGCCCCGCGCCAGCAGCCCCTCGGAATGCATCTGTTCCGTCAGGATGTAATGGCCCAGCAGATTGGTCGCATAGGAGGTTTCCAGTCCCTCCGCTGTCGCCGTGTAGGACCGCATCAGCAGGCCGACATTGTTGACCACAACATCGAAGGTCTGGCTCGCGATTTCGGGACGCCGGGTCAGGTCGGAGACCGCGCGCATCGACGCCAGGTCGCAGATCACGGGAACGACCTGGCCCGGCAGCTTCTCCGCGGCGGCCTGAAGCGACTCCAGGGCCGCGACGTTGCGGCCGACCGCATGGACGGTGGCGCCCTTCTTCACCGCGCGCAGCGTCGCCGCACGACCCAGCCCTCCGGTCGCGCCGGTCACCAGCCAGGTCTGGTCGGAATAGTCGGCCCGCACCGGGCGGAACGGAAGCCCGCGGGCGATGTAGCCCACCCGTGTGAAGGACGGCGCAAACCGGCCGTAGAAATTCACCGATTTCATAAGGGCTTGCAGGAAAGGCGGTTCAGCCATCGGACATCCTCCCAAGCGCGCAGATTGTCGCTTTCGTAAACATACTAAACGACCAAAGCGGCTTGGCAACCGGCTTGCGTTTATGGACTAATGGCGTAACGGTTCGGAATCGAAAGTTACAAGGCGTCGCCTCGAATGAGCAGACCGATCCGGGTAATCCAATGGGCGACGGGCTCGATGGGCAAGACGTGTCTGCGGGCGGTGCTGGATGATCCGCGCTTCGAACTGGTCGGCCTGTTCGCCTACGGAGCGGCCAAGGTCGGCAAGGATGCGGGTGACATCGCACGGCGCGACCCCACCGGCGTAATCGCGACCGGAACCCTTGAGGACATTCTCGAACTGGAGGCGGATGTCGTGCTGCATTGCCCCATGCTGTCCGACCCCTACGACGGTCACGATATCGACGTCTGTCGACTGCTGGAGTCCGGCAAGAACGTTATCTCGATCAACAACTACTTCGAGCCCCGCGCGCTGGGCCCCGACTATGCCGCCAGGCTTGCGGAGAGCGCGGTAAAAGGCGGGGCGACCTTGTCTGGAACCGGGGTGAACCCGGGCTGGGTTGCCGAGCGGATCGCCGCGAACGCCGTGGCGCTTTGTCTGAGCCACCACAATGTCGCGACCCGGGAAATCATTGACTGCACAACGGTTCCTAACCCGGAATACGTCTTTGGAGCCTTGGGTTTTGCAGCCGATCCCGCCTCAGTTGATCTGGTGGACGGCCCACTCGCGCGCACGTTCAACGGCATGTTCGCCCAGTCTGTCGAAGGTCTCGCGCAACGCATCGGATTGCCGCTTGATGGTTATGAGTCAGATCACGAACTCCGGATGGCAGGCCGGGACCTGAGGGTGGCCGCGGGGATGATACCCGCAGGTACGGTCGCGGCGACGACCTGGAGGGTGCATGGCCTTGCCGACGGCGTCCGGCGCATTACCCACGAGGTCAACTGGATCATGAACCCGACCGATCCCGCTTTCGCCGGAAAGCCTCATTGGCAGGTCGAGATCGATGGACTGCCGGGCCTGAAGATCGCGATGGATCTGGTCGATACAGCGCCGCCAGGCGTGCGGACCAAGCCGGAGCAATTCGCCGTCGCGGCCATGGTGCTGGGCGCGATCCCGCGCGTGGTCGCAGCGCCGCCGGGCCTGTTTCGACTTTGACGTCGAGAGTTGCCCGCTAACAAAAGTCATGTCACTTTCAATCAAAGACTAAAAGATAAACCGAGGAAACGACACATGGCCGAACGCGACCCCGAGGTGCAGGCCCTCCTGGACAAGAAGGCGATCGAGGAGACCCTGCTGCTGTTCCTGCGCGGATGTGACCGCGCCGACGAGGCGCTGGTGGAGCGGGCTTACTGGCCGGATGGCTGGGAGGATCACGGCGGCACCTTCAACGGTCCGGCGTCTGATTGGGTCGCCACCATCAAGGAGCGTTTGCCCAAGGCCGGATTGATGAACCACCTCGCCATGAACATGGTGATTGAGCTCAAGAGCGCCACGACAGCGACCGCCGAATGTTACATCCTCACCGCGTCGCGGCTGAAGGTGAAGGGCGAGCTGTTTGACGCCCGCACCCTGGCCCGCTGCGTCGACCAGATGGAGAAGCGCGGCAATGAGTGGCGGATCCTGCGCCGCACCATGTGCTGGGAGTGGAACGAGGAACACGAGATCTCGGAGACCTGGGCGCGCGGGGCGATCACCAATGATCCGACCCAGCTTCGCCGCGGCGCCAAGAAGCCCGACGACATCATCTACACCGCCGCCTGAGGTCAAATCATGGAAGTTCAGGGCTGTGTCGCCATCGTCACCGGCGCCAATCGCGGGATCGGCGAGGCTTTCGTTCGGGTGCTGATGCAGGAAGGGGCGGCGAAGGTTTACGCCGGCGCCCGCGATCCCGCCTCGGCCGGACATCTGGAGGATGAGTTCCCGGGGCGTGTCGTGGCCGTCGCGCTGGATGTGTCGAAGCCGGAGCAGATCACGGCCGCCGCCGGCGCCTGCCCCGACGTGTCTGTGGTGATCAACAACGCCGGCGCCTTCAACAACCAGCTGCTGATCGGCGCGGACGACCTGTCGGCGGCGCGCGAGGAGATGGAGGTCAACTATTTCGGCCCCGTCGCCATGGCGCGCGCCTTCGCCCCGATCCTGAAGACCAACGGCGGCGGCGCCATCCTGAACGTCCTGTCGGTCGGCGGCATCCTCGCGGCCCCGAACATGGGCGGCTACAGCCCGTCGAAATTCGCCATGCGCGCCGCCGGGACCTGCATCCGCGCCGAGCTGGCGGGGCAGGGCACGACGGTCACGTCGCTGATCGTCGGCTCGGTCGACACCCGCATGGCCTCGCATGTGAAGGGGGCCAAGGAGGCGCCCGAGGACATTGCGCGCGCCGCCATGCGCGGCATCACGCGCGGCACGGACGAGATCGACACCGATCGCTTCGCCATCGAGATGCGCGCCGCCATGGCGCGCGATCCCAAGGGGCTGGAGCGGCAGATGGCCAAGGCTGTCCACGTCAAGGAACCATCGACCGGCCGCTAGGGTCCGGCGCAACATTCGGGGGGAAACCAATGCCTGAACTTCTGGAGATCGCCACGATCCTCGGGATCAATCTCGGGATCTGTATCGCGTCCTTCGTCATCCTGTGGGCCATCGGCTGCGCGGTGAAGGATGTGACCTTCGTTGACGCCTGGTGGGCGCTGGGGCTGGCCTTCATGGCCGTGACCACCTTCTTCCAGGCCGAAGGGGCGCCGGCGCGGATGCAGTTGCTGCTGGTCCTGGCTTGCGTCTGGGGCCTGCGCCTTGGCCTCTACATCCTGTGGCGCTGGCGCTCGCATGGGCCGGACAGGCGCTATGTGAAGATGCTCAGCCGGGCGCAGGAGACCAAGGGATGGAGCTTCCCGGTGGCCTCCTGGCGTCTGGTCTTCATGTTCCAGGCCCCCATCCTGTGGGCCGTCAGCCTGCCGGTCCAGCTGGGTCAGCTGTCCGCCACCCCCGTCGCTATCGGCACGCTGGGGTGGATCGGCGCCGGTCTGGTGATCTTCGGCGTCCTGTTCGAAAGCACCGCCGACTTCCAGCTGGTTCGCTTCAAGGCCAACAAGGCCAATGAGGGCAGGGTGCTGTCGAGCGGACTGTGGCGCTACACCCGGCACCCGAACTATTTCGGCGACCTGTGCGTCTGGTTCGGCCTGTGGGCCGTGGCGGCGGAGACGGGGCTGCTCGGCATCGTGTCGATCGCCGGACCGCTGCTGCTGCTGCTGATGTTCGTCAAATACAGCGGTGGGCCGTCCTATGAGAAGCGGCTGACCTATCAGCGCCCCGGCTATGCGGAGTATATCGCCCGCACCAGCTCCCTCATTCCCTGGCCGCCGAAGAAGGCCGCTCCGGAGGTCGTGTGAAGCGTCCATCCACTCCCCGCGTCATGTCCACCCCCGGGATCGGCGAGATGACGCCCCGGGGTATGGGCGCCCTTCTCGACATCCACGCGGCCCGCGATCCGGATCGCCCGGCCCTGTCGTTCGAAGGCCAGACCCTGACCCGGGCCGAGCTGGCCTCGCGGGTCAACCGGCGCGCGCGGACGCTGGCGGGTCTGGGCGTGCAGGCGGGCGACTTCGTCGCTATCGCCCTGCCGAACACACCGGCCTTCCTCGAGCTGGCCTTCGCGATCTGGGCGCTGGGCGCGACGCCCGCCCCCCTGTCGCACAAGCTGCCGGCGGTCGAGCTGGCGGGCATCCTTGACCTGCTCAAGCCCCGACTCGTGATTACCGATGACGCGTCGAAGGCGGGGGACTGCCCGGCTGTCGCCGAAGTCGACACCTTCGATGCGGCGCAGGATGACGGCCCGCTGCCGGAGAAGATCGCCCCGCACCTGAAGGCGATCGCCTCGGGCGGCAGCACGGGACGGCCCAAGGTCATCGTCGACATGTCGCCGGGCGTCGCCGATCC
Source organism: Brevundimonas sp. AVps31 (assembly GCF_058681355.1). Taxonomy (NCBI): domain Bacteria; kingdom Pseudomonadati; phylum Pseudomonadota; class Alphaproteobacteria; order Caulobacterales; family Caulobacteraceae; genus Brevundimonas; species Brevundimonas sp. AVps31. Next base: position 846,096 of record NZ_CM178736.1, on the reverse strand, counting down.
GGACAAACCCCTGCTGGGCATGCTGCCCGACGACGATGTGCTGATGAATCCGGGGCCGCTGTATCACGCCGCGCCCTTCGGCATGACCTGCTTTGCCCTGGGTTGGGGGCTGCACGTCGTGCTGATGCCTCGCTTTGACGCCGAGGAGGCGCTGCGCCTGATCGAGCGACACCAGGTCCGTTGGCTGTTCCAGGTGCCGACCATGATGCATCGGATCTGGGCGCTGCCGGAAGAAACAAAGGCGCGATACGACATCGGCTCGCTCGACGCCGTCATGCACATCGCTGCGCCCTGTCCGCCCTGGCTCAAACAGGCGTGGATCGATTGGGTCGGCGCCGAGACGGTGTGGGAGCTGTACACCGGCACCGAGGCCATGGGCGGCACCGGCATCAACGGCCGACAATGGCTGGAAAAGCCCGGCTCGGTCGGTCGTGTCCTGCCCGGTTATGAGATGCAGGTTCTACGCGCCGACGGTGCGGCCTGTGACGTGGACGAGGTGGGGGAGATCTTCTTCCGCCCGCTGCGGGGGCGGGGGACCAGCTATCGCTACCTCGGCGCCGAGCCGAAGGCGGTGGGCGAGTTCGAGACCTTGGGCGACATGGGCCGGCTGGATGCTGACGGCTATCTGTTTCTTGCCGACCGACGCGTGGACATGATCCTGTCCGGCGGAGCCAACGTCTATCCGGCCGAGGTCGAGGCGGCCATCGACGCCTTCCCGGGCGTCCAGTGCAGCGTCGTCATCGGCCTGCCGGACCCGGATCTGGGCCAGAAGGTCCATGCCATCGTCGAGACGGCGGACGGAACGCTGGATCAGGCCGGGCTGACCGCCTTCCTGGCCGAGCGGATTTCTCGCTACAAACAGCCACGCAGCGTCGAGGTCACCGCCGAACGCTTGCGCGATGATGCGGGCAAGGTGCGCCGCGGACAGCTTCGGGCGGAGCGTCTGAACGCCTGACCCTCGAACGATAGAGAGGCGCACGATCCGCCGTGCGCCTCTCTCAGTCTCAGGATTCCATGCCGGATCAGGCCGTCGCGGCCGGGTCCTTCATCTGGAAATAGTCCCGCCAGGCGGTGATCTTTCCGGCGTCGTTGAACTCGATGATGCCCATATAGGGATGGGACACCTTCACGCCGTCGGCGTTGACGTAGTCCTCGCGGCCTTCGGTCAGAACCTTGTTCCCGTTCTCGGCCCAGTTCTCCAGAACCCAATCGGTTTCGGAATGATTGGCCCAGTAGCGGCTGATGAACTTGTCGACCCATTCGATCCCGATCAGGGGACGGGTGCCGACGTGATAGTGGTACTCGACGGCCGGGTCGAAGGCGGCCAGAAAGGCCGCCTTGTCGCGTCGGCCCGATACCGCCATCAACGCCCGCAGGCGTTCGATCGGCGAACTCACGCCGAGGCCGCCTGCGCGGTCTCAGGCTTGGCCGGCGCATGGACCTGCGAGGTGTCGTAATAGTCCCGCATGCGGCGGATCAGGCCGTCTCGGACCTCGAAGACCTGGACGAAGGGATTGTCCATCTTCACGCCCGTGGCGCGATCCACGAGGACCTCCATACCCTCAACGAACAGCACCTCGCCGTTTTCGGCCGAATGGGTCACGCGCCATTCCTGCTGATCGAAGCCCTGTTCGTAGTTGGACAGGAATTTCCGCATCTTGTCCTTGCCCACAGCGGCCCGTTTCGTGGGGTGCCAATGGTACTCGATGTCGTCGGAGAGGGTGGCGATGAAGCCCTCCACATCGCGCTTCTTCCACGCGGCCATCATGGCCTCGACCACCTTCATGTTTTCGCCCATGGCGTCTCTCCCTCGCTTGTCGTTGGAGAAAAGCTAGGGCGATAAGTTTGTTAATGCAAGCGAGTCGCTGGGGCTTTCAAACTCAGACTTTCACGTCCGTGTGAGACGGCGGGAGATCAGGTGATCGTGTGGCCCTTGCCGGGCTTCAGCAGCACGTCGCCCATCTTCAACCGGCCCTTGCAACAGCTGCAATCCACCTCGCTGGCCAAGGCCGCGCCGCACGCGTGGCGGATGCGCACTGGCGGTCCGGCCTTGTCCCTCAACCAGGTTTCGGCCCAAGCCAGCATGGTCAGGGCGTGGGGATAGAGATCCAGCCCCTTCTTGGTCATCCGGTACTCGTACCGGGGGGGTGTGATCTCATAGAGCCGTCGTTCGAAGATGCCCGCAGTCTCCAGCGTGCGCAGACGATCGGTGAGGATGTTGGACGCGATGCCCAACATGTTCTGCATCTCGTCGAAGCGGTGAATGCCGAAATACTGGACGCTGACGACCAGGCCGGTCCAGCGATCGCCCAGCAGGTCGACCAGTTCCAGAACAGGCGTTGTGTCCGTCGGCTGGCGCTTGCGGTGCATGCGCTGGACCGGCAGCTTCTCCATCCCCTGACCGGGGCCGGGCACGAAGCTGCAACTGCGCAGGGTCAGCAGTTCGCCGCAGGCCGAGCAGCGAACCTCTGGCAGCATGGCCTTGCCGCAGGTTTCGTGAATGAAGACGGTCGGCGCGCGACGACCCGCGACGCCCCAGCGCACGCCCCAGCCCCACATCAGGATCATGCTGTCGAACAGGTCCAGCCCGCGCGGCGTCAGATGGTAGGCCATCCGCGCGCCCTCATCCTTGTGCGGTCGCTTCTCGAGGATGCCGTGACGCTCCAGCGCCTGAAGACGGCTGGACAGGGTGCTGCGCGCGCCCCCCAGTCGCTCATGAAACTCCTCGAAGCGTGTGGCGCCGAGGAAGGCCTCCTGAACGATCAGCAGGCTCCACCGGTCGCCGAGCGCGTTCAGCGCCCGGTTCAGGGAACTCTTGGGAACCAGCCGGGTCTTCGGCGCGCCTTGGGAAGCCATGACTTGTCTTAGCGGTCTCGCCGAACGGAACTCAAGCGGTGGATAGCTTCTGTCTGCGAACGGACAGGCCCGCGGCCTCCCGATCAAAGGTGTCCGCCGTGATCCCTTCGGCCCTCAGGCCCGTCTTCTGGATCTTGTTGGTCGGGGTCTTGGGCAGTTCCGCCGCCACCCGGACATAGCGCGGCACCATGAAATGGGTCATGCGCGGGATCAGATATTCGATCAGTTCGCGCGGATCGATGGTCGCCCCGGCTACCGGCGCCACGGTCACCATGACCTCCTGTTCTCCGCCGGGCAGATCGACGCCATAGGCCGCCGCCTCGCGGACGGCGGGATGGCCGCAGACCTCGATCTCGATTTCGAGCGACGACATGTTCTCGCCCCGACGGCGGATCGCGTCCTTCTTGCGGTCGATGAAGAAGAAACAGCCTTCATCATCGCGACGCATCAGGTCGCCGGTGTGGAACCAGCCGTTGCGCCAGGCTTCCGCCGTTGCCTCGGGATCGCCCAGATAGCCGTGGCTCAGGGTCCAGGGATTGTCGGCCCGGATGACCAGTTCGCCGGGTTCGCCATGCGGAACCTCATTGTCGAAGGCGTCGACGATGCGGCACTCCATCCCCTCTCGGGCGCGGCCGCAGGATCGCATGACCGTCTCGTTCACCGCGCAGATCAGCGGGCCGGATACCTCGGTCATGTTGAAGCCCGAGATGTAGTCAAAGCCGAACCGGTCGGCGAGCGCGACCGTATCCTCGGTGATCGGGGCGAGGGTGACCATTCGCAGGGGATTGTCCCGGTCGTCCGGCCTGGGCGGCTCCTTCATCAGGAAGGCTGTGAGGGCGCCAATCAGGCCGCTGCATACCGTCGATTCCGTCTCACGGATCACGTCCCAGAAGCGCCGCGTGTCGAAGGCCTCGAACAGCGCGACCGATCCGCCGCAAGACACCGCCGCCGTAATGGCGGCTATGCCCCCGACGTGGAACATCGGCAGGTTGACCAGCATCCGGTCGCCACCGTGCATGTAGCCGTAGGTGACTTTTCCGGTGGTCCACTCCTGCACATAGGAGGTCAGTACGGCCTTCGACGGACCGGTAGTGCCGGATGTGAAGATGATGACCGGCACGTCCCACGGATCGGACTCGACCCGGACGTAGCCTGCGATGTCGGCGATCAGGGCCGAAGAGGGTTCGACCGCGACCCCGAGGTTGATCGGGCCGTTCGGTTCGCCGGTCAGGATCAGGCTCTCGACCGAACCCAGCGACAGCCCCTCGAGCCGCTCGACCAAATCGGGATGCACGATCAGCAGATTTGCGCCCGTCTTGCCGATCGCATGCTCCAGCAGCTTGCCGCGGAAACTGGTGTTGATCGGGGCCAGTGACGCGCCGGCGTAGTTGGCGCCGAACCACGACCGCACCAGCGCCGCCGAGTTGGGCGCCCAGGCGGCGACGATGTCGCCCTTGCTGACCCCGCGCGCCTGAAGGGCGGCGGCGGTCTCCAGCGCCTTCGTCCGGGTCTCCGCCCAGGTCCAGGTCTCGCCGGTCTCGTAGCGGATGAAGACCTTGTCCGGAGTTTCGGCGGCGTAGCGATCCAGCAGCCGCGGGATCACACAGTCTTCGGCGGTGGGCGGCTTCGGATCAAACCACGGAAGCTTCAGGCCGCTCATGAGGCGTCTCTCTGCCATTCCTCCGCCTCAGCCACGCTGGCGCGGAAATGGGGCAGGGTCTTGATGAGGATGGCCGAGGCCACGGTGATGCAGACTCCGCTGACGATGGCCAGCGACAGGCCGATCTTCTGAGAGCCGCCCAGCAGGCTGTCGCTGATCGCCGCCACGATCGTCGGGCCGCCAGCCAGCGAAATGAGGTTGCCGATCAGGAAGTAGATGGCCGTCACCTGTGCCCGGAACTGGTTGGGCGACACCGACTGCAGGGAGGTGGCGGGCAGGCTGTTCATCACACCCGCAAAGAAGCTGAACCCGGCCAGGGACGCGACGGTCAGGGTGGTGTCGCTGAACAGCGGTGTGGCGATGGCGAACGGGATACTGCACACCAGACCGATGATGGCGGCGTACAACGGCGCGTCCTTGCGCCCTCGCGCGGCGAGGAAGTCGCTCAGCCAGCCCCCGACCAGCACGCCGGGCGTCGCCGCCAGCAGCAAGACCGCGCCATAGGTGAAGCCGACCTGCGACGCGGTCCAGCCATGGCCGCGGATCAACACCGCCGGGATCCAGGCGAGGTAGGAGATGCCCGCGATGCCGAAGATCGAGAAACCGATAATCATGGCGTAGAAGGTCTTCTTGCGCGCCCACATGAATTTCAGGACGCCGGCCTTGGGATCGGCCTTCACCAGCCCGTGCCGCGGCGGCTCGCGTACGATCAGGAACAGGGCGGCGATGAGCAGACCCGGCAGGCCGACCAGGACGAAAGTCTGCTGCCACGGCGCCATGACGCCGAGCAGCGGCAGGGTCAGGGTCCCGTGTCGCGAGATCATGTCGATGACGCCGCCGCCGATCATCAGGGCCAACCCGGCGCCGATGTAAGGCCCCATGGAATAGACCGCGAGCGCACGCGCCCGCATGCGGGGCGGGAAGTAGTCCGAAATCATGGAGTAGGCCGCCGGAGACAGCGCCGCCTCGCCGATGCCGACCCCCACTCGCGCGGCGAACAGGGCCCAGAAGCTGTTCGCCAGACCGCAGCAGACGGTCATCACGCTCCAGATCGTGATGCCGAAGAAGATGATCCACCGTCGACTGCCGCGATCCGCGAGCCGCGCCAGCGGCACGCCCATCAAGGTGTAGAACAGCGAGAAGGCCAGCCCGGCCAGGAGGCTGAACTCGGTATCGGTGATGCCCAGATCCGACCGGATCGGCTCGACCAGCAGACTCAGGATCTGGCGGTCGATGAAGCTCGAGGTGTAGGCGATCATCAGGGCGCCGACGGCGAACCATCCCCATCCGGGATGAGGCCAGATCCGCGGCGGGGGAGCCGTGCCGGCAGAGGTGGTTTCTGGGGACGTCGTACTGGTCATCGGCGAGGTCCGGTCAAGCGATCAATCTAAAGGTGAAAGTGACTTGAGGTGTCTGTCGCATCGGATGCAATCGCTCCGACGCGCCTGTTCGCGGCCCGCGAAAGCAGTCCGCGGTGTTCGCTGTGACGTCTTGCGGATGTCTCCATCGGCTCGCCTCAACTCCCTGTTAGTACGCCGGTTTTCCGGTCTATCTGGCTCTTGGGTCGGCCCTCGGCGGAACGGAGTCGCGTTCCTGCTGAAGGCCGTCTGCGGCCGTGTCACACTCAAGCACGGATGTTGGTCTGATTACAAAAGCTATTTGACAGTCTGAATACGCAAGTTACACCTAGCACGGAAGCACCTCGGCTAAACGGGGGCTCATGGGAGGATAGGGCGTGACCATTCGAGGTTCGATCAGCGTATCCGCATTGCTTCTGGCGGCTTCTCTCGGCGCGACGCCGGTATTCGCCCAGACAGCGCCGCAAACACCGCCGGAGCAGGACAGCTCGACGCAGTTGGACGAGGTGATCGTCACCGCCAACAAGCGCGAGCAACGGCTCATCGATGTGCCGATCGCGGTTACGGCGGTCGGCGCCGAGCAGCTTCAGAACTCCGGCGTTTCCGACATCCGCGAACTGACCGGGCTGGCGCCCAGCGTCCAGTTCCAGACCCCGGGCGGCGGCGCTGACTCATCGATCCGCATCCGCGGCATCGGCACGACCTCGACCAATCCGGGTCTTGAATCCTCGGTCGGCGTGGTCATCGACGGCGTGACCCGCGCCCGAACCGGCGTGGCCTTGTCCGAACTGGGCGACCTGCAACGCATCGAGGTCCTGCGTGGACCGCAGGGCACCCTGTTCGGTCGCAACACCTCGTCCGGCCTGATCAACATCGTGACCCGCGAGCCCAGCTTCACGGGCGTCGAGGGGCGCCTTGAAGGCACCTACGGCAACTACTCCGACATGCGCTTGGCCGGGGCGGTGAACATTCCGTTGTCCGACAACGCCGCCTTCCGCCTTGAAGCCAGTTCCGAGACCCGCGACGGCTTCTATCAGGACTCCAACAGCGCCGAGACGCTGGACAATCTGGATCGCCAGTTCGTTCGCGCCAAGCTGCGTTATGAGCCCAGCGAGACCCTGCGCTGGCTGTTCAGCGCAGACTATACGAACCGCGACGAGAACTGCTGCGTGGCCGTCCTCGCCATCGCCGGTCCGACCTACGGCCTGGTCAACACCCTTGCGGCGACGCACGGCGACTTCGGCTACACCAGCACCGACCCGTTCGATCGCGAGGTTTCGAAATCGAGCAATCGCCAGAACCAGGAAGACATCGTCGACTGGGGCTTGTCGGCGCAAGCCGACTGGGACCTCGGCTTCGGCACCCTGACCTCGATCACGGCCTACCGCAGCTGGGAAGCCTACCGCTCGCAGGACTTCGATCACTCGGGCGCGGATCTGGGCTTCTTCGCGCCTGACGGCCTGCACCAGAGCTTTGACGTCTTCACCCAGGAACTGCGTCTGCAGGGCACGCACGGCATCGTCGACTGGCTGGTCGGCGCCTACTATTCGGACGAGGATGTCATGAATGACTCCGCGTACCGGATGGGGGCGGACTATCCGCTGATCTACGGCGGTGCGGCGACCTTCCAGGCGACGACGCTGGCGGCCTTCACCCCGGGCGACGGCGCTCGCGGGATCGGCAATCAGAACGGCCGCGACATGTCGGTGTTCACCCACAACATCTTCAACGTCACCGACCAGCTGAGCATCACCGCCGGCCTGCGCTACACCAACAACAAGAAGTCGATCGACTTCCGGGGCGAGAACTTCAACCCGGCCTGCGACAGCGCCCTAGCCACCGGTGACACGCCAGGCATCACCCGCTTCTGCGCCGCCTTCTGGGACACCCGCTTCAACCCGGCGGGCGACTCGGATTCGCGCAGCGAGGATGCGGTCACGGGCACCTTCAACGTGTCGTACGAAATCCTGCCCACCCTCACGAGCTACCTGTCGTACTCGCGGGGCTACAAGTCGGGCGGCTACAATTTCGACCGCGCCGGCTTCACCACCCCGGCCACGCCGAACGCCTCCGATCTGGCGTTCAAGGAAGAGACGGTCGACGCCTATGAGTTCGGCGTGAAGGGCGAGTTCTTCGACCGATCGCTGACCGCTAATTTCGCGATCTTCCATCAGACGTTCTCGGGCTTCCAGCTGATCGAATACACCGGCATCAACTTCGTGGTCCGGAGTCTGGAGGAAGCGATCTCGGAAGGCGCGGAGCTGGAGGTGACCTGGCGGCCGATCCAGGGCCTGACCCTGACCAACGGCCTCAGCTACACCGACGCCTACTATCCGACGAGCGCGGGCAACTCGACCTATTCGGGTCGCGAGATGGAGCAGTCGCCGGATTGGGTGAACGTCAGCTCGGTGACCTATGAGTTCCCGATCGGCGACCAGCTTACCGGCGTCGCTTACATCGACAATCGCTACAGCTCCGAGTTCTTCACCGGCGGCTTCGATCCGAACCGGATCCAGCCTTCGTTCTCGGTGGCCAACGCCCGCTTCTCGCTGCGTGGACCTGACGAGAGCTGGTCGCTGGACCTGTGGGCCCGCAACCTGTTCGACAAGGACTATTACCGTCGCGTGATCCCGGCCACCTTCCAGGCCGGCTCCTACTCGGCCTTCCTTGGCGATCCCCGCACCTACGGGATCACCCTGCGTCGCACCTTCTGAGTTTTCTGGCCGAAGCTGCGTTTTCCTGAGCCTTGGGGCCCCGTCGATCCGTCGACGGGGCCTTCTTTTATGGTCGGGATCGAGATGCGCAAAAAAGCCCCCTCCCGTGAAGGAGAGGGCTGGGATCGTGTGGCGGCGCGACGGGCGCTAGAGGCCCATCTGTTTGGCGGCGAGGTCGCGCAGGATTTCCTCTGAGCCGCCGCCGATGACGAAGATGCGGGCCTCGCGGTAGATGCGCTCGACACGGTTGTCGCCGGTGTAGGCGCGGCCGCCCAGCACCTGCAGGCTTTCGCGGGCGCAGTGCTCGAGCGTCGTCGTGGCCTGCACCTTCAGGAGGGCCAGGTCGGCGACCGGCGTCTCGCCTCGCGAGAAGCGCCAGACGAGGATGTCGAGGAAGGCGTAGGCTGCCTTGAGGCGCTGGATCATTTCCACGATCTTGTGCCGCATCGACTGATGGTCGATCAGCCGCTTTCCGAAAGTCTGGCGCTCGCGGGCGAAGGCGATGGCCTCGGCGATACAGGTCCGGGCCATGGCCAGGGTGGCGGAGATGCCGCTGAACCGCTCGATATTGAACTGGCTGGCCAGCCCGGCGAAGCCGCGGTTCTCCACCCCGATCAGGTTCGAGACGGGGACCTCGACATTATCGAACTGGAGCCAGCCGTTGTTGCGGTTGTACCACTGCAGGCCGGGGACCGGGCCGCGGCTGACCCCCGGGCGGTCGGTTTCGATCAGCAGCATGGACAGGCCGCCCATGCCGGGGCCACCGGTGCGGACGGCAGTCAGCAGGAAGTCAGCCTTCAGGGCGCCCGAGATCAGGGTTTTGCCGCCGTTGACGACGAAGACGTCGCCCTTGCGCTCGGCGGTGGTGGTGAAGCCCGAGACGTCGGAGCCGCCGCCGGGCTCGGTGACGGCGAAGGCGATCTTCTTCTCGCCGGCCAGCACGGGTCTGGCGACCCGATCCAGCATCTCGGGCGAGCCGCCGTTGATGATGGGCGGCAGGGCGATCCATGGCGTGGCGAGGTCGGCGAAGACCACGCCGGAGCCGAGGCGGAAGAACTCCTCGGCGAACAGGATGCGGGCCCACAGGTCGATGTCCTCGCCCATGCCGCCCAGATCCTCGCGGAAGCCCATGCCGAGAATGCCGGCCTTGGCGGCCTCGACATAGAGGCTGTCGGGGAAGTCGGAAGCCGCATCCCAGTCCTTGAGATTGGGCGCGATTTGGGTGTCCACAAAGGCGCGCAGCTGGGTCCGCCATGTGTCATGGGCGGGGGTCAGAAAGGGGCTGGGCGGGCGAAGGCCGTCGAAGTCCAGTGCTGGAGCCGTGTGATCCGCCATGTTCAAATCCTCCCTGACCGCGCCTGACCGGCGTCACTTTCGATTTGATACTAAAAGCCCTCGCCTTCCGCGGCAAGAATGGTATTCTAACGAAAGCTACTATTTCCGGATCGTGGGTCCGCAAGGAGTTTTCGATGGGTTTCGAACCGACCGGCGCCGCGCGCGAGGCGCTTGACAGCGAGGTGTCGCTAACGCCGTTCAAGGTGACGCTGAAGCCGAACGAACATCCCTACATGACCGGCGCCTGGACGCCGCAGCATGAGGAATTCACGGCCGAGGACATGCCGGTGATCGGGACCATCCCGACAGACATCGACGGCGTCTATGTGCGCAACACCGAGAACCCGGTGCACGAGCCGATCGGGCGGTATCACCCGTTCGACGGGGACGGCATGATCCACACCATGGTCCTGAAGGACGGCAAGGCCGCCTATCGGAACCGCTTCGTCCGCACCAAGGGCTTCGTCGCCGAGCAGGAGGCGGGGCACGCCCTGTGGGCCGGGCTGGCCGAGCACCCGTCGCTGTCGCAGCGGCCGGGCTGGGGCGCGCACGGCGGACTGAAGGACTCGTCCTCGACCGACGTCATCATCCACGCCGGGGCGATCCTTTCGACCTTCTACCAGTGTGGGGAAGGCTATCGCCTCGACCCCTATACGATGGAGCAGTTGCCGAACGCCGACTGGGTCCCGCCGGAAGGGATTTCGGCCCACCCCAAGGTGGACGAGAAGACCGGCGACCTGCTGTTCTTCAACTACTCCAAGGCCGCGCCACACATGCATTACGGCGTGGTCGGGCCGGACAACAGGCTGAAGCATTTCACCCCCGTGCCCCTGCCGGGCGCCCGGCTGCCGCACGATATGGCGTTCACGACCAACTACTCGATCCTGAATGACTTCCCGCTGTTCTGGGAAGAGGCGCTGCTGCCCAAGGGGATCCATGCCGCGCGCTTCCATGGCGACATGAAGTCCCGCTTCGGCATCATCCCGCGCTACGGCAATGCCGACGACGTGCGCTGGTTCGAGGCCGACGCCACCTATGTGCTGCACTTCCTCAACGCGTGGGAGGAGGGCGACCAGATCGTGCTGGACGGCTATTTCCAGGACAATCCGGTGCCGCAGACCAGCCCGGACGCCTGGCCCGGTCACGAGCGGATCATGACCTTCCTCGACCAGAACATGCTCCAGCCCAAGCTGCACCGCTGGCGCTTCAATCTGAAGACCGGCGAGACGACCGAGCAGCGGATGGACGACCGGGTGCTGGAGTTCGGCATCATCAACAACCAGTACGGCGGGGTGAAGTACCGCTACGCCTACAGCGCGGTGTCCAAGGCGGGCTGGTTCCTGTTCACCGGCCTGGTCAAGCACGACATGGACACCGGCGAGAGCTGGACCGTGGAATTCGGCCCCGAGCGCTACGGGTCGGAGCCCGGCTTCGCCCCGCGGATGGGCGCGACCAAAGAGGATGACGGCTATCTGATCACCTACATCACCGACATGATCGAGAACCGGTCGGAGTGCGTGATCTATGATGCGCAAAAACCCGGCGACGGGCCGGTGGCGCGGATCATCCTGCCGGGACGGCTGTCCAGCGGGACCCACGCGACCTGGTCGCAGGGTGCAACCATCCGCGCGTCTCAGGCGGCGGCGTAAGGAACGGGACGGATGACCTATATCCTCGGCGGCTGGCAGTCGGACTTCGCGCGCAACTACGCCCGGGAGGGGCTGGAGATCGGGGACGGCTTCGCCGAAGCCGTGCACGGCGCGCTGGATCAGACCGGGCTGGAGCCGGAGGATATCGACGTGGGCCACGTCGGCAATTTCGTCGGCGACCTGTTCACCGGGCAGGGCATGCTGGGCGGCTTCTTCGCCATGGCGGACGAGCGCTTCGACGGCATGCCGGCGTCGCGGCACGAGGCGGCCTGCGCCTCGGGCAGTCTGGCGATCCTGGCGGCCGCCGCCGACATCGAGTCCGGGCGCTACGGGACCTCGCTGGTCTTGGGTCTGGAGATGATGCGCAATGTCTCGGGCGTCACGGCCGCCGAGCATCTGGGCGCGGCCGCCTGGGCCGGGCATGAGTATCTGTCGGCCACCTATCCCTGGCCGCGCGCCTTCTCGGACCTGACCGACGAGTACGACCGCCGCTACGGCATCGACGAGCAGTACCTGCGCCGGATCGCCCGGATCAATTTCGCCAACGCCAAGCGCAATCCGAACGCCCAGACCCGGAACTACAAATTCACCGACGCCAGCTTCGCCAACGATGACGAGGCCAATCCGGTGATCGAGGGGCGGGTCCGCAAGACCGACTGCGGACAGGTGACGGACGGGGCCTCGGCCATTGTCCTGGCCTCGCCGGAACGGGCAGCCGAGTATGCGCGCAAGCGGGGCATTCCGCTGGAGAGCCTGCCGCGCCTCAAAGGCTGGGGCCACCGCTGTGCGCCGATCGACTATGGCCGCAAGGTAAAGGCCAGCGAGGGCCAGCCCTATGTCTTCCCGCAGGTAAAACGCGCCATTGACGACGCCCGCGCCCGCGCCGGGGTGTCGCTGGATCAGATCCACGCGGTGGAGACCCACGACTGCTTCTCGATGACCGAATACATGGCCATCGACCATCTGGGCCTGACGGCGCCGGGCGAGAGCTGGAAGGCGATCGAGGCGGGCGATATCGAGATGGGCGGCAGGCTGCCCATCAATCCCTCGGGCGGCCTGATTGGTTGTGGTCACCCGGTGGGCGCCACGGGCGTGCGGATGGCGCTGGACGCCTTCAGGCAGACGACCGGAACGGCGGGCGAGATGCAGGTCGAGGGGGCGCGCAACGTCCAGACGTTGAACATCGGCGGATCGACGACGACGACGGTGAGTCTGGTGATCGGAGTCTGAAGGCGGGGGAAACCCTGTCGGCCCAATCCGACCCCATTCCCGGGTGCGAACCGGCGGCGAAAACACCGCCTTGTGGCTCTTGTCTGCCTCTATGAATACGGCTTCAAACGGTGGCTACCGCGCCGCGCGGATCGACACCCCGACCGTGCCTTGCGCGATCACCAGACCGTCGGCGGTGCTGACCGTCGCCTCGACCACGGCCTTGCGGGCGTCGCGGTAGACGATGCGTCCGACGGTCTCCAGCCGGGCGCAATCGATCGGGGCCGCGTTGAGGAAGCGCATCGACAGGTCGGTGGTCAGCAGGCTCTGGCCCGGCTCCAGAATGGTCATCACCGCGCTGCCGCCGGCGATATCCACCAGCGAGGCGAGAACACCGCCGTGGACCAGACCAATGAAGTTGGCGTGTCCGGGATCGAGGTCGCAGACGATGCGCACCAGTCCTTCCTCGAACTCGACCGGTCGGGCCGCCAGCCGCTGGGGATAGCCGCCGACCGTGTCCGCCCTTTGCGCCCAGCGGCGCAGCAGTTCGAGGCCGGACGCAGTCGGGTCGAGGTGGAAATCGACCGGGGAGACGACGTTGTGGTTCACGCCGCCGCGCCTCGTGCGGTCCGTCCTGCGGTCAACGACTGGAAGCGCGCGATGGCGGCGTCGTATTCGCCCGACAGTTGGTCCACGATCTTCGACACCGGCTCGACGGCGCGGACGGCGTCCAGCCCCTGACCGGCCGCCCAGATGTCGCGCCAGCGCTTGGTCGAGCCGCCGGAGGTGTAGTTGCGATCCGGGGCGGCGCCGAGGTTGTCGGGGTCCTGTCCGGCCGCGATCAGGCTGGCCCGCAGCCAGGACGCGGGAGTGCCGGTGACGGAGGCGGAAACGACCAAGTCGTCGGGACCGGAGTCCACGACCATCTGCTTGTACTCCGGCTGGGCCATGCTCTCTTCGGCGGCCAGGAAGCGGGTGCCCATGTAGACGAAGTCGGCCCCGGCCGCGACGGCCCCGGCCACGCCCGCGCCGTTTCCGACGCCGCCGCCGAGGGCGATATAGCCGTCGAAGAAGTCGCGCACCGCGTGGATGAAGGCGAAAGGCGACAGGTGGCCGGTGTGGCCGCCGGCGCCGGCGCTGACGCAGGCCAGACCGTCGACCCCGGCCTCGGCGGCCTTCTTCGCCAGCTTCATCGAGACGACGTCGGCGAAGACCAGGCCGCCGTAGCTTTTGACCGTCTCCATGACCGGCCGGGGCGACCCGAGGGCGGTGATGACCACCGGCGGTTTGTACTCCGCGATCAGACGCAGGTCCTCGGGCAGGCGGGCGTTGGTCGAGTGGGTGATCATATTGGCGATCCACGGCGCGTCGCCCGGCTTCAATGCGTCAGTGATCGTGCCCATCCACGCATCAAGGTCCTCGACGGTGCGGCAGTTGGGGGTCGGAAAGGCGCCCCCGATGCCGGCCTTGCAGGCGGCGATGACCAGCTCCGGCCCGCTGATGAGGAACATGGGCGCCGCGAAAACGGGCAGGCGCAGGGTGTCGAAGGGGGAGGTCATGCGGATTGGGTCTCGATAGCGACGCTGTGGCGCAGATCCCGCTTCAGGATCTTGCCGACGGGGTTACGGGGAAGAGCCTCGATCACGTCGAGGCGTTCGATCTGCTTGTAGACGGCGATGTGACGATCGGCGGTCAGGAAGGCGTTGATCTCGGCCATGCTCGCGCTCTGGCCGGGACGGAAGACGACGAAGGCCGCGAGGCGCTCGCCCAGATTGGGGTCGGGCGCGCCGACGACGGCGGCCTCGGCGATGGCCGGGTGGGCGACGAGATGATTCTCGATCTCTTCGGACGAGATGTTCATGCCGCCGCGGATGATGATGTCCTTCAGTCGCCCGACGAATTTCAGGTACTGGAGCCTGTCCCCCGCCAGTTCGAAAAGGTCGCCGGTGCGGAACCAGCCATCCTCGTCGAAGGCGCGGGCGTTGACCTCGGGCGCGCGCCAGTAGCCGGAGAAGATGGTCGCGCCCTTGACCCGCAACTCGCCGGGATGGCCAGCGGTCGTGATCTCCTGATCCGTCTCGGCGTCGACCAGTCGGGTGAAGATGCGGTCGTGCAGGACGCAGGCCCACGTGAAGCCCTCGCCAAGGCGGGGGAACAGGCTGGCGCGGTCGGCGGCTTCGGGCAGGTCCTTGAGGGCGGAGGGGAAGGAGGCGCCCTCGTTGGAGCCGAAATAGTTGACGATCTGGACGCCGTATTTCTCGTGGAAGGTCTGCACCATCCATTCTGACAGGGGGGCTGAGCCCGAGCCGATGGACTTCAACCGCTTGAAGTCGATGCCTTCCAGCAGGGCCTCGTTCTGGAGCAGGAGGTTGAGCACGGCGGGTGGGGCGACGGTGTAGTCGATCTTCTCGTCGCGCATCTGTTTCAGCAGCACCTGCAGGTCGAACGGATGGTGCTGGATCAACACGCCGCCCAGCAGCAACCAGCCGATGAAGGCGGTCGAGATGCCGCCCATGTTCACCATCGGGAACGGGTTCAGCAGGCTGGCGCCCGGGGCCAGATCGGCGGCGTCGATCACGCCATGGCCCATGATGATCCACTCATTGTGACTGCGTGGCACGCCCTTGGGCTGGGACTCGGTGCCGGAGGTCCAGCAGATGGTGACGATGTCGTCGGCGGTGACCCTGGCGGCCTTTTCCGCCTTCAGCGCGGCCTTGTGCTGCGCCGGTGTGACGCCGTCCATCAGGGGCTCGAGGTCGAGGCCGCCCGGGGGGCAGGTCTCGCCCAGCACGAAGACGTGGCGCAGGGTCGGGCAGGCGGATTTCAGTCCCACCAGCATCTCGCCGTGCTTCTGCTTGCCGATGCGGTCGGCCGTGAGGGCGGCGACGGCGTCGGTCCGCTCGATGATGTAGCCCAGCTCATGCTCGCGATACTGGACCGGGGCGGGACTGACGATGACGCCCAGCCGCAGGCAGGCCAGATAGGCGATGCTGAGTTCGGCGATATTGGGCAGCTGGACCACCACAACGTCGTCCTTGCCGATGCCGTGATCGGTCAGCACCGCCGCCAGCCGGGCCACCGCATCCGCGGTCTGCCGCCAGGTCAGGCGCTCGGCCTTGCCGCCGACGATGTCGGGCGCATTGAACGGATCGACCAGGGCCTCGGTGTCGGGGTGCGCCTTGACGTGCTTGCGGAACAGGTCGTCCAGGGTGATGTCGCCCCACCAGCCACGGGCCTTCATCTCGCGGATCCGGTGCTCGGGAATGACGATCATGGGCGGACCTCCACGGCGGGCCGAATATCGGATGGGGCGTCGGGATACAGCAGGCTGCGGACCTCGCCGCGCACCACCTTGCCGACCGGATTGCGGGGCAGGGCGCGCATGAGGTGCAGGCGCTTGGGGGTGCGGACCGGTCCGATGGCCTCGCGCACAAACGCGCGGATGGCGGCGTCGTCCACGAAGCGCGCGTCGACGGCCACCGCCGCCTCCAGCCGCTCACCCCAGACCTCGTCAGGCAGGCCGAAGGCGCAGGCCTCGCGCACCGCCGGATGGGCGTTCAGCGCGGCCTCGACCTCGCCGGGATAGACATTGTAGCCGCCGGTGATGATCAGCTCCTTCGACCGGCCGATCAGGGTCAGCCGGCCGTCCGGCTCAAGGCGGCCGATGTCGCCGGTCTTGAGCCAGCCGTCGTGCCGGGCGGCGGCGGTCAGGTCGGGGGCGTCGAGGTATTCGGTGCGGGCCAGGTCGCCGCCGACGATCACCTCCCCCTCGCCGTCGGCGAGGACCCGGCCGTCGCGGGTCAGGACGGCGACGGGCGTACCTGCGAAAGGCCGGCCGACGGAGGCGCGAAGCTCGGGGTCGGCCATGTCGGCGGGGCTCTGGCCGGTAATGGCCATGGGGGCCTCGGTCTGGCCGTAGAGCGTGGAAAGCACGGGCCCGAAGCGACACAGCGCCTGGGCGATCCGGCCCGGCGACATCGGTGCGGCCGAGTAGGTCAGGTGGCGCAGGGCCGGGAAGGCCTCGGGGCCGAAGTCCGCCTCGCCCATCAGCAGGGCGATCAGGGTCGGGGGCATGAAGACGACGGTGATCCGTCGCTTGAGCTCATCAAGAACGGCGGCGCGATCGGGCGCAGCCAGCAGGACGTGGGCGCCCCCCGCCGCCAGCACCGGCAGGAGGTAGTGGGACGAGCCGTGGGTGAGGGGCGCGACGGCCAGGTTCACATCATCGGCGGTGAACTCGTAGAAGGCCTGAAGCGAGCGCAGGGCGGCCACACCGCTGGCTTGGGACTGGATCACCCCCTTGGGCACGCCGGTGGAGCCGCCGGTGAATTTCAGGGCGAAGGGGGCGCTTGCGTCGTCGAGGATGGCGGGCGGGGCGGCGTCGGCTAGCTCGGCCAGCCAGTCTTCCAGCAAGACCGGCTCGGCGGTTGCGCCCATCAAGGCGGCGGAGGCGGCGTCGTGCAGGGTCAGGACCGGCGCGGCGCGGTTCTGGAACTGGCCGTTCAGGGCAGCGCCGTTGCGTGGGTTCAGCGGCATCCACACCGCGTTGGCGCGCAGGATGGCGAGGTAGGCGACGACATGCCGCCAGCTGTTGGCGGCGCACAGGCCGATGCGGTCGCCCGGCTGGATCCCGCGCGCGGTCAGGTCGGCGGCGGCGCGCTCGACCAGGGTGATCAGTGCGGCGTGAGTCAGGGTGATCGCGCCGTCGAACAGGGCGGGGCGTTCAGCCTTGGCGGGCAGGTTGTCGTAGAGGGCGCGGATCGGATGGGTCATGCGGCCCAGCCTTCCAGAACGGTGACCACGGTGGCCGCCTCCTCGACGCCGAGGAAGCCGCCGCCGTTCTCGGCCACGGCGATACGGGCGCGGGCGACCTGACGCGGACCGGCCTCGCCGCGCAGCTGGGTCGTCAGTTCGAACAGCTGGGCCAGGCCCGTGGCGCCGACCGGGTGGCCCTTGGCCACCAGACCGCCGGAGGGGTTTACGGGCGTGGCGCCCCCGAGGGCGAAGTCCCCGCCTGCCGTGCGCGCGCCGACCGATCCGGGCTCGGCGAGGCCGAGGTTCTCGATCTGCTGCAACTCGGCATAGCTGGTGGCGTCGTGGACCTCGGCGAGGTCGATGTCGGCGGGGCTGATCCCGGCCTGTTCGTAAGCTTGAGCCGCAGCGCGACGGCCGATGTGGTTGTCGAAGTCGCGCGCGTCGCGGGCCCCGGCGCTGACCAGCGCACAGCCCCGGATACGGATGGCGCGGGTTTCGCTCCCCAGCCGTTGCAACCCCCTCTGCGAGCAGACGACGACCGCGGCGGCGCCGTCGCTGACCGGGGCGCACATGGCGCGGGTGAAGGGGAAGACGATGGGCTTGTCGGCCAGCACCTGCTCCGTCGTCATCGGGGTGCGGTACTGGCTGCGCGGATTGTGCGCGGCGACGGTGTGGTTCTTGGCCGCCAGTCGGGCGAGGTCGAGTTGGCTCGAGCCGAAGCGAGCCATGTGGGCGCGGGCCTGGGCGGCATAGAGGTCCATGAACAGGCTGCGGCCGTCCGCCGGCGCCTCGCCCCCCATGGCGCGGATGTAGGCCAGCACGCCCTCGCGGTCGTGGATGTCGGTCCCGCCGGCGAAGGCCGCGGCGACGCGGTCGGGGCGGTCCGGGAAGACCATCTTTTCGGCCCCGACGACGAGGGCGATATCGCCCGCCCCGGCGCGGAGCCAGTGGATGGCCTGGAGCAGGGCCGTGGAGCCGGAGGCGCAGGCGTTCTCGACATTGACGATCGGGATGCCGGTCAGGCCGAGCGGGCGCAGGGCGATCTGGCCGCGCACCGTGTTCTGGCCCTCCAGCATGGGCTGGCGGGTGTTGGAGAACCAGGCGGCCTCGATGTCGGCCACGGTCGCCCCCGCGTCGGCCAGGGCGGAAGTCACCGCCTCGGCGGTCAGCGACTTGACGCTGTCGTCCGGTCGTTTGCCGAAGGCGGTCATGGCGGCGCCGGCGATGAAGACATCGGTGTTCACGCGATCGGCCGCCGTCTTTGGACGATGCGGAAGCGGGAGGCGACGAAGGCCAGGTCGGCGAGGCAGGCGTTGCCCGCCGGGTTCAAACCGGTGACGTGATAGTCGCTGTAGGCGGCCGCGAAATTGATCCACATCGCGCCGGTCAGATTGATCGAAAGATTGGCCCCGGCCGCCTCGTAGGCGGGGGTCGCCCGGTCGATGAATTCTTCGTCGGTCGAATAGAGGTACGAACTGATCGAGCCTTTGGTCTTCGCCAGCCAGGTCGCCTCCATCACCGCCTCGTCGGCGGGGCGGGAGACGAGGAACAACACCGGGCCGAAGCGTTCTTCGGCATAGATGTCGGAACTGCCGGCGCCGTCGATGGCGATCACCAGAGGCGTCAGGGTCCGGGCGTTCGGGAAGTCGGGATGGGCGTAGGGCGCGGCCTCTCTCAGGACGCGCGCGCCCTCCGTGACGCCGGCGGCGCGGCGGGCCTCGGCCACCACATCGAGGCTGACCTGCCCCTGTATGGCGCCCATGATCCCCGCGGCCTGAACGGGGTCGGCGGCGAGGGCGTCGATCTGGTCCACGATGGCCGTGGACATCGCCTCGAACAGGTCAGGCGCGATGTAGACGACCTGCGGGCTGGTGCACATCTGGGCCGAGAACAGGCTGGATGAGCGGGCGATGGCGCGGGCGACGGCGCCCACGTCCGCGACGCTGTCGATGACGACCGTGTTGACCCCGGCCGTCTCGGTGAACAGCAGCTTGCCGGTCACTGTGCGTTCAAGATGGCCGCCGTAGCGAGGGCTGCCGGTGAAGTCGATGATCCGGACGTCGGGGTGATCCACGAAGTGGCCCGCGATCGGCTCGGCGAGCGTGTCCACGGCCAGGGTGACGAGGTTCGGATCGAAACCGAACTCGGCCAGCACCTGGCGGCAGGCCTCGACGCCGATAGCCATGGGCAGGACAGCGATGGGGTGCGGCTTGACGATGACGGGGTTGCCGGTGGCGAGGTCGGCGAAGACGGCGGGCCAAGCGTTCCAGGTCGGGAAGGAGGCGCAGCAGATGACGAGGCCGACGCCGCGTGGAACGAGGGTGTAGGTCTTCTCAAGCGCCACCTGATCGGCGCCGAAGGGGCGGTGATATTCGGCGCGGGGCGTCACGTCGCGCATGGCCTTGGCGGCATAGGCCAGCGCCTCGACGCCGCGATCCAGCGCGTTGGGCCCCGAGCCGCTGAAGGCCTGGGTATAGCTCTGACCCGCGACATGCATGACCGCGTGGGCCATCTCGAAATTACGCTCGTAAAGGCGCTGCGCCATCTCGAGGCAGAGGGCGAGGCGAAGCTCGAAATCGGTCTCGCGCCACTGGGCCATGGCGGTCATGGCCGCGGCGACCAGCGCGTCGGGGTCGCTGACTGGATAGCGAATGTTCAGCGGTTGTTGCGTGAAAGGCGAGACTTCTTCACCGACCGTGGCGCCGGTCTGGCCGGGTTGGTTCAGGTCGAAGGTCGTGCCCAGCCGCGCCTCGAAGGCAGCCTTGCCCGCGCCCGGCTTGTCGGGGCCGTGGATCTTCGTCGAGGGTGAATCGCTGAACGGGCTCCAGGCCTTGCGGGTCCGCACGGCCTCGATGGCGGCGTCCAAGGTCGCGGCGTGGCGCGCGATCAGTTCGGCCTGACGATCCGGTCCGCCCCCGTCCATGATCAGCCGATCCGTTCGACGATCATGGCCGCGCCGACGCCCTGGGCGCCTGCCGCGACGACAAGGCCATAGCGACCATCGCAGGCGTCCAGTGCATCCAGCAGGGAGGACAGCAGGATGGCCCCGGTGGCGCCCATCGGGTGGCCCTTGGCCATATGGCCGCCGCCGACATTGACCCGGTCCACGTCTACATCCCGCTCCCGCAGGAATTTGACGATGGTGACGGCGAAGGCCTCCATGAATTCGATCCGGTCCATGTCGGCGAGGGTCAGGCCCGCCTTGGCCAGCACACGGTCCATGGCGGTGAAGCCGGCTGTCAGGGAGGCCTCGGGATCGCCTCCGGCCTCGGCATAGGCGACGATCTTCGCTCGCGCGCCGTCGGCGACGGCGCTGACCAGCGCCAGCCCGGCACCGTCGCACATGGGCGGGGCGTGGGCGACGGTGTGGCGGTGGTCGATCTTCCGGCCGTTCAGCGCCTCGGCGTATTGCAGGCCCAGCGGCGCGAAGGCGGCGTCCATGGCCGCCAGACTTTCGGCGGTGGTCGAGGCCCGGGCGGGCTCCTCGCGATCGAGTCCGTTCAACGGGATGCGCGACTTCACAAGCGCCGTACCCTCGGCGGCTGCGGTGCGCTGCTGCGAGCGCAGGGCGGCCTCGTCCATCTCCTGACGCGAGACGCCGATGTCCTCGGCCAGCCGGTCGGCGGCGACGACCACCGGGATGTAGCGGGTGCGCGGCGGGAAGCTGGCGTCCTCATAGTAGTCGGCCCTGTCGCCCATGAAGGGGACGCGGCTCATCATCTCGACCCCGCCCGCCAGCACGGTTTTCGCATCCCCGGCTGCGATCATATTGGCCGCCTGCCCGATCGCGGTCAGGCCCGAGACGCAGTAGTTGTTCAGGCTGAAGGCATAGGCCTCGTCCGGCAGTCCGGCGTGCATCTTGGTCACCAGCGCCACATTGGCGCCCTGGGCCCCGACCTGTCCCACGGCGCCGAGGATCAGGGCGTCCACCCGGTGCGCGGCGCCCTTGTTACGGGCGTCCAGCGCATCGATCAGGCCCGTGACCAGTTCATGCGGCTTCAGCGATGCAAGGCCGCCGTCGGGGCGGGCCTTGGCCCGGGGCGTGCGGACGGCGTCCACGATATAGGCGGTCATACGGAAGTCCTTCAGGCGGAGGCTTGGGCGCGAATCTGTGCGCCCGGCGCCCAAGTGCCGTGGAAGCCGGCGGGGATGCGGGCGGGCAGGGGGATGCGGGCGATGGGGCCCGCCTCGACATCCTTGGCGGCCAGAACCTGCACCTCCGATTTGCCGGTCGCCTCGTCGGTGGTGAAGACGATGACATAGCCGTCGTCCTCGTCGACCGCGCCGACCCGCGGAGCGAAAGCGGGTTCGGAACCCCCGACGCCGGCGGCGAACTCGTGCGTCTTCGAAGCGCCGGTGCGCAGGTCGTATTTGATGATGCCCGAGAAGCGCTGAAGCTCCTCCCTGCCCATGGCGACATGGTAGGACCAGTCGGTCTTTCGGCCGGTGTAGTCGAGATTGACCACCGGGAACTCGCCGATGCGGTCGTCGAGCCGGCGCTTCTTCACAACGCCCGTGACCATGTTCATGCGCCACTCGACCGGCACGGCGTTGAGCGCCAGCACGTTCACCATTGAGGCGTAGGGACCATAGGCCGGGTTGGGCGGATAGCCGTTCGGCGTCATCATGCAGGCGGTCATGACGACCTCGTCGCCGTCCTCCCACGCATTGACGACGTGATAGATGTAGCAGGTGTCGGTTTCGAACCAGCGGACCTGATCGCCGGTCCCGTTTTTCGGCACGACGCCGAAGCGGGCGGGCTGGTCGGCGACCTTGATCTGCCACATCGAATTGCGCAGTCCGGCCTCCGTGAAGACCACCGGCAGGTCGTGCAGGATGATGTAGTTCTCGGTCAGGCCCATGTCGTGCGGCAGGCGCGGTCCGGGCAGTTCGACCTTCTGGAAATTGGTCAGGGTGTTGTTGGCGTCGACGACGCCGAACGTCATCCACGGCTCGTAGAGCGAATAGTCGAAGAAGCAGAACTCGCCTGTCTTCGGATCGACCTTGCCGTGGGCGGAGACGTGACGCGGCAGGGCGCCGTTGAAGGTCTCGTTGCCGAGGGTTTCCAGCGTGCGCGCATCGACCCGCACCGGCTTTCCCGAGATATACCACAGGGCCATCAGCGAGCCGTTGTGGAACACCAGATCGGTGTTGGCCGTGTCCTTGTAGACGAGGTCGCCCCGCTTCGAGTCCGGGCGTGTGCGGGCCGAGGCGGCCAGCACGCCCCCGGCGCCGATATCCAGCCCGGCCTGTTCGGCGCGGTAGTCGTCGGTGCC
The DNA here is from genome assembly GCF_058681355.1 of Brevundimonas sp. AVps31. Lineage (NCBI taxonomy): Bacteria > Pseudomonadati > Pseudomonadota > Alphaproteobacteria > Caulobacterales > Caulobacteraceae > Brevundimonas > Brevundimonas sp. AVps31. Next base: position 823,284 of record NZ_CM178736.1, on the reverse strand, counting down.
GACGTAGCGGTTGCGATACTCGGCCTTGCCGTTCTCGAAATGGACGGCGTGGACCATGCCGTCGCCGTCGAACCAGTGGTGCAGGCCGGACGGCGCCTGGGCCGGATTGGGGCCGTTGCGCACGAAGGCGCCGTACAGGTCCTTGGGAATCTCGCCGATGACCGGCAGGTCGAGCGCTGTCGTCTCGCGCGCCACCGGCTCGTACAGGCCTTGGATGTAGGGGTTCAGTTGGTTCAGCGGCGTGAGTTCGCCGGTCTCGATCCGGCGCGCCGTGGTCGCGTCATCGGCCATGGTTCGGCTCCTTGGGTCTTGAAAAGTAATCTGCTCTGAATGGTCCGTTTGTGCAAGTCACGAAAGTCGCACGGCAGTCGCCGGGCGGGCTTTCAGGAAGGCTTCGAAGGCGGCGTTGCCGTCAGTCGGCAGGGTCCAGTCCTCCAGCGACATCAACGGCCCAAGGGCTGCGGTCAGGTCGTCGGGGGACACTTCGCCCGGCGGCTGGAACTGCACGCCCGGCCCTTCGATCCGCACCGCCCGGCGCACCTTTCCGGCGCCCGCAACCAGCGTTTCGCCGTTCAGCGGGCAGTCTTGGGTCATCAGCCAACTGACGACCGGAGCGACGTATTCCGGCGGCATGGCTGCGCCGACGGCGTCGGTGACATAGGCTTCGGTCATGCCGGTAAGGGCGTAAGGCGCGACCGCATTGGTGCGCACGTCCTTCGAAATCCCCTCCAGGGCCATGACCCGCATCAGGCCGATCAGCGCCGCCTTGGACGAGGAATAGGCGGCCATGCCGTGCACCCCGTGCAGACCCGCTGCCGAGGTGGTGATGACGATGCGGCCGGCGCCCTGATCGCGCATGTGCCGATAGAGGGGCAGGGTGGCGCTGACGGTGCCGAAGAAGTTGATGTCGAAGGCGGCGCGCAACTCGGCCAGCGTCTGTTTGTGCAGGCTCTTCGCCTCGGGCGCGCCGGCGTTGTTCACCAGCCCGTCCAGACGGCCGAAGGCGGTCAGGGCGGCGTCCAGGAGACGGTCGCCCGCATCGTCCTGTTCGACCGCCAGGGCGCAGGCGACAGCCTCACCGCCCGCGGCCCGGATACGCTCGACGACAGCCTCGGCGGAGGCCGGTTGGCCGGAGGCGCGCGGTCGAGTGTTCACGACCACCTTCGCGCCCCGGGCCGCGAGGTCCAGCGCATAGGCCAGCCCCAGCCCGCGTCCCGCCCCGGTGACCACGATGACCCGGTCTTTCAGTGACCGTTGTTCCATCGACTCCTCCATACTTGCGTAAAAAGACTTGCAAACTTGGTCCGTTGGCGCAAGCTACTCTTCCTGTCGAGCTTCCGATCAACGGGAAGCCGCTGCCCTGGGGAGGGAAACGCTGATGAAGTTTGCACACGCTACAACTGCGTCCGTCGCTGCGCTGATCGTGGGCGCGGCCTTGTCGACACCGGCCTTCGCACAGCAGGCGCAGGACCCGCAGGCGGCCGCGCTGGACGATGTGATCGTCACGGCCCAGCGGCGCGAGCAGAGCCTGCAGGACGTGCCGATCGCCATCACCGCCTTCAATGCCGAGACGCTGGAGCGGACGGCGGCGACCGGCATTCAGGACATTGCCGCCAAGGCGCCGGGCGTGACCCTGACCCAGTTCAATATCGGCGAACCGCAACTCTACATCCGGGGGGTCGGGACCTCGAGCGACTCGGCGGCGAGCGACCCCTCGATCGGCTTCTCCATCGACGAGGTGTCCATCGGCCGGGCGGGCGCCAGCGCCCTGTCCTTCCTCGATATCCAGCGGGTCGAAGTGCTGCGCGGGCCGCAGGGCACCCTGTACGGCCGCAACGCCTCGGGCGGCGCGCTGAACATCTACACCCGCCGTCCCGTGTTCGAGGACTCGGGCAGCATCACCGCCCGCATCGGCAGCTTCAACGAATACGGGCTGGAAGGGATCGTAAACCGCCAGCTGGGCGACGCCGCGGCCCTGCGCTTCGCGGCCCGCTACACCACTAACGACGGCTATGCCGAGAATGTCCCGACCGGCGAGGGTCTGGAGGGCGGCACGTCCTGGGGCGCACGTCTGTCGGTGTTGAAGGACGCGGGCGACTGGAGCTTCCTGGTCAGCGGCGACTACTCGAAAGACGACATGGACGGGCACGCCCGCATTCCGGTCACGGCGTCGGGGACCGCCCCGGCCTTCGTGACCCTGATCAACACCCTGCGGACCGGGCTGGACCGCCGCCAGAGCTTCTCGTCGCCGGACAACTATCAGGACCGGACCAATTTCGGGCTGACCGGCCGGGCCGAATACTCGGGCGGGGCCTTCGACTTCGTCTCCCTGACCTCGTTCCGCAGCAACGACTATTCGTGGCGGGACAATCTGGGCGGCCTGCCCTTCCCGGCCTTCCCGCTGGACGTCGATGACCGCGCCGACGAAGAGGCCAAGCAGTTCAGCCAGGAGTTCCGGCTGGTCTCCAAGCCGGAGTCGGAGATCAACTGGGTCGCCGGCGCCTATGTCTTCCAGGAGGAGATCGACCGTTCGGAGCGCTTCGTCGTGCGCGCCGCCCTGCCGATCGCTCCGCCCTCGTTCGGCGGGGACACGACTTTTGTCCAGGACGCCATGAACCGCAGCTTCGCGGTCTTCGGTCAGGCCAACATCCCCTTCGCCGACATCTGGGAGCTGACGCTGGGCGCCCGCTGGACCTATGACTATCGCGAGATCCATCAGGTCGCGATCGACAACGAGGGCGGCGCCAATCCCCCTCCGGGCATCCCGCTCGGGCCGGGCGGCGCGCCCTATAATGTGCGGGGCGACGAGAGCTTCAGCGAACCCAGCTGGAAGATCGCGCTGGCCGTGGAGCCGATCGACAACGTCCGCCTCTATGCAAGCTATGACCGGGGGTACAAGGCCGGGTCCTTCCCGTCGACGGCCCAGTCCGGGGCGCAGGCGCTGATGCCTCTGGCGTCCGAATTGCTGGATAACTACGAGATCGGTGTGAAGTCGACGCTGATGGGCCGGCTTCGGTTCAATGCGGCGGCCTTCAAGCTCGAATACCAGGATCTGCAGGTCTATGAATTGCTGGGTCTGGCGCTGGTCACGTCCAATGCACAGGCCGAGGTCGAGGGCTTTGAAATCGAGACCGCGCTGGCGGTGACCAACAACCTGACCGTCGGGGCCTCCTACACCAGCCTGGACGCCCGGTTCACGTCCAACGCCGTCTCGGGCGCGTCCGTCCTGCCCTACAACGGCAACGCCCTGCCGCGCTCGCCGGACAGCCAGTACACCCTGTATGTCGATGGCGAATGGAGTGTGTTCGGCGGCACCCTGGCGACGCGCGCTGACTACCAGTGGACGGACGATTTCTATTTCGATCCGTCGAACAATCCCGAAGTCCTGTCCTTGGCGCATGAACTGGTCAGCGCCTTCGCTTCGTGGGAGTCGCCGACGGGCCTGAAGGTGTCGGTCTATGGCAAGAACCTGACAGACACCGAGTATCAGACCCACATCATCAAGAATGTGGGGGTCGGCTTCAGCGTCTTCGGGGCGCCGCGGTCGTTCGGCCTGGCGCTGAGCCAGAGCTTCTAGACGACTGCGGGATCAGGCGGCGCCGGAACCCTCCGGCGTCGCCGCCTCGACCTTCCAGCGGATATCCCGCGGGTCCAGCAGACGGCCAGTGGCGAGATCGCAGACGACCGGGTGGATCGCTTCTCCGGTGCGGGTGTCGATCAGCTTCAGCGGCGGCCCGTCCGGGCACAGCCAGCGCTCGGCCCAGCCATGCATCGCCATGATCATCGGGAACAGGTCGAGTCCGGCCTGCGTGAGCCGGTATTCAAACCGGGGCGGCGCGGTCTGGTAGAGCTTCTTTTCCAGCACGCCGTGCAGGACCATACGGTTCAGGCGGTCGGCGAGGATGTTGGTGGCGACGCCCAGGGCCTCGTGAAACTCATCGAACCGGCGCAGGCGGAAGAAGGCGGCGGCCAGCACGGCCCAGCTCCAGTAGTCGCCCATGATGTCGGTCGAGCGGTCGATGATGGCGCGGTCCGTCTCGACCGGCTGGGTCCGGCGGCGGCGCGAGGTGGGGGGGGCGATCGGGACCAGACCTTCGCCCGCCTCGCCCCGGATGAAGTGCGGATCGATGGGCTGGCCGAGCTCATGGTCAAAGATGGCGGGGGTGACGACCTCGCCGGAATGCCGATCGTAGAAGGCCAGCGCATAGCGTTCCTGCAGCGGCGAGCGCGCCCATTTGCGCTCCCACTGTCCCTGCATGACCGCGACCCCGAACATGTCGAGGCCCATCTCGGTCAGGCGATATTCCATGCGGGTCGGTGAATCCTTGGCCGGACGCTGTTCGAACAGGCCCGCCGTCACCAGACGGTTGAGGCGGTCGGTCAGGACGCTGCGCGGCATGCCGAGCCGGTCGCGCCACTGCGAGAACCGCCGCGCGCCGTAGAAAGCCTCGCGCAGGATCAGCTGGGTCCAGGCGTCGCCCGTCACCGCGAACGCGCGCGCGACGGGGTTGCCCATAATCAGATCACGTGTGGAAATCTGGCCCACGAACCCTCGTTTCTATCCTGCCCCGGACCGTTCTAGCACCTGTGTAAGCTGAATCGCAGGCCCGCGTGAGGACGCGTGGATCGGGACGATAAATCCCGTTTTGCAAGTCAGTCGTCAGGGGTAGGGTAGCGCCAGATCCGGCGAACCGGACGGCCTTGGAGGACAGCGTGCTGGATACAGTCGAGGACTTTCATCAGGCGCCCTGCCGGCCGATCCGCTTTGGTGACGTGGGACTGGAGATCGAGCGGCGCCACGACGGGACGCTGATCCTCTCGGCCAAGGCGCCGCTGGCGCCGTATGACCAGAACCTGATGCGTCGCTTCTGGCGGCTGGGCGAGACGCAGGCGGACAAGACCTGGATCGCGGAGCGCGACGGCGAGACCTGGCGCCGGCTGACCTATGGCGAAGCGCGCCGGAACGTGTCGGCGGTGGCGGCGTGGCTGAAGACGCGGGGCGTTCCGGGCGACCGTTCGATTCTGGTCCTTTCGGGCAACACGCCGGCCCATGCCGTGTGGATGTTCGGCGCGATGGCGGCGGGTGTGCCGATCTGTTCGGTCAGCGTGAACTACGCATTGCTGAGCACGGACTTCGAGCGTCTGCGCCATGTGGTCGAGCTGGTGAGGCCGGCGGTGATCTTCGCCGAGACCGCCGATTTCGCCCGCGCCGCCGAAGCCGTCGCCCCGCCAGACGCCGTGATCGTCAGCGCGGAGACGGACGTCTTCCCGGTCGGAACCGTCGCCTTGGCTGAGGTGCTGTCAGCGCCCGACGTGGACGGGGTCGGTCGGGCGGTCGAGACGCTCGATCCCGCGGCGCCCGCGCGCTATCTGCTGACCTCCGGTTCGACCGGACGGCCCAAGGCGGTGATCCACACCCAGGCCATGATGACCGGCAACACCGCCAGCGGCACCCAGGCCATGGGCGACGCCTTCGACTGGGGCGGAACCATGCTGGACTGGTTGCCGTGGAGCCATATCGCCGGATCCTCCCTGCTGACCAACATCACCTGGCTGGGCGGAACGCTGCATATCGATGATGGCCGGCCGACGGCGTCCGGCTTCGCCGCCACCCTGCGGAATCTGAAGGAGGTTCCGGTCCGCTTCTACGGCACCATGCCCAGCGGGTACGCCATGCTCGCCGATGCGCTGGAGGCGGATGAAGATCTGCGCCGGACCTTCTTCAGCGAGCTTCGGGTCATGCTGTTTGGCGGGGCGGGGCTGCCCCAGCCCCTGCACGACCGCCTGCAAAGGCTGGCGGTGGCGACGACGGGGCAGAGGTTCATGTTCGTGTCCGGCTACGGCTCGACCGAAACGGGCTCCGCGATCAGCTACACCTGGTGGGAGAGCACCCGGGTCGGCATCGGCCTGCCGGTGCCCGGCGCGGCGCTGAAGCTGGTGCCCGCAGACGGCGCCTATGAGGTGCGGGTCAAGGCGGCCAGCGTCACGCCCGGCTATTTGGGCGATGATGCGCGCACCGCAGAAGCGTTCGATGAGGACGGCTTCCTGCGCATGGACGATCTGGCCGATTTCCATGATCCGGAAGAGCCGCTGCTGGGCCTGTTTTTCGCCGGTCGACGGGTGGAGCAGTTCAAGCTGGCCAACGGCACCTTCGTGGGCGCGGGCCGTCTGCGGGCCGATCTTCTGGAGACCCTGCCGGGTCTGTTCCGGGATGTGGTCATCTGCGGGGAGGGGCAGGCCGATTTGCGAGTGCTGGCCTGGCCTGATCCGGAGGCGGCGCGGCGGCTGGTTGACGAGGCCGCGCTTCGCACGGCCGTGGCCGAGGGGCTGCGCCGCTACAACACGACTCACACCGGCCAGAGCGAGCGGCTGGCTGGCCTGTTGTTCCTGGACACGCCGCCGGACGTCGAGGGGCATGAGGTGTCGGACAAGGGGTCGATCAACCGGGCCATGGTCCTGCGCCGCCGCGCCGCGGATGTGGCGCGGCTGTATGCGGGGGGCGAGGGCGTGATCGCGCCCTAGGCGCCGGCCCTGACCGCCTGTTCCCACGCCAGCCGGGCCAGTTCCGGAAACTCGTCGGCGCGCTTGCAGGCCTTGGACGAGACGGCGTTGCCGCGGATCACCCGGCCCCGGATGCCGTGGATGATGGCGGCGAAGCGGAACATGTTGAACGCCACGAAGACATCGAGATCGGGCAGGGCGCTGCGACCGGTTCGCTCCCCATAGGCGGCGACATAGTCCGCCTCCGCCGGGATCCCGAGCGCCTGCAGATCGCGCCCCGCCAGCCCGCCCAGATGCACCGGCATCCGGTACATCATCAGGTGATAGGCGAAGTCCGCCAGCGGATGGCCGAGGGTCGACAGCTCCCAGTCTATGACAGCTGAGACCTGCGGCTTGTCGGGGTGGAGGATCAGGTTGTCGATGCGGAAGTCGCCGTGGATGACCGAGGTCTCGTCCGGCAGGTCCTGCCCCGCCAGCCAGTCCGCCACTCGGTCCATATTGTCGTCGCGTCCGGCGTCCACGTCCTCGCGATACTGGCGGGTCCACAGGGCGGTCTGGCGTGTGACGAAGCCGCCGGGGCGACCGTAGTCGCTCAGGCCCAGGGTCTCGATGTCCAGCGCGTGAAGCTGCGCCAGTGTCGCGTTCATGGCGTCGAAGGTGGCGGCGCGTTCGGTCGGGGTGGCGATGTCCGTCGCGGGATCCCAGACGATGCGCCCCTCCACATGGGCCATCAGATAGAAGGCCGTGCCGATGACGGACGGGTCTTCGCAGACGCCGAGGATGCGGGGAACGGGAAAGCCGGCCTCACCCAGTGCGTCCATGACCCTCGCCTCCCGCAGCACGTCGTGGGCGCCTTTCAGCAGCGGGCCCGGCGGCTTGCGGCGCAGGACGAAGCTGTGGCCGCCCGCGGTGACGCCGTAGGTGGGATTGGACTGGCCGCCCGAGAATTGGCTGATGTCCAGCGGAGCCTTGGGCAGGTCCAGTCTCGCCCGCATCCAGTCTTCCAGCGCGGCGACGTCGAGTTCGAACCCCGCGCGCACGCCGTCGTCAGTCCTCACGGCGCCCTCACTCACAACGACTGGCCGTCATCGACGACGAAGACCCCGCCGGTGATCGGCGCGGCCTCGTCGGAGCCCAGCAGCACCAGTGTCGGGTCCAGACCATCGCCGGGCATCAGGCGGCGACGCGGGAAGCTTCTGATCTGCTTTTCGCCACCGGGGCTGGAGAACCAGTCGGAGTTCATCTCGGTCTCCAGATAGCCAGGGCAGACCGCGTTTACATTGATCCCCTCACGCGCCCACTCACGGGCCAGCCCCTTGGCCAGCGACACGACGGCCGCCTTGGAGGCGCAGTAGCCCGTCAGGCCCGGCAGCTGCAGCTGGGCGCCGATGGAGGCGATCAGGACAATGCGGCCGCGCCCGTCGTTCGCCGCTCCATTGGCCCTGAACGCCCGCGCCGCTTCACGCGCGGTCAGGAAGGCGCCGCGCACATTGACGGCGAACATCTGGTCGAACTCTGCGATCGGGGCGTCAAGCGCGACCCCCGGCAGACCGATCCCGGCATTGGCGTAGGCCGAGTGAAGCGGACCGAGCGCGGCCTCGGCGGCGGCGATGCCGGCGATGACGCTGGGCTCGTCGGACACGTCCATCGCCACGGCGAAGGCGTCGCCGCCCTCGGCCCGGATGGCCTCGACCACGGCGGACAGGCGGTCGGTGCGGCGGGCGGCGACGGTGACCTTCGCCCCCTCACGCGCCGCGACACGGGCCAGATGCTCGCCTATGCCGGACGAAGCGCCGGTGATCAGGACGTGGCGCCCGGACAGACGGCCTTCAGCGGGCATGACGCAACCTCGCCGACCGGTCGGTGGTGGCGACGGAGGAGGCTGAGCGACCGGCGCCCAACCCTTCCAGCCCGTCAGCTTTCAGTTCGATGAGGGCCGTGCGCAAATCCTGGATGCGAGCAGCGGCGGCGGCGATCTCGGCGTCAAGGAAACGGGCGACGCCCTGGCCGCCATCGGTGGCGGCGAGAGCGGCGTGGATGTCCGGCGTCGGCATGCCCAGACGGCGCAGGCGCGCGATCAGGGCGGCGCGGTGACGCTGGTCGGCGTCGTAGCAGCGGGCTCCTGACGCGCGCCGTCCGGCGGTCAGCAGGCCGATGTCCTCATAGTGCCGAAGCGCCCGCAGGGTCGATCCTGTCTGCGCCGCCAGTTCGCGGATGCTGATCGCCGGCCGGTGCGCCGAACTGGTGGAAGCCCTGTGATGCAGCGGGACGACGGTCATGCCTCTCTCCGTAACTTGCGTAACCGAACCTGAATGCATCAGTTCGGGTTTGCAAGTAACCCCGATGACGTTTTGCGGTGATTGTTGGCGCCGGGACAGGGCTGAAAACGAACGCACACTGTTATGTCGATTACGGTATATAACTCCGATCTGCTGGCGGGGGCGTGTCAAACACCATTGATCTTTCGAGAAAAAGATGCGTTTCTGCCCGGCCGTGGGAGTGCGCGCAGTGCGGGCAGAAGAGCGAAGTCGTCCGATATCCTATGCATGGGATGTGTCGTCCCGGTCCGAGCCGGATGCGTACGACATGTACCGGCACAGCATGGCCGATCTCTACGACGTTGAAGGCGTAGCGGAGCCGGACCGACAGGCGTTCGTGAGCCATACCTACGGCGCCCTGTTCGAGAACGGCACCGTCGCGCGGGGGCGGTCAGTGGCCCAGACGCTGCGCCGCACGCCGCGCACGGTCCGTGCTTCCGGCCTGGACGCGATCAGCATGTTTGTCCTGTTCGCGCCGATGGTGGGGGACGTGGACGGGCTGGACGTCAACGCGCCTTCGGGCACGGTGCATTTCCGCGATCTGTCGCGGCCGTCGGCCGCCCACGCCCACGCCATTGATCTGGTGAATGTTGTGGTGCCGCGCATGGTGGCGCCGATGTGGATGCGTGACGGAGCGGTGCACGGCGCCTCCATTCCGCCGAGCAACCCGATGGGTCGTCTGCTGGCCAGCCACCTGTGCCTGTTGTCCGAGGGTGGATCGATGATGCGCCATGATGAAGGCGGCGCGGCTATCGAGGCTGCCCTGCTGATTGCGGAACGCGCCCTGGGCCGACACAGCGAAGTCACCGCAGATCAATCGGCCTCGATCCACGCCACGGTCCGCCATCAGGCGACCGGCTATATGAAGGCCCGTCTGCTGGATCCGACCCTGACGGTGCAGGATATCGTGGAGGCGACCGGGGTGTCGCGCACCACCCTGTTCCGGGCCTTCGCGCCAGGCGGCCTGCGTCGCCACATGGTGAACCTGCGACTGGATCAGGCTCGCTCGGCGCTGAACGGCCGGGATCCGCGGCGCCAGACGGTCGCCGAGGTCGCCTACCGCCACGGCTTCGCCAGCGCGGCGCACTTCGGCAGACTGTATCGCGAGCGTTTCGGCCATGCGCCGGGTGAGATGACCGCCCGCTATGTGGAGACGCGAACGGCCAACGACGCGACTCACTCGGCTATCCGCCACGATCTGGTGTTCAGTTGGCTGCGCGGACGACGCCAGGACGGACAGCCCGCGAAAGCCGCCTGACTTCAGTCCGGGCTGCTGCCGGGCGGATATCCGAACGTCTTCCGGAACGCGCGGCTGAAGTGGGAATCGCTGGCGAAACCATGGGTATGAGCGACCTCGCCGACCGTGGGGCGGGCGCCGACTCGCGCCGCCAGGACATCACGCGCGTTCTCCAGCCGTCGCTGGCGAATATAGGCCTGCACCCCGCCGACAGGTCGGAAAGCGCGATACAGGCTTGAGCGCGACAGGCCCAGCGCGACCATCAGGGTGTCGGCGCAGAGTTCCGGATCGAGCAGTCGCGCCTCCACGAGTCGCGCCGCCTCGACCATCTCGGCATCGCCCTTGGCCCAGTCGGGCGCGTCCGGCTCAGGCGGGCGGTCCCAGACCTGTCGGGCCATCAGCAGGATGGCGTCAATCACGACGGCGGTGTCTTCCGTGTCGGAAGGAGCCGGCAGCCCGACCAACCCGACCATCAGGCTGTTGATCAGCGCGGTCAGCGTCGAGGGCGCGACCGCCTGGATGCCGGTGATCCCGGTCAGCCAGGGCGGCGCGCCTTCGCGCGTGGCCGCCAGGATGATGCGGGCGTCAATGACGGGGCGCGGCTCCAGCCCGGTCAGGCGTCCCAGCCAGAGATGCAGGCTGTCGTCCCCTGCTGCATGGCGCTCGACGATCAGGCCGACCGTGTCGTCCGGCATCGACGGGATGCCCTGCGCCGCCGACAGCACAGCATAGGCGCCGTGAACGGTCGCGGACCCGATGCGGGGGTAAGGCAGTGATGGAGGAACGCGAAGGGACGCGGGCATTCTGACTGTCCGTAAGCCTGCCCGCCTTCGGGAAACGCCCCCGGAGGCCAGCGCAGATCATGGTGCACATCTGTGCCTGACGGCTGCAAGTGCTTACGCTTAAACGGAAAAATATATTTCCCTGTGGGACGCTCAGACAAGATTTTGGGACGCGGAGGCATGGTTGCAGTGGCGTATCTGCGGCTAACAAGGGTGCTGGATGCGCGCGGGCGCCGGGCGGGGACGCCGGGGCGACGCGCATGACCGATGGTGTCGACTGTAGGCCGGGGGGCTATCGCCGACACCCGAACGCCGGCCTCGAGAGGGGTCGGCGTTTTTCTTATGTCCGACATGAAGGCGCGCCGCCTGACGCGAAGTTCGCGCGGCGTCGGGTCAACTCAAATGCTCTGGAAACCGCCCGGGTCGGCGGAAAGCGAATGGCGCACCCAAAGAGATTCGAACTCCTGACCCCCAGATTCGTAGTCTGGTGCTCTATCCAGCTGAGCTATGGGTGCGCACGGCCGCTAACGGCGAGGGCGGGTCTCTACCCCACGTATGCCGGGGGGGCAAGACCGGAGTGACGATTTCCGGACGATTTCGCCATGGGCCCTTCAGGGGTTCCGTTCGCGCCGTGGACGCGGCAGGGTGGATGCCCTCCCTGTACACGTCAGAGCGCCTTCATGAGCCTTCGTCCGACCCGTCCCGTCCGCACACTGGCGGCGGCCGCCGCTGTTCTCGCGATGGGGCTGTCGGGCTGTGCGGGCTGGACCGGCGCGGCTTCCCCGGCAGCGACACCCGCCCCGGCGCCGGCCCAACCGCCGCCGGCGCGCGGGCCGTTCGTGGCCGCCGCCAATCCGCTGGCGGTCGAGGCGGGCATGAGGGTGTTGCGTGACGGCGGGTCGGCGGTGGACGCCGCCGTGGCCGTGCAGGCGGTGCTGGGGCTGGTGGAGCCCCAATCGTCCGGTCTGGGCGGCGGGGCCTTCATGATGGTGTTCGACGCCGCCTCCGGAGAGGTCACCAGCTATGACGGGCGCGAGACCGCCCCGGCCGCCGCCACGCCCGAGCTGTTTTATGAGGACGGGCGGCCTCTGGACTTCCCCTCGGCGGTGCTGAGCGGGCGTTCCACCGGCGCGCCCGGCGCGGTCGCCATGCTTGCGATGGCCCAGAAAGAACACGGCCGTCTGCCGTGGAGCGCCCTGTTCGGCGACGCCGAACAGCTGGCGCGCGACGGCTTCGTGGTCAGCCCGCGGCTGGCCAGGATGATCGCCGCGTCACGGGGAGCGGGCCGGACCGTCTGGGCCAACGCCTATTTCACGAAGGCGGATGGCAGCCGCTATGTCGCCGGCGACGTGCTGAAGAACCCCGACTATGCGCGCACGGTAGCCGAGCTGGCGACGCAGGGGCCGGACGTCTTCTATCGTGGCCATATCGCCCAGGACATCGCCGCGACGGTGGCGCAGCAGCCCCGTCCGGGCGCCCTGACCGCTGCGGACATCGCGGCCTACCAGCCGGTCGAGCGCGGGGCCCTGTGCCGTCCCTACAGGATCTATGTGGTCTGCGTGCCGCCCCCGCCGTCGTCGGGCGTCGCGGTGCTGCAACTGCTGGCCATGGCCGAGCAGACGCCGGATATCGATCTGGGTCCCGACAGCGCCGCCGCCTGGACCGCCTTCGCCCAGCTGCAGCGGCTCATGTACGCCGACCGCGACCGCTTCGTCGGCGATCCGGCCTTCGTCGGCGTGCCGGTGCAGGGCCTGCTGGATCCGACCTATGCGGCGTCGCGCGGGGCGCTGGCGCCCGGCCTGACCGGTGCGGCCCAGCCGGGGACGCCGCCGGGCGGCTCCCTGATGGGGCCGGACGCCACGCATGAACCGTCGGGCACCAGCCATATGGTTATCGTCGATGCCGCAGGGAATGCGGTCAGCATGACCACCACGGTCGAGAGCGTGTTCGGCTCGGGCCGCATGGTCGGCGGCTTCTTCCTGAACAACCAGCTGACCGATTTCTCGTTCGCGCCGATCCGCGCTGACGGCGGGACGGCGGCGAACGCGGTTGCGGCGGGAAAGCGCCCCCGCTCCTCCATGTCGCCGATCATCGTGCTGGATCGTGAGGGCCGGCTGGTGGGGGCTTTCGGCTCTCCCGGCGGCCCGTCGATCCTGGCCTATAACGCCAAGGCCCTGATCGCGGTGCTGGACTGGAACATGCCGGTCGCCGACGCTTTCGCCCTGCCGAACCTTGTGGCGCGCGGCGACGGGTTCGGCGCGGACACGGACCGGTTCTCGCCCGCGGTCCGCGACGGCATGGCGGCGAACGGCATCACCCTTCAGCCCAATTCCAGCGAAAACTCCGGCCTTCACGGCGGCATCTGGCGGCGGCGCGGGGATGGCGTCTGGGCCTGGGACGGCGCGGCGGACGACCGGCGCGAGGGCGTGGCGCGGACCGAATAGGTTCGGGGGGGCGGGTTCCACGTTCGGGGGCAGACGCGGCTTCCGAAGGCCACGCCTCTGGTCCCCAGCCCTGGAGCCTGATCCCTTACTCCGGCTTGATGCTCAGCTGGAAGGCGATCAGGCCTTCGGACACGTCGGTGTCGATGCCGGAGCCGGTGCGCAGGCCTTCGACGCCGATCTCGCGATAGACCAGTCCGATCGAGCTCTGCACCGCGCCGCGGCGCATGGCCACGCCGATGGAGGCGTCGCCCATGAAATTGCCGCTGTCGTGGCTGACGCCGGAGCGGGCGTAATCGCCATCCCGGGTGCGGGCGAAATTATAGCCGACCGCGCGGCCGGAGCCGGCGGCGTAGATGTACCAGCGCTGGCGTTCGCCGAAGGCCTCGGTCCCTTCCGGCACCATGCGATCCAGATCCGGGCCGATGCGCAGGGTGGCGCCCGCCTCGGTCGAGCTGCCGCGGCTGCCGACGCCGACGCCGACGTGCGGGGTCAGGGTGACGTCGAGGCCCGACTCGGTCCGGCCCAGGGTCTCCGTCCAGCCGCGCACATAGCTGACGTCATAGTGTTCGGTGTCCAGCGCGGCCGGGTCCAGCGGTCCGGGCGGAACCGGGGCGCCGTCGGCGCGACGCAGACGGCCTTCAGTGCGCAGACGCAGGCGATCATTGTATTCGCCGCCCTCGAACCAGACATCGCGGTTCGAGGCCGCCCAGGCGGCGTCGCGCTTCACCGGGGTAAAGGCGTCGCGGTCGGTGACTTCCTCGAAGCCGCGCGCGTTGGCCTCGGCGAAGCGGGCGTCTCGGTCGATGCTGGTCAGCAGGTCGGAGACCGTGGTCGGTCGGTCGCGGGCGACGGCCCAGGGATCGTCGATAGCGACCTGACCCGCCACGGCTTCGCCGGCGGCGACCAGGGTCGCGCACGTCGCAAAGGCCAAGGCTGCGGCTTTGATCGCCGTAATACGCATTAACGGTCCCCTCAGTCCGCCAACAGACCTGACCCTGCACGATACGGGTCCGGTCGCCAACTGACATTTTCACGACACTGAGCAGCCCCGATTACGGCCAAACGGAAGCGGGGTTCCGTATGGCTACGCTTTTCCCGTCGCGGCTGTGGCTCGGGCGCGAAAAAGGGGCGGTGGCCGAAGCCACCGCCCCTTCAGGGTCTTGAGAGGAACCGGGCGCCTACTGGCAGGCAAGGCACTCGTCATAATCGGTGCGGGCCGCCGAGAAGAGGTCCGGCTGGTTCGGATCGATCTCGACCTCGGCCTTGTCTTCCGATCCGGCGAACGACGCCCGCTGCACAGATTTGGAGCGCAGGTAGTAGAGCGACTTCACGCCGGTCTCCCACGCGCGCCAATGCAGCATGTGCAGGTCCCACTTGTCGACGTCGCCAGGGATGAAGAGGTTGATCGACTGGGCCTGGCAGATCTCCGGCGCGCGGTCGGCGGCCAGTTCAACAACCCAGCGCTGGTCCAGTTCGAACGCGGTCTTGAAGATGCCCTTCTCGTCCTCGTTCAGGGCCTCGATGTGCTGGACCGAACCCTCGTGTTCCAGGATCGAGCTCCAGACGGCCTCGGTGTTGATGCCCTTTCCTTCGAGCAGCCGCTCCAGGTAGGGGTTCTTCACCGCAAACGAGCCCGACAGGGTCTTGTGGGTGTAGATGTTGGCCGGGATCGGCTCGATGCCGGCGCTGGTGCCGCCGCAGATGATCGAGATCGAGGCGGTCGGTGCGATCGCCATCTTGTGGCTGAAGCGCTCCATGACGCCCCGTTCGGCGGCGTCCTCGCACGGGCCCTTTTCTTCGGCCAGCAAACGGCTGGCCTTGTCGGCTTCGCGGCGCAGGTGTTTGAACAGGCGCATGTTCCACGACTTGGCCATGGCGCTTTCGAAGGCGACGCCCTGGCCTTGCAGGAAGGAGTGGAAGCCCATCAGGCCCAGACCCACCGAACGCTCGCGCTTGGCGGAATAGACGGCGGCGGCCATGGCGGGCGGGGCGCGGCGGATAAAGTCTTCCAGCACGTTATCGAGGAAACGCATGACGTCTTCCACGAACTGCGGCTCTTCGCGCCACTCCAGGAAGGTCTCGGCGTTGACCGAAGACAGACAGCAGACCGCGGTGCGGTCGACGCCCAGGTGGTCGCGGCCGGTGTGCAGCATGATCTCGGCGCACAGGTTGGACTGTTTGACCGACAGGCCCAGGTCCTTCTGGTGCTGCGGCATCTGCCGGTTCACCGTGTCGGAGAAGATCAAGTAGGGCTCGCCGGTCTGCAGGCGGATCTCGAGGATCTTCTGCCACAGGGCGCGCGCGTCGACTGTCTTCATCACTTCCTTGTTCTTGGGCGACAGCAGGTCGAACGTCTTGCCGTCGCGAACCGCCTCCATGAATTCGTCGGTGATCGAGATGCCGTGGTGCAGGTTCAGGGACTTGCGGTTGAAGTCGCCCGACGGTTTGCGGATTTCGAGGAACTCCTCGATCTCGGGATGGTGGATGTCGAGGTAGACGGCGGCCGAGCCGCGACGCAGCGAACCCTGCGAGATCGCCAGCGTCAGCGAGTCCATCACGCGGATGAAGGGGATGATGCCCGAGGTCTGTCCCGCGCCCTTGACCTTCTCGCCGATGGAGCGAACGCCGCCCCAGTAGGTGCCGATGCCGCCGCCGTTCGAGGCCAGCGAGACGTTCTCGTTCCAGACGTTCTGAATGCCGTCCAGCGAGTCGCTGACCGCGTTCAGGAAGCAGCTGATCGGCAGGCCGCGGTCCGCGCCGCCGTTCGACAGCACCGGGGTCGCCGGCATGAACCACAGCTTCGACATGTAGTCGTAGACGCGCTGGGCGTGCTCGGCGTTGTCGGAGAAGGCGGTCGCCACCCGGGCGAACATGTCCTGGTAGCTCTCGCCGGCCAGCAGATAGCGGTCTTCCAGCGTCTTCTTGCCGAAGTCCGTGAGTAGATCATCCCGCGATCGATCGATCTGGATTGACGGCACGACCGACAGGTGCGGTCGGGCATCGCCTTCGGCGTCTGCAACCGTCTGGAATTCCACCGTCTTCAACGCTTCGCCGCCAGCCATTTGATCGCCGCCCTGAACAAAAAATCTTCGAGGTATCCCCGCGTCGCAACCACAAGACCTAGTGGGTGAAGCGCGCCCCGAGCCCACATATGGGGCGCAGATGGCTAACCAACCGTCAACGGGCTTGACGATCACTTTCTGGGCGAATCGGCATTTGAACGGGGGATGAGCCTGTGGAGAAGCCGCGACGCGGGCATGACACGGTCACGCCACATTTAATCACGAACGCGTGATTGGAACGTCCCACAAACGGGACCGTTAGCTTGGCCATGACCGGGGAACAACACGTCGTATTCTGGCGCCGCGCACTGCGTATCGCCCGTACTGAAATCGCGGTGCTGAGCGCGCTGCTGGTCATCGCGCTGGGCGTGATGACCTTTGTCGAAGTCGCCGACGACATGACCGAGGCGGACGGCCAGATGTTCGACCTGCAGGTCCTGCACTGGCTGCAGCCGGTGGCGGGCGAACCGCGCGGGCCTTGGTGGCTGCATGAGGCGGCCGCGGACCTGACCTCGCTGGGCGGGATTTCGGTGCTGACCCTGTTTGCGGTCATCGCCTTCAGCTTCCTGCTGATCCAGCGCAAGCGTCTGTCGGCCCTGTTGCTGGTCGTGGGTCTGATCGGCGGAGTGGGCCTGAGCGAGGGGCTCAAGGCTCTGTTCGAGCGCGAGCGCCCGCCCATCGCCTACCAGGCGGTTGAGACGTTGAACGCCAGCTTCCCCTCGGGCCACGCCCTGCTGTCGACGGTTTTCTACCTGACGCTGGGCGTCATGCTGACCCGGGCCTTCCCGCAGAAGCGGTTCAAGGCCTTCGTGCTGGGCAGCGCCGTCACCATAGCCCTGCTGATCGGCCTGACCCGCGTCTATCTGGGCGCCCACTGGGCCTCGGACGTCATCGCCGGCTGGTGCGCGGGCGCCGCCTGGGCCATGGCCCTGTGGCTTGTGGCGTATGCTGTCGAGCGCCGCCAGAGCGCGGCGCACGCGCGACTTCAGGATGAGGCGACGTCCTAAACCTCGAACACCCGGTACGGCTGGTCGCCCAGCGTCCGCAGCACCGGCAGGGCCACGTTGTAGACCGGCACGCCCTTGTGCGTCTTGCCCTCAGGCGCGCCGCGGTGGGCATGGCCGTGGACGACCAGGCTGACGTTGTCATAACGATCGATGGTTTCGGCCAGCCGGGATGAGCCGAGGAAGGCATGGATTTCCGGCGGCTCGCCCATGACGGTGTCGACCACCGGGGAATAGTGAAGCAGCACCACCGAGCGTTCAGTGCGCAACATGCGGATCGAGTTCTCGATCTGGTTGGCGTCCTCAACCGCCTCCTGAACGAAGGTCTTGATGGACGCCTCGCCGAAGGAACTGAGCATGTATCGGCCAAAACCGCCGACGAAGCCCTTGCCGCCGGCGAAGCCGACCCCCTCGATCTCGAAGGCCTGACCGGTCAGCATCTGCACGCCGGCGTCGCACAGCATCTTCGTGACGTGTTCGGGCTGGCCGCACTCATGCTCGTGATTGCCCAACACCCCGACCATGGGAATCTTGCAGGCGCGAATGTCCTCCAGCAGGATTTCGACCTCGCGGGTCTTGCCGAAATTCACCAGGTCGCCGCACAGGCACAACACATCGGCATCGTCCGAGACCCGCTCGAACAGCGCACGGTGGGGGCGCTCGTGGTTTTCGCCGACATGGAGGTCGCCGACGGCCGCGACGCGCAGCTTCTTCGACGGACCGGGCTCAAGACCGGGCTGAGGCGTCTGGGGATCGACGGGCGTGTCAGTGGATTGGGTCATGACGCTCCTCCAGCCCCTTGCCGACGATGTCGCCGAAGCCCCATTCCGTGATGTCGGCGATGTAGTCGCGCGGGCTGAACAGGCGGCCGCGGCAGACCTTCACCCGCGGCGCGGGCAGGTCGACCTGCGCCTGCAGCCGACCTGTCAGCTCGGTCATCAGCCAGGCCGGAACGTTGTCCCGCTCGGTCGGATAGGCGAAGCGGAAGTTCAGCAGATGGGCCATCAGCACCTCCCAATAGAGGTCCATCTGGTCCAGCAGGCTCTTCCAGTTGATAGCGTCGGCCTGTTTCAGGATGACGTGGTTCACGTCGGCCCCGTCATAGCGGTAGCGGTCCTGGATGAAGACCTTGGAGAGGATCAGGGCGGTCGGCGAGGTGATGCCGACCTCGTGGCCATAGACCTGGATGCGGTCGTCGCCGAACCAGCTGTCGCTCACGGCGATGGTGCCGTTGGACATGGCGAAGATCACATCGAAAAAATGCTTCTCGTCCTTCCACACCTTGGCGATCCAGCGCTCGTCCTCGACATCGGTCCGGAAGCCCCGCGCCTGGAAGTAGGACAGGATGCGGGGGTAGTCGCCGGGCTTGCAGAAGACGTCGAGGTCCTTCGTCGGCCGCGTGATGCCGGTGTAGGCCGTCACCGCATAGGTGCCTGACAGCAGGAAGGGAATGCCGCTTTCCTTCAGCAGGCGGAGTGACTCTTCGTAGAAGGCCAACGCATCCTCGGGGGGATGGAAAGTCGGTTCAGGGACGGTGTCGGACATGGCGCTTCTCCGCAGCGCGGCAGAAGGGCGGCGCAGGCGCAAAAACGGCCCGGCCTGTCCGGCGGTTCCGTGCGCAGGCCCACACTCGCGTTACGGGAAAACCCTCATGCGACCTCAGGTGAGTTTGTTTACGGATTGACCCGTAACGGTATTCCATCGGGTTGGAGCCGGGAGGGCCTCCAGTTGAAGGGTCGTTGGCGTCTGTTCAGGCATGAAGCGGGTCGGGTCGCCGGCCCTGCGCCGTGGGCGTACGTTCTGCTCTTCGCCCTCTCCCAGGTCACCGGACACTGGAGCGCGGCCAATTTCAGCGCCGTCACCGTCTGGTTGTCGAACGGGATCATGGTCGCGGCGCTGCTGCAGTTGCATCGCCGTCCGGCCATGATGGTGGTGACCGCCTGTTTCGCGATCAATCTGTTTTCCAACGTCCTGCGCGGCGACCCCGGCATCCTGCTATGGGTGAACGCGCTGATGAACATGAGCCTGACCTGGCTGGTGGCCGTTCAGACGCGTCGGTTCTGCGGCGCCGCGCTGGACATGCGCCGCCCGGCTCGGCTCGTGCGCTTCGCCTTTATCGCCGCGGCCTCGGTGATGGTTGTGACGGCGGCGGGGATCAGCATCCTGTGGGCGATCCGCCACCCCCCGTTGCCGCTTCTGCTGTTCAACGCCCAGTCGCTGTTCACCGTGGAGCTGATGGGACTGTTGCTGGTGACGCCGGTTCTGCTGCTGTTCGCCCGCGCCCACCGTTTCAAATCCACTGCCCCGGCGTCGCGGCTGGAGGCCATGGCGGCGATGACGGTCATGGTCGCGGTCTCGGGCGCGATCTTCTGGCAGGATCAGGCGCCCCTGCTGTTCCTCGCCTTCCTCCCCATGCTGTTCATTACCCTGCGTCTGTCACCGATGCTGGCCGGAACCGCCCTGCTGATCCAGGCCGCGATCAGCGGCGTGGCGACCCTGACGGGACACGGGCCGGTCAACCTGTTCGATCCCCTGCCCATCGCGGGGCTGGAGGCGGTGCCGGACATCCTGCGTCGTCTGAGCATCTACAACGCCTTCATGCTGGCGATGGTGGCGACCGTCCTGCCGCTGTCGACGGTGATGAGCGAGCGGCGTCGGCTGGAGAGCCGGCTGCGCGCCCGCACGCTCGCCGCGCAGGAAGCCCGCCGTCGGGCTGAGGATGCCCTGGCCGCCCGCTCGCGCTTCCTGGCGGTCATGAGCCATGAGATGCGCACGCCGCTGAACGGCGTGGCCGGGTTCGCCGGCCTGCTGGCCGCGCGCACCGATCTGGCGCCGGACGCTCTGCGGCAGGTGCGCCACATCCGGGAGTCCGGCGACGGCTTGCTGATGCTGGTGGAAGACATTCTGGATTTCGCGCGCGGGGACGACGCCCTGTCGCCGGAGCCGCTGGACCTGGCCGCTGTGGCGCGGGAATCCCTGACGCCCAGCCGCATCGCCGCCGATGCGCGCGGGTTGACGCTGAACATTGATGACCACCTGCCGGCGCGGGCGCGCTTCGCCTGTGATCGCCGCGCCCTGCGCCAGACCCTGCATCCGCTGGTCGCCAACGCCGTCAAATTCACCGAGGCCGGTGAAATCGTGGTGCGTCTGGATCATCATGCCGACGGCGTCGTCATCCAGGTGTCCGATACCGGTTGCGGCATCCCGCCTGAGGCCATGCCTGATCTGTTCGAGGCCTTCGCCCAGGGCGACGCGTCCATCCGTCGTCGTCACTCCGGGGCGGGACTGGGTCTGGCTCTGGTCGCGCGTCACGTGGCCCGGATGGGGGGGCGCATCGAGGTCGAAAGCGCGCCGGACCAGGGCTCGACCTTCATCCTTCACCTGCCACTGGAGCGGGTCGCGGACGCCGCGACGGAAACGGTTGGAACGCGGATTGACCTGCCCGTCGTTTCGCCTGTCGAGACGGAGGCAGAGCGGGCGCCGCGGGTGCTGGTCGTCGATGATCATCCGGTCAACCGCGAGGTCGCCCGCATCATGCTGCAGGCCCTCGGCTGTGACGTGGTCGAGGTCGTCGATGGCGTCGAGGCCATCGAGGCCGTGCAGGCCGATGTCTTCGACCTGGTGCTGATGGATGTCCGTATGCCGCGCATGGACGGGTTGGAGGCAACGCGTCGTATTCGCGGCCTGCCGCAGGGGGAGGGGCTGGCTATCGTCGCCATGACCGCCGACGCCATGCCCGAAGACGTGGTCCGCTGCCTCGCGGCCGGCATGAACGCCCACCTCGCCAAACCGGTCAGTCAGGCCAGCCTGTTCGACGCCGTCAGCCGCGCCCTGTCTGGCGATCTGCCGGATGCCGACGTCGGCCGGGCGGCCTAGCTGTCGAACGGGAACCTTTCGGTCCAGAAGGCTTGAAGCTCCGGCAAGGCGTCTACCCGCTTCATCACCGCGGCCATCTTCGGCGCGACGGCCTCGAACCGCTCACGGCGCGGCGTCCAGCGACTGACCACGGCGACGTAAAGATCCAGCACGGTCAGTTCGTCGCCCAGCAGCCAGCGCCCGGGGTTGATCTGGCTGTCCATGACCGCCCAGCAGTCAGCGATCCGATCGGCGGTCAGGGTCCTGATCCGCACTTGTGAGGCGACATCCTCGCCGCCCAGCCGCGACGGGACGTCCCGCACCCAGAACATCGAATAGATGGAGGCCGGGATGAAGCTCATCCAACGCAGGAATTGCGCCCGGCGCGCATCGCCCGGCTTCGGCGCGAGTGCGGCCTCGGGATGCTGTTCGGCCAGCCAGATCAGAATGGCGGCGCTCTCGGTGATCGTTTCACCGGCAGGCGTGATCAGGGCCGGGATCTGACGCATCGGATTGATCGGAGCGACCTTTTCGCGCTCGTGATCGCCTTCCCAGGTGATCGCCTCGATCACTTCACAGGGGGCGCCGATCAGCGTCAGCGCCGCCTCCACCGGGACCGAACCCGAGCCCGCAGCTCCGTAGAGCGTGTAGGTCATCCGCTGTCCTCCTCAGTTCAAAGCCTGCGCCCAAGGGCGGAGTTCCGCACTCAAGTCGTTGGCGTGGCGGCACAAGCTCCGCTTGGACTGTCCCCCGCTCCGTCCCCAAGATTGTATGGCTTTCCTACTACATCTAGCGGGTTTGGAAAAAGTGATCGCTAAATAGCCTCGTTTCGGCTTGGCGCCGGGGCCGCTCGCCCGCATGGTGAAACTCCATTT
The DNA here is from genome assembly GCF_058681355.1 of Brevundimonas sp. AVps31. Lineage (NCBI taxonomy): Bacteria > Pseudomonadati > Pseudomonadota > Alphaproteobacteria > Caulobacterales > Caulobacteraceae > Brevundimonas > Brevundimonas sp. AVps31. Next base: position 801,206 of record NZ_CM178736.1, on the reverse strand, counting down.
CACGGATTCGCCGTCAGAGCTCTCACGATGAACGCGCATGTCTCGCCCACCGGTCTGACCTCGCCGGGTCTGCTGACCCCCTCGGCCGCCTACAAGCCGTTCCGCTACCCGTGGGCGTTCGACATGTGGAAGAAGCAGCAGCAGGTCCACTGGATGCCCGAAGAGGTTCCGCTGGGCGAGGACATGAAGGACTGGGCGGTCAATCTGACCGACAGCGAGCGTAACCTCCTGACCCAGATCTTCCGCTTCTTCACCCAGGCGGACATCGAGGTTCAGGACAACTACATGGAAAAATACGGTCGGGTGTTCAAACCGACCGAGGTCAAGATGATGCTGGCGAGCTTCGCCAACATGGAGACCATCCACATCGCGGCCTACGCCCTGCTGCTCGAGACCATCGGCATGCCCGAGAGCGAGTTCGGCGCCTTCATGGAATACGAGGCCATGCGGGACAAGCACGACTACATGGGGCAGTTCGGGGTCGAGACGAACGCCGACATCGCGCGGACCCTGGCCATGTTCGGCGGCTTCGCCGAGGGCCTGCAGCTGTTCGCCTCGTTCGCGATGCTGATGAATTTCCCGCGCCAGAACAAGATGAAGGGCATGGGCCAGATCGTCTCGTGGTCCGTGCGCGACGAGAGCCTGCACTGCGAAGGCATCATCAAGCTGTACCACGCCTTCAACAAGGAGACCGGCGCGGTCACGCCACAGGTCGCCAACGACATCGTCGAGTGCTGCCGGACGGTGGTCGAGATGGAAGACAAATTCATCGATCTGGCCTTCGAAATGGGCCCGGTGAACGGCATGGTCGCCGAGGACATCAAGCAGTACATCCGCTTCATCGCCGACTGGCGCCTGCGCCAGCTGCATCTGCCGGAGCTGTTCGGGGTCAAGGAAAATCCGCTGCCCTGGCTGCAGTCGCTGCTGTCGGGCGTGGAGCACGCCAACTTCTTCGAGGCCCGCGCCACGGAATACTCCAAGGCCGCGACCAAGGGCTCGTGGCACGGCGCCGAAGGCGTCTGGGGCTCGTTCGACGCCCTGATGAAGAAGCGTCAGGAAGAGACGGAGGCGTAAGCCTCCGTCGGCCCTGTCTCCGAACGTGACCGCGTCACCGACGCGGTTGCGCTAGGATAGCGGGATGACCGCTCGCTCTGTCCCCAATGTCGCCCTCGTCGGCTTCGGCTACGCCGGGCAGACCTTTCATGCGCCTCTGATCGCGGCCTGCCCGGAGCTGCGGCTGCACACCGTCGTCAGCAGCCGGCCGGACACGGTCCGTGCGGTCTGGCCCGACGTGCGTGTCGTGGCCGACCTGGACGCGGTGCTGGCCGATGCCGACATCGATCTGGTCGTGCTGGCCACCCCAAACGTCCTGCACGCGCCACAGGCCCGCGCGGCCTTGGAGGCGGGCAAGGCTGTGGTGATCGACAAGCCGTTCGCCCTGTCGCTGGACGAGGCGCGCGGGGTTGCGGATCTGGCGCGACACAGAGGCTTGTTCCTGTCGGTCTTCCACAACCGTCGCTGGGACGCGGACTTCCTGGGACTGCAGCAGCAGATCGCCACCGGCGCGCTGGGACCCATCCGCACCTTCGAGAGCCATTTCGACCGCTTCCGCCCGGAGGTCCGCGACCGCTGGCGCGAGCGGGACGGACCCGGCGGCGGCATCTGGAACGATCTGGGACCACACCTGATCGATCAGGCACTGGTCCTGTTCGGCCTGCCGCTAGGGGTGACGTGCAAACTGGCGGTGCTGCGCGAGGGCGGACAGGCGGTCGACTGGGCCCATGCGGTGCTTCGCTATACTGACAAGCGGGTGATCCTGCACGCCGACATGACCACGCCTGCGCCTGACATGCGCTTCGCCGTGCACGGAGGGACAGCGTCCTGGCTGAAGTCAGGGCTGGATGTGCAGGAGGATCAGCTGAAGTCGGGCCTGCCGGTCAGCGGGCAGGGTTGGGGCGTCGATCCGTCGCCGGCCACGGTGGTCGACGGTGCAACGGGGGCGCGGTCGCAGGTCGCCTGCCCGCCCGGCGACTATGCGGCCTATTACGCCGCCATCGCCGCCGCCCTGACCGGCAGGGGTGCGAACCCTGTGCCGCCGGAGCAGGCGCTGGCGGTGATGGCCGTGCTGGAAGCCGGGATCGAGAGCGACCGGCTGAGGGCGGAGGTCGCCCTGTCTCAGGTCCCCGGCTGAACATAGGGGATCCGGCCGAAGAACCGCCGCTCGTCGCCGCGCGGATCGTTCTCCATCCGCGGTGGCAGGTCCATGATCATGGTTTCACGCCGCGCGAGTGAATAGGGCGTCCAACGCGGCAGGCCCGCGTGGTTCGGATCGCCGGTGCGGGCGAAGGCGAGCAGGGCGTCGGCCATCGCGGCGGAGACAATCGGCGTCAGGGCGTTGCCTCCGGCCGAGTCCGCCACCGCGACATTGTCCAGCATCAGCGGGATGTCCGACGTATGGAAGGCCCCGGTCCGACCGTTGGGCAAACGTCCCGGCCAGTCCAGCTGGTAGACAAAGGCGGGCGCTCCCTGCGCCGCGCGCATCTCCGCCTCGATCACCGCCGCCCGCCACGACCGCGCCGCCGTGGTCGCACGGATGAGGACCTGGTCAGGGCTGAGTGCGGGATGGTTGGCGCGGTACCAGGCGACCACCTCTTCCGGGGCCACGTCGATACGCATCTGTGACGGCGTCAGCTTCGCGGGCAGGGCGTCCCACGTCAGGTTCGCATTGGCCGGGTCGTCGCCGAGGAAGGCCAGCGTCTCCTCCCGGCAGTTGCCGATCATCATCGGGATGGAGGCCGACTGCGCCGGCGCGTCGGGGAAGAAGGGGTGGCGTAGCAGGCTGCGCCCGTCCAGCACCGGTCCGAAATAGAGGGAGCCGCCGAGGATGGGATCGGTCGCCCCCGCTGCCTCCAGCAGGCGCGCGACCGGCATCGTACGGACCTCGTCGATGCGATCCGGTGTGAGGCCCAGCGCCTCCAGCCAGACCTGCCCCCGCTTCGTCGCGTTCAGCGGACCGGAGGCGGTGACTTGCTGACCGCTCATGGTCACGGCGCGGTGGAACAGTCCGGCGGCGAAGGGCATGGCCATCAGGGTGGCGATCTTGGCCCCGCCGCCGGACTGACCGACAAGGGTGACGCAGGCCGGATCGCCGCCGAAGGCCGCGATATTGTCCCGCACCCATTCCAGCGCCAGGATCAGGTCCAGCTGACCCAGATTACCGCTGTCCTCGAACCCCGGCGCGATCCGGGCCAGCGGCGCATAGCCCAGCACGCCCAGACGGTGGTTGACGGTCACGACCACCACATCGCCCCGCGCCGCCAGCCGCGCGCCGTTCGTCAGCGGGCTGGAGCCCGAGCCGGTCGAGTAGGCGCCGCCGTGGATGTAAACGATCACCGGACGCGCCCCGGCGTCGACGGCGGGCGTCCAGACGTTCAGACGCAGGCAGTCCTCGGATTGGTTGGGCTCAGCGCCGCGCTGGGGCGAGGCGGGACCGTAGGCGTCGGCAACCCGTCGGCCCTGCCAAACGGCCGGCGGACGCGGCGGCTGGAAGCGCTCAGCCTGTCCGTAAGGGACGCCCTTGGCCGACAGGACATCGCCGTCCCCTGTCAGCCGCACCTCGCCGGATCGGGTCGTGGCGACGACCCGTTGACGGTCCCGCGCCTTCGCCCTGGTCGCGCCCGCGGCCAGCATCGCCCCCGCGGCCAGCCCCAGCCCGCGCCGGGTCAGATCCCCGCGTACCACTCGTATCCCCGGTCTTCCCAATAGCCGCCCTTGCCCCGGCCGAGGTGGGCGAAGCTCTCTACGGCCTCGATCCGGCGGATATATTTGGCGTGCTTGTATCCGAGCTGCCGCTCGACCCGCAGGCGCAGCGGCGCGCCGTGGGGCACGGGCAGGACCTCGCCGTTCATGCTGTAGGCCAGGATGGTTTGCGGATGGCGGGCGTCGATCAGGTCGATGCTTTCGTAATAGCGCTCGCCGTCTTCCTGCTGATCCAGGGCGTCGAAACAGTGGAAGACGAGGTAGCGCGCCTCGGGCTTCAGGCCTGCCTCGTCCAGAAGGGTTTCCAGCCGCACGCCGGTCCATTCGGCGATGGAGGTCCAGCCCTCGACGCAATCGTGCTTGGTGATCTGGGTCCGGGCGGGGCGGGCGCGCAGCTCGGCCAGTCCCAGCGACAGGGGCCGCTCGACCAGACCGTCGATGATCAGCCGGTAGTCGGCGAAGGCGTCGGCCTTGAGCGCCAGATAGTCGGATGCCGCCGGGTCGATGGAGCCGTTCGGCCGGAAGTCGGGCGAGATGTCCGCCCGGTCGTAGGTCGGGGCCAGGGCCTCGCGTGGGACCACCAGCCGCTGCGCCCGCCGGGTCAGGCCCTCGCTCATTCGCCGGGCCTGATCGGTCACCGCATAGACGGCGCGGTCACAGGCCGAGAGGGTCGCGGCTGTGACGGTGGCGAGCGCGCCGATCAGCCATCCCCGACGGTTCATGACGGCTCCTCCGCGTCCTTGGCGGGCTTGGGCGGCTCGATCCGGAACCAGCCGGTGATCATCGCCCGCATATTGTTGGCCAGCCCTGTCCAGATCACCAGCCCGACGTGGATCACGATGAAGCCCACGATCAGGCCGGCGGAGATGAAATGCAGGGTCCGCGCCGACTGCCGCCCGCCCATGATCTCCAGCAGCACCCCGCCGATGGCGTTGAATCCCGGTGACATCGACAGACCCGTCACCAGCATCATCGGCAGCACGATCAGGACCATCGCCAGATAGGTCAGCTTCTGGATCACATTGTAGACCCGGGCGCGGTCATCTTTCGGGAAGTCGAATTTCGCATGCTCGACGACGGAATGGGGCAGGTCGCGAAGGTCGGCCTTCGTCGGCCACAACCGTCGACCGATCCGGCGCGAGATCAGTCCCCAGGCGAGGTAGATCAGCCCGTTGATCACGAAGATCCAGGCGAACAGGAAGTGCCAGCTGCGCGAGGTCGCCAGATCGCGCACCGAGGGCAGCATCATCCAGCCGGGCGGCGTCGGCGGGCTGAACCAGGGATCGGCGAAGGTCGAGCGAAGCCCCCAGTACAGATGCGGATGCGCCTGCAGGATGTTCAGCCCGGTCATCAGCAGCACCACGATCGCCACGACGTTCAGCCAGTGGGTGATCCGGACCCACAGGGGATGCCGGTACGTGTCCACCCGGCCGTCCGACAAGGGCCGGTCAGCGGGGACGGTCAGCGGCGGGGCCGGGGTGTCGGTCATGCGGGCCGAACGGTGTCACGCCCGCGCAGGGGGCGCAACGGGCCCAAGGTCACTTCGGCAAGGGGGCGGGCGTGATGCAGGTGCGGCCGCTGGCGCGGCAGGCGGCGACTTCCGCATCGTAGGCGGCGCGCTCGCGCTCCCATCGGGCCTGGGCGGCGTTGGCGGCGGCGACGTCGGCCTCCCACTGCACGCGCGCGGTGCTGGAGCGGGCGGCGTCGTCCTGCCAGCGCTGGTTCTCGCTGTCGAAGCGGGCCTGTTCGGCGGCCTCGGCCTGTTCAGCGGCGGCGTTGCGGGCCGCGATGCTCTCGTTCAGCTTGGCTGTGGCGCTGATTTCGGCGGGATCCTGCGCGGACTCGGGCGCCGAATGGTAGCTTTCACCCCGCTGGCGCAGCCAGTCGTCAGACCCGGGTGCAGGCGCCACCGGCGCGGTAGCTTGCACTTCGGCGGTCGGTTTGGCGCTCTGGGCCAGGACGGGCGTGGCGGCCATCACCAAGGCGGCGAGGCAGGCTACGGCGGCGGCGTTGCGGGTCATGTCAGGTCTCCGGAAGCGAAACGTCGCGAACAAGCTGGACCGTTTCGATGTGCTCCGCGAGCGTAAACGCGGTGGACGCGAAATGGCTCAGTTTGGAAAACGCAGTTCAAAGGTGGAGCCGCCCGGTCCGGTCTCGATCAGCGTCAGGGCGCCGCCGTTGTTGACCGCCAGCTCGCGCGAGATGGTCAGGCCCAGACCGCTGCCGCCCGACGCCCGGCCGCTGACGAAGGCCTCGAACAGGCGCTCGGAAATGCGAGGCGGGATGCCGGGGCCGTTATCGGAGATCAGGATCACGCAATCACCGTCGGCGGTGGAGCCGGAAACGCGGACCGCACCACGCTTGTCCGCCCGGGTCGAGTCGCCCTCGATGGCCTGCCGGGCGTTGCGCAGCAGGTTGACGAGGATGCGATACAACTGGTCGGGATCGGCGTGGACATTGAAGCGGGCGGGCAGGGCCTTCACCAGCTTGACGCCCTCCGCCGACAGGCCGGCATCCTCGGCGGCGATCGTCAGGGCGGCGGACAGGGGCGCGCGGACCTTCTGCGGCGCGGGCTCCTCGCTGCGGCCGTATTCCAGCACATTGCTCGACAGGGCGGCGGCGCGGCTCAGGGCGCGCTCCAGACGCGGCAAGGCCTTGGCGACGGCGGGATCAGGCGAATCGGCCAACCGCTCTGACGCCATCTGGGCCGAGGTCAGCATATTGCGCAGGTCGTGGTTGATCTTGGCCACCGCCTGGCCCAGCGCGACCAGGCGGGCGCGGGATCGCAGGGACTGACGCACCTCTTCCTGCATCCGGGCCAGTTCGCGCTCGACCCGGCCGATCTCGTCCTGCCGCTTGCTGGGCGGATCGCCCTCGGCCTCGGGATCGCGGGCGAAATGCTCGATGGAGCGGGTGACCCGCCGCAGCGGCTGCAGCACCAGAAACGCCAGACCGGCGTAAAGCAGGGCCCCCGCCACCAGGGAGACGAACAGGGACGTCAACAGGCTGTTCAGAAGGAAGGCCTTCAGTTCGATCTTCAGCGGCTGGGCCGGGGCCAGAATCTCGATGAAGTCGCCCGACCGATAGCGCGGTCGCGCCTGCACCCGGATGGAGCGGTCGGGGTGGCCGAACAGGGTCTGCCAAGGATCCATCAGCCGGGCCAGTGGGCGGCGCTGGCGCAGGTCGATCAGGTCAGGCGCCCGCGGCAGGTTGGGCGCCTGGAGCAGCAGGCGGCGAACGCCCTGATCGCCGACGACGACGGCCTGCACGCCCCCGATGGCCAGCAACTGCTCGGCGGTGTCGTCCTCGACCGCGGAATAGGGCAGGGCCTCGACGCCGACAGACGCCAGTTCCGCCGATTGCAGGCGGTCCAGCAGCCAGCGCTCGTGGAAGCTGGCGACACTGGGGGCGATGATCAGCACCTCGACCGAGGCCGCGAAGATGAAGGTCAGGGCCAGCAGGCGCCACGACAGCGCGTCCGGTGCATGGAAACGCGCCCGCTCACGCCAGTCGGCGGGAACGCGCAGGCCCTTGCGGACATCGCTCAGCAGGGCGCGCAGCGGCGGCGTCATTCTTCCCCTAACGCGAGACTGGACGGAACGGCTGCTTGTCTCACGTCGCGGCCTTGCGGCCCAGAGCCGCCTGCACGCCCTTCAGGGCGAACGGAAGGACCACCGCGAGTACGAAGACGCCGGTCATCGGCGCCCAGAACTGGCCGAACAGGGCCTGAAAGTCCGGATCGGGGTTCTGCGCCAACAAGCTATTCAGCCGCGCGCCGATCCAGCAGTAGATGATGTGCGCCGGCAGGAGGCCGATCACGGTGGCCATGACATAGGGCGTCAGCCGCACCGACATCACCCCCGCGGCGATGTTGATCATGTGAAAGGGCACGACCACCGCCAGACGGCTGGCCAACACATACCAGAAGGTATCCTTGTCGATGGCGACGCACACCTTCTGCATCAAACCCTGGTTCCGTTCGGCCCGTTCGCGCAGGCTGCGGCCCAGCGCTGATTTGGCGACGCCATAGACAATGAGGGCGCCCACAGTGGCGGCGATGGAGGTCGACAGGCCGCCCACCCACGGCCCGAACAGATAGCCGGCCGTGATGGTCACGAAGAAGACGCCCGGCACCACGCTGGCGGTCAGGACGGCGAAGGCGGCCATCAGGATGAGCAGGCTCAGGACATAGTGTTCGGAGGTGAAGGCGCGGAATTGGGCCCCGTGATCGCGGATCGTGTCCAGCGACAGATAGCGGTTCCAGCCCATGCCGAAAATCAGGGCGATGACGGCCGCGAGGGCGATCAGGGGCAGGAAGCGCTTCAAACGGGCCATTTTCTCTTCGTACAGGGGGGACTGGCGGGGCGCTACGGCGTTGACTCCGTCGGATCGCCCTCGTATACGCCCGCCCTTCCTGCGGCGGACGCGTTCCGTCGCCCCTGAGTTCATTTAGCCAAGGAGCCGACCGTGAAGCGGACCTATCAGCCGTCGCGACTCGTGCGCAAGCGCCGTCACGGCTTCCGTTCGCGGATGGCCACCAAGAACGGTCAGAAGATCGTTCAGCGCCGCCGCGCCAAGGGCCGCAAGCGCCTGACGGCCTAAGTCGTCAGCGCTCTGCGCGAGCGCATGGGCGATACCCTTAAAATCCATCGCCTGACGTCGCGGCCCCAGTTTCTGGCGGCCGCGAAAGGCGTTTCAGAGGCCCGCGGGGCGGTGGTCGTGCAGCGACTGGATCGCGCCGACGGAAACGCCGCCGTGGGCATCGGTTTCACCGCCACCCGCAAGGTCGGCGGGGCCGTTGTTCGCAACCGCGCCAAACGTCGTTTGCGCGAGGCGGCCCGCGCGCTTGCGCCGCATCTGGCGGTGGCCGGAAGCGACTATGTCTTCATCGCCCGCATGGGCACGGCGGACCGGTCCTGGGACCGTTTGCTTGACGATGTGAAATCGGCGCTTACAAGGCTCGCGACCCCGCGGCCGACGCCCAGAACCGCGCCCTCGACGCCCGCTCCCGCCGGCCAGGATTCCTGATCTCCATGCCTCCTCAGAATAACAGCCGCAACACGATCATCTTCTTCGTGATCGCCGCGCTTCTGTTCGCCGCCTATGTCATGCTGGTCGCCCCCGCGCAGACCGCCGCCAAGCGCGCCGCGCAGCAGCAGGCCGCTGCCGCCTCCGCCGAGCAGAAGAACAATCTGGACACCGATGGGTCGCCCACGCCATCGGCCGTGGTCTTCGTCACCGACCGCACCCAGGCGTTGGGCGCCGGGCCGCGCGTCCGCATCCAGACGCCGACCCTGACGGGCTCGCTGGCCCTGACCGGCTCGCGCATCGACGACCTGTTCCTGACCAAGTACCGCGAGACCATCGACAAGGACTCGCCGGCGGTGGAGCTGTTCCGCCCCGAGGGCATGCGTCACGCCTTCTTCGCGCAGTTCGCCTGGGGCGGACCGAACATCCCGGGCGGCGTGCCGAACGTCACCACGCCTTGGCAGCTGACCCAGGGCTCGGTCCTGACGCCGACCACCCCCGTCACGCTGGTGTGGGACAACGGCCAGGGGCTGCGCTTCACCCGCCGCATCTCGATCGACAACGAGTACATGTTCACCGTCTCGGACACGGTGGCCAACTTCAGCCCGCGCACTGTGACCCTCAGCGCCGTCTCGGGCATCCAGCGTCAGGGCATTCCGGATGATCTGGGCAAGAACCACGTGCTGCACGAAGGCGCGATCGGCACCTTCGGCGCCGACGGCAAATACGCGACCACCCAGCTGAAATACGGCGCCTGGGCCAAGAAGCCGAACGAGGAGCATTCCTCGACCGGCGGCTGGATGGGCATCACCGACAAATACTGGCTTGCGGCCCTGATCCCGAGCCAGGACGAGAAGATCGAGGGCGCCTTCCGCATCGTCGACGCGGGCGAGGCCGACATCCATCGGGCCAATATGATCGGCGAGGCGCGCACCATTGCGCCGAACGCCACCATCACCGAGACGACCCGTCTGTTCGCCGGCGCCAAGCGCAACGAGATTCTCAAGGGCTATGAGAACAGCCTGAACCTGCCGCGCTTCGTCTATGCGATCGACTGGGGCTTCCTGTTCTTCCTGACGCGCCCGATCTTCATGCTGATCGAGTTCTTCTACGGCCTGGTCGGCAACTTCGGCGTCGCCATCCTGCTGCTGACTCTGACGGTCCGCCTGATCATGTTCCCGCTCGCCAACAAGAGCTACGAGAGCATGTCGAAGATGCGGAACCTCCAGCCCAAGATGGAGGAGATCAAGAAGAAATTCCCCGACGACGCCGCCAAGCAGCAGCAAGAGACGATGGCGCTGTACCAGAAGGAGAAGATCAATCCTCTGGCCGGCTGCCTGCCGCTGCTGCTCCAGATCCCGGTCTTCTACGCCGTCTACAAGATGCTGTTCGTGACCATCGAGATGCGTCACCAGCCCTTCTTCGGCTGGATCCATGACCTGTCGGCCAAGGACTCGACCACGATCTGGAACCTGTGGGGTCTGATCCCGTGGGATCCCGCGACTGTGCCCTTCCTCGGCCACTACATGACCGGCACCTTCGCCCTCAGCATTCTGGCGATCCTGTACGGCGCGACCATGTGGCTGCAGATGGCCATGAGCCCGCCCGCGCCGGACCCCGTCCAGCGCAAGCTGTTCCAGTTCATGCCGGTGGTGTTCACCTTCATCATGGCGACCTTCCCGGCCGGCCTGCTGATCTACTGGGCGTGGTCGAACGTGCTGACCATCCTGCAGCAGTACCTCATCATGCACCGCCTGAAGGCCGAGAACCCGATCGACACCTTCCTGGCCCGGTTCCAGAAGGCGAAGGCGTAGTTGGACGATTTCACACAGGACGAGCTCGAACAGGCGCGCATCCTCTTCGCGCGCCCGGCCACCTTCATCATGGGCTGCGCCAAGATCGAGCAACTGCCCGAGCCTGACCTGCCCGAAATCGCCTTCGCGGGCCGGTCCAACGTCGGCAAGTCCAGCCTGATCAACGGGCTGGTCGGCATGCACAAGCTGGCCCGGGCCTCGAACGAGCCGGGCCGCACGCGGGAGGTCAATTTCTTCGACCTCGACGGCAAGATGCGGCTGGTCGACCTGCCCGGCTACGGCTGGGCCAAGGCGTCCAAGTCGACGGTCAAGAAGTTCCAGGATCTGGGCCGCGACTACCTGCGCGGCCGGGTGACGCTGAAGCGGGTCTACCTGCTGATCGACAGCCGCCATGGCCTCAAGTCGGTCGACAAGGAGGCGCTGGACGCGCTGGATCTGGCCGCCGTCAGCTACCAGATCATCCTGACCAAGGCGGACAAGCTGAAGAAGGGCGAGGCCGAGAAGGTCCAGGCCGAAACCCTGACCGCCATCGCCAAACGCCCCGCCGCCTTCCCGGCGGTCATCGTCACCTCGGCCGAAAAGGGCGACGGCATGCCGGAGCTGCGCGCTGAGATCATGCGCACGACGGACGTGACGATCTGAGTCTGTCCTCCCTGGTCGCGGATCGCGACGGGGAGAGAGGCTTGCCCGATCCTTCCGCAAATGATCGGGTGGGACCATGCAGACCCGCCACATCCAGACCGACACGCTCCGCCAGCAGATCCTTGAGGCCGGCTCCGGTTCGCTCGTCCTGCTCATCCACGGCTTCCCCGAACTGGGCGTCAGCTGGCGGGCGCAGGTTGAGGCGCTGGCGGGGGCCGGCTATCACGCCGTCGCTCCGGACATGCGCGGCTATGGCGGGACGGACAAGCCGCAGCAGACGGAGGCCTATTCCATCCTGCATCTGGTCGGCGACATGGTCGATCTGGTGCGGGCGCTGGGCCATTCGACCTGCACCGTCGTCGGCCATGACTGGGGCGCGCCGGTGGCTTGGCATTGCGCCCTGATGCGGCCGGACGTCTTCACCGCCGTCGCCGGCCTGTCGGTGCCGCTGCAGCCGCGCCGCGCCAAGGGGCCGCCGACCGTGGCCATGGCCGCCATCAGCAAGCGCGCCGGGCTGGGCGAGCTCTATATCAACCAGTTCCAGGCCCCGGATGCCCATCAGGTGTTCGAGGTCGATGTCGAGGCGGGCCTACGCAAGGGCTTCTGGGCCTATGACGGCGCCACCCCGCCGGAGCGGCAGTCGACCGGCTTCATCCAGCCCGGCGAGACCTTCATCTCCACCGCCCCCGACGACGCGCCCCTGCCGCCGTGGATGAGCCCGGAGCATTTCGCGGAATATGTCGCGGCCTTCTCGGCGGGCGGCTTTCGCGCCCCGCTGGACTGGTATCGCTGCATCGACCTGAACTGGTCGCTGACGGCCTTCCTGCAGGACGCGAAGGTCCGCGTCCCCGGCGCCTTCATGGTCGGCGACCGCGATCCGGTGCGCCACTATTCCGGGCAGCATGAGGCCGGGTTGAGCAAGCTGGTCCCCGACCTGCGCTCACAGGTCGTCGTCCCGGGCGCGGGTCACTGGATCCAGCAGGAGACGCCCGAGGTGGTGAACGGCTGGCTGCTGAAGTTTCTGCAGGGGCTCTAGAGCCCCTTCACCGCCTCGGCCGTCACCTCAAGGCTGTGCAGCCGTGCGTCCAGATCGTGGATCATGCCGGTGACCATCACCTCGTCGACCTGGGTCAGGGCGAGGAAGTCGGCCAGTTTGGCGCGCACCGTCTCCACTCCGCCGACGGCGGCGTAGGTCAGGCGGCTTTCAACCGCCGCGATCTGACGGGCGTCCAGCACCGAGGTGATGTCGTCCACCGGCGGCTTCAGCTTGCCGGGCTTTCCGGTCACCACCGCCGCGAACGCCTGCTGCATCGAGGTCGAGATGCGCTGCGCCTCCGCATCGCTGTCGGCGGCGAAGACGTTGATGACGGCCATGGAATAGGGCTGGGCCAGTTGCTTCGACGGGCGGAAGCCGGCGCGATAGGTCTGCAGCGCCTGAAGCAACAGTTCAGGCGCGAAATGGCTGGCGAAGGCGAAGGGCAGGCCCAGATGTGCGGCCAGTTCGGCGCTGAACAGGCTGGAGCCCAGCAGCCAGATCGGCACCTTCGACCCGGCCCCCGGCCAGGCCGTAACGCGCTGGCCCGCGACCGGATCGTCGAGGAAGGCCTGAAGCTCCATCACATCGCGCGGGAACTGGTCGGCGGCCTCGAAATAGCGGCGCAGGGCGCGGGCGGTCTCGCCGTCGGTGCCGGGCGCGCGGCCCAGGCCCAGATCGATCCGGTCGGGATAGAGGGCGGCCAGGGTGCCGAACTGCTCGGCCACCACCAGCGGCGCGTGGTTGGGCAGCATGACGCCGCCCGACCCGACGCGGATGGTCGAGGTCTGGCCCGCGACAAAGCCCAGCGCCACCGCTGTCGCCGCGCTGGCGATGCCCGGCATGTTGTGGTGCTCGGCCAGCCAGAAGCGGTTGAAGCCTGTCCGTTCCGCCGTCTTCGCCAGTTCGGCGGTTTCCAGAAGCGCGCGGCGGGCGTCGCCGCCCTCCACGATGGGCGACAGGTCGAGAACTGAGAATGCGGTCATGGCGGACAGATCGGGTCCCGCGCCCGGCATTCAAGACCCGAAGCGGTTACCGATGGCGGTGAAGGGGGTGAAGAGTGACGCCTTGGACTTCCCTGGAGAGGCGCATAGGCTGAGCGGACTGGAGGGCTCCATGACCATTCTCTCGCTGACCGTCGCCGCCGCCGTGCTTGTGGCCGGCGCGCAAACCCCCGCCGGGGAATTGGCCGGCCGGTGGGAGGGGCGGATCTCCGCCGGCGGCCAGAGCCTGCGCATCATCCTGAATGTCGACGCGGTGGGCGGCGCCACCCTCGACAGTCCCGATCAGGGTGTGAACGGCCTGCCGGTCAGCGGCCTGTCGGTGACCGGCGGCGTGGTCCGGTTCAGCATCCCCGCCGCAGGCGGCGCCTTCGAGGGCGCCTTGGCCGACGGCGGCCGGACCTTGAACGGGGTTCTGACCCAGGGCGGCGCCAGCCTGCCGCTGGTGTTCAGCCGTGTGCTGGAGTTGATGCCGTCTGCCCCGCCGCCCAGTCTTGCGCCCGAGCCGGTCGCCGCCGCCAGGCCCCAGACCCCGCAGGCGCCATTCCCTTATCGCAGCGAAGACGTGGTCATCCCCACACCCACCCCCGGCGTCCAGCTGGCCGGGACCCTGACCCTGCCCGAGGGCGCGGGCCCTTTTCCCGCAGTCCTGCTGATCACCGGGTCAGGCCAGCAGGACCGGGATGAGACCGTCTTCGGCCATAAGCCCTTCCTGGTCCTCGCCGACGCCCTGAGCCGTCGGGGGGTGGCGGTGCTGCGGGTCGATGACCGGGGCGTGGGCGGCTCGACCGGCCCGGCGGCGACCGCCACCAGCGCCGATTTCGCCATCGACGCGGGCGCGTCCTTCGCCTTTCTGGAAGCCCGCCCGGAGATCGCCCCTGACCGCGTCGGCCTGATCGGACACAGCGAGGGCGGGACTATCGCGCCGCTGGTGGCGCAGGCTGACCCCCGCGTCGCCTTCATCGTCATGATCGCCGGTCCGGCGGTGTCGGGCGGCGATCTGCTGGTCGAACAATCCCGCGCCATCCAGCAGGCCTCGGGTGTCGCGCCGGCCGTGGTCGACGGCAATGTCGCCATACAGTCCCGGATCATGCGAGCGGTCGCAGCTGATGCGGACCGTCCCGAAGCCGCCATCGCCGCCGTTGACGCCATCCTCGCCGAAGCCGGTCAGCCGCCGGCGCAGCGTCAGGCCGTCGCCGCCCAACTCCTCGCACCCTGGACCCGCTGGTTCATCGGCCACGATCCGCAGCCCGCGCTGTCGGCGCTGCGCATCCCTGTGCTGGCGATCTATGGCGGCAAGGACACCCAGGTTCCGGCGGCGCAGAACGCCGCTGCCCTGCGCGCGACCCTGGCTTCGGCCGAGATCGTCGTCCTGCCGAACCTGAACCATCTGATGCAGCCCGCGACCACGGGTCTGGTGGCCGAGTACGGGGCCATCGCGACCACCTTCGACGCGTCCGCCCTGACAGCTATCGTGAACTGGGTGGCGGAACGCTGACCGGTCTGTCTCCCCTGAGGGGAGACCCGTCAGACCGGATGCGTCGGTTCGATCTTCACGCCTGCCTCGGTCGCGGCCGGGGTCGGCGCAGGCTCGGGCGTGGACGGCACGTCGGGCAGGGGAATGAACTCGAGGTCGTCCTCGGTCGGCAGGGCCATACGCCCCGCCTTCCAGTCGGCCTTGGCCTGATCGATCCGCTCCTGCGACGACGAGACGAAATTCCACCAGATCACGCGCGGCCCGACCGGCTCGCCGCCCAGCACCATGACCGACGAGGCGCGAATGGCCTTGATGGTCGGCTCGGCGGTGGGTTCCAGCACGATCATCTGACCCTCGTGGAAGGTGCGGTCGCCGATCTCGATCTCGCCTTTCACGACATAGAGAGCCCGTTCCGAATAGCCGCCGGCGCCCTTGCCGGGCGGCGGCGCGGTGCGGACACCCTCGGCCAGCTCCCAGTGGACATAGAAGAGCGGTGAGGAGATCGGGGCCGCCGCCTTGGCCCCATAGGCCTCGCCCGCCACCAGCCGGGCGAACAGGCCGCCGTTTTCATAGGCCGGCTGTGCGTCCTCGCCGTGGTGATGGAATGAGGGTGCGGCCTCTTCATGCTCCGTCGGCAGGGCGACCCAGGCCTGCATGCCGTGCATCGGCCCGCCCTGGCTCTTTTTCAGCGGATCGGTACGCTCGGAGTGGACGATGCCGCTGCCTGCGGTCATCCAATTGACCTCGCCTGGGCGGATGGCTTGCGTCGCTCCGGTGTTGTCCCGGTGCATGATCTCGCCCTCGAACAGATAGGTCAGGGTCGACAGGCCGATGTGCGGGTGCGGGCGGACGTTGATGGCGTCACTGCCCGGCGCGAATTCCGCAGGGCCCATCTGATCCAGGAAGATGAACGGGCCGACCATGCGGCGCGAGTGGAAGGGCAGCACGCGCCCGACCTCGAATCCGCCCAGGTCCTTGCGGCGCGCGTCGATCACCAGTTCGATCATCTGTCTGTATCCCCACAGCCGATCCACGCACTCCCTCGGGAATGGGATCGACCACCACTATCCGACGTGCGGGGTCACGATGCCAAGGGGGAGGGTGGTCACATTCTTCACGCCGCGCGTCACGATGTGGCTTTCGCAGTCCGAGACGATGTTCAGGCTCAGCAGCTTCTCGCGCAGGAATTTGTCGAAGGCGTGCATGTCGGACGTGATGATGCGCAGCACATAGTCCTCGCGACCGGTGATGGTGGCGCACTGCACCACCTCGGGCCAGTGGGCCACGGCCGCCTCGAAGGTGTCGAGGTTTTCGCTGGACGGAAGGCTCAGCTTGACGATGGCGTAGACCTCGAAATCCAGGCCCAGTTTTTCGGCGTCCAGCAGGGTCACGCGCTTGCGAATGAAGCCGGTATCTTCCAGCCTCTTGATCCGGCGCCAGCAGGGCGACGCGCTCAGACCGACGCGGTCGGCGACCTCGGCGACCGACAGGCCGGCGTCCTGTTGGAGGATATCAAGAATCCGGGCGTCGACGGGATCAAGCTCTTCGGCCAATGCGTTTCTCCTGATGTTATTATGGCGCAATAAAATACCCCTGATGGGTAGAGTGCAAGGTCGAAATCGAGCGAGCCTTGGCGCCGGCCTCGTGCTAGATCGGGGCTTGAGGAAAACGCGGTCGGATCAACCGGACAGCAGGACGGAATGAAGAAGCCCAATACGCCCCAATTGTCGCTACGTGTGCCCGAGCCCTCGGGCCGTCCCGGCGACGCGCCTGATTTCAGCCATCTGCGGTTCGATCCCGCCGGCGCGGTGTCGCGCCCGGAGGTGTCGTCGACCCCTTACGAGATGCGGGACCACGCCTTCCAGCTGGTTCGCGTGCTGGACGACGACGGTCAGGCCGTCGGTCCCTGGAATCCCAGGCTGGACCCGGAGACCCTGCGCAAGGGTCTGAAGGCCATGATCCTGACCCGCGCCTTCGACGACCGGATGCACCGCGCCCACCGTCAGGGGAAAACCAGCTTCTATATGAAGTGCACGGGCGAAGAGGCCATCGCGGTCGCCCAGGGCATGATCCTGGGCCGCGAGGACATGGGCTTCCCGACCTATCGCCAGCAGGGGCTGCTGATCGCGCGCGGCTACCCGCTGGTCGAGATGATGAACCAGATCTATTCGAACGCCGCCGACCCGATCAAAGGCCGTCAGCTGCCGATCATGTACTCGTCGAAAGAGTACGGCTTCTTCACCATCAGCGGCAATCTGGGCACCCAGGTGCCCCAGGCCGTCGGCTGGGCCATGGCCAGCGCCTACAAGGGCGACGACAAGATCGCCATCAGCTGGATCGGCGACGGCGCCACGGCTGAAGGCGACTTCCACAACGCCCTGACCTTCGCCGCCGTCTATCGGGCGCCGGTGATCCTGAATGTCGTCAACAACCAGTGGGCCATCTCGTCCTTCATGGGCATCGCCGGCGGGCTGGAAACGACCTTCGCTTCCAAGGCCATCGGCTATGGGCTTCCGGCCCTGCGCGTCGACGGCAATGACTTCCTGGCGGTCTGGGCCGCGACACAGTGGGCCGAGGAGCGGGCGCGCACCAACCAAGGCGCAACGGTCATCGAGCTGTTCACCTACCGCGGCGCCCCGCACTCGACCTCGGACGATCCCAGCCGCTACCGCCCGGGCGATGAGCACGAGAAATGGCCGCTGGGCGATCCGGTTGATCGCCTGAAGCAACACCTGATCGCGCTCGGCGAATGGTCCGACGACCAGCAGGCGGAAGCCGAGAAGGAGGCCGTCGAGCAGGTCCGCGCCGCCGGCAAGGAATCCGAAGCCATCGGCACCCTGGGTCAGTCGCGCCCCAGCGTGAAGACCATGTTCGAGGAGGTCTATGCGACCGAGGACTGGCGCCTGATCGAGCAACGTCGCGAGGTGGGAGTCTGATCATGAGCGAGCAAACCACCTTTACCGAGTCCGACCGCACCGACGGCGTCGAGCCCGACATGGTCGATCAGAACCACGCTCCGAAATCAGTCGCGCCCACCGCGGGCGTCGTGCCGATGAACATGATCCAGGCCCTCAACTCGGCCATCGACACCAAGATGTCGGAAGACCCGAACGTGCTCTCGTTCGGCGAGGACGCCGGCTATTTCGGCGGGGTCTTCCGCGTCACCGACCAGCTGCAGCAGAAGCACGGCCTGACCCGCAGCTTCGACGCCCCGATCAGCGAGTGCGGCATCGTCGCCGCCGCCATCGGCATGGGCGCCTATGGCCTGCGCCCGGTCGTCGAGATCCAGTTCGCCGACTACATCTATCCGGCCTATGACCAGATCGTCTCCGAGGCGGCCAAGCTGCGCTATCGCTCAGGCGGCCAGTTCACCGCGCCGATCACGGTCCGTAGCCCCTACGGCGGCGGCATCTTCGGCGGCCAGACGCACAGCCAGAGCCCCGAAAGCCTGTTCACCCACATCGCCGGCCTGAAGGTCGTGGTGCCGTCAAATCCCTACGACGCCAAGGGCCTGCTGACGGCCTGTATCGAGGACGACGACCCCACCATCTTCTTCGAGCCCAAACGCCTCTACAACGGCCCGTTCGACGGCTGGCACGAGAAGCCGGTCAGCCCGTGGAAGGCCCAGGACCTGGCCCAGGTCCCGACCGGCAAATACGTCGAGCCGATCGGCAAGGCGCGCATCATGCGCGAAGGCAATGACGTCACCATCCTGGCCTGGGGCACCATGGTCTGGGTGTCGCTGGCGGGCGCGGAGCATGCGGGCGTGGACGCCGAGGTCATCGACCTGCGCACCCTGGTGCCGCTGGACATCGAGGCCATCGAGGCCAGCGTGAAGAAGACCGGCCGCTGCGTCATCGTGCATGAGGCGCCCAAGACTTCGGGCTACGGCGCCGAGCTGTCGGCCCTGGTGCAGGAGCGCTGCTTCTATCATCTGGAGGCGCCGATCGCCCGCGTCACCGGCTGGGACACCCCCTATCCCCACGCCTTCGAGTGGGAATATTTCCCCGGCCCGCAACGCGTGGCCGACGCCCTGAAAGCCACCATGAGCGGAGGTCGCTGACATGGGACGTTTCGTCTTCAAACTGCCCGACGTGGGCGAAGGCACCGCCGAGGCCGAACTGGTCGGCTGGCACGTGAAGGTCGGCGACATGGTCGCCGAGGACCAGATCGTCGCCGACATCATGACCGACAAGGCGACGGTGGAAATCACCGCGCCGGTCTCGGGCAAGGTCCTCGCCATCCACGGCGAGCCCGGCCAGATGGTGCCCGTGCGCGGGCCGCTGGTGGAGTTCGAGGTCGAGGGCGCGGGGAATGCGGCTGAGTCTGTGGCCGACAACCCCTCCACCGCTTCGCGGTCCCCCTCCCCATCTGACGATGGAGAGGTGACGGCGCCTGTGTCTTCACCTCTCCATCCGCAGGATGGGGAGGTGGCGCGCGGCGCCAGCCGCGTGACGGAGGGGTCGGCCGCCGCCGGCGCCAACTACGTCTTCAAACTCCCCGACGTCGGTGAAGGCACGGCCGAGGCCGAGCTGGTCGGCTGGCACGTCAAGGTCGGCGACACGGTGGCCGAGGACCAGATCCTCGCCGACATCATGACCGACAAGGCCACCGTCGAGATCACCTCGCCGGTCTCCGGCGTGGTCGTCGCCATCCACGGCGACGCGGGCCAGCAGGTCCCCGTCGGCGGCCCGCTGGTCAGCTTCAAGGTCGAGGGCAAGGGCAATGTGGCCGCTGCCGCCACCCAGAACCCCTCCGTCGCGGCGCAAGAACGCCGCGCCACCTCCCCATCCGCTGGCGCGGACAGGGAGCAGACGGCGTCCAGGTCTTCTCCCCGTTCCGAAGGAATGGGGAGGGGGACCGCCGAAGGCGGTGGAGGGGCTCTTCCCCCGCGCACCCTTTCCGCGCGCGGTGAACGCCCACTGGCCTCGCCCGCCGTGCGCAACCGCGCCCGTGACCTCGGCGTCGAGCTTCAGTTTGTCCCCGGCTCCGGCCCCGCCGGTCGCATCGAGCACGCCGATCTGGACGCCTGGGTCGCCAACGGCGCGCGGACGTCCACGACCGCCTCCACGGGCGCCTCGACCTACGCCAGGGCCGAAGGAACCACCGAAACCCGCATCATCGGCCTGCGCCGCAAGATCGCGGAGAAGATGGCCGAGAGCGTGCGCCGCATCCCCCACATCACCTATGTGGAGGAGATCGACGTCACCGCGCTGGAAGAGCTTCGCGCCCACCTGAACGCGACCAAGGCGAAGGACCAGCCCAAGCTGAACGTCCTGCCCTTCATCGCCCGCGCCATCGTCGTCGCCCTGCGCGACCAGCCGACGATCAACTCTCACTATGACGACGAGGCCGGGGTGCTGACGACCCACGCCGCCGTGCACCTGGGCATCGCCGCCCAGACGCCGAACGGCCTGATGGTTCCGGTGGTCCGCCACGCCGAGGCGCGCGATCCCTACGACACCGCCCTCGAAATCGCCCGCGTCTCGGGCGCCGCCAAGGACGGCTCGGCCAAGCGCGACGAGCTGTCGGGCTCGACCATCACCATCACCTCGCTGGGAACCCTGGGCGGCCTCGTCCACACCCCCATCATCAACCACCCCGAAGTGGCCATCGTCGGTCCGAACAAGATCGAGGAGCGGGTCGTGGTGCGGAACGGCCAGATGGTCGTGCGCAAGATGATGAACCTGTCGTCCAGCTTCGATCACCGCATCGTGGATGGGCATGACGCGGCCGTCTTCGTGCAGCGGATCAAGGGACTTCTGGAACACCCTGCGACGCTGTGGATGGGGTAGGGGTCATGCGCCCCGCGTTCGGCATGATGATAGTGGCCGCGTTGGCCCTGTCCTCGACGGCGGCCCTGGCCTGTGCCGTGCCGCCCCGTCCGCGCACGGTTCAGGAACAGTTAGCGGACCAGCGTGCGTGGCGCGGAGAGGCCCGTGCGATTGCGCTGGGCCGGGTCGTGCAGGCGGAAGGCCGCGACGGCGTCTACGAGACCGTCGTCGCTCTCAAGGGCACCCCGCCCCGGTTTTCCGTTTTCGCCGATGGCGGCGGCGCGGATTGCAGACCCCAAAACCGGCCGGTGATGGGCAATCTCGCCATCCTGTATTTCTTTGACGGGACGTACGGCCCCGGTCCGCACCAGATACTGCCTTTGGAACGGGTCGTGGATCCGGCGCTCGGATCCCTGCTTCGGGCGGCGGCAGGGCGGGCATCGCGCGGCGAGGTTTATCTCCAAGCGCCGTCGGCCCCTGCCAGCGTAGCTCGACCTTCCCTTCGGGCCGAATGACATGACGCGGACCCTGACCAAAGTCCTGATCCTCGGCGCCTCGCTCGCGGTCACCGCCTTGGCGACGCCTGCCGCCGCCTGTCTGACGCCGCCGCCGCCGAACTTCTACGGCTGGCTCAACGATCCGTCCGTGGCGATGTTCGTCGGGCGGGTCGAGCGGGTCGAGACCCTTCCCCCGGAGAACAGCGGCGGACTCATCATCATCCCCGGGCGGGCGCAAATCGTCAGCCTCGAGATCATACAGGGCGCTCCCACGGTCGACACCGCCGAGGTCGGTGGTGCGCTGGAGGTTCGTTTTCCGGTGACGCCGGTCGGCGGCCCGCCGTGCCTCAACTACCTTGAACACAAGGTCGGCGACCTCGTCATCGTGGTGCAGCCCACGCCGTCCTACACCAGCCCCTTGGTCTACAGCCGCCACTGGGCGACCCTTCCGCAATTGACGCCCTATTTCGAGAAGTACCTGTGACCCAGACCCTCAAGACCAAAGTCCTGATCATCGGCGCCGGCACCGGCGGCTATGTCGCCGGCATCCGTTGCGGCCAGCTGGGCCTGGACACCGTTCTGGTCGACGGCGGCGACGGCCTCGGCGGGACCTGCCTGAACGTCGGCTGTATTCCGTCCAAGGCCATCATCCATGCGGCCAACAAGTTCGAGACGGTGGCCAAGGCCGCCGAGGGCGGGACGCTGGGCATCACGGCGACCGCCCCGGCCATCGACCTGACGCAGACGGTCGAATGGAAGGACGGGATCGTCCGTAAGCTGAACGCCGGCGTCGCGGCCCTGCTGAAGAAGGCCAAGGTCAAGGTCATCAACGGCTGGGCGACCTTCGCCGACGCCAAGACCTGCACGGTCAAGACCGCCGACGGCGACATCACCATCACCGCCGAACACGTCATCCTGGCCACGGGCTCCGAGCCGGTCGAGCTGCCCTTCCTGAAGTTCGGCGGCGACGTCATCTCCTCGACCGAGGCCCTGTCTCTCGACGCCGTGCCGAACAAGCTGGTCGTTGTCGGAGGCGGCTATATCGGGCTGGAGCTGGGCATCGCCTTCCGCAAGCTCGGCGCGCAAGTCGCCATCGTCGAAATGGCCGACCGCCTGCTGCCGCTCTACGACAAGGCCCTGACCGACCCGGTCGCCAACTGGCTGAAGAAACACGGCGTCGAACTGCATCTCGGCGCCAAGGCAGGCTCGTTCGAGAACGGCGCGCTTAACGTCACGGGCGCCGATGGTCAGGCCATGACGATCGCCGCCGACAAGGTGCTCGTCACCGTCGGCCGCAAGCCGCGCACCCAAGGCTTCGGGCTGGAGAACATGGGCGTGGCCATGGCCGGGCCGTTCGTGAAGATCGACGACCGCTGCGCCACCAGCATGAAGAACGTCTGGGCCGTCGGCGACCTGACCGGCGAACCCATGCTGGCCCACAAGGGCTCGGCTCAAGGCGAAATCGTCGCCGAGATCATCGCCGGCCATGACAAACGCTTCGACCCCGTCACCATCGCCGCCGTCTGCTTCACCGAGCCGGAGATCGTCTCGGCGGGCCTCGGTCCGCAGGACGTCACGGGCCGCGACGACGTCATCCAGGCCGTCTTCCCCCTGATGGCCATCGGCCGGGCGCTCGCGATCGAGGCGGGCGAGGACGGCGGCTTCGTCCGTGTGCTGGCCTCGAAGACCGACCACCGCCTGCTCGGCGTCCAGGCCGTCGGCCAGCATGTCTCGGAACTCAGCAACAGCTTCGCCCAGATGCTGGAGATGGGCGCGGTTCTGGAGGATGTGGCGGGAACCATCCACGTCCACCCGACCCTCGGCGAGGCCTTCCACGAAGCGTCGCTCCGCGCCCTGGGCCACGCCATTCACATCTAGGGCGGCCCCGGCTAGGCTCTTCCCAAGGGAGGGACGCCATGCGGATGATCCGGTGTTTTGGCCTGCTCGCGCTGGTGGCTCTTGCAGGCTGCGGCAAGCCCGAGAATACGACAGAGCAACAGGCGGCCGCCGACTTCGCAGCCGCTACCGCCCCCGAACCATCCGTCCTGTCGCACACCGCGGTGCAGGTATACCCGGACGCCGTCGAGGTCAGGCTTAAGACGGTCGATTATGGCAAGGCGGAAGGGGAGAGGGAGGTCGACCGCGGCCAGCTGACCAATCCCAGCGCCGGGCGATCGAACAGACAATCAGCATCGTCAACTACGGACCGGGTAGCCGCTCGGTCGCGAGCTGCTTCATTCCTCATCATTTCCTCAGCTACTACGATGCGAGCGGCAAAAAGGTCGGAGGGATCGCTGTCTGTTTCTGCTGCGCCGGTATCCAGGCCGACCCTGTGATTGGTGCGCCACTGCCGCCGGGCGCCGAAAGCTCGGAGCTGACCTTCGACCACGACGCTCTCAGGGCCGTATTCAACGACATGGGCGTCCCCACGGACATCGAGTGCGAAGAGGGCGAGGAATCAGGGAACAGGGATTAGGATGGGATGCGAGCCTGGCTCTGACGGTCGAGCTGAACGCGAACGACCTAATCCCTAGTCCCTACTCCCTCCCTTTCGCCCAACCGTCACAAACCTCTGGTCTAAGCGGCGCACCTCACCCGTTGTCCGGAGACTGACGATGACCCGCACCCTTCTGGCCGCCGCCTCGGCGGTCGCCCTTCTCGCCCTCGGCGCCTGTGGCGACAGCGGCGCGCCCGGTTCGCAGGCCCCGCGCGCGGGCATCTGGGCCGCCGGCTCCTCGACCGTCTTCCCTTTCGCCACCCGCGTGGCCGAGAATTTCGCCCGCACCTCGGGCGGCGCGGCGCCGCGCGTCGAGGCGGTCGGCACCGGCGGCGGCATCAAGGCCTTCTGTGAGGGCGTCGGCCCCTCGACTCCGGACATCGCCAACGCCTCGCGTCCGATGAAGGCGTCGGAGTTCGAGCTGTGCCGCACCAACGGCGTGACCGACATCGTCGAGATCAAGATCGGGTTCGACGGCATCGTCATCGCCACGGCCCGCTCGGGCAACAGCTTCAATTTCCGCCTTGAAGACATCTACCTCGGTCTCGCCAAGGAAGTGCCGGGCGCCGGCGGCGCCTTCGTCGCCAACCCGAACACCACCTGGCAGCAGGTGAACCCGGCCCTGCCGGCCCAGCGCATCCAGGTCTATGGCCCGCCGCCCACCTCGGGCACCCGCGACGCCTTCCTGGAGCTGGGCATGGCGCCGGGCGCCAAGGAGATGCCGACCCTGGCCGCCCTGGCCACAGCCGACGCCGACCGCTTCGAGACCCTGGCCCACACCCTGCGTGAGGATCAGATGTGGATCGACTCGGGCGAGAACGACAACGCCATCGTCCAGACCCTGACCCGCACCCCGGGTTCGCTGGGCGTGTTCGGATTCTCGTTCCTCGAGCAGAACATGGACACGGTTAAGGCCGAGACCATCGACGGCGTCGCCCCCACCGCCGACACCATCGCCGACGGCTCGTACCCGCTGGCCCGCAGCCTCTACATCTACGTCAAGAAGCAGCACGTCGGCGTGACGCCGGGCCTGGAGCAGTTCGTCATGGAGTTCATGTCGGAAGCCTCGGCCGGTCGCGGCGGCTATCTGCAGGATCGCGGTCTGGTGCCGCTGCCGGAAGACCAGCTGGCCGCCCAGCGCGCCATCGCCCAGGCCCTGACAGTGATGACCGCGCCCGCGAAGTAAGGGCGGACGTACCCGTCTCCTCCCCGTCGCGGTCCGCGACGGGGAGGTGGCTCGTCGGCGATCCGCCGACGAGACGGAGGGCGCGCTCGGTTTTTTGGGAATAACGCGGAAGGATGGCGTGCGTCAGCGCCGCCCCCTGCGTCTCGCTGCGTATCCGCAGCGCGCCACCTCCC
Organism: Brevundimonas sp. AVps31; assembly: GCF_058681355.1. Taxonomy (NCBI): domain Bacteria; kingdom Pseudomonadati; phylum Pseudomonadota; class Alphaproteobacteria; order Caulobacterales; family Caulobacteraceae; genus Brevundimonas; species Brevundimonas sp. AVps31. The sequence continues at coordinate 776,325 of NZ_CM178736.1, read as the reverse complement.
CATTCGCGATGCGAACGAGGAGGAGAGGTTTACGCCGCCGCCTTCCGCCGCAGCCGCGCGATCCGGCGCAGGCGGCGCCAGAAGCGACCGCGGTCCGGCTCGGGATAGGGCTGCAGGTTTTCGATGAACTGCTCGGCGGACGCCCGCCAGCTGAATTTCTCGGCATAGGCGCGCACGGTGGCCCGGTCGCACTTCAGCGCTTCCAGACAGGCGGTGCGCAGGTCCTTGTCGATGGCCCCGGCGTCGGAGCCCGGGATGATGTCGATGGGGCCGTGCGCCGGATAGGCCGCGACCGGCGTGCCCGTGGCCATGGCCTCCAGGATCACCAGGCCGAAGGTGTCGGTCCAGCTGGGGAAGACGAAGACGTCGGCGTCGCGGAAGCACCGCGCCAGCTCCTCGCCGAACCGGGCGCCGAGGAATTTGGCCTCCGGGTATTTCTCCTGCAGCTCGGCGCGGGCCGGGCCGTCGCCGACCACGATCTTGGTGCCGGGCAGGTCCTGCTCCAGGAAGGATTCAATGTTCTTCTCGACCGCCACCCGGCCGACGTTGAGGAAGAAGGGGCGGGGCCAGTCGGCGCCGCCCAGCTCGTCATAGATGCGCGGCAGGTCGGGGTTGAACTGTTCGGTGTCCACGCCCCGCGTCCACGGCGAGACATTGCGGAAGCCGTGCGCCGTCAGCTCGTCGCGCAGGGTCGGGGTGGCGACCATCAGCCGTCCCGACGGCTTGTGGAACCACTTCATATAGGCGTAGCCGACCTGAACCGGGATCGGGAACCGGGCCGAGACATATTCGGGGAATTTGGTGTGGTAGCTGGTCGTGAACGGCAGCTTCCACTCCACGCAGATGCGGCGCGTGGCGATGCCGATGGGGCCCTCGGTGGCGATGTGGACCGCCTCGGGCTCGAAAGCGCGCAGCCGTTCGCGAATCTCCTCCTCGGCCCCGAGCGCCAGCCGGATCTCCGGATAGGTGGGGCAGGGGATGGTCTTGAACTGGCTGGGCTCGATCACCTCCACCTCATGACCCATGGCGCGGCATTCCGCCGTGATCCGGGACAGGGTGCGGACGACGCCGTTGACCTGGGGCTCCCAGGCGTCGGTGGCCAGAACGATGCGCATATGGGCCGGGTGGCTCCGCCGTTGATCGGAGGAACGGTCTAGCGGTTTGCGATGACGTTGGCGAGACGGACCTATAGCGGCAAGGCCGTCGTCGCCTTCACTTCTTCAAGAACGGCATAGGTCCGGGTCTCGCGAACTCCGGGCATCCGCACCAGGACATCGCCCAGGAAGGCGCGATAGGCGTCCATGTCGCCGACGCGGGCCTTGATCAGATAGTCGAAGCCGCCGGCGACCATATGGCACTCCAGCACCTCGGGCTGGCGGCGCACGGCCTCCGCGAAGGCCTCGAACATGTCGCCCGTCGTGCGGTCCAGCAGGACCTCGACGAAGATCATCAGTCCCCGCCCGACCTTGGCCGGGTCGATCAGGGCGGCATAGCCGGTGATGACCTTCTTCTCGCGCAGGCGGCGGACGCGTTCGAAGCAGGCGGCGGGCGACAGATTGCAGCGCCGGGCCAGTTCCGCGTTGGAGATGCGACCGTCCTCCTGCAGCGCCTTGAGCAGGCGGCGGTCGACGGCGTCGATGTTTTCCATCGTTCTCAGCCCTGTTCACCGAACGATCTTCGGCCTTGGCGGCCATCATACGATGCACATTCGGAGTTGTCGGCCATATATGCGCTAAGGCCTTTCAGGATCCTCGCCCATGACCACCGTCGCCTTCACCCCCTCGAGCGTCGCCGGCTGGGACACGCTGGACCACGGCAAATTCGCCGATGAGACCGCGACCGTGCACGGCCTGCTGGGCCACTCCCCGCTGGACGGGGCCGAGCGCGCCGCCGTCCTGGCCTCGGCCACCGACCTTGTCGAGCGCGCCCGGCGCAGCGTGAAGAAGCAGGGGGTCGTCGAAAGCTTCCTGCAGGAGTTCTCGCTGGGCACCCGCGAGGGTCTGGCCCTGATGTGTCTGGCCGAGGCCCTGCTGCGCACCCCGGACGAAGAGACCCGCGACCGACTGATCGCCGAAAAGATCGGTTCCGCCGACTGGGCCAGCCACCTGGGTCAGTCCGACAGCCTGTTCGTCAACGCCTCGACCTGGGGGCTGATGCTGACCGGCAAGCTGGTGGACGTGGACGAGGAGGCGAAGACTGACCTGCCGGGCTTCCTGAAGAGGATCGTCGGCCGTCTGGGCGAGCCGGTCATCCGCGAGGCCGTGGCCGCCGCCGTCCGCATCATGGGCGAACAGTTCGTGGTCGGCCGCACCATTGAGGCAGCGCTGAAGCGGTCCAACAAGGAAGGCTGGCTCTGCTCCTTCGACATGCTGGGCGAGGGCGCCCGCACCGCCCACGACGCCGAGCGCTATGAGAAGATCTACGCCGACGCCATCGAGGCGGTGGGCAGGACCTCGAAGGGGCAGGGGCCGGAGGTCGGCCACGGCGTCTCGGTCAAGCTGTCGGCCCTGTCGCCCCGCTATGAGGCCACGCATGAGGACCGCGTCTGGTCGGAGCTGTATCCGCGCGTGAAGCGCCTCGCCCTGATCGCGGCGAAATACGACATCAACTTCACCATGGACGCGGAGGAGGCCGACCGCCTCGCCCTGTCGCTGAAGCTGCTGGATCGGCTGGCGAACGAGAGTGAACTGGGCGGCTGGACCGGCCTCGGTCTGGCGGTGCAGGCCTATCAGAAGCGCTGCCCGGAGGTGATCCGTCGCGTCGCCGAGCTGGCGAAGACCTCGGGTCGTCGCCTGATGGTCCGTCTGGTCAAGGGCGCCTACTGGGACACCGAGATCAAGCGCGCCCAGCAGTTCGGCCGCACCGACTATCCGGTCTTCACCACCAAGGCCGCGACCGACCTGAACTACCTCGTCTGCGCCCGCCTGATGATCGAGGCCGCGCCGCATATCTACAGCCAGTTCGCGACCCACAACGCCCACTCGCTGGCGGCCGTCTACAGGATGGCCTCGGAGCGCGGCGTGAAGATCGAGTTCCAGCGCCTGCACGGCATGGGCGAGGCGCTTTACGACGCGGCGAAGGACGCCTTCGGTCCCGTGACCGTGCGCGCCTACGCCCCCGTCGGCGGGCATGAGGACCTGCTGCCCTATCTGGTGCGCCGCCTGCTGGAGAACGGCGCCAACTCCAGCTTCGTCCACGCCCTGCTGGACGAGCGCGTCCCGGCCGCCGCCGTCGCCGCCGACCCCATCACGACCGTCGAGGCCCACCCCGACCGTCACGCCAAGATCCCCGTTCCGAAGGATATGTACATGGACCGCCAGAACTCGCTGGGCCGCGACTACAGCCAGGCCGCCGACCGCGAGCGGCACGCCCTCGCCCTTGCGAAGGTGGACAGCGAGAAGCTGACCTCCGGGCCGATCATCGGCGGCAAGCTGAAGGCCGGGACCAATGCCCAGGACGTGACCAATCCGTTCGACAGGACGCAGGTGCTGGGCCATGTCTCGGAAGCCTCAGCGGCCGATATCGACGCGGCGGTCGACGCCGCCGCCCGCGCCCAGGTCGCCTGGGACCGCAAGGGCGGCGCGGGCCGGGCGCCCGTGCTGCGCGCCATGGCCGACGCGCTGGAAGCCGACATGGACCGTCTGGTCGCCCTGCTGTCGCGGGAAGCCGGCAAGACCCTGAACGACGGCGTCGCCGAGGTGCGTGAGGCCGCCGACTTCTGCCGCTACTACGCCATGCTGGCCGAGCGCGACTTCGGCGGCGCGACCGAGCTGAAAGGCCCGGTCGGCGAGATCAACACCCTGGTCCTGCACGGCCGCGGCGTCTTCGCCTGCATCAGCCCTTGGAACTTCCCCCTGGCCATCTTCACCGGCCAGATCGTCGCCGCCCTGGCCGCCGGCAACGCCGTGCTGGCCAAGCCCGCCGAACAGACCCCGCTGATCGCCGCCGAGGCCGTGCGCCTGTATTACAAGGCCGGTCTGGACGCGAACCTGCTGGCCCTCGTCCCCGGGCGGGGCGAGACCGTAGGCGCGGCGCTGGTCAGCCATCCCGGCATCGACGGCGTCGCCTTCACCGGCGGCACGGACACGGCCACCGCGATCAACCGCTCGCTGGCGGCCCGTCCGGGGGCCATCATCCCCTTCATCGCCGAGACCGGCGGCCTCAACGGCATGTTTGTGGACACCACGGCGCTGAAGGAACAGGTCATCGACGACGTCATCCTGTCGGCCTTCGGCTCGTCAGGTCAGCGCTGCTCGGCCTTGCGGCTGCTGTATGTTCCGCACGACGCCGCCGACGCCCTGATCGCCGGCCTGAAGGGCGCGCTGGCGGCGCAGGTCGTGGGGGATCCGACCGATCCGGCCACCGACATCGGCCCGGTCATCGACGCGGATGCCAAGGCCGCCCTCGACGCCCACCTGAAGCGACTGGAAGGCGACGCGACGATCATCGCCCGCGCCGAGCTGCCCGCCGGTTCGGAGAAGGGCCACCTGTTCGCCCCGACCATCGCCGAGATCCCGACCCCCGACTATCTCGAGCGCGAGGTCTTCGGCCCGATCCTGCACATCTGTCGCTACGAGCCGTCGAAGCTGAAGGAGACGGCGTCGAAACTGGCCGCCCGCGGCTTCGGCCTGACCTTGGGCGTGCACAGTCGCATCGAGGCCTTCGCCAATGAGGTGACGCGTCTGGTCCCGGCCGGCAATGTCTACATCAACCGCTCGATCATCGGCGCGGTGGTCGGCGTCCAGCCCTTCGGCGGCGAAGGCCTCAGCGGCACCGGCCCCAAGGCGGGCGGGCCCTACAGCCTGATCCGCTACGCCTCGGAAAAGGCCATCAGCAACAACATCTCCGCCCAAGGCGGCGACCCGGCGCTGCTGAACCTCTAGGTCGGCGTTCCGCGTTCACCTCTTCATCGCCCCTTCAAGGCGATGGAGGGGTGAGCCGCAGCCTAAGCCGCCGTCTCGTCCGCCCGCAGGGTCAGCACCCGGACGCCAGTCCTGGTCACCGCGACCGTGTGCTCGAACTGGGCCGACAGCTTTCCGTCGACGGTGCTGACGGTCCAGCCGTCATCGCCGGTTTCGACGCCCGCGCGACCCTGATTGATCATGGGTTCGATGGTGAAGGTCATGCCCTCGCGCAGGGTCAGACCCCGGCCCGGTTTTCCGAAATGCAGGACTTGCGGGTCCTCATGCATCTCGCGCCCGATGCCGTGACCGCAATAGTCGCGCACAACCGAATAGCCGGCCTTCTTCGCATGGCTCTCGATGGCGAAGCCGATGTCGCCCAGGGTCGCGCCCGGCTTCACGGCGCGGATGCCCTTCCACATCGCCTCATAGGTCGCCCGCACCAGCCGCCGCGCGGGCGCATGGACGTTGCCGATCATATAGGTCTTGGAGGAGTCGGCGATGAAGCCGTCCTTCTCCAGCGTGATATCCAGATTGACGATGTCGCCGTCCTTCAGGATCTCGTCCGCGGACGGCACGCCGTGGCAGACGACCGCGTTGATCGAGCAGTTCAGCACGAAGCCGTAGCCGTACTGACCCTTGCTGGCGGGCCGCGCCTTCAGGTCATCGACGATATAGGCCTCGACCCTGTCATTGATCTCCAGCGTGCTCATCCCCGCCAGCGGCAGGGTGTCGATGTGGGCGAAGACCGAGGCCAGCAGTCGCCCGGACTCCGCCATCAGCTCGATTTCGGCAGCCGTCTTGATCACGCGGCCACCGTCGCAGGCGAGGCGGCGTCCACCCCCGCCGCCCTCAGTTCGCGGGCGGCCAGTTCCTGGAATGTCAGACCGGGGTTCAGCTCGCCGAGCATGCCGATCCGAAGCCAGAAGGCCGCCTGACCGTTGATCGACCGGCACGACGCCTTGCTGGCCCGACGCAGCTGTTCGTGCAGTTCGTCCTCGATGTTGACGATGCCCATGGGCGGTCTCCGAATATACGTTTCGTATATGCGGCGTATCCCATCAGGGCGCGGATCTCAAGGCGTCGAACCGCGTGGGGTCAGGGTGGCGGCGCCGATATGCATGCTGCCGAAGGGGATCAGGCGATAGCTGATCCGCGCCGCGCCCGTGAAGCCGCCGTTGCGACGCCCGTTCAGCGTATAGGTCATCCGGGCGTCGTCCATGCGCAGGGTGATGACCAGCGCGCCCCGGTTTAAACGACAGTCCGCCGTCTCGCCGTCGACCACGCAGCCGATCCCGGACGCGCCCCGGGCCGTGACGCTGACCGGCATCTCCAGCCGCCCGTTGCGGGTGCTGATGGTGACGCTGCCGTCTTCCGCGGGTGTCAGTCGCAGGGTCCAGGCGCCCAGAACCTCGGCGCGTTGAACCGCCTGCGCGTGGGCTGTTCCCGCCATCGCGAGTCCCGCCGCCAGCATCGCGACGCCCAGTCGTCCCTGTCCCGTCATGTTCGCCCCGGTCCTGTTCGACGAACGCTAGGCGGCAAGGCGGGTCCTTGGCGAGTGAACTTTTGGACAGGCCTCAGCCGGGCTCAGTCGTCGCGTGGGTCGAAGCTCTTCTCTTCCGTCAGCGGGGCGATGAACAGCCGGTCACAGCGGTCATCGTCGTCCGTCAGCGGAATCACTTCGAAGCCGTCGGCGGAGGCCTCGACCTCTGCGGCAAGGGTGCGGAACTCGGCTTCATGGCCTTCGCGGCCATACAGCAGGAAGCCGTCCTTGGCGTCGATCACGCCATAGGCCGGGCCGCCCTCCAGGAGGGTGTCGATATCCATGGTCATGGGAGGGGAAAAGCGAAACCTTTGATCCGGTTTCAAACGGTGAAGGTCAGCCCTTCGGCCAGCCGCCCGCCCGGCTGAGGGCGCTCGGGGCCGGGCGGCCGATCTTCTCGCCGATCCAGCGGGCGGCCCCGATCAGGGCGTCGAGATCGTAGCCCGTCTCGAAGCCCGCCCGTTCCAGCATATAGACCAGGTCCTCGGTGGCGATGTTGCCGGTGGCGCCGGGGGCGAAGGGGCAGCCGCCGATGCCGCCGACCGAGGCGTCCAGGATGTCCACGCCGGCCTCCACGCCTGCATGGGCGTTGGCCAGTCCGGTGTTGCGGGTGTCGTGGAAATGCAGGCGCAGGACGGCGTCCGGCGCGGCCTTGCGGGCGGCTTCGACCTTGCGGGTCACGGCCCAGGGATCGCCGACGCCGATGGTGTCGGCCAAGGCGATCTCGTCCACGCCCAGTGCGGCGATGCGTCCGACCAGATCGGCGACCTGATCGACCCCGACCTCACCGTCGAACGGGCAGCCCCAGACGCAGGACAGGGTGGCCGAAAGGGACGGGGCGGCGCCGGACGCTGAACCGGCGTTGGCGCGACCGGCGATGATTCCGGCCAGCATCTCGACCTGCTGATTGACCGTCAGGCCCTGGTTCTTCAGGCCGAAGCCGTCGGTGGCGGACATGGCGACGTTGACCTCGTCCACCGCCGTGCCCAGCGCCCGGTCGTAACCCTTGCCGTTCAGCACCAGACCGATGCGGCTGCGGCCTTCAACGCGAGGCCCGCCCTCGCCGGAAAGGGCGGCCATGACCTCTTCCGCGCCTGCCATCTGGGGCACGTATTTGGGATGGACGAAACTGACGGCCTCGATCCGCCGCGCGCCCGCGGCTTCCAGCCGGGTTACGAAATCGGCGCGGACGGCCGGGGCCAGAACCGCCTTCTCGTTCTGCAGGCCGTCGCGGGGACCGACCTCGACGATGGTGATCTTGCGGCTCAAAGCGGAGGCTCCACCACGGCCGGGGCGGGGCTGTCGGCGGGGGGGGCGTAGATGAACAGGTCCACGTCGTCGCCCTGCGAATAGTTGCGGCCGCGGACCTCGCCGACCGCGCGACCCGCGACGCCGATCCGGGCGGTGGCGGCGCGGAAGGCATCGGCCTGTCGCCCCTCGACGATGGCGGGGCGCCCCTCGGCCAGCGCCTTGGCCGCGCCCTCGGCATCAGTCAGTTCAGTATCGCGGCCGGTCAGGAAGACGAAGCTGGGCTCGTGATAGCCTGCGATGGCCACCGGCCCGGGCCGCCCCTGACGCGGGTGCAGGTCATTGGCGTAGAGCATCCGGTCCAGTTGGGGCGAGACCGACAGGGGGCGCAGCTGGCGCAGGGTCCCGGCCAAGGCGCCGTGGGCGACCACGCCCAGAACGATACTGGCAATCAGCGCCGTCACCGCCGCCCGGTGCATCAACAGGAAGGCCCCGATCAGGGCCGCCAGCACGGCGAAGACGATGGTCAATGTGGCCCAGCTCTGGGCCGTCGACTTGCCGAACTCGGTCAGGCCGTAGATCACCCCGACCGCCAGCAGCACCCCGACCAGAACCGTCAGGATGGCCCCGGTCCAGCGCGACACCTTGCCGATGGGCCGGGTGAGGGCGGCCGCCGCCAGCAGGGCCAGCGCCCCGAAGGTCGGCAGGTTGTAGTGAATCAGCTTGGTGGGGGTCAGCTCGAAGATGATCCAGGCCGGAACCAGCCAGCAGATCGCAAAGCGGATCGCGGGTTCCGCTCGCCTGTGCCAGCCTGTCGAGACGGCGGCGGGCAGCAGCAGGGTGGCCGGGAAGAAGGTGATGAGGGCGGCGATCAGATAGTAGCCCGGAGGCGCGCCGTGGCTTTCGTGGCCGCCCGCGATCTTGGGCGCCAGGTCGCCGGCGATGGCCTCGCGCCAGAAGCCGCCGTCGGTGGCGATGGTGATCGCGATGGCCCAAGGGCCGACCAGCAGGGCGACCAGCGGCAGGCCCCAGCCCCAGCCAAGGCGCTTCAGCCAGCGGAAGTCGCGGTCCCAGACCGACAGAAGCAGCATGGCGGGCGCGATGACGATCAGGCCGATGGGACCCTTGATCAGGATCGACAGGCCCAGCCCAAGCCAGAACATCAGCTTGTGCGGCCGCAGCGGCGCCTCCCCGGCCCTCGACGCCAGATAAATCCGCGCCAGTCCCGCCATGGCCAGGGTCACGGCCCCGCACAACATGGCGTCAGTCTTGGCGATGCCGGCTTCCGTCGACAGCAGGAAGGAGGCGCCCATGATCGCCCCGGCGAGGAAGCCCGCGCGGTTGCCGAACATGGCCTGACCGACCCAGGCCACTGCTGCGGCGGCCATCATGGCCCCGAGGATGGAAGGGATGCGGTAAGGCTGGATGTCCCGGTTCTCGACCTTGGAGGTGGCCGCCACGGCGACCGCCTGCATCCAGTAGATGCCGACCGGCTTCTTCCAGCGGGGGTCATTCTGGAAGCGGATGTCGACGTAGTCGCCGCTCTCCAGCATCTGGGAGGTCGCCTGGGCGTAGCGGCTCTCGTCCCGGTCCAGCGGCGGAAGCAGGGCCAGAACCGGCAGGCCCGCGAACAGGGCGACAAGCGCCGCCAGCAGGGGGCCGCGCCATCCGGCGATGTATTTGTCGAGGTCGGGACGGATCATGGGTTGGTTCTATCACGCCGGTTCCGGCCCCGTCATCGGTGTGCTGAGCAAGTCTCCCGTCCGCCGTCAAAACCGGCTAGAGAGCGAGCATGACCGAAGCCGTTCCCGACATCTCCGTCGTCGTTCCCGTCCATGACGAAGAGGGCGCCGCAGGCCCGTTGGCCCGCGAGATCGCCGCCGCCTTCGTCGGGCGGGCCTTCGAGATGGTGTTCGTCAATGACGCCTCGAAGGATCGGACGCTGGAGGAGTTGCGCGCGCTCCAGGCCGAGCTCCCCATGCTGCGGGTGCTGAGCCACAGCGCCAACGCCGGCCAGAGCCGGGCCGTGCGGACCGGCGTTCTGGCGTCTCGGGGCGCGATCGTGGTCACGTTGGACGGCGACGGGCAGAACCCGCCGGCCGACGCGCCCAGGCTGGCCGACCTGCTGGCCGCCTCGCCGCCGAACGTGGCGCTGGTGGGCGGCGTGCGGGCGAAACGGCAGGACAGCGAAGCCAAGCGCTGGGCCTCGCGCTGGGCCAATCGCATCCGTCGGAAGCTGCTGGGCGATGACGCGGACGACACCGGCTGCGGACTGAAGGCCTTTCGCCGCGACGTGTTCCTGCGCCTGCCCTATTTCGATCACGTCCACCGCTACCTGCCCGCGCTGATGATCCGCGAAGGGTTTGAGAACCGCTATCTGGACGTCGATCACCGTCACCGCGAGACCGGTCGGTCCAAATACACCAACTGGGGACGGCTGATGGCCTCGGTCTCGGACCTGCTGGGCGTGATCTGGCTGAAATCGCGGTCGCGCAAGCCGGGCGCGATCAGCGAGTTCTGAGGGCGTTCGCCCGTCGGGAGAGTGGGCGTAGCCGTATGGAGCGAACCGGGTTATCTATAGTTAACAAGCGCGGCTGTTATGGGCCGTGGATGCTGGAGCCCCTGCCATGCTGATCGCCCTGCCGCTGCTGGTGATCCCGGTGATCCTGTACAACATCGTGGTGCTGTCCAGCCTGGTGGGCGGCGGCGACCAGACGGGTCTGGCGGCAGGCGGCGCGGACGCCATTCTGCGTGACCCGATGTTCTCGATCCCGATGGCGTCCGGCACAAGCTGGAACGTCGGCGTCGGCGACCTGATCCTGTTCCTGGCGCTGATCCTGCTGTTCTTCGAACTGCTGAAGTCAACGTCGAGCCAGAAGGTGGCGATCGTCAATCACGCCCTGTCGATGGTGCTGTTCATCGGCGTGCTGGTGGAGTTCCTGCTGATCAAGGGCTTCGCCACCTCGACCTTTTTCCTGATCGTGGCGATGGTCATGCTCGACGTGCTGGCAGGCTTTATCGTCACCATCATCTCGGCCCGGAAGGATCTCGATTTCGGCGGCGGGGCCTAGCCGCGCCTCGTTTCAGGAGAATCCGACGAAGATCAGGGCGACGACGGTGATGTCAAAAGCGCGGGTCAGGATCTGAAGCATGGCGGGGTCCGGAACGGGTCGATCTGACCCGCCCACAGCAAGGACCGTGCCGCTTTCCTAGATGTCGGTGTCTTCCGCCCGGCCCGGCTTGGGACGGCGTTCGTTGGCGCCCGAATGCTCGGTTTCGAGATAGGCGCTGCGGGCGGCGTCCAGCACGGGCGGGCCGCCCTTGAGGCCGCGTCGCTGGCCGCTTTGACCGATCATCTGGGCCGCGAAGATGGCCGCCGAGCCGTCCGAGGGCGGCAAAGGCGCGGGGTTGGGGGCAGGTCTTGCCGGGGGCTCGGCGTCCTGTGCCGGAAGGCCCGCGGGGACCAGCGCCCGCGAGGCGGAGGCCGCACGGCGCTCCGCCGCCCGACGGTCCGCGGCGCGGCGGTCGCGGCCCTCGACCGGACCGATGCTGCGGACCTCGTCGGTCATCCCTTGGCCAGCTTGTCCAGCTGGGCGCGCATCTCATCCATCTGGCGGCGCATCTCGTCCAGCGGGTCCGCACCGCCGGCGGCCGGAGCCTGCGCGGGGGCGTCGGTCTGGGCGGGCGCGGCCTGACGGGCGACGCCGTTGAAGCCCGGCCACATCTTCATCGCCTCGGCGAACATGGTCATGTTGCGCTTGACCGCCTCGTCCATCAGCCCGGCGCCCGGCGTGCCGCCGAAGGCGCGCGAGAACTGGCCGCGAATCTGCTCCTGCTGGCGGGTGAAGTTGTCCAGCGACATCTCCAGATAGGAGGGCAGGACGCCCTGCATCTGGCCGCCGTAGAAGCCGATCAGCTGACGCAGGAACTGGACCGGCAGCAGGGCTTCGCCCCGGCTCTCTTCCTCGAAAATGATCTGGGTCAGGATCTGACGGGTCAGGTCCTCATTGGTCTTCGCATCGAAGACCACGAACTCGGTCCCCTCGCGGACCATCCGCGCGAGGTCTTCCAGTGTGACGTAGGCCGAAGTCGCCGTGTTGTAGAGCCGCCGGTTGGCGTACTTCTTGATGACGACGTTGTCTCCCGCACCGGACTTCTTGTCAGCCACGCGCTGTCCCCGTTCCTGTTGCAACGCCACAGTGTCCGCGTTGCGAGTGCGAAAGTCTAGCCAGCCCCGACGGTTGCGGGTGCGAGAACCACTCCGACCAGCACGGCGGCCCAGTGAACGGTGGCGCCGGTGACGACGAAGCCGTGCCAGATGGCGCGGCGGAACTTCACCTTCGGGCTGATGAAGACGAAGACCCCCGCGGTGTAGATCACGCCGCCGATGACCAGCAGGGCCAGGGCCGCGGGGTGGACGGTGTCCATCATCGGTTTCAGCGCCACAACCGCCAGCCAGCCGAAGGCGACATAGACGCAGCTCCAGAAGGTGTCGGACAGGCGCGGCAGGACCACCTTGGCGAAGGCGCCGGACAGGCCGACGGCCCAGACCAGCAGGGTGAAGCCGATGGCCCACCAGCCCTCGAAGCGCTGGGTCGTGAAGGGGGTGTAGCTGCCCGCGATCATCAGGAAGATGGCGGCTTCGTCCAGCCGTCGCAGGATGGGCCGGGCGGCGCAGGGACGGGTCTGGTTGTAGATGGTCGAGGCCGTCAGCATGGCGATCAGGCAGAGCGCATAAATCGCCGTGGAGACCGTTGCGCCGACGCCCGAGTACAGCGCCGCCAGTACGGCCAGCACCACCCCGCCTACGGCGGCCAGGGTCAGGCCGACGACGTGGACGACCAGATCGGCGGTCTTTTCCGCGGGCGAGACATAGTGCTCGATCATGTCGAGCTCGTCTGGCGTACAGACGTGACGGAGAAGCCGTTTCAGACGCATCAGCATGGCCCTTTCTAAGCCCGCACGCCGTACTTCGTTCCGGCGAAACTGGGCCCGGCGCGGTGACCATCCGGTGAACGGCGCGCAGGGGGCTGACGAAGCGGCCGCGATGCGGCAAAAGCGCCACAAGATTATTCCCCGTGGAGTGAATTCATGTCCGACGTCGTCATCGTCTCCGCCGCCCGCACCCCCGTCGGCAGCTTCATGGGCGCCCTGTCCAGCCTGTCCGCCGCCCAGTTGGGGTCGGTCGTCATCAGGGCCGCGCTGGAGCGGGCCGGTGTCGCGCCCGACGAAGTCGACGAGGTCGTGCTGGGCCATGTGCTGCAGGCGGCGAACGGGCAGGGACCCGGACGGCAGGCCTCGATCGGCGCCGGCCTGCCCAAGGAGACGCCGGCCTGGACCCTGAACCAGATCTGCGGCTCGGGCCTGCGCGCGGTCGCCATCGGCGCCCAGCAGATCGCCACGGGAGACGCCCGTATCGTCGTCGCGGGCGGTCAGGAGAGCATGAGCCAGGCGGTCCACGCCCAGCAGCTGCGCGCCGGTCACAAGATGGGCGACGTGACGCTGGTCGACACCATGATCAAGGACGGGCTGTGGGACGCGTTCAACGGCTATCACATGGGCCAGACGGCGGAGAACATCGCCGCCAAGTTCGACATCGCCCGCGAGGCCCAGGACGCCTTCGCCCTGGCCAGCCAGCACAAGGCCGAGGCGGCGCAGGTCGCGGGCCGGTTCGATGACGAGATCGTTCCGGTGGTCATCACCGGGCGCAAGGGCGAGACCGTCGTCGACAAGGACGAATACATCCGCCACGGCGCGACCCTCGAGGCGATGGAGAAGCTGAAGCCCGCCTTCAACAAGGAAGGCAGCGTCACCGCCGCCAACGCTTCGGGCCTGAATGACGGGGCGGCGGCGCTGGTGCTGATGAGCGCGGACGACGCGCGGGCGCGGGGACTGGCGCCGCTGGCGCGGATCGTCTCGTCGGCCACGGCGGGTGTCGATCCGGCCGTGATGGGCACCGGTCCGATCCCGGCGTCGCGCAAGGCGTTGGAGAAGGCGGGCTGGACCGTCGCGGATCTGGACCTGATCGAGTCCAACGAGGCGTTCGCGGCCCAGTCGCTGTGCGTGGTCAGGGAACTGGGCCTCGATCCGGCCAAGGTGAACGTCAACGGCGGCGCCATCGCCATCGGTCACCCGATCGGGGCGTCGGGGGCGCGCATCCTGACCACCCTGCTGTTCGAGATGCAGCGCCGCGACGCGAAAAAGGGTCTGGCGACCCTGTGCATCGGCGGCGGTATGGGCGTCGCCATGTGCGTGGCGCGGGACTGAGATTCAGATGTCAAAGACCGGAGCCCTGATCCGGGCTTCGGTTCAGTGAACCATGCGCCTGCGTCATTTCTGGACGTAAGGGCCGAGCCCGGGGCGTCAGATCTCGCGGGCGAAGACGTCGAGCGGCTGGCCGGCGTGGTGAAGTTCGACCCGGCTGTAGTCGCGGGTCAGCAGCAGGCGGACCCGGGCCAGCTCGCGCGCCTCGACTTCATCACAGGCGTCGAGGGGCTCTTCGACAGGGGTGTCGCCCGAGATGTAATGCAGGCGAAGGCTGAAGGCGGACATGGTCTTTCCCGGATTGGAGCGGGAGTGTTCGAACAACCCCGTACAAACGCGGGGGCGGACCAATATCTCTCAGCCGCGACGCGCTCTGTAACGCTTGGGCTCGCGGTCCGGAGATAATGCCCCGTCCGGGGCGAAAAAGCCAGCTTTCTCCGTTGTGTACGCTAGCTGACAGACCGGCGTCAGGCGGCGCGGTCGAGGGCGGACCAGCCGAAATCCAGCAGAGGACGCGCGTCGGCGGCGACCTCGGCGAGAATGTCGGGCAGGTCCGGCGAGGCGATGTCGGCGCCGGTGAGGGCGCGCGAGACCAGCCAGCGGGTGCGCTTCAGCGCGGGCTCCAGATCGGTCCCGGCCTGGGCCTCGAACCCCTTGGGCATGCGCTTGACCGGCGCGCCCGGATCGAGGGTCAGGCCGGCCCCGGCGAGCGCGGCCTCGACCGCCGCCCAGCGTGCCGGTTGGGCGACCATGAAGCGGCGCACCGCGTCGATCTGCGGCCGCTCGTCCAGGTAGAAGCCGCAGGCGACGAAGGGGCCGTGGCCGAACGGGCCGTCGTTGGCCTCGGCCGTGACCGCCGACGGATGGGTCGAGGGATCCAGCGGGTCGATGCTGTCGGGGTCGAAGCCCGGGCGGCTGCCGCCCTCGGGCTCGATATGGATGTACATCATGCCCGGCGACATCTTCTGGCCGTCGCGGGTCAGGGTGGCCGAGACGTGGGTCTTGTACGGCGACTTGTCCCTGGCGAAGCGGGTGTCGCGGTGGATGCGGAAGACGCTGCGCTTCGGGTCGCCGGACAGGGGCAGGTCGCGGGCCGCGCAGGCGGTCGAGGTGGCCGCGATCAGGTCGGCCAGGGCGGGCTTGAGGCCTGAATCATAGGCGGCGCGGTGGGCGGCGAACCAGTCGCGGTCGTTGTGGGCGGCCAGTCCGGTGAGGAAGGCCAGGTCGGCGGTGGCGAAGCCGGAGAAGGTCATGGGCCTATCCTAGGGGCCGGAGCGTTGCGGGTGAAGCGGGGCTTCCCATATGCGACTGACACCGTTGCAGACCCCGGATACGCCGCCATGAGCAAGCCCCTGAAGATCGATTTCGTCTCGGACGTCGTCTGCCCCTGGTGCGTGGTCGGCCTCGGCGGGCTGGAGACCGCGCTGGACAAACTCAAGGCCGAGGGCATCGAGGCGGAGATCGCCTTCCACCCGTTCGAACTGAACCCGCAGATGGCGCCCGAGGGCGAGAACATAGTCGAGCACATCGGCCGCAAATACGGCTCCACCCCCGAACAGTCGGCGGCGAACCGCCAGATGATCACCGACCGGGCCGCCGAGGTCGGGTTCGAGATGAAGATGACGGCGGACAGCCGCATCTGGAACACCTTCGACGCCCACCGCCTGCTGCACTGGGCGGGGGAGACGGCGCCGGAGGCCCAGCCGGCGCTGAAGAAGGCCCTGTTCCGCATCCACTTCACCGAGGGCCGCAACCTGACCGACGCGGGCGAACTGACCGCCGCGGCCGAGGCCGCCGGGCTGAACCGCGCCGAGGCCGCCGAGGTGCTGGCCTCCGACCGCTATGTGCAGGCGGTGCGGTCGGAGGAGGCCCTGTGGTCGTCGCGCGGGATCAGCTCGGTGCCCGCCGTGGTGGTGGAGGGCAAATACCTGATCTCGGGCGGCCAGCCGCCGGAGGTGTTCGAACAGGCCCTGCGCAACATCGCCAGGGAAGAGGGGGCGGCCGCCCCCTCCGCCTAGCTGAGGCTCTTCATGTCGATGACGTAGCGGTATCGCGCCTCTCCGTTCTCGATCTTCACATAGGTCTCGTTGATGTCCTGGATGTCGATCATCTGAACCTCGGGCGCGATGCCGTTGGCGGCGCAGAAGTCGAGCACGTCCTGGGTTTCGTCCAGATTGCCGATCAGGGACCCGGAGACGCTCTGGCGGCGGAAGGCCAGCTTCGAATTGTCGACGCCGTCGATGACGTCGAGGTTGCCGACCACCACGATGTCGCCGTCGCGCTTCATCAGGTCCAGCAGGGGGCCGACCTCATGCTTCTCGGGCACGGTCGAGAGGATGAAGTCGAAGGCGCCCTTGAACGCGGCCAGGCCGGTCTTGTCGGTGGACAGGACGGCGTTGTCGGCGCCCAGGGCCTTGGCCTCGTCCAGCTTCTCCGGCGTGGAGGTCAGGACGGTGACGGTGCAGCCCATGGCCTTGGCCAGCTTGACCGCCATATGGCCCAGCCCGCCCAGGCCCAGAACGGCGACGTGATGCTCCGGCCCGATGCCCCAGTGCTGCATCGGCGACCAGGTGGTGACGCCGGCGCACAGGATGGGGGCGGCGGCCTTGGGGTCGAGCCCCTCGGGCAGGGTCAGGACGAAGTCCTCGGGCACCACCACCAGGTCGGAATAGCCGCCGTAGGTGTTGTCGCGCTCGGCGCCGTAGGTGTTGACGCCGTCCCCGGTCTCCGTCGCCGGGGTCATCGGGCCGTTGTAGGTGGCCAGCCAGCCGTTGGGGCCCTCGCAGTAGTTCTGGTCGCCCTGGCTGCAGGGCTCGCACTCGCGGCAGCTGTCGATCATGCAGCCGACCCCGACCAGGTCGCCTTCCTTGAAGCGGCTGGTCGCCGAGCCCGTTGATTTGATGCGGCCGACGATCTCGTGGCCCGGGACGCAGGGGTAGAGGGTGTTGGCCCACTCGTTCTTCACCTGGTGGATGTCGGAGTGGCAGACCCCGGCGTACAGCACCTCGATCACCACCTCATGGTCCTGGGGCTCGGGACGTTCGATCTCCATGCGTTCGAGTTTCGACAGCGCCGTCTTGGCGCCCCAGGCGATGGATTTCATGACGGTCTTTCCGGAAGGGATCGGGGAGGACCGGTGAAGCTGTCGGCGGCGGGGGTGGTTCCGTAAGGCGGAGGTGGGCGGGCGCGCGGACCGGGCCTAGCGGAAGCCCCGGCGGAGGCCGAATTCACCCTGGAAGGGGTCATCCGCGCCGGGCTCGCCCGTCCGAAAAATTCGCTCCGATGCGTTCGCTTCGACCGCTTCGACCGCATCGATCGCATCGACCGCATCGACCGCGTCCTCCTCGGCGAGCCAGCGCTGCACCTCGTCCTCCTCCAGATCCATGGCCAGCCGGACCCGCCGCCAGCGCAGGGCGCCGGCGGCGTCGCCGCGCAGCACCGCCCGCATCATCCGGCGCGAGGCCACCCAGGACAGGTCGCGGGGGTTGATCTTGTCGAGATCGCCGGCGATCTCCGCCTCCAGCGCCTCGCCCTCATCCGGCGCGAGGTCGGCCGCGGGCCGCCAGGGCTGGTCCACCCGCCGCCAGTGCTCGAGGGCGGCGCGGCGATACAGGGCGGTCAGGCCGACCCCGTGGCGCCGACAGCAGGCCCGCGCGGAAAGCCCCGCCCCATAGTCGTCGCGCACGGCGTCCCACACCTCCTGCGGCGCCACCCGCCGCCCCCGATCCGTCGCCCCGACGGGACCTCCACCCTCCATGACTGCGCCTCCTCCGCGATAAAGGCGGGGATGGTAAACCGGCGATACGTCAGAATTGGTCGTGTGGGGGGGAGGCAGCAGGGGGCAGGCAGCAGGCAGCAGGAAGGGAGGCAGTAGGCAGTAGGCAGTAGGCAGTAGGGAGTAGCGAGTAGGCCGCAGGCAGCAAGGCAGCAAGGCAGCAGGGCAGCAGGCGGCAGGCAGCAGCAGTGGGCGGGGTGTGGCGGGCGAAAGATCGCGGGGTTGGCGGTCGCGCAGGCGCCTTCGCCTACTGCCTACTGCCTACCTGCCTACTGCCTCTCTGCCTTCTCCCCCGCCCGCGCGGCCTGCTCGTAGTCCGCGATGGGAAACTGGGGCGCGTTGCAGGCGGAGGTGGTCAGGACGCCGTCCTGGACCCGGGCCAGGATCGTATAGTCCCGGTCGGCGCTGAACCGGACGCCGCACAGGGCCTCGTCGGTGGCGTGCATTACCGCGCGCGTCGGCAGGGCCTCGCCCTTGATCGTTCGGCGGACCTCGAACCGGGTCATGTGCATGGTGTGCGGGTAGTCGTCGCCCATGGCGTGGTTGGAGAAGGACGTCATGCGGCCGACGAACATCACATCGGCCTCGGCCAGCTGTTGCGCGGCGCTGTCATAGCGGACGCAGCTGCAGGCCCAGGCGGCGCCGGCGGCAAGGGTGGCGACGGCGACGAGGGCGGGGAGGAGAACGGGAACGCGCATGGGGGAAGGGAGCGCGGGCGATGTGGCGGGGTGATGGCGCGGCTTACGCCGCCTTGCCGGGGGGCTTGGGCTTCAGCATGGCTCACCCCTTCCTTCTCCCGCAGCCATCGAGAAGGGAAGCGGCGCCGGATTGACGAACCGGAACACCTCCGCCCGCTCGCGCAGGAAGCCGTTCATGAAGGTGGTCTTCCCGGTGCCGTTGGGTCCGGCGAGGAGGACGAGGGTGAGCGAGAAACGAACTATGAGGACAGCTACAGAAGGCGCCCCGGACAAACGCGCTCGCTATCGAATGTTCCATTATTCGAGCTTATGCGTTTATCGCGATCGTTACTCGAAGAACGATTTCGGTCGATTGAAAAAATTCCAATGGGTTTATCAAACAATAGAAACTCTGAGATGTCAGGCGGTTCAACGGAATTAAAATATTCAATATCTCTAGTCTTAAAGTCTTCCCGAAGCTCCATTAGCAAGCGCCCTAATACGTTCATGCCTACCAATGTGCCGTCAGGCTGCTCTGTAGCGCCCCAGAAATCTTTCCGGCGAACCTTTTTCTCAACAATTGGCATTTCTTTGGTCGAGAGAAGGAGGTCGCCAAATGTGTGTCGGTTCTGCGCGAGCTTAAGTCGTAAGCACCAGCGCATGATTTTGACGCGGACTGTTTCCCAATCTTCGCGCGTATCCGCTCGAAATGGCTTGCTCCGCATCTTCGCAGTCATTGGGCTCAAGTCGTCAATAATTTGCCGCTGCACGTCTGGGCGACTGGGAAATCGGCAAGCTTGATAAAGCGCCTCGGAGGTCCGAATACGCGCGCCGTTCACAATAAGTGGGAACCCCGGGGCCATGTTCGAAAGCCCGCCAAAACGCTCGTTCGTTTTCAGAAAGACAGCGCTTCTAGCTGGGTCATACGTTCGCATGTGGCTAGGGTCAGCCATCAGAACTCCTCCTTCGCCAACATCGCCATAAAGCGTTTCATCGATGTGTCACTATTGGTTGTGCGAGCGAAAAGCGGCAGCCATGGGTCACCAGCCCAAAGTGCAAGTGGTGCGTTGTTTGGGCAGTTTCTGAAAGTCACTACCATAGACCCGAACCCTAGGGTTTCGAGTATCATGTTGCCGAGTGGGCGCTGATATTGGTTTAGGTGCGAGCACATTTCCCGAATCCGAACTCCGGCTTTCAAGAACTCAGTTTCCAGAAGCTGACGGCCAGCGTCGCTCGAAAATATTGCGTTCTGTCCCACGCCGCCCGCAGTGCGCAGATTTGGCGGATATCGCATTGCAGCCACGTAAGCTTTGACGCCTGCATCATCGGGTATGCTCACAGGCCGGAGCACATCGGAGTTTGACGTGTTTGACTTCCGATCCTCCAGCTCGATAGCTCGCCACCAAGTCAAATCTACGGTTTTGCCAGCGGCTTTTGCCGCCTCTTGGATTTTTCCGTTCGCGTAGTACTGGCTTCCGCTATGAAGGGCGATCGTAACGATGTGCAACCTGGACTTCGCGGGAGCTTTGTTTGCGATCCAAATCTCGAGGTCCCGCCTCACACGGTTCCCCGTAAAGATGGCGTCGTCTAGATAAAGAAAAGCGCTAGGATCTGCACCACAGTCCGTTGTTCCGAAGCCACATTTTTTCTGCAGCAGCGTATCGAAAAGAGCGAGCATTTCCCTTTGGCTCGCTCCCCCGCCTTGAATGTCGAGGAACCGTACGCTTTTCCAGAAGGCGCATGGATCGTCACCTACCAACTTCTCAGTCTTGAAGAGGCCCGCCAAGAATTTCCGGGTTCCTGACCTCGAAAAATAGGTCGTCTTCAGTACGTGATCGATCTCTCGCAACAGGGGAACCTGGACTGCAGCGTCGAACTGATTGATCCAATTTTCGACATGCTGGGGTGATGGAGCGGCAAGGTCGCCTTGACGATAATCAGCAGTTGTTTCTGCTATTGAAGCGCATAGATCGTCCCGCTCAGCCATACGCCCGCTCTCCCCCGAAAGTTGTACGATTTCATGAGTCGCCGAAATCTCACACCTTCACCTCCACCACCCCGCCCCCGGCCCGGAACTTGGCCGACATCTCCGCCATCCCGGCCTCCGCCTCGGCGGCTGAGGCCTGGGCGCCGAGGCCCAGCGAACCCCCCGCATCATTCTGCGCCGCCGCATCCCGGCGGATGTCCTGGCTGATCTTCATCGAGCAGAATTTCGGCCCGCACATCGAGCAGAAGTGGGCGGTCTTGTGGGCCTCCTTGGGCAGGGTGGCGTCGTGGTATTTGCGGGCCGTCTCGGGGTCGAGGCCGAGGTTGAACTGGTCTTCCCAGCGGAACTCGAACCGGGCGCGGGACAGGGCGTCGTCGTGCAGGCGGGCGGCGGGGTGGCCCTTGGCCAGGTCGGCGGCGTGGGCGGCGATCTTGTAGGTGATGACGCCGTCCTTGACGTCCTGACGGTCGGGCAATCCCAGATGTTCTTTTGGCGTGACGTAGCAGAGCATGGCCGTGCCGAACCAGCCGATCATGGCCGCGCCGATGGCGCTGGTGATGTGGTCGTAGCCGGGGGCGATGTCGGTGGTCAGCGGCCCGAGCGTATAGAAGGGCGCCTCGTGGCAGTGCTTCAGCTGCTCATCCATGTTCGCCTTGATCTTGTGCATCGGCACGTGGCCGGGGCCCTCAATCATGACCTGGCAGCCCTTGGCCCAGGCGATCTTGGTCAGTTCGCCGAGGGTGCGCAGCTCTGCGAACTGGGCCTCGTCATTGGCGTCGGCGATGGAGCCGGGGCGCAGGCCGTCGCCGAGCGAGAAGCTGACGTCATAGGCCCGCATGATGTCGCAGATGTCCTCGAAATGCTCGTAGAGGAAGGACTCGCGGTGATGCGACAGGCACCACTTCGCCATGATGGAGCCGCCGCGTGAGACGATGCCGGTGACGCGTTTGGCGGTCATCGGCACGAAGGGCAGGCGGACGCCGGCGTGGATGGTGAAATAGTCGACGCCCTGTTCGGCCTGTTCGATCAGGGTGTCGCGGAACACCTCCCAGGTCAGGTCCTCGGCGATGCCGTTCACCTTCTCCAGCGCCTGGTAGATCGGCACGGTGCCGATGGGGACGGACGAGTTGCGGATGATCCAGTCGCGGATGTTGTGGATGTTCCGGCCGGTCGACAGGTCCATGACGTTGTCGGCGCCCCAGCGGGTGGCCCAGACCAGCTTGTCGACCTCGTCATCCACGGAGGACAGGACGGCCGAGTTGCCGATGTTGGCGTTGATCTTCACCAGGAAGTTGCGGCCGATGATCATCGGCTCGACTTCGGGGTGGTTGATGTTGTGCGGGATGATGGCGCGGCCGCGGGCGATCTCCTGACGCACGAACTCCGGCGTGACGAAGTCGGGGATCGAGGCGCCGAAATCCTCGCCGTCGCGGATGCAGGGGGCGGTCTGCTCGCGGCGCAGGTTCTCGCGGATGGCGACGTATTCCATCTCGGGCGTGATGATGCCGGCCCTGGCGTATTCGTACTGGGTGACGGGGCGGCCCTCGACGCCCTTGAAGACGCGGTGGTTGGAGACGTCGAAGCGGGGGGCGAGGTGGCGGCCGGAGGCGTGGCCGTTGTCCTCGGGTTTCACCTCGCGGGGGTTGCGGACGGGGGCGATGTCGCCGCGGTCGAGCTGCCAGCTGGACTTGACCAGGGGCAGGCCCTTCTTGATGTCGATGGTGACGGTCGGGTCGGTGTAGGGGCCGGACGAATCATAGATGGTCACCGGCGGCTCATTGGCCGAGGGGTGGACGGCGACCTCGCGGAAGGGGACGCGGATGTCGGGGTAGAGCTCGCCGGCGACATAGACCTTGCGCGACCCGGCGCGCTCGCCGGTCGGGATGGTCCCCGTCTCCTTCATCACCTGCTCCCGCGCGTCTTTGAGCGCCAGATCCACATTGGGTTCTTCGGGCAGGGCGGGGGGCGTGACGGAGATGTTCATGGCGGCCTCAAACGTTGAGGGCTCCGCCGACGTCGGGCGTGCCGGTCCCGTGGCGTGAAGCCGGGGCCGGAAGCGTACTCATCCCTTCGCCGGCATGACCCGGATCAGGTTCGACGGGTCAGAGGAGAAACCTCTATCTCAGCCGCTCGCTTGCGACCCCCCGGAGAACGGGCGGAAACTGCGCCCGATGAACGGAAGGGTCAAGCGGGTCAGGCGTCGGGCCGCGGCGGAAAGGCGCCGCTGATGCAGATGCAGACGCTGGCGGTGAGGGCGGGCTGGAGCACTTCGAACGCCATGAAGTCGCCGACGGGGACGAGGCCTTCGAGCGGCTTGGTCTTGTCGTCGCGCGGCGCATAGATGTTGACGATGCAGTCCTGACCGATCTCGTCCAGACCGCCGGACTGGCCGAGCAGATGGGTGGCCTTGGCGACGTTGCTGTTGGCGTTTGTCACCGTGGCGAACAGGCCGTGGATGTGCGGCGCCAGGTTGGGCTCCTTGAGCGTGACCGCCACATCGCCGCCGGACTGACCGACCGCATAGGTCACGCCGGAGGCGGTCGAGGCGCCCTGACCGATGATGGTGCGGCCCCGGGCGTCGGGCACGCCGACGGTGGTGACCCCGTCCCCGCCCCAGGTCGAGCCCAGCAGGGTGGCGAGGGCGGTGTACTGGTTGGCGGGAAGGACGGCGCCGTCGCACAGTTTCCAGTCGCGCGGGGCGAAGGCGAAGGCGAAGGGCTGAAGGGTTCCGACGAAGGCGTCGCTCATGACTGGCGCTCCTGTGACCGGATCACGGCCGCGACGGCAGGACGCCGGACAGGCAGATGCAGTAGCTGGCGACCAGATAGGGCTGCATGACGCTGAACGGCTGGCCCGCGCCGGCGATGCCGATGGCGGTGTTGGACAGGCCGGTCTGGGCGGGCGCGGGGCCGTAGATGTTGACCGAGATGCCGTCGCCGCTGCTGTCCGCCCCGTTCGCCGCCGCCAGCACCATGCCGGAGCCGGGGGTGGCGGAGGTCGCCGCGGCGGTGGTGGCCATCAGGCCGTGGGAATGCTGGGGCAGGTTGGCGTTGGTCAGGGTGACGGACTCCTGCCCGCTGACGCCGCCGACGGTGTAGCGGCCGCCGGGATCCTGGGACAGCAGGGCGCGGCCGCCGAGATTGGGCAGGCCGACGCTGGCCCCGCTGGTTCCACCGTAGGTGTTGCCGATCAGGCTGTAGAGGGCCGCATACTGGGCGAGCGGCAGGGTCTGGCCCTGACACAGGGCCCAGCCGCGGGGCGCGAAGCTGAAGGCGAACGCCTGAATGGTCCCGACGAAGGCTTCCATCTGATCTCTCCAGGGCCGCGGCGTTCGGAGGCGCCGGACAGACGGCTCACCCGCTCCGGTTGAGGCCGGTTTCCATACAGACAGGAGAAACGGCGTTCGCGCAATGCACCGGCGTCCCGAATTCGCGACGGGCTCGGAATCAGTCCGGGAAGGCGACCAGCAGGCGGTCCAGGGCGGCCGCGATGCGGGCCCAGCCGGCGTCGTCCAGGGCCACGCCGCCGACGCCGGGGCGGGCGTCCGCCGACAGGGCCAGATGCTGGACGGCGGCGAGCAGGACGGCGTTGAGGGCCACGGGATCGCCCTCGGGCGAGACGCGCAGCCGGGGCCGGCGCGCGCGCATCCAGCCCTGCAGCACGGCGGCGCGGTCGTCCTCGATGCGGTTCAGCAGGGGCGAGGATTCCACCAGGGCCCAGGCCATCAGGCGCAGGGTCAGGGGACTGGCGCGCAGGGCGGCGACCCAGGCCGACAGGCTGATCCGGGCGAAGGCGCGCAGGCTTTCGGCCTCGACGGCGGGGACGGTGTTCAGGCTGTCGAGCAGGCCGGCGTGGGCGCGGGCGGCGATGCGGGTGACGACGCCGTCGACGCCCTCGAAATAGCGATAGACCAGCTTGCGGTCACAGCGCGCCTCGGCGGCCAGGGTCTGGACGTTCAGGCCCGGAAAGCCGTCGCGCAACAGGATACGCTCACCCGCCTCAATGATGGCGGCTTCGGTGGCGCTTCGGTCGCGCAGGCGGACGGGCGATTCGGCCATGCGGACAGTGTCGCGCGGGTGCTCGATTCGGAGCAAGCGAGGGCGGGGGCGAGCCCGTTGCCCGACCCCTCCACCACGCTTCGCGTGGTCCCCCTCCCCATCTTCGATGGAGAGGTAGACCCCTCCGTCTCGTCGGCTTCGCCGTCGAGCCACCTCCCCACTGCGTGGAGAGGTGAACCGCACACTCACCTCTCCACCGAAGGTGGGGAGGGGGACCGCGCGAAGCGGGGTGGAGGGGTAAGGCGGATAAGGTGCGGCCCCGGTCTGCGTCGGGGGGCGTAGCAGAGACCGGGGCCGCGTTTAGAGGACTCTGTCGAGCGCGCATCGCCGCAAGGTCCGATGCGATAACAGCGGATTGCAGGTTCGGTTCCGGCAAAATGCATGTGAAATTGGTGTTTTCCGCGCCCTTGTGTCCGGTCTCGGACATAATGCTGATTTTTCAATGTCTTGGTTGGACGGGGCGGCGGGGATTGGTATGCGGGTCCCAGCTGGAGCCCCTATGCCGACCTCTCTCGACCGTCTGATTTACCGTAGCGTCTCGACGCGTCCGACCGATCGCCTCGCCAATCTGGCGGCCCTGCTGGGGGAGGCGGAGCGGAACAATTCGCGCGCGGGCCTGACGGGGGCGCTGGCGGTTCACGGCGATCAGTTCCTGCAGGTGATCGAGGGCGACCCCGGCGTGCTGGACGTGCTGCTGCGACGGCTGGAGCGGGACGCGCGCCATCGCGACATCGTGGTGCTGGACCGGCGTCGGATCGCGGAGCGCCGGTTCGAGGGCTGGACCATGGCCAGCGCGCGGATCACGCCCGAACTGGCGCCGGAGCTGGAGGCCCTGATGGCCGACCGGTCGCCGTCGCCGGACGGGCTGGTCGCGCTGATGCTGAAGGCGGTCGGACGCCTCTGAGGCCTTGGGAACGGGGCCCGATCGCGCTACCGAGGTGACCGCCGCAACGGAGCCCGACCCATGCACCTCGCCCGCTTTCCCCGTGTCCGACTGGCCCACCTGCCGACGCCGCTGGAGCCGCTGCCGCGGCTGAGCGAGGCGCTGGGGGTCGAGTTGTGGATCAAGCGCGACGACTGCACCGGACTGGCCGGCGGGGGCAACAAGACCCGCAAGCTGGAGTTCCTGCTGGGCGAGGCCTTCGAGCAGGAGGCCGATACGCTGGTGACCCAGGGCGCGGTGCAATCCAACCATGTGCGCCAGACGGCCGCCGCGGCCGCCGCCCACGGGCTGAAATGCGAGATCATCCTCGAGGAGCGGACGGGATCGACCGCCCAAGACTATGTGGAGAACGGCAACGTCCTGCTGGACCGGCTGTTCGGCGCGGTGATCCGCCGGGTCCCGGGCGGGACGGACATGGTCGCCGAGCTGGAGACTACGGCCGCCGAGGTGCGGGCGCGGGGCGGTCGGCCCTATGTCATTCCGGGCGGCGGCTCGAACCCCGTGGGGGCGCTGGGCTATGTCGACTGCGCGCGCGAGATCGTGGTCGGAGCCGATGACCTGGACCTGAAGATCGACCGCATCGTCACCGCGACCGGCAGCGCCGGGACCCATGCGGGTCTGGTGGCCGGGCTGGCGGTGATGGGGGCGGACATTCCGGTGCTGGGCATCGGGGTGCGGGCGCCCAAGGCGAAGCAGGAGGAGAATGTCCTGAAGCTGGCGCGCGAGACGGCGGCCCTGCTGGGACGGCCCGAGGCGGTGACGCCGGAGATGGTGGTGGCCGACTGCGACTATGTCGGCGGCGGTTACGGCATCATCGACAGCGCCGTGATCGAGGCCCTGACGCTGGCGGCGCGGACCGACGGGATCGTGCTGGACCCGGTTTATACCGGCAAGGCGATGAAGGGGCTGATCGCCCTGGCCAAGGCGGGCCGGTTCGAGGGCGAGACGGTGGTGTTTCTGCACACCGGCGGGGCGCAGGGGCTGTTCGGGTATGAGAGCGAGATCGGGGGCGGGCTCTGAACCATCCGCTTTCGTCATCCTCCGGCCAGCGGCGCAGCCGCGCAGACCGGGGGACCCAGCGGCGCGCGGTAGCGCGAAGCTGTCGGGAGCGCTGGACCAAGAGGCTTGCAGGCCGGATTTCGCCGCCGTCGCGGCGCCGCTGGGTCCCCCGGTCGCTCCTGCGGAGCGCCGGAGGATGACGAAAGCAAAGGAGGCAGGTTGAAATGAAAACCCTCGGCATTCTGGGCGGCATGGGGCCGGTGGCGACGGTGGCCTTCATGGCGCGCGTGCAGGCGCTGACGCCGGCGACGCGGGACGAGGATCACCTGCGGATGCTGGTGGATCTGAACCCGCAGGTTCCGAACCGGCATACGTCGCCGGAGGCGGCGGGCGCAACGCTGGGGGAGATGGCGGTGCGGCTGCGCGCGGCGGGAGCCGGGGTGCTGGCCATGCCGTGCAACACGGCCCACGCCCATGCCGACGCGATCCGCGCGGCGGGCCTGCCCTTCATCGACATGATCGCGGCGACGGTGGAGGCCGTGACGGCGACCGGCGCGACGCGGATCGGGGTGCTGGCCACGCCGGGCGGGGAGGCGCTGTACGCGGAGGCGCTGGCCCGGGGCGGGCTGGAGATCGTGCGGCTGTCGGGCGCGGACCGCGAGGCCTTCATGGCGGCGGTGTTCGCGGTCAAGGCGGGCGACGACGGCGCGGGGCCGCGCGGTGAGATGCGGCGACTGGCGGCGGCGCTGGTCAGCGCGGGCGCCGGGGCCGTGGTGGCGGGCTGTACGGAGGTGCCGCTGCTGCTGGGCGCGGACGATGTGAGCGTGCCGCTGGTGGACTCGGCGGAGGTACTGGCTGCGGCCTGTGTCAGGGCGTGCGCCTGAATCCGGCAGCCGTCCGCCGCGAGAGTCCGGTCGTCTTCCAATCCAGAGGTTGCACTTAACCCTCTTTCCGATATCAATGGTTTTCGGAATTCATGAGCGGGAGGGGCGCGTGAACAGGCAGGCTTTCTGGGCTCCGCTGGCGATCGTGATGCTGATCGTCTTCACCTTGCCGACCTGGACCCTGATCGCCGCCAGTCTGCCGCCTGGCCTGAATGGCGAGCGGCCGCTGGGGCAGTCCTTCTTTCTCATGTTGTTCAATCCCACGCCGTTCTGGGATTTGACGCGGGGCGCGGTCGCGGTGCTGCTGACCGCCATCGCCGGGCTGGGACTGGCGGACAGGCTGAGTCTCCGCGCCTCGGTGGTGGTGGTGGGGCTGCTCGTCGCGCTGGCGGGCCTGGGCCTCGCCTTCTTCATCCTGATGAACCCGGCCGTCGGCGCGAATGTCTGGCAGATGGCGGATCAGACCTATCTGTCGAGCCAGATCGACAACAGCGACGCCTTCTACGCCAAGTGGAACGGCTACCTCGTCGGTCAGGCCGGGGTTCTGGGCGGCAATCTGGCCCTGTTCCTGGGTCTGACCGCCAAGAACAGGGCGAACGGAGCGGGGACGGCCGACGAACCGGACCCGGCGCAGGCGGGGGAGGCGGCGCAATGAGCGTCATCACGACGAGATCCGCCGGCGTCGCGCTCGGCATCGCCCTGGCGGCACTGGTCGGCGGGCCGTCCGGCGCGGTGTCCGACCCCGCGGCGTCAGCCTATGCCATCACCGTGATCGTCGAGGGCGAGGGCGAGCCGACCGCGGCCTGGATCAATTCGCAGGGCACGCGGACGTCGCTGAAAAAGGACGGCGCCGTCTATGTTCCGCAGCAGCCCGTCGCCATCGCCGCCGCGGTGGAGGGCGAGGTGGTGATCGCCTATGGGCAGGATCAGGTCTTCCTGCCGATCCGTTTCACGCCGTCCAAGCCCACCATGCAGCTGCAAATCTATCGGATCAGCCCGGTCCCGGGCTGCACCCGGGCGACCCGCGACCGGCTGCAGAATCCGGGATCCGCCTACGACAGCCAGCTGCGCGCCTATTTCACGGCGCGTCGACTGGCGATGGGGGACGGCGGAACCTGCGGCGCGCTCGCGCGGCCCGCGGTGGTCGAGGCCTGGTTCAACCGGTCCTACCATCTGTCGCGGACCAATGCGCACATCTCGCTGGATCCCGACGCGCGGGCGGCCATGGACGCCCTGGGCGGGCGCTACGCCATGGCGGCGCAGCACTATGGCGTCCAGTCCGACTCCCGGCTGTTTGAATTCACCTACGACTATCAGCGTCAGCTGGCGGACGAGGGCGATTTTGCAGCGGCGCTGGCGATCAACGCCCAGCTTCAGGACCAGCTGACGGACGACGCCCAGATCCCGGTTGCCGCCGTCCAGGGCCTGACCGTCGAGCGGCTGGCGCGCGACCGCGACTTCCTGGCGGCGCGAGGGGACTGACCCGCGAGACGCTTGGCGACGCTCCGGGCCCCGGAACGGATAGGCCTGATCCGCGAATGACACTCCCGACGGAACGCGTTATCGGCAAGCGGTGAAGGCGTGTTCGGGAGGGGCGGCGTGAGCGAGGGGATCGGGAGCTATCTGCTGGCCGGCGAGACGATGCTGTGGACGGGGCGGCCGCAGCAGGGCCTGCGACTTTACAGTCAGGACGCCTTCCTGCTGCCGTTCAGCCTGTTGTGGGCCGGGATGGCGGCGACGATTTTCGGCCTTGGCGGGCGGGAGTTTCTGGCCATGCCGCTGCCGTTCAGCCTGGTGCCGCTGATCTTCGCCGTGGCGGCGATCTATCTGACGGTCGGGCGACTGCTCCAGGACGCCTGGATCCGATCCAACATCGACTACGCCCTGACCGACCGGCGGGTGATCATCCTGAGGCGCGGCCTCGGCAAAAGCCTGACGACGCTGGACCTCGGCCGGGTGGAGCAGCTGATTTTCAAACCGCGCGGCCACCGGGGGGACATCCTGTTCGGCCGCACGGAGAGCTTCTTCCACTTCGGGCCGCGCTCATTCCGCGGCACGTTCGCGGTCTGGACGCCCAGCCTGTCGGAGACGCCCCAGTTCATCGGGGTCGAGAACGGGCGACGACTGTTCGACCAGATCGAAGGCCTGAGGGCGCAGGCGCGGCGATAGGGGAGAGGGGTTGCCCCCGCCCGCGACCCGCTTCAAACCGATCCGGTGACCAAACTTTCGTTGATTATCGACTGCGACCCCGGCGTGGATGACGCCGTGGCGCTGATGCTGGCCTTCGGGGCCGAAGCGTTCGAGCTGCTGGCCGTGACCACGGTGGGCGGCAATGTGCCGGTGGTGAAGACGGCGCGGAATGCGCGCATGCTGAGGCAGATCGCGAACCGGCCGGACGTGCCGGTCTTCATGGGGGCGGAGCAGCCCCTGGCGCGGACGCTGGGGACCGCCACGGACTTCCACGGGCCGGAAGGGACCGGTGATCTGGCGCCGTTCGAGCCCGATCTTCCGTGTGCGGACGGTCATGCGGCGGACGCCATCGTCGCCCTCGTGAACAGCCGCCCGGCCAGGTCGGTGGCGATGGCCGTGCTGGGGCCGATGACCAATCTGGCGCTGGCGCTGCGCAAGGATCCGACGCTGGCCGAACGGCTGGGGCCGGTGGCGGTCATGGGCGGGGCGCGCCGCGAGGGCGGCAACATCACCGCCTCGGCCGAGTTCAACATCTGGGCCGACCCGGAGGCGGCGGCGGAGGTGCTGGCGAGCGCGGCGGAGGTGGTGCTGTTCGGGCTGGACGCCACGCATCAGGTGCGGGCGACGGAAGACCGGATCGCGGCCATCGCGGCCGTGGGCACCGCGATGGCGGAGACGGCGGCGTCCATGCTGCGGTTCTCGCAGCGGGTGGAGCGGACCATCGTCGGTTCGGAGGCCTCGCCCCTGCATGACCCCTGTCCGGTGGCCTGGCTGCTGAAGCCGGCGCTGTTCGACCTGACGCCGTGTCTGGTGCGGGTGGAGACGGGCAGCGACCTGACCCGCGGGCATACGGCGGTGGAGTTCCGTGAGGCGGTGGCGGGCGAGCCGCTGAGGCATCGCTGGGCGGTGCGGGCCGATGCGGCCGGGGTGTTTGGTCTGATCCAGGAGGCCTGTTCGTGAGCCTTGCCCCCTCCACCACTTCGTGGTCCCCCTTCCCCAAGAGGGGGAGGACAGTCCGATGAGGATCACGGTCGTCGGATCGATCAATCTGGATTTCGTGGCGACGGCGCCGAAGCTGCCGCGCGCGGGCGAGACGGTGACGGGCGCCGAGCTGGCGCGGCATCCGGGCGGCAAGGGCGCCAACCAGGCGCTGGCGGCGCAGCGGCTGGGCGCGGAGATCTGTCTGATCGGCCGGGTCGGGCGCGACAGCATGGCGGAAGAAGCGCTGACCCTGCTGCTGGCGGACAATGTGGACACGGGCGGGGTGATCTCCGATGCGGAGCAGCCGACCGGGGTGGCGCTGATCGCCGTCGATCCGGAGGGCGAGAACCAGATCGTCGTGGCCGCCGGAGCCAATCACAGCTGCTTCCCCGAACAACTGCCGGCGCGGATCGACTGTCCGCTGATCCTGCAGCTGGAGTTGCCGATCGAGACGGTCGAGGCGGCGGTGGGGCGGGCGACGGAGTTCGTGTGCGTGAATCTGGCGCCGGCTCAACCGGTGTCCGACCAGCTGCTGCGGCGGGCCGACCTGATCGTGGTCAATGAGACCGAGGCCGCCTTCTACGGCGACCTGCTGCATCACGGCGGCGGGCGGGTGGTGGTGACCCAGGGCGCCCGGGGCGCGGTGATGTACCAGCGCGGGGTCGAGATGGCCTGGGCCACGCCGCCGAAGGTGCGGGCGGTGGACGCGACCGGGGCGGGCGACTGTTTCGTGGGCGCGATCTGCGTGGCGCTGCTGGAAGGGATGGAGCCGGACGCGGCCCTGACCTTCGCCTGCGCGGCGGGGGCCATCGCGGCGACCCGTCCGGGCGCCCAGCCGTCGCTGCCGACGCGCGAGGAGGTTGAGGCGATCCTGGCCCGCTAGGCCGCGACACCCGCCTCGGCATGGTGGACGGTGATCTTGCGGTAGCATTCGCAGGCCGCGGCCTCGAGCGCCGGGCGGCTGAGCACCTGGATCTTGCCGCGCGAATAGCGGACGGCGCCCTGGGCCTGCAGCGTCTGGGCGGCCTCGTTCACCGTCGTCCGCTGGGAGCCCAGCATGGCGGCCATATATTCCTGGGTCAGCTTGATCAGGTCGCTGTCGGCGCGGTCGTGGCAGCGCAGCAGCCATTTGGCCAGCCGCCGCTCGGCCTGGTGCAGGGCATGGCAGGCGGCGGTCTGCTCCAGCTCGCGCTGGATGCCGGCGTGGTAGAGGGCCAGCATCTGGCGGATGGCGGGGCGTTCATTGGCCAGGGCGCGGACCCGGCCGGCGTCGATCCGCAGGGCCTCGCCGGTCAGCTGGATCGTCTGACGGGAGCCGGACCGCATGGGAATGGTGGTGGCCTCGACCCCCGCGACGCCCTCGCGGCCGATCATGAAGGCCTCGACCGAGCGGCCGTCAGCCATCTCGTTGACGGTCGAGATGATGCCGGAGAGGGGGAAGTGGACCGCCTCGATCATTTCGCCGGGCGCGATCAGATCCTGGCCGAGCGCGAACTGGATGTGCGACGCGGATTTGAGCAGGGCCTCGCGGTCCGGCGCGGGCAGGTTTTCCAGTAGCAGATTGGTCGGTTGGGCCATGGCTCCGTCCTTCAGAAAGGGCGAGCCGAAAGCCGTTCGGCCCCCCGACCTGCCCAAACACCCGCTCTACGGCGAAGGTTCCGTTCAGAGCGTCAGGCGGAAGACGTCGGCGGCGCGGTAGCATTCGCAGGCGGCGCGCTCGAGGGCGGCGCGATCGGTGACGGTGATGCGGCCGCGCGAATAGGTGATGGCGCCCGACTTCAGCAGGCTTTGCGCCGCCTCGTTCACCGTGGTGCGCTGGGAGCCGAGCATGGAGGCCATATACTCCTGCGTCAGGTTGAAGGCCGCGCCGTCGACCCGGTCGTGGCAGCGCAGCAGCCATTTGGCCAGCCGCTGCTCGGCGCGGTGCAGGGCATTGCAGGCGGCGGACTGTTCCAGTTCGGACTGCAGGGCGGCCAGATATTTGCTGAACACCGCCCGGATGGCGGGCCTGTCGTTGACCAGCTGACGCAGGCGGGCGGCGTCGATGCGGCGGGCCACGCCGCCCATCTGGGCCACGTTCCGGGTGAAGGCGATCTGCGGCGTGGAGCCCGCCAGCCCCCCCGCCGCGCCCTCGCAGCCGACCATGACGGTTTCGACCGTGCGGCCGTCCTGAAGCACGGCCACGGCGGAGACGACCCCATGTTCGATGAAATAGACCTGATCGATCGGATCGCCGGGCTCGTGGAAGATCTGGCCCTGGGCGAACTCGATGGCGACCGATTGCGCGAGGAGGGCCTCACGGTCCACCGGGGCGAGCGCTGCGATGAGTCGGTTGCCCGCCGAAATCCCGTTCATGACCGGCGGATAGGATAATCCTGTCGCCAGTGTCTGTCGGAAGTCGACTTAAGCGTGACTTTGGCGGGAAAGCGCACGCCGTCGGTGTCAGCCGAGGCCGTGGATGCCCGATCTGGCGGTCAGGAAGGCGGTGTCCGGACGTTCCATCCGGGTGACGAGGCGGGGCCCGTTCCAGACCTCGACGGCGGTGTGACCGCCCTGATCGCGCAGTCGGCGGAAGGCGTCCCCGGCGGCCGCGCCGTCGTTCGGATAGTCGGCCTCGCGGACCGACGGAGAACCGCCCCTCTCCGCGTGGAAGTCAAACCGGTACAGACCCATGCCTCCGCGTTACGCCGCGCGGTCGACGGGGTCTGCCCGCTCGCCGACTTTCATTACCAACTTGCAATCCGACGATCGAAGAGCCGCTGCTACGGTCGTCGCCGTACAGATCCACTGTCCTTTGGGGGGACCTCATGATGACCCGGACCGCCGCCCTGCTGGGCGCCTCGCTGATCGCCCTGACCGCCCCGGCCGTGCCCGCCGTGGCGCAGGACGCGACGACCATCACCGTGCCGCCGCTGCAATACAGCCATCGCACGCTGGCGAATGGACTGAACGTCTATTCGATGCCGGACGCGACCGCCGGAACGGTGACGGTGCAGGTCTGGTACGACGTGGGCGGCAAGGATGATCCGGAGGGCCGCAGCGGCTTCGCCCACCTGTTCGAACATATCCTGAGCCGCAAGACGGTGAACCTGCCCTACGGCCAGATCTCGACGCTGGTCGAGAATGCGGGCGGGACGCGCAACGCCTCCACCGGTCAGGACATGACCAACTACTATGAGACGGTGCCGCCCCAGTATCTGGAGACGATGCTGTGGACCCATGCCGAGCGGATGGCGCGGCCGGTGGTGGATCCCGATGTGTTCGAGCGCGAACGCTCCATCGTAAAGGAGGAGCTGCGCCAGCGGGTCTATGCGCCGCCGTACGGCCGTCTGGGCGTCTTCGTGATCGGGGACAACGAGTACGACCAGTCGATCTATCGCCGCAGCGTGATCGGCTCGATCGAACAGCTGGACACCGCCACGGTCGAGGACGCGCGCGCCTTCCACGAGGCCTATTACCGGCCGGCGACGGCGACCCTGATCGTGTCGGGCAATTTCGATCCGGCGCAGCTGGACCGCTGGGTCGACCAGTATTTCGCCGACATCGCCAACCCGGACCGCCCGGTGCCGGTGTTCGAGCGCCCGGTCTCGCCGCCGCGCACCGAGCCGCGTCTGGTCGAGGCCTATGCCCCGAACGTGCCGCTGCCGGCCGTCGCCGCCATCTTCCCGGGCGTCAAGGCGTCAGACCCGGACTCCGCGGCGCTGGAGGTGTTGTCAGCCATCCTGTCGCGCGGCGACAGCTCGCGCCTGCACCAGGCGCTGGTCTATGGCGGCCAGCTCGCCTCGAGCGTCGATTTCGGCAGCGACCAGATGGAGGAGGGCGGCTCGATCACCGCCCAGGTGACGGTCGCCCAGGGCAAGGCCATCACCGATGTGGAGACGGCGCTGGACGTCGAGCTGGATCGCATCCGCAATGAGCCGGTGACGGCGGCGGAACTGGCCGAGGCCAAGATGGAGATCGTGTCGTCGGCCCTGCGCCAGCGCGAGACCGCGTCGGGCCGCGCCTTCCTGCTGGGCCGGGCCATCGTCAGCCAGAACGATCCCTCGGCGCCGGACACCGATCTGGCCGCCATTCAGGCCGTGACCGTCGCGGATGTGCAGCGCGTGGCGCGGCGATATCTGGACGAGCGGGCGCGGGTCTCGGTCCGCTATCAGGACGAGAGCCAGCGTCCGGCGGGCGTCAGCGAGGACAGCTGGCGCAACCCGGCTCCGGTCCCGACCTTCCTGACCGTGCCGCCGGCCATCCTGCCCGCCCACGAACTGCTGCCGGAGGGCCAGCGGATGGCCCCGCCGGCGCCGGGCGCGGTGCGGGCCATCGCCGCCCCGACGGTGGTCGAGCGGACCCTGTCGAACGGCCTGCGGGTGATCGCGGCCAGGTCCACCGACCTGCCGATCGTCAACGCCCAGCTGGTGATCGCCGGCGGGGCGGCGGCGGATCCCTCGGGCCGCGCCGGTCTGGCCTCGATGACGGCGGGTCTGGCCTCGGAAGGGGCGGGCGGACGCTCGGCGCCGGAGATCGCACGCACGCTGGAGGCGCTGGGCGCCAACATCGGCGGCGGCGCCGGCGCGGATTCGACCACGGTCTTCATGTCGGCCCCGGAAGCCTCCGCCGATCAGGTCGGGGCGGTGCTGGCGGATGTGGTCCAGCGCCCGGACTTCGCCGAAACCGAGGTGGCGCGCAATCGCACGCGGGCGGTCAACGCCCTGCGGGTCAACCTGCGCCAGCCGGGGCCGCTGGCCAATCTGGTGCTGAACCGCCTGGCCTTCGGCGACGCGCCCTACGGCACGCCGAGCTCGGGCACGCCGACCTCCATCGGCGCCATCACGCGCGACGAGATCGTGGCCTTCCACGACCGCTGGTGGCGGCCGGACAACGCCGCCCTGGTCATCACGGGCGGGATGGAGCCGGAGGAGGCCTTCGCCTTCGCCGAGCGGACGCTGGGCGGATGGGAGCGTCCGTCGGCGGCCCTGCCGACCGTCGGCGCCCGCGCCGGCGCCACGCCCGCGCCGAAGGTGATTGTCGTGGACCTGCCGGGCGCCGGTCAGGCGGCGGTGGCGGCGGCCGTGCGCGGCCCGCGCCGGTCGGACGACAGCTTCTATCCGCTGGCGGTGGTGAACAGCATCATCGGCGGCGGCCAGAACGGCCACCTGTTCCAGGAAGTCCGGGCCAAGCGCGGCCTGAGCTACGGCGCGTCGTCCGCGCTGCAGGCGCGGGTGGACGGCGGGCTGCTGAGCGCCGCGACCCAGACCAAGAACGAGAGCGCGGCGGAGGTCGTGGCCCTGGTGCTGGCCGAGTTCGACCGGCTGCGGACCGAAGCGGTGACCGAACAGGCGGTGACCGATCGCGAGGCCTTCGTGACCGGAAACTTCTCGCGCAATGTGGAGACGACCGGCGGTCTGGGCGGGGTGCTGGCGGACGCCGTCACCTTCGGCCTGCCGCTGACCGAGGTCGGAACCTATGCCGGCAAGATCAACGCCACCACGCCGGAAACGGTGCAGGCGGCGGCGCAGGCCATCCGCTCGGAACAGGCCTATGTCGTGGTCGTGGGGCAGGCCGCGATGTTCATCGACGCCCTGCGCGCGGCGCACCCGGACGTGGTGGTGATCCCGGCGGCGGAACTGGATCTGGACAGTCCGACGTTGGGGCTTTGAGCGGAGTGGTTAGTGGTTAGTGGCTGGTGGGCAGCGGGGGTGTCGCCGGGACTGGCGCTGCTCCCCGCCTCAGGCCGATCACCCATCACGGTCCGGGCGTGGCGACCCCTCCGTCTCGTCGGCTGCGCCGTCGAGCCACTTCCCCACTGCGTGGAGAGGTAGACCCCTCCGTCACGGCGCGAAGGCGCGCCGCGCCACCTCCCCACTGCGTGGAGAGGTGAATCGCGCGCTCACCTCTCCACCGAAGGTGGGGAGGGGGACCATGCGAGCCGCAGGCGAAGCAGGGTGGAGGGGTTGTGCCTACTTCGCCCGGAACGCCGCGATCGCGTCCACCGTCTTGCGAACCTGCGCCTCGATGCCAGCCCAGTCGGCCGACTTCACGGCGGCGTCGGTGATGAGTTTGGAGCCCATGCCGGCGGCGACGATGCCGCTGCCGAACCATTTGGCGATGGAGGCCTCGTCGGGGTCGACGCCGCCGGTGGGCATGATCTTGGTCCAGGGCATGGGGCCGAGCACCGCCTTGACGAAGTCCACGCCGCCGACGGATGCGCCGGGGAAGAGTTTGACGATCTCGCAGCCCAGTTCGTGAGCCTGGCCGATCTCGGTGACCGAGCCGCAGCCGGGGAAGTAGGCCGTCATGCGCCGGTTGCAGACCTTGGCGACATCGGGGACGAGGCAGGGGCTGACGATGAAGCGCGCGCCGCGGTTCAGATAGAGGCTGGCCGTGCCCGCATCGATCACCGAGCCGATGCCGAGGATGATGTCCGGATCGGTCTTCTGCAGCTCGCGGGCGATGTCGCCGAACAGGTCGACGGCGAAGTCGCCCCGGTTGGTGAACTCGATCGCCTTGGCCCCGCCGCGCGAACAGGCGCGGATGACGTTCAGGCAGACCTCGGGATCGGGGTTGTAGAAGACGGGGGCCACGCCCTGCGCTTCGAGGGCGGTGAGGACGGTGAGGCGGTCGTGGCGCATGGGGTCAGTCTTTCCGGTGTCGCGGTCCTGTGTATCCCGGTGAGCGCGTGAAGCGAAAGGACCGGGGGGCGGAACTTATTGTTTCGGGGGCTCGGGGCTTGTCATCCCCGACGAAGCGAAGCGGAGATCGGGGACGCTCGTGGCCCTCTGATGAGCCCTCCCGGAAATCGCGGCGCGATTATCCGGGAGAAGGGTCAGGCATGGAGCGGTCGCCGCCCGTCTCCCGGCTCGCTGCTGCCGCAGCGTCCGGGAGGGGAAAGAGGGGGAGCGTGCGGTCCCCGATCTCGCTGCGCTCGTCGGGGATGACAAGGGCTTGGGCTTTTCAGTCCTTCGCCAGATCAACCACCCGCTTCACCATCGCGCTGTCCGCGTCCAGCAAGGGTTCCAGCACGGTGAAGTGGTTCAGCCCCGGCAGGGCTTCGTAGCGGGTCTCGACGCCGTTGTTCCCCCAGTGGTCGGCCATCATCTTCGACTGGCGCAGGAACTCGGGGCTTTCGTCGCCGCCGACGAGGCAGTCGAGGATCGTGCCGCCGGGGGTGGAGCCGTTGGGGATGGGCCAGAAGATGGGGGACAGGGCGGCGGCGGTGGGGGCGTCAAGGCCCAGGGCGTCATTGATCGAGGTGTCGATCAGGGGGCGCAGGTCGAAGACGCCGCTGATGGCCACGGCGGCGGAGGCGCGGGCCTCGCTGAGCATGCAGGCCGCCATATGCCCGCCGGCGGAGTGGCCGAAGACGACGGGACGCTGGCCGCCGTTGCGGGCGCGGATCAGGTCCACGGCGGCGCGGACCTGTTTCAGGATGGCCCCGAGCCGGACGGTCGGGGCGAGGTCGTAGGACGGGACGGCGAGGCTGACGCCGTGTCCGAGGAAGGCGGGGGCGAGGCCGCTGAACCAGTCCTTGTCCAGTGCCTGCCAGTAGCCGCCGTGCAGGAAGACGACGATGGGGGCGTCCGGTCCGGCGGAGAACAGGTCCATCACCTCGCGCGGGCCGGGACCGTAGGCGATCGTCTCGGGCGGATGGGCGGCGCGGGCGGCCTCGGCGGCGGCCTTCCACTGGCCCATGGCGGCCATGTGGTCGGGGACGCGGGCGCGATTGTTGTACTCGGCTTCGAGATCCATGGGAGGGATTAGGGACTAGGGATTGGGGATTAGCGCAAGAGGCAGCCTGCCCCATGGACGAACATCGACCTAATCCCTAATCCCTAGTCCCCAATCCCTGCTGCTTGTCCGGAACCGCCGCCATGATGACCGCCATCTTCGTCTTCATCAAATGCGAGCTGGGTCACGCCAACGACGTGGCCGCCGACATGGTGGACAATGTCGAATACGTCTCGGAGGTCTATTCGACCTCGGGCCAGTACGACCTGCTGGCCAAGTTCCAGCTGCCGAAGGACATGGACATCGGGACGTTCGTGACCAAGTCGGTGCAGACCCGCCCGCACATCCGCGACACCTTCACCGTCATCACCTTCTCGCCCTTCCTGCCGACCAAGGGGTAGGCGACCCGCCTCTCGCCGGAGGCACGGTCAGCGTTTCGCGCGGGGCCGTGGCGCGGGCTTGCCCGCCTCTTCGGCCTCTTCCGCGTCATCGTCGTCGCCGACCTTTTCCTCGACCGTGGCGGACAGGCGCTGGAAGACGCCGAGACCGACGAGGACCAGAACCGCGGCCAGAAGCAGGGCGGTCGAGTAGAGCATTTGGGTGATGTCCTCGCGCGCGGTCTTGAAGACCATGACCAGGCCTTCGAGGAAGAGGGCGATGATGATGGTCGAGAGGAATTTGGTCAGGCTGCGCCGGGCCTCGGACGCGCTGCGCCGCTCGGAGCCGCGCCGGACCTCATCCTCGAACAGATATTTGGCGACGTCGAAGACCGCGATGGCGACGATCACATAGCCGAGGGTGTCGAGGATGGCGTCGGCCGAGCTTTCGCTGGAGGAGACGAAGGCGCCCGCCGCCTCGCGCAGGCCGAGAACGACAAGGCCGATGGCCAGCAGCATCAGAAGCAGGCTGGCGGCGGCGAAAACCGCGCGGGTCAGATAGGTCATGGGAGTCCTCCGATCCGGTAACGCGATCACACCTTCGAGCGTTGCCGCGACGTCAGCGTGGTCAAACGAGACTTATCGCTGCTAACCTTCGTCCAACAGTCCGGAAAACCGGCAGACGAGGGTTGGAAAATGGCTGATCTGGAAGCGTTCCGCGCCGATGTGCGCGCGTGGCTGGAAGAAAACTGTCCGCCGGAAGTGCGCGGGCCGCTGGATAACGAGGAAGACCGGGTCTGGGGCGGGCGCAACGCCAGCTACAAGACCCCGGCCCACAAGCTCTGGATGGAGCGGATGGGCGCGCGCGGCTGGACCGCGCCGGAGTGGCCGAAGGAATACGGCGGCGGCGGGCTGAGCCGCGAGGAGGCCAAGGTGCTGGCCTCCGAACTGCGCCGCATCGACGCCCAGATGGCGCTGTCGAGCTTCGGCATCTGGATGCTGGGGCCGGCGCTGCTGCAGTTCGGCACCGAGGAGCAGAAGAAGCGCTTCCTGCCCGAGATCGTGCGCGGCGAAATCCGCTGGTGCCAGGGCTATTCCGAGCCGGGCGCCGGGTCGGATCTGGCCAACGTCCAGACCAAGGCCGAGGACCGGGGCGACCATTGGATCGTGAACGGCCAGAAGGTCTGGACCTCCTATGCGGACAAGGCCGACTGGATCTTCTGTCTGGTGCGGACCGATCCGACGGCGCCCAAGCATCTGGGCATCTCCTTCGTGCTGTTCGACATGGCGACGCCCGGCGTGACGACCAAGCCGATCACCCTGATCAGCGGCAAGAGCCCGTTCTGCGAGACCTTTTTTGACGACGTGCGCGTCGAGAAGGAGAACCTGATCGGGACGCTGAACCGCGGCTGGGACGTGGCCAAGGCGCTGCTGGCCCATGAGCGGACGATGATCGGCGCCATCGGCGAGGCGGGCGGCGGGCGGCCGCTGGGTCAGGTGGCGACGGACTCGATCGGCAGCGACGAAGAGGGCCGTCTGGACGACCTGATGCTGCGCGCGCGGATCGCCGAACTGGACGTCGACGCCGCCGCCTTCCGGCTGGCGATGGAGCGGGCCGGCGACCAGATGAAGGCGCGACAGGCCCATCCGGCCATCGCCTCGATGCTGAAATACTACGGTTCAGAGCTGAACAAGCGCCGCCACGAACTGCTGATGGCGGCGGGCGGGTCGGAGGCGCTGGAGTGGGAGGGTGAGCGGTCGCGCAACGGCACGGTCGCCCGCGACTGGCTTCGCACCAAAGCCAACTCGATCGAAGGCGGCACCAGCGAGGTGCAGCTGAACATCATCGCCAAACACCTGCTGCAACTGCCGGGAGCCTGAGCCCATGCCGCTGATCCTGACCGAAGAGCAGACGATGCTGAAGGAGGCCGCCGACGGCTTTCTGAGCGAGCACGCGCCCCTCGCCCACCTGCGCAAGCTGCGCGACAGCCGCGACGCCGACGGGGTGTCGCGCGAGCTGTGGAAGGCGTTCGGCGAGATGGGCTTCGCGGGGGTGATCATCCCCGAGGAACACGGCGGGTCGGGCCTGGGCGCCGTCGAGGCGGGCGTGGTGGCCGAGGCGCTGGGGCGGACCCTGACGCCGTCGCCCTTCATGGGCTCGGGCGTGCTGTCGGCCAGGGTGCTGGTGGACGGCGGCTCGGCCGATCAGCAGGCGGCCTGGCTGCCCCGGATCGCGGCGGGCGAAGCCATCGTGTCGCTGGCCGTGGACGAGGGCGCCAAGCATGCGCCCGCGAAGATCGCCACCGTGGCCGAGCGGGCCGGCAATGGCTTCAGACTGAACGGAGCCAAGGGCTTTGTCCTGGACGGCCACGTCGCCGACGTCCTGATCGTGGCGGCCCTGACCGAGACCGGCCTGACCCTGTTCTTGGTCGATCCGAAGACGAAGGGCGTGGAGATCGAGCGCACGGTGATGGTCGATGCGCACAATGCGGCGCGGGTGACCCTGACCGATGTCGAGGTCGATGCGGACGCTGTGATCGGGACGGTGGACGGCGGCGAAGGCCTGCTGGACGGCGCTCTGAACCTGGGCCGGGCCTGTGCGGCGGCGTCGCTGAACGGGGCCGGGGATCAGGCCTTCCAGACCACGCTGGAATACCTGCGGACCCGCAAGCAGTTCGGCAAGCTGATCGGCGAGTTCCAGGCGCTGCAGCACCGGGCGGCCCATCTGTACAGCGAGATCGAGATCGCCCGTGCGGCGACCATCGGCGCCCTGCAGGCGCTGGACTCCGGCAAGCCGAACGCGGCGCTGGCGGTGTCGGTGGCCAAGGCCAAGGCCGGGCGCGTCGCCGAGTTGGCGGTGCAGGAGGCGGTGCAGATGCATGGCGGCGTCGGCATGACGGATGAGTACGACGTCGGCCTGTTCATGAAGCGGGTGCGGGTGCTGAACGAACTGCTGGGCGATGCGGGGTTCCACCAAGAGAGGATGGCGCGGGCGCAGGGGTTCTGACACGGTGGCGGTCATGCTGATCGCCGCCCTCGCCCTCGTTGCCGCCCTTCAGGATCCGCAGGTCGTGGACGGGGTCATCATTCGACCCGACTGGGTGGAAACGCCTACCGGCGACCAGATGACGCCTGAGGGCGTGCGCAATCCCACGCGGACCGACTACCAGCCGCGCGGTGCGGTTACCTTGCGCTGCATCGTGAAGGCAGACGGGCGGCTGGACGATTGCCGGATCACCGAGATCTCGACGGCCTATCCGGAGCTGGGAATGACGGCCTTTGAGGCGGCGGAGCATTTCCGGCACGCGCCGCGGCTGGCCGATGGACGTTCCGCGGCGGGTATGCCGGTTCTCCTCAAACTTCGATGGGACGTCCTCGGGGAGTGAGCAGGGGTAGTCCGCCGCCCCCCACCCCGCTAAACCTCCCGCAAGGGAGACCGATCACATGACGCGAGCCAACGCGCCTCAGTATCTCAGCGGCTTCGGCAATCATTTCGCGACCGAGGCCGTGCCCGGGGCGCTGCCCGAGGGGCGGAACTCGCCGCAGCGGACGCCGATGGGGCTGTATGCCGAGCAGCTGTCGGGGACGGCGTTCACGGCGCCGCGGAGCGAGAACCGGCGGTCTTGGCTGTACCGCCTGCGGCCCTCGGCCCAGCATCCGGCCTACAAGCCCTTCCCGCAGAAGCTGGTGCGGTCCGGGCCCTTCCATGAGGCGCCGCCGTCGCCGAACCGGATGCGGTGGGACCCGCTGCCGATGCCGAGCGAGCCGACCGACTGGGTCGAGGGGCTGGTGACCTATGGCGGGACCGGGGATGCGGAGGCGCAGGTCGGCGTCGGCATCCACCTGTACGCCGCCAACCGCTCGATGACGGACCGGGTCTTCTATTGCGCCGACGGCGAGCTGTTGATCGTGCCGCAGCAGGGGGAGCAGGCCTTCATCACCGAGATGGGCCGGATTGATGCGAAGCCCGGCGAGATCGTGGTCATCCCGCGCGGCGTGCGGTTCCGGGTCGAGGTGTCCGGGCCGGTGCGCGGCTATGTGTGCGAGAACTACGGCGCGGCCTTCCGCCTGCCGGACCTGGGCCCGATCGGCTCGAACGGCCTGGCCAATCCGCGCGATTTCCAGACGCCGGTCGCGGCCTTCGAGGACGTGGACCGCCCGACCGAGTGCGTGCAGAAATTCGGCGGGCGCCTGTATGTGACCACCTTCGATCACAGTCCGCTGGACGTGGTCGGATGGCACGGCAACTACGCCCCCTGCAAATACGATACGGCCCGGTTCAACACGATCGGGACGGTCAGCTTCGACCACCCGGACCCGTCGATCTTCACGGTGCTGACCAGCCCGTCGGACACGCCGGGGACGGCCAACTGTGACTTCGTGATCTTCCCGCCGCGCTGGATGGTGGCCGAGGACACCTTCCGTCCGCCGTGGTTCCACCGGAACGTCATGAGCGAGTTCATGGGGCTGGTGACCGGCGAGTATGACGCCAAGGAGGGCGGTTTCGCCCCCGGCGGCGCCAGCCTGCACAACTGCATGAGCGGCCACGGGCCGGATCAGGCGTCGTATGACAAGGCCGTCGCCGCAGACCTGAAACCCGTGAAGATCGAGAACACCCTCGCCTTCATGTTCGAGACCCGGATGCCCATCCGGACCACGGAATGGGCGCAAACCTCCCCGACGATGCAGCTGGACTACGACGATGTCTGGACCGGCTTTGAAAAAGGACAAGTGACATGAAGCGCCTGATCATCGCGGCCGCGGCCCTGTTCGCCGCCGCCTGCCAGCCGATGCCCGCGACCGACGCGTCCGCCACCCCCGCGCCGCAGCCGACGCAGGTCAGCGCCGCCGGGACCACCGACGCCGCCCTGTGCGACCGCGCGGGGGGCAAGATGCTGCCGCAGGGGCGGATGCAGTCGGTGCGCTGCGTCCTGACCTATACGGACGCGGGCCAGCGCTGCACGACCGGCTCCGACTGTCAGGGCGATTGCCGGATCGAGGACGTCGCCGGCGCGCCGAACGCGGGCGCCAATGCGGTCGGAACCTGCCAGCGGAGCAGCAGCCGCTTCGGCTGCTACACGACGGTCGAGAACGGCAAGGCGGAGCCGACGATCTGCGTCGACTGAGTGGCGAGTGGGTGATTGGTGATGGGGCGGCCTGGAGAAAGTTCAGGCGCGTAAATCTCCAGCCACTGGCCAGTGGCCACCAGTCACCAATCACCCTTCTTCAGCCCAAGCAAAAGGCCCCGTCGCGAGAGCGGCGGGGCCTTCTTCATTCGTCCGGAGACGAAGGGCTTACTGGGCCGGAGCGGCCGGCGGGGTGGTCATTTCGCCCGACGGGGTGGTGCTCGGCGAGTTCTGGGTGGTCATGCCGCCGTCGGCGTTGCCCGCCTGTTGCTCGATACGGTCAGCCTGGGTGTTCAGGGCCTTTTCTTCGGCCTCGTTCGGGGTCGCGGCGGCCTGGGCTTCCAGCTGGTCAGCCTGGGCTTCGGCGGTCTTGTCGGCGGCGCTTTCGCCACAGGCGGCGAGGCCGGCGAAGGCGACGACAGCGGTGGCGGCGATGATCAGTTTACGCATTTGAACAGTCCCTTTTGTTCACTTCCTGGGACCGATCAAACCAGCGGGACGGAAAAAGGTTCACGCCGACGTGAGCGATGCGTGAACTCTCTTCACATCAGCGTTCGGCCGCGAAGGCCACGCGCGCGGCGCCGAGCAGGGCCGCGTGCTTGTGCAGGATCACATGGGTGGGGATCTCGGCCATATAGTCCTTGAAGCGGCCCTTGCGCTCGAACCGCTCGCGGAAGGGGCTGGTCTTGAGGAAGGGCAGGATGCGCGGGGCGATGCCGCCGGCGATATAGACGCCGCCGCGCGAGCCGGTGGTGAGGGCGATGTCTCCCGCGACGGCGCCGAGGACGGCGCAGAAGCGGGCGAGGGTCGCGCCGCAGTGGCTGTTGGGATTCTCCATCGCCTCGGCGGTGACCTGGGCCGGGTCGTCGATATGGGTCTCGCGACCGTCGATCTCGGCCAGCGCCCTGTGCATGTTAAGAAGGCCGGGGCCGCAGATCAGGCGCTCGATCGAGACGCGGTCGTAGCGGCGGCGCAGGATGCGCAGGATCTCGTCCTCGACCGCGTCGCCGGGGGCGAAGCAGGCGTGGCCGCCCTCGGAGGGCATGGCCAGCTCATTGCCGCGCACGTCCCGCACGAGGGCCGAGACGCCGAAACCGGTGCCCGGCCCGAGCACGGCGATGGCGGCATGGGGGTCGCCCTCCTCCGGGCCGCCCAGCGAGGCGAGCTGATCCTGCGGCACGACGGGCGCGCCCCAGGCCAGGGCCTCGAAATCATTGATCAGGCGCACGGGCTTGAGGCCCAGCGTGCCGAGCTCGGTTTCCGACACGCGCCAGGGCGAGTTGGTCAGGTCGAT
This sequence comes from Brevundimonas sp. AVps31, assembly GCF_058681355.1. Lineage (NCBI taxonomy): Bacteria > Pseudomonadati > Pseudomonadota > Alphaproteobacteria > Caulobacterales > Caulobacteraceae > Brevundimonas > Brevundimonas sp. AVps31. The sequence goes on along the minus strand of NZ_CM178736.1, from coordinate 731,359 downwards.
CTCGCCGTCGGTGACGGGGCCGGCCACGGCGATGACGCCGCCGGTCGGCTTGACCTCGCAGCCGTCGATGAAGGCCTTCACGCCTTCCAGGAAGGTCGGATAGGTCTCGGCCGGAAAGCTCTCATGATGCTCCAGCACCGGCTTGCCGTTGACCATGTGGGCGATGGCGAAGCGGGCGTTGGTGCCGCCGACGTCTCCGACGAGCAGGGTCTTGTCCCAGTTGACGGTCATGGCGTGTCCTCAAATCCCTTGCCGCGCGGCGGCTTGTTCTTGTGTGTCAGGCGTCGACGGCGCGGTCGACGATGTTCGGATCGGGCGGGGTGTCCTCGCTGATCCGCGCACCCGGGGGCACGGCGAAGCAGACGGACGCCCCTTCCTCGGCGGTCGAGACCACATGGCGGAAGGCGCCGAACAGCTCGCGACCATAGCCCCAGGCGGAGCCGGTGGCATGGGCCTCGGTGCGGTGGGCGGCGGGGCGGGCGGTCAGGTCGCTGACGCCGACGGTGGTCAGCACCCCGGCCTCGGCGTCGAGACGGATGATGTCGCCGTCGCGGATGTGGGCCAAGGGGCCGCCCGCGAGGGCTTCGGGGCTGACGTGGATGGCGGCGGGCGTCTTGCCGCTGGCGCCGGACATGCGCCCGTCGGTGACGAAGGCGACCTTGAAGCCCTTGTCCTGAAGCACGCTCAGGGCGGGGGAGAGGCTGTGCAGCTCGGGCATGCCGTTGGCGCGCGGGCCCTGGAAGCGCAGGACCAGAACCACGTCGCGGTTCAGCTTGCCGTCCTTGAAGGCCTGAAGGGCCTCTTCCTGGGATTCGAAGACGGCGGCGGGGGCCTCGACGATGCGGTTCTCGGGCTTGACCGCCGAGACCTTGATCACGGCGCGGCCGAGGTCGCCCTTCACGAGGCGCAGGCCGCCGTCCTTCTGGAACGGGTCAGAGGCGGGCCGCAGGATGTCGCGGTCGAGGCTTTCGGAGACGCCGTCGCGCCAGACCAGTTCGCCGTCGACCATGGACGGTTCCTGGAAATAGGGCTCAATCCCCTGGCCCATGACGGTGACGACATCGGAGTGGATGTGGCCGTGCTCGGCCAGTTCGCGGGTCACGAAGGCGACGCCGCCGGCGGCCTGGAAGGCGTTCACATCGGCCGAGCCGTTGGGATAGACGCGGGCCAGCAGGGGGGTGGCGGACGACAGCTGGTCCATGTCGGTCCAGTCAATCAGCACGCCCGCGGCGCGCGCCATGGCGACCAGATGGATGGCGTGGTTGGTCGAGCCGCCGGTGGCCAGCAGGGCCACGATCATGTTCACCACCGACTTCTCGGAGATGACGTCGGCCATGCGGCATTCACCCGCGCGGGCCAGCTCCACCGCGCGTTTGGCGGCGGCGGCGGTCAGGGCGTCGCGCAGGCCGGTCTCCGGGTGGACGAAGGCGGTCGAGGGCATGTGCAGCCCGCCCAGCTCCATCATCATCTGGTTGGAGTTGGCGGTGCCGTAGAAGGTGCAGGTGCCGGGCGAGTGGTAGCTGCCGATCTCGCTGTCCAGCAGGGTCTGACGGTCGACCTGGTTCTGGGCGTAGAGGGCGCGGACGCGGGCCTTTTCGGCATTGGGGATGCCCGAGGGCATGGGGCCGGCGGGGGCGAAGATCACCGGCAGGTGGCCGAAGGCCAGGGCGCCGATGAACAGGCCGGGGACGATCTTGTCGCAGACGCCCAGCATCATGGCGGCGTCGAAGGCGTCGTGGGTCAGGGCCACGCCGGTGGACATGGCGATGACGTCGCGGCTGAACAGCGACAGCTCCATGCCCGGGCGGCCCTGGGTGACGCCGTCGCACATGGCGGGCGTGCCGCCGGCGACCTGGGCCGTGGCGTTCACCTCGCGCACCGCGTCGCGAATGATCTGCGGAAAGCGCTCGAACGGCTGGTGGGCCGAGAGCATGTCGTTGAAGGCGGTGACGACGCCGACATTGGGCTGGCTGCCCGACATGGCGTTCAGCTTGTCCTTGATGGGGGCGCCGGCGAAGGCGTGGGCCCAGTTGGCGCAGGACAGTTTGGAGCGACCGACGCCGCTGTCACGGGCGGCGTCCATGCGGCGCAGGTAGTCGGTGCGGGTGGCTTGCGAACGCGCCACGATGCGGGCGGTGACCTCAGCCACGACGGGATGCAGCTTGGCCATCAGACGGTCTCCACCCACAGGACTTCGAGCGGGACGTTGGCCGCGATCAGGGCGGCGATGGGGTGGATCGCGGGATCGCCCGCGGCTTCACGCTCGAACACGGCGCGCTTCTGCTTGCCGGTCAGGGCCAGGATCACGCGGCGGGCCTGCATCAGATACGGCAGGTTGATCGACAGGCGCTCCAGGCTGGGCGCCGCGCCGTCGCGGCCGGGGGGCACGCCCAGAACGGTCGGCGGCAGGGTCGGGGTGAGCAGGGTCTTCAGGGTCGGGCTGTGCGGGAACATGGAACAGATATGGCCATCCTCCCCCATGCCGAGAAGGACCGAGTCCAGATGTCCGCCTTCGGCGGCCAGCGCATGGGTGGCGACGATGGCGGCGCGGTCGACGGTGACCTCGGGCGTATAGAGGGGGATGAAGCGGGCGGCGGCGGCCGGACCGGTCAGCAGGGTGCGCTTCATCAGGGCCGCGTTGGAGTCCGGCGAGCTCTCGGGCACGTACCGCTCGTCCACCAGGGTCACGGCGATGTTCGACCAGTCGAGGTCGGCGGTCGCCAGCAGGCGGTAGATCGGCGCGGGCGTCGATCCGCCCGCGCCCGCGAAGACCGCCTTGCCGGTGTCGGCGAGGGCGGCGGCGAGGGTGTCGGTCAGGCGCGCGGCGCAGGCGTCGGCCCAGGCGGCGCCGTCAGAGAAGGTTTCAATCTCAGGCATCACTGGAATTCCATTCCCGGCCCGTGCGCGCCAGCAGCATGTCCGAGCCGTCGGGCCCCCAGGCTCCGGCCACGTATTCCTGCGGCTTGACCCCGCCGTCGGCCCAGGCCTCGGAGACCTCGTCGACCCATTTCCAGGCGGCTTCGGCCTCGTCGCGACGGACGAACAGGGTGTTGTCGCCGTGCAGGGCGTCCAGCAGCAGGCGCTCATAGGCGATCCGGCGACGGGGCGGTTTGTCGCCCCCATTTTTCGTTCCTTGGCCGCCCACGCCCCAGGACAGGCTCATCTTGATCGGCTGAAGCTGCATGCGCTGGTCGAGGCCGGGACGTTTGTTCATCACCGTCAGGGAGATGTCTTCCTCGGGCTGCAGCTCGATGATCATGCGATTGGCCTGCACGTCGCCGCGGTCGTCGCGGTCGAAGATGGAGTGCGGCAGGGGCTTGAACTGGATGACGATCTCGGTGCGCTTCTCGGGCAGGCGTTTGCCGGTCCGCATGAAGAAGGGCACGCCCGCCCAGCGCCAGTTGTCGATGTCGGCGCGGATGGCGACGAAGGTTTCGGTGTCGGAGTCCAGACCCCGCTCCTCATCATAGCCCTTGACCGGCTGGCCCTCGCTCTCGCCCGCGACGTACTGGCCGCGCACGGTGACGCGCTCGGCCTCCTCGTGGGTGATGGGGCGCAGGGAGCGGAGCACCTTGACCTTCTCGTTGCGGACCGAATCCGGATCGAGGTCGGACGGCGGCTCCATGGCGACGAGGCAGAGCAGCTGGAGCATGTGGTTCTGCAGCATGTCCCGCAGGGCGCCGTATTCGTCGTAATAGGGCCAGCGGTCGCCGACGCCGACCGTCTCGCCGATGGTGATCTGGACGTGGTCGATCGACAGGTTGTTCCACAGCGGCTCGAACACGGTGTTGCCGAAGCGCAGGGCGATCAGGTTCTGGACCGTCTCCTTGCCGAGGTAATGGTCGATGCGGAAGACCTGATCCTCGCGGAAGGCCTGCCCCACGGCGTCGTCGATCTCGCGGAAGCTCTTCAGGTCGCGGCCGACCGGCTTCTCCAGCACCACGCGGCAGTTCCGCCCGGCCAGGCCGGCGGCCTTCATGGCGGTGACGATGCGGGCGTAGAGGGAGGGAGAGACGGCGAGGAAGGAGGTGACCTCGCCATCGCCGCACCTGTCCTTCAGCGGCTTGAGGCTGTCGGCGCTAGTGGCGTCGACGGGCAGGTAGTCGAGGCGGGCCTCCATGCGGGCCCAGGCCTCATCGGACCAGGCGTGGTCCGCCTTCGCCTTGCCTTCGACAGAGGCGCGGACCTTGCCGACGTATTCGTCACGGCTTTCGTCGGAGCGGGCGGCGCCGATGATCTTCAGATCGTCGGGCAGCAGGCCGTCGTGTTCGAGGAAATAGAGCGAAGGCAGAAGCATCCGCATGGCGAGGTCGCCGCCACCGCCGAACAGCACAAGGGCCGCCATTCGTGCTCCTTCACTCAATGAACCCGTCGGGATGAAGGGTCTTTGGCCGCTTCCGCCCGCATAGCCAACCGTTCCGCATGGCTCTGAAACACCATGTGACGGTCAAGCTGGAAAGCATTGCGGGCGTCAGGGTCAATCCCCGACGCCCGCCAGCGGTTCCGAAATCCGGAAGGGTCGGCCTTACGGCACTTCGGTAATGAGCAGGGTGGCGGGCTGGGTGCCGCCGCCGTAGGTGCCGACCCAGATGTCGTAGGTGCCCGACGCGGGCTTGGCGAAATAGACCTGGGCGTTGGTGCCGCCGCCCGAGTCGTCGTCGCAGTACCATTGGCCGTCAGGCCCGTTGACCACCAGGGTGGTGTCCGTCCCGGCCTCGGTGCGGATGGCCAGCGGACGGGCGCCGGCCGAATAGCTGATCTGATAGTCCGGCGCGGCGGCGATCGAGCCCTGGCATTCCGACGAGACGTTGGACGCCGCGAGCATGCCGCCCGCGGTCAGGGACACGCGGTGCGGATCGGGCATGAAGCCGTTGGCCAGGTTCACCTCGCCAAAGGTGGCGGTCAGGCTGGTGTCGGGCGAACCGCTGCTGGTCGGGGCGGCGCTGCCGCCGCTGCCGAGTTCGGAAATGTTCAGGGTCGCCGAGGCGGTGCCGCCGCCGTAGGTGCCGACCCAGATGTCATAGGTGCCCGCCGCCGGATTGCTCCAGTGCAGCATCGGATTGCTGTCGCCGTTGGAGTCGTCGTCGCACGACCACTGGCCGTTCGGGCCGTTGACCACCAGCGTCGTGTCCGCCGACGAATTCACATAGATGTAGAGCGGCAGCGAACCGGCGTCATAGGTCAGCTCATAGTCCGGGGCGCGGGCGATGGAGCCGCGGCAGCCCGAGCCGAGGTTGGAGGCGTCGATGTTGCCGCCCGCCGTGAGGCTGACGCTGCGGGGATCGCCCGAGAAGGCCGAGCCCAGACGGATCGATCCATAGGTGGCGGTGGCCGAGGTGTCCTGCGCCTGCGCGGTCGGCGCAATGAGCATCAGGGCGGCGGTGGCGGCGATAAGGGACCGGACCAGCATTTCTTTATTCCCCCGGGAATAGTTGAGCTAACGACGTTTGCACGGCAGGGCCGGTCCGACAAGGCAGGGACCCTTCGCAGGACCCTCTTGGCGGAAACGCGAGGATCACACTACTTGCGAAACATGACGAAGGTTCTGATCATCGGCGCGGGACACGCGGGCGGCACGGCGGCGGCGCTGTTGCGGCAGTACGGGCATGAAGGTCCGATTGTGCTGGCGGGCGAGGAAACCGCGCCGCCCTATCAACGCCCGCCGCTGTCGAAGGCGTGGCTGAAGGGCGAAGCCGATCTGGAGGCGCTGCTGCTGCGCCCCGAGAGCTTCTATGTCGAACAGGATATCGACCTGCGGACGGGGGTGACGGCGACGGCGGTCGATCCGGCGGCGAAGACGGTGACCTTCGCGGACGGGACGGTCGAAGCCTATGACGTGCTGATCCTGGCGACGGGATCGACGGCGCGGCGGCTGGCCGTTCCGGGCGCGGACCGGCCGGACCTGCTGGAATTGCGGACGCTGGCGGACGCCGAACGGCTGAAGGCCGCGCTGGGGCCGGGCCGGCGGCTGGCGGTGGTCGGCGGCGGCTATGTGGGTCTGGAAGCGGCGGCCTCGGCGCGGGCGCTGGGCGCGGATGCGGTGGTCATTGAGCGGATGGACCGGGTCCTGGCCCGCGTCGCCTCGGAAACCCTGTCGGCCTTCTTCACCGAACATCACCGCAAACACGGGGTCGAGATCCTGACCTCGGCGGAGGTGACGGCCTTCGAGGACGGCGGCGTCCGGCTGGGCGACGGACGACTGATCGCGGCGGATGCGGTGCTGGTCGGCGTCGGGGCGCTGGCGAGCGAGCATCTGGCGCGGGCGGCCGGACTGGCCTGCCTGAACGGGGTGGTGGTGGATCAGGAGGCGCGGACCTCGGATCCGTCGATCTTCGCCATCGGCGATGTGACCTATCGGCCGGTGCCGGTTCACGGCGGGGCAATGCACCGGCTGGAGAGCGTGCCCAATGCGCTGGAGCAGGCCAAACAGGCGGCCTCGGCCATCGTCGGCCGCACCGCGCCCACCCCGGAAGTGCCGTGGTTCTGGTCGGACCAGTACGAGGTCAAGCTGCAGATCGCGGGCCTGCCGGGCGAGGCCGACCGTCAGGTGGTGCGCGGTGATGTGGAGGCGGGCGCCTTCGCCGTCTTCCATCTGGCCGGGGACCGGATCGTCTGTGTCGAGGCCGTCAATGCGCCCGCCGAGTTCATGGCCGGGCGGATGATGATCGGCAAACAGACCCCGGTCGACGCCGGGCGACTGGCGGACACCGCGGTGACGATGAAGGCCGTGGCGGCGGCCTGAGCCGGGGGCCGTCAGGCGGCGGCGACGCTGCTTTCGGCGGCAGGGCTGTCCATCCGCTCGATCAGGGCGGCCAAGGGCTTCGGCCGGCCGATCAGATAGCCCTGCGCCATGTCGCAGCCCATGCCGCGCAGCAGGGCCAGGGCGGTCGGGGTCTCGACCCCCTCGGCGGTGATCCTGAGGCCCAGGCCGTGCGCCAGGTCGATGGTCGACTTCACCAGCAGGGCGTCACGCGACGACTGGTCCATGTCCATGACGAAGCTCTTGTCGATCTTCAGCTCATCGGCGCGGATGCGCTTGAGATAGCCCAGCGACGACAGGCCCGAGCCGTAGTCGTCCAGCGAGATGCAGACGCCCGCGTCGGACAGGCGGGCGATGACGGCCAGCGCCCGTTCGGGGTCGTGCATGACCGCCGTCTCGGTGATTTCGAAGCAGAGGCGCGCGCCCGAGGCGGCGATCTGTTCGAGAGCGAAGTCGGTGAAGCTGTCGTCGGACAGCAGGCGGCCCGAGATGTTGACCGAGACCATGACCTGATGTCCGGCGGCGGCCATGGCCTTCTGGTCGATGATGGCCTGACGCACGACCCATTCGGTCAGCGGGCGGATGTGGCCGGTCTCCTCGGCCATGCCGACGAACAGGTCCGGCGGAACAAAGCCGCGGCGCGGGTGGGTCCAGCGGGCGAGCGCCTCAACGCCCGTGATGGCCTCGGCGCGGAAATCGTATTTTGGCTGATAGGCCAGCGAGAACTCGCCGTTGTCGAGCGCGGCCATCAGTTCGGAGATCAGCGACAGATTGCCGGCCGGATCGCCATAGGCCGCCTCGTCGAAACCGGCGGCCGGGCGGTGGAGCTGGCGGGCGCGCGCGACGGCGATGGCGGCGCGATCGACCGGCGAGGTCAGGGTGGCGCCCGCTTCGCCGCGACGGGCGACGCCCGCGCTGAGGGTGATGTCGACCGGGGCGCCGGAGACCGTGAACGGATGTTCGGCGCAGGCCGACAGCCGCTCGCCGATGACCAGGGCGGCGGCCTCGTCGTCGGCGACGACCACCAGACCCAGAACGGCGGCGCTGGCGCGGGAGATGGAAGCCCCGTCCGACAGGTGGGACAGGCGCTCGCCGACGGCGGCGACGAGCCGGGCCATCGCATCGTAGCCGATGGCGTTGCGGACCACCTCGAAGCGGTCAATGGCGACCAGAATGACCCAGAGGCCTTCCTCCGAGCCCGCCAGACGCTCCAGCGCCAGACGGTTGGGCAGGCCGGTCTCCTGATCGTGCAGGGCCATGTGGGTGAGGCGATTTTCCCGGTCGCGCAGGTCGCCGACCATGGCGTTGAAGCTGGTGGCGAGACGGCCGATCTCGTCCTGCGAGTCGACCGGGGCCTCGACGTAATCGCCCTGACGGGCGCGATGAACGGCGTCGTCCAGGGCGGTGAGCGGGCGGGTCAGGTCGCGTGACAGCACCCATGTGCCGGTCATCAGGATCCCCAGACCGATGACGGCGATCCCGCCCAGCCACAGGAACAGGGTCTGGTAGGGCTTCATCGCCCGGGTCAGCGGATAGGTCAGGACCAGCGAGGCGGGTGTGGCGGTGTCGAAGCTGGGCAGGGGGCGGGCCAGAACCATCGAGCGGCCCTGCGGCGTGTCGGCCAGGATGGGGCGCTGATCGGCGTCTTTCAGATCCGCCGCGCTGATCCAGGGCGCCTGGCCGCGGGGCAGCACCTGGGCGGACAGGGGGATGGCGGACAGCTGCTCCAGATTGCGCATCTGGGCGGCGTCGAGGGTGTCGGTGAAGACCACCCAGCCGATCAGGACCGGCGCCCGGATCGGGGCGGCGACGGCCTGATAGGTCTGGTCGCCGATCCGGATGACCCCGGTTTCGACCTGACCGCTGTCCAGTCCCCTGAACAGGATGTCGAGGGTGGCCTCGTCGACGGCGACGCCGGTGGCGCTGGCGTACCCGTCAACGCCCAGGATGAGGGCGCCGTCGGCGCCCTGCCGGGCGCGTAGATTGTCCAGGGCGGAGCGGACGGTGGCCTCGTCGCCTGTGGCGACCGCCTCGCGGAATCCGTAGTCCTGCGCCAGCATGGCGGCGCCCTGTTTCAACTGGGCCGAACGGGAGGCCCAGATCTGGGCGTAGACCGCGCCCGAGGCGCCGAGTTCGTCGCGCACCATCCGGCGCGCGCTGCCGGAGACGGCGCTGACCACCGCGATGGCGGTCAGCAGAAGGGTCAGACCGAAGAGCCCCATATAGAGCACGGTCAGGCGCGTCCGCAGCGAGCGGAACCTCGTCAGTCGGCGCGGGAGGTCGCGCCAGTTCACCGGGCGGACCGCGCGCTGAAGTCGCCGGTGACGGTGCGGCTCATGGCGCCGGCGCCGATGGTCAGGGTGTGGCTGATCTCATTGCCGCGACCGGCCAGACGCGGATGCCAGATCTTCAGGGTCGCGCCGCCGGCCGGGATGCCGGTCAGGACCAGATTGCCCTGGGCGTTGGTTTTGGCGGCCCAGGGCGTGTCGACGACCTTGATCCAGGCCACCATCTCATCGTGGATGTTGCAGCCCAGGGCGGCGACGCCGACGGTGGAGAAGGTGCGGGTCGGGGCTTCGCCCCGGCTGTACAGCGGCACCTCGAAGCGGTTGCCGCGCGAGAAGGAATAGACCTGATGGCGCACGCGATCGAGGTTGGGGAAGCTGACCGTGCCGCCGACCGGGACGATCAGAACCTCGGGATTGAAGTCGATATTCTCCTGCGACATGCGCAGCGGCCACGCGAAGCGGATGGGCCCGCGCGGCAGGCCGGAGGCCGGATAGACGGTCGCCACCGCATTGGCGACGGGCCGTCCGGCGCCGTCGCGCACGCTGACGGTCAGGGGGCCGGCGTGGGCGACTCCGGAGAACAGGAAGGCGGACAGGAACGCGACAACGACTTTCATCACCGCGGACCCTGAACCCGACAGATGAAAACCGGGTAAAGTCCAACAGTGCAAGCTGAAGATGATTGCCGCACAACCTTTGATTATGCTGGGAAAATCGCCGGGCTTTAGCGAGGATTAACCGGACCCGTGAAGTATGGCCGGGACTCTCGGGGATATTCCATGCCTTCCATCCGGACGCCCGCCGTGGCGGCGCTCGCGAGCTGTGCGTTGCTGAGCACGGCCTCCGCGGCGTCGGCCCAATCCCTCATCGACCGGATTCCGGACTCGCGCAGCGGCGGCAAGCTGCTGCTGACGGGCGGGGTCTCTACCCTCGAGGGCTCGGGCGGCGGCGGTCTGGCGACCTGGGCCACGACGACCGGCTATGGCGCGGAAGACGGCATCGGCGGCAACGTCCATGCGACGCTGGTGGACCTGCCCGACTATGAGTTTCGCAGCGTGGGCGCCGCCGTCGGCCTGTGGGACCGGGTCGAGCTGTCGGTCGCCCGTCAGGCGTTCGACACCGGCCGCACGGGCGCCCTGCTGGGCCTCGGCTCGGGCTTCACCTTCACCCAGGACGTGGTCGGGGTGAAGGTCCGGCTGATGGGGGACGCGGTCTATGATCAGGACACCTGGACGCCGCAGATCGCGGTCGGGGCCCAATACAAGTCCAACGATCAGGGGGCGGTGATCAAGGCCGTCGGCGGCGTCGAGGACCATGGGACCGACCTCTACATCGCCGCCACCAAATTGTTCCTCGCGCAGAGCGTGCTGGTCAACGGCACGGTGCGCTGGACGAAGGCGAACCAGACCGGCCTGCTGGGCTTCGGCGGGGACGCCAATGACGAGATCGAGCCGCAGTTCGAAGGCTCCGTCGGCTGGCTGCTGAGCCGCAATCTGGTGGTCGGGGCCGAGTACCGGACCAAGCCGGACAACCTGTCCTTCGCTCGCGAGGACGACTGGTTCGACGTCTATGCGGCTTATGCGGTGAACAAGCATCTGTCGGTCACGGCCGCCTGGACCGATCTGGGGTCGATCGCGACGTTCGAGGACCAGCGCGGTCTCTATCTGTCGCTGCAGGCGGGGTTCTGAACATGGTCGGCAAGGTCTTTTTCGCGGTCGCGCTGTCGCTCATGGCCGCGCCGGTTCTGGCCCAGACCGCGCCGGACCCGGCGCATATGCCGGGGGAGGATGCGGTGGCGCCCTATGTGGCGTCGAACGCCAATGCGGGCGCGGAGCCCTTCACGGGAACCGCGATGCTGGAGGCCTTCAACGGGCGTGAGGGCATCGACCGGATCGTCGATGACCTGGTTGATCGCAACGTCGCCGATCCGCGCATCGCGGACATCTTCGCCCGCACCGACATGGTGCGGCTGCGCCGGACCCTGAAGGAGCAGTTCTGCTACATCCTGAACGGCGGCTGCGACTACACGGGGCGCGACATGACCGCCGGGCATCAGGACACCGGACTGCAGTCGGCGGACATGGGGGCGCTGGTGGAGAACCTGCAGGCGGCCATGACGGCGGAAGGCGTGCCGTTCGGCCAGCAGAACCGCTTTCTGGCGAGGCTGGCCCCGATGAAGCGGCATGTCGTGACGCGTTGACGCGCGAAAGCGACACGCGGACAATTTATGCGAATGTGTCGCAAAAACGTTTGTAGAGTTGCGGGAAGATGATAATGCGAGCCGATCGCAAGTCATTCCTCCCGGAACACCGCCATGACCCACCGCGCCGACGCGCTTCGCACCCTTCTGTTCGCTTCCAGCGCCGCCGGCATGCTGATCGCCGCCACGCCCGCCATGGCCGGCGACCCGGCGACGACGGCGGATCCGCAGCAGGATCAGGAAGCCACCACCCTGAACGGGGTGACGGTCACGGGCCAGCGCGTTCGCCGCGAGCCGCAGTCGCCCGAGTTCGTCGCGCCGCTGGTGGACACGCCGCGCTCGGTCACCATCATTCCGCAGCAGATCATCGAGCAGACCAATGCGATGTCGCTGCAGGACATCCTGCAGAACTCGCCGGGCATCTCGTTCGGCGCCGGCGAAGGCGGCCAGCCGCTGGCCGACCGTCCGTTCATCCGTGGCCAGTCCTCGGGCAACAACGTCTTCGTCGACGGCATTCGCGACACGGGCGGCCAGCAGCGCGAAGTCTTCAACCTGGAGCAGGTCGAGGTCGTGAAGGGGCCGGACTCGGTCTATTCGGGCCGCGGCTCGGGTGGCGGCTCGATCAATCTGGGCTCCAAGGCGCCCCGCCTGCAGGACTTCACCCATTTCAGTCTGGGGGCCGGCACGGACGGTTATCTGCGCGGCACGATCGACCAGAACTGGATCCTGGGTGACAACGCCGGCGTCCGCTTCAACCTGATGGGCGCCCAGGGTGACGTGCCCGGTCGTGACAGCGTCGACTACGACAAGTGGGGCCTTGGCCTGTCCATCGGCGCGGGCCTGGGCCAGGCGACCTCGGGCGTGGTCAGCTACTATCACCTGACCTCGAACCAGATGCCGGACTACGGCATCCCGCTCTACAGCAAACTGGGCGGGGCGACCGCGCCACGGCCGGACCCGAGCGGCATTCTGGATGTGCCTTACGACAGCTTCTACGGCCTGGAGGCGCGCGACTTCCTGACCAATGAAGTCGACACCATCACCTTCGACTTCCGCCATGCTTTCAGCGACACCCTGAGCCTGCGTAACGTCAGCCGCTATTCGCGGACCCTGAACGACTATGTCGTGACCAACCCCGGCGACGGCGGCACGGCCATCAATGTCGGCGGCGTCTGGTGGATGAAGCGGGGGCTGAAGAGCCGCTGGAACGAAGCCGAGACCATCGCCAATGTGACCGACCTGACGGGCAGCTTCGGCGGCGCGGGCCTGCGCCACAGCTTCAACCTCGGCGTTGAACTGTCGCAAGAGAAGAACCGCAACGCCTCCTATACCGTTACGACCCTGTCGGGGACGGCCTGCCCGGTGGGGCTGACCGGCTTCGACTGCACCCCGGTCTATGATCCGAACCCGAGCGACCCGTGGACCGGCACCATCGTGCGCGGCCTGCCGTCGTCGAGCACGACCGAGACGGTCGGCCTTTACGCGCTGGACTCCATCTCTCTGGGCGAGCGCTTCATCATCAATCTGGGTGTTCGTCACGACATCTATGCGGTCGAGGGGCTGACGCTTCCGTCGACGGTGGTTCCGCGCCGTGAGTGGGAGTTCACCAACTATCAGGCGGGCCTGGTGTTCAAGCCGACCCAATGGTCGAGCCTGTATGTGTCCTACGGCACCTCGTCGACGCCGCCGACGCTGGCGAGCGGCGACCAGAACGCCTCGGGCGGGACGGGCACGGTGAATGGCGAGACCAATGTGGTGCTGGACCCCGAGGACAGCGAGAGCTGGGAAATCGGCGCCAAGGCCAACCTGTTCGGCGATCGACTGGCCCTGTCGGCGGCCGCTTACCAGATGACACGTCAGAACGCCGTCATCCGCACGGGCGCCGGCGCCACCGACTTCCAGCAGGCCGGCGAAGTGGAGGTGACGGGGGTTGAGCTGGGCATCTCGGGCAACATCACGCCCGAGTGGACGGTCTTCGGCGGCTATAGCTGGACGGATTCCGAACTGGTGCGCGGCGCCTGCACGGTGGACAACACCACGGTTCCCCCGACCTGCGTGCCCAGCCTGTTTGAAGGCGATCCGCTGGCCAATACGCCGGAGCATTCGGTCAGCCTGTTCTCCACCTATCGCGTGAGCCAGCGTCTGACCCTGGGCGGCGGCGTCTATTATGTGGGCGAGACCTACGGCGGGAACCAGGGCGGCGCCGGCGGCGGCGGCAATCGCATCTACATGCCGGAATGGACCCGTCTGGACCTGTTCGCCTCCTACGACCTCAACGAGCGGACCAGCCTGCAGCTGAACGTCAAGAACGCGACGGACGAGGAATACATCATCCGCACCAATGGCGTGCACCACGCCGATCCGGCCCCGGCCCGTCAGGCGATCCTGACGCTCAACCTGCGCTACTAGGCTAATCGGCCCGAGAAGCCTTGTCGCGTGGAGCCCGGGGGCTCAGGTGTCTTCCCTGATGACCTGACCCCCGGGCTTTCCTGCGTCCGGGCCGCGGCGTGATGAAGGAGGCGGCTCATGCTGCTGCACATTCCAGAGGTGTTCACCAAGGCCGAGGTCGCCGCCCTGCGCGCGACGCTGGACGCCGGGCCGTGGACGGACGGCAACGTCACCTCGGGCCACCAGTCGGCGACCGCCAAGGTGAACCAGCAACTGCCGGAGGACTCCGGCGAGGCGCGGGAGGTCGGCGGACTGATCCATCAGGTGCTGAACGCCAATCCGATGTTCGTATCGGCCGCCCTGCCGCACACGATCTTTCCGCCCCTGTTCAACCGCTACCAGGGCGGGGAGCATTTCGGCGTCCACGTCGACAACGCCATCCGCCAGCGCGGCAACATCCGCATCCGCAGCGACCTGTCCTGCACCGTCTTCCTGTCCGAGCCGGAGGACTATGACGGCGGCGAACTGATCATCGAGGAGATGTACGGTCCGCAGTCGGTGAAGCTGCCGGCGGGGGATCTGGTGCTGTATCCGTCCAAGAGCCTGCACCGGGTGACGCCGGTGACGCGCGGGGCGCGGGTGTCGAGCTTCTTCTGGCTGCAGAGCCTGATCCGCGACGACGCGGACCGCGAGACCCTGTTCCGGATGGATGTCGCCATCCAGCGGGTCAGCCTCGACAAGGGGCCGAAGGACGCCGCCGTGCTGGAGCTGACGGCGGTCTATCACAACCTGATGCGGCGCTGGGCGGAGGTCTGAGGCGGGCTGGGCCCTCCGGCAGGGCGCTCAGTCGGTGGGGCCGGAGCGTGGGAAGTGGCTAGTGGCTAGTGATTAGTGGCTGGCTGGCAGCGTGCGACGGTGCGGACTGCGCCGCCTTTCCGCGACCAGCGAAGTGAGCGACCCTAGCCACTAGCCACTAGCCACTAGCCACTAGCCACTAGCCACTAGCCACTAGCCACTCAGTACACGTCCCGCCGGTACCGGCCGGTTTCGGTGAGGTCGCGCAGGGCTTCGGCGCCGAGGACGGCTTCGAGGGCGTCGTGCACGCCCTTCGACATGCCTTCCAGACTGCCGCAGACCATGATCGTGGCGCCGCGGGACAGCCAGTCTTTCAGCGTCTCCGCCTGTTCGGTCACGACCGCCTGGACGTAGCGGCCGTCGCCGGCGTCGCGGGAGAAGACGCGGTCCAGCCGGGTCAGCAGGCCGGACGCCAGCATGGCCTCCAGCTCGTCATTCAGAAGGGCGTCGTGGGCGCGGGTGCGCTCGCCGAACATCAGCCACGCCCCGCCGTGCGGCTGGCCCTCGCGGGCCTTCAGGTGGGCGCGCAGGCCGGCGAGGCCGGTGCCGTTGCCGATCAGGATCAGCGGTGCGGACGCCTCCGGCCCGTGGAAACTGCGGTTGGTGCGAATGCGCAGGCCGATCTCGGCGCCCGGGGTCAGGTCGCGGGTCAGCCAGCCGGACGCAAGGCCCGGCGTTCCGTCCGGGCGGGTCACGCGCCGGATGATGAACTCCGCCCGGCCGGACGCGGGCAGGGAGGCGACGGAGTATTCGCGGCTGCCCTGCGTCGGGTCGGGCAGGCCGATCTCGGCGATGTCGCCGGCGGCCCAGTGCGGGGCGTGGTCGACGGGCTCGAAGGCCAGCAGATGCGCCTCGCCGCCGGGACTGCCGGGGTTGAGCCGGCGCCGCTCGACCAGTCGCCAGCGCTCATAGGCGGGCGGGGTCCAGTCGGCCTCGACGGTCGAGCCGGTGATCAGGCCCAGCTGATGCTGCCAGTGACGGATCGCGCCGGTGTCGCCGTTGTCGACCTCGACATGGTCGAACAGGGGCCGGGCGCCCGAGCGCTGCAGCCAGCTGTCCAGCGCGCGGCCGAAGCCGCAGTAGTCGGCATAGGTGCGGTCGCCCAGGGCCAGCAGGCCGTAGGACAGGCCGGCCAGATCGGCGGGGGTCGTCATCGCCTGACGCACGAACCACGACATGCTGTCGGGCGGGTCGCCCTCGCCGGTGGTGGCGGCGATGACCAGCAAGCGGCCGGCGGCCTTGAGCTCGGCCGGTTCCAGATCGCCCAGCAGGACGACCCGCGCGGGCGTGCCGGCGTCGGACAGGCTTCTGGCCGTCATCCACGCCAGTTCCTCGGCCAGACCGGTCTGGCTGGCGAAGGCGACCAGGACGGCGTCCACGCCAGCGGGCGGGGCGAGGGCGGCGGCCTTGCGCGCGGCGGCGCGGTTCGCCCGCAGGCGCAGCAGAACCACGGCCAGAACGCTGAGCAGCCACAGACCGACCGCGACGGCGGCCCAGATCAGACGTCCGGGATCGGTGGTCACGCGCCCTCGTCCAGCATGGCCGAGAAGGCCGGGGTCACGATTTCGGTGACGCCGCCGTTCTCGCCGCGCACGACGAAGGCGGCCGCGATCTTCACGGCGGTGGCGAAGGCGGGGCCCTCCTGCGGGCCCATGACGGTCAGGGCGGTGGCCATGGCGTCGGCGTGCAGGGCCGTGTCGGCCAGCACGGTGACGGAGGCGACGCCGTTCTCCACGGGTCTGCCGGTGCGTCCGTCGAGGGTGTGGCTGTAGCGTTTGCCGAAGGTCTCGAAACCCTTGATCCAGTCGCCGGAGGTGGCGACGGCGAGATCGAACAGGGCGACCACGGTGCGGGGCGCGGGCGCGCCCGGCGCCTGCTGAAGCTCGACCCACCAGGGATGGCCGTCCGGCTTGACGCCGCGACCCCGCAGTTCGCCGCCGATCTCGACCAGATGGTGGGCGGCGCCCAGCTCGGCCAGGCGATCGGAGACGCGATCGACGGCGTGCCCCTTGGCGATGCCGGACAGGTCGAGCCTCAGCCCTCCGATCTGCTGCACCGCGCGGCGGTCGCGGTTGAGGCGAAGGCGACCCCAGCCGGACACGGCGCGGGCGGCCTCGATTTCATCCTCGAACGGAAGGGTGGGCGCGTCGCCGAAGCTGTTCAGCGGACGTGGTCCCGGCGGGCCGAAGCCCCACAGGTCGACGAGGGCGCCCAGCGTCGGATCGACGGCGCCGTCGGTGTCGTCGGCGATGTTCATCGCCTCGTTGAGCAACAGCCAGAAGGGCTCGGACACGGCCCAGAACCCTTCGGGCGCGGCGTTGAACCGGGCCAGTTCCGAGCGGCTGTCCCAGTGGCTGAATAGGGCGTTGATGCGCGCCAGTTCGTCCTCGATGGCGGTCTGGAACCTCGCCCGGTCGGCGTCGTCGGGCGGAACCAGCCGGACAGCCCAGTCAGTGCCCATGGTCTGACCGGCGAAGTCCCAGATCCGGGGGGTGGGCGGACGCGTCGGCGTCTGGCCGTGCGTCGGGATCAGGACGCGATTGTTCGCGCGCGGCACAGCATCGCCGCCCACGGAGACCGTGGGCGGCGCGCCGTGGCTGGAGGCAGGGCCGGTGTTCGAGGTCAGGGCAGGACTTCCAGGGCGCCGTTGTACTGGGCATTGACGGCCATCTGGTCGCCCTGGGCCGCGGTGCGGACCGAGGTGTTGATCCAGTACATGCCCGCTTCCGGCCAGGTGACGGTGAAGGCGCCGTCGGCGCCCGTGCGGACCGTCATTTCGTCGGGGTTGTCGCGGTAGCGCGTGCCGCCGCGGGCGATGGTGACGTCCTGATCGGCGACGGGCTGGCCGTCGCGAATGAATTTGAAGGTCGCGGCCTCACCGGCGGCCAAGGCGTTCGGGTGGGTCACCGGCACCAGTTCGATGCCGACGCCGGTCGGGGCCAGGGCGCCGGTCGAACCGGCCCCGAGGGTGACGAAGGTCTCGATCCGGCTGTTGGTGCGGGTGGCCGAGACCTCGGTCGCGTCGGCCGGAATGTTGGCGGCCATGTCGGCCTCGGTCCCGCGCCAGCGCTTCTGCTCGCCGCCCTGTTTGTAGCTGACCATGACGCCGCCCATGACGTTGGCGACGCGGTAGGTGCCCTGCTGGGTCATGTGCAGGTCGAAGGTCGAGCGGTAACGCGCGCGCGCGACGTTCTCGGGCGCGACGGTCGAGCCGTCCGGGGCGGTGATGACCAGACCGGCCATGTTCATGGCGGCGTGGTCGGGGATGAAGACGCCGTTGGACATGCCGGCGTCAAAGCCGACCCAGGCGTCGGCGCCGGAAAGCGAGGTCGAGGTCGGGGCCAGCCAGGCGCGGTGGGCCTGGGCGGACATCGGCAGGGCGAGGGCCGCGAGGGCGGCCAGCAGGGCGATGGACTTCTTCATGGCGGACTTCCTTTAGCGGGTGACGGCGACGGCGACGGCGCCCAGTTCACGGCTCCCGGTCGCCCGGGCGGTGTTGGCGCGGCCCCAGGCGAAGGGGACGCGAACGGACTCACGACCGCCCAGTTCGCGGGCGGCCTCGACGACCAGCACATAGTCGCCGGCGGGCAGGCCGCGCAGGCGGGCGGCGGGGACGCGGACGGCGTGCGTGCCCGGGGCCTTGGTCGCGCTGGAGACGCCGTCGGCCGGCAGGGTCAGCGACTGGCCGCCCCGACGCCACCAGGTGCGCATGTCCTTGAGCCAGTCCTTGCCCTCGCCTTCCGCATTCGCGGTCTGCTGGTACCAGACGGCCAGGGTCCGCACGGCGGTGTTGTCCGGACGCTCGATCCAGACGGCGACATAGGGGCGGTGATAGGCGGCGCCGGTCTGCTGGGGCAGGGTCACCGACACGGACAGGTCGGCGGCCAGGGCGGGGCCGGCGAAGGCGCCGAGCGCGACGGCGGAGGCGGCGAGAGTCAGGGGACGCATGGCGAACTCGTCAGTGAATGAACAGGAGGGCGATGATGACGGGGATCAGCAGGCCCAGACCCAGCAGGGGCCAGGTCGAGGGGCGCTGTCTGGCGTGCATCCAGGTCAGGGCGAAGCCGGTGACGGCGAAGATGATGCAGGCGGCGGCGAAGACGTCGATGAACCAGAACCAGACCTTGCCCGCGTTGCGCCCCTTGTGGAGGTCGTTGAGGTAGGCGATCGGGCCGCGGGTGGTGCGCTCGCGCGAGGCGTCGCCCGTCGCGCGGTCGATGGTCAGCCAGCCGTCGCCGCCGGGCTCGGGCAGGGCGACGTAGACTTCCTCGGGCGTGGTCTCGGTGGGACGTCCGGCGATCGAGACCTTGAAGGTCTCCGAAGCCCAGCGGGCGACCGCGTCGGGAACGGGGTCCGTGGTTTCCTGCGGGAAGGCGGACAGGCGTTCCAGCAGCGGGGCCGGCAAGACGCCCGCGCTCTCCACGGTGGAGACCTGCCCCGGGATGGAGGCGGCGTGGTTCAGGGTAATGCCGGTGATGGCGAACAGCAGCAGGCCGATCAGGCTGACGGCGGCCGAGATCCAGTGCCACTGATGCAGCTGCTTCAGCCAGAACGACCGGGTGGCGTTCAGGGCCTTCTTCGGCTTGGGGGCTGTCGCGGCGGCTTCGGTCACCCGCGGTTCATGCCGAAGTTGAGAACCATTTGCAAGTGGCGCCACGCCTCAGGTCTTCGGAAACCGCACCTGGAAAAAACGGGTGCGAAGAGTGCGGATCGCAGGCCGATCCGGTCCGGGAGGCCCGGCCCGTCGCAGTCTCCCATGGCGATGCGTCAGAATCGGTCGGGCATCCCCGGCGGCCCGGACCCTAGCGCGACAGTCTGACCCCGATGCCGAGGGTGCGGGGCGGGGCGAAGCCGGCGACGCCGGTTCCGGTTTCCGACACCTCGATCTCCGCATCGAACAGGTTGGAGGCGTTGATCCAGATCGCCGTCGTCTCATTGACGGCCCAGTCGGCGCGCAGATCCAGGGTTCCGCCGGAGCCCAGCACGCGGCTGTTCAGATCATCCTCGAACCGGTCGCTCTCCCAGCGCAGGTCGGCGCTCAGGGTCAGGCGGTCGGTGGCGCGCCAGTCGGCGCCGGCGACGGCGCTGACGCGCGGGGCCTGGGCCGGGCGCAGGCCGGTCAGCTGGGGCGCGGCGGTCCCGCCGTCCACCTCGGCGTCGGTCAGGGACAGGGCGGCGCGCAGGGTCAAGGCGTCGGTCAGGTCAAACCGGCTGTCCAGCTCCAGCCCGACCGCCTCGATGGTCCCGGCGTTCTGGCGCTGGCGCAGGACGCCGCCCGCCGGGACGAAGCCCGCGCGGGGGAAGGTGGCCGGGCCTTCGCCGATGGTGACGTTGACGATGGCGTCGTCCAGCCGGGTCCAGAAGGCGGTGGCGGTCACGGAGGCGCGGTCGCCGGTCCAGCTCCAGCCGCCTTCCGCGCCGGTGACGGTTTCGGGTTCAAGCGCGGCGTTGGCCTCGGTCAGATCATTGCCGACACGGAACGGGCGGTGCAGCTCGTTCAGGGTGGCGGGGCGGAAACCGGTGTATGCGGCGAGGCGCAGGGCCTGTCCGGCGCCGATGTCGCGCCGGACGCCGAGGCGGGCGCTGACGACATCGCCCGAGCGGTCGGGATCGGTCTCGTCGAGAGTGACGGCCAGGGTCTGGCGGTCCCGCTCGAAGCGGCTGCCGCCGGTGTTTTCCCAGTGATCGGCGCGCAGCCCGCCGGCGACCAGCCAAGGGCCGGTGGTCCAGGAGCCTTCGGCATAGGCGCCGACGACGGAGGTTTCGCCGCCCGCGATGCGGTCGCGGGTGAACTGGCCGCCCATGTAGCGGAACATCTCGCGGGTCTCGCCGTCGGCGAAGCGGGCGTCGGCGCCCAGCTCCCACTCGACCCGGCCGATGCCGCTGACGAGGACGCGGCGCAGGGCGGCGTTCAGGCCCCAGCCGACGGCGGGGGTCTCGTACTGATTGTTGGCGGGGGTGGTGGTGGCGCGATCGGCGGCGATGGCGACCGAGGTGTTGGCCAGATCGCTTTCGCGCCGCCAGACCTGAAGCCGCCAGCCCGGGCGGTCGGTGGTGGGCTGCAGCGCGGCGGTGGCGGTCAGGGCGTTGCCGCTGGCGGTCGAGCGGGCGCCGGCGAGACCCGAACCGCGATCTTCCTCGAAGGCCGAGGCGCGCAGGGCGACGGTGGCGGCGCCGACGGGCAGGTCGGCGCGGATCGAGGCGCTGCGGACCTCCAGATCCAGCGGGGTGTCCGCGGCGCCCGCGGCCGCGCCGCGCACGGGGGTGTAGCCGTCGCTGGTCTCGTACAGGCCGGAAGCGACGATGCGGGCGGGGCCGAGGGTGGTCACACCCGATGTGGACAGGCGCGCGCCGCCGCGTTCGGCGACGGAGCCGTCCACGGTCCAGCCGCTGTCCCGCTCGCGCAACTGGATCACTCCGGTCAGGGCGCCCGCGCCATAGGGACCGGCCCCGGCGCCGCGCACGATGTCGAGCCCGGAGAGGCTTTCGGTCGGAACCTGGGACCAGATCACCCAGCCGCCGAAGGGATCGTTCAGCGGCGCGCCGTCCAGGGTGACCAGCGTCCGGCCCGCGCCGGAGGGGGCGATGGCGCGCAGGCTGATGCCCTGGGTGGTCGGGTTGGCCGCCAGGCTGGAGGTGCGGCGGAACAGGGAGACGGCGGGCACGGAGGCGAGCGCCTCGTCCAGCCGCTGTTCCCGTTTCAGATCGGTGTCATCGAGGCGGATGACGGCGAAGGCCGCCTCGCCGGCCGCCGGGGGCAGACGGGCGCCGGTGACGACGACCTCGGAGAGTTCGGACGGGGGCGGCGGAGGAATCTGGAACATGAAGCGCTACAATACCCGGACGGCATCCGGGTTGCGCGCCTTATGCGGCCTCGGCTCGATCTGTCGCAGGTGTGGCGGACAGGACGCGGCGGATGGCGTCGAGCAGGACGTCGGGCTGGATCGGCTTTTGCGCCACCCCGTCCATGCCCGCCGCCAGATAGTCGGCCTCGTCGCGCGGATCGGCGTTGGCGGTCAGGGCGAGGATGGGCAGGGCCGCGACGGAGCCGGGCAGGGCGCGGATGGCGCGGGTGGCCTGAACCCCGTCCATGACCGGCATTTTCACATCCATCAGCACCAGATCGAAGCGGACGGTCTGGACCCGTTCGACCGCCTCCTGACCGTTTTCGGCGGTTTCGGAGGTGCAGCCGAACAGTTCCAGCACCTTGCTCGCGACGAAGCGGTTGGTGGCGTTGTCGTCCACCACCAGCACATGCAGGGTTTCATGCGGCGTGGGCCCGGCGGGGGCGATCTCGGGGGCGACCTCCGCGACGGCCAGCGGCAGGCGCAGGTCGAAGATGAAGCGGGCGCCGCCCCGGGGCGAACGCTGGACGGCGATCCGGCCGTCCATCCGCTCGACGATCTGGCGACAGATGGCGAGGCCCAGGCCGGCGCCGGCGCCCTCGCGGCCCGCGCGACCGGTGTTGAACGGGTCGAAAATGGTCACGGCGGCATCCTCGGCCACGCCGGGGCCGCTGTCATCGACGGTGACGGTGATGCGGGCCTCGTCGCCCTCGGCTCGGGCGGCGATGCGGACGGCGACCTGACCGGCGGGGGTGAATTTCAGGGCGTTGCCGATCAGGTTGTTCAGAAGCTGTTTCAGCCGCATCTCGTCGGCGATGACGTGAGCGGCGTCGGGGGCGTCGCAGACGACGGTGAGGGTCAGCGCCTTCTCTTCGGCGCGCGGGCTCCACAGGGCGGTCAGGTCGCGCGCGACCGCCTCCAGCGACACCACGCCGGTTTCGAAGGTCATCATCCCGGCCTCGGCGCGGGACATGTCGAGGGCGTCGGTCAGCAGACGCAGCAGGCTCTGGCCCGAGTCGAGGATGGTGCGGACATAGGGGCGCAGGCCGTCCTGGGTCAGCTCCCGCTCCATCAGGGCGGCGACGCCCAGCACGCCGTTCAAGGGCGTGCGGATCTCGTGGCTCATGACGGCGAGGAATTCGGACTTGGCGCGGCTGGAGGTGCGGGCCTCCTGCTCGGCGCGGGCGAGATCGCGGGCCAGCACGCCCATGGCCTCGGCGCGTTGCCGATGAATGGCGCTGCCCGCCTGCAACAGGTGAACGCCGGCGCCGACGCCGACATAGCGACCCTGCGACGCGACGACGAAACCGTTCAGCAGGGCGCCCAGATTGCTGGCGTCGAGGCTCTCGAACAGGGTTTCGGCGCTGGCGTCGGCATCGAGGATGCGGGGCGACGGGTCCATAAAGCTGGAGGCCGGGCGGCGGGCGTAGAGGGCGCGGCCGAACTCGGCGGCCATGCGCAGGGTGAAGGCGTTGCGCTCCACCAGACCGACGGGTCGGCCGTCCGCGTCGACGACGGCGATGGCGAGGGTGTCGGGCTCGCGTTCAAAGCGATCAAGGACATGCGCGCCCGGGGTCTCCGGGCCGATCGGCTCGCCACCGCTCGCAAAGTCTCCGATCCTGGCCATTCACGCGCACTCCCTGACGGGAGCCGGAGTAGGGGCTTCCACTTAATGCGAGCTTTGCCGTACGTGAATGTTTCGAGATATTCTGTTGAATATCAGTCCGTAAGCGGAGCTAAAGTCGCTTGAGCAGCTCGGCGGCGAAGACCGACAGGGTGTCGTCGCGGGCGCCCATGACGATGACCCGGTCGCCGGGTTTCGCCAGTTCCACGATGCGGTCGCCGCAGGCGTCGCGGGTGGGCAGGGCCTCGGCCTTGCGGCCCTCGGCGCGGACGCCCGACGCGATGTCCTCGCTGCCGACGGACCTGTCGGTCGTGCCGCCATAATAGACGGGCTCGGGCATCAGCAGGACGTCGTCGGGGCGCATCAGGCCGGCGAAGCCGTCGATGAACTCATGCCGCATCAGCTTCAGAGGACCGAAGCCATGGGGCTGGAACAGGATCAGCAGGCGGCCGTCGAAGGCGTGAAGCGTCTTCAGGGTGGCGGCGATCTTGTCCGGGTTGTGGGCGAAGTCGTCGATGACGGTGACGCCGTTTGCGGTCCCCACCACCTCCATGCGGCGGCGGATGCCGGAGAAGGTCTCCAGCGCGGCAGTCGCCTCGGCCAGCGGAACGCCCAGCGCGCGGACCGCGCCGAGGGCGGCGAGGGCGTTGGCGACATTGTGGGCGCCGGGGACGTTGAGGGTGACGGCGTGTTTCGCTCCGCCCAGTTCGGTCAGGGTGAAGCGCATCCCGGTCGGCTGAGGCTCCAGGTCGTGGGCGTTCAGGGTCGCGGCCTCTTCGCCGAGCGCGAAGGTGACGACCTTTTCCGGCGGCAGGGTCTGGGCCAGGGCGGCGGTCTCGGGGTTGTCGAGGTTGAGCACGGCGGTGGTTGCGCGGGCGGTGAAGCCGCCGAACAGGTCGCGCAGCTCCTCCATCGACTTGTGATCGAGCGAGATGTTGGAGACCACGGCGACGGTCGGGTCGTAGCGGGCGATGGAGCCGTCCGACTCGTCCACCTCGGACACGAACAGATCGGCGCCGCCGACGAGGGCGCTGGCGAAGGGGTGGTCGGCGTCAGCGAAATTCTTCATCACCGCGCCGTTCATGACGGTGGGTTCGCGACCCGCCTGATGCAGGATCCAGGCGATCATGCCGGTGATGGTCGACTTGCCGCTGGTGCCCGCCACGCCGATGGAGGTCGGGGCGGCGTTGAACAGCTGGCTGAGCAGTTCGGGGCGGGTTTGGATGGTCGCGCCGACGGCTTTCGCGGCGCCGATGTCGGGGACGGTGTCCTCGACCGCGCCGGTGGCGACGACGATCTGGTCGGCGCGGGTGACGCCCGAACCGTCCTGGGGGTGCAGGGCGACGCCGTGGGCTTCCAGCCAGGCGAATTTGTCGGGCGTGCGGCCCTGATCCCGGGACCGGTCCGAGCCCTCGATCCGGGCGCCGCGCGCCTGCACGATCATCGCCAGCGGCAGCATGCCCGAGCCGCCGATCCCGCAGAAGAAATAGTCGTTCGCCATGACGTGTGACTAAGCGGGTTCCGGGCGGCGGGGAAGAGGGGGCGCGTAACCGTCTTCCAGAACGTGGCCGGGAGCCCTAGGCTGGGCCCATTGCAAGGACACGAGACGGATGCCGACACCCCGACAGCGGACCATTGTTGATCGGCTGATCGACGGCGCGCTGGGCAGAGAACCCCGGGGTTATGAACGCGCACTGCTTGAAGCCGCGCAGCCGCCGCTTTGGGTGCGATTATCCTTCATCACGATTTCGGTCGGTTCGCTGGCTGGCCTTCTACTGTCGGCCTTTGACAAGCTCCGCTGGCTGGGCTTGCCTTGGGACGATGCCGGGTTTCCGATGTGGCTCGTGTTCTTCGGGCTCATCGCCGTGACACAGTTCACTTATCGGGAAGTCCACCGGCAGTATGGCAAGCGCGCCTTGGGCGAGGATACGACCTCTCAATGAAGATCGGCATCGTCAACGCCAGTTCGCGCTTCTCGAAGGACCGCGGCGAGGCCATTCAGGCGTGGTTCGCGGCGAACGTGCCGGACGGGTCGATCCAGATCGTCTTCCATCCGGCGGTGTTCCAGAAGCACGGCCATTTCGGCGGGGATGACGCGACGCGGGCCAACGCCTTCGTGGAATTCGCCAATGATCCGCGGCTGGACGCGGTCTGGTTCGCGCGGGGCGGCTACGGCTCGTGCCGGATCGCGGAGGCGGTGCTGCCGCGGCTGACCGATGTGGCGCGCAAGAAGCGGTATCTGGGCTATTCCGACGCGGGCAGCCTGCTGGCCGGGTTGTACAAGGCGGGCTTTCCGCAGGTGGCGCACGGGCCGATGGCCTCGGATTCGGTGCGCCACGACGACACCGCCTGGCGGGCGCTGAACTGGCTGAAGTCGGGGGCGTCGTCGTCGTGGGAGCCGTCGCTGCACACCGACGCGCGCCCGGCCGTGGCCTTCAACCTGAGCATCCTCGACGCCCTGGTCGGCACCTATCTGGAGCCCGACCTGACGGACCACGTGCTGATGCTGGAGGACGTGTCGGAGCCGCTGTACCGGATCGACCGCATGATGTTCCACCTGACCGCCCAGCCGTCGATCCGCAAGGTGGCGGGCATCCGGCTGGGGCGGGTGTCGGAGATCGTCCAGAACGACCCGGACTTCGGCCTGACCGCCGAGGAGATCGTCCGCTACTGGTGCCAGCGGTCCGGAATCGCGTGGCTCGGAGCGGCCGATATCGGCCATGATAGCGCGAACAAGGTGGTGCCGTTCGGACACCGTTAGGTCACAATCCGCTCGCTTGCGCGGCGAAGTGGATGGACAGCCGCCCCATCCGCGGGTCATTAACTCGCCGGTAACCCTGAGGTCACGGATCCGGGGTGGGCGGGGGCTCGGGACACCGGCCTCGCGGGCGGACCGGTCGACGTCGGGGGGCGTCGGCCGGTCTGTCGTCCGTCTCGCTGAAACATCCGACGCGACCTCACGCCGCTGGCGCAGCGCTCTCGCACGCGCCATCTTGGCAAGGATGAACCGTCGTCATCTCCTGATCCGCACCGCCGGTCTGCTCGCCCTCGCCGGCGGCGCCTGGTGGGCGCGGGACCACCTGCTGTGGCCGAAGCCGGAGCTGGCGTTCGGACCGGAGGGTGCGACGCCCTGGATGCCCTATGCCCGACGCGCGGCGACGCCCACGGTGAGGGTCACGGTCGAGGGGCGCGAGGTGCTGGCCCTGATCGACAGCGGCGCCCAGTATTCCGTCATTGATCGCGCCTTCTTCGCCACCCTGCCGCCCGAGCGGCGGGCGCTGTTCGACATGCCGCTGGTCGCCTACGGCGTGGGCGGCGGAGCGCAGGTCGGGCGCGGGATATCGGTGGACGTGGCCTTGCCGGGGCTGACGGTCACAGGCCTGCGAGCGGCGATTCTCGATCTCGGCCCGCTGGCGTCCGAGCAGGGCCTGCGCACCCCTTTGATCCTCGGGCAGGACCTGCTGGGGGAGGCGGTGCTGGCGCTGGATCCCCGGCGCGGGTACGCGCGGCTGGTGCGGCGGGAGTCCTTTGTGCGTCCGCCCGACCTGATAGAGGCGCAGGTGCATCGCCAGGGAACAGCGCTGGCCGCCGACCTGACCGTGGAAGGCGCCACGGTGCGCGCCATTGTCGACACCGGCGCCTCGGGCCTGCTGGGCCTGAGCCGTGACGCGGCGACGACGGCGGGCCTCCTGGACGGACGGCCTGAACGGGCGGGCGTCAGTCTGGTGCTGGGCGGCGCGATGCGCTCGACCCTGATCCGGGCGCGGACCGTGACCTTCGCCGACCATCTGTATGAGGGCGTCGAGGTCGGGGTCTTCGATCAGCCGCCCCTGCCCAACTTCCCGGGCGGCCTTGTGGGGATGGAGGCGTTCGCGGATCGACGCGTGGCGCTGGACCTCGGCAAGGGGACGCTGCACGTCTCGCGACCGCTGGACCTGACGGTCGGCTAGGCAGGCCGGGTCTGGCCCGTGCCGCGCACCACATATTTGTAGCTGGTCAGCTGCTCGGCCCCGACGGGGCCGCGCGCGTGCAGGCGTGAGGTGGCGATGCCGATTTCGCCGCCGAAGCCGAACTCGCCGCCGTCCGCGAACTGGGTCGAGGCGTTCCACATCACGATGGCGCTGTCGACGGCGTTGAGGAAGGCGGCGGCGGCGTCCGCGTCCTCCGTCACGATGGCCTCGGTGTGGCCCGAGCCGTAGCGGCGGATGTGATCCACGGCCTGATCCAGATCGTCCACCACGCGGACGGCGAGGACGGGGGCCAGGTATTCGGTGGTCCAGTCCCGCTCGTCGGCGACAGTGATGGACGGGACCAGCGCGCGGCTGTCGGCGTCGCCGCGCAGGCTGCAGCCGGCGGCCTGAAGCGCTCCGGCGAGACGGGGCAGGAGGGCGGGGGCGCAGGCGCGGTCGATCAGCAGGGTCTCGGTGGCGCCGCAGACTGAGACGCGGCGCATCTTGGCGTTCAGCACGATCTGTTCGGCCATCTCCGGATCGGCGGCCGCATGGACATAGGTGTGGTTCAGGCCCTCGAGGTGGCCCAGCACGGGGACGCGCGCCTCGGCCTGGACCCGGGCGACGAGGCTCTTGCCGCCGCGCGGGATCAGCAGGTCGATCGTCCCCTCCAATCCGGTCAGCAGGGCGCCGACGGCGGCGCGGTCGGGAGTGTCGATCAGCTGGATGGCGTCAGCGGGCAGGCCGGCGGACACAAGCCCCTCGACCATGGCCGCATGGATGGCCAGCGATGACGACAGGCAGTCCGAGCCGCAGCGCAGCAGGGCGACATTGCCCGAGCGCAGGCACAGGGCGGCGGCGTCCGCCGTCACATTGGGGCGGCTCTCATAGATGATGGCCAATACGCCGATGGGGGTGGCGACGCGGGCGATGTCGAGGCCGTTGGGCCGGGTCCAGCGGGCGGTCTCGCGGCCCAGGGGATCAGGCAGGGCGGCGATCTCGGCCACGGCGTCGGCGACGGCCGCGAGGCGGGCGGGCGTGAGGGCCAACCGGTCGATCAGGGCCTCGGACAGGCCGTTGTCGCGGGCCCGGGCGATGTCCCCGGCGTTGGCGGCCAGGATGGTGTCGGCCCGGGCGCGCAGGGCGGCGGCGGCGGCTTCAAGCGCACGGGTCCGGACCTCGGGCGAGGCGAGGCGCAGGGCGTCGGCGGCGGCGCGGGCCCGGCGACCGCGCTGAAGCATCTGTTCGGCGAGTCCGGTCATGCGCCGCCCTCCAGCACCAGATCGTCGCGGTGGATGGCGACCTGAGGGCCCCTGTAGCCGACGAGACCCTCGATCTCGCCGGTCTGGCGACCCGTGATCAGGGTCATCTCCTCGGCGGGGAAGGCGGCGAGGCCCACCCCCGCCTGGACGCCGTCGGGGGTGATGATCCGCACGCTGTCGCCCCGGTCGAAGCGGCCCTCGACCCTCTGGATGCCGGAGGGCAGCAGGCTCTTGCCCGCGCGCAGGGCGGCGAGGGCGCCGTCGTCGATGACCAGTCGCCCGGCCGGATCGACACTGCCCGCGATCCACGACTTCCACGCCGCCATCGGGCCGTCGGGGGCGGGGATCAGGGTGGCGCGGGCGCCGTCCAGCACAGCGGCCAGAGGGCGGTCGGTCAGGCCCGAGGCGATGACGGTGGCGCAGCCCGCCGAGCGGGCGATGCGGGCGGCCTCCAGCTTGGTGCGCATCCCGCCGGTGCCGACGGAGGCCGAGGCGTTGGCCGCGCCCGCCATGGCCATGACCTCGGGCGTCAGGGCCTCGACCAGCGGCAGGTGGGTGGCGTCGGGGTTGGAGCGGGGATCGGCGTCGTACAGGCCGTCGATGTCGCTGAGCAGGACCAGCAGGTCGGCGCGCGCCAACTGGGCCGTGCGGGCGGCGAGGCGGTCGTTGTCGCCGTAGCGGATTTCCTCGGTGGCGACGGTGTCGTTCTCGTTGACCACGGGAATGGCCTTGAGCCGCAGCAGGGCGTCCAGTGTTGAGCGGGCGTTCAGCCAGCGACGGCGGCGCTCGGTGTCGTCGCGGGTCAGCAGGATCTGGGCGGGGGTCAGGCCGTGGGGCGACAGCGCCGTCTCCCACGCCTGCATCAGCAGGGACTGGCCGGCGGCGGCGGCGGCCTGTTTCTCGTCCAGCCGGGCGGATCGGGAAATCCCGAGACGGCCCCGGCCCAGCGCCACCGCGCCGGAGGAGACGACGATGACCTCGACGCCCCGGGCCCGCAGGTCGGCGATCTCCTGCCCCAGGGCGGCCAGACGCGCGTCATTCGGCCGCCCGCCGTCAATCAGCAGGGCGGAGCCGACCTTGAGGACAAGGCGGCGGGAGGCGGCGAGGGCGGAGGCGGCGGAGGAGGACACCGCCGGACCTTGCCGCGCCGGGTGCGCCGCAACAAGCGGGATCAGGCGCCCTGGAAGGTATCGCAGACGCGCGGGTCGCCGCTTTCGTAGCCGCGACGCAGCCAGCTGACCCGGTCGGCGGAGGAGCCGTGGGTGAAGCTGTCGGGCGAGACGCGACCGCCGGAGCGGCGCTGCAGGGTGTCGTCGCCGATGGCCGAGGCGGTCTTGAGCCCCTCTTCCAGATCGCCGGCGGTCAGGGCGACCTGACCGTTGGAGACGGCGGAGGCGTTGGCGGCCCAGACGCCCGCATAGCAGTCGGCCTGAAGCTCCAGCGCGACGGAATAGCGGTTGGCCTCGGCCTGTCCCCCGGCGCGCTGCTGCGCCTGACGGACCTGATCGGACGTGCCGGTCAGGGTCTGGATGTGGTGGCCGTATTCGTGGGCGATGACATAGGCGCGCGCGAAGTCGGCGCCGGAGGCCCCGAGCTGGGTCTCCATGTCCTGCCAGAAGCCGAGGTCCAGATACACCTTGCGATCGGTCGGGCAGTAGAAGGGGCCCATGGCGCTCTGGCCCATCCCGCAGCCGGTCGATGTGCCCTGTTCGTACAGGACAACGGTCGGCGGCTCATAGCCCTGGATCTTGGAGCGCCAGACGTCGTCGACATTGGCGCCGATGACATCGACGAACAGGCCCGCCTGATCCGCCGGCGTGCCGGCCTTGCCTTCCTGGGCGGCGCCGACGCCGCCGAGCTGGCTGGTGATCTGCTGGGTGGTCGAGGGATCGATCCCGAAGACGAAATAGCCGATCGCCGCGAGGACCAGCGCGCCGATGCCGCCGCCCGCCAGACCCGCGCCGCCCATGCCGCGCCGATCCTCGATATTGCCGCCACGGCGGCCGCCTTCCCAACGCATGATCCGTCCTCCCTCGCCTTCACATCCGAGCGAAGCCGTAACGCGGTCCGGGCGCAAGGGATGCGGTGGGGACGACGGGATTAATTCGGGCGTCGATCCAGCCAGGCGTCGATCTCGCCGACGCGGCTGGTGGTGGTCTCGCGCCGTTCGGTGGCGGAGACGCGGGCGGCACGCTCCTGCTCGGGCGAGCGCAGCGCGGGCGGGCTGTAGGGGATGTAGGGGTCCATGGTGCGCCGCGCGTTCAGGTCGTTGAGGGTCTGGCGGCTCTCAAGCTGAAGCTGGCGGGCCGTGGCGTTTCGCTGGTCATTCTGGAAACGCAGGCGGTCCATCTCATAGCGATGCTGGTCGGCCTGCCAGCGGTTCTGGTCCAAGGCCGAGGGGCCGGGCGGCAGGGGGCGAACCGACTGGGCGTGGACCGCGCCGGACAGCAGCAGCGGGGCGACGGCGGCGGCGAGGAACAGGGCGCGGGTCATGACGGAAACATGGGCGTGAACCGGCCTGTCGCCAAGCGTGACCGGAACCGAACCCTCGACTTTCCGGTTCTGTGGAGGGAGCGTCGCCTTGAGGAGCCTGCCGTGACCACATCTGTCAAAGACCCCGGATTCAGCCGTGACCCCGAGCTGGAACTGGCGCGTGGCACGGGCCGCCCGGCGGCCTCCGAGATGTCGGGAGAGGATCATTCCGACGATCCCGCCCCCGACCGCCACATCCATTTCTCGCCCGAGCCGGAAACGGATCAGACCATCGCCCAGACCGACGAGCGCTTGATCTCCTGATCCTCGAGCTCGCGGGTGGTGGGCACCCGGTATTCGGCCAGGAAGTCGAGACCGGTCTTCGGGAAATAGGTGCGGCCCGGATCGCCGATCAGGACGCGGGTCCCGTTGGCGCGCGCCTGACCCAGCCAGTCCAGCACCCGCTCGGTCATCGGCTTTTCGTAGCAGACGTCGCCCGCGCAAATGACATCCACCGCGGGCGGCGGGCCGTCCAGCAGATTGCGGTCGGTGAAGGTCATGGCCACGCCGTTGGCTTCGGCGTTCAAGGCCACCGCGGCGCCGCAGAAGGGGTCGATGTCCGCGCCCAGCACGGAGGCGGCGCCCGCCTTCATCGCCGCGATCCCCACCAGCCCCGACCCCGTGGCGAAGTCGAGCACCGTCTTGTCCGCGACCTCCGCCGGGTTGTCGAGCAGCCAGCGGGCGACCGCCTGTCCCCCGGCCCAGGCGAAGGCCCAGAAGGGCGGCGGCAGGCCCAGTTCGCCCAGCTCTTCCTCGGTCAGCCGCCAGATCGGCGTGATCTCATCGGCCAGCCACAGCGAAATCTCCGGCGCGTGCGGGACGGCCTGAAAGCGGGTGTTGGCGAGGATGAAGGCGGCGGGATCGGTGATGGCCATGGGCGGCTGTAGCACCCTTTGACCGCGTCAGTGTGCGGGGCGGTCCCTGTGGAAGCGGACAGGCGTCGCCGAGGCGCGGCGTGCATTACGGAAATCTAATCCGCACCGCTGCATCCATCGACGGGCGCGACAGTCTCATCCATCCTCAACGGGCGCACACCGCGCCTGTGGGGGACTCCATCGTGTCAAAACCTGTTCTGGCCGCTCGCCTGATCATCGCCGCGGCTGTCGCCGCCCTTATCTCCGCTTCCCCCGCGGGCGCGCAGGATGTGGGGCGAATGGATCAGGTGATCCGGGACGCCGTGGCGCGCGAGGAGTTCACCGGCTCCGTCCTGGTGGCGCGCGGCGATGAGGTGCTGCTGGACCAGGGCTATGGTTTGGCCAATCGCGAGTGGAACATCCCCAATGCCGGGGACACCAAATTCCGCCTCGGCTCGTTGACCAAACAATTCACCGCCGTGGCGATCATGCTGCTGCGGGAAGACGGCAAGGTGGATCTGGATGCGCCGGTGAAGACCTGGTTGCCGGATGCGCCCGCGACCTGGGACGGCGTCACCGTGCGCCACCTGCTGGCCCATACCTCCGGCGTGCCGGAGTTCACGCGGGACGCCGATTTCGCGGCGCTGAACACCCGGCCCGCGACGCTGGAACAGCTGATCGCCCGCTTCCGGGACCGGCCGCTGGACTTCCAGCCGGGCGCGCGCTGGTCCTATTCCAACTCGGGCTACATCCTGCTGACCGCCATCATCGAGAAGGCCAGCGGTCAGTCCTACGCAGACTTCGTCGCCACACGCCTGCTGCAGCCGCTGGGCATGACCGACAGCGGCTATGACACCCATGCCGCCATCCTGCCGCGGC
Source organism: Brevundimonas sp. AVps31 (assembly GCF_058681355.1). Classification (NCBI taxonomy): domain Bacteria; kingdom Pseudomonadati; phylum Pseudomonadota; class Alphaproteobacteria; order Caulobacterales; family Caulobacteraceae; genus Brevundimonas; species Brevundimonas sp. AVps31. The sequence goes on along the minus strand of NZ_CM178736.1, from coordinate 698,922 downwards.
GGGCCTCAGGCTATGCGCCCGGCGAGGGCGGGGTCGTCAATGCCGACTATGCCGACATGACCATCCCACGCGGCGCCGGCGGCCTGTATTCGACGACCCGCGACCTTTTGAAGTGGGAGCAGGGCCTGTTCGGCGGGCGGGTGCTGCGCGCCGAGAGCCTGACCCTGCTGACCACGCCCGTCCGCAACGACTATGCCTTCGGCGTGGACGTCCGGGAGCAGGACGGGCATCGGATCGTCAGCCACAACGGCGCAATCCAGGGCTTCAACACCTTGCTGTCGCGGGATGTGGATGCCGGGCTGACCGTGGTGGTGCTGGGCAATCTGAACGGACCGGGACCGGACAAGCTGGGCGTCGATCTGATGACCCTGGCGCGGGGCGGGACGGTCACCCTGGCGAGCGAGCGGCGGGCGGTGACGCTGCCGGCGGAGGCGCTGCAGGCCTATGCGGGCGTCTATGCGATCGCCCCGACCTTCGCCCTGACCGTGTCTGTCGTCGACGGCAAGCTGACGGTGCAGGCCACCGGGCAGGGCGCGCTGGAGATGCTGGCCGAAGGGCCGGACGCCTTCTTCCTGCAGGCGGTCGATGCGCGGATCACCTTCAACCGCGACGCGGCGGGGGCGATCACCGGACTGGTGTTGCATCAGAACGGGCGGGAGATGCCCGGCGCGCGGCAGTAGGACCGATCAGGCGGCGGGTCGCGAGGGCGCGGCCTGCCGCAGGACGGTGAGGTAGCCGTCCGCCACCTCAATGCCCGCCCCCTGCGGCGTCTTCCGCACCGCCTGATGCAGGGCCGGCAGCTTCCAGCAGGGGACGTGCATGAACAGGTGGTGTTCGGCATGGAAATTGACCCAGTAGGGGGCGATGAAGGCGCGCTCCCACCCGCGGGCGCGGGTGGTGCGGGCGGCGCGGAACGGATCCTGTTCCGAGCCCTCGACACAGGCGTGTTCGGCGATGTTGCGCAAACGGGTGACCATGGGGAACCAGGTCGCCATGGGCAGCAGCCACAGGGCGAAATACGCCCACCAGACTCCGGCTATCGTCGCCGCTGTCAGCAGGCCCAGATTGACCAGCAGGAACGGCAGGATGGAGCGGCCGGTGACGATCGCCTCATAGTCGTGGTTGTCTGTCGTCGGGCTACCGCGCGTCGCGCTGCTTGAGCCCTGCGTCGCCCGACCGGCCATCGCCCCGCGCACCGGCGCCAGCGGCAGCAGGACACGCTGCTTGAGGAAGGTCTGGCCGGTCAGGTCGCGGAGGATCTTGCGCCGCAGGGAGGCGGGCGAGACCGGGAAGGGGACGGACAGGACCAGGTCCGGATCCTCGGGCTGCCGGGCGAAGCGGTGGTGAGACAGATGGTAGGGGCGGTAGGAGGCCAATGAGGCGCCGACCGGCACGGCGCACAGCCAGTGACCCAGACCGTCATTCAGACGCCTGTGGGTCGACAGGCCGCCGTGCGCCGCCTCGTGCATCAGGATGGCGAGGCCCAACTGGCGCGTACCGACGATCGCCACGCAGGCCGGGATCAGGATCGGCCACACGACGCCCGCGACGACCGCCAGGGCGATAACGCCCCAGCAGTGGGCCACCAGCAGGGGACCGATCCAGCCCCTGCGCGACTGGAAGGGCGCCCACTCCTCGGGCGTGAACAGGTCGATTGGGCGGGCGCGAGGCGCGGCGGGCATGGGGCGAGGATACGCCGCGGCGGTAGGTCCGCAAGGAGCCAAGAACAAGTCGTGCGATCCTGACAAAAAGTCAGGTTGACATGACATTTTTCTGATGTCAGGTTGGCATTACATTTTGTCGGGAGGAGCTGACATGTTGTCTGCATGGAAACAGGGTACGCCCGCCGGGCGTCGCTATATCATCCGCACCTGGGCCTTCATGGTCCCCTATATGCTGGTCTGTATCTCCATGATGCTGACCGACGCCTTTGACGAGATCATCGGCAAGCCCGCCGGCTGGGGTCTGGCCGCGGCGATCTCCGCCCCGGTGATCGGCCAGCTGTGGGCCACATTGAGCCTGATGCGCGAGAGCGACGAGTTCGTTCGCGCCGTGGCGGCCAAGCAGTTCATCCTCGCGGCCGGTCTGGCCATGGCGCTGGCGACCTTCTGGGGCTTCGCCGAAACCTTCGCCAATGCGCCGCATCTGCCGGGCTGGCTGATCTACGCCTCCTTCTGGGGCCTGTATGGTCTGGTGTCGCCGTTCATCCGGACCTCGAACTGATGAAGAACCGTCTCAAGCTGCTGCGCGTCGAGCGCGGCTGGACGCAGGAACAGCTCGGTCAGGCGCTGGGCGTGTCCCGGCAGGCCGTGAACGCGCTGGAGACCGAGAAGCACGATCCCTCTCTGGACCTGGCCTACCGCATCGCGGTGCTGTTCACCCGGCCGGTCGAGGACATTTTCGAGAACCCTCACGCCTGACCCCGTCAGGCCCAAACCAAGGACATCCTCATGCTGCACCACCGTCCCCTCGCCGGGCGCTCGACCCTGCGCGCCCTGCTGTTTGCCTCCGCCGCCGCCATGGCCATCGGGGCAGGCGTCCTGTCCGCGACCGAGGTCCTGTCCGCGCCGGTCTTCGCCACGGCGCCCGCGCCCTTCGTCTCTGACCGGCTGTCGGCCGAGGTCGTGGGGCAGGGGCCGGATGTGATCCTGATCCCCGGCTTCGGCTGTTCGCGGGAGGTCTGGCGCGTTGAGGCGGAGCGGCTGAAGGCGACGCACCGGGTGCATCTGGTGCAGCTGGCGGGCTTCGCAGGCGAGCCGTGGACGCATGGCGACGGTCCGTTCGTCCAGCCGGTGATCGACGAGCTGGCCCGCTATATCCGCGAGCAGGGCCTGACGGCGCCGGCGGTGGTCGGGCATTCTATGGGCGGGATGAGCGCCCTGATGCTGGCCCAGCAGCAGCCGTCGCTGGTCGGCAAGGTGATGACGGTCGACAGCCTGCCCTTCTTCAGCGCCCTGTTCGGGCCGCAGGTCACGGTCGACAGCGCCCGTCCGTTCGCGGCGCAGGCCGCCGCGGGGATGCTGGCTGCGGACGACGCGGCCTTCCGGGCGGGACAGGTGCAGGGCGCGGTCGGCTATTCGCGCGATCCGCTGACCCGCGAGCGGATGGTCGAATGGAGCATGGCGGGCGACCGGCGCGCCATGGCGGCGGCGATCCGTGACGTCATGCTGACCGACCTGCGGCCGGGCCTGGCGACGATGACCGTTCCCGTCTGGGCGCCCTATGCCGCCGACGCCGACGGGGGCCCGCCCCCGGCGATGGCCGATAGCGTGTGGGCCCGCGAGTATGCGAGCCTCGCCGGGGTGCGTCTGATCCGTGTCGACGGCAGCCGTCACTTCATCATGAGCGATCAGCCGGCGAAGTTCGCCGAACTGATGGATCAGTTCCTGACGTTCTGAGCCTCGGCGTCCCGGGTCGCGGCCACCGAAGACACGTTGCCCGGCAGGCGGCAGGCGTCGATCAGAAGACTGTTCCGGCCGCTGAGGGCGTCTTCGGGCGACAGGTCGAGGCAGTCCGAGGCGACGATCGGGTTGCTGTCTGCGATGACCAGGCCGCCACCGTTCGAGCAGTCGACCTCGACCAGAGGCGCGCCGTCCCGGGTCTGTCCGATGACGACGGACTCGGCGACTTCGCAACGATAGCCGGCCCGGTGCAACGCCTGTTCGGCGTAGGTCTTGGCCATGGTCGGGGTCATGTTGGCGTGGAAGGTCGTCCGGCGACCGCGGTTCATTTCCCGGCTTGAGGCGGCGATCCGGCTGGGCGTCGTGGCGGTGATACCGAGCTGGCCGGGGCTGTAGATGCGCGAGTCACCGGTCACCCCGAGCGGAACTCCCACTTCAAGCGGGTCCTGGGCGAAGGCGGGCGATGCGGCGGCAAGTGCGCCGATCGCGGCGAGAGGCAGAATAAAACGCATAGCCATCGAGCTCCTCAAGGTTTCGGTGTGATGTCGCAGTCCTGTGTTAGTCGACCGCCGAAATCATGGACGTAATCGACGCTAAGTAAAGAGAGAATGGCAATTTCTGGGCGCCGATCCCTAGCTCCCGCTCGTTACGCGAAAGGGGGACGAACCCTCGCGGTCAGTTGCGGCCCGGCGGCTGGCGGCGTTCGGCTTCGCGTTCGGCGGTGACCGAGGCGACGTTGGCCGGCAGGGTGCAGCCTTCGATGCGCAGGCTGCGCAGGCCCGTCACCGCGGTGGCGGGCGTCAGGTCCAGACAGTCCGAGGCGACGATCGGGTTGCTGTCGGCAATGACCAGACCCCCGCCGTTGGCGCAATCGACCTCGACCAGCGGCGCGCTGTCCCGGGTTTGTCCGATAACGACAGCCTCGGCCACCTCGCAGGCGAAACCGGCGCGGCCCATGGCCTCTTCGGCATAGGCCTTGGCCATCGACGGCGTCATGTTGGCGCGCCACACCGGGCGGATGCCACGGTTCATCTCGCGGCTGGAGCCTTCAATCCGGCTGGGGGTCGTGGCGATGATGCCGAGCTGGCCGGGGCTGGTCACGCGATCCGATTGCGCGGCGGCGGGCAGGGCGGCCAGCAGGGCGCCCGCGAGGGCGAGAGGCAGGGCGTTACGCATACAGGTCGAAGTCCTCAGGGTTTGGGCGTGACGTCCCCTGCGCGGATCAACTGACCGGCGAACTCGTCGGCGTAGGTGAGGGCGAGCAGGGAGCGGAAGGTCGAGGCGGGGATGGCGATCTCGTAGGCCCCCTCCACATACGGGCCGACCTGGTAGGGGCCGATCAGAAAGGTCAAGCCTGCGGCCTTGCCCTGGACATCGCCCGGGGCCAGCACGAAGCCGGTGTCGACGGCGCGAGGGCAGGACCAGTCCTTGCCCCCCAGGGTGACGGAGGCGCTGTTGGGTACGCGGGCGCGCTTGGCGGTGTTGATGGCCGAGCACAGCGCCTGATCCAGCACCGTCAGGTCGGCGCCGGGGCGGAACAGGTCGGTGAGGCCGATCTGGCGTTTCAGCGCCTTGTCCCACAGCAGGCCGCTGGTCAGGGTATTGGGATGGGCGCCGCCCGAATAGTCGAAGGCGACGCGCTTGAGACTGAACAGCTTGCCTGTCTCGCCCGCCAAGGTCAGTTCGACCTTGTTCTCATACGGCGGCAGGTCGGTGTCGTTGCCCGCCTCGGTCCGCTCGCCCTGCGCGCCCTCGATGAACTGACGCAGCTTGCGGACCTCCTCGGCATAGAGGCGGGCATGCAGGTCGCCCTGCGACTTCAGGCCATCGGGCAGTTTCAGGCTGACATCGGCGTATTGCGTCTTGGATTCAAAGCTCATCGGCGCGGCGGCGTCGGCGGGGATCTCGACGGCGCCGGCGACCGGGGGCGGCGCGGCCGGGGCCTTCGTCTCCTTGTCGCGATTGCAGGCGGCGAGGGAGGCGGCGACGGCGACGGTGACCAGAAGCATGCGGACGGGGGAGGACATGCGGATCTCCTTGCTAGAGCGGAAGCGAAACGGAACCGAGGATGATGGCCAGAAGCAGGACCAGTCCCGCCTCACGGTTCGACTTGAACAGGGCCAGGGCGTGGGCGCCGTCATCGGGGCGGATGGAGCGGGTCTGGATCAGCAGGTGGGCCGCGTAGCCGACGAGGCCGAGCCAGAACAGCGGACCGAGCCCGGCCAGCAGGCCCGCCAGCGCGGCGCAGGCGACGGCCAGACCGTAGAAGACGCCGACGCCGCTACGGACCTTGGCGCCGAGCCGCCGGGCCGAGGACTTCACCCCGACCATGGCGTCGTCCTCAATATCCTGGAGGGCGTAGATCGTGTCGTAGCCGAGGGTCCAGAAGACGCCGCCCGCGTAGAGGGCGAGGGCGGCGAAGGAAAGATGCCCGGCGCGGACGCTGACGCCGAGGCTGTAGTCAGGCAGGACGAGAAAGGCGGCCCAAGCGGTCGACGCCGCCGCGAAGCCCATCAGGGCGCCCCAGTTGAACGTCAGGCCGAGCCAGGCCTGGGGCCACCAGGTGATCCGCTTCATGAAGGGATAGGCGGCGACCAGCAGCAGGGAGGCGACGCCCAGCAGTATGGCGGTCCAGTTCAGCGTCAGCAGGATCAGCAGGCTGACCAGCGAACAGGCGGCGGTGAAGGCCAGCGCCTTCTTCACGCTGATCCGGCCCGAGGCGACCGGGCGGGCGGCGGTGCGGGCCACCTGCACGTCGATGTCGCGATCAACGATGTCGTTGAAGGCGCACCCCGCGGCCCGCATCAGGCAGGCCCCGATCGCGAAGCCGAGGATCAGCCACAGGTCATAGACGCTGGAGGTCCGGCGCTCGGACGCCAGCGCCAGGGCGATGCCCTGCCAGCCGGGGATGAGCAGCAGCCAGATGCCGATGGGCCGGTCGAACCGGCCGAGCTTCAGCCACGGCTTCAGCCCCTCGGGCGCATGGCGGTCGACCCAGTTGGAACCGGCGTCAGGAAGCGGGGCGGAGCTCATGGCCGAGGTTGTAGCGGGGAAGGCGGGGAGGGGGGAAGGGTGCGGCGGGGAACTGGCCCGGAAGTGGCCGGGAAAGTGGCTAGTGGCTAGTGGCTAGTGGCTGGCCGCCATCCTGCGACTGCGCGGTCCGCGCCGCCCTTCCGCAACGACCCGATCCGCCAACACTAACCACTAACCACTAACCACTAACCACCGCGCGCAGCGCTACGGGTGAATCGTCTCCCCGTGCTGGGTGTAGTCGAGGCCCTCGATCTCCTCCTCCTTCGGCACGCGCAGGCCGACGGTGTATTTGCAGATCATCAGGATGATGAAGGTGCCGATCCCCGACCAGGCGATGACGGCGGCCAGGCCGATGATCTGGTTCAGGAGGCTGGCGTTCTCGCCGGCCGGATTGATGACGGCGGTGGCGAAGACGCCGGTCAGGATGGCGCCGACGATGCCGCCCACGCCGTGCACGCCGAAGGCGTCGAGGCTGTCGTCATATTTCAGCGCGCGCTTGAGCCAGACCGCGCCCGCATAGCAGGCCGGACCCGACAGGATGCCGATGAAGAAGGCGCCCTTGGGATCGACCAGACCGGCGGCGGGGGTGATGCCGACCAGACCGGCGACGATGCCGGACAGCATGCCCAGCAGGGTCGGGCGCTTGTGGAAGGCCCACTCCACGGCCGTCCAGCCGATGGCGGCGGCGGCGGCGGCGAGGATGGTGTTCAGGGCGGCGACGGCGGCGATGCCGTCCGCGGCCCAGGCCGAGCCGGCGTTGAAGCCCAGCCAGCCGACGAACAGCAGGCCGGTGCCGATGGCGGTCAGGGTCAGGTTGTGCGGGGCCATGTTGTCGCGACCGAAGCCCTGACGCGGCCCCAGCACCAGACAGGCGACCAGGCCGGCGACACCGGCGTTGACGTGGACGACGGCGCCGCCCGCGAAGTCGAGCACGCCCAGCGATCCCATCCAGCCGCCGCCCCAGACCTGATGGCAGATCGGCACATAGACCAGCAGGTGCCAGAGGAAGAAGAACAGGATCGAGGCCGAGAATTTGATCCGCTCGGCGAAGGCGCCGGCGATCAGGGCCGGGGTGATGATGGCGAAGGTCAGCTGGTAGGCGATCCACAGGAACTCGGGCAGGCCCGGCGTCAGGCTGTGGGCCGTGGTCGGGGTGACGCCATCGAGGAAGGCGGCCTGCAGTCCGCCGATGAAGCCGTTGGTCGCCTCGCCGCTGGTCCCGAAGGACAGGCTGTAGCCGACCACGAACCAGAGCACGGTGACGATGGCCAGGGCGGCGGTCGAATGGGCGATGGTGGCGATGACGTTCTTGCGCCGGACCATGCCGCCGTAGAAGAGCGCCAGACCCGGCAGGGTCATCAGCAGGACCAGGGCCGTGGAGGTCAGGATCCACGATGAGGCGGCCTCGTTCAGGGCCAGGGTCGTCTGGTGCGCCAGCAGGGGCGCGGCGGGCGCGGCGAGGGCCGGACCAGCGACCAGACAACCGAGGGCGGCGAGGGCGAGCGATTTGCGGATCATGGCGCGGCGTCCGGGGAGCTGGATGTCAGATGTTCCGGCTCGAACCCGCGTTCGACGCCGCGGATAGGGATAGGAAGCTATTGCAGCGCGACAGGCAAATCATTTCGTGTGCGGTGCAATAGTTCGTGTGGTCCTGCGCGGACGGTCTGCATTGCGGCCCTTATGGCACGGTCCTGCCTGAAGGCCTCGCACATGCGAGATGGCGGAGGAAAGATTACAAAACTGCAATTTCAAATCGCTTGCGAGCCGGTTGCAGACGGCTACCACTGTCGCGCCCGGTCCGGCGGACCTGTCGTCGGGCCGTTTCATTGCCTGAGGGGGTTTCCTGCATGCGTTCGTTCCGTCCCATCCTGCTGGGGGGCGCCGCTGCGGCTGTCCTTCTGGCCGCCGGCGCCGTCCAGGCCCAGGTTCCCGTCGCCATGGCGGCTTCGCCCGCCGCGCAGGAGCGTCTGGCGCCGCTGCCCGACGTGGACATCCCCTTCACCCGCTTCGTCCTGCCTAACGGCCTGACCCTGATCGTCCACGAGGACCACAAGGCGCCGATCGTGGCGGTGAACATCTGGTACCACGTCGGGTCCAAGAACGAGCCGACCGGCCGTTCGGGCTTCGCCCACCTGTTTGAGCACCTGATGTTCAACGGGTCCGAGAATTTCAACGACGACTTCTTCAAGGCGACCGAGCGTCTGGGCGCGACCGACCAGAACGGCACCACCAGCCAGGACCGCACCAACTATTTCCAGAACGTCCCGACCTCGGCGCTGGACGGCATCCTGTGGCTGGAAAGCGACCGGATGGGCCACCTGCTGGGCGCTATCGACCAGGCGCGTCTCGATGAGCAGCGCGGCGTGGTGCAGAACGAGAAGCGTCAGGGCGAGAACCAGCCCTATGGCCGCGTCTGGGACGCGATCACCAACGCCACCTATCCGGCGGACCACCCCTACGGCCACACCGTCATCGGCTCGATGGACGATCTGGACGCGGCCAGCCTTGATGACGTGCGCGGCTGGTTCAACAGCTGGTACGGCCCGGCCAACGCCACCATCGTGCTCGCCGGCGACATCACCCCGGAAGAGGCGCGCGCCAAGGTCGAGCAATACTTCGGCGACATCCCGCCCGGACCGCCCGTCACCCAGCCGCAGCAGATGATCGCCCGCATGACCGGCGCCCAGCGCGAGGTGATGCAGGACCGCGTCGGCCAGCCGCGCCTGTACAAGGTGTGGAACGTGCCGCCGGGCGGCGAGGCCGACAGTGACTATCTGGGCCTGCTGGGCGACATCCTGTCGTCGGGCCGCACCTCGCGCCTCTACAAGCGTCTGGTCTTTGACGATCAGGTCGCAACGGCCGTGTCGGCCGGGATTTCGGAAGGCGAGATCGGCAGCCAGTTCCTGATCACCGTCACCGCCAAGCCGGGTCAGGACATCGCCCGCATCGAAGCCATCGTCGACGAAGAGCTGGCCCGCCTGCTGCGCGACGGCCCGACCGCCGTCGAGATGGAGCGCGCCCGCACCTCGAACGGCGCCGCCTATGTGCGTGGTCTGGAGCGGATCGGCGGCTTCGGCGGCAAGTCGGACCGTCTGGCCGAGAGCCAGGTCTTCCACGGCGATCCGGGCGCCTGGCGCGTCAGCTACCAGCGCATCCTGGCGGCGACCCCGACCAACCTGACCACCGCGGGCCGCGAGTGGCTGCGCGACGGCAGCTATACGCTGGAGGTCCAGCCCTTCCCCGATTACGCCGCCGCCGCGACGGGCGTGGATCGCAGCGCCGTCCCGACCCCGCAGGCCGCGCCGCTGGCCGCCTTCCCGGCGATCGAGCACGCGACCCTGTCGAACGGGCTGAAGGTCATGTTCGTGCCGCGCACCGCGGTGCCGACCGTCAGCATGAACCTGATCTTCGACGCCGGTTCGGCGGTCGATCCGGAAGGCCAGCAGGGCGCCGCCGTCCTGACCTCGACGGTTCTGACCAACGGCACCGAGGATCTGGACGCGCTGGAGATCAGCGACCGCCTGCAGATTCTGGGCGCGACGCTGAACGCTGGCTCCAGCGTCAATGCGACCACGGTCAGCATGACGGCGATCGAGTCCCGGATCGAGCCGTCGCTGGCCCTGTTCGCCGACGTGGTCCAGAACCCGGCCTTCCGTGCGGAAGACTTCCAGCGCGGCCGGGCGCAGCAGATTTCCAGCATCCAGCAGTCGAACCGCAACCCGGGCGCCATCGCCAACCGCGTGCTGTCGGCCCAGCTGTACGGGCCGGAAAACCCCAACGGTCGCCCGACCGTGGGGACGGAAGCCACCGTCAGCGCCTTGACGCCGGACCAGCTGCACGCCTGGCACGACGCCTGGTTCCGCCCGGACAACGCCACCCTGGTGGTGGTTGGCGACACCACCCTGGCCGAGCTGCAGCCGCAGCTGGAACGGGCCTTCGCCGGCTGGCGCGCGCCTTCGACGGCGTTGCCGGCGCGTCCGCAAGCCCCGGCCCTGCCGCAGGCCCCGGCGACGCCGCGCATTCTGATCGTGGATCGCGCCGGTCCGCAGTCGATCATCACCGGGGGGCGCATCGCCCCGGCCTTCGACGCCCAGACCCAGGCGGCCATCGAGACCATGAACACGGCGCTGGGCGGCGCTTTCACCAGCCGGATCAACATGAACCTGCGCGAGGACAAACACTGGTCCTACGGCGCCTCGGGCGGGGTGCGGAATGCGCGCGGCGACCGGGTCTATGTGGTCAACGCCGGGGTCCAGGCCGACAAGACGGCCGAAAGCCTGGTCGAGCTGCGTCGTGAACTGACCGAGGTCGTGGGCGCCCGCCCGCTGACCGAGGGCGAACTGGCCGGGGCGCGCGCCAATCTGGTGCAGGGTCTGGCCGGGGAGTGGGAAACCAACGCCGCCGTCATGGGCACCCTGGCCCAGATGGTCGTCTATGGGCTGCCGGAATCCTATTATGACGGGTACGCCGCCGGCGTGAACGCCACGACGCCGGACGCCGCGGCAGCCGTCGCCCGGTCGATCATCGCGACCGGTCCCACGACCTGGGTCGTGGTCGGCGACCGCGCCCAGATCGAGCCGAAGATCCGCGCGCTCGGCTTCGGCGACGTTCAGGTGGTCGATGTGAACGGCAACCCGGTCCCGTAAGGGGCGGGTTGGCCGGACATGAAGAAGGCGGGACCCGCGAAGGTCCCGCCTTTTTCTTTGGCCGGACTGTCCGCCGGATCAGCCGCGGCGCTTGCCCACGACGCTGTCGAGGCTGAGGGCGCCCGGGCCGGAGAAGATCAGGAACAGGAAGACGAAGCAGAACAGGATGGCTGCGTCGCCGCCGTTGTTGACCGGGTAGGTCCCCTGCGGGGCGTGGGCCAGGAAGTAGGCGACGGCCATGGTCCCCGAGGCGATGAAGGCGGCCGGGCGGGTGAACAGGCCCAGCGCGATCAGGGCGCCGGCGACCAGTTCGATAATCCCCGCGAAGGCGCCGGGGTTGTCCAGAGCCAGACCCGAACCGGCGCGCTCGCCGCCCGGGAAGGACAGGAATTTCTGCGTGCCGTGCGCGAGGAACAGCAGGCCGGACATGATCCGCAGGGTGGCCAGCGCCAGCGGGGTATTGTTGGACAGGAAGCGGGACGCCATCGGGAGAGCCTTGTCAGTTAAATGGTAACAGTTATGGTTCCTGATTTATGCCCAGCTTCGCCTTGGCGCAAGGTCCACCGGATCTTCAGACCTGATAGAAGTCCCGATACCAGTCCACGAACCGCTTCACCCCGACCTCGATGGGGGTGGACGGGGCATAGCCGAGGGCGGCGCGGGTCTCGGTGACATCGGCCTCGGTGCGAACCACGTCGCCGTCCTGGATCGGCATCATGTTCAGCTGGGCCTCGACGCCCAGAGCCTCCTGCAGCACCTCGATATAGCGCATCAGCTGTTCGCGACGACCGGCGCCGAGGTTGAGGATGCGCCAGGGGGCGACGCCGCTGGTGGCCGGGTTCGGCGCCTGGGGGTTCCAGTCGGGATCGATGGCGGCGGGCTGATCCAGGGCGGCGACGACGCCGGTGACGATGTCGTCCACATAGGTGAAGTCCCGCTCCATCTCGCCATGGCCATAGACGTCGATGGGACGGCCCTCGAGGATGGCGCGGGTGAATTTGAACAGCGCCATGTCCGGCCGGCCCCACGGTCCATAGACGGTGAAGAACCGCAGGCCCGTCGAGGGGAAGCCGAACAGGTGGGAGTAGCTGTGCGCCATCGCCTCATTGGCGATCTTGGTGGCGGCATAGACGGTCAGCGGATGGGCCACGCCCTGCTTGACCGAAAAGGGCAGGGCGCCATTGGCGCCGAAGGCCGAACTGGTCGAGGCGAAGACGAGGTTTTCGGCCTTCACCGCCCGCGCGCCCTCCAGCACGGTCAGGAAGCCGACGACGTTGGAGTCGATGTAGCTTTCCGGGTGTTCGAGGCTGTAGCGGACCCCCGCCTGCGCCCCCAGATGGACGATGCGGCGCGGCTTCAGGCTGGAGAACAGGGCGGCCATGCCGTCGCGGTCGGCGAGGTCCAGCGTGTGGTGGAGGTATTTCGGATAGGCCTGCAGCCGCTCCAGCCGCGCGTGTTTCAGGGCCGGGTCGTAGTAGCTGTTCAGATTGTCGACCCCGATCACGGTCTCGCCGCGCTCCAGCAGGCGTCGGGCGGTGTGGAAGCCGATGAAGCCGGCCGAGCCGGTGACGAGGATGGGGCCGGAGGTCATGGACCTGAGTTACTCCGGCTTCGGTGAGCGCGCCAGCACCCGACCCGCCAGCGGCGCGAGGGGACCGTCGGCGCCGTTGACGGCCTCGATCACGCTCCAGCCCTCGGGCGGCGACCAGTCGATGGAGACGTGACCCAGGTTGAAGACGCACAGCAGGCGGTCGTCGCCGTCGCCCCGTTCGAACAGCAGCAGGCCGTCGGGCGCGTCCAGCACCCGCATCGCGCCGGACAGAAGGGCGGGCCGCGTTTTGCGGAAGGCGATCAGCCGCCGGGTCAGGGCCAGCTGCGAAGCGGGATCGCTGTCCTGCGCCTCTACCGCCAGCGGCAGATGGCGCGGGTCGATGGGCAGCCAGGGCTCGACGGTGGAGAAGCCCGCATGGGGGGCTGTGGCGGACCAGGGCATGGGCGTGCGCGCGCCGTCGCGGCCCAGGGTCTTGGGCCAGTTGGCGATGGCCTCGGGATCCACCAGCCGGTCGAACGGCACCTCGCCCTGCGGCAGGCCCAGTTCCTCGCCCTGATAGAGGAAGACATTGCCGCGCAGGCAGATCAGCAACAGGGTGGTCAGCCGCGCCGTGGCGGCGAGATCGCGCCCTTGCGCCCAGCGGGAGACGGCGCGCGGGGCGTCGTGGTTGGAGAACGGCCAGGACGGCCAGCCCTGTCCCTGATGACCGTCCCAGACGGCGGCCGTCTGTTTCACCAGATCGGGCGTCAGGGCGGGGGCGTACAGATAGGTGAAGCCATAGGCGCTGTTCAGCGTGTCATCGCCGGCGGTGTAGGCCTGCATCTCCAGATCGGCGCGGTCGCCCGGCACCTCGGCCACGGTGAAGCGGCCGCCCCGGCTGTCGGTCAGGGCGCGCAGGCGCTTCAGGAAGTCGACGATCCCCGGCTGGGACTGGTTGTGGACCTTGTCCTGAAAGTCGAAGGGGCGGGTGCGCGGGCCGCCCGGCGGCAGGGGCGGATTGTCGGTCAGGGCCGGGTCGTGCATGGCGAAATTGATGGCGTCGAGGCGGAAGCCGTCCACGCCGCGATCCAGCCAGAAGCGCACCACGTCCAGCAGGGCGTCCTGCACCGCCGGGCTGTGCAGGTTCAGCTGCGGCTGCTCGGGCAGGAAGTTGTGCATGTAGTACTGACCGCGCCGCGCGTCCCAAGTCCAGGCGGGTCCGCCGAAGACGGACTGCCAGTTCGACGGCGGCGTCCCGTCCGGTTTGGCGTCGGCCCAGACGAACCAGTCGGCCTTCGCATTGTGCCGCGACTGACGGCTTTCGGCGAACCAGGCGTGATGGTCGGAGGTATGGGCGAAGACCAGATCGATGAGAACCTTGAGGCCGAGCGCGTGGGCGCGGGCGGCCAGGGCGTCGAAGTCGGCCAGCGTCCCGAACACCGGATCGACGTCGCAGTAATCGGCGATGTCATAGCCGAAGTCGCGCATGGGCGAGGTGTAGAAGGGGCTGAGCCAGACCGCCTCCACCCCCAGCGAGGCGATGTGGTCCAGATGGGCCGTCACGCCCGGCAGGTCGCCGACGCCGTCCCCGGTCGTGTCGGCATAGCTGCGGGGATAGACCTGATAGATCACCGCGCCCTGCCACCAGTCAGCGTCGAGGGGAGCGTCGGGAGCGGCGGGGTCGGTCACGCGGAAGCCTTGGTCAGCGGCCGGGTCAACCGGGCCGCCTGCATCATCCTTGCTCTGGGGCCCGCCGCAAGGGCTGAAACCCGCCCACTTTTGGTTACGGATTCCCTCAAATCGCTGGACGCGGGCGATTGTGGATGAAACCAAGGCGTCAAACAGGCCTGCGTGTTGGGACGGGGGCCACGGGGAGTGAGATGACAGACCAGAACCAAACCAGCGCGAAGGGTCTCGGGACCGCCTTCGCCTATGTGACCACCCTGTTCTTCGCCTGGGGCTTCGCGACCTCGCTGATCGATCCGCTGATCGCGGCGGTGAAGGGCGTGTTCGAGCTGAATTTCACCGAGGCCCTGCTGACGCAATTCGCCTGGTTCACCGCCTATGGCATCGTCTCCCTGCCCGCCGCCGCCATCCTGGCCCGTCTGGGCTATGCCAAGTCGATCGTCGGCGCCCTAGGCGTCATGGTGCTGGGCGCCCTGATCGTGCCTCTGTCGACGGTGTTCGACTTCTATCCCGGCGTGCTGGTGGCGCTGTTCGTCATCGCCGCGGGCGTGACCCTGCTGCAGGTGGCCGCCAACCCGCTGGCCGCCTCGCTGGGCTCGTCGAAGGGCTCGCACTTCCGTCTGGTCCTGTCGCAGGCCTTCAACTCGCTGGGCACCGTGGTCGGTCCGCTGCTGGGGGCGACCGTCATGCTGTCGGGCGGCATCTTCGCCGTCGGCGGCGTCAGCGCCCTGGCCTCGCCGACCGCCCTGCTGCTGATCCTGCTGGGCGTCGGCATCGGCGTCGTCGCCGGCGTGCTGGTCGGCGCCCTGCGTCGCGACATCAAGGGCTGGCTGGCCGTCGGCGCGGCCATCGGTCTGGTGATCGGCTGGGTCGTCTTCCTGCACAACTATATCGGCAGCATGGGCGCCTATGCCGCCGCCGTGGCCCCCGAGGTCGCTCCGGTCGCCGCCGCGACCACCGTGATCGATCCCGCCGCCCGCGCCGCGACCCTGCGCAACATCGACACCGTCTTCATCGGTCTGGCGATCTTCTTCGCCGTGCTGGGCGCCTTCATCTGGAGCGTTCGCAAGCGCCTGACCGCCGCCAGCGCCGCCGCCTCGGCCGAGACGCCCGGTTCGCCGCTGAAGGCCCTGAGCTCGGGCTGGGCGATCTTCGGCGCCCTGGCCATCTTCATCTATGTCGGTTCGGAAGTAACCATCGGCAGCCTGATGACCAACCTGCTGCATTCGGAAGGCGCCCTGGGCCTGCCGATCCACGACGCGGGCCGTCTGGTCGCCCTGTACTGGGCCGGCGCCCTGATGGGCCGGTTCGCGGGCAGCGCCCTGCTGACGCGCGTTCCGGCGGGCTGGTTGCTGGCGGTCTGCACCGCCTGCGCCGCCATCCTGTGCGCCATCGTGACCCAGACGGGCGGCGTCAACGCCTCGTTCGCGGCCCTGGCCATCGGCCTGTTCAACTCGGTCATGTTCCCGGCCATCTTCACCCTGACGCTGGAGCGCTCGTCCGCCCCGGCCTCGGCGACGTCGGGCCTGCTGTGCATGGCCATCATCGGCGGCGCGGTGCTGCCGCTGCTGGGCGGCTGGATGGCCGATACGGCCAGCCTGAACCTCGCCTTCGTGATCCCGCTGGTCGGCTATGTGATCCTGACCGTGTTCGCCATCGCGGCGGCGCGGGCCAAGGTCCACAACGCTGACGCGGTTGCGGCGCCCAGCGGTCACTGATCGCCCGTCGCATCGCGTGGTAAAAAGGGGCCGTCGGGGGAGACTCCGGCGGCCCTTTTGCGTTGTGCCATCATGGCTCTTCGTCTTTCCCGCGTGCTGATCCTCGCTCTTCTGGCCGCGCTGGCGGGCGGTCCGGCGTGGGCGGCGGTGACGGTGACCTTCTACGCCCATCCCGGCGCGCGTATCCGGGGCGCGGATCTGCTGTTTCCCCATGCCTATGTCCAGGCGACCGGCTCGCTGGACGATACCGGAGATCCGGTGGAGTGGACGGCGGGCTTCACGGCGAAGAACCCGGGGCCCCAGCTGCTGTTCGTCAGCGGCAAGGGGGCGGTGCTGACGCCAGAGGCGCGCTACGCCCACGAGGGGAGGCCTTATCTCAGCCTGACGATCAGCGACGCGGCCTACCGGGCGCTGCGGACACGGGCGGACTGGTGGAACGGGCCGGAGGGCTCGCTCTACGAACTGCGCCGGCGCAACTGCATCACCTTCGTCGCCGATATGGCGCGGACAATCGGCCTGCGGACGGCGGCGGAGCCGTCGATGAAGCCGGGCGCGTTTCTTGAGGCGACGGCGGTGCTGAACCCGCAGGCGGCCTGGGGCCGGCCGCCGATGATCGTCACACAGCCGCTCTGAGGCCGATCAGGTCTGGTCGCGCGCGACGGGTTGCCCGGCTTTTTCCAGGATGGCGGCGCAGAAGGCGAACAGAACCGCCAGCGCGGCCGTACGCAGGGGGTAGTCGACGCCGGAGTGAACCAGCATGGCCAGAAGGGCGATGCTGGCGGCGCGTTGCAGGTCGCGCTCACGCGACGGTCCCGCCTTCCACGCCGCCCAGAGCCGGCGGCCGTACCAGAGCAGGAAGACGACGATCAGGGCGGCGCCCAGCCATCCCGCCTCGAGCCAGGTTTCCAGATACTCGTTGTGGGCGTGGTTGAAGAAGGTGGGGTCCAGCTGCTCCAGCGGCTCGACCGAGCGGAACACCGCGTCGAAGCTGCCGATGCCCGAGCCGAGGGGAAGCCAGGTCTCGGAGGCGGCGGCGACGATGGGCCAGCCCTCGAAACGGCCTTCCGGCGCGGACTGGACGTCGAAGCGGGCGAGAATCGGCGGTAGGGCGAGGATGGCGACGGCGCCGATGGCGGCGGCGACACCCCCTGTCAGGGCCAGCAGTCCGGGACCGGGGCGACCGCGTCCGGCGGCGATCCACGCGGCCAGCAGGCTGGCGATCGCAATGGGGCCGAACAGGATGACGCCGGCACGCGAGCGGATGGCGGCCAGTCCCACGACCACCAGACCCATGAACAGGGCGCCGAACCACAGCGGCAGGCGATTCTCGCTGCGCCGACGCAGGATCGCCGCGCCGAACACCGCCGCGAAGGGCAGGGTGGCCAGCAGCAGGGTGGCGAGGTGGTTGCGGTTGGCGAAGAAGCCGGTGACCGAGCCGGCGGCGGTGGTCGCCCACAGATAGAATCGGGTGTCCCCGCTGCCCAGCTGGATCGCGCCGAGAAGGACGGAGACCACGGCGGCGGCGAGATAGATCCACATCATGCGCGCGGTCTGAAGCTGGCTGGCGTTCAGAACGGCGAGGAACATGGCGGCGGGGGGCAGGATCGCGAGCGCGGATTGCCAGGTGAGGTCAGGCGTGACGGTCAGCGGCGCCCAGCCGGGCTGAAGTCCCGCGAGTTGCAGGGCCAGCACCATTTCGGCGCGGCCGGGCAGGGCCGTCCAGATCGCGGGCGGCAGCGGGATCAGCTGGATCAGGGGGATCGCGGCGACAGCGCCGAGAAGGCCGAGGGCGAAGCGATGCTCGCGCCAGAGGCCTGTGCGGATCAGCCGATTGAGGCTGATGACCAGCAGGGGAAGGGCGGCCAGTTCAACGACGGCGAGGCGCAATATGTGCACCCGGCTGGCGCCGCCCAGAACAAGCGAAAGGGCCAGCAGGATAGCCGCGGCGATTGCCACAGCGTCCCACTGGCCCTTCAAAGCTTTGTTCGGCACGCGTTACGTCTGCGAAGGCGCAGCGCGAACCGGGGCGGCTTAGTCGCTTTCCGAGTCGTCGTCCGAAGCGACGACAACCACGGCAACGATCACGGCAGTGCCGATGAGCAGAACCGGGAGCGGAATGCCGGCGAATTCGGCTTCAGCGTCGGCGCGGGCGCCAACGCGGTCACCCACGCGAGCGGTAGCCGAAGTGTTTGCAGCAGCGGCTTGGCCAGCCACGAGCAGCAGGCCGGCCGTTACAGCGGCGATGGTCTTACGCATGCTAATCCCCTTGATCAGGTCTTGGTACGGGCTGGCCCGCGACGTATCGAGAATGGGTATAAGCCCCGAAGGTTTCCAAATCAATACGATTCAGACCGGTCGCGATGCAAATCGGCCACCTTGGCGCCCTCAGTTCGCCCCCGAACCGACCCGGGTGACCGCCACGCGGTCCAGCCACACAGCGGTCCGCTGGCGGGTGTCGCCCGCCCGGGTTTCAAGGCGCAGCCACTGCCCGGAACAGGCGGCCGGCACATCGAACGTCGCGCTGAAGGGCGTCCAGACCTGGGCGCCGGGCGCGGCGGCGGGGGTCGAAAGAATCGGCAGATCGCCGGGCGCGCAGGTCAGGGTCAGGGCCAGTCGCTTGGCCGGTTCTCCGGCCTCGACCCGCGATTCGGCGCTGAGCCGGTAGCGACCGGGCGCCAGGAAGAGGAGCTGTTCGGCGATTCTGGAGGAGGCGTAGCCGTCGTAGTCGACGCGCAAGGCGGGATCGGCCGGGCGGACGTCATCGGGCACGATCTCCGCCACCACGCCGGCATCCTGGGCGAGGCGCCACTGGAACGGCTGGGGCGCCGAGGCGTCGCCGAAGCCGCCGTTGGCGACCAGGGCGGCGTTGGACGGCCGGTTCAGCCGCTGTCGAACGACCCGCACGGCCTCCAGCTGCCCCTTTTCGAGAAGCTGGATGTAGAGCTGCGCCAGTTCGTCATTGGTCAGCGGGGCTTTGCCCGCCTGCAGGAGGATCGCCAGATTGATCGCGACCTGCAGCCCGCGGGCGTCGCCGTGCAGGCTTTCCAGATAGGCCTGACGCCACGGCGGGCGGGCCGAGAGCAGGACGGCGACCTGCGGCAGGGCGCGCGGGCCGTCGGTGGCGGCGGCGGTGGTGAAAAGCTGGAACACCTGGGGCCGGATGTCCTCGCGGCGGCGCACGAGGGTGTCGGCGTGGGCGAAGGCGGAGGCGTAATCGCCCTGTTTCAGCCGATGCTGGACCAGCCAGGCGTGGGCGGGATCGTCGCGCAGGCTCCAGTTGCCGGCCAGGGTCAGGATGTCGTCGGCGACGTCCTCGCGGCCCGCCTTCGCCTCGGTCAGGCCGACCACGCGCAGGGCGCGCACATCGAAGGGGGAGCGGGCGAAGGCGTCGCGCGCCAGAGCCGCGGCCTGCGTATAGCGGCGGGGGTTGTTGTCCTTCTGGCCCGCGGCCAACTCGCTTTCGGAGGCGCGGCGCAAGACCATCGGGGAGGTGGGGGCCACGACAATGGCGAACTCGGCCGGGGCGCGCTCGACGAGTGGCTGGATCAGCACCTGCGCGCCCAGCACGACGCCCGCGACGGTGACGCCCCAGGTGGCGAACTCCGCCCCCCGGCCGCCTTTCAGCGCCGGGGCGGCGGTCCGATCCGCCGTCTTCCTCACTTGGCCTTCTTGCCTTTGGCGGAGCCTTCGGGCTCGGCGCCGTAGTTGTAGTCATACGCGTAGTCATACCCACCGTAAGTGGTGGTCTTGGCGTTGAACTTGGTCAGCACCGCGCCGAGCAGACGGGCGCGGCCCATCTTCAGGCGACGCAGGGCGCCCCGGGCCTGACCCCGACGGGTGCCGCGCGATTCCAGCACGAACAGAACGCCGCCGACCGACGCCGCCAGCACGGGCGAATCGGCGAAGCCCAGAACCGGCGGACCGTCGACGATGACGTGGTCGAAATTGGTGCGGGCCTCATTCAGGAACTGACGGAGGCGGTCGCTGCCCCACAGCTCGGCCGGGTTGGGCGGCAGCGGGCCGCAGGGGATGAAGAACAGATTGTCCTGACGCGTACGCTGGACGACCGTGGCGAGGTCGATCGAACCCGACAGCAGGTTGCTCATGCCGCGCTCGTTCTCGACGCCGACGACACGGTGCATCGAGGGATTGCGCAGGTCGCCGTCGACCAGCAGCACCCGCTTGCCGACGCGGGCCAGGTTGAGGGCCACGGCATAGGCGGTCGTGGACTTGCCCTCCGCCGGTCGGGCCGACGAGACCAGCAGGCTGCTGGGCGCCCCATCGGGGGTGG
Source organism: Brevundimonas sp. AVps31 (assembly GCF_058681355.1). Taxonomy (NCBI): domain Bacteria; kingdom Pseudomonadati; phylum Pseudomonadota; class Alphaproteobacteria; order Caulobacterales; family Caulobacteraceae; genus Brevundimonas; species Brevundimonas sp. AVps31. Next base: position 678,616 of record NZ_CM178736.1, on the reverse strand, counting down.
AGAACTGCAGCGCCGTTCGAAGCGAGTAATAGGCTTCGGAGAATCCGGATCGGATATCGGCGAGAGCGGCGGCCGTCGTCTGTCCCTTGTCAAGCAGGGGCACGACGCCGAGGACGGGCACGCCCAGCTTCTTCTCGACGTCGTCCGGGGTGGCGACGGTTTCGTCCAGGGCTTCCAGCACCAGGGCGGCGACGACGCCGAGGCCGAGGCCGAAGATCGCGGCCAGCGCCAGGTTGACGAGCATGTTGGGCTTGGACGGCGCCGGCGGCGGCATCGCATTGTCGACGATGGAGACGTTGTTGGTGGTCACGTTCCCGGTGACGCCGACTTCCTTGTATCGCTGCAGCAGGCCCTCATAGAGGGTGCGGGTGGTGTCCAGCTCGCGTTGCAGGATGTTGTACTGGATCGAGCGGTCGCGCAGGTCCAGCACGTCGCCTTTCAGGCCGTTGACCTGACCTTGAAGCGAACGCTCCTGATTGGCGGCGACCACATACTGGCTCTGGATCGAGGCGCGGATGTTGCTGGCCAGCGAGTTGATCTGTCCGTCGATCTCGGTGATCTGGCCGCGCAGGCGGACCATTTCCGGATAGTCGGCCTGATAGATGCTCGACTTCTGCTGATACTCGGACTCCAGCTGGGCGCGTTGCTCGCCGAGGCGCTGGATGGAGGGGTTCTGCAGCACTTCCGGCAGGGTCATGATCGGGGCCGAGCGGGCCGAACGCCAGCGCTCTTCGGCGGCGACGCGGGCGGCGCGGGCTTCCGCGAGCGACGAGTTCAGGGCCACGAGATTGTTCGAGGCCAGCGACTGGGAGCCGCCGCCGGAATCAGCGCCGCCTTCCGACGGTTCGCCGACGTTGATGATCTGCTGGTTGGCGGCGTAGGCCACCAGTTGGCGCTCCGCCTCCTCAAGGCGGCCCTTGGTCTGGGCGATGCGCTCTTCGAGGAATTCGCGGGCGTAGGCCGACGACTGGAATTTCCGGTCCAGGTTGGACTGGATGAAGTTCTCGGCGAAGCCGTTGGCGACGCGCGCGGCGACGACGGGGTCCGGGTTATCGAAACCGACGGAGACCAGACGCGAGCCGCGGACGGGCGTGACGCTCAGGCTGCCCTGCACATAGTCAAGGGCGGCGTTGCGGCGGCGCTCGGCCTGGGCGGCGGCCGAACCCGTGCGGGCGGGCGGCTCGACACCGAGATTTTCAAGCGCCTGATCCGAGCTGGCGAGGCCGAGGCTTTCAACCACGCGCTCGGCCAGCGAGCGGCTGCGCAGCAGGCCGTACTGGGTCTGGAAGAACTCTTCCCCCTGCGACATGCTCTCGCGCGGATTGACGTCCTCGCTGGAGGTGAAGACGCGGGCGGCTTCGCGGTCGATCTGCAGGGTGGCCTGGGCCGTGTAGATCGGCGTCATCAGCAGGGTGACGGCCGCGCCGATGGCCAGGGCCGCCAGGAAGCAGCCGATGATCAGGATGCGGTGCTTGATCGCCAGACGCCAGTAGGAGCCCAGATCAAACGCAGGCGCTTCATCGTGGTCGTCGGCCCACGCACCGGGCTGATTGTCATCGAAACCCGCCTCGCCGAAACCGCCGGACGCGCGGCCCGGCCGCGGATTGCGTTCGTCAGCGAAGTGATTGTCGCCCAGCATCATGCCATCCGTCAGATCATGGCGGCCGAGCCGCCGGTCGAAACACATCGGGCTGATATCGCAAAGCCCTACACCACGCACACGAATTCGCGATTGCGCGGCCCTCCGCCGCCATGTCGCGGGCGAGGCCCCTCGCGGTCAAGCACTGTCTTGTGTGTGACGGCCGATCAGGCGAGGGGCCTGAAGCCCTCTTCCTCGCCGGGCGTAAGCGAGGACCGCGCCGAAGGCGGCGAGACGGGCGACAGGCTCACTTCGCTATAGAGCCCGGCCCCTCGTCCGGCGTATGGAGCCGGTTCTGCAGTGCGGGGCAGGGCCCGTCGACGGTCGCGTGCGTCGCTGATGCGTGTCGCCATTGGAACAACCCTCCAGCCCTAAGGTACGTCCGCCCGATGACCCCGACGAATCACGGAAAGCGGCGCGGATCCGGAATTCCGAACACCCGTCTGCGGGCCATGTTCCGTACCGGGACGATAGTTTTCGCCTTCATCGTCGCGTGGTTCGCCTTCACCCCCTCGACCGGCGTGGAGAGCGGCCTGCCGTGGGACAAGGCCAATCACGCCGTGGCCTTCCTGACGTGGACACTGCTGGCCGGATGCGGCTGGCCGAGGGCCGGCGTCCTGCGCATCGCCGCGGTGATGCTGGCGCTGGGGACGGCGGTGGAGCTGATCCAGGGCCTGCCCGCCGTGGGGCGGGACGCGGACGTGTGGGACGTGGTCGCGGACATGACCGGCTTCGTCGCGGGCTGGGGCCTGTTGGCGGTGTCCGGCGTCCGGACACGGCTGGGCCTCAGGGAATGAGATCGCGGTTTCCGGCGCGGCGCGCCGCGATGTCGTCGAGGGCCGCAGCCAGCGCCGCGCGACGCTCGGCGCTCGGCGCATAGACCCGCCCGCGCGGGTCGATCTGGGGCCAGGCGGCGAACAGGTCCTGCGCGCTGTAACGATCCAGCACGACCACCGCGGCGGCCGGATCATAGCCGGCCCGGGCCAGCAGATAGAGGCCCAGCCGGTCGGCGTCGGCCTCCATCGTCGCGTGCGGGCCGCGCCTCAGGGTCAGTGCATCGGTCCGCGCGCCGCGCTGCCCCGGCGTCGCGGGACCGCTGACGTGCTCCAGCACCGCATGGGCCAGTTCGTGCGCCACGACGAAGGCCAGTTCGTCATCGTTGCGCGCCAGCCCCGCCATGCCGGTCGTGATCTGGATCAGACCGCGGCCGACATTGCCGCGCAGGCTGCGCTGGATGACGATCTGCGTGGTGTAGGCGCAGGCCGGTACAGGGGTCAGGGTCAGGGTCCGGGTCGTGTCGCCGCGACCGACCGACAGCCGCGTCGGCCCCGACGCGACCACCCTGTCCAGGCGGTCGAGGTTGGCCTGCAGACCGTCGTAGCTTTCCTGCCGTTGCGATACGCCTTCGGCCATCGGCTGATCGTTCGCGGACAGGATGACGTCGCCGGGCGCCAGACCGGCCCGCTGCGCCGGGCTGTCGTCGGGGGCCGTCAGAACGCCGGGCAGGTCGCCCCGCAATCCGAAGCGCTGTTCGGCCAGGGGGCGCAGTTCAGGCCCGTACTGGGCGGCGGACTGCAGCGCCCAGCCGGCGCGGGGAAGGGTCGCCGGGCACAGGTCGGCGTTGGCCCGCATCAACCGCCACGACACCCGGGCCAGACGGGCGTCCTGCGCATTCAGCGCCGAGAGCCGGGCTTCTGGCGGGGCGACGTCGCGACCGCTCGATGCTGACGAACCCCCGCATCCCGCCGCGCCGAGGCCGAGGGCCAGCAGGGCGGCGAGACTGAGGGTCCTGAAAGCCAAGCGCCTTAGAACGGACGGAAGACCGACAGCGCCGGCAGGGCGCCCACGACTTCACGCATGACCGAGTTGAGGCGCGAGGTGTCGACCACGATGATGTCGTCGCCCAGCACGGTGGGATCGCTGGCGCGCCCCTGACGGATGGCCTGAAGGTCGAACAGGGCGACGGAGCGCTGACCGTCGACGGTGCGGAACACGGCGACCTTGGTCAGGTCGGCGACGCGGCTGGGGCCTTCGGCCATGGCCACGGCCTGCAGCAGGGAGGTGGTTCCGCGCATCTCGTAGACGCCCGGCTTGGTCACGGCGCCGTCGACGGTGATCTTCTGGCTGGCGGCCTCGGTCACGGTGACGGTGACCTGCGGGTTGCGCAGGTACTGGGCGCTCAGCCGGGTGGCGATATCGGCGGACAGTTCGCCCGAGGTGCGGTCGGCGGCGCGCACGGCGCCGATCAGCGGCATCTGAAGATTGCCCGAGGTGTCGACCGTCAGCGAATCGAAGGACAGGTCCGTCACCTGGAAGACGCGGACGGCCAGTTTGTCGCCGACGCCGATGCGATACTCCGCCTGGGGGGCGGCGGTGGAGTGGGCGGTCTGCAGATCGACGGGCTGTGCCGCCGTCATCTGGGTCACGTCCATCTTGGGACCGCCGCAGGCGGCAAGCAGGGTGGCCGTGGCGAACAGGACCAGCGGGAGGGCGCGCATCATGCGACAGTCACCTTGAAATCAGGCGGCCTTGAAAAGCCGTTTGAAGAAACCCGGCCGGGAGGCCGGACGGGGGGCGCCGACCGCGGGCGGAACCGAAGCAGGCGTAGCGTTGTCCAGTACTGCGAGGGGTCGGGTCAACACCATGTCTTTCGCGGCCTGCTCGCCGAGGCGTTGCGAAACGGCCTCAACGGCCTCGGACAGGACCGGAGCGCGGCTGCGAAGATTGTGGGCGTCGGTCGCCAGAATGTGGACGATGCCGTCGTCCAGCATCCGTTCGGCCCAATACTGCGTGCGTTTGCCGAAGCGGCCGGTGACGGAGCCGGCGGTGATCTGCATCCACGCCCCGGCCTGGGCCATCTGGACCATCAGATCGTACTGGTCCTCGACCCAGCGCAGGCGTTCCGGGTGGGTGATCAGGGGATGGAAGCCCGCCGACATGCAGTCGAACACCGCGTCCGCCATGCGCGGCGGCGGGGTGTTGTGCGGCGGCTCGAACAGGAAATAGCGGGTGTCGGCGAGAGTCAGCTTCGATCCGTCGCGCAGGCCCGACGCCAGGCCCGGGACCAGATGCACATCCGCCCCCGTGACGAGGCGCAGCGGGATGTCGGCCTTGTCCAGTTCCGCCTGCAGGGCGACCACGGCGGCGCGGACGCCGTCGGACGTGTTCTCGTAATAGCCCGGCATCATGTGCGGAGTGCAGGCGGTCACGGTGATTCCGTCGGCCACGGCGATCCGGGCCATGGCCAGCGAGGTCTCCAGATCCGGGGCGCCGTCGTCGATTCCCGGCAGGATATGACAGTGAAGATCGATCACATCGGTCTCGTGGGGCTGCTGCGTCCCTGACAGGAGACGCTTGCGGCTGAACAGGGGATGAAGGGCCGCCCCCGCGGTCGGGCCTCTAACGCGACGCCGGGCGGTTAGTTCAGTCCGCGCGGCGCGTCGCTGATGATACCCGCTGCGGCGGCGGCGCACACCTGATCGAAGGCGCCGATGATGTGGTACAGCGAACTGGCCGGGGCCGGTTCGTCGGTGAAGGCGCCCGCGGGCTCCAGCTTGTCGCGCCAGGCGCCGTTGGGCCGCAGATACAGGGCCAGACCCGCCGCCGCCTTGCGGGCCTCGGCCAGCCGTTGCTCGCGTTCCGAACCCTGGGCCAGTTCCGCCATCGCCAGCGCGGCGCGCAGCCATTCGGTCTGGGGCCACAGACGGGCGCGGGCGCTGCGGATCGACAGGCTGTCATCCAGTTCGTCCACGGCCACGCCCCGGCGCGGATCGATCCCGCGCAGGCCGTGCAGATAAAGCCGCTTCGCCGCCGCCATCGCCCGATCATCGTGCCGGTTCAGGGCGTGGCGGGACAGCAGCCAGGCCCATTCGAACTGATGCCCGGGCTCGACCAGACGGCCGTCCTCGCCCGCGGCCGGGCGCCAGTCGGCGTCGAAGAATTCCCGCAGGAAGCCGCCTCCGGCGTCGATGAACCGGGTCAGGGCCAGGTCAGCCAGGCTGTCGGCGATGTCGTTCCAGCGTGGATCGACGCCGCGCGCGGCCCAGGCCTGCGCCGCCTCGAACAGGTGCATGTTGGCGTTGGCCTGGTACGGATGGTCGCCGCTTTCCCGCCAGCCGCCGTTGGGCAGGCGTTCGGCGTACAGGCGATCCAGCATGACGGCGGCCTGCGTCTCGCAGCGCGCGGTCTCGATCCCGGCGGCGTGGACGGCGGACAGGGCCAGCAGGGTGAAGGCCTGTTCGTACAGGACGACGCCGTCATCCTGCACCGAGCCGTCGGCGTTCAGCGCATTGCGCACCGCGCCGTCGGGCCGCAGGTAGCCGTCGAGGAAGCGGTCCAGGCCGCGTTCCACCCGTTCCCGCCACGGCCCGGCCCAGCCGGCCGCCCCGGCGCGGGCGAAGACATAGATCTGGCGGGTCTGGACGCGGGCGCGGCGACGACTTTCGACCGGGCGGCCTTCCAGCGTCAGGGTCTCGACGAACGATCCGTCCCCATGGGCGCCCAGCGTCGCCCACAGCGGCAGGGCGGCGGTCCGCATCCAGTCGCCGAAACGCCGGTAGGGCGCGGTCTCGGCGGTGTCGGGCACGTCAGCATGGCGCGGGGCCTCGGTCTTGACCCGGTCGACCACCGCCTTGACGTCCTGGGCCCGCGACAGGTCGCAGACGAGGACCGCGTCGTTCTCGGCGATGACCGCGATGTTGGACACGCCCAGGGTCGCCACCACCATGCCGTCGGCGGCGCGGACAAGGACGTTGTCGCTGTCGACGCCGATATGCAGGCCGGTGTGGCCCGCGCCGGTCGCCAGCACAGAATCCCACGCGCCGACATCAGACCATTCGAAATCGACGGGCAGGACGGAGGTTCGGTCGCTCTTCTCCATCACCGCATAGTCGATGGAGATGCGCGGGGCGGTGCGGAAGGCGTCGGTCAGGCGAACCAGCGGCCCGGTCAGATCGGCCGGGAGGGCGTTGCGGGCGGCCTCGGCGATCTCGGGCGCATGGCGGGTGAGTTCGTCCATCAGGGCGGCGCCCGACACGATGAAATTGCCGCTGTTCCACAGGAAGCCGTCGGCCAGATAGCGGGCGGCGGTCGCGGCGTCGGGCTTTTCGACGAAGCGTTTGACGGGCGAAAGGCCCGGTGTCTCGGGGCTGATGTAGCCATAGGCCGGGGAGGGCCAGGTCGGGGTGACGCCCAGGGTCACGATGCGTCCGCGCGCGGCTTCCTCGGCGGCGACGCGGACGGCGGCGCGGAAGGCTTCCGCGTCCGGGATATGGTGGTCAGACGCGATGATGGCGGCGACGCCTTCCGGGTCACGACGCTGGACGAAGGCGGCGGCGGCGGCCATGGCGGGACCGGAATCGCGGGCCTCGGGCTCCAGAAGGATGGTGGCCTCGACGCCGATGGCGGACAGTTCGGCGGCGATGGCGTCCGCGTGACCCAGACCCGCGACCACCACCACATCGCCCTCGGCGGCCAGCGGCGTCACGCGCAGCACCGTCTCCTGGAACAGGGAGCGAGCGCCGGTCAAAGGCAGGAATTGCTTGGGGCGTCCGGGGCGCGAGGCGGGCCACAGGCGCGAACCGGCTCCACCGCACATGATCACCGGATAGATCTTCATCATTCCCCCGCGCGCCGCGACTGGCCTGCTTCTAGAGACAGAATGCCCCGACGTCTCGGCCCAGTTTGGCCCCTGACATCGGTCGTGCAACCGCCGTCGGCCCGTCCAGCTTGAAGAAATCGCGGTTTTTGTAGAGAAGACCTGCTCTGGAATACTTCCGTTCGGTCACGGGGCGAAGTGTTGTGGCCCATACGTGACAGGACCGGAATAAGGCGTTAGAACGCCGGAACTTTTCCGGTGTGCGCCCATTGGAGCGCCTCGGGGTGGGCGTTCTGGCGGGTCATCCGCGCGGGCGTTCGCGATTTTGAGCGACCGAAGTGGAGGGCGACGGGACTTCGTCAGCGTACTGTGACAGCGGGCACTATTACTCTGGTGCAAGCGTCCGGTCGACGAACCTGTCAGACAGGACTGTTTTGGGTAACGCGAACGCACTGCTGATCCGGGGTCTGAAGGTTACGGCGCGCGCCACGGTGCGCGTTGTCGCGATGTTGGGCGGTTATCTGGTGGCGTCGGGCAACGGCCTGACCCCCGATGCGATCATGGACGCGGTGCAGTCGGCCTGGCATTTCGCCCTGGCCTTCGCGGTGCTGGGCTTCGGGCTGGACCTGTTCTTCCGCACCGACCGGGCGCTGTGGCGCTACGTCTCGATCGTCGACGTCGGGCCGATCGTCCGGACCGCCCTGCTGTCGGCGGCCATCTTCCTCGCCTTCAGCTTCTTCCTGGAACGGGGCGCGTCCCTGCCGCGCTCGACCCTGCTGATCGTGCCGGTCCTGGACATCGGCCTGACGCTGGCGCTGGTGCTGCTGCGCCGCATCCTGCACGACAAGGAGGCCCTGCGCGCCATCGCTCCGTTCGTGGGCGCCAGCGACGAACGCAAGCCGCTGATCGTCGTCGGTGCCATGGATCGGGCCGAGACCTTCCTGCGCGAACTGGCCCGAAGCGGCGAGGCCTACCGCCCGGCGGGGATCGTCACCGACACCCGCGGCGCCGCGATGCGCGAACTGCGCGGCGTGCCGGTGCTGTCCAACTCCACGGCGGCGTTCGAGATCCTCGAGGATTTGCTGGCCCACGATATCGAGGCCGCCATTGTCTTCCTTGATGACTCCCTCACCCCGGTGGACTTCGGCGTCGAACGTCTGGGTCAGCTGCGGACGAAGGGGGTGCATCTGCTGCGGGCGCCCAGCCTCGTCGAGATGGGCGGCAAGGCCGACGAGCCGGTCATGCGCAAATTCGAGCTGGAAGAGCTGTTGGCCCGCCCGCCCGTGCGCCTCGCCGACGGCCCCCTGCGGGCGCTGGTCGCGGGCAAGCGGGTGCTGGTCACCGGCGCCGGCGGCTCGATCGGCTCGGAGATCTGCCGTCAGGTGGCCAGCCTGGGCTGCGGCCATCTGGTGCTGATCGACCATTCGGAGTTCGGCCTGTTCAAGATCGACCAGGAAATCGGTCACCGCTGGTCGACCCTGTCGCGCCGTGAGTACCTTTACGATGTGCGCAACAAGGCCCTGTTGAACGAGGCCTTCGCCGCCGAACGTCCGGACGTCGTCTTCCACGCCGCCGCCCTGAAACACGTGCCGCTGATGGAGAAGCACCCGTGCGAGAGCGTGCTGACCAATGTGGTCGGCACCTGGAATGTCGCCGAGGCCGCCAACGCCGCCGACGTCAAGCACATGGTCTTCATCTCGACCGACAAGGCGGTCGATCCGCCGAACGTCATGGGGGCGACCAAGCGTCTGGCCGAGGCCGTCGTGCGCGCCCAGCAGACCGGGAAAGGCAATACGCGGTTCAGCGTCGTGCGCTTCGGCAATGTGCTGGGCTCCGCCGGGTCTGTCGTTCCGACCTTCCGGGCGCAGATCGAGCGCGGCGGGCCGGTGACGCTGACCCATCCCGATATCGAACGCTATTTCATGACCATCCCGGAGGCGGTCCAGCTGGTGCTGCACGCCACGGCGCATTCGGCCGGGCAGCCGGACGGGCCGATGGGCGTCTTCGTGCTGGATATGGGCAAGCCGGTGAAGATCATCGATCTGGCCCGCCAGCTGATCGGTCTCTACGGCAAGGTTCCGGGCAAGGACATCGAGATCGAGGTCACGGGCCTGCGCCCCGGCGAGAAACTGTTCGAGGAACTGGTCGATTCCAGCGAGGTCGCCGCGATGTGCGGTCAGAGCCTGATGTGCGTCACTGATCGCATCGAAGGCGCGCGGATGACCGAGCGGGTCGTGCAGAAGCTCGAGCAGGTGGCCCGCCACGGCGACAACGCCGCCGCCCGCGCCCTGATCTTCGAGGTTCTGGCCCGCGTCCGCACCGTCGGCGACGAGCGCGCGCTGGGGGAAGTGGTGCCGATCAAGCGGGCCTGACGTCGGTCCTAGTGCGAGATGTCCCGCGCCCGCAGGACCTTGCCGATCGTCATCCAGATTGTCCTGAGGTCGAGGCCGAAGGTCCGGTTCTGCAGATAGAAGACATCCAGCCGGACCTTGTCGGGGATCGGCAGCTCGTCGCGCCCGTTGACCTGGGCCCAACCGGTCAGGCCGGGTCGCAGGGTGTGGACGCCGTGTTCCGTGCGCAGGGCGATCAGGTCGTCCTGATTGAACAGGGCCGGGCGCGGGCCGACGATCGACATGTCTCCGACCAGGATGCTCCACAACTGGGGCAGTTCGTCGAGGCTGGACTTGCGGAGCAGGCCGCCGATAGGCGTCAGCCACGCGGTCGTGTCGGTCAGCAGGTGGGTCGCCACCGCCGGGGTTTCGGTGCGCATGGAGCGGAATTTGGGCATGCGGAAGAGGGCGTTGTCCCGCCCGACCCGGTCCGACCAGTAGAGCGCAGGGCCTTTCGAGGTCAGCTTCACCGCCACCGCCGTGAGCAGCATGACCGGCGACAGGACGATCAGGGCGCCGCCCGCCATCAGGACATCAAACGCGCGTTTCACGGGATCAACGGACCTTCAGGATGCTTCGCATGGCGTAGATGATCCGGTCGATCTCGGCCCGCGTCATGTTGGAGCCGGACGGCATGCACAGGCCGTGTTCAAAGATATGATCCGCGACGCTCCCGTTGCCGTGGGCGAAGTGGCGGCAGTGGGCGAAGACGGGCTGCTGGTGCATCGGCTTCCAGACCGGGCGCGCCTCGATCATCTCGTCGGCGAGGCGCTGGATGACCTCGGTGGCGCTGACGCCCGCGATCCGCGGGTCGATGGTCAGGGCCGAGAGCCAGCGGTTGGACCAGCTCCACTCCGGCTCGGGCTGCCAGTCCAGACCGGGGACGCCGGACAGGCCTTCCCGATAGGCGTCATGCACCGCCCGGCGTGAGGCAACCCGGTCGCCCAGCACCTGCAGCTGGCCCCGTCCAACCCCCGCCAGGATGTTCGACATGCGGTAGTTGAAGCCGATCTGGCTGTGCTGATAGTGGGGCGCCGGGTCCCGCGCCTGCGTCGCCAGAAAGCGCGCCTGTCGGATCAGATCCTCGTCGTCGGACACCAGCATGCCCCCGCCCGAGGTGGTGATGATCTTGTTGCCGTTGAACGAGAAGACCCCCATCAGGCCGAACGAGCCGGACGCCTTGCCCTTGTAGGTCGCGCCCAGGCTTTCGGCGGCGTCCTCGATCATCGGCACGCCATAGCGGTTACAGAGCGCCAGGATCGGATCCATGTCGGCGCTCTGGCCGTACAGGTTCACCACGATGACCGCCCTGGGCATCCAGCCTTCGGCCCTGGCGGCGTCAAAGGCGCGCTCCAGCGCCACCGGCGACATGTTCCAGCTGTCGGGTTCGCTGTCGATAAAGACAGGCTCGCCGCCCTCGTAGACGATGGGGTTGGCCGAGGCCGCGAACGTCAGGGTCGAGCAGAAGACCTTGTCGCCCGGCTTCACCCCCAGCATCCGGACGGCCAGATGGATGGCGGCCGTGCCCGACGACAGGGCGGCGGCGTGCTTGACCCCGGCCAGCGCCGCGATCTCGCGTTCGAAGGCGTCCACATTGGGCCCCAGCGGCGCGATCCAGTTGGTGCGGAAGGCCTCTTCCACGAAATGCAGTTCGGCCTCGCCCATGTGCGGGGTCGACAGCAGGATCGGCGCGCCGATGTCGCGGCGGTTCAGCACCCGGACGACCCGGCCCTCGCCGTCGATCAGCGGCAGGTGGTTGATCTCGTGGGCATCCATCAGACCCAGCGCCGCCTTGCGCGTGACCTCTTCCGGCGCGGTGACGGAGACGAGGTCGGGCAGGGCGTCCAGCGTATCGCCCATCTCCGACCCGGCCAGCAGCAGGCGGCGCAGGTCGCCGTCGGTGACGGTGCGCTGGAAGCGTCCGTCCGCGTCGACCAGCAGCAGCATCTGCATGCCGGAAGCGTTGATGGTGGCCATGGCGTCGCGGATCGTGGCGGTCCGGGGGGCGCTGAAGGAGTCGACTTCGGTGGTCATTCAGGAGGCTTTCGGGACGGCGGGGACGCCGGTCCAGGTCTGATGGGCGGCCACGTCGCGGGTCACGACCGCGCCGGCGCCGATGGTCACGTCGTCGCCGATCGCCACGAAGGGCAGGACCACGGCGCCCGCGCCGATCAGGCAGCGCGCGCCGACGGTGACGCCGCCGCCGAGGCTGGCGTTGGGGGCGATATGGCTGAAATCGCCGACGACGCAGTCATGATCCACCACCGCGCCGTGATTGACGATCACCCCGCGTCCCACCACGGCCGTGGGCCCAATGACAGCCGAGGCGGCGATGAAGGCGCCCTCCGCCACCGAGGCGAAACGGGACACGGACGCCGCCGGATGAACCACGGTCAGGGCCGCTCCGCCGACGGCGACAGCCTCCGCGGACAGGCGTTCGCGCACCGCATTGGCGCCGATGGCGACATGGAAGGACAGGCCTGCCAACGATTGCGCCACGGACGGGGTGGTGACCGGCAGGCCCAGCAGGTCCGGAGCGGGGGCGTCGGCGCGGGCGGCGACCCCGGACAGGACCGCCCCGCCTTCCAGCAGGGCGTCCAGCACCACCTTCGCATGCCCGCCGGCGCCGATCAGATGGATCATCTCAGTACCCGTTGACCTTCATCATCAGGGCCCCGTCCAGCGGGACGGAGGCCAGCAGACGGGCGATGCGCGGCCCGGCCTGACCGTCGCCGTAGACGTTGGCGGGCGCAAGCCGTCCGGTGGACATCAGGTCCGCGATCCCGGCGGCCAGCGCTTCGCTGTTCGCGGCGATGTCGCGGACGTTGGCGTTGCGCTCCCTCAGGTTCTGACGCGGGCCGACGTTCAGCACCGGGGTGCCGAAGCTGGCGGCCTCGATGATTCCGGCGCTGGAATTGCCGATCATCAGATCAGCGTGGGCCATTGCGGCGATGAAGGCGGGGCGGGCCAGATGGGTGCGCACGGTGATGTCGGGCGTGCCTTTCGCCTCGGTCAGGACCGCGCGGACGCCGTCGCTGCCCGCGTCGGCGTTTGGCATCAGGGCCAGCACCTGCAGGCCTGCGTCGGTCAGCCCCCTCAGGATGCGGCGGGTGTCGTCGGCGGCGGTCGCGGCCTCCTGCAGCACCGGGTGATAGACCATCAGGGCGAAGGGCCGCTCCGGGTCCAGGCCGTGAAGGCGCGTGACCTCGGTCAGGTCGGGCAGTTCGGCGTCGGCCAGACCATCGAGGCCCGGTGCGCCGGTGACATGGACATTGGCCGGGGTCTCGCCCATCCGGACCAGCCGCTCGGCCGCTTCCCGCGTGGCGGTGAAATGCAGGTGGCTGAGTTTGGAGATGGCGTGACGCACGGGCTCGTCAACCGTGCCGGATCGCTCGCCGCCGTGGATGTGCGCGACGGGAATGTTCAGGTGGATCGCCGCCAGCGCGCCGGCCAGCATCTCGCCCCGGTCGCCCAGCAGCAGGACCACATCGGGCCGCTCGCTCTCCAGCGCATCGGTGAAGGCCGTGACCATGGTTCCCAGGTTGCGGGCCATGGTGGAGCCGGTCGCGGGCTCCAGCGGTACGGGGACGCGGGCGGCGATACGCAGCCCCGCGGCCTCGATCTCGTCGGCGGTATGCCCATAGGCCTGCGACAGGTGCATGCCGGTGACGATCACCGACAGGTCAAGCTCCAGATGGTCGCGCAGGATCAACAGCGTCGATCGCATCAGGCCGAAGTCGGCGCGGGTGCCGCTGATGTAGCAGATGCGCCGCATGGTCAGACCATGGCCTCGCCCGACAGCAGGTCCCAGGTCAGGGGCTGGCCCGCCTCGACGTCATCCTGCAGGGCGCGGCCCGGCAGGGTGTGGAAGAAGCGCGGCGCGATGCCCGTGGCGGGACGCAGCAGGATGAGGTCAGCCTCGGTCAGCACATGGCCGGCGGTCAGGGCGGTGCGGGCCATGACTGACCGGCGCGCCACCGCGCGGACGGGGATTTCGGCCGCCGTCGGGGCCTTGACGGGAGAGCCCAGCGCGGCCTCGACGTCGCGGATCTGGCCCACCAGATCGGTCAGTTGCCCGACCGTCAGGGAGGCGCGGTGGTCGGGGCCGGGCAGGGTGATGTCGAGCGTGAAATGCTTCTCGATCACCGTCGCGCCCAGCGCCACGGCGGCGGTCGAGACGGCGAGGCCGAGGGTGTGGTCGGAATAGCCGATGGGCAGGCCGGTGACCTCGGCGATGGTCCCCATGGCGCGCAGGTTCACATCGGACGGGGCGGCCGGATAGTTGGAGGTGCAGTGCAGGATGGTCAGCACCTCATCCAGCGGCGCGGTCAGGTCATGCTTCGCGCGGGTCTCGGCGATGACAGCGACGGCGTCGGTGATCTCCTCCATCGTGGCCATGCCGGTCGAGACGATCAGCGGCCGGTCCAGCGCCGCCAGATGGCGCAGGAAGGGGTGGTTCACGATCTCGCCGGAGGGGACCTTGATCCGCTTCATCCCCGAGCCGACGAGGAAATCGGCCGCCTCCTCGTCGAAGGGCGTCGACATGAACTCGATGCCGACCTCGGCGCAGCGGGTGATCAGGCGGTGATGCAGGTCCTCCGACATCTCCAAGGCCTTCAGCATCGCGTGCTGGTCGCCCTCGCCGGTCTCGCGCTTCTGGTAGTCGGCCTTCTCCGCGCCGGGCGCGGCCAGCTTGTCGGCCGAGAAGGTCTGGAACTTGACCGCGTCGGCGCCCGCCGCCCTGGCGGCGTCGACCATGGCCAGCGCGCGATCGGCGTCGCCATTATGATTCACGCCGGCTTCGGCGATGATGAAGACGCTCAAAAGGCTCCTCCCGGATACCGGCCCGGTCTAGCTCAAGCCGGACGGCGCAGGTAGCCGCAGATTGCGAAAAGCCTGTGGTCGAAGGACCGGGGTCAGGGCGCCCAGCCCAGTGTCTCGCGGGTATGGGCGATCTCGACCTCCAGGTCGCCGAACAACTGGGACGCCATCGCGCCCTTGCCCAGCAGTCTCAGCGGCAGGCTGAGGAAGGCCGGCGGCACGGGCAGCAGTGTGATTGACCGGCCCTGGGCGGCCGCCATGCGCTCCAGCAACGCGCGGGTCGAGAGCGGCGCGCCGTCGCTGACGAGGAAGGTCTGGCCCGCTGCGGCCGGATGATCGATCACCATGTCGATCAGACGGCACAAGGTGTCGCGGGACACCAGATCGCGCCGGTTCCTCGTCACCAGACCGAAGGGCAGGGGCAGCCCCTTGGCGATCACCCTGTTCAGCGTCGCCAGATTGCCCTTCGGGTCCGGCCCGGTGATCAGGGGCGGGCGGATGACCACGACCTCCAGCCCCGTCCCGGCGGCGATGGCGTGAAGCGCCAGTTCGGCCTCATGCTTGGACAGGGCGTAGGGCGAATGGGGGCGCGGGGGATCATCGTGGCGGAACGGGACGCCGTCGGTCGCGGCCCCGTTCACACCGATGCTGGAAATGAAGACGAACCGTCGCACGCCCGCCGCCACGGCCTGCCGGGCCAGGGCTGCAGTGGCCTCGGTGTTCACCGCCCGGAACAGGGCCAGCGGGTCGTCGGACGTCTCGCGCATCACGTGCGCGCGGGCGGCGCAGTGGACGACGGTGTCGATCCCGGTCAGGGCCACGCTCCAGTCGGTGTCGACGGACAGATCGCCGACGGCGACTGCGCCGGGGCCGGCGTCTGTGCGCACGGCGGCGCGAACGGCGCGGGCTCTTGCGATCAGATGATCGACGACGGCCCGGCCCAGAAAGCCGGTCGCGCCGGTGACGAGAATGGTCATCCGTCCCCCTCCTCATGGAGAAACACTCGGGTTTTCCTCCTACAGGGTTGGCCTGAGGTTCGAAACGAGGCATTCGATCAGGAACTGTCTCGCTGAACTCTCCCTGGATGCCTAGACCATGTCCGACACCGCAATTTACGCGAAGCTGACCGAGATTTTTCGCGACGTCTTCGATGACGAAGACCTGACCCCGACCGCTGAAACGACCGCCGATGAAGTCGAGGAATGGGACAGCCTGAGCCACATCCGGCTGATGCTGTCGGTGGAGAAGGCGTTCGGCGTGCGCTTCTCGACCGTCGAACTCGGTGGGTTGAAGAAGGTCGGGGATCTGGTCGCCCTGATCCAGACCAAACAGGCCGCCTGATCCGGCCTCGAACGGACACAGAATGAGTGATCGCGGCAACCTGTTCTGGCTTCCGCCGAAGCCGGCGGATTTCGCCGACCGGCTGAAGGCCGCGCAGGCGGGCGAGGGCGCACTGGCGCCCGAGCTGAAGCTGCTGGCCAACCATGCGCTGGACATCAACGGGCTGAACCGTCTGGCCAAGGCCCTGCGCAAGGCGCGGCAGGACGGGCGGTCGCTCAGGCCGCTGGGCGCCTTCCGGCTGGGCCTGCTGAGCAACTCGACCACCTCGCTGGTGGCCCCCGCGCTGGAGGCCACGGCCCTGCGCTACGGGCTGGCGATGGAGGTCGTCGAGGCGCCCTTCGGCCAGATCGTGCAGGAGGCGCTGGACCCGGACTCGCTGCTGGCGACCGCCGACCTCGACGCCATCCTGATCGCCGTGGACGTGCACGGCCTGCCGTTGGCGGGCACGCCGGGCGACAGTGAGCGCGCCGAGGCGACGCTGAACGGCGTGCTGGCCCAGTTCGATCTGATCCGTCAGGGTTTGCGCGCCAACACGAAGGCGGCGCTGATCTGGCAGACCGC
Source organism: Brevundimonas sp. AVps31 (assembly GCF_058681355.1). NCBI lineage: Bacteria > Pseudomonadati > Pseudomonadota > Alphaproteobacteria > Caulobacterales > Caulobacteraceae > Brevundimonas > Brevundimonas sp. AVps31. The sequence goes on along the minus strand of NZ_CM178736.1, from coordinate 662,268 downwards.
GCCGCGCCTGCCCGAGACCCTGTTCGGCAGCTATGATTTCCGGCTTCCCGGCACCCATCGCTGGCTGGTGGATCAACTGAACCGGCGACTGGCCGACAGCCTGCCCGATGACGAACTTCTGGTCGATATCGCCGGTCTGGCCGAGACGCTCGGCCTCGACGCCTGGCATGACCCGGTCATGCGCAACATCGGCAAGCTGCCCTTCGCGCAGGAGTTCGCGCCCGTCTATGCCGAGCACGTGGCGCGGGTGATCGCGGCGGTGCGCGGCAAGAGCCGCAAGACGCTGGTGCTGGACCTCGACAACACCGTCTGGGGCGGGATCATCGGCGACGACGGTCTGGAGGGCATCGCCATCGGCCAGGGCTCGGGCCTCGGCGAGGCGCACCTGTCGGTGCAGCGCGCGGCCCTGGACCTGCACGGGCGGGGCGTGGTGCTGGCCGTGTCGTCCAAGAACGAGGATGCGGCGGCGCGCCTGCCGTTCCGCGAGCATGCCGACATGCTGCTGAAGGAGGACCATATCGCGGTCTTCCAGGCTAACTGGATCGACAAGGCGACCAATCTGGCGACGATCGCCGACGCCCTGACGCTGGGCCGCGACGCGCTGGTCTTCCTTGATGACAATCCCGCCGAACGGCATCAGGTGCGCGGCGCCCATCCCGAGATCGCCGTGCCCGAACTTCCCGCGGACGCCGCCCTTTATGCGCGGGCGCTGAACGCGGGCGGCTATTTCGAGGCGGTGGCCTTCTCGGACGACGACCGCAAACGCTCGGGCTTCTACAAGGAGAACGCCAAACGGCTTCAGCTCCAGGGCAGTGCGGGGTCGCTGGACGCCTATCACGCCTCGCTGGAGATGGTGGCCACGTTCCAGCCGTTCGATGCGGTCGGCCGATCGCGCATCTCGCAACTGATCAACAAGTCCAACCAGTTCAACCTGACCACCCGCCGCTATACCGAGGCGCAGGTGGCGGAGGCCGAGGCCGATCCGGCCCGCTTCACCCTTCAGGTGCGGCTGGCCGACGTGTTCGGCGACAACGGCATGATCTCGGTGGTGATCGCGGAGCGCGGCGCCGAGGATTGGGAGATCGACACCTGGCTGATGAGTTGCCGGGTGCTGGGCCGCCGCGTCGATGAGGCCGTGCTGGCCGAGTTGGCGCGGGAAGCGAAGGCGGCGGGGGCGAAGGGCCTCATCGGTCGCTTCATTCCCAGCGAGAAGAACATGATGGTCGCGAAGCACTACGAAAAACTGGGCTTCGAAAAGATCGACGAGACGGACGGGGGTGAGACGGTCTGGCGCCTGACGCTCGCGGACGTGGCCGAGACGGCCCTGCCCATGCAGATCGTGCGCCCAGCCGCCGCGCAGGCCTAGCGGGCGTACGGGGGAGAGAGATGCAGTTCACCTCTGAGGCCTTCCTGGGTTTCGTGCTGATCGCCGCCCTGCTGGCGCAGCCGTTGCGCGGGGCGTGGCGGACCAATTTCCTGATCGTCCTGAACGCCGTTTTCGCGGCCAGCTTCATCGCCTCCCCGCTGGCGGCGGTCCCGCTCATCGCCTTCGTGCTGGCCGGCTATGGCGCGCTGATGCTGGTCGAGCGGCGCAAGGTCGGCCATGCGGTGTCGCTGAGCGTACTGGTGCTGGTGGCGGTCTTCATCTGGCTGAAACGGTATCCGTTCGTCGCCGCCGTGCCGCCCGTGCCGTTCGAATACGCCGTGGTGGGGCTGTCCTACATCCTGTTCCGCCTGCTTCATCTGGTGCTCGAGGTCGGGGACGGGGCGCAGGGGCGACCGTCTTTCCCGCGCTATCTGGCCTATCTGTTCTTCTTCCCGGCCTTCCTGTCCGGACCGATCAATCGCTACGAGAGGTTCGAGCGGGATCTGGACCAGCCTGCGGGCATGGACGCCGACGACGCTTGGCGAACCCTGCGCCGTTTCCTGACCGGATTCGCCAAGGTGGCGGTCGTCGGTGAACTGATCCTGATGGTGCAGGGGATGTTCGCCGGGCGGCTGGATGCGGCGGTGGCGGCGGGCGGCCCATGGGTCATGATCGCCGGCCTCTACGCCTTCGCGGCGGGGCTGTACCTGCTGTTCCTCTACGCGAACTTCTCCGGCTACACCGACATGGCCATCGCGGTCGGTCGGCTGTTCGGGATCGTCCTGCCCGAGAATTTCAACCGCCCCTTCATGGCGACCAATTTCCAGGACTTCTGGTCGCGCTGGCACATCACCCTGTCGGAGTGGTTCCGGGTCTATTTCTTCAACCCGCTGCTGAAGCTGATGATGGGCCGGATCACCTCGGTGAAGGCCATGCCCTATCTTGGCGTGCTGGCCCTGTTCATCACCTTTGTGGTGCTGGGCTTCTGGCACGGATCGTCGTGGGAATACCTGCTGACCGGCGTGCTGCTGGGGACCGGCATCTCGCTGAACAAGCTGTATCAGGTCGAGATGACCCGGCGGCTGGGCAAGAAGCCGTATCAGGCGCTGACGAAGCGCCCCGCCTATCTGTGGGCGTCGCGGGGACTGACCCTGGCCTGGGTGTCGCTCAGCCTGACGCCGTTCTGGATCGCCGTGCCCGGCATCGGCGCCTTGCTGGGCGCGGGCGGAGCGCTGGCCTTCGGACTGACGCTGGTGGTCATGTCGGTCGCCTTCGCCATGCCGATCCTCGTGCTGACCCGGCTGTGGCCGAGGATCGACGGCGTCTGGGCGCGGGCCGGTCGGGCGACCGTGGTGCGCGTGCTGGTGCTGGCGGGATTGATGCTGCTTCTGGTCTTCGCCGTGCCCCTGCTGAACTCCTCCTCCGACTTCGTTTATCAGGCGTTCTGACGTGACCCACTTCTGGAAATGGCTCGTCGTCTCGGTTGTCTGCGCACTCGTCGGATACGGCGCGTTGATCCTTGCGTCAGGGCTCTCCCTGCCGTGGCGCCCCGTTCACTTCGATACGCAGCTGGCGAACACGACCCAGCGGGGCTGGGTAAACGAGGCCCGCTATTTCGTGCTCAACAAGCGCGCGTTCGAGGAACCGGGCGACCGGGTGGTCGTGCTGGGCGCCTCGACCGCGCGCGATCCCTTCCGCCCCGAGCTGATGCAGCCCCGCCTGCCCGGCTGGCAGGTGGCCAATGCGGCCCTGAGCGGCGCCGCCGTCAGCGAGCTCGGCGATGCGGTCGACCTCTACTATCAGGAGCGCCGACCGGGATCGGGCCGGACGGTCTTCGTCTTCGCCCTGACCTATCTTCAGTTCGTGCCGAAAAGCTTCCCGCAGGGCGTCGACAATCCGCTGGCGACGGAAGCGATGCGGGGCGGTCTCTATGCGCGCGAGAACGGCGCATTGCGGACGCACGAGCCGGAAATGGCGGATGAGGTGCTGAACGCGGTGATGCGACCCCAGGCCGTAGCCGCCAGCCTGCCCCGCCGGAGCTTCACCGCCATCTTCGCCAACCCGCGGCTGCCGCTCATCAAGTCCGTGGTCGATCGCTTCCGCGGCGGCGACCCCCTGGCCCGATGGGTCAAACATATCGGCGAGCAGCGCGACCTCGACGCCGTCACCGTGCCGCTCGGCGTTCAGCAGGCCTTGCTGGCCCAGCGTCTGGCCGAGGCGGGCGGCGATCGCACCCTGCCGGCGGACGAGTTCCGCCGGATGGCCGCGCTCATCGCCATGATCCGGGCGCACGGCGATGCGGTGGTGATCGTCGATCTGCCCCTGCCGGGCTGGCACCGCGCCGGGGTGCCGGTGGCGGACGGCTCCTACCAGTCAGGCGTTCAGGCCCTGCTGACGCCGTACGCAGGCGACCCGTCGGTCGATTTCATCTCGCTGCGGGCCTTCGACGCGGACGAGAATTTCTTCGATTCCGGCCACACCGAACCCCGGCTGTGGCCTGTGCTCAGCGCGCGGCTGGCGCAGGATCTGGCGGCGTCGCCGGCCCTGCGATCGACGCGCTGACGACGGGGCCGGCGCGCCCCGCCGGCGCGGAAGCCCGGGCACCGACGAGGCGGGGCTTGGCCAGGAAGAAGGCCACCAGAAGCCAGACGTGCAGCATCAGTCCGTTGGAGAGGCCGATGGGCGTGTTGTTCAGGCTCATCACGATGCCCAGACTGACGAACGGCGCCAGCAGCATGTAGCGCGGATCCACGCCGCCCTTGATCTTGCGGTACACCAGACCGGTCAGATAGCCCCACAGCGCGACGGGGATCAGGCCGATGAACTTCAGGTCGACGTACAGCGAGCCGAAGGCCGAGGGCACGAACCCGTAGACGTTCATCCTCAGCAGGGTCGAGAAGCCGTCCGCGACGAAGGCGCCGTTAAGGCGGCGCATCAGGGCCGAGACCAGATCGACCCCGTAGGTCCCCAGCAGCATGGGACCGTCATAGTCGGTGAAAATCTGGTTCGACATGACGATGCCCTGGATCCAGTACCAGGAGAAGACGAAGACCATGTAGGTGCCTTCGCCGCCCAGCGTGGAATAGAACAGGTTCGCGAAATGGCCGTTGAAGCTGACGCCCCAGTTCAGGCCCACGTCGCCCAGCGCGGCCTCGACGCCGCCGGCGCCCTCGGCGCGCGCGATGAAGACCAGCACGAAATACATCATGGCCCCACAGGCGGCGAGGCCCATGGCCAGCTTCGAGCCCGTTCCAAACCGGAAGACCAGGTTGCGTTTGGGCTGCGTGCGAAGCGTGCTGTAGGTCCCCGGGGCCGCTGCGGGCAGGGACCGGTGGTGAGCGGCGCCGAGACGCCGGCGCCGCTTGCGCTTCGGCATCGGGAAGACCTGCTGGCGCAGGAAATAGGCCAGGACGGCGTAGACGACCGCGAAGAACATCGGACCGCGACCGCCCATCGACAGGGCGGCGAGGATGGACGGCGCCATGCCGAAGACGGCGATCCGCCACAGCTCGGGCCGGCGCTTGAAGCCGATCTCACGCGTCAGATAGATGTAACCGGCCGGGTAGAAGAGGAAGCCGATCTGGAACCAGATCGAACTGTCCGACTGGGCGCCCTGCAGCAGGTCGCTGGCCCGGCCCGAGCGGGCGGCGTAGGAGGCCGCCAGATCGAAGACATTGCTGTCCGAGGTATCGATCAGGAAGGCGCCGACCGCGATCAGGCAGGCGATCATCAGCACCTGGTCCGCGCGGCGGAAGTTGACGACGACGTTGGGCTTCCAGGGACGCTGCTCCATCGGCCGCGAGGCGGCCAGGGAGGCCACGCAGAAGGTCGCCAGGAAGATCGCCGTGATGAGGAAGCCGTAAGGCGTCATCACCCGGGATTCGAGCCGGAACGGCAGAATGAAGAAGATCGCGTAGGCGCTGAGCCACGAGAACAGCATCAGCACGGCGGGATGGAACTTCATGCGTCTGCCTTTTGCCGCGTAGCGATGCGCGCCGTCATCCGATCACGCAGGTGATGACCCGGCGTTCGCCGTGCTCGACCATGCCGCCGCGATGGATTCCCTTGGTGTCGAACAGGACGATGGAGCCCTTGCCCGCCGTGACCTTCCACAGACCCTGACCGATTTCGCGGCCGAGGGGAGAATCGGGCGTCAGGTCGTTGCCGAAGGCGCCCTTCTGGCGAAGCTTTTTCGGCAGGGCGGCGAAACGGGCACGGGCTTCCGGGGTGGTGCCGGCCAGACCGTTCGAGTCATTGGCTTCGCAGATCAGGTCGTCCAGACGACTGATGGTCATCCGGTTCGAGCCGACGACGTAGCTGAACGGACCGGCGCGGTCGTCCACATCGCTCATGTAGAAGATGGCCTTCAGGTCGCCGCCCGAAGCATCGCGGTGGCAGTAGGCCGTCGGCGGAAGGGTGGTCAGTTCCGCGTCCGGGAAGATGTCGCGCCAGAAGGTGTCGGTGACGTCGTTGATCTGCGGATTCACGTCCACCAGGGTGGCGGGGCGACCGAGATAGGCGGAGGCGACATCCAGGACGCCGGCCTCGCGCAGGGTGGTCTCGACGATGTCGTAGAGGTCGCTCTGGGCTTTCCGGCTGGCCTGGCCGCGCGATTCCTCGAACCCGCGCTGACCGTTCGACTTCCCCCGGCGCGCGGCCAGCCGCGCGAACTCGTCCGAAGCGACGGTTTCCAGCGCCTCGAACCGGTCGGTCGGCATGGTCACGACGTGGATGCCGTGGTCGGCCAGACGGCCTGCGCCGCCCTTGGCGGCGGCGCTCTGGCGCCGGGCGCGATCGTCGCCCCGCGCCATGTTGCGCAGGGCCGCGCCGGCGAACTTCAGCCGTCCGCCCAGCGACCTGTCGGTGCGCACGTCGAACGGGATGAACTCGTATTTGATCAGGCGCTTGAACAGCAGCTTGGCCATGCTGACGGCGAAGATGGCGTTGGCTTCCAGCCGGGTCTTCAGCGAGGGGCGGGCGATCAGCTCGCCATAGGCGGCATGGCGCTCATAATCGATCAGGGCCGGGGTCCAGCCGATGGCGGACACGGGTTCGACGCCCGCCCGGGGCTCGACGTCGAGATAGCCTGAAGCGGACATGGGCGGATCCTCAATGCCATTTCGTATCCGCCAAATCACGGCGTCCGAACGGCTCCGATCTGCGGAACGAAATCGATGGTCACCTAGCCAAAGCGGGCCCGGAAGGTCAAGCAATCCGGACCCGGTGACCGCGTGTCAGGTGCGCGAAGCGATGACGATGCAGGAGATGCTGACGTTGTGCTTCTTCGCCCGCTCAAGGGTGTAGCCCGTCACCGGCAGGTAGTGGGCGACCTCGATTTTGAATCCTTGCGCCTCGACGAAGGCGGCGAATTCCTCGGTCGTGCTCCACAGGTAGATGTGGTCCGGCGCCGGGCTGTTGATGGGGGCGTTGATGAAGATGCGGCCGCCGGGCTTCAGCGCCGCCCGCAGGCTCTGCAGGGCCAGGTCGGGGCGCTCGAGATGCTCCAGCACTTCCGAGATCACGGCGCCGTCGAACTCCTCATGGCGGCTGGGCGCCTTGAGCACATCCTGCTCAATGATCGAAATCTCGCGGGTGACGCCCAGATGACCGAGCGCCGCCTTGGTTTCCTGGATGCTGGCCTGGCTGACATCCCACGCCTCGAGGCGGGCGATGTTGGCGCGCTGCGAGGCGAAATACAGGAAGAAGCCGTGGCCGGGGCCGACTTCCAGATAGCTGGAGCCCTCGGGCAGGGACGGCAGGAACTCCTCCCGGAAAGCGTCGAACGCCTTCGCGTGCGGGTCCCAGATGATCTGCGAAATCAGGATGCCGCGGACGTATTTCGACATGTAGTCGATGTCGCTGTAGACCTCGTCATAGGCCTCCTTGAACGTCGACAGGCGATAGCGGCCCTCGCGCTGGAAGAAGATTTCCTCCTCCAGGAAGCGCTCGCACATCCAGCGATAGTCCTCGACGTAGCGCGACAGCTGATCGCCGACATTGGTCAGGGCCAGGGTCGCGAACTCTTCTGTCCGTTGCAGGAAGGCGTCCTCGTCATCGCGGAAACGCTGCTCGCAATAGCGGCGGTGCTCCGGCCAGACGCGCAGCACTTCGACCACGACGGCATGGAGGCTGGGATAGGGTGCGATCTTTTCGAGGATATCTTGCACCTGGGCTCCTGTCGGTACGGCGGGGGAGTTTCGTGATTTCAAATGCCTCTCTTTCGCGTCGAGGCCAAGCCGGAAAGCATCGCGAGCGTTTCAGTTCAGTGGCGAGCCATCATGACTGCCGCCGCCCCGTGGCATCCGGCGCCCGTGCCAGTCCTCGCCCTCGGGGCCCAGCAGGCGCAGTTGCTGGCCCAGCCGACGGCCCAGCTCGGCGGTCGCCGGGTCCGGGTTGGCCGGGTCGAAATCCTTGAACGAGAAGAAGTCGGCGTCGAAGCTGCCTTGCAGCAGGTTGGCGATGATGCGCGCCTGACGGTCGTGCAGGGAGGTCGGCGGCGCGCGTTCGGCCAGGGCTTGCGGCAAGGTCTTCAGGTCTTCGGCGGTGCGGAGCACCACGAAATCGTCCGCGGTGACGTAATAGGCTTCGCCCGTGATCGAGATGTTGCCCAGCAGCCCGGCCTGCAGGCCAAGGGTCCCGGTCGCGGTCACATTGACGCCGCAGCGCGCCAGCAAGGCGTTGCCGCTGACTTCATAGGGAACGATGACCACGTTCGGAAAGGCTTTCAGCCGTTCCAGAAGCTGGGTCTGGCGAAAGCCGAACTGCAGCGGGTGGTCCTTGACGATGATCTGATAGCCGGCGGCGGTCAGGCCGCGCGCGATCTCGACCAGCGCATCCTCGTGCCGGACCAGATCGAGGTCGTCGATCCAGTAGTCGATGGCGGCTTCGGGGAAGAGCTGGAGCCCGTAGAGGACGCGCTTCGCCTTCGGGAAGGCCTCGACCTTGGCTTCCCAGTCAGGCTCGACCATGCCGGTCACGCGCACGTCCGACCATTTCGCCTTGTGGCCGAGCCAGGGCTGGGCGTCGAGATAGTGGGTGTTCAGCCGGTCTCGCCGGGCCCAGGCGTACAGCTGGAAGAAGACGGCGCGCATACGGAAATAGGCCAGCGTCTTCAGGAAGCGCGCGGAGGTGTAGGCCGCCTGTCCCTGCACATAGGCGGGGGTGAACAGCGGGTCGGCGATCTCGCGGATGCGGGCCTCGACCGCCGCCGGGTCCGCTTCGGCCTGGGCCGTGATCAGCCTGCCCCGGTGCATCAGCATGCACATGCCGGGCAGGGCGCTGGCCGTCACTTCGAAATAGGGCAGGCCGCGCTTGCGGGCGAGGCGGGCCAGCACATCCTGATTGTAGTTGTCGATCGGGAAGCTGATCACATAGTCGGGCCGGACGGCGTCCAACTGGGCCGCCATGGCGTCGGCCATGGCCAGCGCCATCGCTGACGCCTTGCGGATCGGCAGCCAGCGCAGCACCCGGCAGCGGGCGATGACGTCCACCACCTCGGCGGCGCCGAGCAGCGACGAGGCGGTGTCGCGCGCGGCGTACCGGCTGCGATAGGCGGCGTAGTAGGCATCGGTGATCGAGGCGTCGCCCTGATCGCGACGGTCGGTCAGCACCGTCACCTTGTCGAAGCCCAGATGGGCGCCGACACAGGTCCACCAGTCGTGGGTTCGATGGATGGCGTAGATCAGGGCGGTGGTCATGGCTGCAGTCTTCGGACGGCCCGGCTGACCAGCACAAGGTAGAGGGCCGAGGTGGCGATGGTGGCGAAAGCGGCGCCATATACCCCGAACCGCCACGTCAGGAACACCAGCAGGACGGCCCCCACCGCAAAGGCTGCGCCTTGCGCGGCGAGGATGTGCCGTTCGTCATGGCGCGCGTTCAGGATCAGGGCGTGGAAGTCCGCCGCCGCCCGCAGGACGAAGCCCAGCAGCAGCAGGGCCATCAGGGCCAGGCTGAGGTGGAACCGCTCCGACCAGACCCCGGCTGTCAGCCGGTCTGCGCCCCAGGCCAGGAGCAGCAGCAGCGGCACGCCGATCAGGGTCTTCAGATATTCGCGCAGCACCCGGGCGCGCAGGTGCGGGACCCCCTGCGTCTTGGCCTCGGCGAAGATGGCCGGGGTGATCCGGTTGAACGAGGCGATGTTGAAGGCCTGGTAAGCGAACGACACCAGCAGGGTGTGTCGGAAATATTGGCCTGTCTGCTCGAAGCTCATCAGGCCGCCGACCGCCAGCCGGTCGAACTGCAGGATCAGGATGGCGATCAGGCCGATCAGGAAATGGGTCAGCGACGCCCTGTGCTGGCCCAGGATATCGACCCCGAAATGGAAGGGCTCGGTCTTCCTGGCCGCCGCGTTCAACCGGGCGAACATCACCGCCAGCCCGAGGGTGCAAAGCACCGCCCCGACCGCCCACAGCTGCATGACGAACAGCAGGTCGAAGCCGTCGCGGGCGAACAGGGCGCGGTACAGCACCACCCCCGCCAGCAGGCTGTTCTTGGCCGCCACCACCACCAGCATGGGATAGTAGCGGTGGTTGATCAGGGCGTACTGATAGGCCTGGTTTGACAGCTGCTCGGCGACCACCACGATCACCGCCAGCAGAAGGATCAGCACGCTCGCGTGGGTCCACAGCAGCACCGCCAGTACGAAGAGCGGGACCATGATCGCCCAGTTGAAGGCGAAGAATTTCAGGGCCTGCACGACATAGCGGTCGAAAACGCCGTGATCCTCGCCGGCCGACCGACGCTGGATGTCGATGTGGCGCTCGAAGTTGAAGGCGAAGGCGAACAGGCCGACCAGGGTCGCGATCAGGCCAAACCGGCCCGCCTGCGCGATCTGCAGGCCGTAGGTGGCGGTCAGGACGAAGGCCGCGCGCGCGCCCACGTCGACCAGCTTCACCCCGACCAGAAACAGGTCGCGCCTGCGCTGGGGGGTCACCAGGCGGTCCAGCCGCCGTCAACGGCCAGCACCTGACCGGTCACATAGGATGACGCCTCGCTGGCGAGGAACAGCAGGGGCGGGCACATCTCCTCGCCTTTCGCCATCCGGCCCATCGGCACCCGGGCGGCGTAGTTGTCTCCGAACACGGAGTTCTGGCCGCTGGAGACGCCGCCGGGAACGAGGCAGTTCACCCGGATGCCCTTGTCGGCCCAGTGGGTCGCAAGCCATCTGGTCAGGCCCACGACGGCGGCTTTCGATGCGGAATAGACCGCCGGCGTATTGATCGGCCCGCCCAGATAGTCCGAACCCTCGTAGATGCGGCTGTCGGGTCCGACGAGGCCGTAGATGGAGGCCGTCTGGATCACCCGCCCGCCGCGACCGGCCTTCAGCATCTCCTTGCCAACAGCCTGGGCCATCAGGAACATGCCGTCGATGTTGACGCTCATCACCTCGCGCCAGACGTCCAGGCTGTAGGTCTCGAACGGTTCGAAGAAGGCGCGCACGTCCGCGGTCTTGGTGGCCGCGTTGTTGACCAGCACGTCGATCCGCCCGAACCGGGCCATCACCGCGTCCACCGCCGCCTGCACCGAGTCCGGATCCGACACGTCACAGCCGAAGCCCGCGCAGGCGCCGCCGATCGCGGCGGCGGCGTCGACGGCGGCCTCCTCGAACAGGTCGACGACGGCCACCTGCGCACCCGCTTCGGCCAGGGCCCGGCAGAAGAGCTGGCCAAGGATCCCCGCCCCGCCGGTGACGAGGGCGACCTGGCCGTCCAGCCGCGTGGACGCGAAGGCGGGAGCGTCGGTCATCAGTTGTGGGTCCGGAACACCGGCTTGATCGCCGGACCGTTCAGCCGCGTCTCGACGCCGGAGTCCAGCGCCTGTCTGTAGACCGCCAGCGCGCCGTCGAAGGCGTCCAGCGTCATCGCCAGTTCGGTCTCGCCATGCGCCTGCGAAATGGCCAGCCAGGGCATCATCACGCCGCGCTTCAGCATCTCCTGCGAGAACAGGGTGCGCATCGGCAGGGACGGCGCGCCCGAGGCGTCGCGGGTCACATAGTTCAGCGCGATCGCCGGGCCTTCCATGAATATATGATCCTGCACGCCGTGACGGCCCGCGACCTCGGCCAGCCCCGCCTTCAGCTTCGCGCCATAGGCCCACAGGTGGCCGGGCACGTCCTCGGCCGCGTTGATCCGGGTCGCCTCGACGAAGGCGCCCAGCGCCGGCATCTCCGCGCCGTGGGTCGAGGACAGCAGGAAGGTGCGCTCCATCCCGGGCTTGTCGATCGAGCCGACCTCCATGAACTCGCGCTTGCCGACCACGGCGGCCAGCGAGAAGCCATTGGCCATCGCCTTGCCGTAGGTGGCCAGATCCGGCTCCACGCCGAAGAAGGCCGAAGCGCCCTTCAGGTGCCAGCGGAAGCCGGTGATCATCTCGTCCAGAATGAACAGCGCGCCGTTGGCGTGGGCCAGCGCCTTGACCTGCTGCAGGAAATTGCCCGTCGTATTGGGGCAGGCGCGGCAGGGCGTCGACGGCCAGTCGGCCTGATTGGGGCAGGCGCCGCACGGCGTGATGTGCGTCGACGGCTCCAGCATCACCGCCGCGATCTGGTCCGGATACTGGTCGAACAGGGCCTTCAGCGAACCGATGTCGTTGTAGTCGAAGACCAGTGTGGTCGCCGCCTGATCCTCAAGCGTGCCGCGCTTGATCGCGGTCACGCCGATGAACCAGTCGTCGAACGAGAAGAAGGGATGCTGGCGCGGCACGCAGACGTAGCGGCGGCCGGTGTAGGACCGGGCGATCTTCACCGCCGCGGTGGTGACGTTGGAGCCGTTCTTGCCGAACTTCACCATCTCCGCGCAGGGGATGAGGTCGCAGATCAGCTCCGCGGCCTCCAGTTCGATCTCGGTGGCGCGGGTCAGGTTCACGCCGTTCTCGATCTGGCGAATCGCCGCGGCGTTCACCCGCTCGTCGGCATAGCCGATGGTCACCGCCCGCAGCGCCATGCCGTAGTCGAGATAGCGGTTGCCGTGGGTGTCCCATACATAGGCGCCCTTGCCCTTGCTCAGCACCGGCGGGGCGATGGAAGGGAACTGGTCGTCGCCGCGCGAATAGGTGTGGGCGCCGCCGGGGATCGCCTTGTGCAGGCGCGCGCGCAGGGCGGCGAAATCGGCTTCGGTATTGCTCTTCGGCTCGGTCGTCATCGAGTTGGGATCCTCAAACCCGCCACAGCGGATAGGGCTTGTCCTGGCGCTTCAAGGTCGCGGTCTTGGGGCCGCCTATGTACAGCGTATGGTCGGGCAGGTCGCGGTCAAGCACCAGCGATTCCGTCGCGATCTGGCAATGATCCCCGATAGTGCAGGCGCCCAGAACGGCGCTGCCCGGCCGCAGGGTCACATGCTGGCCGAAGGTCGGATAGACATCGTTGTTCGACCCCACGCCGCAGCGTTGGTAGGCGACGAAGAAGTCGCTGTAGGTCCCGCGCCCCAGCACCGTCGCCAGCGGGTGAACCAGCAGGAAGACCGACGGCAGCTCGACCTCGTAAAAGGCGTCGACGCCGTGCAGCGACTTGTTCAGCAGGAACAGCTTGGAGCAGGTCGTCGCCGGGCCGCCCTGACGGAACAGTTCATTGCCCAGCAGGTACAGCCACATGGCGTACTGGTCGCCGTGCAGGTGGCTGAACACCGCCGTCTCGCCGTCGAAGAAGTATTTGTTGCCCACGTGGCTGAAGCAGTGCTCCAGCCGGGTCAGGGCGACGGTGACGGCGGACATCAGATCGTCGGCCTCGACGACGTCAGGATCAGGGAACAGGGCGTTCAACTGATTGGCGGCATAGGCGGCCAGGCCGCGCGCATCCAGGCTGGAACGGACCCGCAGGCTCATGCTGTCTTCTCCGATGCGGGCCTCGCGGCGCGGTCGCGCGCCAGTCGCCACAGCCCGACCCAGGGCGTGAACTGCTGCTTTATCCAGGCTTCGGGCAGGCGTTCGCCGACCAGACCGTACTCCAGTTCGCGCTCTCCACGCGGGGCCCAGGTGCCGAACAGGTGGTCCCAGACCGACAGCACGCCGCCATAGTTCTTGTCGAGATGCGGCTCCAGCGAGGAGTGGTGCACTTCATGAAAGGACGGCGAGACAAACACCCGGTCCAGCGGGCCGAAGGACCAGCCGCTGTCGGAATGGATGAGGAGCTGGTGAAACTGCAGTATCCCCGCGATGGCGAGGGGCAGGGTCGCGTCCACCTTCAACATCGCCGCCGGGATCGCCAGCACCGCGAGGGCGAACAGCCTGTCGAAGACGGTCGCGCGATAGGTCGTCAGGACGTTCAGATGGATCTGCGAATGATGCGTCTTGTGGAACTGCCAGACGATCCGGTTCTCGTGCTGCAGCCGGTGCCACCCGTAGACGCACAGGTCGGTGAACAGGAACAGGATCAGCAGCTGCGCCCAGGTCGGCAGGTCTGCCAGAATCCTGATTTCCAGCCACGGCGCCCAGGTCTGCAGCCCGCGCGTCACCAGCAAGGTGACCGGCAGAAGGATGGCGAACTGGACGACATGCAGAAACTCGAGTGCAGCGTAGACCATGTCCACCCGCACGCTCTTGGAGAAATAGCGGTTCGGCAGGTTGCGGCGGCGGATCATGTCGAGGGTCAGGCCGAAGATCACGGCCAGGGCGAACTGGGCGTAAAACCACCCTTCAGCACTGATATTGCGCACGAGGCTGTCGATCACGACCATCGCGCTGCCCGCCGGATCGGCGAGGACATGCGAGGGCCGCAGATCGGTCAGCCCGCTCATTTCGCATCGCCCGCGGGCCGTCGGCCCACCAGCTTCCACAGGCCATGAACTGGCGCGATCTGGCCGTACAGGAACGTCTGGGGAATCTGCTCGTGGTGCAGGCCGTAACTCAGCGGCTTTTCACCGCGTGGTGCGTAGGTGCCGAAGAGGTGATCCCAAATGGCGAAAGCGCCCGCGAAATTGCGGTTTATGTGTTGAGGCGCACGGGAATGATGGGTGCCGTGAAAACTGGGCGAGACGATCACCCAACCCAATGGGCCATAGGTCCAGTTCTGTCCCGAATGCTCCAGACAGGACCGCAGCACCATGAACAGATAGAGCGCCAGAGGGACGGTCGCCGACCCGGTGAGAACGCCCAAGGGAAACAGCATGACCATGTCGAGCAACCGATCCAGCAGCGGGAAGCGAAAGCGCGTGAAGACGTTCAACTCCGTTTGCGAATGATGCACCTTGTGGAACTGCCACAACACCGGCCAGGCGTGCTTCCAGCGGTGTATCCAGTAGTTGATGAAATCGCCGATCACGAGGGTGACGGCCAGTTTGAGCCACAGGGGCGCGTCCGTGATTACGTCCAGCCGCAACCCCGGCAGGCTGTTGGCCATGGCGCCGTTCAGGCCAGCGGCTACCGGAGCGAGGATCAGCAGGGCCTCAAGATGACTCAGCTCCAACGCGGCGTACAAAATGTCGGTCCGGACATTGCGCGAGGTGTAGCGCGCCCAGAGGTTTCGTCGCTGGGCCAGTTCGGCCAAGATCACGGCCAGAAGAGCGATCGCCAGCACGATGTAGAACGGGAGCTCGGCGCCGATATTGCGCAAGGCGGCGTCGACCGCCTTTGTCGCCAGCGCCTGTGCCCCCGTGAGCCCCATCAGGATCGGCTGCCCTTCTGGTTGCGGACGTAGACGCCGTTGGTGGCCAGATAGGTGCGCACCTTGATCGGGCTGTGATCGGTGAAGATGAACATCGACGAGATGGTGATGGCCGAGGCGCCCGCGTCCAGCGCCGATTTGCAGTCGTCCAGACTGCCCGCGCCCGATGAGGCGATCAGGGGGATCGACAGTTTGTTCGACAGGTCCGAGATCAGCTCCAGATCATAGCCGTTCATCATCCCGTCGCGGTCGATGGACGACATCAGGATTTCGCCGGCGTGCAGGTCCTGCATGCGTTGGGCGAACTCGACGGGGTCGTGGCTGGTCTCCGTCGTGCCGCCGCGGCCATAGACCCGCTTCCGGCCGAATTCGTCCGCCTTGTAGTCGATGGAGACCACGATGCACTGGTCGCCGAACCGGCTGGCGGCCTGGGTGATGAAGTCCGGGTTCTCGATGGCGGCGGAGTTGATGCTGACCTTGTCGGCGCCGCTCTTCAGCAGGGCCTCGATCTGTTCGAAAGTGGTCACGCCGCCGCCGACGGTCAGGGGCACGAAGACCTCCTCGGCCACCCGCTCGATGATGTTGCCGGTGACCACCCGGCCCTCATTGGTGGCGTCCACGTCGACGAAGATCAGCTCGTCCACGCCGTAGCTGTCATAGACCTTGGCGGTCGAGACCGGGTTGCCGGCTTCGCGCTGATCGTCGTGGAACCGGCGCATCTTCACCAGCCGCCCGCCGCGGATCAGGAATTTGGGGATGATCCGTTTTTTCAGCATCAGAATTCGTGCGCCAGCCAGTTCTGCAGAAGCTGCAGTCCGTTGTCCTGGCTCTTCTCCGGATGGAACTGGGCCGCGACCAGATTGCCCCGCCGCACCGCCGCGGTGAAGGGGCCGCCGTGGTCGCAGGTCCCGGCCACATCCGACGGATCGGCGCAGACCATGTGGAAGGAGTGGACGAAATAATAGTCGCTCTCGCCTGACGGCAGGCCCTTGAACAGCCATTCGTCCGCGGCGAAGGAGACCGCGTTCCAGCCGACATGCGGCACCTTGGCCGGGCGCTGCACCTCCAGCGGGCGGATCTCGGCGTCCAGCCAGCCGAGGCCGTCATGCTCGCCGTGCTCGAAGCTCTTTCTCGCGAACAGCTGCATGCCCAGGCAGACGCCGAGAACCGGCTTCTTCACCTCCAGCGCCAGCCGGTTCAGCACCGGGCGCAGGGCCTTGGCGTCGATGGCGGCCATGGCGTCGCCGAAGGCGCCGACGCCGGGCAGGACCAGTCGGTCCGCCGCTTCCAGCTCATCGAAGTCGGCGGTCACCACCGCGTCCTCGCCGATGTATTCGAAGGCGTTCATCAGCGAGCGGACGTTGCCCATGCCGTAGTCGATGATGGCGATGGTCATCGGCGCGCGCTCCCTATTCCGTCGTGGTCTTCGTCGGCCCGACCTTGAGCGCGCTCAGGTCGGTGCGGTCCCATTTCTCGAAGTCCGGCATGACGTCGCCGGTCTCCAGGTTCTTGCGGTCGAACTTCCACGGGTGGACCTGATGCGGGGCGAGGATGTCGTAGAACTCGTCCTCGCTGATCTGCAGGTGCTGCAGGAACCAGTCCATCGAGGCCGGGCGCTTGCCGTCGTATTTGGCCTCGATCTCCAGCGCCTCTTCGCGGGTCTTGCGACCGTTGCGGATGTCGATCGACAGCAGGTGGTTGGCCCGACCGTAGCCGCGCTTCACGTATTTCGACCAGTCGCGCATGCCCTGGAAGGTGCACTCGATCTTCTCGTAGTCGTATTCGGGCGGCACGCCCTCGACGGCCTGCCCCTTCCAGTCCAGTTCCTTCTTGATCAGCTCGACGTTGGCCTTGGTGTCCCACTCGATGTAGTTGCCCAGGCAGATCGACTGGACCTTGAGTTTGATCAGGTCCTTGCGCTTCGGATAGTCGAACATCCACAGGTCCCGGCGCTCCACGCGCCCCTGAAGGAATTCGTACATATCGTCCGCCGTGATCCCCTGGTTCATCAGGCGGTTGAAGCGCTTCTCGTCGACCTCCTCCATCTCCTCGAAGGTGTACCAGCTGTGGTACTCGGCCGTGCTCTCGCCCCAGAACAGCAGCGGGACCTCGAAGCGGACGGCCATGTGCATGACGCCGGAATAGATCCCGGTGTGGCAGTGCCAGCAGAAGTCGCCGCGGCGCTTGAAGCTCTCCAGCATCAGTTCGCGCACGACGTGGAAATTGGGCGTGAACTCGATCACGTCGCAGCCCAGCTGCTTGAAGACCGAGGTGTTGTTGTCCTCGACCAGCGGCCGGTAGCCCCAGTGGTTGTAGCGGACCACCAGCGGCTTAAGCTTCAGCACCTTGATGATGTAGTAGAGCTGGAAGACCGAGTCCTTGCCGCCCGAATAGGGGACGATGCAGTCGTACAGGCCCTTGCCCTTGTGGGCGGCCACGATCTCGTCCAGCTGGCGCTGGCGGTCGTCCCAGTCGATCTTGTCCTGCTTGAACTCGACCTGCCGACAGACCGAGCACACGCCCTCGTCATCATAGGTGATGGTGTCGACGGTCTCGGGGGTCAGGCAACGGGTACATTTGCGCATGGTCATTCCGTGCCGGAGGGGGAGGTCCGGCTTTCTTCTTCAAGGATCGTATCAAGGTTCGAGGCGATCGCCTCGATGCAGATGAAGTCCACCAGGTCGTCGACCTCGTGCGCCTTGTGGCGCGCGCTCTCATAGCCGAGCGTCCGGGTGTGACAGAAGCCCCGTTCCCGGCGCAGGGCCTCGACGGTCGAGGCGTAGAGCGTGCCGTCCAGCGAGAACAGGGGCTCGATATCCTGCCGGCGCGGCATCTCACCGAAGGTGGCGGAGGCGTAGGGGGTGATGGCGCCCTGGTCGTCCTTGCGCACGGCGAAGGCGGGATGGGTGGCCTCCAGCTTCGACACGCCGACGATGGCGTCCGCGTCGGCGGCGACCAGTTGTTCCAGCGCCGCGTCCACGTCCGCGCCCTCGGTCAGGGGCGAAGTCGGCTCCAGCAGGACGACGTAGTCGTAGAGGTCCCCGGCCCGGGCCAGCGTGTCCACCGCATGCAGGATGAAGTCGATGGACGGCGCGGTGTCGCCGGCCAGCTCGGCCGGACGCAGGAAGGGAGCGTCGGCGCCGTGCGCGACGGCGATGTCGGCGAAACCCTGATCGTCGGTCGAGATGATGACCCGGTCGACGTGGGCCGAGGCGCGCGCGGCCGCGATCGGCCAGGCCAGCAGGGGCTTGCCCGCCAGCGGCCGGATGTTCTTGCCCGGCAGGCCCTTCGAGCCCGCACGCGCCGGAACGATCGCGAGAACGCGCTTGCCGTCGATCATTTGCCGCCGGTCCCGGCGATGTCCGGCGCCTTCACGAAGGCGGCGCGGGCGCGCTGGACGGATCGATCCACCACCTTGTGGGCGAAGAAGAGGGCCTTGGGATAGTTCAAACCATGAGCCTGCTGGCTGGCGCGGATTTCGTCATTCTGGCGGATGATGCTGGCGGTCGAGCCGCCCGTCGCGCCGCCCGAGCGCATCCGAACCCAGATGCTGGGGATGTAGAGCGACTTCACCCGCGCCACATAGAAGGTGCGCAGCATGAAGTCGTAGTCGGCCGCCAGTCGATAGGCCGTGTCGAAACCGCCGACCTTGTCGTAGACGCTGCGGCGCAGGAACAGGGTCGGATGGGCCGGGATGAAGCCGCGACGCAGGTTCTCGACCGTCGCCGGCCGCGACTTCCAGTGCCGCTCGATCTTCCCCGTATCGACCGGATCGACATAGACCAGATCGCCGTGCACGGCTTCCAGTTCCGGGTCCGCCTCGAACGCCGCCATCACTTCGGCCAGCGCCTCGGGCGTGCAGTAATAATCGTCGGAGTTGATGAACCCGATGACCTCGCCCGTCGCCCGCGACAGCCCCTTGTTATAGGCGTCGTAGATGCCCTTGTCGGGCTCCGAGATCGCCGAGGTGACCCGCTGTCCTTCGCGCGCGACGATCTCCATCGTCTCGTCCTTCGAGCCCCCGTCCACGATCAGGTATTCGAACTCGGTATAGGTCTGGGCGTTCACCGAGCGCAGGGTGTCGGCGATGGTGCGCGCGCTGTTGTAGCTGGCGGTGATCAGGGAAAGCTTGGTCATCACTCTGCTCCGGGCGCCGGCAGCGGCGGCGCCGCGCGGTCCTTGTCCGAAAGGATCACGGTCTCCACACCCAGCAGGGCGGGCAGACGGTCGGCGATCGAGAACGCCTCTTCCGAAGCCTCATCGTACCCGCCGTCGCAGACATACTCAAAGAGGGTGTCTTCCAGCGCGTAAAAGCCGTGGGCGTATTCCGCGTCGATCCGCACCCAGCCGTCGGCGGGGGTCAGGGTCGTGGTCTTCAGGTCGCGCGTCGGATCGTCCATCGACACGACCACGTCGACGATGGCGCCCTCGACCACGCGGATGACCTTGGTCTGGGGCGAGGGGGCCAGTTGAACGTGCAGGCCTCGGAACACGCCCTTCCTCGAGAAGGAGCGTTTCAGCACCATGGCCTCGCTCTCGTACAACACCTCCAGCCAGCCGCGATTGTCCTCGCGACGGCGGGCCGTCTGATCCAGGCGAACGAAGGGATCCAAGGGGCTCAGCTCCAGTCCGCGTTCTTGAGCAGAACCGTCTTGCGGGCCGCCAGCAGGTCGGCCTCCATCATCTCGTCGACCATCTCCTCGAAGGTGATCTCCGGCACCCAGCCCAGCTTGGACTTGGCCTTGGACGGATCGCCCAGCAGGGTCTCGACTTCGGTCGGGCGGAAATAGCGCGGGTCGACGCGGACGATCGTCTGGCCTTCCTTGATGGCCGGGCAGCGGGTCACGGCATGGGCCGGATCAACGGCCTCGACGATGCCGACCTCCTCCACGCCCTTGCCTTCCCAGCGCAGGGTCACGCCGATGCGGGCCGCCGAGACCTCGACGAACTGGCGCACGCTGTATTGTTTGCCGGTGGCGATGACGTAGTCGTCGGGCTCATCCTGCTGCAGCATCATCCACTGCATGCGGACATAGTCCTTGGCGTGGCCCCAGTCGCGCAGGGCGTCCATATTGCCGAGGTAGAGACAGTCGCTCAGGCCTTGGGCGATTTCGCCCAGACCGCGGGTGATCTTGCGGGTGACGAAGGTCTCGCCGCGTCGCTCGCTCTCGTGATTGAACAGGATGCCGTTGCAGGCGAAGATTCCGTAGGCCTCGCGGTAGTTTACGCACATCCAGTAGGCGAACATCTTCGACACCGCATAGGGGCTGCGGGGATAGAAGGGCGTGGTTTCCGACTGGATCGGCTCCTGCACCAGTCCATATAGCTCGGACGTGGACGCCTGATAGAACTTGGTTTTCTTCTCCAGCTTCAGCAGGCGGATCGCCTCCAGCAAACGCAGGGTGCCCAGGGCGTCCACGTCGGCGGTGTATTCCGGGGTCTCGAAACTGACCGCCACATGGCTCTGGGCGCCGAGGTTGTAGATCTCGTCCGGCTGAACCTCCTGGATGATCCGCACCAGGTTGGAGGTGTCCGTCAGGTCGCCGAAATGCATCTGGAAGCGCACATCCGCGTCGTGCAGGTCCTGATAGATGTGGTCGACCCGGTCGGTATTGAACATCGACGACCGGCGTTTGATGCCGTGGACGTCATAGCCCTTCTCGAGCAGCAGCTCCGCCAGATAGGAGCCATCCTGGCCCGTGATGCCGGTAATCAGCGCGGTCTTCTTCGTCATCAGGCCTTCCAGACAGGTATCGACCGGAGGCGCGCGGACGCGAAACGCGTCGCCCGGGCTCCCCCGTGTCGGGCGTTGCGGTCAGGGTAACGCACCGTCTCCGGCGGCGATCCCTCGACCTGCGGCCTGTCCTAGGCGGGATTTGTGACAATGGCCAGCGAAGCCGCAGGCCGGGAATTGCCGGTTTCTGATCAGGCCCCGGCCCGGTTCCGCACCAGATCCTCCACCACCGAAGGATCGGCCAGCGTCGATGTGTCGCCCAGCGCGCCGACCTCGTTCTCGGCGATTTTCCTCAGGATGCGCCGCATGATCTTGCCGGAGCGGGTCTTGGGCAGGCCCGGCGCCCACTGGATCACGTCGGGCGCGGCGATGGGACCGATTTCCTTGCGGACATGGGCGATCAGCGCCCGGCGCAGGTCCTCGTGCGGCTCGACCCCCCGGTTCAGGGTGACGTAGGCGTAGATGCCCTGGCCCTTGATATCGTGCGGGAAGCCGACCACCGCCGCCTCCGCCACGTCGTCATGCAGGACCAGTGCGCTCTCGACCTCGGCGGTGCCCATCCGGTGGCCGGAAACGTTGATCACGTCGTCCACCCGGCCGGTGATCCAGTAGTCGCCGTCGGCGTCGCGACGGCAGCCGTCGCCGGTGAAATACTTGCCCGGATAGCCGCTGAAATAGGTGTCGAAGAAGCGCTGGTGATCGCCCCAGACCGTACGCATCTGGCCCGGCCAGCTGTCGGTGATGACCAGATTGCCCGAGGTCGCGCCCTCCAGCACGGCGCCTTCGGCATCGACCAGTTGCAGTTCGATCCCGGGCAGGGGTTTGGTCGCCGAGCCGGGCTTCAGGTCGGTCGCGCCGGGCAGGGGCGAGACCAGGATCCCGCCGGTTTCGGTCTGCCACCAGGTATCGACGATCGGGCAGCGGCCGTCACCGACGACCTCATGATACCAGCGCCAGGCCTCGGGATTGATCGGCTCGCCGACCGACCCCAGCAGCCGCAGCGAGGAGCGGCTGGTCGCCTTCACCGGGCCGTCGCCCTCGCGCATCAGCGCCCGCAGCGCGGTGGGCGCGGTGTAGAAGATTTCGACCTGGTGCTTGTCCACGACCTGCCAGAAGCGGCTGCTGTCGGGATAGTTGGGCACGCCCTCGAACATCAGGGTCGTCGCGCCATTGGCCAGCGGGCCATAGACGCAATAGCTGTGGCCCGTGACCCAGCCCACGTCCGCCGTGCACCAGAAGACCTCGCCGGGGCGGTAGTCGAACACCAGTTCGTGCGTCCACGCCGCCCAGAACAGATAGCCGCCGGTGGTGTGCAGCACGCCCTTGGGCTTTCCGGTCGAACCCGAGGTGTAGAGGATGAACAGCGGATCCTCGGCGTTCATCGGCTCGCAGGGGCAGTCGTCGGCGACCCTGGTTTTGGCCTCTTCGTAGCGGACGTCGCGGCCGGCCACGATCGGCACGTCCGCGCCGGTGTGGCGAATGACCAGCACCTTGCTGACCTCCACCTTTTGAAGGGCAGCGTCGACATTGGCCTTCAGCGGGATGCGCTTGCCGCCGCGCACGCCCTCGTCGGTGGTGATCACGACCTTGGAGCCGCAATCCTCGATCCGGCCCGCCAGACTGTCGGGCGAGAAGCCGCCGAAGACGACCGAGTGAATGGCCCCGATGCGGGCGCAGGCCAGCATGGCCACGGCGGCGGCGGGAATCATCGGCAGATACAGGGTGACGCGGTCGCCCTTGATGACGCCGATGTCCTTCAGGACATTGGCCATCCGGCAGACCTCGGCGTGCAGTTCACGGTAGGTCAGACGGCCAGACTGCGTCGGCTCGTCGCCCTCCCAAATGATCGCGGTCTCGTCGCCCCGCTCGGCCAGATGCCGGTCCAGGCAGTTCCAGGCGACATTCAGGATGCCGTCGGCGAACCAGCGGATCCGGAAGTCGGCCTTGCTGAACGAGACATCCTTCACCAGCGACGGCGGGTTCATCCAGTCGATGCGCCGGGCCTGTTCCGCCCAGAAGGCGTCTGGCGTCTCGCGGGCGGCGACCCGGGCGGTGTCAAAGCCGTGCGCCGTCATGCGGGCGCGCTGCGCCCATTCGGAGGGGACGGGGTACAGATCAGGGCCTTCGGTCACGGCTATCCTCACTCCATCTTCTGTTCAGGCCACAGGCCCCGTTCCCGGGTCGAGCCGCGAACGGGCCCACCGAACATCAAGCCGCAAGCCCGGTCCATCCCGCACTGACAAAACGGGACACCCCGACCCTCACGAACGTGCGTGAAAGAGCGCTCAGTGCATGCCCGGTAAGGCGATGCCCATGACGGCGAGGAAGGCGTGGCCCATCAGCCAGAGCAGGCCGAGAAAGTTGATCACAAAAACCTGACCGCGCAGGGCCACGTTGTCGCCGGTGCACTGCACGAGGGTGTGGACGATCCGGCCGATCAGGAAGACCCAGGCCGCCGCGATGTCCCAGACCGTCAGGTTCGCTGTCAGCATGAGCAGGAAGGCGGCGATCCAGACGAAGGGCGGGGCTTCGAACTGGTTGGCCAGATTGCGCTGCAGGCGGGCGGACAGGGGCGGATCACCGTCGGCGCGCGCGAAGTCATTCTTCGCCGCCTGCCCGCGTTTCACCACCACGAGACGGGCCACGGTCAGGGCCGCATAGAGGCCCACGACCCAGCCGAAATGCAGGAACAGGGGCAGCAGGAACCCGGCCGTGGACCCGGTCAGGAAGGCCCCGAGATCACTCATGGATGTCCACGTCCTTGCGATCCTTGATCAGCAGGCCGCCGACCACCACCGTCAGCAGGGCCACGGCGATCGGATACCAGAGGCCGTAGTAGATATTGCCCGTGGCGGCGACCATGGCGAAGGCCGTCGTGGGCAGGAAGCCGCCGAACCATCCGTTGCCGTTATGATAGGGCAGGGACATGGAGGTGTAGCGCACCCGCGTAGGGAACATCTCGACCAGCGCCGCCGCGATCGGCCCGTAGACCATGGTCACATAGAAGACGAGCAGGAACAGGATGCCCACCACCAGCGGCTTGTTCACCAGCGCGCTGTCGGCCTTGGCCGGATAGCCGGCGGCGGTCAGGGCGGCGCCCAGACCCTTGTCCCAATCCGCCTTGCCCGAGGGATCGGCCAGGCCCGGCACAACGGCGTCGCCGATGCGCACCTCGGCGACGGTCCCCGCCGGGGCGACGGTGGTCTGATAGGTGACCCCCGCCTTCGCCAGATAGCTCTTGGCCATGTCGCAGGAGCTGTCGAAGACGGTCTTGCCGACGGGATCGAACTGGAAGACGCAGTCGGCCGGGTCGGCGACCACGGTGACCGGCGCGCTTGCCGTCGCCGCCGGCAGTTGCGGATTGGCCGCGCCGGTCAGGGCGTGGAACAGCGGGAAATAGGTCAGGGCCGCCAGCAGGCAGCCGGTCAGGATGATCGGCTTGCGCCCCACCTTGTCCGATAGCCAGCCCCAGAAGACGAAGAAGGGCGTCGCCAGCGCCAGCGAGATCGCGATCAGCACATTGGCCAGCGCCGGTTCGACCTTCAGCGTCTTCTCCAGGAAGAAGAGGGCGTAGAACTGGCCGGTGTACCAGACCACCGCCTGACCGGCGGCGAGGCCGAACAGGGCCAGCAGCACCAGCTTCAGGTTCGGCCATTTGCCGAAACTGTCCTTCAGCGGCGTGGCCGACCCCTTGCCCTCGGCCTTCATCCGCTTGAACGCCGGGCTCTCGGCCAGCTTCAGCCGGATCCACAACGACACGCCCAGCAGCAGGATCGAGACGAGGAAGGGGATGCGCCAGCCCCACTCCTTGAACGCCTCCTCGCCGATCACCGAGCGCACGCCCAGGATGACCAGCAGGCTCAGCATCAGGCCCGCCGTCGCGGTGATCTGGATGAAGCTGGTGTAGAAGCCGCGCTTTCCGGGCGGGGCGTGTTCCGCGACATAGGTGGCCGCGCCGCCGTACTCGCCACCCAGCGCCAGCCCCTGCACCAACCGCATCAGAACCAGAATGACCGGCGCCGCCACCCCGATCATCGCGTAGCTGGGCAGCAGTCCGACCACGAAGGTCGACAGCCCCATCAGCAGCATGGTCACCAGGAAGGTGTTCTTGCGCCCCCACAGGTCGCCCATTCGCCCGAAGACGATCGCTCCGAACGGCCGCACGGCGAACCCGGCGGCGAAGGCCATCAGGGCGAAGATGAAGCCGGTGGTCTCGTTCACGCCGGAGAAGAACTGGGCTGTGATGATCGCCGCCAACGAGCCGTACAGATAGAAGTCGTACCACTCGATCACCGTCCCGACCGACGAGGCCAGGATCACCAGCTTGTCGCTGCGGTCGACGGTGCGCTCTTCGGCGACGGTGTCGGTCATGCGGTCCCTCCCCGGACTCTGTTGGACGGGAGCGTGGACCGGATTTCGGCGTTGCGCTAGCTATCTGACGGCGGCGGCGCCCCGGCCCTCGACCAGACCCTTCACCTCGGCCAGCGAGGTCATCGCATTGTCGCCGGGGGTGGTCATGGCGAGGGCGCCGTGAGCCACGCCGTAATCGACCGCCGCCTGTGCGCCGAGCCCCGACAGGAAGGCGAACGCCAGTCCCGAGACGAAGCCGTCGCCGCCGCCGACACGGTCCAGGACGGCGACCTCCGTCACCGGCTTGGCGTGGCGCTCGCCGTCGATCCACAGCACCCCGCCCCAACGGTTGACCGAGGCCGAGACCGGGTCGCGCAGGGTGGCGGCGAAGACCTGCACATTCGGCAGTTCTGGCGAGAGACGCGTCACCAGCGCGTCGAACGGCCGGCTGTCGGCCGGATCGGTGCGGACGTGCCCTGTCTCGATGCCGAGGCAGGAGGCATAGGCGTACTCATCGCCCACCAGCACATCGACCAGCCCCGCGATCTCGCGGTTCACGCGGCGCGCGGCGTTCGGGTCGGGATGGCTGGACCACAGGCTGGCGCGGTAATTGAGGTCATGGCTAACCACCACGCCGTGTCGTTTCGCGGCGCGGATCGCGGCCAGGGTCGTCTCGGCGGTGGCTTCGGACAGGGCGGCGAAGATGCCGCCGGTGTGCAGCCAGCGCACGCCCTCGGTCCCGAACAGCCGGTCCCAGTCCACCTCGTCCGGCCGGATCTGCGAGGCCGAGGAATTGGCCCGGTCCGAGCAGCCCAGCGCCCCGCGTGGGCCGAAGCCGCGCTCGGTGAAATTCAGGCCAACCCGGGTGTTGCGGCCCACGCCGTCCGCGTCGCGCCACAGGATGTGGGACGTATCCACGCCGCCCTGCAGGATCAGGTCCTCGATCAGGGCCCCTGTCTCGGTGCGGGGCAGGGCGGTGACGACCGAGGTCCGCAGGCCGAAGGTCTTCCTCAGACCGCGCGCCACATTGTACTCGCCGCCGCCCTCCCACACCTGGAACGACCGGGCGGTGCGGATGCGGCCCTCGCCCGGATCGAGGCGCAGCATGACCTCGCCCAGGGCGACGCAGTCCCAACGGCAGTCTTCGGCGGGTTTCAGACCCTTGAGGTCGGTCATCTATTTCAACAGCGAAGGGAGCCACAGCGAAAGCGCCGGCACGAAGGTGACCAGCATCAGCACCGCGGTGCAAGCCAGATAGAAGGGCCAGATCGAGCGCAGGCTGTGCGTCATCGGCACCTTGGCGATGGCGCTGCCGACGAACAGGACGGATCCCACGGGGGGGGTGATCAGGCCGATGCCGCAGTTGAGTAGCAGGATGACGCCGAACTGGACCGGGTCCACGCCATAGGCCTTGGCCACCGGCAGGAAGATCGGGGTGCAGATGATGATCAGCGGCGCCATGTCCATGAAGGTGCCGAGCACCAGCAGGATGATGTTGATCAGCAGCAGGATCAGGATCGGGTTGTCGGTCAGGGTCTGGAGCAGGCCGACCATCATCGAGGGGACCTGCAGATAGGCCATCAGCCATCCGAACGCGCCGGCGCAACCGATGATGAACAGCACTGCGCCCGAGGTTCGGGCCGCGCCCGTGCAGGCGGCCTTGAAGGCCGACCAGGTCATGTGCCGGTAAACGATGCCGGTGATGACGGTGGCGTAGACCACGGCGATCGAGGCGCTCTCCACGGCCGTGAAGATGCCGGCCCGGATGCCGCCGAAGATGAGGCCCACCAGCAGCAGGCCGGGGATGGCGGCGACCAGGCGCGTCAGGACCATGCGGAAGCCGGGGAAGGGCTCGGCCGTGTAACCGCGGCGACGCGCCATCACATAGGAGACGATCATCAGCGAGATCGCCAGCAGGCCCGCCGGCAGGATGCCTGCCGCGAACAGGTCGGAGATCGACACCCCGCCCCCGGCCGAGGCCGAGTAGAGGATCATGTTGTGCGAGGGCGGGACCAGCAGGGCGACCAACGCCGCCGAGATGGTGACGTTGACGGCGTAGTCGCTGTCATAGCCGCGCTTCTGCATCTGCGGGATCATGGTGCCGCCGATGGCCGAGACGTCGGCGATGGCGCTGCCCGAGACGCCGCCGAACAGGGTCGAGCCGACCACCGTCACCTGACCCAAACCGCCGCGGATGTGCCCGACCATCGAACCGGCCAGCGCGATCATGCGGTCGGACAGGCCGCCCTTCATCATCAGTTCGCCGGTGAAGATGAACAGGGGGATGGCCAGCAGGGCCACGGACGTGATGTCCGACCCCATCTGCTGGAACACCACGATCGGCGGCAGGGCCAGGTACAGCACGGTCGCGAGCGTCGCGGCCAGCAGGGAAAAGGCGACCGGCACGCCGATCATCAGCAGGACGGCCAGCAGGCCGAAGAGGACGATATACTCCATGGTTCAGTCCCCGGCCTCGGTGGTTTCGGGCGCGCGATAGTCGCCGGTCAGAAGCCGCTCGATGGAGAACAGCAGGATCAGGGCGCCGCCGACGCAAAGACCGGCGAACTTGAGGCCCGAGGGCAGGGGCGCGCCGGCCATGGTCACCGGCCACTCGTCGATCATCAACGTGCCGCCCAGAATCATCAGGGCGCCGCCCGCCGCCGCCGCGATCAGCCTCGAGATCGACTTCAGGGCCCACTGAGGCCGTGCCGGCAGGGCGTGGAGGAAGGTCTGGAAGGCGAAATGGGTCTCGCGCCGTACCGCGACCGAGGCGCCGAACATGACGGCGAAGCTCATCAGCAGCAGGGCCAGCGGCTCGGTCCAGCCAGGGCTGTCATTCAATACGTAGCGGGCGAAGACCTGCCAGGCCTGGATCAGGGCCATGGCGACCAGCGCCATGCCCGCCAGCCCCATGACGGCGACGGACAGTCCGTCGAGCGCGCGGGTCAAACCGCCTCGGGATTCAGTCATTCGGTCCCCTCCCTGAGCACCGATGGTTTTGCGCGGTCGTTCAGGCGACCGCTGCGATACGTGCGTGGAGCGCGCGCAGGCGCGGCTCGGAAAGATACTTGTCCAGCACAGGCCGGACGGTGGCCGCGAAGGCTGCGCGGTCGACCTGTGCGATCTGTGTGCCAGCGGCCAGAACGGTCGCGCGGGCCTCGGCCTGACGCCTGTCCCACGCGATGCGCATCACCTGGACTGACCGGCGCGCAACGTCGCGAACCAGGTCGCGATCGGCGGGCGTCAACTGTTCAAAGCTGGCTTTCGACATCAGCAGGGCGTCGGGCGAGAACGAGTGCTGGGTGTCGCTCCAGTACCGGGCCACCTCGAACTGGCGGCTGGACTGATAGCTTGGCCAGTTGTTCTCGGCGCCGTCGATGAGATGGGTCTGCAGCGACGAGAAGACGGCCCCGAACGTCAGCGGCGTCGGATTGGCGCCCATCGCCCGGATGGAATCCAGGAAGATGTCCGACTGGGGCGCGCGCATCTTGAGCCCGCGCATCTGGCCCGGCTCGGTCACCGGATGGCGGACGTTGTAGAAGCTGCGCGGCGCGGCGTCGTAATAGGCCAGACCGATCAGGTCGCGGCCCTCGAATACATTCAGAAGCTCGGTGCCGATCTGCCCGTCGACCACCGCGCGGACGTGGGCCTCGTCACGATAGACATAGGGCAGGGCCAGAAGACGGGTCTCGGGGAAGGCGTTGTTCAGGGCGGCCACGGCGACGCGGCAGATGTCGATGGCCTTGAACCGGGTCAGGCCGATCGAGTCGTCCTCGGTGCCCAGCTGTCCGGCGGGAAACTGGCGGATGCCGATGCGACCGTTCGTCAGCCGGCCCAACTCCTCGCCCATCCATTTGACGGCCAGCACCGTCGGATAGTCGGCGGGGTGAACGTCGACAGCGTTCAGCACGGTCTGGCCGCCGGTCGAGCGCGGCGCGCAGGCGGCGAGACCCAGGCCGGAAATCCCGGCGAGGCCCAGAATGCGGCGGGTCAGGCTCATGCGGCGGCTCCACTGGCGGGGATGGCCACGCAGGCGATCCGGCCGTCCGGGCCGAAGTCGGCGACGGCCGATGACCCGGCGAAGATCTGATGCACCCCCGTCGCGGCGCCGGTCGAGATCAACTGCCCGGCCTCAAGGCGACGACCGCGGCGATGCAGGAGGTTCAGCAGGAAGGCCAGCGAGTCGAGC
Organism: Brevundimonas sp. AVps31; assembly: GCF_058681355.1. Classification (NCBI taxonomy): domain Bacteria; kingdom Pseudomonadati; phylum Pseudomonadota; class Alphaproteobacteria; order Caulobacterales; family Caulobacteraceae; genus Brevundimonas; species Brevundimonas sp. AVps31. The sequence continues at coordinate 633,035 of NZ_CM178736.1, read as the reverse complement.
GGGCCGTTCGGGATGGAGGCCGCGCCTCCCGTCCCGACGATCTCGCCGTCGATGGCGGTGGTGCAGGTCAGGCCGGACAGGCGGTTGCGCCAGTCGCTGATCTCCGCGCCCAGGATCAGGCCCGCGTTGTTGCCGAAGTCGGAGGCGGTGACGGCGGGGCCGTGACCATTGATCTCCGCGAACGGACTGCCTGCGATCTCCACGCCGACAAAGACCCGGCCGACCAGATCGGCGGCGGTTTCGGCGGTCCAGCCGTCGCGGTCCACCGCGGTGTCGGCCAGTTCCAGCACATATTCGGCCTCGACGGCGGCGAAGCCGCCCTCGATCACGCCGAAGGAGGTCGGCTGGCCCTCAACGGCCGTCCGGACGGTCTTCGCGAAGATCGGTCCGGCCAGCCGTCCGGCGCCGAAGCGTTCGTCCCAAGGCGCGTTCACCCGTCCTAATTTCCAGCCCGCGATGCGGTCCGGCCAGAGGGCGATGGCCTCGTCCTGAACGGCATAGGCCACGTCCAGCGAATCCGGCTGCACGCCCGGATAGGCCGCGACGGCGGTCGCGGTTCGGCGGGCGTGCGTAAAGGCGCGCGCAATCGGCGAACCGCTTGAATTATCGTGTGCGTGGCTCACGCCGTCTCCCCTTTATGGCGGGACATTGCGCAGGAAGGAAACCGGTGTCAATTTGAATCCGGCGACGCCCTTCCGGCGGCGCTTTCAGCTCAAGACCGCGGTCACAGTCGGTCAGGCTACAGGATGGAAACATGACCTTCGCCCGTCTGGCCGCCCTCGCGGCCGCGCTGTTGCTGCCGATCGCGACCCCTGTCCCGTCGCGGGCCCAGACCCCCGTGGCCGCGGCGGCCGAAGCCGCGCTTCCGGCCTTCCCCGGCGCGCTGGGCTGGGCCGCGCAGACCACCGGCGGGCGTGGCGGACGCATCATTCGCGTGACGACTCTCGACAGCGAGGGGCCCGGCTCCCTGCGGGAAGCCATCGAGGCCGACGGTCCGCGCATCGTGGTGTTCGAGGTCGGCGGCGTCATCGACCTGAACCGCAAGACGCTGAAGATCACCAACCCCTTCATCACCATTGCGGGCCAGACCGCGCCTTCGCCGGGCGTCACCCTGATCCGGGGCGGCATCGACATCGGCGGCCACGATGTGATCGTCCAGCACATCCGCGTCCGTCCCGGCTCGGCCGAACAGGGCTGGATGAGCGGGTGGGACGAGGACAGCATTTCCACCCAGGCGGCCTGGAACGTCATCGTCGATCACTGCAGTCTGGAATGGGGCACGGACGAGAACCTGTCCGCCTCCGGACCCCGCTTCACCGGTTCGACGCCCGAGGAGTGGCGGGCGGGCACCAGCCACAACATCACCTTCTCGAACAATCTGATCGCCGAGAGCCTGGCCTATTCGACCCATGCCAAGGGCGAGCATTCCAAGGGGTCGCTGATCCACGACAACGTCACCGGCCTGCTGATCGTCGGCAATCTGTACGCCCACAATCAGGAGCGGAACCCGCTGTTCAAGGGCGGGGTGCACGGCGTCATCGTCAACAACCTGATCTACAATCCGGGCCCGCGCGCCCTGCACTACAATCTGGCGCCCGAGGAGTGGCTGGATCACCCGTATGAGGTCGGCAAGATGACCGCGATCGGCAACGTCCTGCGCGCCGGTCCGTCGACTCCGACCGACCATCTGGCCTTCCTGATGATCGGCGGGGCGGGCGATCTGGAATACTACGGCCGTGACAACATCGCCGTGGATCAGGTCGGCGAGCCCATCCGCATGTTCGGCCGCTACACCACCGCCCCGGCCCGCATCATTGAGACCCGCCGTCCGCCGGTCTGGTGGGAGGGGCTGACCCCCATGCCCGCCGAACAGGTGCAGGTCTCGGTCCTGTCGCAGGCGGGCACCCGGCCGTGGGATCGCGATATGCGCGACGTGCTTCTGGTCGCCGAAGTGGCCGAGGGACGGGGCGAGATCATCGACCATGAGCGCGAGGTCGGCGGCTATCCGCCCGTGCGCGAGGCGACCCGCAAGCCCTTCAACCCCGACGACTGGGATCTGCGCTTCATGACGCCGCTGCGGGATGACGTGCTGGACCGCCCGGCCTCACGAAACCATACCTGACGCTGACAGGGCGACCGGCTCAGTCTAAGGACGGTGTTCGACCAGAGAGACTCAATCGCGTGAATGATACCCGGCGACCGGGCGGGAAGCCCGCCACCATCAATGACATCGCCCGCCTGGCGGAGGTGTCGAAGAAGACGGTGTCGCGCGTTATCAACAACTCCCCCTTCGTGAAGGAGGAGACGCGCAAACGGGTCGAGGCGGTCATCGCCGAGCATGGCTTCACCCCTGATCCGCAGGCGCGCGGACTGGCCTTCCGGCGGTCCTTCCTGGTCGGGATGATCTACGACAACCCCAGCCCCAACTACGTCGTGAACATGCAGCAGGGCGTGCTGGACGGGGTGCGGGGATCGGGCCTCGAGCTGGTGGTCCACCCCTGCAACCGCGCCTCCGACACCTTCCTCGACGACGTGCGCGGCTTCGTCGTGCGCCAGAAACTGTTCGGCGTGGTCATGCCGCCGTCAGTGTCGGAAGACGACCGGGTGATCGAAATCCTGAAGGAGGTCGACTGCCCCTATGTTCGCATCGCCTCCGTGTCGCTGGACGAGCCGGCCTGTATGGTGGTCACCCATGACCATCGCGGCGCCGCCCAGGCGGCGCGCCACCTGGCCGAACTGGGGCACACCCGGGTTGCCTTCATCTCCGGCCCCGACACCTTCCGTTCCTCGTTCGAGCGGGGCAGGGGGTTCCGCGAAGGGCTGGCCGAGCATGGCCTGACGCTGGACGACGCCTACACGCGCAAGGGCGCCTACACCTTCGAATCCGGGGTCGAAGCGGCCGGGTGCCTGCTGTCGATGGACCAGCCGCCCACCGCCATCTTCGCCGGCAATGACGAAATGGCCATCGGCGTCATGAAGGCCGCCCGCGACAAGGGTCTGGACGTGCCGCGCGACCTGTCGATCGTCGGCTTCGATGACCTGCCGATGGCCTCTCGCGTCTGGCCCAACCTGACCACGGTCCGCCTGCCGATCCGGGACATGGGCCGCATGGCCGCCGAGAAGCTGACCGCCGGCCTGCGCGGTCTGGACCCGGCCACGCTGGTGCAGCCGGTGGTCGATCCGTCGTTGATCGTGCGGGAATCGACGGCGGCGCCGACAGTGTGAGACGGCGCGCGCTCGGCGCTCCGGCCGTCTCGAGCGCGGGCCTTAAACGAGACCCTTGATGTAGGCGCGGATGCCTTCGTCCGTGGCGTTGGCGAAGAAGTAGTCCTGGAAACGCTCGCCGGCGACGGCGGCCTTCAGCAGGTCCTGATCCACATTCTTCAGGACGGTCAGCATGTCGTGGCAGGTGACGGCCTTCAGGTCCTTCAGGATGCCCCGGTTCTTGCGCATGATCTCGGCGCGTTCCTTGGGGTAGCCCAGGCCGCGTTCGCCCTCGAACAGCTTGCGATAGACGTCCTGCAGGTTCAGCTCGGCCGCCCAGCCGAAGCCCTTGGCGTAGGGCATGGCGATCGCATTGCCGTCGTTGATCTGGCCGAACAGGAAGGCGTCGGTGGGATCGATGATCAGACCGCAGAAGACGCCCGGCATGGCGTTGGCGGCCAGCATCGAACCGGTGCCCGTGCCGCAGCCGGTGACGACGAAATCGGCGGCGCCCGAGTTCAGCAGGATGCCGGTCAGCAGACCGTTCATGACGTAGGTCAGCGAGGCCTTATCCTCGGGCGTATACATGCCGTAGTGGAACACTTCATGGCCCAGGGGCTCCGCCACGGCCGTCAGGGCCGTGTGGACGATGTCGCTCTTGGCGGCCTGGCTGTTCTCGATGATCAGGGCGATTTTCATGGCGTTCCTTGGGGTAGGGCAATGGGCGGAGCAGCATTTGGCTCCAGCCTCGCAGCCGTTTGCATCGGGTTATGACACCGGTTACCTATATTGCCAATCCGCACAATCAGGTCGGGAGGGAAAGCATGTCGGCCAGGACGCATCCGTGCGACATCCTCCCTCTGACCGGTGATGTGCTCATCCCTTGCGAGGCCTGCTGACATGAACCCGTTTGACCTTTCCGGCCGCACGGCCCTCGTCACCGGCGCTAATACCGGTCTGGGGCAGGCCATCGCCGTGGGACTGGCGCAGGCGGGGGCGGACATCATCGCCGTGGGCCGCTCGGCCCCGACCGAGACGGCGCAACGGGTGCAGGCCGCGGGCCGCGCGCTGCACGCCATTCCGGCGGACCTGTCCTCCACCGCCCCGATCGCCGATGTGGTCGCGCAAGCCGTGGCGGCCGTCGGCAAGATCGACATTCTGGTCAACAACGCCGGCATCATCCGCCGCAACGACAGCCTCGACTTCACGGAAGAGGACTGGGACGCGGTCATCGACACCAATCTGAAGACGGCCTTCTTCCTCAGCCAGGCCGTGGCGCGGACCTGGGTCGGCGCGAACCGGGGCGGCAAGATCATCAACATCTGCTCGATGCTCAGCTTCCAGGGCGGCATCCGCGTGCCGTCCTACACGGCGTCAAAGAGCGGCCTCGCGGGTCTGACCCGGCTGCTGGCCTGCGAGTGGGCGTCCAAGGGCATCAACGTCAATGGCATCGCCCCGGGCTATTTCGCCACCAACAACACCGAGGCCCTGCGCGCCGACGAGAGCCGCAACCGCGACATCCTTGCGCGCATTCCCGCGGGACGCTGGGGCGATCCGTCGGACCTCGGCGGCGCCGCGGTCTTCCTGGCCTCGGACGCCTCGGCCTATGTCCACGGTACGGTGCTGGCGGTCGATGGCGGCTGGCTGGCGCGCTAGGTCGCCAGTGCGTTCAGCCAGTCTTCCAGATTGGTGAAGCCGTCCCCGTTCCGGTCCGCGCGACCGTCGGCGGGGTCAGCCGGATCCAGCGCGTGCGCGCGTTCCCAGTCATCCGGCATTCCATCTCCATCGCCGTCGGTCCAGGGCCGGCCCGCATCCAGCGCGGGCCAGCCGCCGACCTGGGCCTGGCTGTCGATGATGCGGCCGGAGCGACTGCGGAGGCCTTCAATGATCCGCACATCCACCGCGTCCCGGACCCGGCTTGCCCCGGCGTGGTCAAGCACCGCCGCCGTCGCGGCCTCGGGCGTTTCGGTCGCCGCGTCGGCCCAGTCGGGCCGGGTCGCCAGCCGATAGCCGGGCCGCGCGCTGTCCTTCACCAGCGACCAGGAGTCGGCCGGAACCTGCCCGTCCATGCTGTTGGACTCGAACCATGCCCTCGCCAGCGGGTTCGATTCCTCGAACGCCCATCGTCCGGCGGAGTCAGGCCCGGGGATGTAGGCATTGCCGATGAAGGCATAGGCCGACAGGCTTTCGGTGTCGGCGTTGTATCCCGCATGCGACCCGCCCCAGTCGTAGAAGACGTTGGACCGGAACTCGAAGCGTGGCCCCTCCGGATCGACCGACGGCGGGTTGTAGTTGCCCGGTCTCGGCATCCGCGCCCGGTGTGCGGCCCAAAGATTGTGGTGGAAGGTGAATCGGGCGCCATGCCCGCCCCGCACCAGCGAGCCATAGCCATGGTCGCCCTTGGCATGGCCCGACCGGTTCAGGGATTCGGCGATGACCGACCACTGCACGGTCAGATCGTAGATGCCCCGCTCCGGCGGATCGTAGCGGCTGCCCGCCGACAGGGTCTCATCCACGGACCAGGAGGCCGAGACGTGATCGAGGATGATGCGCCGGCCCCGCTCGACGGTGACGGCATCGGATTCGATCCGACTTTCGTCGCCCAGTCTGGATCGGATGTACCGGACCACGACATCGTCGGCGGCGACCACCAGCGCCTGGTCGCGAAGGGTGATCCCGCCGCCCGGCGCCGTCTGGCCCGCGACGGTGATCTGGCCGCGCCGGATGCGAAGCGGCGTCGCCAGCCGGATCGTGCCGCCGATGTCGAAGACGACCGTGCGCGGTCCATCCGCCTCGACCGCCGCCCGCAGGCTGCCCGGACCGGCATCGTTCAGATTGGTCACGCGTAAGACCGCGCCGCCCCGGCCTCCGGTCGCCAGCCGCCCGGCGCCTTCCGCGCCGGGGAAGGCAAGACGCCCCTCCGGCGGGGTCCGCGCCTGCACCGCCTGTGCCCCGAGAGACACGGCGATGGCCGCTAAGGCGACGCTTGTGACCATCTTGTGTCGAAGGCCGCTTGCGAAAACGTCGATCATCGGGTTAGGCTCGTGATTGCTACCGGTGTCAGAGCGCATTGCGCCTCAATATGACACCGGTGTCAAACGGGACGGCCTACGATGCCGGAACGCAAAAACAGATAGACCGGGGTCACCTCGGCGTCCTGTATGCCCATGGGAGGGAGCATATGTTGCAAGCCATTCAGCCGGGGATGACCCGTGCCCTTCGTCGTCGTCTGTTTGTCGGAGCGTCCGGTCTGGCCGTCGCTCTTTCACTGGGTGTCGGCGCCGCCGCCGCGCAAACCGCACCTCAAGAGGCCACCGAGATTGATGAAGTCGTGGTCACCGGGTTCCGCGCCAGCCTGAACGCGGGACTGGACGCCAAGCGTCGCGAAACCAGCATGGTCGATGTCATCGTTGCCGAGGACATCGCGGACTTTCCGGATCTGAACCTGGCGGAATCCATCCAGCGCGTTCCCGGCGTCGCCATCGACCGGGATGCGGGCGAAGGGCGTTCGATCACCGTGCGCGGCCTGGGCGCCGACTTCACCCGCACCCGGATCAACGGCATGGAGGCGCAGGCCACCGCCGGCGGTACGGATTCGTCGGGCGGCGCCAACCGCGGCCGGGGCTTCGACTTCAACGTCTTCGCGTCAGAGCTCTTCAACTCGATCACTGTGCGCAAGACCGCCGCGGCCGAGACCGAGGAAGGCTCGCTGGGGGCCACTGTGGACCTGCAGGCCTCGCGGCCGTTCGACTACAAGGATGGCTTCAACGCCGCCCTGTCGGCCCAGGCCGGCTACAACGACCTGTCGGAAACCTACAATCCGCGCCTGGCCCTGCTGCTCAGCAACACCTTCGGCGACAACGACCAGTTCGGCGCCCTGATCTCGATCGCCTACAGCGAACGCAGCCTTCTGGAAGAGGGCTTCAGCTCGGTCCGCTGGGCTCCGGCGCTCAGCACCAACAGCTCGGGGGGCTTCTGTTCGCCGGTCGGCGTGACCCCGGTCAATCCGTCAGGCACCGCCAACGGCACCAGCGCCGCCAACTGCGCCACCGGCGTCGTGCGTCCGACCAATACCGCCGCCAACGTCAACGCCTACAACACCGCCAACCAGGCCGGCGTCTTTATTCCGCGCCTGCCGCGCTATGGTCGTCTGACCCACGAGCAGGACCGTCTGGGCGTGACCGGCGCCTTCCAGTGGCGCCCGGCCGAATCCACCCTGCTTTCGCTGGACGTGCTGTACTCGTCGCTCAACGCCACGCGTCAGGAGGACTTCCTGGAGGCGCTGTCGTTCAGCCGTAACGCGGCCGCGGGCGGCCAAACCCAGGTCATCGTCCGCGACGCCGCGGTCGAGAACAACAGCCTTGTCTACGGCGTCTTTGACAACGTCGATGTCCGCTCGGAGAGCCGTTACGACGAGCTGTCCACCGACTTCCTGCAGATCAGCGTGACGGGGGAACACGACTTCACCGATCGCCTGCACGGCCGCTTCTACTACGGCCGCGCGGAGTCGAATTTCGAGAACCCGGTCCAGACCACGGTCACCCTCGATCGCTCGAACATCCAGGGCTATTCGTGGGACTTCCGCGGCAATCCGAATGCGCCGGTGATCAACTACGGCTTCGATGTCGCCAACCCGGCCAACTGGGAATGGCGCCCCTCGACGGCGTCGGTGCCCCGTTCGGAAATCCGCATTCGTCCCAACGGCGTGGACACCCTCTTCGAGTCCTTCCAGAGCGACCTGTCCTATGAAGCCACCGACTGGCTGACCATCAAGGCGGGGCTGAACTGGAAGAAATACACCTCGGACTCGTACGAGTTCCGGCGCGCTGACGAGACCGTGGTGCCCGTGCTGCCGGCCGGTGTCACCGTCGCCGACATCTCCAATGTCCTGACCGGTTTCGGCTCCAACCTGATCCCGAACGGCACGGCGTCCAGCTGGGTTCGTCCGGACCTCGACGCCATTGCGTCGCTGTTCAACATCTATTGCGGCTGCAACACCGGCGTGGCGGGTGGGGACTTCACCCTGACCAGCATCACGAACGGCAATGCGCGCGGGGGCAACCGGTCGATCACCGAGGATGATCTGGCGGTCTATCTGCAGGCCGACTGGGACACCGACCTGTTCGGTCGTCCGTTCCGCGGCAATGTGGGCGTACGCAAGGTCAGCACCACTCTGAACGCCACGGGTTACAGCTCGACCGGCGGGGGGACGCTGGTGACCGGCGAGAACACCTACGACAACACCCTGCCGTCGCTGAACATCAGCTATGAGCCCGTCGACGACCTGATCCTGCGCTTCGGCGCGGCCTCGGTCATGGCGCGTCCGCAGATCGGCAACACCCTGGCCGGGACCAACTATCTGGTGCCGACCACCTCCCTGGCCGCGACGGGCCCCAACTACACGGCCTCGATCGGCAATGTGAAGCTGGAGCCGTTCCAGGCCAAGACCTACGACTTCAGCGTCGAATGGTATTTCGCGCCGGAAAGCCTGCTGTCCTTCTCGTATTTCTACAAGGACATCGACACCTACATCCAGATCGTCCGTCAGGATCTGGCCTATTCGGACCTGACCGCCCTTAACCCCTCGGCGTTCGCGCCGGGCTTCTGCACGGGCACCTGCTCGGCCTCGACCATCTTCCAACTGACCGCCGCGGTGAACACCGAGGGCGGCCCGCTGAAGGGCTTCGAGATCAGCTACCAGCAGCCCTTCACCTTCCTGCCGGGTCCGCTCCAGAACCTTGGCGTGCAGATGAATTACACCCACGTCGAATCCGAGATCGACTACTGCAACAACGCCCTGTGCACGAGCTTCGTGACGCAGGACCTGATCAGCCTGTCGCCGGAATCCTGGAACGCGACCCTCTATTATGAGGACGACCGGTTCTCGGCGCGCGTCTCGGGCGCCTTCCGGGAAGGCTATATCCAGAACGTCCCGGGCCGGAACGGCAACTTTGTCGAAGGCAAGATGGACACGTTCAATCTGGACGCCTCCGCCTCGTACAATCTGACGGACGAACTGGAGCTGACGCTGGAGGCCCTCAACCTGACGGACGAGGAGAACCAGCAGTACGTCGGCGACGGCGCGGACCGCCAGAACACCTCGGTCTACCACCACACCGGCCGCCAGATTTATGTCGGCGCCCGCTATCGCTTCTGATCACTCCTGAACCGAAGCGCACTCAGCCGCCGATCCCTCCCGGGTCGGCGGCTTTTCTTTTCAGGCGAGCAGGTCCGTCAGGTCGGCCCACACGCTCTCGGTCGTCGGGATCCGACCGGCGCCGCGCCCCCGTGCGGTGAAGACCCGTCCGTCGGCGGTCGTGACGCGCAGCGCATTCCACTCATCCGGCAGATCAGCGAACAGGACGTCGCCGTCGACGGCGGTCAAGGCCACCGAGGCGCTGTTCGTCCGCAGGTCCAGTCGCGAAAGCTGGCGGACGCGCCCGGACAGGACAGCCGCGTCGGCGGACAGGGTTTCGCGCGCGACGCGCTCGGGCGACATCCCGCGGCCCAGCGCCTCATGCGCCAGGATGGCCAGCTTGGCCGCGGCGTCGAAGCCCGACAGGTCGGCGCTCGGGTCTTCCTCGGCGAAGCCCGCCTCGCGCGCGGCGATAAGGGCGTCGTCGAAGAGCGCACCCCGGGCGAGCCGATTGAGGATGAAGTTGCAGGTGCCGTTCAGGACCGCCTCGATCCGCACCACCGCCCCATGGGCCCGGGCCCGGCGCACGGTCTCGATCAGGGGCGAGCCGCCGCCGACGCTGGCGGAGTAGAGCAGGCGCGCATCGTGCGCCTCGGCCAGCGCGGTCAGGGCGGCCAGGTCGCTTCCGACCGCCTGTTTGTTGGCGCTGACCACGTCGACGCCGCGCGAAAGGGCGGCGCGGATCAGGGCCAGTCCGGTGGACGCATCGGAGATGGCTTCGACCAGCACGTCCGGCTCGCGCGCCAGCAGGGCGGCGGGGTCGGACAGCAGCAGGCCCTCGGGCACGGCCGGATCACGGGGCTTGGACGGATCGCGCACCAGCACGCCGACCACGGCGAACCGGTCATCCGTCAGCAGCCGGGCCAGGACCCCGCCGCCGACCACGCCGCATCCCGCCAGCGCCACGCGCAGCGGATGCTCGGGCGCCATGCGGGGGTGATGGATCGCGACCTCAGGTCCGGCGACGATGGAGACGGGCGCCTCCAGCAGGGCCTGTCCCGGGTCGGGGCGGGCGGCGGACACCCCGATGGCGTCCAGCGCTCCGGCCAGCCGCGCGACCGCGTCCGAACCGCCCGACGCCACGGCCACGACCCGTCGCCCGCGCCGGATTTCGCGATAGACCGCGCTGGCCGCGTCGGCCACGTCGGCGGCGTCGAGCTGCAGCAGGGCGACGGGCTCATCCGGGGCATGAGGGCTCACATCCGCGCCGGGGACCGGGCGGGGCAGGGGCGACAGGGCGGCGGTCATGTCAGGCGGCCTCGGCTTCCAGCGACGTGGCGGCGACGACGGCGTCGAGCGCGGTCGACAGGTCGGCCAGCAGGTCGTCCGGATGCTCCAGCCCGATGGACAGGCGCAGCAGGCCGTCGGTGATGCCGGCGGTCTCGCGCGCTTCCGGCGTCATGGCCGCGTGGGTCATCAGGGTCGGATGGGCGATCAGGCTTTCGACCCCGCCCAGCGACTCCGCCAGGGTGAAGACCTCCAGCTGATCGACCAGGGTCCGCACCGCATCGATGTCGGCCAGCTCGAAGCTCAGCATGGCGCCGAAGCCCTTCTGCTGGCGGGCGGCGATCTCGTGACCCGGATGGCTCTTCAGGCCCGGATAGTTGACGCGCTTGACCGCCGGATGGGCGTCCAGCCATTCGGCCACACGGCCCGCCGTCGCCTGCTGGCGTTCGATGCGGGCGTAGAGGGTGCGCACGCCGCGCAGGGTCAGATAGGCGTCGAAGGGCGAGCCGGTGACGCCCAGGCAGTTGGCCCACCAGGTCAGCTGTTCCAGATCCGCCTGATCCCGGGCCACCACACAGCCGCCGACCACGTCGGAGTGGCCGTTGATGTATTTCGTGGTCGAGTGGATCACCAGATCGGCGCCCAGTTCGATCGGGTTCTGCAGGGCGGGCGACAGGAAGGTGTTGTCCACCGCCGCCTTGCAACCGACCGCATGGGCGCGGGCGCAGATGTCGGCCACATCGACCACGCGCATCAGCGGGTTCGACGGCGTCTCGATCAGGATCAGCTTGGGGTTCAGGGCGAAGGCGGCGTCCAGCGCCGCGCGGTCGTTCTGGTCGACGAACTGGACGTCGAAATGGTTGCGGCGGGCGCGGGCGCAGAGCAGGCGATGGGTGCCGCCGTACAGGTCATGCGGCGCCAGCAGCAGGTCGCCCGGCTCCAGCGAGAACAGGGCCAGATCGACGGCGGCCATGCCCGTCGCGGTCACCACCGCCCCGACGCCGCCTTCCAGCTTGGCCAAGGTCTCGCCCAAGACGTCGCGGGTCGGATTGCCCGAGCGCGTGTAGTCGTACTTCCGTTTCCCATCGAGGCCGTCGAAGCTGTAGTTCGACGACAGGTACAGCGGCGGCATCACCGCCCCGTGCGCGGGGTCGTTGTTCACGCCGTGCCGGGCGGCGGTGGTACAGGGGTGGGCTTCGCTGGAACAGGTCATGCGGCGATCTCGTCAGGCTGGCGGGCGTAAAAGGGTGTCAGGGCGTCGTGGAGCGTGCGGCCGACGACCTCGCGCTCCTTCAGGAAGGCGTCGTGGCCGAAGATTGAGCCGGCCTCGGTGAACTGGCGCAGGGCGGGCGCGCGGGCGGCCAGATCGCGCAGGTCCTCGATGGGCACCAGCCGGTCACTGGTGAAGCCGAGCAGGGTCAGGGGACAGAGCACCGCCTCTGGCGCGATCGCGTGGCGGTCGAGCGAGTCCGACAGGGTGATCCAGCGGTCGGCGCTGGTGACCTCGGCATAGCCGGCGCCGCGTGCGATCAGATAGTCGCAGACCGGGTAGGGGGCACCCGCCTGATCCGGGGCGGTGGTGGCGAAGCGCCAGTCGAACTCGTCGGCGGTGCGGTAGGTGGTCATGGCCAGTTCGCGGGCCAGGGCGATGCCCTCAGCCTCCCGGCCGCAGTCGCGGGCGAAGGCCAGCACCCGGCGCTGGACGCCGCGCCAGGCGGTGGCCGCCGGATGGGCGCGGTGGGCGGCGGAGAGGACCACCAGTTCGCCGATCCGCTCGGGGAAGGCGCTGGCGAAGGCCAGTCCGATGCAGCCGCCGTAGGAAGCGCCGACAAAGGCGTCGATGCGCGGCTCGTCCAGCGCGTCCAGCAGCACGGCCAGCAGGCGGGCCTGATCCCCGGTGGTGATGGTGACGGCCGGATCGGTCTTGCCCGGCAACAGATCAAGCGCCAGGACGCGGACGCGGTTCAGGTCAACGGGGCCGCCGTGACGGACGGCCCAGGACCACCAGCTGGCGGCGAACCGGCCGCTGGAGATGCCGCCGGCGACGACCACCAACGGACCCGCGTCGGGACCATGGACGCGACCGACGATCCGTTCCGCCGCCAGACGCTCGCCCGACGCCAACCGGAAGCCGGCCGGAATCGCGGCGGCCACATCACGGCCGGGGGCTTCGTCGATGATCCATTCGGTGGTGGACGCCACAGTCCGCTCCGGTCTCGCTCAGCGAAACCGATGGGGCGAACCAACCTCTGCGTAAAAGACCCGTGAAGTCGTCCGGACCCGCAAGGGTCCGCTCGCTTCACTCATCTCTCGCGGCTTCCGAAGACGCCCCGCAGGAGTTGGCACCATCTCCAATGATCGGGTGGATCACTGGAAGGTTGCCCCGGCGTCAAAGGGCCTATCCCTCAGCCGGTCTTGATGAGTGTCCTTACGGTGCCGAACGCAAACAGGCTCGTCAATCCCCCAAAAATGTTGCGACTGCGAATTCTCAAGCTTGGCTTTACAGCGGCATGGTCATGCTTTGAGAGCGGGTATAGCACAAAGAATATTGCGCTTCAGAGAGTCAGGTGCGCTCTTGGCGCAACAAAGTTTCTTGAATCTCCATCCGTCCACTTGCGCATTTCGCAGGTGCGGTAAACAGTTCGCTAATGCGTAACGGCGTCCTTTTGGGGGATTGAGATGACACGACTTCGCGGCTGTTCGGGTTTCGCACTCGGACTTTTGACGACAGTATTCGCAACGGCGGCCAGCGCCGCGCCCGCAGCGGCGCCGGCGCTTCTCGCCCACCAGGTTCCGCTTGAACTGGACGGCGCCGGGACGGCCTGGCTGGCCACCTCGACCGCCCTGGTCCTTCTTATGACCCTTCCGGGGCTGGCGCTCTTCTATGGCGGCATGGTTCGCCGCAAGAACGTCATCGCCACCATCACCCAGTCGGTCGGCGTCTTCGGGGTGGCCACCCTGGTGTGGTTCGTGGCGGGCTATTCGATCGCCTTCGGGTCGGCGGGCGACCTCGCCGGCTATCCGGCTGAAACGGTGAACAGGTTCATCGGCAGCTTTGACGCCATGTTCCTGAACGGCGTGGGCATGGAGACGGCGCACAGCCTGCTTCCGGGCATTCCGGAGTTCCTGTTCCTGTCGTTCCAGATGACCTTCGCGATCATCACGCCGGCGTTGGTCACCGGGGCCTTCGCGGAACGTCTGAAATACACCAGCCTGCTGCTGTTCACGGCGCTCTGGTCGCTGCTGGTCTATGCGCCCATCGCCCACTGGGTCTGGGGTGGCGGCTTCCTCGGCTCGGCCGGGGTGCTGGACTTCGCCGGCGGCGCGGTCGTGCACGTCAACTCGGGCGTGGCCGGTCTGGTCTGCGCAATCTTCCTCGGCGCCCGCAAGGGCTATGGCAAGGAAGCCATCACGGCGCACAATCCGGTGCTGACCATGATCGGCGCCTCGCTGCTGCTGGTCGGCTGGATCGGGTTCAACGCCGGTTCGGCGGGCGGCGCCAACGCCCTGGCGGGCGTGGCCCTGCTCAACACCGTCCTGGCCGCGGCCGCCGCGTCCATCACCTGGAAGATCATCGAGGTGATCGAGAAGAAGAAGGCATCCCTGATCGGCGTGCTGTCCGGCATCGTCGCCGGTCTGGTCGCCATCACGCCGGCCGCCGGCTTCGTGGATCCCAAGGGCGCGGTGATCATCGGCCTGATCGCCGGTCCGGTCTGCTACGCCTCGTCGGTCTGGATCAAGAAGCTGCTCCGCTACGACGACTCGCTGGACGCCTTCGGCATCCACGGCGCGGGCGGTCTGCTGGGCGCCCTGCTGACCGGGGTCTTCGCCTCCACCGCGATCAACAGCCTGGGTGAGGGCGCCAACGTCATGACCCAGCTGATCGGTCTGGGCTGGACCATCGCCTACAGCGCGGTCGGCACCCTGATCATCCTGATCATCTGCAAGTTCACCACCGGCCTGCGCGTCAGCCCGGCGGCGGAAGAAGAAGGGCTGGACACCCACCTCCACGGCGAGGCGCTGGAGTCCGCCTGACCTCCTGTCGGGGCGGGAGCTCTCTCCTCCCGCCCCGGCCCCAGTAAGCGTTCGCGTGCCGACCATCGACAGAACATTGGGGACCACAGATATGAAACTCGCCTCTTACGCCGCGGCTGCCGCCGTCGCCCTGATCGCCGCCGCCTCGGCCTCGGCCGCCAGCGCCCAGGATTTCAGCTTCAACATCGCCGCCACCTCGGACTACGTGTTCCGCGGCCTCAGCCAGACGGACGAGAGCCCCGCGATCCAGGGCGGCGTCGACGTCACCTTCGAGTCCGGCTTCTACGCCGGCGCCTGGGCCTCGAACGTGGACTTCTTCGATGACACCGACGCCGAAGTGGATGTCTACGGCGGCTATCGCACTGAGGCGGCCGGCTTCGCCCTCGACTTCGGCGTCATCGGCTATCTTTACGTCAATGAGCCCTCGGGCGCGGATTACAATTTCGTGGAGTTCAAGGCCGCCGCCTCGCGCGCCTTCGGCCCGGTCACCCTCGGCGCGGCCGTCTATTACACCCCCGACTATTCGGGTGCGATCGACGACGCGACCTATGTGGAAGCCAACGCCGCCTGGGCTTTTGCCGACAAGTTCACGGCCACGGCCGCCGTCGGCAATCAGGACTTCGACGGCCTTGACTACACCACCTGGAACGCGGGCGTGGCCTATGCGCTGACCGACAAGATCAGCCTGGATGGTCGCTATCACGACACCGACGTGGACACCCCGCTGAGCGACGACCGCTTCGTCGCCAGCATCAAATATACCTTCTAGACCGATCCGGGCGCCCTTCCGCCCGGCCATGGCCGGCAAGACCTTGCCTCGTTGTCGGGTTTTGCCGGTCTGCCTTTTCTGGAGAGCAGTCTTTCTGTGCACGGACAGCATAGAAATTGCCTAGCCTGATCAAAGCCCCTACAACTTGTGCACTTGCGAAGAGGGCTTGCCTTGGCGTCCGTGAACCAGACTTTCGTTGTTGTCCCGAGAACGGGCCCGGCCAAGGCGCCGGCCGCCGACCGTGTGCATAATCACGCCGAGATATACGCCGAGTTCGCGCCCGCCGCCGGCAAGACGCAGGCCAGCCGTTGCGCCCAGTGCGGCGTGCCCTTCTGTCAGTCCGGCTGTCCGCTTGAGAACAACATTCCCGACTGGCTGAAGCTGGCCGCCGAGGGGCGCGCCGAGGAGGCGTGGCGTCAGTCCGAGGCCACCTCGACCATGCCCGAAATCTGCGGCCGCATCTGTCCGCAGGACCGCCTGTGCGAGGGCGCCTGCACCCTGGAACAGTCGGGTTGGGAGACGGTCACCATCGGCTCGGTGGAGCGCTGGCTGGGCGACATGGCGTTTGAAAACGGCTGGGTCGATCCAATCCGGCCCCGCGCCGAAAAAGGTCAGTCGGTGGGCATCATCGGTGCGGGTCCGGCGGGCATGGCGGCGGCGGACCGGCTGCGCAGCGCGGGCTATGCGGTCACCGTCTATGATCGGCACGATCGCGCGGGCGGGCTGCTGACCTACGGCATCCCCGGCTTCAAGCTGGAGAAGCACGTCGTCGGCCGTCGCGTGGACCGCCTGATCGACGGCGGGGTCGAGTTCCGGCTGGGCGCCGATGTCGGCGGCGACCTGCCCTTCGCCGAGGTGCGCGCGGCCCACGACGCCGTGCTGGTCGCCACGGGCGTCTATCAGGCGCGCCGCCTGACCGCGCCGGGCTGCGGCTCCGACGGGGTCGTCGCGGCGCTGGACTATCTGATCGCCTCCAACCGCAAGAGCTTCGGCGACGCCGTGCCGGCCTATGATGGGGGTGCGCTGAACGCCGCGGGCAAGCGGGTGGTGGTCATCGGCGGCGGCGACACCGCCATGGATTGCCTGCGCACCGCCATCCGGCAGGGGGCGACCTCGGTCACCTGCCTGTACCGCCGCGACCGCGAGAATATGCCGGGCAGCGCGCGCGAAACCGCCAATGCGGAGGAGGAGGGCGTGGTCTTCGAATGGCTGGCCGCCCCCCGCGCCGTGCTGGGCGGCGCCTCGGGCGTCACCGGCGTGCGCGCGCAGCGGATGGCGCTGGCGGCCCAGTCCGCCGACGGCCGCTGGTCGGTCGAGCCTGTGCCCGGCGGGGAGTTCGACGTCGCCGCCGATCTGGTGATCGAGGCCTTGGGTTTCGAGCCGGAAAACATGCCCGCCCTGTTCCAGGAGCCCGATCTGGCCCTGACCGACTGGCGCACCATCCGCACCGCGGGCCGCACCAAGGCGACGACGCTGGAGGGCGTGTTCGCCGCCGGCGACATCGTGCGCGGGGCCTCGCTGGTGGTCTGGGCCGTCCGCGACGGTCAGGACGCCGCCGCTGAAATCGACAGCTGGCTGATGAGCCGCCGGAGGGCCGCGGCATGACCTTTGATCCTGTTCAATACGAAGCCGACCGGCAGAAGCTGATCGACGCCCACGCCTATGACCCGGCGTCCGAGCGCGACGCCTGCGGCGTCGGTCTGGTCGCGGCCATCGACGGCAAGCCGCGTCGCGAGGTGGTCGATCTGGCGCTGAAGGCCCTGTCGGCCATCTGGCACCGGGGCGCCGTGGACGCCGACGGCAAGTCGGGCGACGGGGCGGGCATCCTGATCGGCCTGCCGCGCGCCTTTTTCGAGGCCCAGGTCCGCGACGCGGGCCACGAGCCTCGCCCGGGTCCCATCGCCGTCGGCATGATCTTCCTGCCGCGCGTCGATCTGGGCGCGCAGGAGCAGGCGCGCACCATCGTCGAGCGAGAGGTCATGGCCGCCGGCTTCTGGCTGTACGGCTGGCGTCAGGTGCCGCACCGCGCCGGGGTCCTGGGCCAGCGCGCCGCCGCCACCCGCCCCGAGATCGAACAGATCATGCTGGCCGCGCCGGACGGGCTGGACGGCGAGGATCTGGAGCGCGCCCTGTATCTGCTGCGCCGCCGGATCGAGGCCCGCGCCACCGCGGCGGGGCTGCAGCATTTCTACATCTGCTCCCTGTCGGCCCGGTCGGTGATCTACAAGGGCATGATGCTGGCCGAGGCGCTGGGCGACTTCTACCCGGACCTGACCGATCCGCGGGTCGAGGCCAATGTCGCCCTGTTTCACCAGCGCTACTCGACCAACACCTTCCCGGAATGGCGGCTGGCCCAGCCGTTCCGGATGCTGGCCCACAACGGCGAGATCAACACCCTGCGCGGCAACGCCAACTGGATGCGCAGCCACGAAATCCGCATGACCGCTGACGCCTTCAAGGGCGATGAGTCGACGGTCAAGCCGGTGATCCAGCCGGGCGGCTCGGACTCCGCCGCGCTGGACAATGTGTTCGAGGTGCTGGTCCGCGCCGGGCGCCCCGCGCCCATGGTCAAGGCCTTGCTGATTCCCGAGGCGCCCATCGAGGGCGTCATTTCAGACGATCACCGCGCGCTGTACGCCTACTGCAATTCCGTGATGGAGCCGTGGGACGGCCCGGCGGCGATCTGCGCCACCGACGGCCGCTGGGTCGTGGCGGGCAAGGACCGCAACGGCCTGCGTCCCCTGCGGGTGGCCGAGACCGTCGATGGCCTGCTGATCTGCGGCTCGGAAGCCGGCATGGCCGGCGTGCCGGACGAGCGGATCGCGCGTCGCCTGCACATCGGCGGCGGCCGTATGATCGCGGTCGATCTGGAAGCCGGTCAGCTGTTCGACGAGACCCAGACCATCGACCGTCTGGCGGCCAAACACCCCTACCGGGAGTGGCTGTCCAACATGGTCGAGCTGGAGCCGCTGGTCGGCCCCGGTGAGGAGCCGCGCAAGCTGGAGGGCGAGGCCCTGACCCGCTTCCAGGCCGCGGTCGGCTGGACCCAGGAAGACATCGAATCCCTGCTCGACCCGATGGCGGGCGACGGCAAGGAGGCGGTCGGCAGCATGGGCGACGACGCCCCGCCCGCGGTCCTGTCCGCACAAACGCGACCCTTCGCCCACTACTTCCGCCAGGCCTTCGCCCAGGTCACCAACCCGCCGATCGACTCCTTGCGGGAAGCCGGGGCCATGAGCCTGCGGACCCGGTTCAAGAACCTCGGCAACATCCTGGCCCAAGACGAGACCCAGACCCAGGTCTTCGTGCTGGACAGCCCGGTCCTGACCACGGGGATGTACGAACGGATGCTGGACGTGGTCGGCGCGGGGTCGACCACGGTCATCGACTGCACCTTCCCCGCGCCCGCCGAGGGCGAACGGCAGGGCGACGCCCTGCGCGCCGCGCTGGATCGCATCCGCGACGAGGCGGTGGCGGCGGCGCGCGGCAATGCGGGCCTGATCGTCCTGACCGATGAACGGGCAGGCGAGGATCGGCCGCTCATTCCGATGATCCTGGCGACGGCGGCGGTGCATGGCCGCCTGATCGACGCGGGCCTGCGCACCTTCTGCTCGCTGGTCGTCCGCTCGGCCGAGGCGATCGACGCCCACGCCTTCGCGGTGCTGGTCGGCTGCGGGGCGACGGCGGTCAACGCCTGGCTGGCCCAGGAGACCTTCCTCGAGCGTCTGGAGAGTGGTCGCTATCCGGGCCTGTCCCTGCGCGACGCCTGTCTGAACCATCGGGCGGCGGTCGAGGCGGGGCTGATGAAGATCCTCGCCAAGAAGGGCATCTCGGTCATCTCGGCCTATCGCGGCGCCTGCGAGTTCGAGGCTCTGGGCCTGTCCCGCGCGCTGGTGGCCGAGTTCTTCCCGGGGATGACCTCGCGCATCTCCGGCGTCGGTCTGGCGGGCATCCAGCAGACCTCGGTGACCAAGGCCGCGCGCGGGTTTTCAACCGAACGGGCCCGCCTGCGCATCGGCGGCGCTCACCGCATCCGCGCCGGTGAGGAGACCCACGCCTGGGACGCGGAGATGATCCACCGTCTGCAGGACGCCACTACGCGCGGCGACTACAAGCGGTTCAAAGCCTACAGCCGCCGGGCGCGTGAGCTGCCCGCTACGGCCTTGCGCGACCTGCTGGACTTCCGCGAGGCCCTGCCGATCCCGGTCGAGGAGGTCGAGAGCGTCAACGAAATCCGCAAGCGCTTCGTCACCCCAGGCATGTCCCTGGGCGCCCTGTCGCCTGAGGCGCACGAGACCCTGAACATCGCCATGAACCGCATCGGCGCGCGCTCTGTCTCGGGCGAGGGCGGCGAGGATCCGGAGCGCTATCACCCGCGTCCGAACGGCGACAATCCGAACTCGGCGGTCAAGCAGATCGCCTCGGGCCGCTTCGGGGTCACCGCCGAATACCTGAACCAGTGCCGCGAGATCGAGATCAAGGTGGCCCAGGGCGCCAAGCCCGGCGAGGGCGGCCAACTGCCCGGCTTCAAGGTGACGGAGTTCATCGCCCGCATGCGGCACTCGACGCCGGGCGTCGGGCTCATATCACCGCCGCCGCACCACGACATCTATTCGATCGAGGATCTGGCCCAGCTCATCTACGATCTGAAGCAGATCAATCCGGTCGCCCGGGTTACGGTCAAGCTGGTGGCCCAGTCCGGCATCGGCGCGGTCGCCGCGGGCGTGGCCAAGGCCAAGGCCGACATCATCCTGGTGGCGGGCCACAACGGCGGCACCGGCGCCTCGGCCATGGGCTCGATCAAGCACGCGGGCATGCCGTGGGAGCTGGGCCTGTCCGAGGCCCATCAGGTGCTGAGCCTCAACGGCCTGCGCGGCCATGTGAAGCTGCGCACCGACGGCGGCATCAAGACCGGGCGCGACGTGGTCGTCGCCGCCATGCTGGGCGCCGAGGAATACGGCATCGGCACCGCGTCCCTGATCGCGGTCGGCTGTCTGATGGTGCGGCAGTGCCATTCCAACACCTGCCCCGTCGGCGTCTGCGTTCAGGACCCACGCCTGCGCGCCATGTTCACCGGCACGGCGGACAAGGTGGTCAACCTGTTCAGCTTCATCGCCGAGGAGACGCGTGAGGTTCTGGCCTCGCTGGGGCTGCGCTCGCTGGACGAGGCGGTGGGTCGTACTGATCTGCTGAAGCAGATTTCGCGCGGCAGCGAGCATCTGGACGATCTCGACCTCAACCCCCTGCTGGTGCGGGTGGGCGAGGGCGATGCGCGTCAGGCGGCGGACGCCCTGCGCAATCCGGTGCCCGACGCGCTGGACGCCCGCATCGTGCTGGACGCCGAGCCCTTCCTCGAGCGCCGCGAGAAGATGCAGCTGACCTATTCGGTGGCCAACACCCAGCGCACCATCGGCACGCGCCTGTCCTCGCACATCGTGCGCAAATACGGCTCGGACCTGCCGGACGGCCACCTGACCCTGAACCTGCGCGGCGCGGCCGGGCAGTCGCTGGCGGCCTGGGGCATGAAGGGCCTGCGCATCATTCTGGACGGCGAGGCCAACGACTATGTCGGCAAGGGCCTGTCGGGCGCCGAGATCATCGTCCGCCCGCCGTCATGGGCGGCGGGCGCGGCGGTCATCGGCAATACCTGTCTGTACGGCGCCACCAGCGGCAAGCTGTTCGCGGCGGGCGCGGCGGGCGAGCGGTTCGCGGTCCGCAACTCGGGCGCCACGGCGGTGGTCGAGGGCGTCGGCGCCCACGGCTGCGAATACATGACCGGCGGCGCCGTCGTCGTGCTGGGCTCGACCGGCTGGAATTTCGGCGCCGGCATGAGCGGCGGCGAGGCCTTCATCCACGACCCCGAAGGCACGGCCTCCGATCGCTTCAACAGCGCCTCGGTGATCGCCGGCGTGGTCATGGGAGAGGCGGGCCAGCGCCTGCACGAACTGGTGACCCGCCACGCCGTGGAGACCGGCTCCCCGCTGGCCCGCCGCCTGCTGGAGACCTGGCCGGTGGCGGTCACTCACTTCCGTCATGTGCTGCCTCGCGAGGAGGCCGCGGCGGCGAAGGCGAAGCGGGCCTAGGGGTCTGTGCCGGAGGGCGGCGACGGGTTAGCCTTTCGGCATGAGCGCCGCCCCCATCCGCATCCAGCTGGTTCAGGCCGGCGACATCATCGACTTCCCCGATGACGACGACGGGGGTCGGTTCACCCGGATCGAATCCAGCCTGATCGCACTCGGGTTGCAGCGGACGCGGACCGTGGAGTCTCCGCTGGAGGCCCTGAGCCTGTTGGGGCGCGGACCGCTGGTTGTGGCCCTCTACTGGGACGGCTTCCTCACCAGCCTTCGGCTCCAGACCGGCGACGCGCCGGACTTCGCCACCTTGTTCGCGCAGATGGCGGGATCGGCGATGTTCAGGGCCGGGACCTGAGGGGGCTGTAGCGGCGCATGAAAAAGGGGAGACTCTCTCAAGTCTCCCCTTTCCCACTTTTCAGTCTTCGAATTCCCGGAATTTTCGTCTTCGAATTCCCCGGCGGTTCAGTCGGCGAATTCTCAGCCCTCGTTGGCCCATCCGCCGGCCAGCGCCTTGAACAGGGCGATCTGGTAGGTGGTGACCAGCGCGCTTGAGGACGCCAGCTGGGCGTCGGCGGCGGCCAGGGTCCGCTCCGAGTCCAGAACCGTCAGGAAGCTGTCGGCGCCGGCGTCGAAGCGCAGGCGTGACAGGCGGGCGGCGTTGGCGGCCTGATCCCGCGCCGACTGCAGGGCCGCGCGGCGGTCCAGCTCATTGGCGTAGTTGGCGAGAGCCGTTTCCGTCTCCTGCAGCGCCACCAGAACCGTCTGGTCGAAGGTGGCCAGCGCCTGGTCCGAACCGGCCGAGGCCTGTTCGATCCGGGCCCGCGCCGCGAACACATTGGGGAAGGACCAGCTGATCAGCGGACCCACCGAGAAGCGGAAATTCTCGCTGTCGCCCAGACCGCTCGCGTCCAGCGCCGTGGCCCCGGCGGAACCGCCGAGGGTGATGCGCGGGAAGAGGTCGGCCGTGGCCACGTTCACCCGCGCCGCCGCGGCGGCCAGGTTGCGTTCCGCCTGACGGATGTCAGGACGACGCGCCAGCAGGGCCGCGCCGTCGCCGACCGGGATCGGCTGGGCCAGTTGCGGCGGGGTGGCGCAGGCGCGCGCCGCCGCGCTGGTCTCGGCCGGGGTGCGGCCGGTCAGGGTGGCGAGACGGAACAGGGCGCCGTCACGCTGGGCCCGCAGCGGCGGCAGGGTCGAACGGGTCGACTCCAGCGCCGAACGGGCGCGCGCCACGTCCAGTCCATTGCCCGAACCGGCGTCGAGCAGACGTTGGGTCAGGCCGACGGTATTGGCCTGCAGCTCGATGGTGCGCTCGGCCACCGCGATCTGGGCGTTGCCCGAGCAGGCGTCGGCATAGGCGCGGGCCGTCTCCGCCGCGACCGTGACCCGGACGATGTCCAGGGCGGCCTCGGCGGCGGCGGCGTCCGCGCGCGCGGCGCGGATGGTCGACTCGACGCGACCGAACAGGTCGATCTCATAGGAGACGTCCAGCCCCGCGTCATAGGTGTCGGACTCCGGCGCCTCCTGACCGGCCGGCAGCGAGCCGGCGGGCAGGGTGGCGGCCGACGGCCGGCCGTTGTTGTAGCTCGCCGAGGCCGTGGTGCCGGGGAGGCGGCCGACGCGCGCCTCGCCCAACGCCGCGCGGACGCGACGCAGGTTGGCGGCGGCGGCCTCGAGCTCGTTGTTGTTGACGAGGGCTTCACCGACCAGGTCATCGAGGACCGGGTCATTGTACAGCCGCCACCAGTCGTCACGAGCCGAAGAGGTCGAGACCGCCGGTGAGGCGGCCCCGATGAAGGCGCCCGACGCTGAGGGGGGAAGGGTAGCGTCAGGCGCCTTCGGCCCGACCGCGCACGACGCCAGCAGGAAGCTGGCCCCGGCGGTTGCGGTCAGGAACCGGAGAGAGGGTTGAAGGGTCATCAGGCGTCTCCCGAGCGGGCCGGAGCGGCGTCCGCGTCGTGCGGCGGCAGGCCGCCGGTGGTGGGGATTTCCCGCGGCTTCTGCGGCGTGCCGGGCAGCTTCGAGGACACCCAGCGCATCACCACATAGAAGACCGGGGTGAAGATCAGACCGAAGAAGGTCACGCCCAGCATGCCGGAGAAGACGGCGGTGCCCAGCGATTGACGCATCTCCGCGCCCGGACCCGTGGCCAGCATCAGCGGCACGACGCCGAAGATGAAGGCGAACGAGGTCATCAGGATCGGGCGCAGACGGGTCTGGGCGGCACGCACGGCGGCATCCCAGCGGTTCAGGCCTTCGTCCTCGGCCTGTTTGGCGAACTCCACGATCAGAATGGCGTTCTTCGCGGCCAGGGCGATCAGCACCACAAGTCCGATCTGGACCAGGATGTTGTTGTCCAGACCCCGCAGGTTGACCCCCAGGATCGCGGCCAGAAGACACATCGGAACGATGAGCACGACCGCCATCGGCAGGGTGAAGGCCTCATACTGTGCGGCCAGCACCAGGAAGACGAACACCACGGCCATCATGAAGATCATGGTCGCGCCGCCCGAGGCCTGCTTCTCCTGGAAGGCCAGACCGGTCCACTCGTACGAGAAGCCTTCCGGCAGGGTGGCTTCGGCCAGTTTCTCCATCTCGGTGATGGCCTGACCGGACGACACGCCCGCCGCCGCCTGACCCTGCAGCTCGGCCGCCGGGAACAGATTGTAGCGGACGATCCGCGCCGGACCGGAGTCCTCGCGCAGGTTGGCCACCGATCCGATCGGCACCATGGCGCCGGTCGCGGAACGGGTCTGCAGGTTGGCGATGTCGGCGATGTCGTCCCGCGACGTCGGCTCCGCCTGCGCCGTCACCCGGAAGGTGCGGCCCAGATAGTTGAAGTCGTTGACGTAGGACGAGCCCAGATAGACGCCCAAGGTGTCGAACACCGCCGAAGGCTGCACGCCCATCATCAGCGCCTTGTCACGATCGACGTCGGCGGCGATGCGGGGCGAGCCCGTGTTGTAGGTCGAGAAGACCTGCTGCACCTGATCCGGAGCCTGTGCGGCCGCGCCCATCATGGCGAAGGTGGAGCCTTCCAGCGCGCGATAGCCTGCGCCCGTCCGGTCCTGAACCATCATCTGGAAGCCGTTGCCGTTGCCCAGACCCTGAACCGCGGGCGGGGCGATGACGAAGATCTGCGCGTCCTCGATGCCCATGGTGGCGCCGGTGATGGCCCCGGCCAGGGCGGCCGCGCTTTGCTCCGCCGACTTGCGTTCCTTGAAGGCGTCCAGACGGATGAAGATGGTCGCCGCATTGGAGCCGAACGAGAAGCTGGTGCCGTCCAGACCGGCGAAGGCGACCATGCCCTCGACGCCCTCGGTCGACTTGATGATCTCCGACGCGCGGGTCATCACGGCCTCGGTCCGCTCCAGCGAGGAGCCCGGCGGCAGTTGCACGACGCCGATCAGGAAGCCCTGATCCTGCTCCGGAATGAAGCCGGACGGGGTGTCCATCAGGCGCCAGCCGGTCAGGCCCAGCAGGGCGACGTAAATGATCAGCACGATGCCGACGGTCCGCACGAGGCGAGCGGTCAGGCGGCCATACTTGTCCGACAGCCAGTCGAAGCCTTCGTTGAACTTCCGCCCGCCGTAGCCGACGTAATAGGAGATGCCGCCCAGCAGACCGGGCTTGCGCCTGTGGTCGTGCTCCTTGTGCGGCTTCAGCAACAGCGCGGCCATGGCCGGCGACAGCGTCAGCGACACCAGCAGCGACGTCACCGACGCCGTGGTGATTACGATGGCGAACTCGCGATAGAAGATGCCCGGAATACCCGGCACGAACATCGTCGGCACGAACACCGAGACCAGCACCAGGCCGATCGAGATCAGCGCGCCCGACACCTCCTCCATGGAACGATAGGCGGCTTCCTTGGGGGTCAGACCCTCGCGGATGTAGCGCTCCACGTTCTCGACCACGACAATGGCGTCATCGACGACGATGCCGACCGCGAGGACGAGGGCGAACAGGCTCAGCGAGTTGATCGAATAGCCCAGCATCAGCTGGACGGCGAAGGTCGCCACCAGCGCCACGGGGATGGCCACGATCGGGATGATCGCCGCCCGCCAGGTCTGCAGGAAGACCAGCACGACCAGCACGACCAGGATGACGGCTTCGAACAGGGTGTGCTGCACGGACTCGACCGAGGCCGCGACGAACTCCGTCGGGTTGTAGGCGATGGAGACGTCCATGCCTTGCGGCAGTTCGGCCTTCACCGCCTCGACTTCCGCCATAACCCGGTCAGCGGTGCCCAGCGCATTGGCGCCCGGTTGCTGAACGATGGCGATGCCGACGCCCTGCTGGCCGTCGAAGAAGCCCTTGATGCCGTAGTCCTGCGCCCCAAGCTGAACCCGGGCGACGTCGCGGATGCGCGTCACGCGGCCTTCGGCGTCGGTCTTGATGACGATGTTGGAGAACTCGTCCGGGCTCGACAGACGGCCCTGCACCTGCACCGGCAGCTGGAAGGCCGCGGCATTGGTGGGGAAGGGAGGCTGGCCGATGGAGCCGGCGGCGGCCTGCACGTTCTGGGCCTGCAGGGCGGCGACGATGTCCGGGCCGGTCAGGCCGCGCGCGGCGGCCTTGGCCGGATCGATCCAGATCCGCATCGAATAGTTGCCGCCACCGAAGATGCTGACGTTCCCCACGCCTTCGATGCGCAGCAGGCGGTCCCGCAGCGTCGAGTTGGCGTAGTTGCCGACGTAGTCGTTATCCAGCGACTTGTCGGGGGACGTCAGCCCCAGGATCATCAGGAAGCCCGACTCCTGCTTGTTCACGGTCACGCCGATCTGGCGCACCTGTGCGGGCAGTTTGGGCTCGGCCAAAGCCACGCGGTTCTGAACCAGAACCTGTGCCGCATCCAGGTCGGTGCCGGGGTTGAAGGTCACGGTGATCGCCACCGTCCCGTCCGATGTGGACGAGGACGACAGGTACAGCATGCCCTCGACGCCGTTGACCTCCTGCTCGATCGGCGCGGAGACGGTCTCCGCCACTGTCTCGGCCGAGGCGCCCGGATAGGCGGTGTTGATGGTGATCGTCGGCGGCGCGATCTCCGGATACTGCGACAGGGGCAGCAGCGGATAGGCGAAGACACCGACGAGGGTGATGAACACCGCGATCACGGCCGCGAAGATCGGCCTGTCGATAAAGAAGCGTGAGATGTTCATTGTCGGATCAGTCGCCCGAGACGCTGGCGGTGAACGTCGCGGTCGAAGCCGGGGCCTGCGTCGTCACAGGCGCGGCGGCCTGTTGGGCGACGGGCTGGATGCGGCCGTTGCGGGCCTGCACCTTGACGCCCGGCTGCTGCACGCGTTGCAGGCCGTTGATGATGACGCGGTCATTGGCTTGCAGGCCTGAGCGGATCACACGCAGACCGTCAACCAGCGGCCCCATCTGGACCGCGCGCGGGGTGACGGAGCCGTCGGCGGCGACGACATAGACGACGCGGCGGGCCTGATCGGTGGCGATGGCGGCGTCAGGCACCAGCATGGCCTGATACGAACCGGCGCCGGCCAGACGGGCCTGGCCGAACATGCCGGGCTTCAGGAAGCCGTCGGCGTTCGGAACGACGGCGCGCAGGCGGATGACGCCCGAGGCCGTGTCGATCGCATTGTCGGTGAAGTCGAGCGTGCCCGAGCGGGAATAGGTGGACTCATCCTGCAGGCGGACCTGGATCGGCGCGGCGCCGTTGCGGGCCTGACGCTGATACTTCAGCAGCACGGCTTCGGAGCCGTCGAAGACGAAATAGACCGGGGCGCTGGACACTACGGTGGTCAGCACGTCGGCCTGCGACGAACCGCCGGCGACCAGGTTGCCCGGATCGACGCGGCGGTCGGACACGCGGCCCGAGATCGGGGCGGTGACGCGGGTGAACTCGAGATCCAGCTGACGGGCGCGGACGGCGGCGTTGGCGGCGGCCACACCGGCCTCGCCCTGCTGCACGGCGCCGCGACGGGTGTCGACCTCGGCCTGCGAGACGGCTTGCGACGCCAGCAGGGTTTCCGAACGTGTCAGTTCCGTGCGGGCGAGGCTCAGCTGAGCCTGCGCCTGCGCCAGCGAGGCGCGGGCCGAGGCGAGCGCCGCCTGGGCCGGACGCGCGTCCAGCGTGAACAGCAGCTGGCCGCGACGGACATAGTCGCCGTCGCGGAAGTGCACGCCCTGAACATAGCCGCCGACGCGCGCACGCACCTCGACGGATTGGGTCGCTTCAAAGCGGCCCGTGAACTCATCCCAGTCCTGCACGGCGCGCACCAGAGGGACCGCGACGGTCACCTGGGGGGCTTGAGGCGCCTGCGCCTCGCTGGGTTGAGAACAGCCATAGAGCGCGGCAGCCATGATGGCCGACGCGGTCACGATCTTCACCGTGCGCATGAACGCAAATCTCCGAATGGGAGCAAATCCCTGTCATAGTCGACCATGGCGTTCGGGGAGGAAGCCGCTAGTCAACGCCCGGTGACTTAATGGTGATGCAGGCTTTCCTTGTCAACGGGTGATGACAAAGCCATATTCCGCCTGTGGTCATTCTGGAGAGCTAACCCGTTGTTTTGTAATGTTGCGCCCCGGCCGAGAAATGCGGAAGCGACTCGCGCCGCGATTCTGACCGCCGCGCAGGAGCGCTTTTCGCGGGAGAGCTACGACGATGTCGGCATGCGCGACATCGCCCGTGACGTCGGTGTCGACGCCGCTCTGGTGTCCCGTTATTTCGGCTCCAAGGAAGACCTGTTCGCCTCGGTTCTCGACAGCTGTTCCAACGGCCACGAGTTGATGGATGGCCCGCGCGCCGAGTTCGGCCGACGCGTCGCTCACGAGGTGATCTTCAAGCCGGCCAAGGAAGGCAAGCTCAAGGGCCTTCTGATCATGTTGCGCTCGGTAGGCTCCACCAAGGCCATGGAGATCGTTCAGCGCACCGGGACCGAGCGCTTCTTCAATCCGCTTGCCGAATGGGTGGGAGGCGAGGACGCCATGTTGCGCGCCCGGCTGGCCGCCGCAACGATCATGGGCATGGCGATCAGCAAGGAAATCACCGGGGGTTTCGGCTTGACCCGCGAAGAGTGCGAGCGGCTGGAAACCCGCATGGCCGCGATCCTGCAGTCCATACTCGACAGCTAGGGCGAGAACGTCCGTCATCATCTATTGCCGAGAGTTGAATTCTATCTACAAGCACTGTCCGCGCGCGCCGCATTCTGGCCTTCGAGAATGCTAGTGGTGTTTTGGTGAGTGAGCTTGAGGGCGGGAGTGGCTGCGATGGTTGAAGATCCGGGAACTTTGCTCGCCGCGGACGAGGGCGCTCCGCCCTTCACCTATTCGTTCGACTTCACCTACGGTCTGGGCCCCTGGACCACCTGGCTGCCGCCGTCGGTCGTGACCGAGCCCGGCGGGGAGATCGAACAGTTCACCCGACTGCAGGCGCCCGGCGCCCTGGACGCCAACCACATCGACGGCGTCGGGGCGATCTGGCTCGTGGCTCACCTGTCCACGCCGACCCTCGGCTCGCCCGGCGCGCTGAACCTGAAGGACGCCGAGTTCCAGATGACCGTGCGGGGCACGGACTTCGAGGCGAACGGCGGCAAGCTGGCGATCTGGATCTGCCGCTATGTGCCCGAGACCGGGCTGATGGAGAATTTCTACGTCGGGCTGCAGGTCACCAACTGGGCCAACACCGGCGGCGACATGGCCGGGCAGGTCACGGATGAATGGACCACGATCACGCTGAAGATCAGCGATGACCCGGCCGACTGGACCTATGCCGGCAACTACCAGACAGCCGAAGGCGACATCGCCGACCGCTATGTGCCGTTCGATCTCCAGCAGACCCTGTCCAACGTCAACGCCACCCTGCATCTGGTCGTGCTGAACCCGGATCCCGACAGCGCGCCCAGCGGCTTTCTGGATTTGTCGAACATCACCATCCGCACCCAGACTCCCGCCATTCCGGCAGGGATCAGTGGCGGCAACCCCGAGATTCACTACGGGCTCGAGGATCAGGTCGCGACCGGCGTGCTGAACGGCGCGGCGGGCGTCAATATGCAGAACGCGACCTTCAGCCTGATCGCGAATTCCGCGGTCAACGGCGTGGCCACGGTCAATCCGGTCACCGGCGCCTTCACCTTCACGCCGCCCGCCGACTGGTACGGCCCGACCGACAGCAACGGTTACGCCACCTTCCGCTATACGGTCAGTGACGGGGTCACGACCTCGGCCCCCATCACGGTCGTGGTCTATGTCGGCGGCATCAACGACGCGCCCCAATTGTCGACCCGTGGCGAGGACGCCCACATCGTCAGCGGGCAGGCCTACAGCTTCACCCTTTTCAAGGGGACCGATATCGACGGGGACCAGCTGGCGTTCAAGCTGGTCGCCAACTCTGTCACCGGCGGAACGCTGGCGCTGGACCCCCGCACCGGCCGCTATGTTTTCACCCCGGCCGAAGGCTTCACGGGGCAGGCGTCGTTCCGCTACGTCGTCTCGGACGGCCACGTCGACAGCGGCGAGAAGACCGTGACCCTGACGGTGCACGGCCCGGGCGATGCGCCCGCGCCCAAAACCTACGACGACGCCGTCGCCTTCCTGATCGCGGGCGATCTGGAGCAGTGGCAGTACTGGGTCGTCCGGTTGGCCGACACCGATCCCAACGCCGCCTATCACTACGCGACCTGGCTGAATGACGGCATCAACGGCATCACCCAGGACTGGGGGCTGGCCCGCCACTATTACGAAATGGCGCTCGGCGCGACGCCGGACGTCAACCTGCGGCTCGCCACGCTGTATGTCGGCGGCATGGGCGGAGATCGCGACTACGTCGCCGCCCGGGCCTTGCTGGAGGCCCTGCCCAACGATTCCGTGGCCGTGTTCCGGCTCGCGATCCTGAACGACCTTGGATACGGCGCGCCCGTCGACAAGGCGCTGGCCGTGCAGGGGTACATGCAGGCCGCCAAGATGGGGAACATGGAGGCCGCCTGGAATCTGGGCCGCCGCTATCTGGCGGGCGAGGGCGTCGCGCCGTCCATGGACGACGCCTATTTCTGGATCGGCGTGGCGGTGAAGGCCGGGGTCGCCCCCAACGCCAACATCCAGCGACTGCTGACCGAGAACATGGCCCTGGCCGCCCAAAGCCTGACCGCCGGACAGATCTCCGCCCTCAACGCCGCCATCGCCGGCTGGACCGTCGGCACGGCCTCGCCGGTCAATGACGCGCCGGTCTTCACCGGCCAGGAAGACGTTCACACCGCGCCCGTCGACGGTGGACAGGTCACCGGTGTTCTTGCCGCGGCCCGCGATGCGGATGGTGATCGCCTGATCTATGTCGTGGTCGACGGATCGGTGCAGAACGGGACGGTCAGCATCGACCCTGCCACGGGCGTCTTCGCCTTCACACCGGCGCCCGGCTACTCCGGCCCGGCCGCCTTCAGCTACGTCGTCAGTGACGGCCAGACGGCGTCGGCGCCGCGCACCGTCACCTTCCCGGTCGAGGCCTCCACCTACGCCGTCGCGGACACGGCCACGACCAACGAGGACGCGGTCCTGACCGTCGCCGCCGCCCAGGGTCTGCTGGCCAACGACAGCGCGGGCGGCGACGCCACCCTGGCCGTCACCGCAATCAATGGCCAGACGGGTTCCGTCGGCGCGCCGGTCGTCGGCGCCTGGGGCGTGCTGGTTGCGCAGGCCGACGGCTCCTACGTCTTCACCCCCTCGGCGGAGGCCCGGACCCTGCTCCAGGGCCAGACGGCGACGGACACCTTCACCTACACCTTCACGGACTCGGATGGCGTCAGCCTGACCACGACCCTGACTATCACCGTCAACGGCCTGTCCGGCACGGTGACGACGGGTTCGGGCGTGCGGCTGGGCACGGCTTTTGGCGACGTGCTGATCGGCAGTTCCGGCTACGACGTGCTGATCGGGCTTGAAGGCGATGACCGCCTGATCGGTGGCCATGGTCTTGCGGACGAACTCTACGGCGGTCTCGGTGACGACACCTATGTGGTCGATACGATCGGCGACACCCTCGTCGAGCTGGCCGGCGAGGGCTTCGATACGGTCGAGACCACCGCGCCGGAATACACTCTGCCGGCCAATATCGAGGCGCTGATCTTCACCGGCGTCGGCGCCTTCATCGGCACCGGCAATGCTTCTGCGAACGTCATCACCGGCGGCGCCGGGGCCGACGTTCTGTTCGGGCTGGATGGCAATGACACGCTGCGTGGCGGTGCGGGCCTGAATACGCTCCACGGCGGTTTGGGCGACGACACCTATGTCATCGAATTCGCCAGTGATGTGATCGTCGAACTGGCGGGCGAAGGGATCGACACCGTCCGGACGACCCTGTCCACCTGGACGCTCGGGACCAATCTCGAGAACCTGACCTACGCCGGAACCGGCGCCTTTACCGGCACGGGCAATGCGGCCGCCAACGTCATCACCGGGGGCGCGGGCGACGACATCCTGATCGGCGGGGCGGGCAACGACACCCTGATCGGCGGCGCCGGCAAGGACACCGCCAGCTACGCCACGGCGACCGGCGCGGTGGACGTGCGGCTGAACGGCGGCGTGACCCGCATAGACGGGCACGGCGGGATCGACACCCTGATCGGGATCGAGAACGTCACCGGCTCGAGCTTCGACGACCTGCTGATCGGCGACAACGGCGCCAATGTCCTGCGCGGCGGTCTGGGCCGTGACACCCTGATCGGGCTGGACGGGGATGACATCCTCGAGGGCGGAGAGGGGCTGGCCAACACCCTGCAGGGTGGACGCGGCGACGACACCTATATCGTCTCGGCCGTCGGCGACTCCATCGTCGAGTTCGCGGGCGAGGGCGTCGACACGGTCCTGACCGGTCTCGGCTCGGTCCGGCTCTCGGCCAATGTCGAGAACCTCACCTACACCGGCTCGGGGACCTTCTTCGGTCAGGGCAACGCCGGTGACAACATCATCCGGGGCGGCCTCGGGCGTGATACCCTGATGGGCCACGACGGCAATGACATCCTGATCGGCGGCGACGGCGTTCCGGACGAGCTTCACGGCGGCGCGGGCGACGACATCTATGTGATCACCGCGGGCGGCGACACCATCGTGGAATCCGTCGGCGGCGGCTTCGACACCGTCCAGACCACCCTGTCGTCCTATACCCTGCGCCTGAACGTCGAGGCCCTGACCTATATCGGCACGGGCAATTTCACCGGCACGGGCACGGTGGAGAACAATGTCATCACCGGCGGCGCCGGCGACGACGTGCTGAAGGGCGGGGGCGGTGACGACATCCTGATCGGCGGCGCAGGCAATGATCTGGCGCTCCTCACCGGCCTGTTCGACCAGTACCTGATCGAGCAGATCGACGGCGGCTGGCGTATTACCGACCGGGTCGCGGGCCGCGACGGCGTGGACCTTCTGTACGGCATTGAAGCCGTGCGGTTCGGCGATGGCCGCGTTCTGTCCGCCACGCCTGTCAGCGCACAGGCGGCGATGGTGACCCCTCTGGACAAGGATATCGGGCCGCAGGTCCTGCCCGCCGGTACAGACTTCGCGGACGCCACGGCGCACTGGATCGGTCAAGGCGGGCGTGGGGCCGTCGCGGTGGATGAGATCGGCCTCACCCATTCGGCCGACGGCTGGACCCTGCTCGGCTAGACGGACGGGCGGGTCAGCCGCGCGGCGTGAATTTCCGGATCACGCCCGAGAAGGTCATCAGGATGCGGTCGCCGACACTGATCTGGCCGCGCACGAAGATCAGGCTCTTGCCCGCCCGCACCACCTCGCCGGTCGCCTCGACCAGTTCGCCCACATAGGCCCCGTCGATGAAGGTCGAATCCAGCGACACCGTCACCCCCGACGCGCCTTCCATCTCCTGATAAGCCGTCTGGAACAGCGAGATGTCGGCGAAAGTCATCAGGCAGCCGCCGTGCATCCGGTGGCCGGCGTTCATATGCTTCTGCTCGGCCCGGAAGGCGCAGCGCATCCGCCCGTCGGGGTCCGGCTTGAAGTAGAACGGTCCCACCACCTGATCGAACGTGCCGTGCAGGTCATAGGTCTGCCAGCCGGTGAACTCGCCCTCGCTGACGGTGATTTTCGCGACCATGGTAATCCGTGCCTTCTTCTCGCTCTCGCAATGCAGCATATAGGCGCGATGAGCGACCCCATCGAAACCGCCATCTTCGAAAAATTGGCGAAGGCCGACCCTAAAAACGTCGGTGGAAAGAGCATTGAACCCTCGGACGTGGCCAAGGAGCTTCAGCCCGAGCAGTGGCAACGCATGCTGCCC
Organism: Brevundimonas sp. AVps31; assembly: GCF_058681355.1. Lineage (NCBI taxonomy): Bacteria > Pseudomonadati > Pseudomonadota > Alphaproteobacteria > Caulobacterales > Caulobacteraceae > Brevundimonas > Brevundimonas sp. AVps31. Next base: position 599,277 of record NZ_CM178736.1, on the reverse strand, counting down.
AAGGTGAAGGCGACCGCGCTGGGCCTGATGCGTCAGGGCAAGCTGACCATCACCAAGAAGGGCAAGCCCGTCGATCCGAACGCGATGAAGGGCGTCATCCGCCTGCGTCTGCCGACCGAGGCCGAAACCGCCGCCGCCTTGGCCGCGCTTCCGCCCAAGCCTGAAGGCGATGACGACTTCGACTGACCTCGAAGCGGTACTCGCCGACATCCGCGCCTGCTGGGCCTGTCTCGGCCAACTTCCGCATACCCCGCGTCCGGTGGTCCATGTCTTTCCGGAGACGCGGTTGCTGATCTGCGGCCAGGCGCCCGGTCGCCGGGTCCATGAAAGCGGCCTGCCGTTCACCGATCCGTCCGGCGACCGGCTGCGCGACTGGATGGGCGTGGACTACGAGACCTTTTATGCTGACCACCGTCTGGGCGTGGCGGCGCAGGCCTTCTGCTATCCCGGCACAGCGCCGAAAGGCGGCGACTATCCGCCGCCGCGCAGATGCGCGGAGCTGTGGCGGCCGCGCCTGTTGGCCGAACTGCCGCAGGTCGAGCTCACCCTGCTGGTCGGCGGACATGCGCAGGTCTGGGCGCTGGGCGACCGGGCCAGGGCCAATATGACCGAGACGGTGCGGGCCTGGCGCGACTACGCCCCCGACATCCTGCCCCTGCCGCATCCGTCGTGGCGCAATACGGCGTGGCTTCGGAAGAACCCTTGGTTCGAAGCCGAGGTCGTCCCCTATCTGCGCGAGCGGGTTCGGGGCATTCTGTCCTGATGCGCCGTTCCCTCGCTGCCCTGCTGCTGTCGCTCGCCCTGGCCGCCTGCGCCACGCCCGCGGTCCAGCCGGTCCTGACCCCGCCGTCGGGCTTCACCGGTCCGGCGCTGGAGGCGCGCACCCTGCTGATGGACGACGGCGCGCGGCTGCCGCTGGCCCGCTGGGCGCCCCGCAATGAGGAACCGTGGGCCGTCATCATCGCCCTGCACGGCATGAACGACACCCGCGCCTCCTTCCGTCTGGCCGGGCCCTGGTGGGCCGAGCACGGCATCGAGACCTGGGCGATCGACCAGCGCGGCTTCGGCGAGGCGCCCGGGCGGGGCGTCTGGGCCGGAGAAGCGCGCATGACCGAGGATCTGCGCATCGCCGTGGACCTGGCGCGCGCCCGCCATCCCCGTGCGATCATCGCAGTGGCGGGCGAGAGCATGGGCGGGTCCGTCACCGTCGCCGCCTTCGGTTCGGATCGCCCTCCCGCCGCCGACCGGGTCATCCTGCTGGCGCCCGGCGTCTGGGGCTGGACCGCGCAAGGACCGATCAATTCTTCCGCCCTGTGGGTCGCGGCGCGCGCCATGGGCGACCGCGCCGTCGATGCCCCCGAGTGGGCCATTCGCGACCATCCGGCCTCGGACAACAGGATCGAACTCTTCCGGAACGGCCGCGATCCCGGCAGCATCATCTCGACCCGGTTTGACACCCTGTATGGCCTCGTCGATCTGATGGAGAGCGCGTCGCGCCGCCTTGGCGACATCCGCGCCCCGACCCTGCTGCTGTATGGCGGCAACGACAATGTGATCCAGAAGCCGGCCATGCGGCGGGCGCTACAGCGCGCGGGCGAGCACCCCGATTTCCGTACGGCCTACTACCCCGACGGCTGGCACATCCTGAACCGCGACCTGCAGGCGGAGACCATGTACCGCGACGTTGAAGCCTGGCTGCGCGACGGCGCCGCGCCTTTGCCGTCAGGGGCTCAACCGGTGCTGCCGGCGCTGGGGAAGTGATTGGTGGTTAGTGACCAGTGGTTCGATGAGGCGACTTCCGGCGCCCGCGTGGCGATCCCCGCGCTCGGGGTCGGCATCCACTAATCACTAGTCACTGGCCACTTTCAGGCCTGCCGCCCGCCCGCCGCGCTCCGTCCCCGGCTGCCCCAGTCCCATCACGAAACCGCCATGCTTGCGGTGTTACTCCCCGGCGCGTAATCAGCCGCGCAATAAAAATACACGGGAGTAACGCATTATGGGCATGACCCTGTTCGATTCGCCTTCGTTCGCGAACCACGAGGGCGTCCACGCTGTCTTTGATGAAAAGACCGGCCTGCGCGCGATTATCGCTGTTCACTCAACCGCTCGGGGCCCGGCCGTCGGCGGCACCCGAATGTGGGACTACGCCTCCTCGGCGGAAGCCCTGGAGGACGTACTGCGCCTGTCAAAGGGCATGAGCTACAAGAACGCCGTGGCCGATCTGGAAATGGGCGGCGGCAAGTCGGTCATCATCGGCGACAGCAAGACCCGGAAGAGCCCCGAACTGTTCCGCGCCTTCGGCCGCGCGGTCGACACCTTGGGCGGCATCTACTATGCGGCGGAAGACGTCGGCGTGTCGGTCTCTGACATCGCTGAAGCCCGCAAGACCACCGAATATGTGCTCGGCCTGTCGGACGGCCCGGAAGCCTCTGGCGACCCGTCGCCGGTGACCGCCGAAGGCGTCTATCGCTCGACCCTGACCGTCGCCCGTCGCCTGTGGAAGCAGGACGACCTGACCGGCCTGACCATCGCACTGCAGGGCATCGGTCACGTCGGCGGTTATCTGGCGGACAAGCTGCACGCCGCGGGCGCCAAGCTGGTGATGACCGACGTCAACACGGCCCTGCTGGCAGAGGTCGCCTCGCGCACCAATGCCGAGATCGTGGCGCCGGACGCCATCTATGACGTGAAAGCCGACATCTACGCGCCGTGCGCGCTGGGCGCGACGCTGAACCCCCAGACGCTGGACCGCATCACCGCCAAGGCCGTCGTCGGCGCCGCCAACAACCAGCTGGCGACCCCGGAGATTGGCCGCATCCTGTTCGAGCGCGGCGTGCTCTATGCGCCCGACTATGTCGTCAACGGCGGCGGCATCATCAACGTCGCGTCCGAGCTGAACGCCCGCAACACGGGCGGCGCCTATGACCCCGCCTGGGTCGAGGGCAAGCTGTCGCGCCTGATGGAAACGCTCGACGAGGTTCTGGCCCGTTCCGCCTCGGAAGGTCGCCCGACCCACGAGATCGCGGACTCGATCGCCGAAGCCCGCATCAACGCCGCCCGCGCCGAAAAGGCCGAGCAGCGCAAGGCGGCCTGAGCGCTTTCCAGCCATTCCGATCGACGATCCGGCCGCCCCGCGACACGCGGGGCGGCCGGTTTGCGTTTGGGTTTAGCCCCTTCGCTTCAGGACCCGTCAGGCAGCGTTTCGTGCGGATTCGCGCCACAGGCGCATCCGGCCCATCATCCCGGCTTCCACCCGCCTTGATTCGGGCCGACGCCGCATGACGACCGCCAACCGCCCCTCGTTCGACCCCCTGCTGATCGTCATGGCGATCGGCTTCGTGGTGGCCGTAGGCGCGCTGGCCTATCCGGCTTTCCGGGCCGATCCGATGAGTGCGCCCGGGCTGATCCTGATCTTCACGGTCGGGGCCGTCTCCCTGATCGGCCTGTTCATGTACGGGCGCGGAGAGACGCGCAAACCCAGCGGCGATGCGACCGTCGAACTGCTGGACGCCATGGCCGAGCCCGCGGCCCTGGTCTGGTCCACCGGTCAGGTGCTGGCTTTCAACGGCGCCTGGGCCGAGGCCGGAGGGGCGACCGCCGCCCTGCCGCCCGCGCCGTCCGGCGGAAAGTCCGCGTCCGCCCTCTACATGGCTTTCGCCCAGGCCCGCGCCGGACAACAGGGCCGCGCCATCGTCCCCGTCGGTGACCGCGAGCTTGAGGTGCTGATCGGCATGGCGGGGGAGGGGCGCTTCCTGATCCGCGCCGCCCCCGAGGCCGTTCTGCCCGTCTCGGCCCCCGCCACCGACCGGCCCTCCGCCACCCAGAACGGTCCCGGCGGTCGCGCCATGGCCGCCGGCGCCCCGTTCGGCTCGGCCCTGTTGCAGGCCGACGACCTGTTCGCCGGCAAGGTGGAGGAGGCCAACGCCGCCCTCGCCCTGCTGACCGGTCCGGCCTCGGCCCGCGACGCCGCCTTCGGCCATCTGTTCGAACCGTCCGGTGTGATCGAGGCCAAGGCCAAGCTGTCGGGCGGCTCGTCGGGGCCCATCGAACTGGTCGCCCGCGCCCACCCGGACCGGATGCTGCACCTCTATGTCGCGCCCGAGAACGACAAATGCCGGGTCTGGCTGTTCGACGTCTCGTCGCAGAAGTCGATGGAGCTGCAGCTTTCGCAGGCCCAGAAGATGCAGGCCGTGGGTCAGCTGGCGGGCGGCGTGGCCCACGATTTCAACAATCTGCTGACCGCCATCCAGATGCAGTTGTCCGAGCTGCTGGAGCGCCACCCTGTCGGCGATCCGTCCTATGACGGCCTGAACCAGATCCGCCAGACCGCCATCCGCGCCGCCGATCTGGTGCGCAAGCTGCTGGCCTTCTCGCGCAAGTCCACCGTCCGGCGCGAGCGTCTGGATCTCGGCGAACTGGTGGGCGAGTTCGCCGTCCTGCTGCGCCGCCTGCTGCGCGAGGATGTGCGGCTGGAGACGGATTACGGCCGCGACCTGCCGGTGGTCCTGGCCGACAAGAGCCAGCTCGAGACCGCGGTCATGAATCTGGCCGTCAACGCCCGCGACGCGATGCGCGGCGTGGTCGAGGCGGGTGACGCCATCGTCACCATCAAGACCCGTCGCCTGACCCGGGACGAGGCGCGCCAGATGGGCTGGGTCGCCGCCGAGACGGAGGCCGTGGCCCTGATCGAGGTGTCGGACACCGGGACCGGCGTGCCGCCCGAACTGCTGGACAAGATCTTCGAACCCTTCTTCACCACCAAGGCGGTGAACGAGGGCACCGGCATGGGGCTGGCGACCGTCTACGGTATCGTCGAACAGGCCGGCGGCCACATCAACGTCACCAACCTTGAGGGCGCCGGCGCCGCCTTCCGCATCTTCCTGCCCGAAGCCGCCGAGGCCGAACTGGCCGAGACCCCGGTCATCGAAAAGGTCATCAAGGCCCCGCGCGACCTGTCCGGCGCGGGCCGTATCCTGTTCGTCGAGGACGAGGCCGCCGTGCGCGGCATCGCGGCCCGGCTGCTGCGCCAGCGCGGCTATGAGGTGATCGAGGCCGAGGACGGCGAACAGGCGCTGGAGCTGGCCGAGGAATGGGCCGGCCAGATCGACATGATGATCTCGGACGTCATCATGCCGGGCCTCGATGGTCCCTCCCTGCTCAAGAAGGCCCGCCAGTACCTCGGCGACGCGCCTGTCATGTTCATCTCCGGCTATGCCGAAAGCGACTTCTCGGACCTGCTCCAGGACGAGGTCGGCGTCTCCTTCCTGCCCAAGCCGCTGGACATCAAGACCCTGGCCGAACGGGTGAAGCAGGAGCTGCACGCAGGCTGAACGATCGTTCACTTGTCAGACGCCGCCACCCGCGCCACGGTCCGCGCCGGGTTGTTGAGGGTCTCTGTATGAAGTTCGTCGCCGTCAGTCTGGTGGCTCTGTCACTGGCGTTCGCGTCTCCGGTTCTGGCGCAGACCGCCCCGCCGGTCCGCTACGACCTCAGCTTCGACAACGCCGTCCACCACGAAGCGCGGATCACCGCCACCTGGCGCGGTGTGCGGCGCGGCCCCCTTCGGGTTGAGATGTCCCGGTCCTCGCCCGGTCGCTACGCGATCCATGAGTTCGCCAAGAACGTCTATTCGGTCTCGGCCGTCGATGGCGCCGGGCGTCCGCTGACGGTCCAGCGCACCGATCCCTACGGCTGGACCATCGTCGGCCACGACGGGACCGTGGCCGTCACCTATACCCTGTTCGGCGACCGCGCCGACGGCACCTACGCCCAGATCGACGCCGCCCACGCCCATCTGAACATGCCCGCCACCCTGCTGTGGGCGCCCGCCTATCAGGATCGCCCGGTGGAGCTGACCTTCCGGTCTCCGAACCCGGACTGGCGTATCGCGACCCAGCTGGCGCCGACCGCCGACCCGGCCGTCTTCACGGCGCCGAACCTGCAGTACCTGATGGACAGCCCGACCGAGCTCAGCGACCACAGGGTGCGCGAGTGGACGGTCGATGACCACGGCACGCCCCGCACGATCCGCATCGCCCTGCATGACCCGGGTACGGACGCGCACGCCGACATCTTCGCCGAGCGGGCCCGCAAGGTGGTTGATCAGTTGATCGCGGTCTTCGGCGACGTGCCGGACTTCGACTACGGCGCCTACACCTTCCTGGCCGACTACATGCCGCAGAACAGCGGTGACGGCATGGAGCACCGCAACTCCACGGTCATCATCGGCTCCCGCTCGCTGGCCGACGGGAACTACAGCCAGATCGGCACCCTGAGCCACGAGTTCTTCCACGCCTGGAACGTCGAACGCATCCGGCCGAAGGAGATCGAACCGTTCGACTTCACCCGCGCCAACGCCACGCCCTCCCTGTGGTTCGCCGAGGGTTTCACCAACTACTACGGCCCGCTGGCCATCCGTCGCGCGGGCCTGTCGACCGTCGACCGCTTCCTCGCCGAGGCCGGGGGGCAGTTCAACGCTGTGCTCAACAGCCCGGCGCGCGCCTACGGCTCGCCGCAGGAGATGAGCCTGCGCGCGCCCTTCGTGGACGCCGCCACCGCCATTGACCCGACCAACCCCAACACCTTCGTCAGCTACTACACCTGGGGCGCGGCCCTGGCCCTGTCGCTCGATCTGACCCTGCGCGACAAGTTTCCGAACATCACCCTGGACGACTACATGCGCTGGATGTGGCGTCACCACGGGGTGAACGAGGTCGCCTACACGCCGGACGACCTGCGCAAGGGGCTGGCCGCCGTGACCGGCGATCAGACCTTCGCCGACGCCTTCTTCGCCGCCAGCGTCCAGCGCAGTGAACTGCCCGACCTGGCGCCCCTGCTGGCCCGGGCGGGGGTGGTCATGCGCCCCCGTAACGCGACCACCGGCTGGGCCGGCCCGGCGCGGCTGCAGGTCGCCGATACGGTGGTGAAACTGGCCGGGGCGACCGTCCCCAATACGCCGTTGTACGTCGCCGGTCTGGACGGCGGGGACGAGATCGTGGCCCTGGGCAACACCGCCATCGACAGCCAGTCCGACTGGGACAACGCCCTCAAGGCGCTGAAGCCCGGCGATACGGTCGCCATCCGCTTCATCCAGCGCGGCGCCGAGCGCGCGGCGCAGATGACCCTGACCGCCGATCCGAATGTGGAGCTGGTCCGGATCGAGACGATGGGCACTGAGCTGACGCCCGAACAACTGGCCTTCCGCACCGCCTGGTTGGGGGCCGAAACCGTCCAGCCCTGACCGCCACGGAACGCGGCCTTGCCACAGCCGGGCAGGGGGCGTTCAGTGCCGCAGGGTTTGCAATCCATGACCATGGGAGTTCGTCATGCTTGATCGTCGCCGTTTCCTGCTCAGCACCGCCGCCGGGGCCGGTCTGGTCGCCACGGGGGGCGCGGTCTTCGCGCAGGAGGCCGGGCCCGCCGATGCCGCCCTGACGGCGGCGATGGACGCGATCACCCAGGAACAGCTGCTCAGCTCGCCCGAGTTCCTGACCATGGTGGGCATGGACAAGGGACCCGGCGCGGCCATGAAGGCCCGGCTGGACGACCGCTCCATCGCCAAGCTGCGCCAGGACAGGACCAAGCTGGCGGCCTCGGTGGCGGCGGTGAACCGGGTGGATCGCGAAGCGCTGTCGCCCCGCTTCAAGGTCTATCATGACACGGTCCAGTTCTTCGGCGAGACCGCCCTCAAAGGCTACGACTTCCCCTATGGCGGCGGCATGTTCCCGTCGCCCTATACGGTCAGCCAGCTCGGCGGCGCCTATCAGAGTGTCCCGGACTTCCTCGACAGCCAGCACACCATCGACACGGCGGAGGACGCCGAGGCCTATCTGTCGCGCCTGTCCGCCCTGGCGACGGTCTTCGATCAGGAGACCGAGCGGGTCAGGGCCGAGATCGCGGCGGGCGCCGTGCCTCCGGACTTCGTCATTCAGCGCGCCACCGGTCAGATGGGCACGATCCTCGACGCCGACCCGGCGGGCCTGACGCTCGTCACCTCCGTCGCCCGACGCGCGGCCGAGAAGGGGCTGCAGGGCGCCTGGGCCGATCGCGCCCTGGCGATCGTCAATGGCGAGGTCCTGCCGGCCCTGACCCGGCAGCGGGATGCGCTGGCCGCCGGCCTGCCGTCCGCTCCGCACGATGCCGGTTGCTGGCGGCTGCCGGACGGCGACGCCTATTATGACTTCGGCCTGAAATTCTACACGACCTCCGCCCTGAACGGGCAGGAGATCCACGACATGGGTCTCCAGCAGGTGGCCGAGCTGAGCGCCCGCGCCGACGAGCTGCTGAAGGCCCAGGGCCTGACGCAGGGGACGGTGGGCGCGCGCATCGCCTCCATCGGCGCCCTGCCGGGCCAGCTCTATCCCAACACCGACGCGGCCAAGGAACAGCTGCTGGCCGACCTGAACGCCCAGATGGCGACGGTCATGGCGCGGATGCCCGAGTATTTCGGCCGCCTGCCCAACTCCGCCTGCGACATCCGTCGCGTGCCCAAGGAAATCGAGGCCGGGGCCCCGGGCGGCTACTACCAGTCGCCGACGCTGGATGGGTCGCGACCGGGGGCCTATTACATCAACCTGCGCGACACGGCCGAATGGCCGAGGTTCACCCTGCCGACCCTGACCTATCACGAGGCGGTGCCCGGCCATCACTTCCAGATCGCCCTTCAGCAGGAGAAGACCGAGACCCCCCTGCTGCTCAAGGTGCTGGGCTTCTCGGCCTATTCCGAGGGCTGGGGCCTGTACGCCGAGCAGTTGGCCGACGAGATCGGCATGTACGAGAACGACCCTTGGGGCCGCATCGGCTGCATCCAGTCGCTGATGTTCCGCGCCGCGCGGCTGGTTGTGGATTCCGGCCTTCACTACAAGCGCTGGAGCCGTGAACAGGGCATCCGCTACATGGTCGAGACCCTCGGCGACCAGGAAAGCTCGATCACCACCGAGGTGGAGCGCTACGCGGTCTGGCCCGGGCAGGCCTCGAGCTACAAGGTCGGCCACACCACATGGGTGCGGCTGCGCGAGCAGGCGAAGGCCACGCTCGGCGACCGCTTCGACATCAAGGGCTTCCATGACACCGGTCTGGACGCCGGCGGCGTGCCGCTGACGGTCCTCGAACGCGTGATCGGCGACTGGGTTGCCAGCCGTCAGGCCTGATTCCTCAGCTTCCGGCGCGGGCCTCAATCACAGCGGGGTCCGCGTCGGCGACGGACATCAGCCATTCGCGGAAGCGGCGGATCTTCGAGGAGCGGCGACGACCCTCGGACCAGACCAGATAGTAGCCGGTGTTGAACGACACCGTCTGGGGGAAGGGCCGCACCAAGAGGCCCGCCTTGATCTCGCGCGCGAAGAAGATGGGCGAGCCGAGCGCGACCCCCTGACCGCCCAGCGCGGCGGCCACCTCCAGCACCTGATAGTCTGCGGTCAGGCGCGTGGCCGGGCGGCGGCCTTCGCTCAGGCCGGCGGCGGCGAACCATTCAGCCCATTCCTTCTCCATGCCGATGCGCGGCGCCTCCAGCAGGTCGGAAGGGTTTTCAAGCTTCAGCATCTCCGCCATCGCCGGGCTGCACAGGGGCGTGAAGACCGACGGCATGATCTGCTGGCTTTCCAGCCCCGGCCAGTCGCCGTTGCCCGAGCGGATGCCGACGTCGAACCCCTCGCGCGACAGGTCCAGAAGGCCGGGATTGGTGTCCAGCCGCACCGCCAGTCCGGGATTGGCCAGCTGGAAGGTGCCCAGATGCGGGGCCAGCCACTGGCTCGCCAGCGTCGCCAGGGTGGTGATCGACAGGATGTGTTCGTCGGCCTCCGTCAGGTCGCTGATCGCCCTGCGCAGCAGGGTGATGGCCTCGGTCGCGGCGCTGGACAGGCGCTCGCCCGCCTCGGTCGGCTGAACCTCGCGGGGCAGGCGGCGAAACAGGCTCTGGCCCAGCCGGCCCTCCAGCGCCTTGATCTGCCAGCTGACCGCGGCCTGGGTCATGCCCAGCTCCTCGGCGGCGCGGGTGAAACTTTTCAGGCGGGCGGCGGCCTCGAACACGCGGATTGAGGCCAGAGGAATGCCGGACAGGGGGTCGGCCATAAGCGAGCCTTATGATGCGGGAGGCCAATCTGGTTTGTCCGCCGCCCCTGTCAAGCTGAGAGTCAGCCTGTCGCAAACGCCAGCCAGAGGAGATCGCCGTGGAGGAGATGCACCACACGCATAAGGAGTCTGCATGGGGTTGGGCCTCGGCGCTTGAAGACTGGCGTCGCAGCCGCACGCGCCGCCGCCTGCGCGCGCAGGCCCGGCCCGCCGACCGCCGCTGAGGTCAGTCCCGAATCCGGTCGGTCGCGGGCAGACAGTCGCCTGTCGGGCTCAGGACGGGATGACCATTCCCTCTGCCGCGCGCAGGCGGTTGTGGATGTCGGTCGCCGCCACCGCCGCTTCCGCCGTCGCCACCGCGATCTGGTTGAGCCCCCGCACCACGTCTCCGGCGGCATAGAGGCCCGGCACGCTGGTCTGCTGGTGCGGATCGGTGAACAGCCGCCCGTCCTCGCCGATGCGCGCGCCCAGCGAGTCGGCCAGTCCGGCGTTTGGTGCGGTGCCCAGCGCCGAGTAGACGAGATCGAAGCTGCGGAATGTCCCGCCCCAGCTCAGGGCCGTCACCCGGTCGTTCTCCAGGCGAACATCGTCGATCGACCCGCAGACAATCTCGATTCCCAGCCGGGCGAGCTCATCCCGACAGGTCAGGTCCTCGACGGCTCCGATGTGGATCAGCGCCACCCGGTCGGAATAGGTTCGCAGGAAGGCCGCCTCGCGCGCGCCCTTGTCGTCGGTCCCGATCACCGCCACCGCCTTGTCGATGGCCTCATAGCCGTCGCAGATCGGACAGATGCGCACCAGGGCCCGCTCAATCGCCCGCTCCACCCCGGGGAGGTCCGGGTGATGGTCCACTACCCCCGTCGCCAGCAGCACCGCCCGTGCTCGCACCTCCCGCCCGTTCAGCCGCGCCGTGAAGCCGTCGCCGTCGGGCGTCAGGGCCTCGACCCGACCCGCCTCGATCTCCGCGCCGTATTCGGTCGCCTGTTCGGTCATCCGCTTCAGGATGGCGTCGCCGGTGATTCCCTGGGGAAAGCCCGGCATGTTGTGGCTGAGCGGAATCCAGCAGGCCCGCGGCGCGCCGCCATCGGCCACCAGAACGCTCCGCCGGAACCGCGCCAGATAGGTGGCGGCGGTCAGCCCCGCGGGACCGGCCCCGATGATCAGGACGTCAGGATTGTCGGTCACCCCCGGGTCCGCCACAGGGTCGGCCAGACGTCGTCGCTCATGCCCCAGCAATCGCCCATGGAGCGCTCCTCGGACAGGGCGAAACCGTCGCGCGTCCACGTCCAGGTGGTGATCGTCCCGCAGTCTCCCAGACCGCGTCCGCGCGGAAATACGGTCAGGGTCCGGCGCTCGGCGTTGTAGATCGGATTGACCAGCCACTGGTCCTGTCCGCCGATGTCGCCCTCGGTGCGTGGGCTGCGTTCAGGCAGTTGGGCGGCACGGACGCCCGTGCCGTCGGGGCGGGCCAGATAGAGGACGTAGGTCGCGTTATAGGCGCCGCTGCCGCAGGGAACGCCCCACAGAATGGTCGAGGCGTCCAGGCGCGCGGCCAGCACGGCGGCGTTCAGGGTGTCGTTGCCCTCGGCCCGGCAGTTCTTGACCTCGCCCAGCGCTTCCAGGGCGGCCGGGACCTTCAGGCCGCGGGGCTCGTCTTCCAGCGGGTTGGCGGCGCCGTCAAAGCCGGCCTGCGAGACTGCGGGGGCGGGGATGACGCGGGGCAGGGCCGGGGCGACGGGGACGCTGCCAGCCGGGCGGTCGCCGCGACGGATCAGGGCGGTGGTCGTGTCCAGCCGTCCCTGCCGTTCATCGATCCAGAGCAGGGCTGCCGAGATGCCGGACGTGGGCAGGTCCGCCGTCTGGGCCCCGGACGCCAGCGCCAGCGAGCGCGACGCGGGCAGGGCCGCGATGATCTGGCGCACGCGGTCGGCCGCGGCCATTGCGTTGGCTGCGTCGCGCGGACCGGCGCGCAGGGCGTAGTCCCGGCCGTCGACTTTCAGCATCAGGCTTTCCGGCGCCTTGCCCACGTCGCCCAGAGACCAACTCCCGGCGGTCACAGTCGGAACAGCGTCCGGCCCAGCGTCAATGGCGATCCGAATCCAGCCGCTGTCCGACCCACCCCAGGCCATGCAGGCATTGCCGTTGTCGCAGGCCGCGCGCCAGTCGCGGAACTCGCGCATCACAGGTTCAGCCCCCGCCGCCGGAGCGGGGGCGGCCGCGCCGCCGACGGGAACCGGGGCCAGGGCGGTCTTGGCGGTGGTCTTGTCAGCCTCGTCCCGCCCGCAGGCGGTCAGGCTGAGGGCGGCGAGGGCCGTGGCGATCAAGGCTCGCATCGTGTGTTTCCCCTGAAGGTCAGACCTTGCGCAGGCCGGAGGGTTTGTGTGCGGCGCGGGCGCCGGTTTTCGCACTCTCCACGATGTACTCCGGATTGTCCCGGGACGCCGCGACCTTGTGATCCTTGATGTGGGTGGGGCGGGTGACCTTGCGGACCACCTTGCCGGTGCTCTTTCCCTGACTGTGTCGCCACTCGACCGTGTCTCCGGGCTTGAACCTGTCCGTCATTCCGACCCTCCTTCAGCTTTCGCTCATAGTCAGCGAGGACGCGCCGCATCAGTTCCGGGTCAACGAGAACCGGCGCCTCGCAGAAGGTGAGTATCCATTGCTCAAGGAGTCTCTCCACGTCATCGGTCATACGCCCCGTCAGTCTCGTTACGCTATTTACAGCCAGAGCCAACGAGGCGCGCGACAGACCGTTCAGCTTGGCCGTAAGAGACTTTTTCCGGGCAGGGTAAACCTCCATCAGTTATGCGGCGCCGTGACGGGCTTTGCGGCCCGGCGAGAGGGGGCTATACCCCCCGCCAACCCTTCATATTCCCAAGGCAAAGGCAGCACTCATGGCCAAGATCAAGGTCGCCAATCCCATCGTGGACATCGACGGCGACGAGATGACCCGCATCATCTGGCAGTGGATCAAGGACAAGCTGGTCTTCCCGTTCGTCGACGTCGAACTGGACTACTACGACCTGGGAATGGAGCACCGCGATGCCACCGACGACCAGGTGACGATCGACGCCGCCCACGCCATCCAGAAGCATGGCGTCGGCGTGAAGTGCGCCACCATCACGCCGGATGAGGCCCGGGTGAAGGAGTTCGGCCTGAAGAAGATGTGGAAGTCGCCGAACGGCACCATCCGCAACATCCTGGGCGGCGTGGTCTTCCGCGAACCGATCATCTGTCAGAACGTGCCGCGTCTGGTGCCGGGCTGGACCCAACCGATCGTCGTCGGCCGTCACGCCTTCGGCGACCAGTACAAGGCCACCGATTTCCTGATGCCGGGTCCCGGCACCCTGTCGATCAAGTTCGTCGGTGACGACGGCGCGGTGATCGAGCACGAGGTCTATCAGTCGCCGGGCGCCGGCGTCGCCATGGGCATGTACAACCTCGACTCCTCGATCCGTGACTTCGCCCACGCCTCGTTCAGCTACGGCCTGGCCCGCAACTATCCGGTCTATCTGTCGACCAAGAACACGATCCTGAAAGCCTACGACGGCCGCTTCAAGGACATCTTCCAGGAAATCTTCGACGCCGAATACGCCGAGGAATTCAAGGCGCGCGGCCTGACCTATGAGCACCGCCTGATCGACGACATGGTCGCGGCCGCGATCAAGTGGTCGGGCGGCTTCGTTTGGGCGTGCAAGAACTACGACGGCGACGTGCAGTCGGACATCGTCGCCCAGGGCTTCGGCTCGCTGGGTCTGATGACCTCCGTCCTGATGACCCCGGACGGCAAGATCATGGAGACCGAGGCCGCCCACGGCACCGTGACCCGCCACTACCGCCAGCACCAGAAGGGCGAGGCCACCTCGACCAACTCGATCGCCTCGATCTTCGCCTGGACCGCCGGCTTCAAGCACCGCGCCAAGCTGGACGACAACGCCGAACTGGCCCGCTTCGCCGAGACGCTGGAGAAGGTCGTCGTCGACACCGTCGAAGCCGGCTTCATGACCAAGGATCTGGCCCTGCTGGTCGGTGAACAACAGAGCTGGCTGACCACCGAGGGCTTCCTCGACAAGGTCGCCGAGAACCTGACCAAGGAACTGGCGGCTTAAGCAGAGGCGCTTCGTTCGCCGCGCGACGGCTCACTGCCTGAACGCGGACAACTGAACCTGAGGCCCGCCGGATTCGCGTCCGGCGGGCCTTTCGTTTGAGCGAAGTCCGGCTTCGTGCATTGATGACCCGGTTAACGGAGCGCGGGCGTGAAGATCATTGGACGGCTCTTACTGGCGGCGGTGGTCATCGCGGCGATCAGCTTCTTCGCCGCGCCCGGCGTGGCCTTCTTCGCCATCCGCTCGGCGGCGGACGCCAATGATGCGGCCGCCCTGTCGGGCCTGATCGACTATACCGCCGTGCGCCAGTCGCTGCGTCCGCAGTTGGCCGGCAACCCGGCGGCCCGGGCGCCCGCACCGTCGTTCCTGGAGGATCCCATCGGCGCTGTGCGGCGTCAGTTCGAGCAGGCTGCGCCCGCCCTCGGTCCTTCGCCGGACGCCTATCTGTCGCCCGCAGCCGTTGCGGCCCTGACGCGGGGCGAAGGCCGCTTTGCCGCCCAGCGGACCACCCCGGCGCTCGAAGAGCAGCGCCGGGATCTGTTCCCTGAACCGGTCTTCTGGGGCGTCAACCGCGCCCGCATGGCGGTCACGGACGAGGGCGGGTCAAAAACCATCTTCACCTTCGAGCGCAAGGGGCCGTTCGAATGGCGGCTGGTTCATCTCGGCCTGCCCGAGGGCGTCGCGCCGGCGCCGGCTCCGCGGGCGGGCGCTCCGCGGGTGGAGTCTGGCGGCGCAAAGGGCGGCTGACAGCGGTCCCACTGGCGAACCGTCCTCGACTCGGGCAACCGTAGCCATGGGGAGGCGTTACGACGCCAGAGGGAAGATATGACCAAGAGACTGCTGATCGGCGCCGCGCTGGCGGCGGTGGTGCTGTTCGCCGCCGCCTGGGGCCTTGCGCCGATATTTGCCGGACAGGCGCTGATCAAAGCCGCCAAGGCCGGGGATGCCCGCAAACTGGAGCAACTGGTCGACTTCCCGGCCTTGCGCGCCAGTCTGAAGGATGAGCTGAACCACGAACTGGCCCGGCGCATGAGCCGTGATCCCCGCGTGGCCGAGAGCGGTCTGGGCGGCCTCGGCATGATGCTGGCCCCGATGATCCTGTCGGGCGCCATCGACACCGCCGTTACGCCCGAGGTGATCGCCCAGATGGTTACGACCGCGGAGGCGCCGGACCCGACCCGCCGTTCGCCGCCGGAGCCGGGTGACGCCAAGGACGACAAGGACATCCATCAGGCCTGGGGCTACCGCGACCTGAACCACTTCGCCGTGACCCTGACGGACCGGGACCATCCCGACCAGCATCTGGCCCTGATCCTGGAACGCCGCGGCCTGTTCCGTTGGCAACTGGCCGCCGTGGACCTGGGCGCCGAGGCGGAGTGAGCGAGGGGGCTCAGGCCCCCAGCGCGCTCCGGATCGCCGTCAGGCCGTCCTCGGCCTTGCCGCCGTCGGGTGCGCCGCCCTGGGCGAAGTCAGGCTTGCCGCCCGCGCCCTGTCCGCCCATGGCCAGAACCGCCGCGCGGGCCAGATCGGCCGCATTGACCGAGCCGACGATGTCCGAGGTGACGGCGACGGTGACCGCCGCCTTTCCCTCGGTCACGCCGATCAGGGCGACGACGCCCGAGCCGACCTGTTTGCGGAAGTCCTCGGCCACGCCGCGCAGGCCCTTGCCGTCCACACCGTCAAGGACGCGGGCGATCAGCTTGACGCCGTTGATCTCTTCCGGCGCGGTGTTGGCCGAAGCGCCACCGCCGCCCAGCGCCAGTTGCTTCTTCAGCTCGGCGACCTGCTTCTCCAGCGCCTTGACCGAGGTCTGCAGGCCTTCGACGCGACCGGTCACGTCACCGGTCTGGACCTTGAAGTCGCGGGCCAACTTGCGGGCCACCCCGGCCTGACCTTCCAGGTACAGACGGGCGGCCTCGCCGGTCAGGGCCTCGATGCGGCGGACGCCGGCGGCGACGCCGGTTTCCTGCACGATCTTGAACAGGCCGATATCGCCGGTGCGGGCCACGTGGGTGCCGCCGCACAGTTCGACCGAATAGGGGGCGTTGTCGCTGACCAGAGAGCGGCCCAGGGTCAGGACGCGGACTTCCTCGCCGTACTTCTCGCCGAACAGGGCGATGGCGCCGGCCTCGATGGCGGCCTCGGGAGCCATCAGCTTGGTTTCCGCCGGGACGTTCTGGCGGATGACCGCGTTCACCTCGGCCTCGATGGCGGCCAGTTCATCCTCGGTCACCGGGGACGAGTGGCTGAAGTCGAAACGGGCGCGCTCGGAATCGACCAACTGACCCTTCTGGGCCACCGCGGCGCCGAGCACATTCTTCAGCGCCGTGTGCAGAAGGTGGGCGGCCGAGTGGTTGGCGCGCGTGGTGGCGCGCTTGTCGGCGTCGACCAATTGGGCGGCGCGGGCGCCGATCTCCAGCTTGCCGGCCGTGATCTGGGCCGACAGAACGTGCAGGTCGCCCGCGTGCTTCTTGACGTCGAGGACTTCGGCCTCGCCGCCCGGCCATTCGAACCTGCCCTGATCGCCGGCCTGACCGCCGCTCTCGGCGTAGAAGGGGGTGGAATCGAACAGGACCTCGACGATGTCGCCCGCCTCGGCGGAGTCCACCGCGGCGCCGGCCTTCATGATGGCCAGGACTTCGCCCGAGCCGTCGACGGCGTCATAGCCCCCGAAGACGGTCGGCCCGAGGCGGTCGCGCACGGCCAGCCACTCGCCGGCGTTGGCGGTCTGGCCCGAGCCCTTCCAGTGCTCGCGCGAGCGCTGGCGCTGTTCGGCCATGGCTTCCTCGAAGCCGTCGATGTTGACCGAATAGCCGCGGCGGCGCGCCTCGTCCTGCGTCAGGTCCAGCGGGAAGCCGTAGGTGTCGGACAGGGTGAAGGCCGTCTGACCGTCCAGCATGTCGCCCGGGTTGAAACCCTGAACCGCGGTGTCGAACAGGGCCATGCCCTTGGACAGGGTGGTGCGGAAGCGGATTTCCTCCTGCTTCAGCGTGTCCTCGATGAAGGGCTGGGCGCGCTTCAGCTCGGGATAGGCCTCGCCCATCTCGTTGACCAGCGTCGGCACCAGACGGTGCATCAGCGGATCGGCGGCGCCCAGCAGGTGGGCGTGGCGCATGGCGCGACGCATGATGCGGCGCAGGACGTAGCCCCGGCCCTCGTTCGAGGGCGTGACGCCGTCGGCGATCAGGAAGGACGACGAGCGCAGATGGTCGGCGATGACGCGGTGGCTGGAGGCCCGCTCACCCTCGGACTTCGTCGAGGTGGCGTCTTCCGAAGCGGCGATCAGGGTCTGGAACAGGTCGGTGTCGAACACCGAGTTCTTGCCCTGAAGCACGCTGGTCATGCGCTCCAGACCCATGCCGGTGTCGACCGAGGGCTTGGGAAGGCTGCGAACGATCTCGTCGTTCTCCTTCTCGAACTGCATGAAGACGTTGTTCCAGATCTCCACATAGCGGTCGCCGTCCTCGTCCGGCGAACCGGGAGGGCCGCCGGGAACGTGATCGCCGTAGTCCCAGAAGATTTCGGTGCAGGGGCCGCAGGGCCCGCTGTCGCCCATGGCCCAGAAATTGTCGGAGCCGGCGATGCGGATGATCTTGTCGTCGCCAAAGCCGGTGACCTTCTTCCAGATCGCGGCGGCCTCATCGTCGTCGATATAGACGGTGACCAGCAGGCGCTTGGGATCGAGGCCGAAATCCTTGGTGACCAGGTTCCAGGCGCGGTCGATCGCGTGTTCCTTGAAGTAGTCGCCGAACGAGAAATTGCCCAGCATCTCGAAGAAGGTCAGGTGGCGGGCGGTGTAGCCGACGTTATCGAGATCGTTGTGCTTGCCGCCGGCGCGGACGCATTTCTGCGAGCTCGTGGCGCGCGGGTAGGGCGGGGTGGCGGCGCCG
Source organism: Brevundimonas sp. AVps31 (assembly GCF_058681355.1). Taxonomy (NCBI): domain Bacteria; kingdom Pseudomonadati; phylum Pseudomonadota; class Alphaproteobacteria; order Caulobacterales; family Caulobacteraceae; genus Brevundimonas; species Brevundimonas sp. AVps31. The sequence goes on along the minus strand of NZ_CM178736.1, from coordinate 581,213 downwards.
GTGAAGTAGTCCTTGAACGGCACCATGCCCGCGTTGACGAACATCAGCGTCGGGTCGTTCTGCGGCACCAGCGGAGCCGAGTGGACCTTCTCGTGGCCGTCGGCCGCGAAGTAGTCGAGGAAGGTCGAGCGGATCTGTTTCAGGCTGGTCATGGGCGGTCGTCAGAACTGCAAAGGAGTGGGAACGGGCGTCATATAGGGCTTTCGGGGCCAGCGCATCAGTCCTTCGCCGTTCCAGGTTGTCAGTGCACCCGGAGCGTGACGCCAATCAAGGGTTGCGAAATTCTCCTTTCGCACGAACTTGTGACTTAAGGTTGCCGAGGTGGTGACGCTTACTACCGGAGCGCCAGTGGGGCGCATTTGGAGGGGTGCCTATGTCGATCAAGATCCTTGCAACCGCCCTGGCCGGTCTGGGCCTGTCGATGTCGCTCGGGGCCGCGGCCCCGGCGCCGATGGCCGCAGCCGCGCAACAGTACTATCCGGGTCCTGGCATCTACTGCTTCGGCTACGACCAGTGCTATCCGATCGCCTACTCCTACGAGGTCTATTCGGACGCCGAACACACCAATCTGATCGGCAGCGGCTATGACTCCTGCGTGGCCTCGGGCTCCCAGATCTATGTCACCTCGCCCTGGTTGCCGGCCGGGTATGAGGTGAAGACGCCGATGTATGTCTGTTCGGGTTTCGGCCCCTATCTGCCGCCGGAATGGTAGACGCGGCCGACTGACGACGGAGGGGGCGGTCCGACGGGCCGCCCTTTCTGCATCGGGCGACAGGTCGGGGGGCGAGAGGGCCTGCGGGCGACCCGAAAAAATGGCCGCCCGACCCGGCGGGGGTCGAGCGGCCGCTCCGTCCGGCTCGGCCCGGCGGGGGTCGGATGGCGGGTCGACGGACCCGGCCGGAGAAGTTCAGTGAGCAAGGCGGAGAGTCCGGGCTCAAAAGCGCGGACTCTCCGGATCTATGGGACCCGGATCAGCCCTCGAGGTCCTGGCCTTCGTCCGGCTCGGGCGTGCCCAGCAGCTCGTCGGCAATCTTGTTGGTCGAGGCGCGGACGGCCTTCTCGATGGAGGCGGCGACGTCCGGGTTGGCCTTCAGGAAGGCCCGCACATTCTCGCGGCCCTGACCGATGCGCTGGCTGTCGTAGGAGAACCAGCTGCCCGACTTCTCGACGATCCCGGCCTTGACGCCCAGGTCGATGATCTCGCCCAGCTTGGAAATGCCCTCGCCGTACATGATGTCGAAGATGACCTCGCGGAACGGCGGGGCGACCTTGTTCTTGACGACCTTCACGCGGGTGGTGTTGCCGACGACTTCGTCGCGGTCCTTGATCGCGCCGGTGCGGCGGATGTCGAGACGGACCGAGGCGTAGAATTTCAGCGCATTGCCGCCGGTCGTGGTTTCCGGAGAGCCGTACATGACCCCGATCTTGTGACGGATCTGGTTGATGAACAGCACGATGCACTGCGACTTGTTGATCGAGGCGGTCAGCTTGCGCAGGGCCTGGGACATCAGGCGGGCCTGAAGGCCGGGCAGGCTGTCGCCCATCTCGCCCTCGATTTCGGCGCGCGGCGTCAGGGCGGCGACGGAGTCGACCACCACGATGTCCACGGCGCCCGAGCGCACCAGGGTGTCGACGATCTCCAGCGCCTGCTCGCCCGTGTCGGGCTGCGACACCAGCAGGTCGTCGAGGTTGACGCCCAGCTTCTGGGCATAGCCCGGATCGAGCGCGTGTTCGGCGTCGACAAAGGCGGCGACGCCGCCGGCCTTCTGGATTTCCGCCACGGTGTGCAGGGCGAGGGTCGTCTTGCCCGAGCTTTCGGGACCAAACACCTCGATCACCCGACCGCGCGGCAGGCCGCCGATGCCGAGCGCCATGTCGAGGCCCAGAGATCCGGTCGAGACGCTGGCGATCTCCGCCACGACGCCGCCCTTGCCGAGCTTCATCACCGAGCCCTTGCCGAAGGCGCGATCGATCTGCGCGATCGCGGCCTCGAGAGCGCGTTGCTTGTCGCCGTCTTCCTTGCCCACCAATTTCAAAGCCGCCTGTGACACTGCCTTCGTCTCCCTTGCCATGATTCCCATCTGGTTTCGGGAGAGACCCGCCACGGACCCGCTCCCTCGTTGTGTGAGGCGGACTATGTGCACGGTTTGTTCCCGTTCACAAGATGTTCTCTTTCTGTCCTCCGGCGGTTCCGGTTTCATACGTCCAGAAATGACGTATCCGTTCACATTCGGCGATCAGGCCGTCCGGGCGGCGACCATGGGCTCGGCGATCCGGGCATAGGCGGACACGCCCGCGCCGAAGACCAGGATGGCGAGCGCGACCATCAGGAGCGGGCGGACGACCGACTGTTCCGGGCTGAGCGGCCGGACGAGCATCAGCCCCAGCAGGCCGAGCAGGGCCAGCGCGCCCGGCAGGTCCATGCCGATGCCGAGGAAGACCGGATGGCTGAGCCCCACCAGCCAGGCGCCGACGATCGCCGCCGTCACCGCGACCGGCGCCAGCGAGGTGGGCTTGAGCAGGGCCGGGTCGAACAGGCCCGCGATCACCGCGGCCAGCGCCGCCAGCAATGCCGGCCACAGGAAGAGGAAGGCGGTCTCGGGCGCGAAGCCCTGCGCTCCGGCCGCGAAAACCAGCACCAGCGCGATCAGCCCGGTCCAGCCGCCCCAGACGGTCTTCGCCGCCAGTTGCGGCGCCAGCGACAGGCCGATGGCGAGGACGCCCGCGCCGAGGATCAACGGGTTGATGCCGCCTTCAAAGAGAACGGTCAGCAGGGTCAGGGCGGCCAAGGCGCCCGCCGTCAACCGCCGGTCGGACCGGGCCCGTCCGCCCAGCACCGCCAGAATCAGGGCCAGCACCGCCAGCGCGATCCCGGCCTCCAGCCAAGGCAGGCGTGCCAGCAGGGTGTAGTAGGCGTCCGCGCTGTCGATCCGGCCGGCCATCGGCCCGCCGAGCGCCCGCACCACATGGGTGACCACCAATCCCGCCGTCAGGAACCAGAGACCGTCCACCATGCCTCGTCCCAGATCGGCGAAGGTCAGGCCGGCGCGACGGCGGGCCAAGGCCGCGGCCCCGCCGAGCAACAGGGCGGCGACGCCCCACAGGACCCAGCCCATCGCGGGCGGATAGCGGACAATGACCTGGCCGAACACGTCGGCGTAGACGGTATTGGTCGTGGCGACGGGCAGGGCGGGGGCGCGCAGCAGGGCGTCGGCGGTCTCCAGCGCCTGTGCGCCGATGTGCTGGACGCTGCCCTGATCCAGCGCGTCGGGAGTCGAGCCGGTGGCGTGATACTGCTCGGGCCGTCCGATGAAGGCGAAATTCACGCCCTGGACGCCGCGCGCCTTGGGAATGGTGAAGTCGGTGCCGTTGGGCATGGTCTCGTAGACGAAGACCGCCAGCGAGTTGGAGGTCACGCCGCCGGTGGCCCGCACCGCCGCCTTGCCGAACAGGGCGATGGTCTGGCTGTTGCCGCGCCCGGTCTCGAACATCATGGCCCGTCCGCCGCCGCCGCGCGCCTCCAGATTGACCACCGCGCCGATGCGGTCACGCAGGGGGTGGCCGCCCCAGAAGACGCGGGCGCCGTCCAGATCCAGTTCCTCGCCATCGGTGAACAGCACCACCAGCGTGCGCTCCGACGCGCCGCGCGCACGAAGCGCCCGCACGGTCTCCAGCACCGCCGCCACGCCCGTGCTGTCATCCGCCGCCCCGGGCGAGTTCGGCGTGGTGTCATAGTGAGCCATCAAAGCCACGGCGGGCAGGGCCGGGTTCGCCCCGGGCAGGACGCCGATCAGATTGGTCGCGCTGAAATTCGCCGCCGCCGGGGCGCCGCCCTCCCGCGTCAGTCGTCGGATCGAGCCGGGGGCCAGGGGGCCGGTCTGGGTCGAGGTCTGCAGGCCCAGCGCCGTCATCCGCTGCAATAGGAAGGTCTGCACCCGCGCATGGTCGGCCGAGCCGATGGGGTGGGGCCGTTGGGCCAACTGGCGCACGTCGGTCATCGCCCGCGCCGTCGAGAAGGCCGTCGCGGGCGCGTCCGCCCCGACCGGGCGCGGCGACTGCAGGGTCAACACTCCCACCGCCAGCGCCACGGCCAGCGATCCGATCAGCCAGAACAGGCGCATGTCGATATTCCCCCGCTGAGACAGGGGGACGCTATGTCATCCCGCGGGATTAGCGAAGAGGGATCAGGCCGCGCGGCGAATGGCGGACGGAGCCTTGACGAACAGGCCCCGGCGGCCGGCCACGGCGCGGAAGGAGACGCTGTCGCCGTCGATGCGTTCATCAGGGCCGAGGAACAGCACGCCGTCATCGACCAGACGGCGCTCCAGATTGTCCAGCACCTGGGTCCGCTTGGCCGGGTCCACGTCGTCCAGCACATTGCGGCAGAAGATGACGTCGAAGCGGGTGTCGTCGGTCGGCGCGTCCAGCAGGTTGGCGCGGGCGAAATGGACGGCGGCGCGCAACTGGGGCTTGGCGATCCACGCCTCGTCCGTCTGTTCGAACCAGCGCAGCATGGTCTCGGCCTTGAGGCCGCGCTGGATCTCGAAGCCGGTGTAGGCGCCGGTGCGGGCTTTCTCCAGCGCGCGCTGCGACAGGTCGGTGCCGACGATCTCGACCGGCGCGCCCGCGTCCAGCGCGGTCATGGCGACCGACAGGGCCTCCTGTCCGGTGGAACAGCCGGCAGACCAGATGCGCACAGGCTGGCCGCCCCGCGCGCGGCTGAGGGCGGGCAGAAGCTCGGCGCCGAGGGTGTCAAAGGTCGGACGGTCGCGGCGGAACCAGGTCTCGGGATTCAGCAGCGCCTCGATGATCGCCCAACCCAGGGTCGCCACCGGCCTGGCCCACAGGGAGCCCAGCATGGCGTCCACGGTGTCGAAGCCCTCGCGCCGCGCGACAGGACCCAGCCGATGCTCCGCCAGCTTCATCCGGTCGCGCGTCAGCCGGAACCCCGCACGTGAGGCCATCAGCGACTGCAGACGATCGAAATCCTCCGGCGACATGGGGTCAGACGGCTCCCACTTCGGCGAATTTCGACGACAGGATCTCGCCGTCGAACGGCTTCATCACATAGTCGTCGGCGCCGGCGGACAGCGCCTCGGCGATGCGATCGGCGCGGGTCTCGATGGTGCAGAACAGCACCTTGGGCTCCAGCCCGCCGGGCAGGGTGCGCAGCCGCCGCAGGAAGGTCAGGCCATCCATCACGGGCATCGACCAGTCCAGCAGGATCACCTCTGGCATCAGGCCGGCGCAGAAGGCCAACGCCTCCGACCCGTCGGCCGCTTCATCGACCTCGAAGCCCAGACCCTCGACGATGCGCCGGGCGACCTTCCGGATGATCCGGCTGTCGTCGACGATCAGACAGGTTCTGGGGGTCAAGGGGTTGTATCCTGAAGGCGAATCCGGGCGCAACGCCCGCGTGTAGCTCTATAACCCCATGATCGCTTCGAGCCGGTTAACGAGTCCTTGGGAAACCGGCTTAAGCGTCAGTTAGGCATGCGGGCGACCAGGGCGACGCGGCCCTCGTCGACCTGAACGTCGAGGGTTCCGCCCGCGTCGTGGACCGTGAGCCACAGCCAGTAGGGCTGGATCCATTGGCCGGGCAGGCCCTCGGTCAGCGGCTGGCCGGCCAGACCGGCGACGGCCTCGCCCTTGAGACGCGCCCGCGCCCCTTCGGCCACGCCCTCCAGCACGACGCCGTCGCTGGCGGCATGGGTGCGGATGGTCGCCGTGCCGCCGGACGGCAGGGCCGCCATGGTCAGATAGGCCAGATTCACCAGCGCCCGCGCCTGCGGCTTGGGATAGGTGCCGTCGGTGACGGCCCAGTTCAGGGTCGCGCGGCCGCCCTCGGTCAGGCCCGACACTAGGGCGCCCAGCTCCTCGGCGGAGAACCGCTCCGCCGAGGTGGCGGCGCCGAAGGCCACCCGCGCGAAGCTGACCAAGGCGATCATCTTCTTCGCGCTGGCCTCGATCAGGCCCATGGCGTCGTCTCGCATATCCTGCGCGGTCGGGTCCTTCAGCAGGTCCAGACCCGAGCTGATGGCGCCGGCCGGGCTGATGAAATCGTGGCACAGCTTGCCCGCGACGAGGGTGGCGAGGGCCTGACCGTCAGGCAGGCCGGACGGTTGGGCGGGGGGCGGCGTGAGGTCGGTCATCGGGTCCGGAGGCTGGCGTACGGCGTATCTCAAGGCTGACCTGATTTGCCGGTTCTTCAAACCGCCCGGATGCTCTATCGGATCGCGGATGAGCAACCGACTGACCGACGACCTCGCCTCCGGAGCGCTGACCGAGGCGCTCGCTGATATCGCCGAGGACGCCGCGCGCGTCATCCTGCCCTATTGGCGTTCGGGCGTCGTGGCCGAGGCCAAGGCCGACGACAGCCCGGTCACGCAGGCCGACCGCGAGGCCGAGGCGCTGATCCTCGAACGCCTCGCCACCCTCTATCCCGACGTCCAGGCCGTGGCCGAGGAGGCGGTGTCCGCCCACGGCATTCCGCAAACGCTTGGCGACTGGTTCTGGCTGATCGACCCGCTGGACGGGACGCGCGGCTTCGTCGAGGGGCGCGAGAGCTATACGGTCAACATCGCCCTGATCCACAACGACGCGCCGGTCGCGGGCGTGGTCACGGCGCCGGCGACGCAGACGACATGGCGCAGCGGCGTGCCGGGGAAGGGCGCGTTCCGCCGCCGGTTTGGCGAAGCCTGGACCGCCATTTCGGTTCGCGAGCGTCCGGCCTCGCCCACGGCCCTGATGAGCCACAGCATGACGGATGACGAGGCGACGCGGCTGGCGTCCCGCCACGGCTGCGTCCAGTGGCAGGGCACGGACTCGTCGCTGAAATTCTGCCTGATCGCCGAGGGGCGCTTTGACGCCTATCCGCGCACCGGCCCGACGTCCGAATGGGACACGGCGGCCGGGCAGGCGGTGCTGGAAGCCGCGGGTGGACGCGTGATGGCCGAAGACGGCGCGCGCCTGCGCTACGGCAAGCCGAACCACGCCAACGGCGGGTTCGTGGCGCTCGGCGGCTAGGCGACGATCAGGGGCGGGTCTTCACGGTTTCCGGCATCGCCACCACAGCGCGGTCATACAGGGCCGTGGCGCCCTGTTCCCGCGCGGTTTCCATCGCTTCGGCCAGGATGAGGCCGACGGACCGCGCCTCCACGCCAGTCAGGCGGGCTCGGGCGAGGAACAGCTGAGCGATGCCGATCTGGTCGGCGGCCCAGTCCAGCGGCTGGGTGCGGCCCGGCTGGGTCAGACGGCGGTGGATGACGGCTTCCAGCCCGTTCAGCGCCTGCACATCGCCCATGGCCTCGGCCAGCACGACCTCGGCGGACAGGCGACGCTCCCGGAGAAGGGCGCCGATCAACAGGCCGGGCTCACGGGTCAGGGCCTCGGCCTGCGCCAGCGTCAACAAGGGCGTGTCGCGGCTTGCGGCGGCGAGCAGGACGGCGGCCCAGTCCAGCGGGCTGTGATCGGGCGTGAACTGTTCGGCGGCGGCCTCGAACAGGGCGCGGCCCTGAGCCAGCGCCGTCTCGTCCTTGGCCAGCGCGGCCAGGGCGGCCAGGCCGGTTCCGGCCAGCGCCAGGGCGCGGGCGCGGGTCAGGGGGCGCTGGTCCGGCGAAGAGGCCTCGACCAGGGCGCGCAGGTCGCGACCGGCCTGATCCAGCAGGCGGGCGTCCCGGCGGATCACTCCGGCTTCCAGCGACATGGCCGCGCGGTCCAGCCGAAGCTCGTCCGCGACGGTCGGGGGCAGGCTGCGGGCGTCGTGCACCGCCGCGTCCAGCAGGGCGCCGGCGTCCAGAAGGGCGTTGGTCTCGCCGCTCAGTCGCGCCTTGCGGGCCGACAGGCGGGCGTGCAGGGCGGCGGCGGCCGAACGGGTGGCGGCGCGTTCGCAGGTCAGAACCTGGACGTCCGACAAGGCGGCGGTCAGGGCCGCCGGACCGCCGAACAGGTCGAACCGCAGCAGATGGATATTGCCCGACTCGATCGCGACGGCGGCGGTCTGGTCCAGGCTGGTGGTGTGGCGGGCGGCGTCCGACGCGGCGGCGGCGGCGCGCTCGAGGCTGATCCGGCTGCCGGTCCGGCGGGCATGCTCGCGCCAAAGGACCGAAGAGCGCATCCAGCCATCGAAGGGGCGGGTGGCCGACACCCGACCGGCGTCTATGCCCTCGCGTCGGGCCTCGGTCTGCACCAGATCGGCGCCGACAAGCTCCAGCCAGCCGAGATCCTCGCTCTCGCGAGCCCTTTCGAACAGCTTCCTCAGATCACGGCCGAACTCGAACATACACGCCTGCTCCGGAACCGTCCCGCTTCGGGACGGACGAATGGTCCCCGGACGGTCTCCAAGCAAACGCAGCGCCGCGCGGGTGGTTCGCGCTTAAAAATCTCAACCCAAGCGGGGCGTCCGGGCGCGGCAGCGTTGCAGGTCGGCGCGGGCCTCGGCGTCGGCGGCGCTCAACTCCCGCACGGCGCGGATGCGGGCGCGGGTCTGTTCGGCTTCCGCAACCGTCGGGTTGCGGCCTGCCGTAGCGGCGGCCTGGGTCGCAGTGAGGGACCAGTAGAGGGCGGCGTCATACAGGGCGCGGCCCTCGCCGCTCTCGCCGCCTTCCAGCTCCGACGCCGCCTGGGTCAGCCCCGCGCAGCGCACCATGCCCTCATAGGGCAGGGGCTGGTCGGACGCGGCCTGCGCGCCCGACAGGGACAGAACGACCGTGGCGGCCAGCAATAGCATTCAGTTCTCCACGGCACGGCCTGCGCGTCTGGAACAACAGAGAACCACGCGGAAGTGACGGAAGGAAGACCGCATCAGGGGCGGCCGGTTGGTCTAGTCGTTGGCCGTCGCCTCTGCGCCGCCCGCCGCCCGGCGGGCGTGGATCGCGTCGATGCGTTCGCGCGCCCAGTCCGCGAAGCCGGAGCCGTGGGGATCGTTGGCGATGGGCAGCAGATAGAACTCCGCCTCCTCGTCATGCCCGGCGGCGATCATCGCCTCCGCCGCCTGAGCGCGCAGGTTCAGGACCTGTGGCGCATGAAGAACGGCCAGACGCAGGGTCTCCAGATCATTCTCGTTCGGATAGTCCGGCGCCACCTGACGGATGCGCGCCAGGTTGGCCAGCACGCGATAGTCAGTGTCGTCCGCTGCGAAGGCGCGTCCGAGAAGCACCTGCGCCTCCCGGAAGCGGGCGATCATCTGGACGTCGTCGGTCGCCTGTTCGGCGGCGTCGATGCGGCGTTCGGCCGACATCAGCAGGGCCTCGACATTGGCGGGCTCGACCGCCAGCACCTGGGTCAGGGCGGTCTCCGCGGCGGCGGGGTCGCCCCAGGTGATCTCGGCCCGCGCCAGGGTGGTCAGGGCCAGCGGATCGCCGGGATGGCGCGCCGCCGCCGCCCGCGCCTGTGTCAGCAGGGCCGGATTGTCGTCGCCGCCCGAGCGCTCCTTGATGTTCAGCCCGATCAGCATCACGTCGTCCGCGCTTGCGGGCAGGGCGGTGACGGTCATCTGCGGGTCGATCGGCGGGATGTTCAGCTCGCTGTAGTGCAGGCCCCGGGTCATGTAGGCGCGCAGGTTCCGCGTCAGCACGTCCGTCGTGGCCCCCATCCGGGCGGTGAAGGCGGTGACCGGGTCGGCGCCCGTCCGCAGGTCCGCCAGATAGCCGTCGAACCTTTGCAGCCGGTCGGGGTCCGCCAGCAGATAGTGGGTCAGCAGCCAGGATTGGGCGTAGAACATCGCGCGCTGCCCCTGCCGGTCCAGCGTCATCGGCGAGGCGGTCAGCAGTTGCTCCAGTGGAAGCCAGCGTTGCTGCTGCAGGTTCTGCAGGCGCCCCGGATTGGGATAGCCGACAGTGGACTTGCCGCGCGCATCGACGGTGGCGGTGGCGAAATACTCGGCATAGCCCTCACGGAACCAGCCCGGATAGCTGCCCGGCCAGGTCTGGGACATGTGGTGGTGGGTGTATTCGTGCAGCAGCAGGTCATCGTCGCGACCACGGACCAGGATGGCGCGGATATCGCTGGGACTGGCGCGATAAAAGCCGTCCACGCCCTCGGGCAGGTCGGGTTGTACGACCCGAAGCTCCCGCCCGTCGCCGACCAGATAGACCGGCAGCTTGCGCAGTCCATCCGCGCTGGCGGGTGTTCTGGTGAAATGACGCAGCAGGGCGTCGAACCTTTCCAGCCGGACGGCATAGTCCCGCAGGTTGCGCTCGGATCCATTGCTGTAGACGACGAAGTGGGCGGTCTCGGCTCGCCGCCAGTCGGCCAGCGCGGCCTGTGGCGCGGACAGGGCCAGAACGACCGCCGCTCCAGCACACCAGGCGCCGCGTTTGATGACGTCGATCATGTCCCACTCCCTCCAGGCAGCCCAGACTACCTGAAGAGGTGGGATGACAACCTGTCAAAAGATGATCAGCCGCGCTCTTTCGTCTTCGTGAACGCCACCTTGGGGAAGCGTTCGCCGACGTAGCCGGTTTCCCAGCTGGACTTGGCCAGGAAGACCGGGTCGCTGTCGATGTCGGTGGCCATCTGGCCGCGGTATTTGCCCATGAAGTCTTCCAGATCGGCCCGGTCGCCGCCAATCCAGCGGGCCTCGGCATAGGGGCTGGGTTCGAAGAGGACTTCCAGTCCGTATTCCTCGCCCAGACGGTCGGCCATGACCTCGAACTGAAGCTGGCCGACAGCGCCGACGATGAAGTCGGACCCGAGCTCGGGACGGAACAGCTGGGTCACGCCTTCCTCGGCCAGACCCTCCAGCGCCTTCTTCAGGTGTTTGGCCTTGAGCGGATCCTTGACGCGGACGCGCTGCAGGATTTCCGGGGCGAAGTTCGGCAGGCCGGCGAAGCGGATCACGCCGCTTTCCGACAGGCTGTCGCCGACGCGCAGGACGCCGTGGTTCGGAATGCCGATCACGTCGCCGGCGAAGGCGTCCTCGGCCAGTTCGCGGTCGGAGGCGAAGAACATGATCGGGGCGTTCACCGACAACTGTTTGCCGGTGTTCTGGACCTTCAGCTTCATGCCGCGCTTGAAGCTGCCCGAGGCCATGCGGAACATGGCGATGCGGTCGCGGTGGTTGGGGTCCATGTTCGCCTGGACCTTGAACACGAAGCCGGTGACCTCGTTGGCGCCGGGCTCGACGGTCAGGTCGACCGGGGCGGGGGCGTTGCGGGTCTCGGGCGGGGCTTCCTTGCGGGCCTTCATGGTCTTGGGCGCGGGGGCCCATTCGCCGATGGCCTTCAGCAGCTCGTCGATGCCGAAATGGCGCAGGGCCGAGCCCCACAGCACGGGCGTCATATGGCCTTCGAGGAAGGACTGCGGGTTGAAGGTCGGATAGCCCGCCTCGACCAGCTCCTGGGCCTCCATCAGCGCTTCGTGTTCGCCGGCCTCGAAATACTGGGCGGCGTCAGCCAGCGGCAGGGCCTCGGGGTGGGGGACGTCTTCCTTCGAGCCGGCGGGCTTGCGGGCGTAGGGCTGGAACATGCCGGTGCCCATCTCGACCATGCCGCGCAGGCGGTTGCCGCTCTCGGCCGGCCACCAGATGGGGGCGGGGTCGAGTTGCAGCCGTGACGCGATCTCGTCCAGCAGGGCCATCGGGTCCTGGGCCTCGCGGTCCAGCTTGTTGATGAAGGTGATGATCGGGATGTCGCGCAGGCGACAGACCTCGAACAGCTTCAGCGTCTGCGGTTCGATGCCCTTGGCGGCGTCCAGCACCATGATGGCGCAGTCGGCGGCGGTCAGGGTGCGATAGGTGTCTTCGGAGAAGTCCTCGTGCCCGGGGGTGTCGAGCAGGTTGAACATCTTGCCGTCGTGCTCGAACGTCATCACCGAGGCCGAGACCGAGATGCCGCGTTCCTTTTCGATCTTCATCCAGTCGGACTGGGTCCGCCGGTTCTCGCCCCGCGCCCGCACGGCGCCGGCCGCCCGGATCGCCCCGCCGGACAGCAGGATGTGCTCCGTCAGCGTCGTTTTACCGGCGTCGGGGTGGGCGATGATCGCGAAGGTGCGGCGGCGCGCCGCCTCTTCGGGGAGAGTGAGCTTTGACATTGGACGCGCGACCTAGCGCGGACCGGGCCGAAAGTCACCCGACGACGGGCTTCCGGCCGATCCGGTCTGTCATCGAAAGTGAATACCCCTTGGCAATGAAGGGATAATGGGATCATTGTTCCGTCAGGCGAGACGTCCGGTCACGCAATCGGGCGCCGCCTTTGGAAACGAAGGAACGGACATGGCCCTGCATCACCCGATCGACGACCGCCCCGCCGCCCGTGAAGACGGCCCCCATCCCGCGATCTGCCTGGCCCTCGGCTTCGCCGTGATCACCCTCGGCGCGATCATTGTCCACGTGGTGTTCAACTCGCTGGTCTGAGGCGTGCCCTAGTCTTCCGCCGAAGCGGGTGCGGCCATCCCGGCCTTCTCGGTCGCCTCCGTCAGGAGGTCGCGCACGGCTGTAAGGTTGTCACCGCCATGCGGATTGTTCGCCAGCGGCTGGAGATAGGCCACCGCTTCCCGATACCGGCCCCTGTGCATCATGACCTGCGCCGTCTGGAACCGCAGGGACGAGATCTGGGGCGCGAGCTGCGCCCCGGTCAGCAGGATTTCGACGTCGTTGTCCGTCGGGTAGTTGCCCGCGCCGCGCCGGCTCCGCGCCAGGGCCAGATAGGTCCGGTAGTCCAGGGCGTCAGCCGCATAGGCCCGACCCAGAGCACGCCGGGCTTCGGCATAGAGGGCCGCGCTGCGATCTGAATCTTCTGTCGCATCGCCCGCGTCCATCAGGGTTATGGCGAAGAAGCGCTGGCCCAGCGGCTCGTCCGGATAGGCCTCGACGACGGGGCGCATGACCCCCACGGCCTCCTCCGGCTGCTTCATGTCCAGATAGGCCTGGGCCAGAACGCGGGCGGCGAAGGGGTCGCCCGGATAGCGCCCGGCGACCCGTTGCGCCTCGGCCAGATTCCCGGCGCGACGCTCTTCCGGCACGTAGCGCGCCAGCCGCAGGTCCAGCCAGACCAGTTCCGCCTCGGCAGGGCTCAGCCGCTCCACCACCACATCGACCGGCGGGAACTCCTGGGCCTGCGACAGGAAGTTGATGCTTCCGTTGAGGTACCGGCGGACGTCGTCCTGAAGCTGCTCCGGGGTGCGGTCGATCGTGCCTTGCAGCGCCTCGACCGGGTCCCGCCCCTCCATCATCACAGCGGAAAGGTACCGACCCAGTTTGGCGCGCCGCTCGGGCGTGCTCATCAGATAGTGGGTCAGGGCCCACGACTGGGCGTAGTAGAAATGCCCCCTCGAGCCGGTGTCGTAGGACCGCGACCGCAGCAGCTGGTCCATCGGCATCCAGGTGTTGGTCCCCATGGTCAGGGAGTTCATGCGGCCGGCGTCGAACAACCCGACGCGCATGCGACCCGGCGACAGGTCCGCGGTGGCGAAGAACTCGGCGAAGCCCTCCACGAACCAGCCCGGATAAGCCCCGGTCATGTTCTGCTGCATGTAGTGGTGGGCGTATTCGTGAAACAGGGTGTTGTCGTTGTCGCTGCCCGTGCCGCCCGTGACGGCGAAGATGCGTTCCTCGCCCGGCGTGTAGAAGCCGCCGACATTGGCCGGGATGTCGGGCCAGATCTTCTGCATATCCGTCCGTCCCTCGGCCAGATAGATCGGCAGGCGGGGGGCGATCAGGCTGGCGTCACGCGGCGGGAACCATGTCCGCAACAGGCGGTCGAAGCGCTCGACCTTCTGCGTGTAGCTGCGCAGGGCGCCTTCGTTGATGTCGCCGTACACGACGAAATGCTCGCTGGTGGCCTTGCGCCATTCGGCGTGCGCCGGGGCAGCGACCATCAGCGTCAGCGCGGCCATCGCCAGCGCGACGGTTCTCAGTACGGTTGTCATCGCAAAACCCCCGGCTCCCCCAGATGAGGCAACTCTAGCGAGGGGAACCGGCGCGATACAAGCGCAGCTTTACGCCGCCAGTCGCATCCAGACCGCCTTGTCGGCGGCGACGGCGTCCAGCTTGCCCCTGGTCGCGCGCAACTGCAGCTGGCGCATGACCGGCTGGGGCAGGGCGCAGAACTGCGGTTCGACCAGATCGGGATGGCAGCCCGCTTGCGGCGCGGCGAACAGGGCGGCGTTCACGTCCGGCGAACGGTCGTGGATCAGCCAGGCCAGACGGCGCGCGCGCTGCGGATCGTTGTGGTGCAGCAACGGGTCCTCGGCGAACAGCTCGCAGCCGAGCTCCAGCACATAGTCCAGATCCAGCGCTTCGAATCGGCGCGCGTCGCCGGCCGTGACCGGGCAGGCCTCGTCCAGATCGAACACGACGTCGTTCAGAAGAAACAGCATCCGGAAACACCCACCATCACGCCGGGCTCAGGCGGCCCGTTGAGATGACCCTAGACGCCCCGGCTTGCGGTTCCGTGTGCGAACGTCGTTAAGGATTTCGCACCGGCGGCGGCGGCGTTAACGGATGGGTTTCCATGTCGCCGCCCGCGCTGCGCAAGGCGGGGCATCAGCCCGGTCGCCAAGCCTCGACCTCGGCGCCGCCAAAGGCAAACCGCTTCACCAACGGATTGAACAGGGTGGTCGGATAGGTCGTCAGCGGCGCGCTGGCTGCCTGCAGTCGTTGGGTCTGGTCGGGCGTCAGAGCAAGCTCCAGCGCAGCGACGTTGTCGGCGATCTGTTCCGGGCGGCTGGCGCCGATCAGGATTGAGGAAACCGACGGGCGACCGGCCAGCCAGGCCAGGGCGACCTGGGCCGGAGAGGCGTTCACCTCCTCCGCGACACGCCTCACGACCTCCAGGGTCTCCCAGTTGCTTTCGGTGAATTTGGAATCTCCGAACGGATTGGCGCCCGACAGTCGGCCCTCGCCCGCGGCTGTAGCGTCGGGCTTGCCGTCCGGCAGGGCGGGGCCGCGCTGTCCCGCGACATTGGCGGGGTCGTCGCGTCGGTATTTGCCGCTCAGGAAGCCGCCGCCCAACGGGCTCCACGGCTGGACACCCATGCCGAATTCGGCCGCCATGGAAACGTGCTCGCCTTCGATGCCGCGCTCCACGAGAGAGTATTCAAACTGCAGGGCGATCGGACCGGGAAGGCCCCGCGCCTGCGCCAGGGTGGCCAGCTTGGCCGCGTACCAGGCGGGCGCGTTGGACAGGCCGTAATAGCGAATTTTGCCGGACCGGATCAGGTTGACCAGAGTCTCCAGCATCTCCTCGACCGGCGTGACCATGTCCCACACATGCACCCAGTAAAGGTCGATGTGGTCTGTTTGCAGACGCTTCAGCGAGCCGTTCACCGCAGCGTTGACGTGCTTCGCGCCGTTGCCGCCCGAGTGCGGATGATCGCCGGTTCCGAAACCGGACTTGGTCGCGATGACAATCCGGTCCCTCAGGCCGCGCTCGGCGACGAAGCGGCCCACAAGGCTTTCGCTTTCGCCGCCCGAGTAGACATCGGCGGTGTCGATGAAATTGCCGCCTGCCCCCACATAGGCGTCGAAAATGGCGCGCGAGCTGTCCGCGTCGGCGCCCCAGCGCTGCGTACCGAATGTCATGGCGCCGAGCGCCATCGGGCTGACCACAAGGCCGGAACGGCCGAGGGTGCGGAAATCGGTGAGGGTCATGGGGCGCTCCGTCGAGGGGTCGGTCTCAACGAAAATGGACAGGGTCAGCCTTGAGCAGTAGTGGCTGTTTATCACCAAGGGTTTTGAGCAAGGCTCATCAATGGACCGCGAGACCTGGAGCGATCTGGCCATCTTCGCCGCCATCGTTGAGGCCGGGAGCTTTACCGCCGCGGGCGTTCGGCTGGGCGTTACGACCTCGGCGCTCAGTCATCGTCTGAGGGCGATGGAGGCCCGCATGGGCGTCCGCCTTCTGAACCGCACCACCCGCAGCGTGGCCCTGACCGAGGCGGGCGAACGGTTGCTGACGAGCCTGCGCCCGGCGATGGCCGAGGTTGAGGCGGCGCTGGTCGCGCTGGATACCGATCGGGCGCGCCCGGCCGGCCGGGTCCGGATCACCGCCCACCGCACCGCGGCCTTCCATCTGGTTCTGCCGCGCTTGTCCGCCTTCACCGAGCGCTTCCCTGAAATCACCGTCGAACTGGTGGTGGATGACGGGCTGGTGGACATCGTGCGCACGGGCTTTGACGCCGGCATCCGACGCTTGCCGTCGCTGGAGCAGGACATGGTCTCGGTCCGGATCGACGATGGGGTCGGCCTGACCATGGCCGCCTCGCCAGAGTATCTGGCGGCCATGGGGCGACCCGAAACGCCCGACGACCTGCGCAGGCACCGCTGCCTGAACTACCGCTTCGCCTCCGCCGGATCGATCTATCGCTGGACCTTCGAGCGCGACGGCCAAACGACGACGATGGACACGCCGGGCGGTTTCATCACCAACGATGTCGACATGCTTTGCGAAGGCGCGCTGGCCGGGTTGGGGATCGCCTGCGTGGTCGACACCCAGGTCGCGCCGCACCTGACGACGGGCCGGCTGGTCAGCGTGCTGGACGACTGGCGGCCCCGGCTGCCCCCGAACTATCTCTACTACGCGGGACGCCGGAACCCGCCTCCGGCGCTCCGGGCGTTTATTGATGCGATGAAGGCGCCATCGCCGGCGGCCGCGCGGCTATCCGTCTGAAGACTCGCCCGCAACCTTCTCGGTGATGAAATGCCGGCCCTGCCGGTCCTCGATCTCGACGATCCAGAGGTCGGGGTCGTAGCGGATCTGGCGTTGCAGGTAATCGTCCAGCTCGCTCTCGAACTCGCTCTCGACCGGCTGCATCCATAGGCGTTCGCCGTCGGGACCCAAGGCTTCGCTATAAAGTCTGGCGCGTCGGTCGGACGTGTTGAACACCTTGACGATCACCGTGCCCGCGCGGGCGTCGCCCTTGCGTGCGACGGTGGCGAAGCCGCCGCCGATCTCGGCGCGGCGGATCAGGGCCGAGACCCAGACATCACTCGATAGAAGCAAATCGCTAACCCTGCTCGGACACCGGACCTGAACGCTCCATGCGTAGGGTGCGGGGCATGACGATACGGCAGAACGCCCTGAAAACCCAATCGCGCAGCCTGGCGGCCCTGCTGGCCGTCGCGACCCTGTTCGCGCCCGGCGCGGCGTTCGCGGGCCCGGCCGACACCTATTATGAGCGCGCCTTCGTCGTCGCCGCCGACGCTCGCTGCGACCTGTTCCAGCCGCACATCGAGCGCGCCCTGACCGCCGCCACGGCGCAGGCGCGCGGCGCGGCGCTGCGTTCGGGCGTGGCCGCCGCCGATCTGACCGACGTCGCCTGGCGCGCCAAAGCCCGCGCCGGCGCCGTGTCGTGTCGGGATCCGCAGCTGGCGGTGGTGAAGGGCCGTGTCGACGGCGCCTTCCAAGGCTGGTCACGCACGCCGCGCATGACCTTCCCCGGCGATCGTCTGGACTGGGTCGCCAACCGCATGGGCTACGACCGCCCGACCTGGCGTCTGCAGCAGGCCTCGGTCGTCGGCGCCTCGCCGGTGACGTTCGGCTACGCCGGGCAGGGCGAGACCGCTCGCCTGACCGCCGTGGTCAGCTGGTACGGCCGTCCGCGTCCGACCTCGGCCCGTCTGGTCTTCCGCGATCCGGAGAAGGCGCCGCGTCCGTGGCTGGCCGGGAACAATCTGATCCCCGCCTCCGCCCAGGCCAGCCTGTGGTCGTCGGGCGTCACCGCCGCCGATCCGACCCTGCTGCCGACGGGCAAGCGCGCGGGCGAGGCCTGGGCCTTCGCCCCCTTCGCCGCCGAGGCGTTGGAGCAACTGGACCCCCGTGAGGCTTTCGCGCTGGAATTCCACTTCCGGGACGGCAGCGTCGCCACCGTGCCGTTCGAGGCGGGCGACTTCGCCGCCGGCCGCGCCTTCATGGCGATGGGCAGCCTCTAGCCCCCGTTCGCCACCGGCATCTGGATGATCTCCGCCCCGCCCTCGGGAGCGGGGGCTCGAGCCACCAGGGCGACGGGCATGCGCACCGTCACCGCCGTGCCTTCGCCCAGCGTGCTCTCGATGCTCATGCGACCACCGTGCAATTCGGTGAAGGCGCGGACCAGCGACAGACCCAGACCCGTGCCCTGACGCCGTTGCTCGGGCGCGCCCGCCTGTTCGAACGGGCGGCCCAGACGCTTGACGTCTTCCGGGGCGATGCCGACGCCGGTGTCGGCGACGACGATCTCCAGATAAGGGCCGACGGCCTCGACGGTGACGGTCACGAACCCGCCGTCGGGCGTGAATTTCACGGCATTGGACAGCAGGTTCAGCGCGATCTGCTTCAGGGCGCGCCGGTCGGCGGAGACGTCGACGGCGTCGGGCGGCAACATGCCTGACAGGGTGACGCCCTTGTCCTCGGCGCTGACGCGGACCAGCGCCATCGCATCCGACACCACTTCGCGCGCGTCGAACTTCTCGACGGACAGGGTGTAGCGCTCCGCCTCGATCTTGGAGACGTCCAGCAGATCGTTGATCAGGTCCAGCAGGTGTCCGCCGGCCTGGTGGATGTTGTCGGCGTACTGGGCGTAGCGATCCGGGATCGGGCCGAACAGGCGCTGGCGCATGATGTCCGAAAAGCCCAGCACGGCGTTCAGCGGCGTGCGCAGTTCGTGGCTCATGTTGGCGAGAAAGCGGGTCTTGCCCTGCTCGCGCGCCTCGGCCTCGTTGCGGGCGACCTCCAGACCCAGTTCGCGCGCATACTGGGCGGTCGCGTCGAAGGCCTGGGCGATCAGACGCGGGCCGGTCGGATCATCGAGACGACGCAGGACCAGTTGCACCCGGCGGTCCAGCGCCAGACGCGGGGCCAGGGTGGCGGCGCCCTCATGACCCGCCAGGGCGCGCGCCATGGCGGCCAGCAGGCGGGGACGGTCGGGGGCATGGATGGCGGCCACCAGTCCTTGCTCGAACAGCGGATCGACGGGAAGGGAGGCGGGCGGCGCCCCGTAAGCGGCGACCACGCGGCCGGAGGGTTCAAGGATCAGGGTCAGGCCCGGCTGGGCCGCCATCAGGGCTTCCACCCGTCGCACCTCGGCCTCGGCCGCGGCCATGCGGTCCTCGCGCTGACGCCATGACAGTCGCACGGCCAGCGCCGCCGCCGCCGCCGTCAGCACCGCTGACAGGGCGGCCAGCGCGGGCAGGTGCGGACCAGGGCCGCCCAGCATCCAGCTGGTCGCCAGCCCGCCTATGGCCGAGACGCCGACGCCCAGAGCGCCAGTCTGGACCAGACGCGGCCCGCCGAGAGCGATGCCGGCCGCCAACGGCAGGAAGACGAACCCGGCCAGCGGGCCCGTCAGACCGCCCGACAGCGCCGCCGTCGTCAGGGCCGCCATGCCCCAGACGCCCAGCAGGATCATCCGGTCGCGCACGGTGTCGTGCTTCAGTAGGTTCAAGCCGATCAGCCCCGGCACGATCATCGCCAGCACGCTGTAGAAAACCGGCCCGTCGACCCCGCCGATCCAGCGGGCGCCGAAGGCCAGCAAGGCGGCGGCCAGGGCCCAGCCCGCGTGCCATGCGGCCAGCGCGGCGCGATCACCGGCTCCGACGCGGGCGGCGCTTTCGATCGGGTCTGTTCCGGGGCTGGCGTTCAAGGGGCGGATAAAAGGGGGAGAAATGGCGACAATACCGGTCAGCAGACTAGCCGCCCGCTTGAGTCGTCCAAAGCCCGCACCCCCCACAGGCGACTGCTTGAAAGGCGCGCGGGACGTTTTCGGGGGATGGTTCGGGCGGTTGTCGTTAACGCGCCATCGGCCTATCTGCCCCCGATGACCATGCCTCCGCCCATTGACGCCGTCCTCGCTGAACTGATCGAGGAGTTCGACCTCCTCGGCGACTGGGAGGGGCGGATCGAATACGTCATCGACCTGGGCAAGGATCTGGAACCCCTGCCGGACGCGGATCGGCTGGAGGCGAACAAGGTGCCGGGGTGCGCCGCGCAGGTCTGGCTGGCGGTCCGCCATGAGGGGGATCGGCTCAGCTTCCTCGCTGACAGCGACAGCGCCATCAGCAAGGGCAATATCGCCCTGCTGCTACGGCTCTATTCCAACCGCACGCCCGCCGAAATTCTCGGCTTCGACGCGCGCGCCGCGCTGGACAGGCTGGGCCTGCCCTCGGCGCTGACACGTCAGCGCGCCAATGGCCTGAACAGCATGGTCGGCCGCATCAGGGACGCGGCCGCCGCGGCTCAGTAGTACTGGCCGCGGATGGTCAGGGCCGGGCGTTCGCCGGCCTGTTCGACGACGCGGGCGTCGAGGCGGCGCTCTTCGGGGTGACGTTCCCGGCGCAGCCACAGGCGGGGCGTCGCCTCCTCCGTCGTCCAGTAGCGGTCGTCGCGGAAGGCGCGGCGACCCAGATCGGCCAGTTCGTTGGCGCTGGCGCGGGTCGAGGACAGGGCGCAGGACAGATAATAGGGCGAGCGCGCGTCGTCCTCGTTGGTCCCTTCCTCGAGCCGAATGCGCCACGAGCCGTCATTCGAGATCAGGTTCACTTCCGACGCATATTCTTCCAGCGGCATGTCGCGCTCCCCATAGGGGCGCCGGAACTTCAGGTCGCGTGCGGCGCGGATGGCCTTCTCAAAGCTCAGCGCGCGGCTGGCGTAGGGCAGACAGATGTCGGCCACGACGCGACCGGTCAGGTTTTCTTCCGCCGTGGCGGGGGCGGCCGGAGCCGAAGCCGCGCCGATGATCAGCCCCATCACGAGGCCGGATGCCACAAATGCTTTCACGCCAGTCCTCGAAGCCGGGCGCCGGGGAACCGGGGCCTGGAAAAAACAAGGACGCGCTCCTCTCGGAGCGCGCCGCGTCGTCACCCTATGACCGTTGTTCAGCGGGCGAAAGTTACGAGACTGTAACATCGTCCTTGTGTCACCCGTCGATCACATCAACCGGTAGTGGCGCGCCAACAGGGTCAGGCCGTGCTTGAGGAGCGTCTTGCCGGTCCGCCGCCGAAGGCCAAGGCCCTGCTCGGCCAACTGCAGCGGTGTGGCGTTCAGGCAGATCGCCTGCACCATCTCTCGCGCGGGACCGCAGGCCGCCAGCGCCCGCTCCACCCGCAAGGCCGCCGCCATCGCCAGGTCGCCCGGTTCGCGGCGCTGTCCACCGCCAGACCCGGTGCGGGGCAGGGCGTCCCAGCGCATCGTCACGTTCTGACCGCGCAACGCCTGCTCGGCGTCCCGCGTCAACTGTTCCGCCCCCGCGATCTCGGCGCGGCTCAACCACGGCTGTCCGTCGGCGTTGGTCCGGCCTGCCAGCCAGGCCACGGGCGAGGTCGCCAGATTGGCCCGACGCTCTACCGCCTCGCCGTTCGCCTTCATCAGGGTGCGCCCGCCATCGATCACGCCGGGGCGACCCGGAGGGGTTGGGGGCGGGAAAGGGGGCGTTCCTGAACGGGCCGCCCAGCCGCCGCGCGGACGGATGCGCAGGCCCGGTTCCACCGTCAGGGCGGAAAAGTCGGCCTCGTCCAGCGTCTGCATGATCCGCGCCCGCCGGTCAGGACCGGCGCGCAGGCCGTACCTCTCTCCCGGCAAGGCCTCCAGCCAGGCCCCCGGCAGGGCCAGCAGCCGTCGCGCCCGCTCCAGTCCGAAGCCGCCGGTCACGACGGCAACTCGCAGCGCGGGGCGTCCAGCAGATCGCGGATTCCGCGTTCCAGCCGGTTCATCAGGTCATCCAGCCAAGGCCGGTCGCGCTCGCCCTCGGCCCAACGACAGGCCTGCGTCGCCGTCGCCCGGTTCATGCCGAAGGCGTGACCGACCCGCTCAATCGGCCAGCCCAGCGCCACATGCGTCAGATACATCGCCAGCCAGCGCGCGCGGCAGGCCTGCCCGCTGCGCCGGGCATGGCCACTGATCTGCTCGACCGGCACCCCGGTGGCGGCGGCCACCATCTGCAGCGCCAACCCCGCCTTCAACCGGTCCCCGCCCGATACGGGGGCGCGATAAAGGTCCTCCATGTCCCATCTCCATCATCACAAAGGCCGGTCTGGACGCCGTCCTGATGTGTAGGACCATATTCCTGTGATGCGTCGAGATTGGACGTACGGGTCGGCGGCTATCGACGGAATGTGAAAAAAGACGGCTCGCTTGACTCGGGACTCTCGACGGCGATTCGCAAATCAGCCTAGATTCGCCGTTAACCAATCGCGTTAACCCTTCTTAAGGTTTTGAGGGGTTAACGTTCGAACAAGGTTACCCGGAAGCGGGATCTAAACTTCTACTGCCAAGCTCTGCCTGGAGGGGCAATAATGCGCGTCCTGCTAATCGAAGATGATCACGCGACCGCGCAGAGCATCGAGCTCATGCTGAAGTCCGAAGGTTTCAACGTCTACACGACGGACCTCGGCGAGGAAGGCATCGATCTCGGCAAGATCTACGACTACGATCTGATCCTGCTCGACCTGAACCTCCCGGACATGAACGGTCTGGAAGTGCTGCGCCAACTGCGCGTCGGCAAGGTCAACACGCCGGTGATGATCCTGTCGGGCACCTCGGAAATCGAGACCAAGGTGAAGACCTTCGGCGGCGGCGCCGACGACTACATGACCAAGCCCTTCCACAAGGACGAACTGATCGCGCGGACCCACGCCGTGGTCCGTCGTTCGAAGGGGCACGCCCAGGCCATCATCCACACCGGCGAGATCGCCGTGAACCTGGACGCCAAGACCGTTGAAGTGAACAGCCACCGCGTTCACCTGACGGGCAAGGAATACCAGATGCTGGAGCTCCTCTCGCTCCGCAAGGGCACGACCCTGACCAAGGAAATGTTCCTGAACCACCTGTACGGCGGCATGGACGAGCCCGAGCTGAAGATCATCGACGTCTTCATCTGCAAGCTGCGCAAGAAGCTGGCCACAGCCGCCGGCGGCAAACACTACATCGAGACCGTCTGGGGCCGCGGCTATGTGCTGCGCGACCCGGCCGAAGGCGTGCAGCCGGCGTCCGCCGCCGCCTGATCTTCAGGGAAGAAACACCAGAAACGACAGACGCCCGCCGGTCCTCCGGCGGGCGTTCTGCTGTCCGGAGGAGCGCGTCCGAAAGACCGCGTTCACCGACCAACTGAACATCGATCACATTTCGGATACAAACCGCCCGGAGCGTTGCAGCCATTGGCTTTGGCGCGCATTCCCGTTCTGCCTCCCCGGCATAGTTGGAAACGCGGTCCCTCACAGGGTCCACCGAAAGTAAAAATATGAGCTCCTCGAAGTCGCTGTTCACCGGCGTGGCTGTCGCCACGCTGGCCTTTGCCGTCGCCGGTCCCTCGGTCGCCGGCTCTTTCTATCTGCAGGAACAGTCGGCCCGCGCCGCCGGCCGCGCCTATTCCGGTGAAACCGCAGATCGCGGCGCCGGTTCGCTGTGGTGGAACCCTGCCGCCATCGCCCGCAGCGGCCGTGAAGTGACCTTCAGCGTCCACGGTCTGGCGATCGACTCCACCATCACCAACACGAACTCCTCCATCGTCTATCCGGGCGGCGCGACGGTTCCGGTGCAAGGGCAGGATCGCAACACCGATCCGATCGAAAGCGGCATCGTGCCGAACTTCGCTGTCGCCATGCCGGTGGGCGACCGCTTCGCCGTCGGCCTCAGCGTTTCGGCCCCCTATAACTTCACCACCAAATACGCGAACAACTCGTTCGCCCGCTATGACGCCCTGACGTCCGAGCTGCGCTCGGCCAACGTCGGCCTGGTCGGCGCCATGCAGGTCACGGATTGGCTGGACGTCGGCGTCGGCTTCGACGCCCAGTATGTGAAGGCCAAGCTGACCTCGGCCCTGCCGAACCTCAGCCCGACGCTTCCGGACGGCACGTCCTCGCTTGAGGGCGACGGCTGGGACTACGGCTGGAACGTCGGCGCCCAGGCGCATTTTGATCGCCTCGACATCGGCCTGAGCTACCGTTCGGAGATCGAGCATGAGCTGGATGGCGACGTGAACATCAGCGGCCTGCTGGGTCCCATCGCGGCCGGCAACGTCTCGACCACGGGCACCGCCAGCTTCAACACCCCCTGGTACGCCTCGGCTTCGGTTCGCTACGCCCTCACGGACAAGCTGACCCTGAACGCCCAGGTCAACCGCATCGGCTGGTCCGAGTTTGACGCCATCCGCGTCGCCTACGGCACGGGCGGCGACGTCATCGTCCAGGACTACAAGGATGTGACCACGGGTTCGGTCGGCTTCGATTATGAGGCCAGCGACCGTCTGACCGTTCGTGGCGGCGTCGGCTACGACCCGACCCCGACGCGTGACACCGAACGCACCGCCCGGATCCCGGACGCCGACCGCTGGCTGGTCTCGGCCGGCGCCTCGGTCAAGGCGACGGACAAGGTCACGGTAGACATGGGCCTGACCTACATCGCCTTCTCGGACAGCGACATCACCAGCGACCGCACCTTCTACGCGGGCACTGCCGCGGCCACGACCTCGCAACTGCGCGGGACGGCTGAAGGCAGCGGCGTCGTCGCCTCGGCGGGCATCCGCTACGCCTTCTAGGCCACAGGCTTGAGGCCAAGAAAAACGGCGGGTCCCTCGCGGGGCCCGCCGTTTCCATGTTCAGGCCTCAGACCTACGCCTTGACGGCGTAGCCCTTGCCGCCGTTCGACGGCTTCCGGCGACGCGGGCGGCGCTTGATCTCGCCATCCGGCTTGGCCGAGGCCGTCGTCGGTGCGCTGGTGTGGCGCGGGTCGTTGTTGGTGGTGCGCGGCCGCTCGCGGGCCATCGGATCGAAGGCGCGTTCCGGGGTCGGACGGGCGTCGCGGCCCGGGCCCGGCTTGCGGACGCGGTGCGGTTGCCCGCCGCCTTCCAGCTTCACGCCGTCACGGCGCGGATTGCGCGGACCGCGTTGCTGCTGGCGATCACCACGGCCGTCATCCGGCATGGTCGCCTTGGACTTCACGCCCGACGCCATGATCGACTGGTCCAGCAGGGCCAGCGACTTGTCGTTGCGGCGGTCGGTCGAAGGGATCTTCTGGCGGGTGACCTTCTCGATGTCCTTCAGCAGCTTCATCTCGTCGCCGGCGACGAAGCTGATGGCCGAGCCGTCCTTGCCCGCGCGGGCCGTACGGCCGATGCGGTGGACATAGGCTTCCGGCACGTGCGGCAGTTCGAAGTTCAGAACGTGCGAGACGCCGTCCACGTCGATGCCGCGGGCGGCGATGTCGGTGGCGACCAGAACGCGCAGCTTGCCGGCCTTGAAGGCGGCCAGCGTCCGCTCACGCTGGGGCTGGGACTTGTTGCCGTGGATGGCGCCGGATTCGACGCCGCCGGCCTCCAGATAGGCCGCGACCTTGTCGGCGCCGTGCTTGGTCTTGGTGAAGACCAGGCAGCGCGTGTACTCGGGATCGGCGAACATCTCGGTCAGCAGGGCGCGCTTGCGGCCCTGTTCGATGTGGATGACCGTCTGGTTGATGCGCTCGACCGTCGTGGCCTGCGGCGTCACCTGGACCTTGACCGGGTCCTTCAGCAGCTCGCCGGCCAGCTTGCCGATCTCCGACGGCATGGTGGCCGAGAAGAACAGGTTCTGACGCTTGGCCGGGATACGGCTGACGATCTGGCGGATTGGCTTGATGAAGCCCAGGTCCAGCATCTGGTCGGCTTCATCGAGGACGAAGATCTCGGTCGCGGACAGATCGAGGTTCTTCTGCTGGATATGGTCCAGCAGACGGCCCGGCGCGGCGACCAGGATGTCGAGGCCCTGGTTCAGCGAGCGTTCCTGCCCGCCGTACTTCACGCCGCCGAAGATCACGGCGACGCGGAAGCCCAGGTGTTTGCCATAGGACTTGAAGCTCTCACCGATCTGGGTGGCGAGTTCGCGTGTCGGCGACAGGACCAGGCAGCGGGTGGTGCGGGGCAGGGGGGCGACGCGGTTGGCGGCCAGGCGATGCAGGATCGGCAGGGCGAAGGCGGCGGTCTTGCCGGTGCCGGTCTGGGCGATGCCCAGCAGGTCCTTGCCGGCCATGACGTCCGGGATGGCCTTTTGCTGGATCGGGGTCGGCGTGGTGTAGCCTTCCGAGGTCAGCGCCTGCAGCAGGGCCGGGTTCAGGCCCATGGATTCAAAGGTATTGTTGCTCACGGAGCGGTTTCTTTCGCATGCGGCGACGCACAGCATGGCTCGATAGCCGTTGGGCTGGCGCCGCCAGTCCCGATGGGGCGCCTTGATGGGGCCTTCGGGGTGGATCGGGCGCCGCCCCGCGTGTCCGGGCAGCGAATGAATCTTGAGGAGCCGGCGGCTGCTACAGTCAGATCTTCGGGAGAAGATCCACACGCGCTGGAGACGCCGGAGATCGCAAATGGTGCGATGCAGCAGGCAAGTGGACGTTTATTGCGGCGAAGTCAAGACGCGCGGTCTAATCCACCTCGATCCGCCCTTTCAGGTCGCACCCAGCAGCCCCACCGCCATGTTGACCGTCAGAGCCACCACCACGGTGTTGAAGACGAAGGCCGTCAGGCTGTGCACGGTCGAGGTCCGGCGCACCCCACGATCGGTGATCTGGACGTCCGCCGTCTGCGAGGCGACGCCGATGATCAGGGAGAAGTGCAGGAAGTCCCAGTAGTCGGGCTCGGGATCGTCGCCGGGAAACAGCAGGCCGCCCCGGTCGCCCTTGTCGCCCGCCGAATAGAAGACATGGGCGTAGTGGAAGGCGAAGATGACGTGGACGAACAGCCACGACAGCGCGACCGTCACCAGCGCCAGCACGGTCGGTCCGCCGCCGCCGGTCGCGGCCTCGCCCACGACCACCACCACACTGCCCACCGCCGCGATCAGGGCCAGCGGCAGGATGGCCGGACCGGCCTCATCCAGCGCGGAAGCCCGCTGCCGGATCGCGTCCGCCGACCGGGTCCGCATCACCTTGATCGCGCTTTCGATCAGGAACAGACCCACGCCGATGTCCCACGCCAGCGCCACCCGCGACGGCCAGCCCCCCGCGACAGGCCAAAGCACGCCGGACGCCGCGATCAGGATCAGCAGGGCGAGGGGCCAGTGGAGACGGAACCAGGTCATGGGCGGAGAGTGCGCGTTGAGGAGAGGAGCGCAAGCATTCCCTTCCCCCCGGTTTGAAGACTGAGTCAGACACGTCCAATCCTGACGCATCGCCCCCCCTATCCTGCTGCCTGCTGCCCACCGCCTACGCCCTACGCCCCGCCGATAGACGGCATAGACGGCATTTCCACCGTCTCCGGCGTCTGATCGCCTTGCGCCAACTGCACTCATTGCACCCGCTTTTTTCGCCGCACGAATTCCTCCCGCACCCGCGAAAGCCCCTCGACTTCCCCTACGTGATCACGGAATGTTACAGCCTCGCTCCCGGAGAACCCCATGTCGATGACGCCGCGCGCAGGCCTGCAGGTCGCACAGGAACTGGCTGATTTCATTGAGGGTGAGGTCCTTCCGGGGATCGGTCTGGAGGCAGATCGCTTCTGGACCGGCGCCGCCGACCTGCTGAATTGGGCGGCGGTCGAAAACCGGGCCCTGCTGGATCGCCGCGACGAACTCCAGCTGAAGATCGACGATTGGCACGCCACGCGCGCCGGGCAACCGCAGGACCCTGGCGAAACCGTCCGCTTCCTGACTGACGTCGGCTATCTGGTTCCGGAGCCCGCGCCGTTCCGGATCGCCACGACGAATGTCGATGCCGAGGTCGCGACCCTGGCCGGCCCGCAACTGGTCGTTCCCGCACTGAACGCCCGCTTCGTGCTCAACGCCGCCAACGCGCGCTGGGGCAGTCTTTACGACGCCCTGTACGGCACGGACGCGCTGGGCGACCTGCCGCCGCCCGGACCCTATGACGCCGCCCGTGGCGCCCGTGTGGTCGCCCGCGCCAAGGCCTTCCTGGACGAGGCCGTGCCTCTCGCGAAGGGCGCGTGGGCCGACCTCGGCGATCCGTCGGGGGGCATCGCCTTGGCGAACCCCGCCCAGTATGCAGGCCAGACCGACAAGGGCCGCCTCTTCCGCCACAACGGCCTGCACATCGAGGTCGTCTTCGACCCCTCGCACCCTATCGCCGCGACCGATCCCTCGGGCATCTCGGACGTGGTGCTGGAAGCCGCCCTGTCGACCATCGTCGATCTGGAGGATTCCATCGCCGCCGTCGACGCCGCCGACAAGGTCGCCGCGTATCGCAACTGGCTGGGCCTGATGAAGGGCGATCTGGTCGAGACCTTCGCCAAGGGCGGCCAGACCCTGACCCGCGCCCTGAACCCGGACCGGGTCGTCACCGCCCCTGACGGCTCGACCCTGACCCTGCCGGGCCGGTCCCTGCTGTTCGTGCGCAACGTCGGCCACCTGATGACCACGCCCGCGATCCGGCTGGAGGACGGGACGGACGCGTTCGAGGGCGTGCTGGACGCGCTGGTCACCTCGGCCATCGGCGCCCACGACCTGAAGGGGCAGGGCGCCTTCCGCAACAGCCGCGAAGGCTCGATCTATATCGTCAAACCCAAGATGCACGGGCCGGACGAGGTCGCCTTCACCAACGCCCTGTTTGATCGGGTTGAGGACATCCTCGGCCTTGAGCGCTGGACCCTGAAGGTCGGCGTCATGGACGAGGAACGCCGGACCTCGGCCAACCTCGCCGCCTGTCTGAAGCAGGTGTCGAACCGTCTGGTCTTCATCAACACCGGCTTCCTCGACCGCACCGGCGACGAGATCCATACCGCCATGCGGGCCGGTCCGGTGGTCCGCAAGGCGGAGATGAAGTCATCCGACTGGATCACCGCCTATGAGGCGCGCAACGTCGCCATCGGCCTGGCGTGCGGTCTGTCGGGCAAGGCCCAGATCGGCAAGGGCATGTGGGCCGCGCCGGATCAGATGCAGGCCATGCTGGAGCAGAAGGCCGCCCATCCGAAGACCGGCGCCAATACCGCCTGGGTGCCGTCGCCGACCGCGGCGACCCTGCACGCGCTGCACTATCACCAGACCGATGTCTTCGCCCTGCGCGCGGAGATCGCCACTCGCCCGACTCCGGGCCTCGAGCCCCTGCTGACCGCGCCGCTGGCCGCCGGTCGCAACTGGTCAGCCGATGACGTCACGCAGGAGCTGGAGAACAACGCCCAGGGTCTGCTGGGCTACGTCGTGCGCTGGATCGATCAGGGTGTCGGCTGTTCCAAGGTGCCGGACATCCATGATGTCGGCCTGATGGAGGATCGCGCCACCCTGCGGATCTCGTCCCAGCATATGGCCAACTGGCTGCTGCACGGCGTCTGCACGGCGGAACAGGTGGACGCCGCCCTGCTGAAGATGGCCGCCCGGGTGGATGCGCAGAACGCCGCTGATCCGCTGTATGAGCCCATGGCCCCAGACCCGGACGCCAGCCTCGCCTTCCAGGCCGCCCGCGCGCTGGTCTTCGAAGGCGTCGACCAGCCCAGCGGCTACACCGAGCCGCTGCTGCACCGGTTCAGGGCGGAGAAGAAGGCCCGCTAGGCAGGAGGAGTCCGGCGGCGGGCAGCTGGGATTGCCCGCCGCTGCCCGATCTCAAAGCCTGCTGCCTGCTACTGCTCGCTCCCCGAGCGCCACAGGTTATCGGTCAGCGGTTCCAGCAGATAGGTCAGGGCCGTGCGTTTGCGCAGCAGGATGACCACCTCGGCCGGGGCGCCGGGGCGCAGGGCCTCGCCGCTGCGGCCCAGCTTGGCCATCTCGGCGGCGGGGACGACGATCTCGGCGCGGTAGTAGGACGCGCCGGTCTCCTTCACCGTGAAGGTGTCGGCCGAGATGCTGGTGACGTTGCCGTGAATGATCGGGATGCTGGCCCCGCGCAGGCCGGGGAATTTCACCTCGGTCTCCAGCCCGATGCGCAGGTTGTCGATGTCGGTCGGCTTCACCTGGATCACGATGACCTGGGACACATCCCCGGGCACGATCTCCATCAGGGTCTGGCCCGCCTGAACGACACCGCCCTGGGTGAAGATGGTCAGGCCGACGACCTGGCCCGAGGCGGGCGCGCGGACTTCGGTGCGGGCGATCTGGGCCCGCAGTTCCCCCATGCGGGGACGCAGTTCGTTCAGCTGGACATCGATCTGGCGCAACTGGTCGGCGACATCCTCGCCCATCTTGGTGTTGACCCCGACCATTTGCAGCCGGGTCTCCCCGACGGCCTCGCGCGACCGCGCGATCTGCGCGCGCAGCGAGCCGAGTTCGCCGTCCAGCTGGGCGGCGGTGCGTTCCAGGGCGCGGACGCGGGTCTGGGGCGCATAGCCCTTCTCGGCCAGGCCGCGCATGCCGATCAGCTCTTCCTGGATCAGCCGCTGTTGCTCCTCGTTGGAGTCGATCTGGCGCTGGTAGCCTTCGATCTGGTCGTTCAACTGCGCGATCCGTTGGCTCAGCACGCCGGTCTCGGTCGATCGGCCGGTGCGGCGGGCGCCGAACTGCAGTTGCTGGATGCGGAGCGATTCCTGCGCGAGCACGGCATCGTCGGCGGGCAGGTTCGCGAATTCGCTCGGCAACGGGATGGCGCGGAGACCGTCGCGCTCGGCCACCAGTCGCGCGCGCTGGGCCAGCAGGGCGAAGACCTGACCGGAGACGCCGCGTTCCGTGGCGCGCAGTTCACCGCTCGACAGGGTCAGCAGGATCTGGCCCTGCCGCACGCTGTCGCCCTCCGACACGTTCAGGGTGCTGACCACGCCGCCTTCGCGGTGCTGGACGGCCTGACGGTTTCCCGACACCGAGATCTGGCCCATCGCCAAGGCGCCGGCGTCCAGCGGCGCCAGGGCGGCCCAGCCGAGGAAGAGGCCGAAGAAGGCGACGATGATCGCGCCGCCGACCATCAGCTCCAGCCGCGGTGTATCCGGCACGATCGCGGGCGGGGGCGGCGGATCCAGCGGGTTGAGGACCGGCGCGGCGGCGGGCTCCGGCGGCGGGGCGGCCGGATTATGGGGCGCGGTGGCGTCAGTCATTGGGTGCGTCGCGGGGAGGGGGCGGGACCGGCGATCCGGGTCTGGCCCTGTTGGCCGGTCGGTTGACCGCTCTGGGCCGGTTGCTGCTGTTGCGGCTGGGGCTGCGACGGACCGGGCTGGGCGGGACCCCGCGGGCCGGTGGCGCGCATCTTCTCGAGCACCTCCTCGCGCGGGCCTTCCAGCTGGACCATGCCGTCGCGCATCATCAGCAGTCGGTCGACGCGGGCCAGCACGCCTGCACGGTGGGCGATGATGACCACGGCGGCTCCGCGGGCGGCGGCGCCCAGGATGGCCTGCATCAGGGCGGCTTCGCCTTCCTGATCGAGGTTGGAGTTGGGCTCGTCCAGCACCAGCAGCACGGGGTCATTGTAGAGCGCCCGGGCCAGTGCGACCCGCTGCGCCTGACCGGCGGACAGGCCCTGTCCGAAGGGGCCGAGGACGGTGTCATAGCCGTTGGGCAGGCGCAGGATTAGTTCATGCGCGCCCGCGGCCATCGCGGCCTTCACCGCGCCCCGGTCAGCGGCGTCCTGATCCACGCCGACGGCGGTGGAGAAGCGCGAGATATTGTCCTTGATCGACCCGGCGAACAGACTGGGGACCTGCGGCAGATAGCCGATCCAGCGGGCCAGCTCATCGCCCTCGCGGGCTTCGTATTCGGCGCCGTCCAGCCGGATGGCCCCGGCCTGGGGCTTCAGCGCTCCGGCGACGACGCGGGCGAGGGTTGTCTTGCCCGAGCCGCTGGCGCCGACGATGCCCAGCGTCTGGCCAGGCTGCAGTGCGAAGGCGACGCCCCGCAGTTGGGGATTTTCGGTCTCGGGGAACTTCACCGATACGCCTTCGACCTGCAGCCGGCCCTTGGGGTTCGGCAGTGCGGTGCGCTCGCGCTCGACCGAGGCGGTGTTGGCGAACAGCTCGGTCAACACCTTCCAGCTTGCGGTCGCCTGCACCAGGCTGGGCCAGACGCCGACCAGCAGCTCGACCGGCGCCACAGCGCGGCTCAGCAGCACGGAGGAGGCGATGATCGAGCCCGGCGAAATCTCGCCCTTCACGGCCAGATAGGCGGCCAGGCCCAGAGCCGCGGACTGCATCACCAGACGCAGGAATTTGATGGCGCCGGAATACCGGCCACCGGCCAGTTGGGCGTCGGCCTGATTGGCGGTGGCCTGACGGCGTTGCTCGACCTGACGGGCGATGGACGACTGGCGCATGCCGAGCGCGCGGACGACCTCGGCCTGCCCGGCGATGCCTTCCTGAGCGGCATAGGCGTGGTTCTGGGACTGGATCGACTTGGCCAGACGCGGACGGGTATCGCGCTCGTTCAGCCAGGCGAGGGTGAACAGGATCAGGCCGCCGACCAGCGTCAGCACGCCGATGGCCGGGTGCAGCAGGAAGCAGCACAGCAGGTAGATCGGCGTCCACGGAGCGTCGAACAGGGCCAGCATGCCCTGACCGCCAATGGCGCCGCGCACATTGTCGAACTCCCGCAGGGCCTGGGTGCTGGGCGCTTTCGCCTGAAGATCCACGACCCGCTGCAGCACCTTGCCCGACAGCAGACGGTCAAGCCGCAGGCCCGCCCGCAGCATCAGCCGACCGCGCAACCAGTCGAGTCCGGCGAGAGACGCCAGAGCGAACACCGCCGCCGCCGTGATGAGCCAAAGCGTCAGGATGCCGCCGGTCGGAACGACGCGGTCGTACACCTGCATCATGTACAGGGTGGGCGTCAGGTAGAGCAGGTTGACGAGCGCGGAGAAGATCGCGGCCCATACGAAATGGCTCTTGCAGGCCTTGAGCGCCTCAGCGAGGGGCTCGGTCCCGGGCTTGCTGGGAAGCAGGTTTTTAAGCACGGGCGGGTCGGATCCTGCGGTTGTCCTGGCTCATTCTAACCCACGGACGGTTCAAGACATAGTGGCGTTTGACGGGGCTCTGCAAAGGCCGGGCCGGGCCGTATCGGCACAGTCGCATTGTGACCCATGTTTAACTTGTCGTTGAGACGACGGGACGACAGGGTGACAGCTTACGCTTGCCGGGGGCCTTCCATGCTGACGATTGAGAACCTGACCCACATCTATGGCAACGGGACCCGCGCACTGGATGGCGTCAGTCTGACGATCCCCAAGGGGATGTTCGGCCTGCTGGGTCCCAACGGCGCGGGCAAGTCGACGCTGATGCGCTCGATCGCAACGCTCCAGACCCCCACGTCAGGCTCCATCCGCTTCGGCGACATCGACGTGGTCGCCGAGCCGGAAAAACTGCGCCGCGTGCTGGGCTATCTGCCCCAGGACTTCGGCGTCTACCCGCGCGTGTCGGCCTACGACATGCTGGACCACATGGCCGTGCTGAAAGGCATCGCCAACGGCAAGGAGCGCAAGGCGACGGTTGAGGCCCTGCTGAACCAGGTCAACCTGTGGCCCGTGCGCGGCAAGGCGCTGGCCGGCTTCTCGGGCGGCATGCGTCAGCGTTTCGGCATCGCCCAGGCCCTGATCGGCAACCCCGAACTGATTATCGTCGATGAGCCCACTGCGGGTCTGGACCCGGAGGAGCGCAACCGCTTCCTCAACCTGCTGTCCGAGGTGGGTGAGAACGTCGTCGTCATCCTGTCGACCCACATCGTGGGTGACGTAACCGACCTGTGTCCCCGCATGGCGGTGCTGGCCGGCGGCAAGATCCAGCTGGAAGGCGTGCCCACCGACCTGCAGCACGCACTGGAAGGCCGCATCTGGAAGCGCACGATCGAGAAGGCGGAACTGGCCGAATTCAAGAAGCGCTACGAGGTTATCTCCACGCGTCTGCTGGCGGGGCGGACGGTGATCCACGTGCTCGCCGACCACCATCCGGGAGATGGCTTCGAGGGTGCGCCCGGTGGATTGGAGGACGTCTATCTGGCGACCGTCGCCCAGTCGCGTCGCGCGGCCTGAGGCGCACGATCATGTTTGGAAAAATCGCCAGCTTCGAGTTCCGCTACCAACTCAGGCAGCCCGCCTTCTGGGTGATCGCCATCGTCTTCGGCCTCCTGGCCTTCGGTGCGGTCGCCAGTGACAATGTCTCGCTGGGATCGGGCGGCAACGTCAATCGCAACGCCCCCTATGCGCTGGCCATCGCCCACATCATCTTCAACGTCTTCTTCATGTTGGCCACCACGGCCATCGTGGCGAACGTCGTAGCGCGCGACACCCAGACGGGCTTCGGCCCCATGATCCAGAGCACCCGGATCACCAAGGGCGCCTATCTGTACGGCCGCTTCTTCGGCGCGTTCGGCGCCGTGGCGCTTTGCTACATGAGCATCGCCATCGGCACCCTCTTCGGCACGATGATGCCGTGGGTGGACGTCGAGACGGTCGGGCCGTTCCGGATCATGGATTACCTCTATGCCTACGGCGTGTTCGGCCTGACCGGGCTTTTCCTGACCTCGGCCCTGTTCTTCACGCTGGCGACCGTCACCCGCTCGATGATGGCGACCTATGTCGGCGTCGTCGCGGTGCTGATCATCTATCTGGCGACCACCGGCGCCCTCGGCCAAAGACCCGAGTTCGAGACTGCTCTCGCCTGGGCCGAGCCGTTCGGAAGCGGCGCCTACGGGCTGGTGACCAAATACTGGACGGCGATCGAGCGGAACACGCTGAACCCGCCGCTGGAAGGCGTGCTGCTGTGGAACCGGGTGATCTGGACCGGCGTCGGGGCCCTGCTGCTGGCCGGCGCCTATCTGCTTTACAGCCCGGCGACCAAGGGCGCCAAGCCGCGCAAGCAGGAGCGTCTGCGGGCGCTGGCCGAGGCTGAAACCCCCGGGTCCGCGCCGCTGGGCGACCTGCCGACGGCGAGCCATGGCTTCGCCAGCGGCTGGGCGCGGCTGGTGTCGCGCACGGTCTTTGAGGTCTCCGCCGTTTTCAAAAGCCCGGCCTATGTCGTCCTGATCCTGCTGGGCTTCGCCTTCGCCATGGCGACCCTGTTCTTCATGGGCGAGATTTACGGCGCGCCGCTCTTGCTGGTGACGCGGGTGGCCATCACGGGGCTGCAGGGCGCCTTCGGCCTGATCTCCATCGTCATCGCCATCTACTATTCCGGCGAACTGGTCTGGCGGGATCGCGACCGCAAATTCCATGAGATCATCGACGCGACCTCGACCCCCGACTGGACCTTCCTGGTTCCCAAGGTGCTGGCGCTGGCGCTGGTCCTGCTGTCCACGGCCTTGATCGGGGTGGTGGCCGGCATCGTGGTGCAGACGATCAAGGGCTACACCGATTTCGAGCTCGGCAAATATCTCGTCTGGTACGTCATCCCGCAGGCCGTCAGCTTCAGCCTGCTGGCCGTGCTGGCGATCTTTGTCCAGGCCTTGTCGCCCAACAAATTCGTCGGCTGGGCCATCATGGTCGTCTACATGATCTCCACGATCGTGCTGTCGAACCTGGGCTTTGATCACGTGCTGTACGCCTACGGTCGCGGCATCAGCGTGCCTTTGTCCGACATGAACGGGCGAGGGGATTTCGCAGGGTTCAACGGCTGGCTTGACGCCTATTGGACCGCCTTCGCCGTCATGCTGGCGGTCATCGCCTACGGCCTCTGGCGGCGGGGGACGGAGACCCGGCTGTGGCCGCGTCTGAAGCGTTTCCCGCGTCGCCTGTTCGGCCCGGCCGGCGTGATCGGCGGTGTCGCCCTGGCGGCCTTCATCGGTCTGGGCGTGTTCATCTACATCAACACCAATGTCTGGAACGAGTACCGCACCCAGAAGCAGATCGAGCGGCTGCAGGCCGACGCCGAGAAGACCCTGCTGCGCTACGAGGAGGTTCCCCAGCCGGTCGTCACCGACGTGCGTCTGGTCATGGACCTGCACCCCCACGCGCCCAGCCTGCGGACCAGCGGCGCCTATCTGCTGGAGAACCGGACCAACGCGCCCCTGCGCGAGGTCCACCTTCGCTGGAACGATACGCTCGACATGGAGCGGCTGGTCGTCCAGGGCGCGACGGTGGCCCGCGACTGGCCCGAGTTCAGCTATCGCATCTACCGCTTCACCACACCCATGCAGCCCGGCGAGCGCCGTGCGATCCGCTTCGAATCCGTGCTCCAGCAGCGGGGTTTCATGAACAGCGGCAACACCACCCGGCTGGTCGACAACGGCACCTTCGTGAACAATTTCGAGTTCGCGCCGATGGTCGGCATGGGCCGCGACGGACTGTTGACCGACCGTAGCAAGCGCCGCAAGCTGGGCCTGCCCGCCGAACTTCGCCCGGCCAAGGTCGAGGAAGAAGGCGCACGGGGCCGCAACTATATCGGCGCCGACTGGGTCACCGCGGACATCACCGTCACGACCGACGCCGACCAGACGGTCGTCGCGCCGGGCGACAAGCGGTCGGACACGGTCGTCAACGGCCGCCGCACCGCGCGCTTCGTCACCGAGTCTCCTGTGCTGAACTTCTTCTCGGTCCAGTCGGCCCGCTATGCGCAAAGCCGCCGGGTGCATAACGGCGTGGAGATGGTCGTCTTCCATGACCCGGCCCACACGCGCAACGTGCCGCGGATGCTGGAGGCCCTGTCCAACTCGCTGGACTACTACCAGGCCAACTTCAGCCCCTATCAGTTCCGGCAGGCCCGGATCGTGGAGTTCCCGGACTACGCGTCCTTCGCCCAGTCCTATCCCAACACCTTCGCCTGGTCCGAAGGCCTAGGGTTCATCGCCGACCTGCATGACCCGACCAAGATCGACTACGTCACCTATGTCGCGGCCCACGAGTTCGCGCACCAATGGTGGGCGCACCAGATCGTCGGCTCCGACCAGCAGGGCATGACCCTTCTGTCCGAAACCCTGGCGCAATACTCGGCGCTGATGGTCATGGAGAAGATGTACGGCAAGGACCAGATCCGCCGCTTCCTCAAGTTTGAGCTGGACCGCTACCTGCGTTCGCGCGGGACGGAACGGCTTGAGGAGCTGCCGTTGTTGCGGGTCGAGAACCAGCAGTACATCCACTACCGCAAGGGTGCGCTGGTCATGTACCTGCTGCGCGACCAGCTGGGCGAGGACACAGTCAACCGGGCCCTGCGCCGGGTGCTGGCGCAGTACGCCTTCAAGGGCGCGCCCTATCCGCGCTCTCTGGACCTGATCGCCGCCCTGCGCGCCGAGGCTCCGGCGGACAAGCAGGCGCTGATCACGGACCTGCTGGAGAAGATCACCCTGTACGACATCAAGACGACCGGGGTGACGGCCACGCGCCGGGCTGACGGTCGCTGGGATGTCGCCGTCACCGTCGATGCCCGCAAGCTGTATGCGGACGGGCAGGGCAAGGAGACGGCCGCGCCGCTGAACGAGTCGATGGATGTCGGCCTGTTCCTGGCCGAGCCGGGCAAGGGCGCCTTCAGCCAGACCGACGTCCTGCTGCTGGAACGCCGCCAGATCCGGACCGGCGTTCAGATCCTGCGCTTCGTCACCGCCCGCAAGCCCCTGTTCGCGGGCGCCGATCCCTACAACAAATGGATCGACCGCAACTCGGACGACAATGTGAAGGCGGTGGGCTGACGGCTCGCCGCCTCCGTCGCCGCTACCGGGTTCCGAACAGCCGGTCGCCGGCGTCGCCGAGGCCCGGGACGATGTAGCCGTGGTCGTTCAGCCGCTCGTCCACGGCGGCGGTCCACACCGGCACGTCCGGGTGGGCGGCGCGCAGGCGGGCCAGGCCTTCGGGGGCGGCGACCAGGCAGACGAAGCTGAGGTTGGAGACCCCGCGCGCCTTCAGGCGATCGATGGCGGCAATCGCCGATCCGGCCGTGGCCAGCATGGGATCGACCACGATGCAGAGCCGGTCGGAGACGTCTTCCGGCGCGCGGAAATAGTATTCGACGGCCTCCAGCGTCTCGGGGTCCCGATACAGGCCGACGTGAGCGACGCGGGCCGAGGGGACGAGGTCCAGCATGCCCTCGACCAGTCCCAGGCCGGCGCGAAGGATGGGCACGAACACCAGCTTCTTGCCCTCGATCTTGCGGCCGGTGGTCGGCCCGACCGGCGTCTCCAGCGGCCAGTCTTCCAGCGGCAGATCGCGGGTGACCTCGTAGCAGAGCAGGGTCGAGATCTCGCGCAGCAGGGTGCGGAACTGGACGGTCGAGGTCTCCTTTGCCCGCATGATCGAGAGCTTGTGGGTGACCAGCGGGTGGTCGACGACGGTGACGCCGTCGGGGGCGGGAGCGGGCATCGGCGGTCCTGTCCTTGACGTGGGCCGGGAACACACACCGCCGACGGCCGGGTGTCCAGTCACTCGTCCGCTGGACGCGCCCGGCCGCGGTGACGATTCGACAGCGACTATGACGGGTTCCGCTTGACCGGAGGCCGGACGGCGCGGCTCATCGGGCCATGACAGGTTCATCAGATCTTTCTGCCGTGGTCATCGGAGCCTCGGGCGGCATCGGCACAGCCCTGGTCGCGGCGCTGGACGCGTCCGGCCGGTATGCGCGGGTGCACGCCTTCACCCGCTCGACCGGCCTCGATCTGGAGGATGAGGCGTCGATCGCGGCGGCGGCCGTCGAGATCGGCGCGGGGCCGCCGCCCGGCCTGGTGCTGGTGGCGACAGGGGTGCTGCATTCCGGGTTTGAGCCGGAACGAAGCTATCGGGCGCTCGACCCCGGCCAGATGGCGCGGGACTATCGCGTCAATACGATCGGACCGGCGCTGATCGCCAAACACCTGCTCCCGTTGCTGCCGCGCGACCGGCGCTCGGTCTTCGCGGCCCTTTCCGCGCGGGTCGGCTCGATTGGCGACAACCGGCTGGGCGGCTGGCACAGTTACCGAGCGTCGAAGGCGGCGTTGAATATGATCCTGCGCAACCTGTCGATCGAACTGGCGCGCACCCATCCGCAGGCGGTGGTGGCGGGGCTGCATCCCGGCACGGTCGACACAGGCCTGAGCGCGCCGTTCCAGCGCGGGGTGAAGCCGGACAAGCTGTTCAGCTCGGCCCGATCTGCGGCCCATCTGCTGGACGTGATCGACGGACTGACCCCGCAGGACAGCGGCGGCGTGTTCGCTTGGGACGGCACGCGCATACCCGAGTGACATAACGGCGAGAGGTCAGGCTTGACTCCCTCATACAGTATGTCGCATACACTGTGCATCACACACTATGTGACGCAACAGGAGGGCGCGGCGTGAGCCTCGATCCCGAACTTTTCGAAAGCATGCGGCTGGAACTGCGGCGCGGGTCGCTGGTGTTGGCCGTATTGGCCTGCCTGCGGACCGAGCAATACGGCTACAGCCTCCGCCAGGCGCTGGCGGCCGACGGGCTGGAGATGGAGGAGTCCACCCTCTACCCGCTGCTGCGCCGACTGGAGAGCCAAGGGCTGCTGCAGAGCGAATGGCGTGAGGAGGAGAAGCGGAAGAAGCGCTTCTACCTGCTGTCGCCCGGCGGCGTGTCGATGCTGGCCGCCCTGACTGATGAGTGGCGGGGCATCAACGCTTCGCTCGACAAGATTCTCTGAAATTCCGGGACCGAGGGAAAGTCTGATGGACCTGATTGATCGCTATCTGAACGCCGTCGCAGCCCAGCTGCCGCAAAGCCAGCGGGCCGACATCATCGCCGAATTGCGCGACATGATCCTGAGCCGCTTCGAGGAGAAGGAGGAGGCGTTGGGCCGTCCCCTGACCGAGGCCGAACAGGAAGACATCCTGCGCGACATCGGCCACCCGCTGGTGGTCGCCGCCCGCTATGGTTCGGGGCCGCAGCATGTGGTCGGCCCCGAGCTGTTCCCCTGGTGGATGTTCGGGGTGAAGGCGGGGCTGATCGTGGTCGTGGCCATCGCCATTCTGGGCGTACTCGTGCGGATCATCGTGGGTGACGTGGACACCGCGCAGGCCATCGGCCAGGCCTTCCGCAGCGTCTTCAACAGCGCCATCACACTGATCGGCTTCGCCACCCTCGCCGCCTTCATCATCGAACGGCAGAAGGAGAAGCCGAGCTTCCTGCGCGAATGGCGGGTCAAGGACCTGGGCCTGTTCGAGTTCGGCGGCGGGTTGAACGCTGAAGCCGTCCAGCGTGGGCTGACGGAGGGCGACTGGGGTCAGAGGACCGGTCGTCGCGGTCGTCGCGGCGCCTCGCCCGTGGGGCGCGCCATCGCCAGCGCGGTCGGCTGGGCCGTGGTCCTGCTGTGGTGGGTCGGCTGGCTGCCGGTGACGCATACGACGCCCGAAACCTTCGGCGCGGTGGTCGGCGGCGTCGACTACGCCACCATGATGGGCGAGATCCACGCGCTGTTGTACTGGCCGGTGATCGCGTTCGGCCTGCTGCGGGTCCTGTTCGACCTGATGCGGGCGGCACGGCCGGACGGGGTGCGCTTCACGGCCTTGGGCGACATTGGCTTCGGCGCCGCCGAGGGTGTGCTGTTCGCCTGGCTGTGGCTCTATTCACCGCTGTCGAAAGTGGTCTTCGTCCCGACCATCGAGGCCTTCGTCGACCGTGTCCGCACCACGGTGGAGAACGGCTGGTGGCCCCTGCCCACCGTGCTGATGCTGTGCGTCGTCTTCGGCTTCCTGCATGCGGTCAGCAAGGTCATCGGCGGGACGATCCGACTGACGACGGGCGTCGACCGCCGCCTGCCGAAAATCGACTGAGCATCGAACCGAAAGTTCGGGCGTTAGGCCCCGGCGGCGATCCGGCCGCCGGGGTTTTTTCGTCGATGGGGCAGGCGTGACTTTGCAGCAGGGGCTGGCCTTCGGGCTGGTGGGATTGACCATCGTCGCCTTCATCTGGGGGCGCTTCCGCTATGACCTGATCGCGCTGGGGGCGCTGGTGCTGGGCCTCGCCATCGGGGTGATCCCGGCCGAGGCGGCCTTCGACGGGTTCCGGAACGACGTCACCGTGATCATCGCCGCGGCCTTGGTGGTCAGCGCGGCCTTCGCGCGCTCCGGCATCGTCGAACTGGCGTTGAAGCGGGTGCTGCCGCTGTTGAAGACCGAGCGCAGCCAGACGCCGGTCCTGACGCTGGCCGTCACCCTGCTGTCGATGGTGACCAAGAATGTGGGGGCGCTGGCCATCATGATGCCGGTGGCGCTGCAGGTCAGCCGCCGGACCGGTTCGTCGCCATCACGCCTGCTGATGCCTATGGCCTTCGGCGCCATGGCGGGGGGGATGGTCACCCTGGTCGGGACGGCGCCCAACATCATCGTGGCCGAGGTGCGCGCCGACCTGCTGGGAGAGCCGTTCGGCATGTACGACTACGCCCCCGTCGGACTGGTGCTGACGGCCCTGGCGCTGGTCTTCCTGGCCTTCGGCTATCGTCTTCTGCCGAAGGACCGCAAGGGCGCGGTCGGTTTGGGCGAGGCGCTGGCGGCGAACGGCTACGCGACCGAGGCGAGGGCGCCCGAGGGCTGGACCCTGCCGGTGCCGACGATCAAGGCCCTGACGGCGCTGGGTGAGGGGGAGGTGCGCATCCTGGCCCTGATCCGGGGCGGAAAGCGGTCCGCCAATCCCCGGGGCAACAGCAGGGTCCAGGCCGGCGACACCCTGCTGATCGAGGGCGGTCCCGCCGCCCTGGAAGCCTTCTTCGCCGCCAGCCGACTGCAGCTGGTCCGGGAGGACCGACCCGTGGCGCTGGAACAGCCCACCGACGAGGTGCAGGTGATCGAGGCCGTGGTCGGACGCAACTCCCCACTGGCGGGGCAGTCGGTTCGGGCTTCGGATCTTTACGGCCAGTACGGCGTCAACCTGATCGGGGTGTCGCGGAGCGGCTATGAGCTGACGCAGAAGCTGCGGTCGGCCAAGCTGCAGGCTGGCGACGTCATCCTGTTGCAGGGCGGGGAGGCAGGCCTGCCGACAGCGCTTCAGGCGCTGGACCTGCTGCCGCTGGCCGAGCGGGAGGTGCGGCTGGGCAGCGTGCGCAAGCGGTTCCTGCCGGCGGTGGTGCTGGCCGTCGCCATGACGCTGGTCGGTTTCGGCATCGTGCCTGTGGCGGTCGCCTTCTTCGGCGCGGCGGTGGTGATCGTGGCGCTGGGCGGACTGAAGATGCGCGAGGCCTATGCCGCGCTGGACGGGCCGCTGCTGATCCTGATCGCCGCCCTGATCCCGGTGTCGGACGCCATCCAGAAAACCGGCGGCGCGGACCTGATCGCAGCGGGAATGAGCGGGCTGTTCACCCACCTGCCCGGGGTGCTGGCGGTGGGCGGGCTGATGCTGGCCTCGATGGCCGTGACGCCCTTCCTGAACAACGCCGCCACGGTGCTGATCGTCGCCCCCATCGGGGCCAGTCTGGCGACCCAATTGGGCTACAATCCCAACGCCTTCCTGATGGCGGTGGCGGTCGGCGCGGCCTGCGATTTCCTGACTCCCATCGGCCACCAGTGCAACACTCTGGTGATGGGGCCGGGCGGGTATCGCTTCGGCGACTATGCGAGACTGGGCGCGCCGCTGAGCCTGCTGGTGCTGCTGGTCGGGCCGCCGCTGATCCTGTTGTTCTGGCCGCTTTGAGCGGAGCGGTCTGAGCGGCGCCTG
Organism: Brevundimonas sp. AVps31; assembly: GCF_058681355.1. Classification (NCBI taxonomy): domain Bacteria; kingdom Pseudomonadati; phylum Pseudomonadota; class Alphaproteobacteria; order Caulobacterales; family Caulobacteraceae; genus Brevundimonas; species Brevundimonas sp. AVps31. Next base: position 538,923 of record NZ_CM178736.1, on the reverse strand, counting down.
GAAGGGCCGGAGGCGGAAAGTGATCAGTGGTTGGTGATTAGTGGTTCGATGCCGCAGGCCGGGCGCCCTGAGGCCGGGCGCCCTGAGGCCGGGCGCCTCCGTTTCCGGCCGTCAGCCACTAGTCACTAACCACTAATCACTGGCTGGGCTCACTGCCGACCAGCTGTGTATCGGCCCACGCCCATGTCCGAAAACCGCGAGCGTTCGTCGGCGCTCCGGCCTATCTTCCGCCCATGGAAAACGCCGATGCTCTTGATCAGGAGGCCTGCTATCGCGCCGTGCTGACGCGCGATGGGCGGTTTGACGGGCGGTTCTTCGGCTGTGTGAAGACGACCGGCATCTACTGCCGTCCGGTCTGCCCGGCGCGGACGCCGAAGCGGGAGAATATGATCTTCGTGGTCTCGGCGGCGGCGGCGGAGGAGGCGGGCTTCCGGGCCTGTCTGCGCTGTCGGCCGGAGACAGCGCCGGACATGGGCGCCTGGCGCGGGACCTCGAACACCGTCAGCCGGGCCCTGGCCCTGATCGAGGCGGGCGCGCTGGATGGAGGGGATGTGGATGCGCTGGCCGGGCGGCTGGGCGTAGGCGAGCGGCACCTGCGCCGGCTGTTTCGACAGCATCTTGGCGCGGCGCCGGTCAGTGTGGCGCAGACGCGCCGGGTGCTGCTGGCCAAGGCGCTGATCCACCAGACCGACCTGTCGATGGCGCAGGTGGCGCTGGCCTCGGGCTTCGGCAGCGTGCGGCGGTTCAACGAGACGTTTCAGGCCCTGTACGAGCGGCCGCCGTCAGCCCTGCGGCGGCGCGGCGAGCGGGCGCATGAGGGCGGGGTGGTCCTGAGCCTGCCCTATCGTCCGCCCTATGACTGGGACGCGATGCTGGCGGCACTGATCGCGCGCGGCGACACGGTCGAGGGGCGCAAATGGCGCCGACAACTGGTCCGCGAGATCGACGGCGCGGAGGGCATGGTGTTCGTTGCGCCGGGCGAGGTGGGCCGGGTGTCGGTCTGCGTCGAGACGACGGAGCTGAAGGCCCTGCCGGGGGTGCTGGCGCGCGTGCGGCGGGTGTTCGACCTGTCGGCGGACCCGGAGGCGATCGCGCGGGACCTGTCCGGCGATCCGCTGCTGGCGCCGCTGGTGACGACGCGACCGGGGCTGAGGCTGCCGGGCGACTGGGTCGATAAGGGCGCCGAACCGCCGAACGACCGACTGGATGAGGACCGCCTGACCGCGCGCGCCGAACGCTGGCGACCGTGGCGGGCCTATGGGGCGCTGCACCTTGCCGTGGCCGGGATCGACGCGACTGATGTGAAGGAGAGAGACGATGCCAAAGTCGCCGCCTGAGACCCTGACCCTGGACCGCGTGGCGACACCGGTGGGGGAGGTGCTGCTGATCACGGGGCCGGAGGGCGCCGTCAGGGCGCTGGACTTCGCCGGCTATGAGGACCGGATGCACCGGCTGCTGGCGCGGCACAGCCCGGGCGCGGCGCTGGTCGAGGGACGGTCGCCCGACCCCGTGCGATCGGCGGTACAGGCCTATTTCGGCGGCGATCTGAACGCGTTGGACGGGTTGCAGGTCCAGACCGGCGGGACGGCTTTCCAAAGGTCGGTTTGGGCGGCCTTGCGAGCCATTCCGGCGGGCCAGACCCGAACCTACGGTCAGCTGGCGACGGCGATCGGCGCGCCGAAAGCCATGCGCGCGGCGGGGCTGGCGAATGGTAAGAATCCTGTCGCGCTGATCGTGCCCTGCCACAGGGTGATCGGCGCCAATGGAACCCTGACGGGATATGCCGGGGGGCTGGAGCGCAAACGCTGGTTGTTGGCGCATGAAGGCGTGCCGCCGACCGCTTGACGACTTCGCAAGTCTGCGCGTCACTGCGCGCGGGTTGTGAGGGATTCAGCGATGAAGACAGTGCTTTTCGGGGCCTTGGCCGTGGTGACGGGGCTGGGACTGACGGCGGCGACGCAGGACGATGACTGGGAGTTCCAGCAGGACGCCGCGCGCAACATCACCATCGCCGCGGCGCGCTATGACGCCGGGCAGATCATCGTCGTGCAGTGCCGCGACAACAAGCTGACGGCCGTTCTGGGCGGCCTGCCGCAATCGGCGGATACGCTGCAGGTTCAGGCCAATCGGGCCGACGGGCGCAGCATCATGCAGAGCTGGCGGCCGGCCGGATCCCCGGGCGCCTACAGCTCGGTCGTAGCGGGTCGGGACGTGCGCTTCCTGCGCGGCGGCGGCCTCTACACCCTGCGGACCGCCGAGGGCGAGACGCCGGTGTTCCGCGGATCCTTCGACCTGCCGACGCAATCGGCCAATCTGGATCGCGTTCTGACCGCCTGCGGCTGGGCCACGGAGGATGATCGCGACCTTCTGGCCGAGGCGACCCAGGTCAGCCTGACGCGGCCGGGGGATGATGACGGCCCGCGCCGGCCGCAGGTCCAGATGCGCCGCGGGGCGCCCCGGACGTGGGAGCGGCAGCAGCCTGACGCCGCCGCCTCTCCCCCGCCGCCGCCGCCCCCGGCCGAGAATGGCGTCAGTTGCATCGTCCGCGCCCTGCACCTGCGGGATTGCCGGGCCGATCATCCGACCAGCGCGCAGGTACGGGAGGTGCGCGACTCGATCCGGCGCCTCGAGGGCGAAGAAGTCTACGCCGTCGCCGGCGCTGACGCCGCCGCCAGCGAGGGAAGGCTGGTGCGGCTGTCCGGGGGGCGAGTGACGATCATCGACTACATCTCCACAGTCCCTGCGCGATAGGTTTGACGATGGCCGGGGCTTGTAATCCCCGGCCATCGGCCTAGATTGTTCCTGCTTATGCTGAAAGTGAGCATAAGTCGGCGACCGACCGTCTGGTCAGGCCGCCGTTTTTCGGGTCTCGGATTTGCTCAAATCGAGCATAAGGGTGGATGCGATGGCGGACGGTGTGTTCGGACTGTCGAAAGAACTGGAGCGGGAGACCGCGCCGGTGTGGGAAAAGGTCAAGAACCATGTGACCCCGCTGGAATGGCCTACCCACGCGGCATTGATCAGCGAGATCAATGCGCTGAAGAAGTCGCGTGACGCCGTCATCCTGGCCCACAACTACATGACGCCGGAAATCTTCCACGGGGTCGGCGACTATGTCGGCGACAGCCTGGGGCTGGCCAAGGAAGCCGCTCGGTCGAACGCCAAGGTCATCGTCCAGGCGGGCGTGCACTTCATGGCCGAGACCTCCAAGATCCTGAGCCCGGACAAGACGGTGCTGATCCCCGACCTGAAGGCGGGTTGCTCGCTCGCCGAGGCGATCACGGGGGCGGACGTCCGCCTGATCAAGCAGCGCTATCCGGGTCTGCCGGTGGTCACCTATGTGAACACGACGGCGGACGTGAAGGCCGAGACCGACATCTGCTGCACCAGCGCCAACGCCGTGCAGGTGGTGGAATGGGCGGCGAAGGAGTGGGGCGTCGACCGGGTCATCCTGATCCCCGACGAATTCCTGGCGCGCAACGTGGCGGCCCAGACCGACATCGGCATCATCGCCTGGAAGGGCCGCTGCATCGTGCACGAGCGCTTCACCGCCGCGGACATCGCCGAGATGCGGGAGGCCTATCCCGGCGCGGAGATCCTGGCTCACCCGGAGTGCCCCGAGGAAATCCTGGCCGCGTCCGACTTCGCGGGCTCGACTGCGGCGATGACCGACTACATCACGGCGCGCAAGCCGAAGCAGGTGGTGCTGATCACCGAATGCTCGATGGCGTCCAACATCAAGGGCGATGTGCCCGAGGTGAACTTCATCGGCCCGTGCAACATGTGCCCCTACATGAAGCGGATCACGCTGGAGAACATCCGTGACTGTCTTCGCGACATGAAGTTCGAGGTCACAGTGCCCGAAGAGATGATCGAGAAGGCGGCGCTGGCGGTGCAGCGGATGATTGATTTGCCGCCTCCTGCTGTTCCGGCGCGCTACGACCTCGTAAAGGCCCGGCATCATGTGGATGTGGAGCTGATCTGACGTGGTTCGTGTGTGGCGTGTGCCGTTTGGTTATCTGATCCTGATCTGGCGCGACCGCCAGCGCTGGATCGCCTTCAAAGCGGTGAGCGATCTCCGTCGGGTCTACGAAACCCTGGCGCGCCGGGGCGTGCCCAAGAACCTGCTGCGCGCGGCGCTGGTGCGGGCCGATCCCGCCGGCGCCCGGGCGCACAATCTGGACTGATCCACATGTACTATGTCCCGCCCGTCCGCGCCGTCGCGACCGTTGATCGCAAGACCCTGCGGCTTCTCGCCGTACTGGCCTTGTGGCTGAAGGCGGAAAAGGCCACGTCGCGGGGATGAGTGACACAGACACCCCCCGCCGTCCCGGCCCTTGGGACGCCCGTCCCGATGACGTCGTCGCGTCTCCTGCGCCGCATGAGCCCGAGCGCCCCGCCCCGGCCGTGCGCGGACAAAGCCCGACGTCGGCCCTGATCTCTACCCTCGTTCTGGGCGTGGTGGTCTATCTGCTGACCGGCAGTCTGGTCATGGTCGTCGCCCTGCTGTTCGGCATTCTGGTGCACGAGGCAGGACACGCGCTGGCGATGAACCGGCTCGGCATGGGCCCGGCGCGCATCTATATCCTGCCCATCCTCGGCGCGACCGTGGGCCAGCGTCCGGCCAAGAGCGAGTGGCATGACGTGTTGGTGTCGCTGGCCGGCCCGGCCTTCGGCCTGCTGGCGGCCATCCCCTTCATCGGCCTGTTCTTGTGGACCCGTCAGGCGATCTGGCTGGACGCCACCTTCGTCATCGCCTTCCTGAACCTGGTCAACCTGGCCCCCGCGCCGCCGCTGGATGGCTCGCGCGCGCTGGGGCCTGTGCTGGCGATGATCCACCCGATGGTCGAGCGCGTCGCGATGATTGTTATCGGCGTGCTGGCTGTTTTCTGGGGCGCCTCGAACGGCATGTGGCTGTTCGCCATCTTCCTCGGCATCGCCCTGATCGGGACTTTGAAAAGCGGGCTGTGGCGGCCGAAGGCGCGCAAGCTGACGGGGGGCGAAGCGGCGAGGTCGGTCGGGCTTTATCTGCTGACCGCCGCCGCCTGTATGGCGGTCGGTCTGGCGGCCATCCTGCCCGGCGTCGAGAACATGGCCGAGGGTGTGGCCCATGGCGCCCGCTTCTTCGGGATCGGCTGATGAACCGTATCCGCCACGACGGGCCTCTGGTGATTGGCGGCGGGCTGGCCGGTCTGTCGACCGCGCTGGAGGCCGCGCCGCGCAAGGTGCTGGTGATCACGCCCGCCCCCCTGCTGCAGGCCTGCTCCTCCGCCTGGGCGCAGGGCGGAGTGGCGGCGGCGCTGTCGGCGGAAGACGACCCCGCCCTGCATGCGGCCGATACGGCCGCCGCCGGCGCGGGGCTGGTGGACCCGGAGGTCGCCCGGGCCCTGACCGGGGACGGCAGGGAAACGGTCGAATGGCTGGCCTCGCTGGGCGCGCCCTTTGATCGCGATGCCGACGGCGGCTTCTCCGTCAGCCTGGAGGCGGCTCACTCAAAGGCCCGGGTCGCCCGCGTGGGCGGCGACGGCGCCGGCCGGGCCATCCTGTCGGCCTTGGTCGCCAGTGTTCGGGCGGCGACGCATATCGAGGTATGGGAAAACGGCCGCCTGCGCGCGCTGGTGCAGGACGCAACGGGGCGGGTGCGCGGCGCGGTGATCGAACGTGACGGGCGTCTGACCGAGGTTCTGGCCCCGGCAGTGGTGCTGGCGACAGGCGGGGCGGGCGGGCTGTACGCGCGCACGACCACCCCGGCCGCCCTGCTGGGCGAGGGGATGGCGCTGGCCTGGCTCGCGGGGGCGGACATCCTTGATCCGGAGTTCGTCCAGTTTCACCCCACCGCCATCGACGTGGGGCTGGACCCCATGCCGCTGGCGACCGAGGCGTTGCGGGGCGAGGGCTCGCGCCTCATCGACGCCGAGGGGCGTTTCCTGCTGGGCGATGCGCCCGACGCCGATCTGAAGGCCCGCGACGTCGTCGCCCGCGCTGTGCATCAGGCGCGGTCCGAGGGGCGCGGCGCCTATCTGGATGCCCGCGCGGCGGTGGGGGACAAGTTCCCGCACGAGTTTCCCGCGGTATTCGCCGCCTGTATGCGCGCCGGTCTGGACCCGCGTGAAACCCCGATCCCGGTAGCGCCGGGCGCCCACTACCATATGGGCGGCATCGCCGCCGGACTGGACGGGCGCACCAGCCTGCCGGGCCTGTTCGCTGTGGGAGAGTGTGCGGCGACCGGCGTCCACGGCGCCAATCGTCTGGCCTCCAACTCCCTGCTTGAGGCCGCCGCCTTCGGACGCCGCACAGGCCGCGCCGTCGCCGACGAGACCGGCGGGGAGGGCGAGACGTTGAAGCCGGTGGTCGCCCCCGACCTGACCCCCGAGGCTCTGACGGCGCTGCGCGTGACCATGAGCGACAATGTCGGCGTGGTGCGCGACGCCGAGGGGTTGACTCGCGCGCTGGTGCTGATGGAGCGGCTGGAACAGGTGGCGCGCGGGGCCTTGCCGATTCTGGCCGCCCGCCTGATCGCCGGGGCGGCGCTGGAGCGCCGCGAGAGCCGGGGTGGCCACTATCGGTCCGACTATCCGAACACCAACGCCGGCGCCCGCCACACCCGCCTGCATCGCGATCCCGCCGTCGCCGTCGCCGCTGAGTGATCTGAATGACCCCGACCCTGCCTGACGTTCTGATCGAGCCCATCGTCCGGCTGGCGCTGGCCGAGGATCTGGGGCGGGCGGGAGATGTGACGGCCAGGGCCTGCATCCCCGAAGGGGCGCGGATGCGCGCGGTGTTCGCGGCGCGCAAGCCGGGCGTGCTGGCGGGGATCGACTGTGTTCGATTGGCCGTGCTGGCGATGGACCCGAAGGCGGTGATCGATCTGAAGCTGCGCGACGGGCAAGCCTTCGAGGCGGGCGCCGTCCTGGCCGAGGTCGAGGCCGACGCCCGCGCCTTCCTGTCGGCCGAGCGGACGGCGCTGAACCTGTTGGGGCGGCTGTGCGGCATCGCCACCCTGACCCGGCGCTATGTGGACGCCGTCGCCGGGACGACGGCGCGGGTCGCCGACACCCGCAAGACCACGCCTGGCCTGCGCGCGCTGGAGAAGCATGCGGTGCTGTGCGGCGGCGGCCTGAACCATCGGTTCGGGCTGGATGACGCCATCCTGATCAAGGACAACCACGTCGCCGTCTGTGGTGGCGTCGGCGAGGCCGTGCGCCGGGCGAAGGCGGCGGCGGGCCACCTCATGAAGGTCGAGGTCGAGGTGGACGGGCTGGATCAGCTGGACGAGGCGCTGGCGGAGGGGCCGGATGTCGTCATGCTGGACAACTTCAGCCTGGCGGACCTGCGAGAAGCCGTGACGCGCGTGGCGGGCCGGGTGACCCTGGAGGCGTCCGGCGGAGTCAGTCTGGACACGATCCGTGCGATTGCGGAGACCGGCGTAAACGTGATCTCGGTCGGCGCCCTGACCCATTCGGCGGCGTCGCTGGATATTGGTCTGGACGCGATCTGATCCGTTGGCGAGGCCGCCGTCCCGGAACGACCCGGGCGGCCGATGGTTTTCTTCCCGACACGGAAGGAGACGACCGATGACCGAACGTCCCGGAATCCCCAAAGAGCCGCGCAGCTTTGCGGATCGTGGCGGCCAGTCGGTGGACATGGCCCTGCACGTGGACGGTGGCGACCTGAGCACCGACGTCCTGTCAGCAAAGCGCGGCGACGCCGACGCGAGTCTCAAAGCGAGAGGCCGTTACGGCAGCCTGCGCCAGAACCTGACCACCCACTGGAAGGTTCAGGAGCGTTGAAGCGACGGGGTCAGGCGGCCGGTGCTTCGGCCGCCGACGGCATGATCGGGGTGGCAGGCGTGCTTGCCTGCGCCGGCGTCTGGGCCGGGGCGGCCGGCGCAGCGAGGTAGGGCACCGGGCCGGTTTGCGGCGTGGTGTCCAGATCGGCCTGGATCAGGCGGGGCGCGTGTGCATCGGTGGAGCGCTGGGCGGCGTAGCTGAAGGCTGCGCTGGCGCCGGAACGGCCGCCGAAGCGGTAGAACAGATGGTCGCCGACCTGCGCCACGCGGATCAGGCTGTTCCGCCATTGCGGGGCGACGCCCGTGGTGTGGAAATGGGTGGCGTTGCCAACGTTGCCATAAACGGAGCCGGACAGGGCCGAAGATGCCACCGCGCGGGCCCGGTCCCAGGCGCCGGTGTTGACGCGACCGCGCATGGAGCCGTCACAGGTAAAGCTGAACTGACAGCCGGTTCGACGACCCGCGCCCTGGAAGACGACGCCGCAGACGCTCTTGGGGAAGGCCGGGTGACGCGCGCGGTTCAGAACGACCTGGGCCACGGCGCGCATGCCGTCGCGTCCTTCGCCACGCGCTTCATAATAGACGGCCTGGGTCAGGCAATCGAGATCGCGCGAGGCTTCGAGCGCGCCGCCGAGACGGAAGGGCTGCGCAGCGACGGGGGCCGACAGGTTGACCTGGCGCAGACCGGCGCCAGGCGTGGTCCCACCGCGAAGCTGTTCCAGACGGGCGGTGAGGAGTTCGGCCTGACGGTCACGCTGGGTCGGGCCGGCCACGGTGTAGGGGTCGTGACGGCGCGCGATAGTCAGGGCGCTTTCGTCGAGTCCGCCGGCGGCGGCGGCAAGGGCCTCTTCCGTGAAGCCCGCGGCGGCGGCGCCGTCGAGACGTTGCGCCTGTCCCTGTACAGTCGAAGCCTTGGCTGCCGCGCCGCCCAGATAGGCGCCGCCGACGGCCAGTCCCACAAGTGCGCCGAACATCACCGCTGCTGTCGCGGGCCGGATCTTGGCCACGTGTTCAGCAGGCAGGGTCGCGCGCGTCTGCGAGGGTTTCGACAAAGGCTCAGTCCTGTTCGGCAGGGCGCAGTGCCGCCCTCGGGTAGTCTCGCTGCCGGGCGACGGGGTCGCGGACCGGAGCAACAGTTCCGATGTTCGGCGAACGGCCGGGCTTCGGAGGACGCGCCTTAAGCCAGCCATTTGTGGCGCCAATGTGGTTGATTCGCAAGATTCGTGTGCGCTGCAACATCGCGTGATGCGATCTGTGAAACCGGCAATGGTTCGCGCCGATAAATGAAGACGGACGGGCCAGTTAATGTACGATATACTGTATTGATCATCGCTCGCTCTTCATGGGGGTGTGCGGTGCGGGGATGCGGTAGTCTTTGTGGCGGCGATGGACTGTTCTTTGTAGCGCGCACTGGCCGAATTGCGACTTCCGGTTACTGCGGGGAACCCTTACGGCCACGCTGACGTTTGATTAAGGAACAGGAGAACCATCATGCGCCGTATTTCCACCGCCCTCGTCCTCGCGATCGCCACACTCGGTGCGGCCGCCTGCGGGCACAGCATTGAACAGAAGGCGGCCACCGGCGCCGTCGCCGGAGCCGTCGTGGCCGGCCCTGTGGGCGCTGCGGTGGGTGGCGCGGCCGGCGCTGCTGTCGGTCACGCCCAGCGCCCCAACTGACACACTGAGGGGGTCGCGGGCGCCTGATTGGCCTCGCGACCTTGCTTTTTGACCCCATAAGGGGGTAGCGGACCCGCCCGGGGCTGAGCGCAGCGCTCGCCCCGGCGCAAGCGCATTTGACAATCGATCAAGGATACGACGACTCCACGCATGAGAGATCTGAAACAAACCGGCTTCACCGATCGCCTGACCACCCAGCAAGAGGCCAAGAAGGCCCTGCTTGCGAAGTTCAAGCCCAAGGCCGCCGCCCCCGACCCCGAATTCGAAAAGCTCGCCGCCAAGCGCGCCGCCGAGAAGGAAGCCCTGCGTCAGCAGCACGAGCTGGCCAAGGCCGAGCAGCGTCGCGAGAAAGCCGACAAGGACGCCGCCCGTCTGGCCGCCCAGCAGGCCGCCCAGGACGAGGTGGACGCCGAGAAGCGCGCCGCCCGCAAGGAGCGCAAGGCGCTGACCAAGGAAGAACAGAAGGCTGCGCGCGATGCGCGCTATGCAGCCCGCAAGGCGCGTTCGCGCTGATCGGCTGACGATCTCCCGCGGCGGCCCGAGGCGGCCGCGGGCGTCACTCCGCTCCGGCGGGAACCTGCCCCAGTATTTCCGCCAGTTGCTCGCCTGAGTAGGGCTTTCGCAGGAATGGCCATGGCGCGTCCGACAGGGCGGCGTCCACATCCTCGCCGGCATAGCCCGAGGTCAGGACGATACGCATGTCCGGCCACTCGGTCGCACAGACCCTCGCCAATTCGATTCCGGTCATGCCGCCGGGCATGACGACGTCGCTCAGCATCAGGTCAAACCGCTCGACCCTCAGCATTTCCAGCGCGCGCGGCGCCGTATCGGCGCAAGCCACATCCATGCCCATGGCCGTCAGCAGCTCCAGGGCGATGGCCGCGACCCCGGCGTCATCCTCGACCAGCAGGATGCGACGGGTCGCGACCTGCGGGTAGGGCGAGGGCTCGCGCGACGCGGCTTCGAGCGCATGTAGCCGGTCCAGCGGCGGCAGATACAGGCGGATTTCAGTGCCGCGCCCCAACGTCGAGGCCACCCGAACGCCGCCGCCCGACTGGCGTGCAAAGCCATAGACCTGGCTAAGGCCCAGGCCGGTCCCCTTGCCGATGGCCTTGGTGGTGAAGAAGGGTTCGAACACGCGGGTCAGGACTTCCGGGTCAATACCCGCCCCATTGTCCGCGACGGTGACGCAGACGTAATCGCCTGCGTTCAACTCCGGCACCTCGCCGGCCTGCACCTCGCAGGCCATGGTCTGCACGGAGATCCTGCCGCCTTTCCGATCGCCCAGCGCGTCGCGAGCGTTGACGACGAGGTTCAGCAGGGCGGCCTCGAACTGTGACGGGTCGACGTTCACGCGGGCGCCGCCGCGGCGCAGCCTCAGCTTGAACTCCACCGCCTCGCCGACCGCGCGGCGCAGCAGGGGTTCGCTTTCGCGGATCAGTCCGTTCAGGTCCAGCGCTTCCGGCCTGAGGGCCTGACGGCGGGAGAAGGCCAGCAACTGGTGGGTCAGGCCCTCGCCCCGGCGCGCAGCGGCCAAAGCCGCCTCGCCCAGCTTTTTCTGGCGCGCGGCGTCGGCGGGTGAGCGCAGCATCATGTCCAGCGCGCCGATGACCACGGTCAGCAGGTTGTTGAAGTCATGCGCCACGCCGCCGGTCAGGCGACCGACAGCCTCCATGCGTTGGGCATGCATCAGGTCAGCCTCGGCCTTGGCCTTCTCGGCCATCGCTTCGCTGACCCGCTCCTCCAGCAGTTCGTTGATGCGCTTCAGGTCGTCCTCGGCCTGCCGGGCCTCGGTCACGTCGATGTTGGCGCCGACATACCCCTGGAACCGGCCCGCGCCGTCAAAGCGCGGAATGCCTTCACAGCGCAGCCAGCGACGGCCCATCTGCGGGTGGACGACCTCCATGATGGTCTCGTAGCGATCCCGCTGCTGGAGCGTGGTCAGGAAGCCGGAATAGGCATCCTGCAGTCCGTTCGCCGACATGGTGGCGATCCAGTTGGCCTGCAGGTCCTCTTCGCGATGAACGTTGAAGAAGGTGCGATAGCGCTTGTTGGCGAAAACAATCTCGCCCGCCTCATCGGTCATCCACATCTGGGCCGGGGCGCTGTCGGCGATGGTCCGGAAGCGGGTTTCGGACTCCATGAGCCGGGCCTGCGCCTCGCGGATGTCGGTCACATCGAAGGCCACGCCGACAAAGCCGATGACCTCGCCGTCCGCGTCGAGGCGGGGGCGCGAGAACGACTTCAGCCAGCGATACACGCCGTCGTGGCGCAGATAGCGCGCCTCCATCGAGAACGGCTGGCCGGTGGCCTCGCCGACCAGGGACTCCTCGATAATCCGCTTGTGGTCATCGACATGGATGACCGAGCGCCAGTCGGCCAGCCGGGCATCCTCGTAGCCGCCGCCGTTGTAGGCGACGTAAGCCTGGTTCACGAACTCGCGCACCCGGTCCTTGCCGGTCACCCAGATCAGCACCGGGGCCGTGTCGGCGATGGCGCGGAAGCGCTCCTCGCTCTCGCGCACGGCGCCCTCGGCACGGGCGCGCTCGATCTCACTCCATGTCCGGCCCGCCACGTCCTGCAGCAACTCGGTTTCCGCGTCGGTCCAGTGCCGCACAGTGGCGTTGTGAGCGTACAGAAAAGCCTGAAGGCGCCCTCCGCGGATCACCGGCGCGCGCATCAGGGCGCGGGTTTCCAGCCGTTCAAAGACCTCGCGGGCGTCGCGGGTCCGGCCATCCGTCTGGACGTCGGCGATCTGGATCAGCCGGCCTTCGGCCAGATCCGCGATCAGGTCCGCGCCGAGGTCGCTGAGGCTGAACCGGCCCTGTGCGCTGACCACGCCGGCCGTCCAGTCACGGCTCATGGAGACCAGCCCGAGCGCCTGATCGACCTCGCCGTAGCCGACGCGGTCGGCGCCCAGCTCGGCGCCCAAAGAGCGTTCGACCTCGTCCATGATCTCGTCGGGGGTCGTGAGGTCGCGAAGGCGGTCGGCCAGCCCCAGCAGGAAGGACTGCCGCCGCTCCTGCCTCGCAAGGGCGTCGATGGCGTCGCGTGTCTCGGTGATGTCGAACGCCATGCCGACATAGCCGAGGAAGGCGCCCTCGGCGTTGAAGCGCGGATTGACCGCCACCCGCATCCACCGCCAGGAGCCGTCGAACCGGCTGAAGCGCGCTTCGAAGCCGTACGGACGGTGGTCGGGACGAGCGACCTCCATCACCGCGTTGACGTCAGCCATGTCATCGGGGTGGATGCTCTGACGCCACACCGCGCCCAGAACGCGTTCAGCGGGTCGGCCGTAGAACTCGACCAGCGCCTTGTTCACTAACTCGACCTCGGCGTGGGCATTGGTCATCCACACAGGGGAGGGGGCGGTGTCGGCCATCAGGCGGAAGCGGGTCTCGCTCTCGCGCAGCGCGGCCTCGGCGGCCTTGGCCGCGGTGATGTCGACCACAACGGCGATGTAGCCCAGCACCTCTCCCGACGGATCGTTCAGGACGCGCAGGCTGGTCAGGGCCCAGACAATGGTTCCGTCGGGCCGGACATAACGCTTCTCGACCGTGCCGTCGCCGCCGGCCATCGCGCGGTTCAGCGCTGTCCTGGTGGAGTCCACGTCGTCCGGATGGGTCACGTCCACGGTGGTGATGCCGACCGCCTGTTCCGGCGTCAGACCCAGGATTTCGGCGAAGCGGGCATTGCTGCTGACCACCTGTCCGTTCAGCCCGACACGCGCGATGCCCGCCGACGCCTGTTCGACCATGGCCCGCAACTCCGACATCGTCTCTCCGACCAGACTGTCGGAGGCGCGCAGGCGTTTGTTGGTGTCGTCCAGATTGCGCAGGGTGGAGCGCAGGGAGGCGGCCAGAATTGTGCCGAAGATCGCGACGAAGGCGAAGCTGGTGACGCCGACAGTCAGGTTAACCGGATTGAACTCCAGCAGTCCGCCCATCAGCTGGGTCATGGCCACGGCGCCGATGATACTGATGACGATCGCAGAATAGCCTGCGATCTGCCCGCCCCAGAGAGCGGCGATCAGGACTGCGGGGATCAGGACGGTCAGGCCGCTGGCGCCGCCGAAAATCGGCTGGAGCAGCGCGCGAACCACCAGCCCCAGCATCCCGCACGTCAGGCCGGTCAGTACGGCCTGGCCGGGCCGTCCGGGCTGGGAAAGCGCCAGCTGTCTGAAGAACCTGTCCGCCCCCAAAGCCGCTTCTTTCCCCTGCGCTCATCGACATGGCGCGACTGACTGCAACGCTATGTCGATAAAGGCGTTCCCGAACGCCGCATAGAACCCTTTACAGGGCCAAGCTTCCGCCCGGCGGCCTTGGCTCACGGCCCTGCGGCGCCTAATTACAGCACTGCCCTACGACCTTCTTTCTCAGGACCTCCCCATGACCGTGACCATCGATACCGGCCTCAGCAAGACCGAACGCAACGACGTCGCCGAAGCTCTGACCAAGGTGCTGGCGGACAGCTTCGCCGTTTATCTGAAGACGCACGGCTATCACTGGAATGTCCGTGGGCCGGAATTCTTCAGCTTCCACAATCTGCTGGAGCAGCAATATCGCGACATCTGGACCGCGCTGGACGATATCGCCGAACGCATCCGCGCCTTGGGCGTGCTGGCTCCGCAAAGCTTCTCCGGGTTCGGAAACCTGACCTCGATCAAGGACGGCGACCCGGAGAAGGACGCCATCCCGATGCTGAAGGAGCTTCTGGAAGATCACGACACCCTGATCGCCACCGCCCGCGCGGCGTTCGAGGTGGCTGAATCGGCCGGTGACGAGGCCTCGGCCGACCTGATCACCCAGCGCCTGACCGCGCATGAGAAGTTCGCCTGGATGCTGCGTTCGACCCTCGGCGGTCGTTAAGCTTGACCGAACGGCGCTTTTCGGTCTGAAAAGCGCCGCTCTTGCCGGGCATAACCTTGCTCCGCCCCTCGGGCCGGACGCTTCGGAGACGGACCCTGACCACCACGACCCTGACCTCGGCTATGAAGACCTCGCGCCGGCTGGCCGCCGCCGCGCCTGTCGTGCTGGCCGTGTTCGGTGTCGCCATGGCCGCGTCCTCCACGCCGCGACCCGAGATCGACCGGCGCGTGGACGTGGTGCGGCGGGTGACCGGAGGGGATCTGTCCGACAAGGGCCTGGCCGCCATCGCCGCGCGGATGACGCCGTCGGAACTGGCGCTGGCCCAGCGTTTCGATCCCTCGGTGCGACAGGCGTCCTTTTACGGCCTGACGCCGGGTTGGGAGAATCTGACGCTGACCGGCAAGCCGACGCTGGACTTCGGCGAGACCGGTCTGGACGCCCTGCGCCTCAACGCCTCGACTCCCTCGGTCGCAGGCCAGTTGCGCCCGGCCCGTCCCTTCGCCTTCCGGCCCGCCTCGGCCGAGGACCGTCGCCGGGCCCAGCGCTGTCTGACGCAGGCCATCTATTATGAAGCGGCGCTGGAGCCGACCGAGGGGCAGGAAGCTGTCGCCCAGGTGATCCTGAACCGGGTCCGCGATCCCAACTACGCCAACACGGTCTGCGGTGTCGTCTTCCAGGGTGCGGAGCGGACGACGGGTTGTCAGTTCAGCTTCACCTGCGACGGCGCCCTGTCGCAGCAACCGGTCGCCTGGGCCTGGGATCGGGCGCGCAAGGTGGCCGACCGTGCCCTGGCCGGCTACGTCTCGACCAAGGTCGGCACGGCGACCCACTATCACGCCGACTACGTCCACCCCTGGTGGGCGCCGACGCTGAACAAGCTGACCCAGATCGGGGCGCACATCTTCTATCGCTGGAAAGGCGTTTACGGCGAACCGTCGGCCTTCCGTCAGGCCTATGCCGGACGTGAGCCCCTGATCGACGAGGCGCGATTCTCGCGTCCCCGCATCCGCCTGCCCGATGTGACCACGGCGGCTGACGCCGATGCCGCACTGGCGCTGGCCGCCGCCAACGGTCAGTCCGTGTCGCGCACGGTCGAGATCGACGGCCAGACCCGCGTCGTCGGGGTGACTTCGCTGGGCGGGCGCCGTCAGGCCACGACGCAGGACATCGCCGCGATCAACCAGCGGTTGGCCGCCTTTGAGTCTCCGGCCCCGACGGCGGCCCCGGCCGCCCCGCCGGCGCCCGGCGTCACCCCCATGTCCGTCGAGGAAGTCGGGCGGCCGGGCTCCTGAAAATCGACGTCGCCGGTGTTGCAACGTCCCCTCCGGCTTCGCATTAAAGTCGGACGACTGGCGCGCGGCGCCGCTTGAGGCCACGGCGTGCCAGATATCAGGACCGGAATGACCAGCGCGGCGGATCACGAGCGCATCGCCGCCCTGCGCGCCTACGGCATTCTGCATACGCCCGCGGAGTCCGCTTACGACGAACTGGTCGCGCTCGCGGCCCGCCTCTGCGACACCCCGACCGCCCTGATCAGCCTGGTCGCCGAGGATGAGCAGTGGTTCAAGGCTCGTGTGGGCCTGGACGCTGCCTCGACTCACAGGGACCTGTCCTTCTGCGACCACGCCATGCGCGGCGAGGGCGTTATGGTGGTGCCGGACGCGACGCTGGATCCCCGATTTTCAGACAATGCGCTGGTCACCGGCGCGCCTCACATCCGCTTCTATGCCGGCGCGCCTCTGGTCAGCCCCAGCGGGTACCGGCTGGGCTCCCTGTGTGTGATCGACGGTCGGCCACGGCCTGACGGTCTCTCGGACCTGCAAGCCGATGCCCTGACCGTGTTGGCGCACCAGGTCGTCACCCTCATGGAGCTGGGACGAGCGCGGACCGATCGCCACGAGGTCGATGACCAACTGGCCGAAAGCGAAGCCAAGTTCCGGGCAATCGCGGACTCCATGCCGCAGATGGTCTGGTCCACTCTCCCGGACGGGTTCCACGACTACTATAACGCCCGATGGTACGAGTTCACGGGCGTCCCCGCCGGCTCGACCGACGGCGAGGGATGGAACGACATGTTCCACCCCGACGATCAGGAGCCCGCGCGGCTCCGCTGGATGCAGTCGCTCCAGACCGGGGAGCCTTATGAGATCGAGTATCGCCTGAGGCACCGCTCGGGCGTTTATCGCTGGACGCTGGGCCGGGCCATGCCGATCCGCAACGAGGCGGGTGAAATCACCCGATGGTTCGGCACCTGCACGGACATCGACGACCTCAAGCGAATGGAGCAGTCCAAGGAGCTCCTCAGCCAGGAGCTCAGTCACCGGATCAAGAATATCTTCGCGGTGGTTTCGGCCCTGATCGCCCTGTCGGCGAGGCAGTTCCCGGAAGCCAAGGCCTTCGCGGCCGCGGTCCGCACCCGCATCAACGCGCTGGCGCGCGCGCACGAGTTCGTCCGACCGCATACCGAGACCTCGCGCCCGACCGTGGGCACGATGACGCTGCACGCCTTCCTGTCGGATTTGTTCAAGCCTTACACTGACGAGAAGGGTGGGGCGCGTATCCGCCTCACCGGCGACGACGCCACCTTTGACGATCAGGCCGCGACGTCCGTCGCCCTGCTGTTCCATGAACTGGCCACCAACGCGGCCAAATACGGGGCGCTGTCAGCGGTCGGCGGGCTGGTCGACGTGACCACCGTGAACGACGGCGACCGCTTCGTCCTGACCTGGCAGGAGACGGGCGGGCCCGCAGTCGCCGGGCCCCCGCAGCATAGCGGCTTCGGGTCGTCGCTCGCCACCTTGTCCGTGGAAGGACAGTTGGGCGGTCGGCTGGAACGGAAATGGGACGTCGGCGGTTTGCGCGTGGTCGCAAACCTTCCCGCCACCGCCCTGTCCAGACGCCGGGCGGCATTGGGTGTCTGATTAGCGACATTGGCGTGAAACCTGCATCGCTATCGTGCGTTCCCGTGGCGTGTCTTTCCGAGACACGGAGTTTTGAAAGCGTCGACTGCCCCTCCCATGACTGCCCGAATCCTCATCATTGAAGACGAAGCGCTCGTCGCCATGGAGTTGCGCTTCGTGCTGGAAGATCTTGGACATGAGGTCGTGGGCACGGCGGCGGACGCAAAAACAGCGCGCAATCTGGTGCGCGAGACCGAGGTCGATCTGGCGCTGGTGGACATCCACCTGTCGGACGGTCCCACCGGTATCGAACTCGGCCGCGAACTGGGCCAGCAGATGGGCGTCACCGTCCTCTTCATGACCGCCAACCCGGGCATGGTCCGCAACGGCGTGGCCGGAACAGTCGGCGTCCTGTCCAAGCCCACGGATGAGCGCGCCGTGCAAAAGGCTGTCGACTACGCCCTGCGCCGTCGCGGCGGTGAACCGGTCGATCAGGCGCCGGCTGAACTGCAACTGTTCGCCTGACAAAGGCGTGAGGCGGTGGTTGCGGTCAGGCTGGCCGGCCCCAGACTCAAGGTTCCCCGCCACGGCGTCACCGCCCCGATCGCAAGCGCGACCTCGCTGGAGCAGTTGGCGAACATCCTGAAGGCGGCCGGGTCGAAGCTGTCTGCCGAGGATGTGGCGGAGCTGACGGAGGCCAGCGCGGGGTAGGCCGTCCTTGATGGATCGGGGTCACCAGACCCCGATCTTCTCCGCTTCCTTGTGCGTGATCGGGTGGTTGGCCCTGGCGTGATCTTCCTCGGCGAGAAAGCGCACGGCCTCCAGCGCGGCCATACAGCCCATGCCCGCCGCCGTGACCGCCTGGCGGTAGATGTCGTCGGTCACGTCGCCGGCGGCCCAGACGCCTTCAATGGCGGTCGCCGCCGTGCCGGGCTTCACGACCAGGTAGCCGCCCTGTTTGGTCTCCAACTGACCGGCGAACAGCTCTGACGACGGGGCGTGGCCGATGGCGATGAAGACGCCGTCGGCGGCGATCTCGCGGGTCTCGCCCGTGTTGACGTTCTTCACCCGCGCGCCGGTCACATTGACGCCGCCGAAGCTGTTGGTCTCGCCCAGGATCTCGTCGATGGCGTTGTCCCAGACGACCTCGACCTTGGGGTTCGAGAACAGGCGGTCCTGCAGGATGCGCTCGGCGCGGAACTCATCGCGGCGGTGCACGACCGTGACCTTCGACGCGAAATTGGTGAGGAACAGCGCCTCCTCGACAGCGGTGTTGCCGCCGCCGACCACGATGACGTCCTTGCCGCGATAGAAGAAGCCGTCGCAGGTGGCGCAGGCGGAGACGCCGAAGCCCTGGTATTTCTGCTCGCTCTCCAGACCCAGCCATTTGGCCTGGGCTCCGGTGGAGATGATCACCGTCTCGGCCAGCATCTCGATCCCGCTGTCCAGCGTCAGGCGGAACGGGCGCTGGGACAGGTCGGCCTTGGTGACGATGTCGTGGATGACCTCGGTCCCGACGTGCTCGGCCTGCTTCTGCATCTGCTCCATCAGCCACGGCCCCTGGATCACGTCCGAAAAGCCGGGATAGTTCTCGACGTCGGTGGTGATGGTCAGTTGACCGCCGGGCTGAAGCCCCGCGATCACGACCGGCTGCAGCAGGGCGCGCGCGGCATAGATGGCGGCGGTCCAGCCGGCGGGGCCGGACCCGATAATGGCGACGCGGACGGTACGGAGAGTGCTCATGGCCCCTATTTAGGGGCTGATTCCGGATTTCGGAATGATAGTCTGGCCCGGCAGCGACGGGAGTGGGGGATGAAGAAGACCAACAATGCGGCTTTCCTGCCGATCGGGGTCGCCATGGGGGTGTCCATGGGGGCGGCCATCGGCGTGGCCACCGACAATCTGGCGCTCTGGCTCAGCCTCGGCGTCGCCATTGGCTCGGGCCTCGGCGTGGCCCTGATGGGGGCGTCAAACGCGGCCAACGGCAAGAGCAGGAAAGACGGGTCCGGAGACGGGACGGTCTATCCGGCCGACAGTTCCCGCGAAGGCCATGACGGTGGTTCGGATGGCGGGTCTGATGGCGGCGGCGACGGCGGCGGGGACTAGCGCCTCATACGCTTGAGAATATCCCGCGCCGCCCGTTCCGTCTCGGCCAACGGCTCATAGCTCCAGCTGTCCAGCGTCCCGTCGAATGGCCGCGCCGCGCCCCGATCGCGCAGGTCGGCGTGAAGACGGGCGAACTTGTCGGCCGGCTTGGTCGCGATCATCGGAAGGATGTGCACCGGCTTGCCGGTCGAGGCGGCCTCGGCGGCCATGTTGGCGCTGTCCTCGGTGACCAGGATGTGGTCGGCCAGATGCAGGAAGGCGAAATAGGGGTTCGGCCCCTGGCCGTCCCAGATCAGGCCGGGCAGGTGCGCCAGCCGCGCCGTCATCGCTGTCCGGGCCGCCTCGGGCGTACGCCGGGAGAAGGTCAGCATCAGCGAGCCGCCCGCCGCCGTCACCGCCAGGGCGATCCGGTCGGCCAGATCGGCGGCAGGGGCCTCGGGCAGGTCATGCGCCCGCGACTTTCCCCCGATCAGCACCGCCACACGCGGACGGGGCAAGGGCTCCAGCCGGTCGGCGAAGACCCGGGCGCCTTCGAGCAGTCGTTCAGTGGAAATACGATGGGGCGAGCCGGTGATCGCCAGTACGTTGGGCCCCTCGATCCCGTCATGCCGGGGCGCGACGACGAGATCATAGTCGCCGGTGCGCCAGCGCGGATCCTGGGTCTGGACCACCAAGGTCTTTCCGCCCGAGCGCCGCTTGGCCGTCAGCGACAGCGGCAGGGTGGCGCGGCCCGTGGCGATCCACACATCGGGCCAGGGCTCGCCCGGCGCGGGGAAGGGATCGTCCGACGCCGGGTCGAGCATCCACGGGGCCTTCAGCGCTGACGGGAGCTTGTCGAAGGCCTTGCGCCATGTCACGCGGTGGACCGTGATTTCAGACGGCAAAAGGCGCTGGAGGGCTTCCGCCAACCCCAGCGCCTGATTTTCCATCCCGATCCGCCCGTCGGAAACGACGCGGATCGTCAGCGGCTTCAGCTGTGAGCCTACTTCCACTCGACCTTGAGGATTTCATACGCCTTCACGCCGCCGGGCGTGTTGACCTCGACCACATCACCGACCTCTTTCGAGATCATGGCGCGCGCGATCGGGGAGGCGATGGAGATCTTGCCCTGCTTCACATCGGCTTCGTGTTCGCCGACGATCTGGTAGCGCCCCTCTTCCTCGGTGTCCTCGTCGACCACGGTGACCGTGGCGCCGAACTTCACCTGGGCTCCGGACAGTTTGGAGACGTCGATCACCTGCGCACGGGACAGTTTGTCCTCGATGTCGGCGATCGAGCCTTCGATCCAGCCCTGCCGCTCCTTGGCCGCGTGATACTCGGCGTTTTCGGACAGGTCGCCGTGTTCGCGAGCCTCCGAAATGGCCGCGATGACGCTCGGTCTTTCGACCTGCTTCAATTGCTTCAGCTGATCGTCGAGGACACGGTAGCCCTCGGCCGTCATCGGCACTTTTTCCATATGTCGTGAGTTTTCTTGCTTCGCCCGACTAAAAGACTACTCGGCACAGAGGTCGCTGGGCGCACGCGACCGGCCAAAGAGGGTAGGGCGCCACGCCCAAAGGTTCAAGGGCGCGTCACGCTCGCAGTTTTGCGCGTGTGAATCCGGACCTGCCGGATCAGGCTCCAGGCCAGCCAGGCCACAGCCGCCAGGCCCAATGCCATGAACAGGCCGGACAAGAGCAGAACGCCCGCCGCGATGAAGGCGAGGACGAAGGCGATTGCCGCGGTCAGGGCGGCGACGATCTGGACAGTCTTCAGGCGCATAAAATGTTAACGCCCCCGACCGCTCCGGGTTTCCCCGTTCAGACGGTCCTCGCGCGCCTGTGTCTATCGCGTCACGCGTAGGCGTAGGGTCCGCCGCGCTGAAGGGCCCGCTGATATTCGGGCCGGGCATGGATCCGCTCCAGGAACGCCTTGGTCCTCGGCATCTTCGGCCCGTACGGCGCGCGCGACCCTGCGGCCTCCAGCGGGAAGCTCATCATGATGTCGGCGGCGGTGAAGCGGTCGCCGGCGAACCACTCGCTCCTCGTCAGCTCACCTTCCCAGTAGGCGAGATGGCTGGCGATCTGGGGATCGATCATGGCGGCGCCGACCTTTTTCGAGATGCCGCGGGCGATGGGGCGGATCAGCAGGGGCGAGCGCTGCGGGATGACGCCGAAGATCAGCTTCAGCAGCAGAGGCGTCATCGCCGACCCTTCGGCATAGTGCAGCCAATAGGTATAGCGCCGCGCTTCGGGCGTTCCGGGCGAGGGTTTCAGGCCGGACTCGGGGAAGGTCTCCAGCAGGTATTCAACGATAGCCCCGGTCTCGGCCACGATCACGTCGCCATGCTGGATCACCGGCGACTTGCCCAGCGGGTGAATGGCCCGCAACTCCGGCGGGGCCAGACGCGTCTTCGCGTCCCGCTCGTACCGCTTGACCTCATAGTCGACGCCCAGCTCCTCCAGCAGCCACAGCACGCGCTGCGACCGCGAATCGTTCAGGTGGTGGACGATGATCATGTGCGTGGCTCCCGTCAGCGGACCGCACTAAGCGATGTTGACGTGGCGTCGGTCCAGCGAAATCAGGGCTGGCGGCCGCTCCATCGGGCCCGCGTCGGTTTCGCGGCGCGCGAGGCGGGCTGGGCTGCATTGGCGCGACGGCTCTGCCACAGCTGCAGCGCCAGCGTCGCCAGCGCCAGCTTGCCCGCGTGACGTCCGGCCATCCGGCGTCCGCCCTTGCTGAGCAGAAGACCGCCGAGGGCCGTGGCGATGGGGGGAAGGCGCATGAAAGTTCTCCTTTTCCCTTCAACGCCCGTGCGGCCCGACCGTTCAGCCCTTCAGCGCCATATCCAGATACACGACCGCGGATACCGCTGCCGAGCCGACCAGCCAGCTCATGACCCAGGCCTTCCACGACAGCCGGAGTCGCGCGCCGATCATGACGGTCAGGGCGATCAGTCCGCCGGCGACCAGAACTGGCAGGACGAAGGCGGGCCAGCCGAGGAAGACGCTGACGCGGGCCTCGTCGTTCAGGAGGATCAGGCTCAGGCCCGCCGCCGCCAGCCGCATGAAGGCCGCGGACCACAGCACCGCGAAGGCCGTGAGGCCGGGCCTGCGGCGTGCGATCAGGAAGGCGGCCACGCCTTGGATCACGGTCACGACCGGCCCGGCGATGGAAATCAGGGCGGCGTGCGAGGCCGGTATCGCGCCCCGGGCGCCCGCGCCGTTCAGTCCGTAATAGGCGTCATGACCGAGGGCGACCGCCGCCAGCCAGTGCCCGGCCTCGTGGATGACGAAGGTGGCGACCATGATCGCCGCCAGCATCAGGTAGAAACCCGGCCCGGTTTTCGTCCGCATGAAACTGCTCCCCCAAGGAGCGGCCAAGGTGACGGGCCGGGGCGCCGCCGTCGAGTTAAGGATCGGCAAGCTTCGAAGCCGGGCGGCGGCGTCGATTCCGATGGCGTCCCCCCGCGTCCTTGCCTAGCTTCGCCGCATGGCCATGACCCGTCTCCGTTCCGCCCTGAAATCCCTCAGCCTGTGGGTCATGCTCGCCCTGCTGGCCGGCCTGTTCGCGGGGGCGGCGGCCCAGGCCTGGGGCCTGCCGGGCGGCGAGGGGACGGCCACTCTCATCAGCGCCATCGGAACGCTGTGGCTCAACGCCCTGAAGATGACCATCATCCCGCTGGTGTTCAGCCTGCTGGTGACCGGCATCGCCTCCATCGCCGATGCGGCCTCGACCGGGCGGCTGGCGCTGAAAGCGCTCCTGGTCTTCGGCCTGCTGCTCTTGGGGGCGGTGGTCTATGCCTTCCTCGCGTCGGAGGGCCTGCATATGCTGTGGCCCATCAGCCCCGAGGGCGCGCGCATCCTGCTGTCCAGCGCCCCTGACGCCTCGACCGTCATCAGCAACGCCCATGGCGGCGGCCTGCCCGCCTTCCTGACCAGCCTCGCCCCGCCCAATGCCGTGCGCGCGGCGGCCGAGGACGCCATCCTCGGCATCGTGGTCTTCGCGGTCGCCTTCGGTTTCGCCACCACCCGCCTCAGCGCCCGCCTGCGCGCGCCTTTGGTGACCTTCTTCGAGGCGGTGTCAGAGACGATGATCGTCATCGTCCACTGGGTGCTTCTGGCCGCGCCCGTCGGGGTTTTCGCCCTGTCGATGGGCGTGGGGCTGAACGCCGGCCTCGGCGCACTGGGCGTACTGGGCCACTACGTCGCCCTGGTGGTGCTGGCCCAGGTCGGGCTGATCGTTCTGATCTATGTGGTGGCCGTGCCGTTCGGCCGCATCGGCCTCAGCCGGTTCGCACGCGGCGTGGCCCCGGCCCAGGTGGTCGCCTTCTCGACCCAGTCCTCGCTGGCCAGCCTTCCGGCCATGGTCGAGCAGGCGCGCACCGCCCTGGGCGTCTCCACCGCCACGGCGGGTCTGGTCCTGCCGCTGGCGGTGGCGGTGTTCCGCATCACCAGCCCGGTCGCCAACCTGGCCGTGGTCATCTACGTCGCCCACCTGCACGGCATCACTCTAGGGCCGGCGCTGTGGATCGCGGGCGGGCTGACGGCGCTGGCGGTGTCGGTCGGGACTGTGGGCCTGCCGGGTCAGGTCAGCTTCTTTGTCTCCATCGCCCCCATCTGTCTCGCCATGGGCGTCCCGGTGCAGGTCCTGCCCCTGCTGCTGGCGGTCGAGGTCATCCCGGATATCTTCCGCACCATCGGCAACGTCACCGCCGACCTGGCGGCGGCGCGGATCGTGGAGGGGCGCGACGCCGATCTGGACCCGGAGCCGGGGGCGGGGATCTAGGACGACGAGATGAATACGTTCAGACGAGTCTTCGGCGTCGCCTGCTTCGCCTACGCGGCCCTCGCCTTCCTGTGGCTTTTCAAGCTGGTCAGCCTCGACGCAAACCTGCTTGTCGCGGGCTTTCTGGTGATTACCGTGATCTCGTTCATCGTCGACGCCCTCGTCGCGCGACAGGAAAAGAGAGACGCCGACGGCGACAGCTGACCCCTCATCTCACCGCGGCCCAGACCCCGACGCCGATCGCCAGCAGGTGTGCTGCCACCGTCAGCGTCAGCCACGCCCGGAACGGCTGCTTTCGCGTCTTGTGGCGCAGGATTTCGCACGCCAGCCACGCCCCGAGCCCGCCCCAGAGCGCCGCCCATAACAGGGTGCGTTCGGGGATACGGCGCCCGTGTTCGCGCGCGGCCGCCTTGTCGTGCGCGAACAGGGCGAAGGCGAAGCCCTCCAGCCCGGCCAGCCCGATCAGCAGGGCCCAGATCATCGCCCGATCAGGGCGGCGATCAGGTCCGCCGCCGTCTCGGCGCCGTCCTCGGCACGGGCGGGTCCCGCCAGCGCTTGGGCGCGGGCCACGACGGCGGGATCTTCGAGCAGGGTCCCGAGGCTGCGCGCCACGCGGTCGGCGCGGTAGGCCGTTCGCGCCAGCGTCGCCGCGCAGCCCAGCCGCACGACCCGCGCGGCGTTGTCATACTGGTCGCCCAGATGGGGCACGACCAGCTGGGGCCGGCCGGCGCGCAGGGCCTGATGGGTGGTGCCGACGCCGCCCTGATGCACGATCGCCGCCGCGCGCGGGAACAGCAGGGAAAAGGGGGCGTAGGCGGCGACATGGATGTCGGGATCGCCGGCTCCGACGGACAGATCGCCGTCGGGGCCGACCAGCAGCACGGCCCGGCGGCTCAGGCGACGGGCGGCCTGCAGGCTCTCGACGTAGAAGTCGCCGGGGATGTGCACCGCCGCACTGCCCAGGGTGAAGACCAGCGGCGGCGCGCCTGCGTTCAGGAAGGCCTCCAGTTCGGGCGACAGGACGGGCGGTCCGCCGGTCTCGCTATCCCAGGCAGCGTAGCCGACGACGTGGAAATTCGGGGCGGCGTCCGGCTGGCGCGGGCTCAGCACGTGCGAATACAGGCCCAGGGACAGATCCGCCGACCGGCCCGCGTCGAAGATGATGTTGTCCGTCGTCGGCGGCAGGCCGACCGAGGCGCGGACGGCGTTCATCGGCCCGGTCCAGCGCGCCGTGCTGATGCGGCCCAGCGCGCGGGTCAGGTCGTTGAGCCACAGCTGCGGCCCGCGCGTCGCTGGCTTCAGCCACGGGGCGGCGGGCAGGAGGGGCGGATCGTAGCGGGAGAAGACCATGGTCGGCTGCAGCGACACCGCCACGCCGGGAATGCCGTGGACCTCGGCCGCCATCATCGCCCCGATGGCCAGGGTCGATCCGACCACGGCGGCCGCGCCCTCGCTGACGGAGATCAGCTGGCGCGCCGCGTCCCCGGCGTAGGGCAGCAGGATTTTCCCGAACAGGAAGCGATCAGACCCCGCGATGGCGCCGGTCAGGCCGGCGAGATCCAGCCCGGTGTCGCGCTGGAGCTGTTCGACGCTGGGCCCGACCTCATGGAAGGTCAGGCCTGCGGCCTCGATCTTGTCGCGATAGTCGACCGCGGTGGCGATGCCCGCGTTGAACCCGCGCGCCTGCAGCGCACGCCCAAGGGCGATGGAGGGATGCAGGTCGCCGAGGGAGCCGCCGGTCGCCAGAATGATGCGACCGGCGTCCATGATCAGCCGTAGTCCTGGATCGGGCGCACATCCAGTTCGCCCGCCTTGATCGCCCCGATCGCCTGGGCGGCGGCCAGCGCCCCCGCGGCGGTCGTGTAGTAGGGCATCTTCATCATCAGGGCGGTGCGGCGAAGGCTGAAGCTGTCCTGCAGTGACTGCTTGCCCGAGGTAGTGTTGAACACCAGCTGGACCTCGCCGTTCTTCATCGCGTCGACGATGTGCGGACGGCCTTCCAGCACCTTCTTGACCAGCCCGACCTCAAGGCCTTCGCCGGTCAGATAGGTGTGGGTGCCCTCCGTGGCGATCAGGGTGAAGCCTTCGTCCAGCAGGGTTCGGGCGGCGTCCAGGATGAACGGCTTGTCCTCATCCTTCACCGAGATGAAGGCGCAGCCTTCGGTGGGCAGGACGGTCCCGCCGCCCAGTTGCGACTTGGCGAAGGCGCGGGCGAAAGCGGGGGCCATGTCGGCCTCGCCCTCGCGCTTCCAGTCCAGCCCCATGACCTCGCCGGTCGAACGCATTTCCGGCCCGAGGATGATGTCGACCCCGGCGAAGCGGGCGAACGGGAAGACCGCCTCCTTGACCGCGATGTGGTCGTACGACTTGTCGGCCAGGCCGAAGGACTTCAGCGGCACGCCCGCCATCACCTTGGCGGCGATAGACGCGACGGGTTCGCCGATGGTCTTGGCCACGAAGGGCACGGTGCGGCTGGCGCGGGGGTTCACTTCCAGCACGAAGATACGCGGGTTGTCGCTATGCGGCTCCTCGATGGCGAACTGTACGTTCATCAGGCCGCGCACCTTCAGGGCCCGGGCCATGGCTTCCGTCTGGCGCTTCAGTTCGGCGACAATTTCGGCCGACAAGGAGTAGGGGGGCATCGAACAGGCGCTGTCGCCCGAGTGGACGCCGGCTTCCTCGATATGCTCCAGCACGCCGGCGACGAAGACGGTCTCGTCATCGCACAGGGCGTCCACATCCACCTCGGTGGCGCGGTTCAGATAGTGGTCGATCAGGACGGGGTCGTCGCCCGATACGCGCATGGCTTCGTGGACATAGCGGTCCAACTGCTCGCGGTCGTGAACGATCATCATGCCGCGGCCGCCCAGCACATAGGAGGGACGCAGGACGACGGGGTAGCCGACTTCCTCCGCCTTCTGCGCAGCTTCCTCGGCGCTGCGCGCCAGGCCGTTGGGCGGCTGGCGCAGGCCGATGTCGGTCAGCATGACCTGGAAGCGTTCGCGGTCCTCGGCCAGGTCGATCGAGTCGACCGTGGTGCCCAGGATCGGCACGCCGTCCTCCTGCAGCGCGTGGGCCAGCTTCAGCGGGGTCTGGCCACCGAACTGCACGACCACGCCGATCAGGTCGCCCTTCGACCGCTCGACGTCGATCAGCTCCAGCACGTCCTCGGCCGTCAGCGGCTCGAAATACAGGCGGTCGGAGGTGTCGTAGTCGGTCGACACGGTCTCGGGGTTGCAGTTGACCATGATCGACTCGACGCCGATGTCGGCGAAGGCGAACGCCGCGTGGCAGCAGCAGTAATCGAACTCGATCCCCTGACCGATCCGGTTGGGTCCGCCGCCGAGAATGATGGCCTTCTTCCGGTCCGAGGGCTCGGCCTCGCACTGCGGGGTCTGGCCCAGGGCGCCGGTCTCATAGGTCGAATACATATAGGCGGTGGCGCTGGCGAACTCTGCGGCGCAGGTGTCGATGCGCTTGAAGACGGGGCGGACGTTCAGCGCGCGACGGGCGGCGCGGACGGCCTTCTCGGTCGAGCCGGTCAGCTGGGCGAGACGGGCGTCCGAGAAGCCTTTGGACTTCAGCTTGCGGAAGTCATTGGCGGTCGTCGGCAGCCCCTGCACGATCACGTGGCCCTCGGTGCGGACGATGTCGGCGATCTGGCGCAGGAACCACGGCTCGTACGAACAGGCGGCGTTGACCTCTTCCACGCTCAGGCCGTGGCGGAAGGCCTGGGCGATAACCAGAATGCGGTCCGGCGTCGGCTGGCCCAGGGCGCGGATGACGGCGGCGCGGGCCGAGGCGTCATCCTCGACGTCCGAGACGCCTTCGATCTCGATTTCATTGAAGCCGGTCAGGCCGGTCTCGAGGCCGCGCAGGGCCTTCTGCATCGATTCCTGGAAGGTCCGGCCGATGGCCATAACCTCGCCCACCGACTTCATCGAGGTGCCCAGCAGGGGCTCCGAGCCGGGGTATTTCTCGAAGGCGAAGCGCGGGATCTTGGTCACGACATAGTCGATGCTCGGCTCGAACGAGGCGGGCGTGACCTGGGTGATGTCGTTCTGCAGTTCGTCCAGGGTGTAGCCGACAGCCAGACGGGCGGCGACCTTGGCGATCGGGAAGCCGGTGGCCTTCGACGCCAGGGCGGAGCTGCGCGACACGCGCGGGTTCATCTCGATCACGACCATGCGGCCGTCCGCCGGGTTGATCGCCCACTGGACGTTCGATCCGCCGGTCTCGACCCCGATCTCGCGCAGGACGTTGATCGAGCCGGTCCGCATCCGCTGATATTCCTTGTCGGTCAGCGTCAGGGCGGGGGCGACGGTGATGCTGTCGCCCGTGTGGACGCCCATCGGGTCGATGTTCTCGATCGAGCAGATGATGATGCAGTTGTCCGCCGTGTCGCGGACGACCTCCATCTCGTATTCCTTCCAGCCGAGGACGCTTTCCTCGATCAGGACCTCGGTCGTCGGCGACAGGTCGAGGCCGCGCAGGACGATCTCCTCGAACTCCTCGCGGTTGAAGGCGATGCCGCCGCCGGTGCCGGCCAGGGTGAACGAGGGACGGATGACGGCGGGCAGGCCGACGAACTCCAGCCCCTCCAGCGCCTCCTCCATCGAGTGGGCGGCCTTGGAGCGCGGGCTTTCGAGACCCAGTTTGTCCATGGCGTCGCGGAATTTCTGCCGATCCTCGGCCTTGTCGATGACGTCGGCCTTGGCCCCGATCATCTCAACGCCGTATTTCTTGAGCGCGCCCGAGGCCTCCAGCGCCAGCGCCGTGTTCAGCGCCGTCTGCCCGCCCATGGTCGGCAGCAGCGCGTCCGGCTTCTCCTTGGCGATGATCTTCTCGACGATCTCCGGCGTGATCGGCTCGATATAGGTGGCGTCGGCCACCTCCGGATCGGTCATGATCGTGGCCGGGTTGGAGTTGACCAGGATCACCCTGTAACCCTCGGCCTTCAGCGCCTTGCACGCCTGCACGCCGGAGTAGTCGAACTCGCACGCCTGACCGATGACAATGGGGCCGGCCCCAATGATCAGGATGGACTTGATGTCTGTGCGCTTGGGCATGGCCTGAGGCTCTTCTTCTTGATCGTCAGTTCGTCACGACCGCGCACTCCCAGCCGTCGTAGTCGAGCTGGAAGGCCGCGGCCCAGGATTGCATCATCGAGGAAACGGGCGCGAACGAGGCTTCGTCCACCGGGATCGTCGTTTCCAGAATGGTCATGTCGTCCTGCCCCCGCGTCACGAAGCCGGCGCGCCGCGCCACCTCGTTCAGGTCGTCGTGATCGCCCTCGCCGTAGAAGTAGAACAGGGTGTGGCGGGGCGTGACGCCATTATCGCCCTGGGCCGCCAGGGCCGCGCGCACAGCGGCGTCGCGTTCGTCATGGCTGGCGTCGGAAGCGGACACGGGCGGGGGAGGCTCCTTGCGCGCGAGAACCCGGCGCGGGCGGCTGCCGGCGCGGTTCCGTTCGGGTTGTCGGTTAAGCGGCCCGTCTAAAGATGCGCGTCCCCGGGGACAAGGCGAAAAGCGCGACGGCGAAGCTTTGACCGCCCGTCCGGGGTCAGCGCCGCTCGTCAATCCATGCGGGCAGTTCGCTGATGGTTTCCAGAGCGCCGTAGCGCGCGTGTTCCTCCGGCGCGTCGGCCAACTCGTGGGCCCAGGTGATGGCGTAAGGGATGTGGACGGCGAAGGCGCCGGCCTCCAGCGCGGGCAGGACGTCCGACTTCATGGAGTTGCCGGCCATGACCGCTTCCTCGGCCCCGGTGCCATGGCGGGCGAAGACCCGGTCATAGGTGCCGCGATCCTTCTCGGAGACGATCTCGACCGCCGCAAACAGGTCGCCCAGGCCCGAAGCCGCGACCTTGCGTTCCTGATCCATCAGGTCGCCCTTGGTGATCAGGACCAGTCGGTACTGTTCGGACAGGGCGGCCAGCGCTTCGTCGACGCCGGGCAGGGTCTCGACCGGATGGGCCAGCATCTCTCGGCCCGCCGCCAGAATCTCGCGGACCACGCTGGCCGGGGCCTCGCCGCCGGTCAGTTCCATGGCGGTCTCGATCATCGACAGGGTAAACCCCTTAACCCCGTATCCGTAGAGCCGCAGGTTGCGCTTCTCGGTGTCGGCCAGCCGCGCCTCGATCACGGCCTCGTCGCCGTGCTCGGCGAGGAGTTCGACGAACCGCGCATGGGTCAGCCGGAAGAGGGTCTCGTTGTGCCAGAGGGTGTCGTCGGCATCGAGGCCGATGGTGGTGATGCTCATGCCGCGCTCCCTTACCGGATTTTCCGCGCCCGTCGAGCCGGGGACAGACCATTCATCATCAATGCGATCGTGACCATGTTTGTCAGGGTTATCTTCGTGAACCGGGCGCAGTGTCGAGGCTGACAATTTCGGGGGGCCGCGCACAAGGAAGCCGGCCATGACAGGGAATCCAACGGGGCGAAGTCCGCCTGACGATCAGCCGGAGGCGATCCGGCCACCGCCCGAACGGCGCGCCTATGCGACGCCTTACGAAAGCCTGACCTTCTCCCTGACAACCCGCGCGAAGCGGGAGTTGTCGGTGACGCTGTCCGCGCAGCCGGTGTTCGACCTCGCCCGGTCCGTCCCGGTCAGCCGGCGGATCCGCCGGACCATCCGGCATCAGGGCGGCGAACGCGCCCTGATGGGGCTGGGCCGACGCATGCTGGAGCCGGTCGACCTGCAACGCATCGACCTGCAGACCCTGCACCAGGGGCTGGACATGTTGCGGCTCGGCTCGAACGACAGCGGTGTTCTGCCGGTTTTCTGGCGCACTGTGGCGACGAGCCGTGGCCGGTTCGCCCTGCTGTGCGCCGAGATGCAGCATGACCGCGGCGGCACCTTGCTGGTCGAGGTGATGGGCGGCGTGGAACAGGCGCCGCCGGAGGCCGTGCAATCGGCGATCAGCCATTTCCAGACCGAGACGCAGGGCGCGATCCTGCATGTGTCGCCGGACATCGAGGCCGTGCGGCGGCTGGCCGGCGCGACCGCACGCTGCCTGTCGCTGGATTTCGCGGGCGTCAGTCATGAGAACGCGCGCGACTGGGCGCAGGCAGCGCAGTTGATCGAGCTCAGTCGTCAGGTTTGCGGGCAGGTGATGTTGTTGAACCTGCGTCCCGACCGGGGTCTGGCCGCCCATCATGCCGGCGCCACCCACGCGGTTTTCGCCGACATGGGCGCCGTCATGTTGTGACCGACCGGCCGTTGGGCGGTTGACGGACCGGCCTGTGCGGAGGCACCTGCGGGCATGAGCCACGCCGACCGTCCCATCTCCCTGCCCGAAGACCCGATGTCGGATCGGCAAAAGCTGGGCTGGGGGCTGGCCGCCCTGGTGGTGGCCGGGAACATGATCGGGTCGGGCCTCTACCTGCTTCCGGTCAGTCTGGCTTCGACCGGGAGCTCCAGCCTGATCGGCTGGCTGGTGGCCGCCGTGGGCGCGGTGGTGCTGGCGTTGGTGTTCGGGGCGCTGGGCCGCGTGGCCCCCAAGGCCGACGGCCTGTCCGGCTTCGCGCAGAAGGGGCTCGGGCGGTTCGCGGGCTTTCAGGTCTCGCTGGCGTTCTGGATGGCCTGTCTGGTCGGCAACGTCGCCGTGGCGGTCGCGGCGACCGGCTACCTCGGATTCTTCTGGCCCGCGCTGAAGGATCCGGTCGCGGCGACGCTGTGCAACCTCGGCCTGATCTGGGTGGCGACCGTCGCCTACATCATCGGCGCGCGGACAGCCTCATGGCTCGCGGCGGCGGCGCTGGTCATCGGCCTGATCCCCATCGTGATCGCCGTCGCGGCGGGCGCGACGGCCTTCAGTCCCGCTGTCTTCGCCGCCTCCTGGAGCCCGTCGGGCGAGCCGCTGCTGAAGACCGTCCCCGCTTCGCTGGCCATTATCTTCTGGGCTTATCTGGGTGTGGAAAGCGCCGCGGCGCTCTCGCATCGGGTCCGCCATCCGGCGACGGATGTGCGCCGGGCCTCGGTCGCGGGGGCCTTGCTGGCGACCGTGGTCTATGTCGCGGCGACCGTGGCGGTGTTCGGCGTGATCCCGGTCGCCCAACTGGCCCATTCGACCAGTCCCTATGCCGATCTGGCCGGACGCGTGTTCGGCGGCTCCATCGCCGGGATCGTCGCCGTCTGTGCGATCGTGAAAACGCTGGGCACCATCGGGGGATGGACAATGATGGGTGGTGAGACCGCCCGCGCGGCCGCGCAGCAGGGCTATCTGCCTTCCGGCTTCGGCTCGAGCACGAAGACCCCGATCGTCACGCCCTTGCTGGGCGCGGCCTTCATGAGCGTGATCGCTGTCCTGTCGGGCCAGCCGACGCTGGGCGGTCAGTTCGGCATTCTGGTCGGGGTGACCTCGGTGCTGACGCTGAGCATCTATGCGGTCTGTTCGCTGTCGCTGTTCAGGCTGGCGAAGACGCCGGGCGCGCGGATCGTCGCGGTGCTGGGCCTGCTGTTCGCCATCGCCGCGGTGGCCGCCGCGGCCCCCGGATACATCCTGCCGACAGCAGGCTTTGTTGTCCTGATGACGGTCGCCTGGTTCGTATTCCTGAGAAAGTCGGGATCGCGCGTTGACCCTGAGGGTCAGGGGGCCTAACCACCGCGCCGTTTGTTCGCCGGATTACGGCCTTACGGAGCCCGCCATGACCCAGACCCTTCTTCCCGGAGTCACAGGCGTTCTGGCGCTGGCGGACGGTACGATCTTCCAGGGCGTCGGCTGCGGCGCGACCGGCGCGGCGCTGGGCGAGGTGGTCTTCAACACCGCCATGACCGGCTATCAGGAAATCCTGACCGACCCGTCCTACATGAGCCAGATCCTGGCCTTCACCTTCCCCCACGTCGGCAATGTCGGCGTGAACGTCGAGGACATCGAGCAGATCGGCGGTGGTTCGGACACCTCGGCCAAGGGCGCGATCTTCCGCGACGTCCCGACCGATCCGGCCAACTATCGCGCCGAAAGCGACTTTGATGGCTGGATGAAGCGGCGCGGCGTCGTCGGCCTGGCCGGCATCGACACCCGCGCCCTCACCGCCCGCATCCGCGACACCGGCGCGCCGCATGCGGTCATCGCCCACGATCCGAGCGGCAATTTCGACCTCGACGCCCTCGTGGCTGAAGCCAAGGCCTGGACCGGTCTGGTCGGGCTCGACCTCGCCAGGCCCGCCTCGACCCTGCAGGCGTTCGATTGGGACGAGGGTCTGTGGGAATGGCCGGAAGGCCACCCGCGTGTCGACGCCGCCGACAAGACGGTGGTGGTCATCGACTATGGCGTGAAACGCAACATCCTGCGGGCTCTGGCCTCGACCGGCGCGAAGATCACCGTGGTCCCGGCGACGACGACGGCGGAGGAGGTGCTGGCGCGCAATCCCGACGGCGTCGTGCTGTCGAACGGGCCGGGCGATCCCGCTGCAACGGGCGTCTACGCCGTGCCGGAGATCAGAAAGCTGGTCGAGAGCGGCAAGCCGGTGTTCGGCATCTGCCTGGGTCACCAGATGCTGGCGCTGGCGCTGGGCGCGAAGACCGTGAAGATGGATCAGGGGCACCATGGCGCCAACCATCCGGTGAAGGACCTGACGACCGGCAAGGTCGAGATCGTGTCGATGAACCATGGCTTCACCGTCGATCGCGACAGCCTGCCGGACGCGGTCGAGGAAACCCACGTCAGCCTGTTCGACGGCACCAACTGCGGCATCGCACTGAAGAACAAGCCGGTGTTCAGCGTTCAGCATCACCCCGAAGCCTCGCCCGGGCCGACCGACAGCCTTTATCTCTTCCAGCGCTTCGCAGACTCGATGAAGGGCTGAATTCGCGCATCCTGTCGATCAGCCCACGGGAGGTTTCGGGATGAAGCTGAATTTTCTGACGATCATCGCCGCCGTCGCCGCTGTGTGGGCGGCGCCCGTGGCGGCGCAGGTCGTCCCGGGGCCGACGGGCGTGCCGCGGGAAGGGACGATGCGTCCCGGCGGCGATCGGGACATCACGCGCGAAGCCGCCAACAACCGCGCGCTTGAGGATGATCGGGCGGTGCGTCGGCCCCGTAGTGGTCGCGCGCGACCTGCCGAAGTCCAGCAGGCGGCGCGCGCGGCGATCCAGCAGGCTGGCGTCCAGTGCGATGTGACCGCCGCTTCGAATCCCGGTGAGACGCCGGACGGCCCGGTCTATGAGGTCGCTTGCGCCGATGCGCCAGGCTGGCTGCTGGTCGCCTCGCCGGCCCAGGGCTTTAACTGTCTGGTGCTGGCCGGTGGGACCGACGAGGGCTCCAGCCGCTGCGAGCTGCCCGGCAATTCCGATCCCGTCCCCGCGATGAAGGGCTATGTCCGCGCTCTGGCGCTCGACTGCGCGCAGATCAGTCAGGCGGCCTGGATAGGCCGGATCGGCGCGGACCTGGATCGGTACGAGGTGCGCTGCGCGGCGGGGCAGGGGTACTGGCTTGAGATCGATACGACCGGACACCCGCGTGGCGCCATGACCTGCGCCGAGGTGGCGACGGCGGGCCGCAGGTGTCGCTTCGATCCGGCTGCCTGAGCAAGCTCAGGGCAGGGGCGCGAAGCTGGCTTCTTCCCGCAGGGCGCAGGCCTTGCGCACCGCAACCGGGGCCGCGTGCAGCCAGTAATCGGCGTCTTCCGGCCGGTTATTGCGCCGTCTTTCCAATCCGCGCATCCGCCTGAGCGCGGCGTTCTCGAGCAAACGGGCGTGCAGGGCGCGCGGCGAGACGGACGGAATGGCGGGGGAACCGGGGACGGCGACGGCGTCGGGGCCTACAGGCTCCACCGCCGGGCGGGCGATGGCGATGAACATGGTACGCTTCTCAATCGGGGCGGGCCGCAGCGTCCGCTGCGGAGACGTCTTAACCCGTCCGCTTCCGGGACGGTCGTGGGGTTAACCACAGGGCCTGTGGATAGTTCCCCAAAATTACGCTTTGAATCAGACGCTTAGCGTCGCGGTTTCGCCTTCTTGGTTAATAAAAGGTAAATCGCGGCGTTTGGACGAGTTGCGCGCTATAAGGCAGCTGTGCGCTTCGACGATCGTTTCATTGAGGAACTGAAGGCCCGCCTTCGCCCGTCCGATGTCATCGGACGGTCGGTGAAGCTCAAGCGTCAGGGACGTGAGTTCGTAGGCCTGTCGCCCTTCTCGAAAGAGAAGTCGCCGTCCTTCTTCGTCAACGACGACAAGGGCTTCTTCCACGATTTCAGCTCGGGCAAGCACGGCGACGTCATCAGCTTCCTTCAGGAAACCGAGCGGCTGAGCTTCGTCGAGGCCGTGCAGCGACTGGCCGCCGAAGCCGGAATGCAACTGCCGGCCGAAGACCCGCAGGCGCAGGAGCGCGAGCAGAAGCGTCAGGGCCTGAACGACTGGATGGACCTGGCCCAGAAATGGTTCGCGGCCAACCTGCGGCGTTCGCCGGGCAAGGCGGCGCGCGAATACCTGGAAAAGCGCGGCCTGCCCGAGGACCAGTGGGAGCGTTTCGGTCTCGGCTACGCCCCCAACGATCGGGAGGGCCTGAAGCAGGCGTTGATCCAGCGCGGCGCCAAGCCCGGCGATCTGGTCGAGGCCGGGATGCTGATTGCGCCCGAAAGCGGCGGTCAGCCCTACGACCGTTTCCGCGACCGGCTGATGTTCCCGATCCTCGACGCGCGCGGACGGATCGTCAGCTTCGGCGGCCGGGCCATGAACCCTGACGACCGCGCCAAATATCTGAACGGTCCCGAGAGCCCGCTCTTCCACAAGGGCGCGACCCTGTACGGCCTGCCGGAAGCCCGGCGCATCCTGGGGGCTGAGTCCCGGGGCGAGCAGGGGATCGTCGTGGTCGAGGGCTATATGGATGTGATCGCCTGCCAGCGGGCGGGCATTCCGGCCGTGGCGCCGATGGGCACCGCCCTGACCGAAGAGCAGATGGAGCGGCTGTGGCGCGTGTCGGCCGAGCCTGTCCTGTGCTTCGACGGCGACGCCGCGGGCCGGCGGGCCGCCTATCGCGCCATCGATCGCGCCTTGCCACAGCTCAAGCCGGGCAAGTCGTTCCGTTTTTGCTTGCTGGAGGGCGGGGCCGACCCCGACGACATCCTGCGCGAACGCGGCGCCCCGGCCCTGCGTCAGGCGGTGGCCACGACCAAGCCCTTCGCTGAAGTGCTGTTCCAGAAGGAGGCCGAGGCTGAGCCTCTGGACAGCCCCGAGCGCCGGGCCGGTCTGAAGGGTCGGCTGCGCCAGCAGGCCTCCGCCATTCAGGACAAGGACCTCGCCGAGCAATATCGGCGGGATATGTATGAGCGGTTTGACGCCGCCTTCCCGTCGCGCCGTCCGCCCCAGAACGCCGGACAGGGTTACGGCCAGGGCGGTCAGGGGCGCGGTCGTTTCGGCGGCCCGCCGCCCAAGCTGGGCCAGACCGTCGAAGGCGCGCAGGCCATGCAGTCGTTGAGCCGCGCCATCGAGCCCGTGGCCGCCGCCCTCGCTCACGGCGCCATCGATGACCCCGAGCGGATGGACGATCATCTGGAAGCCATCGCCAGTCACGGCTTCGGAGATCCGTCGCTGAACGGGCTTGCCCAAGAGATGGTCCGTTTACGCTTCTCGGGTCAGGACCTTGACTCTGCCGCCCTCCGTCGCCATCTGGCGCAATCGGGTCATGACGTCTTAATGCGTGAGGTCGAGAAGGCGGCGGCAAAGTCCGGCGCGCCTTTCCTGGCTGCAGACAAGCCCCTCGGCGAGACGAGGATCCGATGGTCGCAGGCGTTCGACGCGTTAACCCGTGTCGCCGCCCTGGAAGACGCTCTGTCTTCGGCGCGTAACGTGCCGGGGCAGGACGAGGCGTTCCGCCGGCTGAAGGCCGAGCGGGATGCGTTGCGTCGCGCGATCAAGACTGGAGAAATTTGGGAAGATAGCACGAGTTCGTAACCAACGACCTCGACACACGTTGTATTTGGCGGCGGGCCTGATCAGCCCTCCACCCGGAGAAGAGACTGTATGAGCGCCCAGACCGAGACGCAGGAAGCCGAAGTTCAGAGCGACGGCCCGCTGCTCGACCTTACCGACGCCGGCGTGAAGAAATTCATCAAGCAGGCCAAGGCCAAGGGCTATGTGACGATGGAGGAGCTGAACAAGGTCCTCCCGTCCGAAGAGGTGACCCCCGACGCGATTGAGGACACGCTGGCGATGCTGTCCGAAATGGGCGTCAACGTCGTCGAGGCCGAGGAAGACGGCGAGCAGAAGGAAGGCGAGGGCGGCGAGGTCGCCGAGCGCGCCGAGACCAATGTCGCCGAGACCCCGGCGAAGGCCGCCTATGACCGCACCGACGACCCGGTGCGCATGTATTTGAGAGAGATGGGGAGCGTTGAGCTTCTCTCTCGCGAGGGCGAGATCGCGATCGCCAAGCGGATCGAGGCCGGTCGCGATGCGATGATCTCGGGCCTGTGCGAGAGCGCCCTGACCTTCGAGGCCATCATGGTCTGGCGCGACGAGCTGGCGAACAACCGCATCCTGCTGCGCGAGGTCATCGACCTGGACGCGACCTACGGCGTGCTGAACCCCTCGTCGCTGCCGCACAACCAGCCTCCGGCCGGCGCCGTCGCCGAGGAGGAAGTCGAGGAAGAGCAGCCGGCGGGCGGCGAGGCCAAGCCGGACTCCGACGACGATGATGACGAGGACTTCGATGATGGCGGCGGGATGTCGATCTCGGCGCTGGAGGCGGAACTGCGGGACGGGGTCATGGAGGTCCTGGACGCCATCGCCGCGGACTTCGGCGGCTTCCGCAAGCTGCAGGACAAGCTGGTCGAGGCGCGGCTGAAGGGCGAGATCCTGACGGCCAAGGACCAGAAGGCCTATGACACCCTGACGGCGACCATCTCGGGCCGCCTGAAGACGATGAAGCTGAACAACAACCGCATCGAGGCGCTGGTTGAGCAGCTGTACGCGATCAACAAGCGGCTGATGGGGCTGGAAGGCCGCCTGCTGCGTCTGGCCGACAGCTACGGCATCTCGCGTCCCGAGTTCCTGAAGGCCTATTTCACCCGCGAGCTGGACCCGAACTGGGCCGAGAACGTCAAGGAAATGGGCGTCCGCTGGACCAAGTTCAGCGACAATGAAGCCACCCAGATCGCCGGCATCCGCGCCGACGTCGCCGCCGTGGCGACCGAGGCCGGCCTGCCGATCGACGACTATCGCCGCATCGTCCAGACGGTTCAGAAGGGCGAGCGCGAAGCCCGTCAGGCCAAGAAGGAAATGGTCGAGGCCAACCTGCGCCTCGTCATCTCCATCGCCAAGAAATACACCAACCGCGGCCTGCAGTTCCTGGACCTGATCCAGGAAGGCAACATCGGGCTGATGAAGGCGGTCGACAAGTTCGAGTACCGCCGCGGCTACAAGTTCTCGACCTACGCCACCTGGTGGATCCGTCAGGCGATCACCCGCTCGATCGCCGACCAGGCGCGGACGATCCGTATCCCGGTGCACATGATCGAGACGATCAACAAGATCGTCCGCACCAGCCGCCAGATGCTGCACGAGATCGGCCGCGAGCCGACCCCGGAAGAGCTGGCCGAAAAGCTGGCCATGCCGCTGGAGAAGGTCCGCAAGGTCCTGAAGATCGCCAAGGAGCCGATCTCGCTCGAAACCCCGATCGGGGACGAGGAAGATTCGCACCTGGGCGACTTCATCGAGGACAAGAACGCCATCCTGCCCATCGACGCGGCCATCCAGTCGAACCTGCGCGAGACCACCACCCGCGTGCTGGCGTCGCTGACGCCGCGCGAGGAGCGGGTCCTGCGGATGCGTTTCGGCATCGGCATGAACACCGACCACACGCTGGAAGAGGTCGGCCAGCAGTTCAGCGTCACGCGCGAACGGATCCGTCAGATCGAGGCCAAGGCGCTTCGCAAGCTGAAGCACCCGTCGCGGTCGCGCAAACTGCGGTCCTTCCTGGACAGCTGAGAATAACGAAGGGGCGGCTCGCAGGGCCGCCCCTTTTTCGTTGAGCCGATGAGCCGAAAACACGTCAATCTGGGCCGCGCCCCCGCCAAGGCCGACCTGCCGACCAAGACCTGCGCCGCCTGCGGCCTGCCGTTTACCTGGCGCAAGAAATGGGCGCGGGACTGGGATCAGGTGAAGTTCTGCTCGGACCGGTGCCGGGAGGCGGCGAAGGCCTGACGGTACGGCGTCACCCCTCCACCCCGCTTCGCGCGGTCCGCCTCCCCACCTTCGGTGGAGAGGTGAGGGCGGTTCACCTCTCCGCGGCGTGGCGAGACGGAGGGGTTTTCCCCAAGCCCGCAAATCACCCTAGCCTGCCGCCCATGCGCTCTCTCCCGTTCGCCCTGACCGCCCTGCTTGTGCTGGCGAGTTGCAGTCCGATGCTGCCCGACAGCCGCGCCCCGATCCGGTCGCCCGCGGCCCCGTCGCGCACCGAGGCGCCGCTGGTGGGCAATCTGGTCGATCAGCCGGTCGGCGGCGGCACCCGGGCGGAGGTGATCCGCGAGAGCGCGGAACTGACGCAGTGCGTGGCGCAGCTGACGGCGGCGAGGGTGAGCTTCCGGCCGACGCCGGACCGGGGCGATCCCCAGGCCTGCGGCGTCACGGCGGGCGGGGTTCTGGGCCCCGACATGGGCACGGTGGCGCGCATGGCGCCCGGGGACGTGGAGATGACCTGCCGCACGGCCCTGGCGCTCAGTGTCTGGCGGCGTCAGTCGCTGGAGCCGGCGGCGCGGGAGCTGCTGGGCTCGGACGTGGTGCAGATCGATCACTTCGGCGCCTATGCCTGCCGCAATATCAACAACGGCGGGGTCAGCACCCGGATCAGCGCCCACGCCCGGGCCTCGGCGGTGGACATCGCGGGGGTGCGGTTGAGGGACGGGCGGCGCATCAATCTGAAGGCCGACTGGTTCGGCGGCGATGCGGCGGAACAGGCCTTCCTGCGCCGCATCCGCGACGACGCCTGCCGCATCTTCGGCACGACCCTGAGCCCCGACTACAATGCGGTCCACGCCGATCACCTGCATCTGGAGGCGACGGAGACGCGGTTCTGTCGCTAGGCGTTCGTATCGTTTTGTCCCCGTCGAAACTGTCCCTGTTGCGGGGACAGGGGCGGGACAGGCGGGGACGCGGGCGGGACAGGGCTGCAACACGTCACACCAACAGGCATGCGTCCGGAAATGACGTATCGGCGTTCCATACTGCCCGGCATGAGCAAGCCGCCCCGCATTCGCCGCTTCCCCGGCGCCCAGGTCTGGGCCCTGGCCCAAGACGCCTATCTGCAGGGCGAGCCCGCCGCCTCCATCGCCGACCGGCTGGACCTGACCGTCAACGGCATCCGCAAGCGCGCCGCCCGCAAGGGCTGGACCCGCACCCAGGCCGAGGCCGCGCGGCAACGAAACGCCCATCCGCATCAGGCGCTGAACACCCTGCTGGACGAGGTCGGCCGCGCCGCCGCCGAGGGGCGGCTGGAGACGGTGCTCAGCCTGTTGACCGGCGCCGAGCGGCTGACGCGGGTCGCCGCCGTCGTGCCGCGCCCGCCGCTGGAGCCCTCGCCCGAGCTTCAGGCCCGCTGACGCGAGGCGGAGACCCGGCGGCTGGAGACGCAGTGGGGCGAGCGCGCGCTTCGCATGGCGCAGGCCCTGTTGAGCGACCGGGGCTACGACCTGGCCGACAACTGGTCGCTGGAGGCCCTGCGCTGGCGCGCCCGCGTGCTGGGCCCCGATCAGGCGCGGCGCGACTTCCTGCGCGGGGTGCGGGGCGGCTGGGCGGGGCGGTACTGGGACGAGGCGGGGGTGTTGCGGCCGCCGGATGAAGGGGAGCAGCCCGAGGCGAGGATGTGGCGGCAGCATCGGGGGTGAGGGGCGTGATCGCCGACGGGGCGCCTATTCGGGGAAGCAGCGGCGGTCGAAGAAGCTGCGGGCGGCCGCCTGAGCGTCCGACGGGTTGTGCCCGCCGTCGAACTCCAGGGCGGTGAACGGGACGTTCGCCGTCCTCAGGGCCTCGACCAGCGGAACATAGTGGTCCGCGAAAGGCGCGGCGGGATCGCGGCGTCCGCCGTCCGATCCGGGCGCGAACCCGTCCCGCTCCAGTGCCACGCCCGACGCGGAACGTGCGCTTAAGCTTGTGTCATGACAGGGATTTCATGAGGGGCAGGCGGGGGGGCTGTTCGAGCCGGATGGCAGGAATGGCAGCCTTGCGGCGGGGGCGGACTTAGGTGTCGCGCCTATAAGCGGACATTGGCGCCACCTCACAGGGCGGCTACACGTCCCGAAACGCACGAAGCACTTGAGTGAAAAGCTGCGCGCCTAACTCTGTGCCGTCCAACGTAGCAGTTACTTCTGCGGCTAGAGTCGCTGGCTCTCGCTCTTGCGCGCTGCAACCTGACAGGCGCCGCTCGGTCGTCAGGCCTTGCGCGGCCGTAGGAGGAACGCGATCCCGATCAGGAAGAGGACGCTGCAGATCCAACTGCCCTCAGGCCCCACATCGCCGCCGGTTAGCCGGTCCGGACCCTGCGGAATCAACCGGACAATCAGGGCGGGCAGATCAATCACAAAACCGGTGACCGGCAGTT
This sequence comes from Brevundimonas sp. AVps31, assembly GCF_058681355.1. Classification (NCBI taxonomy): domain Bacteria; kingdom Pseudomonadati; phylum Pseudomonadota; class Alphaproteobacteria; order Caulobacterales; family Caulobacteraceae; genus Brevundimonas; species Brevundimonas sp. AVps31. The sequence goes on along the minus strand of NZ_CM178736.1, from coordinate 497,285 downwards.
CGAACCCGATCGACAGCAGCCAGTTCCAGCCGATGTGCCAGCCCATCACCCCCCAGATGTTTCCCGCCCGGATGGCCCATAGGCAGGCGAAAACCGAGAACAGGGCTGAGCCCAACATGTCCTGCCAGGCCTGTCCGGGGGACCAATGCAGGAAGGTGAAGACCAGGGTCGTGGCTACCACGGCTGCGAGCTGGCCCCACTTGCGGGTTATGACCGACAACAGCCAGCCTCGGAAAATGAACTCCTCGACTCCGGCCTGGATTGCGAAGCACAGCAGCAAGATGGCCATGCTGCCGAGCGCTGTTGGCGAGGATAGAGCCGGCCCGAATTCGCCCACCTGATAGCCGCCAGCGAACCCGATGGAGGCGACGACCGTGGAGATGGTCACCCATCCGATCAAAAGGCCCCGAAACAGGGTCGTCAGGGGCGCCGGGCCGGTCAGGCCGACGGTCGACAGTGGACGCCGCTCGACCAGCCAAACCCAGGCAAGAACCATCAGGCCATTGAGGGCAAACGCGACCACGAGGTAGGCGTACATGCCGTTGAGGCCGATCGGACCACCCTCGGCATCTTCCAGTCCGAGACTTCTCAGCCAGGGCGAGGGTATCAGAACGGAGGCGATGACAAAGGCGATGAACAGAAAGGGTGCGAGGATTCCCCAGGGAAGCCAGCCCTTGTGGGGTTCGGTTGAGAAGATCGTTTTTGAGGTCATGGGCCTGAGTAGGCCAGCCGCTTCAAATGCGGATAGAATGATCGTGCGCGGCCGTGATGGCGTTCAGCCAAGCCATCGGCGCAAGGCCATAAGCTTTCCGGAACTGGCGGCCGAAATGACTCTGGTCGGCGAATCCGCAGGCGGCCGCTACGTCTGCGCCAGGCCGACCCCCCATCAGAAGACCGCGCGCCTTTTCCAGGCGGCGCAGTAGCAGGTAACGATAGGGGCTGGAGCCGAACATGGAGCGAAAGTCTCGCGACAGCTGCCAGCGATCATGGCCGGTCGCCAGCTCAAGCTCCCCCAGGGAAAAGGTTTCGTCCAGGCAGGAGTCTATATACTCCCGAGCCAGGCTCGCGGCTTCCCGGTTGGTGCGCCGGATCAGCTCGACCCCGCCGGAGGCGGCCTCGAGCGCGCCAGCAATCTCGACCAGCGCATCCTGATATTCGAGTTGGGACAACGGGCTGTGATAATCCGCCAACAGATCATTGACGGCGGCCGCGAGCCGCGGATCGGCCGAGAGCCCTTCTTCGATGAACGGCAGCGTCCGGCCGCCCAAGACATCCTGGATATCCCTCGGTCGGATATAGGCCGTCCGATAGCGGAAGGCCCGGCCATCACCGGAACGGCCATCGTGGCGCTCGTCCGGATGAAGCACGACCATCTGTCCCGGCAGCGAGTGACGGGTCTCGCCGCGGTAGTCAAAGCTCTGAACGCCTCCGAGAGTCAGGCCGAGGGCATAGGTGTCGTGGCGGTGCGGTCCGAACGCCACGCCCGTGAAACAGGCCTCGATGCGGTCGACATCCCCGGGCGCCCTGAACAGCCAATTGTCCGAAGCCGCAGCCACATCCGGTTCCTTCCCATCTGTCTGGGGTTTCGGCATCAAAGCACAGCAAAGACGCGGAAGGGCATGAACTCTCCGTCACCCTTCTGACCGCGTAGCCCGAGAAGGGCCGGATCGGCGGGCCGGAGCGTGCAGGGGTCGAAATGGTATGTCACCCAACCCACGGAGCCGCCCTTCGTAGGGTATTGTCAGGCCAAAAGACTTCCGCGCTTCCTTGGGCCTCTACGACTGAGAGGTGGGCATCATGAGGGGCTCTGGGCAAGCAGGGCCCGGAGCGGCAAGTCATGAAGAAGCTCCGGTAAGCCAGCCCATCGGTTTGGGCTGACAACACCGACAACACCAGCACGCCCGATAGCGGACGTTGCCAACCGCCGCTTCGAGTCAGAAGTCGCCGGCGCCACTGCCCCTCACTCCCCCCACACCCTGACCCAGTCCACCTGCATGGCCTGCGGGAAGGCGGTCGCGTCGACGCCCTGCTGACCGCCCCAGTCGCCGCCGACGGCGATGTTGAGGATCAGGTGGAAGGGGGTGGTGAAGGGCCAGTGCGACGGGTCGCCGGAGCCGTCGTTGGGGAAGGTGTAGTAGGGCTGGTCATCGACGGAGAAGACGATGGCGTCGGCGGTCCACAGGGCCTGGTAGGTGTGGAAGGCGGTGCAGGCGTCGGGGAGCTGGACGCTGCCCTGTTTCTCGGTGTGGCGGACGTGGTTGAAGGCGCCGGTGTGGATGGTGCCGAAGACGGTTCCGGCGCGATGGCCGACGTGCTCCAGGATGTCGATCTCGCCGCCCTGGGGCCAGCCGGCGGCGCCGTCGGGCAGCATCCAGAAGGCAGGCCAGGCGCCGCGGGCGCAGGGCAACTTTATCCGGGCCTCGAACAGGCCGCGGGTCCAGCCGCCGGTGTCGGTGCGGCTGAGCAGGCGGGCGGAGGTGTAAGACTGGCCGCCGTGGTCGGGGGTTCCGGCCAGGGTCTCGCGCCGGGCCTCGATGACCAGATTGCCGTTCTCGACGCGGGCGTTCTCGGGGCGGCCGGCGGAATAGTACTGGAGCTCGTTGTTGTACCAGCCGGTGCGGTTGGCGTGGGTGTCGTAGCGCCACTTGGCCGGGTCGGGCAGGCCGGGGGTGTCGAACTCGTCCGACCAGAGCAGGCGGTAGCCGTCGGGGGCGAGGGCGGGGGCGGCGAGGCCCGGGGCGGCGAGGGGCGTGACCTCCGGCGTCTGGGCGAAGGCCGGGGCGGCGGACAGGGCGAGGGCGAGGAGGGCGATGCGCATCCGGCGACGATAGCGAAGGAAGCGTCGCCGTCCGATCACGCTTGGTGACGGTAGCGCTATCGCGCGCTCGGGTCTTAGCGACCGCGTCGCGAGCTTTAGCGCCCCAACCCTGCGCTCAAGCAGCGAGCGACCGCGTCGCGAACGATAGCGCCCCTAAGTATCAGTTTTCCGCCACGACCTCGAAGCCGGCGTAGATCATGCGCTGGCCGTCGAAGGGCGGGGCCATGTCGGCCATGCGGGGGTCCTGCATCAGCTTTTCCCAGCCGGCGTCGCGCGTGGCCTTGTCGGGCCAGGTGATCCAGCCGACGGCGACGGTCTCGCCATCGGCGAGGGCGACGGCGCGCTTGAAGTCGGTGACCTTGCCGTCGGGCACGTCCTCGCCCCAGGTCTCGGTGATCGACAGGGCGCCGTACGCCCGGAACAGGGGCGAGACGGCGGCGGAGTGGGCGAGGTAGGCGTCCTTCTGGTCCGTGACGACGGGAATGACGGTGATGTCGACGAAGGGCATGGGGGGCTCCATTTTTGGGCGCTAACGCTCACGACGCGGTCGCTCGCTGCTTGAGCGCTGGGGTTGGGCGCTAAGGCTCGCGACGCGGTCGGTCGCGGCTTGAGCGCTGAACAGAGCGCGGGCGGGTGGCCGGAGCCTAACGCACAAGGATCGGCTGCGTAACCCGGGTCTTCAGGCGGCGGCCGCCCTTAGGCGATCATGTCGAGCAGGCTGCCGTACATGGCGTCGGCGGTCTTCAGGACGGAGACATTGGCCTTGAGCGCGATTTCGGCCTGCAGCCGCTCGACCGTCTCGCCCGCCAGGTCGGCGAGGGGATCGCGGGCGGTGCGTTCGGCGCTGGCGGCGAAGCGGGCGGTGGCGTCGGCGACACCCGAGGCGGCGATGGCGAAGGCGGACATGGTCGGCTCCCGTGACGCGGCCAGTGTGCACGGCGCAGGCTTACCGGGGCGCTGACAGGCATGGTGAACGCTTGACCGCACGCCGTTCCGGGGGGAACGTCGCGGCATGAGCACCCCGCCCGCGCCCGGCGAACGCTATCAGTCGTTCCGCCAGTTCTATCCGTACTACATCCACGAGCACTCCAACCGGACGTGCCGGCGGATCCACATCGTGGGCTCGGCCCTGGTGATCGCGGTGGCGGTGCTGGCGCTGGTGACGCGCAACGCCTGGTGGCTGCTGGCCCTGCCGGTGATCGGCTACGGCTTCGCCTGGGTGGGGCATTTCTTCTTCGAGAAGAACCGGCCGGCGACGTTCAAATACCCGCTGTGGAGCCTGATGGGCGACTGGCGGATGTTCTTCGAAACGGTCAGCGGCCAACGGAAGTTCTGAAACACAAAACCCCCGGCTCTGGCGAGCCGGGGGTTTTGTTTTGCGGGCGCTATCGCTCGCCGCGCGGCGGCGCGCTGCCTGAGCGGTGAGTGTTAGTTGGAGACGCCGACGGTGCGGGTCGAGGCGGCCATCAGCGGGGCGCGCGGGGCGTCCCACGAGGGCGGGCAGCCGTCGAAGCGGCCGGCGTCGACGATGGTCAGGGTGCGCATGTTCAGGCGCATGGCCTGTTGCATCGAACCGCGGCCGTGGCCGGTGTAGATGTCGATCTTCTGGCCCTTGATCGCGCCGCCGGTGTCGGAGGCGTACCAATAGCCGTCATGGACGGTCCCGTCGGCCAGACGCAGGCCGACCGTCTCGGGAATGAACAGGCGCGAGCGGCGCGGAATATAGCGGGGATCGGTGGCCACGGTGCGCATGGCGACCGGGCGGCAGCCGAGGCTGTCATTGCCCGTCGCCCCGCCACCGCCGGCGTGATAGAGGCGCGCCGAGGCGCTCCAGCGGGCGTCGGCGTCCATCAGGGACTGTTGCTCGTCGGTCAGTTCGACCTCGGCGCCGGCGTTGGAACCTTCAGGCGTCGCGTCGGTTTGATCGGCGCCCCACGACTGCGCCGAAGCAGCTTCGTAGGTGACCGGATCGCCGGCGACATCCGCTTGCGCGGGGAAGGTCATCGCCCAGATGAGGGCGAACGCGGCGGCAGTGCCGAACATGAGCAGACTCGCGGAATCACCGGCCCCTGACGCGTCCGGCGAGGGGCTTGTCGGTCTCAAATGTGGCAAAAACCAGACTTGCGGCTCCGGGTGCGACCCCCTGTCCGGTTCATCCGTGGATAAGTGGACCTTCTGGACGGTTAAGCGGAACCCGGCTTGGCAGTGCCAGACAAGTCTGTAAGCTGTATTCGCAGGTTACAAACTCTTTGCTGGTGGGCGATGCTTACTTTGTATGGTGATATTCGGTCCGGCAACTGTTTGAAGGTCAAGTGGTTGCTCGACTTCATCGGGCGTGATTATCGCTGGGTCGAAACTGATGTCACAACCGGTGTGACCCGATCTCCACAGTTTCTGGCCCTGAACCCCGCCGGGCAGACGCCGACGATTGTATTGGAGGACGGACGGCCGCTGGCGCAGTCGAACGCCATACTTGTCCACATGGGGGAGGGGACGGCCCTGATCCCCGCCGATCCCTACGACCGGGCGAAGATGTTCGAATGGCTGTTCTGGGAGCAGTACAGCCACGAGCCCTGTATCGCCGTGGCGCGGTACCAGCGCGCCATCGCGGGCAGGACGGCGGAGGAGATCGACCCGCGGCTGATGGAGCGCGGCCATGCGGCGCTGGCGCGGATGGAGGCCGGGCTGGAGGCGCGCGACTGGCTGGCCGGGGAGGCGGCGTCGTTGGCCGACCTGGCGCTGGTCGCCTACACGCGCGTGGCGCACGAGGGCGGGTTCGGGATGGAGGCCTACCCGAACGTGCGGGCGTGGGTCAGCCGGGTGGAAGGGGTGTTCGGGATCAGGTGACGCTTGTCATCCCGGACGGCGCGAAGCGTCGATCCGGGACGACGGTCCCCAATCTAATTATTCTCCCGGACAGCCCTTGGGCTGAGCCGGGAGAAGGCGAGCGCCGGCAGGCTGTCGCCCGGATAAGCGCAAGCGCTTTCCGGGCGTGGATATCGAGTGTGTAGGGCGCGTCCCGGATCGCTGCTGCGCAGCGTCCGGGATGACAAGCCGCAAGCAGGTTACTGCCGCGGAACCGGTCGGCCGCCTTCGGCCCATTCCGGTTTGAAGTCGCCGGTGGCCATCCAGCGGATGGGCTCGACCAGGGACTGGATGGCCCGGGTCATGAAGGGGAAGTCCAGGTTTTCGATGGTGTCTTCGGCGGTGTGGTAGTTCGGAATGGTGGCCCAGCCCGAAATGGTGTGGGCGACCACGCCCTGCAGGGCCAGCTGGTAGTTGTCCGAGCGCTCGAAGAAATTCTGGTCCGGATAGATGTCGGGCGCGATCAGGGCGCCCCGGTCCTTCAGCGTCGGGCCGAAATTGGAGCGCTCGAAACCGGTCATCATCATGATGCCCGCCGGCATGTTCGGGTCCTGCTGGCCGATCATCTCGATCTCGAGGTTGGCGACGATGCTGTCGATCGGCACGGGCGGATTGCGCGCGAACCACAGGGAGCCGAGCAGGCCCATCTCCTCGGCGCCATAGCAGACGAACAGGATGGAGCGTTTCGGCTGCTCGCCCGCCGCCAGGGTCCGGGCCAGTTCCAGCACCGCCGCCACGCCCGAGGCGTCGTCATTGGCGCCGTGCATGATGACGCCATCGCGAACGCCGAGGTGGTCGAGGTGGGCCGAGATCATGATGACGCCCGCCTGCGGGTCCGAGCCCTGCAGCCAGCCGATGGCGTTGGTGGTGATCCGCTCGGCGCCTTCCGGGGCGACCACGTCCCAACGCGGGCGGCGGTTCGGCTGGGTGGCCGGACGCTGCACCACGCCGGCGGTCTGGAGATAGCCGGTCATGCCGGGCGCGGGCTTGAGACCGTATTCGGCGAACCGGGCGGCGACATAGGCCGCGGCCACGGCCTCGTCCGGGGTGGCGCTGCCGCGACCGCGCAGGGCGTCGCCGGCCAGGAAGGCTTCATGCGCCTCGACCCGCGCCTGCTCGACCATCAGGTGCTGCGGGGCGGCGACCGACGCCGGGGCCGGCGCGGCCGTCTGGGCGAAGGCGGCGGGACCGAAGGCGACGGGCGCGAGAGCCATCAGGCCGACGGCCAGCATCAGGGAACGCTTGAACACGGGAAACCTCCGAACAGGGACGGTCAGGGTTAGGGGTGCGGCGGCGTGCCGGTCAAGCTGTGACGAAGACTCCGCTGGACCTGACGGCGAGGCGCATTTAACCCCTGAGCCTCCACAGTCCGGACCTGCCTGCCATGAAGCGTTTCGCCCTCGCCGCCGCCGCCGTCTGCGCGCTGGCCGCCGTCGCCGTTCCCGCCGCCGTTCAGGCCTGGGGCAATACCGGACATCGCCTGATCGGCGTCGCCGCCATGCGCGCCCTGCCGGACGACATGCCCGCCTTCCTGCGCTCGCCCGACGCGGTGGCCGACGTCGGCGAGCTGTCGCGCGAGCCGGACCGCTGGAAGGGCGGCGGCCAGCCGCATGACCGTGAGCGGGACACGGCCCACTTCGTCGATCTGGACGACAACGGGTTCGTCTTCAACGCCTCCGGGCCGTCGGTCGACGCCCTGCCGCGCCTGAAGTCGGAGTATGACGCCGCCCTGACCGCCGCCGGTCTGGACGTCGATGACGCGGGCTATCTGCCGTATGCGATCTGGGACGCCTATCAGAACCTGGTGCGGGACTTCGCCTACTGGCGCGTGCTGAACGCCCAGGAAGCGCGTGAGAGCGATCCGGCCAAGCGGGCCTGGTATCGGGTGGACCGGGAGCGCCGCGAGGCCCTGATCCTGCGCGACATGGGCGTGCTGGGCCACTACATCGGCGACGGCTCGCAGCCGCACCACACGACCATCCACTACAATGGCTGGGACCGGAACACGCCCAACCCGGAAGGCTTCACGACCTCGCGCCAGACCCACGGCATGTTCGAGGGCGCCTTTACCGCCCGCGTCGCCCGTCTGGACGCCATCGAGGCCGCCATGGCCGCGCCGAAGCTGGACGGCTTCGACCTGCGCGCCCGGGTGCCGGCCTATCTGCGGACCACGCTGGCCGAGGCGACGCCCTTCTATCGTCTGGAGAAGGCCGGCGGTTTCGCCGAGGGTGACGCACGCGGCGCCCAATTCACCATCGCCCGACTGGCTGCCGGCGCCGCGGAACTGCGGGACTTCTACATCCTGGCGTGGCGCGACTCGGCCGACGACAACATCGGCTGGCCCGCCGTGAAGGTGGCCGAGGTCGAGGCCGGGACGGTCGATCCCTGGGTCGCGATGTACGGCGAGGACTGATCTTCACGGGTGAAGAGTGTTAGTGAGCCGGAGGTGAGCGAGATCGCACCGGTGGCCCGGACCGGGGCCGCCCCCTCGCTCACCCGCACTTTTCACCTCTTCACCTGCGTCGCCCATGTCTGACCTGACCCCTCCCGTCGTCATCCTCGACAAGTCCCAGATGGCCGAGAACATCGGCGCGGTGGCGCGGGTGATGGCCAATTTCGGCCTGTCCGAACTGCGCCTCGTCAGCCCGCGCGACGGCTGGCCGCAGGATCGGGCCTGGGCCACGGCCTCGGGCGCCGACTGGGTGCTGGAGGGCGTGAAGGTGTTCGACAGCGTGGCCGAGGCGGTCGCGGACCTGAACACCGTCTTTTCGACCACCGCCCGCCCGCGCGAGACGCGGATGCCGGTGCGCACGCCGCGCGAGTCGGCCCGCATCCTGTATGACGACACGGCGTCCGGCCTGAAGACGGGCCTGTTGTTCGGGGGCGAACGGGCGGGGCTGGAGACGACCGACATCGCCCTGACCGCCGGGATCGTCACCATTCCGATCGACCCCCGACACCATTCGCTCAACCTCGCGCAGGCGGTGTCGATCAACGCCTATGAGTGGCGCACCCTGATCCTGGACGCTCCGCCGCCGCGCTTCCGGGAGATTGATCCGCCCGCGTCGAACGAACTGCTGATCGGGATGTACGAGCATTTCGAGGCGGAGCTGGAGGCCGGCGGCTTCTTCTTCCCGCCCGAGAAGAAGCGGTCGATGAGCCAGAACCTGCGCGTCATGCTGGGCCGCTCGGCCTTCAGCGAGCAGGAGGTCGCGACCTTCCGCGGCGCCATCCACGCCCTGGCCAAGGGGCGCGGCCGGGTGCTGGCCAAGATGGCGGAAGCGCGGGCGGCGGCGGGGAAGAAAGCCGACGGCGAGTGAAGCTCGTCCTCATCTATCCGCTGGCGGCTCTGGCGGAGATCGCGGGCTGTTTCGCCTTCTGGGCCTGGCTGAAGCTGGACCGGTCGCCGCTGTGGCTGGTTCCGGGCGTGGCCTGTCTGATCGCCTTCGCCTGGTTGCTGACCTTCGTGCCGACCGATGCGGCGGGGCGGGCGTTCGCGGCCTATGGCGGGGTCTATATCTGCGCCTCGCTGGCGTGGATGGCGGTGGTGGAGAAGAGCCCGCCGGACCGCTGGGACCTGATCGGCGGCGCGGTCTGTCTGGCGGGGGCGGGGATCATCCTGTTCGCGCCCCGGGGCTGAGACGCGGTTGATCGGCCGGAACGGTTCCTGTAGGAGCCGCCTCGTTGGGGAGTAGCCGCCGGCGACGTTCAGCCGGGATCGCGTCAACACACTCGCAGACTTCGATCCTGAGGATCGGGGCTCGTGGTGCGATCAGCGGACCGAGCGTCCGCCTGGCGAGACCAGCGTGCCTTGCGATCCCCAACCGGCGGGGACGCGAGCGCGCTGTCTCGTGCGTCCGGCGGATTTCAATTGATGACCCCTCTGTCCATCGCGGTGCTGTCGCTCAGCATGTCGACCGACGCCTTCGCCGCCGCCGTCGGGCGCGGCGCGGCGCATCGTCCCCCTTTCGCCACCGCGGTTCGCAACGGTCTGGTGTTCGGCGTCATCGAGGCGATCACCCCGCTGATCGGCTGGGGGCTGGGCCTGATCGCGGCGGGCTTCGTCGAGCAGGTGGACCACTGGATCGCCTTCGGCCTGCTGGGCGCGGTGGGGGCCAAGATGCTGTGGGAAGCCTTCCAGCCCGTCGAGGACGATGACGGCGCGCGGCTGGCCCGCAACGGGGTGCTGGCCCTGATCGCCACGGCGGTCGGCACCAGCATCGACGCGGCGGCGGTGGGCGTGGGGCTGGCCTTTATCGGCGCCAATATCTGGATCATCGCGGCCTCGATCGGCTTCACGACCTTTGTGGCGACCACCATCGGCATGCTGATCGGAAAGGCCGTGGGCCGTCGCTTCGGCAAGGTCGCCGAGTTCCTGGGCGGGGTGGCGCTGATCCTGATCGGCCTCGGCATCCTGGCCGAGCATATGGGCTGGCTGACCTAGGGGTTCAGCAGGTCGTCCACGAAGGCGGGCACGGTTTCGCTCGCCGGGCCGTAGATCAGTGTGTCGAACCGGCGCGAGCCGTCGGTCGGCTCCAGATTGATCTCCACTGTCCGGGCCCCGGCGCGGCGGGCGTCCCGCACGAAGCCGGCGGCGGGATAAACCGCGCCCGAGGTGCCGATGGAGACGAACAGGTCGGCCGCCTTGATCGCCGCCTCGATCCGCTCCATCCGCAGGGGCGTCTCGCCGAACCAGACGATGTGGGGACGCAGCCAGCCGTCCGGGCTGAAGGGGCTGGCGTGGCGCGGCTCGAGGTCGCCGGGACAGTCGATGACCGCGCCGGTGGCGGTGCAGTGCGCCTTCAGCAGTTCGCCGTGCATGTGGATCAGCTCGAAGCCGGGGGCGGGCGGCTGCAGGGCATGGGCGCGGTCGTGCAGGTCGTCGACGTTCTGGGTGACCAGCAGGAAATCGCCCTCCCACCGCGCGGCCAGTTCGGCCAGCGCATGATGGGCCGGGTTGGGCTGAACCTCGGCCAGCTGTCGACGGCGCTGGTTGTAGAAGTCCTGCACCAGGGCGGGGTCACGGGTGAAGGCCTCCGGCGTGGCGAGATCCTGCACGCGATGGCTCATCCACAGACCGTCCGAGGCGCGGAAGGTCGGCAGGCCGCTCTCGGCCGAGATGCCGGCGCCGGTGAGGATGACGAGGTTTCTGTGACCCATGTGGTTCCATAGCATCGATGGTCTGTCCTAGAAGAGCGGCAACGCACAGGAGCTCCCCGCCATGAAAACCCGCGCCGCCGTCGCCTTCGAGGCCAAACGCCCGCTCGAGATCGTCGAGGTCGATCTGGAGGGGCCGCGCGCCGGGGAGGTGCTGGTCGAGATCAAGGCCACCGGCATCTGCCACACCGACGCCTATACGCTGGACGGGCTGGACTCGGAGGGGATCTTCCCGAGCATTCTGGGCCACGAGGGCGCGGGGGTGGTGGTCGAGGTCGGGCCGGGCGTGACCTCGGTCGCGGTCGGCGATCACGTGATCCCGCTGTACACGCCGGAATGTCGCCAGTGTAAGTCGTGCCTGAGCCGCAAGACCAACCTTTGCACGGCGATCCGGGGCACCCAGGGCCAGGGGCTGATGCCCGACGGCACCAGCCGCTTCAGCTACAAGGGGCAGGCGATCGCCCACTATATGGGCTGCTCGACCTTCTCGAACTACACCGTGCTGCCCGAGATCGCCCTGGCCAAGATCCGCAAGGACGCGCCGTTCGACAAGGCCTGCTACGTCGGCTGCGGCGTGACCACGGGCGTGGGCGCGGTGGTCAACTCGGCCAAGGTCGAGCCGGGCGCCAATGCGGTCGTCTTCGGTCTGGGCGGCATCGGGCTGAACGTCATCCAGGGGCTGAAGATGGTCGGCGCCGACATGATCATCGGCGTGGACCTGAACCCCGACAAGGAAGAGTGGGGCCGCCGCTTCGGCATGACCCATTTCGTCAATCCCAAGGACGTGTCGGACGTGGTCGCCCATCTGGTCGAGCTGACCGGCGGCGGCGCGGACTACACCTTCGACTGCACCGGCAACACCGTGGTCATGCGTCAGGCGCTGGAGGCCTGCCATCGCGGCTGGGGCGAAAGCATCATCATCGGCGTGGCCGAGGCGGGCAAGGAGATCGCGACGCGTCCGTTCCAGCTGGTCACCGGCCGGGTCTGGAAGGGCTCGGCCTTCGGCGGTGCGCGCGGCCGCACCGACACGCCGAAGATCGTCGACTGGTACATGGACGGCAAGATCGAGATCGATCCGATGATCACCCACACCTTCGGTCTGGAAGACATCAACAAGGCCTTCGACCTGATGCATGAGGGCAAGAGCATCCGCTCGGTGGTGGTGTTCTGATCGCATAGGGTTGCTAAAAGCAACGGACTCGTGCGAAGTCGGGCGACCTGAGGGAGGAAGACATGTTCACACACATCACCGTGGGCGCGAACGACATCGAGGCGTCGCGCAAATTCTATGACGCGGCGCTGGGCGCGCTGGGCATCGAGCCCGGCCAGCCGGACGACCGGGGCCGCTACTGGTGGCGGACGCCGCGCGGGGCCTTCGCGATCACCAAACCCCTGGACGGCGATCCCGCCTGCCACGCCAACGGCGGCACCATCGGCTTCGGGGCGCGCGATGAGGAGGCCGTGAAGGCCTTCCACGACGCCGGCGTCGCGGCGGGCGGCACGTCGATCGAGGATCCGCCCGGCGAACGCAAGGGCCCGTTCGGCGCCCTGTATCTGTCCTATCTGCGCGACCCGTCGGGCAACAAGATCTGCGCCCTGCACCGTCCGAAGTGATCCGCTGGCAGGAATGCTAGCGGTGTGCTAGCATTCCTGCATGGCTCAGGTTCTTGTTCGCAATCTGGATGATGCGGTGGTGGCGCGGCTCAAGCGTATCGCCGAGCGCGAGAACATGTCGCTGGAGCAGAAATTCCGCGATATGGCGGCCCGTGAGGTGCATCTGGCTGAAGAGCGGTTCGAGGCCGTGGCGACGCGTGTACGAGAACAACTGCGCGGAGCCACCCTGGACAGCACAGCCCTGATCCGCGAGGACCGGGATCGGTGAGCCGGGTCGTCCTGGACGCCAGCCTGATCATGAAATGGTACCTGCCAGACGATCCCCTGTTTGAGGATGCCCTGGCTGTGCGTGATGGCATCGAGGGGGTTGCGCCCGCCTTCGTGCAGGTCGAGCTGGCGAACACGCTCTGGAAGTATGTGCGCGCCGGATTGCTGGACATCGATAGCGCCTGCGCCGTGGTGTCCAGCGTGGTCGGGCGCCTTGAGCTGGTTGCGGACGAAGACCTGATCGAGGCGGCGCAAAGGCTGAGCGCATCGCTCGATCATGCCGTTTACGACTGCCTCTATATCGCCCTGGCTCGGCGTGACGGGTTGGTTCTGGCGACCGTGGACAAGCGTCTGGCCGCTCGCGCCGCAGATCTCGGCGTCGATGTTCGTTACCTGTCAAAGGCTGTCTGAATGTTCCAAACCACCAAGACCCACACCGTCCACGGCGGCACGCTGCGTTATCTGAAGCATGACAGCGCGACGACGGGCACGCCGATGACCCTGTCGGTCTTCGTCCCGGGCGGGGAGGGGCCGTTCCCGGTGCTGATCTGGCTGTCGGGCCTGACCTGCACCGAGGACAATTTCACCACCAAGGCCGGGGCCTACGCCGCCGCGGCCGAGCACGGGGTGATCATCGTGGCGCCGGACACCTCGCCGCGGGGCGAGGGCGTCGCCGACGATCCGGCCTATGATCTGGGGCAGGGCGCGGGTTTCTATGTCGATGCGACCCAGACGCCGTGGGCCCCGCATTTCCGCATGGAAAGCTATGTCACGGGCGAGCTGATCGACCTGATCGACGCGGAATTCCCGACCACCGGGGCGCGCTCCATCTCGGGCCATTCGATGGGCGGGCACGGGGCGCTGACGCTGGCGCTGCGTCATCCGGAGCTGTTCCAGTCGGTCTCGGCCTTCGCGCCCATCAGTTCGCCGACCCGGTGTGCATGGGGCGAAAAGGCCTTCACCGCCTATCTGGGCGAGGACCGGGCGGAGTGGGCCAAACATGATGCGGCCCTGCTGATCGAGGGCGGCGCCGCGCACGGCGTCTATGACGACATTCTGGTGGATCAGGGCGACGCCGACAGCTTCCTGACGGACCAGTTGAAGCCGGAACTGCTGATCGCGGCGGGCAAGGCGATCGGGCAGAAGGTCACGGTGCGGATGCAGCCGGGCTACGACCATTCCTACTTCTTCATGGCCAGTTTCATCGCCGACCATGTGGCCTTCCACGCGGCGCGGCTGAAGGCGTAAGCTCCGGGCGAACCGGAGTGACGTCGATGACGTGGTGCGTATTCGTCCTGTCCGTCCTGCTGCTGGCCGCGCCCGCGGTGGCGCAGGAGCAGATGGGCGATCCGTCCTTCCGTCCGACCGTGGCGCGGCCCGCCTATGCGGGCGAGGGGCCGCTGATCCAGCTGGATGCGGCCCATGGCAGCGTGCAGACGATCGACGGTCGGTATGCGGGCTTCGCCGCCCTGGCGCGGGCCGACGGCTATCGCGTCCGGGCGGGCGAGCAGGCGCTGGATCAACCCGGCGCGCTGGACGGCGTCGATGTGCTGGTGATCTCCAACGCCGTGCGACCGGCGGACGGCAGCCGCCCGGACGCCTTCACCGCCGCCGAGATCGCTGTGCTGGAGGCCTGGGTGCGCGAGGGCGGCGCCCTGTTGCTGGCCGCCGACCACGCCCCCTATGGCAGCGCCAATGAGACGCTGGGCCGGGCGCTGGGCGTCGAGATGGGCAAGGGATACGCCTTTGTCCCGACGCCCGAGGGGCCGCTGACCAATCTCGACTATCCGGCCCAGGCGTTGGGCGACCACCCCGTCGTGGCCGGTCGCGACGAGAGTGAACGGGTTCGCCGCGTCCGCACCTTCACCGGCCAGTCGCTGCGCGGGCCGGAGGGCGCAACAGTGCTGCTGGCGATGAGCGCTGACGCGCGCGAGGCCCGCGACCTGCCGACCCTGCAGCAGATTGATCGGCGGCTAGAGGCCGGAGAGGCGGCCGAGGCCGTGCTGGCCGAACTGTCGCAGCCGGCCCTTCCGGCGCAGGGACTGGCGTTCGCCCATGGGCGCGGACGGGTCGTGGTTCTGGGCGAGGCCGGGATGCTGACGGCGCAGGTGGTGAAGTTTCCCGCCGAATCCGGGCGCGAGGACGTCGTTTTCGGTCTACAGACCCCCGGCCATGACGATCAGCAGTTCGCGTTGAACCTGCTGCACTGGCTGAGCCGCCTTGAGGGACTGAGATGAGCGACGACCGGTACGATGCGATGTTCGCGGCGCTGTGCAGCGAGGTCGGCTTCTGTCTGCACGAAAAAGGACAGAAGAAGGTGGTCGCGGCCCTGCCCGAGGGTCTGGACGCGGCGACCAAGGTCGCGTTCGCGGCGGCGGGCGTCGACTACATGATGGCGCTGGGCGACCACCGCCGGGCCGTGCGCGACTGCATGAAGGCCAACCTGCCGAAGGACTAACGCTCGTCCTTCGCCTCGGCGGCGGGCGTGGGCGTGGTCACGGTGGTCGTGGTCGTCGAGGTGGTGACGGTGCGCGACGTGGAATAGCTGATGGTGCAGCCCGGCGCGTTGACGAACTGGCCGTCGCGGGTGTGGCAGCTGGAGGCGGCCGTGATCGGTTCACCGGCCGCGCAGCCGGCGAGGCCCAGCAGGACGAGGGCGGTCAGCAGGGCGGGGCGAGGGGCGATCATGCGGCGGCTCCGGCGACAGACCCCACAATCCGATGTTCGCCGGCGCCGCGCAAGGCGTCGATACAAGCTTGACCGCGCGTCGGATGCAGCCTTTGAGGGGCCGCGGGCGTTCAACGCCTGACAAAATCCCGCTGCGGCGCCTTTGGCTGAACGGTCTCGGCGCCTACATGCGGTTCAGATCAACCTGTCGACAGGAGCCCTCCATGGCCTTCACCCTTCCGCCCCTTCCGTACGCCTATGACGCCCTGGAGCCGGCCATCGACAAGGAGACGATGACCTTCCACCACGACAAGCATCACCAGACCTATGTCGACAACCTGAACAAGGCCGTCGACGCCGACGCCTCGCTGCAGGGCAAGTCGCTGGAAGAGCTGTTCGCCAACATCTCCAAGGCCCCCAAGGCCGTCCGCAACAACGGCGGCGGTCACTGGAACCACAGCCTGTTCTGGGAACTGCTGGCCCCGGCCGACAAGGCGGGCGAGCCGTCGGCTGAACTGGCCGCCAAGATCGACGCCGAGCTGGGCGGTCTGGACAAGTTCAAGGCGGACTTCGACGCCGCCGGCGCCGGCCAGTTCGGCTCGGGCTGGGCCTGGCTGATCCTGCAGGACGGCAAGCTGAAGGTCACCTCGACCCCGAACCAGGACAACCCGCTGATGGACGTGGCCGACGAGAAGGGCGCTGTCCTTCTGGCCGCCGACGTGTGGGAGCACGCCTACTACCTGAAGTACCAGAACCGCCGGGTCGACTACCTGAAGGCCTTCTGGTCCGTGGTGAACTGGAACAAGGTCAACGAACTGTACGACGCCGCCAAGTAAGGCCGGCCACAGTCGGGGTTTCGGAAAGGCGCCGCAGCGATGCGGCGCCTTTCTTGTGTTTGTGAATGTTAGCGCTAACATCGTTCCTAACGAACAGATCGCCGGGGAGCGAGACATGAGGGACTGGGCGAAGCACGCGAGGCGTGCGGCGGCGGCGATGGCCGCGTCGGGCGTGTTGCTGACCGGGGCTGCGGCGGTGGCGCAAGAGCCGCGGGTCATCGTGGCGGATGCGACGGCGGACAGCCGACCGCGGGACCGGATGGCCGATTTCTCCGTCGGCGCGGACTATCCCGCGGTGACCGGGCGCGAGGATGCGCTGGCGCAGTTGCAGGTCGCCCGCAAGGAGCTGGGGTTCCGATACATCCGCTTCCACGCCATCTTCCATGACGACATGGGCGTCTATCGCGAGGTCGACGGGCAGCCGGTCTATGACTTCACCAGGATCGACGCCCTGTACGACCGGTTCCTGGCCATGGGGATCAAGCCGTTCGTGGAACTGGGTTTCACCCCGCACGACATGCGGACCTCGGACCTGACGATCTTCTACTGGAAGGGCAACACCTCCCATCCCCAGCCGGACAAGTGGGACGCGCTGGTGGACGCCTTCGTCCGCCACCTGATCGAACGCTATGGCGCTGAGGAGGTGCGGACCTGGTTCTTCGAGGTCTGGAACGAGCCCAATCTGGACGGCTTCTGGGAGCGGGCCGATCAGGCGGCCTATTTCGACCTGTATGTGCGGACGGCGCGGGTCATCAAGGCGATCGACCCGGCCCTGCCGGTGGGCGGGCCCTCGACGGCGGGCGCGGCCTGGGTGCCGGAGCTGCTGGCCTATGCCCGGGCGCATGACGCTCCGGTCGATTTCGTGACCACCCACACCTATGGCGTGGACGGCGGCTTCCTGGATGAGAACGGGGAGGGGGACAACAAGCTGTCGCCCAACCCGGACGCGGTGATCGGCGATGTGCGCCGGGTGCGGGAGCAGATCGAGGCGTCGGCGACGCCGGGCCTGCCGCTGTACTTCACCGAATGGAGCACCAGCTACAATCCGCGTGATCCGGTGCACGACAGTCCCCTGAGCGCCGCCTACATCCTGAGCCGGCTGAAGCCGGTCGAGGGGCTGGTGCAGGGCATGAGCTACTGGACCTATTCGGATCTGTTCGAGGAGCCGGGGCCGCAGACCCGTCCGTTCGACGGCGGTTTCGGCCTGCTGAATCCGCAGGGCATCCGCAAGCCGGCGTGGTTCGCCTACAAATACCTGGCGCGGCTGGGCGATGTGGAGCTGGCCAATGCGGACCCCGAAAGCATCGTGACGCTGGATGGGCGGACGTTGCAGGTGCTGGCCTGGCGGTATCAGGCGCCGGACCAGACGGTCAGCAACCGGCCCTATTTCCGCGCCGTGCAGCCGGCCCCCGAGGCGGCGCCGCTGCGGATCGAGGCCGGGGGGCTGACGCCCGGACGGTATCGCGTGGAGGTTCGCCGCGTGGGCTTCCGCAGCAACGACGCTTACACCGCCTATCTGGAGATGGGCCGGCCCGAGACTCTGACCGCTGCGCAGGTGGAGCAACTTCAGACCCTGACCCGGGACTCGCCCGAGGTTCGGTCGGTGGTCGTGGGCGCGGACGGTCGGGCGCGGCTGGAGCTGCCGATGAAGGTTTATGACGTCGTTCTGGCGGAATTCACGCCGGAAGCGCCCTGACGGGGTGGCGGTTCGGCGCGGACGCCCCAGATCAGGCGTTGCCGTAAGCCATCCCGGAGCCGTCATGACCTTCCACGCCCGCCTCGCCGCCGCCGGCCTGATCCTCGCCGCCCTGGGCGCCTGTTCGCCCGACACCGAGAAGAAGGCGACGGCGCAGGCCCCCGCGCCCGTCCCGGCCGTGGCGACGGAGGCGACGATCCACGCCTTCCGCATCGGTCAGCTGGAGGCGGTGGCGCTGAAGGACGGCAACATCGTCCTGCCCGCGACGGCGAAGGAAAGTCCGTGGGGCAATGCGGCCCAGGTCTCGGCCCTGCTGCGCGCCCAAGGCGTGACCGACGACAGCATTCATCTTTCGATCCAGCCCCTGCTGGTGAAGGACGGCGACCGGATCGTGCTGATCGACACCGGCGCGGGCGGCGGGATGGGGACTGAAGGCCGGCTGCAGACCTCACTGCGCGAGGCGGGCGTGACGCCGGCGCAGGTGACCGACATCCTGATCTCGCACGCGCACGGCGATCACGTCGGCGGACTGGTGGCCAATGGCGCCCTGGTCTTCCCCAATGCGACGATCCGGCTGAGCATCCCGGAATGGACGGCCCTGCAGGCGGACGCCGAGATGGCCGATCTGGTGCGGGTCATCACGCCGAAGGTGCGGGCCTTCGCACCGGGCGCGGAGGTGGCGCCGAACATCACCGCCGTCTCGCTGGACGGGCATACGCCGGGCCATTCGGCCTATGAGATCGCGCAGGGCGGCGGGCGGCTGCTGTACATCGGCGATGCGTTGCACAGTTCGATCCTTTCGGTGCAGCGGCCCGACTGGACGAACGCCTGGGACGGCGACAGCCCGTCGGCGATCGCCACCCGTCAGGGCCTGCTGGAGCGGTCGGCGTCGCAGAACCTGTTGATCTACGCCCCCCACTTCCCCTTCCCCGGCCTGGGCCACATCCAGCGCCAGGATGATGGTTTCGTCTGGACGCCGCAGGCCGCGCCCGCGCCGTAACCTCTTCACGCGGCCGCTCGCATCTGGTCTGTTACCGCTAACAAAAGACGGCGGGGGCGGGCTATGCGGGCGATCATTTCAGGCGTTGTGGCGGCGATTCTGCTGGCCGCCGGGCCGGCGTCGGCCGATGTGCGCGGCAGTCTCCGTCTGGACCAGCCGGGCGCACGGGTGAACCCGGACGTGCACGGCCAGTTCATGGAACAGCTGGGCAGCGGCATCACCGGCGGCATCTGGGTCGGGGAAGACTCCGCCATCCCGAATACGCGCGGCTTCCGCAACGACGTGGTCGGGGCGCTGAAGGCGCTGGAGGTCCCGGTCGTGCGCTGGCCGGGCGGGTGCTACGCCGACACCTATCACTGGCGCGACGGCGTCGGTCCGCGCGCCGACCGCCCCGTGACGCTGAACCGGTGGTGGGGCAACAGCGAGGAAGACAACGCCTTCGGCACCCACGAATTCTTCGACTTCGCCGAACTGATCGGGGCGAAGACCTATCTGAGCATCAATATGGGCTCGGGCACGCCCGCCGAGGCGGCGCAGTGGGTCGAGTACATCACCTCGGACACCCGCTCGACCCTGGCGCAGGAACGGCGCGCCAACGGGCGGGAGCGGCCGTGGAAGATCGACTACCTCGGACTGGGCAACGAGCCGTGGGGTTGCGGCGGGCGGATGCGGGCGAGCTATTACACCGACCTGATGCGCCAGTACGTCGGCTTCGTCATGCCGGAGGGGACCGTGTCCGTCGCCTCCGGGCCGAACGCCGCGGACTATGACTGGACCCGGACGCTGATGCGGGACGGGCGGGACAATTTCGACCAGTTGTCGCTGCACTATTACACCCTGCCGACGGGCGACTGGGCGCGGAAGGGGGCGTCGGTCGGGTTCGACGAGGCGGAGTGGGACGCGACCTTCCGGCAGGCCTACCGCATCGAGGAGATGATCCGGGGCCACGACGCCATCATGGATGAGTATGACCCGGAGGGACGGGTCGGGCTGGCGGTCGATGAATGGGGCGCCTGGTATGATCCGACGCCGGGGACGGTGGCCGGCCACCTTCAGCAGCAGAACTCGCTGCGCGACGCCCTGCTGGCGGCGGTGCATTTCAACATCTTCCACCGGCATGCGGACCGGGTGCGGATGAGCAATGTGGCGCAGATGGTCAATGTGCTGCAGGCGCTGATCCTGACGGACGGGCCGCGCATGACCCTGACCCCGACCTATCACGCCTTCATGCTCTACAAGCCGTTCCGCAACGCCGCGGTCCTGCCGGTGACGCTGGAGGCGGACGGCGCCGACAGGCTCGATGTGACCGCCGCGCGCAGTGACGACGGGCGGGTACATGTGGCGCTGGTCAATCTGGATCCGGCGCAAGCGACCGAGGTCCGCATCCGGCTGGACGGCGCGCATGGGCGGACCGTCGCGGGGCGGGTGCTGACCTCGGACCGGATGGATGCGCACAACACCTTCGAACAGCCGGCGACGATCGTCCCGACGGTCTTCCGGGATGCGCGGATCGAGGACGGGGTGCTGATCGCCCGGCTGCCAGCCAAGGCGCTGGTGGTGCTGGAGCTCCGTTAGGGGCGCGATCCGACCGCCGCAGCGTTGACTCAGGGCCTGTCCATGGGCATAAGCGCCGCCTTCGCGCACCCGACTCCGGTCGGGCGCGGGATTTATGACGGATGATGCGTGGACCGCCGTTGGGATTGTCTCTCCAGTTGGGGAGGGACCGGGCCGCATCGCTACAGAGAGTGACTTCATGTCCAAGCGCCACAGCGCCAAGTACAAACTCGATCGGGTCATGGGTGAAAACCTGTGGGGCCGTTCGAAGTCCCCGGTGAACAAGCGTTCGTACGGCCCCGGCCAGCACGGTCAGCGCCGCAAGTCCAAGGTCTCTGACTTTGGTCTGCAGCTGAAGGCCAAGCAGAAGCTGAAGGGCTACTACGGCAACATCACCGAGAAGCAATTCTCCGCGACCTACACCGAAGCCACGCGCCGCAAGGGCAACAGCTCGGAAAACCTGATCGGTCTGCTGGAATCGCGCCTGGACGCGATCGTCTATCGCGCCAAGTTCGTCCCGACCGTCTGGGCCGCTCGTCAGTTCGTCAGCCACGGCCACGTGACCGTCGACGGCAAGAAGGTCGACATCGGTTCGTACCGCGTGAAGCCGGGTCAGGTCATCGAGGTCAAGGAAAAGAGCCGCGCCATGGCGCTGGTGCTCGAAGCCCAGCAGTCGTCGGAACGCGATGTGCCTGACTACCTCGAGCTCGGTGATCGCGGCTTCTCGGTCCGCTACGTCCGCGTGCCGGAACTGGCCGACGTGCCGTACCCGGTGAAGATGGAGCCGAACCTGGTCGTCGAATACTACTCGTCGTAAGGTCTGGCGCGTCAGCGCAATCAAAGTTGAAGGGCTCCGGAGCAATCCGGGGCCCTTTTGCTTTGGCGGACGGCGGGGGGCGGTTCACTTCCGGGCCGAACAAAGGCACATTGCGCTGGGCCAAGGATTCAGCGGGAGGTCGGAATGAAGTCGTCAGCGCCGTTCGCGGCCTTGCTGCTGGTCTGCGTCGCCCTGTCGGGATGCACGACTGCCGGGCGCTGGCTGTCCGGTGCCGATGATCGCGCGGAGGTCCTGCCGGGCCAGATTGAGCCGATCCACGCCGCGGCGATCGGGCAGGACCAGGCGGTGTTCTGGGTCAGCTCGAACGGCTGCACCCAAAAGGCCGATCTGACCGCCGTCGTGCGGCAGGCCGGCGGCGGCTCGGTCATCACCCTGCGCCGCATCAATGAGGATCGCTGCACCCGATCGCAGCCCCAAGGCGTGGAGATGCGCTGGTCGTTCGAGGAACTGGGGCTGGCGCCGGGGTCCCGCGTTTCCGTCGAGAACCCTTACCAGCTGACGCCCTCGACCTGAGGCCCGGCCTCAGGCGGCCGGGTGGACCCGGTCATAGGCCCGCCAGGTCGTCCGGCCCGCCCGCTCATACTGTTTCGGCAGACCCTCGGGGACGCCCAGGGCGACCGCGGCATGGTGGCCCCAGTGGGGGTCGTCCAGAACGGCGCGGGCGATGCCGACAAAGTCCGCCCTGCCCTCGCTGACAATGGCCTCGGCCTGGGCCGGGTCGTAGATCATGCCCACGGCGATGACGTTGGCCTCGGGCACGGCGGCCTTCACAGCCTCCGCGAAGGGCAGCTGATAGCCCGGTTCGCCGCCCGGGATGCGGGCCTCGGCGACGTTGCCGCCCGAGGAGATGTGCAGATAGTCGTAGCCGATGGCGTGCACGGCCCTGGCGAAGGCCTGAACGTCCTCGAGGCTGACGCCGTCATCGACCCAGTCCGAGCCGTTGAAGCGGACGCCCAGCGCCCTGTCGCGGGGCCAGGCGTCGCGCAGGGCCTGCGCGACCCGTAGGGGGAAGCGCATGCGGTTCTCGTTGGAGCCGCCGTAGTCATCCGTCCGCCTGTTGGAGATGGGGGAGAGGAATTCGCTGAGCAGGTAGCCGTGGGCGGCGTGCAGCTCGACCAGATCGAAACCGGCGCGCAGGGCGCGGCCGGCGGCGGCGACGAAGGCGTCGATAATGCGCTGCATCCCGGCCTCGTCCAGCGCGACCGGCGTATGCCAGTCCGCCTTGAAGGGGATGGCGGAGGGGGCGGAGGTGGTCCAGGCGCCGTCCTCCGGCCTGACAGCCGCGCTGCCGCGCCAGGGCGGGGTCGTGGAGGCCTTGCGGCCGGCGTGACCCAGTTGGATGCCGATGGGGGTGTCGGAATAGCTGCGGATGCCGCTGAGCAGGGCGGCGAAGGCGGTTTCCTGATCGTCGTTCCACAGGCCGGTGTCGGCCGGGGTGATGCGGCCTTCGGGCTCCACGCCCGTCGCCTCGACGATGACCAGGCCGGCGCCCGACAGGGCCAGTCGCCCGAGGTGCTGGGCGTGCCAGGGCTGAGGCACGCCGTCGACCGCCGAGTACTGGCACATCGGCGCGACCACGATGCGATTGCGCAGGGTCAGGGGGCCGACGGCGCGCGAGGTGAACAACTGGCTCATGAAAGGCTCCGGGGAGGATCAGAACGGTAGCTATGCCGGATGCCGATCCAGACAAGGGCCGTCTGTCCGATTGTTCACGTGTCTTTCCGCCCGGCTGACGGCAGATTGGGCTCAAGCTTCACCAGGAAGCGCTCTCATTGTCTGGAAGGGGATTTCCAAATGCGTCGTCTCGCCCTCGTGCTCATTCTCGCCATCGCTGCTCCGTCGCTGGGCGGCTGCATCATCATCGCCACCGACAAGCCGACCACCCGCGTCGTGCACCAGTCGCCGGCGGACGCGGGTCAGTGATCCGCGTACTGATCGCGGCGGCGCTGGTTGCGCCGCTGCTGTCGGGCTGCGTCATCTGGGCCAACGAGTCCGGTGAACGGGACGTCACGGTCAACTGGACCGACCATGCCAAACCGACGCTTGAAGCGGTGCGCTCGGCGCGGATCGTGGACGGCCGACTGATGGCCCGCGTCGACTCCAACGGCTGTACGGATACGACCCATTTCGCGGTCGATCTGACGCCGGCGGATGACGGGGTGACCAACATCGCCCTGCGGCGCACCGCCGAGGACCTGTGCAAGGCGCTGGTTCCCGACGGGGTGGAGGTCAGTTGGTCCCTGAGCGAACTGGGCGTCGAGCCCGGAACACAGACGCGGTTGCTGAACCCGACCCGGCTCTGAACACACGAAAGGGCCGGAGCGCACAGCGTCCCGGCCCTTCTCAATTTCGCGCCAGACTATTGTTTGGCGAAGGCCGGCAGCATGTCCGCGGGGATGCGGTGCGGCCGCATGGTCGTGGAGTCCACCAGCACCCATTCGGTCACGCCCTGGGCGCACAGGCGACCCTCGGCATCCTCGATCCGGACGTAGCGGTTGAAGCGTGGACCCTGGGGGTCGCCGACCCAGGTGCGCGCCTTCACATCGACGGCGTCGGGCATGAGGGGACGGAAATAGTCGATCTCGTGCCGCACCCCGACCCAAGACCATTTCGTGCGGGTCGCCTCATCGAAGCTGGCGTTCCAGTGGGCGGTGCCCGCGTCCTGCAGCCAGCCGACATAGACCACGTTGTTGACGTGGCCGTTCTCGTCGATGTGTTCGGGACGGACCTCCAGCGGGAGGACGAAGATCTCGCGGTCCTCGCGCGGCTCCAGCTGGGGGCGGGCCATCAGTCTTCCTGACCCAGCGGCACGCCCTTGTCGGTCATGAGGGTCTGAAGCTCACCGGCGTTGAACATCTCGCGGATGATGTCCGAGCCGCCCACGAACTCGCCCTTCACGTAGAGCTGCGGGATGGTCGGCCAGTCGGTGAAGGTCTTGATGCCTTCGCGCAGGGCTTCGTCCTGCAGCACGTCGACGCCGACGAACGACGCGCCGACGTGGTCGAGGATCTGGACCGACAGCGAGGAGAAGCCGCAGCGCGGCGCGTCCGGGGTGCCCTTCATGAACAGGACCACGTCGTGTTGGGCGACGGTGTCGGCGATGAAGGCGTGGACGGGGTCTGCGACAGCTTGATCGGTCACGGCAGGGCCTTTCAGTGAAGGCCGTCAGCTAGGGTCGCGCGGGCCGGGGGTCAAGGGCATGCGGCGTCGTGGATGGCCCGAGGGGGGCTGAGCCATACTCCGATTTCGGGTCAGGACGGCCCCATCCGCACGTCGCGCAGAGGTCAGGCGGCCTTGGCGCCGGCGACACGGGCCATCTCGATCTGCGCCGCGAGGCCAGGAGGCAGGTCGCGGTCCGGAACCATGGCGAGGTCGTTCAGCCGCTCGATGGTCGAGGCCTCGATCAGGATGCTGGCGACCGACGGATCGGTCAGGGCGTAGGCCAGACAGATGGCCTCGGCCGACCAGGCATTGGTCTGGTGCAGGAAGGCGAAGGTGCCCGCGCCCGCCAGCGGGTCGTGCTTCGGACGCGCCGCGGCTTTGCCGAAGCCGAAGAAGCCCTTCTTTTCCTCATGGGCCGTCGTCGCCTTTTTCACCGTGTCCAGGGTGTCCGGGAAATAGCCGT
The DNA here is from genome assembly GCF_058681355.1 of Brevundimonas sp. AVps31. Classification (NCBI taxonomy): domain Bacteria; kingdom Pseudomonadati; phylum Pseudomonadota; class Alphaproteobacteria; order Caulobacterales; family Caulobacteraceae; genus Brevundimonas; species Brevundimonas sp. AVps31. Next base: position 472,348 of record NZ_CM178736.1, on the reverse strand, counting down.
AGACGAAGATGGCCATGTCGCGCTCACGGGCGTCGCGCAGGCGCGACCGGATCTGCCAGGGCGAGTTGACGTGAAAGGGCGTGAGCAGCACGTCGAAGGCGCCGGTGGAGACATAGGTGTCCATCACCTCGCCCTCGCCCGAGATGCCCAGCAGGCGAACGCGCTGGGTGGCGCGCAGGGCCTTGAGCGCATTCAGCGACGACTGGGGCAGTTCGTGATCTTCAGGCTGGTCCAGCACGGCCAGGTCGAACCAGCCGAGGCCCGAGGCGTGCAGGGCGCGGTCGATGGCGCTGGTCATGCCCTCGGCGGAGAAGTCGCGATCCGAGCCGCGGCGGCCGTCGCCGGCGCCGAGGGTCAGGGCCACCTGCACCAGCTTGCGATCGACATTGCGCAGGGCCTCGCCCAGCACCTCGGCCAGCACCGGATCGGCGGAGGTCAGGCGGTAGCTGTTGATGCCGGCTTCCAGCGCCGAATAGATCAGCTCGCGTCCGGCTTCGGGGCCGCCCGCGATATCGCGGGGGCCGAGGCTGAGGGTGACGACCGAAACGGCCTGTCCGACATTGCCGAAGGGACGATAGCGCATGGGGTCAGCCCTCCGACGGGACCGAGGTTTCGAGAGCCAGGGCATGCAGCTCGCCGCCCATCTTGCCCTTCAGGGCGGCATAGACGAGCTGGTGCTGCTTCACGCGCGACAAACCTGCGAAGGCCGACGAGACGATCCGCGCGCGATAATGATCGCCGTCCCCGGCCAGATCGTCGATGGCGATCTCGGCATCGGGGAAGGCCTCGGTCAGATGGGCGCGAAGCTCTTCGACGGGCATGGGCATGGACGGACGCACTCCGGAGTTCAGACCGGAGAATGGCGCGTAAACCTTAATGTCAGGCTGACAGCCGCTCCAGCAGGACGACCGGGGCGCCCTTGTAGGTGGTGTGGGCGTACGGGGCGTAGCCGGCTCGCTTCGCGAGAGCATGCGAAGGGGTGTTGTCGGGGGCGATCATGCAGACGGTGCGGGGGGCGTTGAGGGCGTCGTCGGCCCAGGCGAGGGCGGCGGACAGGGCCTCGAACGCCAGACCCCTGCCCTGATGGCGGGGCGCGACGCCCCAGCCCAGCTCGGGCGCGTCGAAGGACGGGTCCATCAGGCGGCGATAGTCGAAGACGCCGACGCTGCCGACATAGTCGCCGGTCGCGGTTTCGCGGATCGACCAGTTGCCGTAGCCCAGCGCCTCCCAGTGACCGATGTCGCGCAGCAGGCGGAACCAGACGTCCTCGCTGGACAGGGCGGTGGGGAAGATGGCGGTGGCGAAGGCCGGATCACCCCAGAGCCGGGCGAGGTCCGGAAAGTCCGAGGCCTGGACCGGGGTGAGGGTCAGGCGATCGGTGGTCAGGGTGGTGGTCACGCGCCGAACAGGGCAGCGGCCCGCTCGATACGGGTCCGGCCCGTGGCGTCGGTGACGGCGTAGGTGAAGCCGGGCTGGAGGGCGAAGGCGCCGGCGCGGCCCTGTTTGTCCAGCGCCAGCAGGGCGACCTGGGACGCGGCGACTTTCGATCCGCGCAGTCTGGCGAGGCGTTCGATCACCAGACGGCAGGCGGCGGTGGGGTCGAGGCCCTGGCGCATGGCCTCGACCACCGAATGGGCGCCGGCGACGCGCACGACATCCTCGCCCACGCCGGTGGCGGTGGCCCCGCCGACCGCGTCATCGACATAGAGGCCCGCGCCGATCAGGGGGCTGTCGCCGACCCGGCCGCGCATCTTGAAAGCCATGCCGGAGGTGGTGCAGGCGCCGGCCATGCGATGGTCGGCCCCGATGGCGATCAGGCCGATGGTGTCATGATTGCCGGGGCCGCCGGGCATGGCGCGCCAGTCGGTGTTCTCGCTGTTGGCGCGCGGGGCGTACTGCGCGGTGACCAGCCATTCGCGCCAGGCGGCCTCCGCGCGGGGCGTCAGCAGGTTCTGCGTGGGGAAGCCCTGATCGACCGCGAAGGCCCGCGCGCCCGCCCCGACCAGCATGGTGTGGGGCGTCTTCTCCATCACCGCGCGGGCGACCGAGACGGCGTGGACGACATCCTCCAGCGCGCAGACGGCGCCGATGTCGCCGGCCCAGGTCATGACGCAGGCGTCGAGGGTGACGTGGCCGTCGCGGTCCGGCAGGCCGCCCAGACCAACCGATGAGTTATTCTCGTCCAGCTCCGCGACCTTGCCGCCCGCCTCGACCATGTCGAGGGCCGAGCCGCCCGCCTGACGCGCGGCCCAGCCGGCGGCGTTGGCGGCGGCGCCGAAATCCCAGGTGGAGATCATCACGGCGGGGGGCGTGGACGCTTGCGCCACGGCGGCGGTCGCGAGGGCCGTCAGGGGCGCGGCGGTCAGGAGGGTGCGGCGTGTGGTGGTCATGGAGCCCTCAAAACCGGCAGCGAGGGTTACATCAACCCCAACTGTTTGAAACTGGCCACGCCGTCCCGCCCGACGACCAGGTGGTCGTGGACCGAGAGGCCTAGCGCGCGGGCAGCTTCCACGACCTGACGCGTCATGTCGATGTCGGCGCGCGAGGGCGTCGGGTCGCCGGAGGGGTGGTTGTGGACGATGATCATCGACTTGGCCGACAGCTCCAGCGCCCGGCGCACGACCTCGCGGGGATAGACCGGCGCGTGGTCGACCGTGCCCCGGTTCTGGATCTCGTCGAGGATCAGCTGGTTGCGGTTGTCGAGGTAGAGGACGCGGAACTGTTCGCGGGGCTCATGCTGGAGCGACAGGCGGACGTAGGCGACCAGGGCGGTCCAGGAGGAGATGACCGTGCGCTTGCCGGCCTCCTCCTTGGCGACGCGCCGGGCGACTTCGTGCAGGGCGGCGAGATCCAGGGCGGTCTCGGCGCCGACGCCCTTCAGCCTGCCTCGGGTGTCCTCGGCCTTGACCGTCATCAGGTCCTCCACCGAGGCGGCGAGGACGGCCGCGAGCGAACCGAAGCGGGCCAGGAGAGCCTTGGCGACCGGTTTGACGTCACCTTGCGGCTGACTACGGAACAGAAAGAGTTCGAGCAGTTCGTAGTCGGGCAGATGATGGATGCCGGCGCCCCGGGCGCGGTCGCGCAGCCGCTCGCGATGACCGGCGTGGTGGGGCGGGCTCAGGGGCGGCTCCGGCGGCATGGCGTCTCCAGCCGCCAGACTGCCTCAAGATGTCCGGGCGCTCAATCTATGGTCGCGTCAGCGACAGGCGTCCGCCATGGCTTCGCGCGTGTTGACCACGCGCTGGTGAAGGCGCTGGCCGCGCGTGCCCGGCGTCAGGCAGAGATAGCGGTTCACCCGGTTCGCCTCGCAATAGGCGTCGCGCTCCGCGACGGCCTGCCGGTACGCATTGGTCGCGCGCTGGCAGGGATCATAGGCCACGGCGGCCGGGGCGGGCATGATGACGGGGGCGGCTGCGATCGCCATTCCAAGCACGAAAATCTTCAACATCGACCTCTCCTGTTGGCCCTCCGAGCCGAAGGAAAAACGGCGATTATTGAAGGTTGTTCCCCCGGGAGCGCTTTTCGCCCGGGTCAGAACTTCGGGCGGAACAGCCCGGCGGGGCTGGCGCTGAACAGTTCGCAACCGTCGTCGGTCACCCCGATGGTGTGCTCGCACTGCGAGGACAGGGACTTGTCGCGGGTGACGGCGGTCCAGCCGTCGGACAGAACCTTCACATGCGGCTTGCCCAGATTGACCATGGGCTCGACCGTGAAGAACATGCCCTTCTTCAGCGTCGCGCCCTCGCCGCGGCGGCCGTAGTGCAGGACGTTGGGGCTGTCGTGGAAGATGCGGCCGATGCCGTGGCCGCAGAAGTCGCGGACGACGGACATACGCTGGGCCTCGACCACCTGCTGGATCGCATAGCCGATGTCGCCGAAGGTGGCGCCCGGCTTGATCATCGCCAGACCGGCCTCGAGGGAGTCGTAGGTGACGTCGATCAGCTTCTTCGCGCGGGCGTTCACATTGCCGACCGCGAACATGCGGCTGGAATCGCCATGCCAGCCGTCGACGATGACGGTGTGGTCGATGTTGACGATATCCCCGTCCTTCAGCGTCTTCTCGCCCGGGATGCCGTGGCAGACGACGTGGTTGATCGAGGTGCAGACCGTCTTCTCGTAGCCCTTGTAGCCGAGGCAGGCGGGCAGGCCGCCGTTGTCGAGGGTGAACTCGCGGATCAGGTCGTCCAGACGGCCCGTGGCGACGCCCGGCACGACGTGCTCGGTGATCATGTCCAGGGCGCGGGCGACCAGATTGCCCGCGGCGCGCATGCCTTCCCAGGCTTCCTCGTCCTGATGGACGCGGATCTCGTGAGTGCGGACGAAGTGGTCGGTGTCCAGTTCAGGGGTCTCGTACATGCGTCGTCTTTCGGCGCGGCCCTTGTTGAAATCAGGGCCGCCAGGGCAAGGCGCGATCCAGCCGGATCGCTTCGGGCGTCAGGTGGCAACTGTAGCACAAAACCTCAACCCCGTGGGAGGCGGCCTCGCGCAGGGCGGGGCCGTAGGCCTTGTCGATGTCGTCGGCGGTGGTGAAGGCGGTGCAGTCCATGCGCTGAAGCACGAACAGCATGACCGCGCGGTCGCCGGCGTCCACGACCCGCTCCAGCGCCTTCAGATGCTTGACGGCCCGCTCGCTGCGGCAGTCCGGAAACTCGGCGAGGCCGGGCGTGCGGCTGAAGTGAACGTTCTTGATCTCGACCCAGGCGGAGGGGCGCGACGGCGCAAGCTCTGCCCACCCGTCGCCGCCCTCTTCATGAGGGGCGGTAGACTCCTGCAGAAGGATGTCGATCCGGCTGTTCCCGTCATAGCGGACCTCGCGCCGCAGGACGGGATAGCCCGCCAATTCGGGGATCAGGCCGTCAGCAATGGCGGCCTCGCCGATGCGGTTGGGGTTCATGGTGTTGACCCCGACCAGTCCGGCGCCGGGCAGGTCGATCATTTCCAGCGTCAGCGGCAGCTTTCGCTTGGGATCCGGCGAACGGGACATCCAGACCGGCAGGCCGGGCTCGGTCAGGCCCAGCATGGCGCCGGGGTTGGGCACGTGGATGGTGGTCTCCGACCCATCCGCCAGCGACACGTCGGCGAGAAACCGCTTGTAGCGACGGATCAGGGTTCCATGTTCGAGACCAGACTTGAAGCGCATGGCGCAGTCTCTAGCTTGCAGGCATGACCGACGCATCCCCCACCGCCGCCGTCCTGATCATCGGCGACGAAGTCCTGTCCGGCCGGACGCAGGATACGAACCTGAACACCATCGCCCGCTTCCTGACGGCGCTGCGGATCGACCTCAGGGAGGCGCGGACGGTCGGGGACCGGACCGAGCAGATCGTCGACAATCTGAACGCCCTGCGGTCGGCGCATGACTATGTCTTCACCACCGGCGGGATCGGGCCGACGCACGACGACATCACCGCCGATGCTGTGGCCCGGGCGTTCGGCGTGGCCCTGCCCGAGCATCCGGACGCGGTGGCGATCCTGGAGAAGCGCTATGGGCCCGGCGAGTTCAACGCGGCGCGACGGCGGATGGCGCGCGTGCCGAAGGGAGGAAGCCTGATCGCCAATCCGGTGACGGACGCGCCGGGTTTCCAGATCGGCAATGTCTTCGTGATGGCGGGCGTGCCGAAGATCATGACGGCGATGCTGGAGGATGTGGCTCCGCGTCTGCGCACCGGGGCGGTGGTGCTGTCGCGCACGGTGCGGGTCAGCGGCGTGGGCGAGGGCGCGATCGCCGACATCCTGACGGCGGCGGCGAAGGCCGAGCGCGAGGTCAGCTTCGGCAGCTATCCGTTCGGCCATGGCTCGGTCGGAGAGATCGGGACCAACCTGGTCGTGCGCGGCCGGGACGCGGCGAAGGTGGAAGCGGCGGTCGAAGGGCTGATGGCCGCGCTGACGGCGGCGGGGATTGTGGCGGCGGAAGTCTAGGCGCCCGCCCGCCCCGTGAACGCGTCGACCACCGCCTGATACGCCGGATTGGCGCGGCCGGCGTTGTCGAGCAGCAGAGGGCTGTCGTCCGGGTTGTTCTTGCCCTCGATGCGGAGCAGCCAGCTGTCGCTGTCGCGCAGGCCCCAGGTGGTGAAGGCGTAACGCTGGCTTTCGGGCAGGGCCATGAAGGCTTCGGCCAGTTCACCGACGCGGGCGACCTGCTGGGCGCGCTTGTCGGCGAGCGAGCGCAGGTCGGGCATATGACCGCCGTCGCGCTTGAGCGAGAAGTCCAGTTCGGAGACGTGGATCGGCAGGCCCAGCGAGGCGGCGTCCCGGAAGAAGTTCGTGATGTTCCCGGCCGGGATTTCGATGTTCAGGTGCGACTGCGTGCCGATGCCGCCGATGGGGGCTCCCAGCTTCAGCAGCGTCTCGACCAGCTTGAGGAAGGTCGTGCCCTTGGCCGGGATGTTCTCGAGATTGTACTCGTTGAGGAAAAGGATCGCGTCGGGATCGGCGGCTTTCGCCTGCTGGAAGGCGCGGACCATATAGCCCTCGACGCCGAGTGCTTCGGACCAGTGGCAGTCGCGCAGGCCGGAGCCGTCCTCGGAGACGGGCTCATTGACCACGTCCCAGCCGACCATCTTTCCGCGATACCGTCCGACGGCGGTGGCGATATAGCGGTCGAACTCGGCCACGAACCGGTCGCGCGGGACCGAGGCGTTGAAGACCTCTCCGCCTTGGGAGTACCAGATCAGGGTGTGGCCGTGGACGCGCAGGCCATTGCCGTGGGCGAAGTCGACGACCCGGTCAGCGGCGCTGAAGTCGTAGGCGAAGTTGGCGCCGAGGGTGCGCTCCATCTTGAGCTCCCATTCGGGCGTCAGCTGGGAGGCGTGGCGCAGGGTCTGTTCGACCCAGAAGGCCTGATCCAGCTGGCCGGTCATGCCGGTCGTGCCGAAGGGGCAGGGCGCGATGGATTTCAGCGGGACCGGCTCCGGGCCGGGCGCGGACTCGGCCGCCGCGAAACGATCGCAGGCGGCGAGCGCCAGACTGGAGCCGAGGAGGGTCCGTCGGCTCAGGCTGGACAGATCAGCCGGCACGCCGACGCAGGCCCATTTCGTCGAAGGCGGCGGTTTCGCGCTTGCCGGCGGCGAGCATGGCGTTGAGGCGGGTGGTCTCGGCCACGTGCTCGAACTTCTTCAGTTCCTCGAAGGCCCCGGTCAGGGCGTCGCGGGCGCCGACTTCCTCGGCGTCGATCTCGACCACGTCGGTCTCCGCGGCGGATTTCCGCAGTTTCCAGCCGTTCAGATAGGCCCGCAGCAGCATGCCGGCCTCGGCGTCCTGACGGGCGCGTTCCTGCTCAACCTCGGCTTCGGCGTCGAGGACGGCCAGGCGCATCTCGGCGGAGGCGCGACGGGCGGTGATCTCGGCGAGGCGCTTCTGAAGGGTCTCGACCTCGTAGTTCGAGATTCGGATCAGCGATTGAGCCCAGGCGGTCATTTGTTCACTCCGGTCACTGGCTGATCATGCCTTGGTTCAGGATTGCCTCGAGGCGGGTAAATGAATCGGAAAGAGACGTGTGATCGTCCTTGTCCTGACCCAGAAACCCTTCGAGGGCGGGATTGAGCGCGATGGCGCGGTCAACGATGGGGTCGGCCCCGGTGCGATAGGCGCCGATCTTGATCAGCTCTTCCATGTTCGCATAGGCCGACAGGCACTGGCGGGCGCGCTTGTTCAGCTCGCGCTCGGGCGGGGTCTGGCAGCCGGGCAGGGTCCGGCTGACGGACTTCAGCACGTCGATAGCCGGGAAGCGGCCGCGCTCGGCGATCTTGCGATCCATGACGATGTGGCCGTCGAGGATACCGCGCACGGCGTCGGCGATGGGCTCGTCATGGTCGCCGCCGTCCACCAGCACCGTAAACAGGGCGGTGATCGGACCGGCCGTGGTGCCGTCGGGACGCACCGGGCCGGGACCGGCCCGCTCCAGAAGTTTGGGCAGTTCGGTGAAGACGGTGGGCGTATAGCCCTTGGTCGTCGGCGGCTCGCCGGCGGCGAGGCCGATCTCGCGCTGGGCCATGGCGAAGCGGGTGACCGAGTCCATCAGGCACAGGACCTCGAGGTCCTGATCCCGGAAATACTCCGAGATCGCCATCGTCATATAGGCGGACTGACGCCGCTTGAGCGCCGGTTCATCCGAGGTGGCGACGACGACGACGGCGCGGCGCAGGCCTTCCTCGCCCAGGGTCTCCTCGACGAACTCGCGGACTTCGCGGCCCCGTTCACCGATCAGACCGACCACGACGACGTCGCAGGTCGCCTGTTTGGCCAGCATGGACAGGAGCACCGACTTGCCGACGCCGGACCCGGCGAAGATGCCCAGACGCTGGCCGCGGCAGGTGGTGGTGAAGACGTCCATCGAGCGGACGCCGAGATCCAGCCGCTCGCCAACGCGACCGCGCGAGTGGGCCGGCGGCGGAGGCGCCCGAAGGGGATAGGCGGCGGGGCCTTGGGGCAGGGGCCCCTTGCCGTCGATGGGCTGGCCGAAGGCGTCGATGATGCGGCCCAGCCAGGCGGTGGTCGGGCGGACGCTGGCGGCCTGATCGATGATGCGGATGTCGGCGCCGGGGGCCACGCCCTCGACCGGGCCGAAGGGCATCAGCAGGGCCTTGGCGTCGCGGAAGCCGACGACCTCGGCCGGCAGGGGCGTCAGGCCACGGCCGCGCGCGATTTCGGCGCGGGCGCCGACGGCGAGACGGCTGAGCCCGCCGCGCGACTCGATCAGCAGGCCGCTGACGCCGGCGACCTTGCCGGTCACGACCAGCGGGTCGATCGCTTCGACGGCGGCGGCGAGATTGCGCAAACAGAGCCCCTGAACAGAGCTCAACGGATGCGGGATCGTGGTTAATCGGAGGTGAAGATCAGGGACGAGCGGCCTCCGCCACCGGTGCATAGTTCTCGAAGGCTTCGGCAGAGCCCGCGTAAAGCGCGATCGCGGCAGCCTTGTCGGCTTCGCCTTCCTCGGTCCGCCCCAGCGCGATGCGGGCCAGGCCGCGTCCGTAGAGCGAGGCGGGCAGGTCCGGGGTCTTGGTCAATGCGGCGTCGTATATTTCGAGCGCCTCGGCCGCTTTGCCCTGTTGCAGGAGCACGCGGGCCTTGCTGTCGAGAATGGCGGACGAGCCGGGCGCGAGCGTCAGGGCGGCGTCGCAGTCCCGCAGGGCCTGGTCCAGCATGATTCCCGCCAGCGCAGCGGTCCAGCACAGGCCGTTCAGCGTGCCGGGGTCGTCCGGAGAGGCGGCGCGAACAAGAGCGAAGTCCGCGATGGCGTCGTCGATGCGGTCAAGCTTGATCGCCGCTTCGGCGCGCTGAATGAGCAGTTCCGGATCGGGTTGCGGCTGCCTGCGGATCAAGCCATCCAGAATATCCCAGGACTCCTGGGCGTTGTCCTGCTGCAGACGGTAGGCGGCGACGGTCCCGACGACACGGGGATCATCGGGATGCTGCTGGAGGATGTCGGTCAAGGCGCTGTTCAGCTCCGGCTCGCGTTCCGCGACCCCTAGAATGGTGAGACGGAGCAGCTTGCTGGCGACGGCGCTGGGCGCGGCGGCGATCAGGGCGTCGATGTCGCGCAGCGCGCGATCATACTGGCCCTGCGCCAGATAGGCGCGGCCGCGCAGGTTGAGGGCGAAGGTATCCGCCGGGACCTGACGCAGGGCGCGCGACATCTCGATGACCACGTCCTGGTAACGACCTTCCGCATTCGCAAGCAGGGCGTTGCCGTTCATGGCAATGCGCTCGGACGGGTCCAGCTCGACGGCCCTGTTCAGATCGACCTCGGCGCCTTCGCGATCTCCGGCCCAGAACTTGTAAACCCCGCGGTTGGCGAAGGCGGCGGCGCTGTCGGGGGCCAGAAGGACGGCCTGTTCGGCGGCGTCGAGCGCGCCCGGGTTGTCGCCCGCGCGGGACAGGGCGTAGGCGCGGTCCAGCCAGCCGCTTTCGGTCGTCGGGATGTCGGCGGAAAGGGCGGCCTGATCTGCGTCGGTCAGGCGGTAGCCGGTGGGCGCGATGATGCGGGGATAGTCGGCGGGCCGGGTGTTCGAGGCCAGACGTCCGGTCTCGGCCTCGGCGGCGGTGATCTCGGGGACCAGACTGCGGACCAGCACCTCAATCGTGGCGGTCTCTCCATCGATCCTCAGGCTGCGGCTCATGTGATAGCCCAGTTCGGTGCGATCGAACTGGCCGCCAGAGACGCGGAAGCCGCGTCCGCCGTCGGGCAGGCGGACGATCACAAGCTGTCGGTTGAAGACCGGATGGACGAGTGCGAACGGGGCGTCGTGGAACGGACCGGCGGTGCGTTCGGTCACAGCGATCGGGGCATAGGTCGCGCCCGGCGGGATGAGGCCCTCGCCGGACCAGTCGAGCGTCGTCGTGCCCCTGGCCGTCAGGGTCAGGACGTTGGCCTCCGCGTCATAGGTCGAGCCGATCTCGTCGGTGGTCGTCAGATCGATTATCCCGGCCCACAGGGCGCGCAGGCCCTGATCGCGCTGGGCCGGGGTGATGAGACCGAGCTGGCCATTCAGGGCGGTGGCGGCCTCGCCGCGCATGACCACCGATCCGGTGACGGCCGCCGGGGCGTGCTGACCTGCGCTGGCGTCGAGGACGAGCAGGGTCTCGGTCTGGGGGGAGCTCAGCGGCGCGACGTCGAGCGGTTCAAGCTCGGCGCCCGTGGCCAGCAGGGGCAGGGCCCAGCGGAACGGCGGGACGGAAATGTCTTCCAGCCCCCGGTCGCCCATGCGGGTGCCGTCCAGCCAGTAGACCTTGCCGCCGACGGAGGCCCGGACGATGACGTGGTCGAAGGCGCCGAGGGTGGGAAGGCGGCTTCCGACCATGTCGCCCTGCATGATGCTGACCGCGGCGGGATCGGCCGAGATGCCCAGCCCGTCCAGCAGGGCGAGCAGCAGGGCGGTCTTGGCCTTGCAGTCGCCGAACCGACGGCGCCAGGTGTCGTCCGCCGTCGCGGGCTTCAGGGCGCCTTCGTCCATCAGCAGCGCAACGTAGCGGATCTGCTCCTGCACCAGACGCAGGGCGGCGGCGGCCTGGACGGCGGGATCGTCGGACAGCGCGCGGATGCGGGCGATCTCGGCCTGGAGCGGCGAGTCCGCTTCCAGCCGACGGGACTGGGCATAGAGGGGCTGCAGGACGGCGGCGACCTCGGCCCAGTCGCGATAGGCGCTGAGGTCGATCAGGTTGATGGATTGCAGGCGTCCCGGCACGTCGTCGGGCACGAGGATGGGCTGGGTGTTGTCGCGGACGATGTCGAAGCTGGTGTAGCCGCCGGACCGCCGGACAGGCACGGACATCCAATTGTTCGCGGCGCGGACGGTGACATTCATGGTGCTGGGCCAGCTGGCGCGGACGCGCTGACGACCGATGCTCAACGGCATGTTCAGATCGACCGACTGGGCCAGTCGCTCGCCCGGAAGGGTGTCGCGCGAGGTGATGGTGTAGGCGATGTCCATTACATCGCCGACGCGCAGTCCCGAGGGCTGGAGCACGGCGGTGAGGCGACCGTCGAGCGTGGCGATGTCCAGGTTTTCCTCGCGGCGCAGGGTCTCGAAGTCTTGCGAGGCCAGCACGTCGATGGTCTGGCCGTCGCGAAGCAGGGTGACGTGGTGGACGACGACGTCCTGACTGCCGGGGCTCCAGGTCAGGGTGATATTGCCAAGGGCGACCAGTCCCTGAGGCGACAGGGCGACGCTGCGGGTGCGGACATAGAAGGCCTGACGGTCGGCCTCGGCGTGGAGCTGGGTGTCCAGCAGCAGCAGGCGCAGACCTTCGCCGGCGGCGGCGGGTGTCGCGGCGGGCTCCTCCGAGGGCAGGACCCAGGCCGCCGCGGGCGCTTTTGTGATCCGGTCGTCGGCCTGCGCGTCGGGGGCGAGGCCGGACAGGCTCAGGACGAGCCCGAGCGCGGTCGCGCAAGCGACTTTGGATATCGAAAACATGAACTTCCCCCGGGCCGAACCCGCGCCGCTGATACAACCCGGATACGAACCGAAAAACCAGTGACGATTACCGCACGTTTCACCGCCGGATCGGCGGTGAGGCCGCAAAGGCTCAGTGGGGTGCGGGCACCGGCGCGTCGGTGGCGCGCGCTACGGTTTCGCGGCCCGTGGTCAGGATGGCGCCGACCGAGGCGATGATGATGCAACCGATGGCCAGCCACTGAAGGCCGCTGAGCTTCTCGTGCAGCAGGATCAGGCCCGCGACGGCGCCGACGGCAGGCTCGCCGGACAGCAGGACGCCGAAGGTGCGTTTGGGGATATGACGCAGGGCGATCATCTCCAGCGAATAGGGCAGGGCGCTGGACGCCAGCGCCACGCAGAGGCCGACGATCAGGACGGACGGCAGCAACAGGCCGGTCCCCGCAGTCACCACGCCGAAAGGCAGGATGACGAGGGCGGCGGTGCTCATGCCCAGCGCGACCGACTGGCCCGCGTGCATGTGCGACAGCCGCTTTCCGAAGACGATGTAGAGGGCCCAGAAGACACCGGCCGCCGCGGCGAAGGCGATGCCGACCGGATCGAGCGCCTGGGCGCCGCCCCGGATCGGCAGCAGCATGCCCAGGCCGACCACGGCGCAGGCGATCCAGACGAAATGGATCAGCCGCCGCGCGTGGATCAGCGCCAGCACCAGCGGGCCCGAGAACTCGATGGCGATGGCCAGGCCCAGGGGAATGGTCCGCAACGACATGTAGAAACTGAGATTCATCAGGCCGAGCACGACGCCGTAAAGCAGCACGCGTCCTGCATCGGCGCGGCTCAGCCGGAACCGCCAGGGCCGCCAGATCGCGACCAGCACCAAGGCGGACAGGCCGACGCGGAGGGCCGACGTGCCCTCGGCGCCCACGATGGGGAACAGCTGTTTGGCGAAGGATGTGCCGACCGCCAGGGACACCATGCCGAGCAGGAGGGCTGCATAGGGCAGGGCTGCCGCCACGGCGGGGGAAGACAGTTGGCGGCGGACCATGGCGATCGACATGGGCCAACCCTAGCGGAAGTCCGGTTGCGCTTCCCGGCGATTTCAGGCTGGTGTTCGGCTGAAATCGTCTTCGAAGGCTGTAAAATGACGGAATTCGTCACTCTGGATGGTTTCGACCATCGCCTTCTGGAGCGGGTTCGCCGAAACAATCTGGAGCCCGCGAGGGTGACGGCGGAGGCGGTGGGCCTGTCTGAATCGGCGGTGCTGCGCCGTCTGCGGCGGCTGCGCGCCGGGGGCGTGATCGTCGCCGATGTCGCCCTGATCGACGTCGGCCGCGTCGAGCCGAGAATCCTCCTGCATGTGATGGTCGAGATGAACCCCCAGGACCGGAAGGTGATGACGGTCTTCCAGAAATCGATGCGGGAGAGCCCCGAGGTTCAGGGGTGCTGGGACGTGACCGGGCCGACCGACTATCTGGTGACCGTCGCGGTGCGGTCGATGGCGGAATATGAAGCGTTCGGCATCCGCGAGATGACGCCGGAGAAGGGCGTTCGCTCCTACCAGAGCATGATCGTCATCCGCGAGGTGGTCGGCTTCGATCCGGCTCGCGCGGCTCTGTCCCGGGGTGGCTGACCAGCCGGGATATTGATCGAAGGTTAACCGGCGGCTACGCGTTTATCCGCGAGATTGGGGCAACGAAACATAAAGTTCCCGCGAGAAACTATGCAGCCATAAGTGGCGTCATCTTAAAGTTCGCCCGGGGGAGGCTACGATGTTTGCTGGTCAGCGTCGTGAGAAGCAGGCGTTACAGGATCAGGTCGAAGCGCTGGAAGGGCGGATGGCCGCAATCGGGCGATCGCAGGCGGTGATCGAGTTCAACCTCGACGGCACCATCATCACCGCCAACGAGAATTTCCTGCTGACGATGGGTTACGCGATCGAGGAGATCCGGGGCGCCCACCACCGCAACTTCATGGAGCCGTCCGTGGCGGCGTCGGCGGAATACAGCGCCTTCTGGCGGGCGCTGAATGAGGGGCAGTTCGCGGCGGGCAAGTTCAGGCGACTGGCCAAGGGCGGCCGCGAGGTCTGGCTGCAGGCGTCCTACAACCCGATCATGGGACCCGATGGGCGGCCGGTGCGGGTGATCAAGCTGGCGGTCGACATCACCCGCGAAGAGCAGGAAAACAGCCGCCGGGAAGCCGCGCGGGTCGAGGCCGAGCAGGCCCAGACGGCCCTGGTCGAAGCGTTGGCGTCCAGCCTGTCACGTCTGTCCGAGGGTGACCTGACCACCCAGGTCGAGGGCGAGATGACCGGGGCGCACCAGCGGATTTGCGAGGACTACAACTCCGCCGTCGGCAGCCTGCGCAGCGCACTGACGCAGGTGCTGGAGGCGGTCGGGGGGCTGCGCGGCGGATCGGATGAGATCTCGACCGCGTCGGATGACCTGTCCCGACGCACGGAGCAGCAGGCGGCCAGCCTGGAAGAGACGGCGGCCGCGCTGGACGAGATCACCGCCACGGTGCGGCGTAGCGCCGACGGCGCGCGCAAGGCGTCGACCGCGGCGGCGGGCGCCCGCTCGGAAGCGGAGCGGTCCGGGGAGGTGGTGCGCAACGCCATCACCGCCATGGACGAAATCCAGAAAAGCTCGGTGCAGATCGGCGAGATCATCGGGGTGATCGACGAGATCGCCTTCCAGACCAATCTGCTGGCGCTGAACGCGGGCGTCGAGGCGGCGAGGGCCGGGGACAGCGGGCGCGGCTTCGCGGTCGTGGCGTCGGAAGTCCGGTCGCTGGCCCAGCGGTCCGCCGAGGCGGCCAAGGAGATCAAGACCCTGATCTCAACCTCCACCAGCCAGGTGGCGGCCGGGGTCAAACTGGTCGGCGAGGCGGGTTCGGCGCTGTCGGCGATCGGCGTGCGGGTGGCGGAGATGGACGCGCTGGTGTCCGAAATCTCGGCCTCGGCCCAAGAGCAGGCGACCGGTCTGCAGCAGGTCAACACCGCTGTGAACCAGATGGATCAGGTCACCCAGCAGAACGCCGCGATGGTCGAGGAGACCACGGCGGCGGCGGCGAACCTGAAGACCGAGGCGGCGCAACTGGCCGCATTGGTCGGGCGGTTCGAGACGGGGGCGACCATGGTCGCCCCGCCGACCGTACACACCTTGAAGCCGCGGCCCGGAGCGCCGGCCCCGCTGATGCGCGAGCGGGCGCGGATCGTGGCCTTCGCAGGCGGCGGTGGCGGCGGCGGGACGCAGAGAGAGGACGGCTGGGAGGAGTTCTGATCCTCCCGCCGCGCCTCAGCTGTCGATCAGTTCGCCGACCTTGTTGATGAGGTCGGTCATCACGAAGGGCTTGGTCAGGACGGCCATGCCCGCATCGAGCAGGCCGTTGCCGACGGCGGCGTTCTCGGCATAGCCGGTGATGAACAGCACCTTGAGGTCGGGGCGCTGGACGCGGGCGGCGTCGGCGACCTGCCGGCCGTTCAGACCGCCGGGCAGGCCCACATCGGTGACCAGCAGGTCGATGCGGGCCCCGCTGTTCAGCACCTGCAGGCCCGAGGGGCCGTCGATGGCCTCGATCACCTTGTAGCCGGCGTCGCCGAGCACCTCGGCGGCCAGCATCCGCACCGTCGGCTCGTCGTCGATCAGCAGCACCGTCTCGCCATGGCCGGAATGACCGGCCAGAACCGGGTCGAGCGGATCGGCGGCATCCAGTTCACCGGTATAGCGCGGCAGGTAGAGGCACATGGTCGTGCCCTTGCCCGCCTCCGAATAGACCCGGACCTGCCCGCCCGACTGGCGCACGAAGCCGTGGATCATGGAGAGGCCCAGACCGGTGCCCTGGCCCATCGGCTTGGTGGTGAAGAAGGGGTCGAAAATCTTGTCGACGATATCGGGGGGAATGCCCGAACCGGTGTCCGTGACGCACAGCGAGACATACTGGCCCGGCGTGAGGTCGCGTTCCCTGGCGCCCCGATCATCCAGCCATTTGTTGGCGGTCTCGATCGTCAGCCGTCCCGGGTTCGGCGCCATGGCGTCCCGGGCGTTGATGCACAGGTTCAACAGGGCGTTCTCAAGCTGTGAGGGATCCACCCGGGTGGTCCACAGACCGGCGGCGCCGACGACTTCCACTTCGATATCCGGCCCGACGGTGCGGCGGATCAGGTCTTCCATGCCGCCGATCAGCCGGTTCACGGCGATCGGCTTGGGGTCCAGCGTCTGGCGGCGGGAGAAGGCCAGCAGTCGCTGGGTCAGGGCCGCGGCGCGCTGGGACGCGCCCTGTGCGGCGTCGATGTAGCGCTCGACGCCTGACAGACGGCCCTCGTGCAGCCGACGCTGAAGCAGTTCGAGACTGCCGGAGATGCCGGCCAGAAGGTTGTTGAAGTCGTGGGCGATGCCGCCCGTCAGTTGGCCGACCGCCTCCATCTTCTGGGACTGGCGCAGGGCGTCCTGGGCTTCCGCGAGCAGAGCTTCGCGCGCCTTGTCCTCGGTCAGGTCACGACCGACGGCGATGAAGTGTACGCCGTCCGGCTCCGGCGCGACGGTCCAGCCGATGGGCGTCCACTTGCCGTCCTTCGAGAGGATGCGATTTTCGAAGCGCGTGGGTTTTCCGCTGTCTGCCATCTCGGCCAGAGCCGTCGTCGTCGGCCCGATGTTCTCCGGGTTGATGATGTCGGCATAGGGATTGGTCAGAAGCTCGGTCTCGGACCAGCCCAGGGTTCGGGTCCAGGCCGGATTCACGGCGACCAGGCCGCCCGCGTAGTCGGCGCGGGCGAGCATGTCCTCGGACAGGGTCCAGAGACGATCCCGCTCCGCCTTGCTGCCCGCCAGGAGGATTTCCAGCTGGCCGTTGACCTCTTCGAGTTCCGCGGCCTGGCGACGGATGTCATCGATGTCGATGTTCGCCCCGACCCAGCCCGTAACCTCACCGTCTGCACCGCGGACAGGCTCGGCGCGAACGACGAACCAGCGCCAGGCCCCGTCGGCGCGCCGGATGCGGAATTCAGTGTGGTAGAGCTCGCCCGTCGCGAGGGCCCCGGCCCAGGCCTGCGCCGCATCGGCCAGATCTTCAGGATGGACGATCGAGGCCCAGCCGTTCGGCCCGTCAAGCTCGCCCTCGGCGAGACCGGTGTAGGCGTAGACCTGACTGTTGAACCAGTAGAGGTCGCCGTTCGGCCGCCCGGCCCAGACGTGGTTGGGTACAGCCTCGGAGAAGGCGCGGAACTGGGCCTCGCTGGTCCGGAGCGCCATCTCGGCCCGGCGTCGCTCGGTCAGATCCTTGAAGAGGACGGCGACCTGTTTGCGGCTGGGCGGTTCGACCCGGAAGGCGGCCAGTTCGAGCCAACGACCCGTTTTCTCCAGTTCCTTCTCGAAGCGGATCGGCCGGCCCGTGCGAAGCACCTCCCCGTAGAGGTCGATCCACTCCTGGGCCTCGGCGCCCACCATCTCGCGGAGCTTTTGCCCGACCACATTGGGGATGCCCGCGTTTTCGGCGTAGGCGGCGTTCGCCTCGACGTGGACGTAGTCGCTGAGCGGGCCGTGCGGCCCGTCGAAGAACTCGATGATGCAGAAGCCTTCGTCCATGGTGTCGAACAGCGTGCGATAGCGGGCCTCGCTGTCGCGCAGTTCGGCTTCGGACCGGATAAGCGCGAGCCGGTTCTCATGCTCCGCCGAGATGTCCTGCACCATCGCGTAGTAGCCGTCGACCTGTCCGTCCGCGTCAAGGCGCGGCACGAATTCGGAGCGGACGTGGCGTTCGCCGACACGGGGATAGACGACGGTCTGTTCGCTGACGAACGACTCGCCGTCCAACGCACGCCGCACGACCGGACCCATGACGCTCCAGGCGGCATCGCCGACCACATCCTGAACCCGCTGGCCCTTGAGGCTGCGAGGATCCACATCGAACCAGTCCGCATAGGCCTTGTTGGCGAAGGCGTAGCGCAGATCGGTGCCGACGAAGCTGACGAGAAGAGGCAGGCTGTCGGCAAGTCTTTGAAGTTCGTCGGCCGTTTCGCTGGACGCCTGCTCGGCCGCGCGACGCGCCATGGCGGCCCGGCTGCGTTCCGCGAAGCTGCGAACGAATGTGATCTCGCCGTCCGTCCACGACCGGGGCTCTGACGCGTGCACAAAAATCTGGCCGACGACCCGGCCGTTTTCGGCGACGGGAACATCGAGAAGGGCGCGGATTCCGTACGCCAGCAGGGCGTCGGGCGCGTCGCGAGTCCGGGGATCGGACTCCACATCGGTGATGACCGCAGGCTCGCCGGCCACAATGTCCGAGACGTAGCTGCCGTAGGTGCGGAAGCTGTGGGCGCCGGCCACGCTGGGCGCCCCATCGCGGGTCCAGTCGCGATCGATGACTATGGTCTCATTGTCCGCATTGATGACGCCGTAACCCGCCCTCGACGCCTTGAGGGTCTCGCCGAGTATGCGTGCGGCGATGAACCCGATTTCGGTCGCGTCAGTGATGGAGGCGATGGCGTCGTCCAGCTCGATCAGCGCCGCCTGACGCGTCTCGAACAGTTTTCGCCCGGTGATGTTGTTAAACAGGATCGCAACGCGGTGAGCGTCGGGATCGCCGATCCGCAGCGCCTCGACATCGTACCATCGACCGAAGATGTCGGCGGGATTCTCGAAGCGGACCGGCTCTCCGGTGAGGGCGACCCGGCCGTAAAGATCGAACCAGTGCTGTTCCAGTCCAGGCGCGATCTCGGACACCCATTTGCCGTTGGCGTCACGCAGGCCGGTCATGTCCTCGAAGGCGGGGTTTCCTTCGACGATCATGTAGTCGACGGGGCGCATGGCCTCGTCGAACTTCATCTGGATGATGCAGAAGCCGGACGTGATGGCTCCGAACAGGGCCTGATAGCGTGTCCCGGTCTCGGCGAGCGCGGCGTCGGTCTCGCGCCGCTCGGTGATGTCGAAGGTGACGCCGGGGAACCGGACGGCCTTGCCAGCGTCATCGGCAATGATGCGGCCCTCCGCCGCGACCCATCGAAGACCGCCATCAGGTTGCACCAGCCTGTATTCCGATCGGAAGGGCTCGTGCGTCTTCAGGGTGCGAGCGACTTCCTCGCCGACGCGTTCGGCGTCGTCGGGATGCATGGCGGCGAAAAACTCCGCGATCGGCGCGCCATCGCGGGCCAAGGCCGGGTCCACGCCATAAATCTCGGCGAACCGGGCATCGGCGACCACACGGTCGGTGGCGACGTCCCAGTCCCAGGTGCCGACCCCGCGTCCAGCAGACAGGGCGATCTCAAGCCGTTCGTTGGTCGCGGCTTGCCGTCTCTCGGCCGCGACCCGCTCGGTGGTCTCCACGACTGTCGCGATCACGCCCGCCGGAGCGCCGTCCTCTCCCGGCACAGGCCAGTAGTCCAGGTTCATCCACACCTGCTCGGGCCGCCCATGCCGATGCAGGGTCAGTTCCTGGTCCTTGTAGGCGAGGGTGCCGCCCGCCAGGCCCACCTTCATGACATTGGCGTTGAAGTCCGCGACTTCGGGCCAGCCTTCCAGAACATTGCAACCCAGCAACTGCGGGTGGCGGCCGCCCGCGAAGATGGAATAGGCGTCGTTATAGATCATGACGCCCTGGGACCCCCAGAGCATGACGATCGGCACCGGGGAGGCGACGACAAGACCGGTCGCGGTCTTCAGGCTTTGCGGCCAGTTTTCGATGGGACCGAGCGGAGTCGAAGACCAGTCATGGGCGCGGATGCGATCCGCCATCTCGCCCTGCGATTTCAGGAATCCGGACGCGCGAACGTCGCCGTTTCCGGCTTCGACAGGGGGAGTGTGCGACGCGCTGTCGACCTGATTTTTCAGTGGCCTCACTCCCCCTCGCCGACCCTTCAGCCAGCGTGCCGCTGTTCAATGCGGAACCGACGCAAAGGCTGCATCCCGCCCTTTCAGTCAAGCTGCCGCATGTCCGCCGTTGCTTCCCGGCCACGCCGTCCCTAGATCGAAAGGGTCCGGCACGTCGGAAATATGCGCGATCCGCACACCGACATCGCCCGTCACCCTGCCCGGAGACCTCCTCATGTCCGACGCCTCGTACGACGCCAGCCGCCACCGCAAGGTCGGCCGCGGCAAGATCTACGACTCCATCATCGACACCATCGGCGATACGCCGCTGGTCGGCCTGCCGCGGCTGTCTGCGGAATATCAGCCGAAGGCGCGGGTTCTGGCCAAGCTTGAGTTCTTCAACCCGATCGCTTCGGTGAAGGATCGGATCGGTGTGGCGATGATCGAGGCGCTGGAGCAGGCGGGCAAGATCGGTCCCGGCAGCGTGCTGATCGAGCCGACCAGCGGCAACACCGGCATCGCCCTGGCCTTCGTGGCGGCCGCCAAAGGCTACAAGCTGATCCTCGTCATGCCGGAGAGCATGTCGATGGAACGCCGCAAGATGTTGGCTTTGCTGGGCGCGGAACTGGTGTTGACCCCCGCCGAGAAGGGGATGAAGGGCGCGATCGCCATGGCGCAGGAGCTGCTGGATCGGACACCCGGCGCGGTTAGCCCGGCCCAGTTCGACAACCCCGCGAACCCGGCCATCCACCGCGAGACGACGGCGGAGGAGATCTGGGCTGACACCGCCGGCGCTGTGGATTTCGTCATCGCAGGCGTGGGGACCGGCGGCACCATCACCGGCGTCGGCCAGGTGCTGAAGGCGCGCAAGCCCTCGGTGCAGATGATCGCGGTCGAGCCGACCGCCTCCCCCGTGCTGTCGGGCGGCGAGCCCGGACCGCACAAGATCCAGGGCATCGGCGCGGGCTTCATTCCGACCATTGTGGACCGTTCGGTTATCGACGGCGTCGAGCAGGTGTCCAACGAGGACGCCTTCGAGATGGCGCGCAAGGCGGCGCGGGTGGAGGGCATTCCGGTGGGCATTTCCTCCGGGGCGGCGCTGATCGCGGCCTTCCGGGTCGCGGCGCGTGAGGAAAATGCGGGCAAGACCGTTGTGGCGATCATCCCCAGCTTTGCCGAGCGCTACCTGTCGACCGCGTTGTTCGAAGGGCTTTGACGACCGTCACAGGCGGTTAACCGCGTCGGTTGTACGGTCGATCCGAGATGTCCGATCCCGCCGCCCTGCCTGAGGAGACCGCGCCCGTCGCCACGCTTCGCGCGCGCCATGCGCTGCTGAAGCGACTGGCGGACGTGGTGTCGCTGCCGGCCAGCCGGATTAACGCCTTCGAACGGGCCGTGACCGGCGATCTGCTGGTCGAGATGCTGAGGCTGGCGTCGCCGGAGGACCGCCGGAGGGTGGCCGCGCGGCTGGCTCCGCTGGCGGAATTGCCGAATGCGCTGGCGCGGCTGCTGCTGCGGGACGAGCCGGAGATCGCCGGCCTGCTGATCGAGCAATGTGCATCGCTGTCGGATGCCGACCTGGTCGCCTGCGCAAGGGACGCGACGGCCGAACACCGCTTCATGATGGCCAATCGTCGCGGCCTTTCGGAGGTGGTGAGCGAGACGCTGCTGAGTTTTGGCGAAAGCCCGGTGATCGAAGCCGTGCTGCGCAACAACACGGCGCGCCTGAGCCAGGTGGCGATGGAAGGCGTGGTCAGTCTGAGCCGGACAGAGCGGCATCTGGTGCAGCATCTGCTGAAGCGGCCGGAGCTGCGGCCGTCCGGGGCCTATGTCATGTTCTGGTGGGCGGGCGCCGACGACCGCCGGACGATCCTGCAGCGGTTCGCCGTGTCGCGCGAAGTCATGCAGGAGGTGTCGGAAGACGTCTTCGCCATGGCCGCTGAAGAGGGCTGGCAGGACCCGGTCTCCCGCAAGGCGCTGCAGTTCATCGAGCGCCGCCAACGCAACCGCGCGGCCATCGCCCGGAGCCCCTACGGCGGGCTGGAAGAGGCGGTGATGGCGGCGGGCCAACTGGGGCTGTCGCGTGAGATCGCGACCGAGATCGCCTATCTGTCGGGCGTGAAGCCGATCACCGGCGCCAAGATACTGGGCGACGCGGGTGGCGAGCCGTTGGCGATCCTGTGCAAGGCCACGGGACTGGGGCGGACGGAGCTTCAGGCGCTGTGGCGCTCGATGCGGCGTCCGGAGACCCTGGCGGACGGATCGCCTGATCCCCTCTGGGAGCGGGTGCAGATCACCTACGAGATGCTGGCGGTGGATCGGGCGCAGACGGTTCTGAGGTACTGGAACTGGTCCCTGTCGTCTGCGCTGACGCCGGCTCTACTGAAAGCGATCCGCGACGGCGAGGAAGAGGCGCTGGATGACTATTCAGCGCCCGAGCGGGCCGCGATGCTGGCGCTGGCGGACAACTTCGGTCGCTGAGCAGTTTCCGGCCGGTTTCGTGGGATTTTCTGTCTCAAGGTTGGGACGGAGCGTCATTGCTTTCAAAATCGAACAACTCTATTCAAACCACCCTATAGGGCTGGTTGTGATCCAGTCGAACTGAGAAACAGTGGCTGGGAACACCATGGAAGAGAACTCGCAAATCCTCGAAATGACCGCCGATATCGTCTCGGCGTACGTTGGCAACAATAACGTGCAGGCGTCGGAAGTCCCCGGCCTGATTTCCAGCATTCACGCGGCGCTGTCGCAGGTTTCGACCGGTGCGGTTGAGCCGGAGCCGGAACCCCGTGAGCCGGCCGTGCCGGTCCGCAAGTCGATCACGCCGGACTACCTGATCTGCCTGGAAGACGGTCGCAAGTTCAAGTCGCTGAAGCGTCACCTGCGCACCAAGTACAACATGAGCCCCGAGGAATACCGCGCCAAGTGGAACCTCCCGAAGGACTATCCCATGGTCGCCCCGAACTACGCCAAGGCGCGTTCGGATCTGGCCAAGCAAATGGGCCTGGGCCAGGGCGGTCGCAAGCCGGCCCGCGTCACCCGCGCCAAGAAGTAAGCGTCCGCGAGGACAGATGAAAACGCCCGCCGGAGTGATCCGGCGGGCGTTTGCGTGTGGGAGGTGGCCAGTGATCAGTGGCCAGTGGCCGGCCGCCAGTCTGCGGCCGCATCCTTTGCGCCGCCCTTCCGCCACCAGAAGGCCTGCGAAACCAGCCACCAGCCACCAGCTATGCGGCCTGTGCCCCGCGGCGCATGCGCCAGAAGCGCAGGGTGCGGAGCGCGGCCTCGCGGCTGAGTTCGGCGTACATGCGGGCGTAGGCATGGGCCTTGGCCATGGCGTCGCCGTCGTCGTTCAGCAGGACCACGGCGTAGGTCAGGAAGAGGGCGCGATCCAGATCAGCGGCCTTGCAGACCACGGCGAGGGCGTCGAGTTCGCGCCGGTCGACGATCTGGCGCGCGGTATGGAAGTCGATGTCCGCCAGTTGCGCCAGAGCGATCAGGAAGGACGTCCGTCCGTCGCCGGACCGCAGGAAGCGGGCCAGCATCTGGGGCGTCAACTGACCGGCGGCCTTCAGTTCCTCGACATAGGCGAGGCATTCCGAATAGTCCGCGGGCAGGGCGCCGTCGTCGGTGGCGATCCGGGCGCGTCCGGCGGCCAGAGCGGCCTCCAGCAGAGCGGGGTCCATGCGGGCGTTCTGTTCGAGGATCTGGTTTCGCAGCCGCGCCTCGACCACGAAATACATGTCGTTCAGCAGATCGGCGGGCAGGGTGGCGCGGGACACCGTGACTTCGTGCAAGGCCGGATTGACCTTGGCGCGCTCGACCGCGGCCTCCGAGGCCTTGCGGGACAGGCGTGCGCCGTCGTTCCGCAGCAGGGTTCCCAACGTCTCGTCATCGCCCCGCTCGACGATCACGTCCGAGATGGCTTCGGAGACGGAGGGGCGAGCCGAGACGGCGCGCAGGTGATCCTGGCCATGGCGACGCACGACGCCGAGCAGATCGGCGTCCGTGAGGACGGGCGAGTGCGTCAGCACCGCGCCGGCGACAGCCGCCTCATCGTTGGCGAGGCGACGGATCAGGGCGTGCGGTGCGTCGGGCGCCGAGGAGAAACGCGCCGACAACTCCGTGCGGACAGCCAGCTCCATATCGTCCGCCAGCTTGGCGAGGACCGCGCCGTAGAGCTTGTCTTCGGTGGCGGTGCGTGCGGGCGAGCCGAAAAAGTGTTCGGTCAGTTCGCGCAGCAGGGCGCGGCGCTTCTCGCTGGAGCCTTCCTCGGCCAGGGCGATCAGATCCGGGAGCCGCGACACGGTGATGGTGTCGCTCATTGGTAGTCGCCTTCCGGAGCGGCGGGCTGGGCGCGGACGCGACCCTGAACGTCGCGGATGAGGGTCGGCGCCTGATCCGGCTGGGCCAGATCCTGGGACGCGATGGTTACGGGCGTGGTGATGGCGAGGGCGTCCACATAGGTCGGAGCGGGGAGGCTGACGGCGTCGGGCGCCCGTCCTGCCTGACGATGGACCGAATAGTAACGGGCGCCTTGTTGGGCGGGGTGATCATCCGGATTGGCGGCGACAATGGCCACAGGGCGCGGCTCGGCCGTTGCTGCGGCAGCGGGGGCGGCCTGCGCCTGATCCTGCGGGGGCGGGGCCTCGGTCGGGGCAGGCGATGAAGGCGGCCGCATGCGGAAGATGAAGGCGTCCCGGCGCGGGGCCATGGGATCGACGGCGGGGTCTACGGCGGCCGAAGCGGGTTGAGGCGTCGCGGTGGCGACTTCCGCCGGGACCGGCTGGCCCCGCCCGCCCTGTTCCGGAAGATAGTCGGGCAGGGGCTGGGTCGGGGCGGGCGCGCGGGAGGGCGGCGGAGCGACCGCCGCAAGGCGGGCTGCGGGAGGTCGCGCCGGCGGCGGCGCCTCGGCGGCAGGCGCGGGCGCGCGGAGCCAGGCGTTGGCCGGGGTCAGGGTGCGGGGGGGCGCGTCCGCCGGGAGGCGCGGCGACGGCGCGGCCTCATAGGCGCCGCCATGGGGGATGACGCTGTTCGGGCGACGGGTGGAGGCCGCCGCGGCGTGGTCCGCGACCGGCGTGGCAGGCATGGCGACATCGCCGCGGCCAGCCCAATTCAGATAGCGAGCGGGGCTGGCAGTCTGGGCCTGGGCCGCGCCTGCGGCCCCGATCGCGGCGAGGGCGACGGTGGCGAGGCAAAGGGGCAGGCGGGGGGCGCGGCGCAAGAGCGGCTCCGGACTCGGAAGTTTGGGAGCTGACGGTATCCGGGTCGGGCTTAATCCGCCGCTAACGCGGGCATCAGGAAAGATGCGTTCTGACGCGGCGTTCCACGAGGCCCACCAGACCGCTGAGCGCCAGTCCCATCACCATCAGACAGACCAGCGCCGCCAGCATGTCGGCGGTGCGGAGCCGGTTGCCGGACTCCAGCAGGCGCCAGGCCAGGCCCTGGGTCGCGCCGGAGCCTGAAACGAACTCGGCCACCACGGCGCCGATCACCGCCAGACCGGAGGCGACGCGCAGGCCCTCCAGCGCGAAGGGCAGGGCCGCGGGAATGCGCAGGCGGGCTAGGCGCTGGAGCCGGGTCGCGCCGTACAGGTCGAACAGACGCTCCAGATCCGGGTCGGCCGACTTCAGTCCGGTCAGGACGCCCGAGAAAATGGGGAAGAAGGCGACGGCGGCGGCGAGGGAGATGACGGCGCGGTCAGCGTGGTCGAGCCCGGCCCAGATGAGCACCAGCGGCGCGATGGCGACGACGGGCGTGACCTGAAGGGCGACGGCCAGAGGGCGGACGGCGTCTTCGGCCCGGCGGCTGATCGAGACGGCGAGCGCCAGACCGCCGCCGAGCAGGGCGGCGACGAGCAGCGCCTCCAGCGCCATGCGGAACGTCTGGAGCGCCGAGCCTGCGAGGATCGGCGCCCGCTCGACGAGAGACAGGGCCACGGCGCTGGAGGGCGGGAGAAAATAGAACGGTACCTGCAGCAAACGGCAGGCCGTCTCCCAGATCAGGAGCAGCAGCACGATCAGCAGAAGGGGGGCGAGGAACCGGCTCATGCGACCCGGTCCGGCATGGCGTGGGCGAGGGCGGCGGCGAGGTTCTCGACCGTCTCGCGATAGTCGGGATCGGCGCGCCAGCCGCTCGGGCGCGGGACGACGCCGGGAGTCGGGCGGGCCATGGCGACCTGACCGCTGACGGCGTCGAGCACGACCGTTCGCCCCGCCAGATAGACCGCCTCCTCGACATCGTGGGTGACGAAAACGATGGCCGGACGCGGCGACCGGCCGGCCCAGAGGTGATGCAGGTCCTCAATCAGGTGGCGGCGGGTGACGCTGTCCAGCGCGGCGAAGGGTTCGTCGAGCAGCAGCAGATCCGGCTGTGTGACCAGGGCGCGGGCCAGTGAAGCGCGCATGGCCATGCCGCCCGACAGCCGGCGCGGACGCGCGGACAGGCGTTCGCCGAGACCGACGGACGCCAGGGCGACGGCGGCGCGGGCGCGCGCTTCCTCCTTCGGGACGCCCGACAGCTCGAGCGGCAGGGCGACATTGGTCTGGGCGTCTGCCCAAGGCAGCAGCGTCGGTGACTGGAAGACGAAGGCGGTGCGGCCCGGGAGCGCGGTCCGGACGACACCTTCTGCCGGGCGCTCGAGGCCGGCGAGCAGGCGCAGAGTGGTGGACTTGCCCGCGCCAGAGGCGCCGACGACGGCGACGATTTCGCCGGGCTGAATAGAGAGGTTGAGGGGGCCGATCGCGGTCCGGTCCGGGTAGCGGACGACGACGCCTTCAAGCGCCGCAGCGACCTCAGCCACGGCCGCGCCCGCGTCCCGGAAGGAACTGGGTGGTGAAGGCCTGCCGCCAGTCGAGGTTCTGAGGATAGACGCCCGCCTGGCTGGTGACGTCGAAGAAGGCCTGCCAACGCTCCTCGGTCATCGTGCCCAGGCCGTAGAGGGCGGCGTCGCCGCCGTCGACGATGCCGTTGGCCTTCAGTCGCTCGCGCGCCTGATCGAGGATGTCCTGCGTCATCTCGGGATTGTCGCGGCGGATCAGGGCGTCGGCGGCCTTGCCGTCGCCCTGGATGTAGTCGCGCCAGCCCTCGGCGGAGGCGGCGATGAAGCTGCGCAGGGCGTCGCCGTTGTCGCGCGCGAAGGCGTTCGGGGCCAGCACCATGGTGGCGTAGGAGGGGTAGCCCTCGTCAGCCAGCAGGAAGACGCGGGGTTCGAATCCGGCTTCCTTCTCGATGGTGTACGGCTCGGACGTCAGATAGCCCTGCTGGACCGCGCGCGGATCGGCGATGAAGGGCGCGGGATTGAAGGTGTATTTGCGGACCTGGGCGTCGGTGAAGCCGTATTTGGCCTTCAGCCAGACCCAGAAGGCGTTGATCGAGGCGTCGGCCAGCAGGAAGGGCCGACCGGCCAGGTCCGCGATGCCCTCCAGCGCCGGGTCCGGGTGGGCGATGAGCACCTGCGGGTCCTTCTGGAAGAAGGCGGCGACCGCCTTCACCGGAGCGCCCTCGGCCACGAGGTTCATCGGGATGAAGCTGTTGGAGCCCATGCCCAGCTCGACAGCGCCGGCGGCCAGCAGTTGGGGCACGTTCACGCCCGGTCCGCCCTGGACGATCTCGACGTTCAGGCCGCGCTTCTCATAGGCTCCCGAGGCGACGGCCTGATAGAAGCCGCCATGTTCGGCCTGGGCGCGCCAGTCGGTCGCGAAGCGCAGGCGGATGCGACCATCGGCGTCGGGCTCGACTTCGGAGCGATTGAAGCAGGACGCCAATGCCGCGCTGGCCGCGACGACGCCCGCCCCGGCGAGCAGGGCGCGGCGGTTCGGCGTCAAACGGCGATTCCCACGCGAGGTCATGGCCTTATGTACGGCCAAGCCGGTGGCGGCGAAAGGGCGGCGATCGTTTAGCGGCGGGGACTGTGTTCGAGCACGAGCTGACCGGCCAGCTCCCTCAGAAAAACGGGCGTTGGGTCATCGAAGACCTGCGCCAGCGCCCCGGTCTGGGTGCGGACCATGTTGGCGGCGATCCCGCTTGCTTCGCCCGAAATGACAAAATCCCCGGTCGTCTGGTCGACCGTGACGCCTTCAAGCCCTTCACCGAAGAAGTCCAGCCCGGCTTCCACCTCGGCCGCGTCCTGACCTTCCGGCGTGACATTCGCCGCTTCCACCTCGCTGTTGGCCTGAGCGGTGACCCGTTTCACGCCGTCCAACATGCCCTTCATGTTGTCCAGCATTGCGGTGTTCCGGCCCCAGGCCGCCGCCGCGCTGACGGGTCTGGCGCAGAGATAGGTGACGAGAAAGTTCGCTGCATCGGCGGCGCCGCTGGAGGCACGCACAGCCTCGGCGACCCTGTCGCGCAGACAGGCTTCGGCGTTGACCAACGCGGGCGCCCGTGGCCCGTCCTGCGCTGGCGTCGCCGCCACGACGATGGCGAACATTGCGCCTGCAAGCATCCGAAAGCCCTCCCCCAAGCCAATGAGGCGAGCGTATCGGAGGCTGATGGATTGTCGAGGGGAAAGCCGGCAGCCGGAATTGAGCGAGGGGACGAAAAGCCTCGGCGAACCGGTGCTCCTCGTCCCCTCGCCAAGTCCGGGTTGGACTTGGCCGTTGAGGTTTCGGACCCTGGCGTCAGCATCAGCGAGGCGAGCCCCGACGATGGTCAGCTGTATCCTTTCGCGCTCCCGGTCTCCGGCGTTCCACGGGTCTGGCCCGCGCCGTCCTTCGATCCTGATCCGGTTCCGTCCGGTTCTGTGTCCGACCGAAGTCTTCAACGTCCCCTTGGGCCTTGATCCTGCCTCCCGCCCGTTATGGTCCGAAGACCACCCGTAGCGTCGGGTCAGAGAGCCGGGCCGGTTCGCCTTGAGCCCCGGGTCTCCCCGGTTTTCCGCGCCGCCGTGTCCCTCGGCCTGATCAAGCTCGCTCCAAATCCGGGATCCGGCAAGCGCCGGGAATGCTCCGCTTGTGGATCAAATCCGGGATAAAACGTGTCCAACCGCTGTAGCTGACCACCAGCTTGAGCAAAATTCTTCGATATGTGAAGATATTGCGACGTTATGCACAGGGTGGCGGCTGCGATCGTTTCCCAAGCTCCGGGGCGCCCATCTGCCCTAGCCCGCGACGACGCGGTCCAGCCAGATGCGGATCTCGGCGAGGCTTCGCGCGGCGATCGGGCCGCCGAAATGCACGAATCCGTGCGGGGCGAGGGGGACTTCCAGCAGTTCGGCCGGCGCCGCTGCGGACCAGGCGTCGGCCATCAGCACGCTGTCATCCCGGAGCGGGTCCAGATCGCCGGCGATGAAAAGGGCGGGCGGCAGGTCGCGCAGGTCGGCGTAGAGGGGCGAAACATCGGGCCTGCGCCGTCCGGCCTCATCGCGGTCCGGCAGCAGGCGGGCGAGGTCCGCCTGCAGCGTCGGTCCATTCAGGATCATGGCTTCCCGCCCTGCGGCGCGGACCGAGGGCGTGCCGTTGAGGTCGTAGACGCCGTAGACGAGGACGCAGCCACGCACGGCGCCGAGGCGCCCTTCGTCCCGCAGGCTCAGGGCGGTCAGGGCGGCCAGGTGGGCGCCGGCGGACTGACCGCAGAGGAAGATGTGGTTCGTGCCGAACCGGACGGCGGCGTTGTCCATCAGCCAGCGGCCGGCGGCGGCGCAGTCGGCGATGGCGTGCTGCAGCAGGACGCCGCGGCTCTCATTGAGCAGGCGATAGTCGACGGAGACGACCGCCAGGCCGGTCTCGGTCACAAGATCGATGTTCAGGTGGTCGTTGAGGCCGGCGCTGCCGACGACCCAGCCGCCGCCATGCATGTCCAGCACCACGCCACGCGCGGGGGTCTTCGGATGCAGGACGCGGATCGGGACGCCGCCGTCGGGGGACGGAATGCGCAGGGTTTCCACGCGAACGCCGCGATGGCGGAGCCAAGCGGCGGTGACGGTCTGGGCCGCGCCGCCGAAGGTCGCATTGGCCCACTGACCGGCCTGCAGCCGCCATCCGTCGACCTTGAGCCGCGGCATGACCGAGAGGGTCGCGTTGATGCGGGCGGCGGCGCGACGTTCGGACGGGGTCAGTTCCAGACGACGAACGACTGCGGACATGGCGAAAGGCTAGACCTGTTCAGTGGCGCTGACGATGCGGCGTCGGGACGCGATCAGGCGTTCAGGGCCGCCTTCTTCTCTTCCAGCTCCAGCCATTCCAGTTCCGCGCTCTCGAGCAGTTCGCGGGCGCGTGCTGCATTGGCGGTGGCGCGGTCGAAGGCCTTGCGGTCGCGGGTGTAGAGCGCGGGGTCCGACAGGGACGCGTCATGGCGGGCGATATCCGCCGGAAGCGAGACCAGCAGGCCTTCCAGCTCCTTGAGCCGGTGGGTGTCCTTGAAGGTGAGTTTGCCGGGCGTCTTCTTCGGCGCGGCGGCCGGCGCGGGGTTGGCCTCGGCGCGCTGGGCGGCGGCCTTGTCCTGCGGTCGCGGATTGGCGCCCGGTTGAAGGAAGCCGGGGTTCTGGCGGATGAAGTCGGTCCAGCCGCCGGGGGTTTCGACGATGTCGCCCCGTCCGTTCAGCGCCAGGGTGGAGGTGGACAGGCGGTCGATGAAGTCGCGATCGTGGCTGACCAGGATCAGGGTGCCGTCATAGCCCTCGAGCAGCTCTTCCAGCTTGTCGAGCGTGTCCATGTCGAGATCGTTGGTCGGCTCGTCGAGGATCAGCAGGTTGGCCGGCTTGGCCAAGGCCCGGGCCAGCAGCAGGCGGTTGCGTTCGCCGCCCGACAGGGTCGAGATCGGCTGGCGCAGCTGGGCCTCGGAGAAAAGGAAGTCCTTGGCGTAGGCGGCCACGTGTTTGGAGACGCCGCGCACCAGGATCGAGTCCCCGCCGCCCGGCGTCAGGGCGTCCCACAGGGTCATGTCCGACTTCAGCCCCTCGCGCGACTGATCCAGATAGACGGCTTCCAGGTTGGAGCCCATGCGGACCGTGCCCTCGTCCGGTGCGAGTTCGCCCAGCAGGGTCTTGACCAGGGTGGTCTTGCCCGCGCCGTTGGGCCCGACGACGCCCAAGCGGTCGCCGCGCATGATGCGGGTGGTGAGGTCCCTGAACAGGGTGCGTCCGGCGAAACCCTTGGATACGCCCTTGATCTCGGCGACCAGCTTGCCCGACGTGACGCCGGAATCGACGCCGAGATAGAGCTCGCGCGGGCTGTCCTTCATCTTCTCGGCGCGTTCGGCGCGCAGGGCGTTCAGCGAGCGGGCGCGGCCCTCGTTGCGGCTGCGGCGAGCGGTGATGGAGCTGTAGAAGGTGGCGGTTTCGCGCTCGATGGTCTTGGTCAGGCGACGCAGGGACTCGGCTTCTTCCTCGGTGACCTTGGTCGCCCATTCGTCGAACTCGACGAAGCCCTTGTTCAGGGTGCGGACGCGACGGTTCTCAAGCCAGTGGACCGTATTGGTGACGCGGTTCAGGAAGGCGCGGTCGTGGCTGACGACCAGCAGGGCGAAGCGGGCCGAGAGCAGTTCGTTCTCGAGCAGTTCGATGGCGAGGATGTCGAGGTGGTTGGTCGGCTCGTCCAGCAGCAGCAGGTCGGGCTCCTCGGCGAAGGCCTTGGCAAGGGCGGCGCGACGGGTCTCGCCCCCGGACAGGCCCTGCGTGGACTTGGCGGGATCCAGGCCAAAGGTCGCCAGCCAGGATTCGGCGGTCCAGCTTTCGGCCTCTCCGGACGTGGCGTAGTCGAGCAGGGTGTCGCCCTTGATGTCCGGCTCCTGCGGGACATAGGCGAACCGGGTGGCGGATTGAACCGAACGATCGCCGCTGTCGGGCTCGATCAGCCCCATGACGACCTTCATCAGGGTGGACTTGCCGGCGCCGTTGCGGCCGACGAGGGCCGCGCGGCTGCGCGGTTCGACGCCGACATCGACTCCGTCGAACAGCGGGCGTTGACCGTCCTGGAGACGGACATCCTTGAGGGCGACGAGGGGGGGACGGGCAGCCATGGCGGGCCATATAGAGGAGGGGGCGGCGCATCGCCACGTGGAACTCAAATTGACTCATACCGTCCAGCCGGTATGTGAGCAGGATGGATACGACCAAACGCCGTCGCGCGCCCGAAACCACCCGCGCTGAAATCATCGACAAGGCGTTGGAGGTTGCCGCCGAGCAGGGCGCGCTGGGCTTTACGATCGATGCGGTTGTCGCGCGGACGAGCGTCAGCAAGGGGGCGGTCCTGCACCACTTCCCGAGCAAGCTGGCCCTTCTGGAAGGGCTTGTGGACCATCTCGGGGCGATGTTCTGCGAGGCGGTGCTGGCCGAGGCCGCGCGCGATCCGCAGCCCTACGGGCGTCATGCCAGGGCCTATCTGCGGGTCACCATCAATGACGCCGTCACCAGCGAAGACGCCAGCATCGGGCGCGCAATTCTCGTCGCCTGCGCGATCGAACCGTCGCTGAGGAGCCGATGGTCGAACGCCATTGAAGTCGTCAAGGCGGAGGATCCCACGGACCCCGTGGGGGCGGATGACGCCCTGTTGTTACGTCTCGTGGCGGACGGTTTGTGGATGTCCGACCTGTTCGCGGTCCACGACGTGTCACCGGCCCAGCGCCAGGCGCTGCTGTCGCTGCTGACGCCCGGTCATGTGCTGATGGAAGCGGCATGAGCCCGCTGACCTGGGCGGCGCTGCTGGGCGCGATCTGTCTGGAGGTCGCAGGAACGACCCTGTTGCAGATGTCGCAACAGTTCACACGCCCTTGGCCCACCATCGGTCTGGCGGTCTGTTACGGGCTGGCCTTCTACCTGCTGTCCATTGCCCTGAAGCAAATCCCGGTCGGGCTGGCCTATGCGATCTGGAGCGGGCTGGGCGTAGTTCTGATCGCGACGATCGGACTGGTGTTTTTCAAGCAGAAGCTGGACCTTCCGGCCATCAGCGGCCTGATGATGATCGTGGCCGGGGTGATGGTCATCAACCTGTTCTCGAAGTCGGTCAGCCACTGACCGGCCTGGTCGTCAGGCCAGGTGCCCGGCGCCTCTGGCCTTCTTGCGGGGCGAGCTGTTCGGCAGCACGCCGGCGAGGCCGGTAAGGAGGCCGCCGATGCAGAGGTAGACGGCCAGCATGGCGGCCATGCCGACGCCAGGGTTTGGCCAGATCGGCAGACCGGTCCCCAGCAACATCGGAAGCGCGCCGAACACCAGCCAGTAGCGCCGGGTGGTCAGGATCGGCTCGAACCGGTCCGTCGCAAGCGCGCGGTCGGCAAAGGCCAACGCACTGACGAGACCGGCGATCAGGAGGATATGGCCGGCCATGGCCGCCGCTACGGCGACGCCCGCAACGGCGAGAGAGGACGCGATGAGCCCGCCCGACACCTTGCGTCGATTGCCTTCGGAAAGGGCCAGCCATTCGTCGGCGATGGCGTGGCCGCCGAAGCGGAAGGTGAAGGCGGCGAACAACACGGTGACGATCATCGCTGTCGATCCGCCGGGCACGACGGCGGCGAAGATGAATGGCGGGATGACGCCGATAAACTCCGCCAGCCGATAGCGCGATGGCGGCAGGCGCGGCGAAATGTGTGAGGTGACCACCTTGGCCCAGCCCGCGATGACCGCCCCGAGGACGGCGACGGGGAGTCCGAGCCAACTTCCCGGCGGAACGAAGGGCGAAGCGGTCAACAGACCAAGACTCGCGGGGACCCAGCCGAAACGGCGCCAGAGGGGCTGGTCCCAGGGATAGCCCGCGCGCCAGCGCATGGCCGGTTCCGAAACGCCCCGTATCCAGGCGGCGCCCAAGCCGGTGAACAGGCCGAGAGTGAGGCCCCAGAGCGCCAGAACGACGCCGGGCCTGATCGGACCAAAGAGGCCTGTGGCGCTTGTCAGGAACGCGACGATCGGGGGGGCGATGAGCAGAAAGATCAGGAAGCCGGGGCGGAAGCGCGGCCGGTCGAGGCGCGCTCGCCATGTGGCCACAGCCTCGGGGTCCAGTTGCGCCTCCAGACCGTACAGGTCCTGATGCATGCGCTGGAGCAGTTCGGAGACCTGCCGGTCCAGGTCCAGATCGAACCGGTCCGCGATCCGGCGGAAGAGGGTCTGTTTGGTGCGGAGGGATCGCCACGCTTCATAGCCGGGCGTCCCGGGGCGAGACAGACGATCAAGCGTGCGGCGGATGTCGCGACGGCGAAGCACGGGCTCGGCATACGACATGTCGATGCCGATCCGCTGGTTTTCCCATCGGAAGAACTGGATGGCGGGCTCGAGAAGCGCGTCGGCGCCCGGGCTGCCCTGGCTGAGCAGGCGCGCCAGCCAGTACTCCGTGTCGGCGTGGGTCTGGAGCGAGTCCATCGCAGGCGAACGGAAGATCTGAAGCAACAGGCTTGTGAGGTCGTCCGCCCCCGCGCCGGGCCGGGATAGCAGGTCGGAGAGCTGACGACGGAGTTGGTCGTGCGCATCCTGTCGTGCGCGCTCCGCTTCCAGCTCCGCCTGAACCTCGGGAGACAGGGCCGGGCGGGGCGAAGGGGCAGGCTGGTCCCACCCGCGTATATCCGGGCTGCCCCATCCCTCAGTATCGGCGTCGGGTGTGGCGTGATCCCAGCGACGATCCTCGCCGTCGTCCCAACCCGCGCCGTCGTCTTGCGCGTCGAACAGAGGCTGGTCCGCCGGAGTTTCGACCGGAGTTTCGGTCTTCCTTCCGGACGTCCTACGTGACGGCGGAACGGCCCATCCGCGCCGGGCAAGGTTCAGGGCGTTGTCATAGGCCTCGCGCAGCGCCTGAAACCCTGCGGCGTCATCCTCGGGATGGACCTCTTTCAGGCGACGCGCATAGGCGCGCCGAATGTCCCGCTCCTCATTGGTCGGGTCGATGCCGAGAGTGGTCCAGATTGACCCGCCTAGAGCCACGTCTGGCCCTCGAAGCGGTCCAGGACTTCGGTCATCTGGGTGATGGCGGCCTGGATTTCGCGTGGGTCCTGGCCCTCGACGACCATCTGGAAGCGGGTGATCTGGTCGCCGAGCATCTGACGGACGTCGCCGAGCGCATCTTCGTAACAGCGGGCGCCACGCGCGAGGATCGTCTTTACCGCATCGGAATCGCGCGGATGCTGCTTGAGCGCGGCGAGGGCGGCCCGGCGCTTTTCAAAGTCGGGGGCGGCGGCGACGTCGTCGTCGAAGATCGTCAACTGGCGGGTCTCGCCGGTCTTGCGGACGGTGACATCGATCTCAAGCAGTCCGTTGATGTCGTAGGTGAAACGAACATCGGTGGCGCCGTCTTCGGCCCGGCCGCCGGACAGCGGAATGCGAACCTCGCCCAGGCGGACGTTATCGATCACGTGGCGGGACTCGCCCTGATAGACGCGCAGAACCAGCTCACGCTGGTTGTCCTGCATCGGCACATAGTCGTTGACCCGGCTGGCGGGGATGACGGTGTTCCGCTCGATGATCGGGGAGAAGATGCCGTCGATGATGCGGTTGCCCGGGCCGCGTTCGGCGACCTCGACGCCAAGGCTGTAGGGGCAGACGTCGGTCATGACGACTTCCTTCAGCGCCACGTCGCGGGACTTGAGCCCGGCCTGGACGGCTGCGCCCATGGCGACGGCTTCATCCGGATTGACGGCGTTTGCGGGGAAGCGGCCGAACATGCGGGTGATCGCCTTGCGCACCACCGGCATGCGCGTCGAGCCGCCGACCAGAATGATCTCGGACAGGTCCTCGGAGCGCAGGCCCGCGTCCCGCAGCGAGCGCAACACGGGATCGCGCAGGCGGTTCAGCAGGCCTGTACACAGGGTTTCGAAATCGTCGGCGGTGATCTGACGCTCGATGGCCTTGTCCTTCCAGACAATGGACATCGTCGTGGAAGGGTTTTCGGTCAGGGCGCGGCGGGCGCGTTCGGCCGCGACGCGGATCCGTTCGCGAAGGGTGGTGTCGGACCGATCCTTTTCGGGGATCTCCTTGCCCGCGGTGCGGCGGAATTCCTCGATCAGGACATCGTTGAAATCCTCTCCGCCGAGGCGGTTGTCGCCGGTCGAGGCGCGGACCTCGATGATGCCTTCGAAAATCTCGAGCACCGAGACGTCGAAGGTGCCGCCGCCGAGGTCGAAGACGAGGAAGCGGCTCTCGTTGCCGAGTTCGTGGATCCCGTAGGCCAGGGCGGCGGCGGTGGGCTCGTTCAGCAGGCGCTCGACCTTGAGGCCCGCCAGCTCGCCGGCGCGGCGGGTGGCCTTGCGCTGCTTGTCGTTGAAATAGGCCGGGACGGTGATGACCGCTTCGGTCACCGGCTCGCCCAGATAAACTTCGGCGTCCGATTTCAGGCGGGCCAGGACGAGGGCGGACAGCTCTTCGGCGCTGAAGTCCTTCTTCCCCAGCCGGGTGTTCCGGTTGGCGCCCATATAGCGTTTGAAGGCGGTGGCGGTGAGGTCCGGATGCGTCGACTGACGCTCGCGGGCGGCGAGGCCGACGAGGACGTCGCCCGTGGTTTCGTCGAGGCTGACGGCGGATGGCGTCAGGACATGGCCGAGGCTGTTCGGAATCAGCTCCGCCTTGCCGTCGCGAAAGACTCCGACCGCGCTATTGGTCGTGCCCAGATCAATGCCGATGATCACGTCTATCCCCCGAACGCCACTCGCATTTTCCTAGCGTGGCCTTGGCTTTCGGGGAAGTGGGTGGGCGACATCGAGGACTGATCGGCGTATGGAGCCGCCGATGACCGCCTTCTGGGAAACCAAGCGCCTTGAGCAGATGACCCGCGAGGAGTGGGAAAGCCTGTGCGACGGCTGTGGCCTGTGCTGCCTTGTCCGGTTCGAGGACGAGGACACGGGCGAGGTGATCCCGACGCGGGTTCACTGCAAGCTGTTCGATCCGGTGCGCTGCACCTGTTCGGACTACGCCAACCGCAAGCAGCACGTGCCGGACTGCATCAAGCTGACGCCCTGGAATATCGAGGCGCTCGAATGGATGCCGAAGTCCTGCGGCTACCGCCGGATTCACGAGGGACGGAACCTGGCGTCTTGGCACCATCTGATCTCCGGCAGCCGGGAGACGGTGCATGAGGCGGGCGTGTCGGTGAAAGGGCAGACCGTCTCCGAACTGGCGTTGAAGGAGGCGGAGGACGCGCTGGACTTCGAGGCGCCGGAGTGGCGCGAGGAACGCGGCGTCTGACGCCTCGCTGAGTTCAGCCGAACTCGTGAACGAATTCCCGGGTCTTTCAGCGGCTTGTAAAAAAGAGTCGGGAATCTTCCAACGGTCGGTCACTGGCGCCGCATACTTTGGGCATGACGGGAAAGACCGGCAGGGCTGACGCGGCCCCGGTCCCGATCCACGGAGATCATCATGCTGAACTGGCGACGGCCCTTCGGGGACCGGCGGCGCGTCTCCGCGCCTGAAACGAAGGACAGCCGGGTCGGCGCGCTGATCGCGATGGGTGCGGGCGGACGGGCGCGGTGGACGCCGCGAGACTACGCCAGCCTGACAGCGTCGGGGTTTACACAGAATCCGGTCGCCTATCGCTGCGTGCGGATGATCGCGGAAGCGGCGGCGGCGACGCCGTTCGCGGTGTTCTCGGACGGCGTGCGCAACGACGATCATCCGCTGGCCAAACTGTTGGCGAAGCCCAATCCGGAGCAGTCTGGCGCCGAATGGCTGGAGGGCGTTTACGGCGCGCTGCAGACGGCCGGGAACGCCTATGTCGAAGCGTCGGGAGATGAGGGGCCGGAAGAACTGTGGTCCCTGCGTCCCGACCGGATGAAGGTCGTGCCGGGGCGTAGCGGCTGGCCGGAGGCCTATGAGTACACACTGAATGGCCGGGCGGTGACGCTGGCGCGGGCTGCGGACGGCTGGATGCCGGTGATGCACCTGAAGCTGTTTCACCCGCTGGACGACCACTACGGCTTCTCGCCCCTGGAAGCCGCGTCATTTTCGATCGATGTGCACAACGCCTCGAGCCAGTGGAACAAGGCGCTGCTGGACAATTCGGCGCGCCCGTCGGGGGCGCTGGTGTTCGGTGGTCGGGAAGGCGAGCGACTGACGGATGAGCAGTTCACCGCGCTGAAAAACCAGATCGACGACATGCACAGCGGGATCGCCAACGCCGGTCGGCCTCTGGTTCTGGAAGGGGGCTGGAGTGGAAGCCGCTGAGCTGGACGCCCGCGGACATGGACTTCATCGCCGGCAAACACGCGGCGGCGCGAGAGATCGCGCTGGCGTTCGGCGTGCCGCCGCAGTTGCTGGGCATTCCCGGAGACGCGACCTACGCCAACTACCGAGAGGCCAATACGGCCTTCTGGCGCGGGACGGTGTCGCCTCTGGTGCGCAAGACGGCGGGGGCGCTGACCGGCTGGCTGGGCGGACGCTTCAGCGGCGTGCGGATCGAGCCGGACCTGGACGCCGTGCCCGCGCTGCAGCCCGAGCGGGAAGCGCTGTGGTCCCGGCTGAGCGCCGCCGCTTTCCTCACCGACGACGAGCGGCGTCGTATGGCCGGTGTGGGAGGCTGAGATGGAGACGACGCGGAAGATCCCGGTCGCCCTGATCACGGCCCTGGCGGTGCAGACGATCGGGGGACTGGTCTGGGCGGGCGGGGCGGCTGCGCGGATCGCCACCCTGGAGGATCGGGTCGCCGAGCAGAGGCTGGTCGCCGAACGACTGGCCCGACTGGAGGCGCTGGGCGAAGCGACGCAGGCGGCCGTGGATCGGATCGAGCACCGGCTGGAGGCGGGGCGATGACGGATGTGGCGACGCGGGCCGGTCTGCGGATCGAGGGCTATGCGTCGCTGTGGGGCGTGGCCGACCTGAACCGCGACGTGGTCCATAGGGGCGCATTCGCGGACAGTCTGACGAAGACCGGCGCTGAAGGCGTTCGCATGCTGCACCAGCATGAGGGCCGGGCCGTGGTCGGGGTCTGGGATCGGATAGCCGAGGACGAACGCGGCCTGTTCGTCAGTGGGCGGATCATGGATTGGTCCGCGGAGGCGCGGTTCGCCGGAGCGCTGGCCAGGGCTGGAGCGATGGACGCGCTGTCGATCGGATTTCGAGCGGTGAGGGCGCGGCGTGACGGTGCGCTACGGGTGCTGACCGGGGTGGAGCTGTGGGAGGTGTCGCTGGTCACTTTTCCAGCCTTGCCGGGAGCGCGGTTCGGGGTGCGCCCGGAACGGTAATAAGCCAGAACAACACTCCGGCTCCTGCACCAAGAAGACCGATCCAGCCCGTGAAGACGGCAAGGTCGAATAGGCCCCAAAGAGTGATGTGGCCGTTCTGATGAGTGATGTGGCCATTGCTGTAGGCGTAGTCAGGCGACGAGAGCAGCCCCAACAAAAGCCAAGGGAGTGCCGCAACCACTGCGCCAACCGCCGCGCAGTTGAGAACCGTAGGACGCAGTCGCTTCCTGAACAGGAGATAGGCGGGCACGCCGAGGAGCAGAGCGGCCGGATAGGCGCCGACGACCGCGTTGATCAAAGCTGTTCGGAACACTCGGTCCCAGAAGTCGGGCAGTCCGGCATAGAGCGGTTGCTGGATCGCCATTGCCAACGCGGCCGCGCCCGGCACGACGATGAAGGCCAGTGCGAGACGCCAGAATGGCGGACGTACGAGGCGCTGTTCCATCCGGTGACGCTACCACGCCGACGGACATTTCAGCCAATCCGCACGCAAAGTGTAACAGCCACTGAAACGTCGTGACGTTCCCGATGTTGCCGGGCGCGCGGTTCGCGACGGCAGATCCCTAGCGGCTCATCCAGGGCTTGGACTTGCCCGTAGCGATGCGGGCGGCCTGTTCGCGCTGGAAGCGACCGCCTTTCGGCGGCTTGGGCTTGGCGTTGATCGCCGCCTGCTTCAGCCGCAGCGCCCGCTGGATCGGCGTCTCGTCAGCAGGTGCGGGCGAGGTCTGGTCTTCATCGGGAGCGCTCATGGGGAACCCGTAGCACGGTATCGGACACGGGTGTGATCCGCTTCAGTTCGGAGACAGTCCGGATTGCCAGCCGTCCACGATCTTCCGGACCCGGGCGAGGATTTTCGGGTCCCTGACAGCGCGGCCGGCCAGGAAGCTGAAGAAGAGGCCTAACGCCAGAGGGAGCCCGAAGACTGTCACTGCGATCATCGCGATCACGCCGATCAGGACCCAAAGACCGATCAGGAGAGAAGCATCGTCGGTGGGGAGCTTGCCGCCGGGGGACGGGATTGTGTTCGGGAACGGCGGGGACTGCGGCGGCGGCATGTGCCGGGCCGGCGCATCGACCTTTTGTACCCGCTGCAGGGCGCCGACGTTGCGGAGCGGTGGCCGCTCGGCGGCTTGAGCGGGCGGCCGGGGATCGTTGCGGCGCTGGAGGTCCGGCAGCGGACCGGGCGACGTTGGGCGCGCAGGCTCGAAGGGAATCGACTGGCCCTGCGCATCGACGGTGAAGACCTGGTCGAACGCGACGGTCGTGAAGTCGATGGCCCGGGTGTCCTGGCCGTAGCTGTCGCCCAGAAGGCCGAGCAGGACGCCGTTGCGAACGCGAGCCTTGAACGCGATCGGATCCGGAAGATTGCCGATCATGGCGTGAACCGTGCCGAGATCGCCGGTCGGGCCGGAGATCGGCGTCCAGCGGGTTTGGTCCACGATCATCTCGGTGAACAGGCCGAAACCGGAGTTGCGGCGCTGACTGGGACGGCTTTGCTCGAACTGGGCGGAAAGGTCCGGAACCGCGCCGCGCAGGTCGTGGGCAAGCGCGACCATCAGCGTCCGTTCGAGGCGGGTGTAGTTGCTCAACGCCAGGTCTCCGCAAAGGTCCGGTACGCGCCGACGGCAGACAGAGTTTCAGGGCGATCCACGCCCTGACCCTAACCGCGATCCGCGGTTCTTAACATCGGAGATGAGATGAAAGAGACCAAACAGGCCTCGGCGACGCCGGAGGCCCGCGCCGCCATGCACGAAATGATGGCGGCGTTCGAGGCGTTCAAAGGCGCCAATGACGCGCGACTGGGCGAGATCGAACGCAAGGCGTCGGCGGATACGCTGCTGGAAGAAAAGGTCGCGCGTATCGACCAGGCGGTGGCCAGCGCACAGGCGCGACTGGATCGCGTCGTCAGCGAGGCCCGTCGTCCACCGCTTGGCGCGGAGCCGAAGACGGCGGACGCGCCCGAGGCGAAGGCGGCGTTCGACGGCTATCTCCGTGCCGGGGCGTCATTCGGGCTGGAGTTGAAGGCGGGTCTGTCGTCGGCGTCGAACTCAGCCGGCTATGTGGCGCCCGAGCAGACCGAGCGCGCTATCGAGCGACGTCTGATGGCCGGTTCGCCGATGCGCGAGATCGCGACGGTGCGAACGGTGCAGGCGGGCGTGTTCCGCAAGCCGGTCTCGATCGCCGGGGTCGGCTCGGGCTGGGTGGCGGAGACGGCGGCGCGGCCGGAGACGGACCCGGCCACCCTGTCCCTGCTGGAGTTTCCGGCGGCTGATCTCTACGCCTGCCCGGCGGCGACCCAGTCCTTGCTGGACGACGCCCTGGTCGATCTGGACGAATGGCTGGCGGCCGAGGTGGAGGACGCGTTCGCGGCGCAGGAAACCCAGGCTTTCGTCAACGGCGACGGGACCAACAAGCCGCGCGGCTTCCTGGACTATGACATCGTCGCCGACGCGGATCAGGACTGGGGCGAGATCGGCTATATCGCGTCCGGCGCCGCGGGCGGTTTCGCATCCGGCAGTCCCACGGATCGACTGATCGATCTGATCTATGCGCCCAAGGCCCAGTACCGGCCCAATGCGCGCTTCGTCATGAACCGGCGCACGGTCTCGGCGGTGCGCAAGTTCAAGGACGCCGACGGGAACTATATCTGGCAGCCGGCCCAACGGGCCGGTGAGACGGCCTCGCTGCTCGGTTATGCGGTCAGCGAGATCGAGACGATGCCCAACATCGCGGCCAATGCCCCGGCCATCGCCTTCGGCGACTTCCGACGCGGGTATCTGATCGTGGACCGCGCCGGTGTGCGGGTGCTCCGGGATCCGTACTCGGCCAAGCCCTACGTCCTCTTCTACACGACCCGGCGGGTCGGCGGCGGGGTGCAGGACTTCGACGCGATCAAGGTGATGAAGTTCAGCGCGACCTGACTGACCGGACGGCGGGCCGCGCATGGCGGCCTGCTGTCACTCCTCCAGACAATCGAGGTTCCCATGACCGCACCGGTGTCCCTCACCGAGGCGAAGCTGTTCCTGCGCGTCGAACATGGCGCGGAGGACGAGCTGATCCAGACGCTGATCGACGCCGCGAAGGCGCGGGTGGAGGGAGATGTGGGGCTGGGCCTCACCTCGACCTCACCTGCGCCGCTGCGGCTGGCGATCCTGATGCTGACCCTGAGTGCGTACGAGCGCGGGGAGAGCGACCTGGCCCTTCAACCGGTCGATGCCTGGCTGGCGCCCTACCGGGTGGTGAGGCTGTGACGGCGCGGCGCAGGGCGCTGCTGGCCCAGCTGTTTGAAGTGACTGAAGCCGAGACGCCCTACGGCGGGCGGAGCGCGAGCTACGAACCGCTCGGACACGCCTGGCTGAAAGTCGGGCTGGCCCGGCGGCGCGCGCGCGGAGAAGCCGGGACCGAAGCCGTGGCCGAGACACTGGCGGCGGAAACCCGCCCGGACGCCCGGCTGGTGAGCGGACGGATGTTGCGGTTCGACGGCGCGGACTGGCGGGTCATCTCTGGAGAGACCATCGGCGGGCGCGCCCTGCTCAACCTGGAGCGAACGCGATGAGCCACGAACTGGCGCTGCAAAAAGCGTTGATCGCGCATCTGAAAAGCGACCCGGCGAGCCTGGCCCTGCTGGGGGACCGGATATGGGATACGGCGCCGTCGTCGCCCGCCTATCCGCACCTGTTGATCGGGCGAAGCGAGAGCCGACCCTTGGCCGCGGAAGGTGGCGGAGTCGAGCATCTGCTGACCCTCACCATCGTCTCCAGCTTCCGCGGCGCGGAGGAGGCGAAGGCCGCCATGGCGGCGATCCGTTTGCGACTGACCGATGCGGCGCTGGAGGCCGACGGGGTGAAGACAATCAGCCTGGGCGTCCGCTTCACCGACGTCTGGCGCTCTCCCACCGGCTTTCGAACCTATGCGGTCCTGCGCGTGCGGGCCGTGACCGAAGACATCTGAACCGACGGAGATTCCCATGAGCGCGCAACGCGGCAAGGACATCCTGCTGAAGATCGAACAGGAGGGCGGCTTTGTCACCGTGGCGGGACTGAGGGCCCGCACCATCGCCTTGAACGCCCGGACCGTGGACGCCACCGATGGGGACAGCGCCGGGCGATGGCGGGAACTGCTCTCCGGCGCGGGCGTGCGGTCGGCGGCGGTGAACGGCCAAGGCATATTCCGGGACGCGGCGTCCGATGCCCTGATCCGTGAAGCCTTCTTCAGTCAGGCCGCGAAAACATGGCGGCTGATCGTGCCCGACTTCGGGCAGCTGGAAGGGCCGTTTCTGGTCGCCGCGCTGGAGTACGCCGGCGAGCATGAGGGGGAGGCGACGTTCGCAATCAGCCTGGCCAGCGCCGGCGAGATCACTTTCGAGGCGCTGTGATGAACGGGGTCCGGGGCGAGGTGAGCGCGCGGCTGGGCGGCGAAGACCGGTGTCTGTGCCTGACGCTGGGCGCGCTGGCCGAGATCGAGACGGGTCTGGGAATCGAGGGGCTGGATGGGCTGGCCGAGCGAATGCGGGCGCTCTCGGCGCGCGATTTGATCGTCGTGCTGGCGGCCCTGCTGCGCGGCGGGGGTGAAGTCGCGCTGGCGGACCGGGTCCGCGAGGCTTCCATCAACCCGAGAGATGCGGCGGAGGCTGTGGCCCGAGGGTTCGCCGCGGCGACGGAATGAAAACGCCCTGGAGCGGCATGCTGCGCCTCGCCCTGGGGGCGGGCGTCCCGCCGGCGGCCTTCTGGGCGCTGTCCCTGAGGGAATGGCGGATGCTGACGAAGCCACCGGGTGGGCCTGAACCGATGGGACGGGATGCATTCGAACGATTGACGGAGGCGTGGCCGGATGAGTGAGACCTTCAAACCAGAGGGGCTGGATTCCGTGCCCCAGCGGGTAGCTGAAGCCGCTGCTGCGCTGGAAAGTTTGCGGGAACCGGCGGAGCGGGCGGCAGCGTCTATCGAGGACTCTTTCGGTCGAGCGGCGGAGGGCCTCGCGCGTTCGCTGGGGCGGGCCGCCGCCGACGGCGAGATCACGATGGCCGAGCTGGCGCGCGCTGTTCTGGCGGCGGTGAACAGCGCGGGCGGTGCAGGCGCAGGGACTTCAGGCGGACTGTCGAACGCCATCGCCAGCGCGGTCGGGAACATGTTTTCCGGCAGTCGCGCGGACGGCGGGGTGGTCGCGGGCGGCGGCGCTTACCTCGTCGGTGAGCGGGGACCGGAAGTGTTCCGGCCCTCCGGGCCGGGG
Organism: Brevundimonas sp. AVps31; assembly: GCF_058681355.1. NCBI lineage: Bacteria > Pseudomonadati > Pseudomonadota > Alphaproteobacteria > Caulobacterales > Caulobacteraceae > Brevundimonas > Brevundimonas sp. AVps31. Next base: position 428,340 of record NZ_CM178736.1, on the reverse strand, counting down.
GTCGTCGAACCCACCGGCGGCGGAGGCGTGACCGTGAATGTCCGTATCGACGGCGGCGCGCCGGCCTTGCTGAGGTCCGAGGCGCAGATCGCGCAAATGCTGGCCCGGGCGGTGGCTCTGGGGGCGAGGAGAGGCTGATGGCGTTTCATGACGTGAGCCTGCCGGCGCGTCTGGCGTTCGGATCGACCGGCGGCGTGGAGCGCCGGACGGAGGTGGTCACCCTCGGCTCGGGATACGAGCGCCGCTCGACGCCCTGGGCCGATGGACGGCGGCGCTATCTGATCGGCGCGAACCTGAGGTCCCTGGATGACATGGCGACGCTGACCGCCTTCTTCGAGGCGCGCCGGGGGCGCCTGTTCGGATTTCGGTTCCGGGACTTCGCGGATTTCAAATCCTGCGCGCCGGGGTCTGCGGTCGGGCCGGGCGATCAGGTGCTCGGCGCAGGAGATGGCGCGCGTACGGTGTTCGCACTGGGCAAGATCTATGGCGAGGGCGCCGACGCCTGGAGGCGCATCGTTCGGAAGCCTGTGGAGGGGACGGTGCGTCTGGCCATCGACGGCATCGAGACAACGGCTTTCAGCGTCGACAGTGCGACGGGAGAGGTGATGCTGCAAACCGCGCCCGCCCCGGGCGCGCGGATCTCGGCAGGGTTCGAGTTCGATACGCCGGTGAGATTCGATTCCGATCGCATCGAAGTGACGCTCGAGAGCTTCGAGGCCGGGCGAATGGCGGCGGTGCCGCTTATCGAGATCAGGATCTGAAGCATGCGCCAGATTCCGGGGGAGATGGCCGCCCGCATCGAAAGCGGGGCGGCGACGCTGTGTCATGTCTGGCTGCTCACGCGTCTGGATGGCGTCACGCTGGGGTTCACGGACCACGATCGTGATCTGGTCGTGGACGGCGCATGCTGTCGGGCGGGCAGTGGCTGGACCGGTGGGGCGAGCGAGGCCCGGACCGGGGATGTTGGTGGATTGTCGGTCGCCGGCGGCCTGGATGACGATGGGATCACCCCGGACGATATCGACGCCGGGATCTACGATGGCGCGCGGGTCCAGCTGTGGCGGATCGACTGGGCGAGACCCGATCTGAAACTGCTTCTCTGGCGCGGCGGTGTGGCGCGGGTCCGTCGTGAAGGGCTTGGCTTCGTCGCAGACATCGAGGGACCTCTGGCCGCGCTGGACAGGGTGGTCGGCCGCACCTTCGGGCGCGATTGCGAAGCGGAGCTGGGGGACGCACGCTGCGGCGTCGAGCGTTCGGCCTATCCCGGCCTGACCTGCGACCGACGCTGGACCACCTGCGTCGAGCGGTTCAACAACGGCGCGCGGTTTCGAGGCTTCCCTGACATCCCCGGTGACGACTTCCTGACCGTAGTCCCGGCGGCCAGCGGCCGGAACGACGGCGGGAGCCGGCGGTGAGGACCCGGGTTCTGGCGGCGGCGCGCGACTGGATCGGAACACCCTATCGACATCAGGCCAGCGTGAAGGGCGAAGGCGCGGACTGCCTGGGCCTTGTCCGGGGGCTGTGGCGCGAAATGCTGGGCGAAGAGCCGGAGCCTCCGCCGGCCTACGGTTCGGACTGGGCCGAGGCGGGCGGCGAAGAGACGCTCTGGGCGGCCGCGCGCCGGTGGCTGGTGGAAATCCCGGTCGCCGAGGCGAAGGCCGGTGATGTGCTGCTGTTCCGCATGGTCTCCGGGGCGGCCGCCAAACACTGCGCCGTTCTGAGCGAGGCCGGGGGCGAGGGGCGGATGATCCACGCCTACTGGGGACGATGCGTCGTCGAGAGCTGGATGGGGCGCTGGTGGCGCGCACGGCTGGTGGCGGCGTTCGCCTGGCCCGGCACGACAGCGGAAGACTGAGGAGAACGCGCATGGCGCAGGTGGTGCTGAGTGGGATCGGCCAGGCTGTGGGCGGCGCACCCGGCGCAATGATCGGCAGCATGATCGGCCGAGGCATTGATCAGGCGGTGATCTCGAGCCTCGAGCCCGCGCGTCAGCGCGGACCGAGGCTGGATGGACTGAAGCTGCAGGGAACCGCCGAGGGCGCGCCGATGGCCTGCGTGCTGGGACGCGCGCGGGTGACCGGGCAGGTGATCTGGGCCGCTCGCTTTCGGGAGGATCGGCGAACGACATCGGCGGGAAAAAGCAGTCCGCGAACGGTCGAGTTCGGATACTCGCTCAGCTTCGCGGTTGCGCTTTGCGAGGGCCGGATCGACGGCATCGGACGGATTTGGGCGGACGGCCAGCCAATGGATCTGTCGGGAGTCACGCTGCGGGTCCACGAGGGTGGTGAGACACAGGCGCCGGATCCGTTGATCGAAGCCGTGGAAGGCGAGGCGCCCGCTTACCGTGGCACGGCCTATGTCGTGTTCGAGGACCTTCCGCTCGGCCCTTATGGCAATCGCGTCCCGCAACTGGCCTTCGAGGTCTTTCGACGTTCAAGGGGGGATACGTACCGTCTTGAAGACCGGCTGGAAGGTGTATGCCTGATACCGGGCGCGGGTGAGTTCACCTTGGCGACCGAGCCGGTCATGCGGCGGGAAGGTCTGACCCGGACCATGCCCGAGAATGTGCATGGCGGGGGTGGTCGGCCAGATATCCTGAAGTCGCTCGACCTGCTGCAGGCCCAGGCGCCGAACCTGAAACGGGTCAGTCTGGTCATCGGCTGGTTCGGAGATGATCTGCGCGCCGACCATTGCCGCATCCGTCCCGGTGTGGACCGCGCCGGGAAGCCGACCGCGCCGCTGACCTGGTCCGTGGCGGGGCTGGATCGGAGCGAAGCGCATCTGATCTCCGGCTCCGGCGGCGGCCCGGCCTATGGAGGAACGCCGTCGGACGACAGTGTGCGGCAGGCGATCGCCGAGCTGAAGCGTCGGGGGCTGGAAGTCACGCTGTATCCGTTCGTTTTCATGGACGTGCCGGTCGATAATGGCCTGCCTGATCCGGACGGCATGGGCGCACAGCCGCCCTATCCCTGGCGCGGACGGCTTCGGGGCCGGGATGGCGAGAGGGCTGACGCGGATGTGGGCGCCGTGTTCGGAAGCGCCGCCGGATGGGGGCTGCGACGTCTGGCGCTGCACTATGCCGCCCTGGTGGCGGAGACCGGCGCCGATGGGCTGCTGATCGGTTCGGAGATGCGTGGACTGAACTTGACGCGCGATCAGGCCGGCGGCTTTCCGGCTGTGGCCGCCTTTCGCGCGCTCGCCGCCGAATGCCGCGCCGTCGTCGGGCCGGACGTGAAGCTGTCCTATGCGGCGGACTGGTCCGAGTATGCGGGCCTGCGCCAGGATGAGGAGGTCAGGTTCCATCTGGATCCCCTGTGGTCGGATGCGAACATCGATTACGTCGGCATCGACTGGTATCCGCCACTGGGCGATTGGCGGGCGGACGGCGGCGGCCTGGACAGCGACATCTGGGCCGGTCCGACCGATCCCGGGTACTTGGCGTCGCAGGTCGCCGGTGGCGAGGGCTTCGAGTGGTTCTATGCCAGTGAAGCGGACCGTCTCGCCCAGACACGGACGCCGATCGTCGACAGCGCTCATGGCGAGGACTGGATCTATCGTGTGAAGGATTTGGTGGGGTGGTGGAGCCTTCCGCACCATGAGCGGGTCGGCGGTGAACGGAGCAGCCAGCCGACGTCCTGGATCCCGGGAATGAAGCCCGTGAGGCTGACCGAGTTCGGCTGCGCGGCCGTCGACCGGGGCGCGAATGCGCCCAATCTGTTCCTGGATCCCAAGAGCGCCGAGAGCGGGTTGCCCCCGTTTTCCAGTGGCGTACGCGATGACCGGATGCAGCGGCGCGCACTGGACGCGGTGCTGGAACATTTTGAAACGAACAACCCCATCTCCGCCGTCTACGGTGGGCCGATGCTGGACGCGGCCGACGTCTGGTGCTGGGACGCGCGACCGTGGCCGGACTTTCCGGCGTTCAGCGACGTCTGGGCTGATGCCGAAGCCTGGCGTTGCGGACACTGGTTGAACGGAAGACTGGATGGCGAGACGCGGGATTTGATCGCCGCCATCCTGCGGCGCGGCGGTGTTGAAGCGTTCGAGATCGGCGCTTTCGAAGGCGAAGTGCAGGGCTATGTCATTGATCGCCCCATGCCGACGCGCGACGCCTTGGCGCCCCTGCTGGCGGGTTTGGGGTTGCGGATGACGGAACGCGGCGGGGGCGTCGCGGTCCTTGGTGATCCCGAGCCGACGTTCGTACTGTCGACTGATGCGATGGCTCTGGCTGACGACGGACAGGCCGTGCGCACGGACCGTCAACTGGATGCGCGTCCCGTCACCGCACGCGTGCGGTTCATCGACGGCGCCAGGGACTACCAGACCGGATCGGCGCTGGTGCGTCAGGCAGGGGACGGCGGAACGATAGATCTGGATCTGCCTGCGGTGTGCGGCCCGGGAGTAGCGAAAGCGGCGGCGGCACGCGTGCTCAAGGCGGGCGCCGGCCAGCGCGCGACCGTAACCCTCGGCCCGGTGCAGGGATTGACGCTGGAGCCGGGCGACTGCGTTACCGTCGATCATCTGGCCGGTGAGTGGTGCGTGACCGGCCTTGAGTTTGCTGAACAGGCGGTCGCGACGCTTGAGCCCCGGAATGTCGTGTCGCTCGTTGCAGAGGATGACCTCCCGACGCCTGCACCGGGCGGCGAAATCGCCGGCGCGCCGTTCTTCAGGATGATCGACCTTCCTCCGCTGCCGGGCTCCGAGGACGACGGGCGACCGTTGGCCGTCGTGGCAGGACATCCGTGGACAGCGATGCAGGTGCGAGCAGGTCCCTCCCCGGACGCCCTGACTGTTCGAGCTGATGCCGTCCGTTCCACAACGGTGGCGACGCTGACGGCGTCTCTTCAGGCCGGGCCGCGACATCGTTGGGACCAGGTGAACAGCCTGATGGTTCGTGTCGAGGGCGCGCCCCCGACGAGCCAAAGTGTTCCGGGGGTGCTTGCGGGCGGCAACGCCCTGGCGGTCGAGACCGTGGCGGGCTGGGAAGTGATCCAGTTCCGTCGTGCTGAGCTTGTCGGGAGTAATGTCTGGCGGCTGTCCGGATTGCTTCGGGGGCAGCAGGGCACCGAGGCCGCCATGCGGGCCGGAAGTACGGCGGGAGCCGTCGTGGTGTTTCTCGACGAGCCCCTGCGTGCGTCGTCGTCACCGGCGGAGCGCGGCCTGCCCCTGATCTGGCGGGCAGGGCCGACCGGGCTGTCGGGCGGAGCGCGCGTCGCGGATCTGGAGTGGACGGCCACGGGTGCACACTACCGTCCCTGGAGCCCGGCGCATCTGCGGGTCGGGAAGCGGAACGACGGCCGTTATGATTTCTGCTGGATTGCCCGGTCGAACATTGGCGGCGATGTCTGGGACGAGGAAGATCCCGTCGCACCGGTACGGTTCCGGGTCCGCATCCTCCACGAAGGGTTCGCAGTCCGCGTCCTGGATGCCGATGATTGCAGGGCCTCCTATTCCGCCGCCGATGTCGCGACCGACTTCCCGGAGGGTTTGGCCGGAGACGTCATCGCGGAGGTCGCGCAATGGGGTGATCGTTACGGATGGGGGCAGTCCGCAGGCGTAACCTTGCAAATCGGTCCTGGAAACGTTGGATGAGGTTTGCGGAATCCGCCGGATGGCCTAACTGAAATGCTCGGCAGCTAAAGCAGGAGCGGACCAGAACGTGGCGGGCGATCCCTACAAGGAACTGGGCGTGGCCCGGGGCGCGAGCCAGGACGAGGTCAAGAAGGCGTTCCGCAAGCTCGCCAAGGAGCTTCATCCCGACAAGAACCCGGGCAACAAGGAAGCGGACGAGCGCTTCAAGCGCGTGACGGCGGCCTTCGATATCGTCGGCGACAAGGACAAGCGCGCCAAGTTTGACCGGGGTGAGATCGACGCGGACGGACGCGAGCAGTTCCGCGGTTTCGGCGGGAGCGGCGCGGGCGGTGGGCGCGGCCCCGGCGGCGGCTTCGGCCAAGGTCCCTTCGGCCAGAGCGGCGGCGCGCGCGGCGGTTTCGAAAACATCGACCTGGACGAAATCTTCGGCGGCATGTTCAGCGGCGGCGCCCGTCCCGGTGCGCGTAGCGCTGCGCCGGCAAAGGGGCAGGATGTTCGGGCGACTCTCGAGATCAGTCTCGAGGACTCCATTTCAGGCGCCACGCGGCGTATCCAGTTTTCGGACGGCCGCACGCTGGACGTCGCCATTCCGAAGGGCGCCGGTGATGGCCAGACCATTCGTCTCAAGGGGCAGGGCATGCCGGGTCGCGGTGGCGAGAGCGGCGATGCGCTTATCGAACTGAAGCTGGCGCCGCATCCCGTCTTTACGCGCGATGGCTCAGACCTCACGATGGATCAGCCGGTGCCGCTGTATGATGCCGTACTCGGCGGCAAGGTGCCCTTGAGGACGCCGGAAGGCACGGTCAGCATGACCATTCCGGCGGGCTCCAGCTCCGGCAAGGTTCTGCGTCTGAAAGGTCGGGGCGCCTTCGCCAATGGCAAACGGGGCGACCTGCTGGCCAAGCTGATGATTATATTGCCCGAAGGCGATGAGGCGCTGACCAGGCTGGCGCAAAAGGCGCGGGATGAGGGGCCGATCCGGCCGTTCCGGGACTAGGTCGGGATGAACAACAAGCCTAACGCCAAGCCTGCCCGCCCGTGGTTTTCCTCAGGTCCGACCGCCAAACGGCCCGGGTGGTCGTCGCAGGCGATCCCGCACGACCTGCTGGGACGAGGCATCCGGGCGCCGGAAGTGGTGGCGCGGTTCGCCCATGGCCTGAAGCTGACGCGAGACCTTCTCCAGGTTCCGGCGGACTGGGTGCTCGTCTATGTCCCGGGCTCCGACACGGGCGCGGTGGAAGCGGCCATGTGGTCGATGCTCGGCGAGCGGCCCGTCCAGGTTCTGGCCTTTGAAAATTTCGGCAAGGTCTGGGCGACGGATGCGAAGACGCACCTGAAGCTGGAGCCCGAGGTTCTGACGGCGCCGTGGGGGGAATTTCCGGACGTCTCGAAGGTCGATCCGAAGAAGGACTTGGTCTTTCCCTGGAACGGCACCACCTCGGGCGTAAAGGCGCCGGGGGCGGATTGGCTGGCGACCAGGCGCGAAGGGATCGTGATCTGCGACGCCACCTCGGCGGCTTTCGCCATGCCGCTGCCGTTCGAGAAGCTAGATGTTGTGACCTTCAGCTTCCAGAAGGCGCTGGGGGGAGAAGCGGGACTGGGCGTCGCGGCCTTGTCGCCACGCGCGGTAGAGCGACTGGATCACTACGAGCCGCCGCGCCCGGTGCCCAAGGTCCTGCGTCTGCGCGATAACAAGGGGTTTGACCGCCTGCTGGCGACCGGGTCGATGGTGAACACCTTCTCGGTCTGGACGCTGGAAGACTGGATCGACGGGGTCGAGTGGGGTCTTTCGATCGGCGGTCTGGATGCGCTGATCGCGCGGACGCAGGCCAATGCGGCCGTGCTGGATCAGTGGGTCTCGAAGACGCCGTGGGTCGAATATCTGGCCGAAACCCCCGAGGTCCGCTCAACAACGTCCGTCTGTCTGAAGTTCGTCGATCCACGGGTTGACGCCATGGATGACAAAGCGCGGCGCGACCTCGTGACCCGGATGAAGGCGCTGGTCGAGGACGAAGGGGCGGCCTTTGACATCGAGGGGCATCGCAATGCCCCGGCCGGCCTGCGAATCTGGTGCGGCTGCACCGTCGATGTGGCCGATATTGAAGCCCTGACGCCTTGGCTGGATTGGGCCTTCGCGACGGCAATGGCGGAATATTCCGCCGACTGACGGGACACCGCCCGATTCCCCGGCTATAGGCTGCGCCCGCATTCCGGAAACCGGATCGGCGGAGAGTGAACCTTGGCGAATGTTGCAGTGGTCGGCGCCCAATGGGGTGACGAGGGCAAGGGCAAGATCGTCGACTGGCTGTCGAACCGCGCCGACATGGTTGTTCGGTTCCAGGGCGGTCATAACGCCGGCCATACGCTGGTCGTTGACGGCAAGGTCTACAAGCTGGCTTTGCTGCCGTCCGGCGTGGTGCAAGGCAAGCCGTCGATCATCGGGAACGGCGTCGTCGTCGATCCCTGGCATCTGGTCGGCGAGATCGAGAAGATCCAGGCCCAGGGCGTGGCCATCACCCCGGACATCCTGACGGTCGCGGACAACGCCTGCCTGATCCTGCCGATCCATCCGGCGCTGGACGTGGCGCGCGAGGCGGCCGCCAGCGCGCCGGGGGCCAAGATCGGCACGACCGGCCGCGGCATCGGGCCGGCCTATGAAGACAAGGTGGGCCGTCGCGCCATTCGGGTTTGCGATCTGGCCAATGTCGATGACCTGAAGGTCAAGATCGAGCGCCTGCGCTCGCACCACGACCCGCTGCGCGCGGGTCTGGGGCTGGAGCCGATCGATCCTGAAATCCTGTTGAGCCAACTGCTAGAGATCGCGCCGAAGATTCTGCCTTACGTGAAGGCCGCCTGGCGCGTGCTTGACCAGGCGCAGAAGACCGGCAAACGCGTGCTGTTCGAGGGCGCTCAAGGCGCTTTCCTCGACGTCGACCACGGCACCTATCCGTATGTGACCAGCTCCAATACCGTAGCGGGACAGGCCGCAGCCGGTTCGGGCATCGGTCCGCGCGGCGTCGGCTATGTGCTCGGCATCGTGAAGGCCTACACAACGCGCGTAGGTGAGGGGCCGTTCGCCTGCGAGCTCAATGACGCCGTCGGCGAGCATCTGGCGACCGTCGGCCGGGAAGTCGGTGTGAACACAGGACGCGCCCGTCGCTGCGGCTGGTTTGACGCCGTTCTGGTGCGTCAGTCCGTGGCGATAAACGGCATCGACGGCATCGCCCTGACCAAGCTGGACGTTCTGGACGGGCTGGAGACGCTGAAGATCTGCGTCGGCTACCGGGTCAACGGGGAGGTTCTGGACTACCTGCCCTCCAGCCTGAAGGATCAGGCCGCCGCCGAGCCTGTGTTTGAGGAACTGGAAGGCTGGAGCGAAAGCACGGTCGGGGTCCGCAGCTTCAAGGACATCAACGCCAATGCGATCAAATACGTCCGTCGTATCGAGGAACTGATCGGCGCCCCCGTCGCCCTGCTGTCGACCAGCCCGGAGCGGGATGACACCATCCTGATGCGCGATCCTTTCCTGGGTTAGGTGGAAGCCCTTAGCGTTCAACGCTATTTAACACTGACCAGTCATACCGGGCGGACCTGAGGAGTTTCGCCCTTGTTCGCTATTGATCGTCGCATCCTCGCCCGGATAGAGCCGGTGACGAAGCGTGTCCTGATCGTGGACCCCAACCCGCATGCCGCGCGGCTGCTGACGGATATCGTCAAGGCGTTGGGCGCGCGCGATATCATCGTCGAATCCGATGATGCGCGCGCTCTGAAGGCTGCCGCGGCCTTGGAACCGGGGATCGTGTTCACGGAACGCACCGGTCCGGGTCTGGACGGCGAAAGCCTGTCGCGCCGCATTCGTCGCTCTGACATGGATTGCCGCCGCGCGCCGATCATCATGGTGACGGCGGAGGCCACAGCCACCACCATACTCGGCGCCCGGGACTCCGGCGTGCATGAGTTCCTGCGCAAGCCTTTTACCAGCGGCGACCTGCTGAAACGGGTCGAGAACGTCGCCCTGAAGCCCCGCGACTGGATCGAGGCCGTTGGCTATGTCGGCCCGGACCGGCGACGTTTCAACTCTGGCGAATACACTGGTCCGGCCAAGCGCAAGGGAGATCGCGGCACCACTGGCGCGGCCGCCATCGACGCAGCCAAGGATCAGGCGATGCGAATCCTGGCCTCGGCGCTGAACCAGTTCGATCAGGACCCGATGCAGGCCGTGCGGGCCATCCGCGAACAGGCGGGCGCGTTGAAGGCGGTCGCGATGAAGCTGGCGGACACGCGACTTGTCGTGGCGGTGGGCGCTCTGGAAGTCAGCCTAGCCTCTGGCCCCGGCAGCAAGGAAACCCTGTCCGCGCCGATCGGCGCCCTGCTGGCCATGCATCAGGCCGAGCCCATGAAAAAGGCGGGCTGAACCAGCCCGCCTTCTTTAGTTCTTGATCGCGAATCCGCGGATCAGGCGTTGACGAGATTCCGCTCTTCAGCCGCGGCGCGCATGGCCTTCTGCAGCTTCTCAAAGGCGCGCACCTCGATCTGGCGAACGCGTTCGCGGCTGACGCCATACTCACCGGCGAGTTCCTCCAGCGTGACCGGGTCGTCCTTGAGGCGGCGTTCGGTCAGGATGTGTTTCTCGCGGTCGGTCAGTTCCTGCATGGCTTCCTGCAGCAGGCCCATGCGAAGCGACTTCTCCTCACTCTCCGCCAGCGCCGTCTCTTGCGAGACCGCCGTGTCATCCGCCAGCCAGTCCTGCCACTCGCTTTCGCCGTCCGACCGGATGGGCGCGTTCAGCGAGGAGTCGCCGCCGAGACGACGGTTCATGCTGATGACGTCCTCGTTGGTCACGCCCAGCTTGGTGGCGATGATCTCGACGTGATCGGGGTGCAGGTCGCCTTCCTCGAAGGCCGAAATCTGGCTCTTGGCCTTGCGAAGGTTGAAGAACAGCTTCTTCTGCGCGGCGGTCGTGCCCATCTTCACGAGCGACCAGCTGCGCAGGATGTATTCCTGGATCGAGGCGCGAATCCACCACATGGCATAGGTGGCCAGGCGGAAACCCTTGTCCGGATCAAATTTCTTCACGGCCTGCATCAGGCCGACGTTGCCCTCCGAGATCACTTCGCCGATCGGCAGGCCGTAGCCGCGATACCCCATGGCGATCTTGGCCACGAGACGAAGGTGCGAGGTCACGAGGCGGTGGGCGGCTTCCGGGTCCTGATGCTCGGTCCAGCGCTTGGCCAGCATGAACTCTTCGTCCTTTGCCAGCATCGGAAACTTGCGGATTTCCGTGAGATAGCGCGACAGGCCTTGTTCAGGCGACATCACCGCGAGCGTACTGTTAGCCATTAGTCTGGTCCCTCCGACCATATTCCGAGCGGGTCCAACGGAGACGGCCACCGAATGTGCACCGTCGCCTCACCCCTCAACCGATGAAATAGGGTCGGGTTTCCGCTTTTGTCAGAGGCGGATCGTCACACGAAAGCGTGACCGTTGCCCCGGCGCCACTGCACCGAACGAGGCTCCGTATAGCGCACAGTCAGTCTTTAATCAAGACTGACTTTCAGAGGCCCAAAATCTGCCGATAGGTCGGGTGAACGACGTCGACGTGTTCGGGGTGTTTTTGCAGATAGCTGGAGAAAAACGGGCAGACAGGCAGGATCAGAAGACCGCTCGCGCGCGTCGGCCAACACATGTCTGGCCATTCGGCTGGCGATGCCCCGGCCTTCCAGTTTTTGCGGGACCAGGGTCTCGGTGATCATCAGGTTGGGCGGCGACAGGTTATAGGTCACCACGGCGATCTCGCCTTCGACAGGCAGCTCGTAACGCTTGGCTTCGACGTTATCGTGGATTTCGGGATCGAGCATCTGATGGGCCTCAGAGGGTGGCGAGAAGTGCTTCGAGGGTCCGCATATCGGCGGGCGGCTCGGTTTCGAACCGCAGGGCCTCGCCGGTGACGGGATGGACGAAGCCGAGCACGGCCGCGTGCAACGCCTGCCGGGCCAAGCCGGCTTCGGCGATGGCGGTGCGCACCGGGGCAGCCGGGCTTCCGGATCCATAGACCGCATCTCCGAGGATGGGGGAGCCCTTGGACGCCAGATGGACCCGGATCTGGTGCGTTCGTCCGGTGTGCAGGGTGCAGGCGACGTGCGCAGCCAAAGGCGCGCCGCCGGCCCTCTGAGGCTCACCGAAGGTGCGTCCGACAACATAGTCGGTGATGGCGTTGCGTCCGCCCGACTTCAGCACCGCCATTTTCTTCCGGTCCGACGATGACCGGCCGATCTGGGTCTCGATCCTGCCGCGCGCAGGGCTGGGCGCGCCGCGGGTCAGGGCGATGTAGGTGCGCTCGATGTCGTGGGTGGCGAACAGGGCGGACAGGCCGGCGTGCGCGCGATCCGTCTTGGCGGCGACCATGACGCCCGAGGTGTCCTTGTCCAGCCGGTGGACGATGCCGGGACGGGCCACCCCGCCGATCCCGGACAGGCTATCGCCGCAGTGGGCCAGCAGGGCATTGACCAGGGTGCCGGTCTCGTTGCCCGGCGCCGGGTGGGCGGCCATGCCCGCCGGCTTGTCTATGACGATCAGGTCTGCGTCTTCGTAGAGAACCGTCAGCGGAATGGATTCAGCCCGCGGCGTGGCGGGGGCGACCGGAGGCAGGGCGACACGATACAGCCCCGCCCGCGCCTTGGCTGATCCGCTGGTGACGGGCTCGCCTTCGAACGTGACCACTCCTTCGGCCAGCAGGGCCTGCAACCGGGCCCGCGAAAGGGTCGGAAAGGCTTCGGCCAGCGCCTTGTCGAGGCGCACGCCCGCGAGGTCCACGCGGGCTTCAAGCACCGTCGCCTCATCGTCTTCCGTCAGCGGGGGTTCGTCGGACACACGGCACGTCTAGCATGGGCCGGGCGGCGCCGGTCAAACCGGCTTGGATCAAGCTTCACTATAAAGTAGAATATCATTGGTCCCCGGGAGGATGTCATGCGCACCGCGATTTTCAGCGTCACCTTGATCGTCGCCGGTACCTTGCTGGGCAGTTGCGCCACGATGAGCGAGGAAGAGTGTGTCGTCGGCGACTGGTCCGGAAAGGGGTTCGCGGACGGGGCCGCCGGCTATGCCCAAAGTCGTTTGGGCGAACATGCCGAGGCCTGCTCCAAGCACGGAATCACGCCGGATGACGCCGCCTATCGTCAGGGCTGGGCCCAGGGCGTGATGCGTTACTGCACCCTCCCGAACGGCTTCGTGCAGGGCCGGGCCGGCGCAGCCTACGCCGGCGTTTGCCCCCGCGATCTGGAGGGCGAATTCCTGCCCGCCTATCGGGACGGCCAACTGGTCTATGCGGCAGAGCAAGCCGTCTCGTCCGCGCGTAGCGAAGTCGACCGGCTCGGCGGCAGGCTGGCCGAGTTGGACGACAAGATTGTCGCCAAGCAGCGTGAGGCGCGCGCGGACGGCCTCACCGATGAACAACGCGAGCAGATCCGCAATCGTATCCAGGAAATCCGACGCGAGCGCGAGGACACCGAGCGCGACTGGCGCCGGGCTCAACGCGCGATCGACGATGCGGAGCGTGAGGCGCGCGACGTGCGCTATCACTTCCAGCGCCAGTACGGGGCCTGGTGAGGCTTAGCGGACAGACGCATCCAGCGTCAGGGTCGCCCATTCGCTGGTGAAACGATCGTTTGGTCCGGCCGGCGGGGTCAGCACCGCAGCGCTGAGCAGGATCGGTCCGGTCAAGCCGGCGGGCAGCAGGACACGTCCCAGCCGGTCCGTTGTCAGCTTTTGCCGTCCCTGCATGGCGGTGGTGACGAACACGGCCTGCCCGACACGCGGCTGCCCATTCTCCAGCAACTGCCACGCCTCGTCCGCGGCGACGAATTCCAGTGTCGAACCGAAAGGGCGGGCGGGGGCGAGGCCGTCACAGGTGGCGATACACGCCATCAGTTTCAGGCGCCTTGTTTCGATTTCGCGCATGACGCCATCGCGCGCGACGACGGCGCGAGCGACTGTGACGATGTCCGCCGGTGCGCCGACCTCGTCCATGTAGTGATCGATCTCTTCCGGACCGACCTCGATGTTTCGGGGCAGCAGGTCGACCGCGACCACCACGCCGTTCTGGTGCGGAGGCCGTGTCCCGGGCCAGTCGAGGGAGAGGTGAAGAGCGGATGGGCCGCCCGACAGGGTCGGCGCCAGCAGGGTGTCCGAGGCGCGCGCCTGGACGCGGGCGACACGATCAGGCCGGATCGCAGTCTCCACCAGGGGAAAAGCGCCGGAGCCGAGGATCAGCCGGATAGGCCGTCCGGCGGCCAGAGGCCCTGCCTGTGCGAAGAAGCTCTCGTGGGCGAAGGCCGTGGCAGGTGCGGCGGCGAAGATCAACGCCGCCGCGCCTGCGCACAGCCCCCGCATCACGCGGCCTTCTTTTCCAGCTTCGCTTCCCACTGGCCCAGCGAGGCCAGACCGTTCATCCGGGCGCGATGGTGGAAGGCGGCCTGCGCCTTGGTCACATTCTCTTCCTTGCCGGCCCAGGCGCGCTGCGGCGCGGCCTGCAGGGCGCGACCGTAGGAGAAGGTCATCTTCCACGGGAAGCCGCCGATGCGGTTCATGGCGTCGAGGTGAGCGGTGGCCTGTTCGTCGGTCTGGCCGCCCGAAAGATAGGCGATGCCCGGGACGGCCGACGGCACGGTGGCCTTCAGCGCGGCGATGGTGCGCTCCGCGACTTCCTCGACCGGGGCCTGACGCAGGCTTCCCTTGCCCGAGATGACCATGTTCGGCTTCAGGATGATTCCCTCCAGCGCCACGCGCTGTTCTGCGAGTTCGTTGAAGACGGTCTGCAGAACCTGACGGGTGACTTCATCGCAGCGGGCGATGTCGTGCGACCCGTCCATCAACACTTCCGGCTCGACGATCGGTACGATCTGTTCCTGCTGGCAGATGCGGGCGTAGCGGGCCAGGGCGTGGGCGTTGGTCTTGATCGCGCCCCAGCTGGGGATGCCGTCGGCGATGTCGATGACGCCGCGCCATTTGGCGAAGCGGGCGCCGCGCTCGTAGTGGGCGCGCAGGCGCTTCGACAGACCGTCCAGGCCCTTGGTCGCCGTCTCGCCGGGGAAGCCGGCCATCTTGGACGCACCCTTGTCCACCTTGATGCCGGGGATTGAGCCGGCGGCCGAGATGATGTCGACCAGCGGCGTGCCGTCCCTGGCGTCCTGGTACAGGGTCTCCTCGAACAGGATCACGCCCGAGATGTGCTCGCGCATGGTCTGCTCGGCGCGGAACATCAGCTCGCGATAGTCGCGGCGGTTCTCTTCGGTGTTCTCGACCCCGATGGCGTCGAACCGCTTCTTGATCGTGCCGGTGGATTCGTCAGCCGCGAGAATGCCCTTGCCGGGCGCGACCATCGCATTGGCCACTTGGTTCAGAGCCGCCAGATCCATCGCATTTCCCCTGAGTTGGTGATTTGCGTGCGGCATAGCGCCGAACGCGGACGAAGTCATCACGCCTTGTTACAGCGAGGGCTTCAGCGCCCGGTGAAGACCGGGGTCTGTCGGTTTACGAAGGCGACCACGGCCGCCTTGGCGTCGTCGCTGCTCATCAGGGCGCGGACGTCGTCGTAGATCGTGGACGCGGCGGCTTCGGAATCCCGCTGGGCAAGGCGAGCGGACTTCAAAGTCGCGGCGACGCCCAGCGGCGCTTGCGCTGCGATGCGTTGCGCGATCTCTACAGCGCGCTCCAGCGCCTGTCCCGGTGCGACGATCTCCTGAACCAGACCGAGGTGGCGCGCTTCCTCGACGCCGAACTCATCGCCGGTCAGCAGCCAGCGCATTGCGTTCTGGTATCCCCCGGCTTGCATCATTCGGATGGTGGCGCCGCCGAACGGGAAGATCCCGCGCGACACCTCAATCTGGGCGAAAGTTGCAGTCTGGTCGGCCACGACGATCTCCGAGGCCAGAGCCAGTTCGATCCCCAGCGTCAGGCATTTGCCGTGGACAGCCACCACGATCGGTTTGGGACAGCGCTCGGCGTACAGCCCCCAAGGATCGATGCGGGCGCCGCCGGTGATGCTGTCGCCGGCGGAGACGCGCGGCGCCACATCGGCCAGATCGAGCCCGGCGGTGAACATCGTGCCGTGGGCGTGCAGTACGCCGCACCGGATCTCCGGCGCATCGGCCAGATCGGTATACGCCCGCGCCAGTTCGGCCAGCATGTCGAAGGTGAAGGCGTTGCGCTTCTCAGGCCGGTTCAGGCCGATCAGGCGGACGTGGCCGCGATCCTCAATGGTGATGGTCCCGGCCATGCCGCCCGCTCCCTATCTGGCCTGCAGCGCTTCGACGCCGGGCAGGGGTTTGCCCTCCATCCACTCCAGGAAGGCCCCGCCGGCGGTGGAGACGAAGGTCATGTCGTCGGCGACGCCCGCGTGGTGCAGGGCCGCGACGGTGTCGCCGCCGCCGGCCACGGCCACCAGCTTGCCCGCCTTGGCCAGTGCGGCGGCATGCTTCGCCGCCGTCACCGTGGCGCGATCAAACGGGGGCACCTCGAACACGCCCAGCGGTCCGTTCCAGATCAGGGTCTTCGAGGCGTCCATGGCGGCGATCAGGCGAGCAACGGTCTCGGGACCGGCGTCGAGGATGCGGTCGTCGACCTGCACGGCGTCGAGGCTGCGCACGTCCGGCTCCACCCCGGCCGTCAGGCCCTTGGCGGTGACCACATCGACCGGCAGCAGCAGTTCACAGCCCTTGGCCTTCGCCTCCGTCATGATCTCACGCGCGGTGTCGGCAAGGTCCTTCTCACAGAGTGACGCGCCGATGTCGTGCCCCTGCGCGTGCAGGAAGGTGTTGGCCATGCCGCCGCCGATGGCGAGGCGGTCCAGCTTACCCACGAGGTTCTTCAGCAGGTCCAGCTTGGTCGACACCTTGGAGCCGCCGACGATGCCGAGGACCGGCTTCTGGGGGTTGCCCAGCGCGGCATCCAGCGCGTCCAGCTCACGCCGCATCGACTCGCCCGCATAGGCGGGCAGCAGCCGGGCCAACCCTTCCGTCGAGGCGTGGGCGCGGTGCGCGGCGGAGAAGGCGTCGTTGACGTAGATGTCGCCCAGTTCGGCCAGCTGCGCGGCGAAGGCCGGATCATTGGCTTCCTCGCCCGCGTGGAAGCGCACGTTCTCCAGCAGGATCACGCCGCCCGCGTCCAGGTCGGCGATGGCGGCCTTGGCGACATCCCCCACGCAGTCGTCGGCGAACCGCACCGGCGCGCCAAGCAAAACCTCCAGCGGCTCGACCACCGGCTTGAGGCTCATGGTCGCGACGCGCTGGCCTTTGGGCCGGTCGAAGTGGGCCAGCAGCGCCACCTTGGCCCCCGCGTCCCGCAGCTTCTGGATCGTCGGCAGGGCGACGCGCAGACGCGTGTCCTCGGTCACCTTCCCGGCCTCCATCGGCACATTGAAGTCCACGCGAACCAGCGCGGTCTTGCCGGCGAGGGAGGGAGCGTCGTCGAGGGTGCGGAAGGTCATTGTGATCTCACTATCGTGCGGCGCGTCTCTACGCCGGTTCGCCGAGTTTGCCGTTCTCAAGGTGGAAGTGTCGCCACTCCACCCTTTTCGATTTTCGAACCTCTACGCGAGCGGGGCGGAAGTCCGCTATGGACGCGATATCGCTTAGAGGAGCCGTGTCTTCGGGATTCTCAATCAGTTTCGATCCACACCATTTGTCGTCGGCATCGAAGTAGATCGCCGTCGCGATGCGGCCGTCCAACCAGTCCGAAACCAAAAGCCTCGCCGCCGCGCATGCGCGGCTTGAGTCATCTTCATCGTGAGATCCGTCGTCCGGGAGGTGTGTTTCCCAGAAACCGAAAGTCACCGTGAGTTCGTCTTCGTAGGTATCGAGCACAACGGGTTCGACGGGTGAACCTTCATGCGCCTCGATCCGGAGAACCAGATAGCCCGGTTCCCACCATTCCCAACGTCCGGTTCTGGCTTCGGCCCAATCACGAAGCTCGCGGTAAACGGCATCCGACCATTCCGACACCGACTGCTCCGGTGAGGAAACGTAGCTAAGGCCGACGGCGCCGGGGACGGAAGTCAGATCGTCTTTCGCCCCCGGCTGATTCATCAGAGGAATTTCGCCATCACGAGCGCGGTGTCGGCCATCCGCGTCGCGAAGCCCCACTCGTTGTCGTACCAGCTCAGCACGCGCACCAGCTTGCCGTCGACCACCTGGGTCTGGGGCAGGGCGGCGGTCGAGGAGGCGGCGATGTGGTTCAGGTCGCTGGAGACCAGGGCCTCGTCGGTGGTGAACAGAACGCCCTTCATCGGGCCGTCGGCGGCGGCCTGCAGGGCGGCGTTGACCTCCTCCACAGTCACGTCGCGACCGGCCACGACCTTCAGATCGACGACCGAGACGTTCGGGGTCGGCACGCGGATCGACGAGCCGTCCAGCTTGCCCTTCAGTTCCGGCAGCACCAGACCCAGGGCCTTGGCGGCGCCGGTCGAGGTCGGGATCATCGACAGGGCGGCGGCGCGGCCCCGGTACAGATCCTTGTGCATCGTATCCAGCGTCGGCTGGTCGCCGGTGTAGCTGTGGATCGTGGTCATATAGCCGCGCTCGATGCCGAACAGATCGTTCAGCACCTTGGCGACTGGGGCCAGGGCGTTGGTGGTGCACGACCCGTTCGAGACGATGATGTCGTCGGCGGTCAGGGTCTCATGGTTGACCTTGTAGACGATGGTCTTGTCGGCGTTGTCGCCGGGCGCCGAGATCAGCACCCGCTTGGCGCCGGCCTTCAGGTGAGCCTCGGCCTTGTCTTTGGCGGTGAAGATGCCGGTGCACTCGAACGCGATGTCCACGTTCAGGTCCTTGTGCGGCAGGTTCGCCGGATCGCGCTCGGCCGTGACCTTGATCTTGCCCAGACCCACGTCGATCCAGTCTTCTCCCGAAGTGATCGTGCCGGGGAAACGACCGTGGACCGAGTCATACTTCAGCAGGTGGGCGTTGGTGGCGACCGGACCCAGATCGTTGATCGCCACGACCTCGATGTCACGACGACCATGCTCGACGATCGAACGGAGGACGAGGCGGCCGATGCGGCCGAAGCCGTTGATGGCGACGCGAACGGTCATGGGCGAGGCTCCTTTGGAAGCGCGGTGTTCAGGGGTGGCGCTTCAATGATACCCCGCGCCCGGTGATTCAACCCCGGGGGCGTAACAAGACGTGATGAACTGTAACGCTGAAACGGCTCAGCCTGTCTTCAGCGGCACGTGCAGACGGGCGGACAGGCCGCCGCCGGGGCGATTGGCCAGCGTCACTTCGCCGCCGAAGGCCCGCGCCGCCTGACGGGCCACGGTCAGACCCAGACCGGCGCCCCCGGTCTCGCGATTGCGCGACTGCTCGCCGCGCCGGAAGGGTTCGAACACCGGCTCCAGTTCATGTTGCGCCAACCCGGGGCCGTCATCCTCCACCGTGATGACCGCTGCGCCGTCCAGGGCGAAGGCCCTCACCCGCGCCGCGCCGCCGTACTTCACCGCATTGCCGATCAGGTTGCCCAGCGCCCGCCGAAGCGCTGCCGGGTCTGCCATTACGTTCAGATAGGCGCCGCCGTCGAAGGTCACATCGGCCGCGGTCTCCGCGAACCCCGCTGCGCAGTCGGCGGCCAGGGCGTCCAGATCAACCGTCTCGCGGCGCTCCGGCGTCGTGTCGCCGCGCACGAAGGCCATGGCCTGGGCGATCAGGGCGTCCATCTCCTCGATGTCCGCCGCCATCCGGTCGCGCACCGCCTCCGGCGCGGACTCGGCCCGGAAGCGCAGGCGGGTCAGCGGCGTTCGCAGGTCATGGGCGATGGCCGCGACAGTCTGGGTCCGCTGCCGCATGTGATCGCGCAGCGACGCCTGCATGTCATTGAAGGCATGGATCGCTGTCCGGACCTCCCGGGGCCCCGAGGGTTTCAGCGGTTCGGCCTCGGGATCGGCGCCCAGTCGCTCGGCGGCGTCCGCGAACAGACGGATGGGGCGGGTCAGCCGCCGCGCCATCCACCACACCAGCGGCGCCAGCAGCAGCATGGAAATCACCAGACCCAGCAAAACACGCTGTTGCCAGGGCGACAGCAGGCCGTGCGGTGGCTCCACCACGGCCCAGCGCCCGTCATCCTGTTCCACCGAAGCGGTGAAGGGCGCGAAGGTCAGGCGGTCCGCCCGGATGGTGAACTGCTGCACCGTCGAGTTGACCAGGATCTGCCCGGAGCCGCCGTCGGGACGACGCATCGTGAAGCGGGTGGCTTGCCCGGTATCCGGCGAAACACCCGGTGTGGGCGTGGTGCGGACTTTGCCGCCGGTGATGCCTTTCGTCGACGTCGCGCCGTCGGGCCGGACGAAGATGAAGTCGAGTTCTCGGGGGCCCGGGCCCTTGCCGGGGCCGTCGCGGTCCGGCCCCCGTCGCCGGGGCGGACCCCGCTCGACCGAGACGCGCACCTTCGACGCCGGCACATCCAGCCGATCCGCCAGCGAGGCGGCGATCGCGATGGCGATGGGATCGTTCGCGTCACGATCCGTCTGTCGGGCCGGTTCGTTTGTGAAGCGACGACTCAGGGGACGACCGTCCGAGGTTTCCGCCGCTTCGCCCTTCAGCGCGCGGCTCGCGGCGTCGATGCTGAATCCCACCGGTCGGG
The DNA here is from genome assembly GCF_058681355.1 of Brevundimonas sp. AVps31. Taxonomy (NCBI): domain Bacteria; kingdom Pseudomonadati; phylum Pseudomonadota; class Alphaproteobacteria; order Caulobacterales; family Caulobacteraceae; genus Brevundimonas; species Brevundimonas sp. AVps31. The sequence goes on along the minus strand of NZ_CM178736.1, from coordinate 408,120 downwards.
GGTCGGGCGACAGCACGACCAGCCCGAAGGTCACCGCCTGCGACAGGATCAGGGCCACGGCGGCCAGCGCCGCGACCTGCACGAAGACGGGAAAGGCGGATGGGCGTTTCAAGCCGTGCCTCTCAGACGTTCCACCTTCACGTCGAACATATAGCCCTCGCCGCGCAGGGTCTGGATCATCTCCAGGCCGGAGCCGTCATCCAGCTTCTTGCGCAGGCGGCTGATCTGCACGTCCATCGCGCGATCGAACACCTCGGCGTCGCTTCCGCGGGCGCTCTCCAGCAGTTGATCACGCGTCAGCACCCGGCCCGGCCGCTCGGCGAAGGCGCGCAACAGGGCGAACTCTCCGGCCGACAGGCTCGCCAGCCCGCCGTCCGGGCGGGTCAGTTCCCGACGCAGCAGGTCCAGCCGCCACCCGGCGAAGGACAGGGCCGGGCCGCTTGCGTTGGCGGGTTCCTCGCGCGGACGACGCAACACAGCCCGCACCCGCGCGAGCAGTTCTCGCGGATTGCAGGGCTTGGCCAGATAGTCGTCAGCCCCCAGTTCCAGACCGATGATCCGGTCGGTGTCCTCGCCCATGGCGCTCAGCATCACGATCGGCGTGCCCTTGCCCGAGAGGCGGCGACAGACGGACAGCCCGTCCTCCCCCGGCATCATCAGGTCCAGCACGATCAGGTCCGGCGTCCGGCTCGCGATGGCGCGATCCATCTCGGCCGCAGAGGCGGCGCCGACAGGATCGTATCCGTGCTGGCCCAGATAATCGCACAGCACTTCACGGATGCCGGGGTCATCGTCGACGACGAGAATGCGTGGGGCGTCTGTTTGCATGCGGTCATTCTGACGGACGCGCGCGTCCCCGTCATTTCAGAGCTGAAACATTCCGGCGGAACGCTGAAATATCGCCGCAAGGCGAGGATGTTCCAATAAGGGATCGAAACCCGGAGCTTTGATCCGATGCTGACCCTGATCGCCCTGTCCGCCAACCTCCTGCAGACCCCTCCGCCCCCGCCGGGTCCCTCGGTGGAAGTCCACAGCCGCATCGTATTCGTGGGCGCCGGCTCCGACGGTCCCGGCTCGCTCGACGCCGACGATGACGGTCTGGTCACGCGTGAGGAGTTCGCCGCGCCCGTGAACGACGCCTTCTCAAAGATGGACAGAGACGGCGACGGCCGCCTGTCGCGTGACGAACTGACCGCGAACACCGGGACGGAAGACGCCAGTGTCACCGTCCATACCTTGGGCGGCGACATCGAACGCTTCGAACTGCGCCGTCCGGGATCGCGCGGTGAACGCGCGGCCCGTCCTGAGCGGGACGGCGAGCGCACCATGGTCTTCGTCAGGCCTGACGGCCCCGACTCCGAGCCCCGCGTGATCGTCCGCACCCGCCCCGGCGGTCCCGGCGGCGCGCGGGCCAGCGGGATGGAGTTCCGGACCTCTGAGCGCCATGCCTCCAACGACCTCGACAAGGACGGCGACGGCAAGGTCAGCGAGGCCGAGTTCATCGCCCCGCTGCGCGAAGCCTTCGCCCGGATGGACGCCGATCGTTCCGGCTTCATGGAAGACGGCGAGCGGGGCGGGGAGAACGGCGTCCATGTTTTCGCACACCGCATCGACGGCGCCGCCGAAGAGTAATCCGAACCCTGCGATTTCGTGATTTGGTTGTCACGGGACGGGCGCCCTAACGTAACGGAATGGTCTCCCGGCATTCTGTCGCCCGACTGGTCGCAGCCGCCGCCATGAGCCTCTCGCTCGTCGCGGGGCCCGTGTTCGCCTCGGCCTCGACGTCCGGTCACGAGCCCGCAGCCCGGTCTGTGGCGCCGTCCGTATCGACGGGTGTCGCGCGCGAGCGAATGAACCGCGAGGTGTTCGATCAGGTCTGGGGGGAAGTTCGCACGGAATACTACGACCCGGGCCTGCACGGCGTGGACTGGAACGCGGCCCGTCGCAGCTTCCGCCCACGCGCGCTGGCGGCTCACGACGACCGCACGCTTTATGCCGTCCTGGAAGAGATGCTGGGCCTGCTGGATGACGACCATGCCGGCGCGGCGCCACCCGCTGTCGTACGGCGTCAGGATGCGCAGTTCGCCCGCCGCGCCGCCATAGGCGTAACCCTGCGTCCCGACCCGGCTCATCCTGGCGACTATCGGATCGAGTCTGTTCGCGCCGATTCTCCGGCGGACCGCGCCGGCGTTCTGGACGGCTGGCGGCTGCAGACCGGCGACGGCCGCTGGAGCCCGGATCAGGACGTGGTCGAAGGCCGCACCCTGAACCTCACCTTTATCGATGAAGAAGGGCAGACGCACCCGCTCGACCTGACCCCGGTCGTGATGGACGCCCGGCCGCCGTTCGTCGCCGACCGGACCCGGCCCGGCGTCGTGGTCTTGCGCGTGGAGGGGTTCGAGCCGGGGCTGGGCCGCTGGATGGGAACCCAGCTCTCCGACGTCGCTCCGGAAACGGACGTCATCATCGACCTGCGCGGCAATCCCGGTGGGCGTCTGGCCGAGGCGGATGCGGTGCTCAGCTGCTTCCTGCCGCGTGATCAGGCCTGGGCGACCCGGACGCCCCGTTCCGGCCAGCCGGTGACGCTCAGCACAGCCGGTGGCTGCGGCGATCTGAGCGAGCCCATCACCAATCCGGTCGCCGTTCTGGTCGATAGCGACAGCCGCAGCGCCGCCGAACTGACCCCGGCTGCCCTGCAGGAGGCTCGCCGCGCGGTCGTCGTCGGTGAGCGCACTGCCGGGGCGGTTTTGATCTCGCAGGAAAGCCGGCTGCCCGACGGCGGGCGTCTGACGCTCAGCCGGTCCGACTTCGTCACCTCCGGCGGTATCCGGCTGGAGAAGCGCGGCGTGACGCCGGACAGGAATGCCGCCGTCACCCGCGAGGATCGCCGCGAAGGTCGCGACCCGGCGCTGGACGCCGCCATTGCGGCCCTGTCCGGCGAGACCGCCTTGGCGGGCGCATCGCCTCCGCTCTAACGTATCGGCATGAGCCGTTTCGTCCTTCGCGCCTTTATCCTCGCCGCCGCCCTGTCGCTGGCGGCGTGTGCGTCCATTCCCTACGAGAAGCTGAATGCGCCCCTGCCGCCGGCCGTGCAGGTTGCGGACGGTTCGCCGGAGCGCGTGGCGTTGAACGGCCGGGTCTGGGATGCATCGGTCGGCTATGCCCGGCGGCTGTTCTACAAGCGTGACTTCGGCGGCGTGCCCTTTCTGACCGAGGCCGCGGACCGTCGCGCCGCCGCCGTGGCCGAGCCCGACGAGGACGGCTTCTACGCGCGCCTGACCGACCTCCTCGAGCTTCTGGATGACGACCACACCCATGCCCTCAGCCCCGTTGAGCGCGAGATGGTCCAGGCGCGTGAACGGGGCGAGGCCCGGGCCGGATTCGGCTTCATGCTGACGGCGCGGGGCGACGACCGGTACGTCTCCATCGTCCGCCCCGGCACCCCCGCCGCAGAGGCGGGCATCCAGCCCGGATGGCGGATCGAGACGGTCAACGGACACCCCGTTTTGGTCGCCCCGCCTCCGGTTGTCGGTCGCACTGACCAACTGGTCTTCCGTGACGAGCACGACGTTCGGCACGCCCTCGATCTTACCGCCGTGCTGACCGAACCGCGCGCCCGGTTCGAGACCCGATCGCTGGACGCCGGGGTCGCCTACATCCGCTTCGATGACTTCGATCAGACACGCTACGACCTGTTCAAGGCGGAGATGGAGCGTTTGGGCGACACGCCCCCGTCGGGCCTGATCATCGACCTGCGCAGCAACGGCGGCGGTCGCCTCGATATCTCGGGCCGGGTCGCCAGCTGGTTTTTCGCTGACGAGCAGGACTACGCCCGCATCGAGGGACGCATCCTCGACACGCGCGTCACGATCAATCCGTCGAAACCTTCTTACGCCGGGCCGGTCGTCCTCCTGACCGGTCCCAGCTCAGCCAGCGCTGCCGAGCTGCTGGCGGGTGTGCTGCAGGAAAAAGGCAGGGCGGTTGTGATAGGCGGGCCGACACGCGGCGCGGTCACCGGCGTGCGCGCCATCAACCTGCCTGACGGCGGCCTGTTGCGCATCGGGATGATCGTCATGACCACGCCGAATGGTCGGTCGCTGGAAAAGGTCGGAGTCACGCCCGACGTGCCGGTCGCTGATGACTGGCTGGCCGTGCGGGAGGGACGGGATCTCCCGCTTGAGGCGGCCTTGGCTCACCTGCGCGAGCGCGCCGCCTCAGCCCGCGACGGGGCGGACCTTCCCTGAGATCTCGCGGGCGCGTTCGCGGGCCTGATCCGTGTCGACGCCCCGCGCCAGCGCCACGCCCATGCGGCGGCGCTCGAAACTCTCGGGCTTGCCGAACAGGCGCAGGTCGGCGGTCGGCACCGACAGGGCCTCGGCGACGCCCTCATAGGCGATGCCGACGGCGTCCATGCCGCCATAGATGACCGCGCTGGCGCCCGGCTCGCGCTGGCTGACATCCACCGGCAGGCCCAGGATGGCGCGGGCGTGCAGGGCGAACTCGCTCATCGTCTGGGTCGCCAGCGTCACCAGTCCGGTGTCGTGGGGGCGAGGGGACACTTCCGAGAACCAGACCTGGTCGCCCTTCACGAACAGCTCGACCCCGAACACGCCCAGCCCGCCCAAGGCGTCCGTCACCTTGCGGCCGATGTCCTGCGCCGAGGCCAGGGCGGCGTCGGTCATCGCCTGCGGCTGCCAGCTCTCGACATAGTCGCCCTTCACCTGACGGTGGCCGATGGGGGCGCAGAAGTCGGTGACGACCTTCCCGTCGCGCAAGGACCGCACGGTCAGCAGGGTGATCTCGAAATCGAATTCGATCCGGCCCTCGACGATCACCGTCGCCGTCTCGACCCGCCCGCCGGACTGGGCATAGGCCCAAGCGTTGCCCGCATCCTCGACGGCCTCGATCATCGACTGGCCCTTTCCGGACGAGGACATCACCGGCTTCACAAAGACCGGCAGGCCGATCTCGTGCGCGGCGGCGGCCAGTTCCGCCGCGGAAGTGGCGAAGGCGTAGGGGCTGGTCGGCAGGCCCAGTTCCTCGGCCGCCAGTCGCCGGATGCCCTCACGGTTCATGGTCAGCTGCGTCGCCCGCGCGGTCGGGATCACGGTCGCCAGCCCGGCTTCCTCGATGCGCGCCAGCACGTCCGTGGCGATGGCCTCGATCTCCGGCACGATGATGTGCGGCGCCTCGGCCATGATGACGCCGTTCAGCACCTGCGGATCGGTCATCGGGATGACGTGGCTGCGGTGCGCCACCTGCATGGCCGGCGCGTTGGGATAGCGGTCCACCGCGATCACCTCGGCGCCCAGCCGCTGCAACTCGATGGCCACCTCCTTGCCCAGCTCGCCAGAGCCGAGAAGCATCACGCGGATGGCGGAGTCGGAAAGCGGGGTGCCGATACGCATGGGGTCAGTCTCCGGTTCGGGACGGTTGGATCAGGTCCCAGGCGTTGCCGTACAGATCCTCGAACACCGCGACCGTCCCGTAGGGCTCATGTCGCGGCGCTTCACGGAAGGTCACGCCCGCCGCCGTCCAGGCCGCGTGATCGCGGGCGAAGTCGTCGGTCTCAAGGAACAGCCAGACCCGGCCGCCAGCCTGATCGCCGACGCGGGCGGCCTGCTCCGGCGTGGTCGCCCTGGCCAGCAACAGGGCGGTGTCTCCACCTTTCGGCGTCACCGTCACCCACCGCTTTCCGCCGCCCATGTCGAGGTCGCTGGTCAGCTCGAAGCCCAGCTTGCCGACATAGAAGGCGATCGCCTCGTCGTACTCACGAACCAGCAGGCTGACGGCGCCGAGGCGGCTCATGGATCAGAGCCGCGCCTTGACCGCCGCGACCACCGCCTCGGTGGTGATGCCGAACTTCTCGTACAGCACCTCCGCCGGGGCCGAGGCGCCGAAGCCGGTCATGCCGACGAAGGCGCCGTCCTCGCCGATGAAGCGCTCCCAGCCCTGCTGGATGGCGGCCTCGACAGCGACGCGAACCGTGCCGCGCCCGATGACCGAGGCCTGATAGGCGGCTTCCTGCTGGAAGAAGAGCTCGAAGCAGGGGACCGAGACCACGCGGGTCGGGATGTTGTTGGCTTCCAGACGATCAGCGGCTTCCAGAGCCAGCGGAACCTCGGTGCCGGTGGCGAACAGGGTGGCCTTGGCCTCGCCCTTGGCGGCGCGGAGCTCATAGGCGCCCCTCGCGGTCAGGTTTTCCGACGAGGCGGTAACGCGCACGGCGGCGGTCTTCTGGCGCGACAGGGCCATGGCCGACGGCTGGTCCTTGGTCTGCAGCGCGATCTTCCAGGCTTCCATCGTCTCGACCGTGTCGGCGGGGCGGAAGACCAGCAGGTTCGGAATGGCGCGCAGGGCGGCCAGATGCTCGACCGGCTGGTGGGTCGGGCCGTCCTCGCCAAGGCCGATGGAGTCGTGGGTCAGCACGTGCACCGCGCGCACGCCCATCAGGGCGCCGAGCCGGATCGCCGGGCGGCTGTAGTCCGAAAACACCATGAAGGTGCCGCCGTAGGGGATGACCCCGCCATGCAGGGCCAGACCGTTCATCGCCGCGGCCATGCCGAACTCGCGGATGCCGTAGTTGATGTAGCGGCCTTCATAGGTCGGGGCGTCGAGGATCGGCGTGTCCTTGACGAAGGTGTTGTTCGAGCCGGTCAGGTCGGCCGAGCCGCCGACCAGTTCGGGGATGGCCGCGAACAGCTCGTCCAGCGCTGCGCCCGACGACTGGCGGGTGGCCTGGGCCGGTTTGGTCTCGACCAGTTCGGCGATCTTGGCGTCCAGCTTGGCGAAGGCGCCGTCCGGCAGGTCGCCCTTCATGGCGCGGGTGAAGTCGGCGGCCTGTTTGGACTCGTTCAGGCGGGCCTCCCACGCCTTGCGGTCCTTGGCGCCGCGCCGGCCCACCTTGTGCCAGGCCGACAGGATGTTTTCCGGCATCTCGAACGGATCGTGATCCCAGGCCAGACCCAGCCGGGTGGCCGCGATCTCGGCCGCGCCCAGCGCCGCGCCGTGGGTCTTGTGGCTGCCTTCCATGGTGGCGGCGCCCTTGCCGATCTTCGTCTTGCACGCGATCAGCGTCGGCTTGTCCTGCTTGGAGGCCCAGGCCAGCACCGACTTGATGGCCTTCATGTCGTGGCCGTCGACCGCCTTTACGGCCCAGCCGGCGGCCTTGAAGCGCGCCTTCTGGTCGGTGGCGTCCGACAGGGACACCTTGCCGTCAATGGTGATCTCGTTGTCGTCCCACAGAACCGTCAGCTTGTTCAGCTTCAGACGCCCCGCCAGCGCGATGGCCTCCTGCGACACGCCCTCCATCAGGCAGCCGTCGCCGGCGATCACCCAGGTGCGGTGATCGACCAGATCGTCGCCGTACTTGGCGGCCAGATGACGTTCCGCCAGCGCGAAGCCCACCGAGGTGGCCAGACCCTGACCCAACGGGCCGGTGGTGACCTCGACGCCCGGCATATGGCCGTACTCGGGGTGACCCGCCGTCTTCGAGCCCCACTGACGGAAGTTCGAAAGCTCTTCCTTCGTCGCCGCCTTGTACCCGGTCAGGTGCAGGAGGGCGTAGATCAGCATCGAGCCGTGACCGGCAGACAGGATGAAGCGGTCGCGGTCGGCCCAGTCGGGACGGCTCGCGTCGAACTTCATAAACTTCGAGAACAGGACCGTCGCCACGTCCGCCATGCCCATCGGCATGCCCGGGTGACCACTCTTCGCCTTTTCAACGCCATCCATGGCCAGTACGCGGATCGCGTCCGCCATCTGCTTCGGGGTGGCTTTCGCGGATACGGCTTTGGCGTCGGTCACTGTGGAGACCTTTCGTCGGAAGGCGGAAAAAGGGAGGCGCGCCGCTTTACCCCGACGCGCGCGCGGGTTCTATACGGATTCTGGAGGTTCTGACCGGATGGATGCTGCAACGGCCGCAAAGGATCGTGTCGACAGGGCGCTGGCCCTGCTCGAGCGTCGCTTACTCGATCTGAAAAGCCGCGCCGCGGGCAGCAGCCGCGTGCCTGAGGACGACCTGTTCGCGCCCCAGCCCTCCAGTGAGACCGACCGTGCCCGCATTCATGAGCTTGAAGCCGCCGGGCGCGACGCCGCCGAAACGCTCGCGCGCGCCGCAGACGCGATCCGCCAGACCCTCTCCGAGCAGGAGGGGCGCTGATGGCGACGGTGACGGTGGAGATCAACGGTCGCCCCTATGCCGTCGGCTGTGCTGACGGACAGGAAGATCGCGTTCGCGCCCTCGCGGGGCAGTTTGACGGCCATGTCCGGCAGGTGGCCGGAGAGGTCGGCCATGTTGGCGACCTGCGGCTGTTTCTGATGGCGGGGCTGCTGCTGGCCGATGAGCTGCATGAGGCCCGCACCAATGGCGCCGCCGGCGCGCCGGTGGCGGAGCCTGTCGCCAGCACCGACGGCGTGGCCGAGGCGCTGAACGCGGTCGCCGCCCGGCTGGAGAAAATCGCCCAAGGATTGTGACCTCAGACGGGCCAACCTGTCTTCGTTGTCATTTGCACGAATGTAACAGCGCTTATACAACGCGCTTATGGCCTACTCCCAACGCACCCACGGCGTGCTGCTCCGCCGCCTGATTGATCATCTCGACGGCGCCGTCGAGCAATCCTACGTCGATGCCGGGCTGGATTACCGGCCCCGTTTTACCCCGATCCTGCGCGCCCTGCTGAACCATGGCCCGGCCAGCCTGCGGGCGTTGTCCGCGCGCACCGGCGTCACTCACTCGGCGGTCAGCCAGACCGTCAGCCAGATGGCTTCGCGAGACTGGGTGTCGCTTGAGCCGGGCGCCGACGCTCGCGAACGCATTGTAACCCTCACGCCCTTCGCGCTGGAGGCGTTGCCGCGTCTGGAGCGCTGCTGGGCCGCGACCACCGCCGCCTCAGCCGATCTTGAGGCGGAAATTGGCCAGCCCCTCGCCGAGGTTTTGAGCCACGCGCTCGATGCCCTGGATCGCCGACCTTTCCATGACCGCCTCGTTGCGGCCGCCGCCGCTCTGCCGGGAAACGACTAATGAACCGTCTTCGCCTCGCCCTGTCCGTTTGCGCCCTGACGCTCGGAGCCGTCACGCCCGTGCGGGCTCAACAGGCCCAGCCTGTCGCCGTGGCCCGAACCGCCGCCGTCCCCCTGACCGCGGAACATCGCGCCGCCGCCGTCGCCGCGATCATCGCCGCCGTCGAGGCCCGCTATGTCTTCCCCGAGCGCGTTCCGGCCATCCGTGGTCGTCTGGATGAGGTGCTGTCTTCCGGCCGTTACGACACGGTTGATGCGGGCGTTTTCGCCGAACGGGTCAGCGCGGACCTTCGCGCCGCCAGCGGCGACGGCCACATGTACCTGAACAACGCTCCGGCTGAATATGCCGCCGCCGTTACGTCCGAGGGCGACGTTTTCGACAATCCGGAGCTTCGGGCCATCTGGGCCGACGCCGCTCGACGCGCGAACAGCGGGCTTGGCGAGATGCGCATCCTGCCGGGCAACATCCGATACCTGCGGATCACCCAGTTCCACTGGGTCGCCGATCGCACGGGCCAGGCCTATGACGACGCCATGCGCTTCCTGCGGGACGGCGACGCCGTGATCATCGACCTGCGCGGCAACGGCGGCGGCGATCATGCTGCGGTTCGCTACCTGCTCAGTCACTTCATGAAGCCGGATCAGCTGGACATCACCTTCCTGGAAGCCGGCAAGGAACCCATCCAGTCGCGCACCCTCGACCACCTCCCGGCCGGGCGTCTGACCGGGAAGCCGCTCTATGTCCTGATCAGCCCCCAAGTCGGCTCGGCCGCGGAGGCTTTCGCCTATGATGTCCAGCAGTTCCATCTGGGAACCTTGGTCGGCGGAACGACGGCCGGCGCGGCCAACAACAACACCTTTGTTCCCATCGCTCCGGGTTTCATGCTCAGCGTCTCCTACGGTCGACCGGTCCATCCCGTCTCCGGGACCAACTGGGAGTCCGTGGGCGTCGCCCCCGACGTGGCTGTCGATCCGGCGACCGCGATGGACACCGCCACAGAGCTGGCCCTGACCGGGCTGCTGCAAGGCGCGAGCCTTGATCCTACGGACCGGGCGGGTTGGGAATGGGCCCGGGCAGGTGTCGAGGCCCGCATGCATCCGGCGACGGTCCCGACCGATCGCCTTCGCCGTTGGGCCGGCGGCTACGGCATCCGCACCATCCTGTTCGAAGAGGGCGGTCTCGTCTGGCGCCGCGCCAACGGTCAGAAGGTGAAGCTCAGGGCCATGACCTCCGACGGCCTGTTCGCCGCCGAGGGCTATGACGAGCGGCTTCGGTTCCGCTTCACCGCGGACGCGTTGGAGATGCACTGGGTGGACGAACCCGCCCCGACCCGCTTCCCCCGCGACTGACCGCCCGCACAGGCCCAAGCGCCGGACCAACCCGTTCGGCGCTTGACTCTCCATCCGTACTGTCTGATATTTCTGTTATGACAGAAATAACGAAACTTCCCGGCTCTATAGAACGCTTTGTCCTGCACTGGGGCGAGATGGGCGGCTTTTGGGGCGTGAACCGTTCGGTCGCCCAGATCCACGCCTTCCTGATGACCGCCGAGAAGCCGATGACCGCCGAGGACATCGCGCTGTCGCTCGAGATGGCGCGCTCCAACGTCTCCAACTCTCTCAAGGAGCTGCAGAACTGGAACCTGGTCCGCCGGGTGCCGGTCCGCGGCGACCGCCGCGATCATTTCGAGGCCGAGGTCGATGTCTGGGAGGTCGCCTCCCGCATCGCCGCCGGGCGCAAGGCCAAGGAGATCGATCCGGCGCTGGCGACGCTGCGCGCCTGCGTGGCCGAAGCCGAGGCCGATCCCGCGGTCCATCCGGTCGCCCTGAAGCGGCTCAGGGAAATGCTGGAGTTCACCGAGACAATCGACCGCTGGTACGGGCAGATCACCACGGTGGCCCGGCCCAAGCTGATGGCGCTGCTGAAGCTGGGCGCGCGCATCGCCGCCCTTGTTCCCGGCGGCAAGTAACAGGCACAAGGGGGAGGGGACCATGCAGGCCGCCGTCGCGATCCGGACCGAAGCGCTTCCGCTGCAGGGCGAGCTGGTGGACCTTCGCTTTCGCGCCCTGCTTCCGGCCGGGGACTGGGCCGCGCTCCCCCCGGCGGTTCGCCGTCGTTTCTCCAAGCGGATGAAGGGGGGCGCCACCGTCGTCTACCGGGGCGAGGTCACGGCGGTCCGGGCGCATCCGATGGGACGGCTGCTGGCCTATGCCACCCGCCTGATCGGCGCCCCCCTGCCGTTGGTCTTCCATCCCGGCGTCAGCGTCGTCACCGTGACCGAGGACGCCGTCGGTCAGGGGCAGGTCTGGAGCCGCATGTATGTGCGCAGGGACGGCTTCCCGCAGGTGATCCACAGCGCCAAACGCTTCGCCGGCCCCACGGGTCTGGAGGAACACGTCGGCGCCGGCTTCGGCATGGCCCTGACCGTTGCGGCCGAGGACGGAGCCCTGGTCTTCCGCAGCGCCTTCTACTTCCTCGACCTGGGTCGTCTCCGGCTGCGCTTGCCGCGCTGGGCGGAGCCCGGGACCCTGACCATCACTCACCGCGATCTGGGGCAGGACCGCTTCACCTTCACCCTGGCGCTGGACCACCCGTGGCTGGGTCGTCTGCTGGGCCAGGACGCGACCTTCCGGGATTCCCCCGCTGATGAGGCCTGACATGACGGACCTGCTTCGGGCCTGTCCCGGCGCTCCGGATCGACATGTGCGCCTTCGACCTCCCGCCGATCGACCTATCCGGCGTCCGGCGCGGAAGCTGTCCCTCAAGTTCGAACCGCGCCTGCAAGCGACCCAAAGTCCGAATCCGGGGATCCACGACGCTGGCCGCGCGATTGTGGGCGCCCGAAAGCGTGACGCCACTGGCGCGAAAGGGCGCGAGCGACTATCTTTCCCGACGGCGGGTCATGCTGTGGCTCACGTCGAAGGCAACATATCCTCGCGGCCTTAATTCACTCGAAGGGATCTGCCCCTGTTCGACCTCGTGGGGTTGAGCACGCGGAGCCCACCTGGCTACCCAGGCTCGAGAGGATTCAAACCGTCCTTCACGGCTCTTACGGCGCCGCCACCCTTTCCCTTCAGGAGCTGACGATGAAGCGCGGCTGGTTCGGACCCAAGGCGTTCGGCTGGGGCGCATCTCCGGCGACCTGGGAAGGCTGGCTGGCTACCGCAGTGTTCGTTCTGGCCATGGGCGCCACCGCGTGGGTCCAGCCCGGCGACGGCGCTGCGGCCTGGATCGCGCGCGGCGTGGTCCTTGCGGCCTATCTCGGCGTAATCGCCCTCACCTATCGTTCGGACGCGCGGACCTCCCTCTGATGGTGCTGAACAAGGTCGCCCTGCGCGCCGAGGCCCGCGCGCGCCGCAAGCGGCTGGCCGGGATCGACCCTGAGGCCGCCGGGCGCGCCGCCTCTCATGCCGACGCCCTGCCGGCCGCAGAGCTCATCGCCGTCTACCGCGCTGTCGGTTCGGAACTGAACATGGACGCCCTGTCTCTGACCCTGATCGATCAGGGCCGCAGCCTGTGCCTGCCGGTGGTGATCCAGCCCGACGCCGCGATGATCTTCCGCCGCTGGGCGCCGGGCGAACCGCTCGAGCCTGATCAGGCCGGTGTGCCCGCGCCTCTCCCGCTGGCGGAGACCGTCATCCCCGATCTGATCCTCACGCCTCTGCTGGCCTTCGATGATGCCGGCGGGCGACTGGGGCAGGGCGGCGGCTACTATGACCGCACCTTCGCGGCTTTGCCCGACGCGATCCGCATCGGCTTCGCCTACGCCGGACAACAGGTCGAGAGCCTGCCGGTCGAGGGGCACGATATCCGCCTGCATGGCGTTCTGACCGAGGTCGGCTATACCGCCGCCCGAAAGGTATTCTGAATATGCGTCTCGCGTTCTTTGGCGATGTGGTCGGCAAGTCCGGCCGCGACGGCCTCTCCGACCACCTGCCCGCCCTGAAGCGCGACCTGAAGCTCGACTTCGTGGTGGTCAATGCCGAGAACGCCGCGGGCGGTTTCGGCATCACCGAGCACACCGCCAATGAGCTGTTCATGGCCGGCGCTGACTGTCTGACGCTGGGCAACCACAGTTGGGACCAGCGCGAGGCCCTGACCTATATCGTGCGCGAGCCCCGCCTTATCCGTCCGCTCAACTATCCGCGCCTGATGGACGCCCCCGGCGCGGGCGCCAATCTGTTCGAGACCCATTCCGGCAAGACCGTGCTGGTCATGAACGCGCTGGGCCGCATCCACATGGACGCCGTCGATGATCCGTTCGGCGCGGTGGAGAAGGAACTGGCCGCCTGCCCGCTGGGCATGGCCGCCGACGCCATCATCGTCGACATGCATTGCGAGGCGACCAGCGAGAAGATGGCCATGGGTCACTTCTGTGACGGCCGCGCCAGCCTGGTGGTCGGCACCCACACCCACGTCCCGACCGCGGACTGCCAGATCATGCCCGGCGGCACCGCCTACCAGACCGACGCCGGCGGCTGTTGCGACTATGACTCCGTTATCGGCAACGAGAAGGAAGAGCCCCTGCGGCGTTTCACCACCCGACTTTCCGGCGGGCGGTACAGCCCGGCCCACGGTCCGGCGACCATCTGCGGCGTCTATGTCGAGACCGACGACAAGACCGGCCTCGCCACCCGCGTCGAGCCGATCCGCGTCGGCGGGCGGCTGAGCCAGGCGATCCCGGTCGTTTGACCAGGGATTGACGAAGAAGTTTACATGCGTAATCTGGACGGATTACAAACGTAATCCGAAAGGGCGTCATGTCGGTTCATCGCTTCATCACCATCGGCGCCGTGGCGTCGCTCATCCCCGGCATCGCGCTCGCGCAGACCCGGATCACGCCGGCGGTGGTCTTCGCCGACGCCGCCCCGCCGATGAAATTGATCATGGCGTTGCTGCTTGTCGCCGCGCTCGCCGCCATCGTTGTCACGGTGCTCAAGGTCCTGTCCGGGCCGCGTCTCACCGGCGGGTCGGCCTATCTGCAGGCCCTGAGACTGGGCGGGCCTTTGATTGGCCTGCTCGGCGCGGCCTACAACGGACTGATGATCAACATCGGGATCGCCAACAGCGCCAATCCGCCGCCCTACGCTGTTCTGGCTCCCGGCGTGGCCGAGGCGGCCTTCATCTTCGTGCTGGGCCTGATCGCCGGCGTGGTCGCGGTGATCTGCAACTGGGTCGTCGAGGCGCGCATCGACCGCGCGGTGCTGCGGTCCTGACCCGCATCGCCGTCACCGAAGCGGAGAGCGCCGTTCTCGCCGCCCTGTGGCGCAGCGGGCCCCTGTCCGCCGCCTCGCTGATGGACGAGGTGAAGTCCCGCCAACCGTGGGGCGACGCCACCATCAAGACCCTTCTGCATCGCCTGATGCAGAAGGGCGCGGTCCGGTCCGAAAAGGAAGATGGTCGCCAGCGTTACCACGCCGTTCTCGCCCGCGATGTATGGCTGGACGACGAGGTCGGGGCTCTGGTCGACCGTATGTTCGACGGCGATTTCGAGGCCTTGGTCGCCCATGCGAGGCGGACGCGCCCGGACAAGGACTGAACCTGTCGAAGACTTAACCCGCCCCGGCGCATCCGTGCGCTACAGCCATCGCCTCATAGGGGCGAAGCCTCCGGGGAGATCATCATGCTCAGAGTCATCGCGGCCTTCGCCGCTCTTGTCCTGCCGACCGCCGCGGTCGCCCAGACCGCCGCGACCGCGCCCGCGCCGATCGAGGTGATGATCCTGGGCAGCTATCACATGGATAATCCGGGCAACGACGTTCACAACGCCCGCATCGATCCGGTGACGACGCCCGAGAAGCAGGCCCAGCTTCAGGTCGTGGCGCGCGCGCTGGCCCGGTTCAACCCGACCGCCATCGGCATTGAACGGGTCGCCGATGACCCGGCCACGCTGCGCGATCAGGCCTGGCCCGGCTTCACCCCGGCGGATCTCCTCACCAATCCGGATGAGCGGTTCCAGATCGGCTATCGCCTGGCGCACACTCTGGGTCTCCAGCGCGTCTACGCGATCGACGAACAGGACCGCGAAGGCCAGCCGTCCTACTTCCCGTTCGGCGAGGTGATGCAGTGGGTCGAGGCCAACGGAAAACAGGCGCAGTTCGCCGAACTGAACAGCCGCATGGCGACCGTGTCGGCCGAGATGGAACGCCGTCAGTCCAGCGGTACGGTGACCGAACTTCTGGCTTGGATGAACACGCCGGAGTACGTCGCCCTCGGCCAGGGCGTCTATGCGGGGCTGATGGCCTTCGGCGACGGCGCGGAGCAGCCCGGACCCTACCTCAACGGCCGCTGGTACACCCGCAACGGGATCATATTCGCCAATCTGATGAAGGTGGCGCGGCCGGGCGACCGGATCGTGGTCATCTACGGTGCGGGGCACGGCTACTGGCTGCGCCAGTTGGTCAGCACGACGCCGGGCTACACCCTGGTCGAGCCGAACGACTACCTCCTGGCGACGGACTGATCCGCCGGACGGAACTCAGGGCGTGGTCGGGTAGGTCGAGGCCCGACTGCGTCCATCGCGGTGACGGACCGAGGTCGGTGCGCGGGTGCTGGTCTGCGGAATCTGGGCGGCGATGGCGCCGTAAATCCGGTTGGCCGTGACCTCGTCCTTCGTCCGCACGCACAGGGTGCTCTCGCCTTCGCGGCCCCAGGGCGTTTCCTCGGCGTCGAGAACGCCCGGATTGTTCCGGGTCAGGGCGCGTGCGGCGTCGCGCAGGTCAGTGTCGGGGCCGCCGGCGTAGCTTCCGAAGGTGACCTCGATATCGCAGACGGCTGCGGCGGCGGCCGTGGTCGCCGGTTCAACGCTCGCCGTCTCCCGCGTTACCGCGGAATGGTTTGCCGCCGCCGTCTCGCGCAGGGCCTGCTCCACCGGATCCCCGCCGCCCTCGCAGGCGGAAAGCGTCATCAGAGCCGTCAGACCGAGAGCGACCGCGCGCATCAGCCGTTCATCCAGGTGGGCATCCAACTTTCGTGCATCTCGCGCAGGTGGGCCAGCGGCAGGCGGAACAACTCGCCCTTCGGACCGGCCGAGGCGAAGTCAGCGCCCTTGGCGACACCCACGACCGAGGCGTGCAGTCCGGCTTCGTGGGCTTTGGCGATCAGGGCGTTGGCGTCGGTGACGGCCACCAGATAGCGGGCCTGATCCTCGCCGAACAGGAAGGGATGGGCGTGGGCGGCCGAGCTGGCGTCCAGTTCGACCCCGATGTCCGATGCCAGGGCGATGTCCGCCGCCGCGCCGACCAGACCACCGTCCGACAAATCGTGCACGACCGTCAGTTCGCCACCCTCGATCAGACCGCGCACGAAGTCGCCGGTCTTGCGCTCCAGCTTCAGGTCGACCGGCGGCGGGGCGCCATCCTCGCGGCCCAGCACCTCACGCAGATAGATGGACGACCCCAGCTCGCCGCTCGTCTCGCCGATCAGCACCAGCACGTCGCCTTCGACCGCACCGCCGAAGCCGGTGACGACGTCGTAGTTGGGCAACAGGCCAACCGCGCCGACCGTCGGGGTCGGCGGAATGGCGACGCCGTTGGTCTCGTTGTACAGGCTGACGTTGCCGCTCACGACGGGGAAGTCCAGTTCGCGGCAGGCCTCGGCCATGCCGTCGATGGCCCGCACGATCTGGCCCATGATCTCGGGCCGTTGCGGATTGCCGAAGTTGAGGTTGTCGGTGATGGCGATCGGGCGGCTGCCGACAGCGGTCAGGTTGCGCCAGGCCTCGGCCACGCACTGCTTGCCGCCCTCGTAGGGGTCGGCCTGCACATAGCGGGGGGTGCAGTCGCTGGTGACGGCCAGCCCCTTGTCCGTGCCATGCACCCGAACCACGCCCGCATCGGCGCCGGTGGACGAGTCCTGCAGGGTGTCGGCCATCACGTGGCGGTCGTACTGCTCCCAGATCCAGCGCTTGGACGCCATATCCGGGCAGGTCAGCACGTTCAGCACCGCGTCGGTCCAGTTTTCCGGCGCCGGCACGTCCTTCGGATCGAGGCGCGGCTGCAGCTCCGGCTGAACCCACGGACGGTCGTACAGGGGTGCGTCGTCGAACAGCGGGGCCAGCGGCACGTCGCAGACCAGCTCGCCATGATGACGCAGCACCAGACGGCCGGTGTCAGTGGTCACGCCGATGACGGCGGCGTCGAGGCCCCATTTTTCGAAGATGCGATGGCCGTCGGCTTCACGGCCCGGCTTCAGGACGGCCAGCATCCGCTCCTGGCTCTCCGACAGCATCATCTCATAGGCCGACATGCCCTCTTCGCGCTGGGGCACGGCGTCCATGTTCAGCTCGATGCCGACGCCGCCCTTGCCGGCCATTTCGACCGAGGACGAGGTCAGGCCGGCGGCGCCCATGTCCTGAATGGCGGCGACCGCGCCCGAGGCCATCAGCTCCAGCGTCGCCTCGATCAGCAATTTTTCGGCGAAGGGATCGCCGACCTGCACGGTCGGGCGCTTCGACTCGGACTCGTCATCGAACTCCGCCGACGACATGGTCGCGCCGTGGATGCCGTCGCGCCCGGTCTTCGATCCGAAATAGACCACCGACAGGCCCGCCGACGGCGCTGCCGAGTAGAAGATGGCGTCCGACTTCGCCAGACCCACGCACATGGCGTTGACCAGGATGTTGCCGTTGTAACCGGCGTGGAAATTCGTCTCGCCCGCCACCGTCGGCACACCGACGCAATTGCCATAGCCGCCGATGCCAGAGACCACGCCCGCGACAAGACGCTTGGTCTTCTCGTGTCCGACGTCCCCGAAGCGCAGGGCGTTCAGCAGGGCCACCGGGCGCGCGCCCATGGTAAAGACGTCGCGCATGATGCCGCCCACGCCCGTCGCCGCGCCCTGATAGGGCTCGATGTAGGACGGATGGTTGTGGCTCTCCATCTTGAAGATGCAGGCGTCGCCGTCATCGATGTCGATGACCCCGGCGTTCTCGCCCGGCCCGCAAATGACCCGCGGTCCCTTGGTCGGGAACTTGCCCAGATGGATCTTCGACGACTTGTACGAGCAGTGCTCGGACCACATCACCGAGAAGACGCCCAGTTCGACGTGGTTGGGCTCGCGGCCCAGCCGGTCGAGGACGACCTGATATTCGTTCGGAGCCAGGCCGTATTCGGCGGCCAGCTCGGCCATGGTCTTTTCAGGAGCGCTCATGGCCCGGCCTTCTAGCGATAGAAGGCGCTTCTGTCAGCCTCGCTGCGCGGAACATCGGCTCGGCGCGCTCATTGAATCGGGGAACGTCGACAGAAGGATACTCCCATGCCCGACCAGCCCATCGATCCGGCCGCCACGCCGGAAGACCCGAACGCCCCGACCATCGCCGCTGATGACGCCGGAGCCAGCGCCCTCGCCGAACGCGCGGCTCGCGAGGCCGCCAATGATCATGGCGACGATGATGATGGAGAGGATTGATGCACAGTCGCGACGATATCACCCCTGACCATCAGCAGATGGACCTCTCCAACGATCCTGAAGAGGCTGCCCGGCTCAAGGCTCAAGCGCCGGAACTGGCGATGAAAAGCCGTCGCCAACGCCTGACCGGCTCGGCGACGGGGATCGGCAGCGTCGGGTTCGACGAATCGGGCGCCTTCGATGTCGGGGCGGGCGAAGAGCCCTAGAGCCCTGACCGGCATTGATGGATGACGTCGGGATCCATCAATGCCGTGGCTGAGCCCATTCTAGTTCGCCCGGTCCACCGGCGCCTTGAGCCGGAACGACAGGATCACCGCGCCGACCAGCACCAGTCCCGATGCCGCCACCGCGCCGACCGCCAGCACGCCGTTACGCTCCTGCTCGGCCACGAATACGGCCAGAAGGCCCCATGCGATCGGCAGGGCGAAGGCCGGGGTCCGCAGCGCCCAGGTCACCGCCAGCGCCTTGCCGGCCACCAGCGCGACGGCCACCAGCGCCCAGACCGTCGGAGATACGATCGTTGGCAGGTCGCCATTGCCGGTCAGGACCGTCAGCAGGTTCACCGGCGCGGCAATCCCCAGCCAGCCCGCCAGCAGGGCGAGGGGCCACACCACCATCCAGCGCTCTCGCGAAGCCCGGGGCAGGGCGCGGATCGTCCGGGCGTTCAACAGCAGCGGGACCAGCAGCACCAGCAGCGAGCCGAAGATCAGCACAATGGTGCCGAGTTCCCAGTCCAGAGCCGCCGCCACGATCCACAGTCCGATGCCGAGGAAGGCCAGCGCCGAAGGCCAGCCCAATCTGTTCAGCAGTTCACTCTCGCCCGTCGCCGGCAGAACCTGACGCACGGCGTAAATCAGCAGACCCAGATAGATCAGGCCCCAGATGGCGAAGGCGTAGCCTGCCACCCTCAGGGTCGCGTCACTGTCGGCGGCGAATTCCGCCGCCGTCTGGCCGATCCCCAGCCCCATCTGGACCTGGGCGATGATGACGGCGAAGACCGCAGAGACCAGAACGATCAGCCGCCGCGTCATCTGCGCGGAGGTAGGGCGGACAATGGATGACATGGAGGCTCCTGCGGGAAGATACGCCACTCCTACGTCGGTGGAGCGGTTCTGGTTCATCGGAACCGCTCAGCTCGCCGCTGGTTCATTCCCCGAACCTGAGGAGATGCGGCATGGCCGACGAGAAACCCGTTTTCGAGACCGACTTCGTCCAGACGGACCGCGCCCGCGAGCAGGGACTGGGCCTTGGCGAACGCGAGCTGAAAGCGCAGCGCGACGCCGGCGGAATCGCCACGCCTGATGTGGACGATGATGACGAACCCGGCGAGCCGGGCGTCGTGCGCAACGTTGCCGACGACAATCCCGCCTGACGACCGGACGGGCGCGCCAGCCCCGATTGACGGGCGGCGCTCAACGGGTCCGCGATCCTTGCGCGCTGATCGCTATCGCGGGCGCGAGCGCCTCGGTCGGGAGACGTCTAGCGTTTTTCGCGTGCGGGGTTTCCCATGACCGTTGCGCCGGGGGGCACGTCGCGCGTGACCACGGATCCCGCGCCCACCACACAGTCATCGCCGAGGGTCACGCCCGGCAGGATAATCGCGCCGCCGCCGATCCAGACATTGCGGCCGATGGCGATGGGCTTGCCGAACTCCACTCCCTTGGCCCGCTCTGCGGCGAGGCGCGGATGGTCGGCGGTCAGGATCTGCACCCCCGGCCCGATCTGCGTCAGGTCGCCGATGTCGACCTCGCACACGTCCAGGATCACGCAGTTGAAGTTCAGGAAAACATCGCGGCCCAGCCGGATATTGTAGCCGTAGTCGCAGTGGAAAGGGGGGCGGATGACTGCCCCCTCACCGACCTCGCCGAGCCTTTGACGCAACAGATCGCGACGCTCGGCGGGCGTGGCCGCCAGCGCCGCGTTATAGCGGGCCATCCAGTGTTTGGCGGCGGTCTGATCCGCCTGTAGCTCAGGATCACCGGGATTGTACGGCTGGCCCGAAATCATCTTCTGGCGTTCGCTGATGAACATCGACGCCTCCCCGAAACGACCGTCAGGCGGCGTTGTAGATGCTCTGGAACAGGGTCGCGCCATCGGCCGAACCCAACTCGGCCTCGAAGGCCCGGTCAGGATGGGGCATCATCCCCAGCACATTGCCGCGCGCGTTCTGCAGGCCGGCGATGTTGGCGACCGAGCCGTTGGGATTGTCGATGTAGCGGAACACCACCTGTCCCTCTCCCTCAATCCGCTTCAGCGTCTCTTCGTCGGCGAAGTAGTTTCCGTCGCCATTGCCCTGGGTCATGATGACTTCGGACTGGCCTTCATAACCGGAGGTGAATCGGGTCTGACCGTTGGCGACCGTCAGGCTGATGGGCTTGCAGACATATTTCAGGCCCGAGTTGCGCAGAAGGGCGCCCGGAAGCATTCCGGCTTCACACAGAACCTGGAACCCGTTGCAGATGCCCAGAACCGCGACCCCGTCGTCGGCGGCCTTCTTGACCGCCTGCATGATCGGGGCCTGCGCCGCCATCGCGCCACAGCGCAGATAGTCGCCGTAGGAGAAGCCGCCGGGCAGGACGATCAGGTCAAGCCCCTGGGGCAGCTCGGTATCGCCGTGCCACACCATCTCCACCTGTTCGCCGGTGGAGCGTTCGATGGCGACCTTGCAGTCGCGGTCACAGTTGGAACCGGGGAAGACGATGACGGCTGCGCTCATGGCGCGGGCGTTTAGCAGGGTTCTTGGGAAATGTCAGTGCGCGGGATCAACAAGACCGAGGCGATGCGCGATGCGCTCAAGCCCTTGATCCTGGCGGTTCCCGATGCGGTACAGGTTCCAGATGGCTGCGACACAGCCATCCTATGGCCGCGCATGGCTTGAACCTCGCCTTTCAGCTGCCGAAACGTCTCCCCCGAATTCGCCAGCTTCCGAGCGAAGCGCTTTTTGGACATCGTAGATCAGGTCGGTCGTCACTGCGGTCATTGCCTCAAACGACCATCATATGAACGAACGGGCGACGTTCAGGACGCGGCGTGCGTTCGACGCCCGTCCAGCCATGCCCATACCCAGATCGCCAGCCCGCCCAGCGTCAGGCCAACGGCGACCCAGCCGGTCGAGGCCCACCCGAAGCCGGCCGCCACCGCCGTTCCCGCCAGCAGCGGTCCCAGTGCATTGGCGGTGTTGAACGCCGAGTGGTTCAGCGCCGCCGCCAGGGTCTGCGCCTCGCCCGCCACGTCCATCAGCCGGGTCTGCAGGATCGAGCCCAGACCGCCGCCCACGCCGACGAACAGAACCACGATCAGCATCGACCACAGATGCTGTGACGCCAGCGGGTAGAAGGCCAGCGAAACGGCGCTCCAGATCAGCACGCCCGCCGCCGCCTTGAAGCCGAACCGGTCCCCGGCCCAGGCGCACAGAAGGTTGCCGCTGAACATGCCTACGCCAAACACGGCGAACACCCACGGCAGCACGTCGGGGCCGACGCCCGTCACCTCGCGCAGGGTTGAGGCCAGAAAGGCGTAGACAGCGAACATGCCGCCGAAGCCGATGGCGCTGACACCGAGCGTCAGCCAGACCTGCCGGTTCTTTAGCGCCCTCAACTCCCGCAGGGGGCTGGCGTCGGGGTGCGCCGGGTCGCGTGGCGCGAACAGGGCCACCAGTGTCATGGTCAGGACCGCCAGCGCGCCGACGATCCCGAACGTCCAGCGCCAGCCGTGCGCCTGACTGACCAGATTGACCACGGGCACGCCCAGAACGGTCGCGAGGGTCAGCCCCATGAGGATGGTCGACACGGCCCGCGTCCGGAATTTCAGAGGCACCGCCGACGCCGCCACCAGCGCCGCCACGCCAAAATAGGCTCCATGCGGCAGGCCGCTCAGGAAGCGGAACACCAGCATCGTCTCGAAATTCGGCGACAGGGCGCTCAGCGTGTTGGCGATAGCGAACAGGCCCATGAGGCCGATCAAAAGCAGCCGGCGCGGCAACCGGGCTCCGAACGCCGCCAGGATCGGCGCGCCGACGACCACGCCCGCGGCATAGGCGCTGATGGCATGGCCGGCGGTGGGTTCATCGACGCCCAGCCCGCGCGCGAAATCCGGCAGTACGCTCATCGCCGCGAACTCGGTCACCCCGATCGCGAAGCCGCCCATGCCCAGCGCCGTCAACAGCAGGGCCACGGCTCCCGGTTTGAAGGCTTTAGCGGGTTCGAGCGCGTCGGACTGAGGGCGGTCCGCGGTGTCGACGGGCGTCATAGGCTTACTCTGGGAGGGATTGTTGCGTTGCAACATGGGGTGCCCTTCCAGCCCTTCAACCGCGGAAAGTGATCGTTGATCACCTTCCGCGTCGAAACATCCGTCAGCCCTCGCCGGTGTTCTCGTATGTGGCGGTGATCGTCGCCTTGGCCAGCGTGTGGAAATGCAGG
The DNA here is from genome assembly GCF_058681355.1 of Brevundimonas sp. AVps31. Classification (NCBI taxonomy): domain Bacteria; kingdom Pseudomonadati; phylum Pseudomonadota; class Alphaproteobacteria; order Caulobacterales; family Caulobacteraceae; genus Brevundimonas; species Brevundimonas sp. AVps31. The sequence goes on along the minus strand of NZ_CM178736.1, from coordinate 385,272 downwards.
TTGAAGCCGAACACTGCTCCCGAGTTGTCCGGCGTCACATCCAGCTTTTCCGTGTCCACGGCGAAGACGGTGAAGATGTAGCGGTGCGGACCGTGGCCCGGAGGCGGCGCGGCTCCGCCGAAGCCCGGAGCGCCGTAGTCGGTACGGCCCTCGACCGCACCCGCGGGCAGATCGCCGGACGAGGCGCCGGTCTTCAGTTCACTCATGGCGGCGGGGATGTTGGCCACGGTCCAGTGCCAGAAACCGGAGCCCGTCGGTGCGTCGGGGTCATACACCGTGATCGCGTAGCTCTTCGTGCCGTCCGGGGCGCCCGACCACGACAGGTGCGGCGAGGTGTTCCCCTTTGCCTGCACCTGCGCGTCCGGCAAGACGCCGCCATCGGTGATGTCGTTGGAGGTGAGGGTGAAGGTCATTGGGTGTCTCCCGCGAATGGCGCGGGAGACTTAACGCATCAGGCGCGCATCCGTCACCAGCGGCGCCCTATCAGTGCGCCGCATCCTTGGCCTGCTGCGTAAAGGCGCTGTCGTCCATCAACCCGCCGGCCAAGGCGGAGGCGAACACCACGCAGCCGACAAGGATGAAAATCGCGACCAGCAGCTTGCCGATCCGGTTCACGCAACCTCGATGCGGTAGCTTTCGATCACGGTATTGGCGAGTAGCGTCTCACACATCTTCTTCGCCTCGGCGGCGGGATCACCTTCGCCGTCAAAGTCGAACTCGATCAGCTTGCCGACGCGGGCATTGGCGACACCGCTCCAGCCCAGACCGTTGAGGGCGCCCTCGACGGCCTTGCCCTGAACGTCGAGAACGCCCGGCTTCAGAAAGACGTGAACCTTGACCTTGGCCATCAGTGCAGCCCTCCCTGAATCACCGTCGGCATGCCCTTCATGATGCCGAGACGGCGCGCGACTTCGGTGTAGCTTTCAATCACATTGCCCAGGTCGCGGCGGAATCGATCCTTGTCCAGCTTCTCGCCGGTGGCCATGTCCCACAGACGGCAGCTGTCCGGGCTGATTTCGTCGGCCAGGATGACGCGTGCGAAATCGTTTTCCCAGATGCGGCCGAATTCGATCTTGAAGTCGACCAGCTGGATGCCGACGGCGCCGAACATGCCCGACAGATAGTCGTTCACCCTCACAGTCATCGCCAGAATGTCGTCCAGCTCCTGGGTCGAGGCCCAGTTGAAGGCCGTGATGTGCTCTTCCGTCACCATCGGATCGTTCAGCTCATCCTTCTTCAGGTAGAACTCAATGATGGAACGGGGCAGGGGGGTGCCTTCCTCGATGCCGAGGCGCTTGCTCATCGAGCCGGCCACCACATTGCGGCACACGACTTCCAGCGGGATGATCTCGACTTCGCGGATCAACTGCTCGCGCAGGTTCAGGCGCTTGATGAAGTGGTTGGTCACGCCGATGCCGTTCAGGCGCGACATGATGAACTCGCTGATCTGGTTGTTGACCACGCCCTTGCCCTCAAGCTGGGCCTTCTTCTCGCCGTTGAAGGCGGTGGCGTCGTCCTTGAAATACTGGATCAGGGTTCCGGGCTCAGGTCCTTCGTACAGGATCTTGGCCTTGCCTTCGTAGATCTTCTTGCGCTTGACGTTCATGGGTCTCGTCCAGGCGGGGCCTTGCCTGAAACGAAAATCGCGCGGCCAGCGCGTAGGTCTGGTCAGCGCGATCCGGAATCAGGCGGGCGGGGTAAAATGTCGTCGTCTCCTTAGCGGAACCCGCACCGCGACACAAACAGCCTGCGGGCCGATGTACGAATGACACCCTCTGACGACACGCCGCCGCAACCCGGAGAGTTCCGGTTGCGTTCGGACCCCGGGGAGCGGTAGAGCACCCCGACACGGCCACCCCTCGGCCGTTTGAAGGAGCCTGCAGACGCCCATGACGACCTTTGACGATCGGGAAAAGGGCTTCGAAGCCAAGTTTGCTCTCGATCAGGAGCAGGAATTCCGGGCTGTCGCGCGCCGTAACAAGCTGCTGGGCCTGTGGGCCGCTGAAAAAATGGGCCTCAACGCCGAAAGCGCCGAGCAGTACGCCGCCGCGGTGGTGAAGGCCGATTTCGAGCAGCCGGGCGAGGAAGACGTCTTCCGCAAGATCGCCCAGGATTTCGAAGGCTCGGGCCTCGTCGTTTCGGAAGGCGAAGTTCGCCGCAAGATGGACGAACTGTCGTCCGTCGCCCGCGAGCAGATCCGCACCGGCGAGTAAGCTTTCCGTCTCCGGACAGAATAAAGGCCGCCCCCTCGCAGGGGCGGCCTTTGTCGTTTCAGGCCGGGGCCTTTAGTTCGGCATCAGCACCGTGTCGATGACGTGAACCACGCCGTTCGATTGTCCGACGTCAGCCTGGGTGATCGTCGAACGGCCGCCCTTCTCGTCGGTGATGACCCAGGTGTTGTTCGGGCCGGCGCTGACGGTCAGCGTGCTGCCCTCGACCGTGGTCAGGGTCGCCGTGCCGCCGTTGGCCTGGGCCTGTGCGGCGATGTCAGCGGCGGTCAGGCGACCGGGGACGACGTGGTAGGTCAGGATCTTGGTCAGGTCCGCCTTGCCGGCCGGGGCCATCAGGCTTTCACGGGTGGCGGCCGGGACCTTCTCGAAGGCGGCGTTGTCCGGAGCGAAGACCGTGAACGGACCGGGGCCACTCAGCGTCTCTGCCAGGCCGGCAGCCTGCACGGCGGAAACCAGCGTCGTCAGATTCGAGGCCTTGGCGGCGTTGGTGACGATCGTGTCGTTAGGGCTCATGGCGGCGCCGCCGACCATCGGGTCCTGCGTGGCGGCCGGAGCCATGGCGTCCGCCGGCGTCGCTGCGGCCGGGGTGGTCTCTTCAGCATTGCTGCAGGCGGCGATCAGCAGGGTCGAGGTGGCGGCCGCGGCGATAAGCGCGCTGGTGCGGTTGAACTTCATGGTGGCTTCCTTCCTGAGGTGACGCTCGGGGGCGGCGTCATGCAGGAAGTACGCATGGGGACCGGCTTTGGATGGGGGCATGCGTCAGACAGCCGCGATCAGCTGTTCGCGATCCACCGAGTCAGCACCGCCCACCGCTCTGCCTTGACGGCGAAGGGCAGGGTGTACGCGGGGCTTGAGGACGGAAGGTCGATCAGTGTCACCCGGTCCAGCCCGGTCAGCGTCCTGCGGCCCAGCCTCGCCGCCGTTGCGCCATTGAAGGCGATGGCGGCGAGCCTTGGCAGCGTCTCAACCAGGGCCGCCAGGTCGGCCCTCTCCACCTCGCGGATCGCCTGATCCAGACTGCCCGGACGTCGCGCCTCGGCGATCACGTCCCACAACCCCACGCCGGCTGCCTTTAGCGCCTCCAGCCGCTCGGAATAGGTCAGGGCCACGAGATCACACTCGATCACCCCGCCAACCAGTCGCCAGAAGCCGTTTTGCGGATGCCCGTAATACTGACCCGCTTTCAGTGAGGCGTCGCCGGGCAGGCTTCCGAGGATCAGCAGGCGGGTGTCGACGTCAACGACGGGATCGAAGGCGCGCTTGCGCGAGCCGTCTTCAGCGCCCGGCATTTCTGAGCCAGCCCACCACCGACAGTCGTGGCGCCTGTGCGTAGGCCGCGACAGGTGCGACCGAGTGATACTGCGGCACGCTGAAAAGCGTCAGGGTGTTCCAGCGGGGCGCATGCCCCCGGATCACGTCTCCCGCCGCATCATGGAACAGCAACTGCCCGCCCCAATCGGCGCGCCAGGTTCGCGTCAGGCCAAGGGTGTAGGCGACCAACCGGTCGCTGGCTTCGGAGCCCACATCGTTGTGCAGCCCGATGAAATCGCCCGCGCGGTATCGGGTCAGCTGCCCGTCCGCCTTGACGATGTCCTGTCGGCCGGTGACGGCGACACCCAGTTTGACGAAGGCGTCGTTCAGGAACTCGGTCAGGGTGTGGACCGGATGGCCGGGGTCGCGCTGGGCCAGATAGGCGGTGATCAGCGGATAGGTCAGATACAGGAAGCCGTAGCCGGCGCCCGCCCGGGTCATCATGGCCCGAAGGCGCTGTTGCAGGTCGGCGCCCTGAAGCCCGGCCTGTTCGCGCGTCAGCACGGTCGGCCGGCCATCCTCGCCCTGGAACGCCAGATCCCAGTCGATGCCGGTCTCAAGCAGACTGGCCAGGAACTCGGCCGTATCGGCTTCGAACACGTCCGCGATCTGGACCCAGCCGTCACGCCGGTAAGCCTCTGCGGCGGCGGCGATATCCAGCTTGGGATTGATCCGGATCGGCGGGGTCATCAGCCTTCGCCAAACACCCGGGCGAACACCGTGTCCACGTGCTTGGTGTGATAGCCGAGGTCGAACAGCGCCTCGAGCTGACTTTCCGGCAGGGTGACGCGGGCGTCGGCCTTCAGGAATTCCAGGAACCGGCCCTCGCCGCGCCAGACCTTCATTGCGTTCTCCTGCACGGCGGCATAGGCGTCCTCGCGGCTCACCCCCGCCTGCGTCAGGGCCAGCATAACGCGCTGCGAGTGCACCAGCCCGCCCAGCAGGTTGATATTCTTCTGCATGTTCTCGGGATAGATGTTCAGCCGCTCGACCACGTTCGCCAGCCGATGCAGGGCGAAGTCCAGGTGGATGGTGGCGTCCGGCCCTATGCCGCGCTCGACCGACGAGTGGCTGATATCCCGCTCATGCCAGAGCGCGACGTTCTCCATCGCAGGCACGACCGCCGAGCGGACCAGACGGGCCAGGCCGGTCAGGTTCTCGGTCAGGATCGGGTTGCGCTTGTGCGGCATGGCCGACGAGCCCTTCTGGCCCTTGTCGAAGAACTCCTCGGCTTCAAGGACTTCCGTGCGCTGCAGGTGACGGATTTCAGTCGCCAGACGCTCGATCGAGGAGGCGACGACGCCCAGCGCCGCGAAGAAGGCGGCGTGACGGTCGCGCGGGATCACCTGGGTCGAGACCGGCTCGACCTGAAGGCCCATCTTGTCGGCGACGTACTGCTCAACCGCCGGATCGACGTTGGCGAAGGTGCCGACAGCGCCCGAGATGGCGCAGGTGGCGATCTCTTCCTTGGCGGTCAACAGTCGGCGCTTCGCCCGCTGGAACTCGGCGTGATAGCCGGCCAGCTTCAGGCCGAAGGTGATCGGTTCGGCGTGAATGCCGTGGCTGCGACCGACTTCCGGCGTGAATTTGTGCTCCTTGGCCCGCGTCTCCAGCGCCGCCAGCACCCGGTCGACGCCGCCGATCAGCAGGTCGGACGCCCGCGCCAGCTGCACCGCGAAACAGGTGTCCAGCACGTCCGACGAGGTCATGCCCTGGTGCAGGAATCGGGCTTCCTCGCCGACGATCTCGGACACATGGGTCAGGAAGGCGATGACGTCGTGCTTGGTGGTGCGTTCGATCTCGTCGATGCGGTCGGCGTCGAAGACCGCGTCCTTGCCCTTCGCCCAGATGGCCTCGGCGGCGTCGGTCGGGATCACCCCCAGCTCGGCCATCTTGGTGGCGGCGTGCGCCTCGATCTCGAACCAGATCCTGTACTTGGTCTCTTGCGACCAGATGGCGACGGCGTCGGGGCGGGAATAGCGCGTGATCATGGACGCGGGGTGTCGGTCCCAAGACCCGCTGAGTCAAGCGCAGCTTGTGTCCCGGCGGTCGGAACTCGGGCTCGATCCGATGGCGTCGCGCCCGGCTTCGCCCTAAGCCTGCGTCAACCTCGGGAGGGCTTCATGGAACTGATCATCGCGCCGCGGCTGTATTCGACCTGGTCCCTGCGCCCATGGCTGGTGCTCAAGCGCTGTGGCGCGGCCTTCGCCACCACAGAGATCGACGTCTATTCCGAGGCTGGTCAGGCAGAGATCGCCCGCCTCTCGCCGTCGCGGCTCGCGCCCCTGCTCAGGGTGGACGGCGAAACGATCTGGGACTCCATGGCTATCTGCGTATGGGCCGCCGAGCGCTATCCTGAAGCCCGGCTCTGGCCCGCCGACGCCCACGCCCGCTGGGTGGCCCGGTCTGCAGTCTGCGAGATGCACGCCGGGTTCAGCGCCTTGCGCACGCACTGCGCCATGGGGCCGGATCACTCCATGGTCGGTCCTGACCGCTCGGACCTGCCGACGGACCCGGGAGTGGAACGGGACATCCGCCGTATCGTCTCGCTCTTTATGGAAATGCGCGGCCGCTTCGGCGCGGGCGGCCCTTGGCTCTTCGGCGACTGGTCCATCCCCGACGCCTTCTTCACCCCCGTGGCGACCCGCTTCCGCCACTATCAGGCGGACCTGTCGGCCTTCGGCGACGACGGCTCGGCTCAAGCGTACTGCGACGTCCTGCTGGCCCAGCCGGACTTTCTGGAGTGGTCGGCGGAAGCGTTGCGTTAACCGCACGCCCGAACCTGACTTTAAGACAACGGCGATATGCCGGGAGCTGTCAGGACGCAAAAGCGTTCGAGGTCCGTCATGCCCATGCAAGCCGAACAGCCTGTCGCCGCCCGCCGCCCCAGCCTGCTGGTGTACGGCCTGCTGATTATCGTGGCCTGCTGCCTGCCGGCCCTGCTTCTGGCCGGGCTTTAGCCGCCGGTAGACACCACCGCCGCCACCTCGATCGGTTGCACCGGCGCCGGGGGCGGCGGCACATAGTCGAGGCTCAGCGGGATCAGCGTGGCGCCACCGGCCACCGCATCCAGCGTATTCAGCGGCCGCCCGTTCATGCGTTGATAGATCCAGTAGGCGGCGACCACCTTCTCCACATAGTCGCGGGCCTGCGGCACATCGATGGTTTCGATCAGCAGCAACGGGTCTGCGTCCGGTCCCAGCTTGCGCACCGCCGCCATCATCGGGCCGGGCCCGGCGTTGTAGGAGGCGGAAACCCGCAGCAGGTCGCCGTTGATCTCCGGCAGGGCCAGAACGCGATTCACATAGGCCTGACCCAGACGAGCGTTGGTGGCCGGGTCATACAGACGGTCCGGCGTGCTGACGAAGCCGCGGTCGCCGGTCATCTCGGCGGCGGTCGTCGGCATTACCTGCATCAACCCATAGGCCCCGGCGCCGGAGCGCGCGCGGGCGTTGAAGCCGGTTTCCTTGCGAGCGATCGCATAGACCAGGGAGCGCTCGATGGTGAAGCCGCCGACCGGCTCGATCACTGGCTGGGCGTAGTTGTTGGCGTCGACGCGGCGCACGTCGGTATCCGATCCCGTGACGCGCGGCCCCAGCGCCCGGCCCAGCGCGGCCCACAGCTGACGCCCCCGGTCGGTGACGGCCGAGCGCATGCCGGTGCGCAGTTCGTCGCGGGCGTCGGTGCGGCGGCCGATCTCGGAGAAGGCCACGGTCCGGCGTGCGCGCGGCTCCGAGCGGACAAACTCTTCCAGTTCGTCGGCTTCGACGCCGATGGGCTCGTCCGGCGTGTAGACGGCCCGTTGCAGGGTCGCGCCGTAGGGCGTCGGCCCCATGTTCTCGATAGCGACATCCTCGCCCAGCTGACGCAGGGCGATCTGGCCGTAGAAGGTCGCGGGCCAGGCGGCGGCGCGGCGCAGCAGCGGCTGCACCCGGTCCTGCTGGCTGGAGCGTCCGGCCGACCGTGCGGCCCAGAAGGCGGCGCCGGCGCGAACCCAGCCGTCCTCTGTCGGATCGTCCAGCACACGCTGGAAGGCGCCGCTCGCGGCGCCGAACTCTCCCAGCCGGTACTGGGCCAGACCGACCGTCCACCAGTCGCCGACTTCCTGTCCGATGACCACGGCCCCGGCGAGGTCGTCGCGATTCAGGGCGACGCGGGCGGCCTTCAGCGGATCGCCCTCGGTGTTCTGGCCTGCGGCGGACGCGGCGGCCCAGCTGCGGTTCGAGAAGCGCGAAGCGCGGCGCGGCTCGGGCGCGCCATCGGGACGGCGACGCAGCGCCAGATTGTAGACCCGGTCCGCGCACGGCAGGTCGGAATACTCTTCCAGCCACGCGGCCAGCTCTTCGTAACTGGCGCTGTAGTCGGCGTGGAACATCCGCTCGAACTCGACCTGCCCCAGCAGCACACGGTCGTTGGCTTGTCGGGCCGAGGCGCGGGCGGCTTCCAGATCGCCGCGGCGCAGGGCGTCAAACGCCGTGGTGTAGCTCAGGCGGTCAGCGGGGCTCAGCGCCGTGGGCGTACGTCGTCCGTCGTCGTCAGCGGCGTGCGCGATCCCGCCGACGGCGGCAAGCGCGATAGCCAGCGTCGGCGCGAGGATCGCGCGGCGTAGGAATACAGGCACTGAGCGGCCCCCCTGAGAGCGGCCCCGTAACCGTCTCGTCGGTCCAAGGCTCACTGTTCGTTCGGTCGTCAGATCAAAAAGGCGCTGCGCCTTTGACCCGTGTCAAGATTTGGCTCGTTTTTGGGGCGCTTTTGCGTCGGTCAGGTTAACGACGGCGTTCAGGCCTCCGCGTCATCCAGTCGCGCCGCCAGCGCGAGCACATCCGCCCACGCCGCCTTCTTCGCCATCGGCGTGCGCAGCAGGAAGGCGGGGTGAAGGGTGGTCATCACCGGCGCCGAGACATTTCCCTCCGCCAGCCGCCACTCTTTCCAGATTCCCCGCAGGCGCATGATGCCCTCATCGGTGGCCAGCACAGACCGGGCCGCTGTCGCGCCCAGCAAAAGCACCGCCTTCGGTTTCAGCAAGGCGAAGGCGCGCTCAATGAACGGCGCGCAGGCGGCCTGTTCCATCGGGCTCGGCGTCCGGTTGCCTGGCGGGCGCCAGAACACGGTGTTGGTCATGAACGCCCGATCCTTCAGCCCGGCCTCGGCCAGCATCTGGTCCAGGAGACGGCCGGCCTTGCCGACAAAGGGCTCGCCGCGCTCGTCTTCCTCGGCGCCCGGGCCTTCACCGATGATCATGATCGGCGCCTGCGGATTGCCACGTGCAAACACTGCCTGCCTCGCGCCCATGTCCCGCAACGGACAGCCGGTAAAGCTCGCGATGGCCGCGCCCAAGGCCTCCAGCGTCTCCGCCCCGGCCGCCAGTCGCCGCGCTTCCGACGCCGCATCGCCCGCAGACGGTGTGGCCACGACCGAGGCGGTCGCCCGGGTCACGGCCTTCACTGCGGGGGGCGGGGCCACGTGGGTGCGGTCCACCGGGGCGTCCTCGAAACAGGCGTCCACCCCCGCATCCCGCCAGAAGGCGAGCAGGCTTTCGGCGGCTGCAGTGTCGAGGGCGGCGGTGTTCATGTCGGTCCGCACAGGGATAGTCCTTGACCGCCCCCGCGTCACCTTCCGATAAGCGGGCACAGGGAAGACGACACGGGATATCAGGGTCATGGCCGAAGAAGCGATTGAAGGCGGGGCGAAGAACGCCTGGCAGGAAGCCGTGATCGACAATCTGCCGCCCGCCGAGGCGCTGGCCGGTGTCGAACGCGAGATCATGGAATACGACGTCGTCATCGTCGGCGGCGGCCCTGCGGGCCTGTCCGCCGCCATCCGCCTGAAGCAGCGCGCCGAAAAGGACGGCAAGGAGATCTCCGTCGCCGTACTGGAGAAGTCCGCCGAGATCGGCGGCCACATTCTTTCGGGCGCCGTCATGGATCCAAGGGCGTTGAACGAGCTGTTCCCCGACTGGAAGGAACGCGGCGCGCCCCTGAACACCCCGGTGACCAAGGACAAGTTCCTGCTGCTGGGGCCGCAGGGCGTCCTGCCGCTACCGATGTTCGCCTTCCCGCCACTGATGCACAATCACGGCTGCTACATCGGCTCGCTGGGCAATATGGCTCGCTGGCTGGCCGAGCAGGCCGAGGCGCTTGGCGTTGAGGTCTATCCCGGCATGGCCGCCAGCCACGTGGTCTGGGATGAGCCGGGTGGTCGGGTGAAGGGCGTTGTCGCCGGCGTCTTCGGCATCGACCGTGAAGGCAAGCCGACCGGCGAGTTCCAGCCCGGCATCGAGCTGCACGGCAAATACGTCTTCATCGCCGAGGGCGTGCGCGGCTCCCTGGCCAAGACCATCATGGCCCGCCACAACCTGTGCGACGATGCCGATCCGCAGAAGTTCGGCATCGGCATCAAGGAGCTGTGGCAGGTCCCGGCCGAGAAGCACCAGCCGGGTCTGGCCCAGCACTCGACCGGGTGGCCGCTGGACGAACACACCGGCGGCGGCAGCTTCCTCTACCATTTCGGCGATCGCTATGTGTCCGTCGGCTACGTCGTCCACCTGAACTACAAGAACCCCTTTCTGTCGCCCTTCGACGAGTTCCAGCGCTTCAAGCACCACCCGGCCATCGCCGAGCATCTGGAAGGCGGCACGCGCATCTCCTACGGCGCGCGCGCGATCACCGAGGGTGGCTTCCAGTCGGTGCCGAAGCTGGCCTTCCCGGGCGGCGCCCTGATCGGCTGCTCGGCGGGCTTCGTGAACGTGCCCCGCATCAAGGGCAGCCACAACGCCATGAAGACCGGCATGCTGGCCGCCGACGCCGCCTATGACGCCGTCATGGCCGGCCGCTCGGGTGATGAACTGGTCGAGTATCAGGCCGCCTATGAAAAGAGCTGGGTCTACAAGGAGCTCAAGCTCGTTCGGAACGCCAAGCCGCTGCTGTCCAAGGTCGGCACCTCTCTCGGCGGCGCCCTGGGCCTGTTCGATATGTGGTTCCAGACCCTGACCGGCGGCTTCTCCCTGTTCGGGACGATGAAGCACACCAAGACCGACGCCGCCTCGACCGAACTTGCGTCAAAGCACAAGCCGATCGTCTATCCGAAGCCGGACGGAAAGCTGTCGTTCGACAAGCTGTCGTCGGTCTTCATTTCCAACACCAACCACGCCGAGGACCAGCCCGCCCACCTGAAGCTGCTGGACCCGTCCGTGCCGATCCGCGTCAATCTGCCGAAATACGGTGAGCCGGCGCGCCTCTACTGCCCCGCCGGGGTGTACGAGGTTCTGACGCCGGAAGGCGGCGGCGAGCCGCGCTTCCAGATCAACGCCCAGAACTGCGTCCACTGCAAAACCTGCGACATCAAGGATCCGTCGCAGAACATCGTCTGGACCACGCCCGAAGGCGGCGGCGGTCCCAACTATCCGAACATGTAACTCTTCCCGGCCCAAAGCGCGGGGATGGTGGAGCGTTTCTAAAAACCGCTCCGACGCGGCGACAGGTCTTGTCGCCGCCGCATAAAGCGGGAAGGGTCGCGCCATGCGCTCTTCCTCGCTTCGCCTGCTTCTCTCCGGTTGCGCCCTTCTGGCGCTGGCGTCTCCTGCCTTCGCGCAGGACGCCCCCGTCTTGGTCCCGCCGGCCGACGCTCCGCCGGTCACGCCTCCCGTGCCTGAGGCGCCGGCGCCCGATGCGCCTGCGGCAGACACGCCGGAGACCGGTCCAGCCGCCGTAGCGGCCGAAACGGTCGTGGCGACGCCCGCCATCCCCGAGGTCTGGGCTCCGGTGCCTGTCGATTCCCAAGGACGCTCGGCCTACGGTCTCTATCTGTCCGGCCGGATCGCAGGTTTCCGCGGAGATTCCGCCGAAGCCGCGCGTCTCTTTGAAGAGGCCCAGCGTCTGACGCCCGAACAGCCGGTGCTTCAGAACGAAACCTTCCTCACCAGCCTGCTGAGCGGGGACCTGGACACCGTGGCGCGCCTGACGACCACGGTGCAGCTGTCTCCTGAACTGTCCGAAGCCGGCCGCTTGGTCTCCATCATCAATGCAGTCAAGCGCAACGACGCCCGTGCGGGATATGCCTCGCTTACGGGCGAACCGCTGGGTCAGCCCTTCACGGCCATCGGCCAGTTCATCACCCCGTCGCTCGCCGCCGCTGCGGGGGACTGGGATACGGCGCTGAAGCCCGTCGAGAACAATCCCGCCGATCCGGCCGGTTTGATCCTCCGTCTCCAGCGGGCGCAACTGCTGGAAAACCGCCGCCGCTTCGATGAGGCGGACAGCGAGTACAAGGCCCTCATGGCCCTGCCGAACGGCGCCCGTCTGTATACGGTCAACTATGCCCAGTTCCTGGAGCGACGCGGGCGTCGTGACGAAGCGATCGTTCAGTACAATGCATCACTGGCCGGCGCCGCGCCGGATCCCGCCGCCCTTGACGGGCTGCAGCGCCTGGCTTCGCGTCAGCGTCCTCTCGCGGCGCCCAGCCCTGCCGATGGCGTCGCCGCCGCCCTCGACTTCGCTTCGATCATCTCCACCGAGCGGCAGGACCACAAACTGACGGCCATTCTGCTGCGGATGGCGGAGAGTCTGCGCCCATCGGACATGACGACGCTGCGCCTTGGTCTGGCCCTCGCGGCGGATGAGCAGGAGGAGCCTGCCCGGCAGGCGTTCGCACGCGTCTCCACCGCCAACGCGATCCTCTACGCCGGCGCACAGTACAACCTCGGTCAGAGCTATCAGCGCGGAAAGGAGAACGATCTGGCCCTCGCCGCCTTGACCCGCGCCCTCGCCGCCGCGCCCAGCCAGTCGCGCATCGCCCTGGCCCTCGCCGGACAGCTGATCGCCATGGATCGCAATCAGGAGGCGCTGACCATCCTCGCCGCCCCGGACATCAACACCGCCGACCAGACCGCCGATGTTCGCTTCATGCGCGGCGCCGCACTGGAGGCGCTGGGCCGGATCGAGGAGGCGGAGAACGAGCTGTGGACCGCGCTTCAGGCCCACCCGGACAGCCCCATCCTTCTGAACCACCTGGGTTATCTGTGGGTCGACAGCGGCCGTCGGGTTGAACAGGGCGCCGAAATGATCGCCCGCGCCCACGCCGCCGATCCCGAGGATGGCAACATCCAGGATTCGCTCGGCTGGGCCCAGTACCGTCAGGGCCAGTACGACACCGCCGTCACCACGCTTGAGGCCGCGGTCGCCAAGGAACCGGCCAACCCCGAGATCAACGACCACCTTGGCGACGCCTACTGGCAGGTCGGTCGCCGCCGGGAAGCGGGCTGGCAGTGGAACCGGGTCCTGACGCTGGCCCCCGACGCCGAACGCCGCGCCGAGATCGACCAGAAGCTGGCGTCCGGTCTGCCCGAGCCGACATCCGTCGCCGGAACCCAGCCCTGATCCATGGCGAACGCCCCGGTGCTGGCGCCCGCCAAGGTCAACCTCTTCCTGCATGTCGGGCCGGTCGACACCGACGGCTACCATCCGCTCGCGAGCCTCGTCGCCTTCGCTGACGTCGGGGACCGCATCAGCGTCGTCCCGTCGGAGCGGCTGTCCCTGACCGTCACTGGCCCGTTCGCGAAAGGTCTGGCGGGGGAGGGGGACAATCTGGTCCTGCGCGCCGTCCGGTCTCTGGCTGAGGCCGCCGCCCTCCCGGCCCCCGGTTTCGCCTTCAACCTCGACAAGCGCCTGCCCATCGCCGCCGGTCTCGGCGGAGGCTCGTCCGATGCGGGCGCGGCGTTGAAGCTGGCGCGTGAGGCCCTTGGTCTGTCACTGGACGATGCAGCCTTGTCCCACGTCGCCGCCACGATCGGCGCGGACGGTCCCATGTGCCTGCACGCTCGCGCCGCCTGGGCTGAGGGGAGGGGCGACCATCTGACGTTCGAGCCGGCCCTGCCGCCCTTGCCGGCGGTGCTGATCAATCCCGGCGTCCCGTCCCCCACCGGTGCCGTCTATCGTGGCTATGACGCCGGGCCGCGTGCGACTGCGGATCGTCCGGCGCCGCCGTCTGACTGGTCTGTACCCGCCGTCATCGACTGGCTGGCGGTGCAGCGAAACGACCTCGAAGCGCCCGCGATCGTCCTCCAGCCCGCCATCGGCCTGGCCTTGGCCGCCGCCGCCGCCCTGCCCGGGGTCCGCCTCGCCCGGATGTCCGGATCCGGCGCGACCGTCTTCGCCCTGTTCGAAAATTCTCTCGCTGCATCTGCCGCCGCCGAGCATCTTTCAGAACAGCATCCGGCGTGGTGGGTACAGCCGACCCTACTCTCCTGATTAACGGGCATTTTCGGCATTCTTGACCGTATGGCGCCGGTATTGTGCCTCATGCCGGAAAATGGCCCAGACAATACCTTGGCCGTAACGATGAACAACGCCACGGTGATCCCTATATGGAACTCAAGGCCATGCTTGGGTCTTGAACGCTACAGTCCAGCGTACTGGTGACCGTCAATCTACTCCCCGGCGGTCGCACGTTTCATACAAGGGATACTGTCATGCTTCGTACCAAACTTCTGACTGCCGCCGCCGCGACCGCTCTTCTGGCCGGCCCTGCCTTCGCTCAGGACGCCGCCCCCGCGCCCGCACAGCAACCGGCCCCGCAGGCCGCGCCCGCCACGCCGGCGCCCGCCGCCGCCGCGCAGGCCGCGACCCCGGCGGCTCAGCCGAACAACGTCGTCGACGTGTTGCGCGCCCAAGGCAATTTCACCACGCTTCTGGCCGCTCTGGACGGCGCCCAGCTGACCGAGACTCTCAGCACCCGCCCGGCCATCACCATCTTCGCTCCGACGGATGAGGCCTTCGCCGCCCTGCCGGAAGCCGATCGCACCCGCCTGATGGATCCGGCGAACGCCCAAGAACTGCGCAGCCTGCTGCTCTACCACGTCATCGTTTCGGACGTTGAAACCAGCCAGATCACCGGCGCACGCGGCGGCGTCGAAACCGCCGCCCGCACCCAGGTCCAGCTGGACGGCACGGGCGAGGCCATCAAGGTCGACAGCGCCACGGTCACCCGCGCCGAGATCGACGCGTCCAACGGCGGCGTGTTCGTGATCGACAAGGTCCTGAACCCGGCCCAGTCGGAAGCTTCCATGGGTGATGAGGAGGCCGCCGCGCCGGCCACCCCCGCCGCGACCGAGGCTCCGGCCACCACTGAGGCTCCGGCGACCACCGAGGCTCCGGCCGCGACCGAAACCACGACGCCCGCGGCGCCGGGCACCACGGCCCCGACCGGCGAACCGGCCGCCACGACCACCACGGTCCAGGCGCCGCCGGTCCAGAACCCGACCGACGGTCAGGTGGACGACGCCGAGGATTCGGCCAATCCGGCTCCGACGCCGACGACCCCGAACTGATCCGGGTGACAGACTGACGAAGGGCGGGAGTTTCGGCTCCCGCCCTTTCTGCTGCCCGCTTAACCGTCGGCAAACCGGTGGTGGTGCAAGCTGCGGGCATGGAAACGCTCACGCCTGCTCACGTCACCGCGTTCGAGACCGTTCTGAACCGTGTCCCGCCCGAGGACCGCGCCCGGCTCCACGCCCTCAAGGCCGCCGCGGCGGATGCCGCCGCCGCCTCCGCCCCACACTGGGATTTCGACCAGCCGGGCCATCGCGCGGAAGAGGCGCTGCAAGCCGTCTTCGGCCCGGCCCTGACCGACGATCACCGTCGTGCACTGGTGGCGATCTGGGCGCTGGAGATGCCGGTCCGCGTTCCCGCCGCCGACCTGCCGTTGGCCTCGTTGGAGCTCTATCCTCAGTGGATCGACCGCCTCGCCGCCTTCCTGACCGAGGGCGCCAACCCCTATGACCGCGACTTCTGGGCCAAGGATGTCCGTATCGCACTGGTCCTCAGCGTCCCGGGCGCCCGCACCCAGATGATCGATCTCAGCTCGCCGATGGGGCCGGGTCAGATCCTGCGCCACGCCCGCGAAGGCTGGGGCTGGTCGGTGATCCCGGCCTATGCCGCAGCACAGGCCTGGAAGCCGTGGCTGGAGGTCCATACCGAAAGCCGCGAACTGTCGGATTTCAACGAGGCCGGCTGGGACCGCGCCTGGGCCACAGCCGCCGAAATCCTCAAACGCCGCCCGGAGATGGCCGGCATGCTCGGCTCGTCCTGGTTCTATGATCCGCCGCTGGAGCAGATCAGCCCGCGCCTCGCCTATCTGCGCGTGAACCCGCTCAAGAACGGCGCCTTCCTGATCCATCAGGGCCCCGGCGACATCCACACCCAGCGCGCCGCCACATCGTCGCCGACCCGCGCCGCCCTGATCGAGAAGGGCGAATACACCGCCCGCTCGTGGATCGTGGCCTGGCCGAGGGCCGCGCTGATCAAATGGGCGGACGGGCGCAAGGCGCAGTTTGCGGAAGCGGCCTGAAATCCTTCATCGCTTGGGAGAAGGACGATACGTCCAATCCTGACGCACCGCTGTGCCAGACTGTACCTCATGACCGGCGCCCATCCTCGTCCGCACCCGTCTTCCTTCGACAAGGCAGAGACGGGGGAGACGGGTGAGACGGTGTATTTGCTCCGTCTCAGGGGTTTCTACCCGGATATAACCTTCCGCCACGCCTCGCCCACCGGCCGGATGTCCAGTCCGGCCGCTTTGGCGAGCCGGATCACCCGGTCCAGATCATCAGGGGTGCAGCCATAGTCCGTCGGCCGGTCCGACACATCGTGCCCATAGGCCGTCAGCCAGCCCCGCGTCTCCGCCGCCTCGGCCATCAGCCGCTCCAGGTCGTAACCGGGCAGGCGGCGGCTCTCCAGCCCGATGGACTTGATCAGTCCCCGGTCCTCGCGGCCCGCATTGATCCCGTCGCGAACGCCCCGGGCCATCTCGAACCGCTCGCGCACCAGCCGCTTGGCCCCGACCGTCGCGTCCCCGAAAGGCCAGGCGAAGGTCGTCATCTCATAGCCGTCCAGCCGCTCGCTGACCCAGGCTGCATTGGCGTCCAGGCTCAGCGTCAGCGCCGCCGCGTCCATCCGCAGCGCGCTGGTGTGGCCATACGTATGGCACCCGACCTCATGCCCCGCCGCATGCAGCTCCTGCAGATGCCGGACCTCGAACTGGTCCCGGTCCATGTTGCGTCCGCCGGCCAGTCCGCCGCAGACATAATAGGTCGCCTTGGCCCAGTGCGCGGCCAGGATCGGCCCCGCCTCGGTCCAGGCCGTGGCCGGTATGTCGTCGAAGCTCAGCGAGAACACGCCCGTCGCCGGAGCGATGGTGACCGCCTCAACATCAAGATACCGCGCGGCCCGGCGCCGCATCTGGTCGATCTGCTTCATGGGGACAGACTGTATCCAAGGCGCTTAAAGAACCGTGTGGCGGGCTTCACCTTGCCCCGCAAAGGCCCGCCGTCTAGGGTCCGCGGCCTTCTTCCCCGGACGAAATAGCCTGCCGTGACGACAGAACCGCTCGCCTTCCAGGACCTCATCCTGACACTCCACAAATACTGGGGCGATCAGGGCTGCGCGATCCTCCAGCCCTATGACATCGAGGTCGGCGCGGGCACGCTCCACCCGGCCACCGTCCTGCGCGCGCTCGGCCCCAAGCCGTGGAAGGCCGCCTACGTCCAGCCCAGCCGCCGCCCGGGCGACGGCCGCTATGGCGAGAACCCCAACCGGCTTCAACATTATTATCAATATCAAGTACTTCTGAAGCCGAACCCGGACAATCTTCAGGAGCTCTATCTCGGCTCACTGAGGGCCATCGGCATTGATCCCAGCTTGCATGACATCCGCTTCGTCGAGGACGATTGGGAGAACCCCACCGTCGGCGCCTGGGGTCTGGGCTGGGAGGTCTGGTGCGACGGCATGGAGGTGACCCAGTTCACCTATTTCCAGGGCGTGGGCGGCATCGAGGTCGATGTGGTCTCGGGCGAGCTGACCTACGGGCTGGAGCGTCTGGCCATGTACGTCCAGGGCGTCGACAACGTCTACGACCTCAAGTTCACCAAGGAGGGCGTCACCTATGGCGAGGTCTTCCTCGAGAACGAGCGCCAGCAGAGTGAAGCCAACTTCCACGGCTATGACGTCGACGGCCTGAAGCGCCGGTTCGAGGACATGGTGGCCGAGGTCTCGAACTTGCTCGCCATGACCGGCCCGCAAGGCCAGGCTCTGGTGCTGCCCGCCTACGACCAGGTCCTGAAAGCGTCGCATCTCTTCAACCTGATGGACGCCCGCGGCGCCATCGCCGTCGCCGAGCGCCAGAGCTACATCGGCCGCATCCGCGAGCTCTGTAAGGCCTGCGCCCTCGCCTATGTCGAACAAGAGCGGAAAACCGCCTGATGCCCCAACTCCTTCTCGAACTCTTCTCCGAAGAAATCCCCGCCCGCATGCAGCAGGGCGGTGCGCGCGACCTTGAGCGCATGGTCGCCGAACGGCTGAAGGCCGCGGGCCTGAGCTACGAGGCCCTGACGACATACGGCGGCCCGCGTCGTCTGACGCTGGTCGTTGACGGCCTGCCCGCCGCCACCCCAGACCGTGAGGAAGAGCTGAAGGGGCCCAAGGCCTCTGCCCCTGAACAGGCGCTGGAAGGCTTCCTGCGCAAGACCGGCCTGACCCGTGAGCAACTCGTCGAGCGCGACGGCGTCCTGTTCGCCGTGATCAGCAGCAAGGGCCGGCCCACCGCCGACCTGATCCCTGAGATGGTCGATCAGATCGTCCGCACCTTCCCCTGGCCCAAGTCGATGCGATGGGGCTCAGGGACCTTGCGCTGGATTCGTCCGCTGAAGCGGATCATCGCTCTGTTCGACGGCCACGTGGTCCCGTTCGACATCGACGGCATCGCCAGCGGCGACACCACCGAGGGCCACCGCTTCCTCGGCTCGGGCCAGCCCTTCACGGTCAAGGATTTCGCCGACTATCGGGCGAAGCTGGAGCGCGAGTTCGTCATCCTCGACGTCGTCGACCGCAAGCTGCGCATCCTTGAGGCCGCCAAGGCGGCCTGCGCCGAAAAGGGCCTCGCCCTCGTCGATGACGACGGCCTGCTGGACGAGGTCGCCGGCCTGGCCGAATGGCCGACGCCGATCCTGGGCGACATGGATCCGCAGTTCCTCGCCCTGCCGCCCGAGGTGGTCCGCCTGTCGATGAAGGTGCACCAGAAGTATTTCGCGGTGCGCGATCCGGCCAAACATGGCCTCGCCCCTCACTTCGTCGTCGTCGCCAATGTCGAGGCCTCCGACGGCGGCAAGGCCTTGGCCGCCGGCAACAGCCGCGTCCTCTCCGCCCGCCTGAACGACGCCCGCTTCTTCTGGGACGAGGACCAGAAGGTCGGCTTCGACGTCTGGAACGACAAGCTGAAGGGCGTCACCTTCCACGCCAAGCTGGGCACCCTGGCTGAACGCGTCGACCGCATCGCCGCCCTGGCCCGCGAAATCGCCCCGCTGGTCGGCGCCGACCCGGATCAGGCCGAGACCGCCGCCCGCCTGTCCAAGGCCGATCTGGCCTCCGGCATGGTCAGCGAGTTCCCGGAGCTTCAGGGGATCATGGGCGGCTACTACGCCCGCGCCGCCGGCCAGCCCGACGCCGTCGCCGACGCCGTCCGCGACCACTACAAGCCGCAGGGCCCGGCCGACTCCGTCCCGACCGCCCCGCTGACGGTGGCCGTGTCGCTCGCCGACAAGCTCGACACCCTCGTCGGCTTCTTCGCCATCGACGAGAAGCCCACGGGGTCGAAGGATCCGTTCGCGCTGCGGCGGGCGGCGCTGGGGGTGATCCGGCTGATCCTCGACAACCAAGTCCGTGTTGGCCTGTCCAGCGATGCTATCAGCGCCGCCTTGGCCGGCCTTGCGAAGGTCGACCGGGCTGTCGACAAGCTTGCCATCAACGGAGAAGTCCTCGCCTTCTTCGCCGACCGCCTGACCGTCCTCCTTCGCGACCAAGGCAAGCGTCACGACCTCGTGGCCGCCGTCTTCGCGCTCGGCGACGACGACCTCGTCCGCATCGTGCGGCGGGTCGAGGCGCTGGACGCCTTCCTGGCCACCGACGACGGCGCCAACCTGCTGGCCGGCTACAAGCGCGCGTCCAACATCCTCAAGGCCGAGGAGAAGAAGGCCAAAGAGACGGGGAATGGTGTGCCGACCGGCATGGTTGAGACCGGCCTTCCGGGTCAGCCTCCGGAGGAGACCACGCTCGCCTTCGCCGCCGCGGCCGCCGCGACCGCCGTCGACGCCGCTCTGGACACCGAGGACTTCGCCGCCGCCATGAAGGCCCTGGCCTCCCTCCGCGCCCCGGTCGACGCCTTCTTCACCGCCGTCATGGTCAATTCGGATGTGCCCGAGGAACGCGACAATCGGCTGAAACTGCTGGGGCAGGTCCGCTCGGTCATGGGCCGCGTCGCCGACTTCGGCCAGATCAGCGGCTAACCGTTCACCTCTCCATCGCCCCTTCAAGGCGATGGGGAGGACAGATCGCCCAGCGATCAGGTGGGGGCGGCGCAGGGGGCGGGTGAGTAGCCGTCGACACCGGTGTTCGAGACCGCTCCGGCTGACACCGCGCTGCCCCTCCTGATCGGCGCAAGCCGCCGATCTGTCCTCCCCATTCGCCTTCGCGAATGGGGAGGTGAGGGCTCAGCGCCCGGCCAACCCCGGCTGATCCATGAACGCCGCGTCCAGCCCGTACCCCACGAACCGCGCCAGCCGCTCCCGCAGCCGCCCGTGCCCCGCCGGGGCCGTCCCGACGCGGTCCGCCTCCGGCAGGAAGGCGTTCTCGGCGCGAAAGGTCCATGCGGCGACCTTCAGCCCCGCCGCATGGGCGTCGGCGATCAGCGAGGACGGCGTCCCCGGCGTCGGCTCGATTATCGCCGTGTCCGCCCCGATCCACTTCGCGTAGGTCGCCACACGCGCCAGCCCCTCGGGCGTCGCCATGGCCGCATAGGTCAGCCCCGGCCGGTCCGCCGGCCCGCCGTCCCGAGCCATCAGTTGCAGCAGGGGTGTCTCGATCCGGGCGCTCAGCCGCTCCAGCGGCCCGACCTCGAAACACTGGACCAGCACCGGCGCCGCCGTCCCCGTCAGCCCGCGCCGCTCCAGCACCGCCACGAAGGCGTCCTCCATCGGCAGGCCAAGGGCAACGAAGTGCGACGGGTGCTTCAACTCCGGCGCCACGCCGATGGTCCGCCCCATCCGCGCGGAGGCCTCCGCCGCAATGTCCAGCACCTGGTCGAAGGTCAGGATCGACTCCTGCCCGTCGAAGGCCGTCCCGCGCAGTTCCGGCAGCCGCTCCCGCGCCCGCAGCGTCATCAGCTCGGCCAGGGTGAAATCCTCGGTGAACCAGCCCGTCACCGCCTGTCCGTCGATGGTCCGGGTCACGCGCCGGTCCGCGAACTCCGGATGGGCCGCGACGTCTGTGGTCCCGCCGATCTCGTTCTCGTGCCGGACCACCAGGATCCCGTCGCGCGTCATCACCAGATCCGGCTCGATGATGTCCGCGCCCTGCTCGATAGCCAGCGCATAGGCCGCGCGAGTGTGCTCGGGCCGTTCGCCCGAGGCGCCGCGATGGGCGATGATCAGCACGTCAGCCACGGCGGGACTCGCGATCAGCAGGAGCAGGGCGGTCAGGATGATCCGGAACATGCGCCGGGGATAGCGGCCCCCGGCGACAGGCTGATGAAGGCCTAGGCCCCCAAGATCCGGCCCTCTTCCTGCTCGACCTTTGCGATCAGCGCCTCGTCCGCACCCTTGGGCGGGGCGAAGGCCTTGGCCAGATCGCCGGCGTCGTCCATCTTCGCCAGCGCTTCGGCGGTGACGCGGACCTGGGCCTGATCCTTGAACTCGCCGGGCTCGGGCTGGGCGTTGAACATCGACGGCCAGACCTCGACCACAACGGCGGACAGGGGCTCCACATCCGCCGCGTCCAGCGCGCGCCAGCCGGTGCCGAACGGCCAGACCGCGCCCGACGGCCCCAGGCTCTCGAGCAGGCGGCGCACCATGGGAATCCCGACCAGGGTCTGGCCGCCGACCGCGCCGGCGCCGTGCATCTGCCAGACCGACTTCGGCTGCAGCCTGCCCTTGCGAACCGCGTCTTCGGTGGCCCGGAACTCGGGGATGTCGGCGCCCGATCCTGCGGGGGGCTTGGTCGTGGTCAACCAGCGCTGCGCCTGCTTGGCGGGCGCGCCCCACATGGGCCAGGCCTCGTCGGTCATCAGCCGGTTGATCTTGGCCGCGACCTGATAGCGGTTGTTGGTGTTGTCGGCCTTGTCGACGATGTTGGAGGCGAGGAATTTCCACATCGCCGACCAAGGGCTGCCGTCCAGCTTCAGCCGAGCGGCCGTGCCGGCGGGGAAGCCAAAATTGAAGTCGAAGCCGACCAGCACCCGGTCCCCGCGCTTGCGGTGTTCCGAGATCAGCTTGTTCAGCAGGGCCTCGCCCTCGGCCCGCGTCGCCGTGTTGTGGGTCTCGGTATAGAGGCGAAAGCGCACGTCGCGCTTGGCCACGCCGATCCAGACCGACTGGTCGCCCAGTTTCTTGCCTTCAGCGGCGGTCCAGTCAGCGATGATCACGGCGTCGAACAGGCGGGCCACGGGGGCTCCTTCAGGTTACTCGATAAACAGGTTGGGGCTTCCTAGTCTCCTCCCCGTTGCGCAGCAATGGGGAGGGGGACCGCGAAGCGGTGGAGGGGTTCTGTCGGCGCGCTCGGTCAAGAGCCCCTCCGCCTCCTCGCGGGGCTCGGAGCCACCTCCCCACTTCGCGGGGAGGAGACGTTCAACCCTTCAGCAAGGCTTCCAGATGCGACAGCCAGCGGCGGCCCAGTCGCAGGGCCTCGCCGGGAGAGCCGGTCTGGACCGGCAGGGTGGCGTCCCACAGGGCGAGCTCGAACTCGGGATGCCGGGCGTCCGCGAACATCAGCCGCAGTACGACCTGTTCGGCGTCGGGCGCCAGGATATCGAGCGACTTGCGCGCCTCGCCGCGGCGGACGCGGGCGACAACGTGCCCGTCGACGATGATCTCGCCGCCCTCGATCTCGTCAAAGGCGTAGACCAGACCGCTGCCGCCCCGGTTCCACAGCACCGCCACCTGGGCGCCGTCGAAGTCCAGACCGGCGGCGCGGCCCTCGGCGGGCGACAGGGCCTCGGCCTCCGGCACGACGCCCAGTGATTTCAGCAGCGCCCGACGCATGCGGCGCACGGGTTCCATCCACCAGACCAGAAGCAGCGCCCCGGTGGTCAGGGCGGCGGCGCCCAGCGCCACCAGCAGGACCGCCCGGAATGCCTCGCCCAACGGTCAGTCCTCCAGCTCGACGACCACGGGGACGTGGTCGGACGGCTTGTCCATGTCGCGCGCGTCGCGGTGCGTCTCGACGCCCCGGAACCGGTCCGCCGCCTGGGGCGACAGCAGGTGGAAATCGATGCGGATGCCGTGGTCGCGCTGCCAGGCGCCCGCCTGATAATCCCAGAAGGTGTACGTCCCCGGCGGCTGCTTGCCGAGTTCGCCCGCCTCGCTCAGGCCGAGGTAGCGCAATGCCCGGAAGGCGGCGCGGCTCTCGGGCTGGAACAGGGCGTCATTGACCCAGGCCTTCGGATCCTTCGCGTCGTCCGGCGTCGGGATGACGTTGTAGTCGCCGCACAGGGTGAAGGCTTCTTCCTGCGCGAGAAGGGTGCGGGCGTGCGCCTCAAGCCGCTCCATCCAGCCCAGCTTGTAGGCGAACTTGGGGCTCTCGACCGGGTTTCCGTTGGGCAGGTACAGGCACCCGACCCGCACGGGGCGCGGGCATTCGATCAGGGCCTCGATATAGCGGGAATGGACCGCCTCGGCCTCAACCCCCGACTGGTCCTCGCCCGGCAGGCCGCGGCGGACGTCGGACATTGGAAATTTCGAGAGCAGGGCGACCCCGTTGTAGGTTTTCTGCCCGTGGACCTCGACATTGTAGCCCAGGCTCTCGAAGGCCTCGCGCGGGAATTTCTCGTCCACGCATTTGATTTCCTGAAAGCCGACGACGTCGGGCTGGGCGGCCTCCAGCCACGCCAGCACGGTGGGCAGGCGGGCGTTGACCGAGTTCACGTTCCAGGTGGCGATGCGCATGAGGCGGAAGCTAAAGCGCGTCGCGAGGCGAGGGAAGCGCCAACGAAAAACGCCCCGGAGTCTCCTCCGGGGCGTTCAGCAGTTAGATGGTCTGTCTGCTTACGGACGACCGCCCGCCGCGGGCGCGGCGGTGGTCAGGGTGCAGCCGCCGCCAATGCTCTGGGCGGTGGCGCAGGGGTAAACCTGCTGGGTCACGCCCTCGTTGTTCAAACGAGCGATATAGCCTTGGCCTTCAGCGGCGCATTTGGCTTCGTAGAAGCTGCCGTTGCCGTTCGAGCCCATCAGGCGGACCTCGCTGACGTCACAGCCCGCGGCGTCCGTGCCGGCCAGCTTGGCTTTGAAGCTGTTGTTCTTTTCCTCGGCCGTGGTGAAGCGGCAAGCGCCGCCCATCGACGTGACCTGAATGCAGTCCTTCAGGTCCCAGCCGGTCGCCAGCTTCTCCAGCCAGTAACCGTTGTCGTTAGCGCAACCGACCTCATAGACCATGTTGTTGTCATCGCTCTTGCCGATCGCCTGGGCCTCATCGACCGTGCAGGTGGCGCCGGCGGTGCGGGCCCAGCCGCCGATGACGGCAAGGGTGTTCTGGTTGGCGGGCAGCACGCATTGTTGGCCGACGTCGGCGTTGGCGTCGCGCGACCGTGTGATGGCGGCGGTGCCGGCCAGTTCGATACAGCCGAACGCCTGCGGCGGGGTCGAAGCGATCAGAATGTAGCCTTCGGTGTTGGCGCAGGCGGCTTCATAGACAGCGGCCTCGCCGATCTTGCCGGGGTTGGTGGCTTCGGTCAGTTCGCAGGTCACATTGGCGGCGGTCAGCTGAGCCTGGGCTGCGGCCCTGATCTCTTCCGGCGTGGCGGCGGGCGGCGCAGCCTGCTCGCGGGCGGCAGTGCGGCCGTTCCCGCGCGTGCGGCGCTGATCGCGACCGCCGCCGATACGGCCTGGCAGGACCGATTCGCCGCTGACGGAGCCGCTGGCGCGCGAGCTCTCGTCGCTACGGCCGCCGTCCTGGGCAGAGGCGGGTTGGGCGACGCCGAGGGCCAGCACGGCAGCGCCGACGACAGCCATGATCTTTCTGTTCAACACGGGAAACTCCGGGAGAGAAATACTTCGCGGACACCCTTGGCGAGCGGTTATGGCCGGGTCAAGGCGCATGCTGGACGCGGAGCTGTGGTTCGGGCTATCCCTCCTGCGTTGCGATTGGAGACGGACTTGGCTGACGGCGTGATCCCGGTTGAAACTGAGGCGAGGCCGCCTGAGCGGGGCCTGACCTATCCTTTCGCCGGGCCTCCAGCCTCGGGCGAGGCCATCGCCGTGACGCCGGACATTCTGTGGATGCGCGTCGCCATGCCGATGCAGCTGGATCACATCAATGTCTACGCCGTGCGCGACGGCGACGGCTGGGCGGTGATCGACTGCGGTCTGGCGATCAACGGCACGAAGGATGAGTGGGAGCTGCTGCTGGCCGGGCCGATGGGCGGCGATCCGGTCACCCGGGTGATTTGCACCCATATGCATCCGGACCATATCGGGCTGGCGGGATGGCTGTGCGAACGCTTCGAGGCGCCGCTGATCATGACGCGGCTGGAATATGTGACGGCGCGGATGCTGCTGGCCGATACCGGTCAGCCAGCGCCCGAAAGCGGCGCGGACTTCTATCGCGCCGCCGGGTGGGACGAGGGGCAGATCGCCCGCTATCGCAAGGAGTTCGGCCGGTTCGGCATGGCGGTGTCGCCACTGCCGTCCAGCTATCAGCGTATCCGCGAAGACGATCGCCTGAGCATCGGCGGGCGCGAATGGCGGGTCGTGATCGGCGAAGGCCACAGTCCGGAACACGCCTGCCTGTGGCGGGAGGACGACGGCGTTGTGCTGGGCGGCGACCAGATCCTGCCGAAGATTTCCTCCAACGTCTCTGTCTGGCCGACCGAGGCTGACGCCGATCCGCTGGGCGACTGGCTCGCGTCGCTGGAGCGGATGAAGACGGTCTTTCCGGATGACATTCTGGTCCTGCCGTCGCACGGCGAGGTCTTCCGCGGGGCCCACACCCGGCTGGACGCCCTGATCCGGGGCCACCATGTGGCGCTGAAGCGTCTGGAGCGCTCGCTGAGGGAGCCCAAGCGGGCGGTGGACGTGTTTCCGGCGCTGTTCGCCCGCCCCGTCGGCGACGGCGTGCGCGGCATGGCCACGGGCGAGAGCGTCGCCCATCTGAACTATATGCTTCGCCTCGGGCTGGCCGTTCGCGAACGCGATGCGGACGGCGTCGACTGGTGGCGTTCAACGACAAACGGGGAGGAGGCGGCATGACCGACCACATCAAGACCGAGCTGGCCGACGGCGTGCTGACCGTCACCCTGGCCCGCGCCGACAAGAAGAACGCGATCACCCAGGCCATGTACGCGGCCATGTCGGACGCCGCCGAACAGGCGCGCGCCGACGACGCCGTGAAGGTGCTGCTGTTCCGCGGCGAGGGCGACAGCTTCTCGGCCGGGAATGATATCGGCGACTTCATCGCCATCGGCTCCCAGACGGGCGAGCCGATGGACATGTCGGTGTTCCGCTTCCTCAAGGCGATGGCGGATCTGGACAAGCCGGTGGTCGCCGCCGTCCGCGGCCGCGCCGTGGGCATCGGCCTGACCCTGCTGCTTCATTGCGACATGGTGGTGGTGGCCGAGGACGCCCTGCTGTCGGCGCCCTTCATCAACCTGGCGCTGGCGCCGGAGGCGGCCTCGTCCCTGCTGCTGCCGCAGGTGCTGGGGCATCAGCGCGCCTTCGAGATCTTCGCCCTGGGAGAGCCGATTGATGGCCGGACCGCCTTGGCCTGGGGCTTGGCCAATCGCGCCGTCGCCACCGATCAGGTCGAGGCCGTCGCCGCCGAACTGGCTGCGAAACTGGCCACCCGTGCGCCCAACTCCATTCGCAAGACCAAGCGCCTGATGCGCGACGCCGAACGGCTGTGGGAGCTGATGCAACGCGAGGGCGAGGCGTTCGGTAGCCAGATGAAGAGCCCCGAGGCGATGGAGGCCTTCATGGCCTTCACCCAGAAGCGCGTGCCGGATTTCTCGAAAGCCGGTTGATTCCCGTGAGCGCGGGCCTTAGGTGCGCGCGCTCATGACCGACGCCGCCCTTCAGATCTCCGTGCGCATCGACGCCGAAACGCCCGCCGACGCCGCGTCGGTGGAGGCGCTGGTCATGGCCGCCTTCGGTCCGGGCCGCTACGCCAAGACGGCGGAGCGCATTCGTGAACGCGCGGGCATCGCCGCCGGCTTCGTCGCGCGTGAAAACGGCCGCGTCATCGGCGCGGTGCGGCTGTGGTCAATCACTGTCGGCGAACAGCCGGCCCTTTTTCTGGGCCCCATCACCGTTTCGGCCGACAGCCGCAAGGGCGGGCTGGGCGCGGATCTGGTCCAGGCCTGCATCGACCATGCGGGGGAGACCGGCATCCTGCTGGTCGGCGACGCCCCCTATTTCGACCGCTTCGGCTTCCGCGCCGCGCCTGATGCCCGTCTGCAAGGGCCGGTGGACCGGCGCCGCGTGCTGTGGCGCGGCAGCGGCGAGCCCTCCGGAACCGTCGAACCCGCGTGATCGGGTTTGCACGCCGGGGCGAACGACCTAAGTCTGATCCCATGGGCACCTCCGACACGACAACTGGCCTGGCTGCGATGGCCGAGGCCGCGAAGCAGGCGCCGGGCCGCGGCCTGCCGCCGGTGCATCTCTGGCATCCGGCGCACTGCGGAGACATCGACATCGTCATCCGCGCCGATGGCGTCTGGATGCACGAGGGCTCGCCGATTGGCCGGACCGAACTGGTGCGTCTGTTCTCGACCATCCTGCGCAAGGACGTCGATGGCTATGTGCTGGTCACGCCGGGCGAGAAGCTGACGATCACGGTCGAGGACTTGCCGTTCCGCGCCATTGCCGTCGAGCGCCGGGGCGATGCGCTGGTTTTCGTCACCGACATGGGCGACGAGACCGTGGCCGGAGCCGACTTCCCCATTGTCGTCGAGACCGACCCGGCGACCGGCGAGCCCGCGCCTCGCATCCGTGTGCGCTCCGATCTGTGGGCACGGATCAACCGTCCGGTCTTCTATGAACTGGTCGAGATGGCCGTCGAAAGCGACGGACGACTGTTTGTGCAATCCGCCGGGCTCTCGTTCGCGCTGGGAGCTGTCGAATGAGCCTGGTCAGCCTGCGCGAACGGCTGCTGGAAAAGCTGACGCCGCCGTCCGACTGGTCGGCGGAGGGCGCCGCTGTGCGGTCGGACTTCGATCTGAACCCCGGTGCGCGAACAACCGACAAGGCGCTGCGACCCGCCGCCGTGCTCATCCCGATTATCGCGGCCGGGCAGGGGGCGACGGTCCTGATGACGCGCCGCTCCGATAGTCTGGCCAGCCACACGGGTCAGATCGCCTTTCCTGGCGGACGACTCGATCCCGGCGAAACCGCCGTCGAGGCCGCGTTGCGCGAGGCCTTTGAAGAGGTGGCGCTGGACCCCACGGTGGTGGAGGTGCTTGGGATCGGCGATGCCTATGAGACCGGCACGGGGTTTCTGGTGACGCCGGTTGTCGGCTGGCTGACACAGCCGCCGTCGGTGACGCCGTCCCCGGCAGAGGTGGCCGATGTGTTCGAGGTGCCTTGGGACTTCGTCATGGACCCGGTCAACCACCGGCAGGATTCCTACGAGCTGGAAGGGCAGCCGGTCCGCCGGTTCTGGGCCATGCCCTATCAGGAGCGCTACATCTGGGGCGTGACGGCCAGCATCCTGCGTGGACTGTGCGCCCGCCTGTACGGTGAGGAGGCGGATCGGGTCGCGGCGACCGGAGAGGACGCAGCATGACCGTCCTGACCGGACAGGACTGGCTTACGGCGCCCGCAACACGCGCGGTGATCGCGGCTCTGGAAGCGGCGGGAGGACCGGACAGCGCTCGTTTCGTCGGCGGATGTGTGCGCAACGCCCTGATAGGGCGCGAGATCGACGACATCGACATCGCCACCACGCTGAAGCCGGAAGAGACCGAGCGCGCGATTCGCGCCGCAGGGCTCAAGGCTGTGCCCACCGGCATCGCGCACGGGACGGTGACGGCGGTGGCCGGGCGCGAGCCGTTCGAGATCACGACCCTGCGCCGGGACGTGTCCACCGACGGTCGCAACGCCACGGTCGCCTTCACCAGCGACTGGGCCGAGGACGCGGCCCGTCGGGACTTCCGCCTGAACGCCCTCTACGCCGACGGCGAGGGTCGGGTGTTCGACCCCACCGGGCATGGCGTCGATGACGCGGCGGCCGGGCGAATCGTCTTCGTGGGCGATCCGGAAACACGCATCCGCGAAGACTATCTGCGCATCCTCCGCTTTTTCCGCTTCTTCGCCTGGTACGGCCGGGGGCAGCCGGATGCGGAGGGGCTTCAGGCCTGCCGAGACCTCGCCCCCGGAATGAGCCGTCTGTCCGCCGAACGGGTGTCGAAAGAGCTGATGAAGCTACTGGCGGCGGAAGAACCACGCGCGTCGATGGCGGCGATGGCGCAGACAGGCGTGCTGCAGCAGGTGCTGCCGGAGGCCGGGCCGCTGGACCTCTTCAACGCCATTGTCCCCCTGAGCGCTGATCCCGTCGTCCGGCTGATGACCCTGTTCGCAGTTGATGCGGACGCAATGCGCGGCGCGGCGGAACGCCTGCGGCTGCCCAATGCGGTGCGGGATCGTCTGGTGGCCTCGGCGCTGGCGTCCCCGGCCGTATCACTGGGTATGAGCGACGCCTCAGCTCGGGTGGCCATCTATCGCCATCGTGGACGCGCGGTCGCGGACGCTGTGCGTCGGCTCCATGCCGGCGCCCCGGACCGGACTCAGGATGCGGCGCGCCTGCTCGCGATCGCTGCGGACTGGTCGCCGCCGAGCCTGCCGGTCGGGGGAAAGGACATTGCACGACTGGGCATCACGCCGGGTCCCGAGACCGGGCGGCTGCTCAAGGCCTTCGAAACCCGTTGGATCGCGGACGACTTCCCGACCGACGGTCACGCCGAGCGACTGGCCGCGCTGGCTACTTCGCCGCGCGGGTGAATTGGGTCACGACGGGGTAGTGATCCGAGCCGTTGCGTTGGCCCAGCCTGCGGCTGACGAAGGCGAGGTCCGGCGAGCGCCACACCTGATCGATGGTGATGCCCAACGGCGCCGGAAGATCGGTGGGCCAGGTGCCCGGAAAACCGCTGGCTGGATACAGCCCCAGATCCTGTTTCATCTGGCGGCCGATTCGGGCGTTGGAGACGCTGTTGAAATCGCCGGCCACGATAACGGGGCCGTCCAGCGTGCGGCGAATGTCGCCGAGCGCCATCGTCTGGCTGATCTGGCCCCACTGATACTGGAACGGCCACGGGCGGGTCAGATGCACGCCGACGACATTCACGTCGCCGAGCGGAGTCTCCGCCACGGCGGTGACGGAGTGCAGGCCATCCGGCCGGTTTTCGATCTGACGCAGGGGCCAGCGCGAGGCGATGATAGAGCGCGATGGGCCGCGGGTGTCGTCCAGCCGCATCGAACCGGCGCGGTGAGGATAGCCCGCCAGCAACTCGTCCAGCCGCCCGATCGGGCCTTGGCCCGCCTCAATCAGGATGATGATGTCCGGGTCGGCCTTTTCGATCGACCGACGCATCGCGGCGACATCGTCGTTCAGGTAATAGACGTTGGCGGAATAGAGCCGCACGACGGACGCGCCGGGCTCTGGCTTCCCTGCGTCAGTAAACCACTGTGGTCCAGCGCAGATGAAAGTGAACACACAAGCGAGGAAGCCGCTCCAGACCGCCTTCTTCAGGCGCAGCGCTCCGACTATGGCGGTGGCGGCGGCGACCGCAAAAAACATCGGCGCGGTAAACTGGCCGAAGATGTCCACCCAGCGATGCCCGATGTTGGCGCGAAGCAGGTTGGTCAGGATGATGACGCCCGCGAAGCCGAGGATGCTCAGCCCGCTGATGACTCGCAGAACCAGCGATCGCCACGACGAACCCTCTTGCGCTTTATGGTGAACGCCGGTCTGCATGGCGCGTTACGGGCTCGCTTTCGGAGGATGGAATGCCCAGACGGACCATCGGCGATATCGAGAAAATCTGGACGAATGTCGAGGGCGTCAAAAAACTCTCAGACCGCGTCATCGGCATCGGCCCGTTCGGGATCGGTATGGACGGCCTGCTGACCTGGGTCCCGGTGGTGGGCACGGCCTATACGCTGGGGGCGGCGGGATGGCTGCTGATGCAGGCGGTCAAGGCCAAGGCCGCGCCGGGTACGGTGGTCCAGATGCTGGGATATCTCGGCCTCGACAGCGTCACGACAGCGGTGGGCGAGGTGCCCTTCCTCGATTTCATTCCCAGCGTGGTCGATGTGCTCTTCCCCGGCCACCTGATGGCGGCCAGGGCGTTGCAGAAGGACATCGAGAGCACCCACTGGGTCGAGGCGCGTGAACAGGACGCCCGGAGTTCCGGTGATCACGAACGCCATGTGGCCAGAATGAAGGCGGATCCGAAGTTGAGACGGATCGTCTATCTTCACGACTGAGAAGGCGCGGGAGTTCATGTTCAACCCGCATATTTTCGGATCCTAATCCACTGATCCGGTGGAGGAAAATGTCGCGCCAGCGTCATGAGCCCGCCTGAGGAAGCCGGGCCCGCAGACTGATCTCCGAAGTTTTCCCGGAGATATCCCATGAGCGACGACCAGTCCGCCCGGCTGGGCCTGCCTTACCTGGCGGCCGGCCAGATGCAGAAGCATGTCACCCTGAACGAGGCGCTGACCCGGCTGGACGCTCTCGTCCAGACCGCCGTCGCCAGTCGGACGGTCGAGCCACCTGCCAGTCCCGACGAAGGTGCTCTTCATATCGTGCCTGATGGCGCAGGCGGCGAAGCTTGGAGCGCCTTCGCAGGGGGGGATCTGGTTCGGGCTGAGACCGGCGGCTGGCTAGAGGTCGAGGCCCCGGAGGGCCTGCTCGTCTGGATCGCTGACGAGGCTGTGTTCATGGTCCGGGAGGGGCAAGGCTGGACGCCGCTGGGGGCGAGACTGGGTGAGGTTGGGCCGCTGGGGCGGCTAGGCGTCGGCGCGACGGCAGATGCGGACAATCCTTTTGTGGCCAAGCTGAACAAGGCGCTGTGGACGGCGCTGGAGGCGACGGCAGGCGGCGACGGCGATCTCCGCCTGACCCTCAACAAGGCGGGGGCGACCGACGTCCTGTCCGTGCTGTTCCAGTCCGGCTATGGCGGCCGCGCAGAGCTGGGCCTGATCGGCGACGAGGATCTGACGCTGAAGGTCAGCGCTGACGGCGGCGTCTGGCGCAACGCGTTCGGCGTTGATCGCACGACCGGTCGGGTCTGGTTCAGCCAAGGCGCCGGGCGGCGCGAAACCACGATCTTTTCAAGCAACGGGAGCTGGGTCCCGCCTGACTGGGCGCGGTCGGTAGAAGTGGTCGCGGTCGCCGGCGGCGGCGGCGGCGGCGCGGGCGCCTTCGGCGCTTCAGGCGGACGTTATGGCGGGGGAGGCGGCGGCGCAGGCGGTGTGAGCAAGGCTGTCTGGCCTGCCGATCAGTTGGCGGCGGGACTGACGGTCGTCGTGGGCGCCGGCGGGGTGGGTGGCGTCGCGAGCATCGGTGCGGGCGGCTCCGGCTCAGGGGTCTATCTCGGTTCGACCGTGCTGTTGTCCGCGACCGGCGGTGGAGGCGGCGGGCTGGGCGGAGCGGTCAGCGGCGCGGCGGGCGTGGGCGGGGCTAGTGTGCCCAACTCCAACGCCGGGGGCGCCTCAAGTCTGACAGCGACGGCCGCTGCGGGCCGGGCGTTCGACCGTCCCGATGCCCCGGGAGGCGGCGGAGGAGGTGGCGGACTGGACGCGTCCGGCATCGCGCGCGCCGGTGGAGCGGGGGGCGATGGCGGTGCGCTGGCGGTGAGGGCCGTCGGCGGGGCAGGCGCCGTCGCCGCTGCTGGAGCAGCCGGGGCGACGGCGCCGCTCCATCACCTTCACTGGGCGGGCGGCGGTGGGGGCGGTGGTGGCGGCAGCGCAGTTGGAGCCGGCCATGCGGGCGGAAACGCCGGAGCCGCCGGTGCGGGCGGCGGCGGCGGCGGCGCAGGCGTGAGCGCGGGTGGGGCAGGCGGAGCCGGAGCCTCCGGCATCGTCTGGCTGACGGCGCAAGGATGAGCGCTGTGCCCGACTGGACCGAAGACGAGATCGAGTTGCTGGACGCCGAAGCCGGACAGCTTCCCGACCGGCTAACCCGCGAGGACCTGCTGGCCGCGTCGGACGCAGGCTGGCGACGCCAAGCCTGGCGCTTTGAAGATGTGGAGGACGATTTATGACCGACCCTGTTCAATCCGAGGGTGGACCGCCTCCATTGGCGGAAGGTCGGTGGCTCTGGCGGCGCCTGTACGTGTTCGCCACCACCGGCGCGGCCTGGCTGCTGTTGCATCGGGTGATCGAGAGCGTTCCGGCGGAGAAGACGGCGCGACTCGTCGACGGGCTCATGGGGCTGCTGGCCCTGACCATGGTGCTCTACCTTGTCGCACCGACGGCGCAGCAACTAATCGCCAGCCTGCGCCTGCTGCGGCGCTCTCCGGAAGGGGAGGGGCGCTGATGGGATGGCGTCTTTCGAAACGCTCGGTCGCCCGTCTGGAGGGCGTGCACCCCCGGCTGGTCGCGCTGGTGCAAGAGGCCATCGCCCTGAGTCCCGTCGATTTCACGGTCACGGAGGGGCTGCGCACGCCCGAACGGCAGGCAGTCCTTGTCCGCGCCGGAGCCAGTCGGACCCGACACTCCCGCCATCTGACCGGTCACGCGGTCGACGTGGCGGCGTTGGTGGACGGTCAGATCCGCTGGGACTGGCCCCTGTATCCGCGCATCGCCGCCGCCTTCAAGGCCGCCGCTGTCCGACAGGGCACGGCCATCGTGTGGGGCGGCGACTGGTCCACCCTGTGTGACGGTCCTCATTTCGAGCTGGATCGGACGGTCTTCCCGTGACCCCGCGCAAGATCGTGGGGATCCTGTCTCCAGTCGGCGGCTTGGTGGCGATCGTCGCGGTCGTCGTGGCCCTGCTGGTCGGCGCGCGCGGCCTCGGCCTCCATTGGGACCCGTTCGGCTCCGGCGCGCGCCGTCTGGAGACGGCCGAACGCCGGGCCGACACCGCCGCAGCCCAGGCCGAGGCGCGCGGCCTCGAGGTCGAGGGCGCGGTCGCCCAGTCGGCCCGGCTTGAACACCATCATCAACAGGCTGTCGGGCTGGCACGGGTCACCGTCGCCGCCCGGGCCGAAGCGAGGAACGCCTATGACGCCCAAATTCAACTGGACCCGGACCGCGCCGCTCGCCTGCGCGACCATGATCGCGAGCTGTGCAGCTTCGCCCCCGGCGTCTGTGGTTCCGCCCCGGCTGACCCTTCCGCAGGCGGTGCTGACGCCCTGTCGACTGGATCGTCTGCCGGGGGCGCCGACACTGGCTGATCTGGAGGCGTCCTACATGGCGCGAGGGGCGGCGCTGGCGGCGTGCGATGCGGCGCGGCGTCTGGCGGTCGACACCCTGATCGACGAACGCGCCCTTCAGGACCGCTGGCGCTCCCCCTCCGTTCCCTGATCGCAGGGTCCCCCATGTCCGGTGGGTGCGCTGTTTTTTACCCGAACGCCGGACCTGGCGGCAGTTTCTGCAGCCCTGCCCGGCAGATGTTGCCGCCAACCCGGCACAATGTGCCGGGCGGCCGACGTGCTTAACAGGAACTAACGTAGCAAAAACAATGGTCGCTGATCTGGCACGGCGGAAATGCGACTGGCCCCGCCCTTGCTGCTGTGTCCCCTGAGCAAAACGCTCCCGGCCGCCAAAATGGCGTCGGACACCTTGAAACAAGGATACTCGTCATGGCGCTGAACAGCGTTAACACGAACGTGGGCGCAATGGTCGCCCTGCAGAACCTGTCGGTCACCAACAGCGAACTGCAAACGGTTCAAAACCGTATCAACACCGGCAAGATCGTTTCGTCCGCCAAGGACAACGGCGCCATCTTCGCCATCGCCACCTCGCAACGCTCGGAAATCAGCGCCCTTAACGCCGTTAAGGACAGCCTGAACCGTGGCCAGTCGGCCGTGGATGTTGCCCTTTCGGCTGGTGAGTCGGTCTCTGACCTGCTCGGCCAACTGAAGGAAAAGGCCCTGTCGGCCACCGACAAGAGCCTGACCACCTCGGCCCGCGCCGCGCTGAACGAAGACTTCAAAGCCATCCGGGACCAGATCGGCACCGTGGTTTCGAACGCCAAGTTCAACGGCGTCAACCTGCTGGACAACTCCACCGGCACGGGCGGCTACAAGGCGCTGGCGAACACCTCGGGCACGACCATCAAGGTGGCGGGTGAAAACCTGTCGCTGGGTGGTGCTAACGTGACCGTCGCCGCGACCACGACCATCGGCACCTCGACCGCCGCTGGTTCGGCTCTGGCTCTGGTGAACACCTCGATCGACAAGGTTTCGGCCTCGCTCGCTCGTCTGGGCACCGGCTCCAAGTCGTTCGGCACCCACCTGACCTTCGTCGGCAAGCTCCAGGACACCCTGGAAGCCGGTGTCGGCAACCTGGTCGACGCCGACCTGGCCAAGGAAAGCGCACGACTGCAAGCGCTGCAAACCAAGCAACAGCTGGGTGTGCAGGCTCTGTCGATCGCCAACTCCTCGACCTCCACGCTGCTGGGACTGTTCCGCTAAGGAACGATCGGAAGGGCGGGGTCCGAGGATCCCGCCCAACCGCTCCAGTCCCCCTGAAGGGAGCCGACGCCTGACCGGTGTTGGTCGGAGACATGCAAGGCAATGCGAAAATAGGTGCAATTACTGCGCACGACGTCACGTCCCTTCCCGTCGCCACGAATGGCGATTTCCGTGATTCAAGGGCCCAGCAGGAAGCCGACCAGGCCGCCCGCTATCGCCTCGTGATCGAGGAAGGTCCGAAGTCAGGATCGTTCATCTACAAGACCATGGACCGGCTGACGGGCGAGATCGTCAAGCAGTTCCCCCGCGAGCAGGTCGTCGATCTGATGCGGAGCACGGACTACAGCGCCGGCGCGGTAATCGACACCCGGGCCTGACGGATCTGACACCATCCGACCGACCGCGCAGGAGCGATCCGCGCGGTTAAAATGCGTGGTGAATCGGCGTTAACCATGTGTGCACGGTTACAGACTTAGCCTTGTCCAAACCTCAAAGGGCTGAGTCGGATGACGAATAGCGTCCACACCAATGTCGCCGCGCAGATCGCGCTGCAGAACCTGACCACGACGAACTCCCGTCTGGCGGACGTGCAAAGCCGCGTCTCCACGGGCCTCAAGGTTCAGGGCGCCAAGGACAACGCCGCCATCTGGGCCATCGCCCAGACACAGCGCGCGGACGTCGGCGCCCTCGGGGCAGTCAAGCAAAGCCTCGATCGCGCGACGTCGATTGCGGACGTGGCCCTGTCGGCCGGCGAATCGATCTCCGATCTGCTCAACCAGCTGAAGGAAAAGGTCACTGCGGCGAAGGACACCTCGCTCAAGACCCAGTCCCGTCAACTGCTGGACGCGGACTTCAAGGCCCTGCTGAGGGCGATCAAGTCGGCCGTGGACAACGCCAGCTTCGATGGCGGCAATCTCCTGAACGGCTCGCTGACCACCGGCATCAAATTCCTCGCCAATGCCGACGCCTCGGCCTTCGTGACCCTGTCGTCCCGGAACCTGTCGCTGGGCGGCTCCATCATGGAGTTGTCGCTGAGCGACAGCCTGCTGACCCTGACGGGAGCGACGACCGCCCTGACCAAGCTGGACGACTCGATCACCCAGCTGAACGCCGCACTCGGCGAGATCGGCGCCCAGGCCAAGCAGATCCAGGCGCACAACACCTTCGTTTCGAAGCTGGTCGATACGCTGGAGTCGGGCATCGGCAATCTGGTCGACGCCGACCTGGCCAAGGAAAGCGCGCGCCTGCAGGCCCTTCAGGTTCAGCAGCAACTCGGCGCGCAGTCCCTGTCGATCGCCAACCAGGCGCCGCAGATCATCCTGTCGCTCTTCCAAGGCTGACGGTCAGGCCAGTCGGCGTCCCGTCGATCGGCCGATGGAAATGGGTTCGGGTCGCCGCCGGTGCGCGCCGCGCGGCCCGAAGCCATACAGGGCGAGCAACGATTTCAGGGTGTTGACGAAGGCACTCATCGGGCAATCCTCCGTGTCCGGCGCTCGATTAACGGGCGCTGTCGATCATTGTTCCCCGAGTCGCGTCGCCTGTCGCGCGAACTTCGCTTCCCGATCGCGCCGTTAAGCCCTCGTTACGGCGCCGCCGCTAGGCTCGCGGGCAGGAGCGTCCTGTGATCAACAACAGCTATCTTCTGGGGCTTTACGGTGGGACGGCGTCGACGACGACGCCGTATACGACCGCGACCGCGCTTGCCCAGTCGAAGGCTCAACCGACCCCGCCCTGGTCGAGCACGGTCAAGGCGCCTGAACAAAGCGCCCTGCTTCGGGCGGCCCTCGGCGGGCGGAACTTCATCAACGAGGGCGCGGCCCAACTCGATATCAAGGGTGCGTCTTCGGACTACAAAAAGCTGTTCGCCCTCTACGCCGGGCTGGAGAGCATGAACGCCCTGGCGAACCGGGCGGGCACAAAGGGGGTCGCGGCCCTTGAACTGAGCCAGTTGAACAAGCGGTTCGCCGCCGGGATGGCGGAGGTCAGCAAATGGCTGCCAGGGGCCGATCTGGACGGTATTCGCCTGGTGCAGGGCACGGCGTCCTCGACCAGCAAGACGACAGCCGCGGTCGCACGCGATGGCGCGATTTCGGTCACCGGGCCGATCCACGAGGGCTCGCCGGACGATCTGTCCCCGGCCTTCGCGGGCGAAGTTCAGTTCAACATCACGGTCAAGAAGGGCGACAACACCACGTCGGCGGTTTCCATCGACCTGACCGACATGGGAACAAAGCCGCGCACGCTGACCAATGTGCTGGACCATATCAACAGCAAGCTCACGGATGCGGGCGTAGAGACGCGGATCGGCCGTGAACTCGTCAAGCCCGAGCCCAAGACGATCACCGTCGGCGGCAAGACGACCACACTTCCGGCGGGGGCGGACCAGTTCGCACTGGTGGTGCGGGGCGTCACGACCGAGAAGGTCAGCTTCACCCCGGTCACGGCCGCGGACGCCGTTTACGTGGTCCAGAACGCCGGAACGACCGGCGGTCTGCAGATGCTCAAATTCCAGAGCGACACTGGCGGCTCCGCGCCTGCGCCGACCGCGGGGGGCGTCGGCGAAACCCAGTGGGTCGCGGGTCGCGCATCACAGACCGCCCTTCCCGAAGGCGTCGAGACCGTTCGCGCCAGCGCCACCGGGCCAGACGGCTCTGTCTGGATGGTTGCGGACCTGAAGGCCGGGCCGGACACCCAGCCGATCAAGGGCCAGAAGGACGTCGCCCTTATCAAGCTGGACTCCGCAGGCCGTGTGGTCATGACCCAGGCGATCGGCGCGGCGTCGACCGCCAGCGGCTATGCCATTTCCGTCAACTCCGACGGGAAAGTCGCGGTCGCCGGTTCCGTCACCGGGGCGCTGGATGGCGGCAAGGCCGGTGATGTTTCGACCGTGGCCGACAGCTTCGTCACCGTCTTCGATCCTGATGGGCAGGAGCTTTGGACCCAGCGTCGTGGCGCGCGGGCCGCCGACGAGGCGACCTCGGTCAGCTTCGGCCCTAACGGCGCTGTCTATGTGGGCGGCAGGGCGCAGTCCTCAATGACCGGCACGGTCGGCGTGGGCGGCTGGGACGGTTATGTGCAGGCCTTCACTGCGACCCAGGCCTACCCGTCAGCTCCGACCGTTGCGACGGCGGCGGGCGTGGTCCAGTTCGGCACCGCCGGAACCGACGGCGTCGACGCCGTCGCCGTCGACGGAAACACGCTCTATTCCGCCGGCATCGAAGACGGCCGGATCGTCGTGCGGCAGTTCGCCCTGGCCGCCGATGGCAAGCCGACGCTGGCAGCGACCCGAGACCTGGGCGATGCCAGTGGCGAGATCAGCGGGTTGGCCGTGGTCAACGGCAAGGTCGTCCTCAGTGGCACGACACGCAACGCCGCGCTGGGCATCGGCACGATCACCAGCGCCCACCACGGGGGCAAGGACGCCTTCGTCGCCGTCATCGACGACAGTCTGGTCGCCTCGACCGATGACCGCCTGACCTACATTGGCGGAACCGGTGACGACAGCGCCGCCGACATGAAGATCCAGAACGGCAAGGTCTGGCTGACCGGCGTCGCTGATCGGCCTGAGGACGCCAAGACGACCGACCCGACGAAAGCCTATCTGACCCGTATCGATCCCGCGACCGGCGCCGTCGAATGGCGGCGTGACTGGGACGGCGATGGGGCGCAGGCTTCACCCTTGACGCTGGCGGTGGCGTCCGGCGGGGCCAGCGTTCTGGATCGCCTCGGTTTGCCGCAGGGCGAGATTGACCAGAGCCAGTCGAAAACCCTGACCAACGCCACCTCGCTGCGTGTGGGCGACCGCTTTTATGTCTCGCCGGCTGATGGCGGTCGTTCCGTGCCGGTGACCATCGAGGCTCGCGACACCCTGCAGACGCTCGCGCGCAAGATCGAGCAGGCGTCCAATATGAAGCTAAAGGTCACTGTGGCTTCCGAAACGGCCAAGGGGGCGGAACCGGGCGATCTGGCGACGGCTCTGCGGACCGGTCTGCAGCGTCTGACGATCACCGCGCGCGATGGGGTGAAGGGCGCCGTGCTGACCTCCGGCGAGACGGGGCGCGACGCCCTGCTCGGGCTGGGCCTGTCACAGGGCTATATCGGGCGGACGACGGGCGACGACGTGACCAAGACCTTCGGTCTGGGCCTGCCGACCAATCTGACCCTGAACGACGCCGCGGCCGTAAAGACGGCGGGCGAAAAGATCCAGGCGGCGATGAAGGCCATTCGTGACGCTTACCGGGGCCTGTCTCCGGCATCGAACACCCCGGCGATGACGGGAACGGCTCCAGCCTATCTGACGGCTCAACTGGCGAACTATCAGGCGGCCCTTGCGCGCCTTGGAGGGTAGCGCCGTGACCATGAAGAGCGTTGACGCGTGACACCCCGGCGGGGTTAGTGGGCGCATCATCCACGTGAGCCCTTCATGCCCAAGGACAATCGAATCCTAATCGCGATCGGCGCCGCGGCGGCCGTCGTTATCGCCGTCATCGTGGGTCTGCTGCTGACCCGGGACAGCGACAATGCGCCGGATGCTCCGCCGCCGGCGGCGCAGGGCGGTCTGACGGTCTCGGTAGCCGATGCGCCGGGTCTGGATTCGACACGTGAGCTGCGCTGCTACGTCGATGGTCAATTCGTCGGCATGGCGACGCTGACGGATTGTGCGCGCCGGAACGGGCTGGCCACCGACGCTCTGGACGTCGGAGTGGACGCGACGGGCGCCCTGGTCGCCGCGCCGACCGCATCGCTGTCGCCGCCGCCTGTCGCGCCGCCGACGGAGATGGCGGAAAATCAGACTGAGGCCGTCGCCTCGGACTCGACCCAGTCGACCCAGCCCTCGCAGGCGGGCGGTGGCCAGTGCATGCGCTACACCGGTTCCGACTGGCGCACGGTCTCGTCGGGCGGCAGCCTGAACCAGTGCGTGCAGGAGCTGTACGCTGGCACCTGCGTGCGTCCGGGCGAGGCGCTGTACGGTCGCTGGGGCGAGACGACCCTGCGTCTGGTGCCGCGCCGGGTGGAACAGTCGCCCGACAACAACCGCTTCCGCACCCTCGCGGAGCAGGACCGCAGCTGCCAGTTCCCGGGACTTCGTTGATATGCGTACGACGCTCTTTTTCGCCGCCGGTCTGGCCGCCGTGTCCCTGACGGGCTGTGACAACGCCGTGAAGGCGCCCTTCGACCAGGGCGTCTGCTATTCGGTGGAACTCGGAGCGGAAGGGGAGGCCCCCAAATTCAATGTCGTGGCCCGCGACCAGCCACAGATCGAGTTCTGCGCCGCCCGTCTGGAAGAGATGCGCCTCCGCTTCCTCGGTCTCGGCGGCACGCGCCGCGAGGCGATCGGCGCGTACCAGGGGCAGTTCATCTTCATCGACCGCGCGGGTGTCTCGTTCGGCAAGACCCTGACAGGCTCACGGTTCATGGCCCTGGCCCGCACCGGAGACGGTCGGCTGGCTGTGCCGGGTGCGATCGAGCAGGCGCCGGTCGTCCCCGGACAGTAGCGTCAAAACAGACCTCGATCGCGCCGCTGGACAGGCGTGAACAAAGGTGGAACAAGAATCCCTCTCCGTCCGAGTTCTGTGGATGGTCACGACAAAACGGCCCCGGCGGCGCGAAAGCGCGCTAGGCCACGGTGGAACGGCCTGAATCAGCGCGAAGCGTGGTGGGCCAGCTAGCTAAAGGAGCTCGATGATGGCGGGCAGCGTCAACAAGGTCATTCTGGTCGGTAATCTGGGCAAGGATCCGGAAATCCGCAGCCTCAACTCGGGCGAGCGCGTCGCCAATCTGTCGATCGCGACCTCGGAAACGTGGCGCGACAAGTCGACCGGCGAGCGCAAGGAGAAGACCGAGTGGCACCGGGTGGTCATCTTCAACGAGAACATCGTGAAGGTCGCCGAGAACTATCTGAAGAAGGGCTCGACCGTTTACATCGAGGGCTCGCTGCAGACCCGCAAGTATGAGCAGGGCGGGGTCGAGAAGTACACGACCGAGATCGTGCTCCAGAAATTCCGCGGTGAACTGACCATGCTGGGCGGCCGCGCCGATGGCGGCGGCGGGGGCGGTTCGGGCGGCGGCTATGGCGGCGGCGGTCGCGGCGACGACGACTATTCGTCGGGCTTCTCGACCGGCGGCGCCAACAAGCCTTCCGGCCCGAAGGAAAGCTACGACCTGAACGACGACATCCCGTTCTGATCCGCGAACCGGCCTGACGGCCACATTCCGAAATGCGAAGTGTCGGGCGCCCCTCTCGCGCCCGGCACGTTCGCGGGCTAACCCGGTCCGGTGATTACCCCGGACAAACCCCACAGCCCCCTCAGCCTGCTCGAGATCGCGGCGATCGTTGCGATCATCGTCATCTGGGGCGTGAACAACGCCGCAGCCAAGCTGGCGACCGAGACCCTGCCGCCTTTGCTGGTCGGCGCGCTGAGGTTCGCCATCGCGGCGGCCTGCCTGATCCCCTTTGTCCGCCCGCCCTTTCCCAACTGGAAGAGTTTGCTGCTGATCGTCTGCATCGGCGGCCCGCTGCACTACGGACTGGTCTATTTCGCCTTCTGGCTGGCCCATGATGTCAGTCCCGTATCGGTGGCGACCCAACTTTGGGTGCCATTCACGGCGCTGTTCGCCTTCCTCCTGTTGGGCGAGAAGCTGTCCCGCTTCGCCCTGATCGGAATGGGGATCGCGTTCCTGGGCGTCGCCTGGATGACGCTGGACCCGCACGCCATCGAAGACTGGAAGGGCATCGTCGTCGGCGTCGTCGCCGCCAGCGCCTGGGCCATGACCACGGTGATCGCCCGGCGCACGACCTCCATCCCGCCGTTGAAGATGCAGGGCCTGCTGGCGCTGGTCGCCCTGCCGACGCTGGCGTTCGGCTCGGCGGTGTTCGAGCAGGGCCAGTGGGCCGCCCTTCAGCAGTCCAACGCGATGATCTGGGCCTGCCTGATCTGGGCGGGGCTGGTGTCGTCGGTGCTGGCGACCACCCTGGTGTTCTGGCTGGTGCAGAAGCGGCCGGCGGGACGGGTCACGCCCTATCTGCTGGCCACGCCGGTGGTGTCGATCCTGATCGGCTGGCTCTTCATGGGCGACGTGCTGACGCCACAGATCCTGACGGGGGCGGGCCTGACGATGGCGGGGGTCGCCGTGGTGGCCCTGGCGGAGCGTGGGCTTCGCGCCGGCGCGGCCAAGGCCTGAGTTCGTCGCGCAAGAAAAAGGCCCGGACGCTGGGCGTCCGGGCGTGATCCTGTCCGGTTTTGCGTGAGCCTAGAGGCCCGGCAGCTTGAAGCCCGTGTCACGACGCGGGGTGATGCTGATGCCGGCGCGGCCGCCCGTCAGGGCCTGCATGCGGGCGTATTCGCTGGCGGCGTCGATGGTGACAGCGCCTTCAGCGGTCTGGGTGGTGACGGCGGTCTGGGTTGCGGGATCCTCGCGGCGCCAGAACATGATGCGGTTGGCCCAGCTCTCTTCCTTATGGGTCAGATCGCCGAACTCATCGTCGACGACATAACGCGCCAGCGGGTCAGCGCGGTCGCCGCCGGCCTGGGCGACCAGCAGTTGTTCGCCCGGCGTGCGGGTGACCGATTGACGTTGGCCGAGAAGAATCTGACGCGCGGCCGATTCCGGCGCCAGCTCCTGCGGGCGCGGCTGGCCCGGCGCCGGCGGACGCAGACCGTATTCCGGCGGCACGGTCAGCGGGGCGGTCGAGACGGTCAGGAACTCGTCCGGCGTGACCTTTGACAGGCCAATGCTCTGCTGGAGGCCCGAGCAGGCGCCGAGGGCGAGCGCCGAAACGGCGAGGGTCAGAACTGCGGTAGTGCGAAGGCGCATGATTAATCCCGGTGCGGTGCGCCGGACGGCGCGCGCGTAAACCCTAGTGGAAGCCGTTGATTACGACTTTTCGGCGGCGAGGCCAACCTTGGCCGCCTTCTCTGACAGCAGGCTGTCGGCGATCAGCAGGACGACACCGATGGTGATGGCGCTGTCGGCGACGTTGAACACCCATGGGAACACGCCGGTGCCCGAGAAATCGAGGAAGTCGACGACGAAGCCGAAGCGGATGCGGTCGATGACGTTGCCGACGGCTCCGCCCATGACCAGGCCGATGGCCGTGATCAGCAGGCGACGGTCCGCCTTGAGCGCCCACCAGCCGAGGAAGCCGGCGACGGCGACCGAAAAAACGCTGAGCACCCAGCGGGCCGAGCCGTCCCCGAACAGGCCGAAGCTGACGCCGCGGTTCTCTACCCAGGTGAAGTTGAAAATCGGCGGCAGGACGAAGACCCGTCCAACTTCCTGCAGATCCAGACCGGACATGACCCAGGCCTTGGTCAGTTGATCGACCACGATCACGAAGAGGGCGAAGCCGTAGGCGGCGTAGGCGATGCGTGGGATTTTCATTCGGGCCGCTGAGAAATTGAGCGGTCCGGGTTAGCAGCCTCAACCGCGCTCGCGAAGAGACTTTATCGTGCCACGGGGTCGCGGAATGCGCGTTTCGTCTTGTCGCGGCGGGCCCCAGGCCCCAAATGTCACGCTTCAAACCCGCAAGGATTCCCGCCCGCACCTGAAGGAGCGCCGATGACGCATGCCGATGTGGCCCAGCACGCCACCGAAGTCGCCAGCCACGCTGACAGCCTGATCCTCACACTGGTGGGGGGCTTCGTGCTGGCCTTCATATTCGGGATGCTGGCCAATCGTCTGAAGCTGTCGCCGCTGGTGGGATATCTGGTCGCCGGCATTATCGTGGGGCCGCATACCGCGGGCTTCGTCGCGGACACCGAACTGGCCCCGCAACTGGCGGAGGTCGGCGTGATCCTGCTGATGTTCGGCGTGGGTCTGCACTTTTCACTGGCCGACCTGATGAAGGTCCGAAAAATCGCCATCCCCGGCGCACTGGTTCAGATCGGTGTCGCGACGGCGCTGGGCTGGGGATTGGGTCGCCTGCTGGGCATGAGCCATCTGGAAGCGACATTAATGGGGTTCGCCCTGTCCGTGGCTTCGACCGTCGTGCTGCTCAGGGCGCTGGAGGAGCGCAAGCAGGTCAAGGGGGATGTCGGTCGCATCGCCATGGGCTGGTTGATCGTAGAGGACCTGGTGATCGTCATCGCCCTTGTGATCCTGCCGTTGCTGGTCATCCAGCCGGGAGAGACGCTGGACGGTGCGGAACTGGCGGGCTCGATCGGCTGGACCCTGTTCAAGGTGGTCGGGTTCACGGCCATCATGCTGATCGTCGGCGCCAAGGTGCTGCCGTGGGTGCTGGTCCGGATCGCCCACACCAAGTCGCGCGAGCTGTTCACCCTCGGTGTGCTCGCCATCGCGCTGGGCATCGCCTGGGTGGCGTATGCACTGTTCCACTCGTTCGCCCTGGGCGCGTTCCTCGCCGGGCTCGTGCTGAACAGTTCGCCGCTGGGCCATAATG
This sequence comes from Brevundimonas sp. AVps31, assembly GCF_058681355.1. Classification (NCBI taxonomy): domain Bacteria; kingdom Pseudomonadati; phylum Pseudomonadota; class Alphaproteobacteria; order Caulobacterales; family Caulobacteraceae; genus Brevundimonas; species Brevundimonas sp. AVps31. The sequence continues at coordinate 340,665 of NZ_CM178736.1, read as the reverse complement.
CGGCGGAGCGGTCGCTGCCGTTGCGCGACGCCTTCGCGGTGCTGTTCTTCGTTTCGGTCGGCATGCTGTTCGACTGGAAGATCCTGATCAACGAGCCGCTGTCGGTGCTTGGCGTGCTGGCCATCGTCATCGTCGGCAAGTCGATCGCCGCGCTGGCCATCACCACGGTGTTCAAGCTCGACAAGGCGACCAGCCTGACCGTCGCTGCGGCCCTCGCCCAGATCGGGGAGTTCTCGTTCATCCTGGCGGCGCTCAGCGTCCAGCTGGGGGGGATGCGGCAGGAGACACACGACCTGATCCTGGCCGCCGCCCTGCTGTCGATCTCCCTGAACCCCTTCGTGTTCGCCCTGATCGACCGGATGGGCGCCAAGCCCAAGCCGCCGGTGAAGGAGCCGCCTTCGGTCACCGCCCTCGTGTAGGTCATGGAAAGAAGGGGCGCCGGATGATCCGGCGCCCCTTTTCCATTCTGGCTGTGGAGGGGATCAGAGGACGCCGATCATGCTCGCGACCAGCGGGTGGCGGACGATGTCCCGTTCGGCCAGCTTGACCACGGCGATGTCCGGCACCGGCGCCAGCCGTTCCGCGATGTCCGAGAGCCCCGAGATACCCGGCAGCAGGTCCGATTGCTGCGGGTCGCCCGTGACGACCATCGTTGAGTGCCAGCCAAGCCGGGTCAGCAGCATCTTCAACTGGACGTAGGTGCAGTTCTGGGCCTCATCCACGACGATGAAGGCGTTGTTCAGCGTCCGGCCACGCATGTAGCCGATGGGCGCGATCTCGATCAGGCCTTCGGCCATCAGGTGTTTGACCCGCTTCATGCTCAGCCGGTCCGACAGCGCGTCGTAGAGCGGGCGCAGATAGGGGGCCAGCTTGTCTTCCATATCCCCGGGCAGGAAGCCGATGGACTCACCGGCCTCGACGGCGGGGCGGCTCAGGACGATCCGGCCGACCTTGCCCGCCTCCAGGGCCTCGACCGCCTTCGCCACAGCCAGATAGGTCTTGCCGGTGCCTGCGGGTCCGAGCGCCAGGACGAGATTGTGATGATCGATCATCGTCAGCAGTTCGGCCTGACCGTCCGACTTGGGCTTCAGCGTCTTCACATAGGCCTGATCACGATCGTCATTGGATGGGTTCGGCGACCAGCCTGACTGACTGGGCAACCGTCGGACCTTGGCGTCCTGGGTGAACTGGTTTGAATCCAGCACCCCGAACTCACGGGTCTGACGCTTCAGGGCAGCACGTTTGGTCATGGACGCCTCCAGGGCATGAAAAAAGGCGATGCCGCAAAAGCATCGCCTCGAACGATCGTGGGGAGGAGAGAAGAGGATGCGCAGCACCCGCCCGGGTCGGAGGAAGGATGAACTTCCAGCGGACGAGGCCGCCGAACCGAACGCGTCACGGCGTTCCCCTTGGCTTGACCGGACCGGGCTTGATCCGGTTACGGATCCGGGGCCGAAATGTCGGCTTCGAATCGCATCAACAGATTGATGCTAGCGTGGTTTACGAAGGCTTAAAGCGCTGATTAAGCCAAAGATAAGGTGATGTTTCGATGACGATCTATGCGTTGGCGGACAAGAAACCGCAGCTTCCGCCGGAGGGCGAATACTGGGTTGCGCCAAATGCTGTCGTGGCAGGAGACGTGATTCTCAAGTCCGGCGCCAGCATCTGGTTCGGCGCGGTCGTGCGGGGTGACAACGATCCGATCACCATCGGCCACGACACCAACATCCAGGACGGCAGCGTCCTTCATTCGGACCCGGGCGAACCCCTGACCATCGGCGACGGCGTCACCGTCGGACACATGGTGATGCTGCATAGCTGCGAAATCGGGGACAACACGCTGATCGGCATCGGCGCAGTTGTGCTGGGGCGAGCGAAAATCGGAAAGAACTGCCTGATCGGCGCGAACGCCCTGATCACCGAGGGCAAGGTGATCCCTGACAACTCGCTGGTGATGGGCCAGCCGGGAAAAGTGGTGCGGCAGCTCGAGCCCGGACAGATCGAGGCGCTGAGGATTTCAGCCCTGCACTATGTCCAGAACTGGAAGCGCTATCTCACCGACCTGAAGCCGGTCTGATGCCGCTCAGGCGATCCGGCGGCCTTCGACGGCGGCGAGGCTGAGCACGGGCCGTCCGGCCGTTCCGGCCGCCACGGCGACCCGGGCGGTCAGCAGGACAGGGCTGGCTTGGGTCGCCGTGAGCGCGGAGGCGGGGGCGAACAGGCCCAGGATCTGGTCCGGTCGGCCTGAACGGCTTCGAAGCGGGGCGATGACCATTTCGACGGGGCCGGCGGGCTCCCCGGGGGCCTGACCGACCACCACGACGGGGCGCGCCTCGCGGACGGACTGGGCGAGGGCGGTGGCGACGAGGTCAGCCGAGGCCGGACGCCAGAAGGTTGAAATCGCCTCGCCCGTCAGCGGCCGGCGCAGGAAGGCTTCCAGCGCGGTCCCCACCAGACGCAGCGCTGCGCGGCCGTCCCGCCAGTCCGCCACGAAGACGCGGGGCAACAGGCGCCCGAGCGCCTCCGGCATCAGGTCGGACCGTTGCGGAATCCCCCCGCGCACGTCGGCCGTCGCGGCCAGACGTGTCCATTCATCGATCAGTCGTTGCGTATCAGGGTGGAACACTGCGTTCGCCTCCGGACGGAATGCCGCAAGGGCCGGGCCGGGAAAGCAACGGAAACGCAAGGCTTTTGGCGTCTCCTGCAGTCTGGAGCGGTCCGCGCGGTTTGCGGATTGCGCAGAAACTCATCTGGAGGTCGGCCCATGGGGGTGCGGATCATGACCTGGCTGCCGGCCGCGGCGGGCTTTCTGGCCCTTTCGGCGGTCGCCGACAGCGCGGCGGCGCAATGCAACGGCGGTTGTCCGCCGCCGCCCCCGCCGTGCTGCGAGCCGCCGCCCCCACCGCCGCCTCCGCCCCCTCCGGTATGCTGTCAGCCGCCTCCGCCCCCGTCGTGCTGTGGCGGCGGGAACCTGAACGTCAACGTGAACGTCAACGCCTCGGCCAATGCCGGCGCCAGTGCGCGCGCATCAGCCGGGCTTAATGCCCGCGCGGGCGGCTCGGTCTGGGTCAGCGGCGGCGGTTCCGCCTATGTGACGGTCGATCAGCCCTATCCGACCACGATCAACGGCCTGAACGTCGAAGGCGCCCGCGTCCGCGAAACGGTTCGCGTCCCTTACGAATCGCGCCGTCGCTGGGAGAAACGCGTGGTGATCCAGGCCGTCTGCATTGACGACCGCGCCATTCCGCACCCCGCCTCGCAGGTTCGGCCCGACCGTGAGGTCGATGGCGGCTACGATGGCGAACTGTACCGCTGCCTTGCAGGCACCGCGTTGCAGTTCACCTGGGCCGAATACAACGGCGAGGTCCGGTTCGATCACGGCGAGACGATCAGCTGCCGCAAGGGCGAATCGCTCTGGTACGGCGGCGGCAATGTCGAATGCCGGGCCCAACGCGCCGAACGCGACTGTAATGAGCGTTCGCTGCTGCGCCGCTATGGCGCGGGCGTGAAGATTCTCAGCTGGGTGCGGGAAGAGACCTACACCGCCTATCGTGAGGAAGTGGTCGAACAGACCGGCATGGCCCTGACGGGCGGCACGATCGCGCTGGACGGCGGCGTCGGCGGGCGGGTGTTCTGATCTGTTGAACGGCGCGTTCAGCCTGCCGTCAGGCGCGAGAGTCTAGAAGAATGAGGTCGTCGGCTCTCCGTCGACGATCCTGAGAAGCGAAACTGGCCCCGGTCCTGCGACCGGGGCCTTTTTTCGACTACTGCTGGGCCTGGGCCGAGACGACGATGGCCTTCCAGGCCTTGTCGTCGCGCAGGTACTGGCGGGCCAGAGCCTGGACGTCGGCCGGCGTGACGGCTTCCAGATCCGAGATGTGGCTCAGGGTCTGTTCAACGTCGCCCGGCTTCTCCGCCACCTCCGACAGCTGGGTCAGCCAGTATTCGTTGCTGGCCTGACTGCGACGCAGGGCCTCGATCACCGGCAAGCGGGCGCGGTTCAGTTCGTCTTCGCTGGGCGGCGCGTCGCGCAGTGAGGCGACGATGGACTCGACCGCCGCGTAATAGGCCTCGACCTTGTCCGCCGCGATCTCGGAGCGGATCGAAACCGACCCATAGCCGCGGTAGGTGTCCGAAGCGCTGGAACCGGTGCCGGGCGAGTAGGCGAGAGCCTGCTGTTCGCGGATGACTTCCAGAACACGCAGCTTCAGCACCTCGGTCATCACCGACACACGACGGGCTTCCGTGCGGTCTTCCACGGCGTCGGTGGTCGGCCAGGCGATATAGGCCAGAGTCTGCTCTGCCGGACCATTGTGGGTCAGGCGAACCGGCTCGGCGGTGCCGGCCGGGAAGCGCAGTTCGGTCGCACCCGGCGCCGGACGGGCGGCCGGACCACGAGGGGCCAGCGAGCCAAAGGTCGGCGCCACCGCGGCGATGGCGTCGTCCACCGTCACGTCACCCACCACGATCACATCGATCGGGCCGGTGCTCAGACCGCTGATGATGCCCGCACGGGCGTCTTCTATCGTCCAGGCCGCCACTTCCTCGGCGGTCGGGAAGGTTTCGCGCTTGTCGCCGCTGGCCAGCAGGCCGGCGGCCTGCACCTGGAAGGCGCCGCCCGGTGTCGCCATCTGCTGGGCGATGATCTGCGGGAACACGCCCTTGATTTGCTGGAAGGGCGCAGCGCGCAGACCGGGATCGGTCAGGTAGGCGGTCAGAACCTGCATCTCGAGGCCCAGGTCCGCCGGACGGGTGGCGCCCGAGAAGACATAGCTGTCGCTGCCGACGCCGAAGCCCGCCGAATAGACGCGCCCGTTCAGGACCCGGTTCATCTCGTCGAACGTCAGGCGACCGAGACCGCCCGGTGTGACGTAGGCCGGGGCCAGCGCCTGCGGCGACGAACGGTCGGTGGGCAGGCCTTGCTCGCCGATACCGGTGCGAACGCTGACCAGGATCTGCTCATCGCGGAAGTCGGTCGGCTTGACGGTCAGGCGAACGCCATTGGCGAAGGTGACGACCGTCGTGCCGACTTCGGTGATCTCACGGCGCTGGGCGACCTGGCCGGCAGCGCCGAACTGGGTGTAGGGCCACTGCAGTTCAGCCTGGGCGACCGGGGCGGCGACCGGAACCAGACGCGAGGCTTCCAGCGCGGCGGTGACGGCGGCTTCGCCCCCCTCGATTTCGACCGGGGTGACAACAAGCGCCAGCGGGCCGCCGCCGGTGAAGACCGCGGGCAGGGTGCTGTTAACCTGAGCGGCCGTCAGGCCTTCGACAGAGGCGTTGAACAGGTCGAGGTTGGTCTGCGGCGAGGTGAAGACCACGCGGCCGTTAACGGCCCCCGCAATGCCGTTGGCGAGCGCGGGCGTACGGCGGGTCGCAGCGCCGGCCACGGCGTTTTCAAGCGCCGTGCGGTATTCAGTGATCTCGCGCTGCAGTTCGGCGTCGGACACGCCGTACTGAACCAGACGCCTTTGCTCCTGCTCGATGCGCTCCAGCGCCGGCTTCCATTCGCCTGGATTGAAGCTGGCCTCCACCGAGGCGATCTCCAGGCTGTCGACAAGGGTCGACTGACTGCCGCTGGCCGAGGTGAACGGCGGATTGTCGCCACGGGCGATCTCGCCGAGGCGGCGGTCCAGAACCGCCAGGCCGAGGTTGCGCACCAGATTGTCGCGGCGCTCGGCCACGGTGTCCGGATCCAGGTCGGGCGCCTTGGTCCAGTTCAACTGGATGTTCGACTGGATGCCCGGCTCGACGAGAATGCGGGTTTCCGGCTGGCGCGGGGCGACCGTGCCCAGATCGGGCTCGGGGCCGTCCGCCGATTTCGGCTGCCAGCTTTCGAAGGCGCCACGGATCTTGGCTTCCATCACGTCCACGTCGAAATCGCCGACGGCGACGAAGGTGGCGCGGGAGGGGCGGTAGTAGGCGTTATAGAATTCGACGAAGCGATCGCGCGGGGCGTTGCGGATGATGTTCAGATCACCGATCGGCATACGTTGCGAGATGCGCTGACCCGGGGCCAGCAGCGCCAGCTGCGCCTTGATCGAACGCAGGCCCGGCGTGTTCCGCAGACGCTCTTCACCCTCGATCACGCCGCGTTCGGCGTCGACGGCGTCCGCGGCCATCAGGGCCTCGGACACCTGTTCGCGCATGATGCGCAGCGAGGCGTCGACGGTCTCGTCGTTCGTGCGCGGCAGCTCCAGCATATAAAGGGTCTGGTCGAAGCCGGTCGAAGCATTGGTGTCGGCGCCGAAGGCCAGACCCAGACGCTCGAGGATGCGCAGCAGGTCATTTTCCGGGATATTGGTCGTCCCGTTGAAGGCCATGTGCTCCATGAAGTGGGCCAGACCCAGCTGGTCCTCATTCTCCATCAGCGAACCGGCGTCGATGCGCAGGCGGAACGAGGCCTGCCCCGGCGGCGTGGCGTTGCGCAGGATGGCGTACTGCATGCCGTTCGGCAGGATGCCGAAGCGGACATTGGAGTCGGCCGGGATGTCGCTGGCGCCCTGCGCGAACGGATCCGTGGGCGTGACCTGCTGGGCCAGCGCGGGCGCGGCGGCGATCAGGGCGGCGGCCGATGCGGCCACGAGCAAAAGAAGACGGCGTGCGGAACGCATGGGTGGGTCAGCTCCGGTGGCGCATTTCGAAGCCCGTGCGGGCGCGCTGGCAAATCAGAAGGGACCGCGATCCTGAACTAACGCCGCCGCCCCGATGCAACCCTTCAGGGACCATGCCCCGTATCTCAAGTTACCGAAGTTTAATGCGACGGCCGGGAAACGTAGAAGGTCGCGGCGTTGCCGGTCGCCGTGGCGCTGGAGATGACCGCACGGTTCGATCCGGCGACCGACGTGGTCGCCTGCGCCGAAACGTCGCCCGAGTTGGTCTGGACGTTGCGCGCCGTCAGCTGGCCGTTGCATTCGGAACAGGCGTAGCCGGTGACCGCATTGCCCGTCGCTTCCGCGCCGACATAGACATCGTAGCCGTTCGTGCCGGCGAAGGTGGCCGTGACCTCGACCCCGCCGCTGTTGATCTGGCTGTTGTCGATCTCGACGAAGATGTCGTTGTTGCCGACCGACAACTGGTTGCCCGCGCCGCTCGCGTAGGCCTGGGCCCTGCCATAGTCATAGGCGGTGGTCGTGGCCGCCGAGCGAATGAAGGAGGCGTTGTCCTGACGCGACGCTGTCTCGACCGAGCCGCCCGAGTTGTAGGTGTTGGCGAAATTCCCGACCGCGCGGGACCGCGCCGCCAGATCCCAGCCGTTGCCGGTGTTGGCGCTGGCCTCGGCTTCGATGAAGTCGCCGCTGGAGGTCTGGTCGAAGGCCAGGTTCTGGCCCGAGGTCTGACCACTGTTCACACCGATCGCGTTCCCGGTCGCCTGGGCCGTGACATTGACCTCTCCGGTCGTGTGCTGACTGTCCAGACGGCTGTAGGCGCGCACGGTGGCCGCGGACGACTGCTCCACCGTGCCCTGAAGCAGGCTGCCCTCGCCATACAGGGCCGTGGTGTTGGAACTGGCGCTCGCCGCGATCAGCCCGCCGCCCAGCAGGCGCGCGGTCTCGTCGCCCACCTCGGTCAAGGCGCCCACAAGTCCGCCCGTGTTGCGCTGGGTCGCCCCGACCGTCACGTCGGCCCCGTAGCCGCTGACCGCGAGAGCGTTGCCGCCCGCGTTCGACTGGATCGCCACCGGGCCGGTGGTGTCCCCGCCCAGCGTCGCCGTGGTGGTGGCGACCGCGTCGCCGCGCATATCCTGATCGGAGCGGACCGTGATGGTCCCGTTCTCCACCGCGCCCGAGGCCGTGTTGCCGGTCGCGGTCGTGCCGGCCGTCACCTGATCCTGAGCATTGACGACGTTGAGCGTCTGGTCGGCGAAGACGTCGCCCAGCTGCAGCTGGTTGTTCAGAACCAGGCTGTCGTCCTGCGGGGGCGTCTGTGCGGCGGCCTCAGTAGCGGCTGCGGCGCACATCACCGTCGCGGCTATCATGCCAGCGAGACGGATCGGCACGGGTCTGACCATTGTTGGTGTCCGTGTTGGGGTAGGCGGGATAATAGCCGCCGGTGATGCTGACCGTGCCGGCCAGAGGGTCCTGACCGGCCTGCAGGCAGATCTCCGGTCCCGGCGCGCCGTACAGGTTGGCCATGAATTCGACGGTCGCCCGTTCGATCAGGGCGCGGACCGCCAACTGCACCGGCTCCAGCGCGCCTTCGCCCGCCGAGATGTCGAAGACATTGCCGTTCAGGAAGTCGAACACGCCTGCCGAGACTTCGCGACCGATGATCTGCTTCTGGTAGGAGACCACGTCCACCACCTCCAGCGTCGTGGTCTGGACCAGACGCAGGTCGATGGCGATGTTCATCACAAACGCCTTGCCCGCGAAGGCGGCCGACAGCGGCGTGTCGGTCGAGGCCTGGCCCGCGGCCATGTCGAAGCCGCCGGAGCGGATGTTGTAGTTCACCTCGGTGATGCCGCCGACGATGTAGAAGTCCGAGCCTGGCACCGACCCCGCGATGATGCGGCGATACTGGGTGTCTTCCGCGCCGCCCGGACCTTCGTCGCCGATCAGGCGGTTGTTGGCGTAGCGCAACTCCATCTCCGAGACGGAGGTGTCATAGCGTTCCACGATCCGAGCGCCCGACTTGGCCAGCGCGGTCATGGCCATCAGGGAGGCCCCGCCGGTGACCTGACGCCCGCCGTCAGCCGAGACCGTGCCGGTGTAGTCAGCGATCCGGCCGACCGCGATTCGCGGCGAGGGCAGGGCGTAGCGGCGCGCATAGTCGGCCATGCAGACCAGCGCCGTCGAATAGGGCGTCGGGTTCGCGGTCACCGGCGCATTGCCGATGGGCGTGGCGTAGGTCCCGCGCGGGCCCGCGCTCGAGGAGATACAGCCACTCAACAGCGCCGCCGTGGTGACGGCGACCCCGGCGGTCTTGAGGAGCCGAAGGGCCCGGCCAGCGGTCATGGAAGCCTCAGGGTGCCGTTCAGGTCGGTGCCGGCGGTGACATTGCCGTTGTTGACCTGGCTGGAGTTGACGATGACCGTATTGTGGTTGCCCTGCACCACCACGTTCAGGCTGTTGCCGATGGCGGTGGAGCCGCCGATGGTCTGGCCGTTGCCCGAGGCGGAACCGGACGCGCCGACGCCTCCTGACGTACTGGAATAGGCGCTTGCCCCGGTCTGGATGATGCCGTTCACGATCAGCCGGTTGCCGTTGGCGTCACGCGTCGATCCGCTTTGCGGCTGGGCCGTGCTGTACCGCGAACCGCCGTAGCCGGCCGTGTAGGTGCCCATCCCGGAGGAGCCGGCGGACTGCGCCATGGCGGCGACGGGGACCGCGACAACGGCGATCGCGATCGCAGCGGCGGCTGTCTTCCTGACGGTCATGACGGCGGGTCCTGGACAAACACGGTGTACGGCGCGCTGAGCGTACCGGCGGCCAATCTGGAGCATCGACGTTAACGATGACTTTCCGGACCGAATATGCGGAAACGGGCGCAGGCTTCAGGACCACGAAGCGGGCGATAGACCACTCTTTATAGTGGGAGCGTTCCCCGGACGCGCCGGCGCGTTTGATTCGCGCGCCGATCCGGGCGATCCTGATGCCCTGAAAGCGGCCCGGCCGCGGGCTGCTGCTCTCAAGGGAAGGGGAGACGCCGCCATGCTGGTCGCCGAAATTCTCAAGGACAAGGGAAGCGCCGTCTTCACGATTCCGCCCGGTCTCAGCCTGGCGGAGGCCTGCGTCGAGCTGGAGCGACTGCGGGTCGGGGCCCTGATGGTCTGTCAGAACGACCGGGTCGTCGGCGTGCTGTCGGAACGGGATGTGGTGCGAGCCGTAGCGCGGGACGGACAGGCGGGGCTGGCGAGACCGGTTTCGGATGTCATGACCGCCAATGTGGTGTTCGCGGCCCCGGGAGAAACGGTCTCGATTCTGATGGAGCGAATGACGGACCGTCGGATTCGCCATCTGCCTGTGCTGATCGACGGACAATTGGCGGGCGTCATCTCCATCGGGGACGTGGTGAAGTGCCAGATCGCCGAGGCCACGCATGAGGCTGAATCCCTCAGAACCTATATAGCCGCTGGCTAGGCGGGGCTGACCTCTGTCCGGTGACCGGGAGTCGGCGAGAAAGTTCGCGAAACTGTCGGAATCCGGTTGCGGACAAAATGGTCGCTGCGTATATCCCCGCCTCGCTCGGAAACGGGCCGGCCGCCGGGGCCACGGAGACTTCAGTCTTCAGGCCCCGCCGGGAAATAAGAACCGAAAGGGTCTTGCTTCTCGAAGGTGGTTTGGTTAGGTTCCGCGCTCCAAACGAATCGTCGAAGTGAACACAGGGGCCAGCCTCTTGGCTTCCCCCAGACGGTTTTTTGCGGCCTGAAGGTTTCGATCTTCTCTCCGCAAGATGGCTTGAAAAAGCCCGCTTGACACGAGGATCGGCTTTCCTTAGATAGCCGCCTCCGCCGGGACCCAGGGCGTTAAACGGGTGGGCTGCTTCGGCGGTTCTGGTCTTTGAAATCGTTGATCTGGAAAGAGAAACGCAGGCGGCGGTGTCTTGGCGAACGGTTCTTCGGAACTGTCAGTCGACACTGACAACTGCGGTCTTTTTGAAAAGATACACCATGGATTGGTCTTCGGATCGATCTCGTGGGATCTCGTCAAGAATACGTAGAACTAATGCCAACCGGTCTTTGGACTGGTTAAGCTTAGGTCAGATAAGTCAACTCAACCTGAGAGTTTGATCCTGGCTCAGAGCGAACGCTGGCGGCAGGCCTAACACATGCAAGTCGAACGGACCCTTCGGGGTTAGTGGCGGACGGGTGAGTAACACGTGGGAACGTGCCTTTAGGTTCGGAATAGCTCCTGGAAACGGGTGGTAATGCCGAATGTGCCCTTCGGGGGAAAGATTTATCGCCTTTAGAGCGGCCCGCGTCTGATTAGCTTGTTGGTGAGGTAATGGCTCACCAAGGCGACGATCAGTAGCTGGTCTGAGAGGATGACCAGCCACATTGGGACTGAGACACGGCCCAAACTCCTACGGGAGGCAGCAGTGGGGAATCTTGCGCAATGGGCGAAAGCCTGACGCAGCCATGCCGCGTGGATGATGAAGGTCTTAGGATTGTAAAATCCTTTCACCGGTGAAGATAATGACTGTAGCCGGAGAAGAAGCCCCGGCTAACTTCGTGCCAGCAGCCGCGGTAATACGAAGGGGGCTAGCGTTGCTCGGAATTACTGGGCGTAAAGGGAGCGTAGGCGGACATTTAAGTCAGGGGTGAAATCCCAGAGCTCAACTCTGGAACTGCCTTTGATACTGGGTGTCTTGAGTGTGAGAGAGGTATGTGGAACTCCGAGTGTAGAGGTGAAATTCGTAGATATTCGGAAGAACACCAGTGGCGAAGGCGACATACTGGCTCATTACTGACGCTGAGGCTCGAAAGCGTGGGGAGCAAACAGGATTAGATACCCTGGTAGTCCACGCCGTAAACGATGATTGCTAGTTGTCGGGAAGCTTGCTTTTCGGTGACGCAGCTAACGCATTAAGCAATCCGCCTGGGGAGTACGGTCGCAAGATTAAAACTCAAAGGAATTGACGGGGGCCCGCACAAGCGGTGGAGCATGTGGTTTAATTCGAAGCAACGCGCAGAACCTTACCACCTTTTGACATGCCTGGACCGCCAGAGAGATCTGGCTTTCCCTTCGGGGACTAGGACACAGGTGCTGCATGGCTGTCGTCAGCTCGTGTCGTGAGATGTTGGGTTAAGTCCCGCAACGAGCGCAACCCTCGCCATTAGTTGCCATCATTCAGTTGGGAACTCTAATGGGACTGCCGGTGCTAAGCCGGAGGAAGGTGGGGATGACGTCAAGTCCTCATGGCCCTTACAGGGTGGGCTACACACGTGCTACAATGGCGACTACAGAGGGTTAATCCTTAAAAGTCGTCTCAGTTCGGATTGTCCTCTGCAACTCGAGGGCATGAAGTTGGAATCGCTAGTAATCGCGGATCAGCATGCCGCGGTGAATACGTTCCCGGGCCTTGTACACACCGCCCGTCACACCATGGGAGTTGGTTCTACCCGAAGGCGCTGCGCTAACCCGCAAGGGAGGCAGGCGACCACGGTAGGGTCAGCGACTGGGGTGAAGTCGTAACAAGGTAGCCGTAGGGGAACCTGCGGCTGGATCACCTCCTTTCTAAGGATGCTTCTCCAGTCTCTCTCACGAGGGATTATTGAGGCTCCGATTTAGCCGAAGCGCGAAAGCGTCAAAGGCATTATGCGGGATGCCGCCGTCTCCGTTTCTCTTTCCACTTTCATGCTTTGAAGCGTCAGACATTCGGTCTGCCGCGGAAGAGCATGCGATCGCGAGCCTGGGGCTTACTCCGGCTGTCGCGCTGCCATAGGCCCGTAGCTCAGGTGGTTAGAGCGTACGCCTGATAAGCGTAAGGTCGGCAGTTCGAGTCTGCCCGGGCCTACCAGCCTTCGGGCTTCTGCCGTGACAGATCGCCGACAGCTCTCCTGGGTTTGCACCGTTCACTGGAACGGGGCCATAGCTCAGTTGGTAGAGCGCCTGCTTTGCAAGCAGGATGTCGTCGGTTCGACTCCGTCTGGCTCCACCAGGACCTCACGATCGCACACAGGTTCGCCTGCGGCTGTATCAGCCGCCGGTGATTGACATAGTGAAGGAAGAATACGGCCGGCTCCCCTGAGCTTTAAGGCCCTGTTCGAGAAGAAGACATTGTCTGACAAAAATCAGGCGTGGATCCGGCGGCATCTTTCCAGTCCCCGGGTAGTCCACGCATGAGTTTTGCTGAGAAACGATCAAGCGTTGAAGGGCTTCTGACGGATGCCTTGGCGTAGAGAGGCGATGAAGGACGTGGCAAGCTGCGATAAGAACCGGGGAGGCGCTAGCACCCTTTGATCCGGTTATTTCCGAATGGGGAAACCCACCTTTGTGGTCTTCCAACTCATATTCAGTCTTCGGGCTGGGTAGGGGTTGGTTGATTGCTTAAAGGTATAATGACCTGAATACATAGGGTTCATTAAGCGAACCCGGGGAACTGAAACATCTCAGTACCCGGAGGAAAGGACATCAACCGAGACTCCCGTAGTAGTGGCGAGCGAACCGGGACCAGGCCAGTGCTCTTGTGAAATAAAGCCGAACGATCTGGAAAGGTCGGCCATAGCGGGTGACAGCCCCGTAGGCATCAAACAGCAAGAGACTCGAGTAGGGCGGGACACGTGAAATCCTGTCTGAACATGGGGGGACCACCCTCCAAGCCTAAGTACTCCTCTACGACCGATAGTGAACAAGTACCGTGAGGGAAAGGTGAAAAGCACCCCAACGAGGGGAGTGAAACAGATCCTGAAATCGGAAGCCTACAAGCAGTCGGAGCCCCCATGCGGGGTGACGGCGTACCTTTTGTATAATGGGTCAGCGACTTCATGTGTCGAGCAAGCTTAAGCCGTTAGGTGTAGGCGCAGCGAAAGCGAGTCTGAATAGGGCGCCAAGTTCGACGTATGACGACCCGAAACCAGGTGATCTATCCATGAGCAGGATGAAGGTTGGGTAACACCAACTGGAGGTCCGAACCCGTGAATGTTGAAAAATTCTGGGATGACTTGTGGATAGGGGTGAAAGGCCAATCAAACCTGGACATAGCTGGTTCTCCGCGAAATCTATTTAGGTAGAGCGTCCGACGTATTCCTTGGGGGGTAGAGCACTGGATGGTTGCGGGCTGCGCGAGCGGTACCAATACTAACCAAACTCCGAATACCCAAGAGAACTATCGGGCAGACACACGGCGGGTGCTAACGTCCGTCGTGAAAAGGGAAACAACCCTAACCATCATCTAAGGCCCCCAAGTACTGGCTAAGTGGGAAACGATGTGGGATTGCTTTGACAATCAGGAGGTTGGCTTAGAAGCAGCCATCCTTTAAAGAAAGCGTAACAGCTCACTGATCAAGCGATCCTGCGCGGAAAATGTAACGGGGCTCAAGCCAGTCGCCGAAGGTATGGGTTTGCACTTTGTGCAAGCGGTAGCGGAGCGTTCCGTAAGCCGGTGAAGGTCAACTGTGAGGTTGGCTGGAGGTATCGGAAGTGAGAATGCTGACATGAGTAACGATAAACAGTGTGAGAAACACTGTCGCCGAAAGACCAAGGGTTCCTGCGTAAAGCTAATCTGCGCAGGGTTAGTCGGCCCCTAAGGCGAGGCTGAAAAGCGTAGTCGATGGGAAGCAGGTAAATATTCCTGCACCAGCTGGAAGTGACGGATGGCGTAAGTTGTCAGGGCTTATTGGATTGTCCTGGCAGCGAAGTTGTCCCTGGAAATAACTCCAGCAGAGACCGTACCCGAAACCGACACAGGTGGTCAGGTAGAGCATACCAAGGCGCTTGAGAGAACTGTGCTGAAGGAACTCGGCAAATTGCACGCGTAACTTCGGAATAAGCGTGACTCACCTAGGGCAACCTAGACTGAGTGGCACAAGCCAGGGGGTAGCGACTGTTTAGCAAAAACACAGGGCTCTGCGAAGCAGCAATGCGACGTATAGGGTCTGACGCCTGCCCGGTGCCTGAAGGTTAAAGGGAGTTGTGAAAGCGACGAACTGAAGCCCAGGTAAACGGCGGCCGTAACTATAACGGTCCTAAGGTAGCGAAATTCCTTGTCGGGTAAGTTCCGACCTGCACGAATGGCGTAACGACTTCCCCACTGTCTCCAGCACAGGCTCAGTGAAATTGAATTCCCCGTGAAGATGCGGGGTTCCCGCGGTCAGACGGAAAGACCCTATGAACCTTTACTATAGCTTCGCCTTGGCGTTAGCGACCGTATGTGTAGGATAGGTGGGAGACTATGAAACCGGGGCGCCAGCTCTGGTGGAGTCATCCTTGAAATACCACCCTTACTGTCGTTGACGTCTAACCGAGGGCCGTTATCCGGTCCCGGGACATGGCGTGGTGGGTAGTTTGACTGGGGCGGTCGCCTCCTAAAGTGTAACGGAGGCGCGCGATGGTGGGCTCAGACCGGTCGGAAATCGGTCGTCGAGTGCAATGGCATAAGCCCGCCTGACTGCGAGACTGACAAGTCGAGCAGAGACGAAAGTCGGCCATAGTGATCCGGTGGTCCCGCGTGGAAGGGCCATCGCTCAACGGATAAAAGGTACTCTAGGGATAACAGGCTGATTTTGCCCAAGAGTCCATATCGACGGCAAAGTTTGGCACCTCGATGTCGGCTCATCACATCCTGGGGCTGGAGCAGGTCCCAAGGGTATGGCTGTTCGCCATTTAAAGTGGTACGTGAGCTGGGTTCAGAACGTCGTGAGACAGTTTGGTCCCTATCTGCCGTGGGTGTTCGAAGCTTGAGAGGATCTGTCCCTAGTACGAGAGGACCGGGATGGACATACCTCTGGTGGACCTGTCATGACGCCAGTTGTGCAGCAGGGTAGCTATGTATGGAATAGATAACCGCTGAAAGCATCTAAGCGGGAAACTAACCTCAAAACAAGGCTTCGCTGAGGATCGTGGAAGACTACCACGTTGATAGGCCAGGTGTGGAAGTGGGGCGACCCATGAAGCTTACTGGTACTAATAATCCGATCGGCTTGATCGTTTCTCAGCAAAACTCATTCGATTTTGTTCAGCATCCGCTGAACCCGACAATGTCTTCTTCGCAATCCTTACTATCCG
>NZ_CM178736.1:0-320000 GCF_058681355.1 Brevundimonas sp. AVps31 | reverse complement strand
TCAAGCGATCCTGCGCGGAAAATGTAACGGGGCTCAAGCCAGTCGCCGAAGGTATGGGTTTGCACTTTGTGCAAGCGGTAGCGGAGCGTTCCGTAAGCCGGTGAAGGTCAACTGTGAGGTTGGCTGGAGGTATCGGAAGTGAGAATGCTGACATGAGTAACGATAAACAGTGTGAGAAACACTGTCGCCGAAAGACCAAGGGTTCCTGCGTAAAGCTAATCTGCGCAGGGTTAGTCGGCCCCTAAGGCGAGGCTGAAAAGCGTAGTCGATGGGAAGCAGGTAAATATTCCTGCACCAGCTGGAAGTGACGGATGGCGTAAGTTGTCAGGGCTTATTGGATTGTCCTGGCAGCGAAGTTGTCCCTGGAAATAACTCCAGCAGAGACCGTACCCGAAACCGACACAGGTGGTCAGGTAGAGCATACCAAGGCGCTTGAGAGAACTGTGCTGAAGGAACTCGGCAAATTGCACGCGTAACTTCGGAATAAGCGTGACTCACCTAGGGCAACCTAGACTGAGTGGCACAAGCCAGGGGGTAGCGACTGTTTAGCAAAAACACAGGGCTCTGCGAAGCAGCAATGCGACGTATAGGGTCTGACGCCTGCCCGGTGCCTGAAGGTTAAAGGGAGTTGTGAAAGCGACGAACTGAAGCCCAGGTAAACGGCGGCCGTAACTATAACGGTCCTAAGGTAGCGAAATTCCTTGTCGGGTAAGTTCCGACCTGCACGAATGGCGTAACGACTTCCCCACTGTCTCCAGCACAGGCTCAGTGAAATTGAATTCCCCGTGAAGATGCGGGGTTCCCGCGGTCAGACGGAAAGACCCTATGAACCTTTACTATAGCTTCGCCTTGGCGTTAGCGACCGTATGTGTAGGATAGGTGGGAGACTATGAAACCGGGGCGCCAGCTCTGGTGGAGTCATCCTTGAAATACCACCCTTACTGTCGTTGACGTCTAACCGAGGGCCGTTATCCGGTCCCGGGACATGGCGTGGTGGGTAGTTTGACTGGGGCGGTCGCCTCCTAAAGTGTAACGGAGGCGCGCGATGGTGGGCTCAGACCGGTCGGAAATCGGTCGTCGAGTGCAATGGCATAAGCCCGCCTGACTGCGAGACTGACAAGTCGAGCAGAGACGAAAGTCGGCCATAGTGATCCGGTGGTCCCGCGTGGAAGGGCCATCGCTCAACGGATAAAAGGTACTCTAGGGATAACAGGCTGATTTTGCCCAAGAGTCCATATCGACGGCAAAGTTTGGCACCTCGATGTCGGCTCATCACATCCTGGGGCTGGAGCAGGTCCCAAGGGTATGGCTGTTCGCCATTTAAAGTGGTACGTGAGCTGGGTTCAGAACGTCGTGAGACAGTTTGGTCCCTATCTGCCGTGGGTGTTCGAAGCTTGAGAGGATCTGTCCCTAGTACGAGAGGACCGGGATGGACATACCTCTGGTGGACCTGTCATGACGCCAGTTGTGCAGCAGGGTAGCTATGTATGGAATAGATAACCGCTGAAAGCATCTAAGCGGGAAACTAACCTCAAAACAAGGCTTCGCTGAGGATCGTGGAAGACTACCACGTTGATAGGCCAGGTGTGGAAGTGGGGCGACCCATGAAGCTTACTGGTACTAATAATCCGATCGGCTTGATCGTTTCTCAGCAAAACTCATTCGATTTTGTTCAGCATCCGCTGAACCCGACAATGTCTTCTTCGCAATCCTTACTATCCGCCTGGTTGACCCGGTGGCTATGTCGGAGGTTCCCCACCCGATCCCATTCCGAACTCGGTCGTTAAGCCCTCCAGAGCCAATGGTACTTCGTCTCAAGGCGCGGGAGAGTAGGTCGCCGCCGGGTCTACCAGTCGGATAGAAAGAATTGCACGATCAAACAGGATCGCTTCTCGAACATCTTCCTCACTCACTACCGTTTGCCGCGGGATGGAGCAGCCCGGTAGCTCGTCAGGCTCATAACCTGAAGGTCGCAGGTTCAAATCCTGCTCCCGCACCCAAATACAAAAAGCCCCGCCGGCAAAACCAGCGGGGCTTTCTGCTGTCCAGAACACAACACCCACCAACTCAGACGCCCCCGCGCTCAACCGCACCCGGACTCGGAAAAAGCCCGCACTGGGCCCACATCCGACGGCGAGCTCGCCGCCGCGGCGGGATAAGCCGGGCGTACACGACAGCCTCCGGGCCGCCTCGGCGGTTTATCGGTCCCCGGGCCGGCCCACCGGATGCTCCCTTCGCCGAGTCAGGTTGATGCTCCGCGGCGCAGGCGCCAGCCTCCCACACCCGGATGCCAGGCTGGATCTGTATCCGATCGCGATGAGAAGCGCGGGGCGTAGAGTCACGCTCGGCAAGGCGGAGGGCGCCGGTCCGTCTTCACGCCGGCCTTCGGCTCTGGACGCCAGCGGCCGGGCGCGGTGTCCCGTAGCATCGCCCGGCGCGTCTCACTGCACCGGGGCAGGAGTGTCTCGCCGGGGGCAGGGGATCGGGGCCGCGCTCCTGCCCGCAGCGGCGCAAGGCGGCTGGCCCGTGATCGGTCGCCCGCGGCTGTCAGGCGGCGGTGCGGGCCCATTCCTTGTTGATCGCCAGCGCCGCGAGCGTGCACAGCGCGCCCGAAAGAAGATAGGCCCCGACGGACCAGACGCCGAACGTATGGGCGAGGAAAAGCGCGACGAGCGGCGCGAACCCCGCCCCGACCAGCCAGGCCGAGTTCGCGACGATCGCCGCGCCCGTATAGCGGTGCTGGGGCGGGAAGCGGTCGTTGACCAGGCCTGACGCCTGTCCGAAGGCCACGCCGAGGAGGGCGAAGCCGAGGACCATATAGATGGTCTCGCCCACCGCGCCGCCATTCAGGAGCTGCGGCGCAAACCCGCTGTAGGCGCCGATGAGAACGGCCGAGACCGCCAGAACCAGGCGTCGGCTGACGCGGTTGGCGATTACGCCGGAGGCGAGCATGGCGAGCACACAGACGACGGCGCCGGCCATCTCGATCATCAGAAAGCGCGCGGGTTCTTCACGGGCGGTCAGGATGACCCACGACAGGGGGAAGACCGTCACCAGATGGAACAGGGCGAAACTGGCGAGGGGCGCGAGCGCGCCGAGGGCGATGGTGCGCCATTCCTTGGACAGGGTCGCGAAGGCGGGAGACGGTTGAAGCTCGCGGCTTTCAAAGGCCTTCCGGAACTCTGGCGTGGCGACGATGCGGAGGCGGGCGAACAGCGCCACCACATTGATCGCGAGCGCGACAAAGAAGGGGAAGCGCCAGCCCCAATCCAGGAAGTCGGCGCTGGACAGGCCGGTCAGGAAGTAGGCGAACAGGGCGGTCGCGACCAGCAGGCCGAGCGGGGCCCCCAGTTGGGGAAGCATGGCGAACCAGCCGCGACGGTCTTTCGGCGCGTTCAGGGCCAGCAATGACGGCAGGCCGTCCCAAGCCCCGCCCAGGGCCATCCCCTGGCCGAAGCGGAAGGTGCTCAGCAGCACCGCCGACAACATGCCGATCTGCTCGTGGCCGGGCAGAAGGGCGATGGCCATGGTCGAGCCGCCGAGCAGGAACAGCGCCAGCGTCAGTTTGACGCTGCGGCCGTACTGGCGGTCGATCCACATGAACAGCAGGGTGCCGAACGGTCGCGCCACGAAGGCGAGCGAGAAGATGGCGAACGACAGCAGCGTCGCGGTGACCGGATCGGCATAGGGGAAGACGACCGCCGGAAAGACCAGAACAGAGGCCAGCGCATAGACGAAATAGTCGAAGAATTCGCTGGTTCGGCCGATGATGACGCCGATGGCAATCTCACCCGGCTTGACCGCGTGGTCGTCCGCGTGAAGCGCCTGAGCGTCCTGCTCGAGCGGGGTCGAGGTCGAAGCGCCATTGGGTCCGCTCATCGTCAAACTCCTGGGGCAACCCGGGGACGGAAAACGCGCACGGGGGTTGAGCCTGTCTTGATCCTCTGCCGTTATAGGCGGAAGTGAGGGAGTGGACAAAATGTCCAATGTAGCCCCGCGCGGGCGCAGCCTAACGGCATGACATGCGACAGACATCGTTTCCCATCAGGCGCATCGGCGCGGCCGCGCTGGTTCTGACGACAGGGCTGCTAGGCGGCTGTCAGCGGGCGGTGCTGAATCCGGCAGGGGATATCGCCCTGCAACAGCGCGATCTGATCTACATTTCCACGGGATTGATGCTGCTGGTCGTGGTGCCGGTCATCATTCTGACGGTGCTGTTCGCCTGGCGCTATCGTTCAGGGAGCCGAAAGGCGACCTATGACCCCAAATTCCACCACTCCACCGCCCTGGAGTTGATGATCTGGTCGATCCCCCTGCTGGTCATCATCTGCCTGGGCGCCCTGACCTGGTCCAGCACTCATCTTCTCGACCCGTTCAGGCGGCTGGATCGCATCGCGGAGGGCCGCCCGAACGATCCGGCTCAGGCTCCGATGGTGGTGCAGGTCGTCGCGATGGACTGGAAATGGCTGTTCATCTACCCCGAGCAGAACATCGCCACGGTCAATGAATTGGTGCTGCCCGTCGACCGCGAGGTCCGGTTCGACATCACCTCGACCAATATGATGAACACCTTCTACGCCCCGACCCTGGCCGGCATGATCTATGCGATGCCGGGGATGCAGAGCCAGTTGCACGCGGTGCTCAACCGGCCGGGCGATTACGAGGGCTATTCCGCGAATTACAGCGGCGCGGGCTTCTCGGGCATGCGCTTCCGATTGCGTGGTGTGGAGCCGGCGGCCTTTGATCAATGGGTTCGGCAGGTTCAGGCGACGGGTACTGTCCTGACGACGCCCGCCTATCTGCAGCTTGAGAAGCCCACCGAGAAACATCCCGTCACGACGTTCAGCGCGGCGCCGGCCGGCCTGTTCGAGCGGGTGGTGAACCGGTGCGTGGCGCCCGGAACGCCTTGTCTTTCGGCGCAGATGCATCACGCGACGCCTCCTGACAGCGAACCCGCCGCCTCCGGCGAGCGCGGCCCGCAGGGCGACGCCCATGCGCCCGCGCCTTCATCCTACACGGCGCCGATGACCGGTCATTCGGCGCACGGCGAGGCAGGCAGATAGATCATGTCCCATTCGACACCTTCCTTCAGTCCGCTGTTCGGCCGCCTGAGCCTTGAATCCTTCCCGATCCACGAACCCATCCTGATCGGCACCTTCAGCGTCGTGGTGCTGCTGGGGGTGTCTGTTTTGGCGCTGGTCACGCGTTTCAGGCTCTGGGGCTGGCTGTGGCGGGAATGGCTGACCAGCGTCGACCACAAGAAGATCGGCATCATGTACCTGATCCTGGGGATCATCATGCTGCTGCGCGGGTTCGCCGACGCCCTGATGATGCGGTTGCAGCAGGCGATCGCCTTCGGCGGCAGCGAGGGCTACCTCAACGCCCACCACTACGATCAGGTCTTCACCGCCCACGGCACGATCATGATCTTCTTCGTGGCGATCCCGCTGGTGGTCGGCCTGGTGAACTACGTCATGCCGCTGCAGATCGGCGCGCGCGACGTGGCCTTTCCCTTCCTGAACAGTCTCAGCCTGTGGCTGACCGTGGCCGGCGCGGCGCTGGTGATGGTTTCCCTGTTCGTCGGTGAGTTCTCGACGGCCGGTTGGCTGAACTATGTGCCCGTCGCCAACATAGAAAATAGTCCGGGCACGGGCCCTGACTACTATTTATGGGCGTTGCAGATCGCCGGGGTCGGTACGACCTTGTCCGCGATCAACATGGTCACGACCGTGTTCAAGATGCGCGCGCCGGGCATGACCCTGATGAAGATGCCCGTCTTCGTCTGGACCGCGCTGTGCAGCAATGTGCTGGCGATCGCGATCTTCCCGGTCCTGACCGCCGCCTTCGCCCTGCTGATGCTGGACCGCTACATCGGGACCAACTTCTTCACCAACGACCTCGGCGGCAACGCCATGATGTACTGGAACCTGGTCTGGATCTGGGGGCATCCGGAGGTCTACGTCCTGATCCTGCCGGTGTTCGGCATCTATTCCGAGATCACCTCCACCTTCTCGGGCAAGCGGCTCTTCGGCTATTCGTCGATGGTCTATGCCACGGTCGTCATCACGATCCTGAGCTACCTCGTCTGGCTGCACCACTTCTTCACCATGGGCTCCGGCGCCAGCGTGAACTCCTTCTTCGGGATCGCCACCATGGTGATCGCGATCCCCACAGGGGCGAAGATCTTCAACTGGCTGTTCACGATGTACCGCGGTCGTATTCGCTACGAACTGCCGATGGCCTGGGTCGTCGCCTTCATGATCACCTTCGTGGTCGGCGGGATGACGGGCGTGCTTCTGGCGGTGCCGCCGGCCGACTTTGTGCTGCATAACTCGCTGTTCCTGGTCGCCCACTTCCACAACGTCATCATCGGCGGCGTCGTCTTCGGCCTGTTCGCCGGCATGACCTACTGGTTCCCCAAGGCCTTTGGGTTCAAGCTGGACGGTTTCTGGGGCTGGGTGTCCTTCTGGGGCTGGGTCGTCGGCTACTGGGTCGCCTGGACGCCGATCTACATTGTCGGCCTGATGGGGACGACGCGACGGACACGCTATTTCGAGGATCCGACGCTGCAGCCCTGGTTCATCGTCGCGGGGATCGGCGCGCTGATCATTCTGGTCGGCATCCTGGCTTTCGTCATCCAGATCGCCGTCAGCATCAGGAACCGTGACAAGCTGCGCGACAACACGGGGGATCCTTGGGGTGGGCGCACCCTCGAGTGGTCGACCACATCGCCGCCGCCGCACTACAATTTCGCACTGACGCCGAGAGTCCATGACCTGGACGCCTGGTATGACATGAAGGAGCGTGGCTCCGAGCGTCCATCCAAAGGGTTCCGGCCGATCCACATGCCGCGCAGCACCGGCGCGGGCGTGATCATCTCCGGCCTGGCCCTGGCTCTCGGCTTCGCGATGGTCTGGTACATCTGGTGGCTGGCGGCGCTCAGTGCGGTGGCGATCCTGATCTATTCGGTCGCCTTCACGTTCAACTACGACCGTGAGTACGACGTGCCCGTCGAGGAGATCGTCCATGACGAGGAGGCGCGCCGCGCCCGGGAGGTGCAGGCATGAGCCCGAGCAAGACTGACGCCCCGGCGCTGGAGCCGACCTTCTATGTGATTGAGGAGGACGGTCCCCACGCGGCGCATTCCAGCCCAACCCTGCTAGGGTTCTGGATCTACCTGATGAGTGACGCGCTCATCTTCGCGACGCTCTTCGCCACCTATGGCGTCCTCGCGACCGCCTATGCCGGCGGGCCGACCGGGCAGGAGTTGTTCGACCTGCGGCTGGTGGCTCTGAACACCGCCTTCCTGCTGCTGTCATCGATCACCTACGGCATGGCCATGCTGGACATGGAGGCCGGTCGCAAGAAAGGCGTTCTCGCCTGGCTCTCGGTCACGGGTCTGCTCGGCCTCGCCTTTGTCGGCGTCGAACTGTTCGAGTTCTCGCATCTGATCGCAGAAGGGGCCACGCCGCAGCGCAGCGCCTTCCTGTCGGCTTTCTTCACCCTGGTCGGGACGCACGGCCTGCACGTCATGTTCGGCCTGCTCTGGATCGGCGTCATGCTGGTTCAGGTCAGCCAGCGTGGCCTGTCGGTTGAGAACCGCCGTCGCCTGACCTGTCTGGGCATGTTCTGGCACCTGCTGGATGTCGTCTGGATCGGCGTCTTCACCTTCGTCTACCTGTTCGGGGCCCTGTCATGAGCGAGCCGGATATCAAGGGCGCCAGCCATCATGAAGCGGGCCACACCCATGGGTCTCGCCGAAGCTATCTGATCGGGTTCGCCCTCTCGGTGGTGCTCACAGCCATTCCGTTCTGGCTGGTGATGGCGGGGGCTCTCAACGTGACCGCGACGGCGGTTCTGATCACCCTTCTCGCCTTCGCCCAGATCGCCGTCCACACGGTCTTCTTCCTGCACGTGAACACCAAGGCGGAGGGGGGCTGGACGCTGATGGCGTTCGTCTTCACCGCCATCATCGTGCTCATCGTCATCGCGGGCTCGCTATGGATCATGTACCACCTGCACGGCAACATGATGCCGATGCAGATCCCTCCGGCGCCGGTCGTGCAAGGTCCGGCCGCCTGAGATCTGGTCTGTTTCTGGGCCTTTGCCTCGCGCTCGCTGCGGGGTTCGCGACCTTGGGGGTCTGGCAGGTCGAACGGCTGGGCTGGAAGCGTAATCTCATCGAAACCGTGAACGCCAGGCTTGTCGCGCCGCCCGTCGCGCCCCCGCCCGGTGACCGGTGGTCGCCTGATCAGGCCTACACACGCGTGACCGTCGATGGCGTCTTCCTGAAAGACAGGTCGACGCCGGTTCAGGCCCTGACCGAACGGGGCGCGGGCTGGTGGTTGATGACGCCGCTGCGGACGGACGCCGGCATCATTCTGGTCAATCGGGGCTTTGTGCCGACGAAAGACTGGCGGGACGCCGATCCGATGCCGAGGCGGGTTTCAGTGGTAGGCCTGCTGCGGGCGGACGAGCCCGGCGGCGGGTTCCTGCGCGCCAATGCACCAGCGGACGGGCGCTGGTACTCGCGTGACATCAAGGCCATCGCCCGGGCTCAGGATCTGGTCGATCCGGTCGCGCCCTATTTCATTGACGCCGCGGCTTCCGGTTCGAGCAGCGGCCCGGTTGCGGGGCTGACCGTCGTCCGCTTCAGCAACAATCACCTCAGCTACGCCCTGACCTGGTTCGCCCTGTGCGGCTTGTCGCTGGCGGGGGCGGGGATCGTCCTGCGCCACGGGTGGAAACGATGATGGAGACGCCCATTCTCGCCCTGACGCGGGCCCGAACAGCTGAGCCCGGGCTGTCGCCGGCCACGGCGGCGGACCGCAATATGCGTCTGCTGGTGCAGCTCCGGTGGATCGCCGTCGCGGGCCAACTGCTCGCCATCGTCGTGGTCGAGTTCGCGCTGGGCGTCGCGCTGCCGCTGGCGCCGATGCTGGGCGTCGTGGCGGTGCTGGCCTTCGCCAACAGCTATGCGCGGATCGTGCTCTATCGCCGCCCCGTCGGACAAACCGCCATCCTGCAGGCGCTGCTGTTCGATGTCGCTGCGCTGGCCTTCCAGCTTTACCTCAGCGGGGGCGCGGCCAACCCCTTTATCTCGCTATTCTTCCTGCAACTGGTGCTGGGCGCCATCCTGCTGGACTTCGTCTCGCTCGGCATACTGGCTGCGGTGGCGATGGCCGCCTACGCCTTCCTTGCGGCCTTCGGAACGCCCTTGGCATACCCGCCGGAACTCCTTGATCAGGTTCCGCAGATCGAGCGCTTTGGAGCCGTCATCAGCTTCGCCCTGACCGGCGGGCTCCTGGCAGTCTTCATGGCGCGGATCACGCGCAACCTCCGCGCTCGCGACGCCTATCTGGCGGACCTGCGCCAGCATGCCGCCGAGGAGGACGGCATCGTGCGGACGGGACTTCTGGCGTCCGGCATGGCCCATGAACTGGGGACGCCCCTGTCGACGGTGTCAGTCATCCTGAACGACTGGAGCCGCATGCCGCGCGTTGCGGGTGATGAAGAGCTTTCGCCCGAGCTCGTTGTGATGCAGCGCGAGGTCGATCGATGCAAAACCATCGTGGGCGACATTCTCCACCTTGCCGGCACACCACGGGGCGAGGCGGAAATCGTCGCCGCCGAGTCCCTGCTGGAGCGGGTGGCGAATGACTGGCGGCCGACCTGTCCCGCCACGCCCTTGGTCTATCGCAGCGAGGGCCTTTCGGGCGCGCTCCTGTTCGCTGAGCCCGCCGTCAGCCAGGTGATCGCCAGCCTGCTGGACAATGCCGCCCAGGCCTGTCCGGCGGGGATCGCTCTTACGGCCTTGCGGACGACGGAGGGACTGGAGGTCTCGATCATGGACGATGGCCCGGGCTTCACGGATGCGCAGTTGGCCTCCGTCGGGAAACCGCATCAGTCTCTCAAAGGGCCCGGACATGGTATGGGCCTGTTTCTGGCCGCCGCGCTGGCGCGTCGCCTGGGAGGACGCCTCAACGCCGCCAATCGTCCCGAGGGCGGCGCTGTCGTGCAACTGGTCCTGCCGCTGGCCCCGGATCGGGGCGGGAGCCTGTAATGGAACAGCCGCGTCTGGTCATCGTCGAGGACAACCCGACCCTCGCCGCAACCTTGCAGAAGTCGTTCGAGCGGCGAGGGTACCGGGTCTGGCACGCGGACAGCGCCGCGCGACTTGCGACAGTCCTTGAAACGGCCGCGCCCCGGTTCGCCGTCGTGGATCTCAAACTGGGTGCAGAATCCGGTCTTGTCTGCGTCCAGAG
Organism: Brevundimonas sp. AVps31; assembly: GCF_058681355.1. Classification (NCBI taxonomy): domain Bacteria; kingdom Pseudomonadati; phylum Pseudomonadota; class Alphaproteobacteria; order Caulobacterales; family Caulobacteraceae; genus Brevundimonas; species Brevundimonas sp. AVps31. The sequence goes on along the minus strand of NZ_CM178736.1, from coordinate 309,735 downwards.
ACTGCATGCGTACGATCCCGAGATGCGGATCGTCGTCCTGACGGGCTTCGCCAGCCTCGCCACGGCGGTGGAGGCGATCAAACTGGGCGCCTGCCAGTATCTCGCCAAGCCCTCCAACACCGACGACATCGAGGCCGCCTTCGCCAGCGCCCCCACGGGCGACGTGACGGCGCGCATCTCGCATCGCTCGACGTCGATAAAGACGCTGGAGTGGGAGCGGATCAACGAGACCCTGGCCGAAACCGGATTCAACATCTCGGAGACGGCCCGGCAGCTGGGCATGCACCGCCGGACCCTTGCCCGGAAGCTCGCCAAACGGCCCGTTCCCTAGGCGAGAGCCCGCACGCTCGGCCGGCGCCGGCGCTTGAGCCTGACCTGTCCGCGAGTTCATGCGACCGCCTTTATCGTGACGCAATTCGCTACAAGTGTAGCGCTACAAATGTAGTGACGGGGCGTGACCATGATCGAAACCCTTCCGAGGCGGGAGCGAGAAGTCTTCGAGACCCTGTGTCGGCTTGAGCAGGGCACGACTGGCTCGGTCCGCGCCGCCCTGAGCGATCCCCTCAGCGATTCCGCGGTGCGCACGCTGCTGGCGCGTCTGGAGGCGAAGGGGCTGGTGGCCCGCGAAGCGGGAGAGGGCGGGGTCGTCTATCGTCCCGCGCCCGCGCCCGAGGCTCTGGCGTCAAGCGCGCTGAAGCGAATGGTCGACACCTTCTTCGCCGGATCTGCGGCCAGCGCGGCGACGGCTCTCCTCGGCCTGACCCGGTCGCTCCAGCCGGACGAGATCAAGGCCCTGAGGCGCGCCATCGATGACGCGGGGGAGCGGGACGCATGACCGCCGATCTGATGATTGAACTGTTGGTCAAATCAGGCCTGATCGCGGGCGCCGGTTTGCTGCTGGCGGTCACGTTGCGGGGGCGGCCGGCGACAGAGGCTGTCGATGTGTTGCGTGTGACGATCCTTCTGCTGCTGGCCTTGCCCGTGCTGATGGTTCTGGGGCCCGCGGTAGCCGTGCCCGTGCTGCCCGCGCAGCCTGTGGTCGCCGACCCGGCCGGCCTGCCGCTCTGGCGTGGAGATGTGGCTACGGTCGGAGGCCTGACCGTCTCCGCCGCCCTGCCGGAGCCCACGCCCGCCTTGTTGATAGGCGCGATCTGGGCCGTGGGACTGGTCCTCGTGCTGGGGCGTTTCGCGCTCGGCCTGCTGACCCTGTTGCAATGGACCCGGTCCGGTCGCCCGGTGACCGCGCGCCAGTGGACCGCACCGATGGAGTGGCTGGCCGAGGCGCGCCGTCCCCGCCTGATCGTGTCGCCCTCGACCCCTGCACCGCTGAGCTGGGGGCTGCCGCCCGGGGTGGTCCTTATCGGTGACGCCCAGTTGGCGCGACCCGAAAGCGCCCCTGCCGTGATGGCGCATGAACTGGCCCACATCCGTCGTCGGGACTGGCTGTTCCTGCTGCTGTCGCGGGCCGCCCTGGCCCTGTTCTGGTTCAACCCGCTGGTCTGGTGGCTCCACGCCGAACTGGCGGCGCGCACCGAGGATGCCGCTGACGCGGAAGCCCTGAAGGTTCTGGACCCCGGCGCCTATGCCCGCACCCTTGTCGGCCTCGCCGCCGATTTCGGTCAGCCCGCTGCTCTGGGCATGACCGGCCCCGCCCGCTCTCTCTCGAAAAGGATCGCTCGCATCATGAAGACCCGTCGTTCCGTGCCGTCCCGCCCTCTGTTCATAGCCCTGACCGTCGGTGGTCTGGTCGCTGTCGCCACGCCCTTGGCAGCGGTCGAGTTGACGCCGCGCGTGCCAGAAGCCGCCGCTCCGAAGGCCGTTGCAGCGTCAAACCCTGCCCCGGCGGCTGCGCTCGCCCTGAGCCAGGATCTTCCTCCGCCGCCGCCGCCGGTTCCCGCTCCGCCGCCGCCGCCGCCGCCCCCCAGCCACGCGCGTTTCCACGCTCCGCCGGCGCCTCCCGCGCCTCCCGCGCCTCCTGCGCCTCCTGCGCGTCCGGCTCCCCCCCCGCCTCCGGCCCGTGGATCGTATGTGTCCTGGACGCAGAACGGCGACCCCGAGGCGCGCCGGGTCGCCGCCCAGGCGAGGGTTGAGGCCGAGCAAGCCCGCGCCGAAGCGGCTCAAGCCCATGTTGAAGCCGCCCAGGCCCGGGCAGAGGCGAACGCCGCCCGCATCCGGGCGCGGCCCGCCCCGCGGCGCGTCTCACGGCCGGATCCGGCCGCCCATGCCGCGGCCCGGGCCCAGGCCGACGCCGCTCGGGAGGGCGCCCGCGTCGCTCGGGAACACGCCGTTGAAGCCCGGCGCGCGGCGACGCGTGACATGGCCCGGGCTCGCGTGGACATGGCCCGCGGCGCAGACGACATGGAGCGGGGCGCGCGGCAGATGCGTGAGGAATCCCGCCGCCTGCTTGACCCGGCCTATCGCGCCCAGGTGATTGAACGCCAGCGCGCCCAAGGCCAGCCGACGACCGACGCCGAGTTGCAGGCCCTGTCGCCCCGCCTCGCGCGTCAGGCCGACGAGATGGCGGTCCAGGCCGTGCGGCTGAGGAGCCGGTCGACCGAGGGCTGATCCTCCGGCTGACAGAAGAATGGCCCCGTCCGGGTTCGGGCGGGGCCATTTTTTCTGCGGGTCTCGTCAGGCGCGTTGCGCGTCCCACCAGCGGACCGCGTCCGCGTCGCGGGCGCTGAGCTCCGGATAGTCGGGGTCTGACCCCACGTCCGGCACGCGACGCCAGGAGCGGGCGCATTTGGGATAGTCGGCCAGCCTGACCTCGACGGTGACGGCGTCGCCGCCGTGCACCAGTTCGGCGCCCGAGGTGCGGAAGACCTCGGCGGCGTCCAGTCCTTCGAACGGGGCGAACGCCTCGGCCGGGCCGGTGACGACAGGCCAGGCGTCGAGCGCCCCGCCGATGGTCTTGTCACGCCGCGCGGCTTCCAGCGCCTCGTTGACGACCTCCAGCACCTTCTGGGCGCCGGCCCAGCGGGCGGCCTCCGTCGGATTGGCCCACGCCGCCGGCGTTTCCGGAATGACCCGGGCGCAGTTGGAGCCGCCGTCCGGGAAGCGGACCGTCCAGGCCTCTTCCATCGTGAACGGCGTCAGCGGGGCCAGCCAGGCGGTCAGGCGCAGGAAGACCTCATCCATCACCGTGCGGGCGGCGCGGCGGCGGATCGCATCGGGGCGGTCGCAGTAGAGGCTGTCCTTGCGGACGTCGAAGTACAGGGCCGACAGGTCGTTGGAGCAGAACTCCAGCACCGGGCGGACGACGTCCTGGAAGCGGTAGTCGGCATAGGCGGCGCGGACCTGACCATCCAGTTCGTGGAGGCGGTGGAGGATAAAGGCCTCCAGCGGAGGCATCTGGTCGAGTGGCAGGCGTTCCTCTTCGGTGAAGCCGTCCAGGGCGCCCAGCAGATAGCGCACCGTGTTGCGCAGCTTGCGATAGGCCTCGACGGTGGTCTGCAGGATCTGCTTCCCGATCCGCTGATCCTCCGCGTAGTCCACCAGCGCCACCCAGAGGCGCAGGATGTCGGCGCCGGATTCCTTGATGACGACGGCCGGGTCGGTGGTGTTGCCCAGCGACTTGGACATCTTCTTGCCCTGCTCGTCCTGGGTGAAGCCGTGCGTCAGGACGGCGTCATAGGGGGCGCGGCCGCGAGTGCCGGAGCCTTCGAGCAGGTTGGACTGGAACCAGCCGCGGTGCTGGTCAGAGCCTTCGAGATACAGGTCGGCGGGCCAGTGCGACGGGCGGTCGCCGGTATAGCCATGCGCCGGATCGCGCGCCTCCAGGGTGAAGGCGTGGGTGCAGCCGGAGTCGAACCAGACGTCGAGGATATCCTCGATCTTCTCGAAGCGCGACACCTCGTGCTGGCCGAGGAAATCGGAGTCAGGGCGGGTGAACCAGGCGTCGGCGCCGCCCTCCGCCACCGCAGCGGTGATGCGGGCGTCGACCTCGGCGTCGACCAGCGGCTGGCCGGTCTGTTTGTCGACGAACATGGCGAGCGGCGTGCCCCAGGCGCGCTGGCGGCTGATCAGCCAGTCGGGACGGCTTTCGACCATGGAGCGGATGCGGTTCTTGCCCGCCGCCGGGTGGAAGGCGGTGGCGTCGATGGCCGACAGGGCGCGTTCGCGCAGGGTGCTGTCGTCGCTCAGCGGCTGATCCATGCGGATGAACCACTGCGGCGTGTTGCGGAAGATGACCGGCGCCTTGGAGCGCCAGCTGTGCGGATAGGAGTGCTCCATCCGGCCGCGCGCCAGCAGGGCGCCCGCCTCGATCAGTTTTTCGGTGACGACCTTGTTGGCCGCGCCGAACTTGCCGATCTTGTCCTTCTTGCCCTCGGTCTCGATGACCTTCAGGCCCGCGAACAGCGGGACATGGTCATAGTAGGCGCCGTCGGCGTCGACCGTGTCCGGCACCTCGTGATGACCGTGGGCCTTCCAGACCTCATAGTCGTCGGCGCCGTGGCCCGGGGCGGTGTGAACGAAGCCGGTGCCGGCGTCGTCGGTGACGTGATCGCCGGCCAGCAGGGGCACGGAGAAGCCGTATCCGGGCGACAGGGCCGCCAGCGGGTGGGCGCATTCCAGACCCGAGGGGTTCAGATCATCGACGCGGGTCCAGGCGGCGATCTTCGCGGCCTTGAAGACCTCCTCGGCCAGCTTGTCAGCGACGATCAGGCGGTCGCCCGCTTTGGCCCAGGGCTCGAACTCGAGGCCTTCCTCCATCGCCGTGACCTCGTAGAGGCCATAGGCGATCTCGGGGCCGTAGCTGATGGCGCGGTTGGCCGGGATGGTCCACGGGGTCGTGGTCCAGATGACGATCGAGGGCGTGGCGTTGCGGAAGGCCAGCAGGTCGTCGGGGTGGTCATCGGTCGCGCCGGTGACGGGGAATTTCACCCAGATCGTGGGACTGACGTGGTCGTGGTATTCGATCTCGGCGTCGGCCAGGGCGGTGCGCTCGACCGGCGACCACATGACCGGCTTGGAGCCGCGATAAAGCTGGCCCGAGTTCTTGAACTTGTGGAATTCGGCGACGATGGCGGCTTCGGTGGTGAAGTCCATCGTAGCGTAGCGGTGGTCCCAGTCGCCGACGATGCCGAGGCGTTTGAACTGCTCGCGCTGCACGTCGATCCAGCCGGTCGCGTACTCGCGGCAGGCGGCGCGGAACTCGGCCTTGGAGACCTCATCCTTGCGGCGGCCCTTGGCGCGGAACTGTTCCTCGATCTTCCACTCGATCGGCAGGCCGTGGCAGTCCCAGCCGGGCACGTAGTCGACGTCGTAGCCGAGCAGGAAGCGGCTGCGGACGACGAAGTCCTTCAGCGTCTTGTTGAGGGCGTGGCCGATGTGGATGTCGCCGTTGGCGTAGGGCGGGCCGTCGTGCAGCACGTACAGCGGCGCGCCCTCGGCCTGACGCTGCTTGCGCAGGGCGGCGTAGAGGTCGCCCCACTGGTCGAGGATCAGCGGCTCCTTCTGGGGCAGGCCGCCGCGCATGGGGAAGGGCGTCTCCGGCAGGAAGACGGTTTCGCGATAGTCGCGGCCGGCGGGGGTGTCGTCATCGGTCTTGGGGGCGTCAGCCATGAAGTCAGTCTCGTCGTTCGTTTGATCGTTCGCTCAGTCCGGCCCTTGAGGGCGGTCGATCCCGGCGTGCGCGGGGCTGTCAGCCCTGCAGCGCTACGCCGGGCGGCTAATCGAAATCGGGAAACGGACGCGGACGGTCATGGTGCAGGCGGTCTAGCAGGGGCGTCGTCGGCGCGCCACTGACGAAGCGCCGCGCGGGCGTCGGCGGCGTCCTGGTCGATCTGGCCCTTGAGAGCGTCGAGGCCGTCGAACTTCAGCTCGCCACGCAGGAAGGCGACCAGTTCGGTCTCGACCGTCTGGCCGTAGAGGTCCGCGTTAAAGTCGAACAGCCAGACCTCGAGCAGCGGGTCCTCGGTCGGATACATGGGGCGGACGCCCAGGTTGGCGACGCCGTCGACGATGCGGCCGTCCGGCAGGCGGGTGCGGGTCGCATAGACGCCGTAGGCCGGGCGCATATAGCCGCCCAGGCTGACGTTGGCGGTCGGGACGCCGATGGTGCGGCCGCGCTTGTCGCCGTGGATGACTTCGCCGGCGACGGCGAAGGGGCGGCCGAGGATGGCGGCGGCGCGGGCCATGTCACCGGCCTTCAACGCCTCGCGCACGGCGGAGGAGGACAGCTTGAGCCCGTCGGCGTCATCCAGACGATCGGCGACGGAGACGGTGAAGCCGGCGGCCTCGCCGTAGCGGCGCAGGGCCTCGGGCGAACCGGTGCGGCCCTTGCCGAAGGTGAAGTCGAAGCCGACCGCGGCGTGCGCGATGCCGAGGCCGTCGCCCAGCACCTCGCGGGCGAACTGCTCATCGCTCATCGCCGCCATCTCGCCGTCGAAGGGCAGGAGGTAGAGGCGGTCGACGCCCAGCGGTTCGAGGGCGCGGGCCATCTGGTCCGGCGTCATCAGGCCGAAGGGGGCGGCGTCGGGCTGGAACCAGCGGCGGGGGTGGGGGGCGAAACTGACCACGGCCAGGGGCGCGCCGAGCCGGGCGGCGGCCTCGCGCGCCAGGGCGATGACGGCCTGATGCCCGCGATGGACGCCGTCGAAGGCGCCGATGGCGACGGCCGCGCCCCGGTGTTCGGGGGGCAGGTCGCGCCAGCCGCGGACGATCCGGATCAACGCGCGGACGGCTTGCGGCGGCGAGGCACGCGGACCACGGCGATGCCGTCCATGATCAGCTTGCCCTCGACGAAGCCCTCGCAGTTGAGCTCGACGCGGGCGCTTTCCTGATCGACGGACAGGACCGTGATGCGGATCACGACGGTGTCGTCGATACGAACCGGCAGGTGGAACTGCAGGGTCTGGGAGATGTAGATCGAGCCGGCGCCGGGCAGGATGGTGCCGACGACCGCCGAGCCGAACGAGGCCGACAGCAGGCCGTGGGCGATGCGGCCGCGATAGGCGGTCTTGGCCGCGAAGGCTTCGTCCAGATGGACCGGATTGAAGTCGTCCGACGCCTCGGCGAACAGGCGGATGCGGTCCTCGGTGACGTGGATCACCTTTTCGGCGGCCATGCCGACGTGGAGCTCCTCGAGGATGTAGCCGCCTGAGGGATGTTTCTGAACGAGATCAACCATGGGGGGGTGTTAGCGCCCGTGCGACAGAATGACCATGCCTCACCACGCCAGATCGAGCATGGCGTAGCGCGCATAGGTCGTTTCCGCCTTCAGAAGCTCGCCCGCCCGGGCCGGATCGAGGGTTCCGTCGGCGCCGCGCGCCTTGTCGCCGTGAATGCCCTGGGCGATGAACAGGCAATCCAGCGCCTGTTTGTCCGCGCCCAGAACATCGGTGATGACGCCGTCGCCGATGCACAGGACGCGGGACCGGTTGACCGGTCCGCCCAGCAGGTCGGCGGCCGCCTTGAGCGCCAGGTCGTAGATCGGGCCGAACGGCTTGCCCGCCATGGTCACCCGCCCGCCGAGGCTTTCGTACAGGTCGGCCAGCGACCCGGCGCACCAGATCAGGCGATCGCCGCGCTGAACCACCCGGTCGGGGTTGGCGCAGATCATCTCCAGCTCGCGGGCGGCGGCCTCGGTCAGGCGGGCGCGATAGTCCTCGGGAACCTCGACCTCGTCATCGTGCAGGCCGGTGACGGAGATGAAGCCCGCGTCGGCGGCGCCGCCGGCGATGTCCAGGCCGAGGCCTTCGTACAGGGGGAAGTCGCGGTCGGGGCCGATCAGCCAAGCCGGGCCGGGGGCGCGTTTGGCCAGTTCGGCGCGGGTGGCGTCGCCCGAGGTGACGACGGCCTTCCAGCTGTCGCGCGGCACGCCGAGGTCGTCCATCTGGGTGACGACGCCGGGGCCGGGGCGCGGCGAGTTCGAGATCAGGATGACGTGGCCGCCCTGACGGTTGAACTCGGCGAGGGCCTGACAGGCCGCCGGCCAGCTTTCGCGCCCGTTGTGGATCACGCCCCAGACGTCGCAGAGCAGGATGTCATAGTCCCCGGCGATGGCGCCGAGACCGGTGAGGGCGTGGGGAAGGGTCATGAGGGGGAGATAGCGGGTTGGGGGGACGGGGTGAAGGGCGGGGGCGGAGTCGGGGGGCGTGATGGGCCGCCGGCGCCGGGGTTCGAGACTTCTCCGGCCGACACCGCGCCGCCCTCTCCTGATCGGCGAAGACGCCGATCTGTCCTCTCCATCGCCTTGAAGGGGCGATGGAGAGGTGAGGCCGGGGCATGACTTTTGGCCGCTTCGGCCTGAAGCGGGGATGGGAAGGGCGCGGGACGCCGGGCCTCGCCCGGTGTGGTTTGTAGTTTTACCGTTTCGACGAGATCGACGTCCCGCGTGGTCGTTGGACGCGCGCCCTCCGGCTGGCGGCCCTCCTGTTGGAGCCTTGCCGGATCATCCGCCGACGCCGTTGCCGACGACCGACGCGGGGCGGACGTAACGATCAATCGTCATCGGCCCGCTCCACAGGCAGCGCGGCGAGCAAGCGGGCAGGATCCCTCCCTGCCCGACGAGGACCCCTGCACTCTCCATCGCGCAGGCTTCATCGCTCGGCCACAGCCCGCCGTCGTCGAGAAGCGTGGATCCGACGCCCTCCCCATCGACGGGATGGGTTGAGTGTGCGCGCGGCGCGTCCTCAGGCGGGAAGATGACGCTGGGGCGGGAGGGTTGCTGAGCGGTATCAGCGGGTTAGGCGCGCGGAATGTGAGGGTTCAACATGAACTCCCGCGTATTTTTGGAGGACGGAGTATGCGGCTCACCTCTCCATCGCCCCTTCGAGGCGATGGGGAGGTGAACGGTGACGCCGCTCAGCCGAAGCGGCGGCGTTGTTCGGCGCTGCGGAGGGTGGAGCGGAGGAATTCGGCGGGCGGGTCGGTTTCGGCCAGCACCTGTTCCTTGATGGCGCGGGGCTCGCCGAAGAGGTGGCCCTGACCCATGGCGATGTCGAGTTCGAGAATGTCGACGATCTGACGTTCGCTTTCGCATTTCTCGGCGATGACCTCGATGCCGTAGCGACGGGTCAACTGGGCGAAGTCGGCGGCCTGGATGTCGCGCAGGGACGGGATCGGCGAGCCGCCGTCGAGATCGAGCAGCTGTTCAATCAGCAGGTCGGCGGCGACCTTGAGGAATTTCACGTCGGACCGTTGCAGGTCGGCGAAGTCGAGGTCCAGCGTCTGCACCTTGTCGATGGAGAAGCGGAAGCCGAGGTCGGCCAGACGGGCCATGTTGCGGGCCTCGACCGCGCCGCGCGCGTCGAACACCGCCTGACCCAGTTCGAAGATCAGGGCCTGGTTGAGGTCGCGGTTCTCGGACAGGAAGTCGAGGAACTGGGGGAAGAAGGTCTCGTCGCCCAGCGAGGACAGGGCGACGTTGCAGAAGACGCCGACCTTGCGGTCCTGACGCGCCAGACGGCGGACAATCTGGGCGCAGCGGAACAGCAGCAGGTTGTCGATGGCGGGGACCAGACCCTCGCCCTCGGCGACCGACAGATATTCGGCCGGCATCATCACCCGGTCGTCGGCGGCGCGCAGGCGGGTGAAGCTTTCGTAGAAGATTGTCCGGCGCTGGGGCAGGGAGACGACCGGCTGGAGGTAGAGGTCGACCCGGTTTTCGGCGAGCGCTTCGTGGATGGTCTGGAGCAGGACGTTCGACTGCTGGCGGTGACGGGCTTCAAACGCGCTGGCGGGGGCCGGCTGCTGGACGCGTTCCTCGATGGAGACGCTCATCTGCTGGATCAGGGTCTCCAGCATGCGGACCTCGCCCGACAGCTGTTCGGTCGAGGTGAGGGCGCCGGCCTCGATGGCCTGGGCCAGTTCGGTCAGGGCGCCCTGGGTGGACTCCATCGCGTCGGCCAGCAGGCGGTGCGCCTCACGGACCTGGTCGATCTCTTTCTTGAGGGCGGCGCGCTGGGCGCGGCCGACCACGAGCACATGGGTGGCGAGCAGGAGCCCGGCCGTGCCGAAGCCCGCGGCCACGCCTGCGCCGCCGCCGAGACCCGCGCGCCACAGGAAGGCGCCGACGGTCATCGCCAGGAACAGGTAGCCGAAGAACAAGAAGCCGTTGGTTATGGCGCGCATGGGGTACGGAGTTTCCGCCTTCCCGGATGGAATCGCCCGAGTATCGGGGTATCACGACAATACGCATAGGGTCCGACGTCGGATTCTCCCCACGCTTTCGAGGTTAACGATGGAATTGTTCGACCTGACCGGCAAGGTCGCGGTGATTACAGGCTCCTCCAAGGGCATCGGCAAGGCGATCGCCGAGCGGATGGCCGAGCACGGCGCCAAGGTGGTGATCTCATCCCGCAAGGCCGGGCCTTGCGACGAGGTGGCCCAGGCGCTGAACGAAAAGCACGGCGAGGGCACGGCGATCGCCATCCCGGCCAATATCGCGGCCAAGGAAGACCTGCAGCGGCTGGTGGACGAGACCAACGCCGCCTTCGGCAAGATCGACATCCTGGTCTGCAACGCGGCGTCCAATCCCTACGCCGGGCCGATGGCGGGGATTTCGGACGATCAGTTCCAGAAAATCTTCCACAACAATGTGCTGGCCAATCACTGGCTGACCCAGATGGTCGCGCCGCAGATGCTGGAGCGGAAGGACGGGGCGATCCTGATCATTTCGTCGGTCGGTGGTCTGCGCGGCAACGCCCTGATCGGCGCCTACAACGTGTCCAAGGCGGCGGACATGCAGCTGGTGCGCAACCTGGCGGTGGAGTGGGGGCCCTCGAACGTGCGGGTCAACTGTATCGCGCCCGGCCTGATCCAGACCGACTTCGCCCGCTATCTGTGGGAGAACGAGGAGGTGCTGAAGGTGACGGTCGAGCCGAACCCGATGAAGCGCATCGGCCAGCCGGACGAGATCGCGGGCACGGCGGTCTATCTGTGCTCGAAGGCCGCCGCCTATGTGACGGGCCAGACGCTGGTCGTGGACGGCGGGCTGACGATTGCCTGGTAAGGACGACACGTCCGGCCTGTGGCAGGACCTGATCTGGCGGGTGGAGGCGGCGGGCTTCGCCGGCTTCATCGGCCTGATGCGGCTGCTGGGGGTGGAGCGGGCGTCCAATCTGGGCGGCGCCCTGCTGCGCGTGCTGGGCCCCAAGGTGGGGACGCACAGGACGGTGGTGCGCAACCTGCGCATCGCCTTCCCCGAGATGCCCCGCGCCGAGCGCGAGGCGCTGGCGCTGGAAGCGTGGGAGCGGATCGGCCGCAGCTTCGCCGAGACGGCGGTGATGGATCAGCTGACGCCGGAGAGCGGGCGTCTGGAGATCGTCGGCAAGGATCGGCTGGACGCCATCCGCGACGGCGGCAGGCCGGTGGTGTTCGTGTCAGGCCACCTGTCCAATTTCGAAGTCATGGCGGCGGTGCTGGTGGCCTCGGGCGTGCCGGTGCAGGTGACCTATCGCGCGGCTAACAACCCCTATGTCGACGCCCAGATCCGGGCGGCGCGGGCCCGCTACGGCGTGAAGCTGTTCGCGCCCAAGGGCGGGGACGGGGCGCGGGAGCTGCTGCAGGGGCTGGAGCGCGGCGAGTCCGTCGCCCTGCTGAACGACCAGAAATTCTCGGAAGGGCCGGAAGTGACCTTCTTCGGTCAGCCGGTGAACGCGGCCCCGGGGCCGTCGCGGCTGGCGCTGCGCTTCGGGACGGTGATGCAGCCGATCTCGGTGGTGCGTCTGCCGGGCGTGCGCTTCCGGGTGACGGCGCACGAGCCCATCCCCGTGCCCCCGACCGGCGACCGGCAGGCCGACATCGCGCGGGGCGTACAGGCGATCACGACCTTCATCGAGGATCGGGTGCGCGAGGTTCCGGAGGACTGGTTCTGGGTCCACAAACGCTGGCCGCAGAAGGTCTATGATGCCTTGCCGCCCGAGGCCTGAGCCGGGCTCGGCCTAGATGTCGCGCGACTGGTCGGTGGAGCGACGGCGCGGGCCGGTGTAGTCGGCGCGGGACATGCGTCGCCGGTCGGGGCCGAAATAGCCGTCGGTCTTCACATAGGGCCGGGGCTTGAAGATCACGGCCTGGATGCGGTCGAGGATGGCCTTGGCGGTGATCGGCTTGACCACGAACTCGGTGACCCCGGCGTCGCGGGCCTCGTAGACGCGGGTCTTCTCCGAGTGCCCCGTCATCATGATGATCGGCAGATAGGGGTTGGCGCTGTCGGGGCTGTTGCGGACCAGACGGGTGAACTCGACCCCGTCCAGCGGGAACATGTTGAAGTCCACGATGACCAGATCGACCGGGTGCTCGCGCAGGACTTCCAGCGCGGCCGCGCCGTCCGTCGCCTCGCGCACCTTGCGGATGCCGGCGGACTGGAGAACGGCGGAGGTGATGGCTCTCATATGCTGGTTGTCGTCAACCAGAAGAACCTGAAGGGCGGCGAGGGAAGACATGTCTGGCAGCTTGCAGTCGAGGCGTGAAGTCGCCGAACGGTTCGGGTGTAGGGGCGGATTCGGTTCGCGTCCATCGGCGAACGGCGTTTCAACTTTAGCGTAAATGGCGAAGCTTGTTCAGGATTTGATCAGAAGCGACGGGTCGAGGTTGCGGTCGCGCCATTTCATCCGCCAGCACAGGTGCGGGCCCGTGGCGCGGCCGGTCATGCCGACACGTCCGATCAGGTCGCCGCGCATCAGGTCCTGCCCCTGACGCACCTCGAGCCGGGACTGATGCAGATAGGCGGTGATCAGCCCCTGACCATGGTCGATCAAAACCAGACCGCCTTCGAAATGCAGCGCCGGCTGGGCCAGGGTGACCCGCCCCGGCGCGGGCGCGCGGATGGCGGACCCCTGGGGCGCGGCCAGATCAATGCCGTAGTGGGGCCGGGCGGGCGTGCCGTTCAGCACCCGCTGCGCGCCCCAGCGGCTGGTGACGCGCCAGGTCTCCAGCGGCCAGATGAAGCCGTCGCGAAAGCCGTCGGCGTCGGTGCGGCTGGCGAAACCCTCGGTCTTCAGCACCACCTCCTCGCGGATGCGGGCCAGCAGGGCCGGGTCCGAGGGCTCGACCGTGGACGACGGCAGGCCGTTGACGGCGGTGGAGTGGAAACTGCCCGGCGCCACGGTCAGGGTGCGCGAGGCGGAGCGGTCTCGCGACCGGGCCTCGATGCGGACGCCGGCCGGCGAGTCACGGTCGAAGCCGACGATGAACCAACCGTCGGCGGAGGCGGCGGACAGGGCCTCGCCGTCGACGAAGATCAGGGCGTGGGGCCAGGTCTGGCCGATGGCGTGGCCGCCCTGGACGAAGCGGCCGGTCAGGGCGAGATCGCCGGGGGCCTGGCCACGGGCGCGGGCGGAGCCGGCGCCGAGCAGGGCCGCGCCGCCGGCCAGCAGGCCCCGGCGGTCCAGCATCAGGGCTGCTGGCCGAGGCGCTGGAAGGCTTCGCCCGGCCCGGCGTAGGGCTCCTGCAGGCTGACCGACCAGTAGCGCAGGGTTTCCAGCGGGATCGGCTTGCCGGACACCGCGCAGGTGACGAAGCGGCCCGGCTTGAGGACGGCGAACTCGCCGTCGCCGTAGTGGAGGGTGGCCTGTGGATTGGTCGTCTGGTCCATGACGGCAAATCTAGCTGGACCCAGGGTCAGGCGCCAAGGATTTCCCGTTTCAGAACAGGTCGCCCTGACCGGGAGGGGCGGGTTTGGGTTTCGGCGGCGGGGCCGGTCGCGGTTTGGGCGCGGACGGGGGGAGGTCGTCGCCGCCGTCGATGCGGGCCCCCTTCGCGCCGTCCGCGAAGACCAGCCGGACAGACTGACCGTCATACAGGCCGGACGCGGAGGCGATCATGGCCCCGGTGTCGTCCTCGACGCGGGCGAAGCCTGGCTTGGGGCGTTTGGGGTCGAGGGTGGCCAGCGCGCGGGACAGGGCGGCGAGCCGGGTTTGGTCGCGGTCGAGGCGGCGGGGCACCACGGCGGTCAGGCGCTCGCCCAGGGCATCCAGCCGGGCGGCGCGCTGGTCGAGGCGGCGGTGCAGGGGCGCGGGCGACAGGCGGGCGCTGACCTGCAGCAGGCGACGCTCCCGTCCTGCGACGGTGGAGGACAGGCCGGCGCCGAGGCGGGCGGCGAAGGACTGGATCCGATCCGTTTCGCGCTGGAGCCGCTGGCGCAGCAGCAGGGGGCTGAGGCGGCCGGAGGCGCCGGCCAGTTGCCGCTCATGCACCGCCACATTGCGATGCAGGGCGGAGGCCAGCTTGCTGCCCGCGTGGTCCAGCCGCTGTTGCGGCAGGGCCAGCAGGTCTTCGGGCCGGGCGGGCAGGCCGCGGGCGACGGCGCGCAGGCGGGTGCGGCGATCCTCCAGCAGACGGCCCCCGGCGCGGGCCAGACGACGCTCGAAGTCGGCGACGGCGTACTGCAGGTCGGCCAGCACCGGGGTGGCGATCTCGGCCGCGCCGGTGGGAGTGGGGGCGCGGCGGTCGGAGACGAAGTCGATCAGGGTGGTGTCGGTTTCGTGCCCCACGGCCGAGATGATCGGGATCGTCGCGGCGGACACCGTCCGGGCGAGGGCCTCGTCATTGAAGCACCACAGGTCCTCGACCGAGCCGCCGCCGCGCGCGACGATGACCACGTCGGGGCGGGGAATGGGGCCGTCCGGCCTCAGGGCGTCGAAGCCGCGGATGGCGTTGGCGACCTGACCGGCGGCGGCGTCGCCCTGGACCACGACCGGCCAGACAATGACGCGGCAGGGCCAGCGCTCGGCGATCCGGTGGAGGATGTCGCGGATGACCGCGCCGGTCGGGCTGGTGATCACGCCCACCGTGGCGGGGAAGGCGGGGATGGGCTTTTTGCGGCCGCCCTCGAACAGGCCCTCGCCCGCCAGCCTCGCCTTCAGCCGCTCCAGCTGGGCCAGCAGGGCGCCGGCGCCGGCGGCTTCCATGCTCTCGATCACGATCTGGTAGGAGGAGCGGGCCGGGTAGCTGGTGATCTTGCCGGTGACGATGACTTCCAGCCCGGACTCGGGCCGGACGCCGAGGCCGCGCACGACGCCCTTCCAGACCACGCCGTCGATGGCGGACTTGTCGTCCTTGAGCGTCAGATAAACGTGGCCCGAGGCGTGGTGGTTCACCTTCGAGATCTCGCCGCGCAGGCGGACGTGGCCGAAGCGGTCCTCGAGCGTGCGCTTCAGGGCGAAGGACAGCTCTGAAATCGACAGCGGCGGATTGTTGTCGCGCGGCGCGACCGGTTCCTCGGCCGGGCCTTCGAAGACGTAGGAGTCGTCAGTCATGGTCGGAGACTAACGGGGCGAAGCCGCGACGGGAATGGCGAGGTTGAAGATGACGGCGTTACGGCTTGTCGGTCGGGCGCAGGATCACTAGACATTTCAGGAGTATGTCGGCGCAGACGCCGGTCTTTCCAGTTGTTCGGCGAAGCCCCGCATGAGTTCATCCTCTTCAGAGGCCGGGGAAGACCGCCCGATCGTGCCGATCCCGGTGCTTCGCTATTCGACCGACGACCTGCCGCCCCAGGAGCGCTACCGCGCCTGGTACCTGCGGGACTGGCCGCGCACCGAGCCCATCTATCGCACCGAGCCGACCGAGCCGTTCAACACCCGGTGGGAGTCCGTCCGGCTGGGCGAGGTGATGTTCGTCCACGCCGAAATCACCGGCATGCGCTGGGAGCGGCGCGTCCAGGACATTCGTCTGTCGGACTTTGATCCCGTCATCGTCAACATGATGATCGAAGGCGAGGCGCACGGGGATATGGACGGGCGGGCGTTTCACGAAAGCGCGGGGCAACTGCATTTCCATGATCTGGCGCGGCCGTCCCTGCACGCCTCGACCGCCAGCCGGACCTGGAGCGTGGTCTTGCCGCGCCCCCTGGCCGAAGCGCGGTTCGCGCCCTTGCACGACCTGCATGGTCTGGTGATCGGTGGATCGGCGGCGGCGGTCATGTTCGCCTATGCGGCGCACGTTCACGCCATGCTGCCCCGACTGGATCTGGCGGAGACCGACCGGCTGGGTCAGGTCTTCCTGGATCTGCTGGCGGTGGTCCTGCTGGACAGCCGTTCAATATCCAAGCGGTTGAGCGCCGACGATGTGTTGCGCCGACGGGCGATCGAGGAGATCGAACGGCGGCTGGGCGGGGAGGTGGTGATCGCCGACCTGCAGCGGACGCTGGGCGTCACCCGCAACCGTCTGTTCGCCGTCTTCCGGTCCGACGGCGGGGTGCAGTCCTATGTCATGGCGCAGCGCCTGGAGCGGGCGCGGGGCGCACTGGCCGATGTGGAGCGGGCCGAAACCGTGAGCAATGTCGCCCTGCGCTTCGGTTTCGGCGACGCCTCCCACTTCAGCCGCGCCTTTCGCAAACGCTACGGCATGACGCCGAGCGACTATCGGAAGCTGCTGACGACCGGGCCGGCGGAAGTCGCGGCGGGCGCCTGAGGGACGCGAGCGCGATCAGAACCGCTTCGTCAGGCCGATGCTGACCACCCGTCCACGCGGATCGGCCACCACAGGATCATAGCCGAGGGCGAACTGGGCCAGCGGGGGATCCGAGTCCGCGACATTGACCACGCCGAGCGACAGGTCGAGCGCCGGGGAGAGGGCGCGGACGTAGTGCAGGTCGACGGTGGTCCAGCTGTCGATGGCCGCATTGGTGATGCCGCTGCGGTCGTTGCGATAGGCGCCGGTGTAGTGGGCGAGGATGGTGACGGTGTCGGTCGGCCCGGCCCAACCCACGGCGAACTCGCCCCGGTCCTGCGGCAGGGAGCGGCCCAGGGTGTTCAGATTGGTCGAGCCGACGCCCGAGGTGGTCGCCGCGCCGGGCGCGAGGCGGATGTCGTAGGTGTCGACGTACGTCCAGGTGGCCGAGGCGGACAGGCGGCCGTCGAACAGGTCGCGGTCGTAGCGGGCGGACAGGTCCAGCCCCTGGGTCTCGATCGACGAGGCGTTGGTGAAGCGCAGGTCCACGAAGGTCAGGGCGCCGCCCGGGGCGCGGGTGACGCGCGCCTGCGCCGCCGTGCCGGTGAGGCCCGCCAGATCGTCGGCGGCGGCGCGGTCGATGACGGTCTGGGCGGATTCCTTGACGATCAGATTGGTGTAGTCGATCCGCCAGGCGTCGAGGCCCAGTTGCAGGCCGGGCAGGGGCGTCCAGACGGCGCCGGCGGTCAGGGTTTCGGACTCTTCCGGCTTCAGCTCGGGATCGCCGGTGGTCAGGGTGTTGACGAAGACGAAGGCGCCCCGGTCGAACACGGACGGCTGCGACGCCTGCGCGCCGGACAGGGTGAAGACCGAAGGCGCGCGGAAACCACGGCCCCAAGACGCGCGAAGGGTCAGGGCGTCGGCGACGTCCCAGCGCACCGCGACGCGGGGGCTGAGCGCGTCTTCGCCGCCGTCATAGAGTTCTTCGCGCACCGCCAGTTGGGCTTCGAGGCGGTCGCTCAACCGGACGCGGGCCTCGGCGAAGGCGGAGAACACCTCCTGATCGCCGTCGAAGTCGGGAGAATAGCCCGCGGTCAGAAGCTCGCCCGCATTGACCAGATCGCTCCAGTCGTGGCGCAGGCCGCTGCGGCGGTGCTGGGCGCCGAAGGCCAGATCGACGCCGCCGCCGTCCCAGCTGAAGGCGCGACCGTCGGTCTGTAGATCGACGGTGGTCAGGGTGGCCGCGCCGCGCAGGCCGGTGGAGCCGGTGAGGCTGGCGATCAGCGCGGCGCTGTTGGGGGTGCCGGTTCCGAGGTAGGCGCTGCCGAACGGGTTGAAATACTGGCAGGGGCCGACGCCGGGCGCGCCGGTGGCCGGGTTGCAGCCCGCGCCGCCCAGACCGTTCAGGGCGTTCTGCAGCGCCGTGCCGATGGTGTCGGGCTTGTCATAGGCGATGTGCTGGCGGCTAGAGGTCGCCGACGCGTCCCAGTTCCAGCCGTTGGAGAAGCGGCCCGACAGGCCGCCCGCCAGACGCCAGGTCCGGTAGTCGAAGCTGGCCTCCGAGGCGCCGGCCTCGGCGCCCAGGATCCGGCCGCGAAACTGCACCGCCTCGCCGAACGGATTGTCGGGATGGGAGGCCGGGACCGTCAGGCTGCGGGCCAGGATGGGCAGGGAGGGGCTCTGGCGCGCGATGGTCTCGGTCGAGGACCAGGCGGCCTGAAGCCGGACATCGACCGCGCCGACGCGCTGACGCCAGCCCGCGAACAGCTGGGTCCGGGTCTCCTCCGGCGTCAGGTCGAAGAAGTCCGAATAGTCGAGGCGGCAGAAGGCGTCGGTCGGGCTGTTGCGGAAGGCCTGGGTGAAGGCCGGGTTGGTGCAGTCGGGGTCCGGCGCGAAGGCGTTCGCACCGGGCCGGAAATAGGACCCCGGCTGGCCGTAGCTGGTGACGGCGGTCCAGGCGGCGCGGCCATAGGTTTCGGCCTGGGTGAAGTCCCGCTCGTCCGAGCCCAGCGCCGAGCGATGCAGCCAGGAGCCGGCCAGCGTCAGGTCGCCGCCCAGCACGGGCAGGCCGCCGATGGCCTCCACCAGCGTCTCGTCCGCGCCGTCCAGCGCGCCGTAGCGCAGGCGCATCTCGGGCCGATCAACCCCGTCGCGGGTGATGAAGTTGACCACGCCCGCCACGGCGTCGGAGCCGTAAAGGGCCGAGGCGCCGTCCTTGAAGGTCTCGACCCGTTGCAGCGCGATCAGAGGCACGAGGCTGTTGATGTCGACGAAGCCCGAGCCGTCGGTGGCGACCGCGGCGCTGGAGGTCCAGCGCAGGCCGTCGACCAGAACCAGCGTCGAGCCGAGGCCCAGATTGCGCAGGTTGAACTGGGCCGTGCCGGAGCTTTGCGGCTGGTTCAGCTGGTCGACCCGCGCTTCGGAGCCGGAGTTGGCGGTGAGCAGCTGCAGAACCTGCGCCGGATCGGCGACCCCCGCGCGGTCCAGCGCCTGACGGTCCAGTATCTCGACCGGAGCCAGCTTTTGCGCGCCCGACAGGCGCGAGCCGGTGACCACGACCTCATCCAGAGCGGCGGGCGCGGGGGCGATCTGGGCGTGGGCGGCGCCGCTCAGGGCGCAGAAAGCGGCGCCGGTCAGGAGCGCGAGACGGGGGGCGGAGCAGGGGGGGAGAGACATGGTCGGGCGGTTTAGGCCGCCTTGGCCGCGAGCGACAGAGTGAAGCTTTGCCGCATGGCAGGGGAACACCGTTCAGGTGTGGGTCGTTTGCTGACCATGCCCGTCGACCCGCCCCACACCGACCCCGACGACCAGGATCCCCGCGAGCGGGGCCTGAGGGAACGCAGCGATGCGCCCGCGGTCAGCCCGTGGGTGGTCGTGGGCGGCATCCTGATGCTGGGTGCGCTGGTCTACGTCGTGTCCGCCCTGATCTGAATCCCGGAGAGTTTCATGTTTCGTCCCGCCCTGCTGACCGCCGCCGCCGCAAGCCTGCTGGCCATCGCCGCCTGTTCCGACAAGACTGACGATGTGGTGCAGCCGCCCGCGCCGGGCGCCGCGGCCGAGCCGGTGACCGAAACGCGGGCCGCCGCCACGGAGACCGCCACGGCCCTCGCCTTCGGCATGACCCGGGCGCAGCTGGAGGACGCCGATCTGGTGTCGTCCGATTACACCGACCTGGGCGATGTCGACACCTTGGTGCTGGATGCCGCCGGGACGCTGAGGGAGGTCGTGATCGAGCTGGAAGGCCCGGGCGACCGCAAGGTGGCGGTGCCGATCACCTCGATCCGCGGCGCCGCGCGCGACAACGGCGCGTTCCGCGATCTGACCACCGAACTGACCGCGGCCCAGCTGGCGGCCCTGCCGGAATGGACCGCCCCGCGCGGCGGTTGAGGGCGTTTAACCGTGCTGACGACTTGACCGCCTTCGCAGGTGCGGTAAGCCGCGCCTATGAATATCCTGCTGGTCGGATCAGGCGGGCGAGAACACGCCCTGGCGTGGAAGATCGCCCAGTCACCGCTTCTGAAGCGGCTGGTCATCGCGCCCGGCAACCCGGGCATGGAAAAGCTGGGCGAACTGCGGCCTGTGAAGGCCACGGACGCCGAGCAACTGGCCGCTCTGGCGCGTGAAATCCGCGCCGATCTGGTGGTGGTCGGCCCCGAAACCGCTCTGGAGCAGGGGCTGGCCGACCGGCTGGCCGCCGCGGGCATTCCCTGCTTCGGTCCGACCGCCAAGGCGGCGCAGCTGGAAACCTCCAAGGCCTTTTCCAAGGCCTTCATGGAACGCCATGAAATCCCGACGGCGGGCTTCGGCGTCTATGAGCGGCTGCACGAGGCGCGGCAGGCGCTGACGGTGTTCAAGCCGCCCTATGTGATCAAGGCCGACGGTCTGGCGGCGGGCAAGGGCGTAGCCATCTCGCCGACCAAGCGCGAGGCCGAGCGCGAGATCGAGTGGATGCTGGGCGGCCGTTTCGGCCAGGCCGGCGCCCGCGTGGTCATCGAGGAGTTCATGGACGGCGAGGAGGGCTCGCTGTTCGCCCTGTCGGACGGGCGCAACTATGTGCTGCTGGGCGGAGCGCAGGACCACAAGCGCGCCTATGACGGCGATCTGGGCCCCAATACCGGCGGCATGGGCAGCTATTCGCCCGCGCCTGTCTTCACCCCCGAACTGGTCGAGGCCGCCGAGCGTCTGGTGGTCAAGCCGGTGATCGACGGCATGGCGGCGGAGGGGATGCCCTATCGCGGCGTGCTGTACGCCGGACTGATGTCGACGAGCGACGGCCCCCGGGTGGTGGAGTTCAACGCCCGTTTCGGCGACCCCGAATGTCAGGTACTGATGATGCGTCTGGGCGGAGACATCGTGCCGATGCTGCTGGCCTGCGCGCGGGGCGACCTGAGCCGGGCGACCCTGCCGGAGTTCCTGTCCGAGACGGTGATCTGCGTGGTCATGGCGGCGCAGGGCTATCCCGACAGCCCGGTCGAGGGGTCGATCATTCGCGGCGCCGAGCAGGACTTCGGGCCCCACGTCCAGGTCTTCCACGCCGGGACGCGACGTCAGGAGGACGGCCAGCTGGTCGCCGCCGGCGGCCGGGTGCTGAACATCTGCGCGCGCGGGGCGGACATCGCCGAAGCCCGCGAGCGCGCCTATGCCGCCATTCGCAAGATCGACTGGCCCGGCGGGTTCAACCGCACCGACATCGGCTGGCGGGCGCTGGAGCGGGGGTAGAACCGAGCCGGACGCTTGACGCGCTCAGGTTGAAGGCGCGTGTGCCTCTGGCGGGGTGGTGCTATGCACGCCTTATGAGCGACCCTTCGGACGAGTTCGGCGAGGAACCCGGCGTCTTCGATTTCGAGGATGAGGCGGCGGTCGAAGCCGCGACCCAACGCGCTCTGGCGGATTTCGCGGCCGGGCGAACGGTCAGTCACGACGCGGTGAAGCGGTGGCTGCTGTCGCTCTCGACCGCCAATCCCCTGCCTCGACCGAAATGTGGCGAGTAGTCTGGTCCGATCAGGCGCTCGACAATGTCGAGGATATTACCGCCTATGTCCGCGATTTCAGTCCGGACGCCGCTGCCCATCTTGAACTCAGCATCGTGGAAGCCGCCCAGAGCTTGTCAGTGATGCCGGATCGCGGGCGGCCTGCAGGGCGGGGGTACCGCGAACTGACGATCATCCCGCCCTACATCATCCGGTATGTCGTCGTGGGCGAGGAAGTGAGAGTTCTGTCCGTTCGACACTCGGCACGCAGGCCCGAAATCTAGGCCCAGGCGAACAGCAGGCGGCCGTCGCCCATGCGCTCGCGCAGGCGGGGCAGGTCGGTGTGGGCGACGGAGAAGCAGCCGTAGCTGCGGCCCAGCTTGCCTTCGCGGGCCAGGAAGTCCGGGTCGGCGTAGTCGGCGCCATGGATGATGATGGCGCGCTCGCGGGCGTTGTTGTTGGTGTACTCCAGACCGTCCAGCAGGACGTTCGGGCCCTGCTGGGCGCCCCAGCCGGCGCCGGCGGTGGCATAGGCGCCGACCGAGGACTTGTAGCTGTCCGGCGTGTTGGAGAAGGTTCTGGCATAGCCCGAATGATCCGGGTCCGAGCCGCGGCCGTGGCAGGTGCGCATCAGGGTGACGGCGCCGCCCGCCAGATCGACCTCGTACAGGCGCTCGTCGCCCGAGAATTTGGTGAAGTCGACCAGATACATGCGGTCGCGCTGGGTGATCTTTTGGCCGTGGATGTCCATGGCGGCCAGGGCGCGCTCCATCAGCTCGGGACGGACCTGACCGCGCGGGTCGAGCAGACGGGTGGAGTTCAGGCGGGCGGTGATGCTTTCGGGCTCGCCATGCGCGACGACGATCTGGGGGACGCCGACCGGCGCGGCCTGCGCGGTGGTCAGGGCGGTGGTGACGCCCGTCGGCCGGGTCGACGCCGCGGAGGCGCAACCCGAGAGAAGGGCGGCGCCGCCCAGAATAAAACCACGTCTTGCAAGCCGCATACGACGCCCCTCGCATGTTCACTGGAAGCGACAGGTTGTTTCAAATGCGGGCAGGCATGGCAACCGGAGCCTTGGCGCGGGGCCGTGGACAGGTAAGGTGGGGCGGGGACAGAGGGAGAATTTCGTGAAGTCGATCACGTCGATCATGGCGGCGCTCGCCGCATTTGCGGCCACAAGCGTCGCGGCGCAAACGCCCGCGACCACGTCCGTTTCGCCCGAGGCGGGAACGACGTTCGTCCAAGTGGGGCGGCTTCTGGCCGATCCCGCCAGCGGGATTGTGCAACGCGATAAAACTCTCGTGATCAGAGGGAACCAGGTCGTGGAAATCCGCGACGGCTTCGTCGGAGAGGGTCGGATCGTCGATCTGAGGGACGATTTCGTCCTGCCGGGCCTGATCGACAGCCATGTGCACCTGACCGGTGAACAGAGCCCGACGTCGCAACTGGACGGGGTGACGGAGTCGAATGCGGACCAGGCCTTCGCCGGCGCGCGCTTCGCCCTGCGGACGCTGCGGGCCGGCTTCACCACGGTGGCCGACCTGGGCGCGACGAATGAGTCCATCTTCGCCCTGCGCGATGCGGTGCGGCGCGGCGACGTGCCCGGGCCGCGCATCATCGCGGCGGGGTCGGCGGTGTCGATCCACGGCGGGCACGGGGACATCAACGGCTACCGCGACGACATCATGCATCTGTTCACGGGCGAGAACATCTGTTCGGGCGCCGAGGACTGTATGCGGGCGGTGCGGCTGCAGGTGCGGTCGGGCGCGGACATCATCAAGATCACGGCCACCGGCGGGGTGTTGTCGAACACCGCGGCCGGGCTGGGCCAACAGTTCTCGGACGAGGAACTGGCCGCCATCATCGGCGCGGCGCACCGGATGGGCCGTCAGGTGACGGCGCATGCCCACGGGGTGGACGGGATCAACAGCTTCCTGCGGGCGGGCGGCGACTCGATCGAGCACGGCACCTATCTGGACGCCGAGTCGATCCGGCTGATGCGGCGGGACGGCGTCTATCTGGTGCCGACCCTGATGGCCGGGGATTTCGTGGCGCGCATCGCTTCGGGCCCCGACAACTTCTTCACCCCGGCCCAGACGGCCAAGGCGCTGGAGGCCGGGCCGCTGATGCTGGACATGGCGCGGCGCGCGCATGACGGCGGCGTCCGCATCGCCTTCGGCACCGACAGCGGAGTTTCGGCCCATGGCGATAACGCCGGCGAGTTCGCCCTTCTGGTGCGTGCGGGTCTGACGCCGCTGGAGGCGATCCAGACGGCGACGGTCAATGCGGCGGCGCATTTGCGGATTTCGGATCAGGCCGGTCGCATCGCGGTCGGCATGCCCGCCGACCTGATCGCGGTCAGCGGCGATCCGCTGAGCGACGTGACGGCGCTTCAGCACATGGCCTTCGTGATGAAGGGCGGGGTGGTCTACCGCGAGGAGTAGAGTTCCTTCCCCATGGGGGAGGGGACCATCCGCAGGATGGTGGAGGGGTGTCAGACGGTGCGCGGGGCCGGCGCCCCTCCACCGCTGACGCGGTCCCCCTCCCCTGAAGGGGAGGAACTGCCGAGCAGTTTCAAAAACCCCGCCTCATCCTCGAAGGTCGCCTTTACGGGCCAGCTGACGACCCGCGCGCGCCATTCCGGCGGCAGGCGGGACCAGTCCTTTTCGGTGGTGACCAGGGTCGCGCCGAACGTCTCCGCCCGGTCGGCGAGGAAGAGCAGGTCGTCCTCGCGGAAGGCGGCGTGGTCGGGGAAGGGGGCGAAGTCGGCGATCTCGCCGCCGGCGGCCTTGAGCGAGCGTTCGACCTTCCATGGCTTGGCGATGCCCGCAAAGCCGACCAGCGGGCCGGACGGCGGCGGTCCGGCGGGCTGAAGCCGGGCGATGAAGACCGGCAGGGCGCCGAAGCTCTCGAGCAGGTCCGGATCAGGCGCGTCCAGGTCGGACGGCATCAGGATGACCACGGCGTCGGCGCGGGCCAGACCGGTCTTCAGCGGTTCGCGCATCGGGCCGGACGGGAAGACCGAGCCGTCGCCGAAGGGCCATTCGTCGTCGCGGGTTTCGCCGTCCACCACGATCAGGCTGAGCGTCTTCTTGAGAGCCGGGTTCTGGTGGCCGTCATCCAGCACCAGCGCCTGCGCGCCCCCGGCGGCGGCGGCCTTCGCGCCGGCCACGCGGTCGCGGGAAATCCAGGCCGGGCTGTCCAGCGCCAGCATCAGGGGCTCGTCGCCCACTTCGGCGGCGGTGTGGGTGGTCAGATCCACGCGGACAGGACCCTCAAGCTTGCCGCCGTAACCGCGCGACAGGGCCTGGGCGTCGATGCCCGACGCGCGCAGCAGGCGCAGGACCTCGCGCGTGATCGGCGTCTTGCCCGAGCCGCCGACCGTCAGATTGCCGACCGAGATCACCGCCACGCCCGGATCAACCGGCGTCGCGCGGGCGATCCGGTTGGCGGTGACGCCCGCCCAGATCCACGACACGGGCTTCAACAGCATCCGCGTCATGGCCGCGTGCTTGCGGTCGCGCAGATACCACCATCTGGGGGTGCTGAGGCTCATCGGCGCGTCCGGGGCGGGGGCGGCAATAACGGCTGCAGGCTGTCGATCAGCCGTTCCAGACCCGACCCGGCCTCGGCGGCGGCGCGGCGGCCGCGGTCGCCCATGGCCCGGGCGGCCTTGTCGTCAGAGAGCAGCGGCGTCAGGGCGGCGGGCAGGTCCCACGGGGCGCCGACGATCTGAAGCCCGCCCGCCTCGACCAGCGCCTCGGTGACGGCGGCCCAGTTGGTCATGTCGGGGCCGGTGACGGCGGGCTTGCCCAGCCGCGCCGGCTCCAGCGGATTGTGGCCGCCCACCGGAGGTTTCTCCAGCGCGGCCGAGAAGCTGCCGCCCATGACGACGACGTCCGCGAGGCGCAGGAACAGGCCCATCTCGCCCAGGGTGTCGGCGACATAGAGGTCGGTCTCGTTGTCGGGCTGGCGACCCTGCGAACGCAGGGCGAAGCGGTAGCCGTCGCGGGTCAGGGCGGCGGAGATGGCGGCGCTGCGTTCCGGGTGGCGCGGGATCAGGATCAGGCACAGCCGGTCCGCCAGCTTGTCCAAGGCGCGGACGATGGCGATCTCCTCGCCGTCATGGGTGCTGGCGGCGACGACCACGGGCCGGTCGCCGATGGCGGCGCTGAGTTTGGTGAAGGCGGCCCCGTCGTGCGGCGGCGCCTCGCCCGCCAGCTTGAGGTTCACATGGCCGTCGATGCGGGCGCCGAGGCTTTCCAGCCGGTCGGCCGAGACCCCGTCCTGCGGCAGGACGACGTCGAAGGCCGACAGAATCCGGCGCGCCGCTCCGGGAAAGCGCCGCCAGCCGGCGACGGTCTTTTCGGTGATGCGGGCGCTGGCCAGCACCAGCTTCACGCCTCGACGGTGCGATTCCAGGATCAGGTTGGGCCACAGTTCGCTCTCGACGAAGATGCCGACGACCGGCTTCCACTTCGTGAGGAAGGCGTCGACCGCGCCGGGCGCGTCGACGGGGGCGAACTGGTGGATCACGCCCTCGGGCAGGCGCCGGGCCAGCAGGTTGGCGGAGGTCAGGGTGCCGGAGGTGACGAGGATGTTCAGGTCCGGACGAACGGCGCGCAGCCGCTCGACGACCGGCAGGAGCGACAGGGTCTCGCCGACGCTGACGCCGTGCAGCCAGACGACCTCGCCGTCCGGGCGGGGCATGCGGGTCAGGCCGAGCCTTTCGTCGACGCGGACCGGGTCCTCCTTGCCCTTCTTCGCGCGGGCGTCCAGCAGGCGCGGGGCCAGGGGCTCCAGCATCCGGGTCAGGAGCCGGTAGAGGATCAGGGCGGGGCTCATGTCAGACCCGCTTGAGGCCGGTGATGGCGTCAGCCTCGGCCTCGACGGCGTCCAGACGCTCGGTCCAGGCGAAGACCACGTCGGCCATGGCGGCGCCTTCCGGATAGTCGGCCACGTCATAGACGAGGGCGCCCTTGCCGAACGGAAGCGGCAGGACCGCCTTGTCCCAGCTGTTCAGGCGGATGGCGGGATTGCAGCTCATGCCGATGAACAGGACGGGCGCGCCCGAGATTTTCGCCAGCATGGGCAGGCCTTCGGCCATCTGACGGGCCGGACCGCGCGGGCCGTCGGGCGTGATGGCGAGGCCGCCGACCTTCAGCTGTTTCAGGCCGTCGCGAAGGGCCTGGGTTCCGCCCTTGGCCTTTTCCGCCTTGTCCTTGTTGCTGGACGAGCCGCGCACGGCGGGAAAGCCCTGTTTGGCCACGGCCTTGGCGATGAACTCGCCGTCGGCGCTGAGCGAGATCAGGGCCTTGGCGGGGGTGGCGCGATCCAGAGGCCAGCAGGCGGGGCTGAGGCCGATGCGGGAGTGCCAGAAGACGGCCAGCACGCCGCCGCCCTGTTTCCAGACGGCTTCGGCCACGCCCTCGTTCTGGTGCGTCCAGCGGATGGTGGCGAAGCAGAAGCGCATCCACTGGGCCAGAACCCAGGCGAGGGTGGACTGGATGACGGGATTTCGCAGCGGCCTCACGAGACGACCTCCACGGAATCGCCGTCCAGCGACTGTTGCCGGGCCAGTCGGGCGTAGAGGCCGCCCTTTTTCACCAGCGCCGCGTGGGAGCCCTGTTCGACCACCTTGCCCGCCTCGATCACATAGATGCGGTCGGCATTGCGGACGGTGGACAGGCGGTGGGCGATCATCAGGGTGGCGCGGCCCTCCATCAGGCGGTCCAGCGCGGCCTGGACCAGGGCTTCGCTCTCGGTGTCGAGGGCGGAGGTGGCCTCGTCCAGCAGCAGGACGGGCGCGTCCTTCACAAAGGCGCGGGCGATGGCGATGCGCTGCCGCTGGCCGCCGGACAGTCGCAGGCCCGCCTCGCCGGCGCGGGTCTGGTAGCCCTCGGGCAGGGCGGTGATGAAGTCGTGGGCGGCGGCGTTGGCGGCGGCGGCCTCGATCTGCGCCTGCGTCGCGCCGGGACGGCCATAGGCGATGTTGGCGGCGATGGTGTCGTCGAACAGGAAGGGCTCCTGCGTCACCAGGGCGATATGGCTGCGCAGGTCGTGCAGCCTGATCTCGCGAATGTCCTGACCGTTCAGGGTCACGGCGCCGGCCGTCACGTCATAGAAGCGCGGCAGCAGGCTGAGGATGGTCGACTTGCCGCCGCCCGACGGACCGACCAGGGCGACGGTCTCGCCCGGCTTCACCGTCAGGGACACGTCGGACAGGGTGGGCGCGCCGCCCTCGGCCGCGGGGGCGTAGGCGAAGCTGACGCGATCCAGCGCCACGGTGACGGGGCCGTGCACCAGGGGCGTGGCGTCCGGCGCTTCGCGGATTTCGGGCTGGATGTCGAGCGAGCCGAACAGCCGGCGCGCGGCGGTCAGGCCCTCGGTCATCACGGTCTGCAGGTTGGTCACCTGGCGCAGTGACTGGCCCGCCGACATCAGCAGACCGATGTAGGCGGCGAAGGCGCCGACGCTCATCTGGCCCTGACGCGCCTGCCAGCCCGCATAGGCCATGACGGCGGCGACCACGACCATGGCGACCAGATTGGAGAAGGGACCGGCGAAGGCGCGGGAGTCCGCGGACTTGATGACGTGGCGCTGGCGGCGGTTGACCACCTCGGCCACGCGGGCCTCCTCGGCCGCCTCGCGGTTCTCGATCTTGATCAGGCGGACGCCGTCGAGGTTTTCCATCAGGGCGGTGGACAGGTTGCCCGTCTCGACCATGGCGCCGGTGGTGGCCTTGCGCATGCGCTTGCCGAAGCGCTGCAGGACGAAGGCGATCAGGGGCGCGCCCAGCAGGACGATCAGGGTCAGCTTCCAGTCCGACCACGCCATATAGGCGATGACCGCGATCAGGGTCAGGCCGTGCTGGGTGTAGTTGACCACGCCGTTGGTGAAGGCCTCGCGCACCAGATTGGCGTCGAACAGGACGGTGGCGACGAAGCCGCCGGAATGCTGGCTGCGCAGGCGGGCCAGATCGGCGCGGATCATGGAGCCGAACAGCTTGACCTGGATGTCGCCGACGATGCCGTGGCCCAGCCGGTTGACCAGCGCCGCCTGACCCAGGGCCGCGATGGTCCAGATGACCCCGGCGCCGACGATGATGGCGGGAATGCCCAGCAGGGCGTGCTCGGGCTGGATGGTGATGACCCGCCAGATGGTGACGGGCCGGCCCAGGAACAGACCGTCGATGGCCGGCTGCAGCAGCTGGAGCACGGTGGCGGCCATGATCCCGACCACGGCGGCGCAGGCGATGGACAGGAACAGCGGCGTCCGGTGGTGCGAGAGATAGTCCCGCCAGATGCGTCCCAGCAGCGGGCGCAGGGCTTCCTTCTCGTCGTCGGCGGGAACGGGCGTCGTCATCGCTCCGAGGTCGGACGGCTGGGGGGGGAAGTCAAGCGGCCTATGACTTCAGCGGGGTCCGCGCGTCATCATCCGTAATCAGAACCACGCCTTCGGCCTCCGTGACACGCTCGGCCGGCGCGACTGTGGGATTGGACGGATAGCGGGCGCCGTCGAATTTCAGGCGCGCCTCATATCCCTCCGTGACGCCGCCGCCCGCGACGTGCACGCCGATATCGGGCAGGCCGTTCGTCCGGGTCGATAGCAGGCGGATCGGTGCGCGCGTGACGGTGGTGTCGCCCACCACCGCATAGCCATCCCCCGATCGCCGCAGGATCAGCAGATTGCAACCGCCGCTGCCGCAGACCTCGGGCCCGACGAGATAGACCAGCGTCAGGGCGTCCGCCCCGTCGCCGACCGAGCGGGCGACGTAGCTGAGCGGCGGCATGGCGTCGCGGGTTCGCGTTTGAAGGAAGGCCGTAAGGGCGGCGTCGGGCGAGGCCTCCTGCGCCGTCGCTGTCGCCGCCGCCGCACGGGGTGGTGCGTCGGGGGCGACCGGCGGCGTGGCCACCCCGGGGGTTTCGGCGGCGGGCTGGCAGGCGGCGAGGAGCACAGCGAGGGCGAGGAGCGACGAGGCAGCTTTCATGGCGCGTCTCCGGCGTTTGGCGGTCGGGATTATAAAACCACCAGATGACGATTGGCTCCTGACCCTCTATTTCCGCACCCATGTCGTCCTACGATCTCTCCACCGCCGTCGGTCGCTTCAGGGCGAAGTGGGACTATGTCTGGAAGGATCACGCCTTCCTGCGGCGATGGTTCATGAACGCCCACTGGCTGGGGCCGGATCTGGTGCGGACGAACCAGCCGTCGCCGCGGCAGCTGGCCTACTGGAAGTCGCAGGGGATCAGGACGGTCATCAACCTGCGCGGGGCGCGGGACGAGGCCTATTATGCGCTGGAGAAGGACGCCTGCGCGAAACTGGGCCTGACGCTGATCGATGCGCCGCTGGACAGCCGGGACCCGCCGCAGACGGACCGCATCCACCGCGCCAAACGGCTGTTCGAGACGATCGACTATCCGGTGCTGATCCACTGCAAGTCTGGCGCGGACCGGGCGGGAATGATGGCGGTCTTCTATCGCCACTTCCATCTGGGCGAACCGATCAGCGAGGCCATCGGCCAGCTGTCGAAGAAATACCTGCACCACCGCGAGGGCCTGACCGGGGTGCTGGACTATACGCTGGAAAAATACCTGAAGGAGGTGGAGCCGACGGGCGTCAGCTTCCTCGATTGGGTGGACAGCCCGGCCTATGACCCGAAGGCGATCCGGGCCGAGTTCAAGGGCCAGTGGTGGGGGACGCTGCTGACCGAGAAGCTGCTGCGGCGGGAGTAGGGCTCAGCCCCAGGGGCCGCGCGGACCGTCCGAGGAGGGGCCGCCGTGGCCTTCACGCTCCAACTCCGCCTCGCGGCGCGCCTTGCGTTCGGCCTCCCAGGTCCGGAACCAGCGCTTCCACGCCATCTCGCCACGCAGGGACATGGTCCACAGCACCAGCGCCATCAGCATGAAGACGAGGGCGCTGATTTCCTCGGCGCCGAGGGTGCGGCCGAACAGGGTCATGGTCGGGGGCTCTCGTCGGGGGCGGAGACCGGCGACGCGGCGGGCGTGACCGGGTCATTCCACGCGGTGTCCGCCTCGCGCGGGGCGTTGCTGCTCAGCTTCGGTTTGCGGCGCGTGGCCCAGACGACGATGCCCACAGCGAGCGCGCCGAGGGCCAGGACGATGAGGATCGGAATCATGCTCGGGCCCTCCTCTTGGCTTGGCCTTGAGAGGAAGCGCCCGAGCGGATCGGTTCGTTCCCGAAGACTAGTGTTCGGCCACGTCGCCGCGCGGGTCAATCAGACGGTGCGCGTGCAGGATGAAATACCGCATGTGAGCATTGTCCACTGTGGCCTGGGCGCGGGCCTTCCAGGCCTTGCGGGCTTCCTCATAGCTGGGGAAGGCGCCGACGAACTCGATCTGGCTCAGGTCGCGGAAGACGGGCGCATCCAGATGGCGCAGCTCGCCGCCGATGACGATGTGCAGCAGTTGGGTCGGATCAGCCTGGGTGGTCATGTTTCTATCCCGGGGGGAGGGCGGTCGTTGGGTTCACCATCTCACGCGCGGGTCTGGATAACCTGACGGAAACGGATCAGCGGGGCGCGAGCGGAATAGGCGCTGTACGCCGCACGATCAACGGGTGAAGGGCCGGAGCCGTGCAGATCAGGCTGGTTTGTCGCGGATCGGGCTGATTGAAGCGCCACGGCCGGCCGTGGTGGTCGCTGACCCTTGCCCCCGCCTCTTCGGCGATCAGGGCGCCGGCGCAGACGTCCCAGTCCCATTTGGGCGTCAGGGCGATGGCGGCGTCAAAGGCCCCGGCGGCGACCAGGGCCATGCGGTAGGCCAGGGCGTTGCGCTTCTCGTAGCGCATGGCGGGCCAAGGCTCCGGCCAGTGCGGACCCTCCATCAGCCGGGCGTCGGCCAGCACGGCGGCGTCATCCAGATCGGTGGTGTCCGACGCGCTGATCGGGCGTCCGTTCAGGGTGGCCCCGCCGCCCAGGGTGGCGACGAAGGTCTCGTTCAGCATCGGCGCATGGATGACGGCGGCGACCGGGCGGCCGTCCTCGACCACGGCGATGGGGACGCACCACCACGGCTTGTCCTTCATATAGGCCACGGTGCCGTCGATGGGATCGACCACGAAGATGCGGCGCTTCGTCAGGCGCTCGGTGGTGTCGGCGGTCTCTTCCGACAGCCAGCCGTAGTCGGGGCGGGCGGTCAGAAGGCGGTCGCGCAGCAGGGCGTCGACCGCCAGATCCGCCGAGGTGACGGGCGAGCCGCCGGACTTGGACCAGATCTTCAGCCCGGCCTCACGCTCGGCCAGCGCCAGTTCACCGGCGGCGAGGACCGCGTCGCGGATCAGGTCGAGATCGTCGGCGTAGTCCGTCATTTGCCCGCGATGGCGACGGCGTCGAACAGCAGCGACGGGCTGTTGAAGCCGCCGCGGAATTCGAGGT
The DNA here is from genome assembly GCF_058681355.1 of Brevundimonas sp. AVps31. Taxonomy (NCBI): domain Bacteria; kingdom Pseudomonadati; phylum Pseudomonadota; class Alphaproteobacteria; order Caulobacterales; family Caulobacteraceae; genus Brevundimonas; species Brevundimonas sp. AVps31. The sequence continues at coordinate 278,030 of NZ_CM178736.1, read as the reverse complement.
CGGAGCCGGGCACCAGGCGCGCCCACAGATCCTTGAGATTGCCCGCGACGGTGACTTCGCTGACCGCATAGGCGCGTTGGCCGTTCTCAAACCAGAAGCCCGAGACCCCGGCGGACCAGTCGCCCGTATTGCCGTTCAGCGAGGGGCCGAACATGGAGGTGATCAGCAGGCCGGTCCCGGCCGCGCCCATCAGGCCCGCCAGATCCTGTTCGCCGGGCTCCAGATGCAGGTTGTGGGTCGAGACGCCCGGCGGTCCCGCGAGACCGCGCGAGGCGTGGCCGGTCGAGGCGAGGCCCAGCTGGGCGGCGCTGGAACTGTTCATCAGCCAGGTCGTCAGAACGCCGTCCTCGACGAGCGACTGCTTCCAGACGGCGATGCCCTCGTCGTCAAACGGCGTCGACCCCAGACCGCGCGGGCGGAAGGGGTCGTCGATCAGGTTCACGCCCGTCGGCAGCACCGGCTGGCCCAGTTTGTCCTTCAGGAAGGAGGTCCCACGGGCGATGGAGGCGCCGGAGATGGCGCCCAGGAGGGGCGACAGCACCTGTGTCGCCACGCGGTTTTCGAAGATGACCGGAGCGGTGGTCGAGGCGATCTTGCGCGGCCCGGTGCGCTCGACCGCACGCTGGCCCGCATAGGCGCCGATGGATTGGGCGGAGGGCAGGTCGGACAGGTGGCGCACGGCGCGATGTTCGCCGCCCCGCTCCATGGCCCCGTCCTTTTCGGCGATGACGCCGACGCCCAGCGAGAAGGCCGAACCCTGGTAGGACCCGTCGAAGCCGTGCGAGGTCACCAGACGCCAGCGGCTGGACGAGGCGGCGGCATGGCCGCCCTCGGATTTGGCCACGCCGTCGATGGCGAGCGCGGCGGCCTCGGCCTCGGCGGCGGCGGCTTCCAGATCGGCGGCGCTGCGCTCGGTCGGGTCGTAGAGATCGAGGTCGGGGAAGGGGCCGTGGGCCAGGCGGTCCTGCGGGGCCAGGCCGGCGTAAGGGTCTTCGGGCGCGAGCCGGGCCATGGCGACGGCGCGCTCGATCAGGCGCGCCCGGGTCTTGTCGGACAGGTCGGAGGCCGAGACGGTCGCCTGACGCTTGCCGATGAAGACGCGCAGGCCGAGGTCGCGGCTTTCCTCACGCTCGACGTCCTCCAGCGCGCCGTTGCGCACGCCGATGGAGAGGGAGGCTCGCTCGGAGGTCACCGCCTCGGCGGCGTCGGCTCCAGCCCTGAGGGCGGCGGCGATCAGATCGGGCAGGATGTCGGAGGCGGCGGCGTCACGCGGGGAGGTCATGCCCCGATATGGCCGGGCCTCCGCCGTGGCGCAACCGCCGTCAGCCGACGGCGGCGAAGATCAGCAGGCCTGCAGAGGCGATAAAGGTCAGGTAGGTCAGCAGCATGCCCAGCATCCGACCGAGCGCGGGCTGCTTGTCCTGCCCCATGCCCCAGGCGTGCAGGATGCGGCCGAGGAAGAAGGCGCCGCCCAGCACATGGACGACCGGGGCGCTGTAGAAGACCGCCACCACGGCCAGCGCGACCAGCGCGACCGGGATGTACTCGACGGCGTTGCCGAAGGCGCGCGTGCTGTTCGTCAGCACGGGGTGGCCGCCATCTCCGACCGAGACCTTCAGCTTGCGCCGTCCGGCGCTGATCCGCATCGACAGCCACAGGATCAGCAGCAGCGACAGACCGGTCCACAGGCCGACGGCCCGGAAGGCTTCGGTGTGGAAGGCAAGCGCCTGTTCGATGGTCATGGTGTCCCTCCCCGGGGGTGTCGTCAGTTTTCGCGCGCCACCGGATAGAGGCGGTAACGATCATCGTAGAAGGGCGTGCGCTCGTAGAACCACTGCAGGCGGGCGTCGCCATTGGCGGCGAAGTCAGGCTCGGCGGCCAGCTTGGCCTCGAACGCCGCCTTCAGCGCCGGATCGGCGGCCATCATGCGCTCGGCCAGCGGGGCGATGGCGTAGCCTTCGATATATTCGACGCGGTTGAGCACCTCGGGGAACAGGCCCCAGGCGAAGAAGCTCTCCGACGATTGCGGCTCCAGCAGCAGGACGACGATGTCGCCCAGCGGCTGATCCGTCGGGACGCGGACCGAGCCCGTGGGGAAGGTCCAGTCGCGCGACTGCGGCGTGACCTGGGTCACGCTGATCTGGACGTGACCTTCGTTGGTGCGGGTGGCGATGCGCGGATCGTTCAGGCGCAGCATTTCGACCGGCACGGTGCGCGGCGCCGACAGGGTCTCCATCGTCACGCCGTGGACGCGCAGGCGCTCGATGATGTCGGTCCGGTAGGACGGCACCCAATAGGCTTCGGGCCGGCGCAGGGTCAGGGTCGGATGGGAGCCGTAGAAGGGCATTTGCCAGACCTGCGGGTCAGGCTGTCCCAGCCAGCGGATCTCCTGACGGCCGGAGGCGGGGCTGTCCCAGGTCTCGTAGGTGATGCCCTTGAACGGGCGCGTCGAGGACGGCTCGGCGTCGGATACGAAATTCGTCGGGATTTCCGCCGGGCGAAGCGCGCTGTCGGCGGCGATGGCGGTGCGCAGGTCGCGGCCGTCAGACGCCAGTAGCCTGAGCGCCTGTTCCAGGAAGACATAGGTGCCCAGCACGCGCTGTTCATGCGGTTTGAGGCTGTGGTTCTCGATCAGGATGGTCGGGACGTGGGCCGCCGAGCCCCAGCCGTTCGAGAACCGCTCGCCCAGCCCGCCGTCGTTCAGGCCCGCGCGCGGGTTCTGGTCGTCGATGCCGAACACCAGTTCGCCGGGGATGTGACCGCGCGCTTCCAGCGCCGCGTTGATGGCGGGCTTGAAGGCGGTGTCCAGCCACGTCGCGGTGGCGGGCGAGCGGGACCAGACGCCGTCCTCGCCGTTGTAGCCGTAGGTGACGTCGTACTGGTAATCCATGCCGTCAGTGACGTGGATGTCGACATAGAGATCGGGCCGGTACTTCACGATCAGGCCGCGCACGGCCCGCATCTCCGGCTGGTCCAGCTTCAGGTAGTCGCGGTTGAGGTTCTGGTTGGTCGCCGTGTGACGCCAGCCCTGGATGCGCGGTCCGCGCTGGTTGGGACGGCTGTAGGGCGAGGCCCGTTCGTGCCCGTCGACCGACAGGATGGGGATCAGGATCAGGTTGGCCCGGTCCAGCAGGTCGTCCTTGCCATAGAAGGCGATGTCGCGGAGCAGCATCATGCCCGCGTCCTTGCCGTCGATCTCGCCCGGGTGGATGCCGGCCTGGGCCAGCAGGACCGGCTTGGACGGATCGAAGGTCGCGCCGTCCTTCGAGGCGATGACGGCGTAGATCGGGCGGCCTTCGGGCGAGACGCCGAACTGCTCGATGCGGATCAGGTCCGACGCGGCGTCCAGACGATCGAACCAGGCGCGCGTGTCGGCGTAGGTCGGGCTGAAGTCATGGGCGGGGTCCGCCTCGAACGCCGTGACCCAGGGGTCCGAGGCGTCGCGCAGCAGGTCGCGGCTGGCGCCGTTCCACTCCGGCGCGGGCGGCAGGAAGGGCTGGTCCCACGGCGCGGTGTTCGGAACGGACTGGGACATGGCGGGACTCGCGAACAGAAGGGCGGCTGCGATCAGAAGGGGCGTGCGCATGACGCCCTTCCTCGACCAAATGTCCGTATCGGGCAAGCGGTGAGGCGGCGGGACTAGTTGACCCCCAGCGCGGGCGACCAGACCCCGGCCGAAATCAGGTTCAGGGCCGACATGCAGAGGGTCCACAGGCTGTAAACCAGCACTGTCAGCAGGGCGCCGACCACCACGGGCCGCCAGGGCGAGAAGGCCGCCGTCGCCGTGCCGAGGAAGAAGATGCCGAAGCCGACCCACAGACGCACCGTCGACAGGGCCGCGAAGCCCTCGTTCAGGCTCATCAGGGTCAGGAACAGCAGCCCGACAATCAGGTTGGCCGCCATGATGCAGCCGAACACCAGTCGGCGGTAGCGCCAGAAATGGTCGGTCAGGTCGATCGGCGCGTCGCTGCCCTCGGCGGAGACGCGCGGGAAGGTGACGCTGGCGGCGACATAGAAGGTCGCGGCGATGATCAGGCCCGCGATGAGCAGGGCGTGGTTGAAGGGCGCGCCCCGGAAGATGACCCAGGCCTGATTCCAGAAGGTCGCCACGTCCAGCGCCACGAAGGTCGCCAGCAAGGGCGTCAGCCAGCCGAAGCGGACCCGCTGTTTTTCCTGCAGGATGCGGGCGAAGCCGCCGACCAGTTCGGCGACGGACAGGCCCAGCAGAAGGCCGTAGAAGCTGAAGAAGAACTCGAACGCGCTCATGAAATCCCGCCCCGACGCCGCCCGACCTGCCCCGGTCGGCCGGCGCACCCTATGGGGACGGGCGCGCCGCGTCACCCCGGTGTCAAGGTTCCGGATACAGAAACGGCGGCGGTGGAAACCACCGCCGCCGTTTCAGGCCCACCTGTCTTGAGGGTCGTTCAGGAGCCGCGCTTGGCGGTGAGACGGTCGACGGTCGCCTGGGCTTCATCGCGACGGGCGGTGTGGGCGGCGATCTCGGTGCGCTGGGCCTCCGTCAGGCCACCGGCGGCGGCGCCCGCGGCCTGAAGGTTTTCGATCTGGCTGTTCAGGTCGGTGACGAGGTCTTGGGCGTCCCAGAGCTGCTGTTGTTCCGCCTGGGAAAAACGCGGGGCCTCGACACGACGGGGACGCGAAGCGCCGCGAACGCCGCCACGGCCGGTCAGGACCTGGGCGTCGGAATAGGTGGGGATGCTGATCACCGGCATGGCGGTGGCGAGGGCGAGAACAGCGACGAGAGCGCGCATAGGGAGGACTCCGTGGGCAAACGAAGTCACGACGATAGATTACAAGACTGTCATTTGAAAAGCGGGTTTCTGACACACGGCTGCGTGGTGCGGTAAAAATGCCCGCGCCCGTCCCGGGCGGCCGGGCGGTGGCGCACGATCGCCACCGCCCGTCGCGTCAGAGGGCGAATTCAGGTCGCCGGATGCTCGATGTCGTCCATCTGGCCGACGGCGCTGTTGTACCGATCGACGACCCGTTCACGGTCATCGTCGTCGCCGTCCACCTTGTAGTCCCGGTAGTAGCCGATCATGCCGTCGAGATAGTCGGCGATCATCTTGAACTCGAGCTTGTTGCCGTCGTCGGCGGCGAGGGTGCCCTCGGCCTTGCGCACCTCGGCCACGGCGGCTTCCAGCGCGGGCAGCTGGCGGTCGGCCTCGGCCCTGTTGTCAGCGATGACGGCGTCGCTGAAGTGGTCGGCCTTCTGCATCGCGTCCATCAGGGCGGCCAGTTCGCCGTGACCGGCCTTGCGGTAGGCTTCCAGCTGGGCGGCGTCACGCTTGCGCAGATAGTCGGTCAGGGCGGCGTCGAAGGTTTCGATGCCCTCAACGGCGGCCTGATAGGCGGCCTTCAGCCCGGCGTCCGCCGCCTTGCCCTGGGCCAGTCCGTCTTCACGGTAGCGTCGGGTCTCGTAATAGGGATCCAGGGTCTTCCACTGGGTCAGCAGCGCTTCAAGCCGGGGCAGAAGCGTGTCGACCGCGGCGTCCGCCGGGCCGGCCAGATCGCCGCCGCGCAGCGCACGACCTTCCTTGAGCGCCTCGATGGCGCCTTCCAGGGTCGTGATGTTTTCCGGGAAGTAGATGGAATCGCTAGAGGATTTGTTCGGAATGTCGAGTTGCTGGTAGTTGTTGAAATTCGAGCCGACGCCCCAGCTGTCATCGATCAGCTTGTTGAAGCCCTCGACGTAGTGGTTGAACTTCTCCTGCGTCGCCTGATTGCCGGCAGCCTCGGCCACCGAGGCGTTCCCGCCCTTGGCCGCGCCGCCGTCACCGCAGGCGGCCAGACCCAGAGTGAGCAGGCCGGCCGTCGCCAGAGCCAACGCACGCGTTCCCGTCTTCACCATCGAACACCCCTGTCAAAGCGGCGCGAACATTCGCGCCGGGAGATGAACGGCGAAGGTTGCGAGTGAGTTGCGTCGTCAGACTGAGGAAGGTGGTTACTTCCAGATCGGCGTCCCGTCGCCGGGCAGGCCCAACCGGTCCCACATCGCCGAAACCCGCTCGACGACCTCGGTCTCCATACGGATTTCCTCGCCCCATTCGCGCTTGGTCTCCGGCTCCCACTTGTCGGTGGCGTCGAGGCCGATCTTGGAGCCCAGACCGCTCTCGGGACTGGCGAAGTCGAGATAGTCGATCGGGGTGTTCTCGATCAGGGTGATGTCGCGGGCCGGATCCATCTTGGTGGAGATGGCCCACATGACCTGTTTCCAGTCGCGGGCGTCGATGTCGTCGTCCACGACGATCACCCATTTGGTGTACATGAACTGGCGCAGATAGCTCCAGACGCCCAGCATCACCCGCTTGGCGTGGCCGGGGTAGGCCTTCTTCATCGACACCACGGCGATGCGGTAGCTGCAGCCCTCGGGCGGCAGCCAGAAGTCGGTGATCTCGGGGAACTGCTGACGCAGCAGGGGAATGAAGACCTCGTTCAACGCCTCGCCCAGCACCGAGGGCTCGTCCGGCGGGCGGCCGGTGAAGGTGGTCAGGTAGATCGGGTCCTTCCGCATGGTGATGGCGGTGACCTGGAAGACGGGGAAGGTCTCGACCGAGTTGTAGTAGCCAGTGTGGTCGCCGTAGGGGCCTTCGGGCGCATGCTCGTCGAGCAGGACGTGGCCCTCCAGCACGATCTCGGCATTGGCCGGGACCATGAGCGGCACGGTCTTGCAGGGGACCAGCTCGGCCTTGGCGCCGCGCAGCAGGCCGGCGAACTGGTATTCCGACAGGGTGTCCGGCACCGGCGTCACGGCGGCGAGAATGGTCCCCGGATCGGCGCCGAGCACAATGGCGGCGGGCAGGGGGCCCGTCTTGCGCTTCTTGTGCCGGGCATAGTGCTGGGCGCCGCCGCGGTGGGCCAGCCAGCGCATGATCGCCCTGTCCTTGCCCAGCACCTGCATGCGGTAGATGCCGAGATTGAAGTCGTCCTCGCGCGCGTCGGACGGGCCCTTGGTGACCACCAGGCCCCAGGTGATCAGCGGCGCGGGTTCGCCGGGCCAGCAGCCCTGGATCGGCAGCGAGGTCAGGTCGATCTGGTCGCCCTTCAGCACGACCTGCTGGACCGGCGCGGTCTTCACGACCTTGGGCCGCATGGCCATGACGGTCTGCATCAGCGGCAGCATCTCCATGGCGTCGCCCAGACCCCGCGGCGGGGTCGGGTTGCGCAGGAAGGCCAGCAGTTCGCCGACCTCGCGCAGTTCGGCGGCGGTGGTGCGCTTCTTCTTGTCCAGCGTCACGCCCATGGCGACGCGCTTGACCGTACCGAACAGGTTGGCGAGGCAGGGGATGGGGCTGATCGTGCCGTCGGGCATGACCGGCTTCTCGAAGATGACCGCCGGCCCCCCGTTGCGCAGCAGCCGGGTCTGGATCTCGGTCATTTCCAGATGGGTCGAAACCGGCTCGGTCACCCGCACCAGTTCGCCCTCGGCTTCGAGGATTTCGATGAAGTCGCGCAGGGATTTGTAGGCCATGCGCTGGATTAGGCGGACGCGCGGCTCCTGTCACCTCGTCCGAGGGTGCGGTCGATCGCCACGATGATCAGGCCGACGATCAGGAACAGGGCGAGCATGGCCGTGAACCAGAAGGCGGCTTTCGCAAGGCCCAGCGCCGGCAGGTTCACGAACCAGTAGGGCCACCAGTCCGAGGCGTAGCCGTGGACCACGGTCCAGACCATGTAGAGCAGCGGGACCGACAGCCATTTGACGGCGTCGATCCAGCGCAGACGGCCCTTCGGCGTGAACAGCAGCCAGTCCAGCACGAAGGCGATCGGCATGACGTAGTGGAGCAGGCCGTTCGACACGAACAGCCAGCCCTGCGGGTCCCAGACCTGTGAAAGCAGGAAGTGGTAGGTCAGGCCGACGACGGCGATGTACATGGCCACCGCCGCGCGCACGCCCTCGCTGGATGTCGAGCGGCCCACACGGCTGTTCGGCGTCAGCGCCGGACCGGTCAGGGCCAGGACGACGATCACATTCGTCAGGATGGTGAAGTAGCTGAAGAAGTTCAGCGTCAGCTCGGCCGCGCCCTTGCCGGTCTCGCCGGTGAGCATCAGCCAATACTGCAGGCCGATGGCGAACCCGCCGACGACGGCGAAGACCGCCCGGTAGGCGCGCGACGCCGACACCCTCAGTACGCCTGCGTGTCCGACACCAGCGCCCACAACGGCAGGTGCAGGGCAGTGGTCGCGGCGCCGACGCCGAGGGTGTCGAGATGGGCGCGGCCCGCCTCGATCCGGCGGGCCTCCTCGGGCGTGATGTTCAGGCGGGCCGCGAGGTCGTCGAGGCTCATGCCGCGCTGTTCGCGCCACCGCTTGAGCCTTGCGCCGACCGCCGCGTCAGACGGATCGACGCCCGGAAAACCGAGCACCGAACCCATTGAAACCTCCCGGTGGGACGTCCTCTCGTTCGGGACGCCTCACGCCCATTCTTCATCCCATTGGAAGGTCTTGTCGAGCCAGTCGCCCAGACGGCCGTCCGGACGGGCCAGCGAATGGATGCGGTCCATCTCCTCGGCGGACAGTTCGAAGTCGAAGATGTCGAAGCTTTCCTCGGCCCGGCTGACCTTGCTGGTGCGCGGGATGGCGATGATGTTTTGCTGGATCAGCCAACGCAGGGTGACCTGACCGGCGGACTTGCCATGCGCCTTGCCGATCTCGATCAGGGTCGGATCGGTGGCGATATTGCCCTGCGCCAGCGGCGACCAGGCGGTGATCGAGGAGCCCAGCTCCCTGGCCGTGGCGATCAGCGCGGTGAGTTTGAGGTAGGGGTGGTACTCGACCTGGTTGGTGACCAGCTTCGCCTTCGACAGGCTCTGGGCGCGGGCGAATTCGAACGACGGGAAGTTCGACAGGCCGATGCTCTTCGTCAGGCCCTGTTCCTGCGCCGCGTTCAGCGCGCCCAGCGTTTCCTCGAAAGACGGTTCCGGCTTGGGCCAATGGAGCAGCAGAAGGTCGGGGGTGAAGCCGAGCGCCTCGGCTGATTCCTTCGCCTGCTTCAGCAGGCCGGCGCGGTCGAAGTGGGCGACCCAGATCTTGGTCGTCAGCCAGATGTCGTCGCGCGTCACATGACCGGCGGCGATGGCGTCGCGGATGCCGTCGCCGACGGCGGCTTCATTCTTGTAGATCCAGGCGGTGTCGATGTGGCGATAGCCGATGCGCAGCGCCTCGGCGACCATGCGGCGGGCATCCGCGGGCTCCAGGTTCCAGGTGCCGAAGCCCAGCAGGGGGATGGCGTGGCCGTCAACGGTGATGGCGGGCTGGTCGGTCATGGAACGCTCCGGGGGCAGGGGAGGCGCTTACCTATGCCGTCGCGGCGGGGGTTCAAGCAGCCAGTCCGCCATTTGATCCCAAAGGGGCTCCATGCCCTTGCGGAAGGCGCCCTCGTGGCCGATCCGTTTCACGCCGAGATCGGCGGGGGACAGGACGGTCATCTGGCGCGGGGCGTTGGGATAGATCTGCATCAGGATCGGCCCGGTGACGGGCGTGGCGATGGGATCGTCGGTGAAGATCCAGGAGTGGATCGGCGCCGTGACCGCATCGAAATGATGGGGCTTCAGCCGATCCTTCAGCTCATCGAGGAAATAGGACTCCTTGAGGCACCAGCGGCGCCAGGTTTCCCACACGCCGCGCGGCAGGTCGGTCCCGGCCCACAGGCCGCCGCCCTTGATGTAGCCGTGGCGCGCCAGGCTGAGCGGGCCGAAGCCGAGCCAGAAGAACAGCTCCATGGGATTGTAGCGGCGGTGGTGACGACCCCAGTAGCCGCTGCCGACGGAGACGAAGGCGTGTTTCGCAATGCGGTCCTGATTGGCCATGAAGCCGAGGAAGTGGCCGCCGACGCTGTGGCCGACGTGGACGACCGGCAGGCCGGGCGCGGCGTCGATCAGGGCGTCCAGCGCGGCGGGCATGTCCAGTCGGCCCCAGTCGACATAGTCCATCTCCATCGCCGCCAGATCATCGGGCCGCGATCCGGCGATGCCCCGGAAGTCGTAGGTCAGGACCGCGGCGCCCTTGCCCGCCAGATGTCGGGCGAACCGGTCGTAGAAGCCCTTGGGAAAACCGGTGCCGGAACTGACCAGCACGGCCACCGTCGGGACGGGCGAGGACACCAGCCGCATGGCCAGCGGATAGCCGTCGGCGGCCGGGGCGATGAAGTCGCGGACTGTTGGATCGGTCACGGGCGAGGTCCGTAGTGATTTGAAACGAACCTAGTCGATTGACCCCGCGTCAGGTCAAGCGCTTGGAGCCGGGCCGCGGACCGGCTAAAGGCGGCGGCTGATTTGCCGAAGAGCCATTCCATGACCGACCTTCCCGACCGCCTGTCCGTCGATCCCGACAGCCAATTCCACGACGCCGACGTTCTGGCGCAGGGCATCGGCGTCCGTTTCAAGGGCGAGGAAAAGACCAATGTCGAGGAATACTGCATCTCGGAAGGCTGGGTCCGTCTGGCCGTCGGCAACCGCGTCGACCGCCGCGGCAAGGCCCTGACCGTCAAGCTGCAGGGACCCGTCGAAGTCTGGGTCAAGGGCGAGGCATAAGCCCGCTTCACCGCACCCGGCTGCGGGTCTAGGGTCCGGCTCCACCGTTGAGTCCCCCCGGAGCCGTCATGCGTCTGTCCGCCCGTCTTCTCGCCGCCAGCGCCCTTGCGCTGAGCTTCGCCGTTCCCGCCATGGCGCAGGATGCGGCGACCATCCAGCGGGCGGAGCGCATTCGCGACGGGGCGATGCAGCAGAATATCGCGCTGGACTACGTCACCCGGCTGACGACGACCTTCGGCGCGCGCCCGGCGGGTTCGCCGTCCGAGCAGGCCGCCGCCGCCTGGGCCGCGGACTATATGCGCGAGCAAGGCTTCCAGAACGTCCGCATCGAGACCTTCCCGCTGGTCGGCTGGGAGCGGGGCGAGGAGAGCGCGTCCATCGTCGGCGATCATCCGCAGCGGCTGGTCGTCGCGGCCCTGGGGCATTCGCCCGGCACCAATGGCGTGATCGAGGCCGAGGTGGTGCGTTTTGACAGCCTTGAGGCCCTGAACGCCGCCCCGGCCGGATCGCTGGCGGGGAAGATCGCCTATGTCGACGCGGGCCAGATGGTGCGGATGCAGGACGGCGCCGGCTACGGCCCCCTGACCCGCATCCGGGGCGCCGGTCCCGCCGCCGCTGCCGCCAAGGGCGCGGTCGCCTTCATCATGCGCTCGGTCGGTTCGGACGAGCACCGCATGCCCCACACCGGCACCACCCGCTACGTCGAAGGCCGCGTGCCCCTGCCGGGCTTCGCCCTGTCGGCGCCGGACGCCAGCCAGGTGTCGCGCCTGATCGCCTCGGGCCAGACGGTGCGGCTGCGTCTGTCCTCGACGGCGCACACCTACGAGACGGTGTCCCAGAACGTGATCGGCGACATTCCCGGTCGGTCGCGTCCCGACGAGGTGATCGTGCTGGGGTCGCACATGGACAGCTGGGACCTGGGCACCGGCGCCATCGACGACGGCGCCGGCGGGGCGATCACCCTGGCCGCGGCCAAGGCGATCCGCGACAGCGGTCGCCGGCCGGCGCGGACGGTGCGCGTGGTTCTGTACGGCTCGGAAGAGGTGTCCCAGCCGACCGACACCGGCAACGGCGGCGGCGCCTATCTGCGCGGGATTGGCGCGGCGGTGGAGAAGCACATCATCGCCGGCGAGAGCGATTTTGGCGCCGACCGGGTCTATGCCCTGGGCCTGCCGCCCGGCGCCCAGAACAGCGCCTTCCAGCGCGCGGCGACGCAGGTGCTGTATCCCATCGGCGTGCTGGCCTCGGCCGAGCCGGAACTGCATGGCGGCGCCGACATTGGCCCGCTGGCCGAGGCGGGCGTGCCGGTGTTTGGCCTGAGCCAGGACGGCACCCGCTATTTCGACCTGCACCACACGGCGGATGACACCCTGGACAAGATCGATCCGGCCCAGTTGAGCCAGAATGTCGCCGCCTGGGCCGCGCTGGTGTATCTGGTCGCGGACTCGGACGTGGACTTCCGGGCGATGCGTCCGGCGACCGCAACCGGGCACTGAGACGCAGCCGCGAGCGTGGCGAAATTGGTAGACGCAGGAGACTTAAAATCTCCCGGCTTCGGTTATGCGGGTTCGAGTCCCGCCGCTCGCACCATCGTCTGCAGGCCGCTCATGGCGGCGTGACGGGCGCGGCGGGGCGCGAACTCCCATGGGCCTCCGCCTCGGCGTTGGCGGCCCGCACGGCGCTCCGGCGATCGACGAAGACGCCTTCGAACAGTCCGTCCGTGGAACTGACCCGCCACAGGGTTCCGGTCAGGCGGATGGTGACGTCGGCGGGCGGCGGGGGCGGGAGCTCCATCATGAGCGCCTCCTCAGCGCGTCCGCCTGTCGCTGCAGCGTCGCCGCGATCCGTTCCGCCGCGCCCTTGTCCGGAAAGGGGCGGGTGCAGGCGCCGTTGAGGGAAACGCTCCACCCCTCGGCCCGGGGCACGACGGCGTAGCGACGGTCCCCGCTCGTCAAACTGTGCCGGGGGGAGCAATAGCCGGTCATCATCGGCGGGGCTCCCGGCGCGAAGCGGGGACGCCGAAGGCCTGACCGAGCAGGTCCATGGTCATGCGCCACACCGTGGGCTGGGCGGCCGGTCGCGGGCGGACCGAGAGTTTGAGAAGATGATTGCGGGTCACGGAAGACCTCCTTTCGAAGAGGCTCCATTCGACGCCCGGGCGACCTAAGCGCGCCATGCGGATCGGAGACGACGTCGTAAGCCGCGCATAAAGCCGCCCGCCCGACCCTTATGCTTTCCTTATGCGCCGCGCCGGAACCCGCATGGCGGCCTTACGCGGTTCGGGAGCCTTGTCCCGTCTCCACAAGTCGGAGGCGTCGGCAATGTCCGATCTGATCTTTCTGGCGTTGGGCGGCGGGGCATTTGTGCTCTTCGCCGCTCTCGCCGCTGCAATGAAGAGGATGTGACGATGATCGTCTCCATCCTCTGGGGCGTCGGCGCGGTTGTCGTCGCCGGGTACATGATCGCGGCGCTCGTGCGCCCCGAGCGGTTCTGAGGGAGCCGCGGACATGACCCTTCAAGGCTGGGCGGAAATCGCCCTGACCCTCGGTCTGGCCTGCCTGCTGGGCTGGCCGATCGGGCTTTATATGTCGCGCGTCTGGAACGGCGAGCGGACCTGGCTGGACCCGGTGCTGAAGCCGGTCGAGGCCGTCTTCTATCGCGCATCGGGCGTTGATCCGACCCGCAGCCAAGGGTGGCTCGGCTATGCCGGGTCGCTTCTGGCGTTCAATCTGGCGGGCTTCCTGCTGCTCTACGCCATGCTGCGTCTGCAAGGCGGGCTGCCGCTGAACCCGCAGGGTTTTGACGGCCTGTCGCCGCATCTGGCGTTCAATACCGCCGTCAGCTTCGTGACCAACACCAACTGGCAGTCCTATGGCGGCGAGACCACCATGTCGGCCTTCACCCAGATGGCCGGACTGACCGTGCAGAATTTCGTCTCCGCCGCCACCGGGGCGACCATCGCCGCGGCGCTGGCGCGGGCGTTCGTCGCCAATCGGGGGGAAGGCGTCGGAAACTTCTGGGCCGACCTGACCCGAACGGCCCTCTACGTCCTGCTGCCCCTGGCCTTTGTGCTGGCGATCGTGCTGGCCGCGCTGGGACTGCCGCAGACCCTGTCGGCCCACGCCACGGCGACCACCCTGGAAGGCGGTCAGCAGACCCTGAGCCTGTTCCAGACGGCCAGTCAGGTCGCCATCAAGCAACTCGGCATCAACGGCGGCGGCGTGTTCAACGTCAATGCGGCGCATCCGTTCGAGAACCCGTCGCCCCTGACCAATCTGATCACCGCCGTGGCGATCAACGTCATGGGGTGGGCCGCCTTCTTCGCCTTCGGCCGCAGCGTGCTGGCCAGGCGCGAGGTGAAGGCCCTGGCTGTCGCCGCCCTGATCCTGCTGGGCGCCTGCACCTCGGGCATCTACATCGCCGAAAGCCAGCCGGCCCCCGCGCTCGTCGCGGCCGGGATCGAGCAACCGGTGAACATGGAGGGCAAGGAGACCCGCTTCGGCGTGGCCGCCACGTCCGCCTGGGCCGGTCAGACGACCGGCGCCTCCAACGGGTCGGTCAACGGCATGCACGGCAGCCTGATGCCGCTGGCCGGCGGATTGACGATGTTCCTGATGCAACTGGGCGAGATCCTGCCCGGCGGCATCGGCTCGGGCATCGCCATCATGGTCGTCATGGCCATGCTGTCGGTCTTCGTGGCCGGACTGATGGTGGGGCGTACGCCGGAATACCTCGGCAAGAAGATCGAGGCGCGCGAGATCCAGTACGCCATGATCGCCGTGCTGGTCCTGCCGCTGGCCATCCTCGCCTTCACCGCCATCGCCGCCGTCCTGCCCACCGCCCTGGCGGGGCTGCTGAACCACGGGCCGCACGGCCTCTCGGAGATGCTGTACGCCTACACCTCGGCGGCCGCGAACAACGGGTCGGCCTTCGCGGGTCTGACGGCCAATGCGCCGTGGTGGAACACGACGCTGGGCATCGCCATGCTGGTCGGTCGCTTCGTGCCGGCCGTCGCGGTGCTGGCCATCGCAGGCTCTCTGGTCGCCAAGCCGAAACTGGCGCCCAGCACCGGCACCCTGCCGACGCACGGCGGCCTGTTCATCGGCCTGCTGATCGGCGTCATCCTCATCCTCGGTGGGCTGCAGTTCTTCCCCGCCCTCGCTCTCGGACCCATCGTCGAGCATTTCCAGATGCTTGGCGGGGCGTTCTGATCGGACATCCCCATGACCTTCGCAAATCCTGAACTGCCGGGCGGCAAGACCCGCCCGGCGCCGCTCGCGGGCGGACTGAACGGCGCCATGCTGGGCCGGGCGCTCGGCGACGCCTTCGTCAAGCTGGACCCGCGCAAGCTGCTGCGGAACCCGGTGATCTTCACCACCTGGATCGTGGCCCTGCTGGCGACCGTTTCGGCGGTCGTGGCGGTCGCGACGGGCCAGTCGGCGGGCTTCGCGGTGCAGCTGGCGCTGTGGCTTTGGGCCACCGTCCTGTTCGCCAACGTGGCCGAGAGCGTCGCCGAAGGGCGAGGCAAGGCGGCGGCGGACAGCCTGCGCGCCACCCGGGTGACGACCAAGGCCAAGCTGATCGTCGATCCCAAGACCGGAACCATCGTGCCGACGCCTGCGCATGAACTGACCGTCGGCGCGATCATCCTGGTCGAGGCGGGCGACGTGATCGCCTCGGACGGCGAGATCATTGAAGGCGTCGCCTCGGTCAACGAGGCCGCCATCACCGGCGAGAGCGCCCCGGTGATCCGTGAAAGCGGTGGCGACCGGTCGGCGGTGACCGGCGGCACCACGGTGGTGTCGGACTGGATCAAGGTGCGGATCACCTCCGCGCCCGGCTCGACCTTCCTCGACCGCATGATCGCGATGGTCGAGGGCGCGAACCGGCGCAAGACGCCCAACGAGCTGGCGCTGTCCGTCCTGCTGGCCGGGCTGACCCTGGTCTTCCTGATCGCCGTCGTGACCCTGCTGGGGCTGGGCGCCTATTCCGGGGTCAGGCTGGACCCCATCGTGCTGGGCGCCCTGTTCATCACCCTGATTCCCACGACGATCGGCGGGCTGCTGTCGGCCGTCGGCATCGCCGGCATGGACCGGCTGCTGAAGGTCAATGTTTTGGCCACGTCCGGTCGCGCGGTCGAGGCGGCGGGGGATGTCGACACCCTGCTGCTGGACAAGACCGGCACCATCACCTTCGGCAACCGCATGGCGACGGAGGTGATACCGGTTCCGGGCGTCTCGCCCGAAGCCGCCTTGCGCGCCGCCGTCACCGCCTCGCTGGCGGATGAGACGCCGGAGGGGCGTTCCATCGTCGAACTGGGCCGCAACGCCGGGATCGCGGTGGACCTGCCGCAGGGCGCCAAGGCCATCGCCTTCACCGCCGTGACCCGTCAGTCGGGCCTTGAGCTGGACAAGGACAGCTGGCGCAAGGGGGCGGTGGATGCGGTGCTGCGGTCGCTGGAGCTGGACGAGGCTTCGGCCCCGGCGGAGTTCCGGGCGGCGGTGGATCGCATCGCCCGTTCGGGCGGCACGCCGCTGGCGGTGACGCACAACGGCGCCCTGGTCGGGGTCATCCATCTGAAGGACGTGGTCAAGCCGGGGGTGAAGGCGCGCTTCGCCGAGCTCCGGGCCATGGGACTGCGCACGGTGATGATCACCGGCGACAATCCGGTCACGGCGGCCGCCATCGCCTCGGAGGCCGGGGTCGACGACTACCTCGCCGAGGCCACGCCGGAGGACAAGATGCGCCTCATCAAGGCCGAGCAGGCCAAGGGGCGGCTGGTGGCCATGTGCGGCGACGGCGCCAATGACGCGCCCGCCCTCGCCCAGGCCGACGTCGGCGTCGCCATGCAGACTGGCGCCCAGGCGGCTCGCGAGGCCGGCAACATGGTCGACCTCGACAGCGACCCGACCAAGGTCATCGAGATCGTGGAAGTCGGCAAGCAGCTGCTGATCACCCGCGGCGCCCTGACCACCTTCTCGATCGCCAACGACGTGGCCAAGTATTTCGCCATCATCCCGGCGATGTTCGTGGTCGCCCTGCCGTCGCTCGGCGCGCTGAACGTCATGCGGCTGGGCTCGCCCGAGAGCGCCATCCTGTCGGCGGTGATCTTCAACGCCCTGGTCATCGTGGCCCTGATTCCGCTGGCCCTGCGCGGGGTGAAGTACCGGGCGGTCGGAGCCGGGAAGCTGCTGGGCCGCAACCTGCTCATCTACGGCCTCGGCGGTCTCGTCGCGCCCTTCGTCGGCATCAAACTCATCGATCTCGTGATCACCGGCCTCGGCCTGGCGTGATCCTCAAGGACCCCTCGAAAATGAATCGCAAGCCCACCTTCAAGGCCTCGGGTCGCAACGACCTCTGGTTCTCCGGCGTCTGCATCGCCGCCCTGATCGTCATCGGCGTCGCCGGGCAGGCCCGGGCCCAGGACGCCGGCGGCCCCCAGGTCTCCTGGAATGCCGCCGTGACCTCCGACTACGTGTTCCGGGGCGTCAGCCAGACCCGGGAGAACCCGGCGATCTCGGCCGGCGTCGATGCGACCTTCGGCGACGTCTACGCCGGGGGCTGGGCCTCCAATGTCGATTTCGGCGACGACACGGACGCCGAGGTCGACCTGTATGGCGGCTGGCGGTCGGAGGTCTCGGGCTGGACGGTCGATCTGGGCGGCGTGGCCTATCTGTACGCCGGTCAGCCGGACGGCGCCGACTATGACTATGTCGAGCTGAAAGCCGCCGCCTCGCGGGCCGTCGGACCGGTCACGGTCGGCGGCGCGGTCTGGTGGTCGCCGGACTTCTTCGGCGCGTCGGAGGATGAGGCGACCTATCTCGAGGCCAACGCCGCCTTTGCTCCGGCCGACCGCTGGACCCTGTCCGGCGCGGTGGGGCGGCAGTGGGTGTCGTCGGATCTGGACTACACGACCTGGAATGCGGGCGCGGCCTATGCCCTGACCGACCACCTGTCGCTGGACCTCCGCTACCACGACACCGATCAGCATGACTTCGGTGAAGCCTATGGCGCGCGCGCCGTGGCTTCGCTGAAGGCGACCTTCTGAGGAGGCGGACCATGATCTCGCAACTTCGTCCGGCCCTGGTGATGACGGGCCTCTTCACCCTGCTGCTGGGCGGCGTCTATCCGCTGGCGGTGACCGGCGTGGCGCAGGTCGCCTTCCCGGATCAGGCCAACGGCAGCCTCGTGCGCGACCGGGATGGAGCGGTGCAAGGCTCCGCCCTGATCGGCCAGCCGTTCGCGGAAGGCCGATACCTGCATCCGCGTCCGTCCGCGGCCGGGGACGGCTATGACGCCTCCGCCTCGTCCGGCTCCAACCTCGGACCCCTGAACCCCGACCTGAAGGCCGCCGTGGCCGAGCGCGCCAGCGCGATCCGGGCGGAAGACGGGGCGGGAATGATCCCCGCCGATGCGGTCACGGCCTCCGGGTCGGGCCTCGACCCGGATATCTCTCCGGCCTACGCTCGGCTTCAGGCCCAGCGCGTCGCGACGGCCCGGGGCGTTTCCGTGCAGCAGGTCCAGCGCATCATCGACCGGTCCGTCCAGAAGCCGCTGCTCGGCTTCATCGGCCAGCCGCGAGTCAATGTGCTGATGACCAATCGTGCGCTCGACGCGGAGCTGCGCGCCCCTTGATTGAACCCGGACCCGTCCCGTCCGCATCGACAGCCGCCCGGCGCAAGCGTGGGCGGCTGAAGGTGTTTCTGGGCATGTCGCCCGGCGTGGGGAAGACCTACGAGATGCTGCGCGCGGCCCGCAGGCGCAAGGCCGAGGGCGGGGACGTCGTCGTCGGGGTGGTCGAGACCCATGGGCGCAAGGAGACCGAGAGCCTGCTGCGCGGCCTGGAGGTTTTGGCGCGGGCGCCGCTGGAGCACCGCGACCGGACGCTGCTGGAGTTCGATATCGACGGCGCCCTGATGCGGCGGCCCGACCTGCTGCTGGTCGATGAATACGCCCACTCCAACGCGCCGGGCTCGCGTCATCCCAAGCGCTGGCAGGATGTGGAGGAGATCCTGGACGCCGGGATCGATGTCTGGACGACGCTGAACGTCCAGCATCTGGAAAGCCTGTCGGACGTTGTCCTGCGCATCACCGGCGTGCGGCAGCGGGAGGCGGTGCCGGACAGCGCCCTGAGCCGGGCCGACGATATCGAGGTGATCGACATCACCCCCGACGAACTGCGCAAGCGGCTGGGGGAGGGGAAGGTCTATGTCCCCGAGACGGCGCGGCTGGCGTCGGAGAATTTCTTCAAGGTCGAGAACCTGACCGCCCTGCGCGAACTGGCCCTGCGCCGGGCCGCGCAGACGGTCGACGACCAGCTGGTGGCCGCCCTGCGCGAGAAGGGCGTCGAAGGCCCCTGGGCGGCGGGCGAGCGGATTCTGGTGCTGGTCGGCGGTGATGCGATGGCGGCGACCCTGGTGCGAACCGGGCGGCGGCTGTCGGACATGATGATGGACGCGCCCTGGACCATCGCCCATGTGGAACGCCCCAGCGGCGGGGTCGCCGATGCGGTGGGCGCGGCGCGGCTGAACGAGGCGGTGAAGCTGGCCGAACAGCTGGGCGGGCGGAGCGTCCGGCTGAGCGGCGACGACGTGGTGCGGGCGGTGATGGATCACGTCCGCCGCAACAACATCACCCAGATCGTTCTGGCGCGCGGACGTGAGAACCGCTTCAGCGCCTTCTTCGGCCGCTCGCTGGCGGCCGAGCTGCTGCGGGCCTCGGAAGGGGCCGCGGTGCACATTATTACCGAGGGCGCGGCGTCCGAGCCCGTCCCGGCGTCCGCCGCGCGCTGGCTGTCGCCGGAACATCAGACCTGGGGCGGATGGGCCGGCTACGGCGTCGGCATCGCCTTCGTCCTCGCCGCGACCGGGCTCGGATTACTGCTGGATCGCAGTTTCGAACGGGTCGATCTGGGCGTCATCTATCTGGCGGCGGTGGTCGCGGCCGGGGTGCTGTACGGAATGCGGCCCGCGCTGGCGGCGGCGACGGCGGCCTTCCTGATCTACAACTTCCTGTTTTTGCGCCCGCTCTACAGCCTGGCTATCGGCTCCCCGACAGACCTGCTGACGCTGGTCCTGTTCTGGGGCGTGGCCCTGACGACGGGGGCGCTGGCGGGGCGGGTGCGCGAGCAGGTGCGCCGCGCTCAGCGCCGGGCCTCGGCGGTCTCCGCCCTTCTGGCCGCCAGCCAGATCCTGTCCGGCGCGGAAGATGCGCGCACGACGGCGAGGGCGCTGGCCGAACAGGCCTCCGCCGCCGCCGGCGCGCGCGCCGTGGTCCTGCTGCCGGAGGGGGATGATCTCGTCGTCGCGGCCTCCGCGCCGTTGAGCGGAGCCACGCTCGCCCTGGGCGACGCCGCCATGGCCGCCGCGCGCTGGGCCTGGGAGAAGGGGGAGGCCGCCGGCCACGGCACGGGCACCCTGCCGCAGACCAGCTGGACCTTCCGCCCGCTGCAGGGTGTGCGCGGTCGATCGGGCGTGGCGGGGATAGAGGCCGATGCCCTGGCCCCCGGCTCGGACGAGGAGCGGCTGGCGCTGGCCATTCTCGATCAGGGGGCGGTCGCCATCGAACGGGCGGACCTGGCGGGTCAGGCGCTGGAGACCGAGACGCTGAGGCGCACCGACCGGTTCCGGGGCGCCTTGATGAACTCCGTCAGTCACGACCTGCGCACGCCGCTGTCGGCGGTGCTGGGCTCGGCGACCACACTGATCGACTATGGCGCGACCCTGAAGCCGGAGGTGCGCGCCGATCTGTTGCTCAGCATCCGGGAGGAGGCCGAGCGTCTGAACCGCTATGTGGGCGACCTGCTGGACATGACCCGGCTGGAAGGCGGCGGGCTGAACATCCGTTCGGACTGGACCGATGTGCGCGACGTGCTGAACGCCGCCGCGGAGCGGGTGGGGCGCAGATTGGGCGCGCGCAGCTTGGCCCGCGACTTCCCCGCCCAGCTCAGTCTGGTGATGGTCGACGAGGGGCTGCTGGAACAGGCGGTGGTCAACATCCTCGAGAATGCGGTCGCCTACAGCCCGGACGGCTCGCGCATCGAACTGGCGGCCTATGAGGATCGCGGGGCGGTGGTCATCTCCATCGAGGACGAGGGCAAGGGCATTCCGACGGCTGAACTGGAGCGGGTGTTCGACAAGTTTCGCCGCATGGAGGAGCCGTCCGACCGGACCAAGGGCGCGGGGCTGGGGCTGGCGATTTCCAAGGGGTTCGTCGAGGCCATGAACGGCCGGATCGCCGCCGCCAGCCCGATCGTCGACGACCACGGAACGCGGGTGCTGATCAGCCTGCCCAAGGCCATCGCCACTCACCGCGACCTGCTATGAGGGTGTGATGTCCGCCGCCAGAACCGTGATCCTCGTCATCGACGACGAGCCGCAGATCCACCGCTTCCTGTCGCCCGCGCTGGATGCCGCGGGCTTTGATCCCAAGCGCGCCGACAGCGGGCAGGAGGGGCTGCGCGCCATCGCTCTCTGGAACCCGGACGCGGTGGTGCTGGACCTCGGCCTGCCGGACATGGACGGCAAGGATGTGCTGATCCGCGCCCGGGAGTTCTATCAGGGGCCGATCATCATCCTGTCGGCGCGCGATCGCGAGGCCGAGAAGATCGAGGCGCTGGACCGCGGCGCCAATGACTATGTCGAAAAGCCTTTCGGGGTCGGCGAGCTGCTGGCGCGCCTGCGGGCCGCGCTGCGCCAGACGACGGGGCGGGAGGCGCCCGTGGGGCCGCTGAGCGTCGGCGCGGTGACCATCGACCTGGAGCACCGTCGCATCACCCGCGCGGGCGAGGCGGTGCGGCTGACGCCGAAGGAATTCGACGTTCTGGCCATGCTGGCGCGCAGCCACGGCAAGGTCATCGGCCATCGCGAACTGCTGTCGGCGGTCTGGGGCGCGGCGCATGTCGAGGACACCCAGTATCTGAGAGTGGTCATCGGCCAGCTGCGGCAAAAGCTGGAAGAAGATCCCGCCCGCCCCGGGCTGCTGCTGACCGAGCCGGGTGTGGGCTACCGGCTGGAAGCCTGACCGTCTTCGCCTCTGTCTTCCTGAAATCGCCTGACCATTGGCAGGCGGGGACCAGACGCTCTAGGCTTGGGCGAAGCAGTCTGTGGGGCAGGGCGTGAACAAGGCCGTCAAGATCGACGACGTGGCGCGTCTGGCGGGCGTCTCGCCCATGACCGTGTCGCGGGTGATGAACCGCGTGGCCGGGGTGCGCGAGAACACGCGGGAGCGGGTCCAGGCCGCCATCGAGGAGCTGGGCTACCGGCCCAACGCCGCCGCCCGCAATCTGGCGCGGGCCGGGGCGGGGCGCCTGGGCATGCTCTACTCCAATCCCAGCGCCGGCTATCTGACCCAGTTCCTACTGGGGGCGCTGGAGGGCGCGCATCAGGTCGGCGCGCAACTGGTGCTGGAGAAGTGCGAGGCCGACGGTGACAGCGAGCGGGCCGCGGTGGCCCGGCTGGCCGAAGGCGGGGTCACGGGCGTGGTCCTGCCGCCGCCACACGGCGAGAGCTGGGCGGCGCTGGCGGCGGTGAAGGCCAGGGGGCTGGCGGCGGTGGCCGTCGCGCCCGGACGGTTCAAATCGGCGGCGCCCGCGATCCGCATCGATGATCTGGCGGCCGCGGCCGAGATGACCCGCTATCTGCTGGACCTGGGCCACCGACGGATCGGCTTCATCAAGGGCGCGGCGAACCAGACCGCGAGCGCCGAACGCCTGATCGGTTTTGAGACCGAGGTCGCGGCCTTCGGGGAACCGGTCGAGTCGCTGATCGAGGCCGGGGAGTTCACCTATCGCTCGGGCCTTGACGCCGCCGAGCGGCTGCTGGCGGCGGACCGGCCGCCGACGGCGATCTTCGCCTCCAACGACGACATGGCGGCGGCGGCGATCGCAGTGGCGCACCGGCGCGGGCTGGATGTGCCGCGGGACCTGACGGTGGTCGGCTTCGATGACACCCCGGTCGCGCAGGAAATCTGGCCCGCCCTGACCACCATCCGCCAGCCGGTCGCCGAGATGGCCGAGATGGCCGTGCGTCTGCTGGACGAGGGCGCGGTGGCGGAGGAGGACGGCGAGATCGGCGCCCAGCATCTGATCCGGCACGAACTCATCATCCGCGACTCCTCCGCAGCCCCCGCCGCCTGACCCGTGAAGACCCGCTTGACAGGTCTCGTTCCGTCCAAGAATGTTAGCGCTAACATCAGCTGCTTCGCATGTACGCGGCGGCGAGGGGGAAGCGTTGCGTATACAGGATCACCTTCCGGCCGATTGGCCCGAAGCCGTGCTGGCGGGCCGTGTTCAGACCGGGGACGGGCCGTCGCCCGTGCTGGTGCGCGACGGTCGTCTGGTCGACGTCAGCCTGACGGCTCCCACCATGGCGGACCTGCTGGCGCGTCCTGACGCCGCTACGGTCGACGGCGTGGACCTCGGCGCGATCGCCGACATGGACTTCCGCACGGCCTGGTCGGACGGCGAGATCGAGCTGCTGTCGCCGATCGACCTGCAGTGCATCAAGGCCTCGGGCGTGACCTTCGCCGTCTCGGCGATGGAGCGGGTGATCGAGGAGCGGGCGCGCGGCGATTTCAGCGCCGCCGAAGGTATTCGCGCCGATCTGGGCCGTCGCATCGGCGGCGACCTGTCGGCGGTGAAGCCGGGGTCGGAACAGGCCCAGGCCCTGAAGGCCGCCCTGATCGCCGACGGCATGTGGTCCCAGTATCTGGAGGTCGCGATCGGCCCGGACGCGGAGATCTTCACCAAGGCCCCGGTGCTGGCCTCGGTCGGCTGGGGCGCCGAGGTCGGGGTGCATCCCGGTTCGGCGTGGAACAACCCGGAGCCCGAAGTGGTGCTGGTCTGCGATCCGACCGGCCGCGCCGTCGGCGCGTCGCTGGGCAATGACGTCAACCTGCGTGATGTCGAAGGCCGTTCGGCCCTGTTGCTGGGCAAGGCCAAGGACAACAACGCCTCGGCCGCCATCGGCCCCTTCATCCGCCTGTTCGACGATCGTTTCGGCATGGACGACGTGCGTCAGGCCGAGGTCCGGCTGGAGGTCATCGGCGCCGACGGCTTCGTGATGGACGGGTCCAGCAACATGGCCCTGATCAGCCGCGATCCCGAGGAACTGGTGCGACAGGCGGCAGGCGCCAATCACCAGTATCCGGACGGCTTCGCCCTGTATCTCGGCACCATGTTCGCGCCGGTCGATGACCGCGGCGCGCCGGGACTGGGCTTCACCCACAAGGTGGGGGACCGCGTGCGCGTGTCGTCGCCGAAGCTGGGTGTGCTGGAGAACATCGTGACCACGTCGGACAAGGCGCCGCCGTGGGTGTTCGGAGTCTCGGCCCTGATGCGCAATCTGGCGCAACGCGGCCTGTTGGGGGCAAGCGTATGAGTGCAGCGATCTATCCGTCGCTGAAGGGCAAACTTGTCGTTGTGACCGGCGGGGGCTCGGGCATCGGCGCGGCCCTGACCGAGGGCTTTGCCCGGCAGGGCGCGCGCGTGGTTTTCCTCGACATCGCGGTCGAGGACTCCAGGGCGCTGGAGGCGTCGCTGGCCGATCTTTCGCCCGCGCCGATCTTCCACGAATGCAATCTGACCGAGGTCGAGGCCCTGCAGGCCTGCCTCGCCGAGATCGCCGCCGCCCACGGCCCGGTCGAGGTGCTGGTCAACAACGCCGCCAATGACGACCGTCATGCGCTGGCCGAGGTCACGCCCGCCTATTGGGACGACCGGATCGCGGTGAACCTTCGCCACCTCTATTTCGCGACCCAGTCGGTGGCGCCGGCGATGCGCGCGGCGGGGCAGGGCGTCGTCCTGAACCTGGGCTCGATCAGCTGGCACCTCGGCCTGCCCGACCTGTCGCTCTACGAGACCGCCAAGGCGGGCATCGAGGGCATGACGCGGGCGCTGGCGCGCGAACTGGGCGCGGACGGGGTGCGGGTCGCCTGCATCGTCCCGGGCAATGTGAAAACGCCCCGCCAGATGAAATGGTACACCCCGGAAGGGGAGGCCGAGATCGTCGCGGCCCAGTGCCTGAAGGGCCGGATCGAGCCGCGCGACGTGGCAGCGCTGGCGATGTTCCTGGCGTCGGACGACGCCCGTTTCATCACCGGACATGAGTATTTCGTGGACGCCGGCTGGCGATAGGTCGACGCTCAAACACAAGGGCCGACAGAGCCCGCTACGGGAGGATTGAGAATGGCAGGACCGACGGGGGGCTCAGGCCCCGACATCGCGGGCAACGACCGCGTCAATATGAGCTTCATCGCCCTGATCGTGGCGGTCGCCACCATCGGCGGCTTCATGTTCGGCTACGATTCCGGCGTCATCAACGGCACGCAGGACGGGCTGCAGAGCGCGTTCAATCTGGAAGCGCTGGGCGTGGGCTTTAACGTCGGCGCCATCCTGCTGGGCTGTGCGGTCGGCGCCTTCGCCGCCGGTCGCCTGTCCGACCTGATCGGCCGAAAGGGCGTGATGCTGTGGGCCGCCGCGCTGTTCATCATCAGCGCCATCGGCGCGGGGGCGGCGGACGTGTCCTGGCACTTCATCGTCGCGCGCTTCATCGGCGGTCTGGGCGTGGGCGCGGCCTCGGTGCTGGCCCCGGCCTACATCTCGGAAGTCACCCCGGCCTCGATCCGTGGACGGCTGTCCAGCGTGCAGCAGATCATGATCATCACCGGCCTGACCGGCGCCTTTGTGGCCAACTATGTGCTGGCGGCGACCGCAGGCGGTTCGACCGCCGACTTCTGGCTGGGCTTCCCGGCCTGGCGCTGGATGTTCTGGCTGCAGGTCATCCCGGCGGCCATCTATCTGCTGGCCTTGCTGGCCATCCCCGAAAGCCCGCGCTTCCTGGTCGTGAAGGGCCGTGACGCGGAAGCCGAAGCGGTGCTCTCCAAGCTGTTCGGTCCCGGCGCCGGCGCCCGCAAGGTGGCCGAGATTCGCGCCTCCCTGACCGCCGACCACAAGCCGAAACTGTCGGACGTGCTGGACCCCGTGTCGAAGAAGGTGCGCCCGATCCTGTGGGCCGGTCTGATCCTGGCCGTGTTCCAGCAACTGGTCGGCATCAACATCGTGTTCTACTACGGCGCGACCCTGTGGCAGTCGGTCGGCTTCTCCGAGAATGACGCCCTGCTGATCAATATCGGCTCCGGCGCCCTGTCCATCCTCGCCTGCCTCGCGGCCATGGCGGTGATCGACAGGATCGGTCGCAAGCCCCTGCTGCTGATCGGCTCGGCGGGCATGACCGTGACGCTGGCCATTCTCGCCTGGTGCTTCTCGCAGGCCCAGATCATCGACGGCGCCCCGCACCTGCCGGGCTCGGTCGGTCCGATCGCCCTGGTCGCCGCCAATGCCTATGTGGTCTTCTTCAACTTCAGCTGGGGTCCCGTGATGTGGGTCATGCTGGGCGAGATGTTCCCCAACCAGATGCGCGGTTCGGCGCTGGCCATCGCCGGTTTCGCCCAGTGGATCGCCAACTTCGCCATCTCGGTCAGCTTCCCGGCCATGGCGGTCGGGCTGGGCCTGCCGCTGACCTACGGTTTCTACGCCGTGAGCGCCTTCATCTCCTTCTTCCTGGTCCAGGCCTGGGTGAAGGAGACCCGCGGGCGCGAACTGGAAGAGATGACCGGCTGACGCTTCTCCCCGAACGGAGTACGGCGGGCGGCGCAGCGGATACCTATCTGTTGCCTCGCCCGCCGGGCTTCGACCTCTACGACTGAACTGACCAAGGACGACTTCCCATGACCGACACGCTCGAACTCTCGCACTGGATCAACGGCGAGCGCGTCGGGGCGGATCGCCCGGCCGAGAGCACCAATCCGTCGGACACCCGCGAGGTCGTGGCTCGCACGCCGGACGGCTCCGCCTCCGACGTGGATGACGCCGTCGCCGCGGCCAAGGCGGCCTTCCCGAGCTGGGCCGACGCCTCGCCGGAAGTGCGCTCGGACGTGCTGGACAAGGCTTCCAACCTGTTGATGGAGCGCAAGGAAGAGGTCGGTCGCCTGCTGTCGCGCGAAGAGGGCAAGACCCTGCCGGAAGGCATTGGCGAGACCGCCCGCGCCGCCCGCATCCTGAAGTATTTCGCCGGCGAGGCCCTGCGCCTGCACGGCCAGAACCTGGCCTCGACCCGTCCGGGCGTGGAGATCCAGACCTATCGCCAGCCGGTCGGCGTCTACGGCCTGATCACGCCGTGGAACTTCCCGATCGCCATTCCGGCCTGGAAGGCCGCGCCCGCCCTGGCGTTCGGCAATACGGTGGTGCTGAAGCCCGCCGGCCCGACCCCGGCGACGGCGGAAGCCCTGGTCGCCATCCTGCATGAGGCGGGCCTGCCCAAGGGCGTGCTGAACATGGTCATCGGCCGGGGCGGCGTCGGTCAGGCCATCGTCGACCACAAGGACGTGGCGGGCGTCTCCTTCACCGGTTCGCAGGGCGTGGGCGCCGGCGTCGCGGCGGGCGCGGTCAAGCGTCAGGCCCGTGTGCAGCTGGAGATGGGCGGCAAGAACCCGCTGATCGTGCTGGACGACGCCGATCTGGAGCGGGCGGTGAACATCGCCCTCGACGGCTCCTTCTTCGCCACAGGCCAGCGCTGCACGGCCTCCAGCCGCCTGATCGTCCAGGACGGCATCCACGACAAATTCGTGGCCCTGCTGGCCGAGAAGGTCGCGGCCCTGCGCGTCGGCGACGCGCTGGATCCGAACACCCAGATGGGCCCGGCGGTCAGCGAGGCCCAGATGGAGACCTCCTACAGCTATATCGATATCGCGCGCGGCGAGGGCGCCCGGATCGTCACCGGCGGCGGCCGCCTGAAGCTGGACAAGCCCGGCTGGTACGTCCAGCCGACCCTGATCGCCGACACCGCCGCCGACATGCGGATCAACAACGAGGAAGTTTTCGGCCCCGTCGCCTCGACCATTCGCGTCAGCAGCTATGAAGAGGCGCTGGAGATCGCCAACGGCGTCGAGTTCGGCCTGTCGGCGGGCATCGTCACCAGCTCGCTGAAGCATGCGCGGGACTTCCAGCGGCGGGCGAAGGCGGGGATGACCATGGTCAACCTGCCGACCGCGGGCGTCGACTATCACGTGCCGTTCGGCGGCTCGAAGTCGTCCAGCTACGGCGCGCGCGAGCAGGGCTTCGCGGCGGCGGAGTTCTTCACCCAGATCAAGACCAGCTACAGCGCGGGCTGAAACCCATGAGCATCGGAACCGAGCCCACCCTGATCTGGGACGTGCAGGCGGAACTGGGCGAGGGGCCGGTCTGGGATGACCGGCGCCGCGCCGTCTGGTTCGTCGACATCAAGGGCCGCAAGCTGCACCGCTATGGCGTCGACGACGGCGCGAAGGACAGCTGGGACACGCCGGACCAGACCGGTTTCGCCCTGCCGGCCGAGGATGGGTCGCTGATCTGCGGCGTGCGCGGCGGGCTGCACCGGTTCGATCCGGAGACGGGCGTCTTCACCCTGATCGTCAGGGTCGAGCAGGATCGTCCGCAGAACCGGATCAACGACGGCTTCGTCGCGCCGGACGGGACGCTGTGGTTCGGGACGATGGACGACAGCGAGGCGACCGTTTCCGGCGCGCTGTACCGATGGCGGGACGGCGAGCTGACCCGCCACGATGACGGTCACCGCGTGACCAATGGCCCCGCGATGAGCCCGGACGGGTCGGTCCTGTACCACCACGACACGACCGAGAAACGCATCTACGCCTTCGACCACGATGACGGCTATCTGGCCAATAAGCGCCTCTTCGCGGAGACCGTCGACGGCTATGCCGACGGCCCGAGCATGGATGTGGACGGCGTGCTGCATGTCGGCCTGTTCAACGGCTGGGGCATCGCGCGGTTTGCGCCGGATGGCTCGCCGCTGCCGAAGATCGAACTGCCGGTCCAGACGGTGACCAAGGCGGCCTTCGCCGGGGATGATCTGAAGACCCTGTTCTGCACCACGGCCTGGCTGGGCAATGCGGACAAGCGCGCGGCGCAGCCGACGCTGGGCGGGCTGTATGCCCTGCGCGTCGAGACTCCCGGCCTGCCGCAGGCGCGGGTCAAGCTGTGATCGTATTGCGGCGCGGCGACTGGAGACTGGTCCTGCGGCCCGAGATCGGCGGGGCGATCGCGTCGCTGGATCGGGGCGGTGTCGATATCCTGCGCCGGATGCCGGACGGGTCGACGGATGTTCTGGACGCGGCCTGTTTTCCGCTGACCCCCTACGCCAACCGCATTGCGGGCGGGGTGTTCGCGTTCGAGGGGCGGACCATCACCCTGCCGGTCCAACCGGCCTTCGCGCCTCACGCCCTGCACGGCGACGGGTGGCTGAGCGAATGGAGGGTGGAGGCCGGGAGCGAGGCGGCGGCGACGCTGGTGCACCGCCACACGCCGGATCAATGGCCCTGGGCCTATGAGGCGCGGCAGGTGTTCACCCTGTCCGACGCGGGGCTGACGGTCGCCTTGTCGATGACCAATCTGTCGGACACGCCCATGCCGGCGGGACTGGGGCTGCACCCCTATTTCCCGGTGACGGAGACGACCCGTCTGCGGTTCGCCGCGACAGAGGTCTGGGGCGGAGGGGTGGACGAGGTGCCGACGACCCTGCTGCCCGTGGCGGACATCCAGGACTGGTCGGGCGGCGCGCGCGTGACCGATGCGCCCTTCGTGGACAACGCCTATGTCGGCGGCGGGGCGGCGGTGCTGACGGACGCCGGGCGGACGACGACGGTGACCGCCTCGGCCAACGCGGGCTGGCGGCACATCTTCGTTCCGGGTGGCGACTTCTGCTGCATCGAGCCGGTGACGCATCGCCCGGACGCGGCGCATGCGCCTGAAGGGGAGGCGAGCGGCTGGACCGTTCTGGCGCCGGGCGAGACCCTGTCGATGCGGATGGACGTGGCCGTCAGGGACTGAGCGCATTGTCATCCCCGACGACGCGAAGCGGAGATCGGGGACGGTGCAAACTCATCCTCGATCCCTCCCGGAAATCGCAGCGCGATTGTCCGGGAGCAGGGCGGCCTCAGGCTGTCTCCCGGCTCGCTGCTGGCGCAGCGTCCGGGAGCTTCTGATTTTTAGATCAGCCGGCGTCCCGGATCGCGCTGCGCGCGTCCGGGATGACAAGGCTTACCGGGCGGACGACCGCCTCAGTGGTTGTCCCGGGCCTCGCCGAACCGGTCGATGATGCGGTGGTATTTGACCGCCGGTTCCAGCACGGCGCCGGTCTCCAGTTCGCCGACCATGCTGCGCTGGATTTCCTGCCAGGGCGTCTGCGAAGCCGGGTACTTGTAGCCGCCGGCGGCCTCGAAGGCGGCGCGGCGGTCCGCCAGTTCCTCATCCGAAATCAGGATGTCCGCCCGCCCGGTGTTCAGATCGATACGCAGGCGGTCGCCGGTGCGGATCAGGGCGATATTGCCGCCGGTCGCCGCTTCCGGCGAGGCGTTCAGGATCGAGGGCGAGCCGGAGGTGCCGGACTGGCGTCCGTCGCCGATACAGGCCAGGGCCGTGATGCCCTTTTTGATCAGATAGGCGGGCGGTCGCATGTTCACGACCTCGGCCGCGCCCGGATAGCCGACCGGCCCCGCGCCGCGCATGACCAGCAGGGTCTGTTCGGTGATGCCCAGCGCCGGATCGTCGATGCGGTGGTGGTAGTCTTCCGGTCCATCGAACACAACGACCGGGCCTTCGAAGGCGTTCGGGTCGTCGGGGTTCGACAGATAGCGCTCGCGGAACTCGGGGCTGATGACGCTGAGCTTCATCACCGCGGTCGAGAACAGGCTGCCGCTGAGCACGAGGAAGCCCGCCCGGGTCACCAGCGGATTGTCGAACGCGCGGATGACGTCGGGCAGTTCCGAGGTCTTTCCGCGGCAGTTGTCGCCCATGGTGCGGCCGTTGACCGTCATGGCCCCTTCCGCGATCAGCCCCTGCTCGATCAGGGCGCCGACGACGGCGGGCACGCCGCCCGCATGGAAATAGTCCTCGCCCAGATATTCGCCGGCGGGCTGCAGATTGACCAGCAGAGGGACGTCCAGCCCTTCCTCCTGCCAGGCCTTCAGGGGCACGTCGACGCCGGCATGGCGGGCCAGGGCGGTCAGGTGGATCGGGGCGTTGGTGGAGCCGCCGATGGCCGAGTTGACCACGATGGCGTTGTGGAAGGCCTCGCGCGTCAGGATGTCGGACGGCTTCAGGTCCTCGCGGACCATGTCCACGATCCGCTTGCCGGTCAGATAGGCGACCTGCGCCCGCTCGCGATAGGGCGCCGGGATCGCCGCCGAGCCGGGCAGGGACATGCCCAGCGCTTCGGCCAGCGAGTTCATCGTCGTCGCCGTGCCCATGGTATTGCAGTACCCCACCGACGGGGCCGACGACGCCACCAGTTCGATGAAGCCGTCATAGTCGATCTCGCCGGCCGCCATCATCTGGCGCGCCTTCCAGATGATCGTGCCCGAGC
Organism: Brevundimonas sp. AVps31; assembly: GCF_058681355.1. NCBI lineage: Bacteria > Pseudomonadati > Pseudomonadota > Alphaproteobacteria > Caulobacterales > Caulobacteraceae > Brevundimonas > Brevundimonas sp. AVps31. The sequence continues at coordinate 247,063 of NZ_CM178736.1, read as the reverse complement.
CCGTGCGCTCGCCCTTGTGCCAGCCGTTCAGCATCGGACCGACCGACAGGGCGATGGCCGGAATATCGACCGTCGCCGCCGCCATCAGGCAGGCGGGGGTGGTCTTGTCGCAGCCGATGGTCAGGACGACGCCGTCCAGCGGATAGCCGTACAGGCTCTCGACCAGACCGAGATAGGCCAGGTTGCGGTCCAGCCCGGCGGTCGGGCGCTTGCCGGTTTCCTGGATCGGATGGACCGGAAACTCCATGGCGATGCCGCCGGCCTCGCGGATGCCTTCGCGCAGGCGCTCGGCCAGGACGAGATGGTGGCGGTTGCAGGGGCTGAGGTCCGAACCGGTCTGGGCGATGCCGATGATCGGCTTGTCCGACTGCAACTCGTGGCGGGTCAGGCCATAGTTCAGGTAGCGCTCGAGATAGAGCGCGGTCATGTCGGGGTTGTCCGGGTTGTTGAACCAGGCGCGCGACCGAAGCGGCTTCGTCATGTCAGATCAGTTCCAGCCGCCGTCGACGACATAGTGTTGGTTGGTGATCGCCGAGGCGTCGTCGGAGGACAGGAACACCACCACGCGGGCGATGTCGTCGGGGACGAGCGGGCGTTTGAGGCACTGGTTGGCGTAGATGTCCTTCTCGGTCTCCGGGGTGACCCAGAGTTCGAGCTGGCGCTCCGTCATGATCCAGCCGGGGGCGACGGCGTTGACCCGCACACCGTGCTCGCCGAAGTCGCGGGCCAGCGACCGGGTCAGGCCCAGCACCGCCGACTTGGACGCCGTATAGGCGGCCATGCCGCCCTGACCGATGATCCACGAGCAGGAGCCGAGATTGACGATAGAGCCCTTCTTCGAGGCCATCATGTCCGGCAGCACGGCCTGGGAGGCGAAGAACTGGTGCTTCAGGTTCACCGCCATGCGGCCGTCCCAGTAGTCCTCGGTCACCTCGAGGGTGGCGTGGCGCTCATCGTGGGCGGCGTTGTTGATCAGGATGCCGACGGGGCCGAAGCGATCGCGAATCTGTCGGATGCCTGCCTTCAGGGCGGGAATGTCGGTGACGTCGCAGCGAACGAATTCGACCGCAGGGGACAGGGCGGCCGCCAGCGCCTCACCCCGGACGGCGTCCAGGTCGAGGACGCCGACGCGTGCGCCCTGCGCCACGAAGGCGCGCGTGATCGCCTCGCCGATGCCGCCCGCGCCGCCGGTCACGATGACCGTCGCGTCTTGAAGGTCCGGATAGATCGCCATCTCACTCCCGCCGCCCCGTCGGGCTGGGCCAAGATTTTATTCTTGGCTTGTTTTTTGTGCGTGAAAAATGACGGCCCGGAAGGCGTTCGTCAACGTCCGGAGTGGATCAGGCGCCCGAATGTCCCATCTCGCCCGAGATCGCCGCCGCGGCCCGACGCAGTTCCTCAACCGAGTCCGCGATGGAGCCCACGGCTGGCGTCCGATCAATGTAGGGGGTGATCAGGGTGGCCATGATGCCTTCTGCGCCCATGATCGGCGCAACCAGATCGGTGACGCCCTTCACGAAGTCGCTGGGGCGTTCCGCGTGGCCCTCGGCGGAGGCGGCCCGGGCGTCAGCTATGTAGTCGGAGACGCGCTTCTTGCCGTGACGGGCGGTCAGGGTCTCCCGCAGGTGCGCCTGTGTCCGCTCGTTGGCGAAGCCGTAGAACAGGAGGCCCGAGGTCGCCTCGATGATGTTGCGACGGTAACCGATGCGCACCGAATAGCCGAGGTCGCCCGGCGCCTCGATCCGGGCCACGACGACGATCTGGTCGTCAGAGCGGACGACGAGATGGCAGGACTGCACTGTGGTTTCCGCCAACTCGCGCATATGGGGCAGGGCGGCCTCGACCAGATCCTTGGCGGGGCCGTGGGCGATGCCGAGGGTGAACAGCCGGTTGGTCAGGCGATAGCCGGAGGCCGAGGGCTCGATATAGCCCCGGAACTCGAGCACCTGGATCATGCGGAACAGTTCGCTGACCGAGCGGCCGAGCATGGCCGACATCTGCGATGGCGTCAGTGGCGCGCCGTGCTGGGACAGCAGCTCGAGGACATCCAGCCCCTTCTCCAGCGCGGGAGCACGGTATTTGCGGCTGTCGTCGTCAAGGCTGTCGAGCATGGAATCTCCCTCAGGTGCGCGCGCCATATCTTATCACCTGTAAAAGCGATTGCCGATTGTAAAAATTGGACCTAGCGTCCGCCGTCAGAGCCGAAGACGGCCGGGGGAAACGATACCATGACGCTGGCGCCAATCGATCTGATCCTGCTCGCGGTCTACGCGGTCTTCATCTTCGCGCTGGCCCAGTGGGTGTCGCGCGACAAGGGCGGCGCCCAGAAGAACTCCACCGACTATTTCCTGGCGTCCAAGGCCCTGCCCTGGTGGGCGATCGGCGCCTCGCTGATCGCAGCCAATATTTCGGCGGAACAGATTATCGGGATGTCGGGATCCGGCTTCCTGATCGGTCTGGCCATCGCCTCCTATGAGTGGATGGCGGCCCTGACCCTGCTGATCGTCGGCAAGTGGTTCCTGCCCATCTTCCTGGCCAACAACATCTACACCATGCCGCAGTTTCTGGAGCAGCGGTACGGCGCGACCATCCGCAACGTCATGGCCGGCTTCTGGCTGGTCCTCTACGTCTTTGTGAACGTGACCTCGATCCTGTGGCTGGGCTCCATCGCCGTGACCACGGTGACGGGCCTGGACCAGATGTGGGCCATCGTCGCCATCGGCGTCTTCGCCCTGGCCTACCAGCTGTGGGGCGGTCTGAAGGCGGTGGCCCTGACGGATATCGTGCAGGTCACCCTGCTGGTCGCGGGCGGTCTGATCATCGGCTTCATGGCCTTGAGCCAGATCGGCGGCGATGCAGGCGTGATCGGCGGTTTCAGCCGTCTGACGACCGAGTTCCCCGAGAAGTTCGACATGATCCTCTCGCCCGACAGTCCCTACTTCAAGGATCTGCCCGGCATCTCCGTCATCCTCGGCGGCATGTGGATCATGAATCTGAGCTATTGGGGCTTCAACCAGTACATCATCCAGCGCGCGCTGGCCGCCAGGTCGGTGCAGGAAGCCCAGAAGGGCATCGCCTTTGCCGCCTATCTGAAACTGCTGATGCCGGTGATCGTGGTCCTGCCCGGGATGGCGGCGCTGGTGCTGGCCCCCGATCTGCCCAAGCCGGATCAGGCCTATCCGACGATGATGAACCTGCTGCCGATCGGGCTGAAGGGTATCGTCTTCGCCGCCCTGATGGCCGCGGTGGTCGCCTCGCTGGCGTCCAAGATCAACTCCATCGCCACCATCTTCACGCTCGATCTCTACGCCAAGGCCAACAAGGGCGCCTCCGAGAAGCAACTGGTCACGGTGGGCCGGATCACGGCGGTCGTGGCCATGGTCATCGGCGTCATCGCGGCCCGTCCGCTGTTGGGCGGGTTCGAGCAGGGCTTCCAGTACATTCAGGAGTTCACCGGCTTCTTCACCCCGGGCATTGTGGTGATCTTCATGCTGGGCATGTTCTGGCCCCGGGCCTCGCAGGCGGGCGCCCTGACGGGCGCCGTTCTGTCGGTGGTGCTGTCGGCGGTCTTCTGGTGGCTGCAGTCGACGGGCGCCTTCACCCTGCCGTTCATGAACCGGGTCGGCGTGGTCTTCATCGCCTCGCTGCTGGCCGCGATCATCGTCTCGCTGCTGGCGCCGCAGAAGGCGACGACCCTGCCGATCAGCTTCGCGGGCGTCAGCTACAAGACGACGACGGGCTTCAACATCGCGGCGTTGGGCGTCGTGGTCTTCCTGATCGCGGTCTATTCGCTCTGGTGGTGATGGCGCTCAGCGCGAGGGGGCGCGGGACTGGATGCAGGATGCGATAAAGGCCTCGTGCGTCGGCATGCGCTCGACCCCTTCGCGGATGATGGCTCGCATGCGGTGCAGCCGCTCCCGTGTGACATCCAGGGGGAGGATCCCGGTCATGGGGTCCGGCCGCTCGGGCCGGATGCCCTGGCCCAGCATCACGGCGATCCAGCTGGTGTCCTGAAACAGCTCGTCCTCGAACCGGAAGACCCGGCCGCGCGAGCGGAACTGATCGATCTTGAGACGAAGGCTCTGCGGGATATCCATGGCCGCCACCTGACGCCATAGCGGCGTGTCGGCGCGGGTGGTGGCGTGATAGTGCAGCACGACGAAGTCCCGCACACGCTCGTATTCCAGCTGGGACAGGCGGTTGTAGTTGTCGATGTCCGCAGCGGCGAAGCCGGTGTCCGGGAAGCTGAGCAACAGCCGTGTGATGCCCGTCTGGATCAGGTGGATGCTGGTGGACTCCAGGGGCTCCAGGAAGCCGGCTGACAGTCCGATCGCCAGACAGTTCCGGTTCCATGCCTTCTTCCGTCGCCCGGTCCTGAACCGGAGCAGATTGGGTTCGGCCAACGCCTCGCCGTCGAGCCCCTCACGGAGCCGCGCCAAGGCCTCGTCGTCGCTGATGTGGGCGCTGCAATAGACGTAGCCGTTGCCGGTCCGGTGCTGCAGCGGAATCCGCCAGCGCCAGCCGGCCTCCAGCGCGGTCGAGCGGGTGTAGGGAACGGGGGGCTCCACACGGGCGCAGGGCAGGGCGACGGCCCGGTCGCACGGGAGCCAGTGGGTCCAGTCCTCATACCCTGTCTTCAGCGCCCCCTCGATCAGCAGGCCCCGGAAGCCCGAGCAATCGATGAAGAAGTCGGCGTCCAGCGCCCTTCCGTCGTCCAGCCGCACGGCGGCGATCGCGCCGTCATCTGTCAGCTGCACGTCAGAAATCCGGCCTTCGTGCCGGATCACCCCCGCGGCCTCCGCCCGGCGCCGCAGGAAGCGGGCGTAGAGCGTCGCGTCGAAATGGAAGGCGTAGGTCATCTGCGACTGAACCGAGCGCGGGTCGGCCAGCGGGCGACTGAACCGGCCGAGACGCGCCGCGACCGCGGGCGCGGAGTAGTCGTCCAGATTGTCGTCCAGACCTTCGGCGTTCAGCCGCAGCCAGTACTGGTGGAAGGCGGCGGCATCGATCCGCGACCCGTACTGGCCGAACGGGTGGAAATACTCGTGCCCCTGACGATACCAGTCCCGGAACTGGATCCCCAGCTTGATGGTGGCTCTGGTCTCCCGGATGAACTCGTTCTCGTCGATGCCCAGAAGGGCGTTGAAGAGGAGGATCGGCGGGATGGTCGCCTCTCCCACGCCCACCGTGCCCACCGCGTCCGACTCGACAAGCTCGATACGGACGGTCCCGCGCAGGACGTGGGACAGGGCCGCGGCGGTCATCCAGCCGGCGGTGCCGCCGCCGACGATCAGGATTTTGCGAAGCGGTTCCGGCGTCATGCCAGCCCCTCCGCCGTCCGGACGCGGCGCGTTGCGAGAAACGCGCTGCTGTCGGGAAGCGTGTCCACCGCCCGGGCGATCAGCGCGGAGACGCGGTCCGCCTGCTGTGCGACCTGCTCAAGGTCCAAGCCCGCCACCTGCGGCGAGACCTTTCGTGGCCAGACGCCCAGGCCCGTGAGCACCGAGGTCCAGCTCGCCTGCCGGAACGAGTCGTACGTCGACGGCTCGATCTCCCCGCGGGCGCGGAACAGGTCCAGCCGTTCGGCGAGCGAGTCCGGCGGCGGGGTCTCCCTGCAATGCCGCCACAGCGGCCCCTCCGTCCGGCCGGCGAGATGATAGTGGGCGATGATGAAGTCCCGTACGCCGAGCCATTCCTGTTCCGTGCGGCGGTTGTACTCGGCGCTCAGCACGGGATCGAAATCCCGGTCCGGGAACAGCTCGAGCAGGCGGCCGATGCCGGTCTGGATCAGGTTGATGCTGGTCGACTCCAGCGGCTCCAGGAAGCCGGACGCCAGGCCCAGCGCCACCACATTGCCCTTCCAGGCGGACTTGCGTCGGCCGGTGACGAAACGGAGCCGGTTCGGGTCCGCGGCGGGCGGCGCTTCCAGATCCGCCAGCAATTCCTTCAGGGCGGTGTCATCGTCGGTGAAGGCGCTGGAGTAGACATAGCCATTGCCGACCCGGTGTTGCAGCGGAATGCGCCACCGCCACCCCGCGGTGAAGGCCTTTGACGTCGTGAACAGGTCCGGCGCGCGGACTGCCGCGCAGGGCAGGGCAAGGGCGCGGTCGCACGGCAGCCAGCGGCTCCAGTCCTCATAACCGGCCTGCAGCGCACCCTCGATCAGCAGTCCCCGAAAGCCGGAGCAGTCGATGAACAGGTCCGCGGACAGAGACCGGCCATCCTCCAGCGACACCGACGCGACCCGGTCCGCGTCCGCCTGCACGCCGAGAATCCGGCCTTCGATCCGCGTCACGCCCGCGGCCTCGACCAGGGTGCGGAGACGTTTGGCGTAGAGCCCGGCGTCAAAATGGTAGGCGTAGGAATAGGCCGACAGGATCGATCGCGGATCGGTCTCGGGCGGGGCGAATCGTCCCTCCCGGGCCATCACCGCGGGCACCGCCCACGGGTCGAGGCTGTCGAGACGTCCGGCGGATTTCAGCCGGAACAGATGCTGGCGGTAGGGCTGACCGTGCATCTCCGGCCCATGGTCGCCGAAGCCGTGGAAATAGCGCGAGCCGGGGGCGGACCAGTCCTCGAAGGCGATGCCCAGCTTGGGGGTCGCGCCGGTCGCCGCCACGAAGTCGGCCTCGTCCAGCCCGATCGACTGATTGAACTGACGGATCGGCGGAATGGTCGCCTCGCCGACGCCCACCGTGCCGATGGTTTCGGACTCCACCAGGGTGACGGCAGGGCGCAGGGGAATCGGCAGGGCGCGGAACGCCCGCGCCAAAGCCGCCGCCGCCATCCAGCCGGCGGTGCCTCCGCCGACGATCAGTACACTCGAGACAGCGCGCTCGCTCATGTTTCTCCCCGGTAGCCGATCTGCCGTCAGCCCTGGAGAATTCATGCCAGCTTGAGAGAACGGCGCAAGCGGAGAAATGGTAGCGCTAACAGAATTTACTTTTCAATGCGTGAAACTCCGTGCATCCTTGAAATGACGGCGCGGTCTTCAGGGGCCCCGGTCCGTCTCGGGGAGGATCGCGCTCAAGACCGCTCAAGCGGCTGGCGCATGCAGGAAGGACGAAAATATTGTCCCAGAACAAATGTGTCGGGCGCGCAGCCCTGCTTTGTGGCGCATCGCTTTTCAGTCTCGTCGCGCTGACGCCGCTTTCGGCAATGGCGCAGTCCGCGCCGGCGACCCAGGACGCGGAGGCCGAGCTCGACGAGGTCGTGGTCACCGGGATCCGGGCTCAGCTGCGGACCGCCCAGGCGATCAAGCAGGACTCGGAAGTGATCGTCGACTCGATCACCGCGGTGGATATCGGCGCCCTTCCTGACCGCTCTGTTTCGGAGGCCCTGCAGCGGGTGTCCGGGGTGACCCTGCAGCGGACCAACGCCGCGCGGGACCCCGCGCGTCTGGCCGCCGAGGGCGGCGGCGTCTTCGTGCGCGGCCTGTCGTGGGTGCGTTCGGAAACCAACGGCCGCGACATCTTCTCGGCGTCGAACGGACGGGGGCTGAGCTTCGAGGATGTTTCGGCCGACCTGCTGGCCGGCGTGGACGTCTACAAGAACGTCGCCGCCAACATGACCGAAGGCGGCATCGCCGGGACGATCAACCTGCGCACCCGGGTGCCGTTCGACACCCCCGGTTCGCTGCTGGCCGTGAACACGGACTACAACTACGGCGATCTGTCCGAGCGGGGCTTCTGGTCGGGCAGCATCATCGGCTCAAACCGTTGGGAGACGGGGATCGGCCAGATCGGCTTCCTGGCCAACATCAGCGTGTCGAACGTCGGTAACCGCACGGACTCCATTTCCGTCGATCGCTACGATCCGGTCGTGCTCGATGCGGGCAACGCCTCGGACGGCCGGGCCGCAGGCGACACCGTCTACGTACCCAAGAACCTCGGCTGGCGGACCATCGACTGGGAACAGAAGCGGACGGCGATCGCCCTGGCGCTCCAGTGGCGCCCCAGCGACGATCTGCTCATCACCCTGCAGGCGCTCGGCTCACAGGCGGACGCCTACAATATCGAGCGCGCCATCGGGACCGAAAGCATTCTGAGCCCGAACACGTCCTATCGCTACAATGACGACGACGTCTTCATCGGCGGGACGGTGCCGCAAGCCAACTACAACACCGACACCCGCGTCGGCGACGACACCAAGCGGACCGGGGATGTCTCGCTGAGCTTCGCCTACACCCCGGACTCGCCGTGGGCCTTCAGCGGTGACCTGCAGTATGTGAAGTCGACGGCCGAAATCTATTCGATGACGGCCTTCACCCAGCTGGCGAACCGTCCGGACCTGACCATCACCATCGATGGCGATCTGCCGACCGTGACCTCCACCGGCGGGACCCAGACGGACCAGTCCACCTACTGGTGGGCGGCCGCGATGGATCACATCGAGGACAATGAGGCTGACGAACTGGCCGGCCGTCTGGACGCCACCTACACCTTCCAGGAGGACGGCTTCTGGAAATCCGTCGCCCTCGGTGTTCGCGGCACCGAGAAGGACTACACCAACCGCCAGACCGGCTATAACTGGGGGCTGCTGTCCAACCAGTACTGGGGCAACGGCGGCGGCGCGGTGGTCTATCTGGACGACACGGGCTACCCGGGTGGAACCCAGGATCCGCGTCTGCCCGGCGCATCGGAACTGTTCAGCTTCACCAACTTCTTCCGCGGTGACGCGCCGGTCCCCGGCGTGGCCTGGTTCCCGACCGCCGCCCTGGTCAACGGCGGGACGGCCAATGCCTATGACATCCTGCGCAACACGCAGAGTTCGGGCTGGGGCTGGGCGCCGCTGTCGGACGACTACGAAAGCTATCGCCTGGGCGGCGGCAACGGCGGCATCACGGAGCTGACCGAAAAGACCGAGGCCGGCTATGTCTACGCCCGGTTCGGCGGCGACGAGTCCATGTTCGGTCGCCGGTTCGACGGCAATGTCGGCGTGCGGGTGGTTCGCACCAATACCCAGACCAATACGATCACCACCCTTCCGGTCATCACCGGGGCCTGTCCGCCTCCGGGCTTCCCCGCCGCGGACTGCACGGCCTTCAACCGGGCCCAGACCTTCGCGACGGGCGGGTCGCTGGACGGCGCCGCTGTCGATCACAGCTACACCGACATCCTGCCCAGCCTGAACCTGCGCGTCTTCCTGACGGATGACCTGCAGGCCCGCTTCGCCGTCTCCCGCGCCATGGTTCGGCCGGAGATGTACCAGCTTCAGCCGTTCACCAACCTGTCGATCAATTTCGAGGCGGATGGCTACACCCTGGATGATGTCGCGCCCTTTACCGGCATCGGGGGCAACCCGGCGCTGGATCCGATCAAGTCGACCAACTACGACTTCAGCCTGGAGTGGTATTTCGCGCCGACCGGCAGCGTGACGTTCGCCGCTTTCCACAAGGACATCACCGACTACATCTTCACCGGCACCGAGACCCAGTCGTTCACCAACGCCGGCGTCACCTACGACTTCCTCATGACCCGTTACGTGAACGGCGACGAGGGCACGGTCGATGGCTTCGAACTGGCCTATCAGCAGTTCTTCGACTTCCTGCCGGGCTGGATGAGCGGCTTCGGGGTGCAGGGCAACTTCACCTACATCGACAGCAGCGGCGGTCGGAACACCAGCCAGAACATCCTCGATCCGCTGCAGAACACCGCGTCGGGCGAGCAACTGCCGCTCGAAGGCATGTCGCGCACCAGCTACAATGCGGCCCTGCTGTACGAACGCTTCGGCATCTCGGCCCGACTGGCCTACAACTGGCGCGAAGAATACCTGCTGACCACCTCGGCCGCGAACGTGAACGCGCCGGTCTGGGCCAGCGACTTCGGTCAGCTTGACGGTTCGGTCTTCTACAGCATCACTGATGACCTGAAGATCGGCATCCAGTCGACCAACATCCTGAATGAGCGCACAGTGCTCAAGGTCGGCAACGAGACGCGCAAGGCCCCGTACAACTGGGTCGACACGGATCGCCGTGTCGCGATCGTGCTCCGCGCGGCCTTCTGATCGAACGGGCGAGGGGAGGGCCCGGCGGTGGGCCCTTCCCTCAGTTCGCCCAATCTCCGGGGAAAAAGACAGTGAGCGTATTCTCTGCCTGCGCGCGCCTGACCAGGGTTGCGGCGACCCTGTTCGCCCTTTCGGCGGCGGGCGCGGTTCAAGCCCAGTCCGGCCTGCCCCATGTGGCGCATCAGGACGGCCATCATGCCCTGATCGTCGACGGCTCGCCGTTCACGATCCTGGGGGCCCAGGTCAACAACTCCTCCAACTATCCGGCCCCGCTGGCCGAGGCCTGGCCCGCGATCGCCTACGTCGGCGCCAACACGGTTCAGGTCCCGATCGCCTGGGAGCAGATCGAGCCGGTCGAAGGCCGGTTCGACTTCAGCTTCGTGGACCATGTCGTCGCCGAGGCCCGTCGGAACAATGTCCGGCTGGTGCTGCTGTGGTTCGCGACCTGGAAGAACACGGCCCCGAAATACGCGCCGGCCTGGGTGAAGCTGAACCCGGACCGCTTCCCGCTTCTGAGGCACGCCGACGGCGCCGCCTCGTATGCGTTGTCGCCGCACTCGCGCACCACGCTGGAGGCGGACAAGCGGGCCTTCGTCGCGCTGATGACCCATCTGCGGCGGATCGACGGTGATGAGCATACGGTCATCATGGTCCAGCCGGAGAACGAGACCGGCACCTACGGTTCGGTCCGCGACTTCGGCCCCGAGGCTCAGGCGCTCTTCGACGGCCCCGTGCCGCAGGCCCTGCTGACCCGGCTGGGCAAGGCGCCCGGCGCCTGGAGCGAGGTGTTCGGAGCCGACGCCGACGAGTTCTTCCATGCCTGGGCGATCGGCTCCTATGTCGGTGAGATCGCCGCGGCCGGGAAGGCCGTCTATCCTCTGCCGATGTACGTCAATGCGGCCCTGCGTAACCCGATCGAGCACCAGGCCCCCAGCAGCTACGCCTCCGGCGGCCCCACCTGGAACGTGATCGAGGTCTGGCAGGCCGCGGCGCCGGCCATCGATCTGCTGGCGCCCGACATCTACGACCGCCCGTCACGCACCTATGAGGCCCATCTCGACCGGTACGGGCGGAGCGACAACGCCCTGTTCGTCGCCGAGACCGGAAATGACCGCCCGTACGCGCGCTTCCTGTTTTCGGTGCTGGGGCGCGGCGGGATCGGCTATTCGCCGTTCGGCATCGACTACACCGGCTACGCCAACTATCCGCTCGGCTCCCAGGCCGTGACCGAGGAGACGCTGACGCCGCTGCGCGAGGCCTACCGCCTCGTCGCCCCGTGGCAGCGGGTCTGGGCCCGCCTGTCCTTCGAGGGCAAGGTGCACGGCGTGTCCGAGCCGGACGACCGGTCCTCGCAGACGGTGGACCTCGGCGAATGGACCGCCACCGTGGGCTATCGCCGCTGGCAGTTCGGTCAGCCGGAATGGACCTGGCTGGGACCGCAGGACGAGGTGCCCGGTACCGGGAAGCCGAACGGCGGCGCGATTTTCGCCGAGATCGCACCGGGCGAGTTCATCGTCACCGGCTATCGCGCCCGCATCGACTTCAACGCCAAGCCCTCGACCGACGGCAAGCGCCGCATGGTGCTGCGTGTCGAGGAAGGCCATTTCGACGATCGCCAGAACTGGGTGTTCGAACGCATCTGGAACGGCGACCAGACAGACTATGGCCTGAACTTCACGGATCGCCCGCGCCTGCTGCGCGTGATCACCGCGACCTACTGACCGACGACGTTACGAGTGAAATCCATGACCCAAACCCGTCTCCTGAAGTCCGCCGCCATGGCGCTGGTTCTGGCCGCGGGGGCGCCGGTCGCGGCCTTCGCCACGCCGATGCTCCAGCAGGCCGTACCCGACCGGGTGCAGCGCCTGCCGGACGGCGTCATCGTCGTCCCGACCAGCGGCGAGGCCCGGGCGGTGCGGCTGCAGGTCTATGGCCCGCGCACCATCCGCGTCACCGCATCGCCGGACGACAGCTTCGAGGCCCCGCCCAGCCTGATGGTCACCGCCACGCCGCAGGCCACGGGCTTCGAAGTCGAGCAACGGGCCGACGTGGTCCTGGTCAAGGCCGCCGAGGTCACCGCCGAGGTTTCGCTGGCGACCGGCGCCGTGCGTTTCCTCGATCCGTCGGGTCAGGTGATCCTGGCCGAGCGCGCGAACGGTCGCGAGATCGCGCCCGTCACCATCGAGGACCAGAACGGCTCGCACCGTTACAACACCGTCCGCCAGGTGTTCGAACCGGGCGCCGACGACGCCTTCTACGGCCTGGGGCAGCATCAGCAGGGGGTCGCCAACTACCGCGGCCATGACGTCGAACTGGCCCAGCACAACATCGACGTGGGCATCCCCTTCGTTGCCTCGACCGGCGGCTACGGCCTGCTGTGGGACAACAACTCCATCACCCGCTTCGGCGACCCGCGCGAGTACGGGATGCTGGACCAGCGGCTGATCCTGCGCGACGCCACGGGCCGTTTCGGCGGCCTGACCGCCAGCTATTTCCAGAACGACGAGCTCAAGGTCCAGCGGCAGGAGCATGAGGTGAACTACGAGTTCATCCGTGACCAGCAGCGCTGGCCGGAAGGCTTCAAGCTGCAGCCCAATCAACCGACCCAGGTCGGCGACATGGGTCGCTCGGGTCAGGAAGGCGTGCGCGTCACCTGGGAGGGCACCATCGAGACGCCGCATGCGGGCGTGCACAAGTTCAAACTCTATTCGTCCAACTACGCCCGCGTCTGGATCGATGGCGAGCTGCGCATCGACCGCTGGCGCCAGAACTGGAACCCGTGGTTCCACGACTTCGAGGTCGAGCTGCCGGCCAACCGTCAGGTCTCGATCAAGGTCGAATGGATCCCCGGCGACGGCTACATCGCCCTGCGCCACCTCGATCCGCAGGCGGAGCAGGACCAGCAGGCCCTGTCGCTGTGGTCGCAGGCCGGGACCGATCTCGACTACTATTTCATCCAGGGCGACACTCTGGATCAGGTGCAGGCCGGCTATCGCGGTCTGACCGGCAAGGCGGTCATGCTGCCGCGCTGGGCCTATGGCTTCTGGCAGAGCCGTCAGCGCTACAACACCCAGGCCGAGGTCGTGGATACCGTCCGGCGCTATCGCGAACTGAACCTGCCGATCGATAACGTGGTGCAGGACTGGTTCTACTGGCCGGAAAACGCTTGGGGCTCGCACCAGTTCGACAGCGCCCGCTTCCCCGATCCGGCGCAGATGGTGAAGGACGTTCACGACCTGAACGCCAACATCATCATCTCCGTCTGGCCGAAATTCTATCCGACGACCGAGCACTACAAGGAGCTCGAAGCCATCGGCGGCATGTACACGCGCAACGTCGACATGGGCGCGCGCGACTGGGTCGGACCCGGCTACGCCAACAGCTTCTATGACGCCTACCTGCCCGCCGCGCGGGACCTGTACTGGCGCCAGATCTCGGACAGCTTCAAGGGCATGGGCTTCGACGGCTGGTGGCTGGATTCGGTCGAGCCGGACATGCACTCCAATCTCGACATCCCCGAACGCACCCTGCGGGCGGGACCGACCGCCGCCGGTCCGGGCGCGCTGGTGTTCAACTCCTACCCGCTGGTGAACGCCCAGGGCGTCTATGAGCATTTCCGCGCCGAACAGCCGGACACCCGCACCTACATCCTGACCCGTTCGGCCTGGGGTGGTCTGCAGCGCACCGGGTCGACCCTGTGGTCCGGCGACGTGGTGGCGCGCTGGGATGACCTGCGCGAGCAGGTCTCGGCGGGGGTGAACGCGGGCCTGTCGGGTCTGCCCAACTGGACCCACGACATCGGCGGCTTCGCGGTCGAGGCGCGCTATTCCAACCCGGCGGGCATGACGCCCGAGAACAAGGCCGAGTGGGAAGAGCTGAACCTGCGCTGGTTCCAGTTCGGCGCGTTTTCGCCGATCTTCCGCTCGCACGGCGAGTTCCCGCTGCGAGAGGTCTACAATCTGGCCGAGCCGGGCACGGACCTGTACGCCGCCTTCGGTGATCAGATGCGTCTGCGCTATCGCCTGATGCCGTACATCTACACCCTGGCGGGCGACACCTGGCATCGCGACGCCACCATCATGCGCGGGCTGGCGATGGACTTCGCCGCCGACCGCAAGGTGCTGGATATCAACGACCAGTATCTTCTGGGGCCGTCGCTGATGGTCGCGCCGGTGCACGAATACCGGGCCCGCAGCCGCAGCGTCTACTTCCCCGCCGGCGCCGACTGGTACGACCTGTACACCGGCCGCAAACTGGCGGGCGGACGTGAGGTCACGGTCGATGCGCCGCTGGAGCGCATCCCGGTCTATGTCCGGGCGGGCTCGATCCTGCCGACCGGTCCGCAGGTGCAATACACCGCCGAGAAGCTGGACGGGCCGATCACCCTGACCGTCTATCAGGGCGCCGACGGCAGCTTCGATCTCTACGACGACGCGGGCACGACCTACGGCTACGAGCGGGGCGAGTTCTCGCGCATCCCGCTGCGGTGGGACCAACGGTCGGGCGTGCTGACCATCGGGGCCCGCGAAGGCGCCTATCCGGGCATGCCGGCCGCCCGCACCTTCCGCGTCCGCTTCATCAACGGCGCCAACCGTTCGGCGCTGGACTGGGATGCGGCCAACGGTCAGGTGGTTGAGTACACGGGCGCGGCGGTTCAGGTTCGCCGCCGCTAGTCAGGAGACGGGTTATGGTGCTGCGGTCGGGGTCGCTGGCTCTCGCTTTCATGCTGGCGGCGGGGGCGGCGCAGGCCCAGACTCCCGCTCCGGTTTCCGCGCCCTTGATGGCGGATGTGTTCCAGGATCATGCGGTCCTGCAGCGCGGCGGACCGGTCCCGGTCTGGGGCGTCGCGGCCCCCGGCGCGACGGTGTCGGTAACGCTGGGCGCGCAGACGGCACAGGCGACGGCGGGGGCGGACGGGCGTTGGCGGGCGAATATTACGCCCCCGGCGGCGGGCGGTCCCTATGTCCTGACCGCTCAGTCAGCGCAGCAGACCCAGACCTTGAACGACATCCTGATCGGCGATGTCTGGCTGTGCTCGGGCCAGTCGAACATGGAGTTCGGCCTGCGGCAGGTCACCAACGCCGAAACCGAAGTCGCCAACTCCGCTGACCCGAACCTGCGCCTGCTGCTGGTCGGTCGCCGCAGCCTGTCGCACAGCGATGACCGCGCCTTGCCGGCGGGCAGCGTCTGGCAGGCGTCGGGTCCCGCGACCACGCCGAACTTCGGCGCCGCCTGCTATTTCATGGGGCAGGAGCTGCGCCGGACGCAGCAGGTTCCGATCGGCCTGATCTCATCCTCGTGGGGCGGGTCGATCATCGAGGACTGGCTGAGCGAAGCCTCGCTGCGGCGCGCCGGCGACTATGCCGAAGCCCTGGAAATGCTGTCCGCCTACGATGCCTCGCCGGACAACGGCGCGGCCTTCTGGAACCGGGTGTCCGAGCAGTGGTGGCGCACCAATGAGCCCGGGCTGAAGGAGACCATTCCCTGGACCGACGCCCGCTTTGACGACAGCGGCTGGGTCCTGGCCCAGCCGGAAGGCTTCTGGGAAACCGCCGGACCGACCCTCGGCAACTACGACGGAACGGGCTGGTATCGGACCTCCATCCAACTGACCCGGCAGCAGGCGCGAGGCGAGGCGAAGATCAGCCTCGGACCGGTCGATGACATGGACGCCGTCTTCGTCAACGGACACCGTGTCGGCGGCGCGCAGGGCTGGGACACGCCGCGCGGCTATGTGATCCCCGCGGGCGTGCTACGCCCCGGTCGCAACGTGATCGCCGTCGGCGTGCTCGACCTCGGCGGCGGCGGCGGCATGTGGGGCCCGGCCGAGGCCAAGCGGGTCGAACTGGCCGATGGCTCGGTCGTGTCGCTGGCCGCGCCCTGGCGGTTCAGGACCTCGGCGCAGATGAGCAGCCTGCCCGGACCGCCCCGCGCGCCGTGGATCGGCGGCAGCGGCACCACCACCCTCTACAACGGCATGGTCGCCGGACTGGGGCCCTACGCCCTGACCGGTTTCGCCTGGTATCAGGGCGAGTCCAACACCAGCGATCCGGCGGGCTACAGCCGTCTGCTGCCCGGCCTGATCGCCGACTGGCGCGCGCGGTTCGAGACTCCGCAGGCCGCCTTCCTGGTCGTCCAGTTGGCCAATTTCGGACCGGCCTGGAGCGAGCCGCACGGGTCGAGCTGGGCCGAGCTGCGGGATGTGCAGCGCGAGGTGGTCGAAGCCGATCCGCGCGCGGGTCTGGCCGTCGCGATCGATATCGGCGACCGCTACGACATTCACCCGACCAACAAGCGCGAGGTCGGCCGCCGGCTGGCGCTGGAGGCCCGGCGTCTGGCGGGCGACACGACGGTGGCGCAATCGCCGTCGCCGGTCAGCGCGGTGCGTGAGGGCGACCGCATCCGCATCGACTTCGCCCATGCGGGCACGGGACTGGTGACGCTGAGCGCGGACGACGCGGTCGGTTTCGAGGTGTGCGATCAGGACAAGGTCTGCCGTTTCACCCCGGGTGCGGTTCAGGGTGCGACCGTCTGGCTGACGGCGCCGCAGGCGGCCTTCGTGCGCTTCTGCTGGGCGGACAGCCCGGTCTGCAACCTGTACGGCCCGGACAACCTGCCCGCCGTGCCGTTCGAACTGCCGGTGCGCTAGACGAGGCCGGCGCCCCGGATGCGGAAGGCGGGCACGAAGGCGACGGCCCGGTCGGTCGGCAGGTCGATGCTCAGGCCGTCCGCCGACTGAGTGAAGGGCAGGGCGCCGCCGCCCAGCAGCTCGACGCGCTCGACCGCGCGTCCGTCCAGCGCCTGACGGCCCAACGCCCGGATGTGGATCTTGCCGTCCTCGGGCCAGTCCAGCGCGAGGGCGTACAGCGTTCCGGCGCGGGCGGTGAAACGGATGTCCTGCGCCGTCCAAGGGCGGGCTCCGCCCTCGCCATGCATGCCCGCCACGACCGCCGTCGGGCCCTCGCCATAGATTCGCCAGGGCCGGCTCTCGAAGATGGCCTCGCCGTTGACCCGGACCCATGCCGCCAGATCGGTCAGGATGGCGCGCTCGTCGGCGTCAATGGAGCCGTCGCCACGCATGGGAATGTTCAGCAGCAGGTTGCCGTTCTTCGAGACGACGTCGCACAGCCGCTGGACCACGCTCTTGGCCGGGACATAGCTGTGGTGCTCGAACCGGCTGCGGTTGTAGTGCCAGTCGCCGATGCAGGTGTCGGTCTGCCACGGCTCGGGCATCAGGCTGTCGTTGAAGCCGCGCTCGACCGTCTCGACGATGCCGCGCCGTTTCTCCGGCTCCAGCCGCTTGCCGTTCACGACCGGCAGTTCGCCGCGCCATGCCAGCGAGGCGTTGTAGAGATAGGCCGTGGCGTCCAGCCCATGCTGGCCCAGCGGCAGGCCGTAGTTATCGAAATAGACCAGGTCCGGCTTGTACCGGTCGACCAGATCCCTCTGGCGCGCCACCCATGAGCGGGTGAAGGCCGGGTTGGTCTCCGGCGGGCTTTCGATCCATTGGCCGTCGCGGGCGTCGTGCCAGGCGTTCATCTCCGCGATGGAGCCGATGCCGTTGGGCGGGGCGAAGGTGGGGCCGGTGTAGAGCTCCTGAGGGTCCAGCCCCTCCCACCAGGTTCCGGCGCCGTCGGCGCGGGTCAGGGTGGCGGCGTCATAGCGGCGGCCGGCGCGCGGCCCTTCGGCGTCATAGCCATAGGCCGTCTGCCACCAGTGCCAGGCGTGGGCGCCGTGGTTGCTGACGCCGAAGCGGAGGCCGCGCGCGCGCACCAGTCGCTCCCAGGTCCCCACGATGTCCTTGCCCGGCCCGACGCGGGTGCTGTTCCAGGGGTGATGCTTCGAGTCGAACAGGTCCAGATTGTCGTGATGCTGGGCCATGGCGACGATGTAGCGGGCGCCCGCCGCCTCATAGAGGTCCAGCAGCTCTTCCGGCCGCCACGCCTCGGCCTTCCACTGGCCGATGATGTTCAGGAACCCGGTCTCGCTGGGGTGGCCGTAGTTCGCCAGGTGGTGGTCGTAGAAGGGGTTGCCCTGTATATACATCTGGCGGCCGTACCAGTCGCCGAACTCGGGCACGCATTGCGGCCCCCAGTGGGCCCAGATGCCCAGCTTGGCGTCCCGGAACCAGTCGGGGGCGGTGTAGCCCGCGATCAGCGACTCCCACGTCGGCTTGAACGGGCCCGCGCCCGCCGCGCCGGGCACGGTCGCGCAGCCGGCAACCGGCAGGGCGGAGGCGGCGAGGCCGGCCTTCAGAAGCGTGCGCCGGGTGCTGCTCACGATTGTCCCTCCGGTTCCCCATAGACCACGCCTCGCCCGTCGGTGGCGACATAGACCCGGCCGAAGATCCGGGGGTCGCCCGCGATGGCGCGGAAACGGCGGCCGTATTCATGCCGGGCGTCGTTGACCCGGACCCAGCTGACGCCCTCGTCGTCCGAGCGCCAGACCCCGCGCACCTCGCCGCGCGTGCCGATGGCGAACAGGGCGGGGTAGGTCCGTCCGGGCGGGGCGCGACCGAAGTCCAGCATCTCGACCGACAGGTCGGAGGCGACCCTGTCGAACGTCTGCCCGGCGTTGCGGCTGCGGAACAGGCCGCCGTGGGAGACGAACCAGAGGTCGCCCTCGTGACGCGGCGTCGCCTTCAGCGGCCAGGACTGTTCGCGCCAGGTGACCCGGTCGGCGTTAAGGTCGTTCGGCAGGCCCCGGCTGGCGATCGACACGAAGCTGCGCGCGCCGTCGGTGCTGACGAACCAGCCGCCGTTCGAGAAGTCGAGCGCGTAGAGCAACTGGGGGTCGACCCGGTCCGCGACAGGCCGGAGCAGAAGGGGCAGGCCCTGCGAGGGTCGCCAGCCGGCGCCCCTGTCGTCCGACCAGACGACGCGGGGTGTCGCCAGCACGAAGGTGGATCCGTCGGCGGTCACCGTGATCGGTGCGTCCCGATAGAGGTCCATGCGCGGGTTCGACGAGGCTTCCGCCGTCCCGGTCGGGCGCGGACGCCCCAGCGGCTTCCAACTGCGTCCGGCGTCTTCGGACCAGGCGATGGTCGAGCCGTCGTGTCCGCCTGAGCCGACGCCCTCGTGCGGCGTGCCGCTGCGCACCACGATGTTTGGAGCCCCCCCGGCGTAGTCGATCTGGTTGGTGTTGGCGAACACCGGGGTGGTGAACTGCAGGTCGGGCGAGCGGTCCAGATCCTCATGCGCGAAGCCCGAGATATCGCCGAAGCCGGTCAGCAGCTTCGGCCCCGTCGGGGGACTGACCAGGGTGATGACGGCGGTCTGCTCGATCCCCTCGACCCACGGCGTCCAGTCTGTCGGCGCGTGTCGGTCGGCCTCTGAGACCCGCGTCGTGGCGTAGACGGTGGCCCCGGTCGCGTAGACGACTCGCTCGCCATCAAACGGATCAATGGCCAGGGCGGCGATCCACCAGCCGAAGTCGGGCTCGTCATTGCCCCAGTAGAGATAGGGGGTGGCGCGGACGTCACGTCGGGCCCGCTCCCGCAGGCTGGTCCATGTCTGGCCGTCGTCGGTGCTGCGCCACAGGGTGTCGCCGGGCTGCCAGCGGTTCAGGGTCGAGACCATGACGACGCCGGGCTTGGTCCGGTCGATCGCGACGCCCATGAAGCCGCCGAGGGGGCGGGGTGGAGTGATGTCGCGCCAAGCGTCGGTCCGGGTGTCCAGACGCCAGACCTGTCCGTCGGTGACCCCGTTCGGACCGATGCCGAGGGTGCAGGTCAGGAACAGGACGCCCCGGTCGTCCAGCTCGGCCTTGGCCGCCGACAGGTCGGGACGGGGGCCGCCGTCCACGGCCGCCCATGTCACGCCCGCGTCGGTGGAGCGGATCAGGCGCGGCCCGCCCGTGTCAGCGACGCCGACCAGAATGGTGCGTGATCCCGCGCCCGCGGTTCCGCTGGCCGGATCGAAGATCACGAAGGACAGGCCGCCATGCGTCGGTCCATTCCGGCTCACCGCCTGTCCGCGGACGGGAAAGCTTTCCACCCGCCGCCAGGTCAGGCCGCCGTCGATGCTGCGTTGCAGACCGTCGTGGCGCGAGCCGAAGTAGAGGATGCGGGTGTCGTTGGGGTCGATAGCCAGCCGCTCGCCCAGGCCGCGTCCATCCTCGTTGCCGCCCATGCGGAAGTCGACGGGCGTGCGCCGCCACGTCGTCCCGCGATCCCCGGAGCGCAGCATGGCGGCTGGTTCGTTGCGACTGACGCCGACGGCGGCATGGACGACGTTCGGATCGACCGGATCCGGCGCGATGCTTTCGACGCCGAAGTCACTGCCGATCGGCGTATCGTCCTGCAGCGGCAGCCAGCGCGACAGTCCGGAATCCCAACGATAGGCCCCGCCCATGTCCGACCGGGCATAGGCCAGATCGCGCTCGACGCGGCTGAAGACGATCCCGGGAATGAAGCCGCCGGCGCCGACCTTCACATTGCGCCAACGGTAGGCCGGGACCGGCTCGGGCAAGGCCGCCCCCATCAACAGGGGCGATGCCGCCAGGGCGGCGGCCTGCCTGCGTGTCAGTCCGCTTTTACCGTCCGTCATGTTTCCTCAAACCGCTTCTGTGTCGGAATGTTAGCGCTATCTAGAATGAGCTTGACGGGTTTGTCACCCATGAAGCATATTCGCACTGGTGAAAACGCGATCGCTGCTGAACTGTCGTCTGGCCCAACCCTTCGACCATTCCTTCAGCCGATCGTGGCGACCCGGCGGTCTCCCTAGAATGCCGGGTCGTGACCTTTATCGGCGCGGCGGTCATCGCCGCGCCGTTCCTTTTTCGCTACTCCCGTTCCCATGAGCGACGCGACTGTTCTGATCGGCGGGGACTGGGGGTCCAGCAATCTGCGGGTCTTCCGCATGGGCGAGGGTGGGCGGGTGCTCGACCGCCGTGCGGACCCTCGCGGCGCGACCACGCTGACGTCCGGGCAGTTCGCCGACGTCCTGACCGAGGTCGCCGCGGACTGGTTGGCGGAGGACCTGCCGGTGGTGGTGTGCGGGATGGCCGGGGCGCGCGGTCGGTGGCTGGAAGCCCCTTATGCGCCCTGCCCGGCGAGCGTCGCCGATATCGCCGCCTGTGCCGTTCATCCCGTCGATGCGCCGGAAGTGCGCATCCTGCCGGGCGTGGCCGTCTGGCGTGACGGCTGTCTGGACGACGTCATGCGCGGAGAAGAGACCCAACTTCTGGGTCTCGCTGACGGCTTCGACCACGTCGTCGCCCCGGGCACCCATAGCAAGTGGGCCCGACTGGACGGCGGGCGGATCGTGGACTTTCGCACCCATATGACCGGCGAGGTCTTCGCCGCCCTGAGCCTCAGCCCGTCGTTCCTGGGAGGAGCCGCCGGGACCGACGCCGAGGCGTTCGAGGCGGGCGTTCGCATCGGTCTGGAAGACGGCCCCCTCGGCCAAAGCCTGTTCTCCGGTCGGGTGGGAATGCTGGCGGGTCGAGTATCGGCGAGCGGGATGCGCGACTATCTGTCGGGCGTTCTGATCGGCGCCGAGATCGCGGGCGAGGCCAGGGACGGACTGACCGGACGGATCGCCGTGCTCGGCGCGCCGGCGCTGGCGGAGCGCTATCGCGTGGCTTTGGCGATCTCCGGGGTTGAGGATGTTGTGGTGGCCGACGCAGAGGCGGCGACCGCCGTCGGGCTGTGGCGGGCCTGGGAGGCGATGCGATGACGACGGTTCTTCTGGATCAGCTGGACGCCCTGCCGCTGGTGGCGATTCTGCGCGGTCTGGAGCCCGAAGAGGCGGTCGAGGTCGGCGAGGCCTTGCTGGCTGCCGGCTTCACCTGTCTGGAAGTGCCCCTGAACTCGCCGCGGCCGCTGGAGAGCATCCGTCTGTTGCGCCATGCGCTGGGGGACCGGGCTATGGTCGGGGCGGGCACGGTCCTGACCCCGGAGGCCGTACGCGAGGTCGTGGCGGCGGGTGGCCAGATCATCATTTCGCCCAACGCCGACGCCGATGTCATCCGCCAGACGGTGACCGTCGGCGCCCTGTCCATGCCCGGCGTCTTCACCGCCACCGAGGCCTTCGCCGCCCTGAAGGCCGGGGCCCAGGTCCTGAAACTGTTCCCGTCCGAGATCGCCGGTCCGGCGGGGCTGAAGGCGCTGCGCGCAGTGCTGCCGGCCAGCCAGCGGCTGTACGCCGTCGGCGGTGTCACGCCGGAGACGCTGACGACCTGGCATGCGGCGGGAGCATCGGGGTTCGGGATCGGCGGTGCGCTTTTCAAGCCGGGCATGACGGCGGCCGAGGTCGGTGATCGGGCTCGTGCTTTCGTTGCGGCGTGGCGGGCGATCTGAGGGTGGTTTTCTCCGGCGTCGGGGCGTAGCAGTCCGCGCCTGTCGCAGAGCTGTCGCGCTGGAGCGTTAGGCGACTGCGACTGCAGGAGATGCTTTCGTGATCCGAGTCCGTACGACCTTCGCCGCCGCCGCCGCCCTGCTGGCGCTCGGGGGGTGCAGCACCGTTCAGAACTGGCTGCCGAAGGGTGGGGCGCAGGCCGCGCCGGTCGCGGCCCCGGTCACGGAATTGACCACCCGCCCGACGCTGGTGGTGACCATCGTCATCGACCAGTTCAGCGCCAATCTGTTCAACCAGCACCGGGACGACTTCACGGGCGGTCTGGCGACCCTGGCCCGGGAGGGCCGGGTCCACGCCAATGGCTTCCAGCAGCACGGCGTCACGGAAACCTGCCCCGGACACTCGACCGTGCTGTCGGGCGTAAACCCCGCGCGCACGGGCATTCCGGCCAATGACTGGATCGATCCGGCGACCGGCAAGGAGGTCTATTGCCTGTTCGCCCCGCAAAACCACCTGGCCCACGGCGACGACACCACCGACAACGGCGTGGTCGGTCCGGAACAGCTTCAGGCCACGACCCTGGCTGACTGGCTGAAGACCGCCAGTCCGCAGAGCCGGGTCTACGCCGTTTCGGGCAAGGATCGCGGGGCGATCAACCTGAACGGCCATCGCGGCGACGGGGCCTTCTGGTACACCGACGGCTTCGGGTTCACGACCTATGTCGAGCCCGGCCAGACGCCGCAAGGCCGACTGGCCCCGGTGGCGGCGCTGAACGCCCGGATCGCGGCGCGACTGCGCGCGACGCCGCCGTCGTGGACCTACACCCACGAGGGTTGCCGCCGCCTGACCGGCGACTGGACGATCAACGGCCGGACCTTGCACTCCGATCTGCCGCCGGAGGGCTTCAAGCTCGATACCTCGCCGCTGCTGGACGAGCTGACGCTGGAGGCTGCGGCCGATCTTCTGGAGACGCAGCAGCTCGGGCGCCGGGGCGTGGTCGACATGCTGGGCGTCAGCCTGTCGGGCACGGACCGCATCGGCCACGCCTTCGGCACCCAGGGGCCGGAGATGTGCGAGCAGATGTACCGGCTGGACGCGGCCCTGGGCCAGTTCCTGCAGCGCCTGCCCCGTGACAGCATCGTGGTCCTGACCGCTGACCACGGCGGCTCGGACTTCGTCGAACGGCTGGCCGTGCGGGGCTATCCGCAAGCGCGTCGCTTTGATGCGCGCCGTCTGGCCGCGATCAATGAGACGTTGAAGGGCCAGTTCGGTCTGGCCGATGGCCCGCTGTCGTCCGGCGGCAGTGGGCTGGTGGTCGGCGACAAGGACCAGAAGGGGCTGCCCGAGGCCGTGCGCGCCCGCGTCGTCGCCGCCGCCGTGCCGTTGCTGCGGGCCAACCCGGATGTGGCGTTCGCCGAGGACCGGGATGTCCTGCTGGCCGAGCCGCTGCCGCCCGCCGATCTGACACCGGACCTGATGACCGTGCGCCAGCGCATGCGGCTGTCGACGGTGGCGGGCCGTTCGCCCGACATCATCATGGCCCTGGCCGAGAATGTCGTCGCGGGCGGGCGGGTCGGCGGAACCATCGCCAACCACGGGACGCCCTGGGACTTTGATCGCCGGGTGCCGATCATCTTCTGGTGGCCCGGCGCACAGGGGCAGGAGCGCTTCCTGCCCATCCGCACCATCGACATCGCCCCGACGCTGGCGCCCATTGCGGGGGTCCAGACGCCGGCCGGACTGGATGGCCGTTGCATCGATCTGCAGGCCCCGGGCGGTTCGACCTGCCCGGCGCGGCCATAACTTCGTGTTGCCACTGTTTGTTACTGAGCTGGGCTAGAACCCAATGACGGCGGAGGTGGCGTCCGACTTCAGACGCTGTTTCCGACTTCGGGAAAGTCGGACGTCCGACTTCGGTGCGGGTTTGTTCTCAGGCGGAAAGGGCCAGGCCCTGTGTCTTCGCCCAGGTTTCCAGCTTCTCGGCTGTGTCGGCCGCGCCGTCGTCCAGCAGGGACAGGTAGTGTTTGCGGATGATCTCGCCGACGCTCTCGAATGACCAGCCGCCCCACGTGGCGATGCGCTCCAGATCGACGCCAGCGGCCCACAGACGGGTGACGCAGGTCTTGCGGGTGTCCTTGAGCATCTTGCTGCTGATGCCGGCTCCAGCGAGCCCTGAAGCGGCAAAATCGGTGCGGGCGTCCCGGAAGCGGGCCCCGATGGTCTTGGAGGTGTGCCGCTGGCCGGTGACCGGGTCCACAAGGAAGGCTTCGGCGTTCAGATGGCGGACCGGCGAGGCGTCCAGCTCAGCCCGGCGGCGCGCGATCCGCGCCTGAACCACGGGCAGTAGGCCGGGCAGGGCGATCTGGTCCTTCCGCTTGGTCTTCTCGGGCGTGAAGCGCCAGCTCTTGCGGCCTTCCACGTCCGGCATGTCGATGCCGCACACGTCCACCTGACGCGAGCCGGTCCAGACGCCGAAGGTGAAGACGTCGCCCACATCGGCGAACCCGTTGGCGTCGCACCATGGCACGAAGGCCAGCTCCTCCTCCGGCGTGTAGAAGACGAGGCGGCCCGGCGTGCCCTCGCGCCCGATTTTGGAGCAAGGGTTGGCCGTGAGCCAAGCCGGTTCCTGCCAGGTCGCCCAGGTGAAGATGGCGCCGGCGACGGCGAGCGCGAGGTTGGCCGTGCTGACCGAGGTTTCGCCCTTCAGGTCGAGATACCACTGGCGCATCTGGGCGCGGGTCAGCTCGTCGGCGCGGCGCTCGCCGAACCGTGCGACCAGCTTTTTCGACTGGCGGCGATAGGTGTCCTGGCTGTTGATCGACAGGCCGGTCAGCTGGGCGCGATCGTTGAAGTAGGCCTCGACCATGGCCGCCACGCTGCGGGGACCGCGCGCGAGTGCAGCGGTGACGCCGGGCTCGCGATCTTCAAGCACGGCGCGCCCGCGTTCGATCAGGTCCGACACCAGCTCGCGCCGCCGGCGTGCCTCGGGATCAGTCGGCATCGGCGGGAGAAGGTCGAGCGCCTGGCGCAGCTGGGACCGGGCCTTGCCGCCTGCGTCTGTGTCGCGCATGCCCTCGCGCACGAAGGTGGCCCAGAGCGTCCGGGCGTCGGCCGCCGTCGTCGCCGCCCCCCGGTCCATCCAGCGGCCCTCGGCGTCGCGCAGGTCGAGGCCGGAGAAGCCGCAGGCGCGGTTCGCCGGCGACGGCTCCCAACGCGGGCGGCCGTCACGCCATTTCAGGCCGTTGCGCAGGTTGTTCGGGGCGGCGGGTTTGCGGGTCATGGCGAAGTGTTAACGGCCCGATCGGGCGGCGTCACCTGCCGCCGTGGCGTGGTCCCAGCTGAACCGCTTCAGAGCCAGCCGCTCCGGAGCGGTCTCGCGAGTGAGCGCCTGGGACTTGTTGCCCGGGTCGATCGTGGTTTCAGCAGTGTCCTTCCACCGCTTGTCCTTGCGCGGCGCCATGGTCAGTTCACCGGCGCGAGCTTGGCGCCCATGGCGGTGAGCCCGAGGCGGGCCTTGGCCGTCCAGGCATCGCAGCCCGGGCAGGCGCAGGGATCTTGTTTCTCCAGTTCGATCGCGGCGCAAAGGAGGTCGCTGCCGGCGACGGTCAGGCCGGTGCGGTTGGCGTGGGTGTAGCGATAGGGCTGGCCGTCCTCGTCCATGACGATCAGGGCGAAGGATGGCTGGCCAGGCTTCAGCATCTTCTCGAACTTGCGCAGGAAGGCGGCGACAGAGTGCGGGGCATCGTCAGGGACGAGGGACATGGTGGCTCCTTGGGGTTGAAGAGGATCAGCCGCCCGCGGCGGCCAGCAGGGCCGCTACGGGGTCGGAAACGGGGGCGCGGACGGCGTCGTTCGCGACCGGGAACTGGTGAGAGGGGGCGACCGGGGCGGCGTCTGACGCGCTCCAGCGGCGTCCCGCCTTGAAGTCGATGATGGCTTGCAGCGCCCATCGCGGGCGCTGACCCTTCCCGGCCCCGATGAAGGGGGGCGGGAAGCCGGGAAGGGTGCGCCAGCTGCTTTGCAGCATGGCGTAGCTGACGCCCAGCCGGGCGGCGACGCCGCGCAGGTCGAGGACGTCAGGGGGGAGCATCAGGCGGCCAGAGCGTCGATGGCCGCGAAGCCGCGCGAACGGGAGAGGTTGCGGCGGCGCTGGGAGATATTCCGCAGGACGTGGCGCAGCTTCTTGATGTCGTACTCGTCCACGCCGCCCTCCCGCAGACTGTCGAACGTCGTCAGGCCAGCCGCGTGGAGGATTTCGGACGCGCGCACATCGTCCCATTCGGCGACTAGAGCGGCGGCCATGGCCATGCCGACGCCGATCCCCCGACTGTGCGCCTGATCCACCCTGCTGATCATCACGCCGCCTCCGCCAGCTGGTTGCGCAGGCGCGTGGCGAGCGAGCGGGCCTCGGCCGTGACCCGCACGGCGCCGCAGTTGCCGCCGGTCGGAATGTCCTCGGCCAAGCCCGCCTTGATCCAGCTTTCGACGGTGGCCGTCTCGATAAAGGGCGGCGCGTAGATGGCGCTGTAGCCCTCGGGGCTCTTGTAGAGGCGGCGGCTGCTGATCAGGACGTTCAGCTCGCGCAGGCGAACGGCGATCGGGGCGGTGTCCGTCTGGACCGTGGTCAGCGGATCGGTGTTGTCGATGACGGTCGCGGTGTCGGCGGCCGTGCCCGTGACCTCGCCTTCCTGTTCCACGACTTCGGTCTGGCCAGCGGCGATCTCTTCGGCGGTGAAGGTCGGGTCGGCATCGGGCCATGGCTCAGCGCCGGGGTGAAGTCGGGCCACGGCGCAGGGATCGCTGAAGACGACGTCGTATTCAGCCGTACCCCAGTAATCGATCGCCAGTTCCTGAGCCGCCTCGATCAGGGTTGAGGGGGCCACGTCCTCGTCACCCGCCGAGACGATCAAGGGGTCGGTGGACGGCGGGGCGTCGCCATCGGGCGTCTTGGCCCGTGCGATCACCAGATCGCCAAGGCGTGTCTCGACCCGGTAACCCGAGGGTCCCCAGATTGAGGTGGCGCGCCGCTCGACCTCAGCCATCAGTTCATCGGGGGAACCCTCCTGAGCATAGAGGCGAGCGGCGATCGCGAAGGTTCGGCCCGTCGTCGGCAGGCCCGCAGCGATCTCCTCGGCCGAGGACGTTGGCGCAGCGGTGTCGGCGGGCGGTTGGATCGTCGCGAACAGGTAGGGGTCGAGGTGATCCGGCGTTTCGATCAGCGAGCCGTCGGCGCGCAGCCATTCGCCGCTTTCGTCCGTGGTCCCGTCGGACGCATTCATGGCGTCAGCCCAAGCCTCGGCCGCGCGGGCCTGTTCATCCGTCCAGGTGGCGACGACGGCTTCGGTCAGCGCCTCGGGATGGCTCGGGTCGATGTCGATCCACTTTTCGCCGAGCTTGAGGAAAATGGCGGCGTCGTCGCGAGCCCAGACGATCGGCTCGATCCGCTCCTCGTTCGCCATGATCTTCTGAAGGAGTTCGGGCACCTCGCTTTTGCCGCTGCCGGTGTCGGTGGCCAGCTCCGCGCGAGCAAACTTGGCGAGGAAGTCGGGGGCGTCGGGTTCGTTGTCGCCCGCCGCCCGGGCCTCGACCACGGCGAAAGCCCAAGCCTTTGCCTGCTCCAGCTGCTCGGGCGTCATGGCGGCGACGTCGCCGGGCAGAATGGCATCCGGCTTGTCGCTGTCCGTCTCGATCCCGGCGTCGCGTAGAGCGAAGAAGATGGCCGACAGGCCCGGCTCCAGCATCGGCGCAGTCTCGTTGCCTGGCAGGGAGCCGCCGGGCTTATTGTCACCGTCGCGGTCGGAGGGGTCGATGCGGCGCGGAGCCGCCTTGTTGGCTTTGGTCAATGTAGTTTCTCCTTGGGTTGAGGGCGGTCGACAGAGCCGCGCGCCCGTTCGAGTGCGCGGGTGAAGGCGTCGGGGACGTCGCGGCCTGTGGCGCCGACCATGCGACCGGTCTTGCGGACCGGGTCGAAGTCGGGGCTACAGAGGGCGATCAGGGTTCCCGTGGGGGTGCGGTGCGCGAAAGCGCGCGAGCCAGGCAGGGTGGCGTCCCGCAGGGCGTCGTCGATCTCTGACGCGGTCATGCTGGGGATGCTGCTCGCGGCAGGGCTGCTCATGCCGACGCGCCCAGCGAGGCGATGATGCGCCAGGCGAAGTAGGCCACGCCCATGCCGCTGAAGATCAGGAAAACCGGGAAGCTGGCGCGGGTCGCGGGCTCAGGCTGCCAGTCAATCAGGCTGTCGATTGCGGCCTCGTTAGCGTCGATGTCGCCGGGCGTTGCGCCGAACAGGACGTCCGACCTCCACTGGTCGAGGTCGCTGTCGCTTAGGTGAATGTGCGTATCGGCCATGGCCGCTCCTTCCGCTGTTAAGGCGGATCAAGAGAGCGTTCGGACAATATGTCAAGACGTTGTGTCTATACACGCCGTCAAGGCGTTATGAGACAGTCCGGCATGGCTGTCTGGATCGCGACATTGATGGCGGCGAACCTGGTGCTGGCGGTCGGGTTCGCGATCAAGCGCTACCGCTTCAGCTGGTGGCGAAAGCACCTGAAGGTGTTCGTGACCCTCGACTCAGCGGCCATCGTCGCGATGCTTTTTGCGCTGGTGCGTCTGACGCAGCTGCCGACCTATTAGCCGCGGCCGACGACGGCGTGCATCGCCGCAACCTGGTCGAGCTTGAACTGTAGATCCTTGTCCGGGTTCAGTTGGTGAACAGTGACCGCGCCGTCCGCCCGGCGGATGAAGCGCTTCAGGTAGCCGAAGCCTTCGCCCGTCACCAGGACACAGTCCTGCTCGCGCGCCGGCCACTGGTTCGGGGCCACGTAAACGATCTCGCCGGGCTCATAGCGCGGCACCATGCTTTCGTCGGAAACCCGGAGGGCGAAGGCTCCGCGGACGTTGGCCTGGTTGGGGTGTCGGGGCACCGCGCCGATCAGTGTCTGCTCAGCGAAGGTCAGCCGTTCGTCGCTTGACGCGCCCGCCCAGCCATAGAGCGGAACAAGGCCGGGCATGATCGCGACGTCGGCCTGCTCGATGTCCTGCAGCGAGCCGCCCAGCCAGTCTTCGATCTTGCGCCATTCATGGCGCTGGATTTGCCGGCGGCCGGTGATGATCCGTGTCACCTGCGATCCGTCAACGCCGAGAAGGCGGCCGAGATCAGCATTGGAGCGGCCCGCACCATAGATGCGATCGAAGAGGGCTTTCAGCTCGGGCGTCGCCGGCTCAGCGCGTTTGCGATTGTCCACGGTCATGCCGACACCTTTGGACGAATTGTCCAAACGGCGTCCTTGACGCGTTTCGCAAATCACTTGAGCCATGCGTCCAGACATTGTGTCTGGAGGTTATGTCAAATGTCCGACGAGGGCAAATACAGCCCCGCTCAGGCGGAAGTGCTCCGGATCGGCACGACGAAGATCGCTTACTGGACGGGGCGCAGCGAGAGCGCTGTTTACAAATGGCTGAGCCGCCGACCAGCGGCCGCGCCGGTTCCGCCTGAGCATCTGCCGGCCGTCATTCGCGGAGCCCAGGCTGACGGGATCGAGGTCGATGTGGCCGTGCTTTGGCCGGACAGCACGGCGTTCTCGCAGGTTGCGGCATGACCGTCGTGTCCCTGACCGCCGAGAAATGGCTGGGCCTGTGCGCCCATGCTGACCAGGCCGCGCGTCTGACCATGCCGCACGTCGCGGATGACCTGGCCAATGCGGCCGGGCGGCTGACGACGGTGACGCCGCCGTACAAGGGCGTCGGCCAGTATGCGCTGCTGATGTCGTTCCGCTGGGATTGCACGGCGTTCGGCCACGCCGATGCGCTGCTGCGGGCGCAGCTGGCGGACGCGCTGACCGCCAAGTCCGCCATGGTGCGGGCGCTGCTGACGCCCCGGACCCCGGAGCCGCAGGCCATGGCCATGCCTGTGCCCGAGGTCCCGTCCGAAGAGCTGGGCTGGGTCCGGCGTCGGGACATTGGGGGCTGACACCATGTCGGGGGCAATCGAGAGAGACGCCGGCCTGAGGCTGGCGATCCAGAGCGCGGGCGGGGTGCGCCCTCTGGCGCGCAAGGTCGGCGTCCGTCCCCAGAGCCTGGGCGGATGGCGCCGTGCGCCGCGGGCGCGTCTGTTCGAGGTGGCCAAGGCGGCCGGCGTCGAGCCCGAGGCCGTGCGACCGGACCTGGCCGACTGGATCAAGGCCGAACGCGATCGGCAGTGGATGGAGCGCGCCCGGGCGCGGTTCGCGATCAGCGTCGATCCGAAAGCCCGCGCGGTCGAGGTCTGGACCCAGACCGACGGCCGCCCCGGCGTCGTGACCATGGACGTGCTGGACCTGGGCGTGGTCGTCGCGGCCGCGCGGTTCGCCGCGACTGAGCGGGGGTTGACCGTGGATCAGGTGCTGCGCGCACCGGTCGGCGGCGCGGGTGGAGCCCCGACCCCTGAGCAGGCGGCCCGGTCCTATGCGGCCAGTCTGGCCGTGGTGGTGGGGAAGGTCGGCGCGCGTGTGGTGGCCGGGGTTCTGGGCCTGACCCGGCAGGCCGTCGAGAAGGCGGCCGAACGGTATTTGCGATCACGCGACGGCGACGACCAGGACGAAGGCGAGACCGTGATGGAGCGCGGCCGCCTGCGTCGCGCCAAGTCGGCCGACGACGGCCTGTGGGCGGCCGAGCGCCGGTTCCTGGGCCAGCTGGCGGGAGGTGAGGCATGACCCCGCTACCCCCCCCTGCCGGGACGCCGGGCTTCGCGCCTGGCTGGAGTACGTCGCGCAGTCGGCGATCGACTGGCTGGACGCGCTGGATGCGGCCGAGGCCGAGCGGGAAGACGACGACGGCGGGGAGGCGGTGACGTGACCCTGCACCTGACCAAACCGCAGCGCCTGCAGATCGACGTCATGCGTCAGGAGATCAGCCCGTGGGGGCTGGCGACCGCGATCGAGATGGGCGGCGTCCACATGAAGCTGAAGGTCTGGGACCGCGAGGGCGGCGCCCACGTGCTGGTGGTGTCCTGCACGCCCCGGAACCTTGGCGACACCCTGACCCTGTGCCGTCAGCGGGCGCGCCGTCTGGTGCGCCTGATCAACGGGAGGGCGGGCTATTGACCGGCACCAACTATGCGCCGCGCCCAGCCGAGATCACCGTGCGCGAGATCAGCACGATGCTGGCCGGGCGGATCGAAAGCGTCTGCCTCTCGCTGGGGCTGGACGGCGCCAAGATCAACGGCGCCCTGATCCCGCGTAATCCGACGCGCAATGACCGGAACCCGGGCAGCTTCGTCATCATGCTGCACGGCGACCGGCAGGGGCGTTGGGACGAATACGCCACCGGCGACTTCGGCGATGCGCTGGACCTGGTGGCCTATATCCATTTCGGCCGGGTGGACCGGACGGCCAAGGCCGAGGCCCTGACGTGGGCCAAGCGGTTCCTGGGCGTCGGTGATCACACCCATATGGACCCGGCGCACAGCCGCAAGCTGGACGCGGCGCGCCGCGAAATGGAGGCGACCACGGCCAAGGCCCAGCGCCTGGCCGACGATCGGCAGGAAAAGGACCGGCGCAGCGCCAAGGCCATGATGCTGGGCGCACTGGAGCTGGCGCCAGGCCTGCCCGGCTGGACCTATCTGAGGGAGTGCCGGCGCATCCCGCTGGAGCTGGCGCCGCGCATGCCGTGGGCGTGCCGGTCGCATCCGGGCCTGAAGCACGTCGAGACGGGCCTTATCGTCCCCTGCCTGGTGTCCGGCCTGCTGCTGGACGATGGGACGGTGGCGGCGGTGCACCGCGTCTTCCTGGAGCCCGACGGGTCCGACCAGCTGAAGGCGGCAAAGGCTAAGGGCCATGCGACCAAGAAAATCTGGCCGCGCGGCTGGCTGGGCGCCGCGATCCCGATCAGCCGGGGCAAGTCCGGCCTGGCGCCGCGGATGGCCTTCGACAGGGGCGTGGTGGACGAGGTTTGTTATGCCGAAGGGGTCGAGGACGCGTGGACCGGGGCGCTGCTGAACCCGGATTGGCGGACATACGCCGTCGGCTCCAGCCGGAACTTCGCCGAGATCGAGCCGCCCGAGTGCGCCGGCAAGGTCATCGTGCTGCGTGACCGGGATCCCGACCGGAAGGTGCGGGACGGGGTGACGAAGAAGGTCGATCGCCTGCGCCAGCGCTGCGATGAACGCGGCATCCCGTTCTTCGAGACTTGGCCGGATCGCGGCTTCAAGGACTTCAACGACATGATCCGGGGGGTGAGGCAGTGAGGGAGCTTCCAACGAAGGCACTGTCGATCATGCAGCCTTGGGCGGCTCTGATCGTCCACGGCCTCAAGGACATTGAGAACCGGGGTTGGTCCACGCGATATCGCGGGCCGGTTTTGATCCATGCTGGCAAGAGCTATGACGACGAGGCGCAGGACGCCGTCGACGGCGGCCTCCACCCCGTGACCTATGACCAGCTCGAGCTTCCGGACGACGTGACGTTCGCCACCGGCGGCATCGTCGGTGTGGCTGAGATCGTGGACTGTGTCGCCGCCAGCCGGTCGCCGTGGTTCGTCGGCGAGTTCGGCTTCGTCATCCGAAACGCCAAGCCGATACCCTTCCGGCCTTGCGTAGGGGCGTTAGGGTTTTTCGTCCCCGACTTCAGCAAGACCTACGCTGTGCCGAAACCTCGCAAGGTCAAGCCCAGCGCTCAGTCCGATCTGTTCAAATGACCCGGACCCAAGGCGCCCAACGCTATCGCGGCGACAACAGCGGGCTAGGGCGCAATCCCTGGAGCTTCCGCGAGTTCGACGCCCTGCCGCGCCAGGTGCGCGACGCGATCAACTACGCCCTGTCGGACCTCGGGAGCCGTCGGGCGACCATGAACCTGAAGACCGGCAAGACCATCGCCGAGGTGTGCGCGATCGAGCGGGCCGTGGCCCGCGGCGTCGTCCGCCGACGCATCCTTGAGGACTACGGTCCTGACCATCCTTTCCTGAGTAACCACCATGTCGCTTGACGCCCGCAAGGCCGCACGGAAGGCCGCCGCCGAGGAGGCAAAGAAGAAACGCGAGCGTGCGCTGGCGCGGCTGGACGGCGTCGAGCCGGAGAAGCCGCAGCTGGACCCCGACCCCGACGGTGAGGAGGACGACGCGGCGGCCGCCGCCGGCGACGCGGCCGAGAGCGAGGCGTTCAACCACGGCTCCCTGCCGCCGATGGGGACGGAAGAGGCGTTCGCGGCCGCCAAGCGGGCGCTGCTGGACGTCACCGTGCCGAAGGACCGGTCCGAGAAGGCGCGCAAGGCCGAGGAGATGGCGCGGCTGGTGCAGGGGTTCACCTGGGCGCCGGACGCGCTGGGCCTGCCTCCCCACATGCCGGTGCGGCCGTTGGGCAAGAAGAAGTCGCACCTGTATTTCCTCGACTGCAACGACGAGTTCATTGAGCTGACGGCGACGAAGCTGGGCCAGCAAACCGAGATCAACAACCTGTTCGGTCCGGCGATCGGCTATCTCTGGAGCTTCTACGGTAAGCAGTCGTCCAACGGCGAGCTGCGCATCAAATACGAGGACGTCAGCCGTCACCTGATCGGTGCGTGCGGGCGGATCGTCGGTCGGACAGGCCTGTTCGATCCCATGCGCAAGGTTCGCGGCCGGGGCGCGTGGCGGACCGACAGCGGGGTGCTGGTGCTGCACTTGGGCTCCAAGCTGTGGATCGGCGGGGTGGAGCATGACCTGGGCGAGTTTGAGGGGCACGTCTATGCGCGGGACGTGGACCTGTCGCCGCCGGCCGAGGACGACTTCTCCGTCGAGCTGGCCAGCCTGTTCTTCGAAGACGGCGAACTGGCGGGCGAAGACCCCACGAAGGTGTCCGGCCGGTGGCTGCTGAAGGCCATGAAGACGTGGCATTGGAAGCGGCCCGACCTCGATCCCTATCTGGTGCTGGGCTACGTCGTGTGCGTGTTCCTGGGCGCGGCGTTGAAGTGGCGGCCGGCCATCTATCCGATCGGGGACAAAGCGTCCGGCAAGTCGTCGCTGCTGGCGCTGATCAAGGCGGTGCTGGGCGATCGGCTTATGGACCTGGCCGACCCGTCCGGCCCCGGGATCTATCAATCGCTGGGCCTCGCCGCGATCGGCGTCTGGGCGGATGAGTTCGAGCAGGAGGGCGAAAGCGCGTCTGACGCCCGGGCGGCCTCGGTCATGCGGCTGGCGCGCTATGCCTCGGACGGCAAGAACGTGGTGCGCGGCGGCCAGGACGGCGTGCCGACCAACTATACGGCGCGGGGCACCTTCGGCTTCACCGGGATCAACCCGCCGCCCATGAAGCCGGCCGAGCTGAGCCGGATCGCCATGCCGATGCTGGGCAAGCTGACCGACGCGAAGGCCAAGGCGCCCGAGCTGAGCGAGGCGCTGGGCGACGAGCTGGGCCAGCACCTCTTGCGGCGGATCATCGACCAGTGGGCGCAGTGGCCGGACGTGTACGCGGCCTGGCGCGGCGTGCTGCTGAGCCATGGGCATGACAGCCGGGCGGCCGATACCTTCGGGACCCTGCTGGCGGCCGCGCACCTGGTGCTGAAGGACGGCGTGCCTCTGGCGGCCGACATCGACCCGCTGGCCAAGCACCTGCCCCGCGCCACCATGGCCGAGACGCAGGATGACCGGGCGAACTGGGAAAAGTGCATCGACAGGCTGCTGCAGAGCCAGCCGGACGCGTGGCGCCAGTATAAATACCGGTCGGTCGGGGAGTTCCTGACCGCGATCATGGACGATCGGCCGAAAGACGACGCGGAGGAGACGACGCCGGTTCAGGCTCGCGATCGTCTGTCGACGGCCGGGATGGGCCTGTGCATGCCCCGGGCAGGGCCGCTGATGGGCAAACTGTGTCTGGCCGTGCCCTCGAACCATATCGAGGTCGCCAAGCTGTTCGAGAAGTCGCTGTTCAGCATGGGGGTGGGCGCCGTCCAGGGCGGCTGGGCCACGGCCCTGAAGTTCGCGCCGGACGACATCGCCAGCCACGGGCCGCAACGGATCGACGGCCGCCTGGTGACGTGCACCATCCTCGCGCTCGACAAGATCGTGGACGGGCCGGGTGAAGGCGAGGCGGACATGCGCCGGGCCGCCTAGCGCCAATAAACATGAGCGAGGGCCACAGCACCGCTGCTGGACCCGGACCCGATCATGAAAAAGGGAGCGCCGTCCGCCGATCAGGCGGGCGGCGTGACTGCGTCGCCGACCAGGCGACGCCCCCTATGACCTTCCTTCCTCATGATGACGCGTGCAGCGCGCCGCAGGCGCGCGATGCGCACGCGTCGCCAGACCTCTGCCCTCGGCCCGACCCCGGACCCCGGCGGGGGTGAGTGCAGGCGGCCGCCGCCTCGGCCGCGTCACCACCACCACCACCACCCGGACCCTTCCATGATGAGAAGATTAGGGCACGCCGGTGTGTTGCGAAGCATTCGCATAAGTAAGATCGGGAGCGGGCTCTTGACGGCCCGCGGGTCCGGGGGGAAGGCTCTGTGTCTGGCCTCCGACTGCGTCGTTGTTAGGTCTGTTAGGGGTGTTAAGGCGTCTGGGCTAACAGAAAAAGCCTAGCCATTTCAGCCTCTTGTTCCGTTGTTATCGGTGTTAGCCGTGTTAGGCCGCCTGCGCTCTACGGGTGCGCGCTCGCTCGCGTGTAATCGTGACGCCCTCGCACGTGCGCGCGCGCGATGCTGAAACCTTCCTAACTTGCCTAACATGGATAACAACTCAGTCAGGGCAGGCTGGGCTTGGATTTGCGCTGTTAGCCGGGCCGGTCGGAGGCCGCCAACAGCGCTAACAGAGGCGGCGTTGCCGGGCCGCCGGCTGGCCGATCCTGCGACCGAATAAACAACGGGTGCGATATGACCGGCGGCGTGGCGACGGCTTTAGGTGAGGCGATCGAGGGCGAGGCGACCATGGGCGAGATCGTCCAGGCGGGCCTGTTTGAGGAGCTGGAGCCTCATGAGACGGGAGCGCTGGACGCACCGTCGCCTCTGTCGGCCGCCTTGCCCTCGACGGGCCGTAAGCCAGGGCGTCCGAAGGGATCGAAGAACCGCCGAACCGAGGCGGTCACGGCTTGGCTTCTACAGCAGCATCGCCACCCGCTGTCGGTGATCATGGAGGCCTACTCCATGTCGACAGTTGAGCTGGCCGAGCGCCTCGGCCTCCAGAAGGCAACAAAGACGGTGAAGGAAAAGCGCGAGGTCGCTGGCGGCATCGTGGAGGTCGAGGTGGAGGTGCGCCTGGACTACTTTTCGAACGATGTGCTGCTGGACCTGTTCAAGCTGCAAATGCGCATGGCGGAGGCCGCGACGCCGTTCGTGGCGCAGAAGCTGCCTCAGGCCGTGCAGCTCGACGCGGCCGCTAACTTGTCGATCAGCTTCGCTGGCGTGGACCTCTCTGGAGGGGTCTCAAGTCCCGCGCGCGCGGGGTCGGCCGAGATTTCCGTGGGCGGCGGGATGCACGTTCAGCTGGGCCAAGTCGGACGTGAGAAGTCGGACGACGACCTAGAGGACTGAACCGAAACAACAAATCCTATAACGAGGTGTTATCCTGAGGCCGCCTGGCCAGAGGCGGCCCCCCGGAAGCGACCGCGCCAACCCCTTAGGTGAGTGCGGTCCCGCACTTTACGGCGTTGCCGATTTCGAAGGCCGCCGAACCTGCGATCAACCGGAAGGGTCCGGGGTGTGGGGTCCGCGTGGCTACAGTCTTCGATCCGAGGGATTATCGACCGTCGAGCGACACGATGCGGCGGTTCCATGAATCGACCGCCTTCACGCGTTACGTCGCAGGTCCGTACGGCTCTGGCAAGACGACGGCGATGGCGGTGGCCGAGCCGTTCTTCACGGCCATGGTTCAGAAGCCCGACAGTCAGGGCGTCCGCTACGCCAAGGTCGGCGTGCTGCGCGACACCTATCGCAACATGTACCGGACCACCCTGAAAGACTGGCACAGCTGGGTCCCGCGGGACTTCGGCCATTTCGTCGGATCCGATGATCGGCCCGCCTATCATAACCTGAGCTTTGACGCGCCGTTCGTGGACGGCACGCCCGGGGGCGGGAAGTGCGTGCTGGACATGGAGTTCCTGGCGCTCGGCGGGAATACGGTCGAGGCGGTGTGCGACGGCTGGGCGATCATGGGGGCGTTCATCGACGCCGCGACCTCGGTGCCGATCGTGGACGCCGTCGCCTACGTGGGCGGGCGGACGAAGCGGGGCGGGGTCAAGGGGCGGCGGGTGTCGCGGGGGGTCTGGGTCGCCTTCAATAAGCCGGACACCGATCATCCGCTGTACGAGATGTGCGTCGAGAACGCCGACACCCATAAGGCGGATCGGGTGGAGTTCTTCGATCAGCCGTCCGGCATCCTGCCCGGCGGCCCGCCGTACATGGTCAACCCGAACGCCGACAACGCCGAGTTTCTGGACGACGACTACTACCAGGTCATTTCGATGAATCGGCCCAGCTGGTGGGTGCGGCGGTTCTGTCGCAACGAATGGGGCTACAGCGTCGCGGGTGATCCGGTGTTTGGCGAGCCCGACATGGACGCCCTGTTCGCCAAGAGCGAGATGGAGCCCCGCGCGGGTGACGAGATCGTGCTGGGCTTGGACGGTGGCGGCACGCCCGCGGCCGTGATCGGCGGGCGGACGATGACGGGCCGGCGGATCATCTACGGCGAGGTGGTGCTTACCGACCCGCAGGACCCGAAGGGCCGTCGCCTGCTGCACGGTGTCGGGCCCAAGCGGTTCGCCAAGGCGCTGAAGGATCATATCCATCCCCGGTTCAGCGGTTGCCGGGTGTCGATCGGCTGGGGGGACCCGGCGGCCTTCTACGGCGCCGACCGCGAGAACGGCGAGTTCTCGTTCATGGAGCAGGTGGCGCAGGAGCTGGGCGTGCCGATCCAGCCCGCGCCGTCCAATGAGATCGGGCTGCGTCTCGACGCTGTCCGGACGTTGATGAATGAGATCAACGCCTACGACCAGGTCCGCAACCTGACGATCAACCCCAGCTGTCGCTTCCTGCGTCGGGGTTTCGCGGGCGATTACAAGTACGATGAGAGCAATCCGAAGGCCCCGGGCAAGACCCTGAAGCCGCAGAAGACGGCGACCTCGCACGTCATGGACGCGCTGCAGTATTTCTGCCTGGGCGACGTCGGGCGAGCGGGCGTGATCGTCGGCGGCGGCTTCGACCTGCATCGGCCCCAGACCAGCCTGTCGGGGCACCACGTCTCGCCCGGCGGGGTCCTGATGCCCAATAGCGCCAAACAAGGCAGCTACAGCTCAGACTGGTCGCCATGGGACTGAGGGTCGAGGAGGCATCGGCGTTCGACATGCTGGACGCGCTGAGTGATCGGGGCGCCCGCGCGCGGGTCACCGGGCGACGGTTCGGAGAAATGGCCCGCCAAGTCAGCGAGGGCGCGTCCCTGACCTTGCGCGAGGACAGCGGCGAGCTGGTGGCGGTCATCGGTCTGTGGCCGGAGGCGGATCATCTGGAGGCCTGGCTGGCCGTTGGGCCGGCCTTTCGGCGGAACCTGCGCGGCGCACTGGCGGCGATCGAGGATGCGCTGGTGTTCATCGCCTGCCGGAACGCCCCGGTCGAGGTTCGCGCCTACGTCCAGGGCGGTCCCCGCGTTGCCGGGGCGCGGCTGGCGTCATGGTTGGGCTTTGAAGGGGGCGAGGCCGAGGCGACGCCGATCGGCCCCGTCCCCGTATTCCGCCGTCGCTTCGGAGGCTCGCCAGATGGGCAGCAGGGTTAAGTCGTTTTTCGGCGGTCGGACGCGGGGCCAGAAATGGGCCCAGATCGAAGCCGAACGGGCGCAGGCCTTACAGGCGCGCACGGCCGAGGAAGAGCGCCAGCAGGTGCTGGCCGAGCGCGCATCGTCCGGTCGTCGCCTTCGCGGCGCCGGGCGTCGCCAGTTGACGTGGCAAGGGCAGGAGGGCGGGCTGGCCCCGACCCTGGGCGGCTGACCATGGCCGGTTGGTCTGAACAGGACATCGCGGAGCGGACGCGCGAGGCTGAAGAAAAGCGTCGCGTCCACATGCCGTATATCGAGCAGACGCTGCGTTACACGATGCCGTGGCGGCACCCGCGCGCCAAGAGCGGCGCCGTGTTCGAAGGGCTGTTCGACAGCACCGGCCTGCACGGGGCGAACAAGTTTCCGGGTCGCGTCCAGCAGGACGTGACCCCGCCCGGTCAGCGCTTCTATGAACTGAGCGCCGGGCCGCTTGTCGATCCGAAGTACAAGGAAGCGGTGAACCGCAAACTGGAGCTGGCCACCTCGGTGTCGCATGGCATCCTGGACGGCTCGGGCTATCACAAGGCGTCGAAGGAAAGTTACGCTGACCTCGGTGTCGGAACGGGCGCCCTGCTGGGCGTCGAGAGCGACGACAACACCGTGATCCGCTGGAATGCGGTCCCGCCCTGGCAGCTGGGGATCGAGGAAGGTCCGACGGGCCGGATCGACAACGTCTACTGGCCGCGACCGTACCCAGCCTGGATGCTGCCGCGCCTGTGGCCCAACGCCAAATGGCCGGAGAAGGTGCGCGAGAAGATCGCCGCCCAGTCGCGCGAACCGGTGATGATCCGGCAGGCTAGCTATTTCGACGCGGCGATTGGCCGGTGGCGCTACGACATCGTCTGCTGCGAGGTCGGCGGGCATGGAATCAAGGTCTGGGAGAACCTGAACCGGACGAACCCGTGGAACGTCTTCCGCTGGTGGACGACGCCGGACAGCCCGTGGGGCATCGGCCCGCTGATGCTGGCGACCCCGGACATCATGACCGCGAACAAGGCGGTCGAGATGATCATGAAGGCCGCGGCCTATGCGCTGGCACCGCCGTTGATGGTGGCCCACGACGGCGTCGTGAACCCCGACACCCTGAGGGTGGCGCCGCACAGCCTGATCCGGGTGGCGCGGACGGGCGGGCCCATGGGCGCGTCGATCCTGCCGCTGGAGATGAACGGTCGCGTGGACCTCGCCCAGCTGGCGCTGCAGGACGTGCGCCAGTCGATCCAACAGCACACCCTGAGCCGCAGTCTGCCGCCCTCGACCGCAGCCGTCCGATCGCCCACCGAGATCGTCGAGCGGATGAAGGATTTCGCCTTCGACACCGGCTCGGCCTTCGGCGCGCTGAACTACGAATACGTGCCCGGCGTGGCGGCGCGGGTGATCGACATCGCCGACAAGAAGAAAATTCCGGGCATGGAGTTTGACGCGCTGAAGATCGACCAGCTGGTGCTGGCCGTAAAGCTGACCGGCCCGCTGGCGCGCAGCCAAGCCCTGTCGGACGTCGAGAGCGTCACCCGCTATCTCGAGCTGCTGAACGCCATCCTGGGCCGCGAAGGCATGATGGCGATCGCCAACGTCGAGGAGCTGCATCGCCTGGCGGGTCTGCTGGGCGCGCCGGGCTGGATCAACCGCGACGGCGTTGATCGGGATCGCATGCTTCAGGCCATGGGCGAGGCGGCCGCGAACCTCCGCGCGCAAAGCCCCGTCCCCGCAGGGATGGAGCCTCCGATGGCGATGGCCGCATGACCGACCTGTTGGACGAAGTCTGTGCCTGGGTACGCGGGGGCTCCTATGTTTCGGAGCAATCCGGAGCCTTGGACAAGGTGCTGGGCGAGGACGCCCGGCTGCTGGGTGAGGCCTTCACCGGCGACGAAGGCCGCAAGCGGTTGATGGTCTTCGCGCGCCTGACGGTGCTTCGGCCTCCGGTGCAGCACGATCTGCCACCGGGCGCCCGCGAGGCTTACGCCCAACTCCGACAGGGGCAGGACACCATCTTCGCGGCCCTCGTCCGCTACCTCGACCTTCACGAAACCAACACCCGGAGACCGCCCGATGACCGATCAACCGACCCCCGCCCCGTCTTCCCCTACGCCAGCCCCGGCGGCCCCGGCGAC
Source organism: Brevundimonas sp. AVps31 (assembly GCF_058681355.1). Classification (NCBI taxonomy): domain Bacteria; kingdom Pseudomonadati; phylum Pseudomonadota; class Alphaproteobacteria; order Caulobacterales; family Caulobacteraceae; genus Brevundimonas; species Brevundimonas sp. AVps31. The sequence goes on along the minus strand of NZ_CM178736.1, from coordinate 205,905 downwards.
CCCTACGCCGCCCCCGACGAACGCTTCTCAAGCGCCGGAACCGAATGGGACGCAGCCGGCGCCGTCGCCGGCAGGTGATCCGCCCGCCGGCGATCCCTCCGCGCCGCCCGTCGAAGCTACCGTCGAGGAGCTTGCAGCGGCCGCGCGCGACGCCATTCCGGCCGACGCTGCCTCCTATGCCGTCAATCTGGACGATGCCTCGCGCGAGGCGCTGGGCCTGACTGACGACGATCCGCTGGTCGCCGGTCTGCGCAAATACGCCCACGAGAAGGGCAAGCCCCAAGGCTACTTGGACGACGTGCTGGACGCGGCGGCCGAGATGGCACGGGCCGGCCTTTTCGACGCCGGGCTAGATCCCGCCGCCGAGCGGGCCAAGCTGGGCGAGAACGCCGAAGGCCGCCAGCGCGAGGTCGAGGTCTTCGGCGAGGCGCTGAAGGCCCGCGGCGACATCACGGACGGCGAATATGCCGCCCTCCTGAGCCTGGCCCCCGAGGCCGATGGCGTAACCCTGATCGAGAAGCTGAGGAAGCTCATGACTGACAACGGACAAATCACCCCTCCGGGCGCCGCGCCGAACGGCGAAGACGCGGCGAAACAGGAGGCTCGGGACATGGCCAATGACCCGAAATACCAGAACGACCGGGCCTTCCGAGCGGCGGCCGATCGCAAATGGGCGGAGGCGTTCGGCGGAAGGTCCTGACCCGCGTTGCCGCCGCTGGCGGGGCCGTAGCGTCTTGAGTGTCAAAGCCAGCCGGCGGCCCTCGCCGGACATTCATCGGAGAGAGCAATGACCGAGAACGTAACGGCCTGGTTCACCGAGCGGTTCGAAACCGAGGTGCACCGGCAGTATCAACAACTGACCTCCCGCTTGGGCGACACCGTTTCCGGCGGTGGCACCTTCGTCGGCGACAAGGTTCACTTCCCGCGCATCGACGCGGTGAAGTCCTACAAGAGCCCGGCCTTCGCCCGCCTGGCGCTGGCCAACGCCAATCAGGACATGATCGAAGTGTCCGCCGAGCCGGAGTTCGTCGCCTTCGGCCTGTGGGACCCGCACAAGCACAAGTATTCGATCGCCACGGCCGTCGAATACGGTGTGCAGGCGGCTTCGGCCATCGCCCGCGCTGAAGACGACTGCATCGTGGACCAGCTTCGCGACGCCGCGACCAACGGCGTGAAGAAGATCGGCCTTAACGAGATGGAGGCGATCCCGACGATCGGCGACTACAACACGATCGCCAATCTGGACGACGTCGCGGAAGCGGTCGCCATCTTGGGGACCAACGAGGTCCCGCAGACGGACATGGTCACGATCGCCATGCCTTTCCGGAACGATGTTCAGTTTTCGCTCGACCCGATGATGAGCGACAAGAACAAGAACTCGCGGGCTCTGGATCGGCTGACCTGGCGGCAAACCGAGCGTCTGCCGCTGTCCGGGGACGGCGAAGGCGTCGATCTGTTCGTCTACGCCAAATCGTCGATCGTCTCGGGCTACAACGACCAGCTGACCAAGATCGCCGAGCGCGACGGCCCGGCGCTGACCGACATCATCGGTTACTGGCTGCAGGTCGGCGCAAAGGCGCGGAACGCCAAGGGCATCGTCCGGATCAAGTCGAAGAAGAACTTCTCGCTGTCGCGTGAGCCGGTTCGCACCTTCGAGGTCAACCCGGACGTCTTCCCGGCTTAATCGCCGAACCCTGATCCCCAACCTTGGGCCCGCGCTCCTCACCGGGCGCGGGCCGTTTCTTTTCGGGCCGCCGCATGAACATCAGCGATCTGACCGTCTGCAACCTCGCCATCGACCGGGTGTCGGGGGACCGCATCGACCAGCTGGGCGAAGACAGCCCGCTGGGCGCGTTCTGCGCCGACAACTATCCGCACAAGCGCGACGTGCTGCTGGGCAAGTACCGGTGGAGTTTCGCGACGTCCGTCGTGATGCTGGCGGCGGTCGAGATCGTCGCTGGCGAGACGGCGCCGTGCGCCCACAAGTTCGCCCGGCCCGCAGACCTGGTCGGGGCAGTTCACGCATGGCGAGACGCGGCAGACCCGCAGCGGGCCAGCCGCATCCCGTTCGTCATGGAGGCCGGCGGCTTCCTGTGGAGCGATGATAGCCCGGTGTTCGCCGAATACACGGCCGACCGGCCGGAGCAGACTTGGCCGAGCTGGTTCCGTCAGCTGGTCGTGACCGCCTTCGCGGCTGACCTGGCCGATCATTGCCAGCGGACGTCGCTTGCACGCGACCTGCGGGTAGAGGCGTTCGGCACGCCCGGCCAGGACGGCGAGGGCGGCCTTTACGCCCAGGCGCGCAACGAGGACAGCCGGATGGCGCCGCAGCGCCAGCTGGTGTCGGGCATCGACCCGGGGCCGCTAGTGGCCAGTCGCTACGGCGGCGTGGGTTGGCCGGGCGGTCCGTGGTCCGGGTATCGGCTCGCGAGCGAAGGCTGACATGCCGCAGGAAATCCTTCGACAGGTGAACTTCAACGGCGGCGAGCTGTCGCCGCAGGCGATCGGCCGCCGGGACCTGAAGGTCTATGCCAGCTCCCTGGCCATCGCATGGAACCTGATGACCACGGCTGAGGGGCCAATCCGGCGTCGGCCGGGCCTGCGCCACGTCGCCATGATCCGAAACCAGCTGGCGCCCGTCTCACTGGACGACGCCACGCTGACCGCGCCGAACGGGGGAACGGTCGGGAACCTTGGCGGCGACGGCCTGCGGACGACGGCGGCGATCGGCGCGACCGATCCTTACGTCGTGCTGGAAGTGGACTTCGGCGTGCCGACGGCGATCAGCCTGGTGGATTTGGTCGACTTCGCCCTGGTCGCCGCCGGTGGCGATCCGGAAGACGACGGCGGACCCGCCCCGCCGCAATATCCGTGGGACCGCCCGTTGGAGGTGATGCCTTGACCCTGCCCGTCACGATCAGCGCGGGGATGGCCCTGCAGTGCGAGAGCGCGCCAGGTGTTTGGACGACGATCGCCACCTGCGACGTTGGGTCGATCTTGCGTACGCGCCGTCTCGGCAGCCTGCCCGGCCAGGCCGTCATGGCCCGGCGCTGGCGCATTGTGAAGCTGGGCGCGACGCCGGTTCCCGGCGGCGCTGTCAGCCTGAAAGCCGTGGCCTTCCACCGGGAGACCGCCGAGCTGTCGCCGCACAAACGCTGGAGCTTCGACTTCGACACGGGCGAGCAGCGTTACGGCCTGTTGGCGACTGACGGGAATATCGAGGTCTATCGCAAGGTCGGGACCGCCTGGGCTGAACGGGTGGCGTCGATCGCCTCTCCCTACACCGCCGCGCAGGTTCCCGCGGTCCGGCGGGCCCAAACGCTGGACACCCTGCTGGCATTCCACGAGGACGTGGCCCCGCACCGCTTTGCGCGTCAGGGCGCCCACAGCGAGTGGGACAGCCGATCGCAGTCGCTGGAGAACGTGCCGATCTTTGACTACTTGGGCACCCGCCTGGGCGGGACCAACGAAGTCCAGCAACTGAGCTTCACCGATTTCGAGAACGCCGAAACCTTCAATCTGACGCTGGAGGAAGAGACGACGGGCTCGATCTCCTACAGCACCAACATGGCGACGCTCGCCGCGTCGGTGCAGGCCGCGCTGCTGAGCCTGGCCAACGTCGGGGCCGGCGGCGTGGACGTGACCAGCCCCTCGGACAAGGTCCTGCGGATCGGATATCTGGGCTCGAACGCCAACGACAACATCGGCGAGCTGGTGGCCCAGGTGCTGATCAGCGCCAAGGGCATCGTCCGGACCGCGACCGTGACGCAGGGCAAGCCGGGTGGGGAACCGGTGATCAGCGCCACGCGCGGATGGCCGGCGGCCGGGTTGTTCTATGAGGGCCGCCTGTGGTTGGCCGCCCCGCGCTCACGGCCACAGACCTTGCTGGCCTCGCGCCAAGGGTTCTTCTTCGACTTCAAGACGGGCGGCGGTCAGAGCGACAAGGGGATCGACGTCGATCTGGCGACGGACCAATCGACCCGCATCCTGGGCCTCTTCGCCGGGCGGCATCTACAGGTGTTCAGCCAGTCGGCCGAGTTCTTCTGCGCCAGCCAGCCGATCACCCCGCCGCCCGCACTGCCGCGCACGTCGAGCGTGGGCATCCAGCCGGACACGCCCTTGCTGGAGCTGGAGGGCGGCACCCTGTTCGTGCAGGCTGGCGGCGACACCGTCTCGCACTACGTGTTCGAGGAGAGTGCGCAGAGCTACGTCGTCGTGCCGCTTTCGACCTATGCGCCGCACCTGACGCAGGGGATCGTCGCCGGCGGCTTCCGGCGCCACCGCTCGACCAGCGAGCCGAACCTTGCCCTCTACGTCCGCGCCAACGGCGAGGCGGCGGCGATGACGGCGCTTCTGGCGCAGGAGGTGCTGGGCTTCACCCGCTGGACGACGGACGGCGCGTTCACCGAAGCGGGCGGAGAGCTGGCAGGCGACCTTTACGTCTGCACCCGCCGGACCGACGCCTCGGGCGACAGTCACCGGCTGGAGGTGTTGTCGGAGGCCTGCATGCTGGACGCATCGGTGCGGGTCGAGGGGCCGTGCGCGATGGTCGAGGGCCTCGTCCACCTGGAGGGCCGGACCGTCGTCGCCTATGTGGATGGCGCCGACGCCGGCGATGTCGTCGTGGCGGGCGGCGTCGTGACCCTTCCGTATCCCGCCCAGCGTTCGGCGGAGGTCGGCCTGCTGTTCACGCCGCGAGGACGGAGCCTGCCGATGGTGTTGCAGCAAGATCCCCGCGCGGGGGCCTCGTTGCATGCCCGGGTCGGCGAAATCGCTATGCGGCTCGGGCCGACGGCAAACCTCAAGGCGGGCATGGCGGGGAAACGGCTGTGGACTATGCCCCTGAAGCGCCGCGGAGGCCCAGACGGGGCGTTGCTGGACGCGGGACCCGGCGAGGATGCGTTTGAAGGCTGGACGCGACTGTACCCCGTCCCCGGCTTCCAGGACGACGCCCAGGTCGAATGGGTGCAGGAACGTCCGGGACCGCTGGAGATCAGGGAGCTGGTTGTCACCGTCCAGTCGTAACGCGTGGAGCGACGACATGAAGGCGGTCATGGCCTTTGCGGGCAAGGCGTTTGCGTCAAAGGGCGGCCAGCAGGCGGCAGCCGCGGGCGGCTCGGGCGGGCCCAGCGGCTCGACCATGGGCAACATGAGCAAGGGTATGTCCCTGCTTGGGTCGCTGATGGAGTATGCGGGTCAGCGTCAGCAGGCGGCCGCCATGGACCAGGAGGCCCGCGACGAGGCCATGGCCGGGCGTCAGGAGTTCATCACCGCCAGCGAGCGCGTGACCCAGATCGACGCCGAGTATAACCGCCTGGTCGGCGACCAGCTGGTGGCGGCCGGTGCCATGGGCATCGACACGGGCTCGGGCAGCGTCGTCGCGGCCCGCGAGGCGGCGGAGGGCGACGCCGATCGCCAGCGCCGCATTATCCGGAACAGCTCCGAAGCAAATGCCCGCGTTCGGTTCGCCCGCTCTCTGGCGCAGCGGGAGGCGGCCAAGAACGTGCGGTTTGGCGCCACGATGAAGATGGGGCTCGACATGGGCGCCGCCTTCTTCGGGGGCGGCTAAGCCATGGCGCGAGGTCCTTTTCCAACCGGCAACGGCTTTGGCAACAACACCAGCGATCCGCTGGGCGGCATCAACATCGGGGCGCCCGCCGCCGGGGCCGCCTTCGCCTTGGCGGACGCCACGAAACGGGTCGGTCGCCAGATCGGCGAGATGGCCGAGCGGGCGTGGAAGCGGGAAGGCGAGGCCGACGCGGCGCGCGTAATCGCGGCAGAGGACCTGACCGGCAACGAGGCCGCGTTCCGGACCGGGCGTGGGACGGACGACGAGGCCTATAACGCGGTGCTGCGTGAAGACCGGTTCGCCAAGCGGCAGGCCGCCTACATGGAGGGCGCCGCCGAGATCGACATCGCGCACCCCAGCAACCTTGCGACCTGGTCTGAGGCCAACGCGGCCAACGCCGCCGCTTTTGCGCCGACCGGCGACGCCGAGACCGACACCAGCTTCGCCCGATGGCGGACGGTTTTCGACGCCCAGCGCCAGGGCCGTGTCCGCCAGGGGCAGGAAGCGGCTCGGGTCGCGACCGGGCGCGCGACCTTCGTCGAAGCGGCTTCGGTCGGCCGCACGGCCCTGGGACAGTCTGTGGCGACGGCCGGGTTTGACCAGGCCGGGACGACCTTGGTCGGTGTGTCGCTGAGCCAGTATGCGACCCATCTTTCGCGCTTCGGCCCGCGCGAGGCCTTCTCGATCGGCGGCGTGGAGTTCGCGGCCGATCCGACCCGGGCGGACGTCGTCAGCCCCGAGGCGCTGGCCGAGACGTTCGACACGGCGCGGCGCGAAACCCAGATGCTCTGGATCAGCGAAGCGGCGGAACGGTCCCCGGACGCGGCCGCCAAGCGGGCCTTTGTCGGGCAGGTGCAGGAACGATGGGCCGCTGGCGACCCCGCCTTCATCGGCCTGGACGCCGGGGATTTCTCCCGTCTGAACGCGTCGCTGGAGGCCGGTGTGGCGCGGTCAGAGGCCGACGCTGCGGCGGCGATCCGGGCGTCGGCCGACCGTGCGCGAGACCTGCTGAAGGCCGGCGAATATGGCGACGACGTCGATATGCAGGAGTTGCGCTCCGCCGCCCAGCAGTCGGGCGATCCGGGCCTGATCGCGCAGGTGGAGTTTGCGGCGGTGCATGGGTTCGAGGCCACGCCCGCCAGCCTTCGCACCGCGGAAGCGGGAGCCGGGGCTGTCGGTGGCGGCTTCGCGGGCGCGTCGGACTTCCTCTTGGACACGCTGGAAGGGTCGGGCTTCGTGGCGAACGACGGCGGTCGGGGGCGGTCGCAATGGGGCGTCACCGAGCGCAGTCATCCGGAGGCCTGGCGCGACGGCCGCGTGGACCGGGCGGAGGCGGTGCAGGTGGCCCGCGGCTATTGGGACGCCATCGGCGGCGACGGTCTGGACCCCGACCTCGCGGTAGCCGCGCTGGCTTCCGCCTACGTGGGCGGGATCGAAACGGCCAAGGGCTTCCTCAGGGAGGCCGACGGCGATCTGGATCAGTTCATGGCGCTGGAGGAGGCGCGGTTTCGGCAGCTGGCCGGCGGCAACCAGCAGAAGCTGGACGGCTGGCTGGCTCGACAGGGTCGGGTCCGCGCAATGGTCGGGCGCCAGCGCGCGCAGCGGCGATCGCAGGAAGGCTATTCGTCTGACCCGATCGGGTTCGCGCGGGGCAACCGAACCCGTCAGCCCATGGCGACGGTGACGGAGTTCGATCCGGCCGCGGGGTTTCTGTCCGGCACGGCCGGGCAGGGCTTCGGCCAGGCGTTGCGTCAGCGGCGGGCGCTCGGGCAGGCCCTGTCCCAACGGGACGGCGTCCCCGCGCGAATGCTGGATGATGAGGAGGCGCGCTTCTATCGCGACCGGATCGCCGCTGAGCCGGGGGCGATCATTCCTCTGGCTGCCAATGTTGCGACATCCCTGGGGGGCGACGGGTCCCGGCAGTTCTTCGCCGAGCTGGGGCGGCAGGGCATGGCCGGCGCGGACCTGCACCTCGCCTATCTGGCGACGGACCGTGACCATCACCTGTTCGTCTCGAACGTGATCGAGGGTCGCCGCCTGCGTGCGGAGGGCGCCAAGCCGCCCGTCTGGACCGGAGACGATCCCACACTCGACCAGGCGCTGCGGACGATGGCGCCCGCGTTCCAAAACCAGCCCGACCTGACGGCCGCGATCCGCAGCCTAGCCGAGGACCGAGCGATCGCGGATGTCGCGCGTGGCGAGCAGCGCGACGCCAGCTACTATCTGAACCTGGCGTCGGGCGCTCTCAACGTCGGCGGACATATGCACGGCGGCGTGACCGAACTGAACGGCCGCCAGACCCTTCTGCCGTCCTGGATGCGCGCTGACATGGCGGACGAGGCGCTGGAGTGGGCCTCGGTCATGTTCACCCGCAACGCCATCGGGCCGGTGTACGACAACGGCAGCCCGATCCCCGCGAACATGCTGCGGCGCTATCAGCTGCGAGCCCAGGCCGACGGGTCCTACCAGCTGCTGGACCCGCGCTCCGGGCGGCCCGCGATGGGCCGCAACGGCCGCGCGTTCCGCTTCGATGTCGAGCAGGAGGCTTTCCGCACCGGCTTGCGCAGGGCCCTGCCTGACGCCTTCGCTCCCGGAACCTGATCATGCCGCCTCAGTCTTTCGCGAACCGCTCCGTCCATACCCGGCCACGCTGGCAGGATGAGCCTGTCGCGCCGCCCGCCCCCGTCCCGTTCTGGTCGGCCGCCGCCCGGGGCGGGCGCGACCAGATGTTCAACTCGAACGAAGGCGGCCGTGAAGCCTATCTGACCTCGCAGCTGCTGGCCCGGCATCGGGAGATCGAACGGCTGACCGGGCAGTCGCTGGAGTATTCCGACGAAATGCCCGCCACCCAGGCCTTTGGGCGAGACCAGGCGGCGGATGTCGATCCGTACAGCGCGGACGCTCAGGTGCGGCGCGAGGCCAGCCGTCGTCGCCTGACCCCGGCGGAGTACGAAGCCCGCATTGACGAGATGCGGCGCGCCTTCCCGCAGCTGGCCAGCCTGCCGACGCGGCTTCAGATCAACGAGACGGTCCAGCGCGATCTGACGCGGATGCGCGCGGACGCCAGCGCGGGGGCCGCGAGCGGCTGGCAGGGGGCCGCGGGGAACTTCGTCGGCGGGGCGGGCGCCGGGATCATCGACCCCGCCAACCTGGCGTCAGCGGCCGCTACAGGCGGCGCGGGGGCCGGGCGGGGCATTCTGGTCAGGATGGGTGCTCAGGCCGTGGCCGGGGCGGGGACGGAGGTCCTGACGGCGCCGGAGCGCGCCCGCGCCGCCGTCGAGTTCGGCGGACCGGCCTATACCGGGCAGGAGGCCGCGCAGGACATCCTGTTCGGCGCGGTGGGCGGGGCCGGCTTCGAGTTTGTGGGCGAGGGATTTTCGCAGGTGTTTCGGGCCGCCGGCCGACGCTGGCAGGCCTCGCCGGAACCAGCGGAGCGGGGACTGGCCGACCAGGTCGAGCGGTTGCTGGACGATGAAGCCGTTATCGGCTCGTCCGCCCCTGATTTCGATGATGCCCGATCCCGACTGGCGCGGGGTGATTTGCCGCCGCAAATCCAGCCAGAGCGGGACCTGAGCGAAATGTTCCCGGAGACGCTGTCAGGCGGTGACAGGCAAATGCAACCCGCGTCGGCTCGCGCCTCGGCCGCGCCGGGCGCGATGGCCGAAACTGACTATCAGGGCCGCCGCATCTTCGCCGGGCGCTTCGACCCGTTGACCGTCGACGTTGACCCGGTGCGCTTTCAGTACAAGGCCGATGGTGACGCGGAGGGCGTGACCGGCCGACTGCGAGGCGTCGAGCGCTGGGACGCGACGGCCAGCGGCAAGGCGATCATCTTCGAGGACCTGGACGGTCGCTTGATCGTCGCGGACGGCCACCAGCGCCGTGGTCTCGCGCGGAGGCTGGCCGAGCAGGGCTGGGAAGACGCCCAGTTGGACGGCTATCTGTTCCGGGCCCGCGACGGCTGGGCGGCGGGCGACGTGCGCGTGGTGGCGGCGTTGAAGAACATCCGCGAAGGCTCCGGCGCAGTGCTGGACGCGGCCAAGGTCTTTCGCGATGCGCCCGGGGCGCTGAGTGATCGCAGCCTGCCGGTGACGGGCGACTTCATCCACCAGGCGCGCCAGCTGGCCGGACTGTCGGACGACGCCTTCAGGGCCGTGATCAACGGCGTCATCCCCGAACGATACGGCGCCGTGATCGGCGAGCAGGCGGGCGGCAAGACAGAGCTGCACGCGGACCTCGTTGAGTTGCTGCGTCGAGGCGACCCGCGTTCCATCGAGGGCGCGCGTGCGCTGGTCCAGGAGGGGCTGCTGGATGACTTCCTGAAGGCGGAGGGCCGCCAGATGGATTTGTTCGGCGGCCTGCCCCGCGAAAGCACCGTCATCGCCCGTGGGCGTATCCGCGAGGCGGTGATGGGGGCTCTGCGCAAGGATGAGCGGCTGAACGCCGCCCTGGTGCGGAACGCCGAAGCGATCGAGGCGGGCGGCAATGTTCTGGCGCGTTCGGAAAACGAGGCCCGTCTGGCCGTTGATCGTGCAGCCTCCGAGTTGGTGTCGCGTCTCGCCTTGCGATCCGGCGAGATGGGCGAGGCGTTCAGCAGCGCGGCCGCCGCCGTGACCAAGGGGGAGACGACGCCGGGCGCCGCCGCGAAGGGATTGGTGCAAAGGATCCGCGCGGCCGTGGCGGCGGGCGAGCGCCTGGACGCCGTCCGGGCCGAGGTGATCAATCCGGCCGCGCCGTCACCGGCGGCGTTGCGTGAGGTTGAGGCCTTCGACGCGCCCGGCGGAAAAGCGCAGCGAGACCAGATCGCATCGAAGCCGGAAGACGTGGCGCTTGAGGGTGGCCGACATGAGCTGGTTTTCATGACCGCACCGGATGGCGCTGGCGATCTAACCTGGGCTCTTGAGCCGCGAGGGGTCGGCGAAGCCGATCCGGAGATGGGCGGCATCAATGGTTTGTCCGGTGCCGTCGCTCCGGACGGCCGTTGGATCGTGAGGGTCGCGAGCTTGCCCGAAGCCGAGAGGGGCCGCGGTTTGGGTGTCGAACTCTACGAGGAGGCGGCGCGCCGCGCCGATGAGGCCGGCGGGCGGCTGGCGTCCGATCCCCGTCAGACGACAGTCGCCGCAGCCCGAGTGTGGGAGGCGCTGGAGCGCCGCGGCTACGAGGTCGTCAAAAACCCGGCGGCCCGGCTTCTTGAAGACGGCGTTTGGCGAGTGGACGGCCAACAGTCTGTATTCGAGGTCCGCGGAATGGCTGACCGCGCGCCGGGTCTGTTTGACGACATGCCGACCCTTGTCCCCGAAGAGCGGGCCTTGGCGGTGCTGAAGGCGTGCGCGCCGGGAGGGGCATAATGGCCACGTTTGGAAGCTGCATCGTTGAGGCGCTTGAAAAGGGCGAGATCGACGCTGACGCCGCGCGCAGCGCACAGGAAGCCTATGACGACGCCTATGCGGCGGCGTCCGAAACCTTGGGGCCGATCGACGCCGACCGGACGGCGGCCGAGAAGGCGATGATCAAGCTGGAGGCGGAGGCGATCGAGGCGCGCCGACGGCGTCAGCTGGCGGTCCGCACCCGGCGCGCGGCGCTGGAAACGATCGCGGGGTTGAAGACCCGTCGGGGCTATGACGGCGTCAAGGCGCTGGGCGGCGGCGATGGTTCTGGTCGGCCGCCGGCCGGCGGGTGGGTCCAGGGCGGAGCGCCGCCGGAGAAGGGCAAGCCCTATTCGGGCGGGGCCGTCGCGGCGATGGGGCTGAAGCGGCTGATTGAGAACCGGCCCGGCCTGTCTGGCGCACCCGGCCCGTCGGTGGCGGGGCGGTATCGCGTCGTCAGGGGCAAGTTCGACGCGATGATGGCCGACCTGATCGAGAAGTTCGAAACCCGGACGGGCTTTGACGCGCCGGGCCGCGCGCACATGGACAATATCGTGCGCGAGCTGTTCGGCGAGGATACCGGAGACAAGGCCGCCAAGGCGCTGGGCGAGGCCTGGTCAAAGACGGCCGAGGCCGCGCGCCTGATGTTCAACTCGGGCGGCGGGTCGATCGGCAAGCTGGAACGCTGGGGCCTGCCGCAGCAATGGGACGCCGCCCGGGTGCGCGAAATCGGGAAGGATGGGTGGGTCGCGACGGTCATGCCGCGTCTCGACCGGGCGGCCATGGTCGATCGGATGACGGGCTCGCCGTTCACGGACGCCCGCCTGAAGGCGGTCCTGGGCGACACCTGGTCCTCGATCGTCACCGGCGGGGCCAGCCGGGTGAAGCCCGGCGAACGGCTGGGGCAGGGCGTGCTGGCGAAACAGCGGGGCGACGAGCGCTTCCTGGTCTTCAAGTCGGCCGATGACTGGATGGCGGCGCAAAAGGCGTTCGGCGAGGGCGATCCCTTCCAAGCGATGATGGGCCACCTGGACGGCATGGCCAGCGACATCGCCCAGCTGCAAATCCTCGGGCCGAACCCGCGTCACCAGTTTCAGTGGCTGGCCGAGATGGCGCGCCGGGAGGCGACGCTGGAGGAGGCCGCCGGGGTCAAGGGCGCGCGCGATCGGGCGGAGGGCATGGTGCTGGAGGCCGAGCGGATGCTGGGCCACTACAACGGCGACCTGAATATGCCGGTGAACAGCCAGTTGTCGCAGGGCGCGGCCACGGTGCGCGGGGGCCTGACCGGCATCATGCTGGGGTCGGCTGTTCTGGGCGAGATCGGCTCAGGTTACGCCTTTGGCCGGATGGCGCGGAAGTTCAGCGGCCTGAACCGCAACGGTGACATGGGGGAGTTGATGCGGCTGCTGGCCTCGCCGGAAGAGCGGGCCATGGCGCGGCGGACCGGCTTCATCATCGAACAGGCCACCGACGGCTTCGTGCGGGGGAGCCATGACAACCTGCGTCTGATGACCGTGGGAGCCAAGGCGGAAGAGGGCATGAACGCCTTCGCCCGCCGCCTGCCGGCGGCCGTGATCCGGCTGCAAGGCCTGACCGGGCTGGTGGCGGCGCGCAAGCGATCGTTCCGGTTCGAGCTGATGGGAGCGCTTCATGACGTGCGCGATCGGACGTTGGCGGACCTCAAGGGCGGATCGAAACAGGATCAGGCCCTGGGCCGCTGGCTGGACGCCCGCGGCTTCACCGAGGCGGACTGGACCATTATCCGGGCGGCCGAGCCGTTCGAGCCCAGGGCGGGGGCCAGCTTCCTGTTGCCCGGCAAGGTCGCGCATCCCGAGTTGTCGGCGCGGCTGGGCGAGGCAATCGAGCTGGAGACCCGTTTCGCCAGTCCGGAGACGACGCTGGAGGCGCGCGGCATCTATACGACCCAGCGGCCCGGCACCTTCTGGGGTGAACTGCAGCGATCGTTCGGCATGTTCAAGGGGTTCACCGCGACCCTGACCAACCTGTACGCGCAGGAGATGGTCCTTCAGGCGCGGGCCCGTGGCGGGAACGCGATGTTCAACCTGGCGGCTGACGCCGCAGAGGGGATTTTCTTCCTGACCTTGGGCGGCGCCGTGACGATGCAGCTGCGTGAGCTGGTCAAGGGCAACGATCCCAAGCCGATCGACGACGCCAAGTTCTGGGGCGCGGCCCTGACGCAAGGCGGCGGCATGGGGCTGGCGGGCGATTTCTTCTACGCGGCTGAGGCACGCAACGGAAAGACTGCACCGGTGGCGGCTTTCGGTCCCGTGGGCCAGTTGGCGTCTGACACCTGGGGGCTGACAGGCGGGAACGCGCTGGAGGTCGGCGGGGCGATGCTGGACCGCGATGATCCCGCATCCCTGGGGGAGGCGGTCGAAAAGGCTCGTCCCGGCCGGGAGGCCGCGCGTTACGCCACCAACTACAATCCGCTGGCCAGCCTGTGGTGGAGCCGCGCGGCGTTCACGCGGATGGTCGGCGACAATCTCCAGAGGGTTCTGGACCCGGAGGCGGAGGAGGCGTTTGAGCGCCGCCGTCGCCGGATGGAGCGCGAAACCGGCCAGGAACAATGGTGGCCGCAAGGGCAGAATGCGCCCGAGCGGGCGCCGGACCTGCCGTCGATGCTGGGGGGCGACCCGCCAGACTGAGCCGCGTTGCCGTGATCGGCGGGGCGGCACAGTGGGTTCATGGCCGAACTGCCCGAAAATGACCGCATCGCCGGCCCGTTCATAGCAGCGAACGGGCAGACGGTATTCCCGGCGGACTTTCCGCTGATCGACGCCCCCGGCGATGCGCCGGGGAGCTGCGTCGTGTTCGTGCGCGAGCGCGGCGCGGATCGGGTCGAGCTGACGTTGGGCGGCTTCACCGTTTCAGCCATGAGCGACGCCGGGTTCACCCTGACGCTGGCGGCTGGGGCGGTCGCGGGAGACCGCTGTTTCATCGTCGGCCGGCAGGCCCAGAAGCGGCTCCGGGCCCACACACTGAACGGCGCGGTCCGCACGCCGACCCTTGAAGGCGACGCCCGCGAGGCCACCGCCCGGGCGCAGGAGGCCGCGCGCGATCTGCGCCGAGCCCTGCTGTTGCCCCATGGCATGAGCCTGAAGGCTCCGGCGCCCGGCACCTCGCTGGCGAGCCGGGTTTTCGGCGTCAGCGCCGACGGCACGCAAATCGTGCTGGTCCCGAATAGCGCCATCGCCCTGGCCGAAGACCTGGCCGCGTCGGCTGCGTCGCGCGTGGGGGCGGAGGCGGCGGCGCTGCTGGCCGGTCAGAAGGCCACGCTGGCGGGCGACAAGGCCGACCTGGCTACCGCCGAGGCTGCCGGCGCACTGGCCGCCCGGAACGCCGCCGACGCAGCCGCCGCGCAGGCAGCGGTCCAGCGTGGCCTGTCCGAGGCCGCCGCGGGCCTGTCTCACCAGTACCGCGACGAAGCCCAGCAAATCCTGGCCGCCACCCCGGCCAGTCCCAGCTACGCGACCGACGCGGCAGGCATCGCGGCCGTCGCGATCGGCGCGCAATACTGGCTGCGCACCGTCGACGGGCTGAGGCTGAAAACCAAGACGGGCGCCAGCACCTTCGCCGACTATGTGACCAGCGACGGTCGGGCCCTGATCCTGACGTCCACGAACGGCGTCTATGCCCTTCGCCCCATCATCCGCATGTACGTGTCCGCCCTGGGCGCGAACAACGACTTCACCATCCGGCCGGTCAACCCGCAGGAGCGGTTGAACGGTGCGGGCACTGATCCGCTGCTGATGTGGCCCTGGCCGAAAACCAACAGCATCGGTTCCGGCGCGACGAACGTCACTGTCCAGAACGGCGACGGTTCGACCTTCTTCGGCCCCGCCGCATTTGTGCGGTCGGGTCCCACCAACCTGTCGCCTAATGACGTCGAGCTGGGCTTCAACGTCGTGGGCCGCCGCATGACGGCCGGCGAAGACGTCGGCCAGCGCATCCTGTGGGTCGAGTGGCCGGACACCGCGGTGAAGCGTCTCTCGCCCGCCATCTCGCGCGGCCGCGTGTTCGGCGAGGCCCCGACGCCCGACCGGCCGATCGGCTGGGAGAAGGCGGAAAGCGACCTGCACCGCCTGCGCATCCGGTCGCACCGGGGAAACTATGCGGCTGGGCGGCCCTATCGACACGGGAACCATATCGAAGTCGCCATCAAGGACATGGGCACCTTCATGTCCGACCCGCCGGGCGTCCCGGCGCTGAACAGCTATTTCAGCATCTGGGGCGGCCGGATTTGCCAAGACCTCAACCTGCTCTTCGACAAACTGGACAGTGGCGTCTCGGTCAATAATGGCGGCGGCGGCCCCACGACGCTGGAGCCGCCGGGGATCCTTTGCAACTTCGCGACCCAGACCCCGGCGCAGGCCGTGGTCGCGGGCGTGTCGCACGGCAACTGGGACGCCCTCGGGGGCTTCCTGCGTCGCTTCTGGAACGACGCTTCGACCGGCACGATCATGGCCGTCACCTCGCTGAACCCGCTGAAGCTCCGGCTGAACATCAACGTCCACAAGGCGGCGGACGTGATCAAGCCGCTGGGCGTGGCGGGCATGGTCGAGATCAACGGCCAGGAACTGACCGTCACTGCCGTTGAGACCACCACCACGCCGAGCGACACCGTCGTGATCGGTGGCGTCAACGCGACGGGCTATGGAGCCTTTGCCGGCCACACGGGCGGGATCGAGGCGCGCAGCGGCAATCTGATCGCCAGCCCGACCTTGACCAGCCTGTACGGCGACCGGTTCAACCTGATCAACCAGGGCTTCATGCTGACGTCGGCTGGCGCCAAGGCCTGCCACGCGACCTATTCGCTGGACATCGTCAGCGAGGCCAACCGCCACCTGCAGATGGTCAGCACGCTGGACTTCACCCATGCGGACCTGACGGTGACGGCGGGGTTCGTGCGCACCAGCGTGACGCTGGCCGCCTTCACCGACATGGACCTGTGTCGCGGCATCTACGCCGGGGTGCCTGGGCCGTGGAAGCGGATCGGCAAGAGCGACGACAGCTCGACCCTGCTGGGACAGCCCGACGCGGTGGAGTTCACGCACAGCGACCTCACCACCAAGCGGGTGATCGTCAGCAACAACAGCGGCACCGGCAAGTCCCACAAGGAGAGCGTCGGCGGCGGCGCGTTCGTGGCCGTCAACAAGACGCTGGCCGAGACCTACGTCTCGAACTTCGCCGGTTTCTCCAAGCTGTACGGCGACCCGATCTACGACGCCACCGGCGCGACCAAGACGGACATGACCGGCCGCAAGCTGGTTTTCGACACCAGCTGGTGCTGGCGCGACGCCGATCCCATCCCGAACCCGGAGCTGATCACGTGAAACACCACGGCGCCTATGCCTACGTCTGCCCGCTCCATGACCTGGTCGGGCGCAATGCCGAGCTGGACACGTTGAAGGATCAGCTGGCGACCAACTATGGCCCGGACGGGCATTTCACCGCGCGGCGCATCAATGCGGCGGGTGAGTTCGACGAGTTCGGCGACACGATCGCCTGGACGTATGACGTCGAAGGCGAGGCGGAGCCGGAGGGGTGAGCGTCAAGACCTCCCTCACCGACGCGGTCGCCATTCTGGGCGCCGGCGGCCTCGGTGCTGCGGCGCTGAAGCTGACGCAGTCGTGGCTGGAGAAGCGCGGCCAGAAGCCGTCGCCGTCGAAGGACGCGGCAGACCTGGTCAACGCGGCCGCCGTCTTCCAGCAGCATCTGAACGTGGCGGCCGAGGGCATCGTCGGCCAGCTGCGCGGCACGATCGCGCGGCTGGAAGCCGAGGTCGAGCGGCTGGACCGCGCGCACGCGACCTGTGAGGCCGACGCCCGCCGCATGGAAGGCGAGCTGAACCAGCAGCGCCAGATCACCGAAAGCCTCGCCCGCGAACTGCGCAAGGCGGGGATCGACGTCACCGACCTGACCGGCCAGCGGCCGCTTATCGTCCTCGAGGCCAACAGATCATGACCGCCACCCTTCAGGCCGCGCACGCCGCGGCGAAGCTGACCTATGACCAGCTGACCGAACTTCTGGCGGTCGAGACCCAGACGGACGCCCGGCTGGACCTGGTCGATCCGGGCGCCTTCTTCGGCCACGTGCGGGGTCGCCTGTGGCCGCGCCTGTCGGTCGAGCAAGTGCAGGGCTGCGAACGGGTCATCGCCATGTGCGGGCGCGCGCGCCTGCCGCTGGCGGACGCCGCCTATGTGCTGGCGACCGACTATCACGAGACCGCCTATGCCATGCAGCCGGTCCGCGAGAAGGGCGGCGAGGCTTACCTGCGCAAGTACGACACCGGGCGGCTGGCTCAGCAGCTGGGGAATACGCCCGAGGCGGACGGCGACGGCATCTTGTACGCCGGTCGCGGCGACGTTCAGCTGACCGGCTACGCCAACTATCTGAAGGCGACGAACCGCCTGCGTGAGCTGGGCGTGATCGGCGCGGCCGAGGACCTGACGGTGACGCCGGACCTCGCCCTGCGGCCCGACGTGTCTGCGGCGGTGCTGGTGTACGGCATGGCCGAGGGCTGGTTCACCGGGCGCAAGCTGAGCGCCTACCTGCCCCGCACGGGCGAGGCCGCGCCCAAGGCGTTCGAGAAGGCCCGCCCGATCGTCAACGGCACGGACAAGGCGGCAGTGATCGCCGGCTATGCGGTCCACTTCCAGCGCGCGCTTCAGCTGGGGGGATACGGTCGATGAAGGCCTCAATCATCACCTTCCTGCCGTGGCTGTTATCGGCAGTCACGGTCTGGATGACGTTGTTGGCGGGGAGCAAAAGCCGCCATGCGTGGGCGGTCGGTCTCGGCAATCAGGCGCTCTGGCTGGTCTGGATCGTCGCGGCTCAGGCCTGGGGACTGATCCCGCTGAACCTCGCGCTTTGGGTCGTCTATGCCCGCAATCACCTGAAGTGGTCGAAGCATGAGCGGGCGCCGCTCACTCGGCCACTGTCCGGCCCGCCTTCGATTGTGGAGGAGGTTCCGCTCTTCGCGCAGGTCGATGCTCTGTTCGACAAACACGGCGTCGAGCGCCCACCGTGGCAGCTACGCGACGAGCTGGTGTCGGCTTTCATGTGGGCGCGGTTCGCCCTTCGCCGTGAAGCGGAAGAACGCAAATGACCGCCGCCCGGATCACCGGCGCCTTCCGCGTCGAGGAGGTTCCCGGCCAGGTCAAGGACGGCCGCCAGGTCGTGCGCCTGCTGGAGACGCTGGAATACCGCGTCGGCTCCGAAGACAGCCCCGTGGTTATCTGCGTGCCAGCCGGGTTCGAGACCGACTTCGCCAGCATCCCGTTCGGGGTGCGCAACCTGTTTCCGGCGCTGGGCCCCTGGGGCCGCCCGGCCATCATTCACGACTACCTCTACGCCACCCGTGGCGAGGACGGCCGCTTCACGCGGTTGCAGGCCGACAGGATCTTCCTGGAAGCCATGGAGGTGGTCGGCGTCCCCGCATGGCGGCGGACGATCATGTTTCGCGCGGTCCGGATCGGCGGCGCGGGAGGATGGGGCAGCTAGCCCCGAACCGGCTTCACTAGGAGAAAGCCAATGACCCGTCACACCATGCTCGCCATCTGCGCCGGCGCTGCGCTCGCCAGCCTCGCCAGCGACGCCGCCTTTGCCGCTGGCGCCACGGCCAACTCGTCCTCGCTTGAGGCCAGCGAGGTCCTTAGCGCTACCGGTGCCACCGCGCCGCGCGTCTCGCTGGATGACCTCAACGCCGCCATTGCGTCGGAGAACTATTTCACGGCCGGCGAGGCGGCCGAAGCGCTGGGTCAGCCGACCAGCGGCCCCCTGGACCTCCTGACGCTCTGTCTGCTGACGACGAAGAGCGGCTTCACCATCGTCGGGAAAAGCGCCCCGGCCTCGCCCGAGAACTTCGACCCGCTGAAGGGCCGAAGCTTCGCTCGCGAAGACGCCATTCGCCAGCTCTGGCCGCTGATGGGCTTCGCCCTGCGCGAGCGCCTCGCGGCCGCCTGACCCGTCAAGGCCCTCGCCGGTGGCGGCGGGGGCCTCCCCGCCGCCCACATTCAGAAAGAAAATCCCATGAGACGTTCGCTCCTCCTGACTGCCTCCGTCCTCGCGCTGACCCTGGCGTCGGGTCTGCTCTCCGCCTGCGGCACGGTGGGTGGCCAAGTGCTGACCAATCTGCAGGGCTGTCATCGCCAGTACGACGGCGTCGTGTCGGCCGGGCTGGGCGCCGGCTTCTCGGGCACGGTCAAGATCGACTGCCCGCCCGGCACGCCGGTGGACCCTGAACCGATCCCGCCTTCGCCCGACTGACGATCCGGCCCGCAGGAGAGTTCCGGTTTATGAAGGCCCTCGCCGGTGACGGCGGGGGCCTTTCTCATGAGCGAAGATGCGTCGCCTGGCTGCGCAGCTGGATGGCATCGCGGACCTCGCCGCTCATCTTCAGCGGCACGGGTGAGCCGGTCATGCTGGCTTGAGCCCAGAAGGTGACGCGGCCCTCACACCGGCGATCAGGGTTCCAGCGCACCCACACCCGGCACCGCCCGGTCTTTCCCCAGAGCACGGCGTCGTCCCCGGCCAGCCGGCGCAGGTCGGCCGTCGACACATGGAGACGCGTCTTGCAGGCGGGGCAGTCCGCCAGGATCGTCCAGCGCTCGGCGTGCATCTCAGCCACCGTCAGCGCCCGAAGCGGGCTCGGCGGCGATGCGATGGTGTCGGGGTTGCGGGCTCCCATGGCGGCGGCATACGCCCGAGGCTCTGCCGAAAGCAAGAACGAAACCGGAACAAAGGCCCGCGTTGCCGTGGACAGCGCGGCGCGATCCTGAGGCTTCTGGATCGCCAGCGCGGCGATCGTTCTCAACGGAGCAACGCCGCCATGGCCCTCAACAAGACCCAGCTCAGCAAGGCCGCCAACCTTAACTCGATCGACGGCGCCCCGCGCAGCCGCCAGCTCTGGCACTACAACGGCGGGGCGGACACCGTCGCGACCGTGGTCGCCGCCGGCTACTTCAACGACGTGCGCGCCTTTCTGAACGTCGGCGACCTGATCCTGACGGTGGCCGCGACCAACGCGGCCTTCCGCGCCCTGACCGTTACGGCGGTTCCGGCGGCGGGCGGCAACGTCACCGTGGCGGCCGCCGCCTTCAGCTGATCCGGCTTCGGCCGGTCAAGGCTGGCGCCGGGTTCCCGTCCGCCTGACCGATCGAGAAACGCCCCGGCGCATAATGACGCCGGGGCGTTTTGCTGTCCGACATTGGGCGAGACGGGCCTTGGCGGGCGCTGAAACTGTCCGACTTCCTGTTATGATTTTCGCTCAAGTCGGACGGACGAGGTAAGCAAAGTCATTGATTTCAAAGGCATGGTGTCAACGCCTTTATAACTTCGTGTTTCGGAAACCGGAGCGGCCTTACCCGTTCCGCGTTTCATAGGCACAAGGGGCCAACACTCCTGAAACAGGCCTGAAGACACCTCATGAACAGAGCCCGGCGCGCCCGCATTGTCGCCACCCTCGGTCCCGCAAGCCGCGCGCCCGGGACCGTCAAGGCTCTGGCCCAGGCCGGGGTGGACGTCTTCCGTCTGAACTTCAGCCATGGCTCGCACGAGGATCACGCCGCGGCCCTGAAGGCGGTGCGCGGCGCCGAGCTGGCGCTGAAGCGTCCGCTGGGCGTGCTGGCCGACCTGCAGGGGCCCAAGCTGCGCCTCGGTCGCTTCGCCAATGTCGAGATCGATGTCGGCCCCGGGCACAAGATGCGCTTCGACCTCGACCCCACGCCGGGCGACGAGACGCGGGTGCAGATGCCCCACCCCGAGATCTTCAAGGCCCTGCGCACCGGCATGCTGCTGCTGCTGGACGACGGCCGGGTGCGGCTGCGCGTCGGCGAACGGACCGACCAGTGGGCCGACGTCACGGTTGAGAGCGGCTCCAAACTGTCGGACCGCAAGGGCGTGGCGGTGCCCGAGGCGGTGGTGCCGGTTTCGGCCCTGACGCCCAAGGACCGTGAAGACCTGGCCTTCGCCCTGCGCATCGGCGTGGACTGGGTGGCGCTGAGCTTCGTGCAGACGGCCGAGGACATGGCGGAGCTGAAGCGTCTGGTCGGCGGCAAGGCGGCCTGCCTCGCCAAGATCGAGAAGCCGCAGGCCCTGACCCATCTCGACAGCATCCTCGACTACTGCGACGGCGTGATGGTCGCGCGCGGGGATCTGGGCGTGGAGCTGGAGCCTGAAGAGGTTCCGGTGGCGCAGAAGCAGATCATCCGCGCCGCCCGCCAGCGCGGCGTGCCGGTGATCGTGGCGACCCAGATGCTGGAATCGATGACGGCCTCGCCGTCGCCGACCCGCGCCGAGGCCTCCGATGTGGCCAACGCCGTCTACGAAGGCGCCGACGCCATGATGCTGTCGGCCGAGACCGCCTCGGGCCAGTATCCGCTGGAAGCCGTGGGCATCATGAACCGCATCATCGAGCGGGTGGAGCAGGATCCCCTGTGGCCCAGCCTGATGGACGCCGAGCATGCGGGCATGGAGGAGCACGATGTCGACGCCCTCGTCGCCGCGGCGCGCAAGGCGGCGGATTCGCAGGCCACGGCCTGTATCGTGGTCTTCACCACCACCGGCGGCACCGCCCGCCGGATGGCGCGGGAGCGGCCGCTGCAACCGATTCTGACCCTGACCCCCAATCCGGACACGGCCCGGCGTCTGTCGCTGGTCTGGGGGCTGGAGACCCGGCTGGGCAAGGAGCCCGCCTCGCTCGAGGACGTGACCGAAGACGCGGTCAACAGCGCCATGACCTTCGGCCTTGCCGAGCCCGGTCAGCGCATCCTGATCCTGGCGGGAACGCCCTTCGGCGCGCCGGGGGCTGCGAATCTGCTGCGTCTGGCCCATGCTCCCGCGAGGAAGGGCGGCAAAGGCCGCGCCTGATCCCTCGGAAGGGGGCCTTTTGATCAAATATATCGGCTCCAAGCGCGCCCTGCTGGGTCAGGTCTCGGCGACGGTCGCCGCCCTGCTGCCGCAGGGCGGGACGGTCTGTGACCTGTTCTCCGGCTCCGCCCGCGTGGGCCATGCGCTGAAGGGGCAGGGCTTCCGGGTCTGGTCCAACGATCACAACGCCTATGCCCACACCCTCGCCACCGCCTATGTGCAGGCGGATCGCGGGCCTTGGCTGGAGCAGGCCGAGGCGGTGCTGGCCGAGCTGCGCACGGTGACGCCGGAGCGGGGCTGGTTCACCAAGGCCTTCTGCGAGGACGCGCGCTTCTTCCATCCGGACAACGGCGCGATCATCGACGCCATGCGCGAGCGGATCGCGGCGATGGCGCTGGAACCCGAGCTGGAGGCGATCGCCCTGGTCGCCCTGATGGAGGCGGCGGACCGGGTGGATTCCACGGCCGGTCTGCAGATGGCCTATATGAAGGCCTGGGCCCCGCGGGCGCTGAAGACGCTGGAGCTGCGGATGCCCGATATCCTGCCCGGCGTCGCGGCCGGACCGTGCAAGGCGACCCATGCGGATGCGGTCGCGATCGCGCCGGAGATCGAGGCCGATCTGGTCTATCTGGACCCGCCCTATAACCAGCATTCCTATCTGGGGAATTATCACTGCTGGGAGAGCCTGGTCCTTTGGGACATGCCCGAGACCTATGGGGTGGCGAACAAGCGGGTCGACGTGAAAACCCGCAAGAGCGCGTTCAACAGCCGGCCCGGCATCGGTCCGGCGCTGGAGGCGGTGGTGGCGAACCTGAAGGCGCCGAACCTTGTCGTGTCGTTCAATGACGAGGGCTATCTGAGCCGGGAGCAACTGGTCGCCATGCTGTCGACGCGGGGCGAGGTGCAGGTGATCGAGATCGCCCGACCCCGCTACGTCGGCGCCCGGATCGGCATCCACAGTCCCAAGGGGGAGAAGGTCGGAACGGTCGGTCGGCTGCGGAACGTCGAATATCTGTTCGTGGTCGGTGAGCGGCGGATCGAGATCGCCGACGCCGCCTGAGGGAACGCGGCGAGTCCGGGGCCGTTGTGTCGGGCATGGAACAGATGACCCTGACCCCTTCGCGCCGCATGGAAGGCGCCCGCGCCTATGACCGGGCCGCCGATGCGTTCGGCGTTGTGAGCCGCCCGGCGGCGGCGCCGTCGGCGCGTTTCGAGACCCGTCCTGTCGAAGAAGTCGCCCTGCCCGAGCCGACCATGCAGGACATGGTTCGCGCCATTCCCGGCTGGGCCGTGGTAATCGGCGGCGGCGTCGTCGCCGCCCTGATGGGTGTGATGCTGGGCGGCGCCCTGCACATCTGATCGCACTGGACCCGTCGTCTGAGTTAGCGTTCGCCTGTGTCCTGATATTGCGGCGCGTGTGCCTGAGGAACGGACCCGGTGGGCGTCATCCCGGCGGCCGACTGGATCAGTTGAAGCGACAGACTATTTGTCTCGGCCGCTGTAAATCGTCCGTTCGCGCTAAGCTGGCAAATGTAGAACATCCCGATGTCTAGGAAGGCCGTCCGCTCGCTGGTGGCTGAAAGAGCGGTGGCGGTCTGGGCAATCGCCGCAGACATCGCCGCCGACGCCTCCGCGTTGCCGCTCTCGGTCGCTTCCGCCGCCGCCGCCGTCATGGAGGCCAGGACGTTCGCCGGAGCCTCGGCTTGCGCGCTCGCATTCAGGCTTCCGCTTGCGGCGCGGGCGGTCATGGCGCGCTGCATGCAGATGTTGCCGCCTTCGTAAATGACGCCGGCATTGACGTCGTTGTTCCAGACGAAAAGCGTTCCGACGGTCCGGATTGGGCCGTTCGGCGGCTGGGCTTGCGTCGCTACCGACAGATAACTGCGTGTTCCGGGCTTGGGCAGGGTGTCGCAAGCGGCGGTGACAAGCGACGCCAAGGCTATGATGGCGACAGCGATTCTCATGTACAGCCTCCCCGTGGCGACCTTAGGTTGAGCACGTTCCGGGGCACTGTCAAGAACAATGTTATTCGAAGGCCCGGGCGCGGCCCTCAGCCCTCCAGCACGGCCTTTACCGGTCCCCAGGTGCGCCGATGCTCGGGGCAGGGGCCGTGGAGCCTGAGGGCAGCACTGTGGACCGGGGCGTTATAGCCCTTGTGGCCGGCGAAGCCGTAGGCGGGATAGAGGGCGTCCATCTCGACCATGACCCGGTCTCGCGCCGTCTTGGCGAGGATCGAGGCCGCCGCGATGGACAGGCTGAGGCCGTCGCCGCCGACCACGGTCTGGATCGGGCAGGGCAGCTTGAAGCGGTAGTTGCCGTCGACCAGGGCGGCCACGGGCTGGATCGGCATGGCCGCGATGGCCCGGCACATGGCCAGGCCGGTGGCGCCGATGATGTTCAGCTCCTCGATCTCGCGGGCCGAGGCGAAGCCGACGCCCCAGGCGAGGGCGCGGGCCTTGATCTCGGGCTCCAGCGCCGCGCGGCGCTTCTCGGTCAGGGCCTTGGAATCGTCGATGCCGGGGGGCAGGTCGTCGGGGTTGAGGATGACCGCGCCGGCGGAGACCGGCCCCGCCCACGGCCCGCGCCCGGCCTCGTCCACGCCGCACACCAGTCCGCCGCTGGACTGGGCCAGCAGGGTTTCGAGGGCGAGGGTCGGGAAGACGCGGTCGGACATCACCGGCGGGCCATCGCACGAACCTGGGCGTGACGGAAGCAGGTTGTCTGGTGGTCGTTGACCATGCCGACGGCCTGCATGAAGGCATAGCAGATGACCGGGCCGCAGAAGTTGAAGCCACGCTTTTTCAGGGCCTTGGCCATGGCTTCACTCTCGGCGGTTTTGGTCGGCGCCTCGCGGAAGTCGGACCAGTCGTTCTGGATCGGGGCGCCGCCGACGAAGGACCAGAGCCAGGCGGTGAAGTCCTCGCCGTTGTCCCGCATCTCCAGCCAGATCCGGGCGCCGTTGATGGCGGCGTTGATCTTGGCGCGGGAGCGGATGATGCGCGGGTCGTTGAGCAGGCGTTCGATGTCGGCCTCGCCATAGGCGGCGACCGTCTCGGGATCGAAGCCGTCGAAGGCGTCGCGGAGGCCCTCTCGTTTGCGCAGGATGGTGATCCAGGCGAGGCCGGCCTGGAAGCCGTCGAGGATCAGCTTTTCCCACAGGGCGCGGGGGTCGTACTCGGGCACGCCCCACTCGGTGTCGTGGTAGGCGATGTAGAGGGCGTCGGTGGTTCCGCACCAGCCGCAGCGGCCGTCGGCATGTGAGTCGGTCATGGGCCGCAGAATGGGGCAGGCGGCTTGCTACGACTACTACTGTGAGCGGGCCGAAATTTTCCGGAGAAAAAATCAGAAGACTCGAACATCCAACTTCCGGCGCCGTTCGGGGGGCACGATGTCAAGGATCGGCGGGCAGTCTGGCATGCGGGTGCGTCAGAAATGGACGCAGGCGACCTAGGCGGCGTCTTCCCTTGACGGCATGACCTCGCCGACGGTGAGGCGGCTGCGGTCGTGGATCACCTGGATGTCGCGGGGTTTGACGATTGCATTGCAGTGGCCGCAGGCGATGCGCGGCGACAGGTCGTGGCCGCATTCCTTGTGCACCATGGTCAGGCCCGCATTCTCCTCGCCATAGACGTGCTTGGCGCCCCAGGCGTGCAGGGTGACGAGGACGCCGTACAGGTCCTTGCCCTTGGCGGTCAGGACATATTCGTTGCGCGGCGGGCGTTCGGAATAGAGCCGGGCCTCCAGCACGCCGTGCTGGACCAGGGTCTTGAGGCGGGCGGCCAGCACATTGCGGGCGACGCCGAGCCGCTCCTGCCACTGTTCGAAGCGGCTGACGCCGTTGAAGGCGTCGCGAATGACCAGCATCGTCCACGGGTCGCCGATCACCTCGAGGGTGGCGGCGACGGTGCAGCTTTGGCGAGAGTAGTCGGCTGTGCGTCCCATGGCGCAAAGGTGACCCCACGTCAGCGCTTTTGCAAGAGGGTTGCCAATCTGAACCCACTGAGTCAGTCTTGTTTGGCTACGGACACGTTTCGGTCCCGCCGCGACGTTTCCTAGTCCCTTGACCTCGGGCGGGAGATTTCGGTCTTCCGCCCGCTCTTTCCCGCCGATAGACCGACGCCATGACGCACCAGACCCTCGACGAAGCCCTGACCCTGACCGCGGACGGCGCGGGCGGTCTGATCGCGCCGATGACCGGGTCCTTCTCGAATGCGCCCACGATGATGCCGCCGGAAAAGGGCTCTCCGTTCGGCGGGCTGATGGCGGCGCTGGCGGCCAAGGCGGCGCGCGAGACGCTGGGGATCACCACCCCGCTGCGCACCGTGGCGACCCAGTTTCTGATCGGCGCGAAATTCGAGCCGATGACGATCAACAGCGACCTGCTGCGCGGCGGTCGGTCGGCGTCCTACGTCAATGTGCGGGCGGGGCAGGGCGAGCGGCTGGCGATGAGCGGGCTGGTCACCTTCGGCGCGCCGGGCGAGGGGCCGGAACTGCGCGCCGCCTCCATCACCCCGCCGCCGCTGGCCGACCAGCCGCTGACGCCGATGGACCCGCGGTTCGGCCCCCACTTCACCCGCCATGTCGAGCATCGTTTCGTCGGCGGCATCAAGCTGTTCGGACGCAACGAGACCGACCGGATGGGGGTGTGGATGCGCACCGCGGACGGCAAGCCGCTGGACGAGGCGCGTCTGGCCTTCCTGCTGGACGCCACCTTCCCGGTCTACTGGACCATGCTGCCGGCCCCGCCCGCGGTCTCGGCGACGGCGGACCTGCGCTACGACTTCTTCGGCCCTGTGCCGGAGGACGCCGCCCCGGACGGCTGGACCTATTTCGAGTTCGTCTCGCGCGACAGCCACGGCGGCTGGACGGTGGAGGACGCGACGGCGTGGGCGCAGGACGGACGGCCGCTGGCGGTGGGGCGGCAGCTCAGGAAGGTGCTAGCGTCGCGGGCGCCGTAGAGCTGACCGCAGCTATTCGGGAGCGTCGATCGGCTCGGGCCCGGCCCAGTCGAAGTCGCGGTAGGTGGCTTCGTCGCGGGGCGAAGAGTATCCGATGAAGACGCTCGCGTCGTACTGGCGAAGCATGATCTGTCGCATGCCGTGATCGCGGGACAGCGTCAGCACGTTCCGGAGATAGTCGCGTCTGGGTACAGAGCTGGACGTCCCGTCCGGGAGGGGTATCCACGCGAACACGATCACCTCTTTCGACCGGAAGGGCCGGACGTTTAGCAATGCGCCGAGGTCTGCCCGGGTTTGACCGAGGTCCGCTGCCGAGGCCGAAAGCCAGCACTGCCGGAAGAAGGTCCGGCCGTCCCCCGGGGAGGTCCAGCGAAAGGCCGAGGTCAGAATTCGGATCGTTGTTCCGTCGGATGTCTTCTCCAGGCCTCTGAGATCCGGACCGAACGTACCCGGCAAGTAGAGATTGGGAACATCGTCGGGCGTCATCCACCTGAACCCGTCCTGTTCCGCCCTATGCCACGTCAGGCGGTGATCGCCGTCGGGCTCGATGCAGAAACGCCAGGCGAGGTCCGCAAGGCTTTCAGCGGGCGCCGGTTGCGGGGGTGAGATCAGGGCCAGGGCGGCGGCCAGCGCCGTGAGCATGGGCGGTCTCCGCGCGGCTGATCAGGTTGAGCCGATACGCAACCTTGGCATGTGAGGGCGCACGGGCGTCACCGTCAAGGACGAAGGCCTGCTCAGTGCGGCAGGCCGCGCAGCTGGATCAGGGGGATGACGATGTCTTCCTCGTCTTCCAGGTGGCGCAGCAGGAGGGGGGCGCCGGTGTCGAGGGCGTCGCCGAGGCGGGCGGCGCGGTCGGGGGCGTCGGCGGCGTTTGAGGCGATCGCCTGATGGAAGGCCATGCCGGACTGGAAGAGGGTCTCGAGCTGGCCGTGGATGACGTCGTGGTCGCGGTCCAGCAGGTCGATGCCGTGTTCGATGCGGGGCTCGAGCTTGCGCATCATGGGGAAATACTGGCCGCTCTCGATGCGGTGGTGGCCGTCGAGGTGCTGCAGGAAGGACTGCAGGGTGGGGATCAGGGCGCGGTGCAGGGCGCGGACGTCGCCGCCCGCGCGCCACTGGCTGACCAGCCCGTCCATATGACCCTGATGGCCGCGGAAGCTGCCGTGCATCTGGAGCCAGAAGGCGGCGGTCTGGTCGAGGCCGGGCTCGGCCCAGCGGTCGCGGGGGTATTCGTCGCGCAGATAGAGCCACTCGACCGGCAGGCCGTGACGCAGCGCGAGGGCGAGCGCCTCGTCGGAGGGCTCCGGCGAGGGGTCAGACAACGGCGGTGGTCGTCTTGATGAAGCCGCCGCCCAGCAGGCGATCGGGATCGGCCGGGTCGTAGAGGGCGCAGGCCTGACCGGGGGCGACGCCTTCCTCACCGGTCTCGAAGGCGAGGGAGACGACGCCGTCGATAAGAGAGAGCCGGGCCGGTGAGGGCGGGCGGGTCGAGCGGACGCGCGCCAGCACCGGGGCGCCGGCTTCGGCGGCGGCCTCGATGGAGGCGTGGTCGCCCAGCCAGTTGGTCTCGTCCAGCGTCAGGGCGGCGGTCAGCAGGGCGTCGCGCGGGCCGACGATGACGTGGCGCTTGACCGGATCCAGCTTCGTTACGAACAGGGGCTCGCCCACGGCGACGTTGAGGCCGCGGCGCTGGCCGATGGTGTAGTCGGTGATGCCGGCATGGGCGCCCAGCACGCGGCCGTCCATGTGCACGATCTCGCCGGCCTCGCGGCCTTCGGGGCGCAGCTTGTCGATCAGGGTGCGGTAGTCGCCGTTGGGGACGAAGCAGATGTCCTGGCTGTCCGGCTTGGCGGCGATGCGCAGGCCGAGCTCCAGCGCCACGCCGCGCACCTGGGGCTTTTCCAGATCGGCGAGGGGGAAGCGCAGGTAGTCGAGCTGCGCCGGGGTGGTGGCGAAGAGGAAGTAGGACTGGTCGCGCGAGTGGTCGATGGCCTTGCGCATCTGGGCGCGGCCGTCGGCGCCGACGGCGCGGCGGACATAGTGGCCGGTGGCCATGGCCTCGGCGCCGAGATCGCGGGCGACGTCCAGCAGGTCGCGGAACTTCACGGTTTGATTGCAGCGGATGCAGGGGACCGGCGTCTGGCCCGCCAGATAGCTGTCGGCGAACTGGTCGATCACGGCGTCGCGGAAGCGGCTTTCGTAGTCGAGGACATAGTGGGGGATGCCCAGGGTCTCGGCGGCGAGGCGGGCGTCGTGGATGTCCTGACCGGCGCAGCAGGCGCCCTTCTTCTTGAGGGCGGCGCCGTGGTCGTAGAGCTGGAGGGTGACGCCGACGACGTCATAGCCCGCCTTGTGCAGCAGGCCGGCGACGACGGTGGAGTCCACCCCGCCCGACATGGCCGCGACCACGCGCGCGCCGACGGGCAGGCCCACCGCCTTGCGTGCGCTCTCGATCGCCGCGTCCATGTCCTGCGGCGAGGCCATGGGGGCGATGTTCGGAACGGGGCAGATGTCCTCGACGAAACTCATGGCCGCCATTTAGTGCGCAAGCCGCGCAATTTCGAGGCCTAGCGGAAGATGGCGCGCAAACGACAACGGCCGCCCCGTTTCGAGGGCGGCCGCTGCAGGCGTTACACGGGGAGAAGGTCTAACCGCGATAGTGCTGGATACGCGTGGTCCGCAGACCCTGCATGCCCCATTTGTCGATCGCCTTTTGCCAGGCGATGAACTCTTCCGCGGTCAGGCGGTACCGGGCCAGCGCGTCTTCCAGGCTGATGAGACCACCGCGAACAGCGGCGACCACCTCGGCCTTGCGACGGATGACCCAGCGATCCGTATTGGGCGGCGGCAGGTCACGCAGCGTGAGCGGCGTGCCGGTCGGACCGACCACATATTGTTCGCCTGAGTTATTTAGGCGTCGCTCTTGCAACATGGGCTTATGCCTCATTCACCACCACCATTGAGCGTGCAAGGTAGCGCCGGGCCGCTAAGGGCCTTTTAAGCGTCGTGGTGAAGGAAAGAATAAAATCCCTTCCGTCCACGCCCCCGATATTCAACGAAGTCTTCATCGAGACTAACCGTCAGTTACTTTGATATCAGCGTTTGATGTTGATCAACTCGGCCAGCATCTCGTCCGCGGTCGTGATGATCTTGGACGAGGCCGAGTAGGCGCGCTGGGTGGTGATCAGGCCCGTGAACTCGGCCGACAGATCGACGGTCGAGGACTCCAGCTGCTGGGACGCCAGGGTGCCCGCGCCGCCCGTACCCGCGGCCTTCAGGTTGAAGGTGCCGGACTCCAGGCTGACGGAATAGGCGTTGCCGCTGACCTCCTTCAGGCTGTCGGGGCTGGGGAAGGTGGCGACCGCGACCTGGGCGATCCGGCGCATGACGCCGTTGTCGAAGATGGCGGTGACGAAGCCGCCTTCGTCGATGGTGATCTCGCTCAGATTGCCGAAGGCCGTGCCGTTGGTGACGGTCGACTGCACCACCGAGGCGGTGTTCAGCTGGCTGAGCCCCCCGGCCGAAGTGTTAAGGTCCAGGGTCACGGTCTGGGCGGCGATGCCGAGGCCGTCAGCCCATTTGACCTTGCCGTTGTCGGTGGGATCGGCCGGGTCGATGGTGTTGTTCGGGTCGGAGGCCAGGAAGTCCAGCGACGCCTGGGTCGGATCGTCGAACAGACCCTTGCCCGCCGGCCAGCCCTGCATCGTCTCGACGTCGAGACGGCCCGAGGGGGTGAAGGCGATGAGGCCGGTCTTGATCTGGCCGTTCGAATAGGGGGCGCCGGTGATGACGTCCTCGGCCGGGACCGAGACGATTTCGGCGTACCACTGGTTCGGCTGGTCGCTCTTCAGGAAGCGGATCTCCAGATTGCGCTGGCCGCCCTTGGAGTCCGAAACCGGGATGTTCATCTTGAAGTCGGGCTTCACGCCGACGGGGTTGTCGTCGTCGGCGTTGTACATGGCCATCGAGTTGACCGACGGGTCGTACTTGGTCTTGGCGATGCCGTCCGTGCCCATGCCGATGTTGGCGAAGTCGATGGCGAAGGCGGTGCCGGCGACCGGCGGGGTGCCGCTGGTCGGGGTGATGGTGACGGCGGTGGCGGTGGCCGTGGCCGAGCCGTTGGTGCCGGCGGTCGGCGCGAAGCCGGTCAGGGCGCCGGCGGCGTTGTAGGTGGCCGTGCCGGTGACGGTGGTGATGCCCGTCTTCAGCGTCACTTCATAGGTGTTGGTCCCGGTGCGCTTGTAGGCGACCGACATGTTGTGGGCGACGGGCGGCACGGCGGCGTCATTGACGTTGTTGTAGGTGTTCGGACCGGCCGGCGCGGAGACGTCCTGGGTCGAGCGCAGGTTGGCGTTGATCTGGACGCGGGTGGTCGGTTCAGCGGTGCCGCCGACCGAGCCGATGTTGATCGAACGCAGGCGCGACAGGTCCGAGGGATCGGTGGCGATCTCGCCGTTCGAGTCCACGGGCCAGCCCTGCAGGTACAGGCCGGCGCTGTTCTTCAGATAGCCCATGTTGTCGACGCGGAAGGCGCCGGCGCGGGTGAACAGGCGGGTGTCGGTGGCGCCGACGTTCTCGGCCTGGGTCGTGGTGACGAAGAAGCCCTGGCCGTTGACCGACAGGTCGGTCGACTCGGTCGTCCGCTGCAGCTGGCCTTCCTGGCTGATGAAGGAGCGGGCGTTGGCCGTGACGCCGCCGGCGGAATAGCTGCCGCCGGTGCGGGTCTGGCTGTTCACCAGGGTCTGGAACTCGGCGTTCGTCCGCTTGTAGCCGACGGTGTTGACGTTGGCGATGTTCTGGGAAATCGCGGCCAGGGCGGTCGAGTTGGCGGCGAGGCCGGACACGCCGGCCAGCATAGCGCTGTTCAGGCTCATGGATTACGCTCCTTGAAAGGGGATGTTCGGGAAGGCGGCGGAGCGCGTCATGCGGCCGCCTCCTCGGTTGGGACGGGCGGATTCTCCGCCTCGTCGTCGTTGTCTGCTTGCGTCGCCCGGGCCTCGTTGAGCGAGATCACGGTCGAAAGCGGGAGGACGGAGTCGCCGATCACCAGATACGGCGCGCCGTCGTACATCTCGACGCCGGTCACGCGACCGCGGATCAGGGTCTGGCTGTCGATCTTGCCGCCGTTGGCGTTGGTGGCGGTGACCTTCAGGGTATAGACGCCGCCGTTTTCGGCCGTGTCGCCCCCGGTCATCTTGCCGTCCCAGGTGAAGTCGTGCAGGCCGATGCCCTTGTCCGGCGCCTGGCCTTCCCAGACGACCTTCCCCTTGCTGTCCAGCACCTGCATCTTCACGTCCGACGCCGTGGCGCCGAGCTCGTAGGCCCAGGTCGCCTTGCCGTCTTCCAGCGAGGTGGCGGTCCAGGCGGCGGTCACTTCCTTGCCGATATAGTTGGAGGCGTTGTCCAGACCGCCGGCCGACTGGGCCGCCAGCAGGCTGGTCAGCAGGTCATTGGTCAGCAGCTGCTGTTCGACGCCGGCCATCTGGGTCAGCTGGGCGGTGAACTCATTGGAGTCGACCGGCGACAGCGGGTCCTGATTGCGCAGCTGGGTGGTCAGCAGGGTGAGGAAGGTCTCGAAATTCGAGGCCAGGGTCGCGCCGCCGGTATTGATCCGGCCTGCCGCATTGTTGGTGGAGACGGCGTCAACCATCGATCAGACCTTCATATCCACGCCCGTGGGCGTGAGGGAGAGCGCCTGCCAGCGCGGGGGCAGGGCGGCGGTGTCGGTTTCGGCGTTCAGGCGGTTGGCGGCGGCGAAGGCGCGGGACTGGCCCTGATCCTGGCCCTGACGCGCGTCCTGTCCGCGATCAAAGGCGCTGGAGCCGCTGTCGCGTTGGGTGAACTCGAAGGCGTCGTCGGCCAGCTGGAAGCCCTGCTGCTCAAGCTGACGGCGCAGTTCGTCGGCGCGGCCCTTCAGGTCGGTGGCGGCGGCGGGATTGTCGAAGGCCAGACGCGCGGCCAGCCGGCCCTCGGCGTCGATCTCGAGCCGGACGTCGACGCGTCCCAGATCATCCGGCGTCAGGGCCATCTCGAACCGGGTCGAGCGACCGTTCAGCTGCTTCAGGATCTGGGCGGCGATCTGGGCCGTGGCTTCGATGGAGGCGCGCGACAGGGTCGGCGGCAGGGCCTCACGCGTGGCGGCGGCGGTCTGGGCGGACGGCGCGGCCTCGGGCGCGACGGCGTCCACGGGACCATCGGACGGCGTATCGAGCGTGTCAGCGGCGAGGTCAGCCGGGGCGGCGAGATCGGGGCGCGGGGCCGGCGCCTGGACAGGGCCCGTCGTGACGGACGGGGCGGTCGTCGCGGCCGCGCCCGTCGGCGTCATCGGCGCCGAGGTATCGACGGCGGCATTGGTCTCGACCGGGCGGGAGGCGCGTTCGGCCAGGGCGCGCAGGGTCGGGGTCTCGACCGAGCGCGGCGCGTCGGGAGCCTTGGGCGCGGCGTCCGGGGCGACGGACTTGCCGGGATCGGGCTGCTCCGCCGCGACGGGTGCATCCGGCAGGTCCGCGCCGTCGTCGGGCCGGGCCGTCGTCTGATCCTTGACGATCGGCGCGGCGACCGGCGCGGGCTGGGCCAGAACGGGCTGAACCAGAGCGGGTTGGACCAAGGGGGCCGGGGCGGTGGGCGCCGCAGCCTTGTCGGTCGCGACCAGGGCCGGTTGAACCAGAGGCGCGGGCGTGTCGGCGGGCGTCGTTTCAGCCGTCACGGCAGGCGCGAGCGGCTGGGTCGCGGGCTGGGCCGTCGTGCCGAGCTTGGGCGTCTCCGGCGTGGCGGGCGCGGGTTCGGCGTCCGTCAGGCTGAGGGCCGTCCGGGCGTCCGCCACGACGTCCGCCGTGAGCCGGCCGGCGGAGCGGACAGTCGGGCGGGCGACGACGGGGGCGTGCGGCTGGGTCAGGGGAGCCGGATCGGCCTTGCCGGCCGCCGGGGCCGGGGCGAGGGGCTGGACCTCGGGGGTGTCCGTCGCGACGGCCTTGTCGGCGGTCAGGGCCGGGCGAACCTGCGGGTCGGTGTCGACGGGCTTGTCGGTCGGCAGACGCGGCGAGGTCGGCGGCAGCGGGGAAGTCGGCGGCGTCGGCGTCGAGGGCGCGGCGGCGGTCGCGGGCGCCGCCGGGACGACAGGCGAGGCCTCGGCGGCCGGGGCGGCGACGACAGGCGCAGCGGTAACCGGGGCGGCGGGCGCGGGGGCGCTGACGACGGCGGCTTCAGGGATCGAGGCTTCGACGGCGGCGCCCGGCGTCGGGGGCGCCGGGACCGGCGCGGCGCTGACGACCGTATCGGCGGTCGGCGCCTCCGCGGGGGCGGCGGCGATCGGGGGCCGGCCCGTCGATGCCGACAGATCCATGTCGGGGATCAGCAGGATCGGCTGCGGCGCGGGCGGCAGGGTCTGGGCCGGGACGACGGCGGCGGCCAGCGCCGCGTCGGAGGCGTCCGTCTTTTCAGGGGAGGCCTTGGCCTCACCCTCGCCTTCGCCCGGCAGGCCGGTCCCCATGGCGGACGCCAGCAGACCCTCGAACGCCGACGCATCGACCGCCGCCGACCCTTGCGAGGTCGTCGGAGCGGAAGGCGCGATCATGTTCAGCAGAACTGAGGCGGTGGACATGGGATCCTGGCGATAATCGCCGAGCGGAGGGGGCGGGGCGCCTGCTGCGCCAAACATTCGGAAGGCCCGGCGCAAGTCGCGGGCCACAGCGGGTTTGACCTCCAGACGTCTGATTTTGCTGACATTTGTTATCTGGTGATCGGGCCCGGGCGGCAGGCCGTGCGGTCATATCTTGCCGCGTGCCGACCAAACTTGCCCGGCGCCGTTCGCCGCCCCCGGGCCGCCCCGGGCCCCGTCCGGCCAACTGGCCCGGCGTTTGCGCCCCTTGCCGGTCATGAGACAGGCGCGAAACGCGATCTTGCGTAAATACAATGAGTTGTCTGGCGGAGCTGATCGGGCTGCCGGGCAAAAAGCGCGCGCCGACTGGCAGACCTTGCCGGGCGCCCGTTCGATGGAGGTCCGCGCATGTCGGTAACCAGCATCCTGAACAACGCCAACACCGGGCTGATCGCGGCCCAGACCCAGTTGCGCGTGGTTTCGGACAACGTCTCCAACGTCAACACGCCCGGCTATGTCCGTAAGGTCGCCGATCAGGTCGCTCTGTCCAGTCAGGGGGTCGGCAGCGGCGTCGAGGTCACCCGCGTTCGTCTGGCCACCGACCGCTTCCTGCAAGCCGCCAGCATGAGCGCCAATTCCGAGGCGTCGCGCCAGGGCGTGCGGTACGAGCTGTATGACCGCATCCAGTCGCTGTTCGGTGATCCGGGCGGGACCAGCGGCTTCTTCTCGCAGGTGGACAGCATCTTCGCCTCGTTCGCGTCGAGCGCCGAAGACCCGACCTCATCGCCCCGCCGTCAGGACGCCCTGTTCAAGACCCAGGCGCTGTTCGACGAGTCCACCCGGATCGCCAACCAGATCCAGGCGGTGCGCGAGGACGCGGACGGCCGGATCCAGACCGCGGTTGAGTCCGCCAACAACCTGCTGACGCAGATCGAGGCGCTCAACGTCCAGATCTCGCGGGCCAAGGTCAGCAACGGCGATGCGTCCGGCGCCGAGACGGCGCAGGCCGCGCTGGTGGATCAGCTGTCCAGCCTGATGGACATCCGGGTTTCGGCCCGCGGTGTCGGCGGCGTCTCGATCCGCACGGGCAACGGCGCCCTGCTGGCGGGGGAGGGGGCGGCGACCCTGTCCTACCAGCGCGCGGGCACCGTCACGAGCGAGACGTCCTTCAACGAAATCTGGATCACGGAGCCGGGCGGCACCAAGCTGTCGCTGATCGACAGCGTGACCTCGGGCGAGATCAAGGGACTGGTCGAGCTGCGCGACACCGAGGCGCCGGCCGCCGCGGCGCGTCTGGCCGAACTGGTGACCCATGTCGCGGACGAGCTGAACCGCGCGCACAACGCCAATGCCTCGGCGCCGGCGCCGAACAGCCTGAACGGCCGCAATGTCGGGCAGTCGCTGGAAAGCGCCGTGGCCGGTTTCACCGGTCGCACGACCATCGCGGTGACCAATCAGGCCGGAGTGATCCAGCAGCGGGTGGACATCGTTTTCAGTGGCGCGACCATGACGGTCAACGGCGTCGCGGCCGACCCCACGACCTTCCTGGCGACCCTGAACACCCAGCTGGGCGGGGCGGCGACGGCGGCGTTCGTCGACGGCAAGCTGTCGATCGCGACCACCAATACGGCCAATGGCGTCGCCATCGCCGACGATCCGACGTCCCCGTCGACCAAGGCGGGGCGGGGTTTTTCGCACTATTTCGGCCTGAACGATCTGATCACGACGGATCGTCCCGCGCTGTACGACACCGGCCTGACCCTGGCGTCGCCGCACGGCTTCACCGCCGGCGAGAAGATGACCTTCCGCTTCAGCAGCGAGACCGGGTCCAGGATCCGAGACATCGAGGTGGCGGTGCCCGCGGGCGGCACGGTCGGCGACCTGATCAACGCCCTGAACAACGCCGCCACCGGCGTCGGCGCGCACGGAAACTTCTCGCTGGGCGCCGACGGGTCGTTGACCTTCAACGGCAACGGCAATCCGCCGTCGACGCTGAGCGTTCTGAACGACAATACGGTCCAGATTCCGTCCGGCGTGTCGGCGTCGGAGCTGTTCGGGATCGGCGCGGGCGTGCGCGCGTCGCGGGCGGACGGCTTCGCGCTGCGGGCGGACATCCGGCAGAACCCGACGAAGCTGGCGCTGGGGCAGTTGAATCTGTCGGCGGCCGTCGGAACGGTGGCGCTGAGCACCGGTGACGGCCGCGGCGCCCTGGGGCTGGCGGATGCGGGTCAGCGGACGGCGAATTTCCAGGCGGCGGGCGGGTCGTCCGGCGGCGCGATCTCCGTCTCTCGCTACGCTTCGGAACTGGCGGGCGATATCGGCGGCAAGGCCACCGCCGCCAAGAACCGCAAGGAAACCACGGAGGCCCTCTTCACCGAGGCGACCGCGCGCCGGACCGGGCACGAGGGGGTCAATCTGGATGAGGAGCTGGTGCTGATGACGACCTACCAGCAGGCCTTCAACGCTTCGGCCCGCCTGATCCAGGCGGCCCGCGACATGTATGACACGCTTCTGGGGATGATCTGATGACCCGCGTCGCGACCTTCGGCAACTACCAGACGGCCCTTCTCAACCTCATGAGCGCCCAGAGCCGGGGCGCCGAGGCGCAGGCGCGGGTCTCGACCCAGAAGAACGCCACCGACCTGACCGGCTTCGGGCGGCAATCCGAGACGCTGACGGCCCTCAAGGGGTCGCAGAGCCGGATCCAGGGCTTCATGGACACGGCGGAGGCGGTGTCGGCGCGACTGACGACGCAGGATCTGGCGCTGACCCAGATCGGCGACGGGGTCGAGGCCCTGCGCACCGCGATCGGCAACGCCCTGTCCTCGGATTCCTCGACCTCGCTGATGCTGGAGATGGAGGGACAGTTCCAGACCATCCGCGGCGGCCTGAACATGCGCCACCAGGGCGGCTATCTGTTCGCCGGGGCGCAGGTGAACACCCCGCCGATGGACATCTCCAACCTGTCCCAGCTGGGGGCGGCGCCGAGCGTGGCCTCGGTCTTCCACAACGACACTCTCAAGACCGCCAGCCGCGTCGCCGAGGGCACGACGCTGGAGACCGGCTTCCTGGCCAACGAGATCGGGACCGACGTCATGGGCATCCTGCGCGATATCCAGCAGTTCAATGACGGCGCCAACGGGCCGCTGACCGGCAAGCTGACCGAGACGCAGAAGACCTTCCTGACCACCCAACTGTCGAGGCTGGAGGCGGCGGGCAAGGGCGTGATCGACAAGACCGCCACCACCGGCTCGCTGGCCAATCAGGTCGAAAGCATCGGCAAGGGCCACAAGGCGCAGATGGAATCGCTGGACGAACTGGTCTCGAACCGCACCGACGCCGACATGGCCAAGGCGGTGACGGACCTGGAGCTGTCGCAGATCGCCATCCAGGCCTCGGCCCAGGTGATCAGCCAGCTGCGTCAGGTCTCGCTGCTCAACTTCCTGAGTTAAATCCGGAAAATCGGCAACGGCCACGCTGGACAGTTGCTCTCCCTATGGAACATAGTGGGAACAAATGGCTCAACTCGATCTCCGGCAGAAGCTTTCCGTCCTCGCCGACGCGGCCAAATATGACGCCAGTTGCTCATCCTCCGGCACGTCGAAACGCGACTCGATGGGCGGCAAGGGCATCGGCTCGACGGAAGGCATGGGCATTTGTCACGCCTACACGCCGGACGGACGCTGCGTGTCCCTGCTCAAAATCCTGCTGACCAATTTCTGCATCTACGACTGCGCCTACTGCATCAACCGGGCGAGTTCGAACGTGCCGCGCGCCCGGTTCAATGTGCAGGAGGTGGTGGACCTGACGCTGAACTTCTATCGCCGGAACTATATCGAGGGCCTGTTCCTGTCGTCGGGCATCATCCGCTCGGGCGACTATACGATGGAGCAGCTGGTCCTGGTGGCGAAGACCCTGCGCGAGGATCACGACTTCCGCGGCTATATCCACCTGAAGCTGATCCCGGAGGCGGATCCGAAACTGGTCGAGCAGGCGGGGCTGTATGCCGACCGGCTGTCGGCCAATATCGAACTGCCGCGCGACGAGGCGCTGAAACGGCTGGCGCCGCAGAAGGACGTCGGCGTCATCAAGAAGGCGATGGGGCAGGTGCGGCTGGGCGTCGAGGCGGCCAAGCCGGAGAAGCGCGACCGGATCAAGCCGCCCAAATTCGCGCCGGCGGGCCAGTCGACCCAGCTGATCGTGGGCGCCGATGGGGCGCCGGACACGGAGATCATCGACCGGTCGGCGTCGCTGTACGGCGGCTATGGCCTGCGCCGGGTCTATTATTCCGCCTTCAGCCCGATCCCGGACGCCTCGTCCAGCCTGCCGCTGTCGAAGCCGCCGTTGATGCGCGAGCATCGGCTGTACCAGGCCGATTGGCTGATGCGGTTCTACGGCTTCGCGCCGGGGGAGATCGGCGAGGCGGCGACGCCGGACGGGATGCTGGATCTGGCCATCGATCCCAAGCTGGCCTGGGCGCTGAACCGGCGTGAGCAGTTCCCGGTCAATGTGAACACCGCGCCGCGCGAGGCGCTGCTGCGGGTGCCGGGATTGGGGGTGAAGTCGGTGAACCGGATGATTTCGGTGCGGCGCTACCGGACCCTGCGGCTGGAGGATGTGGCGCGGCTGTGCCGGGGCATCGACAAGGTGCGGCCCTTCATTACGGCGCTGGACTGGACGCCGGGCGGGCTGACCGACGCCGTCGACCTGCGCGCCCGCATCGCGCCGGACCCGAAGCCGGTGCAGATGAGCCTGTTCTGATGCCTGTCGCAGTGCTGGACGGCGAAACGGATTTCGACGGCTGGCGCAAGGCGGCGCGGCGGTTCCGCTCGGCCGGGGTGAGACCGGAAGAGGCGTCGTTCCGGGTCGGCGAAGGGAGCGCCGGCCTGTTCGACCAGATCGCGGCGCCGGTCGGGGAGGGGGCGCAGTTTCCGGTGCCCCGGGCCTTCGTCGATCTGGCCGAAAACGTGATCCTGCATCGCTCGGTCGACCGGTTCGACCTGCTGTATCGCCTGCTGTGGCGGCTGGAGCGGGAGCCGGACCTGATCAAGGTGGTGTCGGACCGCGATGTGGCCGACGCCTTCGAGCGCGCGAAGAACGTCAGCCGGGCCAGCCACAAGATGAAGGCCTTCGCCCGTTTCCGGCTGGCCGAGGACGAGAAGGGCGAGGCCTGGGTGGCCTGGTTCGAGCCTGCGCATCGGGTGCTGGAGAAGACCGCGCCCTTCTTCGCGCGGCGGTACACGACCATGCGCTGGTCGATCCTGACGCCGGACGGATCCGCCTTCTGGGATCTGGAGCGGTTGACCTTCGGCCCGTCGGCGACGCGCGACATGGCGCCGGCGGAGGACGAGGTCGAGGATTTCTGGAAGACCTATTATGCGTCGACCTTCAATCCGGCGCGGCTGAAGACGAAGACCATGCAGGGCGAGATGCCCAAGCGGTACTGGGCCAACCTGCCGGAAGCGGCGCTGATCCCCGAGATGATCGCGGCGGCGTCGTCGCGGACGGAGGCGATGGTCGCCGCGCCGGCGCCCGAGCCGAACGCGCGTCTGGCCAAGACCCTGTCGCGAATGAACCGGGACCGGTCGTTCGACGAAGGCTTCACGCCGTCCAGTCTGGAGGAACTGGACCAGGCGGTTCAGGCCTGTCGCCGGTGCCCGCTGTGGCGGGACGCGACGCAGGGGGTGTGCGGGCAGGGGCCGCGACGCGCGCGGCTGATGATCGTGGGCGAGCAGCCGGGGGATCACGAGGACCTGTCGGGCCAGCCGTTCGTCGGGCCGGCGGGGCAGGTGCTGGACGCCGCCCTGGAAGAGGCGGGCATCGACCGCGACGACACCTTCGTCACCAATGCGGTCAAGCATTTCAAGCACGAGCCGCGCGGCAAGAAGCGGATCCACCAGACGCCGACCACCAGTGAGATCAGCGCCTGTCGCTGGTGGCTGGACGCCGAGCGGACGCTGGTGAAGCCCAAGGTGATCTTGACCCTGGGCGGGACGGCGGCGCTGGGCGTGCTGGGCCGCAAGGTGGCGGTGACGAAGGAGCGGGGGCAGCCGCTGCCGCTGTCCGACGCGACGGCCCTGCTGACGGTGCACCCCTCCTATCTGCTGCGGATTCCGGATCGGGAGGCGGCGGCGATGGAGCGGGCGCGGTTCGTTGAGGATCTGAAAAAGGTCCGGCAGCTGCTTTGATACGTAAATGGCGGAAACCGTGGCTGAACGAATACGGTTGAACCGCGTTGTGACAGGCGCCGGAGCTTTGCCGTAGAGCAGTCATAGGCAATCGATACGCGGCGTTTTAGGTAGGGGCATGGCTGCAGCGGATTTCCAGATCGACGAGGGCGGGCAGGGCCTGACCCTGCGTCTCACCGGTGACTGGACCGCGACCGAACTGGGTCGTGTTTCCGGACGGCTGGACGACGGCCTGAACGGGCGCGAAGTGACGGCGGTGGACCTGTCTGAACTGGGCCGGTTCGACACCGCCGGGGCGCTGGCCGTCATCCAGGCCGGTCACGCCAAATTGCCGAAAACCGCCTGGGACGAACGCCCCGAGGCGGGGCGAACCTATGCGATGGTCGAGCGGCTGGAGCGCGAGAGCGCGGGACCGCCGAAACGCTCGCCGGGCTGGATCCGCACCTTCGCCAAGGTCGGGCGCGGCGTGCAGGACATCGTCGCCGAGGCGACGCTGTCGATGGCCTTCCTGGGCCGTCTGATCGTCGCGACGGGAACGACCGTTCGATACCTGCTTCTGGCGGTTCTGGGCTGGCTGGTGCTGGCCTGGGGCGCGGTGGTCAAGGGCGTCAACCGCGCCGAGGGCGATCGCCTGATCTCCAAGGGTCGGGCGCTGAAGAGCCACCAATTCATACGTTGGCCCGCCTGGTTCAGCCAGGGCGAGCGCGCGGGACTGGACGCCATTCCCATCGTGGCGGTCACCAACTTCTTCATCGGGGCCGTCATCGCCTTCCTGGGCGCCAATCTGCTGACCCAGTTCGGGGCCGGGGTGTTCACGGTGCAGCTGGTCGCCGTGGCGACCCTGCGCGAGCTGGCCGTGCTGATCACCGCCATCCTGCTGGCCGGTCGATCCGCCTCGTCCTTCGCGGCCGAGATCGGCTCGATGCGGATGAACCAGGAGGTCGACGCCATGCAGGTGATGGGCGTCAATCCGTTCCAGGCCCTGGTCATTCCAAGGCTGGCCGCCATGGTCGTCATGATGCCGATCCTGACCTTCATCGGCATGCTGGCCGGGCTGCTGGGCGGGCTTCTGGTGACGTGGAGCCAGCTCAGCTACGGGCCGTCCTTCTTCATCCAGCGCATCAGCGAAGACCCCAATATGGGCACCCACCTGATGGTCGGCATGATCAAGGCGCCGGTGTTCGCCATCGTCATCGCCGCCATCGGCTGCCGTCAGGGCATGGCCGTCGCCGGGGATGTGGAAAGCCTCGGTCGCCGGGTGACGGCGGCCGTGGTGCAGGCGATCTTCGCCATCATCTCGCTGGACGCCGTCTTCGCCCTGATCTTCCTGGAGCTGAACATATGACGGCTCCCAACAGTCCGGCGTCCGAGCCGAAGACCGAGAACCTGATCGAGGTGCGCGGCCTGCTGAGCCAGTTCGGCGAGCGGACGATCCACGAGAACCTGGATCTCGACCTGCAACGGGGCGAGGTTCTGGGCGTGGTCGGCGGGTCCGGCACCGGCAAGACCGTGCTGCTGAACACCATCATCGGCCTGAAAGAACCCGAGGGCGGGTCGGTCAGCATTCTGGGGCATGACCGCGCCACCATGACCGGTGAGGATGAGGCGGATGTGGAGCGCCGGACCGGCATCCTGTTCCAGCAAGGGGCCCTGTTCTCGTCGCTGAGCGTGATCGACAATGTGGCCTCGCCGCTGGTGGAGCACACCCGTCTGTCCCGCGACGTGATCCGCGAACTGGCCGAGATGAAGATCGCCATGGTCGGGCTGAAGCCGGAATCGCACCATCTGAAGCCGGCTGAACTGTCGGGCGGGATGCGCAAGCGGGTCGGGCTGGCCCGCGCCCTGGCGCTGGACCCGGAGCTGCTGTTCCTCGATGAGCCGACGGCGGGACTGGATCCCATCGGGGCCGCCGCCTTTGACGAGCTGATCCGCCAGCTGTCCGACGACCTCGGCCTGACGGTCTTCATGATCACCC
This sequence comes from Brevundimonas sp. AVps31, assembly GCF_058681355.1. NCBI lineage: Bacteria > Pseudomonadati > Pseudomonadota > Alphaproteobacteria > Caulobacterales > Caulobacteraceae > Brevundimonas > Brevundimonas sp. AVps31. The sequence continues at coordinate 163,362 of NZ_CM178736.1, read as the reverse complement.
ACGACCTCGACAGCCTGTACGCGATCACCGATCAGGTCGCCGTGCTGGCGGACAAGCATGTGGTGGCCAAGGCCCCCGTGCGTGAACTCGAACATTCGGACCATCCGTGGATCCGCGAATATTTCCTTGGTCCGCGCGGTCGCGCGGGCGCCAAGGCGGCTTGAGGAGAGCCGAGGAATGGAAAGAGACGCCCACTACGCCGCCGTCGGCATCGCCACCATCGCCCTTCTGGCGGCGCTGGCCGTGTTCACGATCTGGCTGGCCCGCCTGCAGTTCAACAGCGAGTACGATGTCTATGACATCGTCTTCTACGGCCCCGTGCGCGGGCTGTCGGAAGGCGGCGAGGTGCATTTCAACGGCATCCGCGTCGGCGAGGTCACGGACCTGAACCTGGACCCGAACAAGGGTGACCAGGTCATCGCCCGCATCCGGGTGGACGCGACCACGCCGGTGCGCGTGACCAGCCGCGCCCAACTGGAGCCGCAGGGGATCACCGGTCTGAACTACATCCAGATCACGGCCGGCAACCCGAACAGCAACATCCTGAAGGAGCAGTACCCCGACAACGTGGTGCCGGTGATCCAGAGCCAGCCGTCGCCGATCGCGGAACTGCTGAGCGGCTCGGGCACGGTGCTGGCGCAGACGGTGGACGCCCTGAACCGCATCAACCGGGTGCTGTCGGATGACAACGTCCGCAGCTTCTCGACCAGCCTGAAGAACATCGAGTCCCTGACGACCGAGCTGGAAGCCCGCAAGGGGATGCTGGAGCAGCTGGAGCAGGCCCTGACCCGCGCCAACGCCGCCGTCGGCGAATATGAGCGGCTGGCCATCAGCACCCGTCGGGTGGTCGAGGGCGACGGCGCCGCCGCGGTCCGCAACGTCAACTCCGCCGCCGAGGAGGCCCGCGAGGCCGTGGCCTCGATCAACCGGTCGGCGACCAACCTCGAGCGGCCGCTGGGCGACTTCGCCACCACCGGACTGCCGCAACTGCAGCAGTCGATCCAGCAACTGGACGAGGCGACCCGGTCGCTGCAGTCGCTGATCGATGACGTGCGGGCCAGCCCGCGGGAGTTCATCTCGCGTCCGCAATCCCGCGAAATGGAGGTCCAGCCGTGATCCGCATCCTGAAGGGCGCCGCCGCCCTCGCCGCCGTCGCCGCGCTGGGCGGCTGCTCCCTGTTGTCGACGCCCGATCCGGTGCAGCTGTACCGCTTCGGCAATCTGCCCTCGGGGGTCAGCGAGCATGAAACGCCGGCCGCGTCCGTGCAGGTGGCCATGCGTCGTCCCGAGTTCGCCCAGGCCGTGCGCGAGGATCGCATTCTGGGCGTCACCGGCACCGAGGCGGCCTATATCGCCGGCGCGCGCTGGGTCAGCTCGGCCGACATCCTGTTCAGCGACTCGCTGGAGAGCGCCTTCGCCTCGCAGGCCCGGCGGGTGCGGCTGATCGGGCCGCGCGAGCTGACCCGGGCGTCGCAGGCGCTGGACATCGACGTGCGCACCTTCGAGGCCCGCTACGCCTCGCCCGGGGCGGCGCCCGTGGCCACCATCATCGCCCGCGTCCGTCTGCTGAATGCGCAGGAGCGGTCGGTGACGGCCGAGCGCGTCTTCACGGTCGAGCAGCCGGCGAGCGAGAACCGCGTCGGTCCCATCGTCAGCGCCTTTGACGCGGCGACCCGCGACCTGAATACCCAGATCGTCGAGTGGACGGACCAGAACGCCCGCAACCTGCCGACGACGCTGGCGAACTAGCGCGCGGGCAACGAGCAGGTGCTGGGCTGGATCAAGCGCTACCATGCCGGTCTTGTCCGGCGGGGGGAGACCGTGCCCGACATCCGGCGTTACGGTCAGGCTCAGATCATCGCCGGGCCATGGATGATTGGGCTGCTGATCACCATTGTGGGCACAGCTGTCATTGAGCATTTCACGAGCCCCGCATCGTGGGGCGTCAGGCTGGCGATCACGCTATCCATAATGGTCCCGTTGATCGTGGGCATGATCTACTCAATGTGTGTCTTCCTGTTCGCCGCTATCCGAACGGACGTCCGACGCCATCGCGCGACCAAGCAGGCGGCCGCGCGGGATTAGCGCGTCAGCAGACGACGGGCCAAAACGCCGGACGCACAGGCGACCTCACCCGCCAGCCACATCCTCAGCATGGCCAGCGTGCCTGCGGCGGCGCCCATGGCGACGAGGGAGGCGGGCGGCGATCCCGCCCCGGGCTCGGGCAGGCGATCCTCGATCATGCCCGCCAGCTTGCGCTGCAGCTTGGCGCCCAGCGGGGGTTCGAACAGCAGGCGGGCGTTCGCCCGCTGCTCCCAGACATGATCGAGCATGAACTGGATGGAGCCGAGCTGACCCCGGCCCGCCGCGGCGTCGGCCAGCGGGGTAAACAGGGGCTCGATGACGGCGACGAGCACGTCGTCCTTGTTGCGGAAATGCTCATAGAAGGTCGAGCGGCCGACCCCCGCCGCCTCGATCAGATCGGCGGTGCGGATCGCGCCGTAGCGGCGGCTGAACAGCAGGCCGACGAAGGCGTCCGAGATCGCCTTGCGGGTGCGCTGTGTGCGGCGGTCGAGGGCCTGATCCATCGGCGGACGATAGCCATCCGGCGCGCCCGGGTCACGGAGCCGATGGCGGACAATCCGGCCGGATCGTCCGGAAGCGGACATCGGGGCAGGTTCGTCTCTCGTGTTCGCGGATCGCCTTGCCCAGACCTGCGGCATCAACGGGAGGTCGGGATGGATATGAGACAGGAAGCGCGGCAGGCGGGAGCCCTGATGCTGGCGGGGACCGGGGCGTCGGTGATGCTGATGCTGCATCACCCCACGTCCCTGAAAGGGGCGGACGACGGCCTGTTGATGCACGACTGGAGCAATGGGGCGGTGCATGGGGGGATGATCGTCTGCCTGCTGGTCATCGCGCTGGGCGTCTCGACGGTGCCGCGCTGGCTGGGCGAGCGTCATCTGTCGGTGAGGGCGGGGCGGATGCTGTTCACGGGCGGGGTCGCCGCGCTGGTCGTGGCGGCGCTGGTGAACGGGTTCGCGGCGGAGCGGCTGGCGGGGCCGGCGGCGGCAATCCAGTTTCCGGTGCTGGCGGCGCTGAACCAGACCGCGGCCGTGTTCGGCATGCTGTCTGTGGCGGCGGCGACGGCGCTGTGGGCGATGCGGATGCTGAGGCTGGGTCCGGTCGCGAAGGCGGCCGGAGGCGCGGGGCTGGCGGCGGCGGTGCTGGCGATCGGCTGGCTGATCCATGGCGGCGGCGCCTTTGGCCTGATCCCGGCTGTTGTCGCGACAGGGGTGTTCGCGGCATGGTCCGCGCTGACTGCGGCCTGCCTGTTGCGGGTCCCTTCGGAGCCGAGCGCATGACCGACCTGCACCGCGTCACCGCCATCGTGCCGGCCCGCGACCTGGACGCCAGCACGGCCTTCTACGGACGGCTGGGGCTGGAGGTGGTCAGCGACCACGGCGACTACCGCATCCTGTCGGACGGACGGGGCTGGCATCTGCACCTGACCCGGACGCCGGACTGGCCCGCGCGGATCGAGGACAATGCGCTGGGCCTGTACCTCTATGTCGAGGACGTGGACGCCGTGGCCGGGCGGGTGCGCGAGCGGATCATCAACGACGACCAGCCTCGTCTGAAGCCGTGGGGGACCTATGAGTTCGCCGTGAGCGACCCGAACGGGACGCTGGTCCGGATCGGGCGGGTCGTCACCTAGAGCGGGCGGCGGATTTCGGCCAGTCGGGCTTCCACTCCGGCCCTGCGGTCGCGGGCGGCCGTGATGCCGGCGAGGGCGCGGTCGATGCGGACCAGCAGGTCGCCGCGGAGGCGCAGCAGGCGCTCGCGGTCGGGGCGAACCGTCTTCGGACGGCGACCGGACAGGCCGAGCGCCTCCTTCCAGTCGTCCCGCCACAGGGCGGCGCCCTCGGCGCAGGGCTTCAGCAGGTCGGCGAAGCGGGCGTCGGTGTTCTGGGCGTTGCGCAGCAGGGGCAGGGCGGCGACGGCGGCGTTGCGGCAGGCGTCCAGCGTGGCCTTGCGGGCTTTCAGCGGATGGGCGGTGTCGGTCTCGGCGGCCGCGTGACCGCTGATGCGGCGGGCGGCGGCGGCGAGGTGGGCGTCGAGGCTGATGACGGCGTTGCGGACCTCGCCCCAGGCGCCGTCCAGCGCGCCCGAGCGGCGGCTGACGCCCTCGATCCAGCCGGTCAGGTCGCGGGCGACCTCATCGACGGAGGCGGCGGCGCGGGCGTAGGCGGCGCGAAAGGCCTTGAGGCGACGGCCCCGGCTGTCGAACAGGCCCGCCAGACCCCGGCGCGGCTCCAGCGCCTCGGGACGGAGGCTCTCCAGCACCGAGCGGGCATGGGTCAGCCGGGCATGGGCCTCGGTCAGGTCGCCGGTGCGGGCGGCGGACAGGGCGCGCTCGATGGTCTGGACGGCCGCGAGACGCGCGGGCTCGGCGAAGGCGTCGGCCTGCTCGTCCTGCCAAGCGTCATGGATGGCGTCCACCTGTGCGGCGTCGGGCGCGGGCGCATTGCCCTGCCAGCGATAGGAACCGTCCGCCATGTGATACTCCCACCCAACAGGCTCTCCCGGCCCATTGGGTGGAAGGTTAACTACGCCTTCAGGCTGTCGGCAACGGTGTAGCTCGCTTCGGTCTTGGCGGCGACCTCCTCGAGGGTGACGCCGTCGGCCAGTTCGATCAGTTCCAGGCCCGCGCCGTCCGGCTTGACGTCGAAGACGCACAGGTCGGTGATGATGCGGCTGACCACGCCCGTGCCGGTCAGGGGCAGGGTGCAGGATTTCAGCACCTTGGACTGGCCGTGCTTGTTGGCGTGATCCATGACCACGACCACGCGCTTGACGCCCGCGACCAGATCCATGGCGCCGCCCATGCCCTTCACCAGCTTGCCCGGGATCATCCAGTTGGCGATGTCGCCGTTCTCGGCCACTTCCATGGCGCCCAGGATGGACAGGTTGATGTGGCCGCCGCGGATCATGGCGAAGCTGTCGGAACTGGAGAAGTACGACGACTCCGGGATCGCCGTGATCGTCTGCTTCCCGGCGTTGATCAGGTCGGCGTCCACATCCTCATCATAGGGGAAGGGGCCCATGCCCAGCATGCCGTTCTCGGACTGGAGGGTGACCTCCATGCCGTCGGGAATGTAGTTGGCGACCAGGGTCGGGATGCCGATGCCGAGGTTGACGTAGAACCCGTCCTGGAGCTCTTTCGCGGCGCGCTCAGCCAGTTGTTCGCGAGTACGGGCCATGGTTACGCGGTCTCCCGGCTGCGGATGGTGCGCTGTTCGATGCGCTTTTCGGACACGGTCTGGACGATGCGGTCGACGTAGATGCCCGGCGTGTGGATGTGGTCCGGGTCGAGGGAGCCGACGGGGACGATTTCCTCGACCTCGACGACGGTGGTCTTGCCGGCCGTCGCCATCATCGGATTGAAGTTGCGGGCCGTCTTGCGGAAGACGAGGTTGCCGCGCTCGTCGGCCTTCCACGCCTTGACGATGGCCAGGTCGGCGACGAGGCCGGTTTCCATGACGTAGTCGCGGCCCCCGAAGTTGCGGACCTCCTTGCCGTCGGCGACCAGGGTGCCGACGCCGGTGGCGGTGAAGAAGGCGGGGATGCCCGCGCCGCCGGCGCGGATGCGCTCGGCGAGAGTGCCCTGGGGGTTGAACTCCAGCTGGAGCTCGCCGGCCAGATACTGGCGCTCGAACTCCTTGTTCTCGCCGACGTAGGACGAGATCATCTTGGCGATCTGCTTCGTCTCCAGCAGCTGGCCGAGGCCGAAGCCGTCGACGCCGGCGTTGTTGGAGATGACGGTGATCCCCTTGACGCCGCTGTCGCGCAGGCCGGCGATCAGCTTTTCAGGGATGCCGCACAGGCCGAAGCCGCCGGACATGACGGTCATGCCGTCGAACGTCAGGCCCTCGAGCGCAGACGCCACGTCGGGGAAGATCTTCCGCATCGCTTCCTCATGTTTTCACTGTCTGATGAATATCGACAGCCTTTGGTCGTCCCTAACGCGGGGGACGGGGCGGGGCAAGTGTGGCGGATCGTGCGGAAGAGAAACAGGCCGCATCCAAACGGCAGCGCTGGGCGTATTCAGCCCATGAGCATCGTCAACGCCGCCATTCGTCATCTGCAGGACGCGCCCTTCCCGGACTTCGTCACGCGTCCGGCCATCGACAGCCTGGTCAGCGAGGCGCGGCGCCGGCTGGATCGGGACGGGCCGCACGACGAGGCGGGGTTCGCCCGGGAGATGGCGGCCCGCGCCATCGCCGAGCACACGGCGGCGGCCAATGAGCAGCACTATGAACTGCCGCCCGAGTTCTTCCGCATCTGTCTGGGCGAGCGGCTGAAATATTCCTGCTGCCTGTATCCGGAGGCCACCACGACGCTGGATCAGGCGGAGGTCGAGGCGCTGACGGCGACGTGCGACCATGCGGAACTGGCCGACGGGCAGACCATCCTGGAACTGGGCTGCGGCTGGGGCTCGCTGAGCCTGTGGATGGCCGAGCACTATCCGAACAGCCGGATTACGGCGGTGTCGAACAGCCATGGCCAGCGCGGCCATATCGAGGCGCAGGCGGCGGCGCGGGGGCTGACCAATCTGACGGTCATCACCTGCGACATGAACGACTTCCAGACCGACGCCCTGTTCGACCGGATCGTCTCGGTGGAGATGTTCGAGCACATGGCCAACTGGCGGGCGCTGCTGACGCGGGCCAGGGGCTGGCTGAAGGCGGACGGGCGGGTGTTCGTGCACATTTTCACCCACCGCGACGCGCCCTATCGCTTCGACCACACCGACAGCGGCGACTTCATCGCCCAGCATTTCTTCACCGGCGGGGTGATGCCCAGCCGGGGCCTGATGCGCCAGTTCCCCGACCTGTTCGAGGTCGAGCAGGAGTGGACCTGGAACGGGGTCAACTACCAGCGGACCGCCGACGACTGGCTGAAGAACATGGACGCGCAGTCCGAGCGGGTGATGGAACTGATGCGCGAGACCTATGGCGCCGACGCCGAGCTTTGGCGGCGGCGCTGGCGGCGGTTCTACATGGCGACGGCGGGCCTGTTCGGGAACGACGGCGGCAACACATGGGCGGTCAGCCACTACCGGCTGAAGCCCGCCTGAGGGGAGAGATGCGATGCTGAAATATGTGGTCGCCTATCTGGGCGCGGGACTGACCTTCGCGGCGATCGACGCGGTCTGGCTGACGACGATGACGGACCGGCTGTACAAGCCGGTGCTGGGCCCGATCCTGGCCGACAAGCCCGACATGAAGGCGGCGGTGGCCTTCTATCTGATCTCGATCGGCGCGACGGTGTTTCTGGCCATCGCCCCGGCCCTGAAGGAGGGAAACTGGACCCGCGCCCTGATCAACGGCGCCGTGCTGGGCTTCGTCTGCTACGCCACCTATGACCTGACCAATCAGGCGACGCTGGCCAACTGGTCGATGAAGCTGACGCTGATCGATCTGGCCTGGGGCACGGTGTTGACCTCGACCTGCGCGACCGTCGGCTATTTCGCGGCGTCGTGGGCGCAGGCGAAGTGGGGCTGACGTCTCGCCCTGACTTTCGGGCAACGCGTTAACCTTTTTCTTCCCCTGAGGCGGGCGTCGGATGGCAGGCGGGCGCTGATCGGGTAAAAGAGCCGGACAGGCAGTGTCCGGGGGCGGCGAGTGAAGGTCGGTATCAACGCATTGACGGCGGTGTTCGTGGTCGGCGTGGTCGCGGGTCTGGCGCTGACGCCGGACGGACGCGACTGGATGCGCCGTCCGACCCTGCTGCTGGGCGGACAGGCCTCGGCCTCCGCGCCGCCGTCCGCGGAAACCGAAAGCGAAACCGAGGCCGCGCCGGTTGTGGCGCCCGTGGCGCCCGCGCCGGTCGCCGTCGCCGTGACCCCGCTGAGCGCCCGTCTGGCGCGCGGTCCGCTGCGGATCGGGGTGTTCGGGGATTCGATGGCCGACGGCCTGTACACCGGCCTGTACCGCGACCTGCACGGCCAGCCGAACGTCAGCGTGACCAAATTCTCGCAGGTGTCGACCGGCCTCAGCCGCTACGACTATGTGGACATCCAGGCGAAGACGCGCGGCCAGCTGGACGCGCAGCCGGTGGATGTGGCGGTGGTGCTGTTCGGCACCAATGACGCCCAGGGGATCGAACTGGACGGAACGGTCCACGCCTTCGGCACCGACGGCTGGAAGGCGGCCTATGCCAAGCGGATCACCGATCTGGTGGCCCTGCTGCGGAGCCGCGACGTGGCCGTCTACTGGATCGGCCTGCCGCGTATGAAGCGCGAGAGCTTTGACGGCCGCATGGCCCTGATCAACGGCGTCGTGTCCGAGCGGATGCGGGCGCTGGGCGTGCCCTATATCGAAACGGCGACCCTGACCTCGAACGGCGCGGGCGGCTATGAGGCCTATCTGCCGAACGGCGAGGGCAAGCGCACCCTGATGCGGGCCAACGACGGGATTCACATGTCGATGGCCGGATACCTGCGGATGAGCGCGCCGGTGGCCGAGCGGCTGAAGCGCGATGCGGGGCTGACCGCCCCGACCCAAACGCCCGCGGCCTGATCGTGAACGCGGCGCCCGGCGCCCTGATCGCTCTGCTGCTGCTCGCCGCGCCTGCCGTGGCCCAGACCCCCTATGTCGCCGCGCCGCCGCTGGAGCCGGGGATCGGCGTGTGCGCGGGCGGGCTGTGTCAGCCGGAGGCGCTGGACGGTGTGTTCGCGGCGCTGGCGGCGACCGAGGCCGGAACGCGCGACCGGCCCGTCCACGTGCTTCAGATCGGCGACAGCCACACGGCGGGAGACCGCATCACCGGCAAGCTGAGGGCCGACCTGCAGCAGCGCTTCGGTCGGGCCGGGCGGGGCGTGATGCCGCCGGGCGTCCCCTACGACGGCTATGCCCCCTATCAGGTCCTCGTGGCCCAACGCGGCTGGCTTATGGAAACGGCGCCGTTGCAGTCGGCGACGCCGTCGGGCTTTCAACGCATGGGCCTGGCGGGCGTGCGGGCCGTGGCGCGGCGTGACGCCGTCATGGGGTTCGAGCTTGAGCCCGGTGCGAGCGCGACGGGGCTGGGGGTCTGCGGGCGCTCCGGGCTGGACGGGCGCGGTGTCGTGATCGAGGCGGGCGGGATCGGCCGCGAGCTGGATCTCGGCGACGGGGTGGTCGAGGTCTGTCGCACCCTGAGCTTTCCGGGGCCGATGTCATCGGTCCGGCTGACGGCGGCGGGCGAAGGGGCGGTGATCGATTCCGTTCGGCTGGTCGGCGCGCAACGGGGCGTCTCCGTGTCCAACCTGGGACGGGTCGGGGCGAGCCTGCGCGACCTGGCGGCGCGGGAGGAAGGGATCGCCTTGGCGGAACTGGCGGCGTGGTCGCCGGACCTGATCGTGCTGGCCTTCGGCACCAATGACGGCTTCGACGACGAGCTGGACGGGGCGGCTTACGAGACGCTGCTGCGCGGGCAGATCGCGCGTCTGCGGCGGCTGGCGCCGGGGGCGGCGCTGATGGTGCTGGGCGCGCCGGATGCGCTGCGCGGCGGCGTGACGGGCGGGTGCAGCGCCGACGGGATGCGGGCGCCGCCGCCGAAGCTGGCGGTGGTCCGGGACGTGCAACGCCGGGTCGCCGCCGATCTGGGCGTTGCGTTCTGGGACTGGCACGGACGGATGGGGGGAGACTGTTCGGCGGATCGTCTGGCGCTGGGGGCCGAGCCCCTGATGCGCGGCGACCGGGTGCATTTCACGAGCGCGGGGGCCGACTGGATCGGCGGCATCCTGTCGGGCGACCTGCTGGGCGCCTATGACGGCTGGAAGGCTGAGCATGCCGTCGAGCCGGGGAGCGCGGAGTAGTGCTGTTCCCCACGCTCGCCTTCGGCGTCTTCTTCCTGTTCGTCTATTTCACCTCGTGGTCGCTGGATCGCGAGAACGGGCGGCGGAAACTGTTTCTGCTGCTGGCCAGCTGGTTCTTCTACGCCCAATGGGACTGGCGGTTCGTCGGGCTGCTGATCGCGTCGGCGGTGCTGAACTGGGGCGTGGCGGCGCTGATCGCGCGGAAGATGGAGCGGGACGGGCCGGAGGCAAGGCGGGCCTGGCTGGTCGGGCTGGGTGTCGCGGCCAATCTGCTGATCCTGGGCTTCTTCAAATACTACGGCTTCTTCGTCGAACAGGCGGGCGACCTGCTGGGGCGGTTCGGCTGGGAGCGCGACCTGCCGCTGCTGCAGATCGTGCTGCCGGTGGGGATCAGCTTCTTCACCTTCCAGGGCATCAGCTATGTCGTGGACGTGCATCGCGGGAAGACGCCGCCAGCCAAGAGCCTGCTCGACGTCATGCTGCTGATGAGCTTCTTCCCGCATCTGGTGGCGGGGCCGATCGTGCGGGCGTCGGACCTGCTGCCCCAGTTCGAGCGGGCGCCGCGGCTGACGCGGGAGATGGCGACGCACGGTTTGCTGCTGATCTGCTGGGGCCTGTTCAAGAAGACGGTGATCGCGTCCGAGCTGTCGGTGAATCTGGTTGATCCGGTCTTCTTCGATCCGTCGGCCCATTCGGCCATCGACATCGCGGCGGCGGTCTATGGCTATGCGGTCCAGATCTACTGCGACTTCTCGGCCTATTCGGACATGGCGATCGGGATCGCGGCCCTGCTGGGCTATTCCTTCCCGCGAAACTTCGACCAGCCTTACCGGGCCAGTTCGATGCAGAGCTTCTGGCGGCGGTGGCATATCAGCCTGTCCAGCTGGCTGCGCGACTATCTGTATGTGCCGTTGGGCGGGGGCCGGAAGGGGCTGTTCGCCAGCTGTATCAACGTCTTCATCACCATGGTGCTGGGCGGGCTGTGGCACGGGGCGGCGTGGACGTTTCTGGCCTGGGGCGCGCTGCACGGCGGGGTGCAGGTGGTCGAGCGGCTCGGTCGCGCGATATTCGGCGACCGCAAGGTGATGCCGACGGTGCTGGAGGTGCTGATCACCTTCCATATCGTCTGCCTGGGCTGGATCCTGTTCCGGGCCGAGACCTTCGAGCTGGCCATGGCCATGCTGGCGGGGCTGGGCCGCGTGGGGCCGGTGACGATGCTGACGCCGCTGCTGCTGACGCTGATCGTCGGCGGGCTGGCGATGCACTGGCTGCCGCCGCGCGCCATCGAGGGGGTGGCCGAGCGGCTGAAGACGGCGCCGTCGATCACCCTGGGACTGCTGGTCGGGATCGCCATCCTGCTGGTCGAGGCCGTGCGGCCCGAGGGCGTGGCGCCCTTCATCTATTTCCAGTTCTGAGGCGTTTGCAGCGACGATGACCGACGAAAAGGATCAGAGCGGGAAGGGCGGGGTTCCGCTGGAGCCCTTCCCGGTGCACCGGCCGGAATCGCCCTTCCCGCCGCTGTACGAGAGCCTGCCGCAGACGCCTGCGCCGCAGGACCCGCCGAGCGACTGGATCGCCGCCGCCGATGCGCACGACCTGCCGACCGCGCCGGAGCCCGAGCCGGCGGTCGGGAACCGGCTGGTGGCGCTGAGCCGGTTCGCCTTTCCACCCGAACCGCCCATCGACGATGAGGGGCTGGCGGCGCGCGACCTGCGCTGGACCAGCCGGGCCATCGTGATCGCGGCGGTCTTCCTGCTGGTGTTCAATGCGGTGTCGCCGCTGAACTGGTCGCACCAGCAGGCGCCGGGCTGGGTGTCAGAGACGGTGGAGAAGGTGTCGGAGGCCTGGGTCGGGCAACTGGCGCTGGTCGGGACCGACCTGCCGCGCCACGGGCTGCGCGACGCCTGGTTCGATGCGAAGGATGCGCGCTTCGTCGGGCAGGACCCGGCGCCCGGGCGCGCCGATACGCCCTGAGACGTTGACTTGACCGGGCCGGGAAACGCCTTCTAGCGTGCGCCGCCCGCAAGTCGGCGGGGCTTAAGGGGCTGTCTCATGCGTCATCGTCTGCTCGGTCGGGCCATGCCCGCCTTCGTGCTTCTGGCCGCCTTCGCGGGACCGGCGCTGGCGCAGGATCCGTTGGCCTACCAGCAGCCGCCCGCGCCGATCGCCGACATTCTCGATACGAAGCCGACGCCGACCCCGAGCCTGAGCCCGGATCATACGACGCTGGCGCTGTTCGACCGCTCGAACCTGCCGCCGATCGCGGAACTGGCCGAGCCGATGCTGCGGCTGGGCGGCTACCGGATCAATCCGCGCAACAACGGACAGGCCAACAGCCGGGTCAGCTGGCTGACGGGGCTGAGCTTCCAGCCGATCGCGGGCGGGGCGGCGCGGACGGTGCAACTGCCGGCCAATGCGCGCTTCCTCTCGCCGACGTGGTCGCCGGACGGGACGTCGGTGGCCCTGCTGATGGATGCCCCGACGGGGCTGGAGCTGTGGGTGGTGGATGTGGCCACGGCCCGCGCGCGCAAGCTGACCGAGGCCCGCGTCAACGCCACCTCGGGCGCGGCCTTCGACTGGACGCCGGACAGCGCCGGACTGGTGGTGCGGATGACGCCGCAGGGCCGCGGCGCCGCGCCGGACGTCACGCGCGCGCCGACCGGACCGACCGTGGCCGAGAGCATGGGGCGGGTGGCCCCGGCCCGGACCTATCAGGATCTGCTGTCCAATCCGGGCGACGAAGCCCTGTTCGACCACTACTTCACCTCGCAGCTGACCTTTGTGCCGATCAACGGCCGGGGCGCGCGGGACCTAGGCGCGCCGGCGGTCTATCTGGGGGCCAACACCTCGCCGGACGGGCGCTATGTGCTGACCACCACGGTCAAGCGGCCCTACAGCTATGTGGTCCCGGCCGCGCTGTTCCCGTCGGAGACGCGGGTGATCGACCTGCAGGGGCGCACCGTGCATCAGGTGTCCGACCTGCCGCTGCGCGACAACATCCCGACCCCGTTCGATGCGGTGGCGCCGGGGCCGCGCTCGGTGCAGTGGCGGGCCGACGCGCCCTCGACCCTGGTCTGGGTCGAGGCGCAGGACGGGGGCGATCCCCGCACGGCGGCGGAGGTGCGTGACCGCGTCTTCATGCTGGCCGCGCCGTTCAACGCCCAGCCCACGACCCTGATCGACCTCAAGGAACGCTATGGCGGCGTGACCTGGGGCGATGCGGATACGGCGCTGGTCAACAGCCGCTGGTTCAACACCCGCCACGAGACGCGCTACGTCGTCGATCCCTCCAATCCGGGGACCGGCCGGGTGCTGCTGGAGCGCAACTATCAGGCCCGCTACGACGATCCCGGCTCGCCGGTGACGGAGGCCAACGCGGCCGGTTTCGAGGTGGCGCAGTTCACCGCCGACGGTCGCCTGCTGGTCAGCGGTCCGGGCGCCACGCGGGAGGGGGAGTATCCCTTCCTCGCCGCCATGGACCTGAACACCGGCCAGAGCGAGCGGCTGTGGACCTCGGCCAGCGGCGACTATGAGAACATCGTCGGGCTTCTGGACGACGGCGCGCGGCGGCTGGTGACGCGGCGCGAGACGCGGAACGATCCGCCGAACCTGTATGTCCGTGATCTGGACGCGGCCGCCCCGACGGCGCTGACGGCCTTCCCCGACCCCGCGCCGCAACTGGCCGGGGTGTCGCGCGAGCTGATCACCTATACCCGCGCCGACGGGGTGCAGCTGTCGGGGACCTTGTATCTGCCGGCGGGCTACGACAAGACCCGCGACGGGCCTCTGCCGCTGGTGATGTGGGCCTATCCGGCCGAGTTCACCGACGCCGCCGTGGCCGGGCAGGTGGTCGACACCGCCAACCGCTTCGTGCGCCCCGGCGGATCAAGCCATCTGTTCCTGCTGACCCAGGGCTATGCGGTGCTGGACAATCCGTCCTTCCCGATCATCGGCAAGGACGGGGCCGAGCCGAACGACACCTATATCGAACAGCTGACGGCCGACGCGCAGGCGGCGGTGGACGCGGTGGTGGCGCTGGGCGTGGCGGACCGCGACCGGATCGCGGTCGGCGGCCACAGCTACGGCGCCTTCATGACCGCCAATCTGCTGGCCCACACCGACCTGTTCCGCACCGGCATCGCGCGGTCGGGAGCCTATAACCGGACCCTGACGCCGTTCGGCTTCCAGTCCGAGCAGCGCACCTACTGGGAGGCGCCGGAGACCTACAACCAGATGTCGCCCTTCGCCTATGCCGACAAGGTCAATGAGCCGATCCTGCTGATCCACGGCGAGGCGGATGACAACTCGGGCACCTTCCCGATCCAGTCGGAGCGGTTCTACGCCGCGCTGAAGGGGCAGGGGGCGACGGTGCGCTATGTGGTCCTGCCGCTGGAGGCCCACGGCTATAGCGCCCGCGAGTCGGTCGGGCACACGCTGTGGGAAACGGTGCGCTGGCTGGACACCTATGTGAAGAACGCGGGGCCGCGGGCGGCGGAGTAGTTACAAGAATGGCCTGACGTCCCTCCCGTCCCTTGTCATCCCGGACACCGCGCAGCGGTGATCCGGGACGTGGAGCGCAACACCTGGAGCCTCCCGGAAATCGCGGTGCGATTGTCCGGGAGACGGGTTGCCGTCGCGCTGAATCCTGACCCTTCTCCCGGATAGCTGCTGGCGCAGCTTCCGGGAGGATGGAATTCGTGAGGCTGTGCGTCCCGGCTCTCCGCTTCGCTTCGGCCGGGATGACAAGCATCCAGCTCATTGAAGGGAGAGGGTCAGCTCCCGACCAGCGGTCCCATACCCGTCGCGGTCTTCGCGACCGTGAAGGTCTTCAGCACGCCCGCGCGATAGGGCTTGGCCATGATGGTCGAGACGGTGCGCAGTTCGGCCCTGGCCTGATCCGGCGTCAGGGTCAGGAGGACGTAGCCCTTGGCCGACTGGTCGCAGAGAACGACTTCGGCGTTGGCGGCGGTCAGGGCGGCGCCGAGGGGGACGCCGGGGACGTGGTCGCCGGGGGAGGGGCTGGAGATCGAACTGGTCCCGAACTCGACGGCGGCGCGGCGACCGGCGGCGTCCTTCAGGTCATTGACCCAGAAGGCGTGGCTGTCGCCGGCCAGGACGATGGGTTCGACCCCGGCGTCGGCGAAGGCGGCGTAGAGGCGCTCGCGGCCGGCGGGGTAGCCGTCCCAGCTGTCGAGGTTGAAGGGGACCCCGAGGCTGAACAGTTGCTGCGCCTGCTGGACCTGGGCGCGGACCTCGGGCTTGAGGCCAGCCATCAGGGCCATGATCTCGATGCGGGAAGCCAGTTTGGAGATGTCGGGGCCCTGCACCCGGCCCATGACCACCTGATTGCCGAGCACCTGCCACGGACGACCGGCGGCCTTCGAGGCGGCGAGCGTGTCGCGGATCCAGCCGCGCTGGCGGTCGCCGAGCAGGTCGCGGCCCGGGTCGTTGCGCTTCGCCTCGAAGGCGGCGACGTCGGGCCCGGCAGCCGTCATCGGCATGTCTGCGGCGTAGCTCAGCTGTTCGTTGCGCGCGGTCAGTCGGGTCTCGACCATCAGCAGGCTGGCCAGATCGCCGAAGTCGAAGCTGCGGTAGATGGCGTCCTCGGACAGCCCGCCTTCCGGCTCGCGGATCGGCATCCATTCGAAATAGGCCTTCAGCGCCGCGGCCTTGCGGGTGGTGAACTCGCCCTCGGTGGCGGCGGTGTGGTTCTCGGCGCCCAGGGTCCAGGTGTCGTTGGCGACCTCGTGGTCGTCCCAGACGCAGATGAAGGCGGCGCGGGCGTGGGCGGCCTGCAGGTCAGGATCGGTCTTGTACTGGGCGTGACGCTGGCGGTAGTCGGCCAAGGTGACGATCTCGTGCGGCGGAAGCGGCGCGCGGTTCAGCGTGGCGCCGTGATCCATGCCGTAGTCGTCGGGCTCGGCGCCGTATTCATAGATGTAATCCCCGAGGTGGACGACGGCGTCGAGGCGGTCGAGTCTGGCGATGGCGTCGTAGGCGTTGAACAGGCCGCCCGGATAGAGCTGGCACGAGACGACGGCCAGAACGGCCTCGGGCGTGGCGCCGACCGGCAGGGTGCGGACGCGGCCCTGATCGGAACGGACCTCGCCGGCCGAGAAGGCGTAGCGATATTCGACGCCGGGCTGGAGGCCCGTGACCGGGACCTTGACCGTGAAATCACGCTGGGGACCGGTCTCGACCGTGCCGCCCGCGACGGCGGCGGAGGCGTCGCCGTCGCGCCAGACCGACCAGTCCACCCGGATCGACCGGGCGGACGAATCAGACGGGGTGACGCGGGTCCAGATCACCGCGCCGTCGGTCCGGGGATCGCCGGAGGCGACCCCGTGGCTGAAGGTGACCGTATCCGAAGTCCGGGCGGCGGCGGGCAGGCTGACGCCCGCCGCGCCGGCGCCGATCAGGCCCAGAAGGCCCCGACGGTGAAGGGACATCGCGAACCTCAGTATTTCAGGCCGAAGACGAGGCCGACGGTGCGGGGCTCGCCCGCGATGAAGGTCGGCAGGCCCAGACCGTCGCCGGTATTGCCCGCGTCCTTGATGAACTCTTCTTCCAGAAGGTTGTCGGCGAAGGCCTCGATCGACCAGTCGCCCTGCGAACCCTCGAAGCGGACGCGCAGGTTCATGACCCCGTAGCTCTCCTGGACCTCGTCCACGATGACGTCGGGGACGAAGTTGCCGGTCTGGAGGTCGGTGCGGTCGTTGTTGTCATCGAAGAACATCTCCGACTGCCAGCTGTACGTCGGCATGACCGAGACCTCGCCGCCGAAGATCGGGGTGCGCCAGATCAGGCCGACCGAGGCGCGATGGTCCGGGGCCAGACGGAAGCGGTTGCCGTCATAGATGCCCGCCTCGAACCGCGAGTGGTTGAAGGCATAGGTGGCGAACAGGTCCAGGGCGTCGTTGGCGCTGAAGACCGCCTGTCCCTCGAAGCCGTAGGCCTTGGCCTCGCCCGCATTGGTGGTCACGAACTGGGTGCCGACCTGAACCGTCGTCTGGAAGTTCGAGTAGTCGTAGAGATAGACCGAGCCGTCGAGATGCAGGGCGCCGTCCAGCAGGCCGGTGGTCTTGGCGCCGACTTCGTAGCTGTCGACCTCTTCGGCGTCGACGAAGGTGAAGGTCGGGGCGGCGAACGGGGTCGAGGGCGCGCGGGGGGCGAGCACGGCCGGGCGGCGACCCCGGGCGTAGTTGGCGTACAGGCTGGTGTCCTCACCCAGGGCGTAGCGGCCGGTGACGCGCCAGGTGAAGCCGTCGTCCGACAGGTCCTGATAGATGAAGTCGCCGTTGTTGGCGGTCGGCTGGAAGGTCAGGCCGAAGCCGGGGAAGGCGGCGCTGAACGGCGCGGTGGCGGCGCCCGGGGTGG
Organism: Brevundimonas sp. AVps31; assembly: GCF_058681355.1. Taxonomy (NCBI): domain Bacteria; kingdom Pseudomonadati; phylum Pseudomonadota; class Alphaproteobacteria; order Caulobacterales; family Caulobacteraceae; genus Brevundimonas; species Brevundimonas sp. AVps31. Next base: position 146,124 of record NZ_CM178736.1, on the reverse strand, counting down.
CCAGCTGGGTGACCAGACCGTTGGCGAAGGCGCCGAGCTGGGCGGCCTGGGCCAGGGCGGCCGGTGTGCCGACGGCGATCAACTGGTTGATCTGACGCTGCACCTGCTGGACGCCCAGCAGGCTGCCGGCGACCGAGCGGCCGTTGAGGACGGCGGAGGAATAGCCGGTGGTCTTTTCGTCCTGGGTCCAGCGCAGGCCGGCCGAGAACTCCAGACGCTCGCTCGGACGCCAGGTGACGTCGGCGAACAGGTCGATGGACTCCAGCTCGCTGGTGTTGGTGGCGGTCTCGATATGCGAGGCCTTAAGGTTGTTGCGGATGCCCGGAATGGCCAGAGCGGGCAGGCCGAGACCGCCGAGGATCGGATCCAGCAGGGCGGGGTTCGAATAGAAGGCCAGCGGCAGGACGTTCGGGCCGGTGACGCCCGGCGCGCCGTCCAGCAGGCCGGCCAGCTGGGCCAGGGCGATGCGCTCGTTGAACTCGACCGGGGTGCGCTGCGAGCCTTCTTCCTTGAAGTAGCCGGCGCCGAAGAAGCCGGACAGGGTCCCGCCGTTGTCCCAGTTCAGGCGCAGCTCCTGGCTCCACTGCTCGCCCTGCGCGTCCTCCACGGCCGAGAGCAGGGGCAGGGCGATGCCGTCTGCGTCGAACACCTCATAGGAGTCGAAGCTACGGTAGGCGGTGGTCGAGGTCAGGGTCAGGCTGTCGGACAGATCCAGACGGCCGATGCCGGTCACGCCCCAGACTTCGCGGTCCAGGCCGAGCGACTGGCCGCCGTCGATGTTTGTGCCCGGCGTCAGGGCCGCGCCTTCCCAAGGCTCGGCGGATCCAAGGACGGCGCCGGTGTTGGGGTCTTGCGGCGCATAGGCCAGCGACTTGAAGGCGGTGCCGGGCGAGTCGTCGTTCTGGTAGTTGGCGATGAGGTCGAAGCGGAAGCCTTCGGTCGGCTGGACGGCGCCCGACAGGCGGAAGGCCTGGGTGTTGAAGCCGTTGTAGTCCGCGCCGCCCAGCAGGTTCTCGACATAGCCCTCACGCGTTTTCATCCGGGTGGCGAAGCGGATGGCGGCGCTGTCGCCGATGGGGGCGTTCACCATCAGCTCGCCCATCCGGTAGTTCAGGTCGCCGATGCCGAACCGGCCTCCGGACTCCCAGTGACCGATCTCGGCCTTGTTCTGGATCACGTTGACCGCGCCGATCATGGCGCCGCGGCCATAGAGGGTCGACTGCGGGCCGCGGGCGATCTCGACGCGCTCGATGTCGAACAGCTCGACATAGGAGCCGCGCGACTTGGAGATGGAGACGCCGTCCTGGAAGACCGAGACGCGCGGTTCGGTGGTGGATTCCCCCGAGTCGGAGGTGATGCCGCGCATGACGAAGCCGGCGTTGTTGGGCGACTGGTTCTGGACAAGGAAGCCGGGGGTGAAGGCCGACAGCTCCTCGAAGTCTTGCACGCCCAGCTGTTCCAGCCGCTCGCCAGTGTAGGCGGTCAGGGCGAAGGGCACCTCGACGGCGCTCTGTTCGCGCAGCTGGGCGGTGACGACGACCTCGTCCAGCTGGGTGGAGGGTTCGGCCTGCTGGGCGGAAGCGGTTCCGGCCAGGGCCCAGACCACGCCCAGGGCGCTGGCGCCGAGCAGGATGGACGAACGTTGAACGCGATGAATCATGACGGAGCCCCCGAGGTGAGGAGCCCGACCTAGCGGGGCTGTATGCCGCCGAAGCGACGGTGCGGCGACCGGCGCATGAAGCTGGCGAGTCCGGTACGTGACCATTGATCAGTAGGCGGCGTGAGCGGAGAATGATCCGATGCGGGCTGAACCTTTGCCGCAGCGCAACATTCCTGTTGCGCCAGCGTGGCTTGTAGGGTCACGCTGCACTTTGATTGCGGTGGGAGCGGCATGGCGTTCGACGAGATGTCCGGTGACGGCGGGGAAGTCCGCGAAAGCTATCGCGGACTGGCGCGGTGGCTGGCGGAGGCGCCTGACGGGCTGCTGCAGGCGCGCTCGCGGCAGGCGGAGCTGTTCTTCCGACGGATGGGGGTGACCTTCGCCGTCTATGGCGACGCGGAATCCAGCGAACGGCTGATCCCCTTCGACGTCGTGCCCCGTATCATCGGGGCGGCTGAATGGTCCGGGCTGGAGAAGGGGCTGATCCAGCGGGTGTCCGCGATCAACGCCTTCCTCGCCGATGTGTACGGCAAGCAGGAATGCCTGAGGGCGGGCGTGGTGCCGGCCGAACTGATCCTGACCAATCCGCAGTATGCGCCCGAGATGCAGGGGCGCCGGCCGCCGCGCGATATCTGGGTGCAGATCGCGGGCGTGGATCTGGTGCGGACCGGCGAGGACGGCTTCTATGTGCTGGAAGACAACTGCCGCACGCCGTCGGGGGTCTCCTATATGCTGGAGAACCGCGAAATGATGATGCGGTTGTTCCCCGACCTGTTCGCCGACTATCCGGTGCGGCCGGTCGAGACCTATACGGACATGCTGCTGGCGTCCCTGAGGGCCTGCGCGCCCGAGGCGGCAGGGGCAGACCCGACGATCGTGGTGCTGACGCCCGGGCCGTTCAACTCCGCCTATTACGAACACAGCTTCCTGGCCGACAAGCTGGGGGTCGAGCTGGTCGAGGGGCGCGACCTCTTCGTCGACGACGGCAAGGTCTACATGCGCACGACCGAGGGGCGCCAGCAGGTGGATGTCGTCTATCGCCGCATCGACGACGCCTTCCTCGACCCGCTGACCTTCCGCCCGGATTCGGCGCTGGGCGTGCCGGGGCTGATGGCGGCCTATGAGGCGGGGACGGTGACGCTGGCGAACGCGGTGGGCACCGGCGTGGCCGACGACAAGGCGGTCTATACCTATATGCCGGAGATCATCCGCTTCTTCACCGGCGAGGAGCCGATCCTCAATAATGTGCCGACCTGGCGATGTCGCGAGCCCGACGCGCTGAAGCATGTGCTGGCCAATCTCGGCGACCTGGTGGTCAAGGAGGTCGGCGGGTCCGGCGGTTACGGCATGCTGGTCGGCCCGGCCTCGACCAAGGCGGAGATCGAGAATTTCCGCAAGAAGTTGATCAACGATCCGGACGACTTCATCGCCCAGCCGACGCTGGCGCTGTCGACCGCGCCGACGCTGGACAAGGGCGAGTTGCACGGGCGGCACGTCGATCTGAGGCCCTTCGTGCTGTCCAGCCCGGACGGGGTCAAGGTGGCGCCTGGCGGGCTGACGCGCGTGGCGCTGAAGCCCGGCTCGCTGGTGGTGAACTCCAGCCAGGGCGGTGGAACCAAGGACACTTGGGTGCTGGATGTTTGAGATGGTCCTGACACACCCCCTCCATCATCCTTCCCCGAGGGGGGAGGGATAATGCTCTCAAGAACCGCAGACAGCCTGTACTGGACGGGCCGCTATATCGAGCGGGCGGACTTCCTCGCCCGGATCCTGGAGGCGACCATCCGCCTCGCCGCCATTCCGACGCGGGGCGACGGCGACGCCGAGACGGTGTGGGCCAGCGCCCTGGCGTCGGCCAGCGTGCCCAAGGCCCTCGGCCGGGCGCCGACCGAGAAGTCGGTGCGGGAGTATCTGGCCTTCGCGCCGGAGAACGCCTCGTCGATCACCGCCTGCATCACCCGGGCGCGGACCAATGCGCGGTCGGTGCGCACGGCGCTGACGGTCGAGCTGTGGGAGGCCATCAACGGCGCCTGGAACGGTCTGGCCGAGCAGGGCCAGCCGACCCGCCGCGACGACTTCGGGCATTTCCTGGAGTGGGTGAAGACCGTCACCCTGTCGGTCGAGGGCGCGACGTCGCGGACCATGCTGCGCAACGACGGCTACTATTTCCTGCGCCTCGGCGCCGCGATCGAACGGGCGGACAACACCGCCCGTCTGCTGGATGTGAAATACCATCTGCTGCTGCCGGAGGGCGAGCGGGTCGGGGGGCAGCTGGACTATTTCCAGTGGACCACCCTTCTGCGCGAGGTCTCGGCGCTGACGGCCTACCGTTGGGTCTACCGGGACAGTGTGAAGCCGTGGCTGGTGGCCGACCTGCTGGTGCTGAACCGGCAGATGCCGCGCTCGCTGGCCAGCTGTCAGGCCTCCATCGTCCGGTATCTGGAGAAGCTGTCGAGCGACTATGGCCGTCGCGGCCCGGCCCAGCGGCTGGCGGCGGACCGGATGCGGGCGTTTGATAACTCCCGCATCGAGACCATCTTCCAGTCCGGCCTGCACGAGTACATCCAGTCGTTCCTGAACGAGAACGGGCGGCTGGGGCAGGCGATCACCGAACAGTATCTGAGCTGACATGCGTATCCGGATCGACCACGCGACGACCTACGCCTACGACCGGGCGGCGCGTTTCATCATCCAGACCCTGCGTCTGTCGCCACGCTCCAGCGAAGCCCAGACGGTGCGGCACTGGCAGGTGGAGACCGATGTGGACGCGCGCCTGCGCCGGTCCGAGGACGCGTTCGGCAACATCGTGCATTCGCTCTACACCGAGCAGCCGACCAAGAGCCTGACCATCCGCGTGACCGGCGAGGTGGTCACGGCGAATACCGCAGGCGTGATCCCGCCGGATCAGGAGCGGTTATCGCCGCTGGTCTTTCTGCGCGACACCGATCTGACGAAGCGGGACAAGCTGATCTCGGTCTTCGCGTCCGAGTTTCAGGCCCACCCGCCGCTGGACCGGATGCACCGGCTTATGGCGGCGATCAACGGCTCGGTCGCGTTCGAGGTCGGTGTGACGACCCCGACGCATACGGCCAGCGAGGTTCTGGCGCTGGGGCGGGGGGTCTGTCAGGACCACGCCCACGTCTTCATCGCCTGCGCCCGGCAGATGGGGGTGCCCGCCCGCTATGTCTCGGGCCATCTGGCGCGACGCGACCGGGCCGATCAGGAGGCCGCCCACGCCTGGGCGGAGGCCTGGATCGAGGGGCTGGGCTGGGTCGGCTTCGATCCGGCCAACGGCATCTGCCCGACCGAGCGCTATGTCCGCATCGCCACGGGTCTGGACTACCTCGGGGCCGCCCCGGTGCGCGGGGCCAGCTACGGCGGCAGCGGCGAGACGCTGGCGGTACGGCTGACCGTACATGATGCCGACATGCAACAGGGGCAACAACAGGCGTGAGCGCGGGGTCGACTGTCGCGGGAATCTGTTACGCTCAGTCGAATTCTGACGTTGGCGGGATACGACGCGTCCAATGACCTATTGCGTAGGCCTGCTGGTCGATGAGGGGCTGGCGATGATCGCCGACACTCGCACCAATGCGGGCGTCGACAATATCTCGTCATATCGCAAGCTCCATGTCGTGGATAAGCCCGGCGACCGGGTGCTGGCCGTCGCCACCGCGGGCAATCTGTCGGTGACTCAGACGGCGCTGGCCATGGTCCGCGAAGGCGTTCACCTGAATGTCGGGGAAGAGGCGGAAACGCTGGAGACGGCGTCGTCGCTGTTCCGGTGCGCCCAACTGCTGGGCCACGCGCTGCGCAATGTGCGCCAGTCCATCGCGCCGGCGCTGGAGGCGGACAGCCTGAACACCTCGGCCTCGATGCTGCTGGGCGGCCAGATCGCCGGCGGGCCGATGCAGCTGTTCCTGATCTACAGCCAGGGCAATTTCATCGAGTGCGGGGCCGACACGCCCTTCATGCAGATCGGCGAGGCCAAATACGGAAAGCCGATCCTGGTCAGCGGCATGCGCGGCAGCACATCGTTGTCGGAGGCGGTGAAGCTGGGCCTGATCTCGTTCTCGACCACCATGCGCTGCAACGTCGGCGTGGGCGCGCCGTTCGACATGCTGACCCTGCGGCGGGACATGATCTCGGGCGACGAGCGGCGGATCGAGCAGGACGATCCCTATTTCGAGGACCTGCACGACCGCTGGACCCGCGCCCAGGCGCAGGCGCGCGCGGCCATGCCCGAGCCGCCGTGGATGCCGAACAGCGGCGGGGCCTCGGCCTTCGACTGAGACGCGCCCGCTGACGTGGCGGCGCCTTGCGGGGCGGGTGAAGCGCGGCCTAGCCTGAGCCCATGCCCGCTTTCGACACCCCTTCGACGCCCGCCGATTTCGCCTTCTTCGAGCCCCTGCGCGTGCGCTGGGCGGAGGTGGACATGCAGGGGGTGGTCTTCAACCCGAACTACTTCGTCTACGCCGACGTGGCGATGAGCGAATATATGCGCGCGATCGGTCTGGCCGGGCCGGGCGGCCTGGCCGCGCTGGGCATAGACATGTTCGCGGCGGGGGCCTCGGCGGATTTCCGCGCCTCGGCGATGTTCGATGACGAGCTCAGACTGGGGGCGCGGATCGAGCGGTTCGGGCGCACCTCGTTCCAGCCGCGCGTGGCGGTGTTCCGGGGCGACGAACTGCTGGCCGACGTGGGCCTGACCTATGTCTGCGTGGCGCCGGAGGGCCCGCGCCGCAGCGTGCCGGTGCCGGAGGCCTTCATCGCGGCGTGCCGCGCCATGGACGGGACCGCGTGCTGAGCGGTTGCAGCCGCGGCCTCCCGCGATAGGGTGCGGCATGACCCAGTCCCGCCTGACTCGCCGCCATGCCCTCGCCCTGTCCGGCGGTCTCGCCGCGCTTGGACTGACGGGACTGCCCGCGCGGGCGGCGCCATCGCTGCAATCCGAAGATTGGGCCGCGCTGGGCGCCGATGTGAAGGCCGAGTTCAAATGGGCCTGGGATCACTATGTCGCCAAGGCGTGGGGCAAGGACGAGATCAATCCGGTGTCTGGCACGGCGCGGTCTTTCTTCATTGAAGGGCATGACCTCGGCCTGTCGCTGGTCGAGGCGCTGGACACCCTGTGGATCATGGAGCTGGACGAGGAGTTCCAGGCCGGCGTCGACTGGGTGAAGGCCCATCTGAACTTCGACATCGACGACTATTCGCAGGTGTTCGAGACCAATATCCGTCTGGTCGGCGGGCTGATCTCGGCGCATCTGGCCTGTGGCGATCCGATGCTGCTGGACAAGGCAAAGGATCTGGCCGACCGGCTGATGAAGGCCTTCGACGCGTCGCCGCACGGCCTGCCGTATCGCTATGTGAACCTGAAGACCGGGGCGGTGCGGGACCCGGAGACCAACCTGGCCGAGATCGGCACCTATGCGACCGAGTTCGGCGTGCTGAGCCAGCTGACGGGTGATGACCGCTATTACGTCGCCGCCAAGCGGGCGATGAAGCACGCGCTGGATCTGCGCTCCGACAAGGGGCTGATGGCCGCCAACATCCACGCCGAAACGGGGCTGTTCACCAGCCGCAACGCCTCGATCGACGTCTATGCCGACAGCTTCTACGAATACCTGTGGGACAGCTGGGAGATGTTCGGCGACACGGACATGAAGCGCTGGGCCGAGGAATGTATGGGCGCGATGGTCGCCCATCAGGGCCAGCGGTTCGACGGCCGCCTGTGGTTCCCGATGGTGGACTATGAGACCGCCCAACCGACCGCCTGGTCGCAGACGGTGCTGGGCGCCTATCTGGCCGGCCTGCTGGGACAGGTGGGTCTGAAAGCGGCGGGCGACGACTTCCTGGCCACCTATACCGAGATGCAGGACCGGTACGTCATCATCCCGGAGTCGACCGACGTGCGGACCCGCACGCCGCGCGGCAAGGGCACCGGTCTGCGGCCCGAGTTCGCCGACGCCTGCCTGAACCTGTGGCTGGGTGACCGCGACGACCGCTATCGCGCCCTGACGGCCATCCACTATCGCAACATGAAGGCCACCTCGAAGGCGGCCTACGGCTACACGTCGCTGAAGGACATCACGACCCGGCCGATGGAACAGGGCGACAACTGCCCCGGCTACTGGTGGTCCGAGCAGATGAAATACTACTTCATCATGTTCGCCGAACCGAAGCGGATCGACCTGGACCGGCTGCAGCTGAGCACCGAGGCGTGCGTGCTGCGGGGGTTTGTCGCCTCCTGATCTAGTCCGCCGCCGCCCGCTCCAGGGGAAGCGTCACACGGAACAGGCTGCCCTCGCCGGGTTGGCTCTCGACCTCGATACGGCCCTTCATGACGGTGGTCAGGCCGTGGCTTATGGCCAGGCCCAGGCCGGCGCCGTCGGTGGCGCGGGTGGAGGTCTCATCCAGCTGGGTGAAGGCGTTGAACAGGTCGGCGACGACCTCGGGCGGGACGCCGGGACCGGTGTCGGCGACCTCGAAAATCAGGGCGTTGTGGGTTTCGCGGGCCCGGACGGTGACCGTGCCGACGGCGGTGAAGCGCACGGCGTTGTCGATGATCGGTTCGATCAGCCGGGCGATCTGGCCCTCGTCACCCAGACGGCGGGTCGGGGCCTTGGTTTCGACGCGGAATGTCAGGCCCTTCGCCGCCGCGCCGCCACGATAGTCAGCCGCCATCTGGCGCAGCAGGTGGTCGGGCGAGAAGGGCGCGGGATGCAGGACCACGACGTCGTTCTGAAGCCGCATGGCGACCAGCAGGTTCTCGATCAGACGCAACTGGGCCTTTCCGGCCTCCTTGAGAAGCGCCATGCGGTCGCGCTGTTGCGGCGTCAGCAGATCGTCCTCGATCACCTGGGCGATGCCGAGCACGCCGTTCAGGGGCGTGCGCAGCTCGTGGCTGATGTTGGACAGGAAGCGGGACTTGGCGGCGCTGCCGGCCTCGGCCTTCCTGAGGGCCACGGCGAGGGCCTGTTCGCTGTCGCTGAGCCGGCGCACATCGTCGGCCACCTTGCGGAACAGCACCGCCCCGGCCAGCAGAGTGGCCAGCAGCAGGATCAGCATCAGGGGCACGGCATCGCGCAGGACGCGGGCGCCCGGCGCCTCGGCGGTCCAGACGATCCAGCCCTGGGTCCGGCCCTCGATGTCGCGCACGGCCACGGCGGTCTGATGGCCGTGAAGGGCGGGCGTTGCGGCGCCCGAATGATAGGCGGCGGCCTTCAGCCCCAGTTCGTCCCCCAGAGGAGCGACCACGGTTTCGAAGGGCTTGAAGGAGGCGATGACCGGGTCGGCGGGCGGGACCGGTCCATTGTCCGTGTGCCGCACGACAGTGGAGGCGGCGGCGAGCCAGGTCTGGCCGTTGACGCCGACCACGCCACTGCGAACACGAACGGCCTGCATGGCCACAGCGGTCCGGTCGCGCACGGCGGCGCGGTTGCGCACGTCGGCGACGAGGGAGGCGGCGGCGTGGGCGAACGGGTGGGCCGGATCCGCGCCGGCGGGCTTGCCCCCCAGACTGACGCGCAGCAGGCGCCCGTCGCCGTCATAGGACAAGGTGGCGACGTGACCGCTCTGGGCCGCATAGAAGGCCCCGACATGATGATCAATCCAGTCTGTGTCGGGCGGTCCGCTCAACCGGGTGACGGCCTCGTCCCAGGTGGTGGCGGCGGTCAGATCGACGGTGACGGCCTTCAGCGCGCCGGCGACGCGGAGCTCGACCAGCTGCTGTTCCTTGATGCGCTGGTGCGCGTCGATGCTGGTGCTGACGACGCCCAGCACAGCCAGCATGCCGAGGCTGGCGACGGCCACGAGGATGACCGCGACCCGTAAGGTCGCCCACGTCCGCCTGCCCACAACCCCAACTCCACACTCCCCGCCGCAGTTACGCGCGGCGATCGAGGGCGGGGTGTAGGGCAGGGAAGATGAATGCCCGGTTAGCTTACTGTGACGGTTCAGCGACCATAGGCGCTCATCGCATAGGGCCGTTCGGCGGCCGTCGCGCCCCACAGCAGGTTGGGCTCGGCGCCCATGACGAAGCGGAGTTCGCCGCCGGCCTGGATTTCGTCGTGGCCGATCCAGGTGCGGTTCAGGGGACGGCCGTTCAGGGTGACCGACTGGACGTACAGATGGGCGTCCGACAGGCCCTCGGTGGAGATGGTGAAGCGGTTGCCGTTGGGCAGGTTCAGGGTGGCCCGCTCCACGAACGGCCGGCCGATCACATACTGACCGGAGGCGGGGGTGACCGGGTAGAAGCCCATGGCCGTGAACATCAGCCAGGCGGACATCTGGCCCACGTCGTCGTTCCCCGCCAGACCGGCCGGACCGGCGTGATACTGGCTGTCCATGATCTGCTTCAGCCGCGCCTGGGTGCGCCACGGGGCGCCGGCGAAGACATAGGCATAGGCCGAATGGTGGCTGGGCTCGTTGCCGTGGATGTACTGGCCGATCAGGCCCGCGATGTCCTCGGCGTGTGAATAGTCCAGCCCGGTGTTGTCGTGATCAAACATGGCGTCCAGCCTGGTCACCGTCGCCGCGTCGCCGCCCATGACATTGACCAGCGCGGCCATGTCCTGCGGCACGAACCACGAATACTGCCAGGCGTTGCCCTCGGTGTAGTCCGAGCCGTAGTTGATGGCGGTCGGATCGAAGGGCGTGCGGAAGCTGCCGTCGGCCAGACGGGCGCGGACGAAGCCGGTCTCGGCATCGAAGGTGTTGCGCCAGAAGCCCGCCCGCCGGTCGAAGACGGCCTGCACATCGGTGCGGCCCAGGCGCTGGGCCATGCGGGCGATGGTCCAGTCGTCATAGGCGTATTCGACAGTCTTGGACGCGGCCTCGGGCTCGCGGTCGATGGGGACGTAGCCGAGGTCCATATAGTCGCCCAGACCGCCGTAGGGACGGTAGGTGGCGCTGGCGGTCATGGCGTTCAGCGCGGCCTCGCCGTCGATGCCCTTCACGCCCTTCAGATACGCGTCGGCGATGACCGGGACGGCGTGATAGCCGATCATGGTCCAGGTCTCCTGACCCGCGAACGACCAGACCGGCAGGATGCCGTAGGGGCTGACCTGCTGGGCGGCGATCAGCGAGTTGACCATGTCGGCGTTGCGGCTGTCCGGCTGCACCAACGTCAGCAGCGGATGCTCGGCGCGGAAGGTGTCCCACAGGCTGAAGGTCGAGTGGACGGTGAAGTCAGACTGGTGGACCGCATTGTCCGGCCCGCGCCAACGGCCATCGGCATCGCCATGGACGGAAGGGGCGATGAGGGCGTGGTAGAGGGCGGTGTAGAGGCTTGTCCGCATCTCTTCCGGCGCGTCGATGTCGACGGCGCCGAGGGCTTGGGTCCAGGCGCCTCGGCTTTCAGCGCGGACGCCGTCAAAGTCGAAGGTCCCGCCTTCGGACTCCAGATTGCGGATGGCCCCGGCCTCGTCGACCGAGGAGACGGCGACCTTGACCAGCAGGGGGCCGGTGATGGACCCGAAGTCGAAGGCGGCCTCCAGCTGACGCCCCTGCACCTGGGCGCGGTCGGTCATGTCGCGACCGGGCTGGCGGAAGCCGCGATAGGGGGCGTCGGTCTCACGGTCCTGCAGCTGGTAGCCGACCAGCGGCTTGGAGAAGCGCATGGCGAAATAGAGCTGGCGACCCGGCGCCCAGCCGCGCGTCTCGCGGAAGCCGGTCACCGTGCCGTCCGGATGCACCCGGATACGCGACCACAGCACCTTACCCGGGTAGTCGTAGATGGAGGGGCGGAAGTCGAGCAGGATGCGGGCGGGCTGGGAGCGGGGGAAGCTGTAGCGGTGCAGGCCGACGCGGACGCCGGCCGTCAGCTCCGCGCGCACCCCCGAGTCCGTCAGGCTGACAGCGTAATAGCCGGGCTCAGCGACTTCCGACGCCTTGTTGTAGCGCGAGCGATAGCCCGAGCCGGGCTGGGCCGGATCCCCGGCGTCCCACTTAACCTCGCCCGAGATGGGGGTGATCAGGACATCGCCGAGGTCGGAATGGCCGGTGCCGGAGAAATGGGTGTGGGAAAAGCCGAGGATGGTCGGATCGTCGTAGCGATAGCCGGCGGCCCAGTCATAGGACTGACGGAACGGCTTGTAGTCGGTGTCGGGGCTGAGCTGCACCATGCCGAAGGGGGCGACAGCGCCGGGGAAGGTATGACCCTTGCCGGCGGTGCCGATGAACGGGTCCACGGCGTCATAAGGCGTGGCGAGCGCCGGCGGCGTCTCCTGCGCGGTGGCGCAGCCGGCGAGGTTCAGGGCCGCAAGGGCCGCGACAAGTCCGATACGCCGCATCCGAGAATCCCTCCGCCGTGATGCCCGAAACTAGGCAGGTCGGCGCTGTCTTGGAAGGGACGATGGCGAAGGGCCGCCGGGGGTCGGCTTCAGGCGCGGAGGCCCCTCGGGTGATCCGCGGGTGGGGCGAGGCGACAGTCGAGATCGGGGCGGGCCGCGGCTTCTGGCGATAGCGCCGGCGGCGACAAGCTGTCACTGTCGCGCGTCACATTCCGAGGATGTCCCATGACCCCGCCATTTGTCACGCGTCATCGCTACAACGCCGTCGCCGCCGGACTTCACTGGCTGATCGCGGTCCTGCTGTTCGTGCAGATCTATGTCGGCTGGACGTTTGGCGACATGGAGCGGGGCGCGGCCCGGGACCTGTGGTTCGACTGGCACAAGACGCTCGGTTTCATGATCCTTTTCCTTAGCCTGATCCGGTTGGGCTGGCGCATCGCCAATCCGCCGCCGGCCTTGCCCGCCGAGATGCCGCGCTGGGAAAAGACCGCGGCCGGGCTCAGCCATCTGGCCTTCTATGTGATCCTGATCGGCCTGCCCTTGACCGGATGGGCGGCGGTTTCGACCGGTCGGGCGGCCCTGACCAGCGACATGACCTCCCTGATCGGCGGCCTGTCCTGGCCGCTGATCCCCGGCCTGCCTCGCGCGCTGCATGGCCCGATGGAAAACGTCCATGAGCTGCTGGTGAAGGTCACCTACGCCATGGTCATTCTGCATGTCGGGGCCGCGCTGAAGCACCAGTTCCTCGACAAGGGTCGTATGGCCGGCCGGATGTGGCCATTCCCGCGCCGCTGACGGTCGGCGACCTAGAACAGCCCGATCGGGAAACCGATCAGCCCCGCCGACTGCAGGTGCTCGATCCCTTCCATGACGGGTATGGCCGCCAGGAAGGTCAGGCCGTCGCGCAGCGTGCGGAGAAAGAAGGCCGGGCGAACGGTCAGCTCCTCGGCGTCGCGCCAGCGGGCGGGGTTTGGCCAGAAGCGCGGGGTTCGCGCGCAATAGGCGGCATAGGGCGCGCCGAAATGCTCCGCCAGCCAGGCCTCCTCCCGCCCCACTGTCCGCAGGAAGACCAGGAAGGCGGCGATGGCGAAGACCGCGCCGATGACCAGACTGCCGGTCTGGGCGCCGATGCCGAACGCGCCGATGAAGCTGAACACATAGAGCGGATTGCGAGTGATGGAGTAGGGGCCGCGATCGACGATTTCGGCCTTCTTGCGCCCGCCGATGTAGAGCGAGCACCAGCCGCGGCCGACGATGGCGATGATGATCATCGCCAGGCCGAGCGCTTCCACGTCATCGTGCCAGTCGCCGCCGAAGGCCGTGACAGAGCGCACGCTGGCCGTGAGACCGAGAAGCACCACGAGCACAAGGCCCGCGAACCATTTCCGACGTCGCTGGACGATGTCCAGCGACAGGGCGACAGGAGGATGGGAGCTCATTCCTCGGGCCCTCAGTGGTGCTGCTGGGCGCGGACGAGCAGGGCGCGGGCCTCGATCTTGCGCCCCCGGTCGGCGACGGCGCGGCCGGGACGGGCCGGGGCGTCGATGGCCTTCTGCAGATAGCGCGCCGCGCCCGCCCAGTCGTGTTCCCGCACCAGCAGATCGCCCATGAAGAAGTTGGCGTCGATGTCGTTGGGCGCCATGGCCAGACCCCGTTGGAGATAGTCGCGGGCGCGTTGGCGATTGCCGAAGCCGATGGGGGCGCCCGGCACCTGGGCGTAGAGCGAGCCGAGGGTCACATAGACGGAGCCGTTCATCGCACGGGGATTGATGCGCTCGGCCGCCTCAAGCCGGGACCGCGCCTCCCGGACCAGGCCCAGGGCGCCCAGCCCGCCGCGCAGGCCGGCTTCCGACGCGGTGATGATGGCGTCCCAGACCAGAGGCTCGGCGCGATTGGCGCACTGGGCGACGACGGCGTCGGCCTGGATGTTCAGGCGCGCCATCTCGGCGGTGCGAACCCCCTCCGGGACCTCGAAATTCACATGGTCCCAGGACTGTTGAAGACCGCGCACGCGGTCGTCGCAGGCGTCGGCGTGGGCGACGGACGCCGTCGCGAGCGGGGCGGCCATCAGGGCCAGGGCGAACAGGGGGCGTTTCATGGGTTTGTCTCCTCGTGTGGGTTCAGCCCGCGAACAGGGCGCGGGCCTTCAGGTCATTGGCTTTCAGGGCGCCGTCGATCAGGCCGGGCGCAAGGGCGTTGAGCCGGACGAACAGGCTCTCGGGGAAGCCGAGATAGACGTCGCGGCGGTCGGCGCGGATGGCGGCGACGATGCGGTCGGCGATCCGGTCAGGATCGTCGACCGCCATGCCGGTCAGACGGGCGTATTCATCGACCTTGGCCGAGTTGAACGATGTGGCGACGGCCCGCGGCGCGACATAGGTCACGCCGACCCCCGTGCCCGCCAGCTCGCGACGGAGCGACTGGCTGAGCGCCCGCATCCCCGCCTTGGCGCTGGAATAGGTGGCGAAATGCGCAAAGTTGATCGAGCCGAAGATGGAGCCGACGTTGGCGATCTGTCCCCGGCCGCGCGCCTTCATGCCGGGCAATACGGCCTGGGCCAGCCGCGCGGGCGCGACCAGATTGACCATGTAGGTCGCCAGCAGGTGCTCGGGCGTCTGCTGTTCCAGCGGCCCGAAATGCTGGATGCCGGCGATGTTGATGAGCAGGTCCCAGCGCCCGCCGCTGACCTGTGTCGCGACGGCTTCAAGACCCTGGGGGGTGGACAGGTCGCCGACGAGGGTGCGGCGACCCGGCGCCCGTGCGCGCGCGACGATGACGACGCGGCCGCCTTCACGTTCGATCCGCTCCACCACGCGGCGACCCAGGGCGCCCGAGCCCCCGGTGATCAGGATGTCGCGATCCTCAAAACGCATCGACCATCTCCCGCGCCGTGACATGAGGGATCGACGCGAAGACGCCGCCGAACAGGCCGAACATCATCCTGGCCATATGGACGATGGCGGCGCGGTCGCCCGCGTCCGTGACCCCGTCCAGAAGCTGCTTCAGGAACAGGATATGGTCCTGGTCCAGCGCGCCGTGGGAGACGAGGTAGGAGAAGGCTGCGGGCGGGAGGCCAAGGCTCTGCTGAACGGCTTCGGCGCCCACGCTGGCCAGCTGGATGCTGGTCCCTTCCAGGACATAGACCATGCCGAAGAAGGCCATGGGGTTGACCCGCTGGATGGTGTCGTAGGCGTAGGCGACCATCAGTTCGGTCGCGACATTGGGACCGTCGCGGACGGCCTGCTCAGGATCGCCGCCGGCGGCCCGGATGTCGTTCAGGATCCACTGCTCGTGACCGGTTTCCTCGGCGATATAGTCGTCGAGCGCCGTCCTGAAGACGGCGTGCTCGTCATCAAGGCGGGCCCGCGCCGCCTGCATCAGGGGTACGGTATGGCTGACGTGGTGGTAGGCCTGGGCCAGGTAGGCGACGTAGGTGTCGCGGCTGATCCGGCCCGCGAGACCATCCCGGATTTGCGGGATGGCGGAGAAGGCGGCGCGTTCGGCGGCGGTCGCGGCGATCAGGTCATCGAAAAAGGACATGCGAACTCTCAGGCGACGGGGGAGGAGGGGGGATAGGCGCGGCGGAGGACGTCCCGACGTGGACGACCGTTGGCGGTCACCTGACCGGCGGCGGGATCGAACGGCGGGACCAGACGCCAGTCGCCGACGTGGGCGTAGTCCGGCAGGCGCCCGTTGGCGCGGGCCACGGCGGCTTCGATCCGGGCCGGATCGACGCCCGGCATCGGCACGATCAGGGCTGACAGGGACGGCTGCGCCTCGCCCATGACCATGGCCTGCAGGATTTGCGGCTCGGCCAGAAGCTCGCTCTCGACCCATTCCGGCGCGACGTTGCGACCGAAGGCGGTGATGAGGGTGTTGGCCTTGCGGCCCTCGATCCACAGGCGGCCATCGACATCCAGACGGCCGATGTCGCCGGTGTGCAGCACTTCGGGCGCCGGCTCGCCGCCCACATAGCCGAGGAAGGGACGGGGCGAGACGAGGATTTCTCCGTCGTCAGCGAGGGTGACTGACAGGTGGGGCAGGGGGCGGCCCACGGCGCCGGGCCGGGCATCGTCCGGCGTGTTGAGCGCCACGACCGACGCGCACTCGCTGAGGCCGTAACCTTCGACCACGGGCAGGCCGGCGGCCGCAGCGGCGTCGAGAAGGGCGGGTGATACGCGCGCGCCGCCGACGGCGATCATCGCCAGCCGATGATCCAAACGCAGCGCGCTCTGTGCGGCGATCAGGCCGCGCAGCAACTCGGGCACCAGAATGAGGGTCGTCGCGCCCGTCTCGACCACGGTGGTCAGCAGGCGGGCGAAGTCGGGGCGGAAGGCCTCGCCCATCCCGGCCTCGGCCAGGGTGACGGCATGGTATCGACCGCCGGCCAGAAGGGTGGCGTAGAGGCCGGCGACGTTCTCGAGCAGAACCGCCAGCGGCAGCACGGGCAGATGCAGGCCGGCGCGGTCCTGACCCAGCACCCGGACCAGGGAGGCGGCGACCGCTTCCATCTGGTCCTGCGACAGACACACGCCCTTGGGCGCGCCGGTCGAGCCGGAGGTGTAGGTGATCTTCGCCGTGCCGGCAGGCAGGGAACGGGCCGGAATTCCGGTCGCCATGATGCGAAGACGAGCGTCCGCGACGGGGAGGTCCTCGTCGGCGTCTCCGGGGGTGATAAGCAGTCCGGCGCCCGCATCGGCCAAGGCGTGATAGCGCTGGGCGGCGGTGAAGAAGGGCGGGATCGGCACGCTGGCGCGGCCGGCGAGAACGAGAGCGAGGTCCGTCACGACCCAGCCGGGACCGTTGTCGAGGGCAACGCCGACCGGCGAGGGGTCGTCCACCAGCCGCGCCGCCAGGCAGGCGACCTCGGTCATCAGCCCGGCGGCGGTCAGCGCGCCTCCGGTCCAGCTGAGGACGACCTCATCCGGCCGGGCTTGCGCGCGCCGCATCAGGGCGTCCAGAACGGCGCTCATCGGCCCGTCTCATAGTGAAGGCGGGTGCGAACCGCGCGGCCCACCGGCGCCGCCTCGGAGAAATGGTCCAGCGCTCCCGTTGCGCCCGCGATGCAGCCGGCCAGCACCACAGGATCGGTCTGATAGTAGGCGCCCCAGGCGCCGCCGCCGTCGTCGAGACGGCGCGGATCCGCCTTGGCGAGTTGCAGGGCGCCAAGCCCCGCGCGGCTGAAGATGCGGCGCAACTCTCCGGTGGCGGTCGCCACCGCAAATCTCAGGCCCTCGCGCTCGAGGTGGCGGGCCATGGCGGCGAACAGGAAGACCGTCGCGCCCTGGCCACTGGATGCAAGCCCGCCGATCTCCACGACGTGGGCGCGTTCGACGGGCGCGCCGATGGCCTGTCCGAGAACGACTTCCGCGGGCGCGTCCAGATACTGTTCGAGGAACAGGCGCTCCTCGGAGGCGTGTCTGAAGCCGACGACGGCATAGATGACGCCCGCCTCGTCCTGAACGCTCATCAGTGTCGGATAGTGGACCTGTATCCGACTGCCGTAGGCCTCGGCGTAGGTGTCCTCGATGAACCGTTCCACGCGTCGGCGCTCGCTTGTTCGGGGATCATCAAACCGGATGACGCTGGACGAAAGCGTCCGACGTGGACGCGGCGAAGGCGTCTCTGGGTCGATGGCGGGGAGCCGAACTGGAAACATGCGGGCCTCGGACCGGGGGTCTGTGGGCCTGAGACGACGCGGGGCGGCGACTCCCACAAAAAAATCTCACGGATCGGAAACCCGGTTGCCGCAGCCCGCGGTGCGACCCACGATGGAACGGTGAAGCCGCCGCCCGGACCCCTGCAGGACGACCCGCCCGCCCATGCCCGACAGGCGTTGGCGGATGTCTGGCTGGACGCCCGGCCGGCGCTGGTCCGCTTCCTGACGGCGCGGACAGGGTCCTCCGCCACGGCCGAGGATCTGGCGCAGGATGTCTGGTTGCGTGTGCAGGCCCTGACCGAGGAGGCGGCCGCCGAGGTCCGCCATCCCGAGGCCTTCCTCTATCGCATGGCGGCCAATCTGGCGCTCGACGGGTCGAAGGCGCAGCGGCGCGCCGGCGCCCGGGATCTGGAATGGCGACGCGCCCATGTCGCCGGCGATGCCGACGATGCGCAGGACGCGCCCTCCGCCGAGGACGCCGTCTGGGCCCGACAGAAGCTTGAGAAGGTCAGGGCGGCGATCGGCCAGATGCCGCCGAAGGCCGCGGAAGCCTTCCGCCTGCACAAGCTGGAGGGATTGAGCCAGAGCGAGGTCGCGGACCGGATGGGCGTCTCGCGCAGCGCCGTCGAGAAATACATCTCTGCTTCCCTGAAGACGCTGCTGCTGAGGGTCGGTTGGCCATGACGACGCCATTTCGCCATTTTTCCTTGAGGGTCAGTCGCGCCCGCGTCGTCTCTCCCTCGAAGCCCGTTCGGGCGCGGACAGGATCATGACCCAGGACACCGTCATCAAGGACGAGGAGATCGCCGCCCGGGCTGCCGCCTGGGTCGTGCGTCTGCGCGCCGATGACGTCACGATCGAGGACTGGGCGGCGGCGACGGACTGGCTTGAGTCTGACCCGGCTCACCGGCGCGCCTTCGACGAAGCCGAGGGGCTGTGGGCGGCGATGGACGATGTCGCGATCGCCCAGGCCCCGCCGGTGGTCGATCTGGCCGCCCATCGGGAGCGCCGCAAGGGCATGGGGCGCCGGTGGCTGGTCGCCGCGCCGGCGATGGCGGCGGCTGTCGCCGCGGCTGTGCTGCTGGCGCCCCTGCTCGGGTCGACCCCGACGGTGGTCTATCGCACCGCGCCCGGCGAGATCCGGTCTGTGACGCTTGAAGACGGCTCCAAGCTTCAGATCAACGGCGGTTCGACCCTGTCGGTGAAGATGGAGCGGGGACGGCGGCTCGTTCATATGGAACAGGCCGAGGCGGTGTTCGATATCGCGCACGATGCCGGGCGTCCCTTCCTGATCGATGTCGGCGAAAGCCAGGTCCGTGTCCTCGGTACGGCGTTCAACATCCGCCGCACGGCGCAGGTGACGGAAGTCTCGGTGTTGCGCGGGGTTGTGCAGGTCTCCGATCTCGATCAGCCCGCACGGAAGGCGCGGCTGACGGTGGGGCAGTCGGTCCGACGCGCGGACATCGACAACCGGATGGACGTGGCGCCCGTGGATGTCCGCACGGCCGCCGCCTGGACGCAGGGCCGGCGCGCCTATGACGACCGGCCGCTGGGCGACATCGCCGCCGATCTCAGCCGGGCCTTTTCCACCCCGGTGACGGTGGCGCCGGACGCGGCGGACCTTCGCTTCTCCGGTGTCCTGCTGCTGGATGACGAGGCGGCGGTGATCGACCGTCTCGAGCGCTTCCTGCCGATCAAGGCCACTCGCAGCCCGCAAGGGGTTCGTCTAGAAAGACGCTGAACCTGCTTCGGACGTCGCCCCTTGGTAAGAGCCTCCCTCAGCGCCCTGGTCGTCGTTCTCGGAGCCGCGGCGCCTGTGGCGGCCGAGGCGCAGGAGAATCCTCCAGTCCAGGTGTCGATCGCCCCGCAGCCGCTGCGGACCGCCTTGCTCGAATTCGGACTGCAGGCGGGCGTCAGCATCGACGCGGCGGGAAGCGAGCGATGCGGGTCCAGTCGCGGGGTCCGGGGGCGCCTTTCCGCTGATGCGGCCCTGTCCCGACTGACGCTGGGAACGCGCTGCGTCGCAAGCCGCGTCGGTCCCGGCGCCTGGCGGATCGTCCGGCTTGCCCCGACCGCGCCCACAGCGGCCCGGTCTCTCCCGGCGCCGGAGCCTTCGCTTCCGACCTTGCTCGATGAGGTGGTGGTGACGGCCGCGCGGTCGGACAATCTGTTGCTCTCGCGCGCGCCCTACGGCCTGTCCTCCCTCGACGGCCTGACGCTGGAGCGCGCCGGCGTGACCGACCTTGAGGGCGTGGCCGCGCGGGTCGCGGGGCTCACCGTCACCAATCTCGGACCGGGCCGGGACAAGCTGTTCATCCGCGGCATGGCGGACGGGCCGGTGGCGGGGCAGGCGCAGGCCCTGATCGGTCTGTATCTCGATGATGTCCGGTTGACCTATGACGCCCCGGATCCGGCCCTGCGGCTGGCCGACATCGAGCGGGTCGAGGTGCTGCGGGGACCCCAGGGCGCCCTGTACGGGGCGGGGTCGATGGGCGGCGTCGTGCAGGTGGTGACCCGCGCGCCGGATCTTGCGGGCGTCTATGGCCGCGTCGTCGTGGAGGGAGCCCTAACAGCGGGCGGATCGCCCGGCGAGGCCGCCGAGTTGATGGTCAACCTGCCTCTGGTCCGCGATCGGGTCGCGGTGCGTCTGGTCGGCTATGACGAAACCGTCGGCGGCTATGTCGATGATGCGGCGCTGGGTCTGAGGAACAGCGGCGACATGCGTCGCCAGGGGCTGAGGCTTTCCGGCCTGTGGCGGGTCACTCCGGCCTGGACCTTGCGGGCGGGCTTCCTCGCCCAGACCATCAACGTCGACGACAGCCAGTATTCGACCTTGGGGGCGGAGGCGCCCTATGTGCGCCGACGTCGCCTGGGCGAGCCCAGCCGAAACGACTTCGACGGTTTCTGGGCGTCAGCCGAGGGCGATCTGGGCTGGGCGCGCTTGCGGGCGTCCTCGAGCGTCCAGTCTCACGGTCTCGATGCCCGATACGACGCGACCCCTTCAGCGGCGATGTTCGGTCTGACCGGTACGGCGGCGCTGGATCAGTCTGACGACCTGTCCGCTGCGGTCCACGAAATCCGTCTCAACGGCGAGTTCGGGCCCCGGCTGAGCTGGAGCGCGGGCCTGTTCTTCTCCGAATACACCCACAACCGCGCCGTCGCCGTGTCGGACGGGCAGGGCGGCGTGGCGGTCCTGCAGCAGCAGCGCCGCGATCACGTCGACGAGGCCGCCTTGTTCGGCGACGTCGTCTATGCGCTGGGCGACCATCTGAAGATCACCGCGGGCGCGCGCGTGTTCCGCGTCGGCGTGGAGCATCGCAGCGAGATCAGCGGCGTGGCGACCACTTTCGACGGTGAGGACGAACTGGTCGGCGTCGCGCCACGTCTGGTGGTGGAGTACGATCGAGGCCCCTTCGTCTTTTACGCGCTGGCGACCGAAGGCTATCGCGGGCCGGGTTTCAACGCCGGGGGGCTCGGCGCCGGGGGGCGGCAGCCTTCCCGCGCCGTGCGCCCGGACGAGATCGTCGCAGGCGAAGTCGGGGCGCGGTTCCGTCTTCTTGACGGTCGGCTTCGCGGCCGCGCCGCCGTCTTCGTGGCGGACTGGCGCGACATCCAGTCGGATCGCTTCGACGAACGCGGCCTGCCGTTCACCGCCAACCTCGGGGACGGGAGAAACCGCGGCGTTGAAGGCGAGGTGGAGTGGCGTGTCGGGGCCTGGACCCTGGATGGCCACGCGGTCGTCAACGATCCCGAACTCACACACCCGGATCCGGGGTTCGCCCTGGGGGCAGACAGTCGGTTGCCCGCCGTGGCGGACTTCAGCGTTCAGGCGGGTCTGGTGCATGAGGCCCGGCTGGCGCAGGCGTCGGTGCGATCGGAGTTGCGCCTCGGCTATGTCGGCCCGACGGACATCGCCCTGTCGCCGACCTCGACGGGCGCGTCCGCCGGCTATCTGACCAGCCAGATCGGCGTCAGCGCCGAGATCGGTCGTTGGGGCGTCCGGGCGTCGGTCGACAATCTGTTCAACCGTGACGACGACACCTTCAGTTTCGGCAACCCCTTCTACGCCGCGGGCGACATCAGCACGCCGCAGCGGCCGATCACCGGTCGCGTGGCGCTGACGGCCCGGTTCTGATCAGGCGGCGACGCCGAACAGGCGGCCTACGCCTGCGGTGATGGCCATGGCCAGCGCGCCCCAGAAGACCACGCGCACGACGGACCGTCCGACCGGCGCGCCCCCGGTCCGCGCACCAAGCGCGCCGAGCGTCGCCAGACCGATCAAGGCCGACCCCGCGACCCACAGGGCCAGACCCGCCATGGGCGCGACCGCCGCGACGATCAGGGGCAGGGCGGCGCCGGCCGAGAAGGTTACGGCAGACGTCAGCGCCGCCTGGATGGGCCGCGCCGTCGTGATCTCCGAGATGCCGAGCTCATCGCGCGCATGGGCGCCCAAGGCGTCGTGGGTCATCATCTGCTTCGCCACTTCCGCCGCCAGGTCCGGGCTCACGCCGCGGTCGACATAGATGCCGGCCAATTCGCGCAATTCGGCCTCATGATCGCTGGCCAGTTCGGAGGCTTCGCGCGCGAGGTCGGCCTTTTCGGTATCGGATTGCGAACTGACGGAAACGTATTCGCCCGCGGCCATCGACATGGCACCGGCGGCGAGTCCCGCGACGCCGGCGACAAGGATGCCGCCATGGCTGGTCGCCGCCGCCGCGACGCCGACGACCAGGCTGGCGGTCGACACCAGTCCGTCGTTGGCGCCGAGCACCGCCGCCCTGAGCCAGCCGATGCGATCGACCCGATGCGCTTCCCTGTGTGCCATTGTCTGTCCTCTGCCGCGACAACTGGCGCGCAAAGTTCAGCGAGGACAAGGTGTGATCGTTCACGCGAGCCGGTCGATGTCCGGTTGTGGCGCGGAGCCGGACTTGGGGCCGTCGATCCTTACGGCAGAGTGGAGGGACGGCAGGCATCCCCTCAGGTCCGAAACCCGGCGCCCACATTCGCCGTGCCGGGATGCGCCCGCGGCCTGAGCGGCCTCAGCCCAGCTCGACCGAAACCTGCGCGCCGACGCCGTCGGTCTTGCCGGCAAGGCCCGGCACTTCGTCCAGTTGGCGAAGGCTGGTGAAGCGACCACGCTCCTCGCGATAGCGAACGATCTCGAAGCCATGCCCCCGCAGACGTGGGACGCCGTCGAACTCCTCGGCGGTCGCGGTGTTGAGGTCGATCACGCCGCGCTGTCCTCGCGATCCCCGGTGGTGCGATGCGCGAGCGCGAAGTCGATCGCCTCAATGTCGACCTTCAGCTTGACCAGATCGCGGATGCGTTCGTGGTCGCCGGACGCCGCCGCCTCGACGGCCGTGGGCCAGACCTTTGCTTCCAGCGCCTCGCGGATCGCCACGAGCCTGGCGGCGACCGCCGAATTATCCGGGTTCATGATGCGCTATTTCAGGTCGGCGATCGCCTCGCCGGCCTCTTCTTCTTCGAGCAGGGCGGCGTTGTCGGCGTTGGCGGACAGGCGGACCTGATTGCCTTCGACCGCGGCGACCAGACCGCCGGAGAGGTAGTGGTGGTGGTCGCTGTGCGACCCGCTGTCGGCCTTGGTGAGCTTGATCCGATCGCCTTCGATCTTGTCGACCTTGCCCAGGTGGACGCCGTCGGCGCCGATGACTTCCATATGTTCTTTTATCTGCGAGAGGTCAGTCATGGCGGGTCTCCTTGTGACTACCCTAGCTAACGGGGACTGGACCGCGACGTTCCCGGCGGTTTCGGGTCCGGGACGTTTGGAGAGCACTCCGGGGTTGGCGGATCGAAGCAGGCCACGCAGGCGGCGGGAAGGTCGTCGTGGCGGTCGGGCTGCGCGCCGACGATCACCGCCGACGGCCGCCTCGATCGTGGCCCTGCAGCCGTCAGCTCGGCTCGCCGCCGAACTCGCTGAAGGCGTTTCGAACCGCGTCCGCGTCGGGGCGGTCCCCCATATCCACGGAGACCTGGATGCGACCCTCGAGGGGGGCGTCGTCCCGGGCGTCGGCGTCCGGGCTGCCGGCCTGTTCGTCGCCACCGGACGGCGCGGTCCCGACGGAGTTGCGTGCGCCGTCAGGACCGACGGTGATCGCCTTGCGATCCACGGCGAAGGTCTGGACCAATCTTTCGATCACCAGTTCGGCGTCGCGCCGGGTCTCGAAGGTCGCCGTCAGTGTCGAAGCCATGGATCTCACCTGTCTGTGTCGGGCAGGGTCAACGCGCCGGGGCGCGGCCCGCTCCATGCGATCATCAACCGTCTCACGCCGTCGAGACCGGCGGGGCGCCCGGCGCGTCCGGCAGGCCGGAGCCGGGCGCGTCCGGATCGCGTCCGTGCCGACGGTCCAGCCGGCGCATGATCGGGGTGACCGTCAGTCCGTGCAGGAGGATCGAGAGCAGGATGACGAGGCCGACGATGGCCCAGAGCCTGTCCGCCTGCGGGAAGGCGGCGTGGTTCAGGGCATAGGCGACGTAGTAGATCGATCCGACCCCCCGGATGCCGAAGAAGGCGAGCGTCAGTTTTTCGCTGCGCGTCGCCTTGACCCCGATCAGCCCGATCAGACCCGTCAGAGGGCGCACGACGAGCAGGATCGCGACGGCGATGCCGCCGTCGATCCAGGTCAGGGGCGACAGGAGCCCCTTGACGAGCGCCCCGCCGAACAGGAGCAGCAGGACCATCATCGACAGCCGCTCCACCTGTTCGGTGACGTCATGCATCTCCCGCTGGAACGCGTGTTCGCGATGGGCGTGCCGAAGGGTCAGGGCTGTGACGAAGACGGCCAGGAAGCCGTAGCAGTGCACCATCTCCGTCAAGCCGTAGGAGAGGAAGGTGGCGGCGATCGCGATCAGCCCGTCGCCGGTGCGGGCCAGCTTGCTGTCGGAATCGATCCGGAAGGTCAGCCAGCCGAAAAGCCGGCCCACGAGCCAGCCGCCGACCACGCCGACACCGATCTCCCAGACGACATTGTAGGTCAGCCAGTCGATCAGCCAGGGTTCTCCGGTCTGGGCCGCCAGGGCCAGGGCGATGGCGAGATGGACGAAGGGGAAGGCCAGGCCGTCGTTGAGGCCGGCTTCGGACGTCAGGCCGAAGCGGACCTCATCCTCCTCGCCGGTCTTCGGTGGACCGACCTGGACGTCCGCCGCGAGGACGGGATCGGTCGGGGCCAGGCTGGCGCCCAGAAGGATCGCCGCGATCCAGGGCAGGCCGCCCCAGACGCCCAGGAGCGCGATCGCCGCGATGCTCAGCGGCATGGTGATGGCCAGAAGACGCCAGGTCACGGCCCAGCGCCTGAAGTGGAAAACGCGGTCGATCTTCAGCCCGGCGCCCATCAGCGCGATAATGACCACGAACTCGGTGAAGCGCTCGGTGACGTCCGGATGATCCATCGGCAGGGGATCCAGGGTCACCGCGGGGATGGAGAAAATCGCGCCGCCCAGCGCAATGCAGATGATGGGCAGGGAGAGGGGCAGCCGTTTCAGCGCGGTCGGCAGCCACGCCACCAGGGCGATCAGGAGACCCGCGCCGGTCAGGCCGACGATATAGGGCGCGGGGGCGAGGTCTGCGAACGACATATCGCGCAACAAGGCCGTCGCCGTTCGGTTCAGTCCTGAACGAACAGCCTCCGTTCCGGGAGGGCAGGCGACGGTGCGCCTGTCGGCCGGGGTCGCTTGAGACCGGATCGGGCTGCAGCGGGACCTGACCGGCTGCCCAAGCCGGTTCTCAGGCGCTTTGTCCGCTGCCGTACATTGAAAAATCACGACATTTTACCACGCCTTAGGCAATTGCGCCCAACGATGTTCTGTCGCTGTTCCGTGCGATGGAAGGCGGTGGTCATGTCAGAAACTCAATCCAGACACTTGAGCCGTCTCCAGAGATTCGTGGTCGCCGGCCGGCTGCGATACTGGATCATCACAAGTTGGGCCGTGGCGCTCCTCACGGTCATCGAGTTGAAGTGGGTCGCCGCCTGGTACGTCGTGACCATGGCGTCCGGTCTGGTGCGGGGGGCTGTCGATCAGAAGGCGCGGGGCCTGCCGAAAGGGACCGGCACGGCGGTGGCCACACTGGCCTGCGTCGCCTGGGCGGTTGCGCCGCTGATCGCCTGGTTCATGGGCGGAGCCCATGGCGACACCCTCGCGGCGGTGCTGTTGTGCGCCGGCTATTTCCTGGTCTTCACCCAGATGCGCGCGGCCCCGAGGGAGGCGTTGATCGTCTCCTCGCCCTACACCGTCGCCACGATCGTCATTCTCGTGACCATGGCGGACGAGGCGGAGTTCTGGACGGTTCTCGCCGCCCTTCCGGTCCTCGCCGTGGCCCTGCTGGTCAAGGTGCTCGTGACCCAGTTGAAGGACCGCGAGCTATCGACGGTGGCGGAACGTCAGGCCGAGCTCATCGTCGAACTGGAGCAGGCCCGCGACCGGGCGAACGCGGCGTCCGAGGCGAAGTCCAACTTCCTCGCCGTCATTTCGCATGAACTGCGGACCCCGATGAACGGCGTGCTCGGCGCCGCCCAGTTGCTGGACCATGACGGTCTCCCCGACCGGGACCGGGACTATGTCCGCATTATCCGGGGATCGGGTGAAGGCCTGCTGGATCTGCTCAACGACCTGCTCGATGTCAGCAAGATGGAGGCCGGCAAGCTCGAACTGCATCCCCAGCCCATCGTCATCGAGGACTTCCAGGCGCGCCTCGTCGGCCCCTGCCGGGCCCAGGCCGAGGCCAAGGGGCTGGACCTGCGCGTGACGCTGGCGCCCGGGCTGCCCCGGCGCATCGTCGCCGATCCGATCCGGTTGGGCCAGGTCGTCCAGAACCTTCTCAGCAACGCCATCAAATTCACGGACGCGGGGCATGTCGCCCTCACCCTCCGGTGCGCCTCGGCTGACGACCAGAGCCTGCTGTCCTTCATTGTCGAGGACACGGGCCCCGGCATTACGCCGGACGGCCAGGCCCGCCTGTTCCAGCCCTTCCAGCAACTCGACGATTCCTCCACCCGTCGCTTTGGCGGGACGGGCCTGGGCCTGACCATCGCCCGGCGTATCGCGAACCAGATGGACGGCGATGTCGTCGTTCGATCCACCCCGGGCCTCGGCTCGGTGTTCACCTTCACGGCGCGCGTCGAATGCCTGCCTGACGTTGAACCGGTCATGATGCAGGACGTGGCGGCGCCGGGCGATGAGGACGCGCTGAGGATTCTGGTGGTTGAGGATCACGCGGTGAATCGCATGATCCTGAACGCGTGGCTGACATCGCAGGGCCACCGGACCGAGATGGCCGAGGATGGAGAGCAGGGGCTTGCCGCGGCGTCCCGGCAGGCCTTCGACATCATCCTGATGGATGTGAACATGCCAGTGATGGATGGGCTGACGGCGACGCGTCACCTTCGCGCCCGACCCGGGCCGAACGCCGCGACACCGGTCGTCATCCTGTCCGCCTCGGCCCGTCGGCAGGATCATGAGGTCGGTCTGGCGGCCGGCGCGGACGCCTATTTGAACAAGCCCATCGACTTCGCCGGGCTGGCGCGAATGCTCTCGGACCTGACCCGGCCTTCCTTCACCCGGGCCGAGGCCTCGGCGGCGGCCTGAAGCCTGACGCTGCGCCCGGGAGGGGCTGATCGCGGCCCGGACCCGATGCCGGTCGTGAGGCGAAGGCGCGGTCGAGGTCACCTTTCGGGCCGGCGGGATCGACCCTCCCGGGCCCGACAGCGGCCATCCACGCCTTCAGTCGCCAGCCGTCTTTCGGGGGCGTCTCCGGCGCGGCGCAGACGCCGGCGCCCGATGGGCGCGTCAGCGTCCGTCGGCGGACACGACGGGCCCGATGGGCGCGTCAGCGTCCGTCGGCGGACACGACGGGGCGACGCGAGTCCGGCTCGGGGCGGGGCGTGAGGTTTGTCCCGCCGATCCTGTCCCAGACCTGAAGATAGAGGCCGTAGTTGCCGCTGAACCGCTTGTGGTGAAGGTCGTGGTGGGTGGCGGTGATGAACCAGCGAAGCGGCGGTCGCGTGAGCCAGGCGGCGGGCCAGACCTCGCGGCCCGCATGATTGAGCACCGCGGTGGCGGACATCAGGGTCAGCAGCGCGAGGGCCACGCCCCAGTGGATGGGGATGACCAAGGCCAGGGCCGGCAGGAACCAGGCCGTCGCGACGGCCTCGGCCGGATCGAAGGCGAACGAGGCGAAGGCGCTGGGATCACGGGAGCGGTGATGCTCCGCATGCGCCCAGCCGAAGACCCCGGGATGATGCAGGCCGCGGTGAACCCAGTAGTAGAAGGCGTCGTGGGCCAGCAGGTAGATCACGAAGCTGATCGGCAGCCACCACAGCGGCCACGCGTCCAGGCGGTCATAGACCGCGCTCCCGCCACGCTTCCACAACTCCAGCACCGCCGCCGCCGGGAGGGCGTAGATCGGGCAGGCGATCAGCGAGGCCCCGATTTCGCGGAGAATGCGGGCGCGCGCGGGGGGCTTGTGATTGAGCTGTCGTCCCCGGCCCCGACCGGACCACATCAGGAGATGGGCGATCGCGGCGACCAGCAGATACCGCAGGCCGATGATGAGGCTCAGGGCAAAGGTCGTGAGGGCGAGGTCGAGAACCATAGCTCACACACAATCAATCGGGGCGCCGGGTCAAGCCATGGTCGGCGACGGGGACTGGGTCTATGCTGACGGCATGACGCTGATGGGCTCCATCCTGCTGTTCGTGGCGACCGTGGTCGGCATGGAAGTCTTCGCCTGGGCGATGCATCGCTACGTGATGCACGGCGTGCTCTGGTCCTGGCACCGGAGCCACCACGAGCCGCACGACGGCGTGCTGGAGAAAAACGATCTCTTCGCCCTCGTCTTCGCCCTGCCGGCCATCGCCCTGCTGGCGTTCGGGCAGGACCTCTGGAGCTGGGCGCGCCCGGTCGGGCTGGGGATCACCGCCTATGGCCTGATCTACGCCTGGTTCCACGACGGCCTGGTCCACAGGCGCTACCCGACGGGTCTGTCAGGCCGCTCGGCCTTCTGGCGCAAGCGCATCCAGGCGCACCGGCTTCACCACGCGGTGCGGACCCGGGACGGCGGCGTCTCGTTCGGCTTTTTGTGGGTGCGCCCCGTGCGCGCGCTCAAGGCCGAGCTGGTTCAGAAGCGGACGTCCTCCAGCAGCGGCGCCTGAGCCAGGGCCGCCAGGTTGGCCGAGCCCGTGCAGAAGCAGGCCAGCCTCAGCTGGGCGCTGAGTATCTCGAAATGGTCGATCACGGCCTCGGTCGAGACCAGCGCCGCCTCCAGCACCCCCGCCGCCTGCCCGACGACACGGGCGCCGAGCCGGATCGCCCGGGCGGCGTCCAGTCCGTCGCGGATGCCGCCGGAGCCGATCAGCGGCAGACCGGGGGCGGCGCGAGCGGCCGCGATCAGGGACCCGGCCGTCGGCACGCCCCAGGCGGCGAAGGGCCGCGCGACGGCTTCGGCCCGACCGCCGGCCTCCCGTGCGCCTTCGATCAGACCCCAGTTGGTGCCTCCCGCGCCGGCGACATCCAGGGCGGCGACCCCCAGATCGGCGAGGCGGCGAACCACCGCCCCGGACAGGCCGGCGCCGGTCTCCTTGATCATCAGCCGGCCCGGGAAAGCGCTTGCCAGGCGCGCGATGGCCGCCTCGACGCCGCGCCAGTCCCGGTCGCCCTCTGGCTGCACCGCTTCCTGAAGCGGGTTGAGGTGGAGGATCAGGCCATCCGCGCCGATCATCTCGACCGCCCGGCGCGCCTGATCCAGCCCGTAGCCCTTCACGAACTGGACGGCGCCCAGATTGGCCAGGATCAGGG
This sequence comes from Brevundimonas sp. AVps31, assembly GCF_058681355.1. Lineage (NCBI taxonomy): Bacteria > Pseudomonadati > Pseudomonadota > Alphaproteobacteria > Caulobacterales > Caulobacteraceae > Brevundimonas > Brevundimonas sp. AVps31. Next base: position 116,705 of record NZ_CM178736.1, on the reverse strand, counting down.
CGTCGGGCGCGCGGCGACGCAGGTCGGCGCCGAGCCCGAGATCGGCATTGCTCTCGAGCGCAACCCTTTGCGAGCCGACGGCGAGGGCGATGCCGAGATGCTGGGCCGCCTCCGCCAGCCGCGCATTGATGCCGGCCGCGCGGCTGGGGCCGCCCGTCATCGAGCTGATCAGAAACGGGCTTTTCAGGGTGCGGCCGAACAGGGTTGCGGACAGGTCGATCGCGTCATGGTCGAGTTCGGGCAGGGCGTTGTGAACGAAGCGGACGGCGTCGAGTCCGGACCCCACGGCGCTGCGTCCCTTGCCGGCCCTCACATGGTCGATGTGTTCGTCCTTGCGCCGGACGAGATCGTCGCGTGACGAGTCCATGAAAATCAGTCCCTGTGAAGGTTGCATCCGAAACTCACGTGATGCCGTATGAGACCATAGCGGCGTGTCCGGTGGTCGCAACGCCGCGGACCGTCCACCGCCCGTCATCGTCTCGGAGAAATGCATGGGGACCGCCGGCGTCCAGCCTCGAGACACACGCGCCGAAGCCGACGGCGACACCGACGTCGCCGCCCTGTTCCGTCTGACCGAGGCGCGACTGCCCGCGCTCATTCCCCCGGGGCACGCCGGCGAGACCGCGATCCTGTTCGAGGCGGCCCGGTCGGCCCTGCTCGGCCGCGGAAAGCGCGCCCGCCCGATCCTGAGCATGCTCGCGTGCGCCCACGTGGGTGGGCGGGCGCAGGACGCCCTGGACTACGGCTGCGCGGTGGAGATCGTCCACGCCGCCTCCCTCGTGCTGGATGACCTGCCGTGCATGGACGACGCCACCCTGCGGCGCGGCGCGACCGCCCTGCACCTGGCCCACGGCGAGGATGCGGCGGTGCTGGTCTCCATCGCCCTGCTCAACCAGGCGCATCGGACCGTGCTCGGCGTGGAGGGTCTGACGGCTGAACAACGGCTGGGGCTTCTGAACGAGCTGACCTCGGCGGTCGGATTCGGCGGCCTGGCCCATGGGCAGGTCCGCGATCTGAGGGACGGGGCGGAGGCCCGCACCGAGGCGGGCCTGCGTCGTCTGAACCATCTGAAGACCGGCGCCCTGATCGTCGCGGCCCTGCGCGGGGGCGGGATCATCGGCGGCGCCACGGCCGCCCAGCTTGAGGCCCTGACCCGCTTCGGCGACTGCATCGGCTTCGCCTTCCAGCTCAGCGACGACCTCGCTGACGTGAGCTCGACGGCCGAGACGCTCGGCAAGGACGTCGCCCAGGACCGCGACAAGCTGACCTTCGTGGACCTCTGGGGCGTCGGACGGGTTCGCGCCGCCGTGCGCCAGGCCGTGGACCGGGCGGAAGAAGCCCTGACCGCGCAGTGCTCCGGCGACGACCGCCTGGGCGACTATGTGCGGGGGCTGTTGTTGAATGTCGGCGCCGCTCGCTGACGGCGCGCCGGCGCTCCGGCTCGACCGCATACACGCCGGCTACGGGGACCGGACCGTGCTTGAGGGCCTTAGCCTGACGGTCGCGGCCGGCGAGGCCTATGCGCTGATCGGACCGAACGGCGCCGGAAAGTCCACCGCAGCCCGGGTCGCCTGCGGCCTCCTCGCTCCCCGCTCGGGCGCGGCGACGGTCGCCGGTCGGGGGCGGGGCCGGATCGGCCTGGCCCCGCAGGAGAGCGCCCTGTTCGACCGGCTGACGATCCGCGAGAACCTTGACGCCATGGCGCGACTGGGCGGACTCCGGCGGGCGGCGCGGCCAGCGGCCGTGGACCGCGCGCTGGACCGGGCCGGTTGCGCCGGGCGGGCGGACGAGCGGGTCAGCGCCCTGTCCGGCGGATGGCGACGGCGCGCCAGTCTGGCGGCGGCCCTCGTGTGCGGACCCGGGCTGCTGGTGCTGGACGAGCCGACGGAGGGCGTGGACGCCGCGACCCGCACCGCGCTCGCGCTCGCCGTCAAGACGGCGCTGGCGGAGGGCGCGGGATGCCTGATGATCAGTCACGACGCGGCTTTCGTGGCGGCGGTCGCGACCCGGGTCGGCGTGCTCTCCCGGGGGCGGTTGGTCGCCGAGGGCGCGCCGTCCGACCTGCTGTCCCGAGCCTTCGGCGCCGCCCTGCGGCTGACGGTCCGCTTTCCGGTGCGCCCGCCGCCCGGGCTGGAAGCGCAGATGCAGGACCAGGGGCTTGAGCGCGAGGCTGACACCGTGACCTGGCGACGCGTGGGGGACGACGTCGACCGCGTGTCCGCCGTCCTGGCGGCGCCGGTGCAGGCGGCCGGCGGGGAGTTGTCGATCCGGCGACCGGATCTGGATGATCTGCTCACGCGGCTGACGGGATCGGCGCGATGATCGCCCTGTTCATCGCCCTGGGACGGAGTGTCCTGCGCGATCGCGCGGGCCTCGTCATGACCTTCCTGCTCCCGCCGCTCGTCTTCCTGCTCTTCGCCGCGATTTTCGGGGCGAGCGCCCGCGGCGATGTCGATCTGCGGGTGGCCCTGTACGACGGGGCGACCGAGGCGCGGGGCGCGGCGCTTGCGCGCGGGCTGGGCGAGGCCTTCGGCGAGGGCCTGATCGAGGTCGCCAGCCTCTCCGAGCTCGAGACCGCCGTCCTCGACGGGCGAGCGGACGCGGGCGTGGCGCTTGGGGGCGGCGAACAGGCCGCGCCGTCGGTGGAGGTGCTGACAGCGGCGGGTCGAGAGGTCGCCGCCGCCGCGGTCGCCGGACAGGTCGGAGGCGTGCTCGAGGCGTCGACCGGCCGGGGCAGGGGCGACCCGGTCGCGCGACGCACGGTCGGCCGCGCGGGCGACGTCCAGGTCGTCTATTACGCGGGGGCGGTCAGCATCATGTTCGTCTTTTTCGCCGCCATGCACGGCGCGATGACCGGGCTGGACGAGCGGCGGTCCGGACTACAGGCGCGGCTGTCTTTGCTGGCGGGCGGTCTGGCGCCGCTGGTGGCCGGGCGGTTGCTCTGGCTGACCGCGGTCGGCGTGGTCCAGTCCGCCGTCGTCTTCGCGGTCGCCTTGCCGCGCCTGCCCGCTCTGGAGCCCTGGCAGGGCGCCGCCTGGCTGGCGACTGCGGGTCTGGCCGCCTTCGCGGCCGCCGGGGTGGGTCTGGCGGTGATCGGCGCCTGCCGCACCCGGGAGCAGGCCCAACCCCTCTCGACCTTCCTCGTCCTGCTGCTGGCCGCGCTCGGCGGGTCCATGGCGCCGCGCTTCCTGATGCCCGAGGCCTTCCGCCGACTGGGGTGGGCCACCCCCCACGCCTGGGTGATCGAGGCCTACCAGTCTCTTCTCTGGCGCGGCAGCTTCGGCGCGGCCGTGCTGTCGGCCTGGGCCGTGCTGGCGTTAACGGGCGCCGTCGGGTTCGGGATCGCCCTCACCCTGGAACGACGGCAGATGCGCGCCTAGGTCAGACGTGGGTCCACAGGGCGGGGCGCGGCGGCGGACGGCGCCACGCATCCAGGGTCTTGCTCCAGATGGCGATCAGTCCCCCGCGTCCCAGAAGGACGAGCTTGCCGGTGCGGTCGACCGAGGTCCGGCCGTCCCAGGCCCGGGCGCCGGCCCGGGCGACGTGGCGGCCGATGGCGCGATAGACGCCGCGCGCGGTGGCGATCGCCCAGGCGGAGCGAGGATTCAGATCCCGCAGGCCCCAGCGCGCCGAGGCGTAGAAGGGCTCCGCGGCGGTGACCAGCCGCTGGGCGATGCCGGCGACGGCGTCGCGATGCCGCGGCAGGCCGACCTCGTCGCGCGGGATTCCCGCCTCGTCGAGCCAGTCGCCCGGCAGGTAGACCCGGCCGCCATGGGCGTCTTCGACAACGTCGCGCGCGATGTTGGTGAGCTGGAAGGCGAGGCCGAGGTCCTGGGCGCGGCGGAGCGTCGGGGCGTCGGTGACGCCCATGATCCGGGCCATCATGACCCCGACGACGCCGGCGACGTGGTAGCAATAATCCAGGGTGTCCTCGAACGTGTCGTAGCGGCGGCCCAGCACGTCCATCTCGAAGCCGGTCAGGAGGTCCATGGTCTCGTCGGCGGGGATGGCGTGGCGCAGGGCGACCCGCTGCAAGGCGGCGAAGACCGGTTCGGACTGGGGAACTCCGGCGAGTGCGGAGGCGGTGCGCGTGCGCAACTCGGCGAGTTTCTCGCCGGCCACCACGGGATCGATGCCGACCGCGCCGTGGCCGAGAACCTGGCCGTCGATCTCGTCGTCGCAGTGCCGGCACCAGGCATAGAGCATCCAGGCGTCGTCGCGGATCTCCCGGGGGAACAGTTTCGACGCGGTGGCGAAGCTTTTGGAGCCCTGTTCCATCGACTGGCGGCTGTGGTTCAGGACGGTGTCGGTCATGCGGGGGCCCTGGCGTCTTCGATCATCAGGCCGGCCGTCGCCTTCGCAGAACCGACAACGCCGGGAACCCCCGCGCCCGGATGGGTGCCCGCGCCGACGAAATACAGGTTGGGGATCTGGTCGTCGCGGTTGTGCACCCGGAACCAGGCGCTCTGGGTGAGGATGGGCTCAAGCGAGAAGGCCGAGCCGTTGTGGGCGGCGAGCTGGTCGCGGAAATCGACCGGGGTGAAGATGCGGCAGGTCTCGAGGTCCGCGGTCAGGCCTGGAATGTAGCGCTCCTCCAGATAGGCGAGGATCCGGTCGCGGTATTTCGGGCCCTCGACCGCCCAGTCGAGATCGGCCGAGGCGAGGTGTGGGACGGGGGCCAGCACATAGAAGGCGTCGCAGCCGTCCGGCGCCAGCGAGGGATCGGTGCGGGTCGGGGCGTGCAGATAGAGGGAGAAGTCCTGCGACAGGTCGGGGCCGGAGAAGATTTCGCCGATCAGCTCGCGGTAGCGAGGACCGAACAGGACCGTGTGGTGGCGGATCTCGGGATGGGTCCGTCGCAGGCCGAAATAGATCACGAACAGCGACATCGAGTGTCGCTTGGCCGCGAGCCTGGCGCCCTCCTTGCGGCCGCGGGGCTCGGCGCCGAGCAGGCGCTGGTAGGTGGTCACCACGTCGGCGTTGGAGGCCACCATGTCGAAGGCCAGGGTCTCGCCGCCCACCACCACGCCGGTGGCCCGGCCGTCCGCGACCGTGATCCGCTCGACCGGGCTGGACAGGCGGACCTCGCCGCCGAGGTCCTCCAGCAACCGGACCATGGCCTGGATCAGGGCGCCGGTGCCGCCGCGCGGGAACCAGACGCCCCAGCGGCGCTCCAGCGCGTGGATTAGCGCGTAGATCGAGGACGTGGCGAAGGGGTTGCCGCCCACGAGCAGGGAGTGGAAGCTGAACGCCTGTCGCAGGTGCTCGTCCTGGATGAAGCTGGCGACCTTGTCGTAAACCGACCGCCACGCCTGCAGCCGCATCAGTTCGGGCGCGGCCTTGATCATGCTGGCGAAGTCGAGGAACGGCACGGCCCCGAGCTTCTCATAGCCCTCCTTGAGGAGCTCCTCGGAGTAGGCGAGAAACCGGCGGTAGCCCGCCTTGTCGGCCGGGTTGCGGGCGACGATCTGCCGGTCCAGTTCGGCCTGGTCGTTGACATAGTCGAAGACGTCGCCGTCTTCCCAGCACAGCCGATAGAAGGGCGCGACCGGCAGCAGCTCGACATAGTCGGACAGCTTGCGGCCGCTGAGGGCAAACAGGGCCTCCAGCGCCGACGGGTCGGTGATGACGGTCGGACCGGCGTCGAAGGTGTAGCCCTTGTCCTTGTAGACATAGGCCCGACCGCCCGCCTTGTCGCGGGCCTCGAACACGGTGGTCTGGATGCCGGCGGACTGCAGGCGGATGGCCAGGGCCAGGCCTCCGAAGCCGGACCCGATCACGGCGGCGCGGGTCATGCGCGCCCCCGCTCAACGAGACAGCCGATGGCCGCCGCCAGCGGGACCGGCGGCTTGCCACTGAGAATGCGGACCTTGTCGAAAGCTGTGGATCGCGCGGCGTAAAAGCGCGCGATCAGAGGCTCTGGCAGACGGTAGAACCGTTCCAAAATCCTGTATCTCCGTTCGGGTTGGGCGGCGCGGAACAGCATGCGGTTGAGAAGCCGGTAGAAGCCCCGCGCCTTCCATACGTCCGAGGCGTAGGTTTGGATGCTCGCCGACAGCGTCTGGCCAACGCCCGGGGGCGTCGCGGCGAGCCGATCCGCCAGCCGCACGGCGTCGGGCAGGGAATAGCCGGTCGTGGGATGGAACAGGCCGGCGCGCAGGCCGGACAGGGCGGTGGGCCCGCGACGTCGGAAATGCGCCGCCAGGTCGCCGTCCAGGGCCACCGGGAGAACACCGTGCTCCTCCCGCACGACAGCCTCGATCGTCCAGCCCTGCGCGGCGGCGTAGTCGGTCACGCCGCGCCTGAAAACCTCGTGATCGAGATCGGCGCCGTCGGTGTAGCGGGTATCCTCGATCAACAGTGTGCGCTCGTCGAGGGGCAGGGTGTAGACAAACCGGTAGCCCCCGTCCTGGCTGACCGAGGCGTCCATGATGATCGGTTCGGAAAGGCCGTGCGGCGCGCTCAGCCGCACCTCGAGACCGACGAATTTCTGGAACCCGAGCGACAGGTCCGGCATGGCGAGGGGGCCGCGCCCATCGATCACCGCCCGGGCGTGCAGCCGTCGCCCGTCCGTCAACAGCACGCTGGTCGGGGCGACCGTGGCCGCCGAACCCGTGACGATGCGGCCGGAAAGCGCCTCGGAAAGCACCGCGTTGAAGCGCGCGGACGTCACGCTGCAATAGCCGACGCCGAGGCGACGGAGGTGCCCGGGGAAACGGACGGAATAGCCGGGCCAGCGGTGGGCGATCAGCGGCTCTATCCAGTCCCGTTGCGCGGCGGTCAGGTCCGGTTCGAAGAAGGACCAGGTGTGGTCACCGCCCAGGACGCCCTGCGGCTCGAGAATTCGCACGTCGAGCTCGGGCTGGAGCTGGGCGAGTCGCCACGCCAGAAGCCCATTGGCCAGGCCGCCGCCGACGAGGAGGAGGTCCGGTTCTCGATCAGGGACGGCGTCCGCCTTCATGTTCAAGGGGTCGCACAATGCGACCATGGCGGCAAGCGAACAGGGTGCCGAAGTCGGCGAGGTGCGCTAATGTCGCGCCATGACGCGCGCGCCCTTGACCGAGACCGAGACCCGGCGGCAGACCCGGATCGGGCTTGGGCTCGCGGTCGCGCTCATGAGCAGCTGGCTGCTGATCCATGTCTACGGGGTCTATGGATATCCGTGGTCCGCCTGGAGCCTGATCGTGGCGCCGCTGCTGATCCTGCTGCAGACCTGGTTGTCGGTCGGCCTGTTCATCGTCGCGCATGACGCCATGCACGGGTCGCTCGCGCCCGGCCGTCCGGGCGTCAACACGGCATTCGGCACGCTCGCGCTGGGCCTGTACGCCGGGTTCCGGTTCAAGCGCTTGCGCACCGCGCACCACGCCCACCACGCCGCGCCGGGCACAGCCGCCGACCCGGACTTTCACCCGGGGGAGCCGCGCCGCTTCCTGCCCTGGTTCGTGCGCTTCTTCAGGACCTATTTCGGCTGGCGGGAACTCGCGGTCCTGACGGCGGCGGTGGCGGTGGCGGTCTTCGTCCTGCACGCCCGGATGATCAACCTGCTCGCCTTCTGGGCCCTTCCGGCCCTGCTGTCGGCCCTGCAACTGTTCGTCTTCGGGACCTGGTTGCCGCACCGGGTCTCGGACCGGGCCTTCGAGGACCACCACAACGCCCGCAGCAGCGCGTTCGGGAGCTGGATGTCGCTGGCGACCTGTTTCCACTTCGGCCGACATCTCGAGCATCACCTGGAGCCCGGCGTCCCCTGGTGGCGGCTGGACGCGCTGGCGTCCGCGCGCCAGGCCCGGGCGGCGTCCGCCGTGGACACATCCGGCCCTGACCCGATCCAGTCCTGACCGGGTCTTGTCGGGGACGGCGCTGACCAAGCCGGGCGGCGGCCTGTTCCGAGCGTGAGCGTACGGAACGGCCTGAGCCGGCGGCGATTAGTCCGCCATGAACCTGAAAACCTACTGCGTGACCCTTGTGTCCGACGGCGGCGCCACCCGCGATGTGCGGGTGCCTTCGCCCACCGATGTCCAGGCCGGAGACGCGGCCCGCCCCCTGATGAGCCAGGGTGAGCGCATCCTGTCCATCTCCGAGGTGAAAGGGGACGGCCAGCCGCTGGACGCCGCGCCGCCCCTGTCCCAGGCCGCCGAACTGGCGTCCGAAACTTCCGGCATGGCGGCGGCGCCGCAGCCCGGCGCGCGCGAGGGCGACGCGCATGGATGACGCCCGCCTCTGGGGATCCGAGGAAGGTCTGTGGACCGCCGATCCGGAGCGGTACCGGGAAATCATCGACGACGAATGTCTGATGGTTCTGCCGGACGCCCCCTATGTCTTCAACGGCGCCGACGCCGTCGCCGCGGTCAGCCGGACACCGCGCTGGCCCGAGGTCGCGTTTTCTTCTCAGCGCGTTGCAAGGCCGCAGGAGGGGTTGATCGTGATCGCCTACGCCGTCACGGCGCGGCGGGGCGAGCAGGCCTATTCGGCGAATTGCACCACGACCTATCGCCGCCTCGAGCACGACGTCTGGCGGGTGATCCAGCATCATCAGTCGCCGACGGGGTGAGGTCCGCGGGTCGCGCGATCGCCGATGGGCCAGGCCGAAAGACACTCGCGCTTCGCCAGTTGGCGGCGACTGACGGCGCCGTCCGTCTTTCAGGTGCGAGCGCCGGGGCGGAAGTCCTGACCGACCGCCGGCGCCCGCGCTCTATCCCGGGTTACGATTGGTAGCGGTGGACGGGATCGGGGCGTGCCCGTCTATCGCCGCTCGCTCGTGGCGTGAGGCCAGCCCCGCCTCGATCGCCGACACCAGGGCTGAAAGCTCGATCGGCTTGGTTACGACCTGATCCATACCCGCGGCGTAGCATTCCTCGACCTGGTGGCTCATCGCGTTGCCGGTCACCCCGATGATCACGCCCCCGGCCGCGTCCGAGCCGGCCGCGCCTGTTCTCAGCGCGCGGGTGGCGGCGAGGCCATCCATGACCGGCATCTGGACGTCCATCAGCACCAGATCGAAGGCCTGTTCGGCAAGTCTGCTCACGGCCGCAGCGCCGTCCTCCACTCCCTCGACGCGCCCGCCCAAATGTTCAAGCAGCGCGGTAAGGACGGTCCGGTTGGTCCCGTTGTCATCCGCCACCAGGGCTGTGAAGGACACCGGCTCCAGGTTCTCCGCGCTGCGGGCCGGCGCTTCGTGAGAGACGGCCTCCCTCGTCGCCGGGAGGCAGACCCGGAAGCACGTCCCGGCCCCCAACTCGCTCTCGGCGGTGATTGTCCCGCCCATGAGCGCGGTGAGCTTGGAGCAGATGCTCAGGCCCAGGCCGGAGCCTTCGTGCGCCCGGCGGTAGGATCCGTCAGACTGCTCGAATGGCCTGAATATCCGCTGCAGGTCGCCACGAGGGATGCCTGGCCCGGTGTCACGAACTTCGAACACGAGCCCCTCGTTCGCCTCTTTCACAGACAGGGAAATGTCCCCCCTGTCGGTGAACTTGATGGCGTTTCCGACCAGGTTGTCGAGGACCTGCCTCAACCGTAGGCCGTCGCCGCGGTAGGAGCCTGAGGCGCTCGCGTCGATCTCAACCTCCAGGTTGAGGCGCTTCAGGGCGGCTGAAGCGGCAAAGGCCGCCACGCTGTCCCGAACCAGCCGGGCGGGCTCAAAGACCCCATCGGTCAACTCGAGACGGCCAGCCTCGATGCGCGAGAGATCGAGTACGGCGTTCAAAGTCCCCATGAGACTCTCGCCGGACCGGCGAATGATCGCGATCCGTTCCTTTTGCGCATCCTCCAGAGGGTTCAAATCCATGAGCTGCGCCATGCCGAGTATTCCGTTCAGGGGCGTGCGGACTTCATGACTCATGGTGGCGAGAAAGACGGACTTGGCCTGCGATGCGGCGTCCGCGGCTGATCGGGAGGCCTTCAGAGCCTCGACCAAGGCCGCATTGTCCGACCATGCCTCCGCCCAAGCGGACCAGACCGAACCGACTTGCCGTCCGATCAGCGCCAAAATCGCCACCAGAAGACCGAGCGATCCCACCAATGCCGGGCCGGCGTCGCCGCGGAAATACGGCCACAAAGCCGCAACGACCGCGGTCAGGGGCGGGGCGATCGCAATCATGAACAGACGGGGAAGGGCGGAGAACTGCGCCAGCGCGACGCAGATCGACCAGGCCTGCAACAGCAGAACGACGGCCATGTTGGCCGGGGTGTGCTCCAGCCACAGAACCGCGAGAGGTCCAAGCACGCCCAAGGTGAACCGGGCGGCGACGATCGGCGCCAGCGCGCCGAGTCCGTGGTCTCGGCCTCCGACCGGATCCGGTTTGCGGGCCAGCGCGCGCAACCTTGCCTGGAAGCCCAGATCGGCGGCGATCCCGACCACGCTGCTCGCGACCCCGATTTTCCAGAAGCCTAGCATGGCCAGGACGGCGCCGGCGGCGAGCCAGGCCCCCAGTAGGATCCAGAGCTCGGTCCGCATCGCCGCCAGGGTGACGCGATAGCGGGAGGGCGGAGCCGCGCCGGGCTTCAGCTGCAGCGGCTCGGCAAAGAGCGCAAGTCCGGGTTTGAGCATCAGGGCCTCGGTTTTGATGAGATGCGTAAGACCTTGGTCTTCGCGAAGCCTTTCCAGACAGGGTTACCGGGCGACGCGGTGGCGCCACAGGGTGGGCGCCAAGTTATGTTCGGGACGCTGACGCTCCTTGTTGAGACGCACGGGCATGGCGCAACGGATCGCGATCTGATTGTGGCGGCGTTCTCCGAAGCCGTACACCTCGGACCGGATTAGGGCGGCGGCGGCGTGCGGCGCCCTCGTCAACCTCGCGATCATCGGCGTGGTCCTCTGGGAGGCCGTCCAGCCCCAGGTCCCGCCGATCCTCAGCGCCCGCATCGTGCGGCGCGACGCCATGGTCAGCGAATACTACGCCCGCCTCGACGCGCGTTCGATCTCGCTGGACGGCTTCACCGAGAGCGGGGCGGGTCTGTCCGCCCTGACCTGGGATGCAGTCGAACAGGACAGCGTTTCCGCCAACCTCGGCGTCTCCTGGCGCTGGGTGATCGCGGGCCGCCGCTTCGGGACCCTGCGTCCCTCGGTGCGGCTGGAGTGGTCGCACGAGTTCGAGGACATCGGCGACCAGGGGGTCCGCTACGCCGACTGGGCCGCCAGCCCGACCTATCTGGTCCCGCTGGACGCCTGGTCGCGCGACAACCTGCGGATCGAGCTGGGCAACGACTGGATGGTCAATGATCGCCTGTCCTTCGGCGTCGGCTATCGCGGCGGCTCCGGTGACGCGAGCTCGACCCACGGCGGCGAACTGCGGGTCAAATACGGCTGGTAAGCCCCGGGGCCGGCGGAGCGATCCGCCGGCCCTGTCTGGGTCTCCGGACACAGACAGGGCCGCCCCGGCCTTTGTCGCCGGCTTGCGGATCCGGATGACGCCGCAGACCCTGGCTCAGGCTCCGGTGAACCGGCGGAGATGGTCCGACGCGTCGGCCTATCCGCCACAAGCCCGTTTATCGGCACGGCGTTGCCCGGGTGCGCCCTTGGCAAAAGCTGGCGCCGAAAAACGACATCCCGACGCTGAGGAGGTCGCGCCAAGTCACTGATTTTAAGGGAGGACGATGGTGGGTGATGTAGGGTTCGAACCTACGACCCGCTGATTAAGAGTCAGCTGCTCTACCAACTGAGCTAATCACCCGAACGCATCGTCTGCGCGCTGACGGTCGGCAGGACCGGCGTCGGCGAGGGGCGGGAGATAGAGGCTCGCTTCGCAGAAGGCAAGCGGCTTTTCCGTGTCCGTTTCGGTTTGTCGCAGGACCGGATAGGGTCGCACCGGAATCAGCCGTGCTAAGCGGCGAGGGGAGACGCGACATGGCCTTCTGGAACCGCCGCCGTTCGATCGACGCGATGCTGGCGCCGCATGACGGACCGGCGCTGAAGAAGACGCTGGGCTGGCCGCACCTGATGGCGCTGGGCGTCGGGGCCATCGTCGGGACCGGCATCCTGACGCTGATCGGCGTCGGCGCCGGGCTGGCCGGGCCTGCGGTCCTGATCAGCTTCGGCCTTGCCGGTCTGGTCTGCGCCTGCGCCGCGTTGGCCTATGCAGAGCTGTCGACCATCATGCCCGCCTCGGGCAGCGCCTATACCTACTCCTATGCGGCGCTGGGCGAGATCTTCGCCTGGATCGTCGGGTGGAGCCTGATCCTCGAATACTCGCTGGTCGTCTCCGCCGTGGCCGTGGGCTGGTCGGGCTATGCCGTGCCCTTCCTCGCCGGCTGGGGCATTGACCTGCCGACGGCGCTGACCGTCGGACCGCATGTCGCGGGTGGGCTGATCAATCTGCCGGCGGTCTTCATCATCGCGGTGGTCACTGGCCTGTTGCTGCTGGGCACGCGCGAGAGCGCGACGCTGAACGCCATCCTGGTCGTCATCAAGATCGCGGCCCTGGTGGTGTTCGTGGCCATCGCCCTGCCGAAATTCGATACGGCCAACTTCACCCCCTTCATGCCCAACGGCTTCGGCGCGCCCTTCGTGCAGACGGGCGTAATGGCGGCGGCGGCCATCATCTTCTTCGCCTTCTACGGCTTTGACGCCATCGCCACCGCGGCGGAGGAAACCAAGAAGCCGGAGCGGGACCTGGCCATCGGCATCGTCGGCTCGATGGTGATCTGCACCATCCTGTATATCGCGGTCGCCGCCGCGGCGATCGGCGCGGCCCCGGTCGCCTCCTTCGCCGACAGCCCCGAGCCGCTGGCCCACATCCTGCGCGGTCTGGGACAGGGCGTGGCGGCCCAGTGGATCGCCGCCGCCGCCGTGGTGGCCCTGCCCACCGTGCTGCTGGCCTTCCTGTTCGGCCAGAGCCGGATCTTCCTCGGCATGGCGCGCGACGGGCTGCTGCCGAACCGGCTGGCGAAGATCTCGAACCGGGGCGTGCCGGTGGTGGTGACCCTGTTCACCGCCGTCGTCGTGGCCTTCCTGGCGGGGATCATGCGGCTGGACGAACTGGCGTCGCTGGCCAACGCCGGCACCCTGATGGCCTTCATGGCCGTGGGCGTCAGCCTGATCGTGCTGCGCATCCGGGAGCCGAACCGCGAGCGGAAGTTCAAGGCGCCGCTGTGGTGGCTGGTGGGCGGGATCGCCATCGTCGGCTGCATCACCTTCTTCTTCAGCCTGAAGGGGACGACACAGCTCTACTTCCTGGCCTGGAACGTCCTGGGCCTCATCATCTACCTCGTCTGGTCGTCGCGGAATTCGCGGCTGGCCAAGGGCGAGGAGGTCGAGGGCTGATGGCGCGGCGGGACCTGTCGGGCGCGGTCGACTTCTCCGTGCTGGAGCGGATGACCGGCGGCGACGACGCCATCACGGACGAGGTTCTGGGCCTGTTCGGCCAGCAGGCGGCGATGTGGTCGCCGATGCTGGATGTCCGCGAGGAGGGTTGGCGCGACGCCGTGCACACGATCCGGGGCGCGGCCTCGGGCATCGGGGCGGAGGCGCTGGCGCAGGCCTGCCAGACGGCGGAGGCGGCCCAGAAGGGCGAGGCGCCGCCGATGTTGGAGCGGGTCCGGGATCAGTTGCAGATCGCGCTGGGGGACGTGGCGGCTTACCGGCACGAGATCATGCTGCGGAGCCTGAGGGGGTAGCTGCCGCCGGGGCCCTCCACCACGCTACGCGCGGTCCCCCGCCCCCGGGGGAGGAACGCTTAAGTCCGCGTCTTGTCCCAGACGCTGAACTCGTGGGCGATGCAGCGGTCGACGAGGGTGCGCCAGACGGGTTCGGCGATGTCGGCGGACAGGCCGGCGGGCGCGGCGGCGGCCAGGACCTTGGCGACCACATCCTCGATCCGGGCGTCGTCATGGACGACGTCGCGGCTGGGTTTGATGCGGGCGGCGGCGTGCATGTAACGCTGACGCTCGGCCAGCAGGGTCACCAGCGCGCGGTCGAGGGCGTCGACGCCATGGCGGACCTCGGCCATCGACAGACAGGCCTCCGGCGCGACGCGGGCGTCGATCGCCACGACAGTGGGGGACTCAACCGACAAAGGCGCGCTCCAGAACATAGTCGCCGGGCTCGGCGTTCGAGCCCTCCTTCATGCCCCAGGTCTCGAGCAGTTCGCCCGTTTCCTTGATCATGGCCATCGAGCCGCAGAGCATGACGCGGTCGGTGTTGGGGGAAAAGCCGATCGGCAGGCCGAGGTCGGCGAAGACGTCGCCGGACTTGATGCGGTCGGTGATGCGACCGGGCGTCTCGAACCGTTCGCGGGTCACGGTGGGGTAATAGACCAGCTGCGCCCTGGCCTCGTCGCCGACCAGCGGGTCCCCGTGGATGCCCGAGGTGAAGAAGTCGCGGTAGGCGAGATCGGCCACGTTGCGGACGGTGTGGCAGACGATGACCTGGCCGAAGCGGCTGTAGGTGTCCGGATCACGGGCGACCGAGAGCCAGGGGGCCAGGCCGGTGCCGGTGCCGATCAGCCAGAGGCGTTCGCCGCCGGTCAGGGCGTCCAGCACCAGGGTGCCGGTCGGCTTCTTGCCCATCAGGACCGTGTCGCCCGGCTGGATCTTCTGCAGGCGCGAGGTCAGGGGGCCGTCGGGGACCTTGATGGAGAAGAACTCCAGCTCCTCATCCCAGTGCGGGCTGGCGATGGAGTAGGCGCGCAGGACGGGCTTGCCCGCCACTCCGTCTTTGGCTTCGCTCGGCAGGCCGATCATCACGAACTCGCCCGAGCGGAAGCGGAAATCCTCGGGGCGGCGGATGCGGAAGCTGAACAGCTGATCGGTCCAGTGGCGGACGGTCAGAACCTCGAGCTCATGAAAGGGCGAGGCCTTGGCGGGGGGAGGGGCGACGGCGTCGGTCATTGCGGCGCTTCTTAGGGGGTGAGGCGGCGGGGGGGAAGGGCGGCGGTGTCGCGGGATCGGTCGGGTTGGGTGGAAAGTGCCGAAACCCTGTCTTCCCGAGACTCCCGGGCGCCGATGTCAAAGACCGTGAGAGATGTTGGCATGGGGGTGCGTCAGGATTGGTCGTGTCCTCCCTGCGAGGGGCAGGTTCATCACAACGGGCACGACGGGGGCACAACGAACACAACGGGACCGCGCCCTGTTCACCTGTCGTCTTTTCCCGGGAGACGGCGCGCGGAGCGCGCAATCGGAGTCCAGGATGCATGCGATCGCTCCCGGCGCCGCACCGGACCCGCCGTGTCCGTTGTGCCCCCGTCGTGCTCGTTGTGATCAACCAAAGATCGTCAGGCATCAGGGAAGACAGGGCCCGGCGCCGCGATTCGGCGGGGTTGGACGGTGTCGGGCGTGGCGGGGGGTGACGGGACGGGATTCCGGCTCTAGCGTCCGCCTCCGGTTCAAAACATTCGTGCGGCGTTCATGCGTAATCTTCTGCTGGCCTCCACCCTGTTCGTGGCGACGCTGTCGCCCTTCACCGCCGCGATGGCTCAGGAGGCTTCCGTGACCGCCGCCACCGCCCAGGCGACCGCCGGGAGCGCGATCCTGACGCCCGAGCGGGTGTTCGCCAATCCGTCGCTGGCCGGACCGGTGGCCAAGGGGGTCACCCTGTCGCCGGACGGGGAGCTGGTGGCCTTCCTGCGCTCGCGCGAGGATGACGTGGACGTGCAGGACCTGTGGGCCGCGCCGACGGGCGAGGGTGAGCCGTTCAAGCTGATCGACGCCCGGGCCCTGGTCCCGGACGCGGGCGAGCTGTCGGAGGCCGAGAAGGCGCGGCGCGAGCGGATGCGCATCAGCCAGCGTGGCGTGGTCGAATATTCGTGGGACGACCAGGGCCGCTACATCCTGGCGCCTCTGGAAGGCGACATCTTCCTGGCCGCGCGCGAGGGCGGACAGGTGCGTCGCCTGACCGAGACCGAGGCGGACGAGATCGACGCCAAGGTGTCGCCGAAGGGCAATTTCGTCTCGTACGTCCGGGACCAGGATCTGGTCGTCTATGACCTCGCCTCGAACACCGAGACGGCGATCACCGCGGACGGCGACGGGCTGAAGACCTGGGCCACGGCGGAGTTCATCGCTCAGGAAGAGCTGGATCGCGACACCGGCTACTGGTGGAGCCCGACCGAGCGCTACATCGCCCTGCAGCACACCGACGAAAGCACGGTCGACATCATCCCGCGTCTGGACATCACCGGCGGCGGGGCGACGACGGTGGCGCAGCGCTATCCGCGCGCCGGGCGTCCCAATGCGGTGGTCGAACTGTATGTGCACGATCGCGAGAGCGGCCAGCGCGTGAAGGTCGACCTGGGCGCCAACGCCGACATCTATCTGGCGCGGGTGAACTGGTCGTCGGACGGCGGCGTGCTGTACGTCCAGCGCCTGTCGCGGGACCAGAAGACGCTGGACCTGCTGAGCGTCGATCCGGCCACGGGGGCGTCGCGGGTGATCGCCAGTCAGCGGTCGGACGCCTGGGTTCCGTTGAACAACGACTTCCGCGCCCTTGAGGATGGGACGTTCATCTGGTCGTCGGAGGAGACCGGCTGGAAGCATCTGTATCTGTACAACCGCGACGGTCGCCGCATCCGCGCGATCACCTCGGGCCGGTATCCGGTCAAGGGTCTGTCGGGCGTCAATGCACAGACGGGCGAGGTCTTCTTCACCGCCTCGATGAGGGACGGACGCGAGCTGCCGATCGAACAGCAGCTGTTCCGCGCCTCGCTCCGCCGGACCATGACGCCGGTGGCGGTGACCTCGGCCGGCGGCTGGTGGGGCGCGTCGATGAACAAGACGGGGACGGCCTTCGTCGGCACCTATACCGACCTGAACACCCCGTCGCAGTCGGCCCTGTACCGCGCCGACGGGACGCGCATCCGCTGGATCGAGGAGAACCGTCTGGAGCCGGGGCATCCGGCTTATCCGTTCGCGTCGCGGCGGGGCGAAGTCACCTTCGGCACGCTGGAAAGCCACGGCGAGACCCTGGTCTGGCAGATGACGACGCCGCCCGGGTTCGATCCGACGAAAACCTATCCGGTGGTGATGCAGGTCTATGGCGGACCGTCGGGCGGGGGCGTGAAACGCGGCTGGCAGGGCTCGACCAATCAACTGTTGACCGAGGCTGGCTACATCGTCTTCCGGCTGGACAATCGCGGCGAGGGCGATCGCTCTGCGGCGTTCAAACAGGCGCTGTATCTGCGCATGGGTCAGCCTGAGATGGAGGATCAGGTTCTTGGGGCCAACTATCTGAGATCGCTGCCTTACGTCGATGATGCACGCATCGCCATGATGGGCTGGTCCTACGGAGGCTTCATGACCCTGATGGCCGCGACCGAGCCGCAGATGGGGCTGGCCGGAGCGCTGGCGGGCGCCCCGCCGACGGAGTGGGGCCTGTACGATACGGCCTATACCGAGCGCTACATGTCGACGCCGGAAGCGAACGCGGCGGGCTATGCCGCCTCGGACGTCATACCGCGCCTGCCGAACCTGACCGGACGGCTGCTGCTGATGCACGGGATGGCCGACGACAACGTGATCCTTGAGAACTCGACGCGGGTGATCAACGCGCTGCAGCAGAACAGCCAGCCGTTCGAGCTGATGCTGTACCCGGGGCAGCGGCACGGGGTGCGCGGCAACGAGCGGCAGTTGCAGCAGTGGCGCACGTATCTGGACTTCCTGGACCGGACGATCGGGACGCGGTCGCACTAAGCGGCGCCCCATCCCCTCGAGGGGTAAGGGGTTGGAGATGGGGTGGAGGCAGTGATGATCAGAGTATGGCGCGAGCAACGCGGGCATCAGTGCGACGAAGCCTCTCGCGGCTCATCCGGACGCAGCCTGTCACCCCCCCTCCCAACCCTCTCCCTCGAGGGGAGGGCTTTGGTTGGAGCGGCCGCGGCGCTGCTGCTGACGGCGGGTGGCGCTGCAGCGCAGGCGACCCCCGGAGTCTATGTGACGCGCGAACCGGTCGTCGGCATCCCGCTGCGTCCGCCGCTGACGGCGGAAAACGTCATGGCGCAATATCAGGCTTATGACGGGCGCTCGGGCAGCATGATCCGCTGGAGCGCGCCCGAGGTTCTGGCGCCCATGCTGCCGGGCGCGGTGATGACGGCCACGCCGGACGCGCCGCTAACCGAGATCAGCGGGCGACGACTTGTGCTGAAGGACAATATCGAAACGGCGGACATGCCGACGACCGCGGGCTCGCTGGCGTTGGCGGACAATGCGCCGGGCAGGGATGCGCCGATCGTGACCCGGCTCAGGGCCGCGCGGGTGATCCTGCTGGGCAAGGCCAATCTGTCGGAGTGGGCCAACATCCGCTCGTCGAACTCGATCAGCGGCTGGAGCGCGGTCGGCGGTCAGACCCGCAATCCCTATGACCTGGAACGCACCCCGTGCGGCTCGTCCTCGGGGAGCGCCGTGGCCGTCGCGACGGGCGTGGCCGAATTGGCCATCGGAACGGAGACGGACGGATCGATCACCTGTCCGGCCTCGGTGAACGGGGTGGTGGGGTTCAAGCCGACGGTGGGGCTGGTGTCGCGGACCCATATCGTGCCGATCAGCCATTCGCAGGACACCGCCGGGCCGATCACGACGACGGTCGAGGACGCCGCGCGGGTGCTGACGGTCATCGCCGGGGCGGACCCCCTGGACGCCGCGACGGCGGAGGCCGACGCGCGCAAGGTGGACTATGCGGCGTCTCTGGACGCCGGGTCGCTGCGCGGGGCGCGGATCGGGGTGATGCGGTTCCTGATGCCGTCCTATTCGGAGGAGACGCGGGCCGAGTTCGAGCGGTCGCTGCAGGTGATGCGCGACGCGGGGGCGGTGATCGTGGACGTGACCGAGCCGCCCGCCGACTGGCGCAATATCGGGACCTGGGAGCTGCAGGTGCTGATGACCGAGCTGAAGGTCGACCTGAACGCCTATCTGGCCTCGACCGACCCGGAGCAGGTGAAGACGCGGACGCTGGCCGAGGTGATCGCCTTCAATGACGCCGAGCCGCGCGAGACGGTGCTGTTCGGGCAGGAGCTGTTCCTGCGGGCCGAGGCGACGACGGGGCTGGAAGACCCCGTTTATGTCGAGGCCCGGGCGCGGTCGCTGAGGGCGGCGGGTCCCGAGGGGATCGACCGGATGATGGCGGATCACAATGTGGTCGCCCTGATCGCGCCGACCACCTCGCGCGCCTGGACCAATGACCGCGAGGACGAGGACGACATGCAGGGCTCGGCCAGCCGGCTGGCGGCGGTGGCGGGCTATCCGCATCTGACGGTGCCGATGGGGTTCGACCGGGGCATGCCGGTGGGGCTGAGCGTCATGGCCGGGAAGTGGGAGGACGCGAAGGTTCTGTCGCTGGGGTATGCCTTCGAGCAGCTGACGCAGGCGCGGCGGGCGCCGACGGGGCGCTAGCTCCGGAGGCGGGGGCGGGCCTGCTCTGGGACTGGTGCCTGGGAAGTGGTTAGTGGTTAGTGGCTAGTGGCTGGATAGGCCGGAGAACGGCCGTTCGACGGAGCCTCCCGGGCAGGGAGGAAGCCATCCGCTAATCACTAACCACTAATCACTAGCTCGCGCGGTGTATGGAGCGGCCCTCGTGTCGGCAGCCCGACGCAACCTTCACCATTCGCCTGGATTGAGCCGTCATGGAAAAGCTGTTCGTCAAGTTCGCGACCCTGACCGCGAAGATCGCGGGCAAGCCATGGACCTTCATCGCCTGTCTGGGGATCGTGCTGGCCTGGGCGGTGACGGGGCCGATCTTCCGATTCAGCGAGACCTGGCAGCTGGTGATCAATACCGGCACGACCATCATCACCTTCCTGATGGTCTTCCTGATCCAGAACACCCAGAACCGGGACGGGGCGGCGATGCAGGCCAAGCTGGACGAGCTGGTCTATGCGGTGAAACAGGCGGACTCGCGTTTCATCGGCATCGAACATCTGACCGAGCGCGAACTGGACGCCATCCTGACCGAGGTCGAGGCGCGCGGCATCGCGGTGCATCAGGGCAAGCCGGCCGGACCGATCAGGGGGCGGCGCGGCAAGCGGGTCGAGGACCTTGCACCCGGGCCGGCAAAGGCCGCCGCGGCCTCGCCGAAGGGCAAGGCCTCATGAGCGACCTGATCGCCAACATCGTGGGTACCGGCGCGGCACTCTGTTCGATCACCAGTTTCGCGCCGCAGATGATCAAGATCTGGAAGGAGAAGGACGCCTCGGCGATCTCGTTGAAGACCTATTCGCTGACGGTGACCTGTTTCGTCCTGTGGACCGTCTACGGCGTCATGACCAAGGCCTGGCCGGTGACGATCGCCAACGCCTGCGCCCTGGTGATGGCGTGCGGGGTTCTGGCCATGAAATGGCGGTTCGAACGCGGAACCTGAGGCCGTTCATCAAGATGGCTGTTTGGTGACGGTTTTAAGTCTTAAGAAAGTCTTGATATCGCGTTTGGCGCCGGTCAAAACTCGGAAATTCCAAGGGGATCGTCGCCACGTCCGAGTGGCCCGACCCCGGAGCTTTTTGCGCCGGGCGGCTGATGCACGTCCGGTATTGACCGAGGACGAACATGACCCTGGCCGCCGGCGATATCGCGATCATCTCGATGAACGCGGACACCAACAAGACCTTCTCGTTCGTCAGCCTTGTCGACATCGCACCGGGAGAGGTGATCAAATTCACCGACAACTCGTGGCTGGGCAGCGCCTTCCGCACCGGCGAGGGGACGATCACCTGGACGGCGCCGGCCGGCGGCGTGCCGCGCGGCACGGTCATCACCATCGACACCACCAATACCGTCTCGACGGTCAATGTCGGCACGGTGACCGACAACGGCGACGTCAATTTCTCGACCAGCGGCGACCAGATCATCGCCTATCAGGACGGCAGCGGCAGCCCGAACTTCCTGTACGCGGTCAATAACGAAGGCGCGGGCGTCTGGCAGACCGGGGCCGCGGCGAACAACACCAACGCCTCGGCCCTGCCGACGGGACTGGTGGCCGGCGAGACGGCGGTGGCGCTGAACGAAATCGACAACGCGGCCTATTCGGGCGGAGTGTCCGGCACGCGCGCGGAACTGCTGGCGCTGATCGGCAACACCGCCAACTGGACTTTGAACGACACCACGAACCAGACGCCGCCCGGCAGCTTCAGCGTGGGCGGCAGCATGGCTTTCTCGATCGGCGACGCCTCGGTGACCGAAGGGGACACCGGCGCCCAGACCATGACCTTCACGATCAGCCGCACCAATGGCGCGGGCGCCGCGACGGTGAACTGGGCCACCTCGGACGGCACGGCTACGGCCGGATCGGACTATGTCGCGACCTCCGGCACGGCCAGTTTCGCGGACGGCCAGACGACCACCACCGTCACGGTCACGATCAACGGCGATGCGACCGTCGAGGGCGACGAGACGCTGAACATCACCCTGACCAACCCGTCGACCGGCACGATCGCCGACGGCGCGGGCGTCGGCACGATCCTGAACAACGATGTGCCGGCCGGGGCGGTGACGCCCTTCATCAACGAGTTCCACTACGACAACGCGGGCACCGACGCCGGTGAGTTCATCGAGATCGCGGGCAGCGCGGGCACGAACCTGACGGGCTGGACGCTGGTGCTGTACAATGGCGGCAACGGCCAGTCGTACACGACCATCAATCTGTCGGGCGCCTTCGCTGACCTGCAGAACGGCATGGGCGTGCTGAGCTTCGCCGCCGTGGGCATCCAGAACGGCTCGCCGGACGGCATCGCCCTGGTCAACAGCAGTGGCCAGGTGGTCGAGTTCATCAGCTACGAAGGCGCCATGACCGCCACCAACGGTCCGGCCAGCGGTATGACCAGCGTGGACGTCGGCGCGGGCGTTGAAGAGCCGGGCGACGCCAACGGCACTTCCATCGGCCGGGTCGGCACGGGCGGGCAGAGCAATTTCCAATGGGAAGTGATCACCGGCGCGACCGCCGGCGGGGTCAACGGCGGCCAGACCTTCACCCCGGTGGTGTCGGTCGGTGACGCGACGGTGGCCGAGGGCGACAGCGGCGCCACGATCCTGACCTTCACCGTGACCCGCACGACCAGCGTCGGCGCGGCGACCGTCGACTGGGCGACGAATGATCCTATCGCGGTCGACGGCACGGACGCGCACGCCAGTTCGGACTATGGCCGGGCCAACGGCACCGTGACCTTCGCGGACGGCGAACTGACCGCGACCTTCACCGTGACCGTCTTCGGCGACGTGACTCCGGAACTGACCGAGCATCTGGAAGTCCGCCTGTCGAACGCGACGGGCGGTCTGGTGATCGGCGACGGCACGGGTCTGGGCTATATCACCAACGACGATGCGACCCCGCCGACGGTGTCGGTCGCCGACGTCGCGGTGGTCGAGGGCGACAGCGGCACGGTGACCCTGACCTTCACCGTCACCCGCGCCGACGGCACGGGCGCGTTCAGCGTCGACTACGCCACCAACGACGGCACGGCCACGGCGGGCGAGGACTATACCGCGGGCAGCGGCACGCTGACCTTCGCGGACGGGCAGATGACGCAGACGGTGACCATCACCGTCAGCGGCGATACGGCCTCGGAAGCGACCGAGCGCTTCACCCTGAACCTGTCGAACGCGACCAATGACGCCGTCATCACCGACGGCGTGGCGGTCGGCACGATCACCAACGACGACCTGACGGCGATCTATACGATCCAGGGCGCCGGCCACATCTCGACCTATGTCGGCGAGGAAGTGACCACGACCGGCGTGGTCACCGCCATCGACAACAACGGCTTCTACATCCAGGACCCGAACGGCGACGGAAACCGCGCCACCTCGGACGCCATCTTCATCTCGACCGGCACGGCGCCCGTGGGCATCGTGATCGGCAGCGCGGTGACCGTGGCGGGCGTGGTGCAGGAGTTCGTCGGCGCGGCCGGGAGCCTGAGCATCACCCAGATCGCCGCGGGCGCGAACGGGCTGAACTACTCGGCCAACGGGACCGGCACGGTGCAGATGACCTACATCGGCAACGGCGTGGGCGAGTACACGCCGCCCACCTCGGTGGTGGACGACGACAACTTCACCTCGTTCGATCCGGACGCCGACGGCGCCGACTTCTACGAGTCGATGGAAGGCATGCTGGTCACCGTGCGGGACGCGCAGGCGGTGTCGGACACCGACGCCGGCTCGACCTATGTGGTGGCCAATCAGGGCGCTGACGCGACCGGCATGAACGACCGGGGCGGGATCACCAACTCGGCGGGCGACCAGAACCCCGAGAAGCTGATCATCTACGACGACTCGACCATCTCGGGCGCCTATACGCCGAACCACTCTGTCGGCGACCTTCTGGGCGACGTGACCGGCGTGGTCAGCTATTTCGGCGGGGAATACGAACTGATCGTGCGCGATCCGGTGACCGTGGTGTCGGATGTGACGGCGGGTGAGGAAACCACCGCCCTGGTGCAGGCGGACACGGGCGCCAACGAGCACCTGACCATCGCCAGCTACAATGTCGAAAACCTTGATCCGGGCGACGGCGCGCGGATCGGCGAACTGGCCCGTGACATCGTCATCAACATGGGCACACCGGACATCATCGGCCTGATCGAGGTGCAGGACGGCAACGACGGCACCCTGTCGGGGCAGGCGTCGGCGCAGGCCCTGATCAACCAGATCATCGCCAACGGCGGCCCGACCTATGTCTACGTGGAAGTGCCGCCCGCCTCGGAAGGCTCGTCAGGCGGCGAGCCGGGCGGCAACATCCGCAACGGTTTCCTCTACAATCCGGACCGGGTCGACTACGTCAACGGTTCGGCCGTGGCCCTGCTGGACCCCGCCTTCACCGGCAGCCGCAAGCCGCTGTCGGCGCAGTTCGAGTTCAACGGCGAGATCATCACCGCCCTGTCGATCCACTCGACCTCGCGCATCGGAAGCGATCCCTACATGGGCTCGACCCAGCCGCCCGCGAACGCCGGTGAAGGCGGTCGTCTGGCCCAGTCGCTGGCCATCGAGGCCTATCTGGACCAACTGCGTCTGGTCGATCCCGACGCCCACGTCGTGGTGTCGGGCGACTTCAACGCCTTCTACTTCGAGCAGTCGGTCTCGCTGCTGGAAGACGGCGGTCTGAACAATCTGTGGAGCCTGCTGCCGGCGGAGGAGCGCTATTCCTACGCTTTCGGCGGCAACTCGCAGACGCTGGATCACATGCTGGTCTCGGGCGGCCTGCTGGGCGGCGCGCAGTTCGACGGCATCCACATCAACAGCTTCATCCCGACGCAGGCGAGCGATCACGATGCCCTGCTGGCGCAACTGGTCGTCGTGGGCGCGGGCGCCAACACCGTCACCGGAACGGCGGGCGCCGATACGATGGCGGCGCTGGGCGGCGACGACACCTATGTCGTGAACAACGCCGGCGATGTGGTCGTCGAGGCGGCGAACGGCGGGTTCGACACGGTGCAGGCGTCCGTGTCCTGGACCCTTTCGGACAATGTCGAGACGCTTGTCCTGACCGGGACGGCGTTGAACGGCACGGGCAACGGCCAGGACAACCTCCTGGTCGGCAATGCCCAGAACAACGTCCTGAACGGCGGCGGCGGTGTGGACGAAGTGTCCTATGCCTCTGCAGCCGCAGGGGTGGATGTGCGCCTGAACGGCGGCGTGACCCGCAACGACGGCTTCGGCGGCGTGGACACCCTGATCAGCATCGAGAACATCACGGGGTCCGCGTTCAACGACACCCTGATCGGCTCGAACGGCGTCAATGTGCTGAACGGCGGACTGGGCCGCGACGTGCTGCTGGGGCTGGCGGGCAATGACACCCTCGCGGGCGGTTCGGGCGTGGCCAACGAACTGTACGGCGGTCAGGGCGACGACCTGTACATCGTGACGGCGCAGGACACGATCTTCGAGGCCGCCAATGAGGGCATCGACACCGTCCAGACCAGTCTGGCGACCTTCACCCTCGCGGCCAATGTCGAGAACCTGACCTATATGGGCGGGGCCAACTTCAACGGCATCGGCAACGCTGCGGACAATACCATCCGGGGCAACGGCGGCGCCGACATCCTGAACGGAGCCGACGGCAACGACGTGCTGATCGGCGGCGCGGGCGCGGACATTCTGGTCGGGGGCGCCGGCATCGACACCGTCGACTATTCGACCTCGAGCGGGGCGGTCAGCGTTCGCCTGTCGGGCCAGTTCAGCTTCGACGACGGCTTCGGCGCGCGCGATGTCTATTCCTCGGTCGAGAACGCCATCGGTTCGGCCTTCGCCGACCTGTTGTTCGGTTCGGCGGGCGACAATGTGCTGAATGGCGGCCTGGGCGCCGACATCCTGCTGGGTCTGGACGGCAACGACACCCTGATCGGCGGTGATGGCGCGGCCAACACCCTGCAGGGCGGTCAGGGCGACGACACCTATGTCGTCACCGCCAATGACACGATCACCGAGTTCGCCAACCAAGGCGTCGACACGGTCCGGACCAGCCACGCCAGCTATACGCTGGGCGCCAATCTGGAGAACCTGGCCTACACAGGGTCGGGCGCCTTCAACGGGACGGGCAATGCCTTGAACAACGTCATCACCGGCGGGGCCGGCAATGACACCCTGATCGGCGGGGGCGGCAACGACACCCTGAACGGTGGTCTGGGGTCCGACACCGTGGTGCTTCGCGGGATCGCCGGAGAGTATCAGGTCACCTATATGGGGGGGGACACCTATCAGGTCGTCGACAACGTCAACGGCCGGGACGGCACGACCCTGGTGAGCGGTGTCGAGCAACTGCAGTTCTCGAACATCACCAGCTTCCTGTCGCCCATCACCGCGCCGGCGCTGTCGGAGAAGGCCGGCGGGGCGTTGACCCTGCCGACGCTGGTCGATGACGACTTCCTGCCGGTGATGAAGAGCGGCCACGATCAGCCGCTGGTCCTGCCGGGCGGAGATGACCTCTACCTGTTCGACAAGCATTTCGATGAGGCTCTGGTTCTGCCGACCGCCGACGACGCCCTGGCGTTCATGGTCGATCGCGTGAACCACGACGTCACGGGCGGGCACGGCGATCAGCCGCTGCATCTGCTGCCGGGTGACTATCTGCTGGCCTGAGGATCAGGGCCGGCCGGGGACCTCAGCGTCCCTGTCTGGCTCTGACCAGTTCCATGACGAGATCGGCCGCCTGTTCGGGAGAGCAGGCGGTCGTGTCAATTCGCAGGTCAGGCGCGACGGGCGGCTCATACGGGCTGTCGATGCCGGTGAAGTTGGCGAGGCGGCCCTGCCGGGCCTTGGCGTAGAGCCCCTTCACGTCGCGGGCTTCGGCGGCCTCCAGCGGGGCGTCGACATGGATTTCGATGAACTCGCCGGGCGCCATCAGGGCGCGGGCCATGTCGCGCTCGGCGCGGAAGGGCGAGATGAAGGAGACCAGCACGATCAGGCCGGCGTCGGTCATCAGCCGGGCCACCTCGGCCACGCGCCGGATATTTTCGACCCGGTCGGCGTCGGTGAAGCCTAGATCGCGGTTCAGCCCGCCCCGGACGTTGTCGCCGTCCAGAAGCGTCGAGTGCAGGCCTTGGGCGAACAGACGCTGTTCAACCCGGTTGGCGATGGTCGACTTGCCCGCTCCGGACAGGCCGGTGAACCACAGGACCAGCGGCGTCTGGCCCTTTTGCGCGGCATGGTCAGCGCGGGTCAGGCTCAGGACCTGGGGCTGGATATTGGTCGCGCGACGCAGGGCGAAGCGGATCATGCCCGCGCCTGCTGTGGCCGAGCTCATCCGGTCGATCAGGATGAAACCGCCGAGGTCGCGACTGACGGCGTAGGGTTCGAACGCGACGGCGGTGTCGAGCGACAGGGTGACCAGGCCGATCTCGTTCAGGCCGAGGGTGCGGGCGGCCAGCGCCTCGCCGCTGTCGGGATCGACGCGGTGCTTGATCTCCATGACGCGCGCCGGGACGGTCAGGGCGCCGATCTTCAGGTCATGGGTGCGACCGGGCAGCAGGGGCTGGTCCGACATCCAGACCAGATGGGCCTCGAACTGGTCGGCGACGGCGGGCGGGGCGTCGGGCGAGACCAGCCAGTCGCCGCGTGAGACGTCGACGGGACGGTCCAGCGTCAGGCTGACCGACTGGCCCGCGCACGCGCGCTCCGGGCTGGGGCCGCTGATGGAGGCGACCACGGCCTCGGCGCCGGAGGGCAGGACGCGGACGGGATCGCCGGGACGTATGGCGCCGCTCGCGACCCGGCCGGCGAAGCCGCGATGCTCGCCGTGGCGGATCACGGTCTGGACCGGCAGGCGCAAGGGGCCGTCGACAACGTCCGGGGCGGGCGCCTGCTTCAGCCATTGCGACAGGAGGGGGCCGTCGTACCAGGACAGGGTCGGATCGCGCCGGGTCACGCCGGCCCCGGTCAGGGCGCTGAGCGGCACGGCGGTGACGTCCTCAAGCCCGAGCGTGGCGGCGAAGGCGGCGTAGTCGGCGGCGACGGCGTCGAACGTCTCTTTCGAGCCGCCGACCAGATCCATCTTGTTGACCGCCAGAAGGACGCGGCGAACGCCCATCAACGACAGGATGCGGGTATGGCGGCGCGTCTGGGTCAGGACGCCCTTGCGGACATCGACCAGCACCACGGCCAGATCGGCGGTGGAGGCGGCGGTGGCCATGTTGCGGGTGTACTGCTCATGCCCCGGGGTGTCGGCGAGGATGAACCGGCGGCCCTCGAGGTCGAAGTAGCGGTAGGCGACGTCGATGGTGATGCCCTGTTCCCGCTCCGCCGACAGGCCGTCGACCAGCAGGGAGAGGTCGGGATCGGGGCCCAGCGCGGCCAGCTGATCGGCGGGGACGGCCCCGGCGTCAAGCAGCAGGCGGCCGATCAGGGTGGACTTGCCGTCATCGACGGAGCCGCAGGTGATCAGGCGGACCGGCCCGTGAGTGGATAAGGGCATCAGAAATAGCCCTCGCGCTTCTTGCGCTCCATGGAGGCGGCGGGATCGTGGTCGATGGCGCGGCCCTGACGTTCCGAGACGGTCGCGGCGGCGACCTCGGCGACGACGGCGTCGAGGGTGTCGGCGTCGCTCTCCACCGCGCCGGTCAGGGGCCAGCAGCCCAGGGTGCGGAAGCGCACGCGGCGCCGGGTCGGGGTCTCGCCGGGGCGAAGCGGCAGGCGGGGATCGGCGAGGATGAGGGCGCCGTCCCGCTCGACCACCGGCCGGTCGGCGGCCAGGTAGAGGTCAGGCAGGGCGATCCCCTCGCGCTGGACGTAGCGCCAGACGTCGAGCTCGGTCCAGTTGGAGAGAGGGAAGACGCGCAACGTCTGACCGTCGGTGCGGCGGGTGTTGTACAGGCTCCAGAGTTCCGGGCGCTGGGCGCGCGGGTCCCAGCCGTGGGCGGCGGTGCGGACCGAGACGATCCGCTCCTTGGCGCGGCTCTTTTCCTCGTCGCGCCGGGCGCCGCCGAACGCCGCGTCGAAGCGTCCGGCGTCCAGCGCCTGCTTCAGTCCCTGCGTCTTCCACAGGTCGGTATGAACCGAGGCTCCGTGGTCGAAGGGATTGATCCCGGCGGCCTCGGCGTCCGGGTTGCGGTGGATGATCAGGGTCGTTCCGGGCTGGGCGGCCAGCGCATCGCGGAAGGCGTACATCTCGGCGAACTTCCACATCGTATCGACGTGCAGAAGGGGGAAGGGCAGGGGCGCGGGGGCGAAGGCCTTGCGCGCCAGATGCAGCATGACGGCGGAGTCCTTGCCCGCCGAGAACAGCATGACCGGCCGCTCCGTCTCCGCGACGATCTCGCGGATGATGTGCAGGGCCTCGGCCTCCAGCCCGTCCAGAAGATCGTCGTCTCGCCCCATTCCCTACCAGTGACGGCGGAATCGGGCGGCGCCAAGGGTGCGTCGGCCCCGGGGGCATGGCGGAACGCGGCGTGACGCGGCAGGGTGCCGCCATGACTACGGGAATCGCTTCCCCGCTGATTGCGGGCATCGAACTGGGCGGCACGAAATGTGTCTGCGTGCTGGCGTCCGGGCCGGACGACATTCGCGACGAGGTGCGCCTGCCGACGACCACGCCGGACGAGACGCTGGGCGCCATCCGGGCGGTGCTGGAGCGCTGGGCGGCGGGGCCGGGCTTCGACGCCATCGGACTGGCCAGTTTCGGCCCGGTGGAGCTGGACCCGCAGGCGGAAAAGTACGGCCATGTCACCGAGACGACCAAGCTGGCGTGGCGCTGGGCCGACCTGAATGTGCTGCACCGGGGCTTCGGCGTGCCGGTGGCGCTGGACACCGATGTGAACGGCGCGGCGCTGGCGGAGGGCCGGTGGGGCGCGGCGCGGGGGCTGGACAGCCACGCCTACGCCACGGTGGGGACCGGCATCGGGGTCGGGCTGGTGATCAACGGCAGGACCGTGCGCGGGCTGGGGCATCCGGAGGTCGGTCACCTGAAGGTCGGGCGGTTGCCGGGCGACGACTGGCCGGGCGTCTGCGCCTACCACGGCGACTGCGTCGAAGGGCTGGCGTCGGGTCCGGCGGTGGAGGCGCGCGCCGGCAGGCCCGGCGGCGAACTGACGCCCGATGATCCGGTCTGGGACATGGTGGTGCAGGCGTTGGGCGGGATGGTGCACAACCTGGTTCTGACCGCCTGTCCGCAGCGCATCCTGATCGGCGGCGGTGTGGCGGATGGCCAGCCGTGGCTGTTCGAACGCCTGCGCGCCGCGCTGGTCGAAAGTCTGGCGGGCTACGGGACCGCAGGGGCCATCGCGGCGGATGTGGACGCCTATCTGCAGCCGCCGGGACTGGGCTCGAAGGCCGGACCGATGGGGGCGATCGCGGTGGGGCTGACCGCCCTCTAGCCGCGGTTCAGCGCCGTCGGTGCTCGGACGGCTGGATGCCGTGGCGGGCCATCTTGTCGTACAGGGTCTTGCGCGGGATCTGCAGGCTTTCCGTGACGCGGCGCATGTCGCCGGCGTGGGCGGTCAGGGCTTCGCGGATCAGTTCAGCCTCATAGTCCTGAACCTGTTTCGACAGGCTCCGGTCCGTCTCCAGCCGCTCGGCGGGCGCGGCGATGCCGACCGCGACCTCGCTGGCGTAGTTGGACAGCTCGCGCAGATTGCCCGGCCAGTCGTGCTCCAGCAGGCGGCGGCGGATGGCGTGGTCGATGGTCGGGATGTTCCGGCCCAGACGGCGCGCGGCGCGGTCGAGGAAGCGGGCGAACAGCAGGGGCACGTCCTCGCGCCGCTCGCGCAGGGGCGGGATGCGGACGCGCACGACATTGAGGCGGTAGAAAAGGTCCTCGCGCAGATCGCCGCGGGCGACGGCCTCGGCCGGATCGGCCTTGGTGGCGGCGACGATGCGCAGGTCGAGCGCATGGGCCTCGCCCGCGCCGACGGGCATGATCTCTCGTTCTTCCAGCACCCTCAGGAGCAGCAACTGGGCGGCGCGGGGGGCGAGGTCGATCTCATCGAGGAAGAGGCTGCCCTGATGCGACTGTTCAATCTGGCCCTCGCGGCGGCGCAGGGCGCCGGGGAAGGCGCCGGCGGCGTGCCCGACCAGCTGGGTCTCCAGTCCGGTCTCGGGGAGGGTGGCGCAGGAGACGGCGACGAAGGGCTTCACCCGGCGGCGACCGGCGTTGTGGATGGCGCGGGCCACGGCCTCCTTGCCCGCTCCGGTCTCGCCCTCGATCAGGACATCGACCTCGGCGTCCGCGAGCCGCTGGATGGCGGCGCGCAGGGCGGTGACGGCGCGGCTTTCGCCACTGAGCGGGATCGACCATTCGTCGTCCATCGCCAAGGCGGCGAGGCGGCGGTTGTCCAGCACCAGGGCCCGCTTCTCCAGCGCGCGGTGCAGGGTTTCGAGCAGGCGTTCGGGGGCGAAGGGCTTGGCGAGGAAGTCGTAGGCGCCGCGCTTCATGACATCGACCGCCTCGGCGATGTCGCCGTGGCCGGTCATGACGACGACGGGCAGGTCGGGGTCCATGACGGCGAGGCGGTCGACCAGCTGGCGTCCGTCGAGTCCGGGCATGCGCAGGTCGGTGACCACGACGCCGTCGAAGCGGGCGTCGAGCGCCTTCAGCGCGGTGTCGCCGGAGGGAAATCCGGACACCGCCAGCCCTTCGAGGGACAGGCGTTCGGCGAGGGCGGCGCGGAAGGCGTCGTCGTCCTCGACCAGAGCGATGCGGTTGCACGGTTGGAAACTCATTCGGCCTTGGCCAGTACGATCTTGAAGACGGCGCCGTCACCGGATCGGGCGGTGGAGGGCGCGTGGGACAGTTCGCCGCCGAAGCCCGCGACGATGTCCCGGCTGATGACGAGACCGAGACCGAGGCCGTCGCGCTTGTCGGTGGTGAAGGGGGTGAAGAGGCGGTCGAGGACCTCGGCCGAGACGCCCGGGCCGGTATCGGCGACGCGGACGGTGACCTTGCCCGCGCGCACGGCGACGGAGATGTCGATGACCGGGTCCGACACGCCGTCCAGCGCCTCGATGGCGTTCTGGAGCAGGTTGAGCACGACCTGTTCGAGGCGGTTACGCTCGGCCAGCACCTCGAGGCCTTCGGGTCCCCGGGTGCGTTTGAGGGTGATGCCCTGCTCGCGCAGGCGGGCGCCGACCAGCAGCAGGGCGCCGTCGATGGCGGCGTCCACGCCGACAGCCACGGCGCCGGAGCGGGTCTTGCGCGAGAAGGCGCGGAGCTCGTCGGTGATGGCGCCGACGCGCTGGGTCAGTTCTCCGATGCGGGTCAGGGATCGGGCAGCGGCGGCGGCGTCCTGTCGGCCCAGATAGACGGAGGCCGTGTCGGCGTGGGTGCGGATGGCGGCCAGGGGCTGGTTGATTTCATGCGCCACGCCCGCCGCGATCTGGCCGAGGGTCGCCAGCTTGTTGGCCTGGATCAGTTCGTCCTGCAGGTCCTGACGGCCCTTCTCGAGACGGCGGCGTTCGTCGATCTCGCGGCTGAGCTGGTCATTAGCGTCCCGCAGTTCGGCGGTGCGGGCGTCGACCTGGCGTTCCAGATCGATGCGGGCGGCTTCGTCCTCGGCGGCGCGGGTGCGGGCGCGCTGGCGACGGCGCAGAAGGACCCCGGTCAGGCCGGCCAGCAGGGCGACGCTGAGCAGGGCCAGAACACGGGCGGCCATGATGGCGCGGGCCATGCCGGTCCCCGCCGGGGACAGCAGATGCAACTGCCAGCCGATCTCGGGGATGGGGGCGGAGGCGCGGGCGTAGAGGTCCGGCGGGACGTCGCGGGACAGGCGGATCAGTCCGGGCTGAAGCGCCTCGAAGGGCAGGGCGGAGAGGTCGGCGCGGCCCGCCGTCTGGTCCACCGCCAGCCGCTGACGCCGGTCGGGACGCAGGGCGCCGGTGGTGTGGAAGCGCCAGTCCGAGACGGTGGTGATCAGAACGACGCCGTCGCCGTCGGTGACATAGGTCGGCTCGCCCGAGGTGCGCCAGTCGCTCTCCAGCGCATCGAACTCGACCTTGGCGACGATGACGCCGAGGGGGCGGCCATCGGGGCCGGAAATCCGGCGCGACAGATAGAGGCCGGGCCGGCCGCTGACGGTGCCGAGGGCGAAGAAGCTGGCCTGACCGTCGCGCAGGGCCTCGGAATAATAGGGGCGGAAGCGGTAGTCCGAGCCGACGAAACTGATCGGCTGGTTCCAGTTGCTGGCCGCCAGCGCGACGCCGCGGGTGTCCAGCACATAGATGACGGCGGCGCGGGTTTCGCGCGCCAGACCTTCCAGTTTGCGATTCAGCCGATCGACGGCCGCCGGATCGGGATCCCTGAGCAGAGCCTGAAGGTCCGGATCTTGGGCCAGGACCATCGGCAGGGAGCGATGGCGCTCAAGCTCGCTGCGCAGGACGGCGGCATGGAGGGCGGTGGCGGTGGCGGCCTGCCGCAGGGCGTCGGCGCGGGCGTCCCGCCGGGCGATCTCGCCCGCGAACATCACGGCGGCGACGGCGACGATCAGCCAGAAGACGGCGAAGACGCGCCACTGGTCGTGTGCGGAATCGAGAAATCGGCGCATGCCGGGACTAATGCGGGATTTCGCACAGATGTCGAGAATATGTGTGCGGAAAACCGCTCAAACTTTGATTTTTGCATCTGCGAAATCCCCAGTAAGCTTATAAAAGTCAGTGCGATACACGTTGTCGGCCTTTCGCTTGCGAGGCCGGACCGGGGCTCCCGATAATGGCGCCACGTCATCGCAACAGACGGTGAATCAAACCGGGACCGGCAAGCGGTCTCTTCGGGAGGGTCTTTTGATCCAGATTGCATCCACGCCGGAGGCAGGCGCCGCGCGCAAGCCCTGGTACCGTAGCCTGTACGTCATGGTCCTCGGCGCCATCATCGCCGGGGGGCTGATCGGCCATTTCTTCCCTGAACTGGGCAAGGATCTGAAGCCGCTGGGCGACGCCTTCATCAAGCTGGTGAAGATGATCATCGCCCCGGTGATCTTCCTGACCATCTCGACCGGCATCGCCGGTATGAGCGACCTGAAACGCGTCGGCCGGGTGGCCGGCAAGGCGTTCGCCTATTTCTTCGTCTTCTCGACCCTGGCCCTGATCGTCGGCCTGATCATCGCCAATGTGGTGCAGCCGGGCCGTGGCCTGAACATCGATCCGGCGACGCTGGATTCCGGTGCGGTCGCCCAGTACGCCGCCGCCGCCCATGAATCGACCATCGTCGGCTTCCTGACCGGCATCATCCCGACGACGCTGGTGAGCGCCTTCGTCGAGGGCAACATCCTGCAGACCCTGTTCGTGTCGATCCTGTTCGGCATCTCGCTGGCCATCGTCGGCGCCCCGGCGCAGCCGGTGGTGCGGGCGCTGGATTCGCTGAGCCAGGTGATCTTCCGTCTGGTCGCCATCCTGATGAAGGCCGCGCCGATCGGCGCCTTCGGGGCCTTCGCCTTCACCATCGGGGCCTACGGGGTTGGCGCGATCGCCAATCTGTTCGCCCTGATCGCCACCTTCTACCTGACCGCTCTCGTCTTCGTGCTCGGCGTGCTGGGTCTGGTTTGCCGGGCCAACGGCTTCTCGATCTTCAAGCTGATCGCCTATCTGAAGGAAGAGCTTCTGCTGGTGCTCGGCACCTCGTCGTCGGAAGCGGCCCTGCCCAGCCTGATGCAGAAGCTGGAAGCCGCCGGCGCACCCAAGTCGGTGGTCGGGCTGGTCGTGCCGACGGGCTATTCGTTCAATCTGGACGGCACCAACATCTATATGACCATGGCGGCGCTGTTCATCGCCCAGGCCATGAACATCCATCTGAGCCTTGAGCAGCAGATCCTGCTGCTGCTGGTCGCCATGCTGAGCTCCAAGGGCGCGGCGGGGATCACCGGCGCGGGCTTCATCACCCTGGCCGCGACGCTGGCGGTGGTGCCGACCGTGCCGGTGGCCGGCATGGCGCTGATCCTCGGCATTGACCGCTTCATGAGCGAGTGCCGGGCGCTGACGAACTTCGTGGGCAATGCGGTGGCGACCCTGGTCGTCGCCCGCTGGGAGGGTGAGCTGGACCGCGACGCGCTCCATGCCGCGCTGAAATCAACACCGAAGGCGCTTGCCGCGCCGCCGGATCCGGCCGCCGGGCCGGGGGACAAGGGAAACCTGACAGCCGACTAAAGAAACGGCGGGGTTAAATGGGAGGAACGGGAATGAAGTCGATGCAAAGAGGCGCGCTGCTGGGCGGCGCGGCGGTTCTGGCCCTGCTCACGGCAGGGGCGGCGGCGGCGCAGGACGCGCCGATCCAGACGGCCCCTGAAGAGGCGGCTCCGCAGGACTCGGCCGAGCTGGGCGAGGTCGTGGTCGTCGGGTCGCAAATCCGCGGCGCCTCGACCACCAACGCCCTGCCGGTGGTGGTGGTCGATCAGGAACAGATCAACGCCGTCGGCGCCGTGTCCGGCGATGACCTGCTGCGCTCCATCCCGCAGATGGGCGACGTGCTGTTCGACAGCGCCAACAATCCGCAGACCTCCAACTCGGCGCGCGGCGACGTGAACTCGGTCAACCTGCGCTCGCTGGGCGTGGGCAATACCCTGGTGCTGGTGAACGGTCGCCGGATGGTGCAGCACCCGACCAGCCAGGGCACGTCCGACACCGGCACGGTGCCGGTGCTGAGCTACAATTCCAACGCCATCCCCGTCGCCGGGCTGGAGCGGGTCGAGGTCCTGCTGGACGGCGCGGCGGCCATCTATGGCGCGGACGCCGTGGCCGGCGTGGTCAACACCGTTCTGCAGGACGACTTCGACGGCCTCACTCTCGAAACCCGCTACGGCGGCGCCGAGGGCACCAGCATGCGCGAGCTGGACGTGAACGTGTTCGCGGGCCGCAATTTTGATCGCGGCAATGTCTCGTTGTTCGCCAACTATTCCAGCCGCACCAAGCTGATGGCGGACGAGCAGGATTTCACGTCCACCGACGATCTGCGTCCGTTCTTCGCCGGCTTCCCCGGCTATGAGACCTCGAACGTGCCAGACGGTCGCTCATCCCACACGACCTGGGCCGCGCTGAGCATCGCGCCGGTGACCACGGCGACCCGGCCGAGATCCAACGGCGTGGTGGTGACGACGGCGGCCGGCGCCTTCCATTACCAGCCCGAGAGCTTCGGCTGCGTCGGCGTCGATCTGGGCGCCACCTGTCTGGTCAGCGGCGCGGCCGCCTACAACGGCGTCAACCGCGAGATGCGGTTCGACACCCGCAAGGGCACCACCGTGCGTCCGTCGGTCGAGCGCGCCAATGTCTTCCTGACGGGTCACTACGACCTGACGGACACCATCACCGCCTTTGGCGAAATCTCGTTCTACGCCGCCGAAAGCCGGGCCATCCAGCCGCCGGTCATCAATCTGAACAGTCTGTGGATTCCGGCCACCAACTATTACAACCCGTTCGGCCCGGTGACGCTGAACGGCGCGCCGAACCCGAACCGCCTGCCGAACCTGACCAATGTGCCCGTGGGTGGGCTGGCGGTGCGGCTGGGCAACTACCGCTTCGCGGATACCGGCTTCCAGGAGGTGGTGGTCAAGAACTACCAGTCGCGCTTCCTGGGCGGACTGCGCGGGGAATGGCGCGGCTTCGACTGGGAGACGGCGCTGCTGTACTCCGAGGCCGAGGCCGAGGACATCTCGCCCAACATCAACATGACCGCCCTGCAGGCCCAGCTCGCCCTGTCGACGCCGGACGCCTACAACCCGTTCAACGGCGGGTGCGTGGACACGCCGAGCTTCAACGACTGCAACCCGTCGTCGCAGGCGGCGATCGACGCCATCACCTTCGACATGCGCCGCCTGTCGCGCACCACGCTGGCGCTGGCCGACTTCAAGATGTCGCGCAGCGATCTGTTCGAACTGCCGGGCGGGCCGGTGGGCATGGCCCTGGGCGTCGAGTTCCGTCGCGAGACGCAAAGCGACGACCGTGACGAGAACCTGGACGGCACCTTTACCTTCGTGGACATGGTGACGGGCGAAACCAATGTGTCGAACGTCTCGGCGGTCAGCCCCAACCCGGACACCAAGGGCGATCGCACCGTCTCGGGCGCGTTCGTGGAGTTCGCCATCCCGGTGGTCTCACCGGAGATGAACATCCCGCTGGTGCAGAGCATCGACGTGCAGCTGGCGGGCCGGTTCGAGCATTATTCGGACTTCGGTTCGGTCGGCAAACCCAAGATCGCCGTGGCCTGGGACGTCGTCGACGGCCTGCGTCTTCGCGGGTCCTATTCGGAAGGCTTCCGCGCGCCGAACCTGGAGCAGGTGAACGCGACCCAGTACGCCCGTCTGGCCAGCGCCCCGGACTTCCTCCGCTGCGAGGCGGACATCCGCAACGGCACGATCGCCAACATGACCCAATGCGCCAGAACGGCCAGCGTCTCGCTGCAGATCGCGGGCAACCCGGACCTGAAGCCGGAAGAGAGCACCAACCTGTCCTATGGCGTGGTGTTCCAGCCGACCTTCCTGCCCGAGGTGCTGGGCGACTTCACCTTCACGATCGACCGCTGGAAGATCGAGCAGGAGCAGATCGTCGGCCTGCTGGGCGCCCAGACGGCGCTGGCGCTGGAGTATCTGAACCGGGTGCAGGGCGGGACCAACCCGAACGTGGTGCGCTCGGCCCCGACCCAGGACGACATCGACCTGTTCGACGGCACCGGCCTGACCGCGGTCGGAACGGCCCAAACCATCAGCGACCGGTTCATCAACCTGCTGCCGCAGACGGCGGAAGGCCTGGACTTCGGCTTCTCGTGGGCCAAGCGCCGGACGGCGTGGGGCACCTTCATCTTCCGCGCCAATGCCCAGCAGCTGCTGACCTTCTCGCGCGCGCCGGGCGAGATCGTCGACTCCCTCTACGCCGCCCGTGAGGCAGGGATCATCGACCCCCTGACCCCGCTGCCGGACTCCAGCCAGCTGATCGCGCAGAACGGCCGCCCGGAATGGAAGGTCAACGCCAGCTTTACCTGGCGGCACGGTCCGTGGCGGGTCGGCGCCTCGACCCAGTATGTGAGCGAGGTCTACCAGACCAGCCTGCTGAGCTCGACCGGTCAGGCATGGGAGGTGACCGACCAGATGGTCTTCAACCTGTACGGCCAGTACGAGTTCGAGGACCGGTTCGGGGCCGCGGCGGGAACGGAACTGCGTGTCGGCGTGCGCGACCTGACTGATGAAGGTCCGTCGCTGGCGGACGGCGGCTATCTCGGCTCGGTCCAGCGCCCGTATGGCCGCTACTGGTACGTCGACATCTCGAAGACGTTCTAAGACCGGGCTGACATCCGGCGCGGGTCGATCCTCCCCCGACCCGCGCCGGACCTCTTTTTGCGAGAGAACGATCCATGATGCGACTGGCCGCCCTGTTCGGAGCCCTGATGCTGGCGGCGCCCGTCGCCGCCTGCGCCCAGACCGTCTCGCCTCCGGCCCTGTCGCCGCTGACGGCGGGCGAGCAGACGAGCATCGCCTGTCCCGCCTCGGTGGGGCGTGAGGTCCGGTGCCTGTCGGGCCGGGACGTCAACGGCGCCGGGTACATCATCGCCATGCCGTCGGCGTGGAACCACAGGCTGATCGTCCACGCCCACGGGGGCCCCCGCACCGGGGCGCCGGAGGCGGCGGACTCGCTGGAGGACCTGGACCGGTTCGCGGTCATGGTGAAGCAGGGCTACGCCTGGATCGGATCGACCTACCGCCGGGGCGGATACGGCGTCCGCATGGCCGCCGAGGACGCGGACAACAGCCGCAAGATCTTCTGGGACCAGTTCGGCCGACCCGAGCGGACGATCCTGCACGGCCAGTCGTGGGGCGGGAACGTCGCGGCCAAGGCGGCGGAGCTGTACGGGAAGGACGACGCCGGGCGGCTGAACTATGACGGCGTGTTCCTGACCAACGGCGTTCTGATGGGCGGGACGCGGGCCTATCAGTTCCGGGCCGACCTTCGGGCGGTCTATCAGTTTTACTGCGGCAACCACCCGTCGCGGCAGGACGGCGCCTATCCGGTCTGGCAGGGCCTGCCCGCCAACGCCACCATGACCCGCGCCGAACTGCGTCGCCGGGTGGTCGAGTGCACGGGTGTGGGCCTGTCGCAACGCGAGCGCCGGGCGGACCAGACGCGCAAGCTGCGCGATATCCTGGCCGTGACCGGCGTCGAGGAGGATGAACTGGTCGCGCACCTGAGCTGGGCCACCTTCCTGTTCCAGGACCTGGTGCAGAAGCGGCTGGGCGGACTGAATCCGTTTGATAACAGCCTTACCGTGTATTCGGGCTCGTCGGACGACGTGGCGCTAAACGCCGGGGTCGAGCGATTCACGGCGGATCCGAGGGCGGTCGAACAGCTCGCTTACGACGCCGATCTGTCGGGTCTGATCGTCGCGCCGACGGTGACGATCCATGCCCGTCATGATCCGACCGTGACCTATCTGGCGGATGCCGAATACGCGCGAACCGTTGCCGCTGCCGGCCGTTCAGCCCTTCTGGCGCAGGCGCTGACGGATGAGGACCAGCACAGCAAGCTGGAGGACGGCGGCTATCTGACGGCGCTGGACGCCCTGGAAACCTGGATCACGACCGGGGTCCGCCCGGACCCTGCGGGCTTCCAGCAGGCCTGCCTGGCCAGACGCCCGGCGAAAACGTGTCTTTTTTTAACAACGCCCTAGCGCCCGTATTCCACTGACGCGCGAAATCCCTTGTTCATTGCCCTTGAATAAGGGATTTTACGGACAGGTTATCGGGGGATTTACCATGCGGTCGTTGCGAGCGAACCGATTCACGCGCCTTGCTGTGCTCGTGGATCAACTGACGGCCGGGCTCGAACCCGAACGCATCCCGGCGAAATCCCGGCAGGCCTCCATCACCGAACTGGAAAGCCTGTGGGCTTTGCTGGATGGACATCCCGCCGACGGGGAGGGCGCGCTGGCCGCTGCGCTGTGGGGGCTGCGCCTTCGACTGGTTGAAGCGGGCGAGACCCGGCGTCCCCGCGCCGCGGACGCCGTGCGCAACCGGCGGCTGACCCGCAACCTGCGCCGCATCGCCGCGATCGTCGCCGCCGGCGCCGCCTTCTGGCCCATGGCCGCGGCCGCCGCGACGGATGTTCCCTCCGACGCGCCGGTCATCAGCCTGCCGCTGGGCGTCAATGTCGGCGACACCGTGGTGCACCCCGACACCGGCCTGAACGTCACCGTCACCGCCGTGGTGGCGAACGGCGTCATCGTGACCGGCGACCAGTTCATCCTGACCACCATCACGGTCGGCGCGGTCCTCCCGAGCCCGACCAACCCCTCGGTGTCCTCGGCCATCGCGACCCAGACCATCGTGTCCGGCCGGGTCACCGCGGTGACGCTGGCGAACGGCGAAGTCGTGCCCGCGGTCACCTCGCTGAGCACCAATCCCGGCGGCGGGCCCGCGGGGCCTCTGCCGGTGCCGACCGGCGCAGGCGACAACAATCCCTACACCGACGTGCGCCAGGCGGCGGGCGGCGGGGGCGGACGCGACGGCGCCCTGTTCGTCTCGGCCAATGGCGGCGGCGACGGCACGCGCGGCGACGACATCACGGTGGACGTCCCGGCGAGCTGGGGCGACATCAGCACGGCGTCCAATGATCGCCCCGGCATCATCGTGGCCAGTGTGGGCGGCAACGGCGGCTCCGGCGGCGACGGCTACCTCGGCGCCAGCGGCGCCTCGGGCGGGCGCGGCGGCGCGGGGGGCGACGTCAACCTGACCTCCCACGTCGGCAATATCTCGACCTCGGGTAACGGGGCCCATGGCGTCATGGCCCAGAGCCGGGCAGGCGTGGGCGGCCCCGGCGGCTCGGGCTACGGCTTCTCCAGCGGCGGCGCCGGCGGCAGCGGCAGCAGCGGCGGCAGCGCCACCGTCACCAACCACAGCAACATCACCACCAGCGGGAGGGCGTCGCACGGCGTCTACGCCCAGTCGCTGGGCGGCGGCGCGGGCAGCGGGGGCGGCAGCTACGGCCTGTTCGGCGACGGCGGCGCGGGCAATACCGGCGGCCAAGGCGGCGCGGCGGAAGCGATCAACTATGGCCGTATCACCACGACGGGCGACGGCTCGTCCGGCGTGACGGCGCGCAGCATCGGCGGCATCGGCGGCGACGCCGGCAACGCCGTGGGTCTGGTGACCTTCAGCGACGATGGCGCCGCGGGCGGCAACGGCGGCACGGCCACGGTTCGCGCCATGGCGGGATCCGAGGTCTATACGTCGGGCGCGGCCTCCTACGGCCTGTTCGCCCAGTCGATCGGCGGCGGCGGCGGCGAAGGCGGCTTCAGCGTCGGCCTGGCCTCGCTCGGTTCGGGCGGCGGCACCGGCGGCAACGGCGGCATGGCCCGGGTCTTCGCCGAGGGCGGCAGCTTCATCACCACTACCGGCGAGGCCTCTCACGGCATCTTCGCCCAGTCGATCGGCGGCGGCGGCGGCAATGGCGGCATCAGCGGCGGTCTGGTGGCCATCGGCTCGCGCGGCACCAGCGGCGGCTCCGGTCTGGACGTGACCGTCGAAAGCGGCGCGGTCATCACCACCGGCGTTGAGAACGACCCCACCGGCCTGCTGGGCCTCGACGCTCGCGGCATCTTCGCCCAGTCGATCGGCGGCGGCGGCGGCAACGCCCTGGGCGCCGGAGGTCTCGTGGCCCTCGGCGGCTCCGGCGGCGGCGCGGGCGGCGCGGGCACGGTGACCGTCACCACGACCGGCGACAGCGTCATCACCACCTGGTCGCGCGGCGGCGACGGCATCTTCGCCCAATCGGTCGGCGGCGGCGGCGGCACAGGCTCCACCAGCGGCGGCGTGGCCGCGCTGGGCGGCACCGGCGGCGCGGGCGGCAACGGCAACGTCGTCACCGTCATCAACAACGGTCAGATCACGACTCACGGCGACTATGCGCGCGGCGTCTTCGCCCAGTCGGTCGGCGGCGGCGGCGGCGCGGGCGGCGACGGCGGCGGTCTGGTCGCCTTGGGCGGCAGCGGCTCGGCGGCCAGCACGGGCGCGGCGGTGACCGTGACCAACACCGGCGGCGTCGAAACCTTCGGCAACCGGTCTCACGCCCTGCAGGTCCAGTCGATCGGCGGCGGCGGCGGCGACGGCGGCTCGACCGGCGGCGTCTTCCTGACCATCGGCGGATCGGGCGGCCCGGGCGCCGGCTCCGGTCTGGTGACCGTCAACAATTACAATAACCTGACCACTCACGGCGATGACGCGCACGGCGTCTTCGCCCAGTCGGTCGGGGGCGGTGGCGGCAACGGCGGCTTCGCCGCCTCGGTCAGCGCCTTCGTGGGCGTGGCTATCGGCGGAACCGGGAGTTCGGGCGGCGTCGGCGGCGACGTCGACGTCAACTTCTTCGACCGCAATGTCGTGATCGGCGGCGTGAGCCAGACCGTCTCGCCCGTGATCTACACCCAGGGCGACCGGTCGCGCGGGTTGTTCGCCCAGTCGGTGGGCGGCGGCGGCGGCTCGGGCGGGTTCGCGGTCCAGGTCTCCGGCGGTTACGGCATCGCGGCCAGCGCCGCGGTCGGCGGACAGGGCGGCGCGGGCGGCATGGGCGGCCATGTGACGGTGGACGGCGACGTCACCATCATCACCGAAGGCGATTACTCCGAAGGCCTGTTCGCCCAGTCGGTGGGCGGCGGCGGCGGTTCGGGCGGCTTCGCCGTGTCGATGGCCTTCTCGGGCGGTGAAACCGTCGCGGGCGCCTTCGCGGTCGGCCTGGGCGGCGCGGGCGGCGACGGCGGCCTCGGCGGCGTGGTCGAGGTCAACTCGGGCGGCGCGATCCAGACGGACGGCCAGTTTTCGACGGGTCTGCTGGCCCAGTCGGTCGGCGGCGGCGGCGGCACGGGCGGATTCTCGGTCGCGATCACCGGCTCGGGCGCCGGCGCGGCGTCCGCGGCGGTCTCGGTCGGCGTGGGCGGCTCGGGCGGCCTCGGCGGCGCCGGCGGCATCGTCGACGCCGAGTTCGACGGGACGATTCTGACTCGCGGCCATGACGCGGGCGGCGCCCTGATCCAGTCGGTGGGCGGCGGCGGCGGCGGCGGCGGCTTCAACGTCTCGGCGGCGGTCACCGCCTCCGGCACGGCCTCCTTCGGCGCCTCGGCGGGCGTGGGCGGCTCGGGCGGCGGCGGCGGCATCGGCGGCGGCGTGACGGGTCATATCCGCGGCGGGGTCGAGACCTTCGGCGACCGCTCGGTCGGCGTGACCATCCAGTCGGTCGGCGGCGGCGGCGGTTCGGGCGGCTTCAATGTCGCCGGCTCCATCGGCGCGGCCGGCACCTTCGGCGGCGGCCTGTCCATCGGCCTGGGCGGCTCGGGCGGCGGCGGCGGCGCAGGCGGCATCGTGATCGGCAGCGCGGACACCATCCGGACGCACGGCGACCAGTCGGGCGGCCTGCTGGTCCAGTCGGTGGGCGGCGGCGGCGGTTCGGGCGGCTTCAACGTCAGTGGCTCGATCGGCGGCGGCGGCACCTTCGGCGGCGCGGGCGCCTTCGGTCTGGGCGGCGCGGGCGGCACCGGCGGTGACGGTTTCGGCGTGACCGGCGACGCGTTCGGCGAGGTCTATACGCAGGGCAATCAGTCGGCGGGCGTGGTCATCCAGTCGCTGGGCGGCGGTGGCGGCTCCGGCGGCTTCAACGTGGCCGGCACCATCGGCGGCGGCGGCAGCTATGCGGGCGCCGTCTCGGTCGGCCTGGGCGGCGCGGGCGGCGGCGGCGGCCACGCCGGCACGGTCGACGCGACGGCGGTCGGCATCCTCACCGAGGGCGACCAGTCGGGCGGCTTCCTGGCCCAGTCTGTCGGCGGCGGCGGCGGTTCGGGCGGCTTCAATGTTTCCGGCAACATTGTCGGCTCGGGCGGCGGCGGGGTCGGCCTGTCGGTCGGCCTGGGCGGCGCGGGCGGCACCGGCGGCAACGCGGTTCGCGTGACCGCGACCGTGAACGGCGACGTCACGACCTTGGGCGAGCAGTCTGACGCCATCGTGGCCCAGAGCTTGGGCGGCGGCGGCGGCTCGGGCGCCTTCAACATCTCGGGCGGCATCTCGGCGAACGCGCAGGTTTCGGGCTCGGTCAACGTCGGCATCGGCGGTTCGGGCGGCGGCGGCGGCAATTCCGGCCATGTGACGCTGAACGTCACCGGCACGACCCAGACCGCGGGCCGGGACAGCGACGGCATCCTGGCCCAGTCGGTCGGCGGCGGCGGCGGCTCGGGCGGCTTCAACGTCAGCGCGGGCATCGCGGTGGCGGCCAACGGCGCGGGCACGGTCGGCGTGGGCGTCGGCGGGCAGGGCGGCACGGGCGGCAACGGC
Organism: Brevundimonas sp. AVps31; assembly: GCF_058681355.1. Classification (NCBI taxonomy): domain Bacteria; kingdom Pseudomonadati; phylum Pseudomonadota; class Alphaproteobacteria; order Caulobacterales; family Caulobacteraceae; genus Brevundimonas; species Brevundimonas sp. AVps31. The sequence continues at coordinate 73,095 of NZ_CM178736.1, read as the reverse complement.
GGTGTCGTGAACCTGAACGTCAACGTCGGCGTGGCCGATCCGGACGACGACCTGAGCGCGGTCCTGACCCTGGGCGACTTCGCCCGCGGCGTCACCGCCCAGTCGCTGGGCGGCGGGGGCGGTAACGGCGGCTTCAACATCACCGGCGGCATCGGCATCGCCAAGGACGGCGCAGGCAACATCGGCGTCGGCGTGGGCGGCGGCGGCGGCGACGGCGGCGACGCTGAATCCGTCACAGCGGTCATCAACGGCGATATCGAGACGCAAGGCGACGACGCCTCGGCCCTGCTGGTCCAGTCGGTCGGCGGCGGCGGCGGCTCGGGCGGCTTCAACATCACCGGCGGCATCGCGGGCTCCAAGACGGTGGCCGGCAACCTGCTGGTCGGCGTGGGCGGCTTCGGCGGCGACGGCGGCTTCGCGCGTGACGTCACCACCACCTTCACCGGCGACATCCTGACGCTGGGCGACCGCTCGTTCGGCGCCAGCATCCAGAGCATCGGCGGCGGCGGCGGCGCGGGCGGCTTCAACGTCACCGGCGGCGTCAGCCTGTCGATCGACAGCGGCGGCGGCTCCGGCGTGCTGGGCCTCGGCGTGGGCGGCTTCGGCGGCGACGGCGGCCATTCGGGCAATGTCATCGCCACCCTGACCGGCGACATCATCACCACCGGTGAAGAGGCCCACGGCGCCCTGATCCAGTCGGTCGGCGGCGGCGGCGGCGCGGGCGGCTTCAACGTCACTGGCGGCTTCGCGGCCAGCCAGGGCGTCAACGGCTCGATCGGGGTCGGCCTGGGCGGCTTCGGCGGCGGCGGCGGCTATTCCGGCACGGTCACGGCCAGCCTGACGGGCGACGTCAACACCCTGGGCAACGGTTCTTACGGCGCCCTGATCCAGTCGGTCGGCGGCGGTGGCGGCTCCGGCGGCATGACCATTAACGGCCAGGTCGCGATCAGCGCCGGCAATAGCGCGGCGGTCGCCGCGGGCTTCGGCCTGGGCGGCTTCGGCGGCGACGGCGGCTATAGCCAGTTCGTCAACGCCACGATCATCGGCGACTATCAGACCGAGGGCGACGAGGCGGACGGCGTGACCGTCCAGAGCCTGGGCGGCGGGGGCGGTGCGGGCGGACTGAGCGTCAACGGCTCGATCGCCCTGGGCATGGGCACGGCCGGCACGGTCACCATCGGTATCGGCGGCTTCGGCGGCGGCGGCGGGAATTCCGACACCGCGACCCTGATCCGCACCGGCGACACCTTCACCAGCGGCGCCAACTCGGACGGCATCATCGTCCAGAGCGTCGCCGGCGGCGGCGGTTCGGGCGGCATCAACGTCTCGGGCTCGATCACCGGCACGACCCAGGGCAGCGCGGGCGGCTTCGGCTTCGGCCTGGGCGGCTTCGGCGGCGACGGCGGCACGGCGCTGGGCGCCTCCGCGACGATCACCGGCAATGTCATCGCCAACGGCGTGGGCGCGGACATCGTCCATGATCCGATCGTCCTGACGGGCTTCTTCCCTGCGCTTGAATTCCTCATTCCGGGCTATCGCGAGCGGTCGGACGGCTCGCACGGCGTGCTGGTCCAGTCGGTGGGTGGCGGCGGCGGCCAGGGCGGCCTGAACGTCACCGGCCAGATCAGCCTGACCGTACCGGGCGGCGCCGGGACCAGCCGGACAGCCACGCTCGGCATCGGCGGCTTCGGCGGCCTGGGCGGCGACGCGGGCACGGCGCACCTGACCATCCGGGCCCCGGGCGCGGACCGGGTGCAGGTCGTCTCGGTCGGCGATGACCGGATCGCGGCGGGCGTCCAGTCCATCGGCGGCGGCGGCGGCGCGGGCGGGATCAACATCTCGGGCGGCATCTCGATGGACGGCCAGCTGGTGGCCGGCATCGGCGGCTTCGGCGGCGGCGGCGGCTTCGGCAGCGACGTGACGGCCGATATCGACGCCGACCTCTTCGCCAGCGGCGTGAATTCGCGCGGTCTCCTGGCCCAGTCGGTCGGCGGCGGCGGCGGCGCAGGCGGCATCAACATCTCGGGCGGCTTCACCTCCGACCCGGCGACGACCGAGCCCTCGCTGGTCTTCGGCCTGGGCGGCTCCGGCGGCGCGGGCAACATCAGCGGCGACGTCGAGGTGATCCAGAACGGCCAGGTCCTGGTCGAGGGGACCAATTCGACCGGCATCCTGGTGCAGAGCATCGCCGGAGGCGGCGGCGCGGGCGCCCTGAACGTGGCGGCCAACATCTCCCTGTCGGGCGGCGCCAACACGGCCAATGGCTTCGCCTTCGCCGCGGGCATGGGCGGCAACGGCGGCGCGGGCGCCGACGCGGGCGACGTGACGCTGAACTCGAACGGCGACGTGCTGGTCAATGCGCGTCTGGAAGCCGATCCGGTCACGGGCCTGAACCGGTTCGTGGCGGTCGACTACGCCTCCGGTTCGATGGGCATCGTGGCCCAGTCGATCGGCGGCGGCGGCGGCATGGGCGGCATCAACGCCGTGGGCGCCATCGCGCCCATGGGCCAGCCGGTCGCCATCGGCGTCGGCGGCTTCGGCGGCGCGGGCGGTCACGGCGGCGACGTCACCGTGGTCCGCGGCCTGGACGGCGGCGTGGCGACCCCGCACCTGGTCCGCACCTTCGGCGACGGCTCGACCGGTCTGCTGGCCCAGTCGGTCGGCGGTGGCGGCGGCGCGGCCCAGATCAACCTGGCCCTGGCGCTCACGGTGCGCTCGCCGAACCAGAACCCGGTGGCCGCGACCATCGGCATCGGCGGCAACGGCGGCGACGCGGGCGACGGCGGCATCGTCGATGTCACCCACGTGGGCAATATCTTCACCACCGGCGCCGGCGCGGACGGCCTGCACGCCCAGTCGCTGGGCGGCGGCGGCGGCAGTTCGTTCCTGAACGTCAGCCTCGGCCTGATGCGCAACGCCAACTCGCTGAGCTTCGCCGTCGGCGGACGCGGGGGCGCGGCGGGGATCGGTCAGTCGGTCACCGTCGATCACACGGGCAACATCGGCACCGAGGGCTACAACTCCTCGGGCATCCGGGCCCAATCCATCGGCGGGGGCGGCGGCAACGCCTCGTTCGACCTGGCGATGGGGCCGTTGTCCCAGAACAACGTCACCATGGTGCTGGGCCGCGAGGGCGGCACGGGCGGTGACGGCGGTTATGTCAGGGTCACGGCCGAAGGCGCGATCGAGACCAACGGCGGCCTGTCCTCGGGCATCCTGGCCCAGTCGATCGGCGGCGGCGGCGGCTCCAGCGGGGCCGTCACGCTCGGGGTCTCGCACACCAGCGGCACCGGAGAGGAAGCCCAGAGCTTTAGCGCCGGTGTGGCGGTCGGGCTGGAAGGCGGATCAGGCGCGACCGGCGGCGACGTGGACGTGTTCAACCACGCCCAGATCGTCACCCGTCTGGAAGATTCGCGCGGCATCCTGGCGCAGTCGATCGGCGGCGGCGGCGGGGTCGGCGGCTCGGGCGCCAACGCCATCGTGCGCGCCGCGGGCGCGGCCACCGTGGGCGTCGGCGGCAGCGGCGGCACGGGCGGCGAGGCCGGCGACGTCACCGTCACCAATGATGACCGCATCGCCACCTATGGCGCGAACTCGGACGGGATTCTGGCCCAGGCCATCGGCGGCGGCGGCGGCGTGGGCGGTCACGCCCGGACCGTGGCCTTCCAGATCGGCGGCTCGCCGGGCGCGTCGACCAGCAACACTGTCTCGGTCAATGTCGGCGGCAGCGGCGGCACGGGCGGCGAGGGCGGCGTGGTCGATGTGACCAACACCGGCGTCATCACCACCGAGGGCCTGAACGGCTTCGGCATCCGCGCCCAGTCCATCGGCGGCGGCGGCGGCATCGGCGGCGCGTCGATCAACGCGCGTCTGCAGGGCTCGCGCAACAGCAATGACCTGACGGTGAACGTCGGCGGCGCGGGCGGATCGGGCGGCTTCGGCAGCACGGTCACCGTGCTCAACGAGGGCGCCATCTGGACGACCGGCCGCGACGCGGCGGGGATCAGCGCCAACAGCATCGGCGGCGGCGGCGGCGACGCCGGGCTGGTGCTCGACGTGGTGGCCGGCTTCACCACCACCGAGCAGGTCTCGCACCGGTTGGCCATTCTGGTCGGCGGCTCGGGCGGTTCGGGCGGCACCGGCGGCGACGTCACCGTCATCAACCGTCCGACCGCGGCGGCGGACAGCGGACTGATCATCACCGAGGGCCAGGGCGCCTACGGCATCTTCGCCCAGTCCCTGGGCGGCGGCGGCGGCAACGGCTCGTCCGTGCTGTCGCTGACGGGCATGCGGTCGGGCGCCGACAGCGGCACCTTCACCTTCAGCTACGGCGGCACCGGCGGCACCGGCAACTCGGCGGGCACGGTCATCGTCGACAACGCCGGCGTCATCGACACCACCGGCGACACGGCGCACGGCATCTTCGCCCAGTCGCTGGGCGGCGGCGGCGGCAATGGCGGCATGGCCATCGCCGGCAACCTGATCATCGGCGCCTCGGGCAACGCCCCGCTGATCACGATTGGCGGCTTCGGCGGTTCGGGCGGCGACGGCGGCGCGGTCACCGTGACCAACAGCGGCTCGATCACCACCCGCGGCGCCAACGCCCACGGCATCCAGGCCCAATCGATCGGCGGCGGCGGCGGCAACGCCAACGTCGGCTTCTCGCTGACGGCCGAGCCCGGCAGCATGGTCATCGGCAACGCCGTCTCGGCCCTGATCGGCTCGGTCGCGGGCGGCGCGGGCGGCATCGGCGGCGCGGTCACGGTCAACCACAGCGGCGACATCACCGTTCTGGGCACCGGCTCCATGGCCATCAACGCCGAGAGCATCAACGGCGGCGGCGGCACGCTGGCGCTCGACTTCTCGGGCATCACCGGCCTGCCGGGCGTGCCCTTCGTCGGCGGCAGCACCCCGCCTCCGGCGGCGGATCCGCTGGTGGCGGCCCGCGCCGGCGCCGACGGCGCCAGCGGCATGAACGCGGGCTCGGTCACCGTGAACAGCAGCGGCGCCTTCGGTGTCGGCGGCGATCACGGTGTCGGCGCCTTCATGCAGTCGGTCGGCGGCGGCGGCGGCACGGTCAGCCTGTCGGCCACCCTGGCCGCGCTGAACGATCCGACCGTGCTCCTCCCGGCGGCCCCGCTGGCCTTCCAGATCGATCTGGGCGGCACGGACGGCGTCGATAACGCGGGCGGCGCCATCAACGGCGGTCACTCGGGCGATCTGGTCACCACCGGCGAAGGCGCCCCGGGCGCCCTGTTCCAGAGCATCGGCGGCGGCGGCGGTCGCGGCGTGATGGACCTGACGGCCCCTGGAGGGACCCTGCTGGGCGACGTCGGCGTCAGCTTGGGCGGCGTCAACGGCCTGAACTCGGACGGCGGCGACATCAACCGCACCCAGGTCGGCGGCATCGCCACCGGCGGGGATCTGTCGGCGGCGGCCATCCTGCAGTCGATCGGCGGCGGCGGCGGGTTCGCCGTTGTCTCGATCAGCGGTGCGGGCGCGGCGAACGGCGCGCCGGCGGCTCCGGTCGCTCCGGCGCCCGAAGTCATGCCGGTCCTGTCGGCCAAGACCGGCGGCGATCCGATCCCGGCGACCGTGCCGGGCCTGACCCCCGAGACCGCCCCGATCGTCATCGCGGGTGGACCGCAAGTCCTGCCGACGGTGACGGGCAAGGACGACGTCCTCATCCCGATGGTCCAGCCGGTGCTGTTCGATCCTCTGGCCGCGCCGGGCGACACGGTCGCGACCGTCAGCCTGGGCGCCGTGGGCGGCGCCGGGAACGACGGCGGCCTGGTCATGGCGAACTTCAGCGGCGGCGCCGTCAGCCTGGGCGATCACTCGCCCCTGATGATCGTTCAGTCGATCGGAGCGGGCGGCGGTGCCACCTTCATGAGCGGCGTCAACGCGCCGATCGTGAACCTGGGCGGCACGCTGGGCGCGTCCGGCGACGGCGGCGTCATCGAGTTGACCAACAGCGGCGACCTGCAGACCATGGGAGCCGGGTCGCACGGCATGCTGCTGCAATCCATCGGCGGCGGCGGCGGCGCGGTGTTCGGTGCCTTCGACACTCCGACGGTCAACCTGAGCACGGCCAACAGCGGCAACGGCGGCGCGATCAGACTGAACCACACCGGCAATATCGTGGTCGCCGGCGACGGCTCCTACGGCGTCATCGCCCAGAGCCTGGGCGGCGGCGGCGGCTGGGTCGACGGCGTCTTCGCCGGTACGGCCGGCGGCGCGGGCGCGGGCGGCGCGATCAATCTGAACATCTCCGGCGTGGTCTTCGCGCCGGGCGAGGGTTCGGTCGGCGTCTTCGCCCAGAGCGAGGGCGGCGCGGGCGCGGGTGATATCAACGTCTTCTCGGACAACCTGATCCGGGGCGGTACGGGCGACGGTGTCGGCGTACGGCTCGCGGGCGGCGCGTCCAACCTGATCCGGACCTCCGGCTCGATCTCCGCCATTTCCGGCCTGGCGGTCGACGCCGGGGTCGGCGACGACCGGGTCGAGAACACCGGCCTGATCGTCGGCAACATCGATCTGGGCTCCGGCGTGAATGCCGTGCTGAACGACGTGGGCGGAACCTTCCTGGCCTTCAACAGCATCGACCTGCAGGACGGCGCGGGCAGCAGCGGCGCCTTCACCAACGCCGGCGATTTCGCGATGGGGCTCAGCGCCTCGCGGACGCCGATCGATCTGGCCGGCGGCGAGACCTTCGACAACCTGGACGCCGACGGCGATCCCTCGACCAACCTGTTCTACGGGGCGCGGGTCATCAATACGGTGGCGCTGGACGGGGACTACATCCAGACCGGCACGGGCAATCTGGCCTTCGACGTGGCCTTCGGGCCGTATGCGTCGGACCGCGTGAACGTGACCGGCGACGCGACCGTCGACGGTACGGGCGAGGTGATCCTGACCTGGCTGGAGAACTCCGACCGCGTCACCCTGTTCGCCACGGGCGGCGTGGGCGTGGATAACGGGCTGGAGATCGAAGACACCCTGGCCATGGACTATCGGATCGAGGCGGACGCCGACGGCGTGCACCTGGCGTTCGACACCCACTTCGGTCAGCCCTTCCTGAACCGCAACGGTCAGTATCTGGGCCTGCACATGGACTCGGCCATTTCGCTGGGCGGGTCCTCGGGCGTGGGCCAGTTGATGGCGCTGATCGGCAACCTCCAGGTCGGGGACGAGGATCTTTACGCCTACATCTTCAACGAGTTGAACCCGGAGCCGCTGTTGGCGCCGTCGGTGCTGCAGTTCACCGCGGCCCGCGATTTCGCAGATCAGATCTTCGCCTGCGGCACGGACCTGACCCCGGCCGGCGAGCGCTGCGTCTGGGCCCAGGTCGAGACCAGCGAGTTCAAACGTGAAGGCGACAGCGAGTATTTCGGCATCACCGCCGACTCCGTCGCCCGGTTCCGCACCGGGTTCGAGCAACCGATCAACCTCGCCGGCGGCGGCTGGATGCTGGGCGGCGCCCTGGGCTACGACGACATAGGCCTCAGCTTCGTGGATCACGGACGGGCCGCCTTCAAGGGCGACGGCTTCCACGGGGGCCTCGGCCTGCGTCGCACCGCACCGGACGGCGCGCAGTTCGGCGTGTCCATCAGCGGCGGCTGGCAGGACAACGAGACCCGTCGCCTGAGCAACGTCTTTGAGCCGCTGTTGGGTGAATCCGGCAATGACACCGGCTACCTGCGCGCGGACGCAGAGGTGGCCCGCATCTTCGGCGCGGGCGGCTTCTATGTTCGTCCGGCCCTGCGCGGGTCGGTCACGGCGCTGCATCGCGACGGTTTCGTCGAGGAGGGCATGGCCGGGCTGGGCGTCGAGGGATACGCCGACACCGACGTGGTCGGCACCCTGAACCCCGAGGTCGCCTTCGGCTTCCGTTCGGAATACAGCGAGGCGTCCAGCACTTCGGCGGCGATTACGCTGGGCGGCGTCTTCCACTCGGAAGACGATCTGCTGGCGCCGATGCGGTTGATCGGATCGAACCCGGATGCGCTTCCGGCCCTGATCGCCACCCCGATCGATGATCAGGCATGGCGGGTCGGCGCCGACATCCGGTTCGAGAACAACCACGGCCTCTCGCTGCGCCTGAACTATGTGGGCGAGTACGGGGACAGGGTCGAAAGCCACACCGCAGGCGTCAATGTCCGCATGAAGTTCTAAAGCGACGCCGGCGCGCCTGTCCGTCATTGACGGGCGCGCCGGACTTGCGGACCAATGGGGAATGACCTCCCCCTCCTATGTCAGCACCCGCGGGCGCTCGCCCCTGACCGACTTCGCCGGCACCGTCATCAACGGCATCGCGTCCGACGGCGGCCTGTTCGCGCCGTCGGCCTGGCCGCGACTGGAGCTGGAAGCGCTGACGGCGGGTGAGGCGGACTATGCGACCGTCGCCGAGCGGCTGCTGACGCCGTTCGTCGGCGAATCCCTGCCGCAGGGCGCGCTGGCGGCGGCGACGCGGCGGGTGCAGGACCGCTTCCTGCATCCGGATGTCGTGCCGCTGGTCGAACTGGAGCCCGGACTGCACGTGCTGGAGCTGTTCCATGGCCCCACGGCGGCGTTCAAGGATCTGGCCATGCAACTGGTGGCCGGGATGGCCGAAAGCCTGCTGGCGGTCTCAGGCGAGCGCCTGCTGCTGGTGACCGCGACCAGTGGCGACACGGGCGCGGCGGCGGTAAACGCCTTCGCCGGCGCGGACCGGATCGATCTGGTGGTGCTGCACCCGCTGGGACGGGTGTCGCCGATGCAGCGGCTGCAGATGACCACCACGGCGGCGTCGAATGTCCTGAACCTGGCCGTTCGCGGTGATTTCGATGACTGCCAGCGGCTGGTGAAGGCCTTGCTGGGGGCGAAGGCCCTGAACGCGAACCGACGCGTCAGCTCGGTCAATTCGATCAACTGGGCCCGGCTGTCGGGACAGGCGCCCTATTATGCGGCGGCGGCGTCGAAACTGGCGGAACCGGCGACCTATGTCGTCCCCACCGGCAATTTCGGGGACGCGTTCGCCGGCTGGGTGGCGCGGGCGTGCGGACTGCCGATCCGGGATCTGGTGGCCGCAACCAACCGCAACGACGCGCTCGTGCGGGCCCTGCACACTGGCGTCTATGAGCGGATACAGGCTGAGCCGACCGCCAGCGTCAGCATGGATGTGCAGGCGCCGTCGAACTTCGAGCGGCTGGTGTTCGAGGCCACGGGGCGAGACGCCGACCTGACGCGCGGCCTGTTCGAGGATTTCGCCAAACAGGGGCGGGTGACCCTGCCGGACGATGTGCTGGCCGCCCTGCGGCGCGAAGTGTCGGCGGTGTCTGTCAGCGAGGCCGAGACGGTGGCGGAGATGCAGCGGACCTGGCGCGAGAACGGTCGCGTGATCTGCCCGCACACCGCCGTCGCCCTGCATGCCGCCCGTCGCATCGACCGCACCGGCCCGGTGGTCGCCCTGTCGACGGCGCACCCGGCGAAATTCCCGGACAGTGTCGAGGCCGCCCTGGGCTTTGCGCCCGAACGTCCGCCGCAGCTTGAGGGCCTTGAGGGCCGGACGGAGCGGTTCGAGACGGTGGACGCGACGCTGGAAGCGGTGTTGGGGGCGATCGGCTAGGCCGCCAAACTCTGTTCCGTCCACCAGTCGAGGCGGCGCAGGAAGGGCGCCGGATCCTTGGGCGTGACCAGACGCGTCGGATCGTGGAACAGGCGATCATGCAGCCGGGTCAGGGTGAAGCGCACCGCCGCCACGGCGCCGAGGGCGGGCAGGGCGGCGGCTTCCACCGGGTTGAGCGGGCGCACGGCCTCATATCCCGCGCGGAAGGCGTGGAGCGCGGCGGGCAGAGGCAGGCCGTCGGCGTCAAACCCCCAGGCCGACAGGGCGATGGCCAGGTCGTAGGCCAGCGCATCGGTGCAGGCGAAATAGAAGTCGATCAGGCCGCCGGGCGTGTCGCCCTCGAACAGCAGGTTGTCCGGGAAATAGTCGGCGTGGATCGGTCCGCGCGGCAGGGCGGCGCCGGGATCGGCCCAGGGACCGGTGACCCAGGGCGCCATCCGGTCGAGCAAGGCGCGGTCCGCGGCGTCGGCGCGGGTCTGACAGCGGTCGAACAGGGCGCGGCGGGCCTCGGCGCCCACCGGGTTGGCGCGGGTCAGCGGAAAGTCGGCGGTCGCCAGATGCAGTCGGGCCAGCAGGTCGCCGGCGGCGTGCTGATCCGCGAGCGACGGCGCGCGTTTCCAGGCGCCGGGGAGCCATTCAAGGACGGCGGCGGGGCGCCCGTTCAGGGTTCCGACCGCGTCCCCATCGTCAGCGATCACAGGCCGTGCACAGGGCAGACCCTTGTCCGCCGCATGGGCGGTCAGGCCGAGGCAGAAGGGCAGGGAGGCCGCGTCGGTCCGGCCCTCGAACAGGGTCAGGACGAACCGGCCCCGGTCGGTATCCATGCGGTAGTTGGTGTTCTCCACCCCTTCGGCGATGGGCGTCAGCGATCGCAGGACGCCCAGCCCGTACCGGCGAATGAAGGGCTCGGCGTCGGCCTCTTTGACCGGGGTGAAGACAGCCATGGTCAGACGGCTTTCGACAGGCGGGCGGCGGCGAGGTCAGACAGGTCGGCCAGCAGGCTTTCGGCCGTGGCCCAGCGTCCGGCGCCGCGTCCCCGGCGGCGAACGGCTGACCCGTCGTGCGACACGATCTTCAAGGCGTTGCCCTCTCCCTTCAGTTCCGCGAACAGCGGGTCGAGCGAACTCGACACCAGCCGCACGGAGGCGACCAGCTTGCCGTCTTTCAGCGCGCAGCGACAGAGCTGACGCGACCCGGCGGGCGGCAGGTCAGCGGGGTCCAGCACATCGCGCGGGATGTCGGCCTCATCTGGCATGACGCCGAAGGCTTCGAACGACAGCAGACGGACCTTGGCGAGGGCGTCGAGCCCCTGCAGGTCGGAGGAGGGATCTTCCTCCGCGAAGCCGGCGGCGCGGGCTTCGGAGAGGGCGTGGTCGAAGGCGGCGCCTTCGCCGAGCCGGGCCAGCATGAAGTTGACGGTGCCGTTCAACACCGCCTCGAAGGCTGCGACCGGGGCCGCGTCACGGGCCGAGCGCATGGCCTCGACCATGGGAACGCCGCCGCCGACAGAGGCGGACCAAAGCAGGTTCGCCCCGTTGCGGGCCGCCAGCGCCAGCAGGCCGTCCGGATTGGCGCTGACCGCCTGCTTGTTGGCCGTGGCGACATCGACGCCGCGGGAGAGCGCGGCCTCTATCACCGCATAGCCCGCCGCGGCCTCCGACAGGGCTTCGAGCACGATGTCCGGCTTGCGATCCAGCAGGGCGTCCGGGCTGGAGACCAGCAGAGGGGCGAGGCGAGCATCGGATGCGCCAGGCACGTCGCGCGGTTTGGACGGATCGCGGACCAGGACGCCGACGACCTCCACGCGGGGATCGACCAGCAGGCGGGCCAACGCGCCGCCGCCGACCACGCCGCAGCCGGCCACGGCGACGCGGAGGCGCTGGTGGGCGGGCGCGGGTTTGGGCGGTGCGCCGACCGGGCCGACGACGGTACGGTGGCCGTCCAGATAGTTGCGCACCTCCACCTTCAGCCGGCGGGCTTCGGCGAGGTCGAGGGCGTCCGGCTGGACCAGACCGCCGCCCAGGGCCTTGGCCTCGGCCCAACTGGCCTGATCGTAGCGGCGGGCGTCGGGGTGGACGTTGGGATCGCGGTCGTAGAGGCCGTCCACGTCCTTCACCAGCTGGACGCTGTCCAGATCCAGCTCGGCGGCGAGGAAGAGGGCCGTGAGGTCGGACCCGCCCCGGCCCAGCAGGACCACATCGCCCGCCGGAGACAGGGCCCCGAAGCCGGGGACCACGACCACTTCGTTCTTGAGCAAGGCGCGGTCGAGGGCTGCACGATCCAACGAGACGGGCCGGGCATGCTCACACGGACCCTCCGCGAGAAGGCCGAGTTCGCGGACCGTCAGGGTCGCGGCGCTGAGCCCGACGCGGTCGCAGGCCAAGGCCACGAGGGCGGCGGAGCGCTCCTCACCCTGCACGACGTAGGCGGGCAGGAGGCTGTTGTCGTGGGCGAGACCGAGCGCGCGGGCTTCGGACAGCAGGCGGTCGGTCTCTCCCGCAAGGGCCGAGACGACGGCGACCACGCGACGGCCGCGACGGACCTCGGCGTAGATGTCGGAGGCGACCTTGGGGGCGTCGGCGGGATTGACGAGCACGGAGCTGCCGAACTTCATCACCACCACCTCGGGCGCGGTGGCGGGAAGGGCGGGGGCCGGGGGACGTTTGAGAACGGCGAGCTGGGCGGGCATGGCGGCGGTCTTTCGGAGAGGTCTGGAAAAGAAAAACCCCGCCCGGAGCGATCCGGGCGGGGTTGGGTTTTTGCGTTCCTGAGCTTTGGTGCGCGCTAACCTGTCCCCGCCGGAGGCGTGGTGGTGGTCATACCGGTCATGCCAATGACGCGCACGATCGCGCCGCCGCACGAGGCGGTTGAGGCGAGGGCGAGGCGGGCGTCGAGACGGTTCACGGAGGACCTGCTCAGTTCAAGTTCAGCATGGAGGCTGACGGACAAGGCGGGGGTCCGTCAACCTGCAAGGTGAAAAATTGCGAGACGAAGCCGTGTCCATGGCCTCGGAAGCACAGTTTCACCCTCGTGCGAGCGAAGCCAGCCAGCGCTTCCGCCTGTTGACTCAGAGAACTTTACAACACAAAGTGCTTTTCACGAGGCGGGGCTGGCCTGCCTACGAGAGGAAACCCACCATGAAGACGATCACCGCCGCGGCCGTCGCCGCCCTGTCCTGTCTCGCCGCCGCACCGGCGCTCGCCGACGACGTCACCATCACCCTGACCGGCGTCGAGGCGCGGGGCGGGCAACTGCTGGCCGCGCTTCAAACGCACGACCAGTTCCTGCAACCCGCCGGAGCCTATGGGGACATCATCCGCAACCCGGCGGCGGGCACGCTGACCGTGACCTTCCGCAACGTCCAGCCGGGCGACTATTCCCTGTCGGTGCTGCACGACGTGGACGGGGACGGCCAGATGAAGCTGGAAGGCGGAATGCCGGCGGAAGGCTGGGCCATGGTGCACGGAGAGACCCTGCGCGCGGGTCCGACCTGGGATCAGGTGAAGTTCACTGTGCCGGCGACCGGGGCGACCCGCCTGACCGTGCCGATGCAGTATTTCAAGTGACAGTTGGACGTCCCGCCCTTCGTGAGAGGAGCGGGACGTTCGCCGTCAGGCCCAGTGCATCTGCACGCGATGGGCGGCGGCCCAGTGGATCGCCCGGATGCCGTCGATGACGGCGTTGGCGGCGTCCCGCGTGCCCAGGGTGCCGCCCAGGTCGGCGGTGACCGCTCCGGCCGACAGGACGGCGGCGCAGGCGGCTTCGATGGACCCGGCCTCGTCCTCCAGACCCAGGCTGTGGCGCAACAGCAGGGCGGCGGACAGGATGGTCCCGACCGGGTTGGCCTTGTCCTGACCGGCGATGTCGGGCGCCGAGCCATGGATAGGCTCGAACAGGCCTGGGCCACTGGAGCCCAGCGAGGCCGAGGGCAGCAGGCCGATGGAGCCGCCCAGCACCGAAATCTCGTCCGACAGGATGTCGCCGAACATGTTCTCGGTCAGGATGACGTCGTAGTCGCGCGGCTTGCGGATCAGGTGCATGGCCATGGAGTCGACCAGGGCGTGCTCCAGCTCGATGCGGGGGAACTCCTCGGCGTGGATGCGGGTCACGACCTCGCGCCACAGGCGGCTGGTCTCCATGACGTTGGCCTTGTCGACCGAGGTCACCTTGCCACGCCTTTGCTGGGCGGTGTGGAAGGCGGCGCGGGCGACACGCTCGACCTCGCCGACCGTATAGACGCACAGGTCGGTGGCGCGGTCGGCGGTCCGGGTCTTTTCACCGAAATAGATGCCGCCGGTCAGCTCGCGGAAGACGATCAGATCGACGCCCTCGACGATCTCTTTCTTCAGCGGCGAGCGATGGGCCAGCACCGGCGAGACCTGCAGCGGACGCAGGTTGGCGTACAGGCCCATGGCCTTGCGCAGGCCCAGCAGGCCTTCTTCCGGGCGACGCTTGCCGCCGTCCCATTTCGGTCCGCCGACGGCGCCCAGCAGCACGGCGTCGGCGGCCAGACAGGCGTCGATGGTCTCCTGCGGCAAGGGATCGCCAACGGCGTCGATGCCGGCCCCGCCGATCAGATGTTCGCTGAAGTTGAAGGTGTGACCAAAGAAGTCGCCGATGACCGCCAGCACGGCCTGCGCCGCGTGGGTGACCTCGGGGCCGACGCCGTCACCGGGCAGGACGACGATATTGTAGGTCTTGGAGACGGACATCAGACGGTTTCTTTCTGGCGTTCAAAGGCTTCGATGGCGGGCAGGCGGGCGTGCAGCCAGCCGAGCGTGTCGACCCCGTCCAGCAGGCACTGGCGGGCGAAACTCTCCACCACGAAGGCGACAGGTTCTGCATTGCCGCGCTGGAGGGTGGAGGTTTCCAGATCGATGGTGATCGGCTGGTCCGCGTGGGCGGCGAGGTCGTCCCAGGTCGCCTGATCGACGACGATGGGCAGAAGGCCGTTCTTCAGGGCGTTGGAGGTGAAGATGTCGGCGATGCCGGTCGAGACCACGGCCCGGAAGCCGTAGTCCATCAGGGCCCACGGCGCGTGCTCGCGGGAAGATCCGCAGGCGAAGTTTTTCCCGGCCAGCAGGATGCGGCGCTCGGTCGGGTCGATGCGGTTCAGGACGGCTTCGGGCTTGGGCGCGCCGTCGGCTTCGTAGCGCCAGTCATAGAAGGCCCAGGCGCCCAGACCCTCGCGGCTGGTGGTGCTGAGGAAGCGTCCGGGGATGATCTGGTCGGTGTCGATGTTCGACTGCGACAGGACCACGGCTTTGGAGGTCAGCGTTTTCAATGGCTCAGGCATCTTGGGCTCCTACCGCCTCGCGCGCGGCGCTCGGCTGCTTGAGGAGGGGCGCCTCCACCAGAAAGACGCGAGGATCGGTCAGCACGCCCATGATGGCCGTGGCCGCGGCGGTCGCAGGACTGGCCAGGATGGTGCGCGAGCCGGGACCTTGGCGGCCTTCGAAATTGCGGTTGGAGGTCGAGACGGCCAGCTGGCCGGGCGCCACCATGTCGCCGTTCATGGCCAGACACATTGAACAGCCCGGGATGCGCCACTCCGCGCCCGCGTCGATGAAGACGGTGTGCAGACCCTCGGCCTCGGCGTCGCGGCGGACGGCCTCGGAACCGGGCACCACGAGCATGCGCAGGCCCGGCTTGACCTTGCGGCCGCGCAGAACCTCGGCGGCGGCGCGGAGGTCGGGCAGGCGTCCGTTGGTGCAACTGCCGATGAAGACCACATCGACCGGATGGGCTGTGGTCGCCTCGCCGGCGGTGAAGCCCATATAGGCCAGCGCCTTTTCACCCGAGGCGTCCTTCGGCTGAGGCACGGCCGCGCCGATGGCGGAGCCCGCGTCGGGCGTGGTGCCCCAGGTCGCCATCGGGCCGATGGCGGCGCCGTCGATCCGGACTTCAGCGTCGAAGACCGCGCCGGGGTCCGAGGCCAGGGACAGCCAGTCGGTGACGGCGGCGTCCCAAGCCGCACCCTGCGGGGCGTGTTTGCGGCCTTTCAGCCAGTCGACGGTGACCTGATCCGGGGCCACCATGCCGGCGCGGGCGCCCGCCTCGATCGACATGTTGCAGACGGTCATCCGCCCTTCCATGTCCAGCGACCGGATGGCCTCGCCCGCATATTCGATCACGAAGCCGGTGCCGCCGCCGAAGCCCAGGCGTGCGATGATCGCCAGAGCGACATCCTTGCCGGAGACGCCGGGCTGCAGCTGACCGTTGACGGTGACGCGCATGGTCCGCGGCTTGCGCTGCAGCAGACATTGGGTGGCCAGGACGTGGCCGACCTCGGAGGTGCCGATGCCGAAAGCCAGTGCGCCGAAGGCGCCGTGGGTGGCGGTGTGGCTGTCGCCGCAGACCACGGTCATGCCCGGCCGGGTCAGGCCCAGCTCCGGCCCCATGACATGGACCACGCCGCGGTCCGCCGAGCCCCAACCTGCCAGCGACACGCCGTGGCGCGCGCAGTTGGCCTCCAGCGTCTCGACCTGGGCTTTTGAAGCCGGGGTGTAGTAGGGCCGCTCGCCGCTCGCATCAGCGGGCAGGGTGGGGGTGGAGTGGTCCAGTGTCGCGAAGGTGCGGTCGGGACGACGCACCTTCAGGCCCCGGCTCTCGATCTCGGAAAAGGCCTGTGGGCTGGTGACCTCGTGCACCAGATGCAGGTCGACGTAGAGCACGGCGGGTGCGTCGGGCGTTTCCGCCTGCACTACATGCCGGTTCCAGACTTTTTCGAACAGGGTCTCAGGCATATTCGGCCTCGCGCTGGGGGGCGGGGGCGTTGTCGTGGATGGGCTCCAGCCAGCTATGGCGGTCGGGCGTCGCGCCGGTGAACAGGCCGCGGAATGCGGCGTTGACCGCCTTGGTCACCGGGCCGGGGCCGGCGGCGCGGGTCGGGATGCCGTCGACCGATCGCACCGGGGTGATCTCGGCCGCCGTGCCGGTCATGAAGATCTCGTCGGCGACGTACAGGGCCTCGCGCGGCAGGATCTGCTCGCGGGTTTCGTAGCCCAGCCCACGCGCCAGCTTCAGCACGCTGTCGCGGGTGATGCCCATCAGGATGGAGGCCGCGGCGGGCGGGGTGATGATCTCGCCGTCCTTCACCAGGAAGAGGTTCTCGCCGGCACCTTCGGACAGGCGGCCGTCGGTGCCGAGCGCGATGCCCTCGCCGAAGCCGCCGACCCGGGCCTCGCGCCCGATCAGGTAGGAGGACAGATAGTTGCCGCCCGCCTTGGCGCCCGAGGGCACGGTGTTGGGGGCGATGCGTGACCACGAGGCGACGCAGGCGTCCACCCCCTTCTCCAGCGCCTCCTCGCCCAGATAGGCGCCCCACGGGAAGGCGGCGATGGCGACGTCGATGTTCATATTGTCGGGAGAGGGCGTCACCCCCATGCCGCAGGCGCCGAGGAAGGCGATGGGGCGGATGTAGGCGGACTTCAGGCCGGTCGACCTCACGGTGGCGCGGCAGGCCTCGACCAGTTCCACCTCCGTGTACGGCAGCTGGAAATGGTACATGCGGGCGCTGTCGAACAGGCGCCGCACGTGGTCGGTCAGGCGGAAGCCGCAGGGGCCGTTGGGGGTGTCATAGACGCGGATGCCCTCGAACACCGAGGTGCCGTAGTGGAGCGCGTGGCTCATCACGTGGACCTTCGCATCGGCCCAGGGCGTCAGTTCGCCGTTGACCCAGATCTGTTCAGCCAGCGGCCGCATAGGCGTACTCCTGTCGGGGGGCGGCGTCCGGGCGCGAGGCCTCGATGATCGCCAGCAATTCGTGGTCGTTGATCTCGCCGATCTCGTCGGCGCGGGCCTTGAAGCCGGCGAAGGCGGCGGCCAGATGGGCGCCCGCCACGGGCTGGCCCAGGGCCTCGGCGCGCTTGGCGACGGCGTGGCGGCCGGAGTGCTTGCCTAGCACGAACCAGGTGCCTTCGAAGCCGACGTCCTGGGGCCGCATGATCTCGTAGGTCGAGGGGTCGGCCATCATGCCGTGCTGGTGGATGCCGGCCTCGTGGGCGAAGGCGTTCAGGCCGACGATGGCCTTGTTGCGCACCACGGGGGTTTGAGTGATCTCGCTCAGCAGGCGGCTGGCGCGGACCAGATGGGTGGCGTCGACGCCGGTGTGCAGGCCGTAGCGGTCCGACCGGGTGCGGATGGCCATGACCATTTCCTCGATCGAGGCGTTGCCTGCCCGTTCGCCGATGCCGTTGACGGCGCCCTCGATCTGACGCGCCCCGGCCTCGACGGCCGCCAGCGAGTTGGCGACGGCCATGCCCAGATCGTCATGGCAGTGCGCCGAGAAGACGACCTGCGGGAAGCGGGCGCGCACGCTGGCGATCAGATTGCGGAAGATGTCGCCGATCTCGCCCGGCGTGGAATAGCCGACGGTGTCAGGGATGTTCAGGGTGGTCGCGCCCGCCGCGGCGGCGGCTTCGCACACCTCGGCCAGGAATTCCGGCTCGGTGCGGATCGCGTCCTCGGGGCTGAACTCCACATCCTCGAAGCGGGTGCGGGCGTAGGCGACCGAGCGCGCCGCGGCGGCCAGCACCTCGGCCCTGGACATCTTCAGCTTGGCCGAGCGGTGGATCGGGCTGGTGCCCAGGAA
Organism: Brevundimonas sp. AVps31; assembly: GCF_058681355.1. NCBI lineage: Bacteria > Pseudomonadati > Pseudomonadota > Alphaproteobacteria > Caulobacterales > Caulobacteraceae > Brevundimonas > Brevundimonas sp. AVps31. Next base: position 54,895 of record NZ_CM178736.1, on the reverse strand, counting down.
GATGTGGATGCGGCGTTCTCCGGTGCCGGACAGGGCGCGATACGCGGCGTCGATATCCGCCTCATTCGAGCGGGCCAGTGAGCAGAAGACGGGGCCTTCGACCTCGCCGACCACGCGGCGAACGCATTCCTCGTCGCCGGGGGAGGCGGCGGCGAAGCCGGCCTCGACCACATCGACCTTCATGTCCGCCAGAACGCGGGCCATGCGGACCTTCTCGTCCGGTCCCATGGAGAAACCGGGCGCCTGTTCCCCGTCGCGCAGGGTGGTGTCGAAGACGACGACCTTGTTTGGATCGGCGGCGACGGCCGTTTGTACCTTGGTCATGCCGCGACCTCGGGATGAAAGCCGGCGGCGTTGACGCGAGTGACGCCGAACAGCTTGTCGATCTGACGGCCCAGGGTCCGGGTGCAGCGCCCGTCGTCGCGGCCGCGCACGGCCAGTTCGATCCGGCGCGCGGGTCCCTCGTCGCTCATGCGGATGCCGTCGATGTGGAAGCCGCGGCGCTCCACCAGACCGATCAGGCGCTGGAGCGAGCCGTCGGCGCGGTCAATGTTCAGGTGCAGGGTTTCGGTGCTCATGGCTCAGGCGCCTTCCATCATTTCGGCATTGTTCTTTCCGGGCGGGACCAGCGGCCACACGTTCTCCCGGGGATCGATGATGACGTGTGCGAGGCAGGGGCCGTCGGCGGCCAGCAGGCGGGCGATCCCGGCCTGAACCTCCTCGCGTCGGCTAATTCGGAAGGCCTCGATCCCGAAGGCCTCGGCGACCTTCACGAAGTCCGGATTGTCGGACAGGTCGATCTCCGAATAGTTGCCGTCGAAGAACAGCTCCTGCCACTGGCGGACCAGGCCCAGGGAGCTGTTGTCCAGCAGCAGGACCTTCACCGCGACGCCGTAGCGACGCAGGGTGGCCAGCTCCTGCACGTTCATCATGAAGCCGCCGTCGCCGGCGATGACGACGACCGTGGCGTCCGGATCGGACAGTTTGGCGCCGATGCCGGCGGGCAGGCCGAAGCCCATGGCCCCCAGACCACCCGAGGTGATGTGGGCTTCCGGCTTCGAGAAGCGGCAGTGCTGGGCGGCCCACATCTGATGCTGGCCGACGTCGCAGGCGGCGACGAAGGAGTCGCCGGCGGCCTCCGACACGGCCTTCAGCAGGGCAGGGGCGAAGACGCCCTCGCCGGGTGCGTCGTCATAGCGGAAGGCGGTGCGCTGGACCCGGCTGGCGCAGTGGATCATCCACGGATCGATGGCCGGGCCATTCCCGGCCAGGCGGGCGGTCAGGGCCTCGACGCCCGGCGCCAGCTCGCCGGCCACGGGGATCCAGGTCTCGCGCAGCTTGCCGATCTCGGAGGCGTCGATGTCGAAATGGATGACCCGGGCGTGGGGCGCGAACTCGGCCAGCTTGCCAGTCGCGCGGTCATCGAAGCGGGCGCCCAGGACGATCAGCAGGTCGGCTTCCTGCACCGCCTCGTTGGCGGCCCGGGTCCCGTGCATGCCCAGCATGCCCTGGAAGCCGGGGGCGTCGGTCGGGATCGTCCCCAGGGCGTTCAGGGTTGCGACTGACGGAATGCCGGTGGTTTCGGCGAAGGCGCGGACCTGTTCGGTGGCGCGACCGATCTTCACCCCGCCGCCGACATAGATCAGCGGACGTCGGGCCGCGCGGATGGCGTCCGCCGCCGCGGCGATGGCGTCGTGGTCGGTCGGGATGGTCTCGTTGGGATAGTGGAAGCCGAAGTCTTCACTCGTCTGGCCGACCTGCACATCCTTGGGCAGATCGATCAGGACCGGGCCGGGGCGGCCCGAGGCGGCGATGTGGAAGGCCTCCTCGACCGCCGCGGGAACGTCGGCCGGGTCACGGACCAGGATCGAGTGTTTCACGATCGGCAGGGTGACGCCCAGGATATCGATCTCCTGGAAGGCGTCGGTGCCCATGACGCCTTGCGCGACATTGCCGGTGATGCAGACGATGGGGATGGAATCCATCATCGCATTGGCGATGCCGGTGATCAGGTTGGTGGCGCCGGGGCCGGAGGTCGCCATGCACACCCCGACCTTGCCGCTGCGGCGCGCATAGGCGTCGGCGGCGAAGGCGGCGGCCTGTTCGTGGCGGACCAGGATGTGGCGCAGTTTCGATCCGGCCAGGGCGTCGTAAACGGGCATGATCGCGCCGCCCGGATAGCCGAACACGACCTCCACCCCCAGCCGCTCCAGGGTGGAGACGAGCAGGCGGGCGCCGCTTTTCGGGGCGGTGGCGGGTTCGGGGATGCGGGCGGCGGAGGCGGTCATGGTTCAGGCGGCTTCCGACTTGGGGGCGTGCAGCCAGGCCATGCGCTCGCGCAGCTTCGCCCCGGTGATCTCGATGGGTTGCTCGCCGTCGGCCTTGACCCAGGCGTCGTATCGGGGCTTGCCGGCCTCGTTCTCGGCGATCCATTCACTGGCGAACTGACCCGACTGGATCTCGTCCAGGATGGTCTTCATCCGGGCGCGGGTTTCGTCGGTGATGACGCGAGGGCCGGACTTGACCGAGCCCCATTTGGCCGTCTCCGAGATGAATTCGTTCATCTTGGTGATGCCGCCTTCGTAGAACAGGTCCACGATCAGCTTCAGCTCGTGCATGCACTCGAAGTAGGCGATCTCGGGCTGGTAGCCGGCCTCGACCAGGGTGTTGAAGCCGGACATGACCAGCTCCTTGGCGCCGCCGCACAGGACGGCCTGTTCACCGAACAGATCGGTCTCGGTCTCCTCGCGGAAGGTGGTCTCCAGCAGGCCGCCGGTCGCGCCGCCATTGCCCTTGGCGTAGCCCATGGCGCGGTCGCGGGCCTTGCCGGTCGCGTCCTTCTCGATGGCGAACAGGGAGGGGACGCCCCGGCCGCGCTGGTACTCGCGGCGGACCAGATCGCCCGGACCCTTGGGCGCGACCAGGATGACGTCCATGTCAGCCCGCGGCGTGATGCGGCCGTAGATGATCGAGAAGCCGTGGGCGAACAGGATGGCCGAGCCGGGCTTGGCGTTCGGCTCGATGATGTCGCGGTAGACCTCGGCCTGGATCATGTCCGGGGTCAGGATGGCGATGATGTCCGCATCCCTGACCGCCTCGGCGGGCTCGGCGGTCGGGACGCCGTCGGCGGTGGCGTTGCGCCAGCCCTTGCCGCCCTCGCGGACCCCGGCGACCACGTCGTGGCCGGAGTCCTTCAGGTTCTGGGCGTGGGCCCGGCCCTGCGAGCCGTAGCCGATAATGGCGATGCGCTGACCGGCGATGGCGCCGGGGCGAATGTCCTCGTCGGTGTAGATGGTGATGGCCATGGTTCAGGCGTCCTCTCGGGCGGATCGGGTTTCGGTCTCGGCGGGACGCTGGACCGGGGGCGGATTGGGAATGGTCACGGCGCCTTGGGCGGCGGAGGCCACCGAGGCGCGGTATTTGGCGAAGACTCCGTGCGCCGGGCGGATTGATCGGGGGGCGAAGTCCGCCCGGCGCTTCACCAGATCGGCGTCGACGTCGATCCGGCGGTTGGCGACGTCGATGGCGATGCGGTCGCCGTCGCGGATCAGGGCGATGGGGCCGCCGACCGCCGCCTCGGGCGAGACATGGCCGGCGACGAAGCCGTAGCTGGCGCCCGAGAAACGGCCATCGGTGATCAGGGCGACGTTGTGGACGCCGCGACCCTTCAGGGCGGCGGTGACCTGCAGCATCTCGCGCATTCCGGGGCCGCCCTTGGGACCTTCGTAGCGGATGACGATGACGTCGCCTTCACCGACCGAGCCGTCCTGAACGGCATGGAAGGCGTCCTCCTCGCTGTCGAAGACGCAGGCGGGCCCCTCGAAGCGGTCGACCTTGTGGCCGGTCAGCTTGATGACCGCGCCGTCGGGAGCGACGTCGCCGTAGATGACGGCGTAGCTGCCGCGATCCATGACCGGCGCATCGAAGGTGGCCACCACCTGCTGGCCGGGGGTTTCCTCGGCCTCGGCGGCCTCGGCGAACAGGCTGCGGCCGCTGACAGTGGGGGCGTTGACGATCTTGCCCGCCGCCGCCATCCGCTGGGTCACCAGGCGGGTGCCGCCCGCCGCGAACAGGTGCGAGGCCAGGAAGCGGCCGCCGGGCTTCAGGTCGCAAATGACCGGGGCGTCGACGCAGGCCTGGTGGCAGTCCTCGACCCCGAACTCGACCCCCGCCTCGGCGGCAATGGCGGTCAGATGCATGACGGCGTTGGTCGAACCGCCCGAGGCCGAGACGGCGACGGCGGCGTTCCGCAGGCTGGCCCGGGTGATGTATTTGCGGGCGCTGTCGCCGGCGAAGACGCGCTCGACGATCAGGCGGCCGCAGCGATGCCCTTCCGCGCCCTTGGCCGGATCGACGGCGGGGACGTCGTTGGCGCCCATGGGCGACAGGCCCATGACCGACAGGGCCATGGCCATGGTGTTGGCGGTGAACTGGCCGCCGCAGGCGCCGGCGCCGGGGCAGACCGCCGTCTCGACCGCCTTCAGGCCCGCGTCGTCCAGGGCGCCGGCGGCGTGGGCGCCGATGGCCTCGAAAATCTCCTGAACCGAGACCTCCTTGGTGCCGATGGTCCCCGGCAGGATCGTGCCGCCGTAGTAGACCAGGCCCGGGATATCCATGCGGGCCAGCGCCATGGCGGCGGCCGGGATCGTCTTGTCGCAGCCGACGATGCAGATGACGCCGTCCAGCTGATGGCCCTCGACGGCCAGCTCGATGCTGTCGGCGACGACCTCGCGGCTGATCAGCGAGGCCTTCATGCCGGGCGTGCCCATCGAGATGCCGTCGGTGACGACGATGGTGTTGAAATCGACCGGATAGCCGCCCGCGGCGACGATGCCGGCGCGCACATCGGCGGCCAGACGGTCCAGATGCATGTTGCAGGGCGTGACCGACGACCAGGTGTTGACCACCGCGATCATCGGCTTGTCGAAGTCGGCGTCCTGCATGCCGGCGGCGCGCAGATAGCTGCGGGCGGCGGCGCGGTTGGGCCCGGCCGTGACGGCGCGGCTGCGCGCGTTCGGCGGCCGATCGTTCGGGGTGAAATCTTGCGTCATTGGCGAAGTCGTTCCGGAAGGGTGTCCGGACCGCGCGCAACAAAAAACCCGCCTCCTGAAGGGAAGCGGGTGGCTGCGGGCGATCCTGAGGGTTGTCTAGGTCAGGTCACATGCGTCCACGCCGCTCCGCTAAGGAGCACGAGGATTACCGTGAGAATGAGGGTGTTCAGGGCCAGTTCGATCGACGGCGCACGCGTCGCCGCGATCGCCTTGGCGGCGATCCTGCGGTCAGCGATGTGGACACGATCGGCCACGGAGGCTCCTGTTCAACGCGGTCAGGAAACCATGCTCTGCTGCGCCGCACAAGGTTGTTCAGGAAAATTATTGCGCCAGCACCGTTTGAACTGCGTCGAAGAGCAGAAATCTACCTGTGCCAGATCAGCGTTGGCATCAGGCCTGATCGTTCCTCAGGACCGGCGCGGCGATCAGGATCGCTTGGCTCCGATTGTTAACCTGCAGCTTTTTCAGAATGGCCGAAACATGTTGTTTCACAGTGCCTTCCGTCAGGTTCATGTCGCAGGCGATCTGCTTGTTCAGCTTGCCTTCCACGAGTGCTCGCATGATGCGGAGTTGCGCCCCGGAGAGGGTGGCGATGCGGCGGTGGAAGTCGATCGCCTGACGGTCGGCCTGGACGTTCTCGGGAAACACGTTTTCCCCGCGCAGAATGGCGCCGACGGCGTTGACCAGTGTTTCGACCGGCTCGGATTTGGACAGCCAGGCGTCCACGCCGAACGCCTTGCCCATCGACAGGGTGTGATTGTCGGTCCGCGACGAGACGATGGCGATCTTGCCGTCGGGCAGGATCTGCTGGAGCCGAAGCAGGGCGCTGAACCCCTCGGCGTCCGGGAGCATCAGGTCCAGCATGACCAGCTTCACGCGCGGCCCATGCAGTCTGACGTAGGCGTCGGCTTCGGCGGCGGTGGTCACGCGGCCGATATCGAGGTGCGGGTAGGCGGCCTTGATCGAGAGCTCGAAAGCCTGTCCGACCAAAGGATGGTCGTCGACGATCAGGACAATCCAGCGCACAGAAATTCTCGTTACTAACCTGAGCTATAGCCGCTTCTACACGGACAGATTGCAGTCGGGTTTCCTAACAAGACGTTTGCCAATCGCCAAGCGGACAGTTTTCGCGGGAACCCTCTTTGGCCTTCAACCTATAACTTTGGTTCGATTTGCCCCTTTCTGGCGGGTCCGGTTGTGGACCTGGCCGCTGATCGGGATGATTTGGACGCCAACGAGACACACACCCCGTCGTTGGAGACGCACCATGATCAAGTCCCTTGCCGCCGCCGCCGCCCTTCTGACCGTCGTCATCGCCGCTCCCGCGATGGCCCAGTCGGCCTCGACCACTGGAAGCGGTTCGATCACCGTGATCCGCCCCCTGACCATCACCAAGAACGCCGACCTGAAGTTCGGCACCGTGGTGCGTCCGGCCACCGGCGCCGGCACGGTCACGGTCAGCGCCGCCGGCGCCCGCTCGGTCGCGGGTGGCGTCGTCGGCCTGAGCTCGGGCGACACGCCGCAGGCCGCGCAGTTCACCGTGGACGGTGAAGGCGGCCAGTCGATCTCGGTGACCATCCCGGGCACCTTCTCGATCGCCAACGGCTCGGACACCCTGACGGTGACGACCTCGAACAACCTGACCGGTTCCGCCGCCGCCCAGACCCTGAGCAATGCGCTCGGCGCCGCCGGTTCGCTGTCCTTCAAGGTCGGCGGCAGCGTGCCGGTCGCCTCCACCGCCCCGACCGGCGTTTACACCGGGACCTTCACCGTCTCGGCCGCCTATAACTGATCGCCAACCCTGTGTTTCCGCTGCAGGAAATACACGCCGCCGCCAGATCTGTTAACGTCTCGGTTGTCCGAGAGGACTACCTTGACGTTCGGGCGGGCTTGAGGAGGGTGATCGCGATGGCGATGCGTCTGTGTCTGTCTGCCATTTTCCTGCTTCTGGTCGCCGGCCCCGCCGGCGCCCAGGTCGGAGCGGATCTGAATATCTCGCCCAAGCGCGTCGTATTCGAGCCGGGCGAGCGCAGCGCCACCGTCTACATCTTCAATCAGGGCGACCAGCCCGCGACCTATTCGGTCGAACTGGTGGACCGGGTCATGCTGCCGGACGGCCAGATCGTGGCCGCCTCGGACCAGCCGACCGAGACCCTCGATTCCGCCAGTGCACTGGTCCAGCACACGCCCCGCCGCATCACGCTGGCGCCACGCGAAAGCCAGGCCATCCGCGTTCGCGCCCGGCCGGGCGAGGGCGGCGAGCACCGGACCCACCTGACCGTCACCGCCCTGCCGTCCGAGACGGCGGGCTTCACCGTCGACCAGGCGACCCAACCGGGCGCCGACGAGGTGGCGGTGCAGGTCATCGCCCTGTTCAGCGTCAGTATTCCGGTGATCGTGCGGGACGGCCCCGCCGACGCCCGCGCGGCCGTCGAGAACGTGTCCATCACACGGATCGACGCCGGGGAAGTCCTGTCGCTGGATCTGGTCCGGCTCGGCGCCAGTTCGGTCTATGGCGATGTCGAAATCCGTCTGGGGGACAGCGCCGATGCGCCCCTCGCCACCGCCGTGCGCGGCGTGGCCGTCTATCCCGAGATCGGCCGCCGGACGGTCGTGACCCCCCTGCCGTCGCCCATCCTGTCGGGCCAGACGGTCACCGTGATCTATCGCGACGACGACGCCCGGCCCGGTGAAATCCTGGCGACGGCGACCCTCGTCGCGCCGTGAGGTCCGTCGTGGGGGCCAGCCTCGCCCTCCTGACGCTGGCGGTCTCGCCGGAGCAGGCCGCAGCGCAGGCGCTGGCGCGCAATCTGATGATCGCGGCCGATCCCCAGCCGTTCAGCCCCAACGACCTGTTGTGGATGGAAGTCCGCGCGGGAGATGTGCAGCTGACGGATTCGCTGAACGTCTATTCCTCCCGCGCGGGCGTCTATGTGCCCCTGGGCGAGTTCTCGCGCGTGCTGGATCTGGCGGTCGGCGTCTTCCCCGCCCAACGCCGGGCTGAAGGCTGGGTCATCTCGCCGGATCGCCAGTTGACCGTTGATCTGGCCTCGGGCCAGGCCCGCGTGGCGGGCCGGACGATCCGGTTCAGCGCCGATCAGGCGGCCATCTATGACGACGACCTGTATGTGCGGCTGGATCTGCTGGAACAGCTTCTGCCGGTTCGCCTGAGCGCGGACACGGCGGCTCAGGTCATGGAGTTGACCGCGACCGAGGCCTTGCCGTTCCAGCAGCGCGCGGATCGCGAGCGCCGGCAGGCCACTCTGGGCGCCTCGCCGTCCGACCCCGCGGCCGTGCACATTGCGACCCCGTACCAGCTGTTTACGCCTCCGGCCTTCGACGTGAACCTGGGCGGCCTGCTGGGTCGGGATGGGGTGGATCAGGCGGGGCGTTATGACATCCGCGCCGCTTCCGACCTGCTGTGGGCGGGGTTCGAGGGCTATGTCGGCTCGAACGAGGACGGCGAGATCAACGATGTCCGCGTCCTGCTGACCCGTAAGGATCCGGGCGGTCGGGCGCTGGGCCCGCTGGGCGGGACGCGTGCGGGGCTGGGTGACGTCTTCACGCCCTCCATGCCGATCGGTGCGGCCGGCTATGCGGGGCGGGGGCTGTTCTACACATCGGCCCCGCTGGAGAACCTGGATTTGGCCACGCCGCTCAACCTGCGCGGGGAACTGGCGCTGGGCGAGGAGGTCGAGCTCTACGTCAATGAGGTGCTGCAGGCGGCCCAGACGTCACCGGTCCAGGGGCGCTACGAGTTTCTGGATGTGCCGCTGGCCTTCGGTCTGAACACCCTGCGTCTCGTCTTCTACGGCTCCCAGGGCCAGTCACGCGAAGTCGTCCGGCGCATCAATTTCGGCGCCGGTCAGGTCGAGGCCGGGCGGCTGGTGTTCCGGTTCGGCGTCGTGGAGCAGGGACTGACGGTCTTCGACGTCGGGGATCGCCCGGTCACCGGCGCGACCGGCGAGGCGCGGATGACGGTGATGGCCGACTATGGCCTGTCGTCCGGCCTGACGCTGAGTGGCGGCCTGTCGCGGTTCACGCCGGACGGAGCGGAAGCGCGGTCGCTGGGGACTCTCGGCCTGCGGGGCTCGCTGGGGCCGGTGGCGGCGCAGATCGACATGGCCTTTGACGATACCGGCGGTAGCGGCGGAACCGTCGGTCTGGCCGCCCGCCCGTTCGGGGTTTCAGTGGTGGCGCGTCATTCGGAATACCGTGGCGGTTTCATCGACGAGACGCGTCAACTGGGCGTGGTCGATCTGGCCCCGCTGCGCAGTGCGACCGACCTGCGGCTGGATGGCCAGGTTCAGGGGCCGGGCGGGCTGGCGGTGCCGGTGTCGTTCAACCTGCGCCAGCTCCGCCGGATGGACGGCGTGCGCGTCACCAATGCAGACCTGCGGGCCTCGGCGCCCATCGGGCGCTACTACGCGTCCAGCAGCGTCGCCTATGAGGATGATCAGGGCGCAGGATCGGGCCGCCCACGTTGGCTGGGCTCGACCGATGTGGCGACCCTGGTGTCATCGCGGCTGCAACTGCGCGGCGGACTGTCCTACGAGCTGTCGCCGGATCCGTCGCTCGAAACGGCCTACGCCACCGCCGATTGGCAGGTCAGCGACGCCCATTCGCTGCGTCTCGGGGTCATCCGCACGCTGGGGCCGCAGTCCGCGACCAGTCTGCAGGCGTCAAACCTTTGGCGGGCGAAGCGTTTCGATCTGGCGTTCAATGCGTCCTATGAGAGGGAGTCGCGCGAGTGGCGTGTGGGCCTGCAACTGGGCTTCGGGTTTGGCTACGACCCGTTCGCGGGCCGCTACCGCCTGACCCGCCCGGGAGCCGCCGTCGGCGGATCGGTCGCCGTCAACGCCTGGGTCGACGAGAACGCCGACGGCCTGCGTCAGGCGGAGGAGCCCGGCGTGCCCGGCCTGATCGTCGACACGCCCGTCGGCCCGGTCGAAACGAGCGAAGAGGGCCAGGCCGTTGCGGTGGGACTGGGCGATGGGGCTTCGGCCCGCATTCGGCTGAACGCGGAGGGCGTGGACGATCCCTTCCTGATCGCCGGTCCGCCGGGTCTGGAATTCACGCCCCGTCCGGGTCGGATGGCGGTCATCGACTATCCCATGCGCCGCAGCGCCGAGCTGGAGCTGACGGCGCGTCTGCGTCGCGCCGACGGCGCCCTGCGTCCGCTGGCGGCCTTGAATGTCGAACTGGTGTCGGCGGACGGCAAGACCGTCGTCCCGGGCCGGAGCGACCACGCGGGCGTGCTGTTCTTCGAGGGGGTGGCCCCCGGAGACTGGACTGTTCGGCTGGAAGCGGACCAGTCCCGCCAACTGGGCCTGCGTCAGGTGGCGCCGGTGACCGTCAACATTCCGGCGACCGGGGGCTTCGTGCGCGGCGGCGCGGTGCTGATCGAGACCGGACCGGAGGCCGTGCCATGAGACGCCTTTTCGCCGGTCTTTGCGCGGTTCTGATGTTGGCCGGCGCCGGTCAGGCCCAGGCCGATCCGACGGTGACACGCTCGCCCGCGACCGCGCCGACGCTGGGGACGGTCATCCGCGGGTCCAGCGCCACGACCTTCTCCGTGACGGCGGCAGGCGCGGTGACCCGCACCTCGGGCAACGCCATCCGCCTGACCTCCAGTTCGGTGACGACACCGACGATCACGATCAACTGCGGCCTGTTGAACCTGAACGGCCTGTGCGCCCTGCGTTATATCCGGGTGACGATCACGCCGGTCACCGGCGCCGGGCCGGCGACGATCACGCGCCTGCGGGTTGGCTCGATGACCGGCGGCAGCTATCGGACCGGCTCGGCGCCGGCGGAGGCCTCGACGCTGACGTTTGATCTCAATCCGCTCGGCCTGCTGACGACCGCGACCTTCAAGCTGGGCATGGATGTCCAGCTCGCGGCCAACGCCGCCAGCGGTCAACGGACCTTCGACTACCTGATCACAGTCCAGTTCACGACATGACGCCGGTTCGTCTTCTGATCCTCACGGCCCTGATCGCGGGGACGCCCGCCGCCGCCGTGGCGCAGTCGGCAAACGGCTCGGCCTCGCTGACCGTGCAGCGCGGATTGAGCATCTCGACGGTCAGTCCGATGCGGCTGCAACCGAACGAGCCCGGCGTGGCGCTGTCGGTGACCGGCTCCAATCTGGTCGATGCCCCGGCGATGGTCCAGATCAGCGGCGATCCGGGCCGGGTCTATCGTATCCGCCTGCCGCAGGGCGAGGCCGACCAGGACGTCGCGGTGATCGAAGATCTCAGAATCTGGAGCGCGAACTCTGGCGATATCTCCGAAACGCGGGTGGCGCGGCTGGACCTTCAGGGCCACGACCTGTTGCGGGTGTCCGGCCGGCTGCGGATTCGGCTCGATAACGAGGGCGAGGCTGTCGCCGCCCTGCCGCTCAGCATCGACTACGAATAGGCCGCCATGTCGCGGCGGATGGCGGCGATCAGGGCCTCGACGTCTGATCGCGCGGGGCGATCGCCCGCAGCGAACTGACCGTCGATGTCCTTCGCCTGTCTGCCGATCTCGCTGAAGCCGAACAGGCCCGCGGCCCCCGCGAGGCCATGCGCCAAGGCCTCGATGTTCTGTTCATTGGAGTGCTGGAGCGCGAAGGCCAGGCCGTCGGCGTCGGAAAGCGCCCGCTCCCTGAAGCGCAGGCGGAGCGCGGCGAGGGGATCGTCGCTCATGCGGGCCGTCCGGCCAGCAGGTCCCGAACCTGTCCGGCGAGGGTCATGGGATCAAACGGCTTGGTGATCACGCCGATGGCGCCGAGGTCGAGATAGCGGTCGCGCTCGCTGGCCTGCACCCGCGCGGTCATGAAAATCACCGGCGTCTCTTCCAACCCGGGTAAAAGCCGCAACCGGGCCAGTGCGCCCGGGCCGTCCAGTCGCGGCATCATCACATCCAGCAGAATCACATCGGGTCGGAGGCCGCCTTCCAGCAACTGAAGCGCCACTTCGCCGGACTCGGCTGTCGTCAGGACGACGCCGGGGTCGAGATCCAGCGACAGTCCGGCGACCTCACGGATATCGGGTTCGTCATCAACGTGGAGTACTGCGAGCGAACTCATCGGGGACCTCCCTTTGCGGTCAGACGGCGAACGGTGCGCACCAGCCCGGCGAGCGAGGTGCGCGACTTGACCAGCACCGCCTCGACCCGATGGCCGAGGGCGGCGTCCATTTCCTGCGCCGAATAGACAATGACGGGTACGGACTGGCCGTCCCCGTCGTCGAGGTCGGCCAGCAGCTCCAGACCCGATCCATCAGGAAGGCCGAGGTCGAGGATAACCAGATCGGGCCTGCGGGTGTTGAGGGCGGCGCGAGCCTCGGACAGGGAAGGCGCGGGGATGACCTCCGCGGCTCCCGCCAGGGCCGAGGCGGTGACCGCGAGGATATCGGGGTCGTCATCGACGTGCAGGACCACCGGGCGCCGCTTCTCCAGCCGGTCGAGAATCCCGGAAACGGCGGAGCGCAGTCGGGTCTGGTCAAACGGCTTTTCAAGCCAGTCGATAACCTCCAGCGAGCGGCCCCGGGCCCGGCCGCGGGCGATGTCGGCCGAGACCACGACGACGGGCAGATCGCGCGTTTTCGGGTCGGAGCGAAGGGTGCGGATCAGGCCGACCCCGTCGGCGTCCGGCAACTGAAGGTCCACCAGGACGGCGGCGTAGCCGTCTCCCCGCACTGCCGCCAGCGCTTCGCGAGCGGTGGCCGCGATGTCGGCGGTGAACCCGTCCTCGGCCAGCATGGTGCGCAGCACACGGGCCGCATCGGCGTCGTCCTCGACGATCAGCAGGTGCGGGCCTTCGCCCTCGGCGGGCTCGGCGGGCTCGGCGTCCTCGAGGTCCAGCGGCAGGTCCATGTGGAAGGTCGCGCCCTCACCGGGGGCGGACTCGAACCATAGCCGCCCCCCGTGGCGCTCGGCGATCTCCCGCGCGATGGCCAGGCCCAGGCCGGTGCCCCCCTTGGCGCGGGTGTCGGACGAGTCCGCCTGGGCGAATTTGGAGAAGATGCGCGCGCGGAATTCGTCAGGAATTCCGGGGCCCTGGTCGCGAACGCTGAGGCGCGCGATCCGGGTCTCGGGCTGGACTGAAACCTCGACCTCGCTGCCGGAGGGAGAGAATTTCACGGCGTTGGAGAGCAGGTTCACCACCACCTGGATCAGCCGGTCCGTGTCCCCCCTGACCGGGGCCGTCGGGCCATCGCTCAAACGCAGTGACACCTGAAGGTCTTCCGCCAATCCGTGAACATTCTCGATCGACCGGGCCGCGATATCGCGCAGATCGACGGGCGCCATGTCGAGGGTCATCTGCCCTGACTCCAGCTTCTCCACGTCGAGAATGTCGTTGATGAGCCGCACCAGTCGCTGGCTGTTCGAATGGGCGATCGCGATCAGCCGGGCGGCCTTGTCCGGCATGGCGCCCGCCACGCCGCCGGCCAGCAGGCCGAGAGAGCCCGCGATAGAGGTCAGGGGCGTGCGCAACTCGTGACTGACGGTCGAGACGAACTGCTGCTTCATCTCCTCGATCCGGCGCCGGTCCGAGATGTCGCGCACCACGGCGACCATATGGATCCCGGTCGGCAAGGGCATGAGGCTGAGCGCGACATCGACGGGGAAGGTGGAGCCGTCACGGCGCTTGGCCGTCAGTTCGCGCACGACGCCGTCCCCCGTCTCTCCGTCCCGAAATCCGAGCCGGGAAAGGAAACCTCTCGAGGCGTCGCCGTTGCCGTCCAGGTCCAGCAGGACAGAGATGTCGCGTCGCACCAGTTCCGGCCCTGACCAGTCGAACATGCGCGCGGCGGCGGCGTTCATGGTCTCGATACTGCCGCTCGGGTTCAGGGTCAGGATGGCGTCGATGGCGCTGTCGAAGATGGCCTCCTGCCGTGCGGCGGTCGTGCGCACCTCGGCCAGCAGGGCGCGGCGGGTGCGGACATAGCGCCAGCCCAGCAGGGCGGACATGAACACGGTCGCCAGCAGCAGGCTGAACAGCCCGGCGACCAGCCTCTGGGTCGCCGTCCCACGGGCGGAGGCGCGGCCGATCAACTGATCGAGGGACTGGGCCTCGGTCTTCACCATGCGGTCGATGACCACGCGAATATCGTCCATCGCGGCCTTGCCCGCGCCGGCGGCGACGAAGGCCAGCGCCGCGTCCCGCCCCTCGCTCTGGCGGGTCCGGATGCCCTCCGAGAGGGTCGCCTGCTTGCGGTCCACCAAGGCCTCAAGGGTGATGACATCCGCTGTCTGGGTCGCGTCTGTGGCGTAGAGGCGTTCCAGACGTTTGACCTGCGTCGCCAGCGTGGTCTCGGCCTCATCATACGGCTGGAGAAAACGCTCATCGCCGGTGATGATATAGCCGCGCTGGCCGGTCTCCGCGTCCTGCAGCAGGGAGAAGACGCTCAGGATTTGCGCACGGGTGGCGTGCGACCGCTCGATCTCGGCCCGAACCTCGCCCTCGCGCCGGAATTCCCGCGCCAGTTCGAACCCGATCCCGCCCAGGGCGACGCAGACCGCCACCGCCGCCGCGAGGATCAGGAGCGCGGCGTGACGACGGGAAACCAGCACCGGCTGCATCATCTGCATGGCCCCGGACCTTGGCGAGGGTGATTCAACATGAACCGTAGAGTGCGCACCTTTCCGCCGACTTCAACTCTCGCGAGATGGTTTCGCTCCGATCGACGAATTCGGGCTCTGGTTTCACACAATCGGTCGCCCGGTTTGTCCGGGCCGGAACGAGGCCCTAGATAGAGCCCATGGCGAAACGCCCCGCGACCCCCAAGAAGACCCTGACCGCCGCCAACCTCGCCGTTCTCGGCGCAGACCGGCTGGCTGCCCTGCTGATGGAGGTCGCCGGCGGCGACGCCCTGTGGAAGCGGCGCTTGCGGATGGAGCTGGCGAGCGAGGTCGGTGCGCCTGACCTCGCGCTGGAGCTGGACAAGCGCCTGACGGCGCTGGGTGATAGCCGGGTGCGCGTCTCATGGCGCAAGCGGCCTGAACTGGTCCGCGACCTGCAGAGCCTGCGCCGCATGATCGTGGATCGGCTGTCCGAGCTGGACGCCCGGCTGGCCTTTGACCGGATGGTGGCGTGGTTCGATCTCTATCCCGGTCTGGCCCTGCGCGTGAAGGATCCCAAGGGCGAGCTGGCCCTGCTGTTTGACGGCGCGACGGCCGAGCTGGCGGCTCTGGCGTCCGCCCTGGGGCCCGACGGCGCCGTGCCGGTCCTGTCGGATGCGCTGGCGACCCGGCTGTCGGACTGGGCGTCGTGGATCGGGCGGGGCGTGGGCGACCTCAGCCCGGCCGTCGCCGGCGCCCTGCTGACCGATCTGACGCAGGGCAGGCCGCGGCCGACGGGGAAACTCGCGCTGGTGGTGCGCAAGCTGGCGGAACGCAGCGGCGATCTGGACGCTTGGATCAGCGCCATTCCCGACGACGACCGTCATCGGCCGGAGGTCGGCTCCGTCATGGCCTCAAGACTGGCCGCCGCCGGTCGGGCAGGGGAGGCGCGGGCGGCGCTGGAGGCCTCGCGGCCCGCCCCGCCGCCGGCATCCCGCTGGGGCCGCAGGTCCGAGCCGGCGCCCCCGCCGCCCGAAGCCTGGCTTGAGGCCGAAATCACGGTGCTCGACGCCGAAGGCCGGACCGCCGAGGCCGACGACGCGCGCTGGGCCCTGTTCGAACGCACCCTGTCGCCGGACGCCTTGCGCGCCATCATCGCGCGCTTGCCGGATTTTGAGGATGTGGTGGCCCTGGACCGCGCCTTCGCCCACGCCGCCGGCTATTTCGACCCGGTCAAGGGGTTGGCCTTCCTGATGGGCTGGCCCGCCCTGCGGGAAGCGGCGGAGATGGTCGAGGCGCGCGGCGGTGAGCTCAGGGGCGGGCATGAGGACACCGCCCTGTGGGCGTCCCGCCTGTCCGCGCGCTATCCAGCGGCGGCGCTGATCCTCCTCAGGGCGCGGGCGCGAACCCTGATCCGGCTGGGCTCCGGCATGAGCGATGAGGTCGAGGGCCTGGTCCACGAGGCCGAGAGCCTTGCGACCGATTCCGGCGACGACGGCCATGCCGCCTTCGTCGCCGGTCTCAGGACCGACATGGGGACCTATCGGGCCCCGCGCCGCTAGAGCGAACTCCGGAGCCTGAGCCACGGCATCAGCCGATCAGGCTCTGGCAGCCCGTCGTGGCGGGCGGCATGGCCGGGGAGGCCAGGCCGGTGTTCCAGTTCCAGCCGATCGTCCCGGTCGCCCGACGCCGGCACATGGTCTGCTCATGCAGTTCGAACATGCCGGGAAACAGGGCGGTCCCGGGCGTCGGCGCATCGC
Organism: Brevundimonas sp. AVps31; assembly: GCF_058681355.1. Lineage (NCBI taxonomy): Bacteria > Pseudomonadati > Pseudomonadota > Alphaproteobacteria > Caulobacterales > Caulobacteraceae > Brevundimonas > Brevundimonas sp. AVps31. Next base: position 38,535 of record NZ_CM178736.1, on the reverse strand, counting down.
GGAACACCATCCACGACGCGGTGTCGCCGTAAGGGGTCCACGCGGGCGCATCGGCGGCCTGCGGTTGTCCGGTGCGGACGAAGCTGGTCCAGTAGCCGACCATGGCGTCCGACAGCCGTCGCTCATCCGCCGTGTCAGGGACCCTCGGCCAGGCCGGGGGCGTGCGGTCCAGCGTGCCGAAGGTGAAGGGCAGCTCGCTGGCGTGGAAGCCATGCAGGCCCGCGTTATCCGCCGCCGGATAGCCGTGGTCGAACAGATAGAGGAAGGACGGTTGGCCCGCCGCCGTCTGCGACCGCACCATCCGCTCGGAGGTCCAGCCGTAAAGGGCGTCGCGGCTGGTCGCCAGAATACTCTCGCCCATATTCGAGGACGGGTAGAGGCGCAGGAAGGCGTCGGCCATGTCGCCATAGCGCTCGCGGATCATCCGCTCGTAGTCGGCGGCGCTGCCGGGCGTGGCCGGCGCCAGCATCCGCAGCGACCGGATTTCGCCGCTGTTGAAACCGGCCAGCACCGGAACCCGGGCCTGTTCGCCGCGGTCGAACGTATCGACGATCTGGCGCGGCAGGACCTTGCCGTCCACGACGCCGAAGGTCGCGAAACCGCCCATGGTGGCCCGGTCGGTCAGGGTCTGCGGGTCCATGCTGCGCAGCGCCCGCAGGCTGGGGGCCTGAAGGGTTCGCGACAGGGCCGAGCCCGCGCCTTCCGCCGACGGCGCCCCGAAGCGGGCGGTCTTCAGCTCGGGCGTGGAGATCATGTAGGCGCTCTGGGCGATGGCCCGGTCGAACAGGCCGTCGGCCAGCGGCGACGCCATCAGGTACAGTACGCTCAGGGCGCCAGCGGACTCGCCCGCGATGGTGACATTGTCCGGATCGCCGCCAAAGCTCTCGATATTGCGCTTCACCCACTCCAGCGCGGCGACCTGATCCATCAGGCCGTAGTTGCCGGAAATGCCCAGCGGGGTCTCGGCGCTGAGGTCGGGGTGGGCCAGCCAGCCCAGGACGCCGAGGCGGTAGTTGATCGACACCACCACCACGCCTTCGCGCGCCAATCGGGCGCCGTCGTACAAGGTCTCCTTGCTGGAGCCGCTGACCAGCGCCCCGCCATGGATCCAGACCATGACCGGCGCCTTGCCGGTCGTGGACGGGGTCCAGACGTTCAACGTCAGGCAGTCCTCGCTCGTCGCGCCGATATTGGCCGAATAGATGGTCTGGACAACGGGCGTCGGCTGGATGCAGGCGGCGCCGAACCGGGTGGCGTCGCGCACGCCGGTCCAGCGGGCGGCGGGAGCGGGCGGACGCCAGCGCATCTCTCCGACCGGCGGGGCCGCGAAGGGAATGCCCTTGAAGTTGGCGATGCCGCCGTCCGTCGCGCCGCGCACGGCGCCGGCCGGAGCGGTCACGGTCTGGGCGTGAGCCGGGGCGCCGGCGATCAGGGCCAGGGCGCTGACCGCCAGGGAGAGCAGACGCCTCATCAAGCCGCTCCTCCCGCGCGCGAGGTGTCCCGACCGAGCCGGCGCGCAAGCAAGAGGAACAGGCCGATCGCCACCAGATAGACCGGAGCGAGGGTGAAGAGCGCGGTGCGCAGCGAGCCGAAGTGGTCGCTGGCGAAGCCGACGTAGGTCGGCCCGACCGCCATGCCGATGAAGTTCATCACCAGCAGCAGCAGGGCGCCGGACATGACCCGCTTGTTGGGCGCGACCTCCTCCTGAACCAGCGCCACCGACGACGACAGGTAGAAATAGTTCATCAGCGTCGGCCCCAGCAGGATGACCAGCGCCAGCGGCCAGGTCGGCGCCCACAGGAAGGCCAGATAGAAGGGCAGGGCGACCATCAGCGAGAGGGCCGGCAACAGGGCGTAGGCCGTCTTGGAGCGGCGCGTGAAGCGGTCGATCAGGAAGCCGGAGGCCAGAATCCCCCCGCCCATGCCGAACAGGACGATCAGGGCGAACCAGATCGACAGTTCCTGCGGCGTCATTCCCAGTTCCCGCTGCAGATACAACGGTGTGAAATTGCCGAAGCCATAAGTGATGATCTGGGTCACGCCGCTGCCGAGCGCGGCCAGCAGCAGGGTCGGGTTGCGGAAGAAGTCGACCACCGTGGCCCAGAACGGCGCCTTGGCGACGACGGTGGTTGTTGTTGCGGCGGTGGCCGGGTCCAGCCCGCCGCGCTTCGGTTCCTTGACCAGAAGGGGCGTCACTAAGGCGGCCACAACGCCGAGGACGCCGATCGCGATGAAGGCCTCGCGCCATCCGAACTCCGCGGCGATGCGGGCCCCGAACAGGACGCCCAGCGCCATGCCCAAAGGCGGTCCGAGATTATAGAGGCCCAGCGCCAGACCGCGGCGCCGCGGCGGGAAATAGTCGGTGATGATCGCATAGGACGGCGGCACGCCTCCAGCCTCGCCGAAGCCGACCGTCATCCGCGCCACCGCCAGCTGGGGGAAGGTCTTGGCCAGGCCGCAGGCGATGGTCGCCGCGCTCCAGATGCCGCAGGCGATGGACACGACCCAGACCCGGTTCGTCCGGTCGGCCAGCCAGCCGACCGGGATGGCGATGAAGCAGTAGAAGAACGCGAAATAGAGTCCGCCGAGCAAACCCAGCTGGCTGTCGCTGATGTGCAGGGAATCCTGGATCGGCTTGGCCAGGATCGACAGCAGCTGCCGGTCCAGGAAGTTCAGCACATAGATGAACCACAGGACGCCCAGGGCGACCCAGGCGTTTCGGCCCACCGACGGGGCTTTGGATGGGATCGGCGTCGCACTCATGGTGGTTTCCTCGGATGCGGGCCTGATGGTCCGTCTATTTTTGGAAAGGGGCAGCGGGCGGGGTCAGCGCAACTTGGTCATCATTGCCGGCCTCACGACGTCGGGCGTCCGCACGGTCGCGGCAGATGCCGATGAAGCCGTGGGCCATGAAGGCGGCCATTCGTTCCTTGATGGACTCGAAGTCGTCCGACCTGCATTTCCCGCCCGACAGTTGATCGATCCGGCCGGTGCGGGCGAGGCTGAGGGTCAGGGCGCCGGTGACGAAGTGGTAGCCCCAGAACAGGTCTTCCTCTGTCGCGTCGGGCATGGCCTGCTGAAGAAGGCCGATGAGGCGAAGGACGACCGGGTCATACAGGCGATCCATCACCTCGGCGCCCCAGGTGGGGGTGTTGTTGATCTGGGCGCTCAGGGCGCCAAAATGCCTCCAGCCGTCGCCACCGGTCGAATAGGTGTCCAGATCGGTATCGAGAAAGGCCCGCAAGGCGCCTTCCACGGTCGGCTTGCCGCCGGTGGCGGCGGCATAGGCGTCCAGCGCCTCCATCCGGCGTCCGCTGGTCACGGGCGCGCGCCGCGCCATGACCTTGTCGAACACCTCCTGCTTGTCGGTGAAATAGTAATGGACCAGCGATTTGTGGACCCCGACCTTTTCGGCGATGTCCTTGATCGTGACCCCGTAAAAGCCGTGTTTGGAGAACAGCTCCTCCGCCGCATCCAGCAGTTGCTCAAGGCTTTCAGCGCGCTGTTCGGCCTTGCGGCGCGGTATGCGGGGCGGAGTGGTCATGGCGCGAACCTCTGGACGGTCCGGCGCGCCCTCACGGTGAAGCGCCGACTCGATTATGGAGACGGCGGTCATCCTATGCGGCCCCATAGGTGGCGCGAAGTACGGTCTTGTTGATCTTTCCGGTCGCGGCCAGCGGCATGGTCTCGACCTGCACGATCCGCTCGGGGATCCACCAGTCGGCGACCTGTCCCTTCAACGAGGCCTTCAGTTCGGCGTCGTCGATTTCCTGACCACGCGCGGGCTCGATCACCATCAACGGACGCTCGCCCCACTTGGGGTCCGCGCGACCGATCACGGCCACCAGACCGACCGAGGGCAGGGCGCCGACGATCTCCTCGATCTCGACCGGGTTGATCCATTCGCCGCCGGACTTGATCAGATCCTTTGACCGGCCGGCCAGCGTCAGGTTCCCGGCATCGTCCAGCGTCGCCAGATCGCCGGTGTCAAACCAGCCGTTCGCATCCACAGCGGGCGCATCAGCACCGAAATAGGCGTTGACGACGCTCTGACCCTTCACCTTCAGATGGCCGACGGCGTTGCGTTGCTCGGGCAGGGGCAGGCCATCCGCATCGGTCAGCAGCAGGTCCAGTCCCATGGGCGGGCGGCCCGAACCGCGCGCGGCGCCCGGCTGGCTGCTGCGAGGGGAAATGGCGCCCAACGGCGAGAGTTCGGTCATGCCCCAGCTGGTCTGGACCGTCGCGCCGAAGCGCTCTTCCATGCGCCGCAGCAGGCTGTCGGGGCAGCTGGAGCCGCCGATGATGATGCGCTCCAGACTGTGGGTTTCGCCACCCACGGCGTCGAGATGGTCCAGAAGGCCCAGCCAGACCGTGGGCACGCCGACGGCGACGGTGACCTGATGCCGGTCGATCAGTCGCGCCAGGCTGGCGCCGTCCGTGACGCGTCCCGGCAGGATCAGGTTGGCGCCGACCGCCGGGGCCGCGAACGGCAGTCCCCAGGCATTGGCGTGGAACATCGGCACCGCGACCAGCACATTGTCGTCCGCGGTCAGGGCGAAGGAGTCCGCCTGTAGCGCCCGCAGGGTATGCAGGTAGTTGGAGCGGTGGGTGTAGGCGACCCCCTTGGGCGCGCCGGTGGTCCCGGAGGTGAAGCACAGGCCGGCCAGGGCGGTCTCGTCGACCAGACCCCAGTCCGCGGGTCGACCGCGATCCGCCAGCAGGCCTTCAAGATCGATGATGTCGGTCCGTCCGGCTTCGGCGGTTTCACCGTCCAGCAGGATCAGCCGCTCCAGCGATGGACAGGCGTCCAGCAGGGCCTCGGCCACGTCGCGCAGGCCTGCGCCGACGGCCAGAACACGGTCGTCCGCCTTGGCGACCATGGCCGCCAGATGGGCCAGGGTCAGACGGGGGTTCAGGGTGTGGCAGACCATGCCGACGCCCATGGCGGCGTACCAGACCTCGACGTGATGCTGGGTGTTCCAGGCGAGGGTCGCGATGCGGTCGCCGGGCTTCAGGCCGAGGTCGAGCAGGGCCCCGGACAAGCGGTTGGCCCGCCCGCGCAGCGAGGCGTATCCGATGACGGCGTCGTCGCCGCCGGCGCCCGCCGTGACGACCTTCGCCTCGCCGTGCCACTTCGCGCCGTGATCGAGGAAACGATCAACGGTCAGGGCATAGTCCTGCATGGGGCCGGGGAAGGAGCCGATCATCCTTGAGCGTAAGTCCGTACGATTACTGGGGCCGGAGAACCGGCGAAGAAAAGGGGCGGCGACCGCGGGGCCGCCGCCTCCTCAGGGCTTAGAAAGTCCGGGTCAGGTTGACGCCGAACTGCCGCGGCGGTCCGGCGTAGCGCAGGCCCGAGTTGATCGCGGCGATGTAGGTCTGGTCGGTCGCGTTCAGCGCATAGGCCGCCAGCGTCCAGTTGTCCGTCTTGTAGCTGAGCAGCAGGTTGACCAGATTGCGGGCCTCCAGCTGGTCGCCGAGGGCCGGGTTGTTGAAGATGCTCGTCCACGACTCCGCGATGTGCGCGTAGTCGATGCGCGGCGACAGGGTCGCGCCGTTGGGCAGGTGGAAGTCGCGCTGGACGCCGATGTTGAAGGTGAATTCAGGGGCATAGCTCTGGCTGTTGCCGCTGAGGTTCAGGCAGTTGGCGCTGGCCGGCCCCGTGCTGGCGTCACAGGTCCCGGTGCGGGTGATGCGAGGATCGGCGGCGAAGAAGGTGCCGAGCTCCGACTTGGACAGGGCGGCCCCCACGTCGAGGGTCCAGTCATTGATCCGCGCCTGCGCCGACGCTTCCAGCCCCATCAGCACGGTCTCGTCCTGGACGTTGACGATCGAGCTGAACAGCGGCGTGGTCGGGTCGCCGACAACGACCTGGAAGCCCTCATAGGTCATGTAATAGGCGCCCAGCTGGGTGCGGACGCGACCGTCGAACAGGGTCGACTTCCAACCCAGCTCGTAGTCCACCACGTCTTCAGGACCGAAGGCGCTGGCCGGGACATAGAAGTTGGGCGCGTTCAATCCGCCCATCTTGAAGCCGTTGGCGACGAAGCCGTAGACGAAGTTGTTGTCGTCCACCTTGTAGTTGATGCTCAGCTTGCCGGTGGTCTTCTCGGCCGTGACCTCGTCATTCTGGAGCAGGACCAGACCGAAGGCCGGATAGGTCGTGTAGACGTTCTCGTTGCGCGAGGTCGATTCCGACCAGCGGGCGCCCAGCTGCACCTGCAGCCGGTCGGAGATGTCATAGCTGATCTGACCGAAGACCGCCGTTGTCTCCTTCGGAGTCTCACCGAAGATGTAGTAGTCGAACCCGCCCTCGGGGAATCCGACGTGATAGGCGCCCTGCGGGAAGGTGGTGACCGGGAAGGTCACGTGATCCTGCTGCCAGAAGGCGCCGACCAGCCAGGTCAGGCGCTGATTGTCCGGCGAGATGATGTTGAACTCCTGCGACCAGACGTCTTCCTCGACGCGGTCATAGAAGGTGTTGTTCAGCGCGCTGGTGCCGTCCAGATCGGTCGAGAATTCGCTGATGCCGTCCTGATAGCCCGTGATCGAGCGCAGGGTGATGCCGTTGTCGAGCACATAGCTGACGTTCAGCGACACGCGGGCGGTTTCGTCCTGACCCGAATGGGGGCCGTTGGCGGTGATCTTGAACGGATCGTTGGTGGCCAGGGCCGGGTCCGCCGGATAGCCGCCGAAGTCGAGGTTGTTGTAGTCGCCCTTCAACAGCACCGTCAGGGCCGCCGTCGGCGTCCACAGGAAGCTGGCGCGCACGCTGTTCGATTCCACATCGCCGGGACTGCCGCGATACGGGCCGGTGATCTCGTGGAAACTGTCGCGTTGCTCGCTGTTCACCGCGAAGCGGGCGGCGAGGGTTTCTGACAGGGGCACGTTCACTGCGCCCTGGAATTTCAGATTATTGTAGTTGCCGATCTGGCCCATCACATAGCCGTTCACGCCCGAGAAGTCGGGGTTGCGGGAGGTGATGAAGACGGCGCCGCCCGTGGCGTTGGTGCCGGCGAAGGTGCCCTGCGGCCCCCGCAGCAGCTCAACGCCGCCGATGTCGTAATAGGGCTCGGTCTGGAAATAGCCCGGGAAGGTCGGGACGCCGTCGCGGTAGGTGGTCACGCCCACGCCGATGGCGGTTGTGGGCTCGGACTTTCCGATTCCGCGGACGTTGAAATAGTTGCCTTGCCCGAAATTCTGGACCGTCGTCGACGGGGCCACGAACTGCAGCTGCTCCAGCGAGAAGACCCCCCGGTCCTGCAGGTTTTCACCCGTGAGGACGGTCGCTGCGACGGCGGTGGTCTGCAGGTTGGTCGTGCGGCGTTCGCCGGTGACGACGACCTCTTCCAGCGCGGTCGAGTCCTGCGGGTTGTCGGTGCGTTGCGGCGCAGAGTCCTGAGCCTGGGCGGCTCCGGCCCACAGCAGAACGGCAGCGGATGTGGTCAGCCAGAGCTTGCGCCCCATGGTCTTCCTCCCTCGATGTTTCCTCGAACGCTCTGTCGGCGTCGTGGCGTGAACGTCTCACCGATTCCAGACCCCGTCAATCCTCACCCGTCGGCTAGTGAAGATTGACCTTTCGGCCAACATCAGCAGAGTGCGGTCGTTCCGACGGGGCGAGGCGGCCATGGCCGCGACAGGGAGACCAGCATGAGCATCGATCTGACGGGCCGCGTGGCCATCGTGACAGGCGCGGGCGGCGGACTGGGGCGCAGCCACGCGTTGGCGTTGGCCCGTTATGGGGCGAAGGTGGTCGTCAACGATCTGCAGCCGGCCGCCTGCGAAGCCGTGGCGGCCGAAATCGTGGCCGCCGGGGGCGAAGCCTTGCCGTGGACCTGCAGCGTCACGGATCGCGAAGGCGTCTTCGCCATGGTGGCCGGGATCGTCGAGCGCTGGGGCGGGATCGATATTCTGGTCAACAATGCGGGGATTCTGCGCGACCGCACCTTCGCCAAAATGGATCTGGATGACTTCGCCCTGGTGCTGGATGTCCACCTGATGGGATCCGTCAACCTGACCAGAGCGGCGTGGCCGCATATGCGCGACAACGGCTATGGCCGGGTGATCTTCACCACCTCGTCGTCGGGCCTGTACGGGAATTTCGGCCAGGCCAACTACGGCGCCGCCAAGATGGCCTTGGTCGGGCTGATGCAGACGCTGGCGCTGGAGGGGCGAAAGTTCAACATCCACGTCAATTGCCTGGCGCCGAGCGCCGCGACGCAGATGACCGAGGGGCTGTACTCCGACGACGATCTGAAGGGCCTGTCGACCGATCTGGTCAGTCCGGGCGTGGTGGCTCTGGCCAGCGAGACGGCGCCGACACGGACGATCCTTCTGGCGGGCGCGGGCGCGTTCGAACAGGCCCACATCACCATGACGCAGGGCATCTATGTCGGTGACGCGCCCGACGCCGCCGACCGGATCGCGGCGCAGTGGCAGAGCATAGCCGACCGCGCGGCCGAGCAGGTCCCCGAGTCCGGCGCCGCGCAGTACACGCATGAGGTCGCGCATCCGGATCGGACCGCGAAAGACGCCTTGAATGCGGCTTGAGAGCGCTGACTGTTTTATCGCTCTGCGACGCTTCCGGCGGGAAAGGAGTCCCGATTTCGCCGAACGCGCGCACTCACGTCCGCGACCGGTACGAATGGACGCAATTCCGGGACGCCTGAGCATGGCGTAGCGCTGCTACGCAAGCGATAAGCGGCGCCTAGAATCAGGGTTTCTGATCTCTCAAGGGGCATTCATGAGCACGCTTACCGGCTTTGCGCCGTCGATTACGTTTGTCGAAAACACGGTCAACGGCGCTCCGCAGATCATGGATAGCGACGTCAGCCTGAACTACACCGGCGGCGGCTTCGGCGGCGGCACGCTGGTCCTGTCGGGTCTGCTTGCCGAAGACACGATCTCGGTCCGCGACGAGGGAACGAGCGCGGGCCAGATCAGATTGTCCGGCGCGAATGTCACCTTCGGCGGCGTAGTCATCGGAACCTTGGCCGGCGGCGAGGGCGACAGCCTGACGATCACCTTCAACAGCGCCGCATCGGCCGCGTCCGTCGAGGCCCTGATCGAAAACCTGACCTACGCCAACAGCAGCAACACGCCGACCGCCACGCGCGACCTGTCGATGACCCTGACGGACGGCGCCGGCGACGTCATCACGGCCCCGCTCCAGATTACCGATCTGGTTCAGCAGGGCAACCTGGCCTTCGAGGTCGGATATTGGTCCGGTCCGGCCTTCTTCGACTACAACGGCGACGGCCATCTCGATCTCATCAGCGGCGAATACTACGGCGGCAACTACCTGTTCACAGGCGATGGAACCGGCGGCTTCAACTACGTCGGCGTCGACGTTTTCGGTCTCGGGAACCATGGCAATGCGCCGGCCGTCGCCGCCGGCGACATCAATGGTGACGGCCAGACCGACTTCGTCATCGGTTACGAGGACGGCTCCATCCGGACCTTCATGGGCGCCGGCGCAGGCTTCGTCGAGGCGGCCGGCGCCGCCAACCCGTTCGCCACCTTCTCGGCGGCGAGCTACGCCACGCCCACCCTGGTTGATTTCGACGGTGACGGTGATCTGGACGCCGTGGTCGGCACGGCGGTCGGCGGCAGTGGATCGTTCCGCTACCTCACGAATTCCGATGGCGTTTTCACTGAACAGACCGGGGCCGCCAACCCCTTCGCCTCAATCCAGACCCAGAACAGCAATTCGATCGCGTTCGGCGACCTTGACGGCGACGGCGACCTCGACGTGATCGCCATGGCGCGCAGCGGTGATGTCAGCGCCTACATCAATAATGACGGCGTCTTCGCCGACGCAACCCCGTTCATGGGCTTCATCGGCGGCGTGCTGAAGCCCGTCTTCGTGGACATCGATGAAGATGGCGACCTCGACCTGGTGTTCGGCAACCAGGGCGGTGAGTTCGTCTATTACCGCAATGACACGCAGGCCCCGACCAACACGCCGATCACCGTCAATGTGACTTCGGAGGACGAACTGTCGGTCGTGTCCGACGACGCCTTCGCCACCACCGAGGGCGACGACGCAATCACCGGCAACGTCTTCGCTGACAACGGCGCGGGCGTGGATGAGCCTCAAGCGGGCGGCAGCCTGGTCGTCGCGGCCGTCAACGGCTCGGCTGCGGCCGTCGGCACGCAGATCACCCTGCCGTCCGGCGCCCTGCTGACGCTGAACGCCAACGGGACGTTCGCCTACGATCAGAACGGCGCCTTCGACGACCTGCCGGGACCCGCATCCGGCGCGGCCAACACCACGGCGACCGACACCTTCACCTACACCCTGGACGACGGCTCAACCGCGACCGTCACCGTCTCCATCACCGGTGTGGACGGCGACGCCGACACGCTGGAGGGCACGGCGGGCAACGACACCCTGATCGGCGGTTCTGGCGACAACACCCTGTCCGGCGGCGACGGCGACGACATTCTCATCGGCGGCCCGGGCGCCGACCGGATGGACGGTGGAGACGGAACGGACACGGCCGATTTCACCAACGCGGGCGCCGGCGTCTTCGTCACCTTGGCCGGCACCATCGGCATCGTCGGAGAGTCGGACGGCGACCGCTATTTCAATATCGAGAACGTCACCGGCAGCGCCTACAACGACGTCCTGATCGGCAATGGCGGCGACAATGTCCTGATCGGCGGCGAAGGCGACGACACCGTGATCGGTTTCGATGGAGACAACACCCTGGATGGTGGAGAAGGCGCCGACATGGTCGAGTATGCCAACTCCGCCAGCGGGGTCACCGTCAACCTGGCCACCGGCGTCGCTGTTCACGGCGGCGGCACAGACACCCTCATCAGCATCGAGTCCGTGGTCGGCAGCGACTTCGCCGATGAGCTGATCGGCAACGACGCCAACAATTATATCCGCGCCTTCGCCGGCGACGACCTGATCGACGGCGCCATGGGCAACGACACGATGGACGGCGGACTGGGTGACGACACCTATCTGGTGGACAGCGAGTTTGACTCGGTGATTGAAGCGGAAAATGAGGGCGTGGACACCGTCCGCTCCTCCGCTTCGACCTACACACTGGGCGAGAACGTTGAGAACCTGATCGCCATCGCGACGGGCAGCCAGACCCTGATCGGCAATGCCACGAACAACGTCATCACCGGCAGAACCGGCGATGACGTGCTGGCCGGCCGTGGCGGGGTCGACAGCCTCAACGGCGGCGCCGGTGTCGACACGGCGGACTATTCGCTGGCCGCGGCGGGCGTGCACGCCCGCCTCGACACCATGAGCGCGATCAATGACGGCGACGGCGCCACCGACACCTTCGTCTCGATCGAGGCTCTGGTAGGGTCCGCCTTCAATGACCTGCTGGTCGGCGGCGTCCTGAACGACAGACTCTCCGGCGGCGCGGGCTACGACGTTCTGATCGGCGGCGCGGGCGACGACATCCTGGCCGGCGGCGCGGGCGCCTCGAACGAGTTGTACGGCGGCGCGGGCAACGACACCTATGTTCTGGACGCCAACGACACGATCGTCGAAACCGCCGGCGGCGGCGTCGATACCGTGCAGACGACCCTCGGCGTCCTTAACCTGGGCGCCAATGTCGAGAACCTGACCTATGTCGGCCAGGGCGATTTCACCGGCAACGGCAATGTTCTGAACAACATCATCAACGGCGGCATCGGCGAGGACGTCCTGCGTGGACGGGGCGGCAACGACACCCTGAACGGCGGCGCCGGGATCGATACGGCGGATTATGCCTTCGCCACCTCGGGCGTCTATGCCCGCCTCGACCTGCAGCGGGCCTTCAACGACGGCGAAGGTGGAACCGACAGCTTCACCTCGATCGAGGCCCTGTCCGGATCGGCCTTCGACGACCTTCTGGTCGGGAGCTCGGGCGACGATGTGCTGGACGGCTGGCTGGGACGGGACGTCCTGATCGGCGGGGCCGGCGACGATACCCTGATCGGCGGCCAAGGCGTGGCCAACGAACTGCATGGCGGTCTTGGGGACGACCTCTATGTCCTGGAAGCCAACGACACGATCATCGAACTGGCGGGCCAAGGCCGCGACACGATTGAAGCCCATCGCGGCTATCAGGTCATGGGGGCCAATATCGAGGACATGTATTTCGCGGGCGTCGGCAACTTCCGCGGCGTCGGCAACAGCGGTGACAACGTCATCAGCGGCGGCGACGGCGGCGACGTCCTCATCGGCGGCGGCGGCAATGATGACCTCTACGGCGGCGACGGGAACGACACCGTCATCCTGCGTGGCGCCCAGTCAGAGTACACCGTCACGGAAGAGCAAAACGGCTACCGTATCGTCGATAGCGTCGCCGGTCGGGATGGGTCGACCTTCCTGTCCAGCATTGAGACGCTGCAGTTCACGACCGGGGCCACGACCCGGACCCTGACCTATTCGCCCGCTCCGGCGCCGCTGGAGTCGATCGCCAAGACCGGCTTCACGGATGCCCAGGTGCTGCCGGGCGTGATCGATGACAGCCTCCTCGATCTGGGGGGAACGGACTTCGGGCCGCAAATCCTGCCCGCAGTGTCGGACGACTTCCTGGTGTTCCACGACAACCGGTCGGAGCCTGTCTGGATCGGCGCGTCGCTGGGGTCGGCGCCGGAGATGCTGCATCTGCTCGATGTCTTCCACGGTGATGAGGCCGGCCACACAGGCCCGTTCAACGCCATCGATCCCTGGGCCTGAGCCTGAGGGGCTGACAGACGGACGGCGCCGCGGGCTCACCCGCGGCGCCGTTTTTCTGTTCAGCGCTGATGGTCACTGTGGCGCGGGCGGCCAGGGCGGCCCGACGCGCGCGCGTCGGGCCCAGCCGGACGGCGTCGTGCCGGTGAAGCGGCGGAACAGCTTGTAGAACTGGGAGGCGCAGAGTCCGGTCGCTTGGGCCAGGTCTTGCGGTGAGCGTGGTCCGCCCGTGTCGATCAGACGGCAGGCGGTCTCGATCAGCGCCCGGTGGCGGTCCGCCATCGACGGCTCTTCGGGGCGACATCGCCCGCAGGGGCGAAAGCCCGTGGCCCGCGCTTCTGCGAGGGTTTCATGCAGACGGATGTTTTCGGGGCGCGCGTGTCGGGCCGGACAGGTCGGGCGACAGTAGACGCCGGTGGTGACGACCGAGCACCAGAACCGGCCTTCCGAAGTCGGGTCACGGCGATAGATCTGGGCCAGACGGCTACGCCGGCTGGCGGTCTCGATGGTGGCTGTCTGTTCCATCTGGAAAGAGGGGAGAATGGGCGCGCCGATCGGGGGCGGAGGGCGCGCCCATCCCTTCCATCAGAAGCGGCGGACGTAGCTGACCGACCAGACGTCGGCTTCGCCGGCGTCATCGGTGAAGTCGCGGCGGGTCCAGTCGACCCGCACACCGTCGTTTCTGAAGAAGGCGGCGGCCCCGAGGCCGTAGTTGAAACTCTCGCCATCGGCCTGGACGGTGACGCCCTCCGAGGTGGCCTCAATGGCGGTGGAGCCGTAGCCGGCGCGGGCGAAGACCTCGAAATTCTCACCCAGCGGCAGGAAGGCGACGGCGTAGGCGGCGAAGTCCTGTTTGAGCTCGATCGCGCCCGACGAGCCGCCGATGGAGACGTCGTAGCTCTCGTCCTTCACGCCGATGCCGGCTTCACCTTCCACGCCGAGATGAGGCAAGAATTTGTAGCCGACGCGGGCGGTCACGGAGCCGAGGTCGGCCTGGCCGGTGTCGACGGCGCTGTAGCCGAGGCTGCCGTACAGGCGGGGCGCATCCTGCGCCGAGGCGACGGCGGGCACGGCGGCGAGAAGCAGGACGGAGGCGGCGATGGCGGCCTTGAACATGGGGAACTCGTCTTCTGAAGCGAGGGGAAGCAAGACCGCCGTCGCGGCCTTGTTCTCAGGACGCCGTCGGCGCGAAGGCGCCTTACGGTCGTCCGCGTTTTTCTTCAGAAGGCGGCTTCGAAAGTCAGTCGGACAGTCAGCGGACGCACCGGTACAGCCTGCGGCTCCGACAACTGATACGGCGAGCCGATGCCGTAGCGGATGCCGCGGGTGTCGAACGGGTTCGAGATGCGCAGCACCGCGGCGGCCCGCTCGTCGCCCAGTCTGGCCGTCAGCTCCGAGCGCAGATAGCCGCCTTGCGGCACGTCCAGCATTGGTCCGACCCCCAACTGCGACTGACCGATGTAGCGAAAGTCGGCGCCGATCCTCACCGGCAGGGTCGCGATCTCGCCCGGCTCCCAATCGACACTCAACTGGGCGCCGACGGGGGCGACATTGGGGATGTCGGTCGTACCGCCGCCGATGGTGCTGTAGCGGGTGCGGGTCAGGCTGCTCTGGTTCAGGAACACGCCGCCGGACAGGTCGAGCGTATCCGTCGGCCGCCAGGCGGCCTTCAGAGAGATGAAGTGGATGACCCCATCGCCGACGTTGTCGGTGACCAAATCCCCACCTTCGGTGACGATGTCCGCTTGGACGTCGCGCCAGTCCATCCAGCCGACTGAAGCTTCTCCCGACAGGCCGTTCCAGCCTTCGCGGGATCGGGCGCCGAACTCCAGCAGGGTGACCCGATCGCCTTGGTAGCGTTCGAAGGCGCCGCCCGCCTCGCTGACGCCCGCAGGTCGGACGGACTGTTCGAAACGGCCGAAGAGCGTCAGACCCGGGGCGGCGTCCCAGCGGGCCGAGAGGCTGGGGGTCAGGCGGAAGCTGATGCCGCGGGCATCGCGGCCGAGCCGCATCGACAGGGCGACGTCCCGGATATCGCTGTCGATTCGGGTGGCGGACAGGCGCGCGCCGACCGCGACGCGCCAGTCCGGGGCCGGGGACAGCGACACCTCTCCAAAGGCGGCGCCCTCCGCGAAGCTGCGGGTCAGATCGACGCCTTGCGCTGTCACGTTCAAAGGCAACGGATCGATGCGCCGCCGCTGAACCAGGGTTTCGCCCATCGCCACCGAGCCGCCGCCCGCCCAGGTCCAGCCGTGGCGGTCTGTCATCTCGATCCGGGACTCGGAAGACACCGCGAACAGGGTCTGGCGGCGATCCACGGCGACGGGAAGGGGGGCGCCCGGCTGGCTGGCGTCGAAGCGCTCGGTGAGTTCCTGACGCGAGAGGCTGGTGGCGGAGGTCAGGGTCACCCGGCCCATCCGCCGCCGCGCGGTCAGTCCCGTCAGGACGAAATTGCTCCGGTAGGGCTCGAGCACCCGGCCTGAACGACTGAAGCCGGCCCGATCCGCTGGGACGGTCTGGGAGTCCTCCGCGGAGACCTGCTGGATGACGCCGGTCAGATCAAAGCTCCAGCCGTCGTCCATCCAGCGCAGCGCGACGCGTCCACCCCGGGTGTCGACACTGTCCAGCGCGCTGCGACCCTCGCCGGGATTGCTGAGGAAGCCGCCGTCGTGACGGATGTAGGCGACCAGCCGCCCGGCGCCTTCCGCGCCGAAGCCCTGATTCAGGATCAGGGCCGCCTCGCGGCTGTCAGACCCGCCCGAGGTCAGGGCTCCACCCACAATCATCCGGGCCGAGCGTTCGGAGGGTCTGGGGGCTTCGGGCTGGATGCGCAGCACGCCGCCGATGGAACCCGCACCGAAGCGGGCGCCCTGCGGCCCCTCGAAGACCTCGATGCGGCGAACGTCGATCAGCGCCAGGTCGGGGTCGGGCGAACCGTAGCCCAGGCGCAGGTCGCCCAGATACTGGCCAACGGTCGCCTGAAGCGGCCCGTTCATGGCGGAGTCCGCAAGGCCGCGGACGAACAACTTGTTGCGGCCAAGGCCCTGGCGGGTGGAGTCCACGGTGGCCGAGAGGTCGGCGATCGCGTCACTGGCCGCCGCGCCCTCGATCCGTTGCAGGGCCCCGGGCGGGATGAGGCTGCCTCCGCCGGTGTCCTGAAGACCCACCGGGGGCACGGCGGTGACCACCACCTCGCTGAGGGGCGTCGGTTGCAGGTCGACGACCCGAGCCGGCGGTGGATCAGCGGGCCGCACAGGCTGTCGGGGGCGCGCCTCGATACGGTAGACGCCGTCGCCGATGCGAAGCGCGCGCGCGTCCAGCGGACGCAGCATCTGCTCCAGCGCGCTCTCAGCGGTCATGTGGCCCCGAACGGCCCCGGTGCGGCGACCCGACAGGTTTGTCGCAATGACCACGTCCAGTCCGCCCTGCGCGGCCAACCGGTTGATGGCCGGAACCGCGGGACCCGCAGGCACGTCGAAGGCCCGCGGCGTGCCGGACTGCGCCAGCAACCCGAGCGCCACCAGCGTCGCGGGGGTCACGGCTCCAGCCGCCAGCCTTCGCCGTCCGCGACGACAGACACGCCCAGCAGCAGTTGGAGGCGCGATCTCTGCATCGCCGCTGTCCCGCGCAGGTTAAGGCTGCCACTGAAGCGTCGTGCCGCCAGATCGGGCGATACGGTGACGGTCCGGCCGAGGACGCGAGCCAGATCCTGGGCGACGACATCCAGCCTTTCGCCGTCCCACGAGAGGCGGCCTTCACGCCAGTCATCCAGGCCATCGATATCTACGGTCCGGCGCTCCAGTCCCCGGGGCGATGCGATGACGCTGTCGCCCGGGTTCAGGACGGCGCGACTGGAGCCGGCGTCGACCTGGACCTGGCCTTCCGACACGGACACGCGGGCTCCGTCCTGAAGACGGGTCACGTCGAACACGGTGCCGAGGTCGGTCAGGGTCGTGTCGCCGACCTGCACAAGGAAGGGGCGGGTCGCGTCGTGCTCGACCTCGAACAGGGCGCGGCCGGCCTTCAGGGCGACCTCGCGCGGCTTGCGCCGGTCGAGCGCGAGTTGGGTCGCACCGTCCAGAACGACCTGTGAGCCGTCGTCCAGGGTCACGGTGCGCTGCTCGCCCGGCGCGGTCACGATCAACCACGGCTGCGGACGGGCGGACCAGCCGATCCAGCCGATACCGAGCGCAAGGGCGCTGACCGCCGCCGCCGCCACGACACGGCGTGGCAGGGCGAAACCGCGACGCATCGTCGGCCTGCGGCGCGCGGGGGCGGTCTTGAGGGCCTCGATCGCGTCGCCCTCAAGCTCGGCCAGCCGCCAGTAGGCTTCGCCATGCCCGGCGTCGGCCGCCATCCAGGCCTCCCATGCCTCCCAGTCCGTGAAGTCGGGATCATTGACGCGAACCAGCCAGTTCAGGGCTTCACGTTCTGTCATCCTGTCGGTGGCGCTCATCCCCATGCCTCCGAGACGCCGCCGAAGCGAACAAGCCTCATGCCCCGCCCTCCGAAAGATCGAGAAGGGCTGCATAGACCTTGCGAAGATGCTTCTCGATGGTGCTGAGGCCCATGCCAAACTCTTCAGCCAGCAGCCGCTGGGTGACGCCGTCGATGCGGTGACGGCGGAAGATGGCGGCGGCGGGATCGCCGATCGCCTCCAGTCGCGCCTCAACCAGCGCAAGGGTCTGGGCAGCGATCAGGCGGCGTTCCGCGTCAGCCGGTTCGATGCCGTCGTCCGGCAGGTTTGCGGGGCTGGACCAGACGCTGTCCCGCACGGCGGTCCGTCGGTCGCCGCGGCGTCTGTCCAGTGTAGCGGTATAGACCATGCGCATCAGATAGGCGGCCGGATTGCCGATCGGCCCGTCGGCGTTGCGGATCTTCAGCCAGACGTCCTGCACGACATCTTCGGCGTCGCCGCCCGCGCCCATTGCCCGCGCGCGCCGGACCAGAGCCGGGCGCATCTCGGCGAAAACCGCCTCCAGGCCTGCGGGCGTTATGTCGGATGACGGGCTCACGCGCGCCCTTAGGCCTGCAATAAAGGCGAAATCTCGACGTCGATTTTCTGATCTCGCCGTCCGGCGCCGGCGGCGCCGTCCGCCGCCTGCAGAGGGTTCCATGACAAATACGTGCGTTTCAGGCGTTTCCCTCCCGTCAGAGGCCATGTTTCAATCGGGGGTAATGTCCGTGCCCGAGAGTGCCATTGGGTTGATTGGAAGTCCTCCGTCCGCGGAGGAGCAGAGCTTTGGTCAGGCCGGGGGCCCGCTTGCCGTCCGCGCGGGCGGACGGATGGCGGACGCGATCCGCAATGCTGACTGGTCCTCCAGCACCTTGGGTCCGATCAGCGGCTGGGACCCGGGCCTGACCCTGGCCCTGGACACCATTCTGGAAGCCCGCTTTCCGATGTTCATCGCTTGGGGGGAGGCGCTCACCTTCTTCTACAACGATGCCTACGAGCCCGTCCTTCTGGGCAAGACCGCCTGCCTGGGCGCGCCCATGCGCACGATATTCCCGGAGGCGTGGACCCGTCTGGGGCCATTGATCGCGCAGGCGGCTGTGGGCCAGGCCAGTTATTGCGAGGACTTCGAGGTGCCGCTGGTCCGCCATGCGCGGCTGTCGAGCACGTGGTGGTCCTTCTCCCACTCCCCGTTGCGAACGGGGGAGGGGTCGATCGGCGGGGTGCTGGGCGTGGCGTATGAAACCACGCGCCGGTTTCTGTCGGACAGGGCCTTGCGGTCCAGCGAGGCGGCGCTGTTGACGCTGACCGACATGACGCCGGGTCTTTTGTGGCGGTGCGAGACGGACGGGCGACTGACCTGGGTGAACCCGCGACTGCAGGAGTATCTGGGCCTCGACGAGCCGGGCACGGCGCACTGGGATGACTTCGTCTGGCCAGAAGACGTCGGCAGCGCAAGGCGGGTTCTGGAGGATTGCCTGTCAGCCCGCCGCCCGTTCGAGCACCAGCAACGCCTGCGCGGGGCAGACGGGCGATACCGGTGGTTCATACTCCGCTGCCAGCAGGTGCGGGATGCTCGGGGCGGAGTGACCGGGTGGTGCGGCTCGGCGATCGACATCGACGACTGGCGGACAGCTGCGGACGGCCTGTCAGACGGCCCGGACGCCTTGCATGAATTCTACGGCGCCGACGCGACCCTTCTGTGGGTGGCGGATGTCGATAGCCGGCGGGTCACCCCCGTGAACGCCCGGAGCCGCCCGGACTGGGCTCTGCCCGCGGACGGCGAGGCAATAAGGTGGGACCACTGGGCGGAGACCGTTCACAGCGACGATCGCGCCCAGTTTCTGGCGGTCTTTGATCGGGCGGCCTCCGGCAAGACCGCGCAGAGCAAATTCCGTCGTGTGACGGGGACCGGTCCGGCCCGGCGGTTCCAGTTGACGGCCTTTCCCATCGGGGACGGGGAGGGGATGGTGCGGCGTGTCGGCGGACTGGTGGTCGAAATCGGCCGCGATCTGGAGCCTCGCGCCTATCTGGTCGACCCGGATCCCATGCGAACGAATGCCCTGTCCCAGGCCTTTGCCCGGCGCGGCTTCCGCGTCCGCGTGTTCAGTTCTGTCCCTGATCTGGAGGGCGTGGCGGATGACCTTCTGGCGGGTTGCGTCGTCATCGGCGTGGACCACGATCTGCCAGCGGTGTTGAAGGCGGCGGCCCGACTGCAGCAGACCCCCCACCTGAGCTGGATCGGCATCGGTGATTTCGAGGCGCGGCTGGAAGATGTCGTTCGGCTGATGAAGCTGGGGGCCGCCGACGTCCTGTCCAATCCCGCGCCGGAGACGGTGGCGGACGCGGGACAGGCCGCCCTGGCGCTGGCGCGTCCGGAGCCCGTGAGGACCGCGGCGCCGGAGACCGCGCGACAAAAGATCGAGCAACTCAGTCGCCGTGAACGGGAGGTGCTGGACGGTCTGGTCGCGGGCGGCACAAACAAGACGATCGCCCAGAAGCTGCAGCTAAGTCCCCGCACGGTCGAAAGCCACCGTTCGCACCTGATGGACCGCCTCGGCGTTTCCAGTCTGGCCGATCTGGTTCGGCTGGCCAGCGAGGCGGGAATCCAGGGCGGGCGCTGAGGACGGACGCCGATCACGCGCGGGTTGATACTCAGTACGGGACCGGATGACCTGCCCCGGCGGCGTCGCGACCATGCGCCGACAACCGGCCCTTTCCGGGCCGCGCCTGTCCGGAGATGCTTCGCTTGGCCGCCACTGACCAGTCCCTGCCCCACGACGAGTTCATCGAAGTCCGCTCCGCCCTGCTCAAGGTTTCCTCCAGAATGTCGTGTTCCCAGGCGCTGGAACTGGCTGACCTTCTGCACACCGTGATCCGTATGCGTCGACCGCGACGCCCGCTGCAGAACCTCGAGGCTCTGTTCTGCGACGAGCGCGGCATGGGCTGAAGCCCGCTCAGGCCCGGATCACCCGGCGGCCGGGCCGAGCAACACAGCCATGGCGGTCGCGCCGAGACGCGCGGAGAAATGGAAGTAGTCCGACCACTGGTCGCGATCGCGCCAGAGAGCCCGGGCTTCCTCATCACCCGGCGGCGTCGAGGCGAAGTTCAGGTAGCGGACGTCACATCCGCCCGCGCGGGGCTTTCTGTCAGCGAAGAGGGCCGCAATCCGGGTGGCGTTGACCTCGACGATCCGGTCATGGTCGCCCACCGGCGCGCCGGCCGGTGTCGCCGGCAGGGTGAAGAAGATGAGCCTGTGCCTCAGACCGCTCCGGCGACAGATGTCGTCCGCCAGATCCGCCATGTCGACGACGTTCCGTCGGCCCGTCGCCAGTGACGCCGACGAGGTGTCGAGCAGGGTGAGCGTATACCGAATACTGCGCTCGGCCTGTACCCAGTCCTGCCTGCCGGGCGCCAGCGGCCGGCAGGGCGCATAGGTCGACGGGTCGGGCTCGCCGCCGTTCAGGCTGTGCGCCACCGTCTGCATGGACTGCAGGGTGGTGCGCGGCGACAGGGCCGTGGATATCGCCGCTTGCGCCGGATCGACGATCGCGGGCCGTTCGCGCGTCGGCAGGCCGATCTCGATCAGGAGTGTGGCGGGCGTGCCCCGGGTGTTCAGGATCGTCCGCTCGACCCGCGTCAGTTCCCGCAAGCCCCAGGCGGAGCCCGCGACCCGCAGCACGTCGGGACGGGCGCAGGTGTCAAAGCCGCGCCAGGTCCGGGAGGACCCGATCAGGAAGACATCGCCCCGATGCTCGCGAATGGCGCGGGTGAAGAAGGCGGGATTCCCGCCGGCCTCGCCTTGCGCGATCACGCCGGGCGGAGGGCTTTGGTTGAAGGCATGGCGGCCCGACTGGCCGAACTCGCCGGTCGGATCGATCATCACATTGAACGCCGCATATCCGACGAGGATCGCCAGCGCGGCGCCGAGCCCGAGCCACCAGCCCCGGGTCAGGCGGACGGGCGTTTCGTCCGGTTCAGAACTGGGCATAGATAAAGCCGTATTGCTGCACGGGGCGGGTGACGCCGATCAGCGCCAGCAGAAGAAGCCCCACCGTCAACGCCCCCCACAGCAGCGTCGGTCGCCATCGCAACCAGGCGGGAGCCGCCGAGGCGCCGGCGATGCCGAAAATCTGCATGGTGTTCGGACAGGCCAGAACCATCAGCGTCACAGCGCCCATCATCGCCACGGTTCGCACGCCGGGCAGGCGCGCATTGGGGTAGAGGCCCGACAGGGTCGCCCCGTCCGTGAGCGCGGCGAACAGCGCCTTGAGATCGACAAGCGCCGGCAGGACCCGACCCAGCGTCTGGCCGTCGCCAACCCGCAGCATCAGGGCGATGATCGCCACGGCGATCAGGATCAGCGCCTGACCGACGATCCGCCGGGCGCCCTGTTCGAGAGCGCTGATCGGGCGGGGCGCAGCGCGGGCATTCTGGCGAATGAACTGCAAGACGATCAGCAGGACGGCGACGCCAAGCCCCTGGAGCAACGGCAGCAGGGCCGCGGTATGCCAGGCGGCGACCACCAGATAGGCGACCAGGGTGGCCAGCGCCCAGGCGATCCCGTAGCGGCGACTGGTCGGGCGGATCGGCAGTTTGCGCGCGATCCGGAACACCGGCTCGAAGACGTAGTCCCGCACGAAGGCCATCAGGCTCATATGCCAGCGCATCACGTACTGGCCGGGCGACGCCGCTTTCAGGGGCGAGTTGAAGTTGATCGGCAGCAGCAGGCCAAAGCACAGGCCCACGCCGATCGCGATATCGGAATAGGCCGAGAAGTCGAGATAGAGCTGTAGCGTATAGCCCCAAGCGGCGGTCCAGGCTTCGACCGGCGTGACGCCGCCCAGGTCGACGGCGGTCAGGACAGCATCGACCTTGCGCGCCATGGGATCGGCCAGCCAGGTTTTCTTGACGATTCCGGCCAGCACCAGCGCGCCGCCCCGCGCGATATCCGCCCCCGTCGGCGCCATGAAACCCAGCCGGGCGAACTGAGGCGCCATTCGGCCGTAGGCGGCGATCGGGCCGGCCGGCAACTGGCCGAAGAATGAGCCCCAGGCGGCATGGCGAAGCAGGCCCAGGCGTTCGACGCCCGGCTTCTGCGCGTCGATCAGGAAGGTGATTTGTTGCAGGGTGTAGAAGGCGAGGCCGAGCGGCAGGGCCACGGGCAGGATCTGCTGACTGACCTTGAAGGCCACCAGCGGCGCGAGGTTGGCGATGATCGCCCCGGCGACCACAAGCTTGCGCGCCGTCGATCCCGGCGCCAGCCGGCGGATGACGGCGACCGCCGCGAAATTGCCGAGGATCGAGGCCGTCAGGAAGGCCAGCGACACCGGTCCGGCCAGGAGGCAGAACAGCAGCGAGGCGGCGACCAGCACCCCGACCGCCACCGCGGGTCGCCAGCGACAGGCGAGCGCGAACGCCCCAACCGTCACCGGCAGCCACAGGATCAGGAACTGAAGGCTGACGAACGGGATGGCGTCACGCCGACTTTTCGATCAGCACATCATCCAGCAGCACGCCGTCGAGGCCGGTCGTCGCCAGCACGGCCATCGCGTCCTGCACGCTGTGCACGATGGGTTTGCCCATCACATTGAAGCTGGTGTTGAGCACGATGGGAACGCCCGTCTGCGCCTCCATGGCGTCCAGCAGCCCGCTCATCCACGGGTCCGAAGCCGCGTCGACGGTTTGAAGCCGACCCGTGCCGTCCGCATGGACGACGGCGGGGACGCGATCACGCACGCCCGACTTCCACGGCAGGGTGAAGGACATGTAGGGCGAGGCTTGGGGGCGGTCGAACCACTCGCCCACGCGATGCGCCGGGACAATGGGAGCGAACGGGCGGTAGGGCTCGCGTCCCTTGACCCGCTGGTTCAGCCTGTCCTTCATGTCCGCCGGGCGAGGATCGGCGAGGATCGAGCGATGGCCGAGGGCGCGAGGGCCGAACTCGGCGCCCCCCCGCATCACGCCGATGATCTGCCCGGCTGCCAGTCGGCCGGCGAGTGTCGCCAGACCGTCCGGGCCGCCGCAGTCCGATATTCCGGCATGGCCGCAGTTCGCGACCGCCTTGTCGATGACACGACGGTCCGGCGCGGTTCCCAGGAAGGGGGTGAGCCGACCGGTCGCCGCCGGCTGTTCAGGATGATCCTGCATCCAGGACAGTAGCGCGGCGCCCAAGGCATTGCCGTCATCGGCGGGCGCGCTGGGCACATGCACCGTGTCGAAGCCGAAGCGGCCGCGGATCGTGCCGTTGTAGGAGGAGTTGAGCGCGCAGCCGCCGCTGAGGACGAGGTTCCGCTCGCCCAGCTCGGCACAGCTCTGCAGGATGCGATCGACCAGTCTGGCGTAGGCGGCCTGACCACTGGCGGCCAGATCGGCCGCCTGCTGGATGGGATCCGAGGGGGCGCGCGCATGGGGTCTGGCGCGGGCGACCACGGCGTCAATGATCGCCTGTTCCGGCAGTTGAGGACGACCGTCGACGATGTTGAGCATCGTTTCCAGCGCGTCCACCAGACCTTCGTCCGGCGTGCCGAAGGCGGCCAGGCCCATGACCTTCCATTCTTCGCCCGCGCGCCAGTCGAAACCGCACAGGCCGGTCAGCCAGGCGTAGAAGGTGCCGAGACTTCCCGGTCCCCACGAACGCCACAGTCGCTTGAGCCGGCCCTCGCGGAGGCGGAACAGGCTGGCGGCCCCGACCTCTCCCTCTCCGTCGATGACGAGGCACAGGCCGTCGGCGAACGGGGCGCTGCTGCAGGCGGCGACCGCGTGAGACAGATGATGGTCGAAGTGGCGGACATCGGGCGCGGTCTCGGCCAGACCGAGGCGCAGCAGGGAGTCGCCGGCGGCGGCCTGCGCATGGGCTTGCAGGCCGCGCAGCCACAATCCGTCCGAGCCGGGCAGGAGGGCGTTTGAAACCGACACCGGCAGGTCAGCCTTGACCCGCGCCCAGCTGGTCGAAACGACCAGTTCGTCGGCGGCGGCGTCAAACCCGACGGCGGCCAGCGCGCTTTCCAGATGGCCGACGTGATCCGGCGCCGCGCCCCAGGCGCGCTTGTCCTGGATGAAGCGTTCGGTGGCCTCGGCGAAGCGGATGCCGCCTGTCTCGTCCACGATGGCCAGGGCTGGATCATGCCCTGACGTCGACAGGCCCAGATGGAAGCGACTCACGGCTTGTCGAACAGCGCCACGACCGCCGCCGCGACCTCGTCCAGCGTCTGGAACTCGAACATCAGCGAGGGCTCGACCTCGATCTGGAACTCGTCCTCGATGTGACCCGAGATCAGCACCGCGTCGATGGATTCCAGACCGAAGTCGACCAGCACGGTCGAGCCCAGGATCTGCTCGGCCGGGACCTTGGTCCGCTGGCTGACGTGAGTGCGCAGGAAGTCAGTCACCTGTTCGACGGTCGGCTTGGTCATGGACGCACTTTCACACTCTGGAAGATCAACGGAGACGACAGGGAAGTTCGGCCAGGATGACCGTCTGGGAATTCTCGACATACCGGGGCTGTCCGCCGGTGAACCGAAGGTCGGGATAGCGGGCGAACAGCGCAGGCACGGCTTTCCGGATCAGGATGCGCGACAGGGCCGCGCCGATGCAGCGGTGCAGGCCGTGGCCGAACGCCAGATGGCCCGCGCCGAGGTCGCGGTTGATGTCCGCCAGTTGCAACTGCATCGTGTCGCCGGGCTGGAAGGCGACGCCGTCGATCTCTCCCTCCGCGCGTGCGATCCGGTAGATGAAGCGCGGGGACGCCGCGGCGGGCACGATCCGCGCGTCGAGGTGCGCCGTCATCCAGGCCGGATCCGCGGGATCGCCACGCTGGTCTGCGGGCGCCGCGGCGAGGGCGAGGATCGCGTTGGCGAGGGTGTGGGACACGTTGAAGCTGGCGCCGTAGAGGACCAGCACGAAGGCCTTGCGATCCTCGGCGTCCATCTCTTCCCAGCCGCTGGCGGCGAGATGGGACAGCAGGGAGGTCGGCCCGTCGCTGACGAGGCCGGCCGGGTCTTCGTCGAACTGTCCCAGCAGGGTATCGACCATGGCCTGAACCTTCAGGATGGCGCGCAGGGATCGCAGCGGCTCCAGCACCTCCTGAAGCAGGGGAGCGAGCGGATTGAAGACCGCCGGGTCACGCGGCCTGAGCCCCATGATCGGCTGACAGACCGCCCGGAACAGCGGCTCGCAGAAATCGGTGACCAGATCGGCGTCGGTTCGTCCTTCCAGCGCCTGCAGTGCGCGGTCGATCTCCGCGTCGATCAACGGCGTCCAGGCGATGAGGCGGTTGGAGCCCAAGGCCTCAAATCCCAGCAGACGCATGCGCGTATGACGAGGGCCGGACTGGAAGAAGGGGGCGTTGCGGGCGACCCGGATCGCGGTCGACAGGTCGCGCCCGCTGGCCTCCTGAAGCGCGATCAGGTGCGGTTCCATGCCGGGCGGGCTGAAGCGCACATCATCCACGGCCACGGCCCGGGCAATTCGGGGCTCGGTGATCTCCCACAGCCGCGCGGAGCGGCGCTTGAGAGGCGGTGTCAGACGGCAGGGCAAGGCGGTGGGCGCCTGCACCATATGGGTCCGCTCGATCCGCACGCCCGCCTCGTCCAGCCGCAGGTCAGGGAAGCGCGTCGCAATCATCGGCAGGGCCCGGCGTAGCATCAGCCGGGCCAGGGCCATGCCGGGGCATTTGTGCACGCCGTCGCCAAATGACAGCGAGGTCTTGCCGCCGTCCTGGGCCGCGTGCGGACACAGCGACCGGTTGACCGCCGGAATGTCCAGCGCCGCCAGATCGCCGGGCTGCACCGGCTTGCCGTTCAGCATCGTCCCGGTCCGCGCGACGCGGTACAGCCGGAGCGTCGAGGGGTAGTCGCGGATGACCCCGTCCAGATGCGACTCCGCCCAGCCCACGTCGGCGACGGAGCCCCAGGTCGGCGCCCCGTCCTTGAGCAGGCCCCACAGGGCGAAGGCCAACGACTCGGCCGCCGTGTGGGCGGCGACCGTGATGGACGCGATCAGGGTCGCATCGCCCACGCCGACGGGCAGCTTGCCCCTGGCCAGAGCCCGGATCAGCGGCGGCGGAGCATCAGGGTCGGCGGACGCCGCCACCGGTCCCGCGGCCGCGGCGATGAGGTGTCTGTAGCCGTCCTGAACGGCCAGCAGATCCCGCAGGCGCAACAGGGGTTCGGTGAACACCCGCGCCTGGTAGATATGGCGCAGGAAGGCCGCCTCATCCGGGATCGCCAGGCCGAAGACGTCGCGCATGCAGGCGACGAACAGAGGGTCCGAGAAGTCGCGCACCAGATCCGGCGCCGGATGCGCGGCCAATCGATCAAGGACCGACCGGATGTGGCTGTCGATGGCCGGGGTCCAGCGCTCCACCCCGACCGGGCTGAGAAAGGCCGCCAGCGCCCGGCGGGTCATCAGGTGGTCGGCGTCCGTCTGATAGATCAGCGAGGCGCGCGCGGCGTCGGTCAGCAGGGACAGGTCTTCGCCGGTCTCCGCCTGAAGTTTCTGCAGATAGGGCAGGACCGCCGTCACGCCCCAGGCGCGATCCCGGAAGACCGCGATCGCCTCGTCCGCCGTCTCGACGACGAAACGGGTGCGGTCCGGACGGGGCCCGGCCGGCGCCCGCGGGCTGTGTTCGAGGCTGGCCGCCGTCACTGGAGCGCCTCCTCGATCCGTCCGTCACGCCAGGCCTTGGCCAGCAGACGCCGTTGCACCTTGCCGCTGCTGGTGCGGGGCAGGGCGCCGCTGGGCAGGATCCGGATGTCCGTCAGATCGATCCCCCACGCGCCCGCCACGGCGCGCCGGATCAGGGTTCCGGTGGCCAGATCGTCCTCGATGCGCTCCCGGCGTTTGACTTCGATCAGCAGGATCGCCTTGCCGGTGGCGAGGTCGTCCGGCATCAGCGCGGCCGCCGCCATGGGATTGAGCGCCTGATCCTGCTCTCCGGCCAGCCACTCCACGTCCGTCGCCGGGATCTTGCGGCCGTTGGCGAACAGCAGGTCCTTGAGCCGCCCGGTGACATACAGCCAATGCCCCTGGCGGACGCCGACGTCGCCGGTCCTGAGCCATTCGCCCCGGGCGTTTTCGTCTCCGAGCGCGACATTGAACGCCGCCGCCGCTTCCAGCGGCTCGTTGCGATAGCCCTGCGCGATCGAGGGCCCCCGGACCCAGATCTCACCGGCCTCGCCGGGCGCTGCGATTCGCCGGGTTTCGGGATCGACCAGCCGCAACTGGTCATCCATCTCGGGGGCTATGCGACAGGGCTCGATGTCGCCACAGCCGGGCGGCGGCCGAGGCCGATCATCGAGGAGGCGGGGGTTTCCGCCGGCCACCATCAGGGTGAACTCGGCCAGGCCGTAGCAGCCGAATACGGCGTTGGGGTTCAGGCCCCAGGGCGCGAAGCGGGTACGGAAGGCCGCGAGGAGCGAGGCCGGCACGGGCTCGGCGCCGCAGAAGGCGCTTCGCCAGCTGGACAGGTCGAGCCCCTCGCACTGGGCCTCGGTGATGTTCTGCAGACAGTGCGAGAAGGCGAAGGCCGGGCCGCCGCTGAAGGTGGCGCGATGCTCGCTGATGAGACGCAACCAGCGCTCCGGCCGCTGGATCATCTGCAGGGGATCGAGCAGCACCGTCCGGGCGCCGGCGAGGATCGGGTAGAAGATCCCGCCCATCAGGCCCAGATCATGGAAATGCGGCAGCCAGCTGAGGACGACGCCGTCCCGATCCAGCCCCCAGGTGCCATTGGCCAGCCCGGCATTGGCGATGATGTCCGCGCCGGACAGCGCGACGGCCTTGGGCGATCGGGTGGATCCGGAGGTGTACTGCAGGATGGCCGGACGGATCTCGCCGCCGCTGCGGACCGGCATTTCCGCGGGCGCTCCGCCCGTCTCCAGCGTCTGGACATCGATGACGGCCAGTCCTCTGACCCCGCCGGAGGCGAGGGCGGTTTCGATGCGGTCCGCCAGGCCATTCGCGCAGAGGATCGCGGCGGGCGCGCAGTCGCTGATGATCTGGTTGAACCGCACGGTCTGGACGCCGGGTCGCGGCGCGGCCGCCGCCGCCGCCGTGAAGCCCGCGTACAGGGCGCCGAGCAGGGTGATGACGAAGTCCGCTCCGCACGGCATGACCAGCGCCAGCGGGCCGTCTTCCGGGCTCCGGATCGCCAGCAGGGCGGCGCCGCGGGCCCGGGCCGCCTCATGGAGTTGTCGGCCGGTCAGCACCTGATCCGGCTGACCGGTCCGGCCGCCGCAGACCGTGACCACAGCCTGATCGCCGCGTTCGATCAGCCTGGTGCGTAAATGTTCAGCCAGCACGTGTATGTCCCCCGCGCCTGT
The DNA here is from genome assembly GCF_058681355.1 of Brevundimonas sp. AVps31. Taxonomy (NCBI): domain Bacteria; kingdom Pseudomonadati; phylum Pseudomonadota; class Alphaproteobacteria; order Caulobacterales; family Caulobacteraceae; genus Brevundimonas; species Brevundimonas sp. AVps31. The sequence goes on along the minus strand of NZ_CM178736.1, from coordinate 10,064 downwards.
TTGCACGAGAGTGGACGGGATAGCCATGTCCGGGCGTCCCAGATTAGGGCACTGGCGTACCAGGACGGCGCCTGGAAGGTGCGCACGTCAGGCCATGGACCGCCGCGTCGGGGTGGGCCGCGGGGCGGCTGAATCAGGGATTTGGGGCTGTGGCGAATGGCGGAGAGGGTGGGATTCGAACCCACGGTACCCGTAAAGGCACGCCGCATTTCGAGTGCGGTACATTCGACCACTCTGCCACCTCTCCGCGGGGCCGATACGCTTTTGGTCGAGCGAGCGGCTTCTCTAATGGGGGAGGCCCTGCGCCGCAAGCGGCGATTTGAGGAAAATCGTCAGCGCAGGGTGGGAAGCGGAAGGCCGAGCGCCTCGCCGCTGGACAGGTCGCCGGCGACGACGCGGAAAAGCTCGGCGGGGCGGCCGCCGGTGGCCGCCGAGAGACGGCCCGTGGCCTCGACCAGGCCGGTCCGCTCCACCCCGCGGCGGAAATTCTGCTTGTGCAGCGACAGGCCCGCCACGGCCTCGGCGGCGGCCTGCAGGCCGGACAGGGTGAAGGTCTCGGGCATCAGGTCGAACAGGACCGGTCGGTATTTCAGCTTGCTGCGCAGACGCCCCAGGGCGGTGGCCAGGATGCGGCGGTGGTCAGAGACCATCGGCAGGCCCGGGGCGGCGGCCGGCGGCGTCCTGTCGAGATCGCGGGCGGCCTCGGCGACCAGTCCGGCCTCGTAGAGCAGTTCGTAGCGTTCCAGCACCCGGCCCTCGGTCCAGCGCTGACCGGGTGCGGCGGCGAACAGGGCGTCGATGCGGGCGGCGCGGCGGGCGTCCCCGGCGGCCCAGACGCGCAGGCCGTCGATCAGCACGGTCTGGCAGGCGGCGGCGCCGTCGCGGCGGTCCTCCCAGGGGAAGAAGTCCAGCACCGGCGTCCAGCGGGCCTCGGCGGCGGGCGCGTCGGCGGCGTCGGCGGTCAGGGCCAGATAGCCGACCGAAACCTCCCGGTGGTCCTCGGGACCCGGCGTGGCGCGGGGACTGGCGCGGCCGAGGTCGCCGAAGGTGTAGAGCTGCTCGACGAAGCCGAGGCGGAAGCCGGTCTGGGCGGTGACGAAGGCGCGCAGGGCCAGTTCGAAGGTGCGGTCCCGGGTCGGGTCGAAGGGGCCGAAGGGCAGGGCGGCGGAACCGTCGTCGCCGGGGGTGGTCAGGACGCAGGCCCGTCCGTCCCGGAGTGCGATGACCACGGCCGACAGGCCGATGCGGACGCCCTGTTCGCCCATGGCTATTCGGTGTGCCAGGCGTCGGGGGCGGAGATCAGGCCGACGGCCTCGGCCAGCACGCGGTAGCGCTCGAGATAGCGCTGCTGCGCGACCGGGGCGGGCAGGGGGTCGATGATCAGGTCGTAGCCGGCGGGCGGGGCGCCGAAGATGGTCAGGCTCTCGGCCTTGCTGAAGCCCGCCAGCTGGGTGGCTTCGAAATAGGCGCAGGCCACGTCGGCCTTCTTGATCAGGGTCTTGATCTCGACCGGGTTCTTGGGCGGGAGGGCGAAGCGCAGGTGGATGGCGGCTTCCAGCCGGGCCTCGAAGGCCTTGTAGTTGACGCCCAACGCCGCCTTGAACGGCGAGATCATGTCGCCGATGACGTATTCGGAGGCGTCGTGGAGCAGGGCGGCGAGACGCCATTTCGGCTCCAGCCCCGGCCGGATGTGGGCGGCGATCTCCTCGACGACGCAGGAGTGCTGGGCGACCGAGAAGGCGTGCTCGCCGACCGTCTGGCCGTTCCAGCGGGCGACGCGGGCCAGGCCGTGGGCGATGTCCTCGATCTCGATGTCGAAGGGCGACGGGTCGAGCAGGTCGAGGCGGCGGCCGGACAGCATGCGCTGCCAGGCGCGGGGCGCAGCTTTCGACGAGGATCGGGGAGCGGAAGCCAAGGCGTTATCCAGTTCAATCGGCTGGATGTGGTGGAGCATCGCGCCCCCGCGATCAAGAGTTCCGGGTGGTTATTCCCCGACGTTTAGCGCCACCAGATCCCTGGCGTCCTCGAAGGCCCGGCCCCGGTTGCGGTCGCGGGAGCGGAAGGTGGCGACCACGAGAGGGCCGCCGACGGGGCCGCGCGCCTCGTAGCCGACCATGCGCCAGCCCTCGGTCGAGGCGCGGTTGTCGGTCAGGATCCAGTTGGCCCGGGTCGCCTGTCCGGAAGCGACGGCGCGGACTTCGGTGCTGTCGTTGCGGGAGCGGACGCTGACGTTGTCGCCGCTGTCGGTCCCGTTGATGTTCACCGTGCCCTCGGTGTCATTGGCGTCGATGTGGAGACCGCCGATGCGAACGCTGGCCTGATCGCCCCGGGTCTCGATCCGCATGCCGGGCAGGCGGACGCTGGCGTCATTGTCATTGGCCTCAATGGCGACGCCGGGGGCGCGAACCGAGGCGTGGTCGCCCGTGCGGGACGCGTCGGCGTCGGCGCGGGCCTGATCGGCGTCGGCGCGGGCCTGTTCAGCGTCGGCCCGGGCCTCTTCAGCGTCGCGGCGCGCCTCGTCGGCGTTCAGGCGGGCGACCGCCATCGGCAGGCTGGCGGACAGGCGGTCCTCGTAGCCCTTCAGCACCTGCGGCGGGGTCTTGCCGTCCAGCGCGACGAGCTGGAGCGTGACCTCGGCGCCCTTGGGGCCGGTGTAGGTGCAGACCTTGCCGCCTTCGGTGGCGGAGCCCTTGCGCGTGAGGGACCCCATGGTCTGGGGACATTGCAGGGTTTCGACGACGGTCAGCACGCCCTTGGCGTCATTGTTCTCGGTGCGGGTGGCGGTGATGCTGACGCCGCGATCGTCACAGGCGGTCGTCAGCGCGGCGAGGGCGCAGACAGCGGTCAGGAGGATGGAGCGGGTGGGCATGGTCGTGGTCCTCAAGTCACGGGCATCCTGCGCTTCGGGGGCGGCGAATCCAGTGAAATCGCGGTAACCGGCGTGACGACACCCGGCCGCGATTGCGGCGAAGCCTGTCCGGCGCGCGCGTCGGCGCGCCGTGGTCTGTTCGATTGCGTCATCGCGTCCCCCCGGACCCTCGCTGACCAGACTGCACAGATTCAGGCGCGGCGTCACCCGTGCGGCTCAGCTTCCGGGGCGACCGCCGTCGCGGCGGCCGAGGAAGGCCAGACGTTCGAACAGGTGGACGTCCTGCTCGTTCTTCAGCAGGGCGCCGTGCAGCGGCGGGATCAGCTTGTTGGGCGTCTTTTCGCGCAGGGTCTCGGCGTCGATGTCCTCGACGAGGAGGAGTTTGAGCCAGTCCAGAAGTTCCGAGGTCGAGGGCTTCTTCTTCAGGCCCGGTGTGTCGCGGATCTCGTAGAAGGTCTTGAGCGCCTCGGACACCAGCCGGCCCTTGATGCCGGGGAAGTGGACCTCGACGATGTCCTTCATCGTCTCGACGTCGGGGAAGCGGATGTAGTGGAAGAAGCAGCGGCGCAGGAAGGCGTCGGGCAGCTCCTTCTCATTGTTCGAGGTGATGACCACGACGGGCCGGATTTCGGCGCGGATCGTCTCGTCGATCTCCTGGACGTAGAACTCCATGCGGTCGAGTTCCTGCAACAGGTCGTTGGGGAATTCGATGTCGGCCTTGTCGATCTCGTCGATCAGCAGGACGGGGCGGACGGGGGAGGTGAAGGCCTCCCACAGCTTGCCCTTCTTCAGATAGTTGCGGACGTCGTTGACCCGGGGATCGCCCAGCTGGCTGTCGCGCAGGCGGCTGACGGCGTCATATTCGTACAGGCCGTTGTGGGCCTTGGTCGTCGACTTGACGTGCCAGGTGATGAGCGGGGCGTTCAGGGCCCTGGCCATCTCATAGGCCAGCACGGTCTTGCCGGTCCCGGGCTCGCCCTTGATCAGCAGGGGCCGTTCGAGGGCGACGGCGGCGTTCACCGCGATCTTGAGGTCGTCGGTGGCGATATAGTTCGACGTGCCTTCAAACCGGGACATGGCGGCTCCTGCATAGCGACAGCGTAGTGTTTGAAAACGCCTAGCGAAGGTGAGGCGGGTTAACAACGATCATGTGCGTGGGCCGGGGTCGGGGGGCGTGATGGGCCGCCGGCGCCGGGGTTCGGGACCGCTCCGGCCCTGACGGCGCCGCCCTCTCCTGATCGGCGAAGACGCCGATCTGTCCTCTCCATCGCCTTGAAGGGGCGATGGAGAGGTGAGGCCCGGGCATGACTTTTGGCCGCTTCGGCCTGAAGCGGGGATGGGAAGGGCGCGGGACGCCGGGCCTCGCCCGGTGTTTTGATAGGTTTACCGTTTCGACGAGATCGACGTCCCGCGTGGCCGTTGGACGCGCGCCCTCCGGCTGGCGGCCCTCCTGTTGGAGCCTTGCCGGATCATCCGCCGACGCCGTTGCCGACGACCGACGCGGGGCGGACATAACGATCAATCGTCATCGGCCCGCTCCACAGGCAGCGCGGCGAGCAAGCGGGCAGGATCCCTCCCTGCCCGACGAGGACCCCTGCACTCTCCATCGCGCAGGCTTCATCGCTCAACCACAGCCCGCCGTCGTCGAGAAGCGTGGATCCGACGCCCTCCCCATCGACGGGATGGGTTGAGTGTGCGGCGGGGGCTTCCTCAGGCGGGAAGATGACGCTGGGGGATTTTATCGGGGTGCGGAGTCAGAGAGTTAGCTGGTCGGGATGTGCGGGTTCGGGATGAACTCCCGCGTATTTTTGGAGGACGGAGTGGCCGGTTCACCTCTCCATCGCCCCTTCGAGGCGATGGGGAGGACCGATCGCGCAGCGATCAGGTGGGGGCGGCGCGGGGGGCGGGTGAGGGGCCGCGGACACCGGTGTTCGAGATTTGTCCGGCCTCGACGGAGCCGCCCTCACCTGATCGACGCTGGCGCGCCGATCTGTCCTCTCCATCGCCTTGAAGGGGCGATGGAGAGGTGAGGCTGTGGCTTTAGCCGCCGCGGCGGATCAGTTCGTCGGCGAGGTCGGCGGTGAGGTAGCCGTCGGCGAGGCGGTTGTTGGCGATCTGCCAGCGGCGCAGGGCGGCGCGGGTGTTGGCGCCGATGACGCCGTCGACGCCCTGGGTGTCGAACCCGAGGCGGGTCAGGGCGGTCTGGGCGCCGATGCGCTGTTCCCGCGACAGGGAGGCGTCGTCCGGCCAGGCCTTGACCAGTCCCGGCTTGCCCTGGATGCCGTCGGCGGTCAGGCCGATCGCCAGGGCGTAGCTGACCGAGTTGTTGTAGCGGCGGATGACATAGTGGTTCGGCAGGGCGAGGAAGGCCGGGCCACGCGCGCCCTGCGGCAGCAGGATGGTCGCCTCCTCGGCGGCTTCAGCGCCGTTCGGCTGGCCGCCGGCGGACAGGGTGACGCCCCTGGCCGCCCAGTAGCGCCAGTCGTGTTTCGGGCCCTCGGCTTCGGCATAGTCGAAATTGGCGGGCAGGGTGACTTCGTAGCCCCAGGTCTGGCCGCGCTTCCAGCCCGCCTGGGCCAGCAGGTTGGCGGCCGAGGCCAGGGCGTCGGCGTCGTCGCCCCAGATGTCGACCACGCCGTCGTTACCCTGATCGACGCCGAGATTCAGATAGTTGTCGGGCATGAACTGGGTCTGGCCCATGGCCCCGGCCCAGCTGCCTTTCAGGCCCGCGCGGGCGCGCTTGCCGTCCACGACGATGTCGAGGGCATGTTTCAGCTGTGTCTCGGCCCAGTCCCGACGGCGGCCGTCGAAGGCGAGCGTCGCCAGCGAGCGGATCACGTCCTGGGTGCCCTGGACCTGGCCGAAGGAGGATTCCTGGGCCCAGATGCCGACGAGGATTTCGGACGGCACGCCATAGCGCTGGACCACCTCCCACGGCACGCGATCGGTGCGCTGGCGGGCCTGGGCGATACGGGTGGCGGTGACGGCGTTCTGGACATAGGCGCCGGCGGGGCGGCTGAACTCGGGCTGGTTGCGGTCCAGACGGATGACGGAGGGGTCGGGCGTCAGGCCCGCCATCTCGCGCTCGTACTGGGCCCGGCGGACGCCGCCGTGGCGGGTCAGGAAGCCCTGTTTCCAGCCCTCGAACCCGGCCTGATCGACGACCGGCGAACTCGGCGACGGCGTTGCGGGCGTCGGGGCCGGCGCGGGCTGCGACGGGGCAGGCGCGGGCATCGCCGGCAGCGGCGGCTCCGGCAGCATGGGCGCGCAGGCGGCGACGGTTCCGAGCAGGAGAAGGCGGAGGCTGATACGCATGATGGTGAGTCTAGTGTCCCCGTGGCCGACGCCCTCATAACAAGTACGCGAGACGTCCCTTCGCCATAAAGCGCCCGGATGGAGAAAGCGTTGCCGTTCGGTTCGCCTGCCGGCGTCATTAACCCTCTTTGTTGTTGGAACGGTGAGGGCGGCGGGCGTAGGGACGAGGGTCCTCTGATACGGCCTGGTGGCGGAGGGGCTACGCGGCGGAGGTGCAACTCCGCAGACCCTCCGTTCAACTCGGAGGCCAGGCCTCCAGAGATCGCGGAGCGATCTCTGGATTCTTAGTGGCGCTAGCGCTCGCGACGCGGTCGCTCGCTGCTTGAGCGCGGGACGCGGTGCGCGAAACCTCCTCACTCTGCTCACCTTGAATAGGCATCGCCTTGACGTCTCCTCCTCGTTGCGGAGCAATGGGGAGGGGGACCGCGAAGCGGTGGAGGGGGTCTTGAGGTCCGAAGGTTCTGTCTCGCGAGCGCGGGTCCAGCGTCGCGCCCTGACGCCACCGGAGGCCCGGCTTTGGGTCTGCTTGCGTCGTCGGGCTCTGGCGGGTCTGAAATTTCGTCGCCAGCACCCGGTAGGTCCCTATGTGCTGGACTTCTACTGCGCCGAAGCGAAGCTCGGGGTCGAGGTCGACGGCGCGAGCCATTCATATCCTGACCGCATGGAACATGACCGTCGCAGGACCGTGTGGCTGGAAAGCCAGGGGCTGGCCGTGTTCAGGATCGCCGCGGAAGAGGTGCGGACCAATCTGGATGGCGTTCTGGTCTCGATACGTTCGGCCGCACAGCAGCGCCTGGGGTGAAGAGCCCCTCCACCGCTTCGCGGTCCCCCTCCCCATCGCTGCGCGACGGGGAGGAGACGGGGGAGGCCGCTTCGCGGTCCCCCCTGACCATCGCTGCGCGACGGGGAGGGACGCCGCCGGCCATATCCCCGTTGACCTCTCACCGAGTCGTCTCTATACGCACCGCTCCGCCGCAGGTCCGCCCGCGGCTTTTCTATTTTGATTTGCCCCAGGACGAAGACCATGAAGGTCCGCAGCTCGCTCAAGTCGCTCAAGACCCGCCACCGCGACTGCAAGGTCGTGCGCCGCAAGGGTATCGTGTACGTGATCAACAAGACCGACCCGCGCTTCAAAGCCAAGCAGGGCTGAGAACGCTTTTTGCGCTAACGCGAGCGACGCGGTCGCTCGCTGCTTGAGCGCGAAGCCGGTTTTCGAAAGGGCTGCGGATTTTGTCCGCAGCCTTTTTCGCGTCCGGCGTTGAGTCGCCGGCTTCGGCGTGGTTAGCGTCGAAACGCAAGATCGCTCCCGCCGCCTTCGGGCGAGGCCGGGGCCAGTTTCCTTTCCACGGAGTTTTCCCATGGCCGATGACGCCACCTTCGACTCGTCGCCCGACGTCCTGACCGCCACCGCCCAGGGCCGCCTGCGCTCCATCATCGAGCGGCTGGAGCGCCTGGAAGAGGACAAACAGGCCGTCATGGGGGACATGAAGGAGGTCTTCGCCGAGGCCAAGGGCGAGGGCTATGACGTCAAGATCCTGCGCAAGGTCATCCGCATCCGCAAGCAGGACAAGGCCAAGCGTCAGGAAGAGGATGCTATCCTGGACCTGTACCTGTCGGCGCTGGGGGAGCTTTAGGTTTCAGGTTCCAGGTTTTAGGTTCCAGGGATTGTCCGAAGGGGCGGCGAGGGTCGTTCCCCTAGAACCTCGCCCCTAGAACCCAGAACCTGCGTGAAACGGAAACCGCCGCCAAGTCCCTTCGAAGCCCAGAGGAAGGCCGCGCAGCGTGCGGCCCTCAACGCCTTGAAGCGCGCCCGCCGCTCGGCAGAGAAGGCGGGCGTTTCGCTGTCCGAATGGGAGGGCGAGTTCCTGGACTCGGTCTCGGAGCGGGTGAAGACCCACGGCCGCGCCTTCGGCGACCCCGAACTGGGCGCGCCCGGCCAGGCCCTGTCATCCATGCAGGGGCGCAAGCTGAAGGAGATCACCGCCAAGGCCAACGGCGAGGAGCCGAAGCGGCGGTGGGGGCGGAAGGGGCAGTAGGCAGTAGGCAGTAGGCAGTAGGCAGTAGGCAGTAGGAAGCGACGATGGCCTCGCGCTGGGTCGCCCTACTGCCTACTGCCTACTGCCTTAAAGCCTAGAAGAGGATCTTGCGCAGCGTCAGGCTGACCACGCGGCCCTGGGGGTCGAGGTAGTCGGACTGGTAGTTGAGCGGCAGGTCGCCGGACGAGGTGGAAGCCTCGGGGCGGCTGTCGAACAGGTTCTGGACGCCGAACTGGATGCGCGTGCCCTTCAGGATCGGATATTTCGCGATCAGGTCGGTGCGCTGGTTCAGGTCCATGAACAGGTTCAGGTTCACCGTCGTGCGATCCGCGAAGGTGATGTCCGGGCCCGTGCCGCCGTTGACCGTGGTGCCCTCGCGCCAGGTGGCGAACATGAAGCCGCCGAAGCCGTTGCGGAACACGCCGGTGACCAGCTGCAGCTCGTTGCGCGGGCTGCCGCCGGAGGCCGAGGTCGCGCCGCCGTTCAGCAGGTCGATGATCGGCAGGCCGTCGGCGATGGTGATCTCCTCCTGCAGACGGGCCGTGTGATAGAGCGAGATGTTGAAGCGGCCCTGACCGGGCTGCATCGCCGGCCCGCCGCGACCGCCGCCGCCCATGCGGATCGGGCCGCCGCCGCCGCCGGGACCACCGCCCTCGACGCGGACCTGCATGCCGCCGCCGCCGCCGCCGCGCGGCGGACGCGCGCCGCCGGGCATGCCGGGCAGGGGAGACTGGTTCGCCGCCACGGGGTTCGGCTTGCCGAAGGCGCGCGAGTAGTTGACGCCGGTGCGGATGTCCTGACGCTCGTAGCTGTCGAAATTCAGCGGCCGGGAGTCGACGGCGAGAAGGGCGCCAACGGTCTGGCCCGGTTCGATAACCGTCGAGCGGGTGAAGCGGCCCGGCAGGGCGGCCTCGAGGTCCGGGGTGATGGCCGGGAAGGAGGCCAGGTAGTCGTCGGTGCGGCTGTAGGTCCAGGTCGACTGGATCGACAGGTCCTGACCGGTGATCGGACGCCAGGTGCCGCCCACCCGCCAGACGTGACGGTTGTCGGAGTTGAGGTCCGGATTGCCGCCGGTCGTCTGGCTGACGAGAACAGTCTGGCCGGTAGCGAAGTCGAACACGGGCACATTGGCGGTGACGATGACCGGATCGTTCAGCTGGCCGATGCTGGGCGCGCCCTGCTCGTCCGCATAGCTGGCGAGGAAGGACAGTTTCTCGATCGGGGACCAGTTCACACCCAGGTTGAAGCTGGGCAGGCCGCCGAAGTCGGAGAGCTGCTCGTAACCGACGGTGGCGTTGAGCGACAGGTCGCCCAGCGCGGGCAGCACGCCGTTGCGGCGGCTGGCGATCGGCAGGCTGAAGGTGCCCTGGACATTGCCCCGGTCGCGCGATTCCGAACGGTCGGTGGTCAGGCTGTTGCGCGTGCTGGTCGAGTCCAGAACGCGGGTGTCGGCGCCGAATTTGAAGGTCGAGGAGATGGCGCCGGCGGGCAGGTCGTAGAGGTCGCCGTTCAGCACGACCTCGGCGCTCAGCAGCTGGGACACCGAGTTGGCCGTGTCGTTGGGGGTGCGGGTGAAGTCGGCCGGGTTCAGGGCGGCGAACGGATTGGCGGTGGCGTCGCCGGCGTCCAGACGGGTCTGGAACGGCGTCAGGCCGTAGCCGCGGCCGGTGGTGGTGTCGGTCTCGGTGCGCTCGTAGCTGCCGGTCGCGGTCCAGCGCCAGTCGTCGCCGAGGAAGCCGTCGGCCACGGCGGCCAGCTTGCCGTTCAGCGACTCGGTCTTTCGCCCCAGGGAGGCGGCGTCGTCGATGTAGCGGTGGACCAGCACATTGTCGTCGAACGGCGAA